>NZ_CP125098.1:0-197500 GCF_030020805.1 Paenibacillus sp. RC67
AGATTGTCCTTTGAAAACTGAACAACGAGTGAATGTTTTAAAGAGAATGAAAATTCTCGCTAGCATTGAATTTTGAGCTTAAGACAAGCTCTGTTATACGATCGCTTCGGTGATCACTTTAATGGAGAGTTTGATCCTGGCTCAGGACGAACGCTGGCGGCGTGCCTAATACATGCAAGTCGAGCGGTCCCTTCGGGGATAGCGGCGGACGGGTGAGTAACACGTAGGCAACCTGCCTGTAAGATTGGGATAACTATCGGAAACGATAGCTAAGACCAGATAACTGGTTCTCTCGCATGAGGGAATCATGAAACACGGGGTAACCTGTGGCTTACAGATGGCCTGCGGCGCATTAGCTAGTTGGTAGGGTAACGGCCTACCAAGGCGACGATGCGTAGCCGACCTGAGAGGGTGATCGGCCACACTGGGACTGAGACACGGCCCAGACTCCTACGGGAGGCAGCAGTAGGGAATCTTCCGCAATGGACGCAAGTCTGACGGAGCAACGCCGCGTGAGTGATGAAGGTTTTCGGATCGTAAAGCTCTGTTGCCAGGGAAGAACGCCTAGGAGAGTAACTGCTCTTAGGGTGACGGTACCTGAGAAGAAAGCCCCGGCTAACTACGTGCCAGCAGCCGCGGTAATACGTAGGGGGCAAGCGTTGTCCGGAATTATTGGGCGTAAAGCGCGCGCAGGCGGTCATTTAAGTTTGGTGTTTAAGCCCGGGGCTCAACCCCGGATCGCACTGAAAACTGGGTGACTTGAGTGCGGGAGAGGAAAGTGGAATTCCACGTGTAGCGGTGAAATGCGTAGAGATGTGGAGGAACACCAGTGGCGAAGGCGACTTTCTGGACCGTAACTGACGCTGAGGCGCGAAAGCGTGGGGAGCAAACAGGATTAGATACCCTGGTAGTCCACGCCGTAAACGATGAGTGCTAGGTGTTAGGGGTTTCGATACCCTTGGTGCCGAAGTAAACACAGTAAGCACTCCGCCTGGGGAGTACGCTCGCAAGAGTGAAACTCAAAGGAATTGACGGGGACCCGCACAAGCAGTGGAGTATGTGGTTTAATTCGAAGCAACGCGAAGAACCTTACCAGGTCTTGACATCCCGATGAAACACCTAGAGATAGGTGCCCTCTTCGGAGCATTGGAGACAGGTGGTGCATGGTTGTCGTCAGCTCGTGTCGTGAGATGTTGGGTTAAGTCCCGCAACGAGCGCAACCCTTGACTTTAGTTGCCAGCATTGAGTTGGGCACTCTAGAGTGACTGCCGGTGACAAACCGGAGGAAGGCGGGGATGACGTCAAATCATCATGCCCCTTATGACCTGGGCTACACACGTACTACAATGGCCGGTACAACGGGAAGCGAAGCCGCGAGGTGGAGCGAATCTTTAGAAGCCGGTCTCAGTTCGGATTGCAGGCTGCAACTCGCCTGCATGAAGTCGGAATTGCTAGTAATCGCGGATCAGCATGCCGCGGTGAATACGTTCCCGGGTCTTGTACACACCGCCCGTCACACCACGAGAGTTTACAACACCCGAAGTCGGTGGGGTAACCCGCAAGGGAGCCAGCCGCCGAAGGTGGGGTAGATGATTGGGGTGAAGTCGTAACAAGGTAGCCGTATCGGAAGGTGCGGCTGGATCACCTCCTTTCTATGGAGTCCATGATGACTGTAGGTCATCGGACATGAGCAGTATATTATACTGCAAACAACATTCACTCGTTGGTCAGTTTTGAGAGGATAACACTTCTCAAAAAGCCTGACAACTGACATGGCTTTGCCAATGTAACAGTTGCAGACAGATTGTTCCTTGAAAACTAGATATCGAAATAAATGCGTAGAGCAATACACGTAGTGACGATTCTTTACGAATCGAATCATTAGCTGGTTAAGCTAATAAGAGCACACGGAGGATGCCTAGGCGCTAGGAGCCGAAGAAGGACGTGGCGAACGACGAAATGGCCTCGGGGAGCCGTAAGCAGGCTTTGATCCGGGGATGTCCGAATGGGGGAACCCAGCTGAGGTAATACTCAGTTACTCGCATCTGAATACATAGGATGTGTAGAGGCATACGAGGAGAACTGAAACATCTAAGTACCCTCAGGAGAAGAAAACAAAAGTGATTCCGTCAGTAGCGGCGAGCGAAAGCGGAATAGCCCAAACCAGGGGGCTTGCTCCCTGGGGTTGTGGGACGTCAATGTGCGAAAAGTTGGTTAGGTGAAGCGGTCTGGAAAGGCCGACCAGAGAGGGTAAAAGTCCTGTAGCCAAAAACGAACGTATCGCTAGACGGATCCCGAGTACCGCGAGACACGTGAAACCTCGTGGGAAGCAGGCAGGACCATCTGCCAAGGCTAAATACTCCCTAGCGACCGATAGTGAAGCAGTACCGTGAGGGAAAGGTGAAAAGAACCGCGGGAGCGGAGTGAAATAGAACCTGAAACCGTGTGCTTACAAGAAGTCAGAGCCCGTTCATGGGTGATGGCGTGCCTTTTGTAGAATGAACCGGCGAGTTACGTTCCCGTGCAAGGTTAAGGTGAAGAGCCGAAGCCGCAGCGAAAGCGAGTCTGAATAGGGCGACTTAGTACGTGGGCGTAGACCCGAAACCATGTGATCTACCCCTGTCCAGGGTGAAGGTGCGGTAACACGCACTGGAGGCCCGAACCCACGAATGTTGAAAAATTCGGGGATGAGGTGGGGGTAGCGGAGAAATTCCAATCGAACTTGGAGATAGCTGGTTCTCCCCGAAATAGCTTTAGGGCTAGCCTCGGGAGATGAGTAGTGGAGGTAAAGCACTGATTGGGTGCGGGGCCCGCCAAGGGTTACCAAGTCCAGTCAAACTCTGAATGCCACATACTTTCATCCCGGGAGTCAGACAGTGAGTGCTAAGATCCATTGTCAAGAGGGAAACAGCCCAGACCATCAGCTAAGGTCCCCCAGTGTGTGTTAAGTGGGAAAGGATGTGGAGTTGCACAGACAACCAGGATGTTGGCTTAGAAGCAGCCACCATTGAAAGAGTGCGTAATAGCTCACTGGTCGAGTGACTCTGCGCCGAAAATGTAACGGGGCTAAACACGCCACCGAAGCTATGGCTAGGACAGTAATGTTCTTGGGTAGGGGAGCGTTGTATGTAGGTTGAAGGTGTACCGTAAGGAGCGCTGGACAGCATACAAGTGAGAATGCCGGTATGAGTAACGAAAAGACAAGTGAGAATCTTGTCCGCCGAAAGCCTAAGGGTTCCTGAGGAAGGCTCGTCCACTCAGGGTAAGTCGGGACCTAAGGCGAGGCCGAAAGGCGTAGTCGAAGGACAACAGGTTGAAATTCCTGTACCACCGTGAACCGTTATGAGCAATGGGGTGACGCAGAAGGATAGTGACGCGGGCTGATGGATGCCCGTCCAAGCAGAGAGGCTGATGTGTAGGCAAATCCGCACATCGTAAGGCTGGTCTGTGATGGGGAGCGAAAATTGCAGTAGCGAAGGTCATGAGTTCAGGCTGCCAAGAAAAGCCTCTAGCCAGGGAGAAGGTGCCCGTACCGCAAACCGACACAGGTAGGCGAGCAGAGCATGCTAAGGCGCGCGGAAGAACTCTCGTTAAGGAACTCGGCAAAATGACCCCGTAACTTCGGGAGAAGGGGTGCCTCGGTAGGGTGAATAGCCCGAGGGGGCCGCAGTGAAAAGGCCCAAGCGACTGTTTAGCAAAAACACAGGTCTGTGCGAAGCCGCAAGGCGAAGTATACGGGCTGACGCCTGCCCGGTGCTGGAAGGTTAAGGGGAGTGGTTAGGGGTAACCCGAAGCTATGAACCGAAGCCCCAGTAAACGGCGGCCGTAACTATAACGGTCCTAAGGTAGCGAAATTCCTTGTCAGGTAAATTCTGACCCGCACGAATGGCGTAACGACTTGGGCGCTGTCTCAACGAGAGATCCGGTGAAATTTTAATACCTGTGAAGATGCAGGTTACCCGCGACAAGACGGAAAGACCCCATGGAGCTTTACTGCAGCTTGATATTGGACTTTGGTACGATCTGTACAGGATAGGTGGGAGCCTGAGAAGCATGAGCGCCAGCTTGTGTGGAGGCGACGTTGGGATACCACCCTGATCGTATCGGAGTTCTAACCCGCGGCCGTGAACCGGTCGGGGAACAGTGTCAGGTGGGCAGTTTGACTGGGGCGGTCGCCTCCTAAAAAGTAACGGAGGCGCCCCAAGGTTCCCTCAGAATGGTTGGAAATCATTCGAAGAGTGCAAAGGCATAAGGGAGCTTGACTGCGAGACATACAGGTCGAGCAGGGACGAAAGTCGGGCTTAGTGATCCGGTGGTACCGAATGGAAGGGCCATCGCTCAACGGATAAAAGCTACCCTGGGGATAACAGGCTTATCTCCCCCAAGAGTCCACATCGACGGGGAGGTTTGGCACCTCGATGTCGGCTCATCGCATCCTGGGGCTGAAGTAGGTCCCAAGGGTTGGGCTGTTCGCCCATTAAAGCGGTACGCGAGCTGGGTTCAGAACGTCGTGAGACAGTTCGGTCCCTATCTGTCGTGGGCGTAGGAAATTTGAGAGGAGCTGTCCTTAGTACGAGAGGACCGGGATGGACGTACCGCTGGTGTACCAGTTGTTCCGCCAGGAGCACGGCTGGATAGCTACGTACGGACGGGATAAGCGCTGAAAGCATCTAAGCGTGAAGCCCCCCTCAAGATGAGATTTCCCAGTATGTAAGACCCCTTGAAGACGACGAGGTTGATAGGTTCGGGGTGGAAGCACGGCAACGTGTGGAGCTGACGAATACTAATCGGTCGAGGGCTTATCCAAGATTCTGTGATGTGTACAACATGCAGAAGTATAGCTCAACCAACGCGTATTTATTTCGTATCTAGTTTTCAAGGAATAAGCCTTGAGCTGCATGTCCTTTTTAAGGAAGGATATTTTCTCGCAGCGATTTCGAAGAAGTAACGCTTCGAAAAAAGCGTATGCTTACGAAGCAAGCTTTCTGACGAAAGCTCTTAGTTTGGTGATGATGGCGGAAGGGAACCACGCGTACCCATACCGAACACGAACGTTAAGCCTTCCAGCGTCGATGGTACTTGGACCGCAGGGTCCTGGGAGAGTAGAACGTCGCCAAGCAAAATGTAAAAAGTCTTTTTGGACATGATCCAAGAAGACTTTTTTGTTTTTTCTACCATAGATAAGTTAGTTAGTGTTTTATGAGGTGAAGGAAGGAACCACTCTTTAATTAAAAGAATATTCATAATTTTCCTTATATAATGGGCATTCTAACCTTAAGAAAGGGCATACAATCCTTCCATTTCCATAGTTTGTACATATTTATGACGTTCCTTAAACGGTTACCAAGATAAGCTTGACATTAAAAATAGGCTTTTGATAATATTGCAATAATATCTACGGGCAAGTATGAATTTGAAGGAGGATAATTTCGTGTGGGAAACAAAGTTTGCTAAAGAAGGCTTGACGTTTGATGATGTATTGTTGGTGCCAAGAAAGTCAGAGGTTTTCGGGAAAGAAATCAACATCTCAACGCAGCTTACAGATAAAATCAAGTTAAATATCCCTTTCTTAAGTTCAGCGATGGATACGGTAACGGAAGCGGCACTAGCGATAGCTATCGCACGAGAAGGCGGTATTGGGATTATTCATAAAAACATGTCTATCGCACAGCAAGCTGAGGAAGTAGACCGTGTTAAGCGTTCGGAAAGCGGAGTTATCACGAACCCATTCTCCTTGACCCCGGAACACCACGTATACGATGCTGAAGAGCTAATGGCGAAGTATAGAATCTCTGGTGTACCAATTTGTGACGAAAACAAAAAACTGGTCGGTATTTTAACAAACCGGGATCTTCGTTTTGTTCATGACTACTCCATCAAGATTAAAGAAGTTATGACTCGCGAGAATCTCGTAACGGCTCCAGTAGGAACTACGCTGGCTGAGGCTGAAGTTATTTTGCAGCAGCACAAAATCGAGAAGCTGCCGTTGGTTGATGAGCATAACACGCTGAAGGGCCTCATTACGATCAAAGATATCGAGAAGGCTATCCAGTTCCCTACCTCAGCAAAAGATGCTCACGGCCGCCTTCTGGTAGGTGCTGCAGTAGGAGTATCCAAAGACGTTATGGAGCGTACAGCCGCTTTGGTCGAAGCTGGAGCGGACATGCTTGTGGTAGACTCGGCTCACGGTCACCATATCAATATCCTTAACACGGTTAAGATGATCCGTACACAATACCCTGACCTTCCAATCTGTGCAGGTAATGTAGCCACTGGAGACGGTACAAGAGACCTTATCCAAGCCGGGGCTTCCATGGTTAAAGTAGGTATCGGTCCTGGCTCTATCTGTACTACACGCGTTATTGCGGGTATCGGTGTACCTCAGATTACTGCCATTTATGATTGTGCTTCAGTAGCACGAGAGTACAATGTGCCAATCATTGCTGATGGAGGCATCAAGTATTCAGGAGATGTTACCAAAGCGATTGCAGCCGGCGCCAGTGCTGTTATGATTGGTAGTTTGTTTGCAGGTACGGACGAGAGCCCAGGTGAATCTGAAATTTACCAAGGCAGAAAGTTCAAAGTATACCGTGGTATGGGCTCACTTGGAGCCATGAAGGAAGGCAGTAAAGACCGTTACTTCCAAGAGAACGAAAGCAAGCTCGTTCCTGAAGGTATTGAAGGACGTATCGCTTACAAAGGTCCTTTGGCCGATACCGTGTATCAGCTAGTCGGTGGTTTGCGTTCCGGTATGGGCTACTGTGGTGCTCACAATATTCCGGAGCTTATTAACGATACGTCGTTCATTCGTATTACTGGTGCAGGCTTGCGCGAAAGTCATCCACATGATGTGCAAATCACCAAAGAAGCACCTAACTATTCGTTGTAATTTCGAACCATATATTGGAGACAAGGGCTCAGGTCTTTGTCTTCTTTTTTTTGGTTACGTTGGTATGCTACAATAAAAGCACAAAATGAATGGGAGAGTGAAGAAGTGAACAGGTTTTGGAAATGGGGAAAGCTGATATTAGCGGCTTCGATCGTAGCACAAATCGCAATTTCCCCACTAGTTGCTAATACGGCCCAAGCTGCGGAGGCAGATGCCCCGAATTTAGGATTAAGCTCGAAATCGGCGATATTGATGGAGGCTTCAACAGGACAAGTCCTGTACGCCCAAAATGAAAATACTCCTATGCAGCCTGCCAGTATGGCCAAAATGATGACTGAATATTTAGTTCTTGATAGCATTGCTAATAAAAAGATCGATTGGACCGATACGCTCACCATTAGCGATTACTCAGCTTTTTTATCGAATAATAAAGCATTGTCAGGTATTCCAAAAGCTCAAGGTGATCAATATAGCGTTCAAGATTTGTTTAATGCCGTTACCATTTATTCAGATAATGGAGCAGCAGTCGCGTTAGCAGAGAAAATATCAGGCTCTGAAGAGAAGTTTGCGCAGCTGATGAATGAAACGGCAGCCAAGCTAGGCTTGTCCAAGGATGCTTATTTCATTAATACTTCTGGCTTGGATCGTGTAGATTTGGGCAAATTCGCACCGGCTTCACTTCCAGGGGAAACGATCTTTACAGCTAAAGATGCTGCACTTATCGCTTATCATTTGGTTAAGGATTATCCGGATATTCTGAAATTTTCCAGCATTACATCCAAAAAATTTAGAGCTACGGACACCAATCCGATGATTAACTATAACTGGATGCTAGAAGGTAACAAGGATAACGTTAACTTTAAAAAGTATGTGTATCAGGGCTTGGATGGTTTGAAGACGGGGCATACGGACAAAGCAGGCTACTGCTTCACAGGTACGGCCATCCGCAACGATACAAGACTTATCTCCGTGGTTATGAATTCAAGCAGCAGGGACAACAGCTTTTTTGATACTAAGAAGCTGCTAGACTACGGCTATACGAACTTCGAAAAGAAAGAAGTCGTCAAAGCAGGCAGTCCTGTAGAGTCATTGGCGACGGTGCCTATTAAGAAAGGTACGAATACAGAAGTAGGAGTAGTTACAGGAGAAGGGTTATCCTTGCTGGTTAAGAAGGGGACACAGGATTCCGCATTTGCAAAAACCGCAGAAGGTAAGACCGATTTGATTGCACCTATTGCTAAGGGACAAGAAGTTGGTACCATGACGGTTACTTTTGAAAATAAACCGTATACTATAAAATTAGTGGCAGCAAATGATGAAGAAAAAGGTGGTTGGTTCCGCTTATTTTTCCGGGCGATCAAGAACTTTTTTGTAGATATGATTAGCGGTGCTAAGAAGGCGTAAAATCCGGGTAAACGGGTTGTATATTTAAGGTTGTTCATGTAAAATAATTGCTTAGTTAGTTTGTCGCATTTTGCGTATCGTGAATCGATTATAAGGGTCTTTAGGAGGAGTCGGGAAATGGAAACTGGTACATCGCGAGTTAAAAAAGGTATGGCTGAAATGCAAAAAGGTGGCGTCATTATGGACGTCATGAATGCAGAACAAGCAAGAATCGCTGAGGCTTCTGGAGCTTCCGCTGTCATGGCATTGGAGCGTGTACCTTCGGATATTCGTGCAGCAGGCGGCGTAGCCCGTATGGCTGACCCTACTATTATGGAAGAAGTTATGAAAGCCGTATCCATTCCGGTTATGGCTAAAGCTCGTATAGGTCATTTTGTTGAAGCGAAAATTTTGGAGTCCATGGGTGTAGACTATATCGATGAGAGTGAAGTACTTACTCCTGCCGATGAAGTTTTCCATATCAATAAAAGAGAATTCACCGTTCCGTTCGTTTGCGGAGCTAGAGACCTTGGAGAAGCGCTGCGCAGAATCGGCGAAGGCGCGTCCATGATTCGTACTAAAGGTGAGCCAGGAACAGGAAACATTGTTGAAGCGGTTCGTCACATGCGTATGATGGTCGGTCAAATTAAAAAAGTACAAGCTATGTCCAAAGACGAGCTGATGGCTGAAGCTAAAAATTTGGGTGCTCCATATGAGCTGCTGCTGCAAGTACATGAAACAGGCAAATTGCCAGTTGTTAACTTCGCTGCAGGTGGCGTAGCGACTCCAGCGGATGCTGCTCTTATGATGCATTTGGGTTCTGACGGCGTATTCGTTGGATCGGGTATTTTCAAATCGGATAGCCCAGAGAAGTTTGCAAAAGCTATCGTGGAAGCAACAACGCACTTCACGGACTATGCACTGATTGCTGAAATTTCCAAAAACTTAGGAACGCCAATGAAAGGTATCGAAATTTCCAAGCTGGATGCTACTCAACGCATGCAAGATCGCGGCTGGTAATTGTTCGGTAAAGGATGGATTAGCCATGAAAATAGGAGTATTGGCACTCCAAGGAGCAGTAGCCGAGCATATTAAGCTGATTGAGAAAGCAGGCGCTGAAGGCGTCATCGTCAAGAAAACGGAGCAGCTAAGCGAGATCGATGGGATTATTATCCCAGGTGGAGAGAGTACGACCATCGGCAAGCTGATGCGCACCTATAATTTTATTGACGCATTGCAGTTATTCTCTAAGCAAGGTAAGCCGATATTCGGTACTTGTGCGGGACTTATTGTGATCGCCAAGGAAATTGCCGGTCAGCCGGAAGCACATCTTGGATTAATGGATATCAAGGTTGCCCGCAATGCGTTCGGACGGCAGCGGGAAAGCTTTGAGACGGATTTGCCCGTAAAAGGCATCGCAGACGATGTTCGCGCGGTATTCATTCGTGCTCCATTAATCGAAGGTGTAGGCGAAGGTGTCGAGGTCCTATCGACGTATAAGGACCAAATTGTTGCTGCACGCCAGGGACATTTGTTGGCAGCCTCGTTTCATCCAGAATTAACCGATGATGAACGGATGCACGCATATTTTCTAGACATGGTACGTGAAGCGAGGTAGGAGGGGTCACCTTGTTAGATGTAAAATTAATGCGCAATGATTTGCAGCGCGTAGAGCAAGCGATGAACAATCGCGGCAAGACGCTTGAAGATATCAGCCGGTTTACAAGTCTGGATACGAAGCGCAGAGAGCTGCTGCAAGAAGTTGAGCAGTTGAAAAACCGCCGTAATGTCGTATCGCAAGAAGTAGCCGCTTTGAAAAAAGCAAAACAGGACGCAGACGCTCTGATTGAAGAAATGAAGGGCGTAGGCGATCGTATTAAAGTGCTTGATGATGAGATTAGAGTGCTTGAAGCCGATTTAAACGGCATTGTAATGTCAATTCCAAACATTCCTAATGATAATGTACCTATAGGCAAGTCAGAAGACGACAACGTCGAGATTCGCCGTGTAGGCGAGCCAGCTGTATTTTCATTTGAGCCAAAAGCTCATTGGGAATTGGGTCAGGATTTAGGGATTCTAGATTTTGAGGCTGCTGCGAAAGTAACGGGCTCCCGATTTGTGTTCTATAAAGGACTGGGAGCACGTCTTGAGCGCGCATTGCTTAATTTCATGATGGATCTTCATAGCGACCAGCACGGGTACGAGGAAATGATTCCTCCTCAGATCGTCAATCGCGATAGCCTTACAGGTACAGGACAGCTTCCTAAATTCGAGGAAGATGTGTTCAAACTGTCTGGAGAAGGAAACGATTATTTCTTGATCCCGACGGCTGAGGTTCCTGTAACGAACTACTATCGTGATGATATATTAACGGTAGAGGATCTGCCTAAATATTTTTCCGCTTTCAGCGCCTGCTTCCGTTCTGAGGCTGGTTCTGCAGGGCGAGATACCCGCGGCTTGATTCGTCAGCACCAATTCAACAAGATCGAGCTTGTGAAGCTCACAACACCAGAAAGCTCTTATGATGAACTGGAGAAGCTAACAGCCGATGCGGAAAAAGTTCTGCAGCTGTTAAAGCTCCCTTACCGTGTACTGGCTCTATGTACTGGAGACTTGGGTTTTTCATCTGCAAAGACATACGACCTGGAAGTTTGGTTGCCTAACAGCAATACGTACCGGGAAATTTCGTCTTGCAGTAACTTCGAGGATTTCCAGGCTCGTCGTGCAAACATTCGTTTCCGCCGTGATGCAAAAGCCAAGCCTGAGTTCGTTCATACGTTGAATGGATCGGGTCTAGCACTTGGACGTACCGTTGCTGCGATTCTCGAAAATTACCAACAGGAAGACGGAAGTGTCGTTATTCCTGAGGTACTTCGTCCTTACATGAACAACGTATCCAAGATCTCTAAAAAATAGAACTTGATAAACAATAGTTAGATGTGATACAATCCATTTTGTCACCCGGAGAGGTGGTCGAGTGGTTTAAGGCAGCGGTCTTGAAAACCGCCGAGGTCGTGAGGTCTCCGTGGGTTCGAATCCCACCCTCTCCGCCATTTAAGATAAAATGGTATTCCATATATAAGCGGAAGCTGTGTTATCCCTTAAAGGATAATGCAGCTTTTTTTGTGCTACCCGCAAATTCCTTTTTTTACTTCATGCCAAACGAATAAAGAGGTTTTAGGAATCGCACCTTAAAGATTGTGGAGGTGTTGAAAAGATGGCGAAGACAGATACTTTGACAATCGACCAACAGGAGCTGGCAGCAGCATGGGCAAAAACTTTGCCTACTGTATTGAATGCGTCGGATCGAGCGGAAGTCAAGGCTGATGAGGCGGAATCCAATGTCTTACGCGTGCATATTGCTACTGCGGGACATTCCGACTACAGCTTTGACTTCAAATGCACTTATGTAGATTCCAGAGAAATAAAAGTGGAGCTCGTGGATGTGGAATGCGAGGGTATTAATGTGGATGAGCGTACGACAATCATTCAAACCTTGGTGGACGATTATGTCAGGCACATTCATGAATGTGCGCAGCAACTGCACGCGGTAACTAAATAGCCTGATGGTCGGAGGGATGAGCTGTGACAAAAAATAAGAGCAGTGTAGATAAAAATTTGCAAAATGTGGCCAAGGATCTTGAACATACCGCAGTGAACAGTCATCAAGCCCAGCAAATACAGCAGCAAACGAATGATCGGCGTCATCAAGATGCACTAAACCATGACGAGCCTACTCAAACTCAAACGACGAGCTTATCAGATAAAGACTAATTTTTAAGAATGAGGAGGGCTATCTATGCCAAAAGATATTCCACAACCTGTGAATCCCCCAAGTGGGCAAAAGAACCGTGAAAAGGATCATCAGCCTACAGAGCCTTTATCCGGTTCCAAAAAGGTCAAGCAAGCCAATCATTCCAGACATAATAATGGTGAAGGCTAATCACTAAAAGTCACCAGTCAGAAATAACGACAGTTCCTTCATCCAAGAAGGAACTGTCGTCTTTATATTACGCATTGTTGGCAGATAAGTATTGAAAACACTCGACCAGCATCATTTGGGCGATTTCTTCGTTGTCAGCGTAGCCGTATAGGGTGCTTCCTGCCGCTAGTTCCTCACAAACATCATCAAGAAAAGAACAAATAGTAATCGTTAATTCATCATATACAATGTAAAATCGATTGTCCTGCAGCACGCTGTCCAACACCTCACTCATAGATTGCCCTCATTTTAACATGAAGAATTATAAAAGAGAATGGATTTTATCACTTACTGAGTTGTGATTAATTATTGCAATTTAATGGTGAATACAAACGTGGGCGGTCCTTTTGTCACCCAGCTACGTACTATGGATGTAAAAGGATATCGAGGCGATGGGATGATGATCATTTTAAAAACACCGCAACAAATTGCGAAAATGCGCAAGGCAGGCCAAGTGTTAGCTCGGTGTCATCAAGAGATTGCAAAACTAGTTCAACCTGGAGTGAGCACATTATATATTAACGATTTTGTTGAACGCTTCTTGAATGAGAATGGCGCAAAACAAGTGACGAAAGGGTATAGAGGGTTTCCTTTTGCAACCTGTGCTTCTGTTAATGATGTTATTGCGCATGGGTTCCCAGATGATAACCCCTTAAAAAACGGAGATATCGTTAAAATGGACATTGTTTGCAGCTATGATGGGTGGATGGCGGACTCTTGCTATACGTATGCTGTAGGAGCGATTTCCTCTGCCGCTGAGCGCTTAATTAAAGTAACAAGGGAATGTCTCGATCATGCGATCCCGAAGGCTGTAATAGGCAATTCTATCGGTGATGTGATGTATGTTGTTCAGAATCATGCCGAGGCAGCGGGGTACTCTGTTGTCCGAGATTTGTTAGGACATGGGATTGGGCAGTCGCTTCATGAAAAGCCTTCCTTTGATCATACTGGACGTCCGGGCAAGGGATTCAAGCTGAAGGAAGGAATGGTATTTACGATTGAACCTATGATCAATCAAGGCGGTCCTGAAATGTATATTGATTCAGACGGGTGGACTGCGCGGACGTGGGATGGCTCATTGTCGGCTCAGTTTGAACATACGATTGCAATTACTAAGGATGGGCCTATTGTATTGACCCAGCCATAATTCACCCTGGCTAACGATATTCTGTCCTATATGAAAATGATCGGCATGCAGGATAGCGTAAGGACTTTTTCTTGGACTTCTTTTATGGTAAACTACTAGGTATCGCGCGCCCGTAGCTCAGCAGGATAGAGCGACAGTTTCCTAAACTGCAGGTCGTACGTTCGAATCGTATCGGGCGCGCCATTTAACCTTTCGTAATCGAATCTCCTATTCCAAATAGGGGATTTTTTGTGTTTATAGATGAGTCCAATGCGGAGAGACGATACAAGAAAGTGTGAGCTTAGTACCTGTTTTTGCAAAAGGATACACTGTACAATTAAGGTATATTATGGGTATAAAGGAGCAGGGAATGAATTTTAAATGGATTGCGATATCACTCATTGTAGCTTTAAGTTTATCCGGATGCGGTAGCGGCCCAGCTAAGCAGACATCCGGACAGGCCAGCAAGACCGAAGCGTCAGGGAAAGAGGAAGGTACATATACCATCACGAAAGCAAAATTTGAAAAAATAGAAAATGGGATGAGTTATGAGGAAGTGACGAAGATTATCGGAGGTCCTGGTGAGTTATTGTCCGAGATCGGTAATAAAGGCGAGAAAACTCACACCACCGTCTATATGTATAAGGGCGAAGGGACCATTGGAGCCAATGCGAACTTTACTTTTCAGGGCGGTAAACTATTAGCAAAGGCTCAAGCAGGATTAAAATAGCTGAATCCTTATATCAGAATTAAAAAAGACGGCAGACCGAAGGAAGGAATTAGTTTCTTTATCGGCAGTCGTCTTTTTTTGTTTAATTCAACGATGATAATCGCCTAAGAGCTAGCCCCAGACGTTGTATCCCCTCTACGATTTGATCCTCACTGACAGACGCATAAGTAAGCCTTATAAAGCCTTTTTCCGCGCCATAAATGCTTCCTGGGGATATAAGGACCCCTTCTTGGATTCCAGCCTCCAGAAGCTCTTTGTCTGTCACTGACGATTGTTTAAGCTGGAGACTGATGTAATAGCCTCCTGCTGGTGTTTGGGGCGCAAAAAGCTCCGCTACGTCGCCAACATCATCTTTTAAAGCTTGGAGCAGTAGGTTCCTTCTCACTCGTAAGGTGTCACATATATAGTTAAGCCGATCGAAAGAAGCGGGAGCACTCAAGTACTGTTGAGCGAGGCGTTCTCCAGCGTGACTGGTGCTGTAGCCCATACGGTTCTTGGCATCGGCTAACTGAGAAATGACAGGAGAGGGTGCAACGATCCAGCCAAGGCGCATACCGGGTGTAACGACTTTGGATAACGTGCCGAGATAAATGACGAATCGCTCGCCTCTGCTTAATGCTTTTAAGGGCGGAATGGGAGCTGCGGAAGGGTCAAGCCGCAATAAGCCATACGGATCGTCCTCAACGATAGGCAGTCGCAGCTGTTCACATATATCGAGGAGCTTTTTCCTGCGTGCTAATGGTAATGTAGTGCCTGTAGGGTTTTGATAAGTAGGATTTACAAATACCATACGAACTCGATGCTTATGATAAAGCTCAGGAAGCTTCTCCGGAATAAGACCGTATTTGTCTACCGGGAGCTTGACCATACGAAGCCCGGCTGGAGAGAATACCTGCATTCCATACAGATAAGAGGGCCCCTCTACGGCTATGGCATCACCGGGCTGAAGCAGCGTGTTGGCGATAAGATGCAGCGCATGCTTGACCCCAGCTGTAATCAAAATATGATTCGGCTCAGCGGTTATGCTCAGATTGGTTTTTAGAAAATGGGATAGAGTTTCTCGCAAGCCAAAATCCCCTTTGAAGTTAGCATAGTAGCTAAACGGGAGGCTAAAGTCGATTTCGGATGTCAGTTGTTTGAGCAGCTCCAGTGGCATCAAGTCAGGAGAGAGCTCACCTTTGGTGAGGTTAATGATCCCAGGCTGAGGAAAGGCCGCTATCGTTCGTTTCACAATGGCTGAGGTGGGGTCGAAAGTGCGGCGAGCGGAATAACGCTCCCAGTTGGGCGTACTCGCAGGTGTTTCCTCCCACATGAACTCACATACTCGGGTACCACTTCCTTGAATGGAATTTACGAGCCCCATGGCTCTTAGCTCATCATAAGCTGCTGAAACGGTGCTTCGATTCACTCCAAGGTTTATTGCCAAGTCACGTTCTGTCGGTAGTTGGGCACCGGGCAATAGAGACCCGTGTAAAATCTGCTGTTCATAATGCATATAAATTTGCCGAAATATAGGAACTTCGCTTAAGGTATCGAGTTTCCAAACCATTCCTATCCTCCCTTATCTTAGTATACTCCATATGCAGATTGGCTGGGCCGGTAATGTTCCAATTGGCTGGAGTGAATGGCTTGAGACAGAGCTATACTGAAATTTGCTGGTATGTTGGTAATACATGGTAAGAAAAGTGTGTGGGGCCGCCAGCGCTAGGCATTCCAGCATCCAGCATTTCAGCTAATGAAAACAAAAGCTAAGGAAGGTGTGTTGTAGATGAGGATGGCATTTATATTATTCGACGGAATGACGACTTTAGATTTTTTTGGATTTTTTGATCCGGTTACAAGGCTTTCATTGTATAAAGATCGTCTGAAGGAAGAAGTTGCATGGGATCTGTGCGGTATACAAGAAGAGGTAACGGATGACCGCGGACTGACGATAAAAGTAAAAAAGATACGTCCTGATCTGGCGGAGTATGATCTTATCTTTGTACCTGGCGGTTATGCAACAAGGAAACTGAGGTATGACGAGGATTTCATTGGCTGGCTGCAAACGGCAAAAGACTCGGCGATGAAGGTCTCGGTGTGCACGGGATCTTTGCTGTTTGGAGCAGCGGGTTGGCTGAAAGAATTAAGAGCAACAAGCAATCCTTCCGCTTATGAACTGCTGGCTCCTTACTGCGGGGAAGTTGTACCGTCACGTATTGTTAGAGATGGAAATGTTATCACGGGTGGAGGTGTCGCGGCTTCTCTCGATGTTGGTTTGTTCCTCGTGGAACTTTTTTCCTGCGAGGACACAGCTTCCGCTATACAGAAGTCTATGGATTACCCATATTACCAACCTGGGAAAACAAATGTCGATTACACCGTTATATAAGAGGTATACTAGGTAAAACGATATGATGAGGGAGCTGCATAAAGCGGCTCTTTTTTTGTTGTTGTACAATAAGGAAGTTTTTCCGAAAAAAATAATCGAGCCTGTGCAGTGGTTTGTCTTGGAGAGATCGTCTATTCTTTCGGAGAGGAGGGGGAGAACCATTTCAGAAGAAACAGAGTGGATCGAGCGCATTGTAGCCGGCGACGTGCAATCATTTCGCTTATTGATGGACAAATATAATACGTATTTATATCAAGTTGCGTTCTCTGTGCTGCATTCCAGCAAAGACGCAGAGGATGTGACACAGGAAGCACTGTGGAAAATATATGCTTCTCTCCCTTCCTACCAGCATCAAGGCTTTAAAACATGGATTACTCGAATAACTGTGAACAAAGCGATAGATTATAAACGTTCGCGCGAACGAAAAAGAGAGCAGCTAACGGACGAGCCTGAGCAACTCCTTCCGGTGAATCCGGTACATACGGTGGAGGAGGAAGTACTCCATAGGCATAGGCAGCAGAGGATCCGGGAATGTCTGGATGACTTGCCTGATAACTACCGTGATGTGGTCGTGGCCTTTTATATAGAGGACAAAAGCTATCAGCAAATTGCATCGGAGCAGGGAGTTACTCTGAAAACAGTGGAATCAAAGTTGTATCGAGCCAAGCAGTGGATCCGCAAGCATTGGAAGGAGGAAGAGTGGGGATGAAGCATTACACGGTAGAAGAATGGTCCAAATATGCTAGACAGGAGCTTACTTCAGAGGAGCAGCTAGAGTACGAAATACATCTTAGTTCATGTGATGAATGTCTTGATAAGTATATGCAAGGATTGGAACTCACAACGGATACCTTCCCAAGGCTTGCAGAGGCGGCAGAAGATGCTATCGTGGAGTCGGTTATGCAGCGGATCGAATACGAATCTACCCGATCATTTCAGGCCGTAGAGATTCCTTCTCAGCCTCTTTCAAAACGCCAAGATCGCACAGCCTCATCATTCCTGCGGCATCCTGTGTTCCACTATGCTGTGGCTGCTGTCATTACACTGCTGCTGATGGGAACGAGCACCTTCCATTCATTGATGGACCGAATAGGTTCCGCGGAGACAAATATAGAGGCAGGGCCGTGGGTACAGGAAGAAATCCGTTCATCCGTATCTCAAAAAATTATGGAAAAAACGATCGTGATGTTGGACTCGCTTCAGCCCAAACACGAAAGAGGGGGAACACGATAATGAGACCTAAAAGTGCGATGACAGCGCTGCTGTTATCTTTTATCCCTGGAATGGGACACTTATATTTGAACCGCGTGGTAAGGGCGTTCATTTACGGCATTGGATTTTTCGGACCCGTTGCATTGATGTGCTTACTGGTTTTTGCAGGAGGATACAGGCACAGAGGCGATTTTCTAGTCTTTCTGATGGTCGTTGCCCTATTTTTTGCCGTGATCAACATGATTGATATGGTTATAGCTCTTGTGAGAGGGAACGTGCCTGCTTTGGCAGTTTTGCCTACTTACACAGATGATGGAATGATAATGGCACCTCAGAACAATGGGAATGACCGGTTTCTTACGATTGTGCTTTCGTTTATTCCGGGGCTTGGCCATTTCCAGCTTGGCTTGATGCAGAGGGGCTTGGCCTTTCTAATCGCGTTCTTCGGATCTTTGGCTATGGTCATTTTCGTAGCTGTGTTGACTCATAGGGATGGGTTTCTAGCCTTTCTTTGCATACTGCCTATTATTTGGCTTTACTCTATGTTCGACAGTGTACAGCAGCTGAACCGTAAGCAGCGAGGAGAAGAGCTTATCGATCAGACGTTCTTCGAGGATTTCCAGGAAAGCCGCGAGGACGGCAGAAAGAGCAAAATGATTGCTACGTTCCTATCTATCGTACCTGGAGCGGGACATATGTATCTGGGCCTGCAAAAAAGAGGACTTCAGCTGATGGCGGCTTTCCTGCTGCTCATCTACATTATGGATGTGCTTCGTCTATCGATTTTCTTGTTTTTGATACCGATTCTATGGTTTTATAGCTTCTTTGACGCGCTTCAACAAATCTCCAAGCAAGGACGGGAAGAGCTAAAAGATTTGCCTTTCGTTGACTGGCTAGTTAACCACCAAAAATGGGTCGGCATCGTGCTGCTCGCTTTAGGAGGCTATTATTTAGCTGATGAGGTCATCTTGAGCGCGTTGGATCGGATGTTCCCTAAGGAACGGATTTCTATGCTGTTTCATCAATATTTTCAAACCTTTGTTGTATCCGTAATCTTGATAGGCGGCGGTCTTCGATTGCTGGTCGGAAGCAAAAATCGAAAGGACGGATAGACGATGAAAAAGTGGCGTGTAGGCACGTTATCGATGGGGTTAACCTTAATTTTATTAGGCGTCATTTTGTTTATGTCTCAGTGGCGGGGTGCCCAGGCCTTTGATGTGTTCATTGCTTGGTGGCCGATTATCTTCGTCATGCTGGGATTGGAAATTATTCTCTATTTGTTGTTCTCCCGAAAAGAAAACAGCATCCTTCATTATGATTTTATGAGCTTGTTTTTCGTTGGAGTACTTTGTATCGGCTGTCTTGGCTTTACAATGCTCACATCGGTTGGTATTTTGGGTGAGGTTCGTTCCATGATAGGGGCGACGGAGCAAACTCGGGATTTACCTACCGTGAAGGAAGCCTTGGGAGATGGTGTAAAAAAGATTGTCGTACAATCGGGAGACCAAAGTATAAAAATTGATAAATCAACGGATCGTTCCGTTCAGGTATTCGGTACGTTTCGTGAACGGATTAAAGGTGGCGAGCAATCCCGTCCGTTGGACAAGGACCAGATCGTTTCCGTACATACAGCCGGAGATGTCATGTATGTGCAGATCAAACGACTGCCGTCGGAACAAGGGCTTCAATCGTATTATCCTTGGATGACGGTAACGGTAGTGCTTCCAGAGGGTGTGCAGGTTGAGCTTAGAGGATCTGATAATCAAGTCATATCATAAGAAAAAAGCAGGAGCCGGGATAACCCGAGCCTCCTGCTTTTTTCCACATAGGGAATGCTAATTTCACTAAAGAACGGTTTTCTTATGCTTTTCCTCTTAACCGACGGAAAAATTGGGTAAGCATGCTGCTGCATTCTTCTTGAAGCACGCCTGAAGTGACTTCCACACGATGATTAAAGCGCTCTTCCTGTAAAAGATTCATCAGAGTACCTGCGCAGCCCGCCTTAGGGTCGGTTGTTCCGTAAATAACCTGTGGAATTCTGGACTGAACGATCGCGCCGGCGCACATCGGGCAAGGCTCCAGTGTCACATAAAGTCTGCAATCAAGCAATCTCCAAGCATTCAAATGTTCACTGGCTTGCTTTATGGCGATGAGTTCCGCATGAGCAAGCGGGTCTCGAGTCGTCTCACGTAGGTTGTGGCCGCGGCCGATAATGGTGTCATTCCATACGACAACGGCACCAATAGGTACTTCTAACAGTGCCTCAGCTTTGCGGGCTTCTTCCATAGCGGCGTTCATAAAAGGGATATGTTGTTGTTGCACACAGGCACCTCATTTCTAATATCAACTTATTCACAGGTGGATGCTGACGAACAAGTATTCGATTTGTTAACATGCTGTGGATAACTTTGTGGATAACCCAGTTATTATGCACATTTCATTGTAGGTAATTGGGGATATTTCCGCAAGTTCCCTTGGTTTGTTCCAATTTCTATCCCCAAATGGGGATAAGGAGATCTACGCATAGGATCCGTATATTCATATAAATTTGCGCCGTATGTCGGCCGTCGGAATCATACAGCTATCCTGTTTGCCGAGCAGCTTGTGACGCCGTTTGGCGACCCAGCGGTATAGGCTGTCTCTCCAACGTGCTGGCACGCATGTAAATATATAAAGCAGAGTCCAGCCGCGGCCGAGTCGTTTGCAAATTTGCAGTACAGCAGCAGAGTGAGTATATACAATGCCTTCATCGATGAGAATAACAGAATCGATAGTGGGATCATCCAGAATTTCTGGAGGCAATAGCGATTGTGCCGTATCCGATTGCAGCTGTGCAAAGCGAAATATGTCCTTTTTGTCGTGGCGAATAATAAATTGGACCGAGCCGCTGCAAAAACGGCATTCTCCGTCAAACAGCATAATCGGGTGTTCGAATGTATCGGACTGAAGATTGGAATCAACGAAGCGGGCTTTCATTGCGATCACCTTTTTTCATGGAGAAATATATATTCATTATACTGTTATATGCTCGCCTCGTTAATGCTTTAGACAAAGTTGTATTAAGGAAAGCTCAAGAAATAGCTCATTTATGGGGTAAGTCATGGGCATTCAATGATTTTTATTGGAAAAAGAAGCAGTAAGGTGACAGAAACCCTGTTTTTGCGATATAATAACTATTTAGGGATATTGAATAACGATAATTAAGGAGTTGTCCTATACATGGCTTTGAAAGCTGGGATCGTGGGCCTGCCGAACGTTGGCAAATCCACTTTATTTAATGCGATTACGCAAGCGGGCGCTGAGTCAGCAAACTACCCTTTCTGTACGATTGATCCGAACGTAGGTGTAGTAGAGGTTCCCGATGAGCGGCTGGTGAAGTTAACGGAGATGGTCGTTCCTAAAAGTGTCGTTCCAACGGCATTTGAATTTGTAGATATTGCTGGACTTGTTAAGGGCGCAAGCCGAGGCGAAGGACTGGGTAACAAGTTCCTTGCCCACATCCGTGAAGTGGACGCCATTGTCCACGTTGTTCGCTGTTTTCAAGATGAGAATATTACACACGTATCCGGTACGGTCAATCCTATCAGCGACATTGAGACTATCAACCTGGAGTTGATCTTGGCTGACGTTGAATCAGTTGAGAAGCGGATTGAGCGTTCCCGTAAAAATATGAAAGGCGGCGACAAAAAATACGCTGCTGAAGTTGAGTGCCTGGAGCGGGTTAAAGAGGCGTTGTATAACGACAAGCCGGCTCGCAGTGTGGAATTAACTGATGATGAGAAGCTGTTGATTCGTGACCTTCATTTGCTGACAATGAAGCCGATGCTGTACGCAGCTAATGTGAGTGAAGAGGAAGTAGCGAATGCAGAGGACAATCCTTTCGTACAAAAAGTTCGTGAATTCGCGGCTCTTGAAGGTGCCGAAGTAGTTCCGATCAGCGCGAAGGTAGAGTCCGAAATCGCTGAGCTTGAAGGCGAAGACAAAGAAATGTTCCTAGAAGAGCTTGGCTTGCAGGAATCCGGTCTCAATCGTTTGATCAAGGCTGCTTACAAGCTGCTTGGTTTGTACACTTACTTCACCGCTGGGGTACAAGAAGTTCGTGCTTGGACGATCCGCAAAGGTATGAAAGCTCCGCAAGCAGCTGGGGTCATTCATACTGATTTCGAACGTGGATTTATCCGTGCAGAGGTTGTCGGCTACGATGATTTGGTTAATGCGGGCTCGATGAACGCGGCAAAAGAAAAAGGACAGCTGCGTTTGGAAGGAAAAGAGTACGTGGTGCAGGACGGCGATGTTATGCACTTCCGTTTTAACGTCTAAACTATATACTATCTGATGTGACATAAGGGGTGAATGATGATGCTAGACAGACTGCAATCACTTGCGGACCGATATGAGAAATTAAGCGAGCTTCTGTG
This sequence comes from Paenibacillus sp. RC67, assembly GCF_030020805.1. Lineage (GTDB taxonomy): Bacteria > Bacillota > Bacilli > Paenibacillales > NBRC-103111 > Paenibacillus_S. The sequence goes on from NZ_CP125098.1 coordinate 22,112, forward strand.
TGATCCGGATGTAACGAGCGATACGAAAAAGCTGCGGGAGTATTCCAAGGAGCAATCCGATCTTCAGGAATCCTACGAGGCTTATACCGAATACAAAACGGTCGTAGAGCAATACGACGCTGCCAGAGCTATGCAAAACGAGAAGCTGGACGATGAAATGCGTGAGCTAGTCAAGATGGAGCTGGATGAGCTTTCAGAACGTAAGGAGGAACTGGAGGAGCGTATCAAAATTTTGATGCTTCCTAAGGACCCTAACGATGACAAAAACGTTATCGTCGAAATCCGCGGCGCTGCGGGTGGAGATGAAGCGGCTTTGTTCGCTTCGGACTTGTACCGGATGTATTCCAAATATGCCGATACTCAAGGCTGGAGAACGGACGTTATGGACGTCAGCATGAACGATCTGGGCGGATTTAAAGAAATCATCTTTATGGTGAACGGTAAGGGAGCTTACAGTAAGCTGAAGTACGAAAGCGGTGCTCACCGTGTCCAACGGATCCCAACTACGGAATCGGGCGGACGGATTCATACATCCACTTCCACTGTAGCTGTACTTCCTGAAATGGAAGACATTGACATCGAAATTAACGATAACGATATTCGCGTCGATACATTTTGTTCGAGCGGTGCGGGCGGACAGTCCGTTAATACGACGAAGTCGGCGGTTCGGGTAACCCACGTACCGACGGGCATTGTTGCGACATGTCAGGATGGAAAGTCGCAGAACTCCAATAAGGAAAAAGCACTTCAAGTGCTTCGTGCCCGGATTTTCGATAAGCTGCAGCAGGAAGAAATGTCCAAGTATGCTGGCGAGCGGAAAAGCAAAGTGGGTACAGGAGATCGAAGCGAACGCATTAGAACCTATAACTTCCCACAAAGCCGTGTTACCGACCATCGTATCGGTTTGACACTGCATCGTTTGGATGCTGTATTGAACGGCGATATGGACGAAATCATCTCCACCTTGACGATTGCTGCGCAATCGGACCTTATGGATAAAGGGGAACAAGAGTAAACCAATGACCGTCGAACGGAAGTTGACGATTCGTGAAGCCTATGTTGAGGCTTCTTCTTTTTTACAGGGGTATGATGTGAGCGAAGCGTCCAACTGCGCTGAACTGTTGATACAGCATTTGCTTGGTTGGAACCGCAGCGAAATGCTGTTTCGCTGGCATGAAATGTTCCCCGTGGAACTTGAAAAGCAATGGCATGAGCTGCTGGAGCGTAAAGCGGCTGGAGAGCCGGTCCAATATATTATTGGTGAACAGGATTTCTATGGACTTACCTTCAAGGTAACGCCTGCGGTGCTTATACCACGTCCAGAAACCGAGCTGCTGGTCGAACAGATGGTTCTGCTTGGAAGCAGGCTCTGGCCTGGGAAAGACGCTGCTCCGCTCGTTGCCGATATAGGGGCCGGGAGCGGAGCCATTGCCGTGACTCTTGCCGCTCAGTGCCCGCACTGGCGCCTGATGAGCTCGGACATCTCGCCGACAGCTTTAATGGTTGCACGAGAGAATGCAGAGCGCCTCGGTGTAGGAGAAAGAGTCACCTTCTTAGAGGGTGACCTGTTGGAGCCTTACATCGAGCAGCAGCTGCGAATCGATGCTGTAGTATCCAATCCTCCGTATATACCGGAGGAGGATGAAGCGGGGCTGCAGCCGGAGGTAAGGCTGTATGAGCCTGCATCTGCCTTGTACGGCGGACAGGATGGACTGGTGCTGTACCGGCGACTCATCGCGCAGCTGGGCGAGCTTGTCAAGATGCCTTCACTTGTCGGGCTTGAGGTTGGAATGGGCCAGGCTGAAGCTGTGTCACGAATGCTTGCTGAAGCGGCGGAGTGGGACGAGATACGTATTGTACCGGATTTGGCGGGTATTGGGCGACATGTTATGGCATGGAAGTCTGGTAATGGTAAATAAATGGATAAAGCAATTTGGTTTCTTATAAAACAGAATCTCTATTAAAAAATGCTAGATTGCTAGGTTTAGAACCTCTCTTATCGGTTCATACTAAAACTATGAAGCGATAACGAGAGGGGAAACAAGCCATGGTGAAACGGACTTCCCGAGTACGGTATTATTTTATAGCTTTTGCACTTATTCTATTAATCTTCTGCTGGGAAGCACAACGCGAGAATGCCGTAGTATTTGCCTCCAAGGTGGAGGCTGCCTCGAATGGCTCAGAGGGAGGCATTCCACAAGAGTCGATTCGATTGCGTATTTTGGCCAATTCGGACTCTCCTTCTGATCAATGGGTCAAAAGAGAAGTGCGCGATGCTATTGTTAAGCAAATGAGTCAGTGGGTTACCGGGCCTCAAACGATTGAGGAAGCAAGACAAACGGTCCGGAACCATTTGCCGGAGCTGAATGATTTGGTCGGACTCACTTTGCGTAAAAACGGTTTTAATTACACCTATCAAGTGGAGCTGGGCGTTGTTCCTTTTCCTACGAAGATGTATGGGAACGAAGTATACCCTGCCGGAAATTACGAGGCGCTTCGGGTATCCATCGGTGAAGCTGAGGGACAAAATTGGTGGTGTGTCCTGTTTCCTCCACTTTGCTTCGTTGACTCGGAAGTGATTGCCAAGAAGCCGAACGAGGTTAATGCTCAAGCGGCATCGGAGACAGCAGAGAAGGTGGCATCAAGCAAGACAAAAGACTTACAAGAGACTACATCCGGTAAAGATTTGAAACCAGCGAAGTCGACAAGTGGTTTGGTCAAGGATGCAAAAGCAGGGGGATTTGAAAGTAGCAAGCAGGTTGTGGCTAAGGCGGAAACTAAGTCTGAACAACCGGAGGTAAGGTTCTTCCTCTGGGATTTACTTAAAAAATTAGGTTCGATGTTTGCGTAAACAAGTTGTTCAAAAGGTTTCAAGCAAGCTCCTCACTGGATGAGGATTGGATATAGATGTGGACGCAAAGGATATCGGGATAGGATGGATTAAGGATGACAGCATACTGGAAGGTCTCATCGGATCAGCCGCAGCCGGAATCACTGGCAGAAGCGGCAAATACGTTGCGGCAAGGCGGGCTAGTCGCTTTTCCTACGGAAACCGTGTACGGCTTGGGGGCAGATGCCAGACAGACGGAAGCGGTAGAAATGATTTTTAAGGCCAAAGGCAGGCCGTCGGACAACCCATTGATCGTTCATATTGCACAACGGTCTCAAGTAGAGGAGCTTGTCGCTCCTCCGGATGAGACCGTTTCGCGTTTGCTGGACGCCTTCTGGCCGGGGCCGCTCACTGTGGTGCTGCCGGTACGGCCAGGCGTTCTGTCCCCGCTGGTCACCGCGGGGCTGGACTCGGTCGGGCTGCGGATGCCCGACCATCCCGTGGCGCTGCAGCTGATTGCTGCTGCAGGCTGCCCTGTGGCTGCTCCAAGCGCTAACCGCTCGGGAAGGCCAAGCCCAACACAAGCGCAGCATGTGTTGGAGGATCTTGCTGGCCGCATTGACGGCGTCGTCGACGGAGGGCCGACTGGGGTCGGCGTAGAGTCGACGGTGGTGGAGTACACCCCAGCAGCTGGCGAAGCCGGCGGCGGTGTGCTCCACATCCTGCGGCCTGGCGGCATTACCACAGCACAGCTTCGCGAAGTGCTGCCCGGCATTACGGTGCGCGAAGCTTCAGCGCACCACGAGCCCTCCGCCGCTCCCCGCGCGCCGGGGATGAAGTACACGCATTACGCCCCGCGCGGCGTAATGACTCTCGTTCAGGGCGATGCTCCTGAACGGGTGCTCGCTCGCATCCAACGCGAGCTCGACGAGGCTCACGCGCGCGGGGAACGCACGGGCGTACTCACTTACCGTGAGCACGCCGCGCTGCTGCGCGCAGATCATATCGTCGCCTGCGGAAGCATCGGCGACTTGGAATCGCTGGCGCACGGGCTCTACGCCGCGCTGCGCGAGTTCGATGAAGTGGGAGTCCACTTCATCATGGGTGAAACCTGCCCCGAAGAAGGTATCGGGGCGGCGATCATGAACCGGCTGCGCAAAGCGGCCGGCGACCGTATTATTCATGTCTGATCTATACACACCGACATTCCGGAAGTCTCGGAAGAGCCGGTGTGTTTTTTTAGCTTCATCGGTAATAGTTTAGCCTTTGCATGAGGCTCAAGCTTTTCTGCCTTCATGCTCTCCGTAAGCGTAATGAATAAATCCAAACGTTATTGCGAAAAATGGCAATAAAAAACAGCCTTTTGCCCATTTATCTGTGATAAGAACGGACCGTTTTCAAGCCCTAAGTCATGATTCTTAACTCGTCCGCATATGTTGATTAGGGACGGGGACAAGGGGTGAGTAAATAATGGATTGGACATCTCCGCTGATGGTGGGGCAATTTATCGCTATACTGATCATGGCTATCGCCTTGGGACTGGATGCACTATCGCTCGGCATTGGTATAGGGATGAGAGGCATCCGCAAGCTGGACATTATCAAGCTTAGCTTCGTTATAGCCTTATTTCATATGATCATGCCTTTGATGGGAATGTTTATGGGCAGCTATGTAAGCTCACTGATGGGCGGAATCGCCACCAAGGTTGGTGGTGCCTTGCTCCTGCTGCTTGGCATTCATATGGTATACAGCTCCATAAAAGGCGAAGAATCACGTTCCATCGACCACCGCACACTAGGTGGCTTAATCTTGTTCGCGCTTAGTGTCAGTATCGATTCCTTTTCAGTTGGCGTCTCGCTTGGAATGTTTGCCGGAGATATGGCTTTGACGGTTATTATGTTTGGGACCGTCGGTGGGATCATGTCGATTATCGGCCTGCTGCTTGGGAGCAAAATGGGGCGCTGGATCGGTGAATACGGAGAAGCGATGGGCGGGATTATTTTGCTGGCCTTTGGCGTGCATTTTTTACTGTAAACATCGGTCCATCTTATGAAAATGAATCGTTTATAGGTCCCTATTTTAAACATTTTGAGGTACAATAATAGTGAAGGCTGCATTTAGAGCCCTTAATGAAAAGTAAAGGCAGGGATCCCTGATGAATCGAATCTTATTCGTTTGTACCGGCAATACCTGCCGCAGCCCGATGGCCGAAGGATTACTCCGGCGGCTGCTGGCGGAACACAATTTACCGCATCTTGAAGTCCGTTCGGCTGGGGTTGCGGCTTTTGACGGCACTCCCGTATCTCATCATGCGGCGGCAGTATTAAAGGAGAAAGGCAGCGATTGTGACATGTCCTCCAGCGCGTTATCCAGCTCTTTAATCGAATGGGCGGATGTCGTGTTGACCATGACGTCCGGACATAAGCAGCATGCGATAGGACGCTATCCGGAGTTCGTCGATAAAATATATACATTGAAAGAATATGTGGAGGATGATCCTGAAGCGGCTGACCGGATAGCCGAGATGGAGCGGTTGATTGCCGACCTGCAGGTGAAGCGGGCACTGTCCCAACAAGTGACAGATGAGGAACGAGCAAGAATTTTAACGCTCGAACGCAAGCTGCCTGACTATGATATAGCGGATCCCTTCGGAGGCTCCTTAGCGCAATACAGGGCATGTGCGGCAGAAATTGAAGCTTCGCTGCTTAAGCTGATCGCCAAGCTGAAAGCCTCTCTGTAAAAGGTGGAGCCGGAACCGTAACTAATTCCAAATGGACTCCAGAGGAATCACTTTTTAGGCTTTACACGTGACGTCATTTCCGCTATGATAAAGATACAATTAATGGACCTTGATGTAACTGGCGACGAGTGGGCCTAACCACAGTGGAGCATCGAGGTATACGGCCGGTCGCCTGGGCAAAGAGCATCGTTGTGCTGGAAACAGCACACTGCATGCTCTTTTTTCGTGTTTCGGCTATCTATCGGTTATAATGGAGCTAACTATGGTTAGGAGGCGAAAGACAAATGAAAATTGCAATTGGAGCAGACCACGCTGGAGTTCGTTTGAAAGATGAATTGGTAGGATTTATTGAATCACTGGGACACCAGGTGGCCGATTTAGGCTGTAACTGTACGGATTCCGTCGATTATCCAGACTATGCGATCGCCGTATGTGATCAAGTGGTTGCGGGGCAAGCGGACAAAGGGATTCTGATCTGTGGTACGGGAATTGGCATGACCATTGCCGCGAACAAAGTGCCTGGCATCCGTTGCGCACTGGTGCATGATTTGTTCTCCGCCAAAGCTACGCGGGAGCATAACGATACGAATGTGCTTGCCATGGGCGAACGCGTTATTGGTCCGGGGGTAGCTCAAGAAATCGTGAAGATCTGGTTGGAGACTGAATTTTCCCGTGGGGAACGCCATCAAAATCGGATCAATAAAGTAAAAGCGCTGGAAGATAAATACGCGCTTCATCCGTAAGCGGATAGCCTGGCGAAAGAGGCGATTCATTATGGACAAAGCAGAACAATCCCAGCAAGCTGTTGCGGAAGAAACGTCACTGGATTTGAGTGCAATTCGTCTCCACTTGGAGCAGGCGCTTCGGGAGCTCATTCAGGCTGGTCACATAGAGCCGGGGCAGATTGTAGTCTTTGGAACAAGCACCAGCGAAGTATTAGGCAAGCATATCGGCACTTCGGGTACGGAAGAGGTAGCGGAGCAGCTGTTTGCGGCAATGGAAGCTGTACGGAAGGAAGTCCACTTTTATCCGGCATATCAATGCTGCGAGCATTTGAACCGTGCCATTGTAGTAGAGCGTGAGGTTATGAAGGAGTATCGGCTGGACCCCGTTTCGGTTGTTCCGGTCCCTAGGGCAGGAGGTTCAATGGCTTCCTATGCATTCAAAAAGCTTCCGAAAGCCTGTGTCGTTGAGACTATTGAAGCCCATGCAGGTATCGATATCGGAGGTACGCTGATCGGGATGCATCTGAAAAGGGTGGCAGTACCATTTAAGCCATCAATCCGAATGATCGGACAGGCGTCTATACTGGCTGCTTATACTCGCCCCAAGCTTATCGGAGGCGTACGAGCGGTTTATGATATGGACAGTTCTGTACAGAATGATGCAAGCTCTTGCACATAACAAATGTTAAATAATGAAGTTAGTTTAAGCAGAGGAATTTTTCTCTTTATAAAAATATAAGCCCATCCTAAGGAGGAACTAACTGTGGAACAATTACGCAAGCAAGACCCTAAAATCGTTGAGGCTATGAACCTTGAAATCGGTCGCCAACGCGACAAAATCGAATTGATCGCATCCGAAAACTTCGTTAGCGAAGCGGTCATGCAAGCTATGGGTACGGTACTTACGAACAAATATGCCGAAGGTTACCCTGGTCGTCGTTACTACGGCGGTTGCGAATACGTTGATATTGTGGAAGACATTGCTCGTGATCGTGCCAAAGAATTGTTCGGTGCCGAGCACGCTAACGTTCAGCCTCACTCCGGCGCACAAGCGAATATGGCGGTTTACTTGGCAGCTCTGCAACCAGGCGATACCGTATTGGGTATGAACCTGGCTCACGGCGGACACTTGACTCACGGCAGCCCTGTTAACGCATCGGGTCTTTTGTACAACTTCGTTGCTTATGGTGTAAGAGAATCCGATTCCCGTATCGACTATGATGAAGTACGTAAAGTAGCTTTCAAGCATAAGCCTCGTTTGATCGTTGCTGGTGCCAGCGCTTATCCGCGCATCATCGACTTCGAAGCTTTGAGTCAAATCGCTAATGATGTTGGCGCATTGTTCATGGTGGACATGGCTCATATCGCTGGCTTGGTTGCAGCTGGTCTGCACCCGAACCCAGTTCCTTATGCGCATTTCGTAACAACAACAACACATAAAACGCTTCGCGGTCCTCGTGGCGGTATGATTTTGTGCCGTAAACCATGGGCAGCAGCTATCGATAAAGCCGTATTCCCAGGCACACAAGGCGGCCCATTGATGCATACAATCGCCGCTAAAGCCGTATCCTTCGGCGAAGCTTTGCAACCAGAATTCAAAACTTATGCGCAAAACGTAGTTAACAATGCCAAGGCATTGTCCGAAGCTTTGGTCGCAGAGGGCGTTGACCTCGTATCCGGCGGCACAGATAACCACTTGATGCTGATCGACCTGCGCAGCTTGAACATTTCCGGTAAAGATGCAGAGCATCTGTTGGATGAAGTAGGCGTGACTGTTAATAAAAACGCTATTCCTTTCGACCCGGCCAAACCAATGGTTACTAGCGGTATTCGTATTGGTACGCCTGCGGCAACATCCCGCGGTATGAACGAAGAAGCTATGAAGACTATTGCCAAAATCATTGCTTTGACATTGAAAAACCCAACCGATGCAGCAGTTCTTGATAAAGCGCGCGGCATGGTAAAAGATTTGACGGCTCAATTCCCTCTTTATCCAGGATTGGCATACTAATAGCTTGAACTTCAAGTCGGCGCTGCCTAGCAGCTGCCGGCTTTTTTTACGTGGAATGAAAAGGAAAGGTCAGATGGGGCTAGCTCACTTTTAATGTAAAGGCGACCCTCCTAAGGGCAGGTCAGCATATAAAATAAAATAACAGGCGGACTACTTGTATAATCTAGGGGGTTTAGTACAATTAATACAGTGCTTTTCGAATAATGGAGGAGGATTATATTTATGAGTGCGGAACAAACTGCAGGTTACTTTGGTTCATTCGGGGGCAGCTTTATTCCTCCGGAGCTTCAGGAAGTTATGGATTACTTGGCACAGCAGTTCGAGACCTATAAGAATGACCCTGAGTTCGTAGAAGAGTTTCAATATTACTTGAAAGAGTATGTAGGGCGTGAGAATCCACTCACCTACGCCAAGCATTTAACAGATAAGCTGGATGGCGCAAAAATTTATTTGAAGCGTGAGGATCTCAATCATACCGGGTCTCATAAAATTAATAACGTCCTTGGTCAAATTTTACTGGCTAAACGAATGGGCGCTAAGCGCATTATCGCTGAAACTGGAGCTGGACAGCACGGGGTAGCTACGGCAACAGTATGCGCCATGTTTGATATGGACTGCACCATTTATATGGGGGCAGAGGATACGCGCCGTCAGGCTTTGAATGTATTCCGTATGGAGCTGCTAGGCGCCAAAGTGGTGCCGGTAGAAAAAGGCCAAGGAAGATTGAAGGATGCGGTTGATGAAGCATTGGGGGATCTGGTGCAAAACTACCGCAACACCTTCTATTTGCTCGGTTCAGCTGTTGGGCCGCATCCGTTCCCGACTATGGTTAAACACTTCCAATCCATTATTAGCGAGGAATCCAAGCGTCAAATACTGGAGAAAGAAGGACGTCTGCCGACAGCTGTACTGGCTTGTACCGGAGGTGGAAGTAACGCTATTGGTTCGTTCGCTCATTATCTCGATGAACCATCGGTTCGATTGATCGGTGTTGAGCCGGACCAGGCCCCAACCCTTACCGAGGGGGTTCCAAGCGTAATACACGGCTTTAAATGCCTGGTATTGCTGGATGAAAACGGTGAGCCTCGCAAGACGTATTCCATCGCAGCAGGTCTTGACTACCCGGGTATCGGACCGGAGCACAGCTTTTTAAAAGAAAGCGGACGCGCGGAATACTATACTGTGACTAACGAGGAAGTACTTGATGCGTTCCAAGTGCTGTCCAAAACCGAGGGCATTATTCCGGCACTCGAAAGCGCACATGCCGTTGCCTATGCTCTGAAGCTGGCTCCAACACTGTCTAAGGACGACATCTTGATCGTCAATCTGTCAGGACGTGGCGACAAAGATGTGGAACAGGTGTTCCATATGCTGCAGAATAAATAAGTTCGACATGAAGAGCTCTTTTCCGCTAGATGATGAAGCTGAATTCATCCTGCAGAAAGGAGCTCTTTCTGTCGTTTAGACCCTATCTTTTTACCACATAGGAAAGTTTAAGTTTAAGTTCACTATAGCATTGTCGTAGTGAAGGGCTTTCCTATTGGCTATAAAAAATTCCGCTAAATGCGGTCGTACTTCTACAAAAGGGCGTCGATAACGTTTTTCTCATGGCGTAAGGGGTTAGAAACGAAATTGTCAATCTTGTTAGGATAACGTTCAGCAATTGTGGTATAATAGACAAGATTTGGCGTAAAGGGGACATAGTATGGGAAAAGTATTTGTGTGCGATCATCCGTTGATACAGCACAAGCTCACTTACATAAGAGACAAGGCGACAACTACGAAAGATTTTCGAGAGCTTGTCGATGAGGTGGCCACGCTGATGGCTTACGAGATTACAAGGGACATTCCTTTGCAAAAGGTAGAGGTGCAGACACCTGTAGCTACCGCCGAATGCCGTGTTATATCCGGCCGGATGCTTGGATTGATCCCCATTTTGCGTGCCGGTCTAGGCATGGTAGATGGAATTTTGAAGCTTGTTCCTGCAGCCAAGGTCGGCCATATTGGGCTGTACCGCGACCCGCAAACGCTTGAGCCGGTAGAATACTACGCCAAACTGCCTACCGATGTACAGGAGCGGGAGCTGATCGTTATTGATCCGATGCTTGCAACTGGAGGCTCGGCTAATGCTGCCATTACTGCATTGAAGAATAGAAACTGTTCGCAAATCAAGCTGATGTGTCTGATTGCTGCGCCTGAAGGTGTACAAGCCGTACAACAAGCGCATCCGGATGTCGATATTTATGTGGCCGCCATTGACGATTATTTAGATGATCACGGTTATATTATCCCGGGTCTTGGCGATGCAGGGGACCGTTTATTCGGAACGAAATAAGGCAATACGAGTACTAAGGATTAACGGCATAGTGGAGGGAGAACGAACATGAGCAAAATTAAAGTAATTACGATTTTCGGTACAAGGCCGGAAGCCATTAAGATGGCACCGCTCGTGTTAGAGCTTCAGAAGTATCCGGAGCAAATCGAATCGTTGGTTTGCGTGACCGCACAGCATCGTCAGATGCTCGATCAAGTGCTGGATACGTTCAAAATTAAGCCGAACTATGATCTGGATGTTATGAAGGAGCGTCAAACGCTCAATGAAGTTACTATCCGCGTGCTTCAGGGATTGGACCCCGTTTTCCGCGAGGAGAAGCCGGATTTGGTTCTCGTTCACGGAGATACATTAACCACCTTCCTGGCAAGCTATGCCGCTTTCATGCAGCAGGTAAAAGTAGGGCACGTGGAAGCGGGATTGCGGACATGGAACAAGATGTCCCCGTATCCGGAAGAGATGAACCGCCAATTAACAGGCGTGCTGTCAGACCTTCACTTTGCTCCTACGGATTTGTCGGCTAGTAATCTTCGCAAGGAGAATAAGTCCGAAGAATCCATCTTTGTTACGGGCAATACGGTAACAGATGTGTTCCAATACACGGTTCAGAAAGATTTCACTCATCCTGTGCTTGAATGGGCGGAAGGCAAGCGTCTGATCCTGATGACGGCACATCGACGTGAAGCTCAAGGAGAACCGCATCGTCAAATCTTCCGTGCCGTTCGACGCATTGCCGACGAATTCGAGGATATTGCGATTGTATATCCAGTGCATCTAAGCCCTGCGGTGAAGGAACCTGCTTATGAAATGCTGGGTGGACATCCGCGAATCAAATTGATTGAACCGCTGGATGTGTTCGAATTCCATAACATTTATCCGCATGCGCACATGATTTTGACTGACTCTGGCGGTCTTCAGGAAGAAGCGCCATCGTTCGGGGTACCTGTTCTTGTTCTTCGTGAAACGACTGAACGACCTGAAGGGATCGATGCAGGGACATTGGAACTGGTTGGAACGAACGAAGAGAAGGTGTATGAACGGGCCAAAGCGCTGCTGACCGATGCCGATTTATACCAAAAAATGAGTCAAGCGGCCAACCCTTACGGGGACGGAAAAGCGTCGGAACGTATCGTTCAAGCCATCCTTTACCATTTCGGACAAGCCTCTGCAAGACCTGAAATGTTCCAACCGTGACAATCTCATGACAAACGTTACAGCGTACAGTTGCACTGTTTGGTTTGGAAGTGAAAAAAACCTTGCTGCGACTGGGTTTGTGTGATTTCGATCACTGTTTGTTAACAAAGATCGGTAATTGACAAACCTCGCATCGCTTCGTTACAATAAGTGAGGATTCTCAGGAGGGTGCTTATGAAACAGCCAAACCGCAACGATAATCCGTGGCGAGCCGCTGCATTGACGAGCGCCATTGGAATCGATCTAGTTGTATGCTTAATGGCCGGCTATTGGTTCGGTGATTGGTTAAGTCATACGTTAGGCGGGCAATTATGGCTGCTAGGAGGCTTTTTGCTGGGGCTTGTGTCTGCAATTATGAGCATTTACTTTATGATCAAGCAGTACGGAGGGCTATAATGGATGATTTCTCGGCCCATCTGAAAACGGTTCAAAACGTGTTTCTTTTCTTTCTTTCCTTTTGTTTGGTCGTTTGGGCGATTTTCGTCGAATTCCGGCCGTATTCGGCAGGATTGATGCTAGGCTCTATCGCCAGCATGATCAACGCTAGGTATCTTGCCTGGAAAATCCGCAAGCTATCCGAGAAAGTGATCGAAGCTCCACCTGAGCAAAAAGTACCTAACAAAGCTAACATAGGATTTCTGACAAGAGCGGCTATTGCCGGTTTGGCGGGGCTTATAGCTATTCGCTTTCCAGAGCATGTCGCAATACTTACAACCATTGTCGGATACTTTTTCGCTCAATTGGCAACACTCGTATTGGGTATTCTTTCTATTAAAAGATCCAAGAAGTAAATCCATTCGTGGAAAGGGGTGAAAATGGAAAACATGGAACATCACGTGCCAGGTATAGAACTGTTTGGTCTTCACTTCGATTTATCAGCGCTTCTTATGATCGTAGTGACTAGTATTATCGTATTAATTCTCGCCATTTCTGGCGCTAGCAAAGGATCCGTTACGAATCCTTCAAAAATTCAGAACTTTATGGAATGGGTCGTAGAGTTTGTGGAAGGCATTATCGGCAGCACCATCGGAACGAAGCACGGTAAACCGTTTATTGCACTTGGTTTAACGCTCATCATGTATATTTTTGTAGGTAACATGCTGGGACTTCCGTTCTCGATCGTTACAGAGGATCACGTCTCCTGGTGGAAATCACCAACGGCGGATATTGCAGTAACGGCTGCATTGACAGTCATTGTCATCGTACTTAGCCACTACTTAGGTATTACTCGTAATACCAAACATTATTTTGCGCATTACTTTGAGTACAAAGGCGCTATGCTTCCACTGCATTTGATTGAAGTGGTATCTAAGCCGCTGACACTCGCTTTCCGTCTCTACGGTAATATTTATGCGGGTGAAATAATGATTTCTGTCATCTTGGGGGCAGGCTGGTTTGGTATTGCGCCTCTATTTGTTTGGCAGGGCTTCAGTGTGTTCGTAGGTGCGATTCAAGCTTTCGTATTTACAATGCTGACGATGGTTTACATTTCGCAAACTTTGGTCCACGAAGAAGAGGGCCACTAAGAGCAAGACTCACCTCGGGATATATACTCGAGTCATTTTATAAAAAAACTTTTCAATCTAAGGGAGGATTTTCTCAATGGGAGCTTTAGCATTAGTAGCAGCAGCAATCGTATTTGGTTTGGGAGCACTTGGTGCAGGTATTGGTAACGGTTTGATCGTAGGTCGCGCTTTGGAAGGTATTTCTCGTCAACCTGAGCTTCGCGGTACTCTTCAAACAACAATGTTTATCGGTGTAGGTCTAGTAGAAGCAATGCCAGTCGTAGCTTTGGTTCTTGCGTTCATCTTGATGGGCCAAGCTTAAGAAACCGTTTGGCGGGGATGGCGACATAGCCTCCACGCCTTCGTTTTGCCCACGTTATCAGAAGGGAGTGACGTTACTTGCATATCGAATGGACCACGTTTTTTATTCAAATCGTAGCCTTCTTGATTTTGTACCTCCTGCTGCAAAAATTTGCGTTCGGCCCTTTATTCGGCATGATGGAAAAACGCAGACAGCTCGTGAAGGATCAAATTCAAACGGCTGAAAATAGTCGCAAGCAAGCTGAGCAATTGTTAGAGGAGCAAAAACAAGCCCTTCAACAAACTCGTAAAGAAGCACATGATATTATTGAGCAAGCTAAACAAACGAGTTCCAAACAAGCGGATGAGATTGTTATTGCAGCACGTGCAGAAGCAGATCGTCTGAAAGACGAAGCGCTTAAAGATATCGAGAACGAGAAGAACAAAGCGGTTGCAGCTCTGCGCAGCCAAGTGAGCGCGATGTCCGTTTTGATCGCCTCCAAAATTATCGAGAAACAAATCGACGAGAAATCTCAGAGCGAATTGGTTGAGACTTACCTCAAAGAGGTAGGAGGCAACGTATGAGTGACATCGTTGTAGCGAAGCGATATGCCAAAGCTCTATTCGAAGTAGCTAAGGAGAAAGGCATTATCTCCGGAGTGGAAGAAGAGCTGAAATCTGTAGTCGATGCGATTAGGGACAATGCGGATCTGCAGAAGTTCCTAGGCCATCCGAATATCGGGGCTTCCGTCAAAAAGGACCTGCTGAAGCAGATTTTTGAAGGCAATGTTTCCGAACCGGTGTGGAATACGCTGCAGATTTTGATCGATAAGGGTAGAGAGGGCACTTTAGCCCAGTTGGTTTCCGACTATGTGAAAATTGCGAATGAAGCTTTGGGTCAGGCTAATGCTACGGTTTATGCACCGTTTGCTATTTCTGAAGCTCAACAGGCTGAAATTGCAGCACAATTCGGCAAGCTTACGAATAAAACCATCCGTGTGCAAACCGTTGTTGAGCCTAAGTTGCTTGGCGGTATTCAAGTGCGGATCGGCGACCGTTTATATGATGGAAGCTTGTCGGGACGTCTGAATCGTCTTGCAAGTTCGTTAAAATAAGCACAAGCACTGTAAGAATAGGGGTGAAGTTCGTTGAGTATCAAACCTGAAGAAATCAGCACATTGATTAAACAACAGATTGAAAACTATAAATCCGATATGCAAGTGGTTGACGTAGGTACAGTTATTCAGGTTGGTGACGGTATCGCTCGTGCTCACGGCTTGGAAAGCGCTATGGCGGGTGAGTTGCTTGAGTTTCCTAATGGGGTTTTGGGTTATGTATTTAACCTTGAGGAAAGCAACGTTGGTATCGTTATTTTGGGACCTTACAAGGACATTCGTGAAGGTGACCAAGTTAAACGTACAGGCCGTATCATGGAGGTTCCTGTAGGCGATGAGCTAATTGGTCGTGTAGTTAATCCATTGGGTCAACCAGTGGACGGCAAAGGTCCAATTAACACAGCTACTTTC
Organism: Paenibacillus sp. RC67; assembly: GCF_030020805.1. Lineage (GTDB taxonomy): Bacteria > Bacillota > Bacilli > Paenibacillales > NBRC-103111 > Paenibacillus_S. The sequence goes on from NZ_CP125098.1 coordinate 37,275, forward strand.
CGTCCTATTGAGTCCCCTGCACCAGGTGTAATGGCCCGTAAATCGGTACATGAGCCTATGCAAACGGGTATCAAAGCAATCGACGCAATGATTCCTATCGGTCGTGGTCAACGTGAGTTGATCATCGGTGACCGTCAAACGGGTAAAACCGCGATCGCGATGGACACCATCATCAACCAAAAAGGTAACAATGTAAAATGTATTTACGTTGCTATCGGTCAAAAACAATCCACCGTTGTTAACGTAGTTGAAACGCTGCGTAAAGCCGGCGCTATGGATTACACCATTGTTGTAACAGCAAGTGCTTCCGAGCCTGCTCCTTTGCTATGGCTTGCACCGTTTGCGGGTTGCGCAATGGGTGAGTACTTCATGTACAAAGGTGAGCACGTGCTTATCGTATATGATGACTTGACTAAGCAAGCAGCAGCATACCGTGAGTTGTCCTTGCTGCTTCGCCGTCCACCGGGTCGGGAAGCTTATCCGGGTGACGTTTTCTACTTGCACTCCCGTTTGCTAGAGCGTGCAGCTAAGCTTAGCGATGCATTGGGTGGAGGTTCTCTTACTGCCCTTCCGTTTATCGAGACTCAAGCGGGTGACGTATCCGCCTACATCCCGACGAACGTTATCTCTATCACAGACGGACAGATTTTCCTTGAGTCCGACCTGTTCTACTCCGGTCAACGTCCAGCGGTTAACGTTGGTATCTCCGTATCCCGGGTAGGTAGCTCCGCACAAATTAAAGCGATGAAAAAGGTTGCTGGTACGTTGAAAACGGACCTTGCCCAATACCGCGAATTGGCTGCTTTCGCAGCGTTTGGTTCCGATTTGGATAAAGCGACTCAAACTCGTTTGAACCGTGGTCTGCGTACATTGGAAATCTTGAAACAAGGCGTTCACCAGCCGTTGCCGGTTGAGAAGCAAGTTGCTTCCATCTACACGGTTGTAAGAGGACATCTTGACGAGCTTCCAGTACAGGATGTAAGCCGCTTTGAAGCTGAATTCCTGGCATACCTGGATTCCAACCGTCCTGAAATTTTGCAAAGCATCCGCGATACAAAGGATTTGACTGCGGACAATGAGAACGCATTGAAAGATGCAATCCAACAGTTTACAAAAGGATTTGCAACTTCCGTATAATATACGAACGGTCTGAGCTTCTCGTCTGAGAAGCTCGGTGTTCCATTTTAAGTCTTTTAACAGGCTTTTCGAGTGAAGGCTTTTCCGTAAGAAGAGAAGCTTCGAGAGAGAGGTGAGCAGGCATGGCAAAAGGAATGCGCGAAATTAAGCGCCAGATCAAGTCCAAACAAAACACGAAGCAAATCACGAAAGCGATGGAGATGGTAGCTGCCTCGAAGCTGAGAAGAGCGCAAGAGGCTGCTGAAGCTGCACGTCCTTACGCTGACAAGCTGAAAGAAGTGGTTGGCAGTATTGCAGCAGGCACCAAGGGTGTAAAACATCCGATGCTGCAAAATCGCGAAGTGAAGAAGACGGGCTATCTCGTTGTCACTTCAGATCGCGGTCTGGCGGGTGGTTACAATGCGAACGTGCTGCGTAGAGTTATGACCGAAATCCAGGAAAGACATAAGTCTCCAAATGAATATTCGATTTTCGTAATCGGACGTAAAGGTAGAGATTTCTTCAGCAAACGCAATATGCCGATTGTTGAAGAGGTGGTTGGACTATCCGACTCACCAACTTTCGGGGACATTAAGTCAGTAGCAGCTGCTGCTGTGAAAAACTTTGAGAACGGATCATACGACCAGCTGTTCTTGGTGTATAACAGGTTTGTCAATGCAATCTCCCAAATTCCAACGGTAAAACAGCTTTTGCCGATGGAAGATATGAGCGGAACGGTAGTAGCTAACTACGAATACGAGCCATCTCCGGAAGGTGTATTGGAAGTGTTGCTGCCTAAATATGCGGAGACATTGATTTATAGTGCCGTATTGGACGGTAAAGCGAGCGAATTCGGCGCGAGAATGACAGCTATGAACAGTGCAACGAAAAATGCGACGAAGATGATCAATACGTTGACACTTTCTTACAACCGTGCACGTCAAGCTGCCATCACTCAGGAAATTTCTGAGATCGTAGCCGGTGCAAGTGCCGCACAAGGATAAAACCGATCGGCTTGAAAGTTAAGTCTAGGATTCATGCATATAACAAGCCTTGCTTTTAGCATGGCTAAAGTGAACGCTATGAAGCGGCTTTGTCCAAGGATGAAGCTTTTAGGAGGGAAAACAGTGAGCAAAGGGCGCGTTGTGAACATTACGGGGCCGGTTGTCGACATCGAGTTTGACCGTGGACACCTCCCTGAGATCTTAAATGCGATCAAAATTGAGAAAAAAGCAGAAAATGCAGGCGAGCAAGATATTAAATTAACGGTTGAAGCTGCTGTTCATTTGGGCGACAATTTGGTTCGCTGCGTTGCGATGTCTTCCACTGACGGTTTGGTTCGTGGTATGGAAGCTGTCGATACAGGCGCAGCTATTAGCGTTCCTGTAGGCGCAGCAACATTGGGCCGTGTATTTAACGTATTGGGAGATCCTATCGACGGTGTTGATGAAGTCGACCGTTCCGTAACTAACCCAATCCACAGAAGTGCTCCTTCGTTTGACGACTTGTCGACGCAAGTAGAAATTCTGGAAACAGGGATTAAAGTTATCGACTTGATTGCTCCATACGTTAAAGGTGGTAAAATCGGTCTGTTCGGTGGTGCCGGTGTAGGTAAAACCGTTACATTGCAAGAATTGATTCACAATATCGCATCCGAGCTGGGCGGTATCTCCGTATTCGCCGGCGTAGGTGAGAGAACACGTGAAGGTAATGACTTGTACCACGAGATGAAAGAATCCGGCGTTATTGACAAAACCGCGATGGTTTTCGGTCAAATGAACGAACCACCGGGCGCACGTCTTCGTGTAGCTTTGACTGGCTTGACTATGGCTGAATATTTCCGTGACGTAGAAGGCCGTGACGTTCTTCTGCTGATCGACAACATTTTCCGTTTTACGCAAGCAGGTTCCGAGGTATCCGCCCTTCTTGGACGTATGCCATCTGCGGTAGGTTACCAACCTACATTGGCTACAGAAATGGGTCAATTGCAAGAGCGTATCACATCCACCAAAAAAGGTTCCGTTACTTCGATCCAAGCGATCTACGTTCCTGCGGATGACTATACGGATCCGGCTCCAGCTACAGCATTTGCTCACTTGGATGCTACAACAAACTTGGAGCGTAACATTGCAGCAATGGGTATCTTCCCTGCGGTTGACCCATTAGCATCCTCTTCCCGTATTCTGACTCCAGAAATTCTTGGTGAAGAGCACTATAATGTAGCTCAAGGCGTTAAGAAAATCTTGCAACGTTATAAAGAGTTGCTTGATATTATCGCGATCCTCGGTATGGACGAGTTGTCTGACGAGGATAAACTGGTCGTAAAACGTGCAAGACGTATCCAATTGTTCTTGTCCCAGCCGCTTCACGTGGCCGAGGCGTTCAATGGTATCCCAGGTCTGTATGTACCGGTTAAAGAAACAGTTCGCAGCTTTAGAGAAATTCTGGATGGCAAGCACGACGATCTTCCAGAACCGGCGTTCCATAACGTTGGTACTATCGAAGAGGCTATCGAAAAAGCTAAAACTTTGTAATCTAACATGTATCGCTGGGCATTCTTAACGGTTTGTCCAGCGAGATATAGAACAGGCACGCGGCAAAAGCGAACTTTTGAAATGAAAGCTCGTTGTATGCTTACGAAGTGGTTTGCTTAAGCAAACTCTTAGGAGGAATCCAAGTGAGTACTTTCCTACTGGAAATTGTAACTCCTGAACGTAAAGTGTTCGCTGAGGAAGCAAACATGATTATCGTGAAGGGCGTAGCTGGGGAGCTTGGTATTCTGCCAAATCACATTCCTTTGGTTACTCCATTGAAAGTGGCGCCAGTTACCGTGAAGCAGAACGGCAAGCAATTGTATATTGCGGTAAACGGCGGCTTTATGGAAGTCCGCAAGGATAAAGTGGTTATTCTGGCGGAAAGCGCTGAGCTGCCGGAACAAATCGATCTTGATCGTGCTCAAGCTGCTAAAGAACGTGCAGAGAAGCGTTTAGCGTCCAAGGACAATTATGACTTCAAACGCGCAGAAGTAGCTTTGCAAAAAGCATTGAATCGGATTGAAGTTTATGGTAGAAAATAATAAGTTGAATTGATAAGGCGAGGGAACTTAGTTTCTCTCGCTTTTTTTACTATTATAGAATTTATAAGTTTCGGGGCTCCCCGCAAAGTACCTGAATCAGCTTCAAAGCCAAGGCTTCACTTTGTGGGGTTATTTCATATAAGGAAATTCAGGAAATATTAGACACCCCAACAGGCATTTGTTATAATTATTTAGGCATAAATTAACAGTAGTGGTGCGCTCGATCAGATTGGCTTTTAGATAGCGGTCTAGGAAATTCATCTTGTTTACGCTTACATAGAAACAAGAAGAAATGACGATCCCATTCTACCAAATCTGTCCTGCACTACTTCTGTAGAACATACTTTCCAATACGTTAGTGGGAGGCGGATCGTTCACGATGTACATGAACAATTACGTGGTCGTTGCCATTTTTCTCATGCTTGGAGTGTTACTTCCAATTGTAGCGCTTACAGTGGGACGATTGCTTCGCCCAAACAAGCCAGTGGAGGAGAAGTATACCACTTATGAAAGCGGTAATGAGCCCGTAGGCGAGAGCCACGTGCGCTTCAACATCCGCTATTACTTGTTTGCATTGATGTTTGTTATTTTTGATGTAGAAACTGTGTTTTTGTACCCATGGGCCGTTGCATATAAGCAATTAGGCTTGTTTGCGCTTGTAGAGATGTGCATTTTTGTCGGGCTTCTCGTGGTAGGGTTAATCTACGCTTGGAAGAAGAAGGTGCTGCAATGGACTTCAATTTAGAGTCAATTTCCCCTGAAGAAAGACAAGAGCTTGAACGGAATGTGTTTATGACAACGTTAGAGCAAGTGAAAGCTTGGGCTCGAAGCAATTCCCTGTGGCCGCTAACCTTCGGTCTCGCTTGTTGCGCGATCGAAATGATGGGAACTGGCGCGTCACACTATGACCTAGACCGATTCGGGGTTATTTTCCGTACGTCACCAAGACAGTCTGATGTTATGATCGTTGCCGGTACGGTAACGAAGAAAATGGCTCCACTGCTGCGCCGTCTGTATGAGCAGATGCCAGAACCGAAATGGGTTATCGCTATGGGCTCCTGTGCAACGGCAGGCGGACCTTATGTGAAGTCCTACGCGGTCGTCAAAGGCGTCGATCAGGTAGTTCCTGTCGATGTTTACATTCCGGGCTGTCCTCCGAACCCTGCTGCTTTAATCTATGGCATCAATAAGCTGCAGGAGAAAATACGGTACGAAGCCAAAACCGGTAAGCAGGTGACCAATCGATGAGCGACGAGCAAAAGAAGGATGGCTTACAGCCTGATGAGGTTGTGAAATCATCCGATAATGCGGATGCATCGACGGTAGAGCCGCAACCTGGATCAGATAATAAAACAGCAGTAGAAGAAGTGAAATCAGCAGATACCGCTGCACCTCAAAAGGAAAGTGCAGTGAGCGAGCCAGTTTCCAGTAATAAAACGAACGAGAACAAGGCGGAACAGCCTAGCGAGGATACAGCAGCTCCGGTAAAGCCAGCGCGGCCTGAAAGAAGAGCAGCCGCTTCTGCGAGTGAACCTGCAGCGGAGGGTGCCGCGGCTGACAAAGCAGCACCCACGGACGAAGATAAGGAAGCTAAAGCAAAGGCTGCTGCAGAAGCAAGAGCAGCAAGGGCTAGCGCGCGTGCCAAGAAGCCTGAGAGTGAGGAAGAAGCTGCACCCAAGGTGCCTTCCCCGAATCAGCCTAGGCTTGACCTGTGGGTGAAGCTTCTCAAAGAGCAGCTGGGCGACGATTTCGTCGAAGAAGCTTTTATCAATGAGAGAGATGCTCACCTCCCGTATGTTGTGATTAAGAATGATAGATGGGCCGAAGCGGCTGAACAACTGAGGGATCACAGCGATTTTAAAATGAATTATTTGCGTAATGTCTCGGGTATTGATCAAGAGACGCATATGGAGGTTGCTTACCACATACTCTCTTTGGAGACCAAGCAGGAGATTTGCATCAAAATTAAGACGAACCGCGAAGCTCCATCGATCCCATCCGTTACGCCGGTTTGGCCAACTGCCAATTGGAACGAGCGGGAAATTTTCGACTTGTTAGGCATTGATTTTCCGGGACATCCGGACATGAGAAGAATCATGATGTCTGACGATTGGGTCGGCCATCCACTGCGCAAAGACTATGAACCGCTTGACCCGGAGGTGTAGAGTCTCTTGATTAGAACGGAAGAACTGTTGTTAAATGTAGGGCCTCAGCATCCGAGTACTCACGGAGTTTTTCGGATTGTGGTTAAGCTTGACGGAGAAATCATTACTCATGCCGACCCGGTTATGGGCTATTTACACAGAGGGACTGAGAAGCTTGCGGAAAACTTAACCTACACGCAAATTATCCCCTATACGGATCGTATGGACTATGTGTCGGCCATGACGAATAATTATGTTCTTGTACATGCCGTCGAAAAGCTGATGCAGCTGGAAATACCGGAACGCGCTGATTTTCTGCGGCTAATAGTGATGGAATTGCAACGGGTAGCGAGTCATCTGGTATGGTGGGGAACCTACTTATTGGATATCGGGGCGATGAGTCCCTTCTTGTATGCTTTCCGCGATCGGGAAATCATCATTAATTTATTTAATGAGCTGTGCGGAGCAAGGCTTACTTACAACTACATGCGGGTTGGCGGTGTGAAGTGGGACGCTCCGGAAGGTTGGATAGAGAAGGTTCGCCAGTTCATTCCCTATATGCGTGATAAGCTCGATGAATACACAAACTTGGTCAGCGGTAACGAAATCTTCTTGGCCCGGATAAAAGGGGTCGGTAAATACGATTCCGAAACTGCCATCGCTTATGGGCTAAGCGGAGCGAATTTGCGATGTACCGGCGTAAATTGGGATATCCGCAAGGATCAGCCTTACAGCTTGTATGATCGTTTTGAATTTGATGTTCCAGTAGGGCAAAGAGGAGATTGTTACGATCGATACTTAATCCGCTTTGAAGAGATAAGGCAGTCGTTACGCATTCTTGAACAAGCCGTGGAGCAATTCCCAGCGGAAGGCGAAATTATGGGCAAAGTGCCCCGTGTGCTTCGTGCACCTGAAGGGGAGGTCTATGCCCGAATTGAAGCGCCGCGAGGCGAGATCGGCTGTTATATCGTTTCCAAGGGCAAAGATAAGCCGTATCGTCTGAAGTTCCGCAGACCTTCCTTTGTGAACTTGCAGATTTTACCGAAGTTACTGGTCGGAGAAACCATGACGAATCTCATCACGATACTCGGAGGCATTGATATTGTCGTCGGGGAGGTGGACTGTTAATGGGAAGTTTGTTGCAAGAGCAGCTGAACTGGATGAATTTTGCGATCTTTTTCGCATGGGGCGTTTTATTACTGTTATTGGTCCTCGGGTTCGTAACCTATGCCATTTATTTTGAGCGTAAGGTTATCGGTTGGATGCAGCTTCGGATCGGGCCGAACCGGGTAGGCCCCCTGGGATTGCTGCAGAGTGTGGCAGACGTGTTCAAGCTGCTCATCAAGGAGGATACAATACCGCGTAAAGCTGAACGGGAGCTTTTTATTCTGGCTCCGATTATTACGTTTATCCCTGCGTTTGTCGTCATTGCTGTAATTCCCTATACAGACAAACTGATCAGCACGGATCTGAATGTAGGTTTGTTGTTCTACGTTGCCTTGTCAGGTATATCTACGATCGGAATCGTACTGGGAGGATGGGCTTCAAACAACAAGTACGCCCTTCTTGGCGGTATGCGTTCAGCTGCACAAATGATCAGTTATGAAATTCCACTCGTCATCTCCGTAATTGGAGTGATCATGACTACAGGCAGCTTGAACCTGAATACCATAGCGGAGCATCAGTCAGGTGGGTTCTGGCATTGGAACTTTCTCCCGCAAATCATAGGCTTTGTCGTGTTTGTGATTGCCGGAGTGTCCGAATTAAATCGTACACCATTTGACTTGCCGGAGGCGGAATCGGAGCTTGTTGCAGGTTATCATGTGGAATACAGTGGCTTTCGATTCGCGTTCTTCATGCTTGCGGAATACGTATATGTCTTTGCCATTGCAGGGTTGACGACAACCTTGTTTCTGGGAGGATGGCACGCTCCGTTTCCGTTCCTTGACTTTATTCCGGGCATCATCTGGTTCCTGCTGAAGTTTTCCTTCATCGTGTTCTTCCTGTTCTGGATCCGGGCCACGCTCCCTAGGATTCGTGTGGATCAACTGATGGGTCTTGGCTGGAAAGTATTGCTGCCGCTCGCTTTGATCAACATTTTTGTGACGGCCATCTATATGAGCATCTTCTGATGTCGGTTTACTTCAATAAATAAAAGATGCTTTGGAAAGGGTGAGAAATCATGAAAGGCATAGTCAAAGGTCTCGGTGTTACCCTCAAAAGCATGACCCAGAAAAAAGTGACCTACGCGTATCCGGATGTTCCTTTGGAAATGCCGGACCGTTTCAGAGGGATCCAGCATTTTGACCCTGATAAATGCATTGTCTGTAATATGTGTGCGCGGGTATGTCCGACAGAGTGCATCACATTAACGGGTAAGGCGAATCCAGATCCTGAGAAAAAGGGCAAGGTCATCGATACGTACGATATCAATTTTGAAATTTGCATATTGTGTGATTTGTGTACAGAGGTATGCCCGACGGAAGCTATCGTCATGACCAACAATTTTGAGCTTAGCACCTACAGCCGCGATGATTTGTTTAAAAACTTGCAGTGGTTAAATGAAAATAACGTGAATGTACGGAAGGAAAATAACTCGGCGCTTCCGAAAGGTGGGGCGAAGTAATATGTTCGGAAATATTGCGTCTTTTTTATCCAGCGGTGAGAACATTGCGTTTTTCGTATTCGCCTTAATGGCCATCGGTGGTGCGATCTTTATGATCAACTTCAATAAAGTGGTCCATATGGTGGTAGCTCTGGCACTGACCTTTATCAGCTTGGCAGGGCTTTACGTCGTGCTAGATGCGGAATTCGTTGCTTTTGTCCAAATCCTCATTTATGCCGGTGCGATCTCAATCCTCATGATTTTCGGGATTATGATGACAAAGCACCAAGGGGAAGAAGAGGAGCCGAAGCGGCCCGTTCACAATACGCTGTTGATTATCGGAGCCCTTGCTTTGTTCGGTGTCCTGTTCTATGCGATCCAAAATGTCACCCTTCCAGCAGGAGAGTTTAAAGCGGCGGAAGATAACACCTTGGAAATAGGCAAGTTGCTGTTCAATCAGCATGTTCTTCCTTTTGAGATTATGTCGGTTCTTTTGACCGTAGCGTTTATCGGAGCTATTGTAGTAGCGAAGAGAGAGGAGGACTAGACCATGGCAGGAATGGCCACCCCTTACTTAACTTTAGCAGCGATATTGTTCTGTATCGGCTTGTACGGCGCACTGTCCAAAAAGAATGCCATCATTGTGCTGCTGTCCATCGAGCTGATGCTGAATGCGGTAAATATCAATCTAGTCGCTTTCTCGAAGTTCGGTGTTCATCCGAGCCTGACGGGACAAATTTTTTCTTTGTTTAATATTACAGTAGCCGCAGCAGAAGCTGCGGTAGGCATAGCTATCCTAATAGCGCTGTACCGCAACAAAGGAACGACAGACGTCAACGAGATGGATTCGTTGAAACGATAGCTTGCAAGCATAAGCTTAGCAGCGCTTTCGAAGTAAGTTTGCGAATGCAAACTTGTAGGAGGAGGACATAAATTCATGATATCGGCCTACTCGCAGTATGCCTGGCTCATCCCGTTGTTCCCGCTGCTATCGTTCCTTATCTTAACGGCAGTAGGGCGTCCATTAAAGGACGCGGGCGCATATATCAGCATTGTTGCCGTCTTCGCCTCGTTTGTTGTTTCTCTGCTCATCTTCATTGAGCGGCTGAGCGGCCCAATCGAGGACTTTACATGGAACAAGCTGCAGTGGATCAAGTTCGGAACGTTTTCTTTGAATATGGGGTTTGAAGTTACGAATTTGAACGCATTGATGCTTGTGATCGTTACATTGGTCAGCTTACTGGTCAACCTGTATTCCAAAGGATATATGGAAGGCGACGAACGTATCAATGTATTTTACGCGTACATAGCGCTCTTTACTTTCTCCATGCTAGGCCTGGTTATTTCAGAGAATTTGCTGGAGCTTTATATTTTCTGGGAGCTCGTAGGCGTTTGTTCCTTCTTGCTGGTAGGATTCTGGTATTTCAAGCCGGAGGCGCGAGCCGCAGCTAAAAAGGCATTCATTGTCACCAGAATCGGTGATGTAGGTTTGTTGATTGCTATTCTGCTCTTGTTCTGGGCGATGCCAAATCATGCGCTTGATTTCACTTCGATTCATAACGCATTGACCAGTGGGAAAATATCCGACGGCATGGTGACTTTGATTGCGATCTTGATCTTCGTAGGCGCTATAGGTAAGTCAGGTCAGTTTCCACTTCATACATGGCTGCCTGACGCGATGGAAGGCCCGACGCCAATCAGTGCGCTTATCCATGCGGCTACGATGGTCGCAGCGGGCGTGTACTTGGTGGCACGTACGTTTGATATTTTTCATGCATCTCCTACCGCTCTAACGGTGGTGGCTTGTATCGGGGGATTTACAGCCATATTCGCGGCAACTATAGGTACGGCGCAAAACGATATCAAGCGGATTCTTGCTTACTCTACGGTAAGCCAGCTGGGGTACATGATGATGGCGCTCGGTATAGGGACCACGGTCGCTTATACGGCGGGTATTTTCCATTTATTTACCCACGCGTTCTTTAAAGCCTTGCTCTTCTTGGGTGCGGGCAGCGTCATTCATTCCGTACATACGCAAGATATCCATGAAATGGGCGGCTTAGGCTCTAAGATGAAGGTAACAGCATGGACGTTCGGTATTGGGGCGCTGGCCTTATCAGGGATTCCACCATTGTCCGGCTTCTGGTCCAAGGATGCCATACTGTCTGAGGCCTATACGCATAATCAACTGCTGTTCTGGGTGGGGCTGATTGCAGCATTTTTCACGGCGTTCTACATGTCGAGGCTATTCTTCCTGGTATTTATGGGCAAACCGCGACATCAGGAGCATGTACATGAATCTCCAATCACGATGACACTTCCTTTGGTTGTCTTGGCGGTTCTGGCTGTTGTTGCCGGGTTTGTATTTACGCCGTTTAGTCCTTGGCTGGGTACGTGGCTAACAGGTCATGCGGAAGAAGAGAGCGCCAATGCCGTGGTGATGATTCTTTCTACGCTAGTAGGACTGTTAGGTATTGGGCTGGGCTATCTTGTGTATCTGAAAAAGTCGATTCCAAGCGATGCCGTATCGAGCCGCGCTCCATGGCTGTACCGCTTGTTGAACCGCAAATATTATATCGATGAAATTTATGAAAATGGTATCGTGAGGCCACTCAAAGGATTCGGGCTTGTGCTTCATTTGTTCGATGAGTATGTGGTTGATGGTATTGTAAAACTAGTCAGCTACTCTGTCGTTGGCATTGGGCGGATCGGATCTCGTCTGCAGAATGGTCAAGTGCAAACCTACGGGCTGGCGACGCTGCTCGGGCTGCTCATTCTGATCCTTGCTATCGCAGGAAGGAGGTTCATCCATGTCGGATAATACGCATATTTTGTCTTTGATTGCCTTCTCTCCGCTGCTCGGCGTTCTTGTTCTGATGTTTATGCCCAAAAACCAAGGTCAGTGGATCAAGACAGTTGCCATTGTGACCACCTTGATACCGCTAGTATTATCCGCATGGCTCTATTCCGCCTTCAATCATCAGCTCGAAGGGATGCAGTTCAAGGAGGAGTTCGGGTGGATTCAAGTGCCTCTGAATCATGAAGCGCAAGGCTTGAATCAGATGACATCCTTTTTCTTTCAATTCAAGTACACTATGGCTGTCGATGGATTGTCGCTGCCACTGGTCTTCTTAACAGCTCTAATCGGGACTATGGCTGCCTTGGCCTCTGTCTATATCAAAAAAAGATGGAAATCGTATTTCATCTTCTACCTGCTGCTTGAGACCGGGATGTTCGGAGTATTTATGGCGCAGGACCTGTTCTTGTTCTTCGTATTCTTCGAGGTAACACTCATTCCGATGTTCTTCCTGATTGGGATTTGGGGCTACATGGAACGCGAAAGAGCAGCTAATAAATTCTTGATCTATAACGGACTTGGCTCTGCAATTATGCTTATTGCGTTCATCATTCTCGTTTGTACCGCTGGGTTCGGACAGGTGTCGAACGAAGCAGGCAATTCGATCTTTTTTAGCGGTGATATCAGCGTCATTACGAACCATCTGTTCAATGGCGAAGCTTCTTACGTCAATCAAAGCGATTATCCATTTTACTTGAGCGATACGATGAAGTGGGTCCTGTTCATCATGCTGGTGGTTGCTTTCGGTATCAAGCTGCCGATCTTCCCTTTCCATACATGGATGCTTAGGGTGCATACGGAAGCCCCTCCATCGATCGTTATGATTCACTCGGGGATCTTGCTGAAAATGGGGGCATACGGTTTAATTCGGTATGGCATCCTGCTTTTCCCGCAGCAAGCAACGCAGTGGGCAACTGTTCTTGCTATTCTGGGCGTTATCAATATTTTGTACGGTGCGATACTGGCTTTCGTACAGAAGGACTTCAAGCTGGTGCTGGCCTACTCCAGTATTAGTCATATGGGGATTGTACTGCTCGGGATCGCCGCCTTCAATACGATCGGAATGGAAGGGGCCATCTTCCAGCTGGTATCACACGGTCTGATCTCAGCACTTCTCTTCTTGATGGTTGGAGCCATCTACGAGAGAACCCAGACCACGATGCTCGATCAGCTTGGGGGGCTCGCCAAAAACGTGCCGTTCATCTCCGGCATTTTGCTGGTAGCGGGGATGGCATCACTTGGACTGCCTGGTTTATCCGGATTTATCAGCGAGTTCTTGGCATTCGCAGGATTGTTCCAGACAGCCAAGGTCATTACCGTGATAGGGACTATTGGGGTTATTCTTACCGCCGTCTATGTTTTGCGGGGGGTTCTCGCAATTACTTACGGACCACCTAGAGTGCAAGGGGACGGAATGCGTGACGCGCGCTTAATGGAAGCTATTCCTATGGTAGCGTTAGTTGCTTTCGTCGTCGTACTAGGGATTTATCCTGCGGTACTGAGCGGACCCTTGCATCAAACCGTCAGCAGCTTCGATCAATTCATTCAAACTGTAGTGAAGATAGGGGGTTAGACCGGTGGAACAACTACGTCTCCAATGGAGCGATCTCGGATATTTGGCACCGGAGCTGACTCTGGTTATTGCGGCAGTGGTGTTATCGCTGCTTGATCTTCTGATGCCGAAGCAAACGAATCGCACGGCCCTCGGTTGGCTATCGCTTGTAAGCATTATAATCTCGGGTCTTTTTGTAGTAAGCTATTTGAACCCGACAGAGCCAAAGCAGCTGCTGAACTATAGTTACCGTATTGACGACTTTGCCAATATTATCAAACTTATATTATTGACCGGCGCTGGTCTTGTTACCTTTATGAGTATCGGTTCTATCAAGGAAGAGGAAGTTCCGCACATCGGAGAGTATTATTATCTACTCCTCCCGGCAACCTTAGGCGGAATGATCATGGCATCATCGGGTGACCTGATCACGCTTTTCGTTGGTCTGGAGCTGCTCAGCATCACCTCTTACATTCTGGTAGCGATGCGTAAAAAAGACCTTCGTTCCAACGAGGCAGCCTTTAAGTATATTGTGCTCGGAGCGATCTCCTCGGCCATTATCTTGTACGGCATGTCGTTCCTCTATGGGATGTCAGGCTCAACGAGCATTCCAGAAATTAACGCAGCATTAGGGCAAAATGCGGAGTCGCTTCTACCGTTCCTATATGTATCGTTCTTCATGCTGCTGGCGGGCTTTGGTTTCAAAATCGCTGCAGCGCCGTTCCATATGTGGGCTCCGGATGTTTACCAGGGTGCTCAAACACCGATAACCGCCTTTCTGGCTGTGGTATCGAAAGCGGCTGCGTTTGCCATCTTGTTCCGTGTATTGTATGGGGTATACGCGATAGGCGGATTAATGGAACTGCCGTTCCATGGAGATGTACTTCTCTCCCTTATGGTGGTGGCGGCCGCGGCCATGATACTGGGGAATTTCACAGCACTGCGGCAAAATAATTTAAAACGTCTCTTGGCATATTCCGGTATAGCGAATTCAGGGTATTTGCTCATTCCGATAGCGACGCATTTTTCCATGATTCATTACTCCAATTTCTCGGAATTCGCTTTTTACTTGATCGCTTACTTGTTTATGAATATCGGTATATTCGCTGTATTGATGATTATCGAGCGTTCAACGGGCGATGAGACAATGAGCGGTCTGGCTGGATTGTACTATCGGGCTCCGGGTACGGCTGTGGCGACAGTATTGTTAGTTTTATCGCTTGCAGGCTTGCCATTATCCGGAGGATTTTTCGGGAAAGTGTTTATTATGATGGGAGCGATGCAAACACAGCACTATTGGCTTGCTGCGGTGATGATTATCACCAGTGTTGTATCCTTCTATTACTACTTCGGATTGATCCGTCAAATGTTCATGCGTACGGATTTTGAATCGCGCGAGGTTACGGTTCCACTACCTTTGGGCATTACCCTGTGGCTATGTGCAGGCGTAAGCTTGCTGTTGGGCATCGTACCACAGTGGGTGCTGGGCTGGATCGATCGGATATTCTCTCTGACCCAAGATTTGTTTTTCTTTAGTTAAGTCAATGTATATAAAAGCTCGGTTGACGCTGTATTCTTATGCGTCAGCTGGGCTTTTTTTTGGTTAATAACCAGTAGGTTGCAGATTCGATGATACGTTTTGACACCTAGGAACGAGTGTACCCCGTTCCCAGAATGAAGTTCATAAAACCTCCATCATTTACTAGGTTGTTTTCAGAAAACACAGCAGGAAACCGCACATCTTTATCGAAATAGTAAAGCTACTCCAATAAGCAAAGAAGGAACCATGAATATGCTGCATAAATTAGCGACTCGCCAGCTCGCTCATTGGATCATTGGTGTCGTTATGCTGCTCGTATTTGCCGGACAAGCCATAGCGGCGCAGGCTAACGACCCTTTAGCAGAAAAACAAACTTACTTGAAGCAGATCCATATCCATGAAGCGTGGGATGTGGTTAAAGGTAACTCGAATATTACTATTGCCATAGTGGATACAGGCGTTGATTTGAATCATCCTGATTTGAAAAAAAACTTGGTGCCTGGAGTCAATCTGGTGAATCCAAAGCTGCCGCCTCAAGACGATAATGGCCATGGGACGAATGTAGCCGGAATCGTAGCGGCAGAAACTAATAATGATAAAGGGATTTCAGGTATTTTATGGAATGCCAGAGTAATGCCTATTAAAGCATTGGAATCAGATGGTTCCGGAGGAGAAGCCAAACTTGGGGAAGGTATACGATATGCTGTTGATCATGGGGCTAAAATCGTTGTCCTTTCCCTCGGTTTAAATAAATATTCAACCTATTTGAGCGATATTGTCCGTTATGCGGAAGAGAAGGATGTCCTTCTCGTTGCGGCAGCAGGAAATGAAGGGAACAGTGTCAAGTATCCTGCGGCATACCCTACCGTGTTAGCTGTTGGCGGGGTGACAGCTGATGGTATAGTACACGAACGCTCCAATACAGGACCGGAGATTGATCTTGTTGCGCCATGGGACGTATTTACAACTGCGCTGGGTGGTTCTTACGAATACAAGGATGGCACTTCCATGGCGGCTCCGCAAGTTGCTGCGGTAGCAGCTTTGGCGTGGAGTAAGTATCCAAACATGAAGGCCTACGAAATTCGTCAGCTGCTTCGTCAAACGGCGGACGATGTGATGACCACCGGGTGGGATCAAGAAACGGGATACGGCTTGCTTCGCGCCGACCGGGCCTTAACGGAAATGCCGCTTCTGGATATATATGAACCGAATAACCGCAAGGATCAAGCCAAAGCGCTCTCCATCAGTAAAATGATCTCAGCCTCCTTCTCTGGTGGTTCAGATCAAGATTGGTTCTACCTTGATGCCCCTTACGATGGGACTGTTAATTTAACCTTCAATTTACAGGATGGTCAATCGGTCGCGGTTCAGCACACAGATGTCAAAGGCACCTTTACAGGAGTGACGGCAGTACCCGGACAGCCCGTAGCACTGAAGGTTAGCAAAGGGCGGAGTTATTTGCAATTTCATTTGACCGACCGAAACCAGAAAAACGAAATTCCATACAAGCTGACGACGTCTTTTGACATATACCGAGACGCATTTGAGGATAATGACCGACAGTATAAAGCTTATGTACTTCCATCGCGCAGTCAAACCATCAAGGGAACATTTCACCAGATGAATGATCAGGATTGGTTTGAGTTCCCCGTGGAACAATCCGGGATGCTAACTTTTCACCTCAGCACCGATACAGCTCGGATCGATCCGGTCCTATATGTGCAGAAGCAAGGGGAGAAAGGAATTACCGTTGATGAGGGAGGAGATGGGGTTACAGAGGTGCTGGTACTGCCGGAGGTGTTTCCGGGCAAATATTATATTCGCGTCAGCAATGTCAAAGAGTATGCATTCCCCGTTACTGGGGAATACACGTTAAAAATAGAGTATGATGCGAAACAAATCGATCCTAATGAGCCTAACAACCGCTCTTATCAGGCGACAGCGATATCCTTGGATACGGAATATATCGGATTGATCGACAAAGTGGATGATATCGATTGGTTCCAATTCCAGCTTAACGAAGAAAGCTATGCTCAGGTGGGTCTGACAGGAATTCCTCGTGGAGTGAACATGTATGCCTTCTTATATGACAGAAGCATGAAGCCGATAGCTAGCTCCAATTCAACGAGTGCGATTCAACTGAATGAACGACTTCCTGCCGGAACCTATTATTTGAAGTTAACGGCAAGTGCGCCTTTCGATCGTGATGTGTACCAGATCATTGTAAGTGCCAAGCCATTAATCGGCGGCTATGCTGATGTCGCAGGTCATTGGGCGTTAAACAGCATTTTGGAGATGGGAAGCAAGCAGATCGTAAATGGTTACGACGATTATACGTTCCGACCGGATCTCCCGATTACTAGGGCGGAGGCAACCGCGATCATTAGCAGAGCCTTCAAGCTGAATAAGCAAAAGAACATTAATTATACGGATGTTGCTGCGAATCATTGGGCGTACGCAGATATTGCCAAAGCGGCACAAAGCGGTATTATCGACGGTTATCCCGATCAATCCTTCGCTCCTGACCAGCCGGTAAGCCGAATGGAGATGACTGCGATGATTGCCAGAAGCATGAATATATCGGGTAAAAAGCGCGGTGCTGTGCCGTTTACGGATGTTGACGACGATTATTGGGGAGTAGGGATTTTGAAGCAAATGAAAGCAGAAGGCTGGATTGCCGGCTATGCGGATGGAAGCTTTAAACCGGATCAACAAGCATCTCGGGCTGAATTCGTAACGATGCTTGCTAAAATTATGCCTTAGTGTGAGAAGTGGGGTCGAATATGGATTATGTACAGCAAATGAATACCTCCATGGGAATGAACGGGATGATCAATATTTTCATTACTTTGATCTGTATCGCTTGTTCCTGGTGGGCGCTCCAAGAGTTGCATTTCGACAAAATCGTTAAAAAACCAAAAAGTGTTCAAAGTAAAGTGCTTCAGATTTTGTTATCCGTTGGTTTAGGCTATCAGGTGGCCCGCTTTTTCATTGATTATTTTAATTGGTCTACTTGGTTGTCGGGGATGTTTTAATTTGCTGCCAAAGGATTAATTACCTAGTAAGACATCTGAGAACACTGTACAAGTGAAGTGATGAATGAGCCGGTAATGTGGAGATAAGCGGCTTCGCTGCATGTTGAGAAGTGTTTCCGTTCAAAAAGGTTAACATAAAAGCTAGGCCTAACGTTTCGCGAATAACTAAGGTGAATATTGTCAACAATGGATAGTACAACCGTTGTAAATCCCTTGTTTGCTCCGAACAGTATCATGATTGGTTTTTCAAAATGAAAATTTACATGCTGAAGGTTCAATGCTAAACTAGTACAGTGTGCAATGAAAACAGCGCGGAGGGGGACCATGATGAGCAAAATTATCGTCCGCGGCGGCCAGAGATTGTCAGGCAAAGTTAGAATTCACGGTGCAAAGAACGCCGTATTGCCGATTATCGCAGCCTCTATTTTGGGTACAGAAGGAGACAGCGTAATCCACGACGCACCTCCCCTGGACGACGTCATCGTTATTAATAAGGTTTTGGAAAGTCTCGGAGTACAGATAGAATATAAAGATGAAACTATACGCGTCAATGCTCGGAACATTCAAACGTGCGAGGCTTCCTATGAGTTGGTCCGTAAAATGAGAGCTTCTTTTCTTGTTATGGGACCGTTATTGGCCCGTATGGGTCAAGCGAGGATTTCTTTGCCGGGCGGCTGTGCCATCGGTACTCGACCCATTGACCAGCATTTAAAAGGCTTTGAAGCGATGGGAGCAGAGATCGAACTGGGTCAAGGCTACATCGAAGCAAGAGTCTCGGGCCGTCTGAAGGGTGCAAAGGTGTACTTGGATGTGGCAAGTGTTGGGGCAACGGAGAATATTATGATGGCGGCTACACTGGCAGAGGGAACCACTACCATCGAGAATGCAGCCAAAGAACCGGAAATTGTCGACCTGGCTAACTATCTCAATGCGATGGGAGCTAAAATTCGCGGTGCCGGAACCGGTCTGATTCGGATTGACGGCGTGGAGAAGCTAAGCGGTGCAGTACATACGGTAATACCGGATCGGATTGAAGCGGGTACATATATGATTGCTGCTGCGATTACAGGAAGCGATTTGTATATTGAAGGCGCGATCGGCGACCACTTAAGGCCAGTTATTTCTAAGATGCAGGAGATGGGAGTAAACTTCGAGGAAGACGAGAATGGCCTTCGCGTGTTTACCGAAAGAGCCCTTCGCTGTGTTGATGTGAAGACGCTGCCGTATCCAGGGTTTCCTACCGATATGCAGTCTCAGATGATGGCGCTTTTGCTCACTGCCGACGGTACCAGCATTGTGACGGAAACCGTATTTGAAAATCGGTTTATGCATGTAGAGCAGTTGGTCAATATGAACGCATCCATTAAAGTTGATGGCCGTGCAGCTGTTATAAGCGGAGGCGGCAGGCTGCGTGGAGGTAAAGTGTGTGCGACGGATCTTCGTGCTGGCGCGGCCCTTGTGCTAGCAGCTCTAGCGGCTGAAGGTGAGACGGAAATTACTGGTATCCATCATATTGATCGAGGCTATGTGGATATTGCGAACAAGCTGCGTCTACTAGGTGCGGACATTCAGCGGGTGCCACTCGAAGTCCTTGAGCCGGAAGAAGAATCGATTTCCATCTTTGCGGTCAGTCCAAGCTTGGCTTAATTCGATAGAAATGTGCGACAAGAGGAGAATCTCTCAGAAGATGAGGACTCCTCTTTTTTGTTTCCTATTTCCGTGTTCTATTCTATTTTTCGGGCTCATAAGATGGAGTTACCTGGACTGGTAGTAACAATAAACTGTCTTAGAGCCGACAGAAGATGGAGGAAATAGAATCGATGAACAAGAGAGTGATGATCCAATGGGCTGCTGTATCTTTAACTAGTTTCTTAGCCGTCATAATCATAGTACCCACCATTCTCGTAAAAACCGTAACCCCACCCACGTCGGTAGAGAGACAACCAGAATCCCTAGCTGCTCAGCTCGATAATCAAGAAGGGACCTCCTCCCTTGTAATTCCCGTCTATCTAACTAAGACCAAGCAAGTGGAATCGATTCCTCTAGAAGCTTACGTAAGAGGCGTTTTGGCTGCCGAGATGCCGATAGAGTTTGAGTTGGAAGCGATGAAGGCTCAGGCGATGGCGGCGCGAACGTATATCATTCGGAGGATAGTGGAGCAAGATTTCAGCAATATGCCGGTGACGAATGCCTGGGTAACGGATACAATCGCCCATCAAGCTTATGTTTCCGATGAAGAGTTGAAGGCCCGTTGGGGCACCGCCTATCAAGCTAACTTGGACAAGTTAAATCTGGCCGTTAATGAAACGAAGGATATGATTTTAACCTATCAACAAAAACCAATCCAAGCTACCTTCTTCTCTACCAGCAACGGTTATACCGAAAACTCGGAAGACTACTGGAATGAATATATCCCGTATTTACGAAGTGTTCCGAGTCCATGGGATGTTAAGCTATCACCGCGTTACAAAGAGACGACTACCATTTCACTAAAAGAGCTGCAAAGTAAGCTAGGCCTACGCGGAAGTATCCCGGTTTCAGCTAATGCTAGCGGCGGATTAAAAATAGTACAGATGACAGAAGGTCACAGGATTAAGAAAATGACGATTGGCGGAAAAACATTTACCGGCCGTGAGGTACGTGAGAAGCTGGGCCTAGCCTCCTCTCAATTCCAATGGAGCTGGAAGGGAACTAACCTTCAGATGACTACGTTTGGATACGGTCATGGAGTAGGGATGAGTCAGTGGGGAGCTAATGGGATGGCATTGGAGGGACGCAAAGCGGAGGAGATCGTCAAGTACTTTTATACAGGAATTGAAATTAATAGAACCTCAAACCTATTAAAAGGCAAAAGTTTCTAAAAAAATAGATCATCTCGCGTATAAAACTCGTATCCGTGGCAACAATGGTTAGCGAGGTGATAAATCTATGAATGATCAAAAGAGAGATTTGCAAAACAATGAAGAGGCTCCTAAAACTATCGAAGGAGCGCAAACCAAACCAGCTTTTTCCTGGAAAAGATTACTTGCGAAAAAGTGGGTGTTTCCTGCAACTTACATGGCAGCGGCGGCAATTATCTTAACGTTAATGTGGGTGTACCAGGATGCCGGAAAGTCGACCCTTACCAATGAATTGGGAATCGACAGCAGCAAATCGGCAACGGTAACCGACAATGTGATGAAGCCGGATGCAGTAGCTGTCAACGCAAACACCGAAACGATGCAATGGCCGTTCAAGGATCGCAGTGAGCTCGATGTGGTACTTCCGTATTTTGATAGTAAAGCTTCTAACGAAGTAAGACAGACGGCAATGGTTGAGTATGGCGACACCTTTACTCCACACATGGGAATGGATTTCTCCAGACCCGACAATCAAGCGTTTGACGTCATGGCAGCAATGAGCGGTAAGGTAACAGCAGTTGAGAAAAATCCTGTAGTCGGCAATTTGGTTGAAATCACGCACTCTAACGGTTTGGTTACCGTGTATCAAAGCTTAGCGGATATTAAAGTAACCAAAGATGCTGAAGTGAAAAAAGGCGATATTATCGCTAAAGCCGGCCGTAACGAACTGGAGAAGGAACAAGGTAACCACCTTCACTTCGAGGTTCGTCAAGGCGAGAATGGCCAAGCTGTCAATCCGGAAACCTTTTTGACAAGTCATTAATTCGAACTAGGAATAAAGTTGGCTGGGGGCGCATAGACGCTCCCTTTTTTTCGCATCAAAGCCTGCCATTGCCGCTTGTCCTTGAAAATAATTGTGGCTTAATGGGCTTGTCACGCTTGGAAACAAAGAATATAAGTAAACGCCCCTCATATAATGTACCAAACTAACTCGAGTAGGGAGGCGAGGGGAGTGCACGATTACATTAAGGAGCGAACCATCAAAATCGGACGTTGCCTAGTGGAAACTAAGCATACGGTTCGCACAATCGCGAAAGAATTCGGTGTTTCCAAGAGTACGGTGCACAAGGATTTAACCGAAAGACTGCCCGAAATTAACCCGGATCTGGCTAATCAAGTGAAGCATATTTTGGAGTATCACAAGTCGATTCGTCACTTGCGCGGGGGGAAGCAACAAAGATCAAATACCGGAAAACACGCAGCCCAAAAGCTCAGGATAAACTGGTAACCGCAAAGTAAATGATTATGATTTCGTTTACACTCCCCCAAACCGATCCGAACCGACAACAGAAAGCGATAATTGTCGAAAAAACCGATTGAAAAAGAGGATTTTTAAATCGAATAGCGAATGGTATACATTAACGATTATAATAGAGGTACCGCTTCTGTTTAAGGAATGGACGGTTTGTTTAGGGAGGAACATTTCAATGTTAAGCAAGGATATTGGCATAGATCTTGGGACAGCGAACGTCCTGATTCACGTGAAAGGGCGCGGCGTTGTACTGGATGAGCCGTCGGTTGTCGCCATTGAAAGCGACACGAAGAGGGTGCTGGCCGTAGGGGAAGAAGCGTTCCGCATGGTGGGACGTACTCCTGGAAATATTGTGGCTATTCGCCCTCTTAAGGACGGTGTCATTGCTGACTTCGAAATTACGGAGTTAATGCTCAAGCATTTCATTAATAAGGTAGGAGGAAAGCAGTGGTACAGTCACCCGAGGATCCTCATCTGCGCTCCAACCAACATTACATCCGTGGAACAAAAAGCGATTCGTGAAGCGGCTGAGCGAAGCGGAGCACGTGAGGTGTTTTTAGAAGAGGAGCCTAAAGCGGCTGCGATCGGCGCAGGTATGGACATTTACCAGCCTAGCGGTAATATGGTCGTGGATATCGGTGGGGGGACGACGGATGTTGCCGTGCTTTCAATGGGCGATATCGTCACCTCCTCTTCTATTAAAATTGCGGGGGACAAGTTCGATAATAGTATTATGAAGTATATCAAGAGCAAATATAAGCTCCTGATCGGAGAAAGAACCTCCGAAGATATTAAAGTGAGAGTTGGAACGGTATATCCGGACGGACGTAAGGAAACGATGGATATCCGCGGCAGGGATATGGTGAGCGGGCTGCCGTTGACGATTAACATCAACTCGAATGAGATTCAGGAAGCGTTGTGGGATCCAGTTTCTTCGATCGTGGCAGCAGCCAAGTCAGTGCTTGAGCGCACACCGCCGGAATTATCGGCAGATATTATTGACAGAGGCGTTATTTTGACAGGCGGCGGAGCTTTATTGCACGGGATCGATCAATTGCTAGCGGACGAGCTTAAGGTGCCAGTCCTTATTGCGGAAGATCCGATGCATTGCGTCGTAAAAGGTACCGGCATTATGTTGGACAACCTGGATAAGGTTTCTAAACGGAAGTTTTAATTGACATACACTACTTAACTGACACGTCTGGGAGGATACATAACCATGCTAAGAGGTCTTTACACCGCAGCTTCGGGAATGATTTCACAACAGCGCAGACATGACATCGTGACTAACAACATCGCTAACATTAATACACCGGGCTTCAAGCAGGGGAATGCAATCAACCGTTCATTTCCTGAAATGCTCATTTCACGTATCGGGAATGGCAAGGACGAGCCTCAAGCCGTTCCAGTTGGCCGACTAAACACAGGCGTGATGGCGGAGGAAAATGTCTCTGTCCATAAGCAAGGTGATATCCAGGAAACGAGCAATCCGTTCGATTTCGCCATTGTGTCCAATATGCAAGTGCCAGGCGCTAGTTTTGATGCTTCAGGTAAGTATGTGGATGCGAATGGACAAAGAATTAGCCAACCCCAAGCTTTATTTACCGTACAGGATGTTAATGGAGAGCAGCGTTATACATTGGACGGCAAGTTCTCAGTCGATGTGAATGGACAGTTGATTTCTACGGACGGTCTTCCTGTGGTCGGAACAGATGGACAACCTATCGTGTTGATGGATACTGTACAACAAACGCCGATTACCGATTTTCGCATTAACAAGGCAGGGCAGTTTTTTAACCCTGATGGCAGTGAGATCTTAAATGCGAACAATCAGCCGGTAAACTTGTTGATCAGCCGAATTGAGGATCCGAACCAATTGGTGCGTCAAGGAAATGGTTTATACCGTTTAAATCGGGGATCTGAAGGCTTGGCAAGAGCTATTGATCCGAACAATCCTAATGATATGGAGCAATTGGAAGTACGCCAAGGCTTTATTGAGCGCTCCAATGTGGATGGAAGTCAATCGATGATAGATATGATGTCTGCTCTGAGAGCCTATGAGGCGAACCAGAAGGTTGTTCAGTTTTATGATAAAAGCATGGAAAAAGCCGTTAATGAGGTCGGCCGAGTGTAAGTTGATTGACTAGCTTACGAAGTTAGCTTTGCTAAAGCAAAGCTCAGCAGTGCTTACGAAGTAAGTTTTGCTTCGCAAAACTCAGTAGTGCTTACGAAGTTAGCTTTGCTAAAGCAAAGCTCTTGGGAGGAAACGCATGAACAACTCAATGATCAACGCGTCTGTTTCAATGCAAGCTCTGCAGCAAAAGCTCGACCTACTATCCAACAACATCGCTAATATCGATACGAATGGATATAAACGTAAAGAAGCATCCTTCCAGGATGTCCTGACCAGCGTGAAGCAGCAGCCTGAGGGATTTCAAAAGCAGGGACGCTTATCTCCTCTTGGCTACAATCAGGGATGGGGAGCGCGGCTTGTACAGGCTCAGCTTAATATGGGACAAGGATCCTTGGAGCCTACAGGCAATGATCTGGATTTGGCTGTGGAAGGTAATGGTTTATTCGAGATCAATAGTGTTACTAAGGATGCCAACGGAGCGTTAACGGCTCAAACCGTATGGACGCGAGATGGCTCTTTTCAGGTGAGCCCTTCGGATAACCCGGCTGATGCCGACTTCTTTCTGATGACGAAGGACGGCCGTTACGTGATGGGAACCGACGACACTCCGATCCGAATACCTGCCAATCATAAGGTGAAGATCGAAGAAGATGGCACGATTATGGCGATGAATGATGCCGATAAATCAGCTCCGCCTGTAGAAGTTGGTCAGATCAAAATGGTCCGCGTTCTTCGGCCTCAGCTTCTGCAGCAGCTCGGTGATAACCTATATAGTTTACCAGCCGGTGTTACAAATCGTCAGGATATTTTGGAAAATGTGGCGACAACGGACAATACAGTAAATAGGGTGGCCATTCGTCAAGGCTTTTTGGAGAAATCGAACGTGAAATTAGCCGATGAAATGACGGATCTGCTTCAAGTGCAAAGGTCATTCCAATTAAACTCGAGAGCGATCACATCTTCGGATACGATGATGGGTCTTGCGAATAGCTTGCGTGCGTAAGCTCTTTTTGAAGTGAGGTTGGTGTAATGACAGAAGCAGCATCAAAAAAAGAAAGTAAAGACAAAGCAAAGAAACGGCCTAAGTCCTCGAAAAAGTGGATGAGAGTTACCTTTTTAATAGGTAAGTGGTTATCGATTCCTGTTTTATGTGTGGTTGCTTTAGCTGTAGGGCTCGTCTTGGGATATGTCTATTTAGGCAAGCGTCCTATGGACGATGTCTATGAAGCGGAGACGTGGCGCCATTTGTACGATCTGGTCTTTTCCCAAACATAATCTCTAATAGAAGCTCCCTTGGTGGGAGTTTTATTTTTTGTCCAAGAACGGTATAATATATGGATGGGACGGATACCCAAATCACGTGGAAGGGGAGAAAGGTTTTTACGTGTGGAACTTACCTAATTTGTTAACGGTATGCCGATTTTTTCTTATCCCCGTGTATTTGTTGGTGTTCGAAGCAGGCTATGTCAGAACCGCTTTTTTGGTTCTTTTATTGGCGGGAATGACGGATGTGCTGGATGGATATATTGCTCGCAAGCAGAAGCTCGTAACACAGCTAGGCAGTATGCTGGATCCTCTAGCGGATAAAACGATGATGATTACGGTTATTCTCTCCTTGGTTTTTTCCAAGATGATTTCATGGGAAGCAGCTGCGGCTATGTTTTTGCGTGATGTGGGGATGATTGTAGGGTCAGGGATCTTTCACTTTAGGGGCAAGCAGACGGTTCCAGCTAATGCTATGGGCAAGCTGACCACCGTTCTATATTATGTTGCCATACTGCTGATTATCTTTAAGTTCCCTTATGCCAGTGCCTATTTGTGGTTTGTTATTATCGTTTCTTTTGTAACGTCGACCATCTATATTTTCCAGTTTTATTTACTTAATAAGAAGGGTAATGAGATTCCGATGGATATCGATACTCAGAAGCCTAATGTATGATGGATGCTACTTTCGATAGGTCTGTCTGTGCATTTTAGACAAGCATCGCGAGATACTTCTTTTATTTAAAAAGAGCTTATGTCTAGGCCGGCATACGCTGGCAAACCTATACATAAGCTCCCTTATATCAACCTTCACTACTGCAGGTCATGAAGGGATAGCTATAGTGTAAGTTGAAAGAAAAGTTTTTATACCCAACCTTGGAAGGAGCAACATTACCGTGCTGGATGCCGTACAAATTCAAGAAATTATTCCTCATCGATACCCGTTTTTGCTTGTAGACCGAATATTAGAGGTGGAAGCCGGCGTCAGAGCGGTGGGGCTTAAAAATGTAACGATTAACGAACCTTTTTTTGCAGGCCATTTTCCAGGTTATCCGGTCATGCCTGGAGTACTGATTGTTGAAGCTTTGGCTCAAGTCGGTACTGTTGCGATGCTGCAAGTAGAAGCGAATCGCGGGAAACTTGGTTTCTTTGCTGGCATTGATGAATTTCGTTTCCGCGGACAGGTCGTTCCTGGAGATACACTAACGTTAGAAGTTGAAATTACTCGCCTCAAAGGATCGATTGGTAAAGGACAGGCTGTTGCCAAAGTGGGCGATAAGGTTGTAGCGGAAGGTACCCTTATGTTTGCTCTATCCGATCCCGCTAAAAAATAATTAAATTTTGTTACTATTATATAGGTCTAAAAGGAGATGGATTATGAGCACGCAAAACCGGGTGGAAGAACAATACAAACTATGGTTGAACGACCCTGCCATCGATGAAGACACGAAGAATGAATTGAACAGCATTGCAGGCAACCCAAAAGAAGTCGAGGATCGTTTTTACCGTGATCTCGAATTCGGAACTGGAGGGCTAAGAGGAGTCATTGGTGCGGGCACAAACCGCATGAACGTATATACAGTAGGTAGGGCAACACAAGGATTGGCACAGTTTGTAAATAAAAATGGGCACGATAATCCATCGGTGGTTATCGCTTATGATTCTCGCAACCAATCACCGGAATTCGCTCTGGAGGCTGCTAAAGTTTTGGCGGGCAATGGGATTAAAGCTTATGTTTTTGAATCGTTGCGTCCTACACCGGAGCTGTCCTTTGCTGTAAGAGTCTTGAAAGCCTCTGCGGGCATTGTTGTTACGGCTAGCCACAATCCTCCTGAATATAACGGGTATAAGGTGTATGGCTCTGACGGTGGACAGCTAGTGCCTGATCAGGCTGAGCAGGTTATTGGTGAGATTCAGCAGATTCAATCTTTCAGTGATGTTAAGCGTGAAGAGCGCGCCAAGGCGGAAGCTTCCGGGCTGCTGCAGTGGGTTGGCGAGGAGCTGGATGAGCAGTATGTTGAGGCCGTCTCTGCCATCAGTCTGAATCAAGATGTTGTGAAAAAAATGAGCGATAGCTTCCGAGTTGTCTATACTCCGCTGCACGGGGCTGGGAATTTATCAGTAAGAGCGGTATTGCAAGCTGTGGGCTTCAACCATGTTGATGTTGTTGCAGAACAGGAGCTTCCGGATGCCAAGTTCTCCACAGTAAAATCTCCGAACCCGGAGGAAAAGGAAGCCTTCACTCTAGCTATTCGTCAAGCTAAGGAAGTTGATGCGGACATTATTATCGGGACGGATCCTGACTGTGACCGAATGGGTGCGGTAGTAAAGGATGCGAACGGCGAATACTTCGTCCTGACAGGCAATCAATCGGGGGCCATTATGGTCGATTATTTGCTCAGCAATCTTAAAGATCGCGGCACACTCCCAGCCAATGGAGTTGTTATTAAAACCATCGTGACTAGTGAAATGGGTGCGGTCATTGCAAAGTATTACGGTGTAGAAACATTAAATACTTTGACCGGATTTAAATATATTGGTGAAAAAATGACGCAGTTCGAAGCCTCCAAAGAAGCAGAGTTTTTGTTCGGCTATGAGGAAAGCTATGGTTATTTGGCTGGTAACTATGCTAGAGATAAGGATGCGGTCATCGCTTCCATGCTTATTTGTGAAGCTGCGGCTTATTATAAGAACCAAGGAAAGACACTGTACGAGGTTCTTCAGGAGCTATATGAGCGTCATGGCTATTTCCTGGAGTCGCTGGAATCCCGGACTATGAAAGGGAAGGACGGCGTAGAGCAAATTCAGGGCATTATGCGTGACTGGCGTGATAACCCTCCAGCGGAAGTAAACGGGCAAACGGTCGATAGGGTGGAGGACTTCTCCCTTGGTTTGTACGGATTGCCTGTTGAAAATGTATTGAAATATACGCTGGCGGATAATTCATGGTTCTGCTTGCGGCCTTCCGGCACAGAGCCGAAGATTAAAGTATACTTTGCTGTCCGCGGCAATTCAGCGCAAGCAGCCTCCGACACGATTCATGGATTGGTTAACGCCGTCATGAACCGGGTTGACCAAAAATAACGGTAGGAGTTGGAACGTGTTGACTGGGCGTTACTTGCACTGGAATCGTAAATGTATCAAATGGCTATGGTGGTTGGTTATCCTTGGACTGTTGGCTTCTTTGCCTATAGCATATGAAAGAAATGAGACCGAGCAGCAAACGGCACGCAAGGTTGAAATTGTATTCGATTATCGGGATTTGCTTGAAATTTCCGATACGCAAACCGACCCTCGTCAGTTTGTTATGACTCAGCTCAAAGAATTGAAGAGCGCAGGCGTTCAATCTATGGCTGTCTATGAGTCAACGTTAAGCGAGCTTAGACTTAGCCGTAGGATAGAGGTATTCTCTTCACATGAAGCGACTGCCTTAACACAGAGCCCGATTTCTCCTAACGAGAACTTTACTTATATTTTGTTCGCCGAGAAGGACGCTCAAGAAAAGCTGCAGCCATTAATCACCCAAACCTTTGCTAACTTAAATGTAAAAACACGTCCGTGGAGCTTTAAAAACCAAAACGGTATGATTATCGAAATGGGCTTGGACGAAGCTAACCTCAAGCCGATGGACCCGGATCCTATGACGCTTCAAATGCTGAAGGAGCAAGGCTTCCAAATCGTGATGAGAATGTCCAATCGCAGACCTTTCGATGAAGCGCGTATGGATACCTTGCTTGGACAATTGCAGCAGCTGGGAGTCAAGCGTTTTATCATCGATGGAGAGAATGTACCGGGATATATCAGCGAGTCCAAGCCGGAAAATCTTGAAATCATGGCTGAATTGATGAAAAAACATCATATGGGCTTAGCGAACATCGAATTGCAAAAGACTCAGCAAAAAGGGTTTAACCGTTTAGCAAAATTAATCGACTACAATGTCGTACGTTTGCACTCCTTCACTGAGAAGGATGGAGAGAAACTGACGGAGAACTTGACTGAACAAGAATTAGACGATCGTATTCAGGGTGTTGCTGACCGCTTTGTATTGGCTGTTAAAGATCGCAACATTCGAATGGTATTTCTAAATGCACGTGCGGTCAAAAACCTGGATAAAGGTAAAATTTTGAATCCTTTGGATTCCCTACGCGAAAGCCTAAAAGGACCGGATGGTGCTATTCCCCGTATTAAAGAAGCAGGATTTACAATGGGGATAGCAGAGCGCTTCTTCCCATTCCATTCCGAATGGCAGAAGGTTGCCAAAGCCGTATTGTTTGTTGGAGCAATCGCTTTAGTTGCTATAACCGTAGCTGCTTTTATACCGGAACTTGCGTTGTTTGTTTTTATCGTAGGGTTAGTGGGAGCCGCGGGATTGTACGTGTTATCGCCGAACTTGTTTGCTCAAGCGTTGGCTCTGGCTTCCGGAACATGTGCTCCTACGTTAGCGATTATTTATGCAATACGATCGGCCAAAGCGAAATATCAGGCAGGGACAGGCTCACGACTTGGTTTCGCCATTTGGCTGCTGCTGCGGACATCGGCGATTTCGGTTATTGGCGTACTGTTCATAGTAGGATTATTGAATCAAATTATTTATCCTCTAGTGATAGACCAATTCAGAGGCGTAAGTGTACTCCACATGCTTCCAATCGTTCTTGTTGCTCTATATTGGCTGCTGTTTAATGAGGACCTTTCCCACCGAGAGAAAATCGCTAAAGGGAAAAAGCTGCTATCTTCGTATATCAGCGTGCTATGGATTATCGGTGCAGCCGCTATTGTAGGCGCAGGAATGTACTACTTATCAAGAACAGGGAATGAGGGGCAGGCTTCTGCCTTCGAACGGTTGTTCCGCTCTTTCTTGGAGAATACATTGGGTATTCGCCCGAGAACCAAAGAGTTTTTGATTGCTCATCCGTTATTCCTGTTGGGAGCTTACTTGTGCGTGAAATATCGCAATGCTTTGCTTCTTATCTTGGTGGGCGTGGTCGGTCAAGCCTCTATCGTTGATACCTTTGCACATTTGCATACACCACTTATGATCTCGTCGATTCGAATCGTTTATGGTTTATCGTTTGGATTACTGATCGGGATTGGCTATATCGTCATTTGGGAGATTGTTGTAAGGAGTTGGCGTCGTTGGACCCCGTTGTTACTAAAAGAATAGTCCTGTCCGGTTACTATGGCTTCGACAATAGCGGTGACGAGGCCGTGCTGCAATCCATCCTTCTTGCTTTAGAGGAACAAGGAAAGGCGACTGGAGTACGATTCGTACCCGTCGTTCTTTCGGTTCAACCGGAGAAGACAAGCAGAACGTACGGGGTCGAATCTGTACATCGGATGAGGCTCGGTCAAGTTATTCGCGCGATTCGTGGGGCAGACGGGTTGATCAGCGGCGGCGGCAGTCTTTTGCAGGATGCGACTAGTGCCAAGACGATTCCTTACTATTTGGCTATTTTGAAAATAGCACAGTGGTTGGGTAAACCGACCTTTATCTACTCACAAGGAATAGGGCCAGTGAACCGCAGTCTATTTTTCGGATGGATTCGTTCTATTTTTAATAAAACGCAATATATATCCGTTCGAGACCGAGAATCCAAAGAGCTGCTTCAAAAAATGAAGGTGTCTAAAGAGATCACGGTTGTGCCTGATCCAGTTATGGGAATGCCGCTTGGCTCCTATGAGGCGGATAAACATCAGACAATGGATAAACCGGTCATCGGTGTTTCCGTTCGTTATTGGAATCAGGACCGTTCTGAGCTAAAAGCTCTTGCTGAAGCCTTACGGCTTATGCTGGAGAAAAGTGAGGCGGACCTACGGTTTCTACCTTTTCATCTTCCTTCAGATGCGGCTGCATCAGATGAAGTACGTGCTCAGATAGGTGAAAAATTTCAGTCTCGAATTACTTCGGCCGTTAATGTCACACATCCCCAGCATATGCTTGCGGAAGTTAGTCGCTGTCACTTATTAATAGGCATGCGATTGCATTCCCTCATTTATGCCGCTTCACAAGAAGTGCCGATGCTGGGCATTTCTTACGATCCGAAGATCGATCAATTTATGAAACGGCTGCAAATGCCCATTATTGCAACGACGAAAAGTATGCAGCCCGATTTGGTAGCAAAAGAAGGTTTACGATTGCTTAAAGAGCGTTCATCATGGCGCGAAGATAAAAAAGGGCTAATTTACTCACTTAAGAACGAAGCACAAAAGCCTGCACAGTATATGGCTTCATTTTTCACCAAAGGAAGGGATTCCAAGTGACGATACCGAAAGTGTCCATATTCGGCGTACCGTTCTCCAAACTAAATATGAAGGACACGGTCGACCATATAGCTCAGATGATTGAGTCCAGGCATCCGCATCAAATCATTACGGCTAATCCGATTATGGTCATGTCTGCCTTGGAAAACGCGGCCTATCTCGAGATGATGAAAAAAGCGGATCTGATTGTGCCTGACGGAACAGGAGTTGTATGGGCAGCCAATTATGTTGGCAACCCAGTAGCTGAGCGGGTTACGGGATTTGATTTGATTCAAAATCTAATGCGGCTGGGCCAGTCCAACGGGTGGAAAATATTTTTGCTCGGGGCATCCCCTGAAATTATCGAAGCTGCAGCGAATCGTTTAAAGGAACAGTATCCTAATCTGCAGTTAGTTGGGTACCGGGATGGATATTTCAAATCCGATGAGGATCAAAAGATCATTGAGAATATAAGATCCCACAATCCGGACATCCTATTGGTAGGAAGGTCTGCAGATACACAAGAACCCTGGATTGCCAAGTATAAAGAACAGCTTCAAGTTCCGGTTATTATGGGGGTTGGTGGGAGCTTTGACGTGATGTCCGGTAAATTGAAACGGGCACCAAAGTTATTCCAAATGCTGCGTCTGGAGTGGTTTTACCGATTACTTCAAGAGCCATGGCGTTATAAACGAATGCTGGTCCTGCCGAAATTCGCAATGAAAGTGATCCGCGAAAAGGATGCCGTACAGAGACCTTGAATATAACTATGAAAACTTACTGATAACCGCCTGATTTCCTTAAAATTAATGTGGTGTTACGGTCTCAAACGGAGTATAATCTGAAGTGTTTGAGGTTTTTATAGATAAAAGGGGCTGTGAAAACAAAAATGATTGTATTATACGGAATTGGATTTGCTGTCGCATGCTTAATTGCCCTTCTAATGACACCTTTGGTAAAAAAGTTTGCTTTCTGGGTAGGCGCTGTTGATGCACCCAATCATCGGAAAGTACATAGTCGTATCATGCCGAGGCTGGGCGGGTTGGCCATTTTTGTTGGATTTGTAGGTGCTTACTTTGTTATCTCACCCGCCATTGAATCCTTGAACGGAGACGTTGCATTGGGACTGCTTATCGGAGGGGCCATTATCGTATTGTTAGGCGCCTTGGATGATCGATTTGATTTGTCTCCAAAAGTTAAATTGCTTGGGCAAATTCTTGCAGCGTGTGTTGTCGTATATTCCGGCGTTGTTATTGATCTTGTAAATGTACCTTTTGGCGACACAACCATTTCCTTAACCTGGTTAGCAGTTCCGCTTACGATCTTCTGGATTGTCGGAGTTACGAATGCGATTAACCTTATTGACGGTCTGGACGGACTGTCGGCAGGTGTATCGGGTATTGCGACAACAACGATTCTTATATTGGCTTTGATGATGGGAAACGTTACCGTAGTTTTGTTGAGTATGATATTGCTCGGCAGCATTGTTGGCTTCTTATTTTATAACTTTCATCCTGCCAAAATTTTTATGGGCGATTCTGGCTCGCTATTTCTTGGATTCAGCTTGGCGACGTTGTCCATCTTGGGCTTTAAACAAGCGACTGTACTATCCTTGCTTGTACCTATTATGATTCTTGGAGTACCTTTGTCAGATACCTTCTTCGCTATATTGAGACGTTGGGTAAATAATTTGCCTATCTCGAAACCGGACAAGAGCCATTTACATCATTGCTTACTTCAGTTGGGCTTTAGCCATCGGGTTACCGTCTTGATTATTTATGGAGTTGCTTCCATCTTCGGAGGCGCGGCTGTACTGCTTTCTTACATGTCGGAGCAGCAAGCTATTTGGGGAATGGTATTACTCATTGTTATTTTCGTCGCAATATTAGTACTGGGAGCAGAAGCTATCGGCATTATTAGTCAGACGAAGAAGCCAGTCCTACAATTCATCCAAAAGATACGAGGATTGTCCGGCGATAGATCACGGATGATCAAGTAAATAAATATAGAAACGAATCCCAGACCTTCATAGGTTTGGGATTTTTTGTTTTTGTCTATTTTCAGGATTCGCTAAATTTTTCATATCATAAAGCCGATAAGTAAAGTACACGAAACTTTTTTACTGCTGCGGCAGCCTATATTTGCAGTAAAACGAGCAGGGGGGCTTTTTTAACGGAAAGGGCTAATGACAGCATGTAACAAATATCAAGGAAATATGACATAAGGAGGAACCATTTTGAAACGATTAACTTACAAATGGACGAGCTTTTCCATTGTATTAGCTCTTGTTTTAAGTTTAGTGGCACCTTTAACGGCGTTTGCTGAAGTAACATTGAGCGTAACGAATTTGCAGTATCGTAATACACCTTATGAGCCTGGTAAAGATCCTGATCCCACTAAGCAAAACCTTCCTGTCGACCAATTTACGAGTAACCCTATTCCAGTGGTAGCTGATGTGAATGGTCTTAGTGATGACGAAATCACCAATATTTACTTTGAAGTAACGAACGTGAAAACAGGTAAATCTATGGTAGATAAAACAAGCAAGCCGGTTAAGACAGGCAATAATGAAATTACATTTAATAATGTAACTTTAACTGAAGGTCTTAATAAGATTGTGCTGAGATACGATGGGACGGTAAATACGGCTTCCGCACCGAGCTGGGCTTACTATGTTCCGGTATCTACTATTAACGATCTTGCTATTAATGGTGACAACATTATTGATGGGCAGATGTTCCCTAAGAAGGCCCCATACTCCGGAGCGACGATTACTGGTTCAGCTGGTAACGCAACAAGTATCGAAGCTTATCTAAACGGAAGCAACACCTCGTACCACCCTGCTAACTTTACACGTGGTACATTCACGTATATTACGAATACTGGTCGTACGAATGACATCAAGTTTGTACCAGGTGATAATGAGATTAATTTTGTTTCCAAGAATACCACGAACACGTACAACTTAACGAAATCATTTATTTATGATGACGGTAAGGCATTTGCTTACGGTGCAATGATTGACACCAAAAATGGAACCGCAGCGACCAAGATAAGTGCTGCACAAACCCCGACTTTGCAGCAGGATTCTAGTACTAATGGAAACGTAACGTTCTCTACTGCTTTAAAGACAACACGAACAGGTACAGTATCTGACTACGTCTATGCCGATATTGAAATGGTTGGTACTGGTGGTGGGTACAGGGTACACTACAATTTTAATGATAAAAAGTTAACGCTTCTTGATATTGATGGCAATATTGTTTCTAATCCTAATGGTTCATTGAATAATGGGTTAACCCCTGTTTTTGTTCCGGCACTTAATGATGTAAACACTAATGTTACTGTAGATACCTCAAAGGCTTACGAAGTGCATAACATTCAAGTGGATTTACCGGTAAATATGAGCCGCAGATTCCAGCAGATTGATGTAACCTTTACACATAAAAATTTGATTGATACAACAAAATCCAGCTTTAACTTTAACGTTGTTGATAGTAATGCTCCATATGTGAAATCGGTTGAACGTATTATTTCCGGATCCTCAGATAACCCTAAGTTAATTGAAACCGGAAAAAACCAAATTACAGAATTTCCAGCAACGCTAATGATAACAACGGATAAGGCTTCTCAAGTTATGGTCAAGATAAATGGAGCTCCTTACAACGATGGTATAAGCGGCAATGCTTCAGGTTTATATACAATTAATAACAACAGCGTAAATGTCATTTTGCAGGGCCTTCGTGACGGAGTTACCACTCTTGAAATCATTCCTTATACAAGTGGCGGAACCGCAGTTCCTGCAGGCTCTAAATCTTATGATCTTCAAGTTTCCGCTGCCCCCTATATTATTGTAGATAATATTTACAATGGAATGGTTGTAAAAAATATTAGCGAAATAGTCTGTGCAGGCGGCAGCAATATATGTATTACGGGTAGAGTAGTCAACTTGGGTGGCAATGGAGAATTAAATGTATCTATTAATAATAAAAAAGTAGATATCAGTGATATTACCTATACTACTCCAAACAAATTTGCGGTTAATCTTGATTTAACCAAAGCAGAATCATTTTTTGGTAAAGATGATGGAAGAAAGACCATTCATTTCGATATATATATTGGTGGTCAAAAAGTATCAGAAGCAAGCTACGATATTTTCGTTTTCAGTCAATTCCTTCCGACTATCGTAAGTTTTGCGCCGGATTATGATCCTAAGGATGTTCGTTACACGAAAGATACTAAGCCGGATACTTACTTTACAACATCAAATGAAATTAAGATCAGCGGTTCAGCGGCAAATGCTAATGAAATACAAGTGACTTATCTAAAACCAGGTAATACAACACCCAATAATGTAGCTATTTCGCCGACTGCAGCAGGGGCTGTAGCTACGCCTTTTAGAAATACCGGAGATCCAATTAAACTTACAGAATATGGTGCATATACTTTCACTGTAATAGTTAAGAACAACAGCGGGGCGACTGTTTCCAAGTCATTTACGATTACACGTGAGCCAACACCGTATTTAATTGAAGAGCCGCAGCTTATTAAAAATGAAGCAGGCAAAGACCAAGCTAACATCAACAAGAACTTTCAGAAAATTAAAATCTTAGCTGAAAATGCGGACAGCGTAGTTTTCGGTAAGGATCAAGCTGTTAAATCAACAAAACCAAACGAAACTGACACTTATTATTATGAAGCAACGAATTTAAAGCCTGGTAAAAATGAAATCAAATTTACTATTAACCGTGCAGCAGGTAAGCTAAGTGGCAGCTTTATTTTATTCAACGTGGATACACCTATTGAAGGCAACCAATATAAATCGTTACTAACCTCCAAAATGAGTGTGTTCAATGCGGATATTCAACTAAGCTTCCCTAAAGATACTAAGCTAATGCGTAATGACCGTGCAGCGGAAAAACAGTATATTTCGGCTGATCGTAAAATATTGTTTGGTATTGCCAGCAATGACGATGGTCGAGTAGATAAAGAAATGGAAGATCGTGGCGGGAAAAACTTCCTCATCGAAACTACCGGACGTTATAAACCGGCAAGCAAACGATTCTGGATTGATGCTGGATCTATTGAAGAGATAAGAGGCTCCAACCAAGAGGAAAAACTGAAGGATGCTCTTGAAGGTAGCGGACGATTACCCAACTTACCTTCTGATTTTGGTTCTTCTAACGATGTGTTCTATAACCGATATTTAAAGGATAATGTTATCCCTACCAAAAGGGGGACATTAACGTTGAAATATGATGCCAATATTCGTGATGATGCTTGGAAATATGTCACAGTATTTGAATTCGGTACATTCTCCGATAATAATGGTGAGCCGAATCAGACGCGGGCTGAGTGGAGAAATATTGGCGGAGTGGTTGATCTCAGCAAAAATACCATAACGGTTCCTTTTGACTCGTTTGGTTATTATCAAGTTATGTATATGGATAACAGCTTTGATGATGTAACAGGTCATGCATGGGCACGAGATTACTTGGACATTTTATATTCTAAAGGCATGATGAATAATAAAAATTCTACTCCTGAGAAATTCTCTCCGGATGAATCCATCACTCGTGGTGAATTTGTTACTATGCTAGTTAAAATCTTTAACATTCCATTAGATAATGATGATACTAGCATGCCAATAGATAATAATGTGAAGACAGATGGAACCTTCAAAGATGTGCAAAGAGGAGATATTCCTGGTTCCGATGGTCTTTATGACTTCAAACACATTGAGGCAGCGGCTAGAGCAGGGATTGTAAGAGGCGGTAGCGACGGTTATTTTGGGCATCATGATGCCATTACCCGTCAAGATGCAGCGGTTATGATTGCTCGTGCATCGGATTTGAAGTTGAACTCCGATGATAAGAAAGCATTAGCTTCGCTGCAAAAATCCTTTACAGATGGCGGCAACGTTGATTATTACGCCAGACCTGCGGTTGAAGCAGCTACCAAAGCCGGCTTGATCGAGGGAATGCCGAACGTTCTTCTGGAAGGTCAGAAGAAACAAACATACCGTTTTGCACCTAAAGATTATTTCTCGCGTGCGGAAGCAGCGGCAGTAGCTATTCGCGTGTTGAAACAACAAAAGAAAATACCTAAATAAACAGATGTTAAAAACTCGCCAAAGCGTTAGCGCGGCGGGTTTTTTCTTTATTTAAACATTGGAAAATAATACGTGATGACGAAGATGATATATCGTTGTATACTAAGTTTCGTGAGTGAGAGAGTGTACGAAACTGATATACGAAATGATAGACAAGCTCACAAGAATAGTTGAACAAAAAGTTTAAAAGAAAAACGAAAAAAGTTTTTCAGAGACCGCAACTTTTCATGCAACACTGCGTTTAATTCATTGAAACACAAATGAGTCACCTTGAAGAGACTGATTTTGTTGGGTTTTTTTCACAAAATAACCTCTTTACCTTACTAGTTTTGCAGTGTATAATGTATAAGGGTATGCGACTATCTAGTTTTTCAATGAGTATGGTTTACTAGTTTCTGCAATCTTATTCATTGCAGACCTTTATAATAATAATTCGCTCAACTCTAGGAAGGGGGTGAATCGGCTAATGAGGGAATCGAGCTCTAATTTATTTAAACAAAACTCTCAACAACCGAAAGATATTCGAGGAGGAGAAAAAAAGGTTATGAAAAAAAGTTTATCTACAATCCTGTCCCTTGCTATGGCATTTTCGATGTTTTCTTCCGTAGCATTCGGTGAAGAAGCTGGCAAGACTTCCGCTAACTTTAGCGATTTGAAAGATCTTGATGCAGCTACTAAAGCTAAGTTTGACGAAATGATTTCCGCAGGTATTTTCGACGGAGTTAAAGAAGATACTTTTGGCTTGAAAGACAAAATGAACCGCGCTCAATTTGCTAAAGTTGCGGCTTTGGTTTTCAAATTAAAAGTTGACACTTCCTTGAAAACTTCCAGCTTCACAGACGTTAAAGCTGATGATCCAGCTAACGGCTACGCTCTTCCGTACATCGAAGCAGTTAAAGCTGCTGGTATTACTGATGGCTATGCTCCAGGCGAATTCAACCCAGCTGGTGAAGTAACGAAAGAACAACTCGCTACTTTCTTGATCCGTGGTTTGGGTAAAGATTCCGAAGGTAAAGCAACTCCAGGAGTTAACGACAAAACTGTTACTGACTGGGCTAAAGGTTATGTTGCTCTAGCTCTACAATTGAAATTGTTGAGCAATGGCGCTGACGGTACTTTTGCTGGTACATCTGCAGCAACTCGCGATTTGTTGGTTCTTAGCTCCTACGAAGCTAAAAAACAATACAAATCACCTTTCAACGGTAAATACTCCATCGCTTCTTTCAAAGCAACTAACGCTAATGAGTTGACTCTTGAATTGAACGGTGCTTTGACTGACGAAGCTGCTAAAGCTTTGAAAATTGAAGTTAAGAAAGATGGCAACGTATTGTCCTCTGGATACACTACTAAGTGGAACGATGACAAAACTAAAGCTGTTCTGACTTTTGACACTAAATTCATCGAGAACAAATTCGATGTAACTATCAGTGGTGCATCCAATATCGATGACACTGCAAAAACAGCTTCCGTATCTACTACGAAAGAAAAAGTAACGAAAATCGACTTCTTGACTGCATCTGACACAATTCCTCTTGCAGTTGATAAAGACGGCAAATTGTTGCACAAAGTTCGTATCGACTTTAAAGCAACTAACCAATACGGTCAAAAAGCTTCCTTCAATGCAAGCCAATTTGACATCCGTGTAAGCGACGGTTCTTTCGCAACAATCGCAGGCGAGCAAGCTATTAACTTGTCTGAAGATGTTAAACAAGAAAGAAACGACAGAATCAACATTACTATCTTGCATGAAGACAGCCAAGTTAACGTTAGCAAAATCTTCACTGTTGGTGACAAAGCAATTGTTTCCAAAGTTGAAGTTGGCGACTTGTTGAACAGTGCTGGTAACAAAGTTGATGTTTTGGAAGCAAACACAACTGGATACATTGGCTTCAAAGCTTATGACCAATACGGTCTACGCGTAGAAGACAGAGATTTATTGAATGATGGTATTACTGTTAACCCAACTGATCGCGATCTTGAAGTTGGGGATGACGACAAAAACGCATTCGTTGATAATGTTATTGGTGACGATGCAGCTGATCTGAAAATTCGTTCCGTTAAGAATGAAGAGAAGAAAATTTCCGTTTCTATCTTTGCTCGCGGTGGACAATCGGTAGTTAAAGATATCACTATCAAAGCTTCCAAGGTTCCAGCAACTGTTGAATTCGGTTCTTACAACTACACATTGGCTGAGAACGACGTTATTACTAATGACGAAGCAGTAGATAGCAAATTCTACGTACCTTTGATTGTTAAAGATTCCAAAGGTGATCAATTGTCGGCACAAGAAATCGTTGATGCATTTAACGATGATAAAATCGACGTTCGCTCTTCCAGCGGTATTGATTTGGACAGAAACAACGAGATCGCTAAAACTGGTTCTCACAAAGGTCAAATTCAAATTAAAGGCGTAGGTAGAAAAGGTACTGCTCAATTGACAGTTACTTTGAAAGATATCCCTAACGTTAGAGCAACTACTAGTATCCAAGTTGGCGATGCTCGTGAAGCTCAAGAAATCAAATTCTCCACACAACCTAAGAAACAAATGGTTTCTGCTAGAGATGGCAAAACTGTTGTTGATAATGAATTGAAATTCAAAATCTACGACCAAAATGGTTCTGAGCTGAAATACAATAACAGCAGCGACTACAACTACTTTGTAAGACTTTCTTACACTTTGGATGGTTCTGTTGCTGGTTCTGACCAAACTTACCTTGCATCTAAACAAATGAATGCTGACAAAACTAGAACAGATATGTTCCCGTCTGCAGCTACAAAAACAGTATCTGCGAACGTATATTCTAAAGATTACAACTTGTACAGCAGCAATGATTTGAAAGGTCAAGAAGACTGGGCTAATTTCTTCGACAAATCTTTCAAAATCTACTCTAAAGCTGGCGCTCCTGCAGCTAACTACACAGTTAAAGCTGAACTGTTCAAGTATGACAAAAGGAAATCAATTGATACTGCAGTTTCTGTAGATAGCAAGAGCCAAAACGTAGAAGTTATCGATCCTACGAAAACTTCTAACAAATTGACTTATGAAGTTTACTTGGATAAAGGTGTTAACAACACAATTCTTGCTGGTGCTGACTACCTGAACCTTGACAAAACTATTTACGGAGCTAATGGTGCTGTTTCCCAAGCAACTTATATCAACAGCCAATACAACAAATTGGGTAAAGAAGTTAAAGTTAGAGCGAAAAACAGCAGCGGTGAAGAAGTTAAAGTTCCTAACTTAGTTACAAGCATTGGATCTACAAATAGATCCGTAGCTGATTTCGATCCAGCTAACCCTAAAATTGTATTCGGTTTGATTGCTGGTACTTCTTCGTTGAACGTAGTATACACTAACGCTAAAAACGAATCTGCACAAGCTACATTGAACCTGACTACTAAGAACGAATCTCCTTCAGTTGCTAGCATCTCCCTGAAGAAAACAGGTAAAGACATCAGCAGAGGTAGTCTTGTTGGTAAATACCTATGGGATGGAGCACTTGCTGAGAAAATCACTGTTAAAGATCAATACGGTGACGAGATCGTTTCCGAGAAAGCACCAGGATCCCTTGGTGAAGAACAAGGTACTACTGACCAATTCTTGGTTAAAGACGGCACAATTGGTAGAAACCACATTGACGTTCTCGGCATAAGCTTCTACGTTTCCGATATCGTTGGTACTGGTACTGTAACTATCGATAAAACAGGTAAAGTAACTGCAGTTGATGCAGGTGTTCAAGCCTTCACAATTAACGTTATGGCAACTAGCGGCGTAACTTCTTCCTTCGCTGTTACTGTTAACAACTAATACCAAGCTTTAAAAGAGAGGACCCTTCGGGGTCTTCTTTTTTTACCTCAACAAGCTATACTTACAATACATACCAAGCTAAATACAAGAGGTGAAGCATGTACAAGATACGTACCAAAATAGCGATCAGCACATTGCTGCTATGGGCAGCGACCATTGTAGGAGCTAATGCAG
Organism: Paenibacillus sp. RC67; assembly: GCF_030020805.1. Classification (GTDB taxonomy): domain Bacteria; phylum Bacillota; class Bacilli; order Paenibacillales; family NBRC-103111; genus Paenibacillus_S. The sequence continues at coordinate 79,077 of NZ_CP125098.1, forward strand.
ATGGCACTACTCCATCCGTTCAGCCAGGTTCAGTAGATGACCCTGTTATTACAAAAAGTTATTTTGAGCAAAATATTAAGCAAAAAGTGTCGGACGAGCTGACTAAGCAATCCATAACCGAAGAAAAGGTACGTCAAATCATTAGTGCAGAGTTAGGAAAAGGACAAACAGGTAGCGGAAATACAACTACCAATCCTACTCCAAATACTTCAGGCTCATCGGGAAATTCTGAGCTAAATGTACTTAAGTTAGAACAAGGCCAAATCTTATACGGTGGAGCAGGTTCAGAAATCATTGTTCGAACCGGCAAAACTTTAGCTGTAAGCGCGGACGACGGCATAGCCGATGTGACCACGGGTAAAGATATCGCAGCAGGAGCTTCAGTTGAGAATAACCATCTGCTGATTATTCCAAGAGAGGGCCGCGGCATCAAGCCAGATCCCAAGCAGAAGCAAGATATTTATGTTATGGTTCGCGGTGATTATAAGCTTACGAATGCTGATGGATCTAAGGTTACACCATAAATTTTACCCATAATGTAAACAGTTTATACGGTTGTGCCATTGGTGAGGTGACCATACTAGGTTTACATCACTTATGGAGGTGGCTTTAATGGCAAAAGCAAAGAAAGTCGTACCAGAAAGTAAACAAGCATTGGATGCACTGAAATATGAAATAGCAGCCGAACTGGGATTGCCTGTAGGAAAAGCGGTTGCTAATGCCAATGTGGAGTTTGCAACAGAGCTTGGGTCGATTCCTTTACAATCTATTAAGGAAGATTATTGGGGGCATATTGCATCTAGAGATGCAGGTGCTGTAGGTGGAGCCATTACAAGTCGATTGATACGAAAAGCGGAAGAAATGATGTTCAATTTATAGGTTAAATTCGCGATAAAACCTGGAGCATTTTCCATATGTTAATTTTGTAGGAACTCATGCAAATTTATTGACAGTACTCGACAAATCCAGTAACATAACTTAAAGAAGGTCATGTAATTAAAACCTTTTCCAATCGGAAAAGGTTGATTTTTTGTATGTATACTCTTTATGTAATAAATACTCTTTAGGAGGTCGATTCTATGTCCATTCCTCGCGGTCGTCGTTTATTTACATCCGAGTCCGTTACAGAAGGGCATCCGGATAAAATCTGTGATCAGATTTCCGATGCAGTTCTAGACGCATTTCTTAAAAACGATCCCAACGCTCGCGTTGCTTGCGAAGTTTCTGTTGCTACAGGCCTTGTGCTTGTTATCGGCGAAATCTCCAGCCAATCCGAATATGTCGATATTCAGTCGATTGCTCGTCAAACGATTGAAGGTATCGGTTATACACGTGCTAAATACGGTTTTGACTCCAAAACTTGCGCTGTTCTTGTTTCTTTGAACGAGCAGTCTCCTGATATTGCTCAAGGGGTAGACAAGGCCCTGGAGGCACGTGAAGGTCAAATGACAGATGAAGAAATCGAAGCTATTGGTGCTGGCGACCAAGGTATGATGTTTGGTTTTGCTGTTAATGAAACTCCTGAACTGATGCCGCTTCCTATCTCTATTTCTCACCAACTGTCCCGCAGACTGGCTGAAGTACGTAAAAACGGTACATTGGCTTACCTTCGTCCAGACGGTAAAACACAAGTTACTGTTGAGTATGATGGTGATACACCAGTACGCGTTGACACGATCGTTGTTTCTACACAGCACAGTGAAGACGTTACATTGGAGCAAATTCAAGCGGATATTAAGGAGCATGTTATTAAGCCTATCGTGCCTGAGAAATTCCTTGATGCTGACACCAAATATTTCATCAACCCAACCGGTCGTTTCGTAATCGGCGGACCACAAGGTGACGCTGGTTTGACTGGCCGTAAAATTATCGTTGATACTTACGGCGGTTACGCTCGTCATGGCGGCGGCGCATTCTCCGGTAAGGATCCGACAAAAGTTGACCGTTCTGGCGCTTATGCAGCTCGTTATGTAGCTAAGAACGTTGTTGCTGCAGGTCTTGCAGATAAATGTGAAGTTCAACTTGCTTATGCTATCGGTGTAGCACAACCTGTATCTATCTCTGTAGATACTTTCGGAACTGGTAAAGTGTCTGAAGAGAAATTGGTTGAAGTCATCCGTAATCATTTTGACCTGCGTCCTGCAGGCATCATTAAGCAATTGGATCTTCGTAGACCGATTTATAACCAAACGGCTGCTTATGGTCACTTTGGACGTACAGATGTAGATCTTCCTTGGGAACGTACGGATAAAGCAGAACTACTCAAACGCGACGCATTGGCGTAAGACGCAGCATATCTATTATTGTAGAACAAACGATACCAAAGCCTGGTTCCTTGTGGAGCCGGGCTTTTTTTGTTTTTCCTAATGGAGAATAAGCTATTGTCAAAGCATTTTGCTAGAGGAGTTTTTGAATTCAATTGAATCTAAAAATCAGGCTTTTTTGACCGTATTCATAGGATGTTCGATAAATGTTCAAATATGACGGATACTGTCCAAATTTATCTGTTTTTAAATCTAGCAAAACGTAACTTTTTCCATAGTAATAGAGTCTAAGTAAAGGAGAGTGGGAAATAGAAGGGAGAAAGTCTGCGTGAGTAAGCATAGTGCTTGGATTAAAGTGTCCTCTATCGTTTTATCAGCAATGATATGTTTATCGCCTCTTATGACGACTGCACAGGTATATGCGGCAACCGAACCTACGGTGACGATGGTCAGTCAAGAGATTTTAACTTCAGGTGCGGTTTTGAAAAAATATGTTTGGAAATCGGTTCGTAATAAAAAAGATATTACCGTTAATGGAAATGTCGTTGAGGTCGATTTGACCAATCCCAATGTGAAATTGGATGTTATGACAGGAACGAACAATCAGTTCACCAAGAAGCAAAGCGTGCTGGGTATGGCTACGGAAACGAAGGCTGTGGCAGGGGTAAATGGAGACTTTTACAACACTCAAGCAGAAGGCGTTCCTATGGGACCTGAAATTGCTAATGGACAATTGATGGCGACACCTCCTTATTTGCCTGGCTTTTATACGTTTGGTCTTACAAAGGATAATGTTCCTGTAGTGGACTTGTTTACGTTTCAGGGATCGGTAACAACTAAGGACGGGGCTAACTTCGTGCTTGGCGGTATAAACAAGACTTATTACTGGTTTGAACCGGGCGGTGAGCATAGCCATATAGATGCCATGTTCATGTATACGAATGCTTGGGGACAATCCGATCGTTCCAACGATGGTGTTACGGTTCCAACGGAAGTCTTGGTACAGAACGGAATTATTCAAAAGATTGCCGACAACACGATCATTGATATGATTGCTCCTAAAGACGGCTATATTCTTCGGGCATCAGGCAAGGCGGCTGATTTTGTTCGTGCTCATATGAAAGTTGGAGAGCCTCTTAAAGCCGACTATCAAATTCTTCCTCAAGACTCTAACAAAACGTACGATACGAAAAACTTCAAGATGATGATTGGCGGACACACAATTTTGGTCGACGAGGGTAAGCCTACGGAGTTTTCAAGAGAAGTAGACAGCTTATGCTGCACCCGTTCCAGAACGGCCATTGGATACTCGCAAGATCAGAAAACAGCTTATTTGGTTACAGCAGATTATAGTGGAGACAGCAAAGGCTTAAGTATGACCGAGCTTCAGCAGTTTATGATTAAAGTCGGGGTTTGGAAAGGGATGAACCTAGATGGTGGCGGATCAACACAAATGGTTGCCAGACCACTGGGAGAGAACAATCCGGTCTTAATTAATAAAACCGAAACAGGTATTCAGCGAAAAGTGGTTAACGGTGTGGGGGTTTACTCAATGGCACCTAAAGGGCAAGTAAAAGACCTAGTGATTCAGGCTCCGAATTTCTTGTTCCTGAATGAACAGGCAACTTTAAGCTTTAAAGGCTATGATGAATACTATAATCCAATTGCATCTGATAGTGTGCAAGCGACATGGTCATCGAGCAACAACGCAGGCACCTTCAAAGACAATGTGTTTACACCAACTCAATTAGGCACAGCCAAAGTAACGGCCTCATCCGGTACCGGAACTCAATCGGCGGAAATTCCTGTTATAGGCAGAGACCAGCTTGCCATGCTGAAAATTGACGCCAGCGATATTGCTTTATCTGAGGGAGGATCGTACAAACTTCCAGTTCTAGCAACGACTAAGGCTGGTAAAACAAGAGAAGTCCCTCCTGAATTGGTTCAATGGGAAGTTCTTGGGATGAAGGCGGAAGTGAAGAACGGAGTCCTGACAGTCAATAGCTTGACTGGTGCAACTCAGTTGCAGCTGATTGCCCGTTATGACGGTTATAGCACGATGCTGACTCTTCCTATTGGAAAAGATAACGTGTGGTATGATCTCGATAATAACGCGGTTATGACGAAATCTCGCCCGTTACCGCAAGAAGTTACTACTTCGGTCTACATTCGTGAAACAGAAACGAAAAATAAGTATCTGGAATTGAATTATGATTTTACAAAAGCTACAGGTAACAAATGGGCTTACGCAGATATGGATACAGGAATTCAAATTGATGGCCAACCGCAGTTCATTAAGATGAAAGTGAATGGCGACGAGAGTCTGAATTCCTTAAGAACGGAGATTAAGGATAACAGCGGGAAAAACTACTATATAGAGCTAGCCCAAAACATCAACTGGAAGGGCTGGAAGCAAGTATCGGCCGATTTGTCCGAATATGACATGAAATTCCCGATTACAGTAAAAAGCGTTTATGTTTACAATGACCAAGTAGGTCAGGACGAGCGTGCGGCCGTTGGCAAAATTGGCATTGACGACATTACTTTCACTTCTAAAGGCCAACTAGCAGCATTGCCGAACAATTCGATTAGCCTCACGGTTAATAAAACCGCTGTTTCCGTAAACGGTAAAGGGATGACACTGGAGCAAGCTCCTGTCATTGTAAGTGGAAATACGCTGCTTCCTATTCGTTTTGTAACGGATGCATTGGGTGGAACGGTTCGTTGGGATGATAAGGAACGTAAAGTAACCGTAATTCGCGGAGATAAAATGATCGATCTTTGGATCGATAACCCGGATTTGATTGTGAACGGCAAGCGTATTACTGCGGAAGTGGCGCCGAAAATAATGAAGGATGTTACTATGGTACCACTGCGCATTTTATCCGAAAATCTTGGCTGGAAAGTAACTTGGGACGCTAAAACCCAGCAGATCACTCTGCAATAATTAGTTCCCTGCTCCTCTTACAAACTTCAATAAATATGGTACTATAATGCTAGGAGCCTGTCCGACACTCGGGGTCGAACAGGCTTCTGTATATGGAATCGTTGGAGAAGGGGCCTTACGTATGCAAGTGGACGCTTTGGACCGCATTATTAAAAATGCAATTGACGTCATGGAGAGCAGCAAATATCAAATATTTGAAATTTGTGAAAATGTCCGGTCAGAGCGTAGTGCGTTAAACAACGAACTGCAGGAAGTAATGGACGAAACGAGAAAGACCATTGATATGGTCGATCATATTGAGTTGGAATATCGTAGGGCTCGTATTCGGCTGACGGAGGTTAGCCGTGATTTTAAACGCTTCAAGGAAGAAGATATTCGTACGGCCTACGAATTTGCGACGCAAATGCAGACCCAGCTCGCTATGTACAGGGAGAAGGAGCTTCACCTGAAGGCGAGAAGGGATGATCTTGCCAAACGAATAAAAAATGTCGATAAACAATTGGAGCGAGCAGAAGCTGTAGTCTCCCAGGTTAACGTAGTGCTTGAGTACCTGTCCGGTGACTTGAATCAAGTGACCCGGCTGTTAGAGTCGGCTAAAAACCGGCAGCTCCTTGGTTTGAAAATTATTTTGGCCCAAGAAGAAGAGCGCAAACGGATTGCCCGGGAAATACACGATGGCCTGGCTCAAACGATGGCAAATGTTGTGCTTCGAACCGAAATTGCCGAAAGAATGCTGACCAAGCAGGCTTATGCTTCGGTAAAAGAAGAGCTTATGGACTTGAAGGGTCAAGTCAGAGGAGGGATTGAAGAGGTTCGCAAAATCATTTTCAATCTTAGGCCAATGGCCTTAGACGACCTAGGGCTCATTCCTGCTTTGCGGAAATTTGTACAGGATTTTGAAGAAAAATCAAAGATTAACACGCAATTTGAATTTTCTGGTAAAGAAACGAGACTTCCCTCAGGTATGGAAGTTGCTATTTACCGTCTTGTACAGGAAGCATTCTCTAATGTGGTGAAGCATGCCCAAGCCTCTCATGTTGCACTCGAAGTGACTTACCGACAGCAGATGGTGAAAATTATGGTTTCGGACAACGGAGTCGGGTTTCATGTCGATAGTATCGATAAGAAAATCGAAAAGGGAAGTCATTACGGCATTATGGGGATGCGCGAGCGTGTAGAACTGCTGGAAGGCAGGATGGAGATTTTATCGACTAAAGGCGCGGGCACTAAAGTATCCATGTTGATACCCATCAAATTAGATTCGAAGGAGGACTAAATAATGGACATCACGGGAAATGCAAAACGCAACATTAAGCTGGTTTTGGCGGATGACCACCAATTATTTCGCGAAGGGGTCAAACGTATTATTAATATGGAAAATGACCTTGAGGTCGTTGGTGAGTGTGGAGACGGCATACAAGTAATTGAGTTGTGCAACACATTGACTCCAGACATTGTATTGATGGATATTAATATGCCTATCGAGAACGGTGTAGTGGCAACAGAGAAGCTTAAAGGGATTTTTCCAGATATTAAGGTCATTATTTTATCTATCCATGATGATGAGAGCTATGTATTTGAAACGCTTCGTAAGGGTGCGTCAGGTTATTTGCTGAAAGATATGGAGGCGGAGTCGTTAATTAATGCTATCCGTTCTGTTGTTGCAGGTCATGCCTACATCCATCCTAAGGTAACAGGAAAGCTGATCAATCAACTGCGCAGAATGACTTACTTGGATGAAGTAGGCGCGGCAGGGAACGGTACTATTGCTAAGGATGCGGGAGTTAAGTATGTACATACGGATAACAGCCCATTGACACGCCGTGAAGCTGAAGTACTTCGACTTATGGCAGAAGGCAAAAGTAATAAAACGATTGGCGAATTTTTGTATATAAGCGAGAAGACTGTAAAAAATCATGTGAGCAGCATTTTGCAGAAGATGGAAGTAGATGATCGGACTCAAGCCGTCATTATTTCCATTAAAAACGGCTGGGTCACGCTGTAAACAGGAACCAACCAACTCATTGCGGCATATACTGGTCTTAAGGGAGGGAGCCGCGATGATGTTAGGTTTACTGTGGATCTTTGGCAGCTATGCTGCAAGTATTGTCTTGTTGCATTGGTGTTATCGACGGCACCGGGACACGGGTCGGAATGTGACGCATTTTTTGCTCATTACACATAATAATCAAAATCAGGTCGAGTGGTATGTTCGTTCGCTGCTTTTTTTCTCGCGGTTCAAAGGTAGAGAAGTACACTTGACTATAGCCGATGAAGGCTCGACGGATGAAACGTTGGCTATTGCCGAACAATTCCGTAAGGAACATAATCTGGAGATCCTTGCTTTTGAAGGACTGGAGTCATGGGACGAATGGATCCGTCGACATGAAGATAAGCAGGTTATTGTTGTTCGGCTAGCTAACCAAGATGGTTTAGTAACCGCTTACAAAATGATGTGAGGATGAATTGATGTAGGTGAGAGATGAAAGCAGTACTATATGCAGTCATTAGCAATCAAGGCACTGTATGGCATGTGTCATTAGATATGCGTGTCGACTTGGAGTTCTGGTTCGGCCAGTATGCGGATTCGATAAGAATTCGTATACTGGAGCCGGCCATTTCGTTTGGACAAGCTGTTGTTCTTAGAGACAGGCTGAATGTGGAAAAGAGGCCTTCAAGCAAACCAGACATGTCTCAAGTGTGGAGAAGAAAAATCTCGGAGCAGGCTGCTATTCTTGGCATATCGGAATTATCGGCGGCAGAATCAACAGAGTGGGCTTTAATGGATTGTGGCATAGAGCAGTGGTATGCATATCAGCAGGTGCCTGGTGGTGCTGTAAAGATTCAAGCTGAGGAACTTAGTCGGTTTATAGAACGTATGCAGGGACGCGGCTTGTTATGGGATGAAGTGAAACAGCTGTTGGAGCATTATGGTTTTGACGAGGCTTCCTCAGAACCGTTGGCTTATGTCCAAGCCGGATATTTGTACGGCTACTTGCTGTTGGATCAAGGCATTAAGATGCAGAAGGGACACAGCTGGCTCCGTTCCAAGGAAAACTATCAGTGTCACCGCTGTGGTGGCGGGGAACAGCATATGATCGTTACAGATTGTATGTTTTGCGGACAAAAGTGCCCTTATTGCGAACAATGTCTAACGATGGGGAGATCCCGGTTCTGCTCGGTTACCGTCCGATCGGCTCTATCTGCTGCATTAAATGCTTCGGAGAGACAAGCACTGACGCTTGATGAAGAGGGTGGTGCATTAGAAAAGTATCTCACACCTTGGGGTTTAAGTGAGATTCAAGCGGAAGCATCGGGACAAGCATTGCGTTTCTTGAAAGGAAATGAATTGAAATTATTGAACAAATCACCTATCTCTTCTGCCAAATTTCTCATATGGGCTGTGACTGGAGCGGGTAAGACGGAAATGATTTTTCCTATGATCCAATACACCGTATCAAGAGGCGGACGCGTAGTAGTAGCGACCCCCAGAAGGGATGTCGTGCTGGAGTTGAAGCCCCGGCTTGAAAAAGCGTTCGCCCCAACACCAGTAGTAACTTTATACGGGGGAAGCGAGCAGCGATGGGACGTTGCACCAATCACGATTGCTACAACCCACCAGCTGCTGCGTTTCGAACGCGCATTCGATCTGGTTATCATAGATGAGTTGGACGCTTTCCCTTATCATAATAACCCTATGCTGCAGTATGCAGCAGATAAAGTATGCAAGATAGACGGCGCAACGATCCTATTGTCTGCTACACCTCCAGCACAACTGCAGAAGGCTGCGGCAAGGCGTCAACTACCTCATGTAAAAGTTACAGCCCGCTATCATCGCCATCCGCTCCCTGTACCAACACTTATTGCTATGCCGGCGCTGCGTCAGCAAATTCAAAAATCGGCAATCTCCTCCAAAATCACGCAGAAAATTACGACATCTATAGAAAGAGGAGCACAGCTCTTCGTGTTTGTGCCTAAGATTTACATGGTTGAGCCGCTAACGGAGCTGCTTAACCAAACGTTTCCGGAGGTGGTTACCCAAGGGACGTCTTCCAAGGATGAGCATCGTGCGCAAAAAGTGATGGATTTCCGTACCAAGCAAACTCGGATTCTCGTAACAACGACGATTCTTGAACGTGGCGTAACGATTCCGAAATCTGATGTGCTGATTCTGGATGCGGACGAGCCTATTTTCGACTCGGCTGCTTTGGTCCAAATGGCAGGGAGAGCAGGACGATCGGCGGATGACCCTGCAGGAAACGTTTATTTTGCCGCTAAGGAGAAAACCCGTGCACAAGTGGAGGCCATTCGTCAAATTAAAAGCATGAATACGATGGCAAGAAAAAAGGATATCTGCGCGATAAAGGGGCGATTGCAAGTGAACGCGAATAAAGGGTCTGTGAGGCGGATAGGCCAGTGGTTGACACATCTGCTGGAAACAACAGAAGGACTGCTCTCACCACAGACGCTGGCTTGCACCGCCTGTGGTAATAAGTACAGTAATCAGAAAGAGCTCTCTTTATGTGACGCATGCTGGGCAGCAATTCCCTGGATCTTACAGGTGCAATGCAGTTGCTGCGGACGTCCGGAAAGCTGTACGGATTGCCAACGTCGACATGAGCCGTATTTTATTCGAAACCGAAGCGCGGTTAGTTACAGCCCTCTTATGAAAGAATGGCTCGCTGTTTATAAGTATCGAGGGCATGAGAAGCTTAGGGAGCTCCTAGGCACCATGCTGCTGCATGCCTACCATTTGCATTGCAGAAGTGAAGGGGAAGAGGTTGTCTCTGGTTTGGAGCTCATCACCTATGTTCCTGTAAGCCATGAGAGGCAGTTGGAGAGAGGCTTTAATCAGGCCCAGCAGCTGGCTAATGAGTTAGGGAAAAGAGTGGGAATCCCAGTCGTTCCAATTCTAGAAAGAGTTCGGCATACCGACAAGCAAAGCTTTAAAACGCGGGGAGATCGACTGGGGGATTTGCAGGGGGTTTTTGCACTGCTGCCTGCGGCAAGAGAAGCAATGCAGGAACTGGTAGCTCAGTCCAACATTAAGTTGTACATGGTAGATGATGTGTACACGACGGGAAGTACGCTTAATGAATGTGCTAGAACAATTCACGCTGAACTGAAAGGCGTCGAAATATACGGGCTAAGTTGGGCAAGATGACATATCATGTCGGAATTTGATAAAATTCAGTATACAACTTCGCACTACTTGAGATACACTAGGACTAAATTATACTCAGAAAAATCGAACTAACTTGCCAACTTGTCTAACTATGGGGGGAGCTCAGGAATGAGTCTGAATGTCGATAACTGTGAGCGTTGCGGAAAAATATACGTTAAAAATAACTATGGCCTGTGCGGTCAATGTCTTAAAGATATGGATCTACAGTACGAAAAATGCTTGAAATATTTGCGTGAGCAGCGTTCTTGTTCTATTCATGAATTAAGTGAGGCAACCGAAGTTTCGGTGAAGCAGATTACAAAGTTTATTCGTGAAGGGCGTATATCCATCAAGAACAATCCTAATATGTCTTATCACTGCGAGGTCTGCAGTACCCCAATTCGCGAACATACGATTTGTGAATCGTGCAGACAACGTTTGGCAAAGGATGCGAGCCATATGCATGAGGACGAGCAACGGAAGCAAGCCTTGTTGGACCAGTCTAAGCGTATGTCGTTTAATATTAAGGACCGTTTGAAAGACCGGCATAGCTAACGATATTCTCAATTTAATATAAACTTTCTTCCTAACTCCACCGATAAAAGTAATAACGCTTATTCGGTGGGGTTATTTTAATGAATAAAAAGAGGTGATGAGTTATGAAAATAAATGGTACAAATCGGGTCGGAGCAGTCAATCAATATATGAAATCCCAGGAGGCGTATGCAGCCTCAGAGAAAGCCAAGACCAGTAAAAAGAAAGACAAAGTAGAAATTTCCAGCGAGGCGAAGGAACTATTGGAGACGCAGAATCCGGCCGCAGCCGAGAAAGCTAGAGAGAAAGTCGAAGCTTTGAAATCATCGGTAGCTGCAGGCACATACAAAGTGGATGCCAGAACGTTGGCAGAAAAGCTTTTTCCTTTTATTAAATGATAATTATTCTGAATACACGGGTGGATGAGCATGGCATTTGAAGCTTTGATACAGATCATGACGGCGCTGAACGACGTACACGAAAACTTACTTGAGCTGGCAGAACGGAAGAAGCAGGTGCTCATCCAGAACGATGTGGAGCAGTTAATGCAGATCGTTTCTAAGGAAAATAAGCTTGTGAAACAGATTGGTGAATTGGATCAGCAGCGGGTGGAAGCCATCGGGCAATTCATGATCGAGAAGGGTTATAAGCCCAATCCTAAGGTAACGGTAAGTGATTTGACGAAGATTATTTTTAATGTGGAAGATAAGAAAGCGCTTCTTGGAGTGCAAAAGCATTTATTGGGCAGTATTCATAGGCTTAAGGAAATGAATCAGTTGAATCAGCAATTGATTATGCAGTCATTGGCTTTCCTTGAATATTCTCTCGATCTAATTGCTGGTCCTCCAGAGGACGAATACACCTACAAGAACCCACAGCTGAATTCCTATGGCGCAAAGAGAGCTGGCATATTCGATTCGAAAGCATAGTCATACAAGCGGTATGGAGGGATAAGAAAAGATGCGATCTACTTTTGGTGGTATTGAGATATCTAAACGAGCTTTATTTACGCAACAGGCGGCTCTTTCTACAACGGGACATAATATTGCTAATGCAAATACGGCTGGATATTCTCGTCAGGTCGTTAATATGGTAGCAGCTAAGCCGATCGAGGCTCCTGGACTAATGAGGAGTAATGTGCCTGGACAAATGGGACAAGGCGTTGAATTTGATTCCGTCACAAGAATACGCGAGAAATTTCTAGATGATCAATTTCACAATGAAAATAAAAGTCTGGGCAGTTGGACTGTACAGCAGGATACACTTGAGAAATTAGAAGCTATTATTAATGAACCTTCCGATTCGGGTTTACGGTCCGTCGTGGATAAATTTTGGGCTTCATGGTCTGATTTGAGTAAAGACCCGGAAAATATAACAGGTAGAAAAATTGTCCGGGAAAATGCGATGGCTATGGTTGACTCTCTAAATTTGACAAGCAGACAGTTGTCGGATTTAAATAACGATTTAACTGAAAATATTTCCGTTAAAGTAACCCAAATTAATTCTATTCTCTCAACGGTTTCAGATTTAAATACAGAGATCAAGAGAATCGAGGGCATGGGCGATAGTGCCAATGATCTTAGAGATCAGCGAGATTTGTTGGTAGATGATCTGTCCAAGATCGTTAATATCAAAGTTACGGAAACAGATACAGGTTACAATGTAACTATGGGGAACACAGTTTTAGTAGATGGAAACACCCCAAATCCTACATCAGTAGCAGAAATAACGATTGCAGCTACATCAGGTAATTTAAATAGCGGAGAAGTGTATGGGATGATTCAATCCAGAGACCGCTATGTTGCAGATTATCAAAAGCAGCTGGATACAATGGCTAGTACGATAGCAAATGGAAAAATTTCTGTACCTATCCCCAAGGGGTCAGTTCTTCCCGAGGGAACTATCCTAAACGATATTGTTTATACAGGTTCGGTAGAGAATCGGACTCTCAAGGATGATCTTACTGTTACGGTCAACGGGCTAAACGGTCTTCATAAGCTGGGTTATCTTAATGATGATCCGACCAAAAAAGTAGGCGATTTTTTCACCTCCAAAGATAACGGAGCCATCACGGCATCCAATATTCAGCTTAATCCAACTATTGCGGCAGATCCGAGTAATATCGCCACATCCATGAGAACCGTTTTGAACACTAAGACCAATAAAGAAGAAGTCATAACGGGTAACAATACATTGGCTGTATTAGTTTCCCAACTTAAAGATACGAAGTTTGATTTTAGTTCAACAGGCTCCGCGGGGTCTGTTCTACAGTCAGGTACCATCAATGACTTTCTAAGAGCGACAGTGGGACAGTTAGGGGTACAGACAACTGAGGCCAAAAGACAGGTCGATAACTCCAAATCTATTGTTGATCAGGTAGATGAGCGCAGACAGTCTGTCAGCGGTGTTTCTCTTGATGAAGAAATGGCCAACATGATCAAGTTTCAGCACGCTTATAATGCAGCCGCTAGGTCAATGACAACCTTTGATGAAATGTTGGATAAAGTTATCAATGGTATGGGTGTAGTAGGAAGATAGTAGTCAAATGAGGAGGGGTTATCATGGCGCTTAGAGTTACCCAAAGCATGATGAGTATGCAGCTTATAAGAAATTTAAATACCAATACTATGCGTATGGATAGTATGCAAGAGCAAATGTCAACAGGCCACAGAATTAATAGACCTTCAGACGATCCTGTGGGCATTACTTATTCCTTACGGTATCGCAGTGAGCTGGATGCGAATGATCAATATATCAAAAATGTGGATACATCAAATTCATGGCTTGATTTTAACGATACGATGCTAGATCAGGTGGATCAAATATTTCTAAGAGCTACGGACTTGGCAACTCAAGGGGCTAATGGAACCAATTCACAAGCAGCTTTGAACAGTATCAAAAGCGAAGTGGATGAATTATACAAACAATTAGTCACCATAGGAAACAGTAAGTTGAATGGCAAGTTTGTTTTTAACGGCCAAACCACAGACCGAGCGCCGTATACAGAGAAAGATGCGGAAAAAGAATTAACCGATCCTTATCAGGTTGCGTTTGAGGTCGGAGCGGGTATTAAGTTACCGGTTAATCTTACGGGGAATGATTTTTTTGGATCTCCAACTGACCCTGACAATGCTTTCCTAATTTTGAAACAATTGAGCCTAGATCTGGGACAAGGTAATACTACCGGTGTGTCATCCGCGCTCGATAAAATAAGCACAAGAATGAACAGTATTGTCTCGACTCGCTCTGAGATAGGCGCCAGAGTTAATCGGCTGGAGCTTGTTGAAAACCGTTTAAAGGACATTGGCCTTAATATTGAAGGGCTTCAGTCCAAAGTCGAAGATGCTGACTACAGCAAACTCATGGTAGATTCTAAGGTAAACGAAAATATTTACCAGGCCTCATTGTCTGTAGGCGCAAAAATAATTTCCCCAACTTTAGTTGACTTCTTACGCTAAAAGGAGGTAATGGTTTGATTCCATTCCCCCAGATCGACATACGCCAGCAATTTGGTAGAATTGGTATCGATGCGGATTTAGGACATTATGAAATTCATCAGTCTAAGGCAACTTTAGACATACAAACTACTCCATCCCAATACGAGGTTAGTTCACCTCTAGGCGAGCTCTATGTTGATCAAGACAGGGCATGGAGTGCTTTAAACGGGGGTAAACTATCTGAATTTTCCAACCGGATATATTCACAGATGGACGGTATCCTATTGCAGGCGATAGCTAAGATCGTGCAGGATGGAAACCGCATGGCTGCACTTAACGTTCCTGGTAATCCATTAGCTGATATTGCTTTTGAGAAGGCCTTCCAACCCCAGCCTTCTATTGAGTATATGGGGGAAGCTTCCTATGATAATGTAGATATAGAATACATACCTCATAAACCGGAAATTCAATTTATAGAAGGAAAGTTGAATATTCAGAGTCAAGTGAATAAGCCGGACATCAATTATGTGCGAGGAAAGTTGAATATTTATATGGATCAGTATCCCAAATTGGATATCACACCACCAGTTATTGATACGAAACTTTAAAAATTGCTAACTATGGATTGTTATAATCTATAGTTTTTGTTTTTTTATAAGAACAATGATAATTTATAAAAGATAAGGCCAAAATGGAAAGGAATGTTCCTAATGATACTTGACTCTTCAAGGCTCGGCAAAATTACTATTGATGAAAAGGAAATCATTCAGTTTCCGACAGGAATCCCGGGATTCGAGGAATTGAAAAAGTATGTGATCATTAATCCTGACACCGATTTACCTTTGTTCTACTTACAATCTGTAGAAAATCCAGAGCTTTCCTTTATTGTTATAGACCCATTCATATTTGAACCAAGCTATGAGTTCGTTTTACCGGATTTGGCAAGAGAAGAGCTAAAGGCATACATTGAACAGGACATTGTGGTATGGAGTATCGTTTCGGTTCGGGATGACTTCCAAAATGCAACTCATAACTTGTTGGCCCCATTGGTTATAAATATGAAAGAACGGTTGGGGAAACAAGTTATTCTACAAAATACTTCTTACAAAACCAGACATAGGTTATTTGTTACTAATGGATAAGGAAGACAATGAATAGAGAGGTGAATATCTATGCTGGTTTTATCGAGAAAAAAAGGCGAATCGTTAATGATAGGTGATCAAATAGAGATCATAGTTCTGGCTGCCGAAGGCGATACGATTAAATTAGGAATCAAGGCGCCTAGAAATATCGAGGTTTTGCGGAAAGAAGTATATGAATTAATACAGCAATCGAATGCAGAAGCTTCTAAAAATGAGATCAATATAGCTAAATTAAGTGATATGATTAAAAAACGGGGTAATCGGGAGTAAATCAGATGTAATACTGAGTAAATTGGTTCTTAATAACGATTTTTGTCTATTTAATGTCCAAAATGGACATTTTAAGGTCTACAATCGAGCGAAGAATTCAACGATATATATATCAAGCGGTTCATTAGGATCGGCCGAGCTAAGAACCGCACAAAATTTCAACCTGCAAGGAAGCAGGTTCTCACTTCAAGGAGGAAGAAAACAATGATTATCAATCACAATATGAACGCATTGAACACTCATCGTCAAATGGGTCTTAACAACGTAAATGCCGGCAAAAACATGGAAAAATTGTCTTCAGGTCTTCGCATTAACCGTGCAGCAGACGATGCAGCTGGTTTGTCCATCTCCGAAAAAATGCGCGGTCAAATCCGTTCCATGGAGCAATCTCAACGTAATGCTCAAGACGGTATCTCATTGGTTCAAACAGCTGAAGGCGCTTTGACTGAAGTTAGTGATATGCTCGTTCGTATGAAAGAGTTGCACACTCAAAGAGCAAACGGTACATATAACTCAACTGATCAAGCTAACATTGATGAAGAATTGACAGCTTTGACATCTGAAATTGCAAATATCGGTAAGAACACGAAATTTAATGATATTGCATTGCTGGATGGTCAATTGGACATCAAAATTCAAATCAATCATACATCTACCGACACAACAGATATCAAAATGGGTACAGATATTTCAGCAATTGCACCAGCTGACTTGGATGCAACTACAAGTTCTATCGATGATGTAGCTAAAGTACGCGCTCAACTGGGTGCTCTTCAAAACCGTTTGGAGCATACTTCCAACAACTTGGGTACTACAACTGAGAACCTGACTGCAGCTGAATCCCGTATCCGTGATACCGATATGGCTAAAGAAATGGTGAATTTGACGAAGAACAACATTCTTCTTCAAGCTTCCCAAGCTATGCTTGCTCAAGCAAATCAACAACCACAAGGCGTATTGTCCTTGCTTCGTTAATCTTAAGCTACTTAAAGACTTCAGAACTCGTTCTGAAGTCTTTTTTTCTAGGTTAGGACAGGAAAAAAGTAGTTCCAATTTGCTATAGTTAAGAGGGAATAAGGATGAAAAGGCATACGATTTCATTGTGCATGATAGTGAAGAATGAAGAAAAATATTTGGAAAAATGCCTCAACAGTGTTAAAGGTGTGATTGACGAATTAATTATAGTGGATACGGGGTCAACAGATAGAACACTCGAAATTGCTATTCATTACAAGGCGAAGATTTTCAATTTCGAGTGGACTCACGATTTTGCGGCAGCACGAAACTACTCAATCCAACAAGCCTCTTGTGATTATATCTTGCAACTAGATGCAGATGAATACTTTGATGAAAATATTGATTTGCAAAAGGACCTAAAGGATGAAAATGACTATTATAGTATGAGGATTAAAAATTATAACTCGGATGGCGGAGCCCACTATCATGAGGCTATTCGTTTGTTTAAACGAAATAGAGGACTTTATTATGAAGGTAAATTGCATGAGCACTTAAACATTCTTAATAACAGTGGGCTAATAGGGGGAAAGACTAAGTCCTATATTAATCACACAGGGTATTTGAAAGACATAGTTCAAGAAAAAGGGAAACTTGAGCGGAATCTACTTATCATGGAAGAGGAGCTTAAGGACAACCCGTCTCCATACAATTTATACAATATGGGGAAAGTCTTTATGACTCAGAATCAGTATGAAAAGGCATTGGATTATTTTAAGAAATCTTACGAAAAAGCTGACAATATGTCATATGTGTATCAGTTATTTCTATATATGTTGTCATGTTATCGAAACCTTAGTCGATTCGAAGAAGGAATATCACTTGCAAATATCCTTATAAGGAGGCAACCACGGTACATTGATTTCTACTATGAGCAAGGAAGGCTTTTTGAGCAGGCTGGTTATATCCAAGATGCTGAGGCTTTGTATAAGAAGTGCATAAGTGGGGATGAATGGCCCGAGAGAACTGCTAAAGAAGGCGTGAGTGGATATTTATCTTATTATCGATTGGCTTGTTTATACGGTAAACAAGGTAAGATCGGAGAGGCGTTCGACTATGCCTTTTTATCATTAACTAATAATAGAACCTATTTACCCGCTCTTAGGTTATATTTTAAATTAATGCTAAAAGCAAATATAAATAATGAAGAAGTGGCCTCACATTTGAATCAACTATATGCAGGAAACGGAAAAGAAGATATTAAAGGTCTGCTCATGGCAATTTATGAAGTGCGTCACCCTTTAATGGCCTTATATTTTAAGGAAGGGGGACATACAGAACTAGATAGGGATATAAGAGCTACTGTACAGATGTATAACAAAGACTATGAAGCATCACTTAGAAACTGGCTAGAACTTCCCCAAATAAAATCAGACAATACAATTGATGTCTTAACTCTTTCTTTAATCCTTAAAGACACTCAATTATTAGATAAATGCAGGGGTACATATAACGTGAACCACAAGGACCTACAACTCCTTGTAAACATTGTACAACGGATACCCGCTATAGAATCATTGGAAAGCTGTTGGCTAGAAACTGTTTTATTACAAATTTCGGAGCAGTTGTTTATCCTAAATGAATTTGAAACATTCGAATTCGTATCGTCATATATATTGAAATGTTCACTAACGGCTAAGCTTGAGTTAGCAAGATTGCTGTTAGAGTACGGATTTATTGATACGGCTGCTGAATTGATGCTCGATAAGTATAAAGAGGATCCGGAAAACCCTGAACTGAACCATTTGTTGGGGAGTATTTACATGAATGTAAGTAATTATGATGAGGCCGTTCATTATTTGCAGCAGCTAGTAAAATCTAGAGATGATTATTCCGCTTTTGAGTCTCTCTATCGATGTTATTTGGGCCTAAATGATGTAAGTAATGCCAAACGAATTGCATTGGAAATGAAAAAGAAATTTCCATTATCCCCAACGGTACTAGCGTTCCAAACTTTTTAATAAGTCAGTTATAATTGTCAATTTGCCTCTAATGTAAATGAAACAACCGACCGATATATTAATTAAAACTATGTGATTTCGGAGGTGTTCTTTTTATGGCATCAGAAATTTCGATTAGTGGATCAGGTACCTCTGTCCAATCGGTAATAAAAGAAGCAATTGCGGTGAAAAGCACGCGGCAAGATACCGGGGTAGTCCATGCAACCAACTCGAAGGAACTACAGATGGCTGAACTGCAAGGGGCACGAGTTACTACTGGAGATGAACAAATAGTTCGGGCTATCGAGCGTGCATTTAAGGCTATTCAAGGCCCTAATACAACTGTTGAAGTTTCAGTCCATGAACAAACGAAACAGATCATGGTAAAAGTACTTGATCAGGACACGGGTAAAATTATTCGTGAAGTACCACCTGAGAAAATATTGGATCTTGTTGCTAACATGATGCAAGTAGCGGGACTTTTAGTGGATGAACGCAGGTAAAAAACGGAGGTGGAGTCATGGTACAACGTATTAGTGGATTTGCGTCCGGGATGGACATTGATGATATGGTAAAGAAAATAATGCAAGCGCAGCGTGCGCCACTTGATAAATTGAAGCAAAAACAACAAACGGTACAGTGGCAGCGGGAGAATTTTAGAGATGTGAATCTCAAAATAGTTGAATTTCGTAATAAGGTGTACGATAATACTTTAACAAAATCCTTTAATGGTCAGAAGACGATAGTTTCAGGCGATACAACAGCTGTAACTGCAAAAGGTGTGAGCGATTCTGTCAGTGGTACAATTACTATTAAAGTAAATGAGCTAGCGACAGCAGCTTCAATTAAGAGTTCTTCACCACTTGCGCCTTATCCTTCTAGTACGAAGCTTTCTGATATTTCATCTTCTATAGGATCTAGTATTGAAATAAATAATTCAGTTATTGATATAGATTTGGAGAAAGATACAATTGGTAGTGTCATCAATAAAATAAATCAAAATGCTGACGCAAAAGTCACAGCATTTTATGATGAAACGTCAGGACAGTTTTCTCTCGTTTCCAAAACAACCGGTAAAATTAATGGTGATGGAGAAATAGCTATAGCGGGTAACTTGTTACAGAATGTATTTAAGTTGGATTCCTATACAGCAGGTACGGATGCCCAATTAGAAATAAATGGTCTTTCCACTACGCGTTCAACAAACAACTTCAGCATTAATGGTGTCGATATTACTTTGAACGCTAGATCCTCTGCTTCGCCATCAATAATTACAACTTCCACGGATACTAACTCGATCGTAGATAAGTTAAAAAGTTTTATCAATGATTATAATGATTTAATTTCTTCATTAAATGAGAAGGTTAAAGAAAAGCGCTACAGAGACTATCTTCCATTAACTGATGATCAGAGAGCAGCGATGAAGGAAGATGAAATTAAAAACTGGGAAGAGAAGGCTAAAAGCGGAATGCTTTATAACGACAGCATTTTAAAAGATGCTGTGGCGAAACTAAGAATGAATTTAACGGAACCGGTTAATGTTAATGGCTCATCAACAATCCTTGATTCCATTGGTATTACAACTGGGCAATGGTTTGAAGGTGGGAAGCTTGTTCTTAAGGATGAAGCTAAGCTGAGAGAAGCAATAGAAAAAGATCCAGATAAAGTAATAGGATTATTCACCTCTAGAGGCACAGGGACAGACGCTCCTAAATCGGAGGTTGGTATATTTAATCGGATATATAAAGATCTTAAAACAACCTTAGATTCTTTTACAGAAAGAGCAGGTACCTCCTTTGTAGCTACGTCCAAGGATGCGACTCTAAAGGATCAGAGCACTTTAGGAAGGCAGTTAATAAAACTTAACCAAGATATTAAGGATAAAACAAGATATTTTGATGATATGGAAACTAGATACTATAAACAGTTTACGGCAATGGAAAAAGCTATGAACAAATTTCAGTCCCAATCTTCATCGTTATTCAGTTCAATGGGTGGATAATAATATTAAGAGGTGACATCAATGATTCAGTCAAGAGCCAACAAGTATATGGAAACTTCCATTCAAACGATGACCCCTGCCCAGCTTTTAATTATGTTATACGATGGCGCCATCCGCTTTACAAAAAAAGGGATAGATGCAGTTAAACGGAAAAATTATGAAGAGGCCAATAATAGTTTTATTCGTGTGCAAGAAATAATTAATGAACTTGTAGTATCCTTAGATCGTTCCTATGAGGTATCGGACGAACTTATCAGATTGTACGATTACTTTTTACATAAGATGATTGAAGCTAATGTAAAGAAAGATATTGATGCAGCAAATGAAGTGCTAGGACATTTATTAGAACTGAAAGAAACCTGGATTCAAGCTTCAAAGCTCGCTCAAAATCCGGGTGCCGTATTGAATCATGGATAAATATATTAATGAACTAGAGCAACTTACAAAAGATTTAATAAATCAATCGGATACTGTAGAATATGAGCAGGTTGTTGATTTTGTCGAGTCCAGGGGAGAACTGGTCGGACAGATTAATAGAGTCTTAGAAGAAGATCCAGTTGAAAGGGAATTATATCTAGAGAGATTACGCAATATACTAAGTTATGATTCTAAAATCACTGAGCTTATAGGAAGACTTCAGAATGAAGCTTCCTCTCAATTAAATAAAATGAATGCTGCTAAACAACAAAAAAATAGGTATGAGGCAAGCTTTTCTCCTGAAAGTATGTTTTTTGATAGAAAAAAATAATAAACTTGGATCGATTTACGCACGCCATTTATTGTTAGTAGATAACAATGATGGTGTTTTTTGTTGCAGTCATTTGGTAAGTAGTAAGCTGCGAAAAACGTAAAAAAGAGATGTAGAAAAAGAAAAGTATTTATCATTTCTTGTAAGAAATTGAAAATAATTTTGAAATAAGAAATAAATTAGGTATTTTTCCTCTAAACATCTTAGTTCTTTAGTCCGATATAGTATGTGTGAATGTTTTTAGCTTGTTGGTCATTAATGAAATTTATCTCGCTATTATTACTTTTGTGTATTATTTGAGGGGCTTGCGATCAAAGGGGTGGATGAATACATACGCAGCTGCGCAATCAATATTTTTTATACATATACTATTCTAAAGGAGTAATAAGACTATGCTTAAAAAGGGAAGCAGAAGAAAGTTTTTCATTACAGTATTATTAGGTTCCACCATTGCACTTTCACCACTTAGCTCCGCGTTAGCGGCGGATGTAACAGTGGGTTGGGACCCTGAGAAAGTAATTATCACCAATAATGTTGGAAAGCCAGATTCTGTAAAGGTATCGGGATTACCAGAAGGTGCGATTGTAAAAGTTTATGATAAAGCCACTGGAGGGAAACTGATCGGTACGGCTGTTGTACAAAAAGGTCAGACTGAAGCTATTGTGACAATCCCTAGTCTTGATGCAACGGGTGGAAAAGTTTATGTTTCTGTTACTCTTGAAACTGCTGCAATAGAAAAAGAGTTCGATGCAGAGGCAAAAACAACAAAACCAGCTGCAGATAAAATTACAGCAACGAACAACGTGGGCAAAGCAGATAGCGTATTGGTAGAAGGCTTGACAGCGGGAACCATTGTCAAAGTGTATGACAAAGATGGCGACGGCAAAAAACAATTGGGAACAGCCACGGTAGCAGCGAACCAAACGAGCGCAACCGTATCTGTTACACAATTGGGTGTGGATGCAGGTAAAGCGTATGTGTCGACCACGGTAGCAGGCCAAGCCGAGAGCGACCTGGTCGAAGTGAGCTTCACAGCAGAAGCGGTATCCGCAGCACCAAAAGCAGAAGATATCGAAATCGTAAACAATGCGGTCATCGCCGATACGGTAACCGTATCGAAATTAGCAGTTGGCGACATCGTGAAAGTGTATGAAAAAGGGAAAACCACCGTATTGGGAACAGCAACGGTAGCAACAGGTAAAGCAGAAGCGATCGTAAGCATCAAGCAACTGGGTGCAGATGCAGGTTCCGTTGAAGTGAGCGTAACCAGCAAAGAAAAGCTGGAATCCGAGAAAGTTGAAAAAGCATTTGCTGCTGAAGGCAAAACAGCGAAACCAGCTGCAGATAAAATTACCGCAACGAACAACGTGGGCAAAGCAGATAGCGTATTGGTAGAAGGCTTGACAGCGGGAACCATTGTCAAAGTGTATGACAAAGATGGCGACGGCAAAAAACAATTGGGAACAGCCACGGTAGCAGCAAACCAAACGAGCGCAACCGTATCCGTTACACAATTGGGTGTGGATGCAGGTAAAGCGTATGTGTCGACCACGGTAGCAGGCCAAGCCGAGAGTGACCTGGTAGAAGTGAGCTTCACAGCAGAAGCGGTATCCGCAGCACCAAAAGCAGAAGATATCGAAATCGTAAACAATGCGGTCATCGCCGATACGGTAACCGTATCGAAATTAGCAGTCGGCGACATCGTGAAAGTGTATGAAAAAGGGAAAACGACCGTATTGGGCACAGCAACGGTAGCAACAGGTAAAGCAGAAGCTGTCGTAAGCATCAAGCAACTGGGTGCAGACGCAGGAGCCGTTGAAGTGAGTGTAACCAGCAAAGAAAAGCTGGAATCGGAGAAAGTCGAAAAAGCATTTGCTGCTGAAGGCAAAACAGCGAAACCAGCTGCCGATAAAATCACAGCAACAAACAACGTGGGCAAAGCAGATAGCTTATTGGTAGAAGGCTTGACAGCGGGAACGATCGTAAAAGTGTATGACAAAGATGGCGACGGCAAAAAACAATTGGGAACAGCCATGGTAGCAGCGAACCAAACGAGCGCAACCGTATCCGTTACACAATTGGGTGTGGATGCAGGTAAAGCGTATGTGTCGACCACGGTAGCAGGCCAAGCAGAGAGTGACCTGGTAGAAGTGAGCTTCACAGCGGAAGCGGTATCCGCAGCACCAAAAGCAGAAGATATCGAAATCGTAAACAATGCGGTCATTGCGGATACGGTAACCGTATCAAAATTAGCAGTTGGCGACATCGTGAAAGTGTATGAAAAAGGGAAAACGACCGTATTGGGCACAGCAACGGTAGCAACAGGTAAAGCAGAAGCTGTCGTAAGCATCAAGCAACTGGGTGCAGACGCAGGAGCCGTTGAAGTGAGTGTAACCAGCAAAGAAAAGCTGGAATCGGAGAAAGTCGAAAAAGCATTTGCTGCTGAAGGCAAAACAGCGAAACCAGCTGCCGATAAAATCACAGCAACAAACAACGTGGGCAAAGCAGATAGCGTATTGGTAGAAGGCTTGACAGCGGGAACGATCGTAAAAGTGTATGACAAAGATGGCGACGGCAAAAAACAATTGGGAACAGCCACGGTAGCAGCGAACCAAACGAGCGCAACCGTATCCGTGACACAATTGGGTGTGGATGCAGGTAAAGCGTATGTGTCGACCACGGTAGCAGGCCAAGCCGAGAGTGACCTGGTAGAAGTGAGCTTCACAGCAGAAGCGGTATCCGCAGCACCAAAAGCAGAAGACATCGAAATCGTAAACAATGCGGTCATCGCGGATACGGTAACCGTATCGAAATTAGCAGTCGGCGACATCGTGAAAGTGTATGAAAAAGGGAAAACGACCGTATTGGGCACAGCAACGGTAGCAACAGGTAAAGCAGAAGCTGTCGTAAGCATCAAGCAACTGGGTGCAGACGCAGGATCCGTTGAAGTGAGTGTAACCAGCAAAGAAAAGCTGGAATCGGAGAAAGTCGAAAAAGCATTTGCTGCTGAAGGCAAAACAGCGAAACCAGCTGCAGATAAAATCACAGCAACGAACAACGTGGGCAAAGCAGATAGCGTATTGGTAGAAGGCTTGACAGCGGGAACCATTGTCAAAGTGTATGACAAAGACGGCGACGGCAAAAAACAATTGGGAACAGCCACGGTAGCAGCGAACCAAACGAGCGCAACCGTATCCGTTACACAATTGGGTGTGGATGCAGGTAAAGCGTATGTGTCGACCACGGTAGCAGGCCAAGCAGAGAGTGACTTGGTAGAAGTGAGCTTCACAGCAGAAGCGGTATCCGCAGCACCAAAAGCAGAAGACATCGAAATCGTAAACAATGCGGTCATCGCGGATACGGTAACCGTATCGAAATTAGCAGTCGGCGACATCGTGAAAGTGTATGAAAAAGGGAAAACGACCGTATTGGGCACAGCAACGGTAGCAACAGGTAAAGCAGAAGCTGTCGTAAGCATCAAGCAACTGGGTGCAGACGCAGGATCCGTTGAAGTGAGCGTAACCAGCAAAGAAAAGCTGGAATCCGAGAAAGTTGAAAAAGCATTTGCTGCTGAAGGCAAAACAGCGAAACCAGCTGCAGATAAAATTACAGCAACGAACAACGTGGGCAAAGCAGATAGCGTATTGGTAGAAGGCTTGACAGCGGGAACCATTGTCAAAGTGTACGATAAAGACGGCGAAGGCAAAAAACAATTGGGAACAGCCACGGTAGCAGCGAACCAAACGAGCGCAACCGTATCCGTGACACAATTGGGTGTGGATGCAGGTAAAGCGTATGTGTCGACCACGGTAGCAGGCCAAGCAGAGAGTGACCTGGTAGAAGTGAGCTTCACAGCGGAAGCGGTATCCGCAGCACCAAAAGCAGAAGATATCGAAATCGTAAACAATGCGGTCATTGCGGATACGGTAACCGTATCAAAATTAGCAGTTGGCGACATCGTGAAAGTGTATGAAAAAGGGAAAACGACCGTATTGGGCACAGCAACGGTAGCAACAGGTAAAGCAGAAGCTGTCGTAAGCATCAAGCAACTGGGTGCAGACGCAGGATCCGTTGAAGTGAGCGTAACCAGCAAAGAAAAGCTGGAATCCGAGAAAGTTGAAAAAGCATTTGCTGCTGAAGGCAAAACAGCGAAACCAGCTGCCGATAAAATTACAGCAACGAACAACGTGGGCAAAGCAGATAGCGTATTGGTAGAAGGCTTGACAGCGGGAACCATTGTCAAAGTGTACGATAAAGACGGCGACGGCAAAAAACAATTGGGAACAGCCACGGTAGCAGCGAACCAAACGAGCGCAACCGTATCCGTTACACAATTGGGTGTGGATGCAGGTAAAGCGTATGTGTCGACCACGGTAGCAGGCCAAGCAGAGAGTGACTTGGTAGAAGTGAGCTTCACAGCAGAAGCGGTATCCGCAGCACCAAAAGCAGAAGACATCGAAATCGTAAACAATGCGGTCATTGCGGATACGGTAACCGTATCAAAATTAGCAGTTGGCGACATCGTGAAAGTGTATGAAAAAGGGAAAACGACCGTATTGGGCACAGCAACGGTAGCAACAGGTAAAGCAGAAGCTGTCGTAAGCATCAAGCAACTGGGTGCAGACGCAGGATCCGTTGAAGTGAGCGTAACCAGCAAAGAAAAGCTGGAATCCGAGAAAGTTGAAAAAGCATTTGCTGCTGAAGGCAAAACAGCGAAACCAGCTGCCGATAAAATCACAGCAACGAACAACGTGGGCAAAGCAGATAGCGTATTGGTAGAAGGCTTGACAGCGGGAACCATTGTCAAAGTGTACGATAAAGACGGCGACGGCAAAAAACAATTGGGAACAGCCACGGTAGCAGCGAACCAAACGAGCGCAACCGTATCCGTTACACAATTGGGTGTGGATGCAGGTAAAGCGTATGTGTCGACCACGGTAGCAGGCCAAGCAGAGAGTGACTTGGTAGAAGTGAGCTTCACAGCAGAAGCGGTATCCGCAGCACCAAAAGCAGAAGACATCGAAATCGTAAACAATGCGGTCATTGCGGATACGGTAACCGTATCAAAATTAGCAGTTGGCGACATCGTGAAAGTGTATGAAAAAGGGAAAACGACCGTATTGGGCACAGCAACGGTAGCAACAGGTAAAGCAGAAGCTGTCGTAAGCATCAAGCAACTGGGTGCAGACGCAGGATCCGTTGAAGTGAGCGTAACCAGCAAAGAAAAGCTGGAATCCGAGAAAGTTGAAAAAGCATTTGCTGCTGAAGGCAAAACAGCGAAACCAGCTGCCGATAAAATCACAGCAACGAACAACGTGGGCAAAGCAGATAGCGTATTGGTAGAAGGCTTGACAGCGGGAACCATTGTCAAAGTGTACGATAAAGACGGCGACGGCAAAAAACAATTGGGAACAGCCACGGTAGCAGCG
This sequence comes from Paenibacillus sp. RC67, assembly GCF_030020805.1. Classification (GTDB taxonomy): domain Bacteria; phylum Bacillota; class Bacilli; order Paenibacillales; family NBRC-103111; genus Paenibacillus_S. The sequence continues at coordinate 105,968 of NZ_CP125098.1, forward strand.
AACCAAACGAGCGCAACCGTATCCGTTACACAATTGGGTGTGGATGCAGGTAAAGCGTATGTGTCGACCACGGTAGCAGGCCAAGCAGAGAGTGACTTGGTAGAAGTGAGCTTCACAGCAGAAGCGGTATCCGCAGCACCAAAAGCAGAAGACATCGAAATCGTAAACAATGCAGGAATTGCAGACACAGTTAAAGTAGGGAAACTTGCAGCCGGAGATATCGTGAAAGTATACAAAAAAGGCGCAACTGCTACATCAGGCACAGCAACAGTAGCAACAGGGAAAGAAGAAGTAACTGTCAGCATAGCTCAATTGGGCGCAGAAGCTGGTTCCGTTGAAGTAACCGTGACATCCAAGGATAAGCGCGAATCCGAAAAAGTCGAAAAAGCATATGCTGCTGAAGGTAAGTCTACTGGAGCCAAAGCAGATAAAGTAGAGATTACAAACCTTGCTGGTAAGTCTGATACTATTAAAGTTAGTGAACTGACAGCAGGTACAGTGGTAAAAGTTTACGACAAAAACACATCTGACAAGAAACAACTTGGCACTGCAACAGTAGCTACTGGGCAAACCAGCGCAACAGTGACGGTTTCGCAATTGAGTGTGGATGCAGGAAAAGTATTTGTGTCGATAACGGAAGCTGGCCAAGCAGAGAGTGATCTTGTTGAAGTTAGTTACGCAGCGGAAGCTAAGTCAACAGCTCCTGCAGTAGGTGATATCACAATTGTGAATAATGCAGGTCTTGCAGATACTGTAAAAGTTGAGAAACTGGCTTCGAGCGACGTCGTTAAAGTATATAAAAAAGGTACGACTACTGTGCTAGGTACGGCGACTGTTGTTACTGGAAAGTCTGAAGTGTCAATAAACATTGCACAAATTGGTTCGGAAGCCGGTTCAGTTGAGATTAGTGTCACTTCTAGCGGAAAGTTAGAATCCGAAAAAGTGGAGAAAACATTCGAAGCAGAACAAACAACAGATAAGGTAATTAAAGAAAATGTAGTAGTAACCAACAATGTTGGCAAAGCAGATACGGTCTTAGTAAAGGGTCTTAAAGCTGGTGAGATTGTAAAGGTTTATGACAAAGCAAGCGCCGGTGCAAAAATTCTAGGTACAGCTACCGTAGCATCTGGCAAAGATGAAGTCACTATTAGCATAAATAACTTAGGTGCAGCAGCAGGTAGTATTTATATAATAGTGATTGAAACGGGTAAGAAGGAAAGTGAAGCTGTAGAAATTAGTTATAGTGCAGAGGGCTAATACAATTATCTAAAATCGAGAATAGTATAAAGAGCAAGGTAACCATTTGTACAGGGTGTGCGCTTCTATTAAGAGGCGTACACTTTTTTGTTTTAAACTAACATCTTTTATAGAGGCAATAGAATTTGAGTCAGAAGGTTCTAGAAATAGTCACTTTATGTATATATCAGTGCATTCTAGGTTAAGGAACGAGAACGACAGTGGAACAGTTTGAGAGGCCCTTAAATGGCCGAATGAGGCTCCTGTATCGAACATGCATTGTTACAGTGATTATCTGTCTGTGTAGCTGATAATAGGCATTGTAGCTTATGTGAAACCGTTCGTGGGATTGGTGTGAATAAATCCAACCCGAAATTTACGGGGCGGGGGGTGGAAAAGCGAATGGGCTTCAGTTAGGACAGACTCTTTAGGAAAAAACGCAGGAAGGGTCCTAAATCTTGGAGTATAACTTCTGAGCATCCATTATCGGAATTTAAAGGTGGATTGTTATTTCATGGTTTGCACTTCATTTGGCATTTGTCTAGGTATGGAGTACATAAGTGCTTTTATGTATGGTGAATGACAGTTCCTCAACACCCCCTGTGGATAATGTGCATAACTTTGTGTATAACTTTATAGAAAATGTCGAAAAACCGCATAATGGTGCGGTTTTTCTTTGTGAATACTTTATTAACGCCATGTTAATACTTGAATTTTCAAAATATTTTGCTAAAAGACGTGGATATAATTGACATCCGTGGAGAGGGGATGCTATATTCGATTTGTGGGCATGCCCACAGTTATTTGATAATGAAGGGAATGTTTTACATGCAAGGTAAAGTAAAATGGTTCAACGCAGAAAAAGGATACGGTTTCATTGAGCGCGAAGACGGCGGGGACGTATTTGTCCATTTCTCAGCTATCCAAACCGATGGATTCAAAACGCTGGAAGAAGGTCAAGCGGTTGAATTCGATATTGTGGAAGGCGCTCGCGGACCACAAGCAGCTAACGTTATCAAGCTATAATCATCCGGCTCACAACGCCCTTGTATAGATGGTTATTCCGATTACTATTAGCAGCGACAACACCCTGGAATCGATCCGGGGTGTTTTTTTGTCTTAGGACACTAATAACCTTTTGGTAAGAACAACAAAGTAAGGAAGTATACCCATTGAAAGCAACTTTCAAACTCAAAAAAGCTTGATTCTATGGGGTTTGTCACACGGACACTAAATTGTAAGAATATTTTGAATAATTGTCGATAAATATGAAGGATTTTTGAAGACGTCTATAGAATATAGTATAATAGGTACATGAAAGGAGGAGAAGTACAATGAAATTCAACATTCGCGGTGAACGCATAGAGGTTACAGAAGCACTAAGAGAGTATGTTGAGAAAAAGCTTAGCAGGCTGGAAAGGTACTTTGAAACTCCCCCTATAACTGAAGTACATGTCACACTGAGTGTGGTCAAAGGATTGCAAGCAGTCGAGGTGACCATCCCGCTGACGGGCGTTATGCTGCGGGCCGAGGACAAAAGCAATGATATGTACGCTTCCATCGATCAGGTGATCGACAAGCTGGAGCGGCAAATTCGCAAACACAAAACTAAAGTGAATCGTAAAATCCGTCAAGAAGGCGGTATAAGGGATATATTGAGAGTCGATTCCCCTGCCCAGTATGAAGATGAGGACGAATATGAATTGGTTAGGACCAAGCAGTTTATGCTGAAACCGATGGATATCGATGAAGCCATTCTGCAAATGAATATGGTCGGTCATAGCTTTTTCGTTTTTGCAAATTCCAATACGGAGCAAGTGAATGTGGTGTATAAACGCAACGATGGCAAATACGGCTTAATCGAGCCGGCCAGATAATGGCTGCGAATTTTGGGAGCTTGCCTGACAGGGCAGGCTCTTTCGCATTTCATGAAAAGTTTAATGCAAGAAGATAATAAAAGGATAGCTCCGCAATTCTTGCGACTTGTGTCACAAACTGCTACAATTTAAGGCAAACCGTTCTTAAAAAAGGGAGATGGGCCCATGCTAGGACTCGTTAAGAAAATATTCGGCGATTCAAATGAGCGCGAAGTAAAGCGGCTGTGGAAAACAGTCGATGCCATTAACCAATTGGAGCCATTCATGGAGGGAATGTCTGATGATGATCTCAAAACGAAAACTTCAGAATTTCGCCATCGTCTGGAACTCGGCGAGGATTTAGATGACCTCCTTCCAGAAGCATTTGCTGTTGTACGTGAAGCAGGGAAGCGTGTCCTTGGCAAACGTCACTATGATGTACAATTAATAGGCGGTATGGTACTTCACGAAGGTCGTATCGCGGAAATGAGAACTGGTGAAGGGAAAACGTTGGTTGGTACCCTGCCGGTTTATTTGAACGCACTACTTGGCAAAGGTGTGCATGTAGTAACAGTCAATGATTACTTGGCTCATCGTGATAGCGGCGAGATGGGAAAAGTGTATGAATTTCTCGGCTTGACGGTTGGCGTAAACTTAAGCTCCTTAAGCCATGGGGAGAAGCAGGCGGCTTATGCTTGTGATATTACTTATGGGACGAACAATGAGTTCGGCTTCGATTATCTGCGCGATAACATGGTTGTTTACAAAGAACAGATGGTACAGCGTCCGCTTTATTTTGCAGTAATTGATGAGGTAGACTCCATTCTGGTAGATGAAGCGAGAACACCGCTCATTATTTCCGGACAAGCTGCTAAATCGACGGACATGTACTATATGGCAGACCGTTTTGTCAGCAAGCTGAAAGAAGAAGAAGATTATATTGTTGATATTAAAATGCGCGCCGTGTCCTTGACTGAAGGCGGCGTGGCGAAGGCAGAGGAAGCGTTCGGCATCGAGAACTTATTCGACCATGCGAATGTAACTCTCAATCACCATATTACTCAAGCGTTAAAAGCGCATGTCATTATGAAGCGGGATGTAGACTATGTGGTTCAAGAAGATGAAGTCGTCATCGTAGACGAATTCACAGGCCGCTTAATGACAGGCCGCCGCTATAGCGAAGGCTTGCATCAGGCGATTGAAGCCAAAGAGCAGCTGCAGGTGCAAAATGAGTCCATGACTCTGGCCACCATTACGTTCCAGAACTACTTCCGTATGTACCGTAAGCTGTCAGGGATGACGGGTACGGCTAAGACGGAGGAAGAAGAGTTTAAAAAGATTTACGGTCTAGAGGTTATTATTGTGCCTACGAACCGTCCAATGATCCGTCAGGATCTGCCGGATATTGTGTATAAATCGGTTAACAGTAAATTCCGGGCTGTAGTAGAAGAGATTGTTAAACGTCATCAGACGAACCAGCCAGTGCTTGTGGGTACGGTATCTATTGAGAACTCTGAGCGTTTGTCCGAAATGCTGAAGAGGAAAGGTGTACAGCATAAGGTTCTTAATGCGAAGTACCATGCGGAAGAAGCAGAAATCGTATCACGTGCAGGTCAACCCGGATCTGTCACGATTGCTACCAACATGGCGGGACGTGGTACCGATATTATGCTGGGTGAAGGGGTTCACGCTGTTGGAGGTCTGCATATTATAGGTACAGAGCGACATGAGAGCCGTCGGATCGATAATCAGCTGCGCGGTCGTGCCGGACGTCAAGGTGACCCTGGTTCCTCTCAGTTCTATTTGTCGATGGAAGATGAATTGATGCGCCGTTTTGGTGCGGAGAACATCATGGGCATGATGGACCGTCTCGGCTTCGAAGAAGATCAGCCTATCGAAAGTAAGCTGATAACCCGTGCCGTAGAATCGGCCCAAAAACGCGTTGAGGGCAATAACTTTGATGTACGTAAAGTCGTCCTTCAATATGACGATGTCATGAACCAACAGCGTGAAATTATTTACAAACAGCGCCGCGAGGTGTTGGAATCCGAAAACATTCGCGATATTACCATCGGGATGCTGATACCGGTTGTGGAACGTCTTGTAGAAACACACTGCCCAGCAGACCTCGTTCCGGAGGAGTGGGATCTTCAAGCCATCGTTGACTATGCTAACGGTACGTTCCTGCATGAAGGCCAGCTTACAGCTGAAGAGCTATGGGGCAAAGAAAAAGAAGAAATTGCTGAGTACATGAAAGACCTCGTAATGCGCCTTTATGAAGAACGCGAGCAGACAATTGGTGATGTCATTATGCGTGAGCTTGAGAAGGTTATTGTGCTTCGTGCGGTTGATTCCAAATGGATGGATCATATCGATGCGATGGATCAGCTTCGTCAAGGTATCCACTTGCGCGCTTACGGTGGTACAGATCCACTTCGTGAATACCAATTTGAGGGTTTTGAAATGTTCCAGGAGATGATTCAAAGCATTCAGGAGGAAGTTGCTACGTATATTATGAAAGCCCACGTAGAAACGAACCTCGAGCGTCAGCCGGTGGTTGAAGCGGATGCAGTCAGCTCTAATGGCGAACCAGCTCCGAAGAAACCGGTCGTTAATAACGATGAGGATAGAGTCGGACGCAACGACTTGTGTCCTTGCGGAAGTGGCAAAAAGTATAAGCAGTGCCACGGCGTTCAGTAAGAAGGATGTCGGTCCATATACAGGAGATTTGTTAAAAGGGTCGTCGGCGTAATAACCGGCCCCCTTTTTTTAAAGGTAAAATTAGTTTGAACTTGATGAGAAAATTGAGGAGTGAACGGATATGTTGGATCCAGAAGTGAAACAAGATTTGCGAGAAACGGCTAAACGGTTAGCTGAGCTTAGGGGGTCTCTTTGACTTAGATCTTAAGCTGGAGCAGATCGCGAACTATGAGGAGAAGATGGCGGCTCCTGATTTTTGGGATGACAATGAAGCAGCACAAAAGCTCATTGCCGAAATGAACGCGATCAAGGGTGGTGTCGATCAATTTCAGGCGCTTTCTTCCGAGTTTGAGGATTTGGAATTGATGGTCGAGCTAATGCAAGAAGATCAGGATGACAGCATGGCGGCGGATATCGAGCAAGGAATTAAGGCCGTAGTATCCAAACTCGAAACCTTCGAACTGCAGCTGCTGTTGAGCCAGCCGTATGACAAGCTTAATGCTATTCTGGAGCTTCATCCAGGTGCAGGCGGCACCGAGTCTCAGGACTGGGCAGAGATGCTGCTTCGTATGTATCGCCGTTGGGCTGAGAAGCGCGACTTTAAGGTGGATGTTCTTGATTACTTGCCCGGCGATGAGGCTGGTGTGAAAAGCGTAACGCTACTAATCAAAGGGTATAACGCGTATGGTTATTTGAAGGCGGAAAAAGGCGTTCACCGACTGGTGCGTATTTCCCCATTCGACGCGTCAGGTCGACGTCATACGTCATTCGTATCTTGTGATGTGATGCCGGAGATCGATGACGATGTGGAAGTCGAGATTCGTACCGAAGATTTGAAGGTAGATACGTATCGTGCCAGCGGCGCGGGTGGACAGCATATCAATACGACGGACTCGGCGGTTCGGATTACCCATCTACCGAGCGGCGTTGTTGTAAGCTGCCAAACAGAGCGCTCACAGATTAAGAACCGTGAAACAGCGATGAAAATGCTTCGTTCCAAGCTGTACGAGAAAAAGATCGAAGAGCAAATGAAGCAGTTGGCTGAAATCCGTGGTGAAGTATCTGATATAGCCTGGGGAAGCCAAATCCGTTCGTATGTATTCCATCCGTACAGCATGGTAAAGGATCACCGTACCTCCGCTGAAACGGGAAATGTTGGGGCCGTTATGGATGGAGATCTTGATATGTTCATCGATGCCTACCTGCGTCTGCAAATTAAATCGGAACCTGCTGAGTAATTCAGCGGTTTTATAATTATAAACATTGAAGTAAATCCTACACTTAAAGCCAAGTCTACAGAAACGTTGGGAGAGTGGCGGCTCGAGGCCGCCTGTTATCTTGCCTTGTTATCGGTTGATTACGGTGATTCCGTGTAGGATTTTTTGCGTTGTTTGCGATAATTCAAATCGAACAGTACGGAGGGAAGCTTATGCAAAGCATGAAAAAACGGCCGCGGAACCCCGCGATTGTGCAGCCTAGCCCCGGTCAGCGTGTCATGGAATATGTGCTTTTATTGCTAGGCTCTCTGTTGATTGCAATTAGTTTCAACATGTTTTTAAGCCCGAATCAGGTCGCGTCAGGCGGGGTGTCGGGCATTAGCATTATTGTGAATCAGCTGTTTGGATTTGAACCGGCTATTACACAGTGGGCCTTCAATATTCCTTTGTTTTTGCTGGGAACCTGGGTTCTCGGAGGTCAATTTGGGGTGAAAACGGCAATTGGTTCTGTCCTGCTGCCACTTCTTATACTGCTTACGCGAAGTCTTCCTCCCCTAACGAATAACATTTTACTGGCCAGCATATACGGCGGTATTTTGATAGGAGTCGGGCTAGGACTTGTTTTTCGCGGCAGGGGCTCAACAGGAGGATTGGATTTGGCCGCGCAAATGATACATAGGTATACGGGGATGAGTTTAGGGCTGGCTGTTGCGATGTTGGATGGGATGGTTATTTTGACGGCAGGCATCGTGCTGTCTCCCGAGAAAGCGCTCTATGCGCTTATCGGATTATTCGTGACGAGTAAGACTATCAATATTGTGCAGCTGGGACTTAGCTTTTCGAAGGTAGCCTTCATCATTTCGTCTGAGACTGCGGCGATTCGTGAGGCGATCCTGCATGATTTGGACCGCGGGCTCACCCAATTGAATGCAACTGGGGGCTATACCGGGGAGGCTCGAACGGTACTCATGGTGGTAGTGGGACAGACGGAGGTCACTCGGTTAAAGCAGCTTGTAAAGGCCATTGATCCGGGGGCATTTGTCATTTTGAGCGATACGAACGAGGTGCTTGGTGAAGGGTTTAAGTTCCACATTCCATCATAAAAAAGAGCCTGTATGCATTTGGGGACAGATTAGGTAAAATGGGGAAGTCAGCAAGAAATTTTCAACTCATATAGGATACTATTATGCAGTGAAAAAGCATCGGAGAAGCAGCAAAACGGGGGAAAAAATCCATTGAATTATTATACTAAAGAATGTATAATAATACATAGTTTTTCATGTGGAGGGAACGGTTATGTCTAATAAATTAAGAGCGGCAATTATCGGGGCAACAGGATACGGTGGTGTAGAAGTGATTCGCTTGCTTCTGACGCATCCGAACGTGGAGATCACCTCGGTCATTTCTTCGTCCAGTGCGGGAACGCCGATTGCAGACGGATATCCGCATTTGAATGAAATTATGATAGGCAACCTGGATGGTATCGATGTAGAGCAGATGAAGCAAAAGGCGGATGTTGTTTTCTTGGCGACGCCGCATGGCGTAGCTGCAGAGCTGGCTCCGAAGCTGGTGGACGCGGGATTGAAGGTCATCGATATTTCCGGGGATTTCCGGTTGAAGTCCGGAGAAGTATATGAAAAGTGGTATAAGCATAAACCAGCTGATCCGGCCTATGTGGAAAAAGCGGTATACGGCTTGTCTGAAGTGTTCGACGACGAGGTTCGCGATGCAACGTTTATTTCTAATCCGGGATGTTTTCCAACGGCAACGCTGCTTGGTTTGGTTCCTCTAGTCAAAAAGGGATGGGCTGATTTGTCCTCCATTATTGTTGATGCTAAATCCGGTGTATCCGGAGCGGGACGCGGCTTGAGTCTAACCTCGCATTATTCCGAGATTAATGAAAACTTCTTGGCGTATAAAGTGAATAAACATCAGCATACGCCTGAAATCGAGCAGGTGCTTAGCCGTGTGGCGGGCGAAGAGGTGGTTGTGACCTTCACGACCCATTTGGTGCCTATGACTCGCGGGATTCTGTCCACCATGTATGTTAAGCTGGATGGGAACCATTCCGAGGACGAGATTATTGAGATGTACCGCCAGTACTATGAGGGACGGCGCTTCGTAAGAATTCGTCAGAAGGGCAAATGGCCAGCGACGAAGGAAGTATGGGGTTCCAACTATTGCGATATCGGCTTCTCGCTGGATGAACGCACAGGCCGTTTAACGATTATTTCGGTAATCGATAATGTGGTTAAAGGGGCAGCCGGTCAGGCCGTCCAAAACTTGAACTTAATGATGGGCTGGGAAGAATCGACCGGTTTGGCGTTCACCCCGGTGTATCCATAACAGTAACATGCCATGGGTGAGGAGAAGATGAAGGTGAAAGATCAATTTATTGTCGTGCCGGAAGGCTCGATCACAACACCACAAGGCTTTCGTGCAGGCGGCTTGCATTGTGGGTTGAAAAAAACAAATCGTTATGACCTCGGCGTCATTGTGTGCGAGGTACCGGCTCAGGCTGCGGGCGTCTACACGCTGAATGCATTTCAGGCTGCGCCTCTGCGCGTGACACAAGACAGCATTGCCGTAGACGGCAAGCTGCAAGCCATGCTCGTTAACAGCGGTAACGCCAACGCTTGCACGGGTAAACAAGGCGAAGAGGATGCACGCTCGATGCGTGCGGCAGCTGCAAAAGCATTTGGCGTAGCGGAGCATCATGTTGGCGTTACGTCAACAGGTGTCATTGGTGAACTTCTTCCGATGCCTAAAGTGTTGAGCGGAGTCGAGAATCTTCCTGCTGAAGTGAAAGTAGACGGAGGAGAAGATTTTTGTCAGGCGATTCTTACGACCGACCTGGTTCAGAAGATGACCTGCGTGAAGCTGACGGTGGCGGGCAAAACGGTACATATCGCTGGCGCAGCTAAAGGATCGGGTATGATTCATCCGAACATGGCGACGATGCTTGGCTTTATGACGACGGATGCAAACATCGAGAGCGCTCAGCTGCAAAAGCTGCTGAACGGTGTGACAGACTCTACGTTCAACATGATTACAGTTGACGGCGATACAAGCACTAACGACATGGTTGTCGTTATGGCAAGCGGCATGGCCGGCAATGATAGCCTGACGCCAGATCATCCCGATTGGGCAGCGTTCGAAGCGGGCTTCCGTTTCGTAGGCGAGTATTTGGCCAAAGCTATCGCTCGCGACGGTGAAGGGGCTACGAAACTGATCGAGGTGAATGTGGCAGGTGCTGAGTCACAGAATGCTGCACGTGCGATTGCTAAGACGGTCGTCGGCTCAAGCCTGGTGAAATCAGCCTGCTACGGTGCAGATGCGAACTGGGGCCGTATCATTGCGGCGGTAGGCCGCGCAGGACAGCCGGTTAACACAGAGACAGTCGACATTCGCTTGGGAGATATTGTGGTGCTGGAGCAATCCCGTCCAGTGAAGTTCGACGAAGATCGCGCTGAGGAGTACTTGAAGGGCGAGCTGGTGCAAATTCATGTGAACTTGAACATGGGCTCTGAGACAGCAACGGCATGGGGCTGCGATTTAACCTATGATTATGTTCGTATCAATGCGGCATACCGGACTTAAACACCAAACGGAGTTTCACTAAATTAAGATAAGCAAACGGGACGTCTTCCGATTGGCTTCAGAGAATTCGGGAGGCGAACCGTACATATAAAGGGGAACGAAACATGAGCGCAATGTGTTTTGTGATGAAGTGTGGCGGCAGTACGCTGGCGGCGCTGCCGGATTCTTTTTTCTTGGATATGAAGAGGCTTCAGGATGAGGCGATTATTCCGGTTATCGTCCACGGTGGCGGTCCGGCGATCTCGTCCACGCTGGAGAAGCTGGGTATCGAAACCGAGTTTGTTAACGGCTTGCGTAAAACGAACGAAGCTGTTCTTGACGTTGTTGAGATGGTTTTGTCAGGCCAAATCAATAAAGAGATTGTTCGCAAAATTCAGCTGTCCGGCGCTCGCGCCATGGGCTTGTCTGGAGTAGACGGTCATCTTATTCAAGCGGAGCCTGTGGCGAACGCGCACGAAGTGGGTCTTGTGGGCGACGTGACGAATGTCAATGCAGAGTTGATCCAAGGGATTGTAAAAATGGGTTACATGCCGGTTATCGCGCCTGTCGGTCTTGGAGCGGATGGCGGACAGCGTTATAATATTAATGCAGATACGGCGGCAGGTGCTGTGGCATCGTATTTGGGCGTGGAAAGAATGATCGTTGTAACGGATGTGCCGGGCATTATGAACGGCGAGAAGAAGGTTCTTCCTTCCGTAACGGTACAGGAGATCGACGCGATGATCGCTAGCGGTGAAATTTATGGCGGAATGATTCCGAAGGTTCGCGCAGCGGTTCAGTGCATTCAAGGAAAAGTTCGTGAGGTCATTATCGTGAACGGAGCAGAGCCGGAGGTTTTAAGCAAGGTCATTAAGGGCGCTGCTATCGGAACGCGAATTGTGAAATAAATAGTTAAGTTATCACCTATATGAAAAAGGAGTGATTCAGCATGGGAGAAGGAGCTAATTCATTGTTTCCGAATTACGGGCGCTACCCGCTAGCATTTGTGAAAGGGGAAGGCAGCCGTCTTTGGGACGAGAATGGCAAAGAGTACCTCGATCTAATGTGCGGTTTGGCGGTAACGAACCTGGGGCATGCCCCCAAACAGGTGAAGGAACGCTTGAAGGATCAGGTTGACCAGCTGTGGCACACGAGCAACCTGTTTCATATTCCGAATCAGGAAAAGCTGGCTAAGCTGCTGACTGACAATAGCTGTGGCGATGCCGTATTCTTCTGCAACAGCGGAGCTGAGGCGAACGAGGCTGCTATCAAGCTGGCACGCCGTTATTTTAATAAAGTACTCGGTAAGCCGGACCAATACGAAATTATTACTTTCCACCTCTCTTTCCATGGACGTACATTGGCGACATTGACGGCAACTGGACAGGATAAGGTAAAAGAAGGCTTTGCGCCTCTACCGGAAGGTTTTGTCTACGCGCCATACAATGATGCGGAAGCACTGGAGAAAACAATCGGGCCTAAAACATGCGCAATTATGCTGGAGATGGTGCAAGGGGAAGGCGGCGTGAATCCGGCTGAGCCTGCATTTGTAACCCGTGTAGCAGAGCTGTGCAAGCAGCATGGCCTGCTTCTGATCATTGATGAAATCCAAACCGGTGTTGGTCGTACGGGCAAAATGTTCGCTTACGAGCATTATGGCGTAGAGCCGGACATTTTTACACTGGCAAAAGGTTTGGGCAGCGGTATGCCAATCGGTGCTATGCTGGGTAAAGAGAAGCTGCGCAGCGCATTCTCCGCAGGCAGCCACGGTTCAACCTTTGGAGGCAATTATTTGTCTACGGCAGCCGGTATTGCTACGATGGAAACGATGCTTGCAGAGAAGCTGTCTGAACGTGCAGCCGAGCTTGGCGATTATATCGTCAACACCTTGAAAGAGAAGCTGGCAGGGAATCCACTGGTGACAGAGATTCGTGGTTTGGGAATGCTAATCGGCATTGGCTGCACGCAGCCTGTGGCTGACCTGATCACTACAATTCAAGACCAAGCGGTATTGGTTGTATCTGCTGGACCTAATGTCATTCGTCTTGCGCCAAGCTTACTCATTTCCAAAGAAGATCTCGATCGTGGACTCGAAGTGGTCTGCTCGGTATTAAGCAAACAAGCCGCAGCCGCTGTATAAGCGATGGGTTAGGTAAACATAAGCTTTCTCGATGAGATAGCTATCGGATAATAAATTCATAATTGAAAGGGGCGATTACATTGGCAGGAACCGAACAGCCTGTTGCAATCGACTTGAGAGGACGGGACTTCCTGGCCGTTGCCGATTACACATCGGAAGAGCTTCAATATTTGATTGATCTGGCAATCGAATTGAAACGGAAGCAAAAAGCAGGGGAAGTGTACCAACCGCTTAAGGGAAAGACGCTGGGGATGATTTTTGAGAAATCGTCGACACGTACACGTGTATCTTTTGAAGTAGGTATGTATCAACTGGGAGGACACGCGCTCTTTTTGAGTAAAAACGATCTGCAGATCGGACGCGGCGAATCCATTTGGGATACGGCTCAAGTGATGTCCCGTTATTTGGACGGCATCATGATTCGTACCTACGAGCATCGCAAGGTAATCGATTTGGCAAGAGGAGCTACGATTCCGGTTATTAACGGATTAACAGATCGTACGCATCCTTGCCAGGCATTGGCGGATTTCCAAACGATTCTAGAGCATAAAGGTACTTTGAAAGGCTTGAAGGTAGCTTACATTGGGGATGGCAACAATATGGTGCATTCCTTGATGATGATGGCTGCCAAGCTTGGTGTCGACTTTGCTTCCGCATCTCCAGTAGGGTACGAGCCTGATAAAGGTATCGTCGAATCTACTAAGGAAGTGGCTAGCCAAAACGGATGCAAGCTGTACGTTGGCAATGATCCGAAGGAAGCTGTTGCCGGAGCGGATGTTGTTTATACAGACGTATGGGCGAGCATGGGCTTTGAAGAAGAACAAAAAGAGCGTGAGATCGCCTTTAAAAATTATCAAGTCAATGAAGAGCTGATGCAGCTAGCGAAAAAGGATTACCTGTTCATGCACTGCTTGCCTGCACATCGCGGTGAAGAGGTAAGCGAAGGCGTTATTGACGGGGAGAACTCGATTATTTTCGACCAAGCTGAAAATCGTCTTCATGCGCAAAAAGCAATTATGGTTGCTATCATGTAATTTTTTACTATAATGAGTCTGTTGAGAAGCGGTGGGCATGATCCGTTCATGTCCACTGTGTGCGGACTTGCATAATAAAGGAGAGCGGAACACAATGGCAAAGCAAAAAATCGTACTGGCCTATTCGGGCGGTTTGGATACATCGATTATTTTAAAATGGTTAAAAGAAACGTATGATGCGGAAATTATCGCATTTACTGCGGATATCGGACAAAAGGACGAGCTCGATGGTTTGGAAGAGAAGGCTTTGGCAACCGGAGCCTCCAAAATTTATATCGATGACCTGCGTGACGAGTTTGCAAAAGACTTCATTTTCCCGATGTTCCAAGCGGGTGCTTTATACGAAGGTCAATATTTGCTCGGAACGAGTATCGCTCGTCCATTGATCGCTAAGCGTATGGTTGAAATCGCACGCAAGGAAGGCGCAACGGCTATTGCTCACGGCGCAACAGGCAAAGGTAACGACCAAGTACGCTTCGAGCTAACTGCAGCTGCTTTGGCACCTGAGCTCGACGTTATCGCTCCATGGCGTTTGGATGAGTTCCGTGAAACGTTCCCAGGACGCGCGGAAATGATCGCATATGCCGAAAAGCATGGAATTCCAGTAACAGCTTCTGCTGCTAAACCTTACTCCACTGACCGTAACCTGCTGCATATCAGCTTTGAGAGCGGCATGCTAGAGGATCCTTGGTTCGATCCAAGCGCGACATCCAACAAAGACATGTTCGTTTTGAGCGTTGATCCTGAGGATGCTCCGGACCAAGCAGAATATGTGGAATTGAATTTTGAAAAAGGGAACTGTGTTGGCTTGAATGGCGACAGCATGACTCCTCTTCAAGTCATGGAACGCCTGAATGAATTGGGCGGCAAGCATGGTGTAGGCCGTGTGGATATGGTTGAAAACCGTTTTGTCGGCATGAAGAGCCGCGGCGTATATGAGACTCCAGGCGGAACGATCCTGTTCACCGCTCACCGTAAAATGGAGTCCTTGACTATGGACCGTGAAGTTATGAGCCTGCGTGACTCTTTGATCTCCCGTTATGCGACGCTTGTGTACAACGGCTTCTGGTTTGCTCCTGAGCGTTTGGCAGTACAAGCGTTAGTGGATGAAAGCCAAAAGAACGTTACAGGTACTGTGCGTTTGAAGCTGTACAAAGGTAATGTAATCGGAGCGGGCGTACAAAGCCCGGTAAGCTTGTACAATCCTGACATCGCAACGATGGAAGCTGATCCTACGCAAGCTTACAACCAAGGCGACGCAACAGGCTTTATCCGTCTGAACGCGCTTCGCTTGAAAGTGTCCTCTGGCGTTGAACAAAACGCGAAGAAGTAATTGGTGATTATGGCCGTGTAGACCGCGGCCTTTGGTGAAACGGGCTTCCTTGTGGACAACCATAGGGAAGCCCTGCATCACGTAAAAGGGTGAACGATGATAGCTTTCCGTTAGGAAAGCCTAGCAAATGTTTAAGAAGCTAGTTTTCCTAACGGAAAGCTCAGTAATGCTTACGATGAAAACTTTCTTACGGAAAGTTCAGTAATGCTTACGATGAAAACTTTCTTACGGAAAGTTCAGTAATGCTTACGAAGTTAGCTTTCCTAAAGGAAAGCTCTTAGAAAGGGGCAGCAGCCGTGTCAAAGCTTTGGGGTGGACGATTTACAAAGAAAACGGATCAATTGGTGGAGGAATATACAGCTTCCATCATGTTCGATAAAGAGCTGGCTGAAGAAGATATTCAAGGCAGCTTGGCTCATGTAACGATGCTGGGCAAATGCGGGATTTTGCCGCAAGAAGATGTGGAGAAGATCAAGGATGGCCTGCTGAAAGTACAGGGCACGATCCGCCGCGGCGAGATGGAGTTCTCCGTTAGCGATGAAGATATCCATATGAACATCGAGAAAGCGTTGATTGAAGAAGTTGGCCCTGTAGGTGGTAAGCTGCATACGGGACGCAGCCGTAACGACCAAGTGGCTACGGACATGCACTTGTACTTGCGCAAGCGGGTTGTAGAATTTGTAGGTCTGCTGAACAAGCTTCAAGAAGCGCTGATCGAGCAAGCCAAGAACAACCTGGATACGATCATTCCAGGCTATACGCATCTTCAACGTGCTCAGCCGATTTTGTTCGCTCATCATTTGATGGCTTATGTGTCTATGTTCCAACGCGATATCGAGCGTCTGCAGGACAGCTACAAACGGATTAACGTGCTGCCGCTTGGAGCGGGAGCCTTGGCAGGGACGACATTTCCCATTGATCGTCACTTCGTAGCTCAACAGTTGGGCTTCGATGGCGTGTATGAAAATTCCCTGGATGCAGTCAGCGACCGCGATTTCATCATCGAGTTCCTATCCAACGCCTCGATGATCATGATGCACTTGTCCCGTTTGAGCGAGGAATTCATTCTTTGGTCAAGCACGGAGTTCCATTTCATCGAGCTGGATGATGCTTTCTGTACAGGAAGCAGCATTATGCCTCAAAAGAAAAATCCGGACGTACCGGAGCTCGTTCGCGGCAAAACCGGTCGTGTATACGGAAACCTGTTCGGTTTGTTGACAGTGCTTAAATCTTTGCCTCTGGCCTACAACAAGGACATGCAGGAGGACAAAGAAGGGATGCTGGATACAGTTCGTACGCTACAAGGCGCCCTTCAGTTGTATGCCCCAATGGTCAGCACCATGAAGGTAAATAAGGATCGTATGCGTCAAGCAGTTAATCAGGACTTCTCCAATGCAACGGATATTGCTGATTACTTGGTTAATAAAGGTCTGCCTTTCCGCCAAGCGCATGAAGTCATTGGTAAAACGGTTCTCTACTGTATCCAGAACGAAAAATTCCTATTGGATATGAAGTTAGAGGAGTTCCACCAATTCTCCACCTTGTTCGAACAGGACATCTACAACGTACTGCAGCCGGAACAAGTCGTTAATGCTCGTAATGTTTACGGCGGTACGGCGAGCAACCAAGTTAGCCAAGCTATCGCGCGTGCCGAGGTTGTGTTCAACAGCACGAACGAATGGTTCGAGCAGTTTAGTAATAAGAGCCAGTAATATAAACTGTCTAAGTGAGTAGTCAAAACAAAGTGGTTGGCAGAGTTTTTAATTCTGTCCAACCACTTTTTGTTTTTTACCTAAACGTCGGCCCCTTTACACCATCCTCTATCAGAGGAGCTTCGGGCTGGCGATTGTTTGGCTCGATAGCACCACCTTCATTCGTCGCAATAATCGTAGGCTGGGCGGAATAGGTATCGCGGGATATTCGTTCTCTGCTTACCTCGACTCCGTTCTGCATTTTGATCCGGTACGTATCCACAACATAACCTGTTTTACCTGTACTGATGGTTTGTTTCCTTCCCTTAGGGAGTGTCGGATTCAATACATATTTGATCGAGGGTTGGAGCTTTTCGATAGTAGTTGATTCGATGGCGTAGGTAATATCGGCTGGAGCTTGCCCAAATAATTTTACTGTAATCCGTTGGTCGTCCGTGTAAGTGCGAATCAAAAGGTACTTCGCCGTATTATTACGAAATTTAAAGTTGATATGACCACTGGCGAACGTGGCATCCTGCCCGAGTGGCACATAACTGACGGGCAATGAATGATTGCGCCGTTCGACGATTTGCAGGCCTGCCCGCAGCACCGCATTGTACAGCGTGGAGGATACCTGACAGATCCCGCCACCAATACCGGGTACCAGCTTGCCATTGAGAATGACTGGAGCCTCCTTGAAGCCAAATTTAGCTTCTGTCTGGGTAATATAGGTTGCGTAATCGAACGTTTCCCCTGGTTGTAATAATACGTCTTGGATGGATTGGGCTGTAGAACGTATATTGTGAATCCGGCCTTCGCCGTTTTGTGGGTAGGACGTTGTAAATTCGCTGATCTTACGCTCGATGCCTTGTGCCTGAAGCATACTAACATTCAGTTTAGGCTCCTCCTTTACAAAAGGAAGTGCAATGAGGAACGGGGATCTGCTTGCTGGAGATACGGCTGTAAGGGCAGTATCCCCCGCTTTAACCCGTTGTACCGCAGCTTCCGATGGGGTGTTCCCCTCCGTTTCTGAATGGTTTGCAAACTGTTGACCATCCGCGCCAACCGTCCAACCAATGATTCTCATAGAGGGGAGGATTCGCTGCAATTGATTCATCAGTTCGGGCTCATTGATGCGCATGACCGATGTTTCGGGGACATAGCTGATCATGTCATTCGGACCTATTATCCTTTGGGCGTCTTCAGGTTGTTTATTGTATAGTGCAGGGAAACCGCGCATTAAAGTCGCGTGAAGCTTGGCTGCGTCGAACGAAGCGGTGAGGGGCCATTCTTCATTTCGAATATGCCATCGGTAGACAGCCCTTTGAAATACTGAACCCGTCTTCAACGGTTGAAGCCGATTAATCACATCCTGTAGAGGGAGCTCAAGTCCCAGCTGTTCCAGCAACCAATCTGCCGGCTGCAGTTGAACATCAGGATGCTTACTGACCATACGGACCGGCTGCTGCAGAAGCAGCATTTTTTTATCCTCAAGCTGTCGCCCGAACTCGGTAATCGGGATCCCGCCAACCTCCCAGTTATCTACCGTTAACCCTGCGGGAAGTGTGCGCTGTGTGCCGTACCAGACCAAAGTCGCGCAAGCTGCGCCTGCAAACAGCAGCAAGCCTAGCAGCACCCGCACCCAAAACATACGCTGAAGCGTCATCGGTTTCGTCTCCTTTTACCCATTGTTCCGTGTGACAAGTTCTGCTCGTACATATTGATGTATATGCCGACATTTCGAAAATTTGCCTGCGGGATCATTCGTGTTTTCTACAAAAAATGCTGGCGTAATTGTGAAAAAGTGTTGAAAATCTTTTACGTGTAAAGGATTTTACCTGTTTATGTCGAATGGATATAAGCTAGCGAAAAATTCAGGATGTGATACCGTGATTGAGATGCATGACGTTTGGAAAACGTATCCCGATGGGAGTCAGGCTTTAAAAAGCATTAATGTCAAGGTGGACCGCAATGAATTCTTGTATGTCGTAGGTCCGTCAGGCGCAGGAAAATCGACCTTTATGAAATTGATTTATAGAGAAGAGAGACCGACTAAGGGGAGTATTTTTGTAAACGGATTTAATTTGGAGAAGCTGAAGCAGCGCAAGATTCCTTATGTAAGACGGAATATCGGCGTTATTTTTCAAGATTTTCGGCTGCTGCCTAAATTAACTGTATATGAAAATATCGCTTTTGCTATGGAGGTTATCGAAGCTCCCAAGAAATTAATCCGCAAGCGTGTGCAAGAGGTACTGGACCTTGTCAGGCTTAAAGAAAAAGCGGGTTCTTTGCCGTCGCAACTATCGGGCGGAGAACAACAGCGGGTAGCGATTGCAAGAGCTATTGTGAACAATCCCTCGGTAATTATTGCTGATGAACCGACTGGAAATCTGGACCCTGATACATCGTGGGATATTATGAAGCTTATGGAAGAGATCAATTTTCGTGGAACGACTATCATCATGGCAACACACAACAAAGAAATCGTAAATACGATGCGCAAACGCGTTCTGGCCATTGAGCATGGACAAATTGTCCGCGATGAAGTTAGGGGTGAATACGGCTATGAGGATTAACACAGGCTTCCGCCACTTACGGGAAGGCGGTAAGAATGTGATCCGCAATGGCTGGATGACGTTCGCTTCGGTAAGCTCGATTGCCATATCGCTATTAATACTAGGTGTGTTTTTGCTGTTAACGTTAAATGTGAACTACCTCGCTCAGCAAATTGAGCAGCAGGTAGAAATTCGTGTCTATTTGGATGTGAACATTACGAAGGAGCAAATTCCTTCATTGCAAACAGAGATTTCCTCTCTTGCCAATGTGGACAGAGTGACCTTCATTTCGAAGGATGAGGGGCTTGACTACTTGCGTGAGAAGCTGGGAGATAGCGGGAAGCAGCTGCTGGAAGGCTTCGATGGAGATAACAACCCCTTGAATGACTCCTTTACGGTAGAAGTGGTAGAACCCCGTCAAGTAGGTACGGTAGCTCAGCAAATTAATGATCTAAATAACGGGAAAGCTTCGAAGCCGATCTATAGGGTTAGCTACGGACAAGGAACCGTCGAAACGATGTTTAAGGTTACCGAAATTGTGCGTAATATCGGCCTTATTCTTGTGGCGGGCCTTGCTTTGACGGCGATGTTCCTTATCGCAAATACGATTAAGCTGACCATAGTAGCACGGCGTCGAGAGATTGGCATCATGAAGCTTGTCGGAGCGACGAATTCCTTTATCCGCTGGCCGTTTTTTATTGAAGGCGCGCTGCTTGGTATTATAGGCTCTATTATCCCAACATCCATTTTGCTCTATGGCTACTGGGAATTGATGACTTCAACGCAGCTGGATTTAAACTTACTGATGATAAAGCTGCTTCCGTTTAATCAAATATGTTACACGATGCCGAGTTTGCTGCTTGGAATCGGTATATTGATTGGTATTTTTGGCAGCACCTTGTCGGTGCGTAAGTTTTTGCGAGTGTAACCTAATCGTGAAGGGGCTTGGGCCAGTGCCTGGCTAAAGTATGAATCTAGTTGGGGAGGAAACGAAAGTTGAAGAAGTCTGTTCTGTCACTAATCGTTACCGCAGGGATGGCAAGCACGCTGCTTGTTCCGCAGCTGTCCTTTGCTTTGTCCGAATCGCAAAAGATTCAGCAGCAGCTGGATCAACTGAAAAAACAGCAGAATACTACTCAGCAAAAGGCTGCCGATACGCAAAATGAAATTGGTAAAGTGCAGCAGGATAAGCAGCAGGTGGAAGCCGAGGTTAAAAGTATCATTAAGCAGATCGAGGCTGAGAATCTCAAGCTGAATACTCTGAATGACCAAATATCCACGACTAAGGATGATTTGCAGCTAAACAGCAAACTGCTGGATGAACTAAAAGAGCAAATTGAGGCCCGCGATGTATTGTTAAAATCTCGTCTGCGCCTTATGTATATGAACGGTGTTGTATCTTATGCGGACGTACTGTTGAGCTCTACGAGCTTCGGAGACTTTTTAGATCGAATGAACGCATTAAAGGCTATTGTCAACCAGGATAAGGAGATATTGCAGGCCAACCAGCGAGACCGGGAAACGAAGGAAGTCAAACAAAACCAGATTGAGCAGGAGTTAAAGAAGGTAAGCGACCTTTATAATCAGTCTGCGACGATCAAAGCGGGTCTTGTGTCCAAGGAGAAGGATAAGGAAGTCAAGATCGCTAGTCTTGCCAAAAAAGAAAAGGATTTGGAAGACATCAGCGAGGATCAGGAGCAGCAGCTTCTTCAATATGCCCGCAAATCGGCAGCTTTGGCAGCGGACAAGCGTAAAGCGGCGGCGGCTGAGGCGGCAGCAGCTGCAGCAGCCGCCGCTGCAAAGGCCAAAACGAACGGCAGCAGCGGCGGAGGCAGCACGGCGGCTCCTTCTGCGCCTGCGGCGACATCCTCCGGTGGCAAATTCGGCTATCCGTTAGCTAAAGTGGCGCCAATGACATCGGATTTCGGGTATCGTTCCGATCCGTTCACCGGTGCTAAAAAGCTGCATAAGGGAATTGACCTAGGTGCTCCTAACGGAACCGATATTTTAGCAGCTGCCGAAGGCGAAGTCATTGTTGCTTCGTGGTGGAGCGGCTATGGAAACACGGTTATTATAGACCATGGAAACGGTTATTGGACGTTGTACGGACATATTCGCAATGGAGGCACGGTGGTAGAGAAAGGCGATCATGTGAAACGGGGCCAAAAAGTAGCAGAAGTCGGCTCCACAGGCGAATCCACTGGCAACCATTTGCACTTCGAAGTACGTATTAATGAGGAACCGGTAGATCCGAAGCCATACTTAAAATAAAACCGCTGTTAATAATTTCTAATAGCTTGTCATATAATACAAAGACGAGTTCACCAAGGCACGAACAAAGGCGGTGTATACAGGGTAATGACATTTAAGGGACGTACCGTTTTGGCATTTATTTTGTTGGCTATGTTCGCCAGCAGCATTATGACGCTTACGATTGTAAACCCATCTATGCTAGCCGGAGTCGGTAAGGATGGCGGCGCTTCAGGAACGGTGAAATCCGGGCTGACAACCAAGGACATTAACAAAATATCGACGACGTATCAGTTGATTGAGAACAAGTTTTTATCCGAGGTCGATCATGAGAAGGTCGTCAACGGAGCGATTAATGGGATGCTGGCTACATTGGAAGATCCTTTTACCGTGTATATGGATCAAAAAGAAGCTAAGCAGTTCGATGAAAGCATTACTTCTTCGTTTCAAGGTATTGGTGCTGAAGTATCGACCGAAGACGGCAAGGTCACGATTGTGGCGCCTATCAAAGGCTCGCCTGCTGAAAAAGCCGGTTTGCATGCGAAGGATGTCATTATGTCAGTGAATGGCGAGAAATTGGACGGGCTAACGTTGAATCAGGCTGTTATGAAAATCCGCGGGCCAAAAGGTACGCAGGCTAAGCTTGAAATCATGCGTCCAGGTACGCAGGAACCTATTCAAATGATCGTAGTTCGTGATGACATTGATGTAGAAACGGTCTATGCCGAGATGCTTCAAGGAAACATCGGAAAAATTGAAATTCGTCAATTTTCAACCAATACGGCTAAACGCTTTAAGGACGAGCTAAAGAACCTGGAAGCCAAAGGGATGAAGGGGCTTGTTATTGACGTTCGTAACGATCCGGGCGGTTTGCTGCAGGCTGTAGTTGAGATCGTAGAGCCTTTCATAGCTAAAGGGAAGCCGATTGTGAAGATTGAGGATCGCAAAGGTAAGCAGGAGGATACTCCTTCTCAAGGAACAGGCAAAAATTATCCCGTTACCGTTCTTATGAACAAAGGCAGCGCGAGTGCCTCGGAAATATTGGCAGGAGCCCTTCATGATTCGGCTGATAGTAAGCTGGTTGGAGAAACTTCTTACGGTAAAGGGACAGTACAGGTACCGTTCGAGAAGGAAATGGGCGATGGAAGCAATATTAAGATGACCGTATACAAATGGCTGACGCCGAACGGTACATGGATTCATAAAAAAGGAATCACACCGGATATCCCTGTCGAACAGCCGACCTTCTTTAAAGTGGCTCCATTAACCAAGAAAGCTACCTTAAAGCCTGATACGACAGGCGAGGACGTTAAAAATCTGCAAATCATGTTGTCCGGAGTCGGTTTGAACCCGGATCGCACAGATGGTTATTTCAGTGAAAAAACAGCGGCATCCGTAAAATCGTTCCAGCGTCTTCATAACTTGCCGGTGACCGGTGAAGTTGATGTAGAGACGGCTAATCAGCTGGAAAAAGCAATTTTGACGGAAATCAAAGATCCTAAAAACGATCTGCAGCTGAAAGCAGCAGTTCAACAAGTCCAAACAGCTATTACCAAATAAGGGCTGGATGGGAAAAATGGGAATACAGAAGGAAAACGGGTTATAAGCGTCGAATGGTAAAGAAGGTTGGATTCGTCCAGCTTTCTTTCTTTTTTTGTTTGAATCAGTTTATCCCTGTTACAAGAAGGAGCAGCCTTATGAACATATTAGCCGATATAGCTTATCATGGGCTTAGGGCCCTGCTGCAATTGCTCGCGCATCCGTTCTATTATGTAGGGATTCTATTTATTGTGCTTCAATATAGAAGGCAGATTCAGTTTGAGCGCAAGCTGTTCCACACTAAGCTGCACTCGCTGATATCCGAAACCTGGCGGACACTGCTTTGGGGATGGATAGGCGGGCTGGCAGCCTCTGTGCTAATGGCTGTAGTCGGAGCCACGATTCAGCCCGAGGCGGTCATATTGCTTTGGATCCTGTCGTTGCTTCTCATCTTATTCCGTGTTCGTTTTCTGTGCTGGGCCTACGCAGTTGGTGTTATCGGTGTGCTTCAGGTGCTAAGCTCTTCTATAGATGCATTGGCGAATGTAATGCCAGCATGGTTACTGGACCCTATACTGAGCCTGAATCTGCCAGCGCTGCTTGCCCTTGTAGCGGTGCTTCATCTGGTCGAGGCGCTACTAGTTCGAATGCAGGGTGCTAGAACAGCCACACCCATGTTTTATGAGAGCAAGCGCGGCAAAATCGTCGGCGGCTATCACATGCAAGGTTTTTGGCCCATTGCCTTGTTCTTGCTTGTACCGCTTCAAGGAGGAAGTGCAAATCCTCTCCCTTGGACACCACTGCTAGGGGGAAATTTGTGGAGCGGCGGTTGGACCATCGTCGGCTTCCCTGTCATGATCGGCTTTGCCGAATTAACGATGTCCAGACTTCCCCAACAGAAGGCGCGAATGAGCGCTCGGCTTTTGGCAGTATATGCATGTCTGGTTTTGTTGTTTGCGATAATTGCTCATGAGTGGCCTGTAATGACTCTGGTAGCCTCTATCCTTTGTATAGCGCTGCATGAAGGTTTGCTATTGTACAGTCGTTGGGATGAGGCCAAGCGTACTCCGATTTTCGTACACGATCAGCGAGGGTTGAAGGTTTTGGCTGTGCTGCCTGGAAGTGCTGCGGCTGAGCTCGACATTGTACCGGGGGAGATCATTCACAAGGTCAACGGCGTATCTATAAGAACGAAAAGCGAGCTGCATCAGGCGATGCAAATGAATTCGGCCTTTTGTAAGCTGGAAGTATTGAATTTAGAAGGCGAGAGTAAGTTTTTGAAGCGGGCTATGTTCTCTGGGGAGCACCATCAGTTAGGTATTTTGTTGGCCCCGGATCAAGATGCCATGTATTATGCTGAAGAGAAGCATACTCATATATTTGCTTATATGCGGAAAAAGCTGGTCGGCCTGCTTAGCAAGCCTTCCGGTACAAAACCGATGTAAAGTTAATGAACAAAAGAAAGAGCTGCCGGATTTCATTCCGACAGCTCTTTTTTATGCAGCATGTTTTTTGTTAGCAAGGTAGATTCAATAAAGGATGGAATCAGTTTTTGTCTCTCAACACGACAATTTCAACACGACGGTTTTTGGAGCGGTTCTCCACCGTATCATTGTCTGCGACAGGGCGTGTGTCCGCATATCCGGTAGACATGAATTTTTTAGGATCCAATCCATCGTTGTATACAAAATAGCGGAGAACGGAAAGGGATCGTTCATTCGAGAGCCCCCAGTTATCCTTATACAGCGAACCGGTTGCCAATGGCAGATTGTCTGTATGCCCCTCAATGCTGATGGTTGTGTCTTGTAAAGTCGGGAACAAGCTGGCTAACTGATTCAGAATCGGATACGCGTCTTTCTTAAGCTCAGCTTTCCCGAGATCAAATAGGAACAAATCGTTCAACGTAACCGCAACACCTCGAGGCGTATTGGCGGCAAACACCTGAGCTTGCAGGTTGTTCTGCTGAATGTACTGCTGTATTTTCTCGAGCAGGTTCTCCAGCTGTTTTTCACGCTGTTCCTTTTCTTCGCGTTCCTTCTTATCCTTGTCGTTGTTCTCGGTTTTTTCGCCTTCTTGAGCCTTAGC
Source organism: Paenibacillus sp. RC67 (assembly GCF_030020805.1). Classification (GTDB taxonomy): domain Bacteria; phylum Bacillota; class Bacilli; order Paenibacillales; family NBRC-103111; genus Paenibacillus_S. The sequence goes on from NZ_CP125098.1 coordinate 131,183, forward strand.
CGTACTTACACGGCCGAGAACGCCCTCGCCCTGAGGCATGACCGTATCGGACTTTTTAAATTCAAAGCTGAGCGCAGAGGCTAGCACGGTATACTTTTCATTATCGATTTTACTCATAGCGTACATGATAATAAAGAAAACCAACAGAAGTGTGATCAGGTCAGAATAAGTAATTAACCATCGTTCATGATTCTCATGCGGTGCGTGTTTTTTATTTCTCCTCGCCACCGGTATCACCTTCGCTTTCCGGTTTCTTCTGCTCTTGGTGTAGGAACGATTTCAATTTTTTCTTGATCAGCTGTGGATTTTCACCAGCTTGCAGCGCCAAAATCCCCTCCAGCATAAGCTCCATTTCGGAGATTTGCTCTTTACTGCGGACTTTGATCTTTTGGGCAAGCGGCATATAAATAACGTTCGCGGATGCTACACCATACAAGGTAGCTGCAAAAGCAACCGCGATAGCAGGGCCTAACGTGCTCGGCTCGGACAGGTTACCTAATACGTGGATAAGGCCCATTACCGTACCGATGATCCCCATGGTTGGCGCAAAACCGCCAGCGGATTCAAAAATTTTGGCCCAGCCTTCATGATGATGCTCCAAAGCATCCATTTCGAGCTCTAAAATTTGTCTTGTTAATTCAGGATCGGTACCGTCAACAACCATCATCAGGCCATCACGCAAAAAATCGTTGGAATGCTCTTGTGCACGCTGCTCCAAAGCAAGCACGCCCTCACGTCTGGCAACGGTAGCCATATCGACGAGTTCATCAATAATAGTGCCTGGATCACGTTTCGTTTCTTTAAACGCCATTTTAAGCGCCTTACCCGTTTCTTTCAATGTAGACATCGGAAAGCTTACAACTACAGCCCCAATGGTCCCCCCGAAAACGATCAGCATGGCGCTTGGGACTATCAGTGCAGAAATGTGCCCGCCATCCCACATATACCCGCCGATTAGGGCCCCCACGCCGAATACAATACCTATAATTGTTGTCAAATCCATTTTCGTACCACCCCTGCTTCGAGTAAATGAGAATGCTTTTTTGTTTAAAAATCCGTTCTTCCTGCTGTAGATGCAGCGTATAAGTGGAAGACTTATGCGTTTGCAACATAAGCTGAAAAAAGGTATAATATATGGGAACAAATATTCCTATTAAGGAAAAAGTCGAACGGAGTCAACCTGCGTCGATGAGGCGCATAGTATTTATCGGAAACATCTGGGCAAAAGTTTATAGAAAATGATCTTTTTCAATAGGCGGTGACGAAATGAACGATGTAGTGATGAGTGATAAGCGCTTTGAGCTGGTATCCGAGTTCTCTCCTCAGGGAGATCAGCCGAAGGCTATAGAGAAGCTTTTAGAAAGCATCCAGGCGGGGAATAAGCATCAGACGCTGCTCGGAGCGACAGGAACGGGGAAGACCTTTACCGCGGCTCAAGTTATCGCGAAGTTAAATCGGCCTACACTGTTAATTGCTCACAATAAGACGTTGGCTGCGCAGCTGTGCAGTGAGCTGAAGGAGTTTTTTCCAAATAATGCGGTTGAATATTTTGTCAGCTACTACGATTATTATCAGCCAGAGGCCTACATTCCTTCATCCGATACGTTTATTGAAAAAGACTCGAGTATAAATGATGAAATAGATAAACTGCGACATTCGGCTACCAGCTCGTTGTTCGAGCGCCGCGATGTCATTATCGTTGCGAGCGTGTCGTGCATTTACGGCTTGGGTTCTCCGATGGAGTATCGCAATCTGGTCATGTCGCTGCGTGTTGGAATGGAACGTTCGCGTAATGAAATACTGCATCGACTGATCGACATTCAATATCAGCGTAATGATATGAATTTTGTCCGTGGCACGTTCCGTGTAAGGGGCGACGTCGTAGAAATATTCCCGGCTTCACATAGCGAGCATGCGGTTCGTGTGGAGCTGTTCGGTGATGAAATCGAACGGATTACGGAGATTGATGTCCTAACGGGCGAAATTCTGGGCGAGAGAGATCATATTGCCATCTTCCCGGCGTCTCACTTCGTAACCCATGAGGATACGATGAAAAGGGCACTTGTAGATATTGAACGCGAGTTGGAGGAACGGCTGGAGGAACTTCGCGGAAAAGGCAAGCTGCTGGAAGCTCAACGCTTGGAGCAGCGGACTCGCTACGATATCGAAATGATGCAAGAGATGGGCTTCTGCTCGGGGATTGAGAACTATTCAGGACCACTGACGTTCCGAGAACGTGGAGCGACGCCGTACACCTTGTTCGACTACTTCCCAGACGATATGCTAATTGTTGTAGACGAGTCGCACGTATCTCTTCCGCAAATCCGAGGGATGTATAACGGGGATAGAGCACGTAAGGAAGTACTAGTAGAGCATGGATTTCGTCTTCCTTCTGCGATGGATAACCGGCCGCTACGATTCGAGGAATTTGAGAAGAAAGTGACCCAGGCACTGTATATTTCAGCAACCCCAGGACCGTATGAATTGGAGCACTGCCCGGACATGGTGGAACAGATTATTCGTCCGACGGGCTTGATAGATCCTGTGATTGAGGTTCGTCCGACCAAAGGGCAGATAGACGATCTGCTTGGAGAAATTCAGGACCGGATTCGTAAGGACGAACGTGTATTAGTTACCACATTAACCAAGAAGATGGCGGAGGATTTAACGGATTACTTTAAGGAGATCGGCATTAAGGTACGTTATTTGCACTCCGATATTAAGACGCTGGAGCGAATGCAAATACTGCGTGACCTGCGGCTTGGCGTATTTCATGTGCTTGTCGGTATCAACCTGCTGAGAGAAGGGCTGGACCTGCCGGAAGTATCGCTGGTAGCGATTCTTGACGCAGATAAAGAAGGCTTCCTCCGTGCAGAGCGGTCGCTGATTCAGACTATCGGTCGTGCGGCAAGGAATGCCAATGGTCGAGTGATTATGTACGGCGATAAGATAACCGACTCTATGGATAAAGCGATGCGTGAGACGAGTCGTCGTCGTGAAATCCAGACTGCATATAACGAGAAGCATGGAATTACTCCACAGACGATACAAAAGAAAGTACGCGACGTCATCGAGGCAGTTAAGGTAGCCGAGACCAAGGCGGATTATTTAACTGATGTGAAGCAGGCGAAGATGTCTAAGAAAGATCGTATGTCTCTAATCGATCGTTTGGAGCAGGAAATGAAAGAAGCGGCCAAAAACCTGCAGTTTGAACGTGCCGCTGAGCTCCGTGATGCCGTTATGGAGTTAAAGGCAGAGCTATAGTGGGTATAATGTTGAAATAGATTGTTTTATTTGCTGCAAAGTTTGGGTAGGGTATGGATTTATAAGAACTCGGAAATGGCGGATCTCCATCAAAGTGAGTACGGAATTTAAGCAGATGTCAGCTCCGTTGAAATATGAAGGATGGTGGAAGGTAAGTGGCCAGAGACAATATAGTAATCAAGGGCGCGAGAGCGCACAATTTGAAAAATATTGATGTAACGATTCCACGCGACCAATTTGTTGTATTGACGGGGCTTAGCGGCTCCGGTAAGTCATCGCTGGCATTCGATACGATCTATGCAGAAGGCCAACGTAGGTATGTAGAATCGCTGTCCGCCTATGCGCGGCAGTTCCTCGGGCAGATGGATAAGCCTGACGTTGATTCTATAGAAGGACTATCTCCGGCGATTTCCATTGATCAAAAAACGACCAGCCGCAACCCGCGCTCAACTGTAGGGACGGTGACGGAAATCTACGACTATCTCCGGCTGCTTTTTGCTCGGATTGGCCGTCCTCATTGCCCGGATCATAAGATCGAAATTACTTCACAAACCGTAGAACAGATGGTAGACCGGATTATGGAGTATCCGGAGCGAACACGTCTGCAAATATTGGCTCCTATTATTTCCGGACGTAAAGGTGAACACACGAAGCTGCTTGCGGATATTCAGAAGCAGGGCTTTGTGCGTGTCCGTGTTAACGGAGAAGTCATGGACTTATCGGATAAAATCGAACTCGATAAAAACAAAAAGTCCAGCATTGAAGTCGTTGTGGATCGTATTGTTGTCAAAGCCGATGTGCAGGCGCGGCTGGCAGACTCACTGGAAACTGCACTCAAGCTAGGTAACGGCCGCGTTATCGTCGATATATTGGAGCAAGAAGAGCTTCTGTTCAGCCAAAACCTGGCTTGTCCGGAGTGCGGCTTCAGTATGGAAGAGCTGGCTCCGAGAATGTTCTCCTTCAATAGCCCGTTCGGGGCTTGCCCCGATTGTGACGGATTAGGCAGTAAAATGATCGTAGATCCAGATCTATTAGTGCCGAATCCAAAATTAACAATTGAAGAGGGCGCATTTGAAGCTTGGGCAGGAAGTACGTCCAACTACTATCCTCAGTTTCTGGCAGCCGTCTGCGAGCATTACGGGATTCCTAGGAATGTGCCGGTAAGCGAGCTTACAGCGGAACAAATGAAGAAGCTTCTCCATGGTACAGGCGGCGAGAAGGTTCGCTTCCGTTATGAAAATGATATGGGCCATAAGAAAGAGGCTATGGTCGCCTTTGAAGGGATTATTCCGAATTTGGAGCGCCGCTATCGCGATACGTTCTCAGAAGGAATAAGAGAGCATATTGAGACTTATATGAGCTCCAAGCCGTGCGGGAAATGCAAAGGTCAGCGTTTGAAGCCGGAGACACTCGCGGTTACGATCAACGGTAAAAATATTGCCCATGTGACCTCCTTATCGATCGGAGACTCACAAGAGTGGTTCGAATCTTTGAGCTTGAATGATAGAGAGCTTCAGATCGCTCATTTAATATTGAAAGAGATTAATGCTCGGCTCGGATTCTTAGTCAATGTAGGGCTGGATTACCTGACGATGCACCGGGCAGCAGGAACGCTTTCTGGCGGTGAGGCTCAGCGGATCCGCTTAGCGACGCAAATCGGTTCCAGCTTGATGGGCGTACTGTATATTCTTGACGAGCCGAGTATCGGCCTTCATCAGCGAGATAATGATCGCTTGATCAAGACACTCGAGCATATGCGCGATTTGGGTAATACTTTGATCGTCGTTGAGCACGACGAAGATACGATGATGGCAGCCGATTATATTATTGATATCGGGCCAGGGGCTGGTATTCACGGAGGCAATGTCGTCTCGCAGGGGACTCCGAAGGAAATTATGGCCGATCCGGAATCGCTAACCGGCCAATATTTAAGCGGCAAGAAATTTATCCCTGTCGGTGCAGAACGACGTAAGCCTAACGGCAAATGGCTTGAAATCAAGGGTGCTAAAGAAAACAATCTGCGTAACGTAAGCGTGAAGTTTCCTTTAGGTGTATTTACATGCGTCACCGGCGTATCTGGATCTGGTAAAAGTACGCTCATCAATGAGCTGTTATATAAAACATTAGCCAAGGAACTGAACGGGGCTAAGGTACGTCCTGGTGAGTACAGAGAGTTCGTCGGACTAGAGCATATCGATAAAGTGATCGATATTGACCAGTCTCCGATTGGACGGACCCCTCGCTCTAATCCGGCTACGTACACAGGTGTCTTCGATGATATTCGTGACGTGTATTCGGCGACGAATGAAGCGAAGGTACGCGGCTATAAGAAAGGCCGTTTTAGCTTTAACGTCAAGGGCGGCCGCTGCGAGGCTTGTCGCGGTGACGGTATTATCAAGATTGAGATGCATTTCTTGCCTGACGTGTATGTCCCATGCGAAGTATGTAAGGGCAAGCGTTATAACCGAGAAACGCTGGAGGTTCACTACAAAGGGAAGAATATCTCGGAAGTGCTGGATATGACTATCGAGGACGCGTGCGAATTCTTCAAAAACATTCCGCGTATTCATCGTAAGCTGCAAACGCTACTGGATGTTGGCTTAGGCTATATGAATTTGGGACAACCGGCGACCACATTGTCCGGTGGTGAGGCACAGCGCGTGAAGCTGGCTGCTGAGCTGTATCGTAGAAGCACTGGCAAGACGATCTATATACTGGATGAGCCTACAACGGGACTTCATATTCACGATATCGATCGGCTGTTAAAGGTTTTGCATCGCTTGGTAGAGAGCGGGGAAACGGTTCTTGTCATCGAGCATAACCTGGATGTTATTAAAACCGCGGACTACATGATCGACCTGGGTCCGGAAGGCGGAAGTAAGGGTGGAACGATTGTTGCCACAGGAACACCGGAGGAAGTAGTGAAGGTGGAAGGCTCTTATACTGGACGGTATTTGAAGCCGATTCTTGAGAGAGATAAGGCAAGATCGGAAGATTATGCACAGCGAGTCAAGCAGATGGAAGACGTTGTGGTATAAAACGAATTGTCGCTCAGACTTTAACGGGTCTGAGCGATTTTTTGTGTACAAAAAAGCTTGGTCCCCATAGAAGAGAACCAAGCTTTCTATGATGCAGTAATTAGGAAGCCAGAATCGAAGTCAATTTGTCTTGGAAGGTAGGAATGCCTACTCGGGTAACGAATTGATGGAAGGTTTCATCATCACTGCGATTTTCTTTATAATACAAAATCAGCTGAGCTAGGACAGGCCCTACATTATCGCCTTTAACGCGGCCTTTCAACACCTGGTTAAATTGTGCACCTGGGCCAAGAATACCACCTACCGCGATATCAAACGCTTCTACCATACCTTCAGGCGTCTTAACGAGGGCACCTTGAAGGCCAATGTCAGCGATATGCTTCTGACCGCAAGCGTTAGGACAGCCGATAAAATGAATACGAACTTCTTCGTCCAACTCAACGTGTGCATCCAAATATTCAGCAACGAGAACGGCTCTTTTCTTGGTTTCTACAACAGCCAAATTGCAGAACTCGTTGCCGGTACAGGATACGGTACGGCTTAAGAAATGTTTTGGATTCGGCGTAAGGCGCTCGAAAATTTTCTCGGCTAATGCTGCCTCCACTTTCTCTGTCGGTACACCGGACAAAATAATGTTTTGCGATACAGTAGTACGGATCGTTTGGTCGCCGTATTCATCAGCAATACGAGCCAGCTCCGTAAGCTCTGCATCATCCAGACGTCCAACCGGAACGCTCAGTCCGATATAATTCAAGCCATCTTGCTTTTGTGGATGAACACCATCGAAATAGGCGGCTTTCCAGCCTACAACCTTATCTTCTCCAAGAGAAGGCATGTCGCCGATAAGCTTAATTAACTCTTCTTTGAATTTCTCCGGACCCCAGTCAGCCACAAGAAATTTCAGACGGGCATGATGACGTTTTTCACGGTAACCGTGATCACGATAAATGGTGGTTACACCAGTAGCAACCTTTAAAACATCTTCCGGTTTTACGAATAGATCCAATCTTTTGGCCAAATGTGGTTTGGCTGATAAACCGCCGCCAACCCATGCATGGAATCCGACTACTTCTTGACCGTCAATAACTTTGGTAGCAGGAGTAAACGCCAAACATTGAATTTCCGCATGACCGGAGTTATAAATATTAGAAGAAATGGACATTTTATATTTACGCGGTAAGTTAGAGAAATCACGGTTCATTAAGAAAAAGTCGTTGACTTCATTAACCAACTGCGTTGTATCCATAAGCTCATCTTTGTCGATTCCTGCTAAAGGATTCCCAACAACGGTACGCGGGCAATCGCCGCAAGCCTCGAAAGAATAGAGGCCTACCGATTCCAGACGTTTGAAAATATCGGGCAAGTTCTCAACACGAAGCCAGTGAAACTGGATGGCTTGTCTAGTCGTAACGTCTACAAGACCTCGTCCGTAATCTTTTGCGATGGATGCCATTGCACGGGCTTGATCGGATGTCATGATGCCGGAATTAATCCGAACACGCATCATGAAATGACCGTCTTTTGGTTTCTGCTCATACACACCGGCCCATTTGAAGCGGTTCATATCGTCTTCTGTGATGGCATCGTAGCCTTCGTGAGCGTATTGTTCAATGATGGTGCGGATAACGTCTAGACCGTCTTTTTCCAGCTTTTGCAGCTCAACCTTACTGAGCTTGGATGGGTCGGCCGCCCAAATTGCTTCATAAGCCATGTTGTAAATGCTCCTCCTTTAAAGCGTAAATCCGATTAATTTAGTATGAAAAAGAATACCATAATAGTAACATTTTTACGAGAATACGTAAATCGATAACGAATTGTTGGGACTAGGTATCCAATAGGAGCGGTTGTGTTGTTATTGCATCCAATAATGTTAGTTTTAATCGACTAGGGGTAAGCAAAAGAACTATAAAATCAGGAAATGTTGACAAACTTGTTACACTTCCTATTTATGGCTTGCACTTCATGTCGACTCAAGATAAGATAGAAAATAAGCATTTTTGTACATTGAAGGAGGTCTCTCGATGTTTTTGGCTGAAGAGGCAGCGCAAGCAGCGAGTAAATTTGACAGTTTTGACATATTCGTAATTTTATTTACGATTGTTATTGCTATCGGCGTAGTACGTTTATTGAGTGCTGCTAAGAAAAATCCTTTTGCCATCGGCTTCGGCTCGATCAGCTTGATCGTGTTTTTGATAATGGACGTCGTTATGGTCATGAACTGGATGGACAAATTGTAATCATCGAACGGAATCGAGCAATAACTTCAACTGCTGCGGCGAAATAAGCGGCGGCTGTAATGCATGTGTAGTTTTATCACAAGCCTATAGGAACGCTCTATAAGGTAAAGAAGCCCTGGATCTCATGGAGACCAGGGCTTTTCGTTTGAGATGACAGCGAAGACGGGCTACACCCACCACATTTCACCAAGTGGTTCTTTGATGAGGACTTGCTGCAGGTTTTGTACTGCTTTGGTAAATCCTTCTTCCACGGACATTAAACCATCCTCATGCTCGATACTGACAACGTAATCGTAGCCAACCAAGCGAAGAGTGCTAATGATATCCGCCCACGTTTTAAGATCATGTCCAAAGCCAACACTACGGAACTGCCAAGCGCGATCCAGCATCGCTGTATAAGGCTGCATATCGGTCACACCGTGCTTATTGACGTTGATTGGATCAATGGTCGTATCTTTGGCATGGAAGTGGTGAATGGCGCCTGCACGGCCAAGGATTTGAATGGCTTGAACCGGATCGATCCCTTGCCACCACATATGACTTGGATCCAGATTCGCTCCGATAACGTCTCCTGCCGCTTCACGAAGACGCAGTAGAGTTGCTGGAGTATGAACGGAGAAGCCACCATGCAATTCCAATCCAAATTTCACATTACGGTCCGAAGCAAATTTACCGGTCTCGGTCCAATAAGGGATGACTTTATTAGTCCACTGCCAATCCAAAATTTCTTGATAATCAGGCGGCCAAGGAGCTACAGGCCAGTTAGGATATTTAGCATTTTCATGATCGCCAGGGCAGCCGGAGAATGTATTGACGACAGGTACTTCCAGCTTCTCGGCCAACTCAACGGTTTTTAGAATCAATTGTTGATGCTCTTCAGAAATGGCTTTCTGGGGATGAAGTGGATTTGCATGACAGCTCAGAGCGCTGATGAACAAACCGCGGGACTCAATCGCTTTTTTGAACGCCTTCAATTTGCTATCATCAGCAAGGAGCGTATCCGGATCACAATGAGCATTGCCAGGATATCCCCCAGTCCCCAATTCAACCGCGTCCAGTCCTTTAGATGCAATAAAGTCTAATGCTTCTTCGAAAGGCTTTTGGCCAAAAAGTACCGTAAAAACGCCTAATTTCATGTGACACCTCCGAAAAAATAAAAAATGTACGCGTGTACGCGATTAATTTCGATTATAGCATTGTTTGGCCTCCACTCCTAGTGCAAGTTGAGGACAAGCCAAGATACGTGGAAATTACAGTAAAAAAATAAACTTCGACAGTTTGTCTCGACAGCGTTCCCATTTCTTTGCATGGCGTATCCAGTACAATAATGAAGGCGCCAAAATCCGGAGGAAAAGAGGTGCATAGAGCAGCCGAGGCAGCGGCGGTGTCGGTCGATCGCGGGATGTCAAAACTTTTTGAAGAGAGGGCGGATCAAATATGTATAGCAAAGATACCCAAATCGTTGAAACGGTTTCTGGCCAATGGCTTCGTTTCCCTAATCACTTTAAAAAGTCCACATGCTTGGTCGAATTGTCCAATCAAATTTCGCTTAATATCGATATCAAGTCGGGCAATGTACACATTCATAAGAAGGACCATAACCAAGTGTACCAGCATATCGGCGATGTATTTATTTCGGCGTCAGGCAATAATCAAATTCATTGTCATGTTTCGCAAACACCAAGCAGTGAGAAAATGGATACTGTATTCTCCGGTCTGCTGCAGACAGGAAATGTTCAAAATGCTGAAACGTTAGAAAAGGAGGAATCAGCTTGAGAATCCGGCTGCAAGATAAGGAAATTCCGGTTACTTTCGTCTCAAGCGACCACAAAATGATTCCGCAGTTAATTTATGCATTGAAAGCAAAAGGGGATGAGAAGCAGGGCGGTTCCTTGGATGTGGATTCTTTGGAACGGATTGAGGTCGTCGGAACGGAAGCGTACTTATATTCCAAAGCGAATCCGGGCAAACGCTACTTGGCCCTGTACTAGAGTAAAAGAAAAGAGTCTGACGTTCCTGTGAGTGAACGAAAGACTCTTTTTAAGTTCGAGGCGAATAGCCTTCATTTAAAAAGGCAGGTGGAACAACCCACGGTAAATTTTCAACACGGTATCGATGTTGCCGCTGTATACGATAACGGAGAGCGTTACAATAGCCTGGGTAAGGGCACAGCGGTAGAGGAAGTAGGCTCGGGATACTTTCTTCTTGTTCACGGTCGATTTGCCCAGTAAAGTCTCTACGGCAATGACAATACCATGATAAAGTCCATAGAAAAAATAGATCCAGCCGAAGCCATGCCACAGACCTATGAGCACCATAATGAGAATCGACAGGGCTGCGCCCATCCACTTTGTTGGGGCTTTTCGCGTAAAGAACATAAAGATATGGTCGCGGAACCAATCGCCGAGAGTTGCATGCCAGTTGCGCCAAAATTGGGTGAGCGTGGGCGATTGAAAGGGCTTCTTGAAGTTTTCCGGTATCGTGTAACCCATGAGCCGACCAAACCCAATAGCAATGTCGGAATACCCCGAAAAGTCGAAGAATAGCATAATATAGAACCAAATCATCAAAAAGATGGATTGGTGTGTGTAAAGCTCCTGGTTCTGCACATGATGGAACACATCTGTCATCCAGGTGACGACAACGAGCTTTTTGAACAAGCCGAGAATAATTCGCTTAATCCCTTCCTCTACCTGACTAGAGTTAACCTGATAAGGCTTCTTGGCATCGGCCATAAAGTCGCGGAACTTCAGGATCGGCCCAGAAGTAAAGGTGGGAACGAACAAAATGTAGTTCACATAGTCAATGACCGAAGCTCGGGCATCCTTGCCGAAAAAGTAAGCGAAATAATGAGCGTCGATGACCTTAAGCACGTTATAGATCAAGGTAAGTGCAATAACGGCATCAAAAAGAGGACTCTCCGTCGACTGCATGCCGAGGAGCCTTATCCCCGAAACAGCACCTACGTTCAGAACGATCAGCAGAATGAACCAGAATAAACGCCACTTTTTCACATGGCACAGCCATAAGAAGCTCATATAGTTCAACAACGTATAGATGATGTAAAAGAGAAAAAGCTTCTTGCTGAACAGCAGCAAGAAACAAAGGTTGAACGCCAGCAGCAGGATTCGCTTGTTATGCGGCCACCAACGGGTGAGGGCCAGGACGATGATCATTCCGATGAGCGCCATGACCGCGTTCATGTTCATAAAAAACATAGGTTTACTCCTTAGAGCTTTCCGATAGGAAAGCTAACTTCGTAAGCACTACAGAGCTTTCCGTAGTAAAACTAACTTCGAAAGCATAGGTTGAGCTTCCTTAAGGAAGCACTCCGTTTAAAATCCCTCGTAGATAAACAAACCTTTTCCGGTAAAATAGATCAGCACCATAATCAGCATTGCCGTATAAACAATCACTTCGATGATTTTGCGAGCGAAAGGAGCCATGCGTCTACCTCCTTCGTAAATACCGGTGCGCCCTCCTGGCGGCTTAAATGAACAAGATCGTGAAAGAGTGATTTGTCGTATTTTTGCAGCAAATCCAGTACAGGGACATTATAGGAAGCTAGTCGTCGATTAACCTCTTCTTGCAATCCAGGCATGTACCTAGGCAGCTCATACCCCTTATTCCACGGCATCCAAATAACACGGACCTTAAGCTGGTGCTCATTGGCGTAAGCCAAAATCCAGTCGAGTGCTTGCAGGTTGTCTTTATAATCGTTCTGTGACATCCAACCGAAGCGCTGGTCGTATTCCGTCCATTTCTTTTTCAGCTCTTCATCGGTTGTTTGTCCGAAATAGAGCTCTTTATCAATCCAACGCGGCTGGTAAGCCAATGGATGATGCTGACTCAGCTTCAACGTTTCTGGAAAAGCGGCGCAGCCTTTGAGACTTGCAGCATCCTGCTTCAGAAGGCCTTGATACATCGCACAAGCGAATTCCGTTCCTGTGTCCCGGAAATAATCACGGTAGGCATACACATAGGGCTGGTACCATGGCTTGAACCACTGGTAGGTAGGGTCGGTGTCCAAGCTATCGATCATCGTGTGGACGTCGATACCGATCACCAGCTCGTCATCAACATGGAAAAGCTGCCGCTCCAAAATTGCTTTCAGATCGGTCAGCTTGCCATAGGAGAGTCCCATTTCTATTAGTTTGGCATTCGACTTCTCCTCGATATAAGCACCGGTAACCGCCGAGTTGCCAAAGAACGTGGGACCATGATCCAGCCACTGATGGTGATATAACGTTTTGGTAAAGTCGTTTTTATAAAATCGACGCGACGTCGCCATCGGATCCCACATGCTGATGAGAAGATCCGACAGAACGAAGACGACGAGCAGCAGCAGCACAAAGCTGTTTTTGCGAAAAAAAGCGCTCAGTTTCATAAGGAACCTACATCTTTACAACGATTTTTGCTGCCAAGTGTGGTACTGCTCACGGAAGGTGGCAGGCCAGTTCGATTCGTCCAGCCCGTATTGAGCCAAGAATGCAAATGCCCAACGTTCAATTCCGAAGCCGACACAGCCGGTAACCGCATTGCGTTTGCCCATTTTAATATTAAATGCTGTACCGAACGTATTGCTGTGGAAGTTGATGGAGCTGCAGGCGATCGACTTGTTCACGTAAGGAACTGTCAAACGAAGCTCATATTTCATTTCCTGATTCCGTTGGAAGGAAGCTTTTGTTTGAAAATCATTAGTGAAAAATGGATCATTAGCGATTTCCAGCATACTATCTACATTCCATTCAACGGCAAGCTCCTTAATGTACTCGATAGAGCGAAGACGGTTTTCTTTGACAAACTCCGGTTTCCCTACGAAAATAATTTCGCGCATGCTGAAGTCGAGCAAACGACCAAAATCGCTATGATTACGAGATTCAAAACGGTGGCATTTGGAGATAGCGGAAACGATAACGCCTTCGCCTTCCAAAGTTTCGTTTTGAAGTCCTTCGTAGCAGTGGTAGCATGTCGATGGATTCATTGTAAACTTCGGCTTCGGCATCGTTGCATTCAGATCCAAAGGACCGTCTTGCTTCCAGCCTCCGGCTTCACGGATCGATTGGGAGAATGTCTCGATAATGTCGAGGTCCTCGCGAAGATGGGTAAGGAAATGGATATGCTCAGGAAACGAGGTAAAGTGGTTCGTTTTATTCAATGTATCCGCATGAATGACCGCAGGGTAGGATTCTTCTTTGACACCTGCAAAGCGGTTAGCCACTTTGGTCACAAAGGAATAGTCGAAAAAGCGCATCAGACTCGAGAACGGCTCACGGAAAATGAACAATCCCGGCTCTAGCACTTTAATGATTTTACGGTCTACAAGCTCGGAAATAATATCGCCCTCATAAGGGGTGTCTACTTTATGTTCGAATAAGATGTTCTCTTTGAAGCCGAAATCACCTTGTGAAAAACGGGTAATCAAGCGGCGTACGTGCGCTTCAATCGCTTCGTTGCCTTTTGTCGATTCGTGGGTGATGTAGATGTTGCTATCATCAATTCGGATTTCGCTGATTTGCTCGTCGATGAAGGCGGCGGCGTATTTCAGTTGTCCGTGTTGGCTTGAAGCCAATCCCTCTAGGGATACGACGCATTCCATAGTTTATTACCTCGCAGTCTTAGTCTGAATGAAATCGGCGATTTCTCGCACTGTATTCATAGAATAAAGCATTAGGTCTTGATTCGTTACTTGGATATTGTAGGTTTTCTCGATATGAGCAATCAGCGCCGTAGCCCCGATAGAATCAACATAGCCGTAATCGAACAAGTGTACGTCAACGGTAAAATCATCATCGTCCGCTTCAATTTCGTAGCGGTTGCGGATATGCTCTTCGAGCTGTTGGAGCAAATCTTGCATAAAAAGTCCCCCTTGGATTCACTTATTTAAGTTTTGTAAGAACATCGGATTTTGGGTTCGTAACGCGAGAAATTCCCGCTATAGCCGGAGCTTTGCGGGAATCTTTCGGTAACGAGAAAGTAGGCGGGTCATTTCTTGAAGCTATCAGTGCAGGATTCTTCCGCATAGCTGGAAGTTATCTGCCTTAATTTAAGTCGATTAAGCCTACTTGTATCATTAGTAACGGATGGTAATCGTTGTCGGCGGGCCAAAATGGGTCACAGTATACGTGCCCTCACCCTCCTTGTGGTCTACTTGGAGCTGGTCACCTTCGATAGTGAGAGGTTTCGAGCTTTGCAGCTGAATTTGCTGCATGCCGTCCGATAGCCACTCCAGCTTCCATTGGCCTTGCTGTTTATCCAGCTTGTAAGGCACATTGGAACGAAGCAGATGCAGTCGGTTCTCATCACTGCTGCCGAACCATACTTTTGTTGCCTGCGGCACACCCAGGTACAGCTTATTGTTAAGCGAATTAAACACGTCGGCATCCGTAGAAACTGGACGGTCCACGTAAGCTTGTCCCCGTTCGATAACGACTCCAAGTGTACCTTTGTATTCCGCTGCTTGAGCAGGCACGTTATTCGTTGAAGGTTTGATCCGAATGGATGGCTCCGTGTGTACTCCAACTATGCGTTTCATATGATCCAGTACTACTTCGATCCATGGACGGTACACCGTAGTTTGCGTCGTTAACGTATTAAGGACCGTTCGAGCCATTTGTGGTTCCTTCATAAAGTTATAGCTATATTGATTGCGAATCTGGTCCAAATATTTAACGAATTCCAGCAACCCACCTGGACCGGCTACGCCATTTGGAAGTTTGTACTCGATATGCTCGAAATAATCGATAGGCAAGTCCATATTAATATACGATTGGAACAAATCCTCGGTTGAATACTGCCCGAGCCGAAGCACAGGTGCCGGAGTGCTTAATAGCATCGGCGGATTCGATGGCTCGGACGATCCTTGATCCGTCATCAGGAATGGGAAGCCCCAATTGTACTGAACGCCAAGCCGAGGCTCGTTCGGAATATTAGATGGACGGAAACCGAAATTGTACCAAATCCCGGCGCCGCGCTCGTTGTTCAACGTTTGCGTGCGGTCAGGGTTATTGATCCGCCAAGTGTGTTGGTTCGTTCCCGGCATGTTCCACGGAATGTCTAATGTCTTGAACGACTTTTGCTGTAGAGCAATCTCTTCCTTCTCCTGCTGGTCGCTCGTAAAATTATGGACAAACGTATGCGGGAACAATTCAAGGTAATGATCTTTATTGTATTGTATAAAGGCTTTCAGCTGCTCTGCATAAGGGAACTTCGGATCGTCGACGGTAATCGGCATACCGAATTCCAATTGGCCGACGATCAGATCGTCTTTGCCGTCGTGATTCAAATCGTACCATAGCGGTACGGAGTTGTGACCGCCAACGAGAGCATGATTGCCGAGTTGGTTCACTGTAGCGCCTTCTACTACACCGGAAGGCTTCCACGTTCCATCAGCCTGCTGCAAGTAGATGCGCAGGTCGCCTTCGAGATTGCCGACCACGAGGTCGGGCCGACCGTCGCCGTTCATGTCACGGATCGACGGCGCGGCGAATCGAGCGGGCAGCTTGAACAGCAAGCTGCCGGCGTCAAAGGCAATGGGCTCCCCGGCTGTGCCGGAGCCCGAGCCAGCGCCTGCGGCGCCGCCGCGGCCCGCTGTGCGGTGGCCGCGATAGAGCGTCACACCGCCATCCGCATCCCCGACCACGAGGTCGGGAACGCCGTCGGCGGTGACGTCACCCAGAGCCGGAGCCACTGGCGCCGCGGCTCGGATGGGCTTGCCGCCCGCCAATAGCGGGGCGGGCTCCGTGAACGTGCCGCCGGCTTCGCCATAGGCGACCGCGAGCGTGCCGTCGGCCAGCCCGAGAATCAGGTCGGGCTGGCCGTCGCAGGTGAGGTCGTACGCCGCGACGCTGGCGTACGCATCGGTCTTGAGCGGCTGACCGTTCTTCAGCCGCAGCGGCTCGCGCTTGCCGAAGGCATCGGGCGCGGTCATGCCGTCGGGCAGCATTTGCCCGGCGTAGGCGTCCGGCTTCAGCCCGGTGTTCGTGTAAGCGGAGATGGTGCCATCGGCTGAGCCGACGATCAGGTCCAGCTTGCCGTCTCCGTTCAAGTCCGCTATCGCAGGATAAGCTCTAAAAGCTTTATCGATCGGATCGCCAAGCGAACGATAGTCCGGATACAGCGCGAGCTGAATCGGCATACCTTCACTTATGACGCGAGTGCCGCTCGAATAAAACGAGTTCGGCGTTTCCCCGATGAAGGCGGGCTTGTCGTTCGTTCCCGTATTCAAGTGGACGGCCAGCGATTCCTGCCAGCGTCCCCAATGGAAGGAGGAACGAACGAGTGTAAAGGACGGCACTTGATTATACTTTTTCAACAGCTCCGCCCATTGAATGCCTTCTCCGTCCCGAATCGCTTCTATAGCTTCGAAGTGATTTTGATGAGACATAGCTGGTCGGCCGTAAGGTCCGAGCACTTTTTTGACGCTGTAGCCAAGCGTTTCTTTGGAAACGAAGGATACGTATTCGCTCCGGAACAGCGCGCTCCCTGCGCTAAAGGTGAAATGAAAGTAAGGCTCAAGCGGGAGCTGTCCGCGATCGTAATATAGCGCGCCCGCGGTCGGCTTCTTGGCTTGATTCGTTTCTTCCGCGAGCTTGGTGAATCCAAGGCTCGGGTCCATGCCGCTGCTCATGTCATAACCAGTAATGTAGAAGCGATTCGGCAGAAGAGCGCTGCTGAAAAACACAGTTCCTTTGCCATATCGATTCAAGGCGTACAGCGCCTTATCATTTAACGATACCATGGGTTCTGCGGTTGAAGGGATCAAACCCTTCCCCCAAGAGAATTTTTGCAGATCGGTTAATCCGTCATGATTAATATAGTTGTCCATGAACTGCCTGAACAACTGCTGCATCGACTGCAAATTCAGCTCGACATCAGGATAAGTGAATGCCTCTGCTGCAGGCGATGCCGTTTTTGCCGTACTGACGGCAAGGGCTTTGGGCGGCGAAAGCTCTACGAGCTCCTTCGCGCCGATAAAGGCCAACGGAAAATCCGCGGCCAATCCATTTTCAAGGAACAAATGCCCCCCCTGCGATACATAGCTTTGAAGCAGCTCACGCTGCTTGTCTGTCATCGCTTCATGAAGGGAAGGATCCAAATAGACGGCTTCGTAGTTTTTCAATTGCTTAAGAGAAAGCTTATCCAAACTGCGCCGTTCCAATTGCAAATTGGCGACTAACGACTGTTTAAACTGACCGTAGGCTGCCGAGTCGAAGCTGTCGCCGTTCGATACATAGAGCATGCGAACGGACAGTTCCTTGTCGGAGACGGCCAACCACGCTGCGAGGATGAGCAGAATACCGATAACGGCGCCTGCAATCCGGGCTTTTGTTAACTTCATGAAATCCCTCAATTACTTCTGGGTTGGACTACCTTGCAATTATAGCATGGATGGCGGTCTTTGTTAACTTTTGTCGGCAGGCCCGATATCGTGTCTTAAAGGCTGTTACACGAAGCTTCAAGAGCGTTTCAATTGACTTTACGATGCTGTTATTAGTCCATCACCCACCGCTTCTGATTGTTATGATTCCAATACAAAGCCTGTTCAGTTTGTCTGTTGTTTGGTTGATGAAACGCTCTGTAGTATGGACCGAGATTGTTGTTGTCGTTATAGGTATTCTGGTATTTACAGCAGGTTGGCTTGTAAAATAGTTGTTATTTTGATAGTCGAACGGTTTAGTTATGACATCATGGGAGACACTGGTTAAAAAATAGAATGCTATTTTCCTCTGCCATTTGCTGGTTTTGTTAGCTTTATAGCCTCCATTTCTGGTACACTATATAGTTGAAGCGATAAAATGAACAAGCGGAATAGCATTCGGAGGAATGAATATAATATGAAGTTGAAAAAATCAGATGTTGAGCTGTTGGCGCCTGCAGGAGATTGGGATTGTTTACGTGCGGCTGTCGCCAATGGGGCGGACGCAGTGTTTTTCGGTGTGGAGAAATTTAATGCTCGCGCAAGAGCGAACAATTTTGTTACGGATGAATTGCCGGACATTATGTCTTTTCTGCACTTGTACGGGGTTAAAGGTTTTTTGACATTCAATATTCTCGTTTTTGAGGATGAGCTTGACGATGCTAGAAAGCTGATCGAAGCTTGTGTCGATGCAGGTGTTGATGCGGTTATCGTACAGGATTTGGGCTTGGTCAAAATGATCCGCGATATTTCGCCGGATTTTCCGATTCACGGGTCTACACAAATGACGATAACCTCGCCGGAGGCAGTTGAATTTACCAAACCTTTTGATATAGAACGGGTCGTGCTGGGTCGCGAAAATAACCTGAAGCAAATAAAACAAATCGGTGACCAAGCCAAACTTCCAATGGAAGTTTTTGTCCATGGGGCATTGTGCGTGTCTTATTCCGGTCAATGCTTGACCTCGGAGATGTGGGGAGGCCGATCGGCGAACCGTGGAGAATGCGCGCAGGCCTGTCGTTTGCCGTACGATTTGATGGTGGACGGAGAGCAAAAGCCGATGGGCGATATTGCCTATCTTTTGTCACCTAAGGATCTGGCGGCACTGGAGCTCGTACCTGAATTAATCGAAGCGGGAGTTACCTCCTTCAAAATTGAAGGCCGGTTAAAAAGCCCTGAATATGTAGCGAACGTAGTAAGCAAATACCGAAAGGCTATCGACCGTTATTTTGAAGACGGGAACGCCAAGCCGACGAAGGAAGAGCTGCGTGAGCTTGAACAGAGCTTCTCGCGCGGCTTCACCTACGGCTTCCTTAAAGGAACGAACAACAAGAAGCTGGTTGAGGGAACTTATCCGAAGAGCCGCGGGGTATATTTGGGGCGTGTAAAACAAATATTGCGCGATGGTGTTGTTTGCGAACTGGAAGCTCCGGTTAAACGCGGCGACGGTATTTGTTTCGATGCTGGGGATCCTACGAAAAAAGAAGAGGGCGGGCGAGTCTATGATATCCGCCGTAAAGGTATAAAGGTAGAAGGCGAAGCGCCAGGCGGGTTGATTGAGATTATCCCAGGTCGTAACGATGTGAACCTGAACCGTCTGCATGTAGGGGATCGGATTTGGAAAACGAATGATCCGCATCTGGACAAGCGGCTTCGTCAGTCCTTTGAGACGGATAAGCCTTACCGTACTTTTCCTGTATCTATCAAAGTAAAGGGTACGCTTGGAGGATTATTGCAGAGCGAATGGACTGATGAGTTAACGGGCTATACCGTGTCTATTGATTCCGAGCTGCCACTCGTACAGGCGGAGAAACGCCCGATGGATGCAGCGCTGTTCGAAGATCAATTCGGCCGGCTGGGTGGAACGATCTTCGAGCTTGGTCAGCTTGATGTGCAGCTGGATGGAGCTCTGATCGTACCGATGCGTGAGCTGAACGGCATGCGCCGCCGCGCTGTGGAACAATTGGAATCGCTGCGTCAGAACCCGCGTCAGTATATTAAGCGTCCAGTTGAAGTGCTGTCAGATGCTCCGTCTAAACAGGAGGCTCCAACGGCGCCGCGCCTAACTGCATTGTGCCGTAATCTTGAACAGGTACGAGCTGCATTGCGGACCAATGTGGATATGGTATATGCAGACTTTGAATTTATTAAACAATTCCCAGCTGCGGTAGAGGCGGCACGGGCTGCAGGGAAACGCATTGCGCTTGCTACTCCGCGGATTCATATGCCGGGAGAAACCGGCTATTTCAAAAACATCACCAACTTACAACCTGACGCTGTTCTGGTGCGCAATACAGGTGCTGTTTACTATTATATGAAGCAGCGCATGGAGCATCCGAATGAGCGCCATCCGGAGCTAATCGGAGACTTTTCCTTAAACATTGCCAATCATAAGACGGCTGCATTGTTCTTGGAAGCGGGTTTAAGCCGAGTGACGCCGTCATACGATTTGAACATTCAGCAAATGGTTGACTTGCTGCAGGTAGCCGACACATCCAAGATGGAGGTTGTAATCCATCAGCATATGCCTATGTTCCATACAGAGCACTGTGTTTACTGTACATTCCTGAGCGAAGGAACCGACTATACCAACTGCGGTCGCCCTTGTGAGGATCACAGTGTATCGCTGCAGGACCGTGTGGGCATGTCCCATCCGGTTCGCGTGGATGAAGGCTGCCGGAATACGGTATACAATGCGATTGAACAATCCGGTGCGGAATATGTACGTAATTTCATGGATCTTGGCGTGTCTACCTTCCGAGTGGAGTTTTTGGAGGAGACACCAGAGAAAGTGCTCGAAGTTATTGATCTGTATCAGCGTTCTCTGCAAGGTACCATCAGCGGAACGCAGGTTTGGAAGACGCTCAAAGCGACGAACCAGCTCGGCGTAACCCGTGGACAACTGGTGAAATAATTTTTATGTAATAGCAGTCGGTATTTTAAGGTGAATTCCTTATATACCGGCTGTTTTTTTGTTGAATTGAATATGCCGCCTATCTTTGATATTATATACCTAGATTTACTATGCATAGATAAACTAAGTATTAACTGACAAACAAATTAAGAGAGAACTGGAGGTGCCATTTTTACCATGAGTAATGTCAACAAAGAATTACTGAAGGGAAGTACGGGAACATTAATCCTCACTTTGCTGGAAAGACAGGATCGGTACGGTTATGAATTAATCAAGGAGCTGGAGCGCAGCTCGGACGGAACCTTTTTACTGAAAGAAGGGACGCTGTATCCCATTCTTCATGGAATGGAGGCAGAGCGGTGGGTGGACGCCTATTGGCATGAAGCCGAAGGACGCAAAAGAAAATATTACAAAATAACCGATAGCGGGAGGAAGCAGCTGAAAGAAAAAAAACAGGAATGGCGGTTTTTCCGCAATGCGGTTGATCGTGTGCTTGGGGAGGGACAAGGATGATCAAAAAGGACAACCATCCACTCATCGACGATTATTTGGCTTCGGTCGTTCGACAGGTCAAAGCAAGAGAGCTGCACAAAGACATACGGCAGGAAATAGCGGATCATCTGGAAGAGCTGGTTAGCTTGAAGCTTGAGGAAGGCAGCAGCGAAGAGGACGCGGCCCGCTGGGCAGTGAGTCAGATGGGGGAACCATCGGCTGTAGGGGCGGAGTTGAATAAGGTACATAAACCTCGCATTCCTTGGGGTCTTATTGGCTGGGTGACGGTATTGCTTCTTATTTCATTCGTTGCTATGTATGCGGTTGAATTGAGCTATGCGGGGAAGCATAGAGCTGGTTCCGAGATTCCTTTTTTATTGAAAAAGCTGGAGTTCACTGCTATAGGACTTGTTGCTATGATCGCACTCCTGTTCTTTGATTATCGACGGATGCTGCATTATTCATGGTTTATCTACGCAGGCACAGTACTGATTTCGATAGGTACCGCTGTATTCGGTAGACAGGTTAACGGGATGAAAGCCTATATTTCGCTCGGTCCTATCCAACTGGATTGGATGACGACCAGTGTGTATTTATTTATTATTGCGGCCGCTGGCCTATTGCACAATAGGGATCTGAGCCCGCGCTCCACATGGAAGCAGCACTTGCTTCTGTTGGGCATACCAACACTTCTGTACATGCTTGGCCCGTCGTTATCCTCTATTTTGTTGTATGTTGTTTCCTATCTGATAGTGCTTTACTCTGCGACGAAACGTTTGCGCGATATTTTACTTCCGGTAGGAATGCTTGTAGCTTTTTTTGTAACACTAGTCGGCTTATCGGGGAATGCTGTGAGACGCCTCTCCGCTTTTTGGGGCCCTTATGCAGACCCTGATGGTGCTGGGTATATGTACATCCAAATGAATCAAGCTATTCGTTCCGCAGGCTGGTGGGGACATGGTTTGGGAGCAGTGAATACCAGGCTTCCTGAAATCCATACGGATCATCTGTTTACCTATCTGGTATACAGCTTGGGCTGGCTTGGAGGTACGGTGGTTGTGGTATGCGCTGTTTTGTTTGCTGTTCAAATGCTCCATGTCATAGGCAATGTACGAGAACGCTACGGCAAAACACTTATCAGTGGCCTAGGAAGTATGATTGCTATACAGTTTATTTGGAATCTCGGGATGTCGACGGGTGTGCTTCCTATATTAGGGGGTATTTCTCTCCCGTTTCTTAGCTACGGAGGAAGCCATTTGCTGGCAGAGATGGCAGCGATGGGGATTATGTTCAGTGTATATCGGCGTAAGGATATGATTCGATCGCGTATATGAAGCTCTAAGATTACAGCCTATCAGATAGAGTTAACGGGAATTAATACGAATACCCATGGTTTTCTTATAAGTGCAACTGTTCAATAATTTGCATATACAATTAACTACTGTTTCTGCCGATAACAATACATGATGAAGGAAACAAAAGATACAAGAAGCCTAGTCTACTACTTTTGACAAATGGAGCTATGTGGGTGTGTACTGGAGGTGTCCATTATACAATCCCATTTGGCTCCTTTTGTTTAGGAAAATCTTTTCTGTATGCAATTCTTTCAATATATGAAGCAACTAGCAGCATGAACTACTATGAAAAGAAAGGAAGGAATAGCACGTGATCGACATTCATACACACATAATTCCTGGTATAGATGATGGAGCACAGGATATGGAAGAGACAGTGCAAATGGCGCAAGCTGCTGTGGAGGAGGGGATACATACACTGATTGCTACTCCGCATCATGCCAATGGTAAATATGATAATCCTTGGACGCAGGTGGAACATGCCGTTCATGAAGTGAACGAAGTATTGAGAGGGCGGGGAATTCCGCTGACTGTGGTGCCTGGACAGGAAATTCGGGTTTACAACAACTTATTGGAGGATCTTCATAGCCATATGGCTGGCACTCTACATTCTAGTAAATACATATTAATTGAGTTTCCTACTAGAGAAATCCCCAAGAAAACAGAAGCATTGTTTCATGAGCTGCGAGTTATGGGTTTGGTACCCGTCATAGCTCATCCAGAAAGAAACATGGAATTGGCATCCGACCCCTCGAAGCTGCAACATCTGATTCAGCAGGGTGCTCTCGCTCAAATAACCAGTCACTCTATCAACGGATTATTTGGTAAAAAAATACAAAAACTATCATTCGAATTATGCGAGCATCGTATGGTACATTTTGTTGCATCTGATGCCCATAATATAGAAAATAGGGCATTCGGGTTGCGTCAGGCGTACTCCATGCTGGCCCAGAAATTCGGAGATGATCTGGTCCATGGCTATAAAGAAAATGCCGTAAAACTTATAAGTCATGAGGACATTAATGTCTCTCAGCCAGCATGGAAGACGAAGACGTGGTGGAAGTTTTGGGGCTAGTAGACTATATTTTGATTAAGCGTGTAAAGCAAAAATGCACCGCAGTGAGGAAAGGGATAATGGGAGTATCATTACAACCAGATTACCCATACGCAGCGGTGCATTTTTATTTTTATAGTTATAGCTGATGTCGTAGCTCAAGGACGTTCTACTTCTAATGGATTATTAGACAACCAGGTCCAAAACCTGTCCCTAGATATGTGTAGTCATCATTTGGTTTAAAAATAGGTCTTTTGGACTAATAGCGGAGTTTTCAACGTTAAATGAGAGCTCGGGTTCGGAGCTCTAAAAAGCAGAATCAGGTTAGTATTTAGTGAGAATATAGAAGATCCTTTGCTCGAAGGCAAAACCTAATGAAAGGTTTTAATAGTAATTTAGAACTAATAATCAAAAAGACGGAAATCATTGACAATTTGAATGAGTCAATGGTACTATTAACTGGGTTAATTTTCTATAAGTGTTTGAACTTCTCAGCACATGGGGATCTACGGATCATCCTATTTTTTGATTTTTCTGGAAAAGGCCCAACTAATCCTTAACGTATTAACGTACATACATAACTTATGATCTTGGGGTGATGAAAGGAATGAAAATGAAGAAGAAGTTAGTCGTTTCCACTATGGCTGCGAGCTTGGTGTTTAGTTCGTTGGCAGGCCTTCCAATGAGTACACAAGGCTTGTTGGAGAAGATCGGTGTTAGTACAGCCCAGGCTGCTGCGCCTACAGGTGTGAAAACCATTACGGATGAATTGAATAAAATTTACAGCTACTTGTGGACAGATGAGGAGAAAGCTCCGATTAGTCAAGCAAGGGCTGAACTCAATGCTTTGGGGAATAATGACTCTAATCTTGCTCTAGTAAGCGAAGTTACTTCTAGAGTAAACAAGAAAATTAGTGAATCTGATGATTCGGGTCAGTTTGATCAGTTATCCGAAAAAAATATCTTGAAGCTGTTCAGTTCGCTTGGCTTGTTCTTTAATGCCGAAGGAATAACGGACGAAAAGGGCGACGGTACCGGCCTGCAAGATGCGCTGGTCCGTAAAGAGCTCCGACCGATCCTTAAGCAGCTTGCTATTCTAGGCGGCGTTAACCCGAAGGATTTGACTATCGATGATGCGGTTGCATTCGCTACAGCAACAGAGGCGGCTTTGAAAGGGCAGATTGCTAATTTAAGCTTTGAACAGTTGGCTATGCTTGCAGCTAAAGAAAAAGATATGAAAGATATCATTAAAGCTGCAGCAAGCAATGTGATGGATAACAAAACCCTTAAATTCAGTAAAGTGCTCAGTAATATTGGTATTACAGTAGAGGATGTCACAGCGGTGACGAATAAAATCGTTGGAGCGGTGGATAAGGATCGTGCAGCCACGACGAATATCGCCATTGCTCTGCTTCGTTCAGAAGCAAATACTACATTTGCTAGAACATCGGATTACAGCGAGAACTCATTGAAACAGAAATACCAGTTCACAATCCTAGGGAAAGCGCTGCCGAACATTCTTAAATGGACGTCTTCTAATGCCAGAATCTCAGCATCGTATGAGGAGGGCAAAGTTGCTCTCAGCATGAACGTGTCCGGTTTGGAAACAACGGTTCTTGAAGGGAAATTAAATTTACCAGGTACTCATCTTGACGGTTTGGTCTTAGTCAGAAAAGAAGTTTCGTTGTCTTTCACACCTACATCTAGCGGTAGCGGAAGCAAAGGTGGCGGAGGCGGAGGTGGGGGCGCCATCAGCCCAAGCACTGGAGGCTCCGTAGGACAAGCCGTAGCAGATGCTCAAAAGTCTTTGGAGGATTTGAAAAAACAACTGAAGGATGCAACAGGTGACAAAAAACAGCAGCTCCTGGATCAAGCTAAAGCACAAGTCGCGGAGACAATTGCTAAAATCACCAACGTGGATCTCTCGACAGCAATTACGGTATCCGGAGATAAGGCGGTTGCAAAACTCGATGTAGCAGCACTTGTTCAACAAATCAAAGATATTGCAGATGAAAGCAAAAAACTCTTTGCTTCTTTAAAAGAACTGGATCCTAACGCGACTCCATCGAAGCTGGAATTGAACCTTAATCTTGGCGCTATTACGGCCAAATCTCTGGAAGTTCCTCTTTCCAAGGAGTTGTTCAATACAGCCAAGGAGAATGGAATTGACAAGCTTGCTTTGAGCATGAATGGTCTTGCTCTTGCAATGACTCCTGGGACTTTTAATGCGGATACAACATTAACAGTTGGCAAAAAGGAAACGTCTGCAGCTACGAGTGTAACTCAGCTCCCGTTAGCATCTGGTGTCTTCGAATTTGAATTCACATCGAATGGCTCGAAGGTGACTACCTTCTCGAATCCGGTTGAGCTTCGTCTATCGATTGAAGATTCATCTAGATTGGATACAGAGAAGCTAGTGCTTGCCAAGATCGTTGACGGCAAACTGGAGTTCTACGGCGGTAAATATAACGCTAAGGACAAACAGCTGCGTGCAGTCAGAAACTCCTTCTCTACTTATACAGTCGTTGAAAATAACGTTGTATTTAATGATACGGCTTCTGTAAAAGCTTGGGCAGGACGTCAGATTGAAGTTGCAGCAGCAAAAGGTATTTTGGAAGGCCGGGGCGATAAAGAGTTCGTACCTAACGGTACCGTAACCCGTGCGGAATTCGCCAAAATGATCGTCAAGACTTTTGGTCTTGAGGATGCCTCAGCTAAGGCGAGCTTCACAGATGTGAACGATTCGGATTGGTTTAAGCCGTATGTGGCAGCTGCTGTTAAGAGCGGTCTGGTTAACGGAAGAGAAGAAGGCAAGTTTGATCCTAACGGTAAAATCACCCGTGCAGAAATGGCGACTATTGCAGCGAGAGCATTGCAAGCTGTAAATGGAGTTAAGGTTACTGCAGACGTTGATAGCGCATTGAAAAACTTCGATGATGCAAAAGCAATTCACGATTCTTTAAAAGCGGGTGTAGCACTTTCTGTAGGACAAGGGATTGTTGTGGGGGAAGAAGGCAACAAATTCAACCCGAATGCCGACTCTACTCGTGCACAAGCAGCTGTTGTTATTTATCGATTGTTAAATAAATAAACTTTTAAATATTGTAAACCTCCTCTTCATTGCGGGGAGGTTTACAGTTTCTTTTTCTTGCTTTTGCAAAAAATGCCGATTCAACAAGAGATTTGTTGCTTAATGGCTGTTTTTCGATGAATGGAGGTCAATAATGGAGCTGGATCTTAAGGATTATATAAAGATCATCATGAAGAGGATCTGGATAATCATTACCATTGTGCTGCTGTGCACGGTTTCAACAGGGATTGTAAGTTATTTTTTTATACAACCGGTCTATGAAGCTTCAACCAAGCTCATAGTGAACAAATCCAATGAAAGACCAGGCTTGGATCAGGTAGACATCAACTCGATCAATCTGAATATTCGATTAATCGATACGTATAAAGAAGTTATCAAGACACCACGAATTATGGATAAAGTGGTGAAGGATTACCCGGAGTTTAATCTAACTTCCGAGCAACTGATCAAGAAGGTGAAGGTCAGCTCGGTTAACAATACCCAAGTCATGACCTTGGTCGTTCAAGACCTGTCATATGACAAGGCAGCTAATATAGTGAATGCAGTGTCCAAGGTGTTCCAGAAAGAAATCCCGTCCATTATGAAAGTGGATAATGTATCCTTGTTGAACGAAGCTACGCCTATCGACAAACCGATTCCGGTTAAACCCAATCCGGGCCTTAATATAGCGATTGGCTTCGTCGTATCTTTAATGGCTGCAATCGGATTAGTATTCCTGCTTGAATATTTTGACGATTCTATCAAAACAGAAGATGATGTCAAACAATTCCTCGAGCTGCCCACTTTGGCTATGATTGCCCGTATTGAAGAAGAGGATCTAATTAACCATAGCTCTACCAAATCCCAATCACGACAGGCAGGTGAAGCGACTCGTGTTACCGTCAACCAATAATCGGCCTGTCATTACGCATGATAATCCCAAGTCGCCCATTTCGGAGGCTTACCGAACGTTGAGGACGAATATTCAGTTCTCGGCCATTGATGAAGAGATCAGGACCATCATGGTCACTTCAGCAGGTCCGGGAGAGGGTAAATCGACGACCATTACGAATTTGGCTGTCGCCTATGCTCAATCGGATATGAAGGTTGTTCTTATCGATGCCGACCTGCGTAAGCCTACTATGCACCATACTTTTAACTTAACGAATCGGGCGGGTTTAACCAATGCACTTTCATCCAAAGGCATTCTCCATGAAGTTATAAGAGAAACGAAGATTCCTAACTTATCTGTAATTACATCAGGTCCTATTCCTCCTAATCCTTCAGAGATGTTAGCTTCAAAAAGAATGGGAGTACTGTTGGATGAGCTCAAGGAACAGTTCGATATGATATTAATCGACACTCCGCCGGCATTAGCCGTGACGGATGCGCAGATCGTAGCATCCAGATGCGACGGCGTTGTTTTGGTTATTGATTCGGGCAAGGTGAAGCGTGAGATTGCGATGAAAGCAAAAGCGAATCTGGATTATGTGAAAGCAAGGATATTAGGCGTAGTACTTAACAATATGAACCGCAAAAGCTCTGAAGCTTATTATTACTATTACTACGGAACCAAAGAATAAGAGAGAACAATAACGGGGGATGGACATGGGCCAGGGACGACGAATATCGGCGATGATTTTAATTGATATATTTATCATATGGATGAGTATTTTGTCTTCATACTATATTCGTTATGGTGTATACGTTCCCCAAGAATTATTAGTTCAGGCAATGTTGTATGGGGTAGTCTCGACGATCCTTTGTACATATATGATGAGCTATTTCAAGCTTTACAATAGAGTTTGGCAGTATGCTAGCGTGGGTGAATTGGTAACGATATTCAAAGCAGTTACAATGGGGAGTTTAATCTCTTATATTGCGGTTTATGCTATAACATTCGAACAAATTACTTTAGCTATTGTACTGCGGAATTATGAGACCATGCTACTGCTTGTCGGTGGGTCCCGATTTACATGGCGGTTGGTAAGAGATCAATTATACAAGCCGGTAACTCACTACAAGAAAGCACTTATTATAGGAGCAGGGGATTGTGGAGTGCTTATCGCCAAGGAAATGACTAGTACCCCTGAAGCCAAGCTGTATCCGGTAGCGTTTATTGATGATGATGTAAATAAACATAACCAACGTATTCTCAACCTTCCGGTAGTCGGGTCCAGAGGGAATATCGTTAATGCAGTTGAGCAATTACATATTGATGAAATTATTATTGCCATTCCATCTCTTACAAGAAAAGCAACGTCAGAAATCATTGAACTATGCAAAGAAACTAAAGCGAAAATCAAGATCATTCCTAAGATTAATGCACTCATTGATGGATCTATAACAGTTAAGGAAATCCGGGATGTAGAAGTCGAGGATCTGCTAGGCAGAGATCCTATTAACGTTGATTTGGAAGGCATTGCGAATTATGTGGAAAATAAAACGATCTTAGTAACCGGCGCAGGAGGCTCTATAGGGTCTGAATTGTGCAGGCAGATAGCCCCGTTTCTACCTAAACAGTTGTTGCTGCTAGGTCATGGAGAGAACAGTATTTACTTAATTGAGATGGAAATGAAAAGGATTTTTCCTAATCTTCATATAGAATCGATCATTGCCGATATTCAGGATCGCGAACGGATTAATGAGGTTTTTGCTAAATTCCAACCTGAAGTCGTATTTCATGCAGCAGCCCACAAACATGTACCGTTAATGGAACGCAATCCTGCGGAAGCGATCAAAAATAATGTGTTCGGCACGAGGAACGTAGCTGAAGCGGCGGATCGCTACAGCTGTGAGCGATTCGTTTTAATTTCATCGGATAAAGCGGTGAATCCAACCAGCATTATGGGGACGACCAAAAGAATCGCAGAAATGATCATACAATCTCTTGATAAAACAAGCCGGACCAAATTTGTTGCCGTAAGATTCGGTAATGTACTCGGCAGCAGAGGTAGTGTGATTCCCCGATTTAAAGAACAGATTGCCATGGGGGGACCGGTCACCGTCACCCATCCGGAGATGATTCGTTATTTTATGACTATTCCGGAAGCGGTACAGTTGGTTATTCAAGCAGGGGCTTTTGCGCAAGGCAGTGAGATTTTCATACTCGATATGGGGACCCCTGTTCGTATCGTTCAGTTGGCGGAAGACTTAATTCGTTTCTCGGGATTCGAGCCTTATGATGAGATAGAAATACTATTTACAGGCGTTCGCCCGGGCGAGAAGCTGTATGAAGAATTGCTCACGAATGAAGAGGGCCTGAGCTCAACCAAGCATAACCGGATCTTTATCGGCAAGCCTGTTGCAATTAATCAAGTTCAACTAGAGTCAGAAATTAAAGAACTTGAGAAAGTATTATTTGCAGACCGGACGATGTTGACAGATGAATTAAAGCATATTGTTCCTACATTCTTGAATGTTTCCTAAGCAGCCAGATTAAAGAACAGGGTGGGGATTATGATGAGAAAAGCACTGGTTATCGTTATTTTTCTTGTTGTCACTCTCGGTGTTGGGGGTTATATAGCTTCCAACTATGCTGTGAACTATGTGTTAAGAAGCATCGCTACTTCACCATCGGCAGTTGAAAAGGATGCTTCCAGCGATCCGCTGCCCGAACCCCAAGAAACCAAAAGCAAGGTAGGCACTTCCTCAGCATCCAGCAAAACAACGGGTGCAGAAGGACCGTCTAAGGATGAAAAGACTGAAAATTCAAACAAAGATGCCGGCCCGAATAAACAGGAACAAACGATCCGGGCCTCGGCAAAGCCGGATGCGGAAGAGATGGATCCCGGACAAAAGCTGAAATATAGCGCTGAAGTTTCGCCTGAGAAAGCGAAAAATGTTGAACAATCGGTTACCACCAAGGAAAAGACTCAGGTGATGACTGTGCTCATAAGTAAGCTAAGCGCTAGTGAGCTACAGCTTTTCATCAAAATGGCCACTAATGGATTATCTGTTGAAGAGAAAAAGGAAGCAAAGAAAATTATTCTGAAGAAGTTAACCGAAGAGGAATATGATCAATTGATTTCCATTGCGGCCAAATATGGATTGAGTCAAGGGAAGAGTTATAAGGATTCGTTAGAGGAATGAATGAAAAATAAGAGGGGTAATAAAGGATGAAAGTACGAAAAGCCATTATTCCTGCAGCAGGACTCGGAACCAGGTTTCTGCCTGCAACCAAGGCTATGCCTAAGGAAATGCTGCCCATTGTAGATAAACCTACGATTCAATATATCGTGGAAGAAGCAGTGGAGTCAGGTATTGAGGATATTATTATTGTAACCGGTAAAGGGAAAAGAGCGATTGAAGATCACTTCGATAATTCTTTTGAGTTGGAGCAGAACCTCTTAGAAAAAGGGGAAATCGAGCTACTGAATGAAGTCCAGAAGTCTTCCAAGATGGTCGACATTCATTATATTCGGCAAAAGGAAGCAAGGGGATTGGGACATGCTGTCTGGTGTGCTAGAAAGTTTATTGGAAATGAGCCATTTGCGGTATTACTTGGTGATGACATCGTAAAGGCCGATAAACCTTGTTTAAAGCAGATGATGGAGCAATATGAACGTTATAAATCATCCGTCATTGGTGTTCAACGTGTTGCAGAAGATGATGTTTCTAGGTATGGGATTGTAGATGGTAAGGAGATTGATAACCGTTTTTATAGTGTGAGCGATTTGGTGGAAAAACCAAAGAAAGAAGAGGCGCCTTCTAATATGGCTATAATGGGACGCTATATTCTTACTCCAAAGATTTTTGGGATTTTAGAAAACCTAACACCTGGGGCTGGTGGAGAGATACAGCTTACCGACGCAATCGCTGGGTTGAATCGAATTGAAGCCGTATATGCATATAACTTTGAAGGTATTAGGTATGATGTTGGAGAGAAGTTGGGATTTATTAAGACTACGATTGAATATGCATTGCAGCATGATGAGTTAAAACATAATTTATTAGAGTACCTATCTAAATTAATTGATAAAGAAATTATTAAGGGCAATTAAGGTGTCTGTAATGAAACCATACATTATTGTAAAAAAAACCACTGACTTTTTTTTTGCTGCGGTCTTGCTTGTAGCTGTCTCTCCTATTTTGTTAGGTGCAACTATTGCTATAAAGGTAGAATCCAAGGGTCCCATACTTTTTAGCCAGAAACGACCCGGTAAAAACTGTAGAATTTTCACTATCTTTAAATTTCGGACTATGAGAATTGAGACAAAAAAAAATGGGGAGCCTCTCTCTGATATGGAAAGAATGACTAGAGTCGGTTCATTTCTCCGTAAAACAAGTATTGATGAACTCCCACAACTTTTTAATATTCTTTGTGGAGAGATGAGCTTCATCGGCCCTAGACCGCTTCTAATTGAATATTTGAATCACTATACCCCAGCGCAGAAACGTCGTCATGATGTAACTCCTGGTATTTCCGGTTGGGCACAGGTGAACGGGCGTAATACAATTGGTTGGGATGAAAAATTTCAACTTGATGTTTGGTATGTAAATCATATTAGTTTTTTATTAGATATGAAGATTTTATATATGACTATTTGTAATGTGATATTTAGAAAAGGAATAAATAATTCACAAGGAAATACAATGCCCTTGTTTACAGGAAGCTCCAATGATTATAACAATGCTTAGAACGGTGGTGTTGTATGAAGGGATTGTTGATTTTTGGTGCAGGCGGGCATGGGAGAGTTGTTGCCGATATTGCTGTAACGATTGGTAAGTGGGATACGATAGCATTCTTAGATGATAGGCAGAATATTACTGAAGTGCTTGGCTTTCCGATCGTTGGTAGTTTTGAGGACTATATTATGTTTAAAGATCAATTCTCTGATGTATTTGTAGCTACAGGGAACAACAGTGTAAGACAAAAATGGATTGAGCGATTAATGACCGATGGATTTAATCTTCCGTTCTTAATACATCCTATAAGTGTTGTTAGTAAATTCAGTCATATAGGAAGAGGCACTGTAGTAATGGCTGGAACTGTAATTAATGCCGGTACCAGTATTGGAGAAGGCTGCATTATAAATACATCTTCAAGTATAGATCATGATTGTGTTGTTGGTGATGGAGTTCATATATCACCAGGGACCCATGTATGCGGAACTGTCAATATAGGTAAAAATAGTTGGGTCGGTACGGGCTGCAATATTGCTAATAATATAAACATTGGTAGTAACGTTGTTGTTGCCGCTGGAGCAACTGTGCTTCACGATGTTCCTAATAGTGTAATGGTAGCGGGATTGCCTGCGGTAATAAAAAAGCAACTTGGAGATGAATAAAATGCAGAGGATCTACTTATCACCACCTCATATGAGTGGAAATGAAATTAAGTTTGTACAAGAAGCATTTGATTCAAACTGGATAGCCCCATTAGGACCAAACGTTGATGGATTCGAAAAAGAGATTTGTCAATATGTTCAGGTAAATCATGGTCTCGCCTTATCTTCTGGAACCTCAGGTATACATCTTGCACTAAGGTATTTTGGGGTTGGACCTGGGGATTATGTTTTTTGCTCAAGTCTTACTTTTTCAGGTAGCTGTAATCCAATAAAGTATCAATTTGCAAATCCAGTATTTATAGATTCTGAACCAGACACTTGGAATATGTCACCGAAAGCTCTAGTTGAAGCATTTGAGTGGGCTAAAAAAACATGCAATATGCCTAAAGCGGTGATTATTGTTGATCTTTATGGTCAAAGCGCTGATTATGATAGCTTGCTTCAAATATGTAATCATTATGGTGTTCCTGTCATTGAAGATGCTGCTGAGGCAATAGGGAGCACTTTCAAAGGTAAGAAATGCGGTTCATTTGGTAATGTTGGTATATTCTCATTCAATGGAAATAAGATCATGACAACATCTGGTGGCGGTATGGTTGTCACCAATGATGAAGACATGATTAATAAAATGCGGTTTTGGTCGACTCAAGCAAGGGAAGCGACAAGACATTATGAGCATAGAGATTTTGGCTATAACTATCGCATGTCTAATATTTGTGCTGGAATTGGTTTGGGACAGCTAATGGTACTAGACGATCATATTCTATTACGCAAAGCTATTCGACAAAGATACATTGAAGAACTCAAGGATTTGCCAGTTAAATTTATGCCAATTTCAGATGCGGGGAAGCCTAATTATTGGCTCACAGTAATAACTTTAGATGAGGATTCTAGCCTCAGTACGGAAGAGATTATTGATGCACTTGAAGCAAGTAACATTGAGTCCCGGCCTGTATGGAAACCAATGCATTTGCAGCCCATTTTTAAAGAGTGCCCTTTTTTTCCACATTTAGACAATAAGAAAAGTGTAGGAGAAGAATTATTCAAACGAGGTATATGTTTACCAACTGGGTCTGCTATGACGAATAACGAATTAGAGAGGGTTATTGACTCTCTCAAAAAAATCTTTAACAGGGTGAAAATATAATGAACGTATTATTCTTAACTCTTGCTTATCCAGAAGGAAATGATAGAAATATCTATTCCGATTTAATGCAGGAGTTTAATGAGCGAAACGATCAGGTATTTGTTGTCTGTCAACGTGAACGTCGTTATAACAAGCCTACGGAATATAAAGAGGAAAATGGTATAAAAGTATTGAGGGTTAGAACAGGTAATCTTACCAAAACTAATGTTTTTGAGAAGGGTATTTCTACATTACTCATAGAGAATCAATTTTTGAGGGCCATAAAAATATACATGACGGATATCCATTTTGATTTGGTGATTTATTCGACACCGCCAATTACTTTTGAAAAAGTAGTGAGATACATAAAGAAGCGTGATGATTGTAAAACTTATTTACTTTTAAAAGATATATTCCCACAGAATGCCGTTGATATGGGAATGATAAAAAAGAACAGTTTAATTTGGCGTTATTTTAGAGCAAAAGAAAAACATCTTTATAAAGTGTCGGATCATATTGGTTGTATGTCTAGAGCAAATGTAGAGTATGTTTTAAAACACAATCCCGAAATAGATAAAAGTAAAGTTGAAGAGTGCCCCAATAGTATAAGACCATCAACAATAAATTTCTATGAAACCAGTAGGGCTAAGATTCGAAAAAAGTATGGAATTCCCAAAGACTCTAAAGCTTTTATCTATGGCGGGAATCTTGGGCGACCTCAAGGAATGGGTTTCCTCCTTGAAGTGCTCGATTTTATGAAATCAAGAAATGATATTTTTTTTCTTATTGTTGGTTCGGGGACTGAGTATGATCGAATAAATAACCATATTCGACGAGAGGGACACACAAACGTAAAATTAATTAAGTATCTTCCTAAAGATGAATACGATCGAGTATTGGGGAGCTGTGACGTAGGGTTAATCTTTTTAGATTCGCGATTTACCATACCTAATTTTCCTTCAAGATTAATAGCTTATATGGAGTCTGCTTTACCAATCGCAGCAGCCACCGATGTTAATACAGATGTGAAGGATGTTTTATGTGAGGCCCAATGTGGCCTCTGGGCAGAAAGTGGAGATGTAATAAATTTTGTTAAAGTAATTGATACATTAGCATCTGAGAAAAACCTTCGCATTAAAATGGGCGATAATGGAAGGTGTTTTCTGGAGAAGCATTATACAGTTTCGAGAGGTTATGAAATTATTACTACACATTTAAAAAATGGTTTGGAGACGATAAATAATGTTCGCGGATAAATGTCTTCTTATTACTGGTGGTACTGGATCATTTGGCAATGCAGTGCTTAATCGATTCTTAAATACCCAGATTAGAGAAATACGTATTTTTTCTCGTGATGAAAAAAAGCAGGATGACATGCGTAAGGAAATTAAGAGCGAAAAGGTCAAGTTTTTTGTTGGGGACGTGCGTGATTATAACAGTATTGTGGCAGCCATGCATGGGGTGGATTATGTATTTCACGCCGCTGCACTAAAGCAAGTCCCTTCTTGTGAATTCTTCCCGATGGAAGCTGTAAAAACGAATGTTATTGGAACTGAAAATGTGTTGAATGCTGCCATAGCTCATAACGTTAGAAAAGTAGTTTGTCTTTCTACTGATAAAGCAGTCTATCCAATTAATGCGATGGGGATTTCGAAAGCAATGATGGAAAAAGTGATGGTAGCAAAGTCACGAACTATTACTGGTGAAAAAACACTGATATGTGGTACTAGATATGGAAATGTCATGTGTTCAAGAGGGTCAGTAATTCCTTTGTTTATCCACCAAATTAAAAACAACCAGCCTTTGACAGTTACAGACCCTAATATGACAAGATATTTAATGTCACTTGAAGATGCAGTAGAACTAGTGTTATTTGCTTTTGAAAAGGCTAATCAAGGGGATACTTTTGTTCAAAAAGCTCCTGCTTCAACAATAGGTGATTTGGCAGTTGCAGTAAACGATCTATTTAACTCAGAGAGTGAGTTGAAGATTATCGGTACACGCCATGGTGAGAAGTTGTATGAAACATTGCTAACACGAGAAGAGATGGCCCATGCAGAAGATTTAGGGGATTACTATAGAATTCCGGCTGATACACGAGATTTAAACTATGATAAATATTTTATTAGTGGTGATCAAGGAATTAGTCAAGGCTGGGAGTATAATTCACACAATACTGAACAACTCGATATTCCACGTATACGCGAACTGCTTCTAAAACTTGATTATATTCAAGAAGAACTGAGCAATAGAAAAATAGAGGCCATTCTATGAAAACAATACTAGTTACAGGGGCTAATGGGTTTATTGGAAGAAACTTAGTTGCTACGTTGGAGAGAAAGGAGAAGGTGGAGCTTCTAAAATTTGGTTCTAACCAACCGATTGAGCAACTAAGGGAGTTTGCCTCAAAGGCAGATTTTGTATTTCATTGTGCTGGGGTAAATCGCCCTAATGATGTTAAAGAATTTTCTCAAGGAAATACCCACTTTACTAATCAACTAATTGCTATTCTAAAAGAAGATCAAAGAAGAACACCTATTCTTTTTACATCCTCTGTTCAAGCTTCTTTAGATAATCCATATGGAAATAGTAAAAGAAACGCAGAAGAAGCTATTTTTAAATATGGTAAAGAAGCCGATGTTGATGTATATGTTTATCGTTTACCTAATGTTTTTGGCAAATGGTGCAAACCCAACTACAACTCAGTTATTGCCACCTGGTGTTATAATATAACTCGTGATATTCCAATTGAAATTCATAACCCAAATAATGTACTTAACCTTGTTTATATTGATGAAATAATTGAAGAGTTTATTAATGCTATGATAGGTAATGCTAATATGCAAACTGACGGATATTGTTATATCAAAAGGAGCTTTAAAGTAACTTTACAAGCACTACTAGATAAGATTGAATTATTTAAAACGAGCAGGAAGACTCTTGTAATGGGGGATCTACAGGATGACTTCGAGCGGTATTTGTATTCAACTTATCTATCTTATCTACCCGAAGATACTTTTGGATATAATCTTGAGATGAAACATGATAATCGAGGTTGGCTAGCTGAGTTTATTAAATCCGAAAATTTTGGACAAGTATTCATCTCTCGTACTAAGCCGGGTATTACTCGCGGCAATCACTGGCACCATACTAAAGTAGAGAAATTTCTTGTAGTCGAAGGAGATGCATTAATAAAATTTCGTCCAATTAGCGGTGATAATGTTCTAGAGTACAAGGTATCGGGAGAACAGCTCAAGGTTATCGACATTCCACCAGGTTATTCTCATTCGATAACAAACACTGGGCAAACAGAGCTACTCACATTATTTTGGGCAAATGAAATTTTTGATCAACAAAACCCAGACACCTATTTTATGGAGGTTTAATAAATGGATAAGTTGAAGGTAATGACTATAATAGGTACTCGCCCAGAAATAATAAGGCTTTCTGAATGTATCAAGGCCTGCGATAGATACTTTGATCATGTATTAGTTCACACGGGTCAGAATTGGGACTATTCATTGAATCAAGTGTTCTTTGAAGAATTGGGGCTGCGTGAGCCGGATCATTACTTAAGTGCAGTTGGTTCAAATCTCGGAGAAACCATGGGAAATATTATTACAAAATCATATGAGGTCCTTGAAAAAGAAAGACCTGATGCGCTTTTAATACTAGGAGATACAAATAGTGCGTTAAGTGCGATATCTGCAAAACGTTTAAAGGTACCTATCTTTCATATGGAAGCAGGGAATCGTTGTTTTGATCAGAATGTTCCGGAAGAGATTAATCGGAAAATTGTTGACCATATAAGCGATATAAACCTCCCTTATACTGAACATAGTAGACGGTATTTGTTATCAGAAGGATTTAGAAAAGAGCATATCTTTGTAACAGGCTCACCAATGCAGGAGGTCTTACAAAAACATGCATCCAAAATAGAGGTATCTGATATTTTAGAAAGGCTGAATCTTGAAGCAAACAAGTATATATTAGTATCGGCTCATAGGGAAGAAAACATTGATAATGAGCAAAATTTCCTGTCACTTATGAATGCTATTAACAACATAGCTGAGCGATACCAAATGCCGATAATATACTCAACTCATCCTAGAAGTATGAAATTTATTAATCAAAGAGGGTTTAAGTTTCACCCGTTAGTTCAGAATTTACAACCATTTGGATTCATTGATTATAACAAGCTACAAAAGAATTCATTCTGCGTTTTATCGGATAGTGGAACACTATCTGAGGAAAGTGCTATGCTTGGATTTGCTGGAATATTACTTAGAACATCTACAGAGCGTCCGGAAGTTTTAGATAAAGGTACTGTTGTAATTGGTGGAATTAATGAAAGGGATATTGTACAAGCAGTAGAACTAAGTAAGAGTATGTGGGAGAGTAGGGAGAGAACTCTTCTTGCAACTGATTATATAGATGATAATGTTTCAGCAAAAGTTGTTAAAATAATTCAAAGCTATGTAAATATTATTAACAAAGTAGTTTGGGGGGGGAATTATGGTTAGTGTTATAATCCCCCTATTTAATGTAGAAAGGTATATTATAGATTGCTTAGAGTCACTTGAAAATCAAAAATACAAAGATTTTGAATTAATAATTGTGAATGATGGTTCAGAGGATAAATCTACATCTGTTGTTCGAAATTACATTACGAGAAGTAAAATGAATATTATATTGATTGACCAGGAAAATTCAGGGGTTAGTAGTGCTCGAAACAGAGGAATCGACAAAGCGTCCGGAGATTACATATGCTTTGTTGATGCGGATGATATGGTAGGTCCTGAGTATCTTAGCCAGATGATGGACAGTTTTATTAAGAATAATTGTGATTTAGTAGTGTGCAGTTCTGTATCTGTTCCCGAAGATTGGAATATTAGATTTTACACCCCAAAATATTACCCGTATAGATTAATAAAATCATTTGAAGCTCTAGAAAAATTTTTATATCACGTTATTGTTTCAGGGGTATGTTTTATTATGGTAAAACGCGAAATTATTGAAAATAATAAACTGCGATTTGCAGAAGGTTATCGCTATAGTGAAGATATAGAACTAATGTGGAAAATACTTTCGCACTCAGATACTGTAGCTTACAGCCGGAGTCAGCTATATATATATAGAACAAGAAAAAGTTCGGCTATGAGCCTTGTAGATGAAAAGAGAATAGATGGCTTCAAGTTGATGAAAGAGTTGGAAGGCTACTTCAAGACGGTGCGTCCCGATTTTTATGAGAAATATGAGAAATATGGAACAGCAAGATGGGTATGGGCTACTTTGTGGCAGATTGCATTATCAAGCAATAATTATCAAAAATTTATGGAAAACTCCAGTAGATACAATTCTAAAGAATATATGAGGAAGCTCATTACCTACCCCCAAATTTATGTTGCAGCAAGCTCAATAGTTTACCTCATATCACATAAATTATATTACAGTATAATAAGGAAGGTTAAAGATGCCCAAAAAAGAGAATTCTTTTCGTGATTTCAACAACTGTCAATTCATGATAGTACTAGAGGTATAACATGAAAATCTTATATTTCGGAAGTGCCTGTGATAAAGAATGGTTTGAAGAAGCATCAACTATAAAAGCTATGCCTGCTCACGTTGCACAGTATAGGTTTGAGATGGCTTTAATTACTGGGTTTTCAGCAAGGAATGATATCGATATGGATCTTTACTATCTATATCAAGAGCCATATTACCCGAAAGGAAAGTTTCTTAAATTTTATTCGAGGAAAAAAAAATAAACAAAAAGTATTTTGTAACATATATCTCTAATATCAATTTACCCCTATTTAAAGAAATTAACTTCTTTATTAAAGCAATGATTATTACATTGAAATGGCATATTAAAAATCGGAAAGCAAATGAAAAAATGGTACTTACTTCATTTAATTATAGTCCTTTATCTCTAGGTATATTAATAATCTCAAAATTATTCGGGATAAAAAGGGCTAACTTTTTTACTGATCTATCTACCGATATTATAAATAACAAGAGGCAAAAAGACATTGTTTTCATTAAAAGAATTTTATTACCTTTATATTTAAAATTAGTAAAATACATAGAGTCTAACTATGATCTATATATACTATTTACAAAACCAATGAATACAAGAGTTAACCCGAAAAATAAGCCTTATCTAGTTATGGAAGGTATTTATAATAATGAGTTAGAGTTATCAAAAGTACAAAAGAAAAAAGCAATTATGTACGCTGGCACTCTATCACATGAATATGGAATTAAAAATATTTTAGACGCTTTTGAACAACTCGAAGATAATGAAATTGAATTATGGCTTTTCGGTGATGGTGATATGAAAAAATATATCAATGATATTTGTCTAAGAGATCAGAGAATACAATTTTTTGGATTTAGACCACACGAAGAAGTGTTTAAATATGAGAAAATGGCTACTTTGTTAATAAATGTTAGAAATTCAGATGAGGAGTATACGGCATACTCCTTCCCTTCCAAGACTTTCGAATATATGGTATCTGGAACACCTTTTCTTACAACGAAATTGAAAGGGATCCCTGAAGAGTACTATAGTTACTTGTACACAATTGAGAGTACAAATGCTACATCATTAAAACATAAGATAGAAGAAATATTTACAAAACCTGAATATGAACTTAAGAATTTTGGATTGAGGGCAAGGGAGTTTATCTTAAATGAAAAGAATAGTGATATTCAGGCAAAAAGAATAGTGGAATTTATAAGAGAAAAGTTTGAATGTGTTGAATAGATAAAAATACATTCAAATGAATAGAGACTTGAATATCCAATATTTTCAATAAAAGGTGTTGAGTGAACTCGATTATGTCTTATAATATTGAAGAAAACAAAGTACAGATAAATGAAACAGAAAAAAGGAACCTTGATTGGTTATGGATAGTCCCCCTTTTTTTGTTTTCAATTAATTTATATAACAAAGAGATTTATATAGTTATTGCAATGATTATTTTGGGAATGCTGATTTCTGTATACAAAAAAACAACTTTTAGACTTACTGCTGATATGATATTAATATCATTGTTTTCTATTAGTTATATATTGATATTTAGAATTTATAATACTATTGATTTAATTGTCTTACTCTTATATGTTGTAGAGCCGATTGGATGTTTTTTTATTGGTTATTTAATTTTCAAGAAAGAAGCACAACTTATTTACAAGACGATTATTACAATTGTATTAGGTAATATGCTATACGGATCAATAAATATGCTACTTTATTTTAAAACATTTGGAGCCAATACATATGAAAGACGAGTACCTGATATTTGGACAGATATTGGTATGGCCGCTACTCTGCAAGGCACTCATTTTACACCGGTAGCAAGTCTGCTATTTTTTAGCTTTATTCTTTGGATAAATAGAAAATATAAAGTGCTTTCGTTCATATTGTTTTTTGGGGCTATATTCTCATTGGTTTCATCTGTAGTATTAGGAAACAGAACTTTAATTATAATAACACTACTTACGTTATTTTCGAATATTATCCTATATAGTATGTTAGTTAAAAAGAAACAAAGTAGTATTTTAAAATCAATATTCTTAGCTGCTTCATTTTTTATATTAATATGGGTGGTATATTCGTATAACTTATTTGGAATTAGTGATTTTATATTAGATTCTCAATTCTATGTTAGGATGAACGAACAGGGCTCAATGTTAGATGATCCAAGAATGCTAGTATATAGTAATGCGCTGGTTGAACTTTTTAATTATCCCCTCGGGGGATATAAATTAGATTTGGGAGGGCTTTCATATGCCCACAATCTATGGATTGATGTATTATACGTGGCAGGAATAATACCATTCATTTTTTTGGGTTTATATACTTTAAAAAGCATAATAAACTTGGGTTTCATTATTAGGAGCGACAGAGTAAATGTGGAATTTAAGGTGCTGATATTTAGTATTTATATTGGATATTTATTGAATTTCATGGTGGAGCCTATTTTGGAGGGGGTTCCATTCATGTTTATATCTTTCTGTTTGATAAATGGTCTAGTTAGAAAATATTTGGATTATCTGAAAAAACACAAAGTGATAAAGCAATCTTTGGAGGTATCAAATGAACGTTCTATGGTTAATCAATGTTCCTCTACCTGAAGCTTCTATACTTATGAACCAAGAACCTACCCCATTTGGTGGATGGCTTGTAAATACATCTGGCAAATTGGCTAAACAAGCTAGATTAAAACTATCAATCATATTTCCCAATAAAGAAACCAGAAATTTTGAATTATTACAAGGTGAGAATATAAAGTACTACGCTTTTACACCTGTTAAAGATAAGGATATAGAAACAGCTGGTGAAAATTCACTTTTTGAGAATATATTAAATGAAGTTAAACCGGACATTGTACATATTTTTGGAACTGAATTTGCTCATACTCTCTCTATGGCAACTATTTGTAAGAAAAAACAAATAAAAACAGTCATAACTATTCAAGGGCTTGTCTCTATAATTTCACATCATTATATGGCTAGTGTACCTTCATATGTGCAAAATAGATTTACATTTAGAGACTTTTTAAAGCAAGACAATATAGTGCTGCAGCAGAAGAAATTCATAATACGTGGCGAATTTGAAACTAAAGCTCTACAAATAGTAGATCATGTGATAGGCCGGACTAGTTGGGACAAAGTATGTGTTTTACAGATTAACCCAAAGTTAAATTACCATACGTGTAATGAAATATTAAGAGATGAATTTTATAATCACATCTGGGATTTAAATCATTGTGAGAAACATTCAATATTTGTAAGCCAAGGGTCCTACACCATTAAAGGTCTTCATTTCGTAATTAAAGCTATGCCATTAATACTACAAAAATTTCCTGGAGCTAAGTTATATATTGCCGGACCGAATATTACTAAATCTCAAACTTTAAAGGAAATAATCAAGATATCCTCTTATGGTAAATACATAAGAAAACTTATAAAGGAAAATAATCTTCAAGAACATGTTCAATTCACTGGTCTTTTAGATGAAGAACAAATGTGTGAAAGATTCTTGAAATCCAATGTATTTGTATCTGCTTCTACTATTGAAAATGAATCAAACTCATTAAGCGAAGCAAAATTATTAGGCGTACCTAGTGTTGCATCTTTTGTAGGAGGGGTCATCGATAGAATAATTGACAAACAAGATGGCTTTCTATATCAACA
This sequence comes from Paenibacillus sp. RC67, assembly GCF_030020805.1. Taxonomy (GTDB): domain Bacteria; phylum Bacillota; class Bacilli; order Paenibacillales; family NBRC-103111; genus Paenibacillus_S. The sequence goes on from NZ_CP125098.1 coordinate 174,645, forward strand.
TGATGCACCGTATATGTTAGCACACTATGTTTGCAAAATTTTTGAAGACGAAGTTCTCTGTTTGCAATTTTCTAAAAACGCAAGAGAAAATGCTACGAAAATTCATGATAGAAATGTTAATTTAAATAAAATGTTGGAAATATATTCAGATATCATGAATAAAAGTAATTGAAGGGCATGGTAACCAGGTCATGAATGGTTTTAATATCAATATAATGAGTGGGTAAATAAATTGAATATACGTAAACGCCATTTAGAAAAATATAGATCACTACTTTCTAACGATATAGCAAATAAGATAATGCAAAATTCTACGTGGTTAATAAGTGATAAAGTTGTCAATTTAATAACTGGTGTAATAGTAACTGCTGCTATTGCTCGTTATTTTGGCCCAGATCTATTTGGGCAGTTTAATTATGCATTAGCACTTGTAACGTTATTCACTGCCTTTTCAGCCTTAGGATTAGAGACATTAACAGTGAAAAACTTGGTTAATAAAGAATATGATGAGGGAACAATTCTGTGTACAAGTCTTGTTCTTAGAGTCATTGGAGGAATAGTACTAACAATTATTGCCGCCATTGCAATAAAAATAATTGAACCAGCTAATGTCAATTTGCATATCATTGTGTACATATTATCATTCACTATGGTAGTAAGGTCAATGGAAGTCATAGAATATTGGATCCAAGCTCACCAGAGATCAAAAGTGTCTTCTATTATACGTATTTCAGTTTACATAATCACAGCAATTTTGAAGTTAATGGTGGTCGTATTTGGTGGTAGTTTGGTACATTTTTCTTTGGTGTATGTAGTAGATGTTGCAATAACAGGGTTAGCTCTTATAATAGTTTATTTTAAAATTCGACAAGATAGAACACATTGGATATTGAATTTTAGCTATGCAAGAGAAATAATGTCTAAAAGCTGGAGTTTAATATTATCTGGATTAATGGTTACTTTGTACATGAGAGTTGATCAAGTTATGCTAGGTTCTATGTTACCTGACAAAGCAGAACTAGGGGTTTTCTCAGCAGCAGTTAGAATTGCAGAAATGTGGTATTTTGTTCCAATGGCAGTGATAGTTTCCTTTAAGCCTATAATTATTAAAAATAAAAATGTGGATCAACAGAGTTATTTAAAATCAGTTCAGTTACTATATACAATAGTTGCTTGGATGAGTATTGGATTTGGGCTTATTATCCTTTTATTGTCTAAACCTATAATAAAAGTACTTTTTGGAGCTGACTATTTAAGTGCGGCTAGCATTCTAGTAATAAGTGTTTGGGCTGGAACATTTGCGATGTTAGGCTCTGCTCGCTCCATCTGGTTAATCTGTGAGGGATTACAGAAGTTCACGATAACATATACGCTAGGCGGGCTTGTAGTAAATATACTGCTTAATATTCTGCTGATACCACAATATGGAGCGTATGGAGCAGCAATTGCGACCTTAGCTTCGCAGCTTACAGCAAATGTGGTAGTTCTAGCTTTTTTTAAGAAGACCAGGAAATCCTCAATTATGATTTTGAAATCTCTTTTCCCAGGTATTGTGAGAATAAAAAAGGATTGAAATATAAGGGGGATTACATAGATGCTAGCACCCGTTGTATTATTTGTATACGCACGTCCAGAACATACGAGACGAACTATTGAAGCTCTTGCAAAAAATCATTCAGCTAAAGACACAGAGGTATTTATATACTCGGATGCTGCCAGAAGTGAGAAGGCAATTCAAAATGTTAATCTTGTTAGGGCTTATGTTGATTCTCTGTCAGATAGAAATCTTTTTAAATCAGTTAAAGTTATTAAGGCTAAGTCTAATAGAGGGCTTGCAACTTCCGTTATTTCAGGAGTAAGTGAAGTTATTGAAAAATATCAAAAAGTTATTGTAGTAGAAGATGATTTAATATCTTCTCCTGATTTTCTTGACTATATGAATGATGCGTTAGATTACTATGAATTTAATAGGGATATATGGTCCATTAGTGGGTATACCTTCGGCTTAAATATTCCAAAAGATTATAAAAACGAGATTTACTTATCTTATAGGGGTTGCAGCTGGGGCTGGGCGACCTGGCAAGATAGGTGGAAGCAAGTAGATTGGGATGTTGCGGATTACAATCAATTTAGATCTAGTAAAGTTTTACGTGAAAGACTTAATCGAGGCGGAAGAGATATGGCCAATATGCTGGATGTTCAAATGCAAGGTAAGATTGATTCCTGGGCAATTAGATGGTGTTATACGCAATCAAAGTTAAATATGTTAACTGTATACCCTGTTGTGTCCAGAATAAAGAATATTGGACTTGATGGAACTGGCACTCATAGTGGAGTTACTTCAAAGTATGATGCCATTCTTAATGAAAGCACTGAACGGTGTAAGTTTTATGATGCAAAGTTAGATCCTAGGATCGTAAAATCTTTTAAAGATAAATATGGCACTAGCTTTGATTATTTTATAATCGGAGTGAAGCGGAACATAAAAAAAATACTAAGGATAGGTTAAGAAATGAAAATTTCTGTTGCAGGCACTGGTTATGTAGGATTAGTCACAGCAGTATGCTTGGCTGAAAAGGGGCATTTAGTAACATGCTTTGACATAGACAAAAATAAGATTGAATATATGACTGAAGGGAAGGCGCCAATCTTCGAACAAGGCTTAGAAGAACTAATGATAAAAAATAAAGATCGGATCAAATATACAAGTGATCATGATGAAGCGTATAGACACCCAGATGTAATAGTGATAGGGGTAGGTACACCGGAAAAAAAAGATGGTTCGGCTAATTTACAATATGTATATGATGTATCCCGTCAGCTAGCCCAAACGATTGAAAATGATTGTACAGTTATTGTTAAATCTACAGTACCAGTAGGTACTAGTGATAAGGTAGAGCAATTAATTAGAGACAATTTAAAGCATCATGTAAATATTGAAGTTGTGTCAAACCCTGAATTTTTATCTCAAGGAACCGCAATAAAGGATACACTCAATGCTAGCAGAATCGTTCTAGGTGTTGAAACACCTCGTGCTTTAGAAGTAATGAAACAAATGTATTCAGAATTTAATATTCCATATGTTATTACGAATAGAAATAGCGCCGAAATGATTAAGTATGCGGCAAATGATTTTCTGGCTTTGAAGATATCTTATATTAACGAGATAGCTAATTTATGTGAGCTTGTGGGGGCAAATGTTGAAGATGTGGCTAGAGGGATGGGGATGGATCCCAGAATAGGTGGTCGTTTCTTAAACGCGGGAATTGGTTACGGTGGCTCATGTTTTCCTAAGGACACTAAGGCTCTGCATTGGCTTGCTAAGTTCAATGATTGTGAACTAAAAACGATAAAAGCTGCTATTGAAGTAAATGAAAACCAGAAACTAAGATTGATTACAAAAGCTCGAAAATACTTTGATAGTTTTCATAATATTAATATTGCTGTATTAGGACTCACCTTCAAACCGGGCACTGATGATTTGAGAGAAGCGCCTTCTCTTGACAACATTCCAGTATTTTTGGAGGAGGGAGCAAAAGTAAAAGTGTGGGATCCTATTGGGGCAAATAATTTTAGAAGAAAGTTCCCAAGTGAAATAATGTACTGTGAGTCAATTGAAGAAACAATAAAAGATGCAGAGGTTTGCTTTATTTTTACAGAGTGGCCTGAAATAAGGCAGTTTGATATCGATAAGTATGGTAAGTTAATGAAAAATCCTCTAGTTATTGATGGACGGAATTGCTATGCCCTTGAACTTGCGGGTGAAGCTAGGATAGTTTATGAATCCATTGGCAGAAAAACTATATCAAATTACAAGAATGCATACTCAGTAGTAACATCTAAATGAGACGCAACGTGAATCAACGAGAGGTAAAATCTATCGTTAGGAGATAAGTGTTAGGAGACCTGGCCAATTGATCCAACTAAAAAACATATCAAAAGAAATTTCAGAAGCAGGTTCAACAGTCACAAGCCTGCAAAATATAAATCTAAATATTTCCAAAGGCGAGTACATATCCATAATGGGCCCTTCTGGCTCAGGGAAGTCAACATTAATGAACATACTAGGTTCATTAGACATGGGCGGAGCCGGTGGAGGCGAGTGTCACAGCATGAGGTTATTCCGTGTATTCATCGTATCGTTGAGAGGGCTATGGAGCTATCCGGGATGGGAAGCTTGAATTCGGCACAAAAAAAGATACCCTAAGGTATCTTTTTAACGCAAGCCTCTTTTTTTATACTGTTTATCTTTCCAATAACTCATACCGACAAGCAAGACTAGGATCGAAGAAATGAAAAGACTATACATAATCAACAAGATCGCTCCTTTGTCGAAATGTGACGGGAAGCGATTCCAAATCTAGCTGCTGCTAGAGTCAGACTCATACTCACATTCCTCTTTTCTTAGTTTACACATAAGAAATCGGACGAAAGCCGTTATTCGGTAGCTGGCTGGCATATCGTCAAGACGATGAAGCCCCTATAGCTTTGCGTCCTTACTTTTCAGTAAGTTTGCCATTATCGTACGAACTATGTGAATTATCATTATTATAACAAAAATCGATTATTTTCTACAATATGTTTGTATGGTTGGAAAGACTCAATTTTCATATATTATGTAGTATAAAAGTACTGTTTCATCCTGTGGATATTAGAACAATCGCTTTAGAGGTCGACGAGGTCTCTTAATATACCAATGCCCATCTTCTGAGGCATGCAATATTTCAATACCGAACAATTCTAACGGAGTCCAGACTTTCTTCACATTGATCAATGGCATAGGTCTATTTCCTCCTTAATTTAAATTGGAATGGGAATTAAGTACTATTATACTATATCATATAAAAGATTCTAATAGTTGGCATATTTGATAAAAAGGAGAAGATCCAATGTTAAAAAATCTTAAGGTTTTGAGTGTTACAGCCATGATGATGTTAGGGGGGGCAAGCTCTGCCTATGCAGAACAAACGCCGTCTTCTATTGACGTGTACTATGCGCCTATTCAATTTGTTTTCGATAGTGAGAAGTTTACTCCTCCGGAGAATCAGCAAGGCTTTATCTACGAAGGTAGCACTTATGTACCGCTTCGTTTTATCTCTTATTCATTGAACAAAGCGGTGCGTTGGGATGCAGATACCTATACAGTAACGGTAGAGAAGCCGAAGGTAGAGGACATGACAGAGATCAGTGAATACAACCTGAATACAAAGGTGCGTAATGGAGCTGCTTCCGAGAAAGTGAATTCTTCTAATCTGAAATCGACCCCAATTATTGCTTACAAGGAAAAAGTAAGTTATATGTTTGATGGCCAGAGTAAACAGATCGATTCGAATTTGCCTGGATTGATATATCAGGATTCTTTATATGTTCCTTTACGTTTTTTCTCTGAAGCCGTTGGAAAAACAATCGAGTGGAACCCGGATACTTACACAGTTTCGGCTAAAACACAGGACGAAGTAAAGCAGGAGACTACAGAGACGGAGCAACCGAAAACTGAACAGCCGAAGTCGGAAATTCCTGCGACTACGCCTGCTGTAAGCGGTGGTTCAGGAGGCGGTGGCGGATCGAGCTCTTCATCGAGCAACGCCCAGTCAGCTCAAACTAAAGCGGAAGAAAAGCTCCTTGCACTGGAGAATAGCTGCCGCAATGCCCTGCAGCCTTTGGCCGATCAATACGTCGGTGCGGATGATGATGAAAAGCAGCACCTGATTTTGCTAGGAATGCTTAAGGTGAGCGAGTGTCAAGGGAAGTTTGATAGCATTCTAAGCGAAGCGGCAAGCCAAGGAGTTAGCGAGAAGGCTCTCGATAGCTATAGAGCCCGTTTTGATCAAGTGCAGGCCGATGCTATTGCCAAATTAAAAAAGAAGCTTGGAAAATAAATAGTTGAAATGCCAGGTCCTCCTATTATGAGAGGGCCTTTTTTTATAAACTGGACTCATATATGACGGCGCCGTGAATCTAACTTAGCCTCACAGGTCAATATCCACTTCACATCCTCGTCTAATATTCTTCACAAGTTCCTTTCCTTATTATATGGAACCTCTTTCCCCTCGTAGTAGTATTCCTTTTGTCGTTCTCTGATGTTCACTGAGCGTCGATTCCCCAGATAGCCTTATTTTGTTCATAATTCAGACACATATTTTTAATCTAATTTTCAGATTGGTTTAAGCTGGTTTTATTGTTTTATTTGTATATTGTTGGAGGTTAAGCAATTGTAATTATGGACATGGCTTAAGTAGGCGCATATTTCGTTTCGAATGGAGGGTTTCATGCGTGCTTGAGGTAAAGCAGGTTAGTAAGCTGTACGAGAACCAAAGAGGGGTCCACAATATCGATTTTTCCATGAGCCGTGGGGAGATCGTCGGTTTTTTGGGGCCGAACGGCGCAGGAAAGACAACGACGATGCGGATGATCACCGGTTATTTGAATCCTACGCTGGGTTCAATTACGATCGACGGATTATCCATGGCCAACCATCCGAAGAAAGCTAGACAGAAGATCGGGTATTTACCGGAAACACCACCGTTATATCCGGAGATGACTGTAGAAGCCTATCTGCAGTTCATTGCCGATTTGCGTGGGATTCCAGGGAGAGAACAGAAGCGGCGTATCGGTGAAGTTGTTGAACGGCTGGGGCTGCAGGGCCGCGAAAGGCAAATCATTCGAGGTCTGTCCAAAGGGTACAAGCAGCGGATGGGGTTGGCGCAGGCTATTTTGCACAATCCGGATCTACTGGTGCTGGACGAGCCTACTTCGGGTCTGGATCCGAAGCAGATTATTGAAATTCGCCAGCTCATTCGTGAGTTGGGTGAGAATCACACGGTGCTGCTGAGCACGCACATATTGCCAGAGATCAACACGTTGTGTAACCGCGTATTGATCATCAACCAAGGGCGCATCGTGATGGACGGCCATCCCGATCAGTTGGCTCAATCGATGGGCGAGCGATTCGAAGTATCGCTCGAAGTCAAGGGCCCGCGCCAGGCCGTACTGGCCGAGCTGCGCGGCATGCCTATCATCGCCAGCGTGCAGCCGCTGGCGGAAGAATCCGCTGCCGCCGTACCGGCAGCGACAGCCCCGGCTGCGCTCGAGCCGCAGCCGGACGCCTCGCAGGCTGAGCCTACGGCGGAGCCTGCTCCAACCGTCACGGTCGAGCCGACCGTGAAAGTGCTTGTGTCCGCGAAGGACAATGCGGACATTCGCGAAGAGCTCTTCTTCCGCATGGCGGAGCTGCGTTATCCGATTCTTGCGATGAAGAAAGAAAGCTTGAGCCTCGAGGATATTTTCCTCAAGCTGACGACCAACGAAGCGACGACGGCTTCGGATGATGAATCAGCGGCAGCTCTAGAGGAGGAGGAGACCCCGAATGCGTAGAACTTGGGCGATTTGCAGAAAAGAGCTGCAAATGTATTTTTACTCGCCGACCTCCTATGCGGCGTTTGCATTCTTTTTCCTTATTGTAGGGTACATGTTCAGCTCTAACTTTTTATATTCCATGATGATCGACGTTCGTATGGTCACCAGCCCGGTCAGTTTTCTATATCTGTTGGTGATCCCGTTCTTAACGATGCGCCTTGTATCCGACGAGCTTCGGCAGGGCACCGATGAGCTGCTGCTGACATCACCGGTCAGCATTACGGAGATTATTCTCGGTAAATACATGGCCGCAGTTGTCGTTCAACTGCTTTTGGTCGGAGGCTGCCTGCTGTATCCGCTCATTATGAGCTCCTACGGTAAATTGGATCAGCCGGTATTGTGGCTATCCTTCCTCAGCATGTTCCTGCTTGGAGCAGCGATGATGGCGGTAGGCTTGTTTGCTTCCACGCTGTCCTCTCATCAAATGCTGTCCGGGTTGGCAGGCATTGGGATGCTATTGGTCCTTTGGACGATCGATTGGCTGGGAGACACGGTTGCCGCGGGTCGGGTTAAAGAATACCTGAGCATTTTCTCGATCGTTGCCAGAGGGAATAATCTGCAAAAGGGTGTATTGAATTTTGCGGACATTCTCTTTTATGTGACGTTGGCTATCGTATTTATCGTGTTAAGCATACAGGTGCTCGAAAGAAAACGTTGGAGATAACCGGCTTTGCCCTAGGCGCAAGGCGAGAAGGGGGAAAGGCAATTGAATAAGTGGATTCGCGGAACGAATGCGGTCGTGCTTTCGCTTGCGGTGATCGGCATTTTTATCGTCCTGACGATTTTCCTTAACTCTACGAAAACGCTGCAGGTCGATTTAACGCAAAACAAACAATTTACGTTATCCGATCAGACGATCAATACGTTAAAAACGCTCGACAATGATGTTCATATTGTTTCATTGACCAGCTCACAGACTTCACCTGTCATGAGCCGTGAAGTTGTCGATTTGGTTCAGGAATATAAGAAGCGCAACAGCAAAATCGTTTTCGATCAATTCGATATCGAGAAGCATCCGGAGGTTGCTAATCAATACGAGGGCGTCGATCCTTCTGGGGTATTGGTCATCGAAAGCGGGGCCCAGAAGAAAGTGGTTAACTTCTATGATATGTTCCAGGCTTCTGGCCAATCCCAAACCGACTATCAATTTAGCGGAGAGCAGAAGATTACTCAGGCCCTCGTTAACCTGAACGTCAAAGACAAGACGACCGTGTACTTCCTGTCTGGGCATAGTGAAACGCCGCTCAGCCAGATGACCTTGTGGCAGAGCTCCCTTGAGAATGCGAACTATACCGTAAAGGACCTCAACTTGCTTCGCGAGGGCAAAATTCCAGATGATGCACAAGCTTTATTCATCATTGGTGCGCAAACGGATATTAGCGATGCAGAAGCAGGAATCATCAAGGAGTATTTAAACGGTAAAGGCAAGCTGTACATGGCGCTGGGCTCCAATCAAAATATGGCTACAGAGTGGAAAAATATCGATTCCCTTCTTGCTGTGTATGGCATTACGGATCAGCATGCGGTTGCTATAGATCCTAAGTCAAGCCGTTTGATGTCTCCTCTTACCATTATTCCTGAGTACGGAGCTCATGAAATTACGAGCAAGCTGCAAACGTATAACTTGCTGATGCAATTGGGGCTTGCGGTTTCGATGAATGTCGATAAGCCAGCAGCCGATTTCCAGGCAACCAGCATTTTGAAAACATCCGATTCGGCATTCGGTAAGACGGACTTGGCCGCGTTGGTTAAAGGCAATACCACCAAGGGAGATAAAGATATTAAAGGCCCGCTGAATTTGGGTTATGTTGTAGAGACCAAAGACAACAAGCCTAAAGCGGTCGTACTTGGCAGCTATACCTCTTTAAGAGATGATTACTTTCAACAACAAGGCAACCGCGACTTCGCTTTGAACAGCGTAGGCTGGCTGCAGGAGCAAAAAGACCAAGTAACCATTCGTCCGCGTGAAAATCAAGCGCAAATGGCTATGTTTACTGGCGGTCAAGCCTATTCTATTTTCTATGGCACGGTATTGCTATTCCCGTTACTCTTCCTGATCGTTGGCGGAACGATTTGGTGGAGGAGGAGAAAAGGATGAAGCGGCTCATACCCACCCTCATACTGGTTATCGTTTGTATAGGAGGCTTTTGGTACGCGTCAAGCCAAAACTTTTTCAAAGAGAAGCCGGAAGCGGGAGCATCGCTTGTGAAGGTGAATCCGAACGATGTAGCCAGCTATACGATCCAAGCGGGCGGAACTGAAATTGAAATGCAGCAAAAAGACGGCAAATGGACGATGACCAAGCCATCTGCCCTTCCTCTAAATGAGTACAGCGCTAACGGCTGGATTGATTCCTTTAATGGAGTGACTAAAGATAAAGATGCTACCATTGATGCTGAGGGTAAGGATCTGGCCAAATTCGGCTTGGATAAGCCGCAGCAGCAGTTTAGCGTCAAGCTGAATAATGGTACGGTCCAAACGTTGAGCATAGGTAACGCGATGCTTGTTCAAGGCTTCGATTATGCCATGTTCAGCGGCTCGCCTGAGGTGTTTAAAATTAATGATTCTCAGGTCAAATCACTTGCCAAGACTCAACTCGACCTCATGGAGAAAAGTCCGATTCGGCTAGAGTATGAACAGGTGCGCAGTATAAGTGTTGACTGGAAAGGTCAGAAATCGACGTTGACGAAGACGGACACCGATAAAAAGTCCTATGAGGCGAATTGGAAGCTGGACGATAAAGAGTTGAAAGGCTCCGATGCTAGCGCTTATTTGGATAAGGTGCAGTTCTTGGCAACAGAACAGCCTGCCAAACCGGCTGCGCAAGTGAAGATGGACTCGCCTGAGCTTCGACTTGAGATCAAATATGCTGACGCCTCTAATAAGGAGACGACAACCGTTTACTTGGGCAAGGTGGATCAGGATAATCTATGGCTGGTCCAACAGGACGGCCAGTGGGCGTATTCCTTACCGGTAACGTCGATTCAGGAGTTGGCTGACAAGTTCAAGCAGCTTCCGCAGCCTCCTGAGCAGCAAGCTGCCCCAGAAACGCAGCCGACGACGCCACAGGCGGAGCAACCTCAGTCCAAGTAATAAGAAATGAAATAACGGGTTATATAATCCCATAGTCTTTTCGCCCCATCTTGCTAAATGCAGGGTGTGGGCGATTTTTTTTGAAATTTGGAATATTCATACACATAGTTTTCCACATCTTGGACAACCTATATTTGTCAAAAACGAAAGGAGGACATATCGATGTTTAATCAACAAGGACAGCAACAGCAGCAAAGTATGAACACGGTCAGCTCCAAGGAATTGGCGTACATAACCGATAGCTTGAAGAATGAAGATTTGTTAGCCAAATTGGCCGTCCACGGATTGTCCGATTGCCAATCGCCGCAGTTAAAGCAAAAATTGGAGCAGATCGCTCAGGATCGTTTACAGCATGCCAATCAACTGCTTAGAACGCTGCAGCAGCAAACTCAGATGACCCACTAATGACATAGGAGGTGCACACAAGATGTATCAACAACAAAATTTCATGAATCAATCCACACATCAGCATACACCGCTTCAAGAGCAGGACTGGGGCAACCTGGTATTGTCCGAGTTGAAGCGTACGGCGCGTGAATATACGACAGCTGCTTTGGAAGCGACACATCCGGCCATTCGTCAGACGTTCCAAAGCTTGTCCCAAAGAACAATGCAGGAACAGGCGGAGTTGTTCCAAGTATTATCCCAACTAAACGGCTATGGCTCGGTGAAAATGGCTAATCAGCAGGAGATTCAACAAGATCTCCAACAGCAAGTTCAAAAGGTGGAGCAGCTGCAGTCTATAGTTCAGCAGTCCATCCAAAGCGCGAACACAAACACAGCGGCTATGTACCAACAACAGCAACAGCATCAGCCGATGTACAATGCAAGTCCGCAATATCAGCAGCAGCAGCAGCCGTCGTTTAATACCTATGATGCAGGTGGTTTTGGCGGGGCGGCAGCAGGCTCTTATCAGCAGCCTTCTACTCAAGGAGGGCAAAGCTACGGACAAAGCTTCGCTACTAACTTCAGCTCGTCTGTCGGCAGCCACTCTCCTAATCAGAGCCAAAGCTATACAAGCGACTCTGGAAGCGGAAGCTCCGGCATCAGCCAAAATCAAAATCCGACTACACAAAGTATCGCCAATCAATATACAGCTTCTGCCTTTAAATCAACGGCAGGAAATGGGTCTATTGGACAATCCTCGGGAACCTCTGCTAACCAATGGGCGCAGGAGGGAGGGGCCGCGAAATACGGCAGCAACCAAGATTCTTATTCGGCCATATCAGCATCTTCCTCCCAAGGCGGGAATAGCTTCAATTGGACTGATGACAGCGCTAATGCAAGCTCCAGCGCAATCACTTCAACAAGCAACCGGGGTGGCAATAGCTTTGAGTGGCACGATTCCGACGAGCAGGCTAATGCTTCCTCTTCCTTGTCTTCCTCCCAAGAAAGATCTACTTCATTTAGTGGCGGGAAGTTCATGTAGTGCTCTCAAAAGTTTGTGGAATAAGATTACCCCTGCACAATGGCAGGGGTTTTTCGTCGCTCATCTTGGAAAACCTCGATAGAGGTGCTTCATATTAAAGACTCACCGTCCATGTAAAAGCGCTGAAGCTGCAATAGGCCTAGGGAAAGCGGTATAATGAGAAAGATTGGAATTTCGAAATAACGGGGTGTGTTGTTTTGTACCGGATTCTCATTGTCGAAGATGACGATAAAATTGCATCAATCCTGCATTCCCACATGGAAAAGTTCGGATATGCAGCCGAGAGAGTAACTGATTTTCGGGATATTAAACAATCATTTCTTGCTTCTAAACCAGACATGGTTTTACTGGACATTAATCTTCCTCATTACGACGGCTTCTATTGGTGTAGGCAAATCAGGACGGTATCCAATGTACCTATTATCTTTTTATCTGCACGTGTCGGTGAGATGGATCAGGTCATGGCCATAGAAAATGGCGGGGACGATTATATTACGAAGCCTTTTCACTTAGATGTGGTCATAGCCAAGGTGAAGAGTGTGCTTCGCCGGACTTATGGAGAATATGCAGGTGCAAATCCAATGCCGCGAGACATTCTGAATGTCGCGGGACTAGCCTTAGATGCTTCCAAAAATACAATGGAGTGGAACGGATCCAGAATTGACTTGTCACGCAATGAATTTTTGTTGATGGAGTGCCTTGTCAAGCAAGCGGATCGGATTATAACACGGGAGTCTTTATTGGAAGCTTTGTGGGACGATATTGATTTCGTTGATGACAATACTTTAACGGTGAATGTGACACGTGTGCGCAAGAAGCTGGAGGAGCTGGGCATTGTTAAGGCCGTAGAAACGATTCGCGGACAAGGCTATCGGCTCAACACGTCCTGGAGGGATGGGGAATGAAATGGATCGATTTTGTATCTGATAGGATGGGCTATATCGTCATCTATTTAGTTAATATCCTTTTTGTTCTGCTTGTTGTTGAGCTGGCTATACTACCACAAGGGGTTTCTCTGCAAACGGACAATCTTATCTATATCTTTATTTTGTCTATATCCGGAATTGTTATATTTCTTCTTATTGATTATGTTCGTCAAAGAGACTATTTTCTCAAGCTGAAGGCCATCCGAAGCAATCCGGACAGAATGGAACGTATTAGTAACCTGCCGTTAGGCTTGAAAAGAGAACAAACGATAATGATAGACCTACTGCATCAGCTACATGGCGGATATGAGGATCGATTGGTTCAGTACAGGAGACAGCAGGAGCAGCATGATGTATTTATCCGACAGTGGGTCCATCAGATGAAAACGCCCGTGTCCGTCATCGACCTGCTGACTCAAAAAACGGAATCGGTTCACGAGCAGGAGCTTCGCTTGGTGCTGCACAGCATTCAGGAGGAAAATGACCGATTGGCGCATGGGCTCGATATGATGCTGCAGACGGCCCGTCTTGAGAAATTCGAGCTGGACGTTCATGTGAAAAAAGTAAATTTGGAGCAGATCATACGCAGTATCATTAATGAACATAAGCGTGCCTGTATCCGGAGTGGAGTGTATCCAAAACTCACAGTCGAGGCGGACGCCCAGTATGTGGAAACGGATGAGAAATGGATAGCCGTAGCGATACGGCAAATTGTTACCAATGCTATTAAATACGCCAAAAGAACCGAAGACCCTGCAGATAAGCAGCTCGATATCATGGTAGCCAAAGGGATAGATGGAGTGTATGCATCCTTCCGCGATACCGGTATTGGCATTGCAGAACAGGATCTCCCGCGTGTGTTCGACCCTTTTTTCACCGGAGAAAACGGGAGAAAGGTGGGAGAATCGACCGGAATGGGCCTCTATTTGGTCAAGGAGCTATGCCGTAAGCTCGGTCATCGTGTGGACATCTCTTCTATAGAAGGTCAAGGAGCTACGGTTACCCTACATTTCCCGCCTGCATCGGTGCTTCATGACATTCTTAAACGATAGAAAGGTGACAATGTTGTAAGAAAGCCATCTACTTTGTAAGGTGAATCGATAGCAGCTTTGGCACCCCTCTTCTATACTAAGGGCATGTTATTAATGAATCATGGTTAGGGAGGCAAAGTAAATGGCAGTTTTAAAAACAGAAAACTTATGTAAAACCTACGGAACTAAAAATGGCAATGCCGTATATAAAGCGCTGGATCAGGTGCAGCTGGAGGTCCAGGAGGGTGAATTCGTAGGGGTCATGGGCCCATCGGGCAGCGGGAAAACGACGCTTCTAAATCTGCTCGCAACGATAGATAAGCCAACTTCGGGACATATAGAAATCAATGGAACCAATCCCAATCAGCTGAACAATAAGCAGCTTGCCCTGTTTCGACGGAGACAGCTCGGGTTCATTTTTCAGGACTTTAACCTGTTAGAGACGCTTAGCATGAAAGAGAACATCATCCTGCCTCTAGTGTTGGAAAATATGAAGGCAGCTGACATCGAGCGTAAAGTTCAGGAAATAGCCGAGACACTTAACATAACTCAACTTTTGGATAAACGGACCTATGAGGTATCCGGGGGACAGCAGCAGAGAGCGGCCATAGCTCGGGCGATGATTCATCAGCCTGCATTATTGCTGGCGGATGAGCTGACGGGCAACCTGGACTCGAAAGCGGCCAAGGATGTAATGGAATCGCTCAAAGAAATGAATGAGGAGCGGGGCGCCACCATTCTTATGGTGACTCACGATCCTTTCGCGGCGAGCTACTGCAAACGAATTATTTTTATTAAGGACGGCAAGCTGTTTAACGAAATTCGCAGAGGCTCCAACAGGCAGGCGTTCTTCCAGCAAATATTGGATGCCTTAAGCTATTTGGGAGGGAACTTCGATGACTTTTCGACAGCTCGCTCTTAAAAATATTCAGGGCAATTGGCATCGGTACATCGCTTTTTTTCTGAGCAGTACGTTTTCTGTCATGATCTTTTATATTTATGCTTCATTTATATTCCACCCGGACGTAGTGAACGGAACGATTCAAGCTGCCGCCAAGGTAAGGCAAGGCATGGTTGCCTGCGAGTTTCTGATCGTCATCTTTTCGTTTTTCTTCGTGCTATATGCCAGCTTCGCTTTTTTAAAGACACGCAAAAAGGAAATCGGTCTGCTGACCTTGTTCGGCATGACCCGATCGCAAATCAATAAGCTCGTGCTCTATGAAAACGCCGCAATTGCGGTTCTGTCCATCGTAGTTGGTTGCAGTCTAGGGACACTTTTCTCGAAACTGTTTTTTATGGCTTTAGCCGAGCTGCTTCAAGTCGATAACCCGATACGTTTTCTTATTGTGCCGCAGGCGCTGCTATACACGGGAGTAGGCTTTCTCGTCCTCTTCTTGGCTATCACGCTTATTACTCTTGTTGGCATGAGCAGGAATCAGGTCATTGAGCTGCTGAAGGCTTCCAAGAAGCCCAAGACCATGCCTGCGTCATCCAGATGGCTTGTCCTCTTGGCCGCAGCTTGTCTCATCGCAGGGTACAGCGTCGCTTATACTGCAACTCCCAACAATTTGGTCATCGTGATGATGCCGGTTGTTTTCCTTACGGTGGTGGGCACTTATTTTCTGTTCACCCAAGCGAGCGTAGCTATATTGAAAAGACTGCAGCGGATGCCCCAAATTTATTATCGCAACACGCAGTTCATCACGATCTCGCAGCTTGTATTTAAAATGAAAGACAATGCGAGGATCTTGTTTACGGTTTCTATCTTAAGTGCGGTCATTTTATCGGCGTCAGGGTCTGTTTATATGTTTTATCAAGGAGCAAGGGGACAGATCATGGATCATTTTCCTCAAAGCATTAGCTTTGTGGCCAAAGGCTCTACCGTACCACCCTCGTTGCAGCCGGATCAGGTGAAGAGCGTGATGACTCGTCATGGAATACAGATTACAGATCAAATTCAGGCTGTGGGGATTCAGAGCTCTATCCAAATAAAAGCGTATAATAACAGAAAGACGGACGTGCTCCTACTGCCTGCCAGCGTATATAACGGTTTAGCAAGTCAGGGCCAAAGCCGAAGCGGCAAGAAGCCATCAATAGCCATTGAACCAGGCCATGCCGTCATCGTAAATCCTTATAGCGAGTCCGAAGTAACCCTTTTCGGCAAAGGGGATCTGATGACGACAACCGCAGGGTCTGAATTAACATTACGAATGGACGGTCAGTTGGATGGGGCTATCCTTAATCCAATATATGAGGCGACGTACATTGTTCTTTTGAATGACAATCAGTTTAAAACTCTTCTAGGGACAATGCCAGAGGAGCAAAAAGTCGCTTATATCGGTTATGAACTCAAGGACTGGGAAAAGGCGGATGAAGCCATTAAGCAGTTGGAAGGGGATTTGCCCTCCGACCAGAAGTCTCGTTTCTCTAATCGTACAGAATCTTTTTTGTCCATGAAGCAATTCAGCTCGTTAACACTTTTCATTGGGATGTTCGTCAGTATTCTGTTCTTCATGGCATCCGGGAGTATGTTGTACTTTAAACTGTTTACTGAGCTGCAGGAGGACCAGGCCCAGTACAAAGCGCTAACGAGAATTGGAGTCTCGATGCAGGAAATACGTAAAATTACGAATACCCAGATCGGGATCATCTTCTTTATCCCTGTTATAATCGGCAGCGTACATGCAGGATTCGCTTACAAGGCACTCAGCAATCTTGTCAGCATTTCCGTTTGGAAGTATGGAGTAACCATCATGCTCATTTATGCAGTGATGCAGCTATTTTATTTTTTGCTGACGCGGCGGGCCTATATGAAGCAAATGAAACATTTATAGTACGTGTTCAAAAAGGTCGGTTTTCAGCACCAAGAAGGTTGGATGAAGCTAGGGACTTCAGGAGCGGAGCGTACGTTTTGGGTACGTGAGCACCGGAAGGCCCAGCTGAATTCAAGATTCGATGCCGAGGTGCTTCCTGACTCACTTCGTGATCAAAATTGGACTTTTTGAACAACCTCTTATAGAGAAAAGGACTGAGAACACGCGTTCTTAGTCCTTTTCTTTTTTTAGACGAAATGTTGGGCGAAACTGGATGAAAACGGATTTGACACGGTATGCACTGTAGCATAGACTAGCTTTAGAGAAGGTTAAAAGAGAACGTTTGGAAGCGCCAAATCAAGAACGGAGGCACTACGTTGCATTGGGATTTTAAGCAGTGGAATCACGTTTTTAAGCTGGACCCGGATCGGGAAATATCGGATGAGTGGCTGGAAAAGGTTTGTTTATCAGGTACTGATGCCATTATGGTTGGAGGTTCCTCCGGGATTACATTTGACAATACGGTGGATCTATTATCGCGCATAAGGAGATATGAGGTTCCATGTGTGCTGGAGGTTTCTGATGAAGACGCCATCGTTCCGGGCTTCGATATGTTTTTCATTCCTATGGTATTAAATGCAGGCGATCCGCAATGGATCGTAGGACATCATCAGAAGGCGCTTCGTGAATATGGGTCTATATTAGACTGGAGCCAAGTATTTACGGAAGGCTACGTCATATTAAATGAACAGTCTACAGCGGCGCAAATAACGGAGGCAAACACAGATCTCGACGTTAGAGACGTAGAGGCCTATGCCAGAATGGCAGACCGTCTGCTGCATTGCCCGATTTTTTATATGGAATACAGCGGTACTTTTGGAGACATGGCCTTAGTGGCCCGTATGAAAGGGCTGCTTAAGGATGCCCGATTGTTTTACGGAGGTGGTATTGATAGCCCGGAGAAGGCCTATCAGGCAGCGGAAGCGGCGCATACCATCATTGTAGGCAATGCCGTCTATGATCAACTGGAGCAGGCTCTGGCTACCGTACAGGCGGTAAGAGAGGCAAAGGCCCGTCAATAAGCATGGAAAGGAACTGAATGAAGATGAACGATACGTTTGACATATTAGCATCCATACAAACCTTGAACCCGGAACAAAGAAAGGCCGTAGAGACTGTGGACGGCCCTTTATTGATTATGGCGGGAGCGGGAAGCGGTAAGACCCGCGTATTGACTCACCGGATCGCCTATTTGATCGCAACGAGAAAAGCAGCCCCTTGGAGCATATTAGCCATCACATTTACGAACAAAGCGGCTCGGGAAATGCAGGAACGTGTAGGTAAGCTGGTAGGGCCAGGCGGACAAGATATTTGGGTATCCACGTTTCACTCCATGTGCGTACGAATTCTTCGCAAGGATATTTCCCGAATTGGATATTCCTCCAGCTTTACGATATTGGATTCCGGCGATCAGCTGTCCGTAGTCAAGAACTGTATGAAAGAGCTGAATATCGACGCTAAGAAGTTTGAGCCAAAAGCAGTCCAAGCGGCGATCAGTACCGCGAAGAATGAGCTGAAATCTCCCGAAATGCTAGAAAACCTTATCGGTGATTATTTCGACGGTATCGTAGCTAAGGTGTACAAGCTGTACCAGAAGAAGCTGAAAATGAATAACTCCCTGGATTTTGACGACCTGATTATGACGACGATCCGGTTGTTTCAGGAAGTCCCTGAAGTGCTGGACTTTTACCAAAATAAATTCCAATACATCCATGTGGACGAGTATCAGGATACGAACCGTGCGCAGTATATGCTTTGTCTAATGCTAGCGGATAAGCACAAGCGTATTTGTGTAGTAGGGGATAGTGATCAGTCGATTTATCGCTGGCGCGGAGCAGATATCAGCAACATTCTGAACTTTGAGAAGGATTACCCTAAAGCTACGACCATTTTGTTGGAGCAAAATTATCGCTCTACTTCTAATATATTGAATGCGGCCAACAAGGTAATCGCTAATAATGCTGGACGTAAAGCAAAAAATCTCTGGACCAGCAAAGGGGAAGGCAACAAAATTCGTTTGTATCAAGCCGACTCGGAACATGAAGAAGGGTACTTTATTACGAACGAAATTAATAAAAATGTGAAAAGCGGCAAACGATTCGACGAACATGCGATTTTGTACCGGACCAATGCGCAATCTCGGGTCATAGAGGAAATACTGATTAAATCGGATATTCCTTACCAAATCGTCGGCGGTATCAAGTTCTATGATCGTAAAGAGATTAAAGACATTCTCGCTTATTTACGTCTGATCTCTAACCCTGACGATGATGTTAGCTTCATGAGGATTGTTAATGTGCCTAAGCGCGGGATTGGCGACACAACCGTAGATCGTTTAATGGAGGCTGCTGGAAGAAGAGGCATCTCGATGTTTGCGCTGCTCGAAGGGATAGACGGTCTGGAGATTGGAGCTAAGGCGAAAAATGCATTAACCGACTTCCGGGAAATGATCGATAATTTGTATCGGATGGTCGAGTATTTGTCTGTCACTGAGTTGACCGAAAAAATGCTGGAATTGACCGAATACCGGTTAGAGCTGCAGCGTGAGAAAACAATCGAATCAACTGCCAGACTCGAGAATATCGACGAGTTTCTGTCGGTTACAATGGAATTTGAAAAGCGTAACGACGATAAGTCACTTGTATCCTTCCTCACGGATCTGGCACTTATTGCCGATATCGACTCAATGAATAACGCAGCAGAGGATGCTGCGGATGCGAATAACTCGGTCGTACTGATGACGATGCACAGTGCTAAGGGATTGGAGTTCCCTGTTGTCTTTATCATCGGGATGGAGGAAGGCGTCTTCCCGCACAGCCGCGCGTCTAACGATAACGAAGAGCTGGAAGAAGAACGCCGGCTTGCTTATGTAGGCATTACCCGGGCGGAGCAAGAGCTGTTCTTGACTTGCGCGAAAATGCGAACGCTCTTCGGGCGCACGAACATGAATGCTCCGTCGCGATTCTTGAAGGAGATTCCGGAAGAACTGCTAGAGATGGCTGTGCCTGGAGGCACGATTGGCGGGCGTTCAGGCGGCTCTTGGGGCGGACGTGAGGGCCGTTACGGCAGCGGCGGCAGCTTTGGCTCGGCTGGGACTGCAAGCAGCTCTGCTCCGCCAAGCAAGGCTGCAGGCTTCCGCCCAACCGTGGGAGGGGCTGCTCCTGCGGCTCGCACTGCAGCCAACGTTGCGGGCAATGCAGCGAAGCCGGTGCTTGACTATAAGATGGGCGATAAAGTCGCCCACGGCAAATGGGGCACCGGCGTCGTTGTCGCTATCAAGGGAGCCGGCGACGATACGGAGCTGCAGATTGCATTTCCGGCGCCGGTTGGTATCAAACGTCTGCTTGCCAAGTTTGCGCCTATTACCAAGGAAAGCTAATAGAACGGATTATATTTTGAGAGGATGGTTTTCTTTATATGACGGATGCTCTGCAGGCCATGAAAGCCCTCATCGAAGAGATTAACAACCATAATTATAAGTACTATACGAAAGATGAACCGAGCATTAGCGATGCGGAGTACGATATTTTGTACGACCGTCTAGTAGCGATGGAGCGGGAGACGGGTGTAACCTTGCCCGATTCTCCTACCCAACGGGTCGGGGACCAATTGCTGAAAGGCTTCGATGAGCATAAACACAGATCAAGGCTGTGGAGCTTGGATAAAGCGCAAAATCAGGACGATTTAATGGCTTGGCATACGCGTGCCTCCAAACTTGTTAATGACTATAACGGTCGGAACCCGGAGAATCCGCTTCCGCCGCTTTCTTTTGTCGTGGAATTAAAGTTTGACGGGCTGACCCTCAATCTGACCTATGAAAACGGGGCATTGGTACAGGCGGCAACCCGCGGGAACGGCGTTGTCGGGGAAGGCATACTGGCTCAAGTAAAGACGATTCGATCCATTCCTCTCACTATTCCCTATAACGAAGGCGTTATAGAGATCCAGGGTGAAGGGATTATGAACCTGTCCGTCCTTGAGAAATACAATAAGACTGCCGCAGAACCGCTTAAAAATGCCCGTAATGCCGCTGCAGGAGCCTTGCGTAACCTGAACCCTAAAGTAACGGCAGAACGAAAGCTGAATGCCTTTTTTTATAACGTTGGCTATACGGACGGCCTGACGTTCCAAGACCACCAAGAGATGGTTTCTTTCTTGCAGGCTAACCGCTTTAGAGTGAGTCCTTTTGTCAAATTTTTCGATTCCATAGAAGCTGTTACGCAGGAATTAGAGAGTATTGTGGAAATGCGTAATACGTTGGATTTTCTAATCGATGGACTCGTTGTGAAAATTAACGATATGCGTACTCGCGAGGTGCTAGGATATACCGATAAATTTCCCCGTTGGGCGGTTGCCTTCAAATTCGAGGCGGAAGAAGCCGTTACGACCCTACTATCCGTATCTTGGGAAGTGGGTCGGACGGGTAAAATCACTCCTGTTGCCAAAGTTGAGCCTGTAGACATCGCAGGAGTTACGGTGCAAAACTGCACCTTGAACAATATTGGAGATATCGAACGGAAGAACCTCAAACATGCCTTAGGCAGTCATGTACTGATTCGTCGTTCCAATGACGTCATCCCGGAAATACTCGGCAAGGTTACTGAAGAGGCGGACGGCGAGGAGATAGTATTCCCTGAGCATTGCCCTTCATGTGGATCTGCTCTAGAACTGAAGGGAGCACATTTGTTCTGTCTGAATCGTTTGGAGTGCAGACCCCAACTGATCGGTCGGATCACTCACTTCGCATCACGTGATGCTATGGATATCGAGACGTTCAGCATTATGACGGCGGAGCAGCTGTACCAAGAGTCTGGTGTCCGGGACCCGGCAGACTTGTATGATTTAACGTTTGACGATCTGATTAAGCTCGAACGGTTTGGAGAGAAGAAAGCGAACAAATTGCTGGCAGCCTTTGAGAAAAGCAAACAGTGTGATTTGGCATCGTTCTTGTTTGCTCTCGGCATTCCTAATACAGGCAAGACGACGACCAAAGTGCTTGCCGACCATTATCGCAGTCTATCAAAGCTTATGGAGGCTACTACCGAAGAGCTGGTTACCTTGCAGGACATCGGAGAGATTGTTGCCGAGAGTATCGTGGGCTTTTTCCGAGATCCGATCATGCAGCGAAGCATAGAGCGTTTACTTCAAGCAGGAGTCAATCCGCTTAGTGAGGAAGCGCCCGCGGTAGTCAATACAGACAATCCGTTTTTCGGTAAAACCATCGTTTTAACCGGAACCTTAACCGCTATGAGCCGTGATGAGGCAGGCAAAAAGCTGGAGGCTATGGGAGCCAAGATAACCGGGAGTGTGTCCAAAAAGACGGACATTGTTATTGCCGGGGAAAGTGCCGGAAGTAAGCTGACTAAAGCCCAAGAGCTTGGCATCCGAATTATCAACGATGAGCAGGAGCTGCTGCAGCTTTTAGGAAACGAATAGAAGTTATGGAGGGGGTGTGAGCCCCCTCTTTGTTCATTTACGTTCGGTAGAAATTTGTGAGGAGCGGTGAGATATGCTTCATATAGTGAATGGGGACAGCTTTGGCTCTACATTAAAGAAGAGCGGGATAGAGGGCGATGTTCTAGTATGGCGTGAATCGTTGTATGAAGGGCCCCTGTCGGTGCTTTTTACCGATGAGGAGACGAGAGAAGCAAGAATAAAGTATTTCTCATCCAAAGGAGTTCCTGCAGCCAGCTTTCAATCCCATACCAATTTTCAAGAAGCTGCTCTTCAACAATGCTCTCATTATAAAGAAATTGTTCTCTGGTTCGAATATGATTTGTTTGACCAAACTATGCTGATCTACTTGCTTCAGTGGTTTTCCAAGCAGCGGCATTTAATGAATGACACGAATCTTCACCTTATTTGCATAGATTCATTCCCTGGAGTGCATCCTTTTAAAGGACTGGGTCAGCTGACTCCTGCACAAACGAAACAGTTGGAGGGATCTTGGCTGCCGGTCAGCGATGAACAGCTGCGGCTGTCACATCGAGCGTGGGCTGCATATGCTTCCCGGGACCCGCGTGCCATTATCGATCTGCTGGAACAAGACACTTCCGAACTGCCGTTTTTAGAAAGTGCAATGAAATGC
>NZ_CP125098.1:200000-595000 GCF_030020805.1 Paenibacillus sp. RC67
ATCGAAATAAATGCGTAGAGCAATACACGTAGTGACGATTCTTCGGAATCGAATCATTAGCTGGTTAAGCTAATAAGAGCACACGGAGGATGCCTAGGCGCTAGGAGCCGAAGAAGGACGTGGCGAACGACGAAATGGCCTCGGGGAGCCGTAAGCAGGCTTTGATCCGGGGATGTCCGAATGGGGGAACCCAACTGAGGTAATACTCAGTTACCATGTAGTGAATACATAGCTGCATTGGAGGCATACGAGGAGAACTGAAACATCTAAGTACCCTCAGGAGAAGAAAACAAAAGTGATTCCGTCAGTAGCGGCGAGCGAAAGCGGAATAGCCCAAACCAGGGGGCTTGCCCTCTGGGGTTGTGGGACGTCAATGTGCGAAAAGTTGGTTAGGTGAAGCGGTCTGGAAAGGCCGACCAGAGAGGGTAAAAGTCCTGTAGCCAAAAACGAACGTATCGCTAGACGGATCCCGAGTACCGCGAGACACGTGAAACCTCGTGGGAAGCAGGCAGGACCATCTGCCAAGGCTAAATACTCCCTAGCGACCGATAGTGAAGCAGTACCGTGAGGGAAAGGTGAAAAGAACCGCGGGAGCGGAGTGAAATAGAACCTGAAACCGTGTGCTTACAAGAAGTCAGAGCCCGTTCATGGGTGATGGCGTGCCTTTTGTAGAATGAACCGGCGAGTTACGTTCCCGTGCAAGGTTAAGGTGAAGAGCCGAAGCCGCAGCGAAAGCGAGTCTGAATAGGGCGATTTAGTACGTGGGCGTAGACCCGAAACCATGTGATCTACCCCTGTCCAGGGTGAAGGTGCGGTAACACGCACTGGAGGCCCGAACCCACGAATGTTGAAAAATTCGGGGATGAGGTGGGGGTAGCGGAGAAATTCCAATCGAACTTGGAGATAGCTGGTTCTCCCCGAAATAGCTTTAGGGCTAGCCTCGGGAGATGAGTAGTGGAGGTAAAGCACTGATTGGGTGCGGGGCCCGCCAAGGGTTACCAAGTCCAGTCAAACTCTGAATGCCACATACTTTCATCCCGGGAGTCAGACAGTGAGTGCTAAGATCCATTGTCAAGAGGGAAACAGCCCAGACCATCAGCTAAGGTCCCCCAGTGTGTGTTAAGTGGGAAAGGATGTGGAGTTGCACAGACAACCAGGATGTTGGCTTAGAAGCAGCCACCATTGAAAGAGTGCGTAATAGCTCACTGGTCGAGTGACTCTGCGCCGAAAATGTAACGGGGCTAAACACGCCACCGAAGCTATGGCTAGGACAGTAATGTTCTTGGGTAGGGGAGCGTTGTGTATAGGTTGAAGGTGTACCGTAAGGAGCGCTGGACAGTACACAAGTGAGAATGCCGGTATGAGTAACGAAAAGACAAGTGAGAATCTTGTCCGCCGAAAGCCTAAGGGTTCCTGAGGAAGGCTCGTCCACTCAGGGTAAGTCGGGACCTAAGGCGAGGCCGAAAGGCGTAGTCGAAGGACAACAGGTTGAAATTCCTGTACCACCGTGAACCGTTATGAGCGATGGGGTGACGCAGAAGGATAGTGACGCGGGCTGATGGATGCCCGTCCAAGCAGAGAGGCTGATGTGTAGGCAAATCCGCACATCGATAAGGCTGGTCTGTGATGGGGAGCGAAAATTGCAGTAGCGAAGGTCATGAGTTCAGGCTGCCAAGAAAAGCCTCTAGCCAGGGAGAAGGTGCCCGTACCGCAAACCGACACAGGTAGGCGAGCAGAGCATGCTAAGGCGCGCGGAAGAACTCTCGTTAAGGAACTCGGCAAAATGACCCCGTAACTTCGGGAGAAGGGGTGCCTCGGTAGGGTGAATAGCCCGAGGGGGCCGCAGTGAAAAGGCCCAAGCGACTGTTTAGCAAAAACACAGGTCTGTGCGAAGCCGCAAGGCGAAGTATACGGGCTGACGCCTGCCCGGTGCTGGAAGGTTAAGGGGAGTGGTTAGGGAGCAATCCCGAAGCTATGAACCGAAGCCCCAGTAAACGGCGGCCGTAACTATAACGGTCCTAAGGTAGCGAAATTCCTTGTCAGGTAAATTCTGACCCGCACGAATGGCGTAACGACTTGGGCGCTGTCTCAACGAGAGATCCGGTGAAATTTTAATACCTGTGAAGATGCAGGTTACCCGCGACAAGACGGAAAGACCCCATGGAGCTTTACTGCAGCTTGATATTGGACTTTGGTACGATCTGTACAGGATAGGTGGGAGCCTGTGAAGCATGAGCGCCAGCTTGTGTGGAGGCGACGTTGGGATACCACCCTGATCGTATCGGAGTTCTAACCCGCGGCCATGAACTGGTCGGGGAACAGTGTCAGGTGGGCAGTTTGACTGGGGCGGTCGCCTCCTAAAAAGTAACGGAGGCGCCCCAAGGTTCCCTCAGAATGGTTGGAAATCATTCGAAGAGTGCAAAGGCATAAGGGAGCTTGACTGCGAGACATACAGGTCGAGCAGGGACGAAAGTCGGGCTTAGTGATCCGGTGGTACCGAATGGAAGGGCCATCGCTCAACGGATAAAAGCTACCCTGGGGATAACAGGCTTATCTCCCCCAAGAGTCCACATCGACGGGGAGGTTTGGCACCTCGATGTCGGCTCATCGCATCCTGGGGCTGAAGTAGGTCCCAAGGGTTGGGCTGTTCGCCCATTAAAGCGGTACGCGAGCTGGGTTCAGAACGTCGTGAGACAGTTCGGTCCCTATCTGTCGTGGGCGTAGGAAATTTGAGAGGAGCTGTCCTTAGTACGAGAGGACCGGGATGGACGTACCGCTGGTGTACCAGTTGTTCCGCCAGGAGCACGGCTGGATAGCTACGTACGGACGGGATAAGCGCTGAAAGCATCTAAGCGTGAAGCCCCCCTCAAGATGAGATTTCCCAGTATGTAAGACCCCTTGAAGACGACGAGGTTGATAGGTTCGGGGTGGAAGCACGGTAACGTGTGGAGCTGACGAATACTAATCGGTCGAGGGCTTATCCAAGATTCTGTGATGTGTACAACATGCAGAAGTATCGCTCAACCAACGCGCATTTATTTCGTATCTAGTTTTCAGGGAACAAGCTAACTTGTTTTCTTAAGTCTCATGGAGAGATACCCAAGTGGCTATAAGGGGACCCTCTGCTAAGGGGTTAGACTGCGTAAGTGGTGCGAGGGTTCGAATCCCTCTCTCTCCGTAGTTGATTTTATTACTGTGGCGGCGTAGCTCAGCTGGCTAGAGCGTACGGTTCATACCCGTAAGGTCGGGGGTTCGATCCCCTCTGCCGCTACCATAATTTCTCTTGATTTTTTATGACAAAGTATGATATGATTCGACTTGTGTCACATGGAGGCTTAGCTCAGCTGGGAGAGCATCTGCCTTACAAGCAGAGGGTCGGCGGTTCGATCCCGTCAGCCTCCACCATATAAATATGCCGTTGTAGCTCAATTGGTAGAGCAACTGACTTGTAATCAGTAGGTTGGGGGTTCAAGTCCTCTCGACGGCACCATGTTTGTCTAATGCGGAGCCGTGGTGTAGAGGCCTAACATGCCTGCCTGTCACGCAGGAGACCGCGGGTTCGAATCCCGTCGGCTCCGCCATTTCCTTAATAGAAATGAACGAAATTGGACAAGATATAGTTTGTAAGGCTCGGTAGCTCAGTCGGTAGAGCAGAGGACTGAAAATCCTCGTGTCGGCGGTTCGATTCCGTCCCGAGCCACCATAGGCTCTCTGCAGATGCAGATCAGCCCACATATGGAGGCTTAGTGAAGTGGCTAAACACGGCAGACTGTAAATCTGCTCTCATCGAGTTCGGTGGTTCGAATCCATCAGCCTCCACCATTTCCTTTGAGTCATTAGCTCAGTTGGTAGAGCACCTGACTTTTAATCAGGGTGTCGTAGGTTCGAATCCTACATGACTCATCCAAATAAGACCTGTAAGGGTCTTTTTTTGTTTCTATAGTTTCAAAAACACGCAAATTTGAATAGCAATAAAAAAAGGCGAATCCGTGTGGATCCGCCTATTTTCTCATTTTCTCTGCTACCGATTTCATCTTTTGCTCCATGGAAGCAGCCTTGTCCCTACGGTCATCAATCTTGATGGCAGTAGATACCCGCTGAGCACCATGATTGAATGGCACCTCGTGAAGACGGCGGATAACCACCATTAAGTCGTCCAGCTCCCCTTCGATAATTGTGCTCATGGAAGTCATTTCATAATGAATTGGCTCAGACGCTTGCTCAAGGACTTCCTGAATATCTGCTACATATTGGCTTAAGCTGGGTGTTGCTGTGCCAATAGGGATAATAGTGAATTCTACAATTGCCATGAAGAATTCCTCCTGCCTAAAAGGGTTTACTTTGTCCCTTTTATTGTATCCTTTCGTGCGCAGCGCAGCAAATAAAAGCCTCTTGCCCTGTGACGAAGGGAAGAGGCCTATCAAAGCTCAAAGCGTGCTGCTTTATTTCGGATATACTCCGCTGTTCGGGCCGCTAAAGCCATTACGGTATTCGTTGGATTCCCTGCGCCGGATGTGACGAATAGGCTCGCATCGCAAACGAATAAATTGGGGATATCATGGGTTTGCCCGAATGAGTTTACAACAGACGACGTAGGGTCATTTCCCATTCGACAGCCCCCCATCAGATGAGCGGTATCGGGTACGGTCATTTCCGGCTCTCCGCCTGCCGCTTCTAGAATAGCTTTCATTTTATTTACGGCATGCTGGATTAACCGACGATCGTTGTCCCCATAGCTGAAGGTCACCTTGGCTCTGGGGAGTCCGTGTTCATCTATCTCATTGCTTAATGCAATATGATTGTTAGGATTAGGAAGAACTTCACCAACCATAGTGGCTCGTCCGTAATAGTTATAGTCAAGCATGATTTGCCGCAAACGTGAGCCCCACACAGGGCTGCTGGATGATTGAGTTACTCCTCGAGCAAAACTGACAGGTCGCGCCCCATGAGAGTGTAAAGTATAGCCTCTTACAAAATCATGTTCAGAAGAGGTTTTATAGAAATCCTGTGTACTAGCCAATACTGGAGTTCCTTTGTACAGTCGAATGTCCTCTTTAAATTTGGCGTAAACGTCGTGACTGCTATGGGTCATGATGGCTTTTCCAACCCATCCGCTGCTGTTCGCAAGACCGTCAGGAAATTGGGCATTAGCTGAATTGAAAAGCAGTCTAGGGGTCTCTACAACATAAGCAGAGAGAATAACCGTCCGGGCCTTCTGTTCATACGTCGTTCCGTTATGAATGAAGCTAACGCCTGCGGCTCTTCCATCCGCTTTCATTACTATTTGAGTTACCATACAGTCGGCGAGCACTTCCGCTCCGGCACGGATTGCTTTTGGAATATGTACGATGAGGGTGCTGAATTTGGCATTAGGCATGCAGCCTTGATTGCAGAACCCTCTATTAATGCAGGGGGGCCTATCCTCGAAGGGTGCCGACAAAATAGCTAACGGTGTAACGGCCGAGCGGATGCCCAGTTTTTCACAGCCTTTTTGAAACATAAATGCGTTGGGGCTTAGTCTGTCGCGCTCTGGGTAGGGATAAGGACCGTGAAAATTGCCCCATGGAAAGTGCCTGGGCCCGGCGACTGCAATTTCTTTTTCCACTTTTTCGTAGTATGGAGCTAGATCTTCATAACGAATAGGCCAGTCCTCGGCAATGCCGTCGAGTGTCTTAGCTTGAAAGTCAGTATCATGAAACCTGAGAAAGACGCCTGTAAAATGGACTGTGCCTCCTCCAACGCCTCTTCCGGAGTTATTGTGGCCCATCTGTAAAGGATCTTCGCCGGCAACGATACGGGTATCCTGCCATCCTAACCGCTGCATGGACAGTTCGTCGCTAGCAAAATCTTTTTGTGGATCGAGAAAGGGGCCTGCATCCAGAACGACGACACTCATCCCGGCTTCACTCAGTTCTTTGGCAAGGACTCCGCCTGCTGCCCCAGCACCTACAATAACAATATCGACTTCTTGTCCTTCATATTTACGCTTCATACTTAGGCTTCGCCTCCCACGGGTCCAATTGTCCGGGATGCATACGCACATATCCTCGAGGATAAGCAGGCCCGCCGTACCCGATCTCTGACCATACGCGGGGATGAGAATAGTACGCTTCGGTAGTTAGATCGAGCAGTTTTTGGAAAAATACCTTTTGAGGGACGTGCTTCCACATGTCGTGTGGCAAAGCGTCTTCTTCACTGACGGAAGTCATGACTTGCTGTTGTCGCTCTGCTTCAAGATGAAAGAAGCGTTCAGTATAAAGAACCTGGCACGCATCATCAAGCGCCCCCATACCGGCCCTGATTAGAACAGCGGCTTTAGGGACGCCTGACTTTCTCTCGCTCTCGATGCCTGCAGATAAGGTTCGATCGATATGTTCAATGACAAATTGTATGATTTCACCGCGATCGTCATCCATCAGAAAGGAACACCAGGCTCGAAGCATCTCTGCCTCCATGACGGACAAGAACGAGTAATCCCCGCCTGTATGCAGCCTTTCGTTCACAATGGAACGGGTATTTTGATCCCATTCATGCTGAGCTGACATAATATCGTAGGTTGGGTACCGGCTGATTTTTGGATTCATATGAGTCACCTCCAATACATAACTAGTAAGCCTAGAGCGCACATGGCGATGAATAGAACAGGTAGAATGACGGGAGGACCGACTAAAAAGTTACGCATGTTAAACCCTCCAACTCTTACGCCGACTCCATGGAAATGATAGTAGAAGCCTACGGAGCCAATGACGACACCCATCCACATAAGTGCAGTAAACAGTAAGAATAGCCATTCGACTCGTATTAGCGCCAGTACAATGCCGGTAAGACTGAACAATGGAGCGGTTACGACAGGCAGCCACATGGACTTATGATGGAAATTTTGCCGATAATGGGACAGCGTAACTTGAGCACCTATGGCGATAAAGGCGATCCCTACAAATAAAATGACCATACGATCCAGTGTCCAATAGGTCCAGTGCTGCACTTAATTTTCCTCCATTCGTCAGACGGTGTTTTGGGGCAACTGAGGATACGTTAAAGAGCCGTAAGGCATCAGTGCAACGGTTTTTCCTTTTGTGGAGATAAACTCGTCGAAGACTTGCTGGATGTCGTCTGTAGGCAGCAGCCCGAGCAGTTCGACGATGGAACGAGGCACAGCTGAATATAAATATACGCGCTGCTTGGAAAGAACCTCATCTAAATGAAGAATTTTATGGGCTCCGAGCTGAAATTGCTGCTGCAGCTTCTCAACCATGCTCTGACGGTCTTTCATGGTTTCTACCCAAAACTGAAAAACGCCATTCCCCAGCATTTCTGAGCATTCCGCAACCATGATGATGGTACCGCCCTTCTTCGTAAGCGTGGATGCATTACGCAGCGCTTTGATAGCCTGATACAATTGCAGGTCTTTGGGATGGCCGCCAGGAGAGACTATGGTCATATCGTAAGCGTGCGGGACAGGAACCAAAAAACGGGATGAAGCACGGCTAATCAGCGTTCTATGGGCAGCTATGACCTCGCCTGCGGCAGCCTCCAGTACATGCTTTTCATGATTGACTACAACATTGAGCAAAAAATCGACTGAAAGAAAACGGAGCCCTTCTTCCATATCTTTATGAATCGGATTATCCGGCTCGCCAGGCACGGCCTTATAGTGCTGCGACAAGCTGTGGTTATGCTCGATGCACCTTTGGGAGGCGATGCCCGGGATAAGTGCCTTGATACCTCCTGAAATCCCTGCCAGGGCATGAGGCTCGATATTGCCAGTGACAATCCTAAGGTCTGCTTTTACAGCCAGCCTGTTGATTTCAATCGGTGTACCTGATGAACTTGTTCCGAGCAGAATGCAATCTTCGGAAGCGGCTGAATGATTGTGAACACGGATTCGTCCGTATACAGAAGATCCAACCAAATTTTTCATCTCTTCAGGAGTGTGTTTCCGATGCATCCCCAAAGCAATAATAATATCGATAGACACGTCTGGAATACCAGCTTGATTAAGCTCCTGCAGAAGCGGCGGAAGCAGCAGATGGCTTGGGCAAAGGCGGGTTCCATCACTGATGATAATAACCGCGCTATCGCGCCCTACTGCAAGCTCAGAAAGTTTAGCCGTGCCAATAGGCTTGGACAAGGCGTGTGCAATCCGATTTTGTGATGATTGGAGCGATCCGTCCTCTTCGGCCATACGGTAGGTTATCGTATCTATTGGCAGAGTGTCAGGTACTGAGAGAGGTAGGGTCGTCTTGCCGTAGGGTAAATGAAACATGGCAGCCTCTTCTTATGTTGATATTCGAACAATTCAATTATTACCAATAGCATCGAAAATATCCTAGAGTATAAGCCCATTCTAAGTAATAGGCGTATGTGAAATATTGGATTTTGGTTTGGTTGCAGAAAGATTGGTTTGAAAAAGAAGAGGGGACGGGTTTAAACAAAAGGTTTCAAAGGAACCGAAAAGCTTTTTTTGTTTTATGCTGTGGCTTTTTTTGCTATGATTGAATTATATAGATAAATACACTTACGTTGGGAGTTCGGGTATGGACTGGGAACCGCTAAGGCAGCAGCTTGAACAAATATTTGATGCACCCGTAAGGTTGGCGAGATGGACATGGGAACAATGGCTAAGAGAGGCGGATACCGAAGCATTAGGCAAGGGTGCGCCACCCAAAAGCTTGCAAAAGGAGCAGCAGTTTGTTTTTTTATTACATAAGGATGGTTCGGATGCGTTAGTTCTAAGTATTGAAGCGGACCGCGTTAATCAAGCGGAGCGTCAATTGGTGGAGCTCATGCTGGAATCGAATCGATTGCAGGAGAAGAAGCCTCTCGCATCTATAAGTGAA
This sequence comes from Paenibacillus sp. RC67, assembly GCF_030020805.1. Lineage (GTDB taxonomy): Bacteria > Bacillota > Bacilli > Paenibacillales > NBRC-103111 > Paenibacillus_S. Next base: position 208,841 of record NZ_CP125098.1, read on the forward strand.
GAAGAGCGCAAGGTAGGGATGGTCCGAGATTGGTTCAAGCAGCAGCAAGACTTAGGATTGAGCCATGCGGAGATGCCGGATTCGCTTGTCTCGCAGCTATCGCTTTATTCAACTAAAATTCCGCTGTTATTGTACGGCGACTATTCGCAATCCCGGAGAGTCAGCTACCAGGAGCTCAAGAAGCTGCTGGAGTCATTTTTTGATGCAGAGATGATTCTGGTTCCCTTAATGGATAAGGAGTGGCTAATACTCGGTTCGGAAAAAATGCTGACGATGGATACCAACGATGATAGGGACTTTGGAGAAGAAGACAGCATAGAAGATACGTTGGCTGCTATTGGCTATGGCCTTCACGAAATGCTTGAAAACGAATGGGTTGGCGACAGCCACTTGGCTATTCACTATCCGATTATGCCTGCCAAATCCCTCTATGCAACCGTGCTGCAGCTAAGAGAAACGATGATGCTCGGACGCACTTATCACATGGGCAGTAATATGCATCTTCCATGGATGCTGCAGCTGGAGAAGCTCATTAACCTGATTCCTGAGGGGGAAAAAGCGAGCTTTCTCGAACGCGTGCTGAAGCGGCTCGATGCGGTACTCGATACGGAGACCATGACGACGCTCGAGCAATTTTTTCAATTGGACTGCAACGTTAGCGAAACGGCCAAGAAGCTTTACATTCATAGGAATACGCTTTTGTACCGGTTGGACAAGTTTAAGCAGGAGACCGGACTGGATGTCCGGACCTTTAATGACGCGGTTTTGGTCAAGATTGCATTGCTATTGTACAAAGTAACGAAAAGAAAGTGATTTTTTTGTGAAGATTGTGCATAGTCACAAATCCATTCCTACGGTAAGATAACAATATAACTTGATACTAAACTCGTAGGGGGAATAACCATGGCAGGTGTACGTTTAAACCACATCGTTAAAAGATACGCAGGTGCTGAAGAAGCGACAGTGAAAGATTTTCATCTTGAAATCAAAGATAAAGAGTTTTTGGTTCTTGTAGGCGCATCCGGTTGCGGTAAGTCCACAACTCTTCGTATGATTGCAGGTTTGGAAGAGATCACTGAAGGCGAACTTTACATTGGCGACCGTTTGGTAAACGACGTTGCACCTAAAGACCGCGACATCGCGATGGTTTTCCAATCTTACGCTTTGTATCCACACATGAACGTGTATCAAAACATGGCTTTTGGTTTGAAGCTTCGTAAATTCAAAAAGTCTGACATCGACGCTCGCGTACGCGAAGCTGCAAAAATCCTTGATATCGAGCATTTGCTGGATCGTAAACCAAAGGCTCTTTCCGGTGGTCAACGTCAACGTGTTGCCTTGGGTCGTGCGATCGTTCGTGAACCGCAAGTGTTCTTGATGGATGAGCCGTTGTCCAACTTGGATGCTAAATTGCGCGTACAAATGCGTGCTGAGATCAGCAAATTGCACAAACGTCTTGAAACAACGATCATCTACGTAACGCATGACCAAACAGAAGCTATGACCATGGGCGATCGTATCGTTGTTATGGATAAAGGGATTATTCAACAAGCAGCTACACCTGAAGAAATCTACAACTACCCGTTGAATATGTTCGTTGCGGGCTTCATCGGATCTCCTTCCATGAACTTTGTAACAGGTTCTTTGGCAGATCAAGGCGGCAGCATCTACTTCAAAGCAAACGGTGTTAACGTAGAAGTACCTGAAGGCAAAGCAAAATCGCTTCGTGATTATGTTGGTAAAGAAGTCGTTATGGGCGTTCGTCCTGAAGATTTCCACGAAGAGCCAGTATTCCTGGAAGCTTCCCCTAACACAATCGTGAACGCGCACATCGAGGTTTCTGAGAACCTGGGTCACGAAATGTTCTTGTACTTGAACGGTATTGGCAAAAACAGCGTAGTTGCTCGTGTTGATGGCCGTGCAGGATTTAAAGAAGGTACAAACGTTAAATTGGCGATCGATATGAACAAAGTTCACTTCTTCGATCAACAAACGACTTTGTCCATCCTTGCAAATAACTAATTCATATAGCAGAAAGGCCAGTCACAGTGACTGGCCTTTTTTCATATCTGCATGTCAGTACGCCCTGAGAATGGGTGAAGCCGAGCCTGCAAGTAAAGAAACTCAAGTAACATAGATAGTTGAAGGGGACCAATCCGGAAGGATGATGATAAACAAAAGCAGCCCCCTTATTCCCAACAGATGGGCCACAAGGGAGCTGCTTATTGAATAGCTTCTAAGCAAGATGAAGCAGGTGGACTAATATAAAGCCTAATCCGGACAGCAAGACCGATCCGATTAATCCAGCTGCGAAGGATTTCATGCCCAGTCTTCTAAAAGTAGCCAGATCAACTCCCAGGCCGAGTCCAGCCATAGCCATTGCAATCAACATGTAAGCTGCCGTAACCAAAGCACTGGCAACAGCTTCCGGTACGATGTTAAGCGAATGAATACCGCTCACGACAAGAAATCCGAGAATAAACCAAGGAATAGGAATGGATCTCCAAGAAGTCTTGGCAGTGGAGCCAGCTTCTTTACGTTGGGCACGATTTGCCCAAATACCGATCAATATAGCCACTGGAACAAGCAGTGCGACACGGGTCAGCTTAACGATAACGGCCATATCGACAGCTTGATTGCCTCCAGGAGCCGCGGCAGCAATGACATGCGCGATTTCGTGTAAGGTTGCGCCTGAGAAAACACCATATCCAAGAGAAGAGAGACCCAGGACAGGGAACAAGAATGTATACAGCAAGGTGAATAGAGTTCCCAAGATAGCTACGATCGCAGCGCCAATCGCCGTTTCTTCGTCCTTTGCATTAATTTGGGGAGCTATGGCGACAACCGCAGCAGCTCCGCAAATGGCAGTGCCACAGGCTGTCAGCATGCCGAGGCCTTTGTCTACCTTTAACAAACGGGTCAATCCATAGACAACGCTCAACGTAAAGGCAATGACGATAACGGCAAGCAGAAATACTTTCGGTCCCGCATGGACGATGTCTACCAGATTGAGGCGCATACCAAGTAGGATAATCCCTAATCGAAGAAGTTTTTTACTTGAAAATTGGGTTCCTGCAACTGCTCTGGTTGGTACGCCGATAGATGCTCGCCAGATGATCCCTATTAATATGGCGATAACCAACTGGCCCATAATGCTTAGAAACGGAAAACCGGCTAAATATTTAGCTGCCAGAGCTATCAGCAGAGTTAAAGCGATACCGATCAGGAATCCGATCCACGGTTTGCTTTGTTTTTGAGAGGACAGCGCTTGGGCGTGACTCATGGTTGTATCGACTCCTTCTACTGTAACTTGCCTCTAACTATATGATGAGCAGGTTGAAAAGTGAAATACCGATATGCTATGCGTACTATTAGTTATTGTTATGCTTGAAGCCAGACTTATACGGGATTGTTCCGGTCTTATGAAAAGGATACAATGAATACCAGTAGGTTAGGCATGTCATTGCATTGCAGACATCGGAGGAGCAAGTCATGGTCGTAGATACATTAAGAGTTTTTGTCATGGTGGTTGAACAGAGTCATTTCTCAAGGGCCGCTGAGTTGCTGAATCTTTCTCAGCCGGGGGTCAGTTTGCATATACGCAATTTGGAAAATGAATTCGGTACCAAGCTCGTTCATCGTTCCTCCAAGCATGTGAAGGTAACGGAAGCGGGAGCTATTTTGTACAAACAGGCCAAGCAAATGCTGGCGCTATACGATACGGCAAAGGAAGATATACGTCAATTGCGGGATGAAGTAGCCGGTACGTTAAAGGTAGGAGCAAGCTTAACTATCGGGGAATACGTACTGCCTCGATTTTTGGCAGAGTTTACCTACCAATATCCGCAGATTGACATTAGCGTTATGATCGCCAACACAGAAGAAATTGCCCAAGCGGTGCGGGCAAATGAGCTGGATATTGGATTGGTTGAAGGCAGAGTGGAGCATGCCGAAATTGAGCTACAGCCTCCTTTTATGGCAGATGATATGGTTCTGGTTGCATCGACAGATCATCCCCTGTGTTCCGCGAAAAAAGGTGTCGATTCGGAACTGCTTCAGGATTATGTATGGGTGCTTAGGGAAAGTGGCTCCGGGACAAGAGCATTCAGCGATCAGTTCATGGAGAAATTGGGGATTCGGATGAAGCGTTCTTATGTATTCAACAGCAGCCAAGGGGTCAAAGAAGCAGTTGTTGCAGGACTTGGTATTGCTATGCTGTCCAGACTTGTCGTGCGTAAGGATCTGGAAGCGGGAGAATTATGCAGCATTATGGTGAAAAATACCCGATTAGTTCGCGATTTCAGGATCGTTCAAGACAGGAAGACAGCAGTAGAGACAATGGCGTCCAAAATGTTCATACAGAAGCTTAGACAATTTCAATTGTAGCTGTACGAAAAACTACATATGTGAAATCCCTAGTGTTGGTTGATTTATGCTTGTATTTTTTATACGATGGGATTATTGGGAAAACGAAGGAGACGGAACAGAGATGCCTAGAAAAGTAAAAGTGTCTGACTTGGTTGAAGAGTTTCACCTCGAAGTGATTTGCGGTGAGGGCGGTCTCAAACGTCCCATTACGGTCGCTGACTTGTATCGCCCTGGATTGGTTATGGCGGGCTTCTATGAATTTCACCCGACAGAACGGGTACAGATTCTCGGTAAAACGGAATTGACATTTTTTGATGGACTTTCATCTGAAGAACGCATGAACCGTATGAGCAAGCTGTGCGAGCCGCAGGATACGCCTTGTATTCTAATCAGCCGCGGGTTGGATGTGCCGATAGAACTGTTGGCTGCCGCCAATGATAGTCAAATACCGGTGCTGCGTACCAAAGTGTCGACAACCATCTTGGCCAGCCGAATTACTGGATTCCTTGAAAATAAATTAGCGCCTTCTACGACGATTCACGGTGTTCTCGTAGACGTCTACGGGATTGGGATGCTTATCTCGGGGAGCAGCGGTATCGGTAAGAGTGAAACGGCGCTTGAGCTGGTGAAGCGGGGACATCGATTGATCGCGGATGATGCGGTTGAAATTCGTCAGACGGCAGATCATATTTTGAACGGAAACGCACCTGAACTTATACGACATTTGCTTGAAATTCGGGGTGTCGGTATTATTAATGTGATGACACTGTTCGGAGCAGGGGCGGTCCGTAATATAAAGAAAATTTCCGTTGTTGTTAAGCTGGAGACATGGCAGCAGGAGAAACAATACGATCGCCTTGGACTGGATGAAGAAACGACGCGGATTATCGATACCGACATTCCTTTAGTTACCATTCCGGTTCGCCCTGGACGTAACTTGGCGGTCATTATCGAAGTAGCGGCGATGAACTATCGTTTGAAACGTATGGGTTACAATGCGGCGCTGCAATTCACGAATAAGCTGACCGAATCGCTGTCCGAAGATATTGACGATATGGAATAAATAGAATGCTGGATCATTCGTATTGAGGAGGAGCAACATGTTGCTGGCCATTAATCCTATCGCGTTCGGCATAGGATCCCTGCAGGTGCATTGGTACGGAATTATATTGGGTACGGCGGCTTTGGTAGGCTTGCTGTTAGCTATTCAAGAAGGCAAACGGTTCGGGATGAACCCTGATTTTTTCATGGATCTCGTGCTGATAGGGGTTCCTTCAGCCATTATCGGGGCGCGAATTTATTATGTAGCGTTCAAATGGGAAGATTATAGAGACAATTTGTCCGAAATTATTAAAGTGTGGCACGGTGGGATCGCTATATATGGCGCTTTGATCGGTGCCATTATAGCGGCTGTCATTTACGTTCGGAGAAAAGGATATTCGTTCTGGCGAATTGCTGATATTTGCGCACCAGGATTGATTGTTGGCCAAGCTATCGGACGTTGGGGCAATTTCATGAACCAGGAAGCTCATGGAGGACCGGTCAGCGAAGCTTTCTTGAGAAACTCCCTGCACTTACCTGATTTTATTGTAAATCAGATGTTTATAGACGGACAGTTCTACCATCCGACCTTCCTATATGAATCAGTGTGGAATATTGTAGGGCTATTGCTGCTTCTTGTGCTGCGTAGAAGACCTTTCTTGCGTGCAGGCGAGCTGTTTATGAGCTATTTCATCTGGTATTCCATCGGACGTTTCTTCGTGGAAGGTATTAGAACAGATAGTCTAGACTTTACGGGTCCAGATTGGTTGGCTTCCTTAATGAATGGCTTGTGGGCGCCGATGACTTGGATGGGCTTTGAGTCTGGCTTTATGACTTATGGCGGTAATGTAAGGATTTCACAGCTGCTGGCTGTGCTGATCGTTATCGCGGCGTTTATTCTTATTTTCATCCGCAGAAAAACGGGAGCCGCTTCGGTACGTTACGCGGATCCTATCGAGCGTCTGAAAGGAAAAGATACTCAAGACGGTCAACAAGGCGGTCCAACGGATACGGTGGAATCATCCTCTTCGACTAAACCATCCGATCCTACGACGGATCATTAGTAAGAAAAACGAGCCAGTGGGCTTGCTTATAATTGTACAGCATGATAAAGGAGCATGAGTGATGATTCATACGATGTTATTTGATCTCGACGGAACGATACTTGATACGAATGAGCTCATTATTCAATCGTTTTTGCATACGTTTGAAGGAGTGACGAAGGAACCGGTAACTCGGGATCATATTATTCCCAATATGGGGCGGCCACTCGTAGAGCAAATGCAGTTTTTTTCAGGCAGAGATGCGGTTGACGATCTGGTTCAAAAATACCGCAAATTCAATATTGAAAGACATGATGCGTTGGTTAAGGAGTTCCCATATGTTCGCGAAACCCTTGGTCATTTGAATGCCGCAGGCATCAAACTGGGTGTCGTAACAAGCAAGGTAAGGGTAACCACGGAGATGGGATTGAAGCTCTGCGGAATTTATGATTACTTCGGTGCTATCGTGACGGTCGACGAAGTGGAACGGGCGAAACCGGACCCTGAAGGCATACGCAAAGCGTTGAAGAAGCTTGGATCTGACGCTGAAGGAGCATTAATGGTAGGGGACAGTCATTACGATCTGGAGGCAGCAAGTAATGCGGGAATTCCATCCGTAGGTGTTGCATGGTCCTTGAAAGGCGTCGCTTATTTAAAACAGTACAATCCAACCTATATCATTGACGATATTAGGGAACTGCTACCAATTGCAGGAGTCGAGGAGAGTTCGATTGAGACAAACCGATAGATTTTCGGTCGAGGGGCCGAATTCATTGTGGCAAATGTATCGAACCGTTAGCTTTTGGAAGGCGGTCCGCAATTTTATTTTTATCCAATTGACACGGTATGCACCCTTCTTATCCTTTAAGCGCTGGATTTATCGCCATGTGCTTGGGATGAAGGTGGGAGAGCATACCTCCTTTGCGTTAATGGTCATGGTGGATGTGTTTTTCCCGGAGCGAATCGAGGTCGGCAGCAATTCCATTATCGGCTACAATACGACCATATTGACGCATGAATACTTAATAAAAGAATACCGGATTGGAACGGTACGGATCGGCTCGAATGTGATGATTGGAGCAAATACGACGGTGCTCCCGGGGGTAACCATCGGTGATCATGCAGTTATTGGGGCAGGTTCGGTGGTACATAAGGATGTAGCTCCATACAGCTTTGTTGCAGGTAATCCGCTGCGTGTTATTAAGGAAGATGTGAGAGAGGAACAATCCAAAGAGGGGACGGGGAGCGATAGTGAAGTTTAGACCGTGCATTGATCTTCACCAAGGAAAAGTGAAACAAATCGTAGGGGGAAACCTTGAACACCGGCCAGCAGGGTGTTGTAGAAAATTTCGTATCTGAGCATGACTCCGCTTATTATGCAGAGATGTTTAAGAAGGATCGGTTGTTGGGCGGACATGTCATTATGTTAGGCGGCGGCAATGAAGAGGCGGCCGTGAAAGCACTGCATCAGTATGAAGGAGGACTTCAGATCGGTGGCGGTATTACATCCGAAAACGCGACTTTTTATTTGGAGCAAGGCGCATCTCATGTTATCGTAACCTCTTATATATTCCGTGATGGAGAATTGAATGTCGGCAATCTGAACCGTATCGTATCCGAGGTTGGCAAGGACCGTCTGGTTATCGACTTAAGCTGTAAAGAGAAGGATGGCCAGTGGTACGTTGTAACGAACCAGTGGAAGACATTCAGCAATTTCGAACTGACTCATGACAACATACGCTACTTGGAGCAATTTTGCGATGAGTTCCTAGTTCACGCCGTAGATGTGGAGGGCAAACAGTCCGGTATTCAACAAAGCTTGGTAAGTCACTTATCCCGCTGTGTGACGATCCCTACCACTTATGCAGGTGGAGCCAGATCCATGGAGGATATGGAGCTGTTCCGTTCCCTAAGTGATGGGAAAATGGATATTACAATCGGAAGTGCTCTGGATATTTTCGGCGGGAAATTATCCTACAAAGACGTGGTAGCTTACTCCAATATGCATTAGAAGATTGTCGCGAATTCGTGTTGTTTGGCGCTAGGTGAAAAGCATACGACCACAGCGATTTTACCATGATTTTTTCATCATTTTTTTGCCGTGTATTCATTGACGCGACTGGTGTTCGGTGGTACACTTACGAATACATTCTTTATTTTGGTAGTATGGTAGCATATTAGCGAACTAAAGCGAATACGTTGAAAAAAGATGACTGTTACTATTAGGCGGGTGAAGATCGGTGTCGAAACCAAAAGTGTTTGAAAAACCGACCGGAGTTAAAGATTATCTTCCAGAGGCGGCAGCAAAACTCCGCTCTATTGAAACTAATGTACTTAAATGCATGGAGCGCTGGGGTTATTCGGAAATTATAACTCCTACATTGGAGTTCTATGATACTGTCGGTGTGGCCAGCTCTACAGAGGATCGTAAGCTGTTCAAGCTGCTAGACCGTAATGGAACGACTTTAGTTATGCGTTCAGATGTAACGGCTCCCATTGCACGAGTGGTGTCTTCATTATTAAAGGAGCAGCCTTTTCCGATTCGGTTGTCCTATCACGCTAACGTGTTTCGGGCTTTTGAGGCGGAAGCGGGAAGGGATGCCGAGTTTTTCCAAGCAGGCGTTGAGTTGGTTGGTGATGCTTCCTCGGAATCCGATGCCGAGGTTATTGCACTGGCTATTGCCAGCTTGCAGGCAGCGGGAGTAGAGCGATTCAAAATCGCGCTGGGCCATGTAGGATTTTTGAGCGGGTTGTTCAATGACACGCTGCAGGAACGGATCGAAGCTCAGCAAGTGTTAAAGGAATGCTTGCTGAATCGTGACTATGTGGGATACCGGGATACGATTAAGTCGCTTGGACTAGCGGCTGAAGTGCAGCAGGAACTAGAAGGTATTCTCCGTCTGCGCGGCGGTCAAGAAATATGCGCTCAAGCGAAAAAAGTCGCTCGCGATCCAGTGGCACAGCAATCAATCGAGCACTTGTGCGAGGTTTGGGATGTGCTGGAGGCTTATGGAGTCAGTGAACACGTATTAATTGACTTGACCATGATCGGTGACTTTTCTTATTACACGGGTATGACGTTTGAAGGGTATGCAGCAGACCTTGGATTCCCGGTATGCAGCGGGGGCCGATATGACAATCTGTTGACCCAATTCGGTCGTCCGGCACCGGCTACAGGCTTTGCCTTGAAAACGAACCGGATTCTGGAGGCTGTGAGCAAGCAGCCGATTGAATCGCCTGCCAAGGTGCTGATAGCCTATACAGCATCTCAACGTGCGGCTGCGTTCAAGAAAGCACAGGAATTGCGCTTGCAGGACGGTTCAAAGGTGGAGACCCGCTTGATACCGGACACATCGAACGGATTAGAAGCGGTTCGTAAAGAAGATGGAACATTTTCCGTCAACGGAGCTTTGTATCATAACGTCATCGAGTTTGGATAAAGGAGCATGGATATGCAGGATGTATTGAAAGTGGCGATGCCCAAAGGGCGTATATATAAGCAGATTTCCAAAATGTTCCTCGAAGCAGGTTTTCCGATTCAGGACGATATGGACGATTCCCGCAAGCTGATTATTCCCGTACCTGAAGCCGGGCTGGAATTTATTATGGCTAAACCGGTCGATGTAGCGACTTATGTGGAATATGGTGTTGCCGATATCGGTGTTGTGGGTAAGGACGTCCTGATGGAGGAGAACCGTGATGTGTATGAGCTGCTGGACCTTGGTATTGCTCGCTGTCGGATATCGGTGATCGGCCTTCCCGATTGGGAGCCTGTGCTGAACCCGCGAGTCGCTACCAAATATCCGAATGTGGCTTCGCAATATTTCCGCGAACGCGGACAGCAGGTGGAAGTTATCAAGCTGAACGGTTCCATCGAGCTGGCTCCATTGATCGGCCTTGCTGATCGAATCGTGGATATTGTTGAGACTGGGCAAACGCTGAAGGAGAACGGGCTGGTCGAGCAGGAAGAAATCATCTCGATTACAAGCCGGTTGATTGCCAACCGGGTCAGCTACCGGATGAAGAACGAATCGATACAGGTGTTATGCGATAAGCTTCAGCAAATGATGGCATCTACAGGGAAATAGAAGTGCGACGGAGCCATCTTTAAAATAGGTTGGTTCAAAGTAATAGCAGAGGGGGATATCGTGATGAAAATGATGCGGGCAAGCGAATTTGCGCTTCAGCGTGAAGTCGAATATGGCTCGGAGGAGCAAAACGAGCGAGTCAAAAGCATTATTGAGAGTGTGCGCAGCGAAGGTGATGCAGCGTTGAGGCGGTTCGCTCAGCAGTTCGACAAAATCACCGTCGATGAGCTGCGTGTTAGCGATGCGGAGATTGAAGCTGCTTATGCGAATGTAGATGAGAGCTTCCTCACAGCCATTAGGGAGGCGGCGGATAACATACGGCGCTTCCATGAGAAGCAAATGCGTACGTCCTGGATGGATTTGCAGCCAGACGGCAGCATTCTCGGACAAGTGATCCGCCCGCTGCGCAGGGTCGGATTGTACGTCCCTGGCGGAAAGGCGGCCTATCCGTCTTCCGTATTGATGAACGCCATTCCTGCACAGGTAGCGGGAGTGCCTGAGATTGTGATGGTTACGCCTCCGTCTACGGCCGGTGTTGAGGGAATTGATCCTCACATCCTTGTAGCGGCAGCGGAAGCGGGAGTCAAGGAGATTTATCGTGTCGGAGGAGCGCAGGCGGTAGCTGCTCTAGCCTACGGCACGGAGTCGATCCCGGCAGCCGATAAGATCGTAGGGCCTGGTAATATCTATGTAGCGTTGGCCAAACGCTACGTGTTCGGTGCAGTGGACATTGACAGCATCGCCGGCCCGAGCGAAATCGTGGTGCTGGCCGATGAATCGGCCGATGCGTCTTACGTTGCGGCCGACCTGCTCTCGCAGGCTGAGCACGATGAAATGGCTTCGGCAATTCTCATTACACCGTCGCAGACGCTTGCAGAAGCGGTGCAGGCGGAAGTGGCACGCCAGCTGGAGACGCTGCCGAAGCGGGATATCGCATCGCAATCGATTCGCGATTACGGAGCCATCCTCACGGTTGATAGTCTTGAGGAAGGTGTGAGTGCAGTTAACCGCCTTGCGCCTGAACACCTTGAGATCATCGTGAAAGAGCCTTTCCAGTACTTGAGTGCTATTGAGAATGCCGGTGCCATCTTCCTTGGACCATACAGCTCGGAGCCGGTAGGCGATTATTTCGCAGGTCCGAACCATGTATTGCCCACAAATGGAACGGCACGATTCTCTTCCCCTCTGAATGTGGATGATTTCATGAAGAAATCCAGCGTCATTTATTACAGTAAGGAAGCGCTGTTCAAGAACGGGGATAAAATTATTGCATTAGCCCGTCACGAAGGGCTTGAAGCCCATGCAAGGGCGATACAAATACGACTTGAGAAAGAAGGGAACTCCCGTGGCTGAACAACAGCAAGCGACTCGCTCGGCAAACATTGCCCGCAAGACCAATGAAACGGACATTCAACTGAACTTTAACGTAGACGGCTCTGGCGTTTCGGAGATTGAGACCGATGTGCCGTTCTTAAACCATATGCTCGATTTGTTTACGAAGCACGGCCAATTTGATCTTCAAGTTAAGGCCATCGGAGATATTGATATCGATGACCACCATACGGTAGAGGATATCGGGATTTGCTTGGGCTCAACGCTGCGCGATGCGCTTGGAGATAAGAAGGGGATCAAACGGTACGCTAACGTATTCATCCCAATGGATGAAGCTCTGGCTCAAGTCGTGATCGACATCAGTAACCGCCCGCACTTCGAATACCGTGCGCAGTATCCTTCCACTCAAGTCGGCAGCTTCTCGACGGAAATGGTCCATGAATTTTTGTGGAAATTCGCGCTGGAAGCCCGCATTACTTTGCATGTTATTGTCCACTACGGGCAAAACACGCATCACATGATCGAAGCGATATTCAAGGCGCTCGGCCGCGCGCTGGACGAAGCGACGAGCATCGATCCGCGCGTGAAAGGCGTCCCTTCTACGAAGGGAGTGCTGTAGCATGATCGCCATTATCGATTATGGCATGGGCAATCTGCACAGCGTGAGCAAAGCGGTTGAACGTCTCGGATATGAAGCGGTCATCACCTCCGACGAGCAGCAGATTATGGCTGCAGACGGAGCCATCCTGCCTGGCGTAGGCGCCTTCGGCGATGCGATGGAGCATCTGCGTGAATCGCAGCTGGACGGAACGGTGAAGCGGTTCGCAGAGACCGGGAAGCCGCTTCTGGGCATCTGCCTCGGCATGCAGCTGCTGTTCAGCCGCAGCGAGGAGCACGGCTCTCACGAAGGGTTGAACCTGCTGCCCGGCAGCGTGGTTCGGTTCCAAGGCAGCTACAAGGTGCCGCATATGGGCTGGAACCGGCTGCAATTCGTGCAGCAGAGTCCTCTCTTCAAAGGGATCGAGGAAGGCCACGTTTACTTTGTCCATTCCTTCCATGTTCAACCGGAGCAGTCGTCGGACTTGCTTGCGACAACGGATTACTATCAGCAAGTAACGGCTATTGTGGGACGGAATCAGGTTTATGGCATGCAGTTTCATCCGGAGAAAAGCGGCAGTATCGGTATGAGGCTGCTAGGTAATTTTCTCGAGCTATGCAAACGTTAGTAGCTGCTAGCTAGATCTGACGGAACGAATCATTGTCATGACTGCAAAGCAAAGCCAAACAAATTTTCAAGGGAATGGGGGAATTCGAACCGATGCTAGCCAAACGTATTATTCCTTGCTTGGACGTAAAGGACGGGCGGGTTGTCAAAGGCGTGAACTTCGTCAATTTGCGCGATGCGGGCGATCCTGTCGAGTTGGCTGCGATCTATGATCGAGAAGGTGCCGACGAGCTTGTATTTCTTGACATCTCTGCTTCCGTCGAAGGCCGCGCGACCATGGTCGAAGTGGTTAAGAAAACCGCCGGCGAGATTACAATCCCATTTACAGTGGGAGGCGGTATCTCTAGCGTAGATGACATGAAGCGGCTGCTTCGTGCAGGGGCGGATAAGATCGGTATCAACACGGCCGCTGTCAAAAACCCGCAGCTCATCTCCGACGGCGCACGCCGTTACGGCTCGCAGTGTATTGTCGTAGCGATCGACGCTCGTTATAACGAGGCATGGGGCGAATGGGAAGTGTTCACCCATGGCGGACGCAATGGCACCGGTATCAAGGCGCTGGAATGGGCGAAAAGGGTGGAACAACTGGGTGCAGGAGAAATTCTGTTAACCAGTATGGACGCTGACGGAACGAAGGATGGGTTTGATCTGGCGCTGACTCGCGCAGTATCGGAGCTGGTAAGTATTCCGGTCATCGCTTCCGGCGGTGCGGGTACGAAGGACCATTTTTACGATGTGTTTGCAGAAGGCAAAGCGGATGCGGGATTGGCCGCAACGATTTTTCATTATAAAGAGCTTACTATCGATGAGGTCAAGAGCAACCTCAGACAAAAAGGGGTCGAAGTGCGATGAGTAACGTGGACAACGAACAACAAGCCGAGCTTTCTTGGGAAGAGCTGACAGCCTCCATAAAGTGGGATGCACAGGGCCTGGTACCGGCGATTGTGCAGGATGCGGCAAGCAAAGACGTCCTGATGATGGCTTACATGAATCAGGAATCGCTGAAGCTGACACTGGAATCAGGAGAAACTTGGTTCTGGAGCCGCTCTCGCAGTGAGCTATGGCATAAAGGTGCCACCTCGGGCCATACACAAAAGGTTCGTGCGATGAAATATGACTGTGATGGAGACACTCTCCTCGTTCAGGTCAATCAAAACGGCCCTGCGTGTCATACGGGTAGCTACAGCTGCTTCTACAACGATGTTCCTGTGAAGGGTCAGACGGTCTCTGAAGAGGCGGCTGGCGCGAGTGATCGTTTCGCCATGCTGTCTAAGCTGGAATCAGTTATTGCTCAGCGTGAAGCGGAGCGTCCTGAAGGAGCTTATACAACCTACTTGTTCGAAAAAGGAATCGATAAAATATTGAAGAAAGTCGGCGAAGAAACGGCCGAAGTGATTATCGCCGCGAAAAACCGTGATAACGATGAGCTTCGGTACGAATCAAGCGACTTGATATTCCATTTAATGGTGCTTCTTCGTGAAGCAAAGCTGCCATTGGATGATGTGATGCGTGAATTGGATAGAAGACATAAAAAATAACCGAAACCACCCGATAGGGCGCAGCGTACAACTTAGTAGGGCTGATTTTTTCTGAAAAGCAAGCTCGCTGCAGGCTCTTGACCGGTGTCAAGCCGATATTAGTACAAAGGGCATGGAGTGTAAGGCCAACCGTTTAACGAGTAGCCTGAAACCTATGCCCTTGCTCTGTGTAATAGAGGGAAAGCCTGGCAAATGAAAAAAATCATTGCACAAAACACCTTATAATGGAAAAAAGCGCATTGTTATGCACTTTATCGCCTTTTTTTCACGGAAATGCCTTTTTATAAAATGAATATTTTCATGTATACTGGGGTTGTGGACATTTTTATTGTATAATGACTTTTGATGTTATAGATGCATCGGAAAACAACCCACGAAAATTTACGTAAACATTCCATAGCGGAGGTAACCTGTAACCATGTATAGCGACAAATTGAAAATCTTTTCCGGATCATCCAACCCTAAGCTAGCTGAACGGATCAGTAACGAGCTGGGTGTTCCATTAGGCCAAGTCAAGCTTTCCCGATTCAAGTGCGGGGAGATTTACTGCTGCTACGAAGAAACGATTCGGAACTGTGATGTGTTTTTGGTACAAACTTTTTCCCATCCGATTAACGAGCAATTTATGGAGCTCTTGGTGATGATGGATGCGGCCAAACGTGCGTCGGCCAAAACAATCAATCTTGTCATTCCTTACTATGGTTATTCCCGTCAAGAGCGTAAAGCGGCTCCACGCGAACCGATTTCTGCGAAATTGGTTGCGGATCTGTTGAACGCTGCTGGTGCGGACCGTGTTATCACAATTGATTTGCATGCTCCTGCGATTCAAGGATTTTTCAACATTCCGGTCGATCATTTGACTGCCCTGGATTTGTTGAGCGCTCATATTAAGAAGAAAGAAATCGATGACCTGATCGTCGTATCCCCGGATGCTGGCGGTGTAACTAGAGCAGAGAATCTGGCTAACGTGCTGGAAGCTCCTATTGCTATGATGTTTAAGAAGCGCTATGCGCATAACGAAGCGGTTGTAACTCACGTCATCGGGGACGTAAAAGGTAAAACACCGGTTATTTTCGAGGATTTGATCGATACGGGAACGACAATTGTAAACGTAGTCGAAGGCTTGAAGGAACGAGGCGCGAATGACGTCTTCATCTGTGCGACGCATCCGGTATTCTCTGGACCTGCCCTTCAGCGTTTAGATCACCCGAATATTAGAGAAGTCGTTATTACCGATTCCATTGCGATTCCGGACGATCACTCATCCCGTTTTCAGGTGCTCTCTGTAGCCGGGTTATTATCCAATGCGATTCGGATTATTAAAGACGGCGGCTCCATCAGCTCCTTGTTCAAATACGGTGGAGTCTAAGGTGTAATTGGTTTATGGTTTTCATGCTCTTTATGCTATACTTTTCGTATCAAAAAACGCTGGTTTCCTTTGTGAATTCCAGTCGGAACCGGAGGTGCCTTACTTAATGGAGAAGAAAAAGCGTGTTAACCCAACTCAGCATGAGAAAGTCATTCCGATGAAAATGGATGCCACGTTCTTTTTCGAAAGAGCCGTTCAGTCCTTGGACCGATATCATTACGATAAGGCATTAAAGTATTTTCGTCGGGCAGCAGATTACGAGCCGGAGAACCCGGTGAATCATTGCAACTTGGCGGGATTGCTTTCGGAGATGGGGAATTACGAGGAATCCAACCGCATTCTTCAGCATGTGCTGGACCAGATCGATCCTAGCATGACGGAATGTTATTTTTACATGGCGAATAATTTTGCCAACATGGAAAACTACGAATCGGCAGAAAAGGCGATTATTCATTACCTGGAAAACGATCCTACAGGACAATTCCTCGAGGAATCCGAAGAAATGATCGAGCTGCTCAGCTATGAGCTGGATCGGCCAACCAAGCTGACATCGATCAAAAGCCGGGAAGGTATGTTCGAGCATGATCGTGCACGCAGTATGCTGGAAGAGGGTAAATTTGCGGAAGCGGTTCGTATTTTGGAGAAAATTATAAAAAAACATCCGGATTTCATGGCCGCGCGTAATAATTTGGCTTTAGCCTATTACTACATGGGGCATTTTGATAAGTCCGTTGATATGATACGTCAGGTGCTTGAGCTGGATCACGGTAATTTGCACGGCTTGTGCAATTTGGCGATATTTTACCAGCATTTCGGCGATAAGGAGAATTTATCCGAGCTTCTGGAAGTGCTGCGCAAAACGTACCCGTTCCATCAGGATCATGTGTTTAAGCTGGCCACTACAATGGGGATCTTAAGCGAACATGAGACGGCCTATCGTTTGTTCAAAAGGCTGCTTAAGACGGGCGAAGCGGGACTTGATCCTTGCCTATTTCACTATACGGCGGTCGCGGCTTATAATACCAAACGGTACGACGAGGCGGAGCGTCAATGGCGTCAGGCAGATAAATTCGATCCCGGATCGGAAATTCCGAAGTTTTATTTAAGCCAACTGCAAAAGGCGCGTACGGAGGAAGTAAAGCCTGCGGTTAGCTACCATTATCATCTTCCTTTTGAAGAGCAATTTCGCGGCTTGGAAAAGTCCGCGGAAGGCTTGCCTGATCATATGAAGCGGGATCCTCTGGTCCGTTCGTCCTTCTTCTGGGCACTGCGCCACGGGGATACGGAGACCAAATTGCAGGTTATTCAAGCTTTTGGCTTGATAGGGGACGGCGAAGTGAAGGAAGCGCTGCTGGAGTTCATTCAGGAGCCGAATGAGGATGATTACTTGAAAAAGGTAGCCATCTTTGTTCTGCGCAACATTGGCTTGCGTGAACCTGTAACTGCAGTACTGGATGGAAATCAATTGACGATTCCAGCTTCGCCGTTCTCGCCGAACTTACCTGTCTGGGAGCGCAAATGGCAGGAAATTATGGACTGTGCCATGCAGGAAATGAGTCGCAGGTATGATATGGTACAGCAGTACGATTTGCAAACATTATGGGTAGAATATTTATCGAGAGTGTACCCGAATGTGCCGAAAATAACGAAGGGTGAGGGCTGGGCTGCCGCATTGGAGTATTTGACGGCCAAAATGCATCGCCGTGCCATCTCATTTCATGAGCTGGCAAATCGTTATCAAGTTTCTGCAGGTACCATCAGCAAGAACGTAAAAATGATCGACGAGGCTTGCGGTATCCGAGAAAAGATGGAAGCTATTTTCCCGACGTTCTCAAGCTTTGATAATAAAGGTAAATAAGACTTGGACAAAACGGTTACGAAGAGGACCCTAAGGAGGAACTGAATATGTACAAAGCAATAGTTATCGGAACCGGCCCTGCCGGACTGACAGCAGCCATTTATTTGGCTCGTGCGAATTTGAATCCTTTGGTCATTGAAGGTCCTGAACCGGGCGGACAATTGACTACGACTACGGAAGTTGAGAACTTCCCTGGTTTTCCTCAAGGTATCATGGGTCCTGAACTAATGGATAATATGCGCAAGCAGGCGGAACGGTTCGGAGCTGAGTTCAAAACCGGTTGGGTGAACAAAGTAGATCTTTCCAAACGCCCGTTCAAGCTTTCTGTTGAAGGTATGGGGGATATCGAGTCGGAAACTCTTATTATCTCGACCGGGGCAACTGCAAAGCTGCTGGGCATCGAGAATGAAAAAGAAAGTATCGGCCGTGGTGTAAGTACCTGTGCAACCTGTGACGGCTTTTTCTTCCGCGGGAAGAAAATTATCGTTGTCGGCGGAGGCGATTCAGCCATGGAAGAAGCTAACTTCCTGACTCGTTTTGCCACGGAAGTACGCTTGGTGCATCGTCGCAGCGAACTTCGCGCATCCAAAATCATGCAGGATCGTGCACGCGAGAATCCGAAAGTGGCATGGAGCCTGAACAATACTCCGCTTGCCGTTGTATCGGGTGATAAAGGGGTAACCGGTTTGAAAGTGAAGAACAATGAAACCGGAGCAGAAGAAATTATTGAAGCAGACGGCATTTTCGTTGCTATCGGACATAGACCGAACACAGACTTCCTAGGCGGTCAAATTACTATCGACGAACACGGCTATATTGTTGTTAAGCCGGGAACGACGCAAACAAATGTTGAGGGTGTTTTTGCTTGCGGCGATGTGCAGGATACGAAATATCGCCAAGCCATCACAGCTGCGGGCAGCGGATGCATGGCGGCTCTTGACTGTGAGAAGTTTTTGGAAGGACATGCTGTTCACGACTGGAGTCAAACGCTGTAACAGCAAGGAAAACGTGGGACCAGGGTTCCACGTTTTTTCGTTTCGGCTTCTTGACCTGTGGATAGGGTTGGCTTATAGTTGGAACAGGAAGCAGTACGTGATCAAACGTTTATGAGGTGACCAGGATAATGGGAGAGAAAGTGTACGTTGGTGTCGATTTGGGAGGAACGTCCATTAAGGTAGGGCTTTGCGACGAAAATGGAAAGCTGCTGCAAACCTTCGAAGGACCGACAGGAACGGAACTAGGTGTCGACGTCGTATTGGAGAACATCGCACAGTATGTGCGCAAGCTGGTAGTGGATTCTCCATATGAATGGGAGCAGGTTGCCGGGATCGGAGCTGGCATTGCCGGATTTATGGATATCCCTGAAGGCTTTATTAAGCTATCCCCCAACTTGGGCTGGCGTAACGTGCCTATTAAACAAATTCTCGAAGAGAAGCTCGGTAAAACCGTGAAAATCGATAATGATGCGAATGTCGCAGCGTTGGGAGAAGCCTGGAGCGGCGCGGGGGCGGGCATCCCGAACCTCGTATGCTATACCCTTGGAACCGGTGTTGGCGGAGGCATTATTATTAACGGAAGTATCTTTCAAGGCTATAAAGGAATGGCTGGAGAATTGGGCCATATGGTCGTCGTTCCGGATCTGGAAGCTATTCAATGTGGTTGTGGTCTAAAAGGATGCTTGGAAACCGTATCGTCGGCAACAGGCATTATTCGCATGGCTAAGGAAGCAGTAGAGCGTGGCGAGCATACTTCGCTAGCATTAGTAGAGAACATTATGGCTAAAGATGTTTTTGATGCAGCCAAATCCGGTGATGAAGTCGCTCTTAGAACAATCAATCGTGCGGCGCTGTATCTGGGCAAGTCAATGGCTGCCGTGTCCGTAGTGCTGAACCCACAGCGGTTTATTGTGGGAGGCGGAGTATCAAAGGCAGGGGATATTTTGTTTGATGCTATTCGCAAGTATTTTTACGAGTTTGCTCAGGAATCGGCTAAAGAGGGCGTAGATATCGTACCTGCAAGCTTGGGCAACGATGCTGGAGTAGTTGGCGCCGCTGGTTTGAATTTACGGTCATTATAGAGTTAATAGTTTAATATAAATATAGAATAAGTAGAATGCTTTCTCACAATAAGTAATGAAACAGCTTGGATTCGTCGGCAGCATGATGGATTCCGAGCGCCCTGGAGGTGGCAATCCCATGGAAGAAATGCATACCTTAGGCAAACTGGTTATTATTACAGGCATGTCAGGTGCAGGTAAAACGATTGCGGTGCAAAGCTTGGAGGACTTGGGCTTTTTCTGCGTGGATAATCTTCCTCCCGTGCTCATCCCGAAGTTTGCTGAATTGATCGAGCAGTCCAAAGGTCGGATAGGTAAAGTAGCCCTTGTTATCGACCTGCGGGGGAGAGAGTTTTTTACTTCCTTGTCGGAATCGCTTCGTTATGTACAGGAAAACCATACGCTGACTTATGAAATTTTGTTCCTTGATGCTACGGATTCGGTTCTTGTTCAACGTTACAAGGAAAGCCGACGTAAACATCCTCTGGCTCCGACAGGTGCTCCTTTGGAAGGCATCATGCAGGAGCGGAAGCTGTTGGAGGAGCTCAAAGGAATGGCGACCCAGGTTATCGATACCGGTAATCTGAAGCCTGCTCAGCTGAAAGAACGGATTGTGTCACGGTTTACCAATCTTGAATCAGATGGTATCTCTATCAACGTCATTTCCTTTGGCTTTAAATATGGGGTTCCCATCGATGCCGATTTAATCTTCGATGTGCGGTTTCTTCCGAACCCGCATTATGTGGATGCGCTTCGGCCTAATACAGGCCAAGATCCTGAAGTATACGACTACGTGATGAAGTGGAGCGAGACGCAGGAGTTTCTTAGCAAGCTGCTCGACATGCTTAACTTCCTCGTTCCCCAATATAAAAAAGAAGGCAAGAGCCAGGTTGTCGTAGGCATCGGTTGTACGGGGGGCAAACACCGTTCCGTTGCTATTGCTGAATACCTTGGTAAAGTAATGGGTAACAGTGAGACGGAAACGGTTCGGGTCAGCCATCGTGATTCTGAACGTGATCGGGTTGAGGTGAAGAAATGACGGATAGCCGTCTCGAGAGTGCACGCCCTAATATCGTTGTGATAGGCGGAGGCACCGGCTTATCGGTTATGCTTCGTGGCTTGAAAGAGAAACCATTGGATATAACGGCTATCGTTACTGTAGCGGATGACGGAGGCAGCTCCGGCATCCTACGTTCCGAGCTGGAAATGGTTCCTCCAGGCGATATTCGCAACGTATTGACGGCATTGGCTGATGTAGAGCCACTGCTAGGCAATATGCTCGAATATCGCTTTGAAAAAGGTCAAGGATTAGCCGGACATAGTTTGGGCAATCTAATATTGGCAGCTATGCGAGATATTACCGGTGATTTCGTCACAGGTGTCCGCGAGCTAAGCCGTGTATTTGCCGTCCGGGGGCGTGTTCTTCCCGCCGCCAATCACGCTATTGTTCTTAAGGCAGAGATGACCGATGGAACCATTGTCGTAGGTGAATCCAAAATACCGAAAGCCGGAAAAGTCATTAAGCGTGTATTTATAGAGCCGTCCGATGTTGCCCCGCTGGACGAAGCTATCGAAGCGTTGAAGCAGGCGGATGCGATTCTCGTCGGTCCCGGCAGCTTGTACACGAGCATTATGCCGAACCTGCTTGTTCCTGAAATAACCCGTACTATTGTGGAATCCAAGGCACTCAAAATGTTTATTTGCAACGTAATGACCCAGCCTGGAGAGACCGACAATTATACGGTAAGCGATCATTTGAAGGCCATACACCATCACGTAGGGCAGCACTTGTTCGATTATGTTATAGTCAATAACGGAGAAATTCCCGCCCAAGTGCAGAGCCGATATGCCGAAAAGGGAGCCAAGGTGGTCCCATTGGATCTCGAGGAAGTAACGAAGAACGGATACAAGGTCATTGGCGATCAGCTTGTTTTATTTCGCACTTATTTGCGTCATGACGCTGTAAAGCTAAGTCATCACATATATCAACTGGTGGAGAGCTGGATGCACAAGAAGAGGTGATTTACCATGTCCTTCGCCGCACAAACGAAAAAAGAACTGACGATGATCCAGTCCGATGCTGATTGCTGTGAAACGGCTGAGCTATCCGCGCTTATTCGCATGAACGGTTCCGTTCAGCTTACGAATCAGCGTATCGTTCTGGATGTTTCAACCGAGAATGCGGCTATTGCACGTCGTATGTACACGCTGTTGAAGAAGAAATTCAATGTTCATACCGAACTTTTGGTACGTAAGAAAATGCGGTTGAAAAAAAATAACGTCTACATCGTCCGTGTGCCTAATCAGGTGCAGGAAATATTGTCCGAGATGCAGATCGTGTCCGAAGGGTTTATGTTTACTCCTGGCATTGCTGAAGATATTATTAAAGAGGACTGCTGCAAGCGTGCATATTTGCGAGGAGCATTCCTTGCCGGCGGCTCGGTCAACAATCCCGAAGGCTCGTCGTACCATCTTGAAATATCTTCGATGTATGAGGAGCATTGCCAGTCATTATGCCGATTGGCAAACGAATACGATTTGAATGCGCGCTGCATCGAACGGAAGAAGGGCTTCGTCTTCTACATTAAGGAAGGCGAGAAAATCATCGAATTTCTTAATTTGATCGGGGCGCACCAGGCTTTGCTTCGGTTTGAGGATGTGCGTATCATGAAGGATATGCGCAATTCTGTCAATCGACTGGTCAATTGCGAGACGGCCAACCTGAACAAGACGATAGGCGCGGCAGTAAGGCAAATCGATAATATTCGTCTGATTCAGAAGGAAATCGGCCTTGAAAACTTACCCGATAAGCTTCGGGAGGTTGCGGAAATTCGTCTGAAGCACCCGGACATGAATTTAAAAGAAGTCGGTGACTTGTTAAAAGGAAATGTCAGCAAATCCGGTGTGAATCATCGGTTGCGCAAAATTGATGAGCTGGCGGAAAAAATTCGTAAATCATAACACATGTGGAAAATATAGATTTTTTGTGTTATTTTACGATACGCCTAGTGTATCGGGTTGATAAATGGTATAATATTTGAAAAATCGCTTTTTCATGGTCATTTATGCAAATGGTCATTTGCTATTAAGAAGTAGGGGGTATGGGTTGGAATGTCGAAACGCCCAGTAGTCGTAAAGTTGAAAACAGGCCTTCATGCCAGACCAGCGGCACTTTTCGTACAGGAAGCAAATAAGTTTTCTTCTGAGATCTTCGTGGAGAAGGACGAAAAGAAAGTCAACGCCAAAAGTATTATGGGTATTATGAGTTTGGCTATCAGTACAGGTACGGAAGTGTACATTAGTGCAGAAGGTTCGGATGCCGAGCAGGCTGTAAACGCTTTAGTCGCTTTGGTCAGCAAAGAGGAACTGGAGAATCAATAACAACCGCCACAGGCTTCCGCAAGGAAGCTTTTTTACCGCGTAGGAAAGCTAAAGTTCGCTTAGGCGTTAGCGTAGCGAAAAGTATTTCCTATTTGGCGTTGAAACCAACCGTTGACCGCGGTCGTTCTTCCTTGAAAGACATCGATAGAGGTTTTCTCACCGCCAATGGAAGACAATGGGTGGTATGGGATGCAAAGAAAAGCGCAACCTTTTCTTGAGCGGAGCGTCTATAATGACGTGTCTTCTGCAGAAAAGGTTTTTTGCTGTCCTTATTTATATTTTTATTTCTAGAAGGAGTAAGAGAGATGAACCAGATGAAAAGAGAAATGTCTTTGATGATGATCATCACCTTGTTATGCACCGTTCTCTTCTCTCCGTTGGCATCAGCTCAGGGCGTTGCGTCGACTTCGACCTACGTGCTGCTCTATGTCGATAAATCGGAGGCGTTTTTGAACGGCAAACAGGTAACGTTAGAATCCCCAGCTACGATCATTAAAGACAAAATGTTTGTGCCTGCCAAGTTTCTGGGGGATGCGATGGGTCTGAAGGTGGAATGGAACGAAAAGACAAGACAGATTGAAATGACGACCCCCGGTTTCAATATTGTGTTAGACAGCGACCGTAAATCCGTATGGATTAATGGCGTTATGGAGCCATTCGACTCTGTAGCCTCAATTAGTCCTCAAGGAAAATTGTTGATCAAGCTGACTTGGTTAGCAGATTACATGGGTGCTCGCTACACGTATAATGACGAATTAAGACGCGTAGAAATTATCCACACGAAAACCCCGACCGGAATTTACATTCCAAACTTGGGTAATTCGAATCCGGTAGCGAAGTTCGCTTTTGCCAAAGACACCTACAAGATCGGCGAGCCGGTGAAATATGTAGATCTAAGCTATGATCCGGATGCGGAAGGGATTGCAAGGTTCGAATGGACCGGCAATAATGAGGCCTTCTTTACGCCGGGAACCTATCCCGTTACTCTAACGGTATGGGACGCTCATGGAAATAAAAGCGAGCCGTATACACGCAACATAACGATAAGCAGTGAAACGTACTTAAGCGCAGTTGAATATCCTATCTACATGAAGCCTCCAGGCAGCTTTATCAAAGCGGATTGGAGCATGCTGTGGGGGAACTTCTGGAACCTGCCGCAGCTGGCAAAACAGGTAACAGCAGATTCTACAAGAAAACTGCTCGTAAGTGACAGTCCGGAGGAATTCACGGAAAAAGGAATTTTATATCAGGATACGGTGAACGGTAAAGGTAGACTGTACGCTGATCACGTGAATGGAACGAAGGAAAAGGTCACTATGGCCATTTTGGCTAAGAATACGACCAACAAGCCGGTGACTATCAAAACGACCAACAAAGGCGAAGTGTGGCCTTCTGTGTATGCCAATTTGATCGGTAATGAAGCGTCAGTTGAGTTCTTGATGAAAGATCCGCGCAACGACGAAATGGTTATCCCAGCTAATCAGACTTTGATTTACTCACAAATGCCGGAATTCTACCCAGGACAAGGTGTAAACCTGTTCTACGATGTAGAAACGGATGGGGAAATTCAATTTTCCTTTGTTGCTACGGATAAAGTTACGCAAAACACATTGACCCAGCTTCCGCTGCTGCCGTTTACCGGTCATGTGCGAGGTACGTTCCCGGTTTCTGAAGTGAACTGGAATATTGACGCAAGCTCGTTTACAACACCTTCCCGAATTATTATCGGCGATGGCGAGACGGATCCCTTCCAGCCGGGCTATGACCCGATGAGGAAGCAGAATGTAAAAAATGAAGGTAACTACGGCGTGGTTTACAAAATTCACTCCGATAAGCCGCGGAAAATGGCCATTATGATCTTGGCTTACGGCGGTGTGTTTAAAGGACCGTTTAAAATTAATGGCGAAATGCATCTCGTGCCGCAATCCGGTGTATTGACTGCATTTGACGGCATGCAAATTTTAGCTAAAACAACAGGCAAAGAAAAATCGCTGGATATCGAATTTACACCTCCGGCAGGCTCGGCCTTCCCAATCGATCTCATCTTCTATCCTTTAGATGATAAAGAATAAATAAATAATAATCCGTCCGGGCTCCCTTCTTGTAAGGGGGTCCGTTTTTTTGTTGCTGTTAAATATTTCTCGACTTTGCAACCTTTTATGGGGGGAACCGCATCTATAAGGGTGAAGAGGAGGGGGAGCCATGAACCCCGAACAGGATTGGGTTACACGAATGCGTCAGGGGGATGGTTCCGGCTTGACTTCGTTGATGGACCGGTACGGCCATGAAGTATTCCGCACGGCCGCGCTGCTTATCAAAGACCCTCATTGGGCAGAAGATATCAGCCAGGAAGTTTTTCTGGCAGCTTATCAAAAAATCAGGCAGTATCGGGGTGAAGGAACTTTGCGAGGCTGGCTGCTGCAGATTACTGTAAATCTGTGCAGGAGCCGGATGCGTCGGGCTTCATGGAAACGGCTCGTTTTCTTTGGGCTTGAGCAGCAAAAGCAATTGCGCAGTTCAGACAAAGGGCCAGAGGAACAAGCAGTGAACGACTCCTTGATGGCCTCGATTCAACAACTGCCTTACAAATACAGGGAAGTCATTGTTCTTTATTATTATCGGGATATGATGACAAGGGAAATAGCGGAACTGCTCGGGGAATCGGAAGGGACCGTAAAAAGCAAGCTCTCCCGTGGCAAGAAGCTGCTGAGAAGAGTGCTGGAGACAGGGGGGTGGAACGATAATGGCGAAGCATGGGAATGATACAGTTCGTAAGGAACTGGAGGCCGAGCTTGCCGAAGTGCGCTTTAGCGAAGAGATGAAACATAATGTGATGAGGAGACTGGGTGAGGCAAAGACACCGTTCTGGGAACGGGAACTCGCCATACCGGTACCTGCTGCCGCGGGAGTTGGACTATTCATCGTAGTGCTGTGTCTATGGATCATTTCTCCATCTAACCCGACCTTCTCCTCTGAACGTTCAGCTGACGGTGCGAGGCATTCCGTACAGCAAAACATTGGCAAGGATGAGCAGCAGGGTTATGTGGCTTTGGCTGGCAACGTCTTCCGGAAAGAGGATTTGACCCAGGGGTGGTCCCCGTGATCCGGATCAAGTACAAGACGCTGGCTCTAAGTATTTTATTGCTGTTGGTTTCGGCCCTTGTGGTTTTCGTTGAGCTGCCCCAGAAGCTGCTGGATTGGAAGAAGTATGACGTGATTCTAGATTATTTTCCGAGAAGCAATCAAGTGCCTCAGGCATTGTACTGGGCGGCTGAAGAGGCAGTGCCGAATCCGACGGATAACCGCATTTATATTTTTCATCGCTCGTCTTCGTACTCTTCTTCAGGGAATGCTTCGCAGCAGCAATTGGCTTATGCCAAAGAGAAGCTGGAGAAGCTGCTCGAGGAATACCCAAGGTATGAACTGAGTGGTCAGGCCAGGTGGAAGCTCGCGAATATATATTTTGCCCAGAAGGAGTATGAGCGGGCGGAATCACTCTTTAGGAGCATTGCCGATAACGGCAAGGGAGATAGTCAAAGCAAGGAAGCGGCGGACTACGCCAAGCTGCTTGCCTCATGGAACGGAGTGAAGGAAGGCTCAGGGCTTTCCTTGACAGGGAAGGTCCTGATAGGGGGAAGACCAGCGGCAGACACAGTTGTCGTACTCCATCGCAAGACGGATAACGGCTGGATGTCTCCTCCATTCGGGCATTATCCGATGACAATGACGGATAGTGAAGGGACCTTCCGGTTTTACGATGTCTCTCCGGATGAGTATGACGTTGGTGTGGGCGTTGAGGCGGAGGCGGTCAGCGGCTATTATCTTAGTGATCAGGGAACCGACACGGTGAACATTCAAACAGGTGGCACGGCCCATTATGATTTACGATTTGTGCCGCAGGTAAAGGTGAGCCAGCCTACGAACAAGGAAATGCTGACTTCCGGCAAGCTTCAATTCAGTTGGGAGCCGTATCCTGGGGCAGTTAGCTATAAGCTATCGCTGACGGCGCTGGAGCCAGGGCAGAACGGTTCTACCAGAGGAACCTCATCCATTGAGTTGGAAGAGGTATGGACAGAGCCTAAAGCGGAATACGACATCGAGACGCTTCGGACGTATCCGCGCGGCTTGGGTAAATCATATACAAGCACCGAGCTGTGGCTCAGCTCTCCCGGCATTTTGGGTGTGGTCTATCCCGGAGGCCATTTCATTTGGTCAGTGGATGCGTTCAATGCCCAGGGGGAGCGGATTAGCAGCTCCAGAGGCTATTACACTTCCTTGAATGCCGAGGTTCCTTTTTTCTCCGTCTCCGATAAAGGCCAACTGTCTGGCGACAAGCTGGTACTGCAGGGGGATTACCAGGGAGCGATCAAGGCATATGAAGCCGAAGGCGATAATCCGTATGCGTTAAGGGCGCTTGCCATCATGATGCTAAATGGGATTGATCGCGAGGATAAGGGTGACAAAGCGAAGGCGCTTGGATATTTGCAGCGGATTTCGAATCCCGCTCCCTTCGATCTTGAATTGATCAAGAGCATTGGAATAACCCAGTAATGGCCAAGTGGACGCAGATAGGAACTGAATGATTGGGGAAAGCAACAAAGAAAACGAAAAAAGCCTGCGAAATGGCCGAATATCGGCATCGCAGGCTTTTTCCTATTTCACATATTACACGCGCTCAATTACTTTATCGATCAAGCCGTATGCAGCGGCTTCTTCGGCGTACATGAAGTTGTCGCGGTCTGTATCCTTCTCGATTTGCTCAAACGATTGACCTGTACGTTCAGCCAAGATGTGATTCAGCTTATCGCGCATTTTCAGAATGCGTTTCGCGCGAATCTCGATGTCGCTTGCTTGCCCTTCGGCTCCGCCAAGCGGCTGGTGAATCATTACTTCGCTATTAGGCAGCGCAAAACGCTTGCCTTTCGCGCCTGCCGCGAGCAGGAAAGCACCCATGGAAGCAGCCATACCGACGCAGATCGTCGATACGTCCGGCTTAATAAACTGCATCGTATCGTAGATGGCCATCCCAGAAGTAATGGAACCGCCCGGGCTGTTAATGTACAAGTGAATGTCTTTATCCGGATCCTGTGCGGCCAAGAACAACAGTTGGGCAATAATTGCATTGGCCACAACATCATTGACTGGAGTTCCCAGGAAAATAATACGATCCTTCAGCAACCGGGAGTAAATATCATAAGCGCGCTCCCCTCTTGCATCCGGTTCAACGACCATTGGAATGAAACTCATAAGCTGCAGCCTCCTTAAAGTTCATGTATGGTAACACTATAACCATCATAACGTAAAATCAAACAAAGGTCAAGGAAGGTCAAACAATGCTTGCAAAAAAACCTCTAACCTGGCGCTTAAGCAAGGTGTAGAGGTTCGGTTAGTTGTAGTAGAATGGCGCGCCCGTAAGGAATCGAACCTTAATCTCAGGCTCCGGAGGCCTACGTCATATCCATTGGACCACGGGCGCATGTTAAATGTTCTCAGAAAAAGAGAAGCAAGAGTTATTATATGCTACTGTACATAAAAAAGCAACCCTGTGAACAAAAATGTCCTCCAGTTATTCACAGGCTGTTCTACAGTACAGTAGCGGCGTCGTATCCCGGCATGACGCCGGTTTGCACGCAAGCATAGAAGTCGCGCTCGACCTCGGTTGGAGAGCTGTTCTTCCGATAAACCAGACCGTTTTTCCGCTCAATCCGAAGACCGCAGACGGGCTTGGTCAGCAGTTCACCCTTTTCGATCTGATCGCGTACGGCGTAATAAGGCAGGAAGGCGATACCAAGGCCGGTCTTGACGGCTTCCTTTATCACTTCAAAATTGCTCATCGAAACGGTAGATAATCGGATACCCATGGTTTTGAGAGGGGAAAGGATGCAGCTTTGCAGCAAACGACTTTGCGGAAGCAGCAAGGTGCTGTTCTCAAGATCGCGGCTGTAGAGCGTCTTCCTCTCGGACCAGCGATGTCCCGTTGGGAGGACAAGCATGAATCGATCCTCAAACAGCACATAGCGATTGAGCTCCGATTGGATATATTTATCGTCATCGTATAAAGGCATAAAAGCAAAATCAATTTTATTCTGCATCAGCATTCTATGTAATTCGTCATAGCCGTAAGTGTGCAGCTCGAACTGCTGCTTCGGATACGTCTCGTGAAATTTCCGCAATAGATCCGGCAGTACATAGACTCCCATATAGTTGCTGGCATAAATGGATAGAATGGAATGAGTTTGCAGCGACTGTTTGATTTGGTCGGAGGCCTCATCGAAAAGCTTTGTAATTCGCTGCGCATATTCATAAAATATCGTTCCCTGCGGAGTGAGGCTAACCGATCTTCCCGATCGGATAAGCAGCTTGGCGTCCAGCATTTCTTCTAGCTGTTGAATATGAGCGCTGATAGTAGGCTGCGAGCAGTACAGCTGCTTCGCTGTTTCGGTGAAGGAGCCGCATTCGGCAAGCGTAAGGAAGGTGTCCATTTTTTCGAAAATTTTCATGTATCCGGCCTCCGAAATATAGAATATGCTCAGAGGGAAGTATACTATAAATGATAATGATTATCAATATCATATAATCAGACTGGATTATTAGTGATCCTAATCCGCATATTAGAAAACACTATGAAACCGATTTCAAACAATGTTACACGCTTCTTTTTCACAAATATACCAGTTTAATTGATATTGATAATTATTATCAATAGATTTATGATCTTTCTAGCATCCTGGATATTTTCATTGCAAACATAGAAGGAGTGGGTTTACATGCTATCCCGAACGAAACGGGGCCTAGCCATATTGGTAAGTACCATTGTCATTTTATCCGGCTGCAGCACGGCAAGCACGCCATCTGCATCGAAGTCGGATAAGCCAGCAGAGAATCAAGCAGCTACAGCTATGGAGAAACCTTCCATCCGTATTGGGTGGCAAAAAAGCGGCTATCCGTCGCCATTTGCATTTAGCGCTTCGGGTCCGGGTGGCTATCTACATAATAGCTTCTTGTTCGATACATTAACCTGGAAAGACGATAAAGGTGTCATTCCTTGGTTGGCTAAATCGTGGAAGCAATCGGATGACGGGCTGAGCTATACGTTCGAGCTTGAGCAAGGAGTGAAGTGGCATGACGGGATAGCTTTTACGGCTGATGATGTTGTGTTCACGTTTGACTATTATAAGAAAAATCCGTTCCCTTGGACGGGGGATATTACTCAAATTGATTCGGTAAAGAAAACTGGCGATACTACGGTCGTGTTCAAGTTGAAAAATAAATACGCACCATTTTTAAGCGACCTGGTCGGCATTATGCCTATCATTCCTAAACATGTATGGGAGAAGGTGGACAAGCCGGTAGCTTATCGCGACCCAAGCGCACTCGTTGGAACGGGGCCGTTCACACTGAAGGAGTATGATGAGAAGTCGGGACAGTACTTGTTTGCAGCCAATGATAATTACTTCAAAGGCAAAGTCAATGTAAAGGATGTAGCTTATCTGGATGTTCAGAATAAAGTGTTGTCCTTGCAAAAAAATGAAATCACAGCTGGAACGACGTTGAATTATCCTGAGGCCGAGCAGCTCCAAAAAGAAGGCTTCGATGTTATGAAAAACAATCAAACCGGCAGCGCGGTGCGTGTCGTGTTCAATCTCGACCATTCGCAGTTGAAGGATAAAAAGCTTCGCCAAGCGATCGCTTATGCGCTGGATCGTTCCGAAATGGCGAAGAAGATCGTAGGCGGAGAGCCGCTTGTCGGCAGTGCGGGAATCATTCCGCCAGATTCCACCTGGTACAACAAAGATGTATTGAAATACGACTATAATACGGCTAAAGCCGATGAAATGCTGGATCAATTGGGTTATGCCAAAAATGCTAGCGGAGTGCGTGAAGCACTCAAGCTGAATATGATGGTATCTTCAACTTCCAAAGAAGCGCAAATGATGCAGGAAATGCTGAAAAAAGTAGGTATTACACTTAACATCCAACAGGTTGATACGGCGACCTTCACAGCAGCAATGGGCGAAAATAAATATGATATGGCTATTACCGGACATATCGGTTTAAGCGGTGACCCTGATTTCCTGAGACTGTGGTTCATGGGTTCTGCAAGCAATGCTTATGCAGCTAGAGGCAAGTCGTTCACGAATGAGGAATTCCAAAAGCTAGCCGAAGCGCAGCTGCAGGAGCTGGATCCGGTCAAACGTAAGGCGGAAGTGAACCAAATGCAAGCCATTCTATCCGATGAGCTTCCGACACTGGTCTTATATCACCGTCCATTCTATTTGATGTATAAGAAAAGCGATTTTAACGGTTGGTTCAACACCTTCGGCGGTATAGCAGACGGCATTCCTTTGTGGGATAACAAGGCGGCCTTCATCGATGGCCGTAAATAAGCAAGCCGTTACTTATATTAATGTCCTTTTGTTCGTCCTATTGTTGAATTTCTTCCTTCCTCGGTTGCTTCCGGGAGGACCGATTGATTACATCCAAGGCGGCGATAACGGCGCAGTTCTAATGAGCGAGGCGCAAAAGGCAGCGATACTTAGTTATTACCGTCTGGACGAACCGATGTGGCTTCAGTTTCTGCACTATGTAAAAGGCGTGTTTACACTCGATTTCGGATTGTCGGTGACCTATAAGTCACCGGCGTTCGAAGTCATTATAGATCGACTTCCATGGACGCTGCTGATCGTTGGATCGGCTACTGTACTCTCTATATTCATCGGCCTGGTACTTGGGCTGCTGTCCGCTTGGAAGCATACAAGCCGCACGGATCGAGGGCTGCTGCTCACCATGGTTGGGCTCGGAGCGGTGCCTGAATTCCTTGTAGGTATGCTGCTGCTGATCGGCTTCAGCGTCCAGTGGAGCTGGTTCCCGCTGAGCGGAGCTGCGACTCCGTTCTTCAAGCCAGATGCTTGGTGGGAGCGGGCTCTAGATATTACGAAGCATGCTTTGCTGCCGGTTGTTACGTTGACGGTGGCTCATCTGGCGAGCCTGTACTTGCTGATGCGCAACGAGGCGATCCGCGTGCTGCGCGAGCCGTTCGTTGAATTTGCCCGGGCTAAGGGTGTCAGGAGCAGAGCTATCGTCATAAGGCATGTGCTGCGCAATGCGCTGCTGCCGATGGTCACAATGATCATGCTTAGGATTGGCGGTCTATTGGCAGGCTCCGTGCTGGCAGAGACCGTGTTCTCCTACCCTGGCATCGGGAAGCTGCTGCAGGAAGCGATTCTATCGCGGGACTATCCGCTGCTGCATGCTTTGTTTCTGCTGCTGACGGTGTTCGTGTTGCTTCTGAACGTGGTGGCGGATGTGCTGTATCCTTGGCTCGATCCGCGAATCCGGACCGGAAGGCGGAGTGAGCAGAGATGAATAAAAGTAAATGGATAGGCATTGTGGTACTCACGCTATTTGTTTTACTAGCCGTTGGCGGCCCCATGGTTGCCCGGTTCGGCCCGATTGCCTTCGACGGAGAACGGCTGAGTGCCCCTTCGGGAGTTCATTGGCTCGGTACAAATTCGTTGGGCCAAGACATATTCAGCCAATGGATCTATGGGGCCCGAAATACGTTTTTGATCGGACTCTTGGTCTCTATATTAAGTACTAGTCTTAGTGGAGCACTTGGACTTGCTGCCGGGTATTCAAAGAGGCTGGATCCCGTTATTAACGGGATTGCCAATGTGCTGCTCGTTATCCCTTCTCTGCTGCTCATGCTGCTCGTAGCGGCATTTACAGGAGGAGGCATTGTGCAGCTCATACTGACGCTCGGGCTGCTGAGCTGGCCCGGCTATATGCGGCTCATAAGAGCTTCCGTATTATCCCTGAAGGAACGGGAATTCGTTAAGGCAGCGCAGCTGTTTCAGGCGAAGCCCGGCTATATCTTGCGGAAGCATCTGCTTCCCTTCATCGGGCCGCTGCTCAGAACCAAATTTATTATGTCGTTCCGCCAGGCGGTAACGATGGAAGCGGGTTTGTCCTTCCTCGGTCTTGGAGACCCGAATCAAGCAACCTGGGGCAAAATGCTGGAGCAAGCGTTTCAGCAAAATGAAACGTGGATGACATCCGTCTGGCAGTGGACGGTTCTGCCGCCAGCCTTATCGCTGCTGCTCGTTACCGTCGGGCTGGCGCTGCTGGGAGAATCGGCTCGGGCTAGGAACGGAGCTGTGAGCTCCGTCGGAAGTGAACCGAGGAGCGAGAGGATCAGCCGCAGCGCCAACAAGCCTGAGCAGCCTGCTGTAGCGTTCAGCCCCGATGTGCCGGTCGCGGCTATCGGGCTTAGCGTCGCCTACGGCGAGCGGACCGTGCTGCTGCCGGCGACGTTCACCGTCGCCGACGGAAGCATCACGGCGGTGTTCGGCGAGTCGGGCTCGGGCAAGACCACGTTGGCCCGGGCGCTCTATGGCCTGCAGCCGAGGCACACGGTGCAGGGTGAGGCCTTTGTCAGCCGCAAGCGGATCTATGGCGGCGGGGATACGATGCGCCGCTGGCATGATGCGGCGTTCATCTTCCAGGACCCGCGCCAGAGCTTCAATCCGCTGCTGACGATAGATCAGCAGTTTCGGGAAGTGATGCAGGGCCGGGACGGTGTTTCCGCTTCCGCAGCGGCTAAACGCCAGGAAGCGGCGCAGGCGCTCCGCGAGGTACAGCTGGACGAGCGGATGCTGGATTGCTACCCGCATCAACTAAGCGGGGGCATGCTGAGCCGTGTCGCAATCGCATTGGCGCTCGTGAACAAGCCGTCTGTGCTTATTGCGGACGAGCCTACCGGAGCGCTCGATCCGATCGTGAAGCGCGAAATATTGGAGCTGCTTGCCGCTAAGGTGCGGGAACACAGCATGACCTTGTTCCTCATCACTCATGACATCAGAGCTGCCCTTCACGTTGCGGATGACGTCATGGTCTTGAAGGAAGGCCGGCTCCTGGAGCATTCACCACGTGAACAGTGGCTTAACGATCCGGAAGCCGATTACAGCAGGGAGCTTCTAAGCTCACTGCGATAGATCCACGGATAGGAAGTGAGGACGGATGCTGGAGATCCATCAAATAAGTAAGCAGTTCGGCCGCGGCTCAGCCCAAGCCTATGCCGTAAAAGAGGTCTCTTTGACCCTGGCAGAAAGCGAAGTTTTTGCTTTGGCCGGGGAGAGCGGCTCAGGCAAGTCCACGCTCGCTGAAATGATCATTGGCATGAGAAGCCCGGATGAAGGGGGCATCTCCTGGAGAGGGCAGCCTATCGGGCGTCAGCCCGATTACTGGCGTCATGTTCAAATGGTGTTTCAGAACCCGGACCGTTCCCTGAATCCTTACTGGAAGGTTAAGGATATTATTGCCGAACCCTTGCTCCTGCACAAGGTGAAACGGACGGAGGCGATGAAGCGGGTAGACGAGCTGCTGGAGCTAGTGCAGCTCCCTCTAAGCTTGGCCGATCGGAGCCCAGCAGAGTGCTCTGGAGGACAGAAGCAGCGAATTGCTATCGCCCGTGCACTGGCAGTTCGGCCGACCTTGCTTATAGCGGATGAGATCACATCGGCGCTCGATCCCATGACGGAGCTTGATATTTTGCAGCTTCTGATAGGGCTGAAGCGCGAGTATGGGATGTCCATTCTGTTCATCACGCACCGACTAGAGACGCTGCCTGGCTTCGCGGACAGGCTGGCCATAATGAAAGACGGCAGAATTGTAGAGTCTGGCCTTTGTGAAGAGGTGTGGGGTTCCCCGCATTCGACCTATACGAAGCGTCTTCTGCAGGCCTGCTCTTATGATTTCAAATTCAAAGGCGGTTCAGGAGCGGAGATGCAAGTACCCGAACGCAGCACTTTGGAGGAGGTAGAATCCATTGAATCAATCTAAAAATATCGCCTATCTGGACACCTATATGGACAGCTCAGGCAGAGTATATCAGCATGAATTTTTTCGCGAACGACTGGAGAGAGTCCCACTATATGAGCTGGAGCAGCATTCGCTGGAAAGCTACGAGGCACTAATCATACCAAACAATATCGATGAGGAATTTTTGTATAAGCATCGTGGACGTGTCGCAGATTTTCTGGACTTGGGCCGGATTGTCATCTCGTTTGCACAGACGTTTCTTCCCTGGCTTCCGAACAAGACACTGTGGCAGCGCAGTCCACTCAGTATTAATGCAAGGACTGTACTCGTTAATACAGAACACCTTATTTTTAAAGGCGTGACTGAATATGATTTGAATTACCGACGCGGTGTGAAGGGGTTTTTCTCGCGGGGGTACTTCGATGCTCCGGAAGGTGCCGAAGTCGTACTTAAGGACAACGAAGGGGCTACCGTCGTGTATATTGACCGCAGTACCACGAAGGGAACGATTCTTGCGGGTGCGGGAACCGATCTTCTCGGATATGGGTTAGGGGATACGACAACCGCACGCCGGATTGGACTTCAGCTCATCGACTGGATCGATGCTGAGAGGAGGGCTAATGGGCGATGAAGAGCGCAGTTTTGTACAGCGGGGTCAGCTACCAGCACTTTTTTCTCCATCATAAGAACGATAAATACAAAAGCAGATTTACCGACGTCATTTATGTGTTGGATCTGCATAAGGCCGATCTCAGCGTTTACGATTATGTCATTGTGCTGACCCGGATGAACCAGGATTTGCTTGTGGAGCACGCTCCGAAGTTTCAGGAGTATCTGGATGGCGGAGGACATTTGATCAGCTTTGGGGATTTCGATCGACCCTGGGTTTCGGGAGTAAAGTGGAAGTTTTATCCGACTAATTTCCATTGGTGGGTCAATCCCGGCGCGGATCTTCCGCTGTACGCAGTTAACGATGACCATCCGTTGTTCCGCTATATTACAGTGGATGACGCCAAATGGCACTATCACGGGGTATTCCTGCCTCATGAAGAGGCGGAGCGGGTTCTCGTCAATGAAATCGGCGAGTCGATTATTTACGTGGACCGCACAACCCATCGAGGGAATCTGTATATGACGACGCTGGACCCAGATTACCATATGGGACAAGGGTTTATTCCGAAGGTCGAAACATTCCTTGATGGCTACTTGGCATGGATCGAGGAAGACATAGCTAATCTTAAAAAAATATCTATAAGTAATAAGGAGGCATCATCATGTCTGTAGTTCGAGTAATGGATGATAGAACTTGTTTGGAAATTGGTTTCGAGGATATTCGCAAGTATCACGGAGAGCTGGCCCTTATGGCGGTCGCAGTAGGGTTTCGTTCCTTGCAGGCGGCGTTTGCCGAGTTGTTCGGTGATGACATCCCGCAAAGAAAATCGATCAGCATCGTATCTGGTCACGCCGGTCCGGGCTTCCGGGATGCGTTTGAATATGTGACGAGAGCCGTTACACGCGGAGCCTACCAGGTGAATGTCGACTATCCGGCTGCTCAGTATGACCCGCACCGTGCACAGTCCTATGCCTATGTGATTTCTACTACGGAGGGCGCTTCTGTTGAGGTAGCTTTGAAGGATGACTTCTTGCCTATGAAGTTTTATGACTTTCTGGCAAAGGGACGCGAAGGTACAATGACGGAGGAAGATAAAGAGGAATTTCGTGAGATGAAATGGTCGTTATCGCAGCGGGCACAGGCTTTGACGCAGGATGAGCTTCTTACGGTCACACGATTGTCTTAGAGCAAAAATCGGCCGATTTTGTGGCAGAACCATTTTCTTTGTCCATTTTGTGTTTTTTTAGTTGAAAATGGTTTTCAGATTTTATATAATAAACTCAGCTAAGTGAAAGCTTAGTTGTTTTTTTGGAAGTTGTGGGACTAAAAATGTAGTACTGGGACGAAAAAAGTCCAATGGTCAGCGGGAGCGTGTTTTATGAGAGATATACTCGATATTCAAAAGCAGCTTCTGCCGGACTTGCTGGACACGCTGAAAGAACGGTATACCATCTTGCACCACATCATGGTATCCGGTATCGTCGGTCGCAGAACGCTGGCGGTATCGCTGAACACGACAGAGCGCATCTTGCGTGCTGAGGTCGATTTTCTGAAAGCCCAAGGCCTCTTAGAGGTTGATGCATCGGGAATGAAGATCAGCGAGGCAGGAAGACAGCTTCTCGAGAAGATCGAGCCGTTAGTGAAAGACTTGTTCGGTTTGACGGAGCTCGAAGAACGGATACGAGCGCATTTTGGCTTGAAGCAGGTTGTTATCGTGCCTGGGGATTCAGATACTTCCCCTCATACGAAGAAGGAATTGGGACGCGCCGGAGCCGCCGTGCTTCGCAAGTATGTATCCCAGGATGAAGTGATTGCGGTAACCGGAGGCTCTACCATGGCTGAGGTCGCTTATCATTTATCTTCTTCCACTTCGCTCAAAGGCAGCTGGTTCGTACCGGCCCGAGGCGGGCTAGGCGAAAGCGTGGAGCTGCAGGCGAATACGATTGCTTCAACTATGGCTAAGAAGACAGGTGCCAAGTATCGGCTCCTACATGTTCCGGATCATTTGGGCGAGGAAGCGTATCAAACCTTGATGCAGGACAGCACCATATTGGAAATTATCCAGTTTATCCGCAAAGCCCGGATTGTCATCCACGGTATAGGTGAAGCTATGGTGATGGCCAGACGGCGAAAGGTGGACGCGGAAACAACGTCCAGTTTGCAAGACGACGGTGCCTTGGCGGAAGCGTTCGGTTATTATTTTGACCGCGGAGGCAAGATTCTTCATAAGATGCCCACCGTAGGGCTAAGAATTGAAGATATTCAAGAAATGGACTGTGTGATTGGCGTAGCCGGAGGCAAAAGCAAAGGCGAAGCGATCGCGGCGGTGCTGCGTTTTGGCAGAGAAGATATTCTCGTCATTGACGAAGCGGCAGCGCAAGTCATTGTTCAGACATTGACATCTTGACAGGTTATCCTGTCTTGACATAAATCCAAATGACTAAATATTAGGAGGCTATTTCACATGGCAACTAAAGTAGGTATTAACGGTTTTGGACGTATCGGTCGTAACGTATTCCGCGCAGCATTTAATAACCCTGAGGTAGAAGTAGTAGCAATCAACGATTTGACAGATGTTAACACATTGGCTCACTTGTTGAAATACGATACAACTCACGGCCGTTTCAATGGTACAGTAGAAGCTACTGAAGGTGCTTTGATCGTTAACGGTAAAGCGGTAAAAGTATTTGCTGAGCGTAACCCTGAAAACCTGCCTTGGGGCGCTAACGGCGTTGAAATCGTTGTTGAATCCACAGGTATTTTCACAGCGAAAGAAAAAGCTTCCCTTCACTTGAAAGGCGGCGCTAAAAAAGTAATTATCTCCGCTCCTGCTACTGACGAAGATATCACTATCGTTCTTGGCGTTAACGAAGATAAATACGATGCAGCAAGCCACACAATCATCTCTAACGCTTCTTGCACAACGAACTGCTTGGCACCATTTGCAAAAGTATTGAACGACAAGTTCGGTATCGTTAAAGGTATGATGACTACTATTCACTCCTACACTAACGACCAATCCGTTCTTGATCTTCCACATAAAGATCTTCGTCGTGCTCGTGCAGCGGCTGAGAACATCATTCCTTCCACTACAGGTGCAGCTAAAGCAGTTTCCTTGGTGCTTCCTGAGTTGAAAGGTAAATTGAACGGTATGTCATTCCGCGTTCCTACTCCAAACGTTTCCGTAACTGACTTGGTTGCTGAATTGAAAGTAAACGTAACGGTTGACGAAGTGAACGCAGCATTGCAAGAAGCAGCTAACGGTCCTTTGAAAGGCGTGCTGAACTTCTCCGTAGAACCGCTTGTTTCGAGCGACTACAACGGCGACCCAGCTTCCTCCACAATCGACGCATTGTCGACTATGGTAGTTGGCGACAACATGGTTAAAGTGGTTTCCTGGTATGACAACGAGTGGGGCTACTCCAACCGTGTAGTTGACTTGGTATCCTTCATCGCGAAAAAAGGTCTGTAAGCTAGAAAAATTGTGGTTATGAACTGAAAAAGTTTCAAAACGTTTCGCGCTTTTGATGCAAAAGGGATGTACTTTCGGGTTCTGTTGAGCATGTATTCTTTGAATTAGACTTCATATCGGTATGAATACAATCTCAAAGGAACCTCGCTGACGCTCTAAAGTACATCCCTTCTTGCTTTATTGCGAAGCCATTTCGAAACGATAATCAGTCATTACCACATTTTTTATGTGTGGGTAGATACGGGATTACGGGTAAAACATAGAGGAGGCGCGGGAGAAATGAACAAAAAAAGCGTTCGTGACGTAGAAGTAAAAGGCAAAAGAGTATTTGTACGGGTAGATTTCAACGTTCCGATGGAAAACGGACAAATCACTGACGATACTCGGATTCGCGAAACCGTTCCAACGATTCAATATTTGGCGGAAAGAGGCGCTAAAGTTATTTTGGCGAGCCACATGGGACGTCCGAAAGGACAAGTTGTGGAAGAGCTTCGCTTGACTCCGGCTGCCGTTCGTTTGGCTGAGCTGTTGGGCAAGCCGGTTGCTAAAGCGGATGAAGCTATTGGTGACGCGGTTAAAGCGCAAGTAGCGGCATTGAACGAAGGCGATGTGCTGTTGCTTGAAAACGTGCGTTTCTACGCGGGTGAAGAAAAGAACGATGCAGAACTGGCTAAATCGTTCGCTGAGCTGGCTGACTTGTATGTGAACGATGCGTTCGGCGCTGCTCACCGTGCCCATGCTTCCACAGAAGGTATCGCGCATCACTTGCCGGCTGTTTCCGGTCTTCTGATGGAGAAAGAACTCGATGTATTGGGTAAAGCATTGAACAATCCTGAGCGTCCTTTCACAGCTATCGTAGGCGGCGCTAAGGTTAAAGATAAAATCGATGTTATCGAAAACCTGTTGAACATTGCAGACAATATCATCATCGGCGGTGGGTTGTCCTACACGTTCTTGAAAGCACAAGGTCTTGAGATCGGTAAATCGTTGGTAGACAACGATAAACTCGACTTGGCACTCAGCTTCATCAACAAAGCAAAGGAAAAAGGCGTTAACTTCCTGCTTCCTGAAGATATCATTGTAACGGACGATTTCAGCCCTACGGCAAACACTCGCCAAGTTTCGATCAACGAAATTCCTGCTGACTGGGAAGGTATTGACATCGGACCGAAAACTCGTGAGAAATATGCAAAAACCATCGCTGAATCCAAGCTGATCGTATGGAACGGACCGATGGGCGTATTCGAAATCGAGCCATTCTCCCATGGTACTCGTGCGGTTGCAGAAGCTTGCGCTAACACAGCTGGTTACACCGTTATTGGCGGTGGAGACTCTGCCGCAGCAGTTGAAAAGTTCCACTTGGGTGATAAAATGGACCATATCTCCACAGGCGGCGGCGCTTCCCTGGAGTTCATGGAAGGTAAAGCTCTTCCGGGTGTAGTAGCTCTGAACGATAAATAAGAAATTTCAAATTAACCGGTGAATATCCACCGGCTTGCCTGAGGGTATCCATCGGAATTCTAACTACAAGGAGTGACGAATATGCGTAAACCGA
This sequence comes from Paenibacillus sp. RC67, assembly GCF_030020805.1. Lineage (GTDB taxonomy): Bacteria > Bacillota > Bacilli > Paenibacillales > NBRC-103111 > Paenibacillus_S. Next base: position 249,600 of record NZ_CP125098.1, read on the forward strand.
TCATTGCTGGTAACTGGAAAATGTTCAAAACCGTAAGCGAAGCGGTAGCTTTCGTTAACGAAGTCAAAGGCAAAGCAGAAGTAGATGGCGTGGATAGCGTAATCTGCGCTCCATTCACTAACTTGCCTGCTCTTGTTGAGGCTGTAAAGGGAACGACGCTGAAAGTCGGCGCGCAAAACCTTCATTTCGAAGATAATGGCGCATTCACAGGCGAAATTAGCGGCGTCATGCTGAAGGATCTTGGCGTAGACTATGTTATCATCGGACACTCCGAGCGTCGCGCTTATTTTGCGGAAACGGACGAAATCGTGAATAAAAAAGTGCAAGCAGCATTCAAGCACGGCTTGACTCCGATCTTGTGCGTGGGCGAGAAGCTCGAAGAGCGCGAAGCGGGTCAAACGAAAGACGTTTGCAAAGTGCAAACAGAAGCGGCTTTTGCAGGTCTTAGCGCTGAGCAAGCAGCTCAAGTCGTTATCGCATACGAACCGATCTGGGCGATCGGGACGGGCAAATCCTCCACGGCAGCAGATGCTAACGAAGTTATCAGCTACATCCGTGAGCTGGTTGCAGGCTTGTACGGTCAAGCTACAGCTGATGCGGTTCGCATCCAATACGGCGGCAGCGTGAAGCCAAACAACATCAGCGAATATATGCAGGAGTCCGATATCGACGGCGCTCTCGTAGGCGGAGCGAGCTTGGAGCCGGCTTCCTACATAGCACTCGTCGAGGGGGCGAAGTAAGATGTCCAGACCGAAACCGGTAGCACTGATTATTCTTGACGGATTTGGCCTTCGCGGTGAAGTGACGGGCAACGCCGTTGCGCAAGCGAAAAAGCCGAACTACGACCGTTACTGGGCGGAGTATCCACACACGACCTTAACTGCATGCGGTGAAGCGGTAGGATTGCCTGAAGGACAAATGGGCAACTCCGAAGTTGGCCACTTGAACATTGGTGCAGGCCGTACGGTATATCAGGATTTGACTCGTATCTCCAAATCGATTCGCGATGGCGAATTCTTCGATAACGAGACGATCTTGAACGCGATTCGTAGCGCGAAGCAGAACGGCAAAAAGCTCCATTTGTATGGCTTGCTGTCTGATGGCGGCGTTCACAGCCACATCGAGCACCTGTTCGCTCTGCTGGAAGTATGCAAAAAGGAACAGTTCGAAGAAGTGTACATTCATGCCTTCCTGGACGGCCGCGACGTGGCTCCAGATAGTGCAAAATCGTACATGGAAAGATTGCTGTCCAAAATTAACGAACTTGGCGTAGGTAAAATCGCTACGGTTCAAGGTCGCTACTACGCAATGGATCGCGATAAACGTTGGGAGCGTACGGAGAAATCCTACAGAGCGATGGTATACGGCGATGGCCCAACCTACACGGATCCAATGCAGGCGATCATTGAGTCGTATGAAAAATCGGTATTTGACGAGTTCGTTATGCCGACGGTGATCGTGAAAGCTGACGGAACCCCTGTAGGGTTGGTGGAATCAGGCGATTCCGTTATCTTCTTCAACTTCCGTCCGGACCGCGCCATTCAGCTGTCTCAAGTATTCACGAACAGCGACTTCCGCGGCTTCGATCGTGGACCGAAATGCCCATCGAATCTGCACTACGTTTGCTTGACGCTGTTCAGTGAGAGCGTAGATGGCTTTGTAGCCTATAAACCGAAGAACCTGGATAACACCTTAGGTGAAGTTTTGGCACAAAACAACCTGAAGCAGCTGCGTACGGCTGAGACGGAAAAATACCCGCACGTTACGTTCTTCTTCAGTGGAGGCCGCGATGTGGAGCTGCCTGGCGAAACTCGCATTCTGATCAATTCGCCGAAAGTGGCAACCTACGATTTGCAGCCGGAAATGAGTGCATACGAGCTGGCTGAATCAACCGTTAAGGAAATTGAATCCGGACGCCAGGATGTTATCATCCTGAACTTTGCAAATCCGGACATGGTAGGCCACTCCGGATTGCTGGAGCCTACGATTAAAGCCATTGAAGCCACGGACGAATGCCTCGGCAAAGTTGTAGAAGCGATCTTGGCTCAAGGCGGTGTAGCCTTGATCACAGCTGACCACGGAAACGCCGATGTGGTTACGAATCCGGATGGTACGCGCAATACGGCGCATACGACCAACCCGGTGCCTTTTATTGTGACCAATAAACATGTTACACTAAGAAACGATGGCATTTTGGCGGATATCGCCCCTACGATGCTGAAACTTCTCGAAGTTCAGCAACCGGAGGAAATGACCGGTAAAACTTTAATTTAATTCAATTCAAATCCTACAAAGACTAAGGAGTGTTCGAAGTCATGACAATGATTACTAATGTTTATGCTCGTGAAGTATTGGATTCCCGCGGTAACCCAACGGTTGAAGTAGAAGTTTATCTTGAGTCCGGCGCAAGAGGCCGCGCTATCGTTCCATCCGGTGCTTCCACTGGTGCTTATGAAGCGGTTGAGCTTCGTGATGGCGACAAATCCCGTTACTTGGGTAAAGGCGTTCTGAAAGCTGTTGAGAACGTTAATGATACAATCGCTCCTGAATTGATCGGCTTGGACGCTTTGGATCAAGTAGCTATCGACAACAAAATGATCGAGTTGGACGGTACTCCTAACAAAGCTAAATTGGGTGCTAACGCAATTTTGGCGGTTTCCATGGCAGTAGCTCGTGCAGCTGCTGAAGCTTTGGACATCCCTCTGTACGTTTACTTGGGCGGATTCAATGCAAAACAACTTCCTGTACCTATGATGAACATCATCAACGGCGGCGCTCATGCTGACAATAACGTTGACGTTCAAGAGTTCATGGTGCTTCCAGTAGGCGCTCCTACATTTAAAGAAGCTCTTCGTACTGGCGCGGAAATTTTCCACAGCCTGAGATCCGTATTGAAAGAAAAAGGCTTGAACACAGCAGTTGGCGACGAGGGCGGCTTTGCTCCTAACTTCGCTTCCAACGAAGAAGCTATCACTTCCATCCTGACAGCTATCGAGCGTGCTGGATACAAACCAGGCGTTGACGTATTCTTGGGTATGGACGTTGCTTCGACTGAGTTCTTCAAAGACGGTAAATACCACCTGGAAGGCGAAGGCAAATCCTACACTTCCGCTGAGTTCGTAGATTTCTTGGCTAACTGGGTTGGAAAATATCCAATCATCACTATCGAAGATGGCTGCTCCGAAGACGATTGGGAAGGTTGGAAATTGCTTACTGAGAAATTGGGAAGCAAAGTACAATTGGTTGGTGACGACTTGTTCGTAACTAACACTGCTCGTTTGTCCACAGGTATCGAGCAAGACATCGCTAACTCCATCTTGGTTAAAGTGAACCAAATCGGTACTTTGACTGAAACTTTCGATGCTATCGAAATGGCTAAACGCGCTGGTTACACAGCTGTTATCTCCCACCGTTCCGGTGAGAGCGAAGACAGCACTATCGCTGACATCGCAGTGGCTACAAACGCGGGTCAAATTAAAACAGGTGCTCCTTCCCGTACAGACCGCGTAGCGAAATACAACCAATTGCTTCGTATCGAAGACCAATTGGGAAGTACAGCTCAATACGCTGGTAAAAAAGCGTTCTACAACTTGAAGAACTTCAAATAAGATAGTAGTACTTGGTTTAGTCAAAAGACGGGTTTTAAATCCGTCTTTTGTGCTTAATTAATAATAAATGGGTTGTATGAACAGTCTTTTCTCATCGAAACGCTTCAGCTGGAGAATGGGACAACTGTCGGAGAGTTTACGTGCGGCCTTTGAAAACAGGTTGTTACCGCAAGGTAAGTTATTAAAAAACCTGTTTTCAACAGACGCCGAAGGCAGTGTCGCATTCGCAGGCGAAAGCACAGGTTTCGATCGTGGTTTAGGCTTTTCATACAACCACCTCCGGGGGGATCATCATTGGGCAACGGGTTAAAGACTGTATTATTTTTAATAGGGTCAGCCTTTCTCACACGGTTGATCCCCTTTTCTTCTTTTTTTCGCAACTTAGATACAATGATTCATGAATTTGGGCATGCTGTAGTTACATTGGCGCTTTCGGGCAAGGTCATGTACATTGAGCTGTACGCCAATCACAGCGGAGTTACCTATTCACAAATCATGAACAATTGGAGCTCCATTCCGGTGTCTCTTGCCGGCTATATGACAGCGTCCTTGTTCGCCGTCTTCTTATTTAAAATGCGGGCTGGAGGCAGACAGAGGCTAGGGCTTCAAGTCATTACGGTGCTTGCCATCCTATCCCTCATTTTATTCGTTCGTAACGAGTTCGGCGTCATGTGGCTGGTCGGTTTTATCGCTTTGAACATTATTATGCTGGCTTTATCTCCACGCTGGCTGACGGATTTCTACTACTTATTGCTGGCGTTTCTAACATTGGAAGAATCGGTCGTCGGTCCGATCTCGCTTATCGTGTACGCACTTGAGAATCCGGCATCGGCAGGTGATGCGGCAAACCTAAGCAGAGTTACGCCTATACCGGCTATAGGCTGGGCTGTATTTTTCAGTCTCTTTGGATTATGGTGTGCTAAGAAAGCGATTGTTGCCTTTATGGAACGCAAGAAGCCAAGGCCGACTCGACAACCGGAGCAGCCTCGATTCAATGAGTACCGTTAGCTACAGAAGGTGTGTATGTTTGCCAGTAGGACAAGTTTGTGATATAATACAAATGCTGTCTATTTTAGGGTCTTATTATGGCTATACCGTAGCCTTTGTTTCATCAGGAATGATTGCTCGCAGGAGGTGGAAACATGGAACTTGTTTTGAAAATCGTACTGGTCATCGCCTCTCTCGGCTTGATCGCGGTTGTACTGCTTCAGCCAGGGAAGAGCTCAGGGTTGTCCGGTGCCATCTCCGGAGGTGCGGAGCATCTGTTCGGTAAGCAAAAGGCGCGCGGCTTGGAGTTGTTTTTATCGCGATTGACGATCGGATTGGCAGCAGCATTCTTCATTCTGTCGCTGGTCGCTGCTTACTTTGTAAAATTAGGGTAACATAAAACACATGCAGCAGGGGAATGATACTCCTGCTGTTTTTTTGTTCAAGCAAAGTTTTCGGAGGTCGGGTCATGAGCCGCATTGATAAAACAACGGAACCTTTTTTTCTACAGGGTCACGGGGAACGTGCTTCGACTCATATAATGATGATACATGGGTTTACCAGTTCACCGGCGGAATTCCGTCGGCTCGGTTATTATTTACATGATGTAGGGTACACGGTGGATGGAATTTTGCTCCCAGGCCACGGAACGTCGCCTGAGGACATGATTACAACGGGCTGGCGCGATTGGTCCGGTCATGTGGTGAAGCATTATGATGCGATCAAAAACCGTAACAGCAAGAAGGTGATCGTCATCGGCCATTCTATGGGAGGCTTGTTGGCGATGATGCTGGCCATGGATCGAAGGCTGGAAGGAGTTATCTCCGTTTCGACACCCATGTTCTTGAAGAGCCGCAAGACGATGATGGCCGTTCTGCTGAAGTACGTAGTGAAATATATTGAGAAAAAACCTACCGTTGCCGCACATATTATTGAAGAAGCATGTACATATACCAAAATGCCCATTCCATGCATCGTCGATTTGCGAAAGCTGCTGAAGCTAGTCAAATCCCGTCTGGAAAAAGTGCATGCTCCGATTTTTGTCGCACAGGGGGAATTGGACAGCGTTGTTCGTCCCAAAAGCGCAGCCTACATTTATCAGCACGTTTCGTCGCAAATGAAGCAGCTTACTTATTATCCGAATTCCTCCCATGCTGTGCTGCTCGATGAAGAGCGGGAGAGGGTATATGAGGATATTCATCGTTTTGTCATGACGGTGCAGCATCATGAGGCATTGGAGCGTGCATTAGGCAGGTCAAGTGACGGTGCGGTGTTATCTTAATAGAGAATTGGGTAAAACTATATAAAAGAGAGAAGGAAGGTGAAATGTTGATTACAAGAGAATCGGTTTTGGATTTTATGAAGGAAACGGCTTACAAGCCGATGACATATCAGGAGTTGGAAAAGCATTTTCATATTGACAGTGCGCAGGATTTCAAGGAATTCCTTAAGCTGTTGAACGAATTGGAAAATGAAGGCCTGATTTTGCGTACACGGACAGAGCGATACGGCGTGCCTGAAAGGATGAACTTGCTGAGAGGCAAGCTGCAGGCTCATGCTAAAGGCTTCGGTTTCCTCATTCCTGAGGATCGGGACCACCCGGATGTGTACATTCATGCCAATGATATGGCTGGTGCGATGAACGGGGACATTATTCTGGTTCGGATTACTTCCAAAAGCACGCATGGCGGCAAGCTGGAAGGTGAGGTTGTTCGGGTAGTTACTCGGGCTAACACGCAAATGGTCGGCTTGTTTCAAGCTCATGAAGGCGGATACGGCTTTGTTGTTCCCGACGATAAAAGAGTGATACGGGATATTTTTGTTCCTAAGCATGCTTTTAATGGAGCGATGGACGGACATAAGGTCGTCGTCAATATCGTCTCATATCCTGAAGGCCGCGCAGCAGCGGAAGGGGAAGTTATCGAAATTTTGGGTCATAAAAATGATCCGGGAGTCGATATTATTTCCATTATTCGTAAACATATGCTTCCGGAAGCGTTCCCTGATGAAGTGATGGAACAAGCGATGGAAGTGCCTGAGGTGATCTCGGAGAGCGATCTGGTTGGACGACGCGATTTGCGCAATAAACGTATCGTGACGATTGACGGTGAAGATGCCAAGGATTTGGACGATGCGGTCAATGTAGAGCGTCTGCCGAACGGAAACTATGTTCTGGGCGTGCATATTGCTGACGTAAGCTACTACGTTCGGGAAGGCACTCCGCTTGACAGAGAGGCTTATAATCGCGGCTGCAGCGTGTATTTGGTGGACCGGGTTATCCCGATGCTGCCGCACCGGCTATCTAATGGGATCTGCTCGCTAAATCCGCAGGTCGATCGGTTGACGATGTCCTGTGAGATGGAGTTTGATCCGAGCTTGAATGTCGTCCGGCATGATATTTTCACGAGCGTAATCAAGACGAGCGAGCGTATGACCTATTCAAATGTGCGCAAGCTGCTAACCGGCGAAGCAGAAGAAGAGCTGGTTGAGCGTTACGCTTATTTGATGGATGACTTCAAGCTGATGGAAGAGCTGGCGATGAAGCTGCGCAGCCGTCGGATGAATCGCGGAGCTATCGACTTCGATTTTCAGGAATCGAAGATTCTGGTCGATGAGAACGGGAAGCCAACGGATATTATCAAAAGAGACCGTACCATCGCGGAGATGATTATTGAGGAATTCATGCTGGCGGCCAATGAAACGGTGGCAGAGCACTTCCACTGGTTGAAGGTTCCATTCCTATACCGGATTCATGAGGACCCGGATGCGGAGAAGCTGGCGCATTTTATGGAGTTCATTACAAACTTCGGCTACGTGGTTCGCGGTAAAGGAAATACGGTGCATCCGCGTGCGCTTCAATCACTGCTTGAAGAGATTAAAGGAACGAAGGAAGAGACGGTCATTAGCACCGTTATGCTTCGCTCTATGAAGCAGGCGCGCTATGACGCGCAAAGCTTGGGTCATTTCGGGCTTGCGGCGGAATTTTATTCCCACTTCACGTCTCCTATTCGGCGGTATCCGGATTTGATTATTCACCGTGTCATTCGTGAGGTGCTGGAAACCGGTACGTTGGATGATAAGCGCTTAGAATATTTGGCTGGGCGAATGGAGGATATTGCTAAGCAATCTTCCGAGCGTGAGCGCGCCTCTGTCGATGCTGAGCGGGAAACCGAAGCCTTGAAAAAGGCTGAGTTCATGATGGATAAAGTCGGTGAAGAGTTCGAGGGCATTATTAGCAGCGTGACGAACTTCGGGATTTTCGTCGAGCTGGATAATACGGTTGAGGGCTTGATTCGACTAAGCGATATGCACGACGATTATTATCACTACCATGAGGCGCAGCATGCGCTGATCGGAGAGCGTACGTCCAAAATTTATCGCCTCGGCGATGAAGTGAAAGTACGCATCTCCCGCGTCAGCATGGAGGAACACACCATCGATTTTGAGTTGGTGGATATGAAGCCGCGGAAGCAGAAGGTGAGCTTGGTCGACGCACTCAAAGGCGCGCGTCGGGGCGATAAGCCTCGCGGACGTCGTGGCGAAGCAGCTGGAGCTGGCGGACGCGGAGGGCGTGGTGGCCGCGGCGGAGACCGCGAGCGCGGAGCAGCCGAAGCCGCGCGTGGCGGCAAGCGCAGCAAGTCGGGCGCAGGCGCCAGCGCAAGCAAAGGCGCGTCCGGCAGCAAGAGCGCACGGCCGCGTAAAGGCAGCGCTAGCGGCGGGGCAGCCATGTCCGGCGGTGCCTCACGGGGCACCGGTGTCGAGGCTGCCAAGGCGCGTGCGCTGGAGGCGCAGGGCACCGGCAAGGGGCCAGCTGCCGAAGGCGGGCGTCCTGGGCCGCGCAAGCGCAAGAAAAAGCTGGCGAAAAAGTAGTTTTTTCGCTTGCTTCGGGGGATTGGAGTTTGGTAAAATGAACTCCAATCCCTTTTTCGGAGCGCTGTAGGGAAGGAGTGAGGATCGATGAGTACGAAGAAAGCCGATGGTAAGGTTCTTGCGCAGAACAAGAAAGCTTCCCATGATTATTTCATTGAAGATACTTACGAATGCGGTATGGTGCTGACAGGTACGGAGATCAAATCACTGCGGTTGGGGAGAGCCAATATTGGCGATGCATTTGCTACTATCCGTAATGGTGAGGCCTTCATCCATAATGTGCATATCAGTCCGTTCGAGCAAGGAAACCGGTACAACCCTGATGATCCTACAAGAACGCGTAAGCTTCTGCTAAGAAAGGATCAAATCAAGAAACTGCTCGGATTAGCCAAGCAGGAAGGCTATACGCTGGTGCCGCTGAAGATCTACGTGCGCAATGGCTATGCCAAGCTGCTGATCGGACTAGGTCGAGGCAAGAAGCAGTACGACAAACGGGATACGGCTGCTAAGCGTGATGCACAACGGGATATCCAACGTGCGCTTCGTGAGAAGCAGAAGGTTGCTCGGTAGGCTGGGAACTTCGCAGTTACGAGCGCTAACTTCGGAAAAAACAACGATTGGTTATAGACTGGATTGACTTCCAGTAAGTCATGCTTCATTTTATATTAAAATGTGTTATACTAAGTAAGCATCACAAGCGGATGCATGCTTTATCTATTGCGGCTTTCCTGGCAGAAAGCCCACCTATGCGGGGACGTTCTTGGATTCGACGGGGATAGTTCGAGCATGGGTAGCGGGTAGTGGGGACGCGTCCACTTCATCAACGCTAAAGCCTATTAAATGGCAAACAACAACAAAACTACGCTTTCGCAGCTTAATAACCTGTGAGCGTGCTTCTACTCTCCATCGCCCATGTGGCGGGATAGGGGCTCAACCTTTAGTGGGATACGCTGTCTAGTCTCCGCCTGCGGCTAGCTGAAGAAGATAATCAGGCTGACCCAACGCAGAGCCGGTTACGGGGCGCTGCTCGGGTGACATCAAAACTGTGACTACACCCGTAGAAGCCTATGTGGCGTTATCTTCGGACAGGGGTTCGACTCCCCTCGTCTCCATAAAGTACAAAAAAGCATCGACCATTCGGTTGATGCTTTTTTGCATTTGGAGACGCAAGGAGGGAGGCGAAGCCCTGCAAGGGGTTCAGTCCGCGCGGACTGGAGCGAAGCGGAGGGAGCACGGCATCGAAATCTACCGCTAAGATAGTCTTCGTCGAATTGGCATCGTGAGCAGGGGGATGAAGATTTCGATACTCCCCTCGTCTCCATACTTCAAATCCACAAAAACGAAAAGGAGCCTTGTCATTTCGGTGACAGGCTCTTTTCGTTTAATTCAGTATAAAAAAAGAACAATTTTCACTGTAGGTTCTTGAAAACAAGGCTGATTCATGGAATACTTTGTATATATATGTTTTATAATGTTAAAAGCAAGGGGAAGAATTGATTGAAAACAATTACTCTTACCGATGTATTAATAAAGACATCAGAATCTTTGAACCAAAATTTTCAAAGATGTATTTCAGAAAATGCAGCCTTAATAAACGAGATGATAGAGCATTTAAATCTCTTGTACTATTGGTCTGAGAAATTATCGGATATAAGCTGTATTCCTGTACTTAAGGAAGTAAATTATGATCTATTATCATCCATTTATATTGGTTCAAATGGGATGTATAGAAATGCTTTTATTTGCCTTAGGAGTGCTTTAGAGTTAGGCCTGAGCTTTTTTTATTTCGTGGATAATAATTATAGATATTTGCAATGGAAGAAGAACGATTTTGACATGAAATGGAGTTTATTACAAGACAATGAGGTTGGGGTATTAAGTAAAAAGTATGTAAGATTATTCAAGAAAAACTTCAAAGAGGAAAAATTCATAGAAGAAGTCCAAGAGGCGTATAGAAGTTGTTCTGAATATGTACATGGGAAATATGAATTTATGCATACACTACATAGCCAGCAGATAACGTTTGATCAAAGTAAGTTTGAAGAATTTGCAAAGACTTATATAAAAGTTTCTAAACTAATAATTGTTTATATGGTGTTACGATTTAATGAAAGGCAACTAGATTTTATTGAAGAGAAATCAGTTAGTACAAATGAAATTGCCAAAATATATTTTCAAGGAGAGATTGCGTGAACTACGACATAAATGGGTTTATTTATCGTACTGAAGACATAAAAGATGAAGAATTAAATGATATATATGTTGAGTCTGAAATGGACAAGCAGAACGTAAAAAGCTTAATGAGTCAAGAACCAGTTCTTTTAGTAGGTAGCCGGGGAACTGGTAAAACTATGTTATTAAGAATTACTGAGAAAAAACTAGATGATAGTTTTCAGGAAAATAAAGTTCTTGCGGTAATGGTTAGCTTTAATAAAGCAATGTTTCTAGAGTCTCTGGAAGACAGAAATTATTTTAGGCAGTGGATGATTTCTAAGATATTATTTGCATTAAAAAGAAAAGTAGTTCGTTTATGCAATATTGTTAATGATCTGGGAATATTTCAAAGCTATTTTAATATCCAGATGCCTGATGATGATATTACGAAAAAGCTTGAAAAATTCAATGTATTATTAGAAAATTCTTGGACCAGTAGAAAAGTAGATTTGGCTCAGGAAATCGACAAACTCTTCGGAAAAAATACCCGTTATGTGGGAATACTTAATGAGATGGATTACTTCAAGGCATTAATTGAGGACATTTGTAGAACACTTAGAATTAAGAAAATAATATTACTATTTGATGAAGCTTGTCATAATTTCATTCCATTTCAACAAAGAGAGTTTTTTACCTTATTCAGGGATTTAAGATCGCCTTATATAAGCTGTAAGGCAGCCGTTTATCCTGGGATAACATCTTATGGTTCTACATTTCAGAAATTTCATGATGCTAGAGTTGTGAGGATTGAGAGGGATCTAACTGATCCTGACTATATTTCATTAATGAGAGATATTGTGAAAAATCAAGTTGATGAAAATGTTTATAGAATTTTCGAAGCCAATGGTGAAAATCTTAATACTCTGATTTATGCTTCATCAGGTAACCCTAGGCTTTTACTAAAGAGTTTATACATGGCAAGTAATGGGTTGAAAAGCTTGAGCCTACAGAATGTTAATAATACAATTAAAAGCTTTTTTAGGACTGATATTTGGAATGACCATACAAAACTTGGTGAAGTATACAAAGGGCACAAGCCATTTATTGATTGGGGAAGGGATTTTCTTGAAGGTAAAGTTTTAATTGAAACATCAAACAAAAATATGTCGAGAAACGATAAGGGAGTAAGACAACAAACAATATTTTTCGCAATACACCGTGATGCACCGGAAGCGGTAAAAACATCAATAAGAATTTTAGAATACTCAGGTATTGTACAATTGCATACTGAAGGAACAAAAGTTGGTGGTAAAATATTTGATAGGTACCAAATAAACCTTGGTATTGTTCTGGCTAACGAACAAACTCCTTCTGCAAGATGTAAAGAAATAATTTCGGGATTATCAATAAAACTATACTCAGAATATGGTATGAATTCACCGTCCTATGAAAAAACTGATGAATTAACAGTTTCAGATGATATTACAAACTTTTCAGAAATACTTCAAGATATTATGAAGCAATCTGTAGATGGATTAGATATTACAAGTTTTCAAAGGGATACAATTAAACAAGCTGGTTTTAATACAATTGAAGATATTTTAAGTGGGACTGAGGAAGACTTACAAAGGGCATTTGGCATCGGGAAAACAAAATCTAGAAGAATTTTTAATATCACTTTTAATGCAACAATCGAATATATCTCAGGTTAATTGTACGGCGAATTGTGGATTTGCTGGGCCGCCACGGTTCGTCTCCATAAAGTACAAAAAAGCATCGACCTCTGAGGTCGGTGCTTTTTGCTTTATGGAGATCTTGAGGGGAGGAGATCCCCGCTAAGGGGTTCAGTCCTCGCGTAGGGAGCACTTAATTGAAAACTCACGGTTAGGTGCGCACCTTATGAGCATGCCCCCTAATGATCTCTACAAGTTCAGTATATGAGTATTTATGATGATTCACCATATCTACGTTAAAATCCTCCGCTTTCATCGTCTCCATGGTGAATACATAATCATTGTATCTCAGATAAATGACGAGTGCTGTGAATGCTGTTCGTTTATTAGCATACTGGAAGGGATGATTTTGTCCTAAAGACTCAAATAGTGCCGCTGCTTTTTCAAAGACCGTAGGATATGCATCATCTCCGAAGGCTGATGACATGGGTCGTTGAACGGCTGACTCTAATAAGTTGTTGCTCTTTACGCCAATGTGTTCACCAGGACTATATCGCTGAATCATAGCAACATGGATAGCGATGACCTCTTGACTGGATAGATATCGAAACGTATTCATTATCGATCCTTAAGTTTTCTCAGTGTTTCATCATGCTCATTCATGACTTGGTTAAGAGTATTGAGAAAATCAGGACTATTCCCAGACGGTAGAGACACCTTGTTTAGCTCTTGATGACGATCTCCCCATCCTTTTCTCGAACATCAACCTGAACTGAATCACCAGCTTCTAGGCCAATCTGTCTTAACGCATCTGTCATGGTGATACCTAGACTGTTACCAAACTTTGATACTTTCCGTTCCATAGGGTTCACTCCTTTTCACAGCATATACCGACTGCCACTCTTTAATTAAACGAAATATGATCGACGCGGATCGTTTGTTTGCTTGAGCGAAATTTGCCTGGAGATACACCCATCAGCTTGCGGAACACTTTATTAAAGTAGTTCTCGTCCGAATACCCCGTGAGCCGTGCGATTTCACCCAAATTGAGTTTGGTTTGGCGAAGCAGCTCCATTGCTTTTTCCATGCGAGTTTTTGTTAAATACTGCATAGCCGTCATGCCGCATGTTGCGTGAAACAATCTCGAAAATTTGTACTTGGAGATGCCAAGCGACCGGCTTAGTTCCTCAATGCTGTTGATGACCGCGTAATTCTCGTGAATCAGCTTTAACGCTTTTATAACAACTTCGGGCCAAGTATCCGGCGATGCCTGATTATATTTAAGGGACTGGTAAACTTCCATTACAAACTGGGCAGCGAATCCCGATGCTTTGTAGCCATTGGTGATGGACTTTTTGCTCGCTTCCAGATAAATGTGTTCCAGTGTGCGAATCACGGGCGAGTCAGGATCGAAATGAACCACGGGTCCTGAATGATTTTGGACAGCGGACCAGCACTCCAAAGCTTCCGGCCCCATTAAGGTAATAAAGATAAACTCCCAACATTCGCTGTCTTGTGGAAGGTAATATTGGTGGTCGGTTCCGGTTACGACTAGAAAGGCAGAATTTCGTTCGAGCGAGTATGTTTGAGTCCCGATGCGAACTTCCCCTCTTCCGGCAAGCGTGTATTGAAAAATGCATTGATGGTTTGTAACCCTCTGCAACCCATCCCAATAGTAATTCGTGGTCCGCTTTTCCCGGCCTACATAAACGATTTCAGCAAAAGGTGTAGACGGACCGTCTTTGAATTGAAAACCGTAAACACTCATATCGTATCTCCTTGCAATTTTTTACCCATTCATGATAATTCATTACCATTGAGGTCCATTTAAATCTATTATAATATTCAATTTGTGCAAGGCAATACATATTGTGAATATTCAAATTTTGCTGCAATTTTCTCCACTTTATTAAGGTTTTGTAAAACTTGAATGAGGGGATTGAAACCAATGAAAGCGAAGTTGAAAATGGGATATGCATTATCGGTTATTCTTTTAACCAGTCTGTTGGCGGGTTGCAGTTCAGGGAGCTCGGATTCGGGCGCTTCTCCGGTCACCAGTGCAGGGAAGACCGAAGAACATCACGAACCTGTGACATTAATGCTGCACCCGGGCCAAATGATTACACCAGAAGACTTGGAGCTTATGATTAATGAGCCGCTGCACCGAAAATATCCTTATATTACTGTTCAGGTGATAGACAGAACCAAAAATGATTTGCAAAATCATGTAGCTTCAGGAAGTCAATTGGACCTGATCACAACCTGGAATGGCAGCATGTCTGCGGCAATGGACCTGAAAGTATTCGAGGATCTGACGCCGTTGGCGAAAGCAAATGGTTCTGACTTAAGCCGTTTCGACCAGCAAGCGCTCGAGACCATCAAAAACATTTCCAACGACGGGAAGCTGTATGGTCTGCCTTACAACAGACAGTTTAACGCTCTTTACTACAATAAGGACATTTTTGATAAATTCGGAGTCGAGTATCCGAAGGATGGCATGACCTGGGAAGATGTGATCCAGCTATCCAAAAAGTTAACAAGGACGGAAAACGGCGTTGCTTATCGTGGACTGGATCCGGAAAGCATCCAAAGAATGAGTTTTCCTTTGTCCTTAAATATAGTTGACGCCACGACCCATAAAACAACCATCAGCGCCAACTACGAAACTTATAAAAAGCTGTTTGAATTGGGCAAGGATGTATACGCCTTACCTGAGAACAAACCGCCTAAATGGGGGACTAGCACATACGACTCTTTTATCAAAGACAAAACAGTCGCCATGACGGCAACCGTCAATATGTTCCCTTACATCGCACAAGCTCCCGAATACAATTGGGATGTTGTTCAGTATCCGAGCTATAAGGATAAACCTAATGTTGCCGGGATGTACGACTTACACATCATGTCCATCAGCAAAACAAGCCAACACAAAGAAGAAGCGATGAAAGTGCTCGAAGTTCTATTTTCGGACGAAGTGCAAATGATCGCTACGAAAAAGACCGGACGCATTTCGCTGCTGAACGATCCGAAATTCCAGCAGGCTTACGGTGCGGATATGCCTATTTTGAAAGGAAAACATATAGAAGGCATCTTCAAGAGCAAGCCTGCGCCTGCGCCGCGGTTATCAATCTTCTACTCCAAAGCTGTCAGCATCCTGGAAAGTTACTTCAGGCAGTATGTTGACGGCGCAAAAGATACGAATACGGCGCTTCGTGAAGCCGAGGAGGAAATTAATAATTACGTTCGATCGCAAACCGGAAACTAATATGGCGTGACTATCCACGCTTCGCATCCTCGGGAAAAGCTCCCGGGGATTTTTCTTTGCACATGGGAGGGAGGACGGCATCGAAATTTACCGCTTAGGTTGTCATCGTCGAGTTCGCAGCGTGAGCAAATTAATAGAATTTCGATACTCCCCCCAAATAAGTTCCATTTCATGTAGTTGGGCTTTTGTTATGTCTTACACCAAGGTGAAGTGAAGGCACCTAAATAATAAATGGACTACTAATATTTGAATCAAATAACATATTATCTAATTCATCGAAACCTTTTTCCTTAAATTATTGTATTATTAAAATAAAGGATTAACGTGAAGGGAGCGGAGTATCATGGGAATCTTATCAAGATTAAGGGATATTATGAAAGTCAATATCAACTCCATACTAGAGCATAACGATGATCTGGAGAAGACGATCGATGAATATATGCGGAGCTTGAACAGCGATCTAGGGAAGGTAAAATCCGAAACAGCTACCGTGCTCGCAGATGAGCGAAGAGCTAAGACGCAACTTGATGAGTGCAATGCCGAGATCAAGAAGCTGCAGCGATATGCGGAGAAATCTGTAGAAGCGGGCAATGAGGATGACGCTTTGAAATTTCTGGAGAAGAAAGCGAAGTTAAGCGAGAGGTTAATCGAGCTGCAGGCGGCTTATGATCTTGCTTCCACCCATGCTGCAAACATGAAACAAATGCAGGATAAGCTTATATCGGATCTGGGACAGCTGGAGGCTCGGCAGATAGAGCTTAAAGGGAAGCTGGCCGCTGCGAAGCTGCAGCAGGGTCGCTCCTCTTCTGGAGATGTTCAGGCCTCATTTCGAGCGATGGAGGAACGGACCGATCAAGCTTTGAATGAAGTTGAGGCACTGGCTGAACTGAGGGCTGGAACGAAAGAGGATGACCTGGACACACTGCTGGAAGAGATGGAGAAGAATTCGAATACACCTGCCAATACGGTGAGTCTGCCCAAGCCCGAGGATGAGCTGGCTGCAATCCGAGCAAAAATTAAAAAGGAATAGAGTTCTTTGCTATTCCTTATGTCATTGAGGTGAACCAATGAACGTTATTGAATATAAATGTCCTAACTGTGGCAGCGGCATGGTCTTTGACTCTGAGACGGGGATGTTATCATGTCATAGCTGTGGGAGAAAGGATAATATCGAGCAGATCCCTGATCCCCTTGGCCAGCAGGATAGTTCTCCAGATGAGGTTCAGGAATATCACTGTACTAGCTGCGGAGCAATCGTTATCACCGAAAAGGAAACGGCGGCAACCGTTTGCAGCTTTTGCGGCTCGGCTGTTGTTCTTGGCGATCGCTTGAGTGGGAAGCTGGCTCCGGGCTTGGTCATTCCTTTCACAATCAGCAAGGAGAAGGCGATAGAGGCTTTCCGAAAATGGTGCAGAAACGGTCTTCTTACTCCGAGTGGCTTTATGACCGCAGATCGTATTAAAGGGATGACCGGAATGTATATCCCCTTCTGGCTATATGAATTACACAACAAAGTGAGGGTAAACGGTCAAGCCACGAGAGTTAGAACATATGCAGACGCGGATTACCGATACACGGAAACGCAGCATTTTGACATCTATCGCAAACTTCAATTGAATTATTTGAAGGTGCCCATTGATTCGTCGGAGAAGATGAATGATACGCTTATGGATAGGCTGGAGCCTTTTCACTATGATCAATTGAAGCATTTTAAAACTCCCTATCTGGCAGGTTACGTTGCGGAGAAATACAGTTATACGGATACGGAAATGTTACCACGGGCGAAAAATAAAATCAGAGAGTACATTGAAGCTTCCATTTCGTCAGCTGTGTCAGAATATTCTACTGTTCATTTTACGAATAAGGATATTGATACAATGGTAAAGAACGTAGACTATTGTTTGCTTCCGGTATGGGTGGTTCACTATGATTATAATAGACTGGAGTACACGTTTGCCATGAATGGTCAGACGGGCAAGGTCGTCGGCAAGCCTCCGATAAGCAAGATGAAGGTGGCAGCATGGTTTGCTGGTATTTCTAGCGTCTCCTTCCTGTCATTAAAAATAATCTCTTGGATGATGGGGGGAGGGTTCCTGTGAGAAGGCAAGGTGCTTTTCTGGCCGTTCTGTTCTTCCTCCTGATGTATCTGGCCGTTCCTGCTCCAATCATGGCGGCAGCAATGGAAGAAAAAACATTGATCTATGATGATGCGAAGCTGCTTACTCCTGAACAATATCAGGAACTCAATACAATGGCTAATCAATACGGGGCCAAAAGAGAAACGGATATTATCATCATTACTTCTAATAACGACCAAAATGTAGATGTCCAAAAGATGACAGAGAATTTTTATGATGAGCATGGACCCGGGTACGACAAGTCCCATGGTAATGCAGTCATTTTGACACTGGATATGAGAAACCGTGACGTGTATTTGGCTGGATTTTATAAGGCTGAGCAGGTTCTGGGCGATGGCAGGCTTGATAAAATACGGGGTAAGATTACATCTGATCTATCAAGCGGCGATTATAAACAGGCATTCGAAACCTATATCAAAATCTCCTATAAATATATGGGCTTCAAGCCTGGAGTGAATCCGGATAATGTGCTGTTTAATATATGGTTTCAATTGGGAGGGGCTTTGGCTATTGGAGGTATTGCTGTTGGAATAATGGCCTATCGCTCCGGCGGACGCGTCACCGTAAATCGGCAAACCTATGAGGATGCAAGCAGTTCAGGAATTCTGGATCGGCAGGATCAGTACATTCGAACAACCGTAACGAAGCATAAAATTGAAAAAAGCTCTGGCAGGAGCTCTGGAGGCGGAGGAGGAGGTATCTCCGGAGGCGGACATTCGCATAGCGGCAGTAGAGGCAAGTTTTAATCAAGTGTTGAGTTCATGACCAATGGGAAGGGGCATTTTTCTATGGGATTTTTCAAAAATCAATTTTCGAACGTTGTGGAATGGGAAGAGTTTAGAGATGATATGATTTTTTGGAAGTGGAGCAATCGGGAGATTAAGAAAGGCAGCAAACTGATTATCCGCCCGGGTCAAGACGCCATATTCGTGAATAATGGTAAGATCGAGGGGATATTTCAGGATGATGGAGAGTATCAGATTGATTCGGATATCATTCCTTTCTTATCGACTTTAAAAGGGTTCAAATTCGGCTTCAATAGTGGCATGAGAGTGGAAGTATTATTTGTGAACACGAAGGAGTTTACCGTTAAATGGGGGACGCAAAATCCTGTTCTAATTCCAACTCCGCAGCTTCCAGGCGGCATGCCGATACGCGCGAACGGGACGTTCAATTTTAAAGTGAACGATTATGTTAGGCTGATCGATAAAATTGCCGGGATGAAAGACAGCTACCTAGTTGAGGATATTAAAATTCGTATCACCTCGGTATTGGATCAACTCCTAATGAAATGGATCAGCAGAGAAGGGAAGGACATGTTCAATCTCCAAGCGAATGCATCCGATATTGCCAGAGGTATTCGTGAGGATCTGGATATGGAAGTATTGGATCATGGAATGACCATTACGGGCTTTCAAGTGATGAGCTTTAATTATCCTCAAGAAATCCAGGATATGATTACGAAGACGGCCTCTCACGAAATGATAGGCAACTTGCAGAAATATCAACAGGTAAGCATGACCGATGCCATGGCTTCCGGTAAATCACATGGCGGTGGAACGGCTTCGGACGTGGCTGGCATGATGATGGGAATGAACATAGCGAATGAAATGATGAAAAATATGAATCAGAATCAAACTCAGACGCCTTCTTCTTCCTCTCAAGGGGGAAGCAAGCCTAACTTCTGTCCGAACTGTGGAACGAAAAACGAAGGAGCTAACTTCTGTCCGAATTGTGGTCAAAAGCTGAGCTAATTAACATGGATTCATGAACTTGATAGAGGGCTGAATGTTCTACAATTGGCAACCTTATCCGTATGAGGATGGGGTTGTATTTTTTTATACTAGTAGATTGTAGCGAGTTTGCTTGGGAGACATCAAAACTGCCAATGCACCCGTAGATGCCTGTGCGGTGTCATTCTTCGGATAGGGTTTCAGTCCGCTTGCCGTTGAGGGGGCTGGAGGAACAATCTAATCAAAAATGAGCAAATCATTCTTAAAAAATGTATAACGGCAGCAGACTGACACTGCCAATTTAATGGTTTATATTAGAAAAACATTCCTTGATATGGTAAAGTGAGGTGGCGACTCTACTTCCACATAGTGGAACAAGCGCAGATTAATCAACAATGCTATGCATAATGGAGTGAAGAAGATGAAGTGTAGAAACATGATTAGTTTGTTTATTGTTTTTGTATTGCTTTTGGGGGGCTTGGATATTCGTGCGGGGGCAGCAAGTGCGAGTGACCGGCTTGATTTTAGAGAGGGTGATTACCTAGTCAACATCCTTAAGGATGGAGATGGGAAGGAGCGCACTTTTACATTCACACCCGGTAATCCCATTACGGCTGCCAATACCGAGCTTCGCTTGTTTATTAATTCTCGTGAAATACAGCCGACAGAGTATACGGTAGATTATGAGAACTATACTATAACGATGCGTAAAGCACCCGACATGGGGGCTGAAATATCTATGAAATACTTGATCCGCCCTACTTTTGAATGGGAAGAAGGGGTATCGGGCGTAGCCAGTATTGGAAATGCCCTTGCTAATGGGGATGGTGCAACGCGGGTCTTTAACGTAACTACTCGTTATATTATCAACTCTAGTAAAAGTGTCAGCTTATTCATAGATGGGTCAAAAGTTCCTTCTTCGGAATTCACCTTTAACCATGAGAATCATTCTGTCACGATATCAGATAAACGTCGGGCACCGAGCGCCAAGTCGAAAATGTATTTTTATTTTCCTAAAACCTCCGTCGGCGGTATCCAGCCATCTCAAGGGAAACCTGCACCGAAAGAACCAGTTGCAGCACCTTCCCCCGCCGTTAAACCGGAATTTCAAGTACCCGGCGGAGAAAGCTATCCCGGAACGATTACGCTAAACCCGGATCATACATTTACCGTGAATATGAAAGCTGCAGCATCGGGACCAGCTTATACTACGTATGTAATGATCAAAAGCGCAAACGGAAAACTCGTTAAAAGAATTCGGGTCAACTCAAATTATCCTTCAACCTATTCATTGAGCAAGCTTGGGCTGCAACCGGGGGGATATTACTTTTATTTGAAAACAGTCAATCAATCAGGAGGCTCGGCTGCATCGATCCCTCAATTCGTTCCTATTAGCAATGGGTCTCCCACTATTCAGGTCTATATTGAAGGGAAATTGCAAGCCTATGAGCAGGCGCCAGTGAATTGGAATGGAAGTGTGCTTGTTCCGCTTCGGGCCATTTTCGAATCACTTGGAGCCGCTGTTGAATGGAATAGCTCTACTCAAACCGTCACCGCGACAAAAGAAGGCAAAACTATCGTATTAACGATTGGTTCCAATATAGCTTATGTGAATGGTTCTCCTGTGACTTTGAATGCGGCCGCGCAATTAATCAATGGAAACACCATGGTTCCCGTTCGATTCGTAAGCGAGGCGCTCGGAGGGCTTGTAGAGTGGAACGAGGCGGCTCAATCCGTTATTGTTTTTCAAAATAAGCCGGTTATCTCTACATCTGCTGAAAGCGAGCAAACTTCTGCCGGGGAAGAAGTACAAGAATCGTCGGAGCCGTCCCCGTCTTCGCCGATTTTACAAGAAATATCGAAGGGGATTACCGAACCTTCGGATATCGTATTCGTCATTGACGTTACAGGCAGTATGGGTGAAGTCATAGACTATGTGAAGGAAACGGTCAAAAGCTTCGTAGATTCCGTCCCGTCTGGTTCTAATTTTGCTATTGTTGCTTATCGCGATATTAATTATGTGGACCTTTATAATCCTGATTTTGAGTTTTACGATTTTACTAATAATAAAGATCTGTTAAAGGATCAATTAGGTCATTTAGTGGCATCTGGTGGCGAGGATCTGGATGAATCCGGACTGGAGGCTATCGATATGGCGATTCAGAAATTATCCGGAAGCAAGAATTCCAAAAGGATCATCTTCATAACCGATGCCCCTGTTCACGATAAAGGCACCTCGCAAGGGCTGGCTGGCTTCTTCCTCGAGGAGATTATCTCCGAGCTGAAGACAAATCAGGTTACTCTCGATGCCATCGCACCGCAAAGCGGGTTGGCCTATGAGCAAATTATTCAGCTTGTACAAACTAATCAGGGTACACTGTACGATATCAATGACGCTGCTCTGATGCAGCTGCATTAACTAATTGTGTGGCTTACCCAGCCATGGTTCCTCTCCAAATACAAAAAGCATCGATCATTGGATCGGTGCTTTTTTGTATTTGGAGAGGATGGGCAGGATACAACCCCACTTCAGTCTTCTTTTACAAATTCTTTGTATCCGTTTAATAGAGGGAAAATGAACGGGAATTATACTTAGCCCGTTATACAAGAGAATGCGAGGTTTCTCGCTAAATAGAAGGGAGTCCGGTTTTGCATATTACATTAGATCAAGTGACCGTTCAATTCGGTCAAGTGAAAGCCGTCGACAATCTGTCCGCAACATTCCGCAGCGGTGAACTCGTTGCTCTGCTCGGTCCGAGCGGCTGCGGCAAAAGCACTTCGCTGTTCGTACTGGCCGGCATCTACAAGCCGACTGCCGGAATCGTAAAGTTCGATGATCAGGTGATGAACCAGGTCGAGCCGGAGGATCGGGAGATCGGTATGGTGTTTCAGAACTATGCGCTCTATCCGCACATGAGCGTTCTCGATAATATTCTTTTTCCCTTGCAGATGAAAAAGGTGCCGAAGCGGGAAGCCCGCGAGCGCGCCCAGGCGATGGCCGAACTGGTGCAGGTGGGCCACCTGCTCGGCAGAAAGCCGGGGCAGCTGTCCGGCGGCCAGCAGCAGCGTGTGGCGATCGCAAGGGCGCTTGTTAAAGAACCCAAGCTTCTTCTGCTGGACGAGCCGCTCTCGAACCTCGATGCAAGGCTCAGGCTGGAAATGCGCGAGGAAATCCGGCGCATTCAACAAGAGACAGGGGTCACGACCGTGTTCGTGACGCATGATCAGGAAGAGGCGATGAGCATCGCCGATCGGATTGTGCTTATGCAGGGCGGGAAGCTGCAGCAGGACAGCACACCGCAGACGATGTACCGCGAGCCGGAGAATGTGTTCACGGCTGAATTTATCGGCTCGCCGAAGATGAATCTGATGAATGGTGCGGAGCTACAGGATGGGCAAACGGTTATTTTGACGGATGCACCAACGACCGGCAGGGATGTATGGGTAGGAATCCGTCCGGAGGACTGGATTCTTGCTGATAACGACAAGGATGCTATCTGCGAGGCAACCGTTACTCTTGTGGAGAACATTGGTCGCGATACACTGCTTCGCGCGGAAAGTGGAGGCATCCCGCTCCGACTATTCGTACCGCAGGAGACGGACCTCCAAGTCGGATCGAGAAT
Source organism: Paenibacillus sp. RC67 (assembly GCF_030020805.1). Taxonomy (GTDB): domain Bacteria; phylum Bacillota; class Bacilli; order Paenibacillales; family NBRC-103111; genus Paenibacillus_S. The sequence continues at coordinate 272,651 of NZ_CP125098.1, forward strand.
AAGGCTTGGCATACGTCATGGAAAGGTACGCTTTTTCGATAAGGCGACCGGTTTGAGGCTGCACGGCGAGTTTACCCTTCGGGGAGGCGAGCTTCGCCTATGAATGAACGACCTAGCCTTCGCTCGACAGTTCAAGCACTGCTGTATCTGCTTCCGGCACTTGCGGTTATTGGCGTATTTACGCTGTATCCTATTCTGAGCTCTCTCGATATCAGCTTCTACACCCGGTACAACTTTTACAAAAACATCGTATACGAGAGAGGGCTCGATAACTATACGACGATGTTGAGCGATCCCGAGTTTTGGCTGGCGATGAAGAACACGCTCATCTTTGTCCTAGGAACCGTTCCGCTGACCATGGCCATCTCCCTTATGATTGCTTTGCTGCTGACCGCGAATATCAAAGGACGTGCGTTTTTTCGTTCGGTGTATTTTTTGCCTGTTGTCACATCGGTTGTCGCGATATCCATGGTTTGGCGCTGGATGTATCACTCCGAATACGGGCTGCTGAACTCCCTGCTTGGATGGTTTGGGCTGTCGCCGGTCGGTTGGCTGACCAAGCCGGAATGGGCGATGCCTGCGCTCATCATTTTGAGTGTATGGAAGGGGCTCGGTTACAACATCATCATCTTCCTGGCCGGACTGCAGTCCATAGATCAGCGGATGTATCTTGCCGCCCGGGTTGACGGAGCCCGCTCCTGGCATCGATTTTGGCGGATAACGCTGCCGATGCTGTCGCCTACGACCATGTACATTTCGATCGTTTCGGTCATCGCTTCGTTCAAAGTGTTCGATGAAATCTTCGCCTTGTTCGGTGGCCGCCCCGGACCGGGAAATAGTGCGATGACGGTTGTGTATTATATTTTTCAAAAATTTTATGTGGAATCCAAATTCGGACTTGCTGCGGCTGCATCGTATGCGCTATTCGCTGTGACACTTCTGTTCACGCTCATTCAGTTGTACATCAGTCGCAAACGGGTTCACTATTGATGGGGCCGGGAGGAGACGAAATGGGCACCAAACCACTCATGAAGCTGCTCGTGTACGCTCTGCTGGTCGCAGGCAGCGCCGTTATGATTTTACCGTTTCTGTGGATGCTGTCGACATCCTTGAAGGCGCCCTCGGAAGTAGCGATGCTGCCGCCGAAATGGATACCTTCCAAGCTTCAATGGAGCAACTACGCTGCTGCGTGGGAAGCGGCGCCGTTCGGACGATATTTTATCAATAGCATCCTGGTTACCGTTACGACAACAATCGGAGAGCTGCTGACGACGATCTTGGCTGCATTCGCGTTCTCCCGGTTGAAGTTTTGGGGGCGGGACCTATTGTTTGCCGTATTGCTAGCAACGATGATGGTTCCGGGTGAAATGCTGCTGATCCCGAACTATGTCACATTGACCCAATTCAATTGGATCGACCGTTATCCGGCTTTGATTGTCCCTTGGATCGTTTCGGTTTACGCAATATTTTTGCTGCGGCAGTATTTCCTCGGCATTCCGCAGGAATTGTACTACGCGGCTCGTATCGACGGCTCCCGGGACTGGAACTATCTATGGCGCATTATGGTGCCGCTAAGCCGCCCTGCGCTGGTAACGATTGCGTTATTGAAGGCCATTGGCTCCTGGAATGCATTCCTGTGGCCGCTTATCGTGACGAACTCGGCGGAAATGCGAACGCTGCCGGTCGGCCTGATTGCTTTCACCTCGGAGACGAATACGCATTACGAGCTGCTAATGGCCGCAGCCATGATGATCGTACTGCCAATGGTGGTACTTTACGCATTCATGCAGAAACATATCGTGGAGGGAATTTCCCGTGGGGGATTAAAGGGATAACCCTTAATCATACAAACATATAATCGGAGGGGAACTTATATGAAAAAGAAACTATCCATGCTGCTGCTGACTTCTGCTGTAGTTTTAACTGCTTCCGCTTGCGGTAACCAAGAGCCTAAGGCCAACGATACCAAAACAGCGGCTTCAAGTGAAACGAAGAACGAAGCGGCCAAGGGAATCCAGACAAGCCTTGAAGGCAAAAATGTAGAGGTTGAATTCTGGCATGCCATGACCGGCGAACAAGAAAAGGCGCTAACCAAAATTACGAATGATTTCACAGCCAAATACCCTAACATTAAAGTCAAGCTGGTTGCCCAAGGCAACTACGGCGATCTGCAGCAGAAGCTGACCGCAGCGGCTAAAGCGAAAAAGTCGCCGACCTTGTCCCAAACCTATGAAGACTGGAATACGGAATTTATCCAGAACGATATCGTAACCGATTTGACCCCGTACATTAACGATCCGAAATATGGCTGGAAAAAAGAAGAGCTGGAGGATATCGCCAAGGTTTATCGTGACGGCAATATGTGGGACGGCAAATATTACTCCCTTCCTTTTAATAAGTCTACGAACGTACTGTTCTATAACAAAACTCTGCTAGACAAAGCGGGCGTGAAGGTGCCGACGACTTGGGACGAGCTAAAGGATGCGGCTAAAAAGCTGACACAGGACAAGCCGGACGGCAAGGGAAAAGTCATCGGTATGGGCTTCGAAAACTCCATCGGCATGGACCTGCACACTTATGTATTGCAAGCGGGCGGCACTTACATTGACGAGAAAAATTTGAAGCTGCAGTTAACTGCACCGGAAGCCAAAGATGCAATGAACTTCCTGTATGGCTTCATTAAAGACGGTACTGGCAGACTTGCCGGTGAAGACAAGTTCATGTCCGATCCGTTCGGTCGCGGCGATGTCGCTATGTATGTCGGATCCTCCGCAGGTATTACCTTCGTTGACAAAGCCATTGCCGGCAAGTTCGACTGGGCCGTTGCTCCGCTTGTAAAAGGAAAGAAGAGTGCAGCTGTCATTCAAGGAACGAATGTATCGGTATACAGATCGTCATCGGATGAGCAGAAGCTGGCCGCTTGGGAATACATCAAGTTCCTGATCAACACAGAAAACACGGCGTATTGGGCAATGCAGACGGGCTATTTGCCTGTTCGTACCTCCGCCTCCAACTTGGATAGCTACAAACAGTTTGTGAAGGAGAAGCCGAATCAGGGCGTAGCGGAAAAACAGCTTGCCGACGGATTCTTTTACTCCCGCGTGCTTGGCTCTACTGCTGTGAAAAATGTAGTGATGAAAGAAGTCGAGAACGCGTTCCTTGGCAAAAAATCGATCGATCAAGCGCTAGCAGACGCCGAAAAAGCCGGCAACGAAGAAATGCAGAAGGCAAAGGCTGCTTCAGGAAAATAATAGACAGAGAATACATGGGGATCCCGGTTGTACGGGATTCCTTTCTACTACTTTCACAAAAAGGAGAGCGCTATGAGCTCAAAAACATTCGTTCGATTCTGGGCTGGACTTCGTACCATCGGCGGAACGGTCATTACGATTGAATACGAGGACGCCAAAATCGTGTTCGACTTTGGAGCATCCTATAATCCGGTTGCCAATGTATTGGATGGACAAGTCAAGCTGCGCCAGGATGCGCTTCTGCATGATTACATCCGACTGGGCATACTCCCGCCCGTGGATGGTTTGTATAAAGAAGGACAGCTTCGTGAAATGCCGTTCATCCGTCCGTATGATCCGGTGCGCGATGAGAAGACGGCTGTATTTATTTCGCATTTGCATTTGGACCACATGCTCGGGATCGGCTGTATTCTTGATCCTATTCCTATCTATATGACAAAACCGACGCGCAGCTTATACCGCCGTCTATATGAGCTTGGCGAAGGAGTTGAAGGCACTTATCGCCGCTATCATGCGATGCTGCTGTACCAGCCGATTCGAGTAGGAGCCATTGAGGTAACGGCGCTTCCGATGGATCACGATGTGGCCGGCGCCTGTGCATTTCATATCCGGACGCCGGACGGTACCTTCTTCTATACGGGCGATTTCCGCTTTCACGGCCTTCACCCGGAACGGACGAGCGAATCGGTCGCCAAGGCTAAGGCGCTCGGCACGGACGTGCTGATCATTGAAGGCACCATGCTGAGGCTTCCGGATCATGATGGGGCAGAAGTGGACGACCCGGATGAGTTAGTCGCCTCACTGGAGCAGCCTCCAGGGTATCCGACCGAAGCCGAGACCCCGCAGCGGATCGCAGAACAGCTGGAGGCAGCGCAAGGATTGGCCCTTTTCAACGTAACGACACGCAATGTCGAGCGTCTGCTTGCAATGATTGTGGGAGCGGAACGTGCCGGCCGGATCGCCGTTCTGGAGCCGGAATCAGCCTATCTGCTGCTTACGTTAACGGATTGCTCCCGCTTCCTTGTGTATGAATCGAGTGAAACACGTCGTCAGAGCGATAGCGGAACAGATCCCCGTTGGCTGCGCAAGGTTAAGCGCCATGCAGAGTTTATATCAGCGAAGACCATTAACAGCCAGCCGTCGCGTTATATGCTCCAGAACTCGTATGCCCATTTACTTGAGCTATTCGATCTGAATCTAGACGAAGGCATCTATATTCACAGTGATGGAGTCCCGCTCGGGGCGTTCGATCCGACCTATGCCAAGCTTCTCGCTTTCTTGGAACGCTTAAACCTGCAATTCGTTCCAATTCGCTGCAGCGGTCATGCCCCTGCAGAGCATCTTAAACACGTTGTAGATACGATTGATCCACAGACACTTGTACCTCTCCACAGCTTTCATCCGGAATTATTGAAGCCCAAATCGGGAGTGCAGCTGCTTCCTGAATACAATTATACTTACCGATTGGAAAAGGGGCGCTTACTGTAGTGATAGCCTAACGTCACATTGTGACCTATGCAATGAAAGTGCGATGGAACTGTTGAAAAAAAATACTTATGAGCTAATGATTTGAGTTGTTAGTTGGAATTACTATAATTTTTTTTACTCTTCCCCCCCGAACGGGGGATTTTTTTTTCACTGATATAGTCTTATAGTAGGTCAAGAACGTCAAAGTTCGACAAGAAGGTACGGGTATATAAGGCTTTTTCTCTAATTTATTCATAGTAGTCATATCCGTTTACCTATATTTTCAGGAGGAGTGAAAAAAGAACTATGTTTTCAAAAAGTATAAAGAGGTTTATGAACCATGCGGACAGGGTCAACATCCTGCCCGGCTTTACAAAGCTTCTGCTGAAAAAGGTTTCCATTTGTTTATTGTTGGTCCTCACCGTATTATCTTCATTTGCGATTTCCGAACCTGCCTCAGCAGCTCCGTCATCCGTTTTGGTCAATGCTGCAATATCCCCTAGTTTCAATAGCAGCGGTTTTATAGCACCATGCGCTTCTGAAAGCAATACTTGCTTTTTTATGGGTACAAAGGTAGTGCGTTATGGAGCTAATGGAAGCTATATATATCAAGTTTTTACTGATGGTGTGAAGTGTGAGACGAATTCATTCGGTGGACAGGATCCTGCTGGTGGGACAACTAAATCGTGTTATTACCGCGACATGCAATTTGATGATGGTATAAAGGCCACTGCTAGCGGACGCAATAAGGCCGTTACGGTTTCATTGAACGTGTATTCAACGCAGGTAGGCACTTTAACCGATTTGAAAAATAGTATTACGGTCGAAAAAACGGGTGAACCTGCTTTTTCAGCACTTGGCGCTAATGATACGGTAGCTTTATCCAACACGGGTACGAGCAGTACGCTGGTGATCCATTTTAATACGGCTTTGGTTGGCACTGCCAACGCTATCAAAATTGCCCCAGGGGCATTGATGAATCAAAGCGGCACACCCTACCCTCTGGGAGTTGAAATCAACCATATCGCTGAGCTTGATCTTACTCCTGTTGCTTATACCGGCTCCACTTCCAGTTACGGGAATGACTTACTTTTGAGTTTTAGCAAGCTGTTTACAATTAATACCAATGATGCAACTGTCATCGCCGCAAACACTTACTTGAAAAATCGCATGAGCATAGCAACAGACGGTGTCAACTTTGCTCCGCTTTCGAAACAGATTGATGTACAGCTTCGAAATTACAATACAGTTACCGGTTCAAATCAAATTAGTTTGTCGGCCCAAAATGATATGAAAGTTATAATGGGTACGAAAACGCTGATAAAAATCGCTTCCGGCACAATGAAGAATGCAGCGGGCGAGCTCAATGAGGAAATGATTTTGCATGTCACGCCTCCGGTTATCCAAACTGCGACAATAATCAGCAAAAGCGACTTCCATGATGTGAAGGTTTCCTTCCACGAAAGCGTTGTGGATAATACCTATTCCAACGGAGTCTCCAACTTAGCCAGCACAATAAAGTTAATTCGCAATGGCTCTTATGACCCGATTCCATTGGATCTGAAATCAGGCGACAAGGCCTCTGTTGATTCTAATGGTAATCTGATCGTCCATTTTGAAACAGCACTTACTGGCGCGAACAACCAGATCATCATAGGTGGGGGGGCGCTTAAGGACAGCTACGGTAATGTTCTGAATAATGAAGCGAGTACTCCTTTCATTCAAGGTGACACAGAGATCGGAGATAGCTCCCCGTTTCGGTTGGTAAGCAGCTATTTAACAAACGGTTATCAGGATTTAGTGCTTGTTTTCAATAAAGATGTGCAGAATGCCCGAAGTGATGATGCAAGTTTCAGGGCAAACACAAGCTATACACATTATAACGGTAACGGCTGGAGTTGGCAGAACCTTCCTGAAACGGCAGCACTTAATTTCTCAGGTAAAACGGTGACGATTCATTTTGCAGAGCCAATGACCAAACCGCAGTATCTTTTCCAATTTTACCAAGGGTCCTTTAAAGATATGTCGGGAAATATTCTAAGCTTCGTAAGTGCAGGCTGGTTTTATCCGAATCAACCACTGGAATTGAATAGAGGATCTATGTCACAAGATGGACGGTGGTTGACCCTGAATTTTAACAAGGGCATCGAGGATGGAACCATAGTTAACGGATTATCAAACTTAAAAAATCTAATTACCCTATCAGCCGATAACGGGTCGTCATTCCAATCTTTGGATACTCAGGATACCGTCATTATACAAGGCAACAATCTTGTTGTTTTATTCCAAAACGCAAAACAAAGCGGCACTGTTGAGGTGAAAATTCCCGCAAGCGCCTTAAGCGATTTAGGCAATAATGTGCGGAGTCAGGAAATTAACCAAGTTGTTGCATACAACTATCCTGATATTACAGGTTTTTTCTTAAGCGATACGGCAAGCGAATTTATTTTTAAAGATAATGAAGAGTGGAGAAGTAAGGTAAAGGACATTATCGTCGTCGATAATTACAATGAGGTTGGCAGACCATTGAACAGCACCGAATATACACTGGCTGCAGGCAGGCTGGTGATCCATAAAGGGGTTTTCCTAGAAGGAAGAGACTACTATGTGACGATCGTTGCGGAAGGTTATAGCAGTAAGGAATTTTACGGTAGAGCCTCTGTTTCGACGGAACTGTTTTACATGACTGCACCGTCAGTGACTACGGATAACGGAATTACGGCAACGGTAAATATTTTGAACCATTACAACAATGATTCAGGAACGCAAGCCGTGGTCTTCGAGTTGATGAACGGAGCGACGCCTGTAAGTATTGTGGCTTCCAATTTAAACATTAGAAATGGGGCATATTCAGCTAATTTCAATGTGGCGGATGCTGCAACAAATCCCAATTATACGGTTAAAGTATTTGTGGTCAATCATTTTAATAATGATTCATCGAATATCGGGATCAACTTAGCTTCGATCAAGACACAAGATGAACTGGATCAGATTGAACTTGAAATTGACAATTAGCGATTGATGGGTAATTCCGTAAAAGGAAAGAGGGGAATGTATAGGTGAAATTACGCAAATTCAGTATATGGGTTCTTATCATTACGGTACTTTGCATGTCGTTAGTGCCAATCACGGCTGCTGCAGATAGTGCGGTTACGTTAAATGCCATTCCAACGGTTCAACCCGGCGGTACAGTGACTATAGCAGGTGCGTCAACATTAAATGAAGTCTTGATTAAGGTGCTTCGACCCGGTAACAGCACGGTGTTTTATAATATCGTAAAGGTAACGAACGGGCAATTTTCAGACTCTTTTTCAATTGGCAGCAATGAGCCGACAGGAACCTATACCATTATTGCCGGACAGGCAGATCAAGTGGCTTCCCAAAGTTTTGTTGTTGAAGGACCTACAAAGCCTACCGATCCTACTCCAACGCCGTCAAGCAATGCGGATTTAAGCGGGTTGACGTTATCAAACGGCACGATAAGTCCAGCCTTCGCATCCGGCACAACTTCGTACAGTGCGGATGTAGCTAATGATGTATCCAACATGACGGTTACAGCAACGGTGTCCGATAGCAAAGCAACGATGGAAGTGAACGGAGCGGCCGTTGCAAGCGGGCAAGCGAGCGGCGCTATCAGTCTGAACGTAGGCGCTAACCTAATCAACATCGAGGTTACGGCGGAGAACGGAGCACAGAAGACCTATTCAGTAGCAGTGACACGCGAACAGTCATCAACTCCGCCGACAGGCAACAAGAGCAGCAATGCGGATTTAAGCGGGTTGACGCTGTCAAGCGGCACGATAAGTCCTGTCTTCGCATCCGGTACAACTTCGTACAGTGCGGATGTAGCTAATGATGTATCCAACATGACGGTTACGGCGACTCTATCCGATAGCAAAGCAACGATGAAGGTGAACGGAGCGGCCGTTGCAAGCGGTGCTATCAGCCTGAACGTAGGTGCTAACCTGATCAATATCGTGGTTACAGCGGAGAATGGCACCCAGAAGACCTATTCAGTAACAGTGACGCGTGCATCGGCACCATCCAGTGGCGGCGGTGGTCGTGGCGGCAGTTCAGGATCAACGTCCTCAAGTGATACAGTGACCTCAACGGACGGTAAACTAACGATTCCCGTTGGTAAATCGGGAGAGGTTAGCTTGAATGATATGGTCAAAATCGTTATTCCTGCTGATGCTTTTAGCAAAGAGTTGCAATTAACGATTGAAAAAGTGGTGGATACGCAAAAGCTAATCACCATTAAAGACGTTCTGGCCAGTCCGATATATGAAATTTTGAAAAATTTCTCAGAAAATTTCAGTAAGGAAATCACGATAATCTTTACCTTTGATCCGAAAAGTGTGAAGGGCAATCAAAAGCCTTCCGTATTCTACTATGATGAAACGAAGCAGATTTGGGTAGAAGTAGGAGGCGTCGTAAACGGCAATACCATCACCATACAGGTTAGCCACTTTACGAAGTATGCAGTATTCGCAATAGATGCGAAGCAGACGATCAACTTCAACGATATTTCCGGACACTGGGCAGAGGCCAATATTAAGCAAGCGGTAAGCGCTGGAATCGTCAGCGGCTATCCGGACGGTACCTTCAAGCCGAATACTACCGTAACGCGTGCGGAATTTGCGGTCATGCTGATGAATGCGCTGAAACCGGAAGGCGAAGGTGCAGCGCTGAAGTTCGAGGATGCGGCGAGGATCGGCACCTGGGCACAAAAAGCGGTCTCGCAAGCGTTGCAAGCCGGTATTATCAGTGGTTATGAGGACGGCTCTTTCCGTCCGGATGCTGAAATCACTCGCCCGGAGATGGCCGTAATGATCGCCAAAGCTTTGGGTCAGTCGATCGAGGCGACTGCGGGAACAAGCTTCACGGACGACAAGGACATTCCTACCTGGGCGAAAGGCGCAGTTGCGGCCATGAACAAGCTGGGCGTTATTGAAGGCAAAGGTGTAAACCAATTTGCTCCAGGGGATAAAACAACAAGAGCTGAGGCAGTGACCGTACTGCTGAAAATGCTGGCGCAAAAGAGTAAATAAAGAAACATATAGAAAGCGTTGGTTTAAGGACTTGTTGCGGTACGCCTTTTTGTCACGTGACAAAAATAATGACAATCATCACTATTTTTCAAATGAAGATTGGATTATATTTACACATGAAGGAGGGTGACTAGTGCCAAACTATTATTTTCGTGAAATTTGGACGCCAATGAAGTTAGTAGGAATTAAGATTTTTCAAGATGACCAGAAAGATATTTGGTACAAAATCTTCTCCAGACCTAGGAAGCGAATTCCAAAACTATAATAATATATGTGCAGATGAGTACTCTGGCAATAATCCTCAGCAGAGAATGGACCAAGCCACATTTCATCTCCATAGCGTGCAAAAAGCATCGACCATTCGGTCGGTGCTTTTTTTCTTGTACGCCCAGCTTGAGCGTCATCTCTACGATGGAAATCCAGAATTGGGGGTTGGCCGCCCCTGATCCGGTTCCTCTCGTCTCCAATTGGCTCCGACAAAGTCTTCGCCAAGGCTCTTTCTTGTGGGCTTAATGCTCAGGACCATCGATCATGTGCTGCTCGAACATTTTCCGATATTGAATGGGCGTCATATTCATCGTTTTTTTGAAGATCGTACATAAATGGGGGATGTTCGGAAGCCCGACCCGGCGTCCGATATCCTGAAGGGACAATGAAGACGTTTTCAAAAGTAAGCAAATTTCCCGAATACGACGATGGGTCAAATAAGCCGATATGCTTTCCCCCGCGGCGTCGCGGAACAAGTGAGAGAGATAGTACGGAGAGAGGTGCAGTTCCTTGGACAATTGCGCCAGCGAGAAATCCTCGGAGTAATGCTCGTCGATCCATTGGATGATTTTGCCCGCATGGTGGCTTGCCATCGAGGATGTTTTCTGCAGGGGCATTTCCCAGTCGCGGGGAACGAGTGATTGAAGCCGCTGCAAAAAGCCCACCATAAAGGCAGCGAAGTGTTCAGGCTGATGCTCGGGAAGAGACTCCTTGGTCAAGGCATGAAAGTCGCCTAATACATCGTTTAGCGGACGCAGGTCCGGCAGCGGTCCGATAATATGTGGAAAGGTAGGGTTTTCTGAGAGCTGCATAAACAAGGAGTGAAGTAGAGGAAACAAGCGCAAGTAGGGCTCTAATATAGAAGGATCGAAAATAAGGATCGTTCGAACAAAAGGAATGTGGGGATCCATGACCAGCTTGTGGAGATGAAACGGCATGTAGCAAAGTAGTGTGCCGGGAAAGACATCCGACTTCTCCTGCTCCAGACATACGCGTCCTGCACCCTCATGGACAAACATAAACTCCATTCCCTTATGGGCGTGATAGACCTGAAAAGGTCCTTGGGAACATTTTTGATAGTGGAAAAAATAAGGACTGGACTGAAGATCCACGTTTCTGGATACACGGTTCATAGTGGTCCTACCTTCCGTATGCGGATGATTTTTTCCGTTAGCATGTCAAATGTCGGATAAGATATGAATGGTTGCGCTTGAACGCGGTACCTACTATGATACAACAAATTAAAAGTTGATTGTTAGGCTTCATTGAGGGGTTATTTCGCTATGCTGTTGTGTTAAATTATGGTAATACTATCATACCATAACGGTCAACTTCTGCGCATGGTTTCTCGGCGTACTTTGCTTTTGCTCCCAGCGCTCTATGGTTAAGATCATTTCCTTCTTCTTAACGCTTCATTCGCCCGATACCCATCACTGTGGATGTTAGGCTTAATTTGCGGGATTGTGACACCATGTCATTTTGTGTTTGACAAATGACATGGTGTCATTTATGATAAGAACATTCGATGTGACACAGTGTCATTTTGGCGTATGAGATTGGAGGGGAAAATAAATGCCTAAACCAACGTTTTTTAATTTGTCCGAGGAAAAGCGGCAAGTTTTAATAAATGCCATGAAGGAAGAATTCTCGAGAGTTCCCTTACACGAAGCTTCTGTTGCTAAAATTGTTCAGACCGCCGGAATTCCAAGAGGGAGCTTTTATCAATATTTTGAGGATAAAGATGAAGCATTTTATTACTTGTTAGAGCAGCTTTCCAAAGAAAATAGGGCGCAATTTATTGCGAATTTAAAAAGATTTGATGGCGATATTTTTGAAGTATTTATTGAAATGTTTCAAGCTATGCTAAAACAATTTCAAAACAAGGAGAGTCGAAATTTTTTTAGAAATGCATTTTTAAACATGAACTATAAGGTGGAGACCACTTTTACCCAAGAAATCAATGAAGAGAAATATAAGCAGCAATTCTCAGAAATTAGCAAATTAATTAATAAAGATAAATTGAATGTGGTTAATGAACGAGATGTATTTCATGTTATGAAAATCATTATGGCCATTACATTTCAGAATCTAATTCAAAATTTCGCCAAAGAATTATCTTATGAGAGTGCGCTGGAAATGTATATTTTAGAAATAAATTTAATCAAGAAGGGTCTTTGCAAGGGATGATTATAACGCATGGAACGACGCTATATAAACAAACCAGATAAGTTGTTCCTATCAGATCTCTAATATATGTGAATAGTGGGTTTGTGGGATTAACACAATTTAAAACCATAAAGGGGTAATGATTGTGGAAATAGCACAAAATAAAATAAATGCATCAGAACCAGAAACCGTTATTAAAAATAAAGGTCTACTCATTTTGGGCTTGATGATTGCGATGTTATTCGGCGCACTGGATGGTACTATTGTAGGGACGGCGATGCCGCGTATCGTTGGGGAGCTGGGTGGGCTGGGATTAATGACCTGGTTAACCACCGCCTATATGCTTACCTCAACTGTTGTTGTTCCCATTGCAGGTAAATTTGCCGATTTGCTTGGCCGCAGGGCAGTGTATGTAACGGGTTTAGTTATTTTTATTTTGTCATCAGCGCTGTGTGGAATGTCGCAAAATATGACGGAGCTCATTATATTCCGCGGCTTGCAAGGAATTGGCGGCGGGATTATGATGCCGATGGCTATGATTATTATTGGTGATATTTTTACTGGTAAGCAGCGCGCAAAATGGCAAGGAGTGTTTGGTGCCTTATTCGGCCTATCTTCGGTCATAGGTCCTCAAGTTGGAGGATGGATTGTAGATGCGCTGAATTGGAGATGGGTGTTTTACGTCAACCTTCCTGTAGGTATTCTGGCTACGATTCTTATTGCTATGGCCTTACCGAAACATAACAAAACAACAGAGAAAGTGAAATTTGACATTCCAGGCATTGTAACTTTAATTGTGGGTGTTGTTGGCTTGCTGCTTGCATTAACGTTTGGCGGCAAAAATTATGCTTGGGTATCGTGGCAGATCATTAGTCTGCTCGCTCTTTCCGTTATTTCTTTAATCAGTTTTGTCTTCATTGAAACGAAAGCAGCTGAACCCATTTTGCCGGTTCGATTGTTCAAAAATAGGACATTTTCCGTCATCAACGGTATCGGATTTTTAATGAGCGTGGGGATGTTCGGTGCCATTATGTTTGTTCCGTTATTTATGCAAGGTATTGTTGGCATTAGCCCGTCTGCATCAGGAACAGTCATGACACCAATGATGATTACAATGATTTTGGCAAGTGTAATTGGCGGTCAAGTTGTACAAAAAGTAGGCGTTCGTAAGCAAATGATGGCCGGGATGATTATCATGGCGGGTGGCTTTATCCTTTTAACTACTTTAGGAATGGATACATCGAAGCTAGTCGCTTCCGGTTATATGATGGTGATTGGGTTGGGAATGGGGCTTGTCATGCCATTGCTTACGCTGGCTCTTCAAGAAAGCTTCCCGAAATCTGAACTGGGTGTTGTTACTTCTTCAAGCCAGTTTTTCCGTCAAATCGGCGGTACCTTCGGGATGACCATTCTGGGTGCAATTATGAACTATAAATCGAGTACGATATTAACAGAAAATCTGCTCCCGATGATTAAGCAAATGCCCGAACAGGCGAATGAACTGGTGTCAGATATCACTTCAATGATTCATAGCAATCCACAAGGCTTGTACTCGATGCTTCTGAACCCAGAAACACTTGCAGCAATGCCTAAGGCTTTGACGCAGCAGATCATTCCCATTTTGAAAACAGCGATGGTGGATTCGTTGCATAGCGTATTCTTTTATGGTTTAATATTTGTTGTTTTGGGAGCCGTGCTTAGCTTGTTTGTCGGAAAGATTAAATTATCGGACAAAAAGAGTACGGAACAAGAAGCAGTAAATTAAATTTAATAAAGCCTCGGCTTGTCTTGATAAAATGCAAAAGCACTGACCATTCGGTCGGTGCCTTTTGTTTTATCAGCTTACATTGCCTAGTTCTCAATTTTATGGATTAAAAACAACGATCTTATTTCCAGCCGTAAAACCTGTTCAATATCGTCTATCTGAATAATGAATTGCTCTATATCCTCATAATGAAAAGTTAGCATGTCACGTTCCTTCAGCTTTTCCATGCGCTCCATTACATGGGTAAGCGAGATTCCAACATGATTGGGCTTAAGGAAACTCATAATAATATCATCGAGCAAAATGGTGATGCTCATTACATCTTCACAAAAATCCTCAGGATATTGGCGCCTAAATGGAGAGTCCAACGGAAGGTACACGGCAGCTTTATCCCACAGCATCTTGCCGCGAGCGAATCGCACTATGAGTTTCATAGGAACTAAACAAATGCCGTCAATTCCTTGATGTTCTTCATAAAGGACATTCATTTGCACCATACACTCTCCCTGATCCCTTTCTAATTTATCTTTGAATTCCCCATCTGGCTTGCATTTGGCGAATATATTCTGTCGTAATATAGCTTGTATCAATCGTTCGCTCTCGGCGTTCTTTATCTAATTGCGCAAGTTGAAGCCGATTCATGATTTGATTGAGCCTTTTCTGGACAAACCCAATAGGAAGGCAAAAAGCTTCAGCTAGAATTTTTTCAAATGCGCTCCAACTATAAACATCATGAATGAACTCGTCCAACATATAAGCCGGCATAGCAGCATACAGTTGGAACTGGGCTGCTTGCTGTTCCTGCAATTCTATAAAAGCCTCCGGCATACGGAATTGATCTCCACAATGACGAACGATATGGCCAAGCTCGTGAAAGAAGTTTTCACGTCGCTGTTCTTTATTTAGCAGAGCATGTAGGTAGATAAGTGCAAAATTATCGCTCCAAATGACCTTTGACTCATATGGGTGTATCTCTATCATGGCACGAAAGATAGCTGCGATATGATCTAAATCCATGTCTGCTGCCGAATGGATTCCGTTCTTTCGATAAATAAATGAAAGCCATTCTTCTGTTTCAGTCGGTTTGTATAATGAAAGATCCATATATTTACCTCCAAACAGAACATATGTTCTATTTTGTTTGATAAAGAAAAGCCCTTTGCGGGCTATCTAGTTTTTAAAAATAATAAAGATAGTTATTACTTTCCGTTAAATTCCTCAAACAATCTCCTTTTTGCTTCGAACTCTTGCCGTTCCTGGTCAGTCAACTGCTTCGGTTTGCCGTTATATGCGGCTTGGCTGAGATACTCACCTGATTCCTCTGATACAACTCCGAATGTTCTTGTTCTAACTTTGTTTACGCTAGAAGCTGGCTCCTTGGATCGTGTTACTTCTTTTAATGTAGCCTGTAATCCATCTATGTTTTTGTGAAGCTTGCTCATATAGCGCTTAATATAAATGACATCCTTTAAAATATCTTCGACAAACTCCACATCAACATCCACATGTTCAAGAAAATCGATGTAGTCATCGGTTTCTTTCAGTAGATCCGTAGTTGCATTGAGCATGCGCTGAGTTACATCGATATCCCTATCAAAATCCTTTCCATCATTCCTCGAAGCTTCTTTATCGTCTTCAGGTCGAGGAAATCGGCGTCTGGCCGTTCCTTTTTCGTTTATATATCTTGTAAAGTTAATCGTTTCTGTCCCCATAGTTACTGAAGGAGTCTGAGGGAAAAATTGAGAACGAAGAGATCCTATTAGCTGTAAAGCGAACTCTGGATCATCTTCTAATTTATCGAACGGATAGGAATGATGATAAGTTTCTCTTAGCTCAAACCCTATTCCTTGAATTTCTTTCAAGAGGTCTTCTTGAACTTCTTGATGTGCATAGTAATACTCGATGAATTCAATGAGCTTACGAATCAGATTAAATACAAATCGATACCGTTCAGCCTCCCGGAGAGCTTCTCTTACTTCTGTGGGGGCTTTATCTATATAGGCTGCCATGACCAGAGCGTCTGGGTCTCCTCCGGCAGCTTCTGCTAAGGCACGCGTAATATCCTCTGAGGCGGGTGGTTTATTGCCGTTTTTTAACTTACTTATATAGGATTTTGTAATTTCAATATCGTGGTTTTTCAGCCTTAGGACAAGTTCTCCGAGGCTTAGCTTGCTTTCTTCTATATAACGAGACAACAGTTCATGATATTTCACGAGCTTCAATCCCCTCTCCTATTATTATCTTAGTTGATGTTGACCAAAAATTCAACGATAACACTAAAAAGTGACAATTAAATGTTGACTAAAAAGTGACTCAATGGTACTATTTGGTCAAAAGTTGACCTTTTAGTGATTGGTGTTTACTCCAAAGTGATCTAAAAATATTTAGACGATGAAAGGTGAGGAGAATGAATGTTGGCTATGATGAATGGAATGTTTCCAGTGGCAACGGTAAAGGAAATCAAGCTTGCTAAGGATTACCTTAAGCAATATAGAGATATAAAGAACAAATTAGAGCTATTTGAACGCAACCCACCTACAACAGATGAGCAGAAAAAAATTCAATTATCCTTAACAAAGTTCACTAGTCTTATTGAAAATGCCGTCGAGCAAGTTGTAGATCCCAATGTCAAAGCTATTGTGGAATTCCGCTTTATAAAAGGCAATTCACGTGCTGCGACCATTCTTAGATTTAGTGGCTGGAATTACTGTGATAAAACCCTGGATAGGAAATTGGAAGAGGGAGTCGTATCCGTCGCAAATACGCTTCTATATTTTGAATGAAGCATGTCCATCGGATGTCCATTTCCTGTCAAAGGCATGTCAACAAAATGTCTAAGGTTTGAAGGTACATTAGATCCATAGAGCTAAGGCTCGGGTGATTCCTACTGTACCCTAAACATCGGAGGACTCGGTCATGCTGTGGGTGGACTTGATTTTCCACCTTAGACGCTAGTCGTCGATGGTGTGAAGAAGAGGCGGGGTTAGAAACCCCATTATGATTTATTGTGTGGCGGGGCTCTATCCACCAAATAGCAGCCATTACAGGAAAGGGGGTGGTTGAGTGCAATAGGGGATAGTTGATTGCGTTGTTGCTGCATAGTGTTAGAGAAACAATGGCTGCAGGAAGATGTCGATTGGCTGTCTTCTAGCGAAAGTAATTATAAACTCTAATGTTAATAGAGGAGACAAACGAGCTTCGCAGAGGTGGACGATTCGATAGAAACATGGAGTTAGGAGTAAGCTAGGAGGATGGGTGGAAAATGGCTATCCAACGGTACTTGAGGTGGAACGATGATCTTTGAAGAGATGAAAAATGCTTTACTTGTTCAGCTAAAATCCTTGGGTTTTGACATTCCAATCTATGATGAGAATAACAAGCAGGATTTGCAGAAGCCTTCTTTTCTTATGCTCCTAGTGAGCAGTAAGCAAGTGAAAGAAATCAATGGACGATATCGATACCCTACACTATTCAGTATTCAATACTTCCCGAATCCAGGAAACAGGACCATCCCCATTGGATTTCACGAGATGGCTGAACGGTTGTATGAGGAACTGGAGTACATGGAGTGGGAGGGTAAGCGTTACCGAGGCTATGAGCTGCATCATGAGATACTGGAGGATTCACTCCAATTTTATATAAGCTTCGATATCCACGTGACAAAGCAAAAGCCGTCTGCATTGAAAATGAAGCATTTAGAACAGGAGGAAAGATACAAATGAGTACAAAAGAAAAAAGTGTTGAAGCCGCGGTTTCAGCTTATACCAAGCAGCAGTTTTTGGAATCCAAGCAGTATACGGCGCAGCAAAAAGATGTGCTAAATACACTTCTGCAGGATGATACAACGTACACAATGGAGCAAGTCAAAAAATATATGATGGATTTTTCCAGAAAGGTGGTTATATAGATGGCCGGAGGAACATGGACAACACAAAACAAAGATAGAGCAGGGGTATACATTGAATTTGTAGGTGAGGGAAAACCGGTAGGAGCAGTCGGTGACCGTGGCGTTATGACAATGCCATTATCGCTTAGCTGGGGGCCGTCAAAGCAAATGATTGAGATCCAAGCTGGCGCTGATGTATCCAAGCAGCTTGGGTACGATGTAACTGCAGCACAGCTGTTGCTTGTTAAGGAAGCGTTGAAGCGGGTTAAGACCTTGCTTGTATATCGCTTGAATGAAGGTGTAAAGGCTAATGCAACCATCGGCACTTTAACTTCTACGGCCAAATATGGCGGTTTGCGAGGTAACGATATTTCTCATGTCATCCAAAAAAACTTCGATGATGCAACCAAATTTGATGTGAAGACGCTTCTGTCGGGAAGAGCCGTTGATATCCAGACGGTAGCTGCGACAGAAGCTTTGAAGGCTAATGACTGGGTTATCTTTAGCGGAACTGGGGCATTAACGGAAACGGCTGGAACGGTGTTGAAGGGCGGTACAGACGGCACAGTAACAAATCAGGATCATATGGATTATCTGGCTGCATCTGAGCTGGTCGACTTCCAGACTATGGCTCTATCATCGACGGATAATACATTAAAAGCACTATACTCTTCCTTTGTACGACGGATTAGGGATGATGAGGGGAAAAAGGTGCAGGTCGTATTGGAGAACTATCCTACGGCTGATTATGAAGGAATCATTAGCGTGAAGAATGGCGTTATCCTCTCTGATGGAACCAAGCTAACGGCGGCTCAAGCAACGGCATGGGTGGCAGCTGCAACAGCATCCGCACAGATGAATCAATCACTAACCTACGATGCTTACGATGATGCCATCGATGTAACGCCTCGCTACACCAATGATCAGATCATTGCAGCAATCAACAAGGGAGAATTTCTTTTCACGCCAAGTCAGGGTAAAGCCAAAGTAGAATTGGATATCAATACATTCACAAGCTTCTCACCGACAAAAGGAAAGGAATTTAGAAAAAACAGAGTGATTCGTGTACTAGACGGCATTAACAATGACTTCAAACGAATCTTCGAATCGTTCTTTATCGGGAAAGTAGACAATAATGCTGATGGGCGAAACCTGCTGCGCGGAGAGTGCAACTCGTACTTGAATACATTGCAGGGAATTAATGCGGTGCAAAATTTTGATTCGCAAAGTGATGTGGTCGTGTTGGAAGGCAGCGAGGCTGACAGTGTATATGTTGAAGTTGGAGTAC
This sequence comes from Paenibacillus sp. RC67, assembly GCF_030020805.1. Lineage (GTDB taxonomy): Bacteria > Bacillota > Bacilli > Paenibacillales > NBRC-103111 > Paenibacillus_S. Next base: position 291,792 of record NZ_CP125098.1, read on the forward strand.
AACCGGTCGATTCGGTTGAGAAAATCTATATGAAAGTGACGGTGCAATAATATGTCCTTCTTAAAAGCTAATGATACGATTTCAGGTCAAGAGGGCCGGGCTTACGCCACGATTAATGGTCAGGTTGAAGAAATGTTTTACATTAAAAAGCTCGAGGGTAAGGTCGAGAAAGAAAAGTCTGAGGTCAAGACACTAGGGCGCCGCGGTACGCAGCACAAGGCTAAGGGGTGGAAGGGCTCCGGCAGCATGACAATTTATTACGTCACCTCTGTGTTCAGAGAAATGATGCTGGATTATATCAAAAAAGGCAAGGATACGTATTTTGACGTGCAGGTTATCAATGAGGACCCATCCTCTTCCGTTGGGAAACAAACGGTTGTCCTTAAAGGCGTCAATTTGGATAGCGTCATTATGGCTCTACTGGATACGGGCTCCGATGCTCTGGAAGAAGAAGTAAGCTTCACGTTTGATGATGTAGATATTCTAGATCCGTTTGGCAAACCAATTATGGGTTAATTAATGGAGGTTATTACAATGAGCGATTTAAGCGTATTCTATGCACAAAATGTTAGCGGATTGACGGAGGAATTAATTGTTTCCGAGCGTTTCAAGGACAAAGAAGGAAAGCCTGTAGCGTGGAAGCTGCGCAGCATGACAGAAGAAGAGAATGAGTCGATTCGGAAATCGGCCACCAAGCGTGTCCAAGCCAAGAGGGGAGTGGCAACGCAAGAAACGGACCCTACGGAATATATGGCCAAGCTTGCGGTCGCTAGCGTTGTATTCCCTAATCTTAAGGATGTTGAATTGCAAAAGTCATACGGTGTGCTTGGTGCGGAGAATCTTCTTCGGAAAATGCTGCTGGCGGGAGAGTATGCAGCACTGATTGAAAAAATCCAGGAGCTTAACGCTTTCGATAAGAATATGAACGAGCTGGTCGATGAAGTAAAAAACTAGTCATGGAGGGGGATGGTGAGGCTAATTACGCTTACTACGCCCTCCACGAGTTAAACATCCTACCGCATGACTTAATGCAAATGACTTCTCGTGAGAAGGCGGTCATCTACGCGATGATTGATATTCGAATTGATCAAGAGAAGAAGGCTCAAGCGAAGAAAAGCAGGTAACCTCGATGAGGTTTACTTGTGTAAGAAAGGAGGGAGAGCCGTTGGCGAGTGTAGGAACAAGCCTTCAATTGTTTGATCAAATGTCTCAATCGATCAGCACCACACAAAACGGTATGAATAAGGTGTTAGGTACTGCTGAAAAGCTGAAGCATTCCTTGCAAAAGGATGCTAACATTAATCTTTTTAATATTGAGATAAATCAATTTCAAGAAATTCCAGAAGCATTAACTAACGGATTCCAGAAGGTATATCGCGTATTATTATTAATCCTTCGAACAGCCAGGCAGATTAAGCTGTCCAATACCGGCGTAAAGCAAATGCAGGATGACCTTAAGAAAGTCACCGAATTAGAAGAAAAGGTCAGCCAACTGCAGGATAAACTGAACAATAAGGGCAAGCAAGGTGGAAGTAAGAGTAGCTGGATTTTGGACAAAGTAAAAGGTTTAGCAGGCCAGTACTTAAGCTTTGATACCATCAAGGATCTCGGAGCAAAAGCTCTGACAGGAGGAATGGAGCAGCAGAAACTGCAGGATATGTTTAAGGCTCGAACCGGTGACGATCAAGTAGGTACTGCCATGTTTCAAAAGTTTAGGACAGATGCTATGAAATCTGGTGTAGACGCCAACGAGTTTTTGACCGGGACATTATCACTTCTCCCTAAGGTCAAAAATACAAATCAATTAGAGAAATTGAACAGTATGGCACTTAGACTAAATGCATTTGATACCGAAGGCAAGGGGATTGGGGATAACCTTTCTGTACTTAAAGAAGCCATGGGTGGGAACACGGACTCGTTAGCAGAACGTTATAACATGTCTGACGCAAGTATTAAGGCATCAAAGATTGAGGATTTCGGAAAAGCTGGAGATCTTAACGGATTTATAAATGCTTTCGATAAACTGCTTGAGAAGGAAAATATGGGGAAGCAGGCATTTGAAACTATGTTAGCGACCCCGGCAAAGCAAATTGAAATGCTAAGCAATAACTTCCAGACTTCTCTTGCAATGGCAGGGCAAGGAGCTTTACAAGCACTTCAGCCTTTACTAGCCACTCTTAACACCGCATTCCAAGAAGGTAAATTTGAACCGTTCTTTAATGGATTGCAAGTAGGTTTAAATGTAGTTGCCTGGCTTGTGACTGCTTTAGTAAACGTGGTTTTGTGGTTATCAGATGTAATTCAAAATAATTGGCCTATGGCAAGCGCTATTTTAATAAGCTTAGGGGCAGTTATCGCTACTATACTTATTCCTGCTCTTTGGGCTGCGATTACTCCTATTTTAGCTCAAGCAGCAGCCTGGCTTGCAGCAACTTGGCCGATACTTCTTATTATTGCAGTTATAGGTGTCCTCATTTATATCCTTTTGAGTTGTGGTGTAACAGCAGAGCAAATCGTCGGTTCTATTGTTGGAAGCTTCATGGTGTTGTATGGAGTAGTATGGAATGTTATTGCACAAATGTGGAATAGATTTGCAAGCTTTGGTGATTTTCTAATAAATATGTTCATTGATTCAACCTATGCTGGCAAGACATTGTTTTATGATTTAGTTGTAGCTTATGGTGGATTCTTAGAAAGTATGGTTAGAGGGGTCGAAGATTTTGCCGGAGTTTTTATGAAATCCATTTTGCAAGGTATCAATGGTATTTTGAAAGGATTCAACTGGTTAGTAGATGGCATTAACAACATGTTTGGGATCAAAATTAACCAAGCCAAGTTTTTTGACGAAAACAACGTTCATGCTATTAGTGATAGTATGAGGAATATGATGGATCAGCTTGAGAAGCCTGTCAGCGATAAAAATGTAATCGTCACAGGCCGGATGGATTATAAAGACTTGAAAAACGAGTTCGACTTCGGCTATAGCAGCGGTGCGACCCTGGTCAATAAGCTTTCGACCGTTCAAGATTCCATGGACCCTAATAAGCAGAAATCTATAACTGATGGCTGGAACCAAAATACCAGTATCGATAAGGTGGGCGTGGTCGGTAAGATTGATGACACGGTGGATGTATCCAGTGAGGATATCAAAGTCATGCGTGATCTGGCAGAACTGCAAAATATTCAGAACTTCGTTACTTTGACTCCTACCGTTCAAGTAACAACCGGAGATATTACTAATCCAACCGATGTGAATGAGATGATTCGCCGTATCGAGGATGTTATGGTAAGGGAAATAGCTAATTCAGCTCAAGGAGTTTACGAATAACGGGTAAAAAGCACCCATACAGGGTGCTGAGTCTGTTGAAAATCCTGAAAGGCTTGAACTATTGCCAATACTCCGGTGGGGTATGCCCCTCCAGCCGCTGTTGAAACCCGTGAATTGGATTAGATTTTGTGGTATTTTCACGGTTTTCAAAGGCGGACGTAAACTCCTCCGAGGCACACCCCACCTCTTTACTTAGCATAGTTCCCGCAAGACAGATTTTTCAACAAGGGCACCCTAAAAGGGTGCTTTCTTTTTAACTAATACGTAGGACGGAGGTGTAGCTATTTGAACAATTATAGAATCATGCTTAGCTGGAACAATGAAGCTGAAGGATTTCAAATCCCTGTAAATCCTGAATCACTTGACGTTAAAGAAGAGAGTCAGGGCAAAACCTATAATATTGTAGGCAAAGGCGGAGGTACTAGTGAGACACGGGCTGGCGAGATCAATGTCATAAAAAGCCCGAAGTTGAAAGAGGTGGGCTTCAGCAGCTTTTTCCCCAATCAATATTATCCTTTTGTTAATGAAGAAGTACCGCTATTCGTACCGATGTATTACATTAACCTGATTCGAAAATGGATGGAAAGCCAACGTCCTATCCGGTTTATTGTTGCAGGAGATTATAATGCTCTGACAAAGGCAAGCGGCATAGACGGAATATCGGACCTCAACTTCCCTGCTTCTATCGAATCCTTCGAATGGAAGGAAGTGGCTGGCTCCTCAGGCGATATTGAATATTCTTTGAAGTTGAAAGAATACGTTTTTTATTCGGCCCGCAGTGTGAGTACGACTGTATCGGATAATGGGGAGACCGTCCTAGTGCAGCAAGCGCGGGTGCGCCCGGATGAAAGAGTTAGACCTGAAACCTATACTCTGCATACAGGGGAGAAGTTAAGGGATGTGGCGAAGCGGTTATTTGGTAATGCTGGCCGGTGGAGGGAGATCCAATCACTTAACGGAATCACAGAAGATAAGCTTAAGGACTTAACAGCCGGTACGTTCTTAAGGATTCCCCAGAATTAGGCGGTGAATAAAAGTGCTTGAAATTATTATGGATAATCGGGATGGCCAGCTGTGGGATATATCAGGAATAGTCACCGACGTAACGTATAAGACAAGCAGAAAGGGCAGTGCTTCGGTTTTCGAATTTACCTTGATTCGAGGCGGGCTCTACGAAGCTAACGAATTTAAGTACAATGTCGGCGACGTGATTCGGGTACGTAAGGATGGGTTGAACGTATTCTTGGGATATATTTTCACCATTAATAGCGGCAGGGATGAAGACGTCAAAATCACCGCTTATGATCAGCTGCGTTACTTAATGGTCAATGATTACTTGATAAAAACAAATCTGACGGCAACCGAAGTCGTAAAGCATTTTGCAGATAAGTACCAATTGAAAACAGGTGAATTGACAGACACCGAATTTATCATTCCAGCCATCTCGGAAGATGGCGTGAAGACCATGGACATTATCTGCAAGGCTCTGGATAAGACACTGATCGGGACGGGTAAACAGTACCTGCTGCTCGATAATTTTGGTGAGCTTGCCATTCAAAACATGGAAGATAGGGCGCTCGATCTATCGCTCGGTGATGGAAGTCTAATGGTAGATTACAAGCAAAAAGTGTCCATCGAGGATTCTTACAATATGGTTGTCCTGAGCAGAGAAAACAAAAAGATCGGCAAACGGGAGCTATTTATAGAAAAGGACAGCGTCAATATTGCCAAATGGGGGCTGCTGATGTTATTCCAATCCGTTGATGAGAAAATGGGTGATGATCAAGTGAGCCAGTCGTTAGCCAACTTGATGAATCTCAAGAATAGGGTCGGCAGGAGCTTTCAGGTTGATGCCATTGGAGATATTCGGGTAAGGGCTGGCTGCTATCTATCCATCAACATGGAGGAAGAGGGAATTAACCAAAGGTTCATGGTCAATGAATGTACCCATAAGTTTGATGGCAATGATCATACGATGAGCCTTGATCTATTTGATTTGAGAACAGGAGACCCGAAGGTGGTGATACAGAAGTGAGGTTATTAGATTTAATTAAGCAGGCGGGGTCCGATGCGGTGAACGCAGGGTATCCCGTTTCTATATTTACAGGAAATGTTGTACAAATAAATCCTCTAGAAGTGAGCTTAGATCCGCAAAGAGAGCCGCTTACGGAGGATTTTTTACTTGTTCCGGAAAGTCTTACTCACTTGGAGCTTGATCTTAAGCATACCCATTCTACTGGTGAGGGGACAACGGAAGAAGCGCTTGCCGATCCCATTCTCATTCGCAAGGGATTAGAGCAGGGGGATGTGGTACTTCTGCTTAGAATGCAGGGCGGTCTTAAGTACATTGTACTGGATAAGGTGGTGGAGCCGTGATACCACAAGGGGGCATTTTGGGAAAAGCAACTCAAATCACGCAGCAGCCAAGCAAGACGTACCGGATGGATCCGCTCTTGAATCGGATTATTGGAATGACAGACGGTCTGGAAGCTGTGAGGCAAGCAGCAATGAAGATTCTGGAGACAGAGCGCTTTGAATTTCTTATTTACAGTGGCAATTATGGCTGTGAGCTGGCGAATCTTCCAGGCCATCATTCTTCTTATATTCGTACAGAGTTTGCCAGGCGAATCCGGGAGGCTTTATTGCAAGATGACCGGATCAAGGACATTCAAGACCTGGAAATCGATATTCGCGGAGATGAAGCGACCGCATCATTTACTATTGTTTCGATTTACGGGAATGTTTTATTAACAAAGGAGGTGGGAGAAAGTGTATGAGCTTCAAACGTTTCAAACGATTTTGAGCAGGATGCTTGAACGTGTGCCTGCAGATATAGATAAACGCGAAGGCAGTATCATTTATGATGCACTGGCGCCGGCTGCATGGGAATTAGCAGGATTGTATACCGAGCTGGATATCAACCTTAATCTTTCCTTCGCGGATACCGCCACGGGAGAATATTTGGAGCGCCGCACTTTGGAATTTGGAATCCAACGCAAGCCAGCTAGTAAGGCACGTCGTAAGGCGTTGTTTTATGGTTCCGGTAATGTTCCATTTGATATACCTATTGGTAGCCGATTCTCAGGTGGTGCGTTGAATTACACGGTCATTAAGAAGCTTTCAACTGGGGTCTTTGAAGTAGAGTGTGAAGTGTCAGGGGCAGCAGGAAATCAATATTTCGGTACGCTGCTGCCTATTAGTTACATGACGGGGCTCTCGAAGGCAGAGCTCTCAGAGGTATTGGTGCCTGGCGAAGATGTAGAAACCGATGCTTCACTCCGACAGCGGTATTTTACAGCTCTCAATGAGCAGCCTTTTGGGGGGAACGTGGCGGATTACAAAAAGAAAATCAGTGATATCCCTGGTATAGGAGGAGTTAAAGTATTTCCAGTTTTGCAGGGTGGTGGAACCGTCAAATGCACCATTATTTCAGCGGATCATACGTCACCCTCTTCGATCTTGGTTAACGACGTGCAGACGATCATTGATCCAACGGTGAACAGTGGAGAGGGGCTTGGGTTTGCACCGATTGGCCATCACGTCACCGTGGTTGGTGTAGAAACCGTTATTTTCAATGTGGAAACAAGCATTACGCTAGAGAGTGGTATGACACTAGGACAAGTTCGAGCCGATATCGAAGCCGCTATTGAAGCGTACATGCTTACTTTGCGTCAGTCGTGGATGAATGAAGCACAGCTTGTTGTTAGAGTGAGTCAAATCGAATCGCGCATTTTGACAGTTGCAGGCGTTACGGACATCTCAAGTACGCTGCTGAACGGGGCTGCGGCAAACATAACCTTGACGAGTGAACAAATCCCGGTACTTGGGAAGGTGAGCTTGAGTGTCTAATTTAATGAAGTTTTTACCCGAGCTATACGCGGATATTGAGGATTTTTGTGAGATTGCGCAAACAGAGGGCTCCGAAATCGAAGCGTTAGCAATCGCTGTACAAAAGCTGTTTGACGACCAGTTTGTGGATACGGCCAGTATCCAGGCTATCAAACGTCGTGAGCAAATGCTCGGGATACGAGCGGATTCGACCAAGGAGTCTTTAGATTTTCGACGCAGGCGTCTTATTAATCGGTACTCTACCAAGCCTCCGTTTACCATTAGATATTTGCAAAGCCGACTGGATATGCTCGCTGGTGAAGGCCGGGCAGCTGTAGAAATTGATGAGCAGAATTATATTCTCAAGGTCACATTCGATGTTCCTAACGCAGCCTACTTTAAAGAGATTGAGTATACGATTCATTCTATTAAACCGGCTAACATTGTATATCATCAATCGACTTCATTGCTGGATAATATCGGGCTAGAGGAGCATATGAAGGGGACGCCGCTATTTCGAAAAACACGATTAGGGACAGGCTGGAAGCTGAGGCAAACACCATTTGCAGTAAAAGGGCAGGAGGTGCAGTTAATATGATCCCAACTACGTATTTGTCCAAATTAGCCTTGTTTACGAATAACCAGATTGTAAAGGTTGTTGTGAATGGGAGCTATGAGATAGTGAGCTTTTCCATCAAGCAGGTTACGGCAAGCACGGTTGAAATGGAATATGTCATACCATTTGGTTCCATAGAAGAAGTAACGCTTATAGAGCTTAAAAGCAGTGAAGATGTGGTGATTAGCTCCAATGCAGTCTATGTGCCAATTACCAGTGATACGATTATAAAACAAACTATAGTAATCAAGGAGGTATAGAACGTGCCGTACAATGCAAAAACGGATTGGAAATTTGATGAGATCGTAACGGAACATGATATGAACCGTTTAGAACAAGGGATTAAGGATGCTCATACTGAAGGAATTGATAGTCCTGAACCAACCACTTTGAACTTAAAATATGGTACTCAAGTCGTCCAATCGGACAGAATAGCTCCATATAATGTAATGGGATTTAATGGGCGTACACTGGTGAACTTGATGGGTCGAGATGGGAATTTTGAAACCTATTTAACTCTTGTTGGTAGTGGGGCAGCAGCAGCTTATGATACTTCCAACAAAAATCATGGAAATCAAAGTATGAAAATCGTTGCAACTGGCACCGGGGTGATAGAACATTACGTTGATATTACTAAACAATATAACCTTCCTAATGTAAATGGTTATTATATAGCGTGCGCTAGTATAAAACCAGTAGCAGGTAAAGCATGTATTCGCTTTTATGATGGTTCTTCTCAAATCGGTTTTGATACCGGAATTGCAGCAACGTCAATAGCATCAGATCCAAATAAATTTACTACCACATGGGTACGATTTGGTGTAAGTAATGTATCATCGGTAATAGCTAGAATGCATCTACTAAAAAGTGACGGATCCAACTTTTTTGTGCAATCAGGTGAGAGTGCATACTTTGATGGGATTTCCATCTATGAGATTTCAGCAGCAGATTATACTGCTATTGATAGCATGACAGTAGAGCAAATCGCTGCAAAGTACCCATATGTTGATGATATGAAGCCAATCGTGAATCCTTATGTGATGAAATATGGGGAGAATCTGCTGCCGCCATTCGCAGAAGGCTGGTTTGTTACAGCAGGATCAGGTAATCCGAGGATGACCATTAATTTGCTGTATTCCGCATCCCTTGTGGCAGACGGGAATTCACAAGCGATAGCAATTGATATTCCGATAGCCCCGAATCAGGATTACACGCTCTCCGTTGCAACTGGAAGAATAGGGGTAAATACTTTAGATAAGAATGGGGAGCTTATAAATGCTTTTGGCGGTTATTCATCCGCTCCAAAGTCATTTAAAACGGACGCAAACGCTGCTATCTTGCGTGTATTACTAAGTAATGACACGAGCGGTGCCGGGACCTATACCTTCACTAACCCCATGCTCAACCTTGGCAATACAGCAAAACTCTTCAAACCTAGTGAGGATAATTACCTACTGTTCCCTAATCAATGGTGCTCAAATATTGACAGTTCTGTAGCAGATCAGTTGTATCGAAGTGGAGCTGATTATTACAAATTAGCTAAACATAAATATTTAACATTAGATGGTAGTCAAAATTGGAGTACATCAACAAGTAAGACAGGTTATAAGTATGTTGTTTTGGGTATGCCTAATTCATCAGATTATACGAATAGTATTGCGGTAAAATTTGATGGGAAAATAATACCATTAGGTGACCCAAATACAGGAGCAGATGTACAGAACACATCATTTGGAAAATTTTTTATTTCTATTTCCAATTTAGATAGTGGTTGGGGTGACGGATATGAGCCTTCACAGGCTGAGGTTCAAGCGTATTTCTATGGCTGGAGAATGTTTAATTATGATAGTTCAAACGGGTCCAGTCTTTACACTACAGGAACGAAAGGTTGGTGCTATAGAGAGGATAGTACTCAATTAGGAAACGCAGCTGGTTATATCGGTGGACAAAATACATTACCATATTCACAAGCACCAAATGGTAATAATTTTAAGTGGACACCATATAAGCTTCAATACCAACTTGCTCAGCCCGTTCTCGAAAAGATCATTCCAGAAGGTGACATTACTCTTCATGAAGGGTTGAATCAGATTGAAGTTGGTGATGGGATGATTGTAAGGGAGAAGGCTACTCCTTCCTTTTACTCAAATACTGGCGAATGGCTGCTGAATAATTTAGCCTTTCCCTCGTCACTATTTAAAAATAGGGTCGGTAAGTTATTCGAACTATATCGTGATGATGTTATTGATAAAAGTCTTAAGAAACTAGACTGGGATATTAATCGTTATGGAAACTTTAGTTTTGCAATAGATCGGCCAAATTACGACCCATCAGCCTCTTATACCGTCACCTACCTTGCCTTAGACCGATACAGCCTTACATGCAATATCCAAGCCATGCAGGGGAGGTATGTCACTAACCTTAAGACGAACGTCGATATGTTAACACGAAATCAAGCGAATATTATCAAAAGGGTTAGTGAGTTGGAAAATACTAAGGCCAAAAAGATTCAACCTCAACTGATTGTACCGACATTGTTAAATGGATGGTCTCTGCATAGAGGTGGTTATTACAAAGATGATTTTGGAATCGTCCATGTTGATATGGGTATTACTGGTGGAGTCGCAGCAGAAGGGACAATTATTATGCAATTCCCAAAAGGATATGCTCCTGCTGATGATATTCTAACTGATATATTTGCAAGTACTCAAGGCAATGTCATTGCATCTACTATTGTTGATGGTAAGATTGCCATTACTTCAAGAAAAATATATCTATATAAGGGAGCTAACGGTTATATGCACTTACTTTTCTCATTCCGTGCTGAACAATAATAGGAGGTCAGGTCAAAAATGAAAGAAGCAATTATCACCGATTTAGACGGATATATCAAAGATGTAACGCTTGTCGCGGCAGATGTGACAGGCGTTTTTCCTATCTATAGACAACTCAATCCACTGTATAATCCAACCGAAGAACCTTCGGAGCTTAAAGAACTAGAAATAACCGGTTATACCGTAGCAATTCCAGTACCAGAAGGACTGTACAAGCCTCGTTTCAACTTTACTGCATGGGAATTATACAATCAGCTACTAGAACCGGTAATAGGCGAAGCTGGTGAACTCGAATCAGCTGAGGAAGGGAATGTCCATCAATCGCGGCCAGCCCAAGCTCTTTGGATCGAGGGGTTAACCCCAGAGGAGTTGAAGGAGATCCAGAATCAAAAGCAGCCTGAATCGGATGCCGAGAAAATAGCCAGATTGGAAGCAGAGAAAGAGGATTTAAAATCTCGACTTGGTGACGTAGAAATCATTATGGCTGAGATATTAACAGGGGGAGGCAAATAACCATGGCTATGAGTATGCCAAAGATTCGCATTATAGCAAATGCTTGCTTGACTCGTTGTGATTCTGGAGAAGGACAGATCATACCAATTGTTGATAGCTATAATATGTCTAGTGAAGACCGCGACTTAGTACTTGCGCAAATTCATACAAAACGCCCTGAAATGGAAGAGACACAAAGCCCTGCTTAAGCGGGGCTATTTTTTTGCCCAAATGGTAGAGAGGAGTTATTAATGAATATTAAAGATATAGCATCACTTGCAGCAGGGGCAGCGCTTGGAGGAAATATTAAGGAGTTTTCGTTTGGAGGGACAGTAGCTTTTATGGGAGTTGTCGTAAGCGACTATTTAGGAGGGTGGGATAACGCTATGAAAATCCTAGTTTTATTAATGGTCATCGATTATTTCTCCGGTATACTGGGGGCATTTAGAAATAAATGTCTCAATAGTGAGGTCATGTTTTGGGGCGGTGTCCGTAAAGGCATCGTCTTTTTGGTTATTGCTCTAGCGGCTGCATGTGACCAGTTTATAGGAGGACAAGCACCGGTATTTCGGACTCTTGCCTTGTACTTTTATGCGGGCCGTGAGGGATTGTCTGTTATTGAAAATCTCGGGGTATTAGGTGTACCTATGCCTTCAGCGTTAACACAATTTTTGGAGCAGCTCCGGCAGAAGGGGGAAAGCAATCGATGATGCGAGCGGAGTTCATCGCGGCTATAGCACCTGTTGCCGTGAAATTACGCAGGGAAGGATCACCGCTTTATTCTTCTGTCCGGATAGCACAGGCTATTCTTGAAACGGGTTGCATGCTGCATGACTGGAATAATCTTGTTGGTTTTAAAGTCGGTAGTGGCGAGCCTAATGCCTATTGGCATGGTCGAAGTGTTAGTACAACAACATGGGAGGTATATGACGGGATTAAGGTGGATGGAGTGCAGGCCAATTGGCGCGCTTACGATTGCATTGAAGATTGCTTTAAAGACCAGGACTTATTATTCAATTGGAGTCGTTATGATCGGGTTCGAGCAGCAACCAGTCCGCAGGTGCAGACGAATGCATTGTATCTTTGCGGCTACGCAACGGATCCGATTTACGCTGAGAAATTGAACAGCTTAATTTTGACTCATGAGCTTGAACGATACGATAAGGAGGCGAAAGAACCGATGCTAGATGCGGATGTAGCTAATACGATTATTAATACGTGGATGGGTCCTGATTGGCAAGATTGCATGGATAAGAAGTGTGCAGCAGCATCAATGGGTGATGAGGATGCGTTAGTTCAACTACAGGAGCAAGCGGATTATATTCATTGGCTGGCGAATCAATTGAGAAAGGCGTCTGGTCAGATGGAACAGTAAGCTGGTCGGCATCTTATAACTAAATCAGGTTTAACAAATAGATGAGAGAGACCATTTCAGGGCATTCCAAGATACACTAATTTTCCCCCTAGTTCTACTATGAATATAAATCAAACTTTCCATTTCCAATATTTTGAATTTGAATCTATGATGAATAAAATTACTGATCTGAAAATAATAGGAAAAAATTTTACTGAGATCTAGTGTTGAAATTTTAATTGGTAGTGGGGGAAGCTCGATGTCGGCATATTATTATATTGCAAAAATGAGGGTGCTTGCGACATTAGTTTATCGCTTCGAAGTGTTCGTTTCGATCGGCACGAATCTGATGATGATGCTCGCCACATTGTTCTTTTGGCAGACAGCATTTCAAGTCGGCTCAACCGGCATTTTAAATAAACCGCAAATGTTAGCGTTTACGCTCGTGTCGGTCGTGTTGTCCTCGATGTTTTGTATGCAATGTATCCAGTAAAATCAACCAGCAAATACGCGAAGGGGATATCGCTCTTAATTTGATGAGACCAGTCAGATTCCTCTTTTGTTATCTTGCCGAAGACATCGGGAGTTCGATTAGTTCGCTAGTGAATAAAGCGCTGCCCATGTTTATTATTATCGCTGTTTTGTTTCACATTCCGCTGCCGGTCAGCCCTGTTGCTACAGCCCTTTTTCTTGTGAGTGCGGTGTTAAGCTATGCAATTCTTTGGCTTCTGAGCGCACTTGTCGGTTTAGTAGCTTTCTGGGTTACGGCGCTTGGACCCCTAGATGTGATCAAAATATGCGACGGTTCGCATCTTATCCGGCAGATTGATCCCTCTGTGGTATTTTCCAGGGTGGGTACAGCAACGCTTGCGTTTACACCGTTTCCTTATACGTACTAGACACCACTCGGCATCTACGTTGGGAAACTAGGATCGGTTGAAGCGTTGCAAACGATGGGACTGCAAACGGTATGGATCGTTATTTTGGGTTTGATCGTGCATCGGGTTTGGGGCCGCGCTAAGCGGGCGACGATGGTGCAGGGGGGCTAGACTTACGGGAGGTATAAAGTTGGTTATGAATCCGATCCAGTGGCTTTCCGGAATCTGGATACTGCACATCATCTCTACGCAGTTCGCGCCTTTAAACGGATGGGACTTCCCGCAGCTGACCTTTCTGTACGGGATGCTAAAAAAATCATAGCGAGGACTTTAGAATATATATTCAGGTCCTACTTCTTAAACACAGAACGAGGGTCTTCAACAAAATATACATATAATACCGAAAACTGTATGGTTTTGGAGGAATTTGGTGAAATTCATAGAATTTACACTAGGTAAAACAATTATTGGAGGGAGACTATTTTTAATGCAAAAATGGCTAAAATCGATGCTGATCTTTTTGATCTTAGCATGGACCCTATTTCCAGGGCTTACGCCAAGTGCTGAGGCTGCCATGGATACGAAGGAGCATTGGGCTGAACCAATCATTGATCGTTGGACAAACGAGGGACTTATTAAAGGCTATGAGGATGGAACGTTTCAGCCGGACCATTCGATAACACGTGCGGAGATAGCTTCTCTTATTAACCGTAAGTTCAAGCTTACATCTACAAGGGAAAAGGTGTCTTTCCCGGATCTAGCAAAGAATGAGTGGCAATTTGAACCACTAGGCACGGCGGCAGAGGTCGGTTACATTAGAGGCTATGAGGATGGGACGATTCGGCCAAACGAGGCGGTAACCCGGCAAGAATTAGCCGTCATTATTACGAACCTTTTAAGACTAGAAATGAAGGAAGATGCTTCATTTATAGACGCTGATCAGTTTCCCGAATGGAGTAAGAGAGAAGTAGCTGCTGTAGCATCATACGGCATTATGAATGGTTACAATGATTCAAGCTTTACCCCCACTCGTGCAGTTACACGCGCAGAAGCTGTGGTAACCATCGACAACGCAAGCCAAGTGCAGCAGAAGATGGGCCCGTTAGAATTCTCGACCGCTGGTACTTTTGGCCCGGATAGTGGCAATGAAGTATGGACCAGAGATGTAACCATAAATATGCAAGGTGTTACACTTCGAAATATGACAATTTACGGAAATCTAATGCTAGGAGAAGGAATAGGTGAAGGAGATGTAACACTTCAGAACGTCAGAGTAAGCGGAACCACTACGGTTAAAGGCGGGGGAGCAAATAGCATCCACTTTGAAAATAGTACGCTAGCTTCTCTAGTTATTGAGAAAGTGAACGGTAAGGTTCGAATTATAGCTAACGGTACTACATCAGTGCAAGAGGCGGAGATACATTCTGCTGTTAAACTTGAGGAAGAACATATAAATGGAGCAGGATTTACACGAGTTGTGCTTCCGGCAAGCTTGGCAGAAGGAACGGAAGTTAAACTCGTTGGTGATTTTCAAGAGATCCGGATTTTGTCCAAAAATGCCAAAGTACAAGTTATCCAAGGTACCATCGGGCAAATGTATGTTGCCGATGGAGCAACGGGCGGCTCCATCGACTTAGCTGAACAAGTTATTGTAAAGGAGCTTGTTCTGAATGCGGCAGCTCGGGTTTCGGGCCAAGGAAACATAGAGAATGCAACAGTAAGTGGGGGAGCGGAAGCTAGTACCTTTGATAAGAAGCCGGCAATGCTCAATGGTCAAACAACAACAACGACCTTTTTTGGTGGTGGCGGTGGAGGCGGTAGTCGCGGTGGCACCAGCGGTGGGAATAATAGCGGAGGGGGTACGCCAACGCCAACTCAACCGGAATCCCCCCTAACTTTTCAAGCTGCGGTTATTGGCCACAATAAAGTAGGGATCACCTTTTCACAATCGGTTACCGCTTCTACTATAAATATTGCATTTAAAAGTAACATTGAAGTAGACCGAGTAGAATATTCGGTAGATAATAAAATTGCTACAGTGATTCTTAAAGCACCTATTTCTGAAGGCAATCATACTATAGTGATTCAGCAAAAATTAAATAATGGTGTAAATACATTAGAACAGGACCTTGCGGTTGAGAAAGAAAGGATTACGTTCTCTTATCTGTATGACTCCGTCATTTGGGATCCTGCAACTCCATCATACATAAAAGTGAAGTACAAATTTATGAATCAGTATGGAGAGGATATAACCGCTCGATATAACAGTGAGGTTAAGTTTTCATTTTCTCCTATTGTTGCTAACTCAGACCACGCACCTGCGAATAACGGTACCGCGACATTACAATATTACCGGTCCCTAAAGGAAAACGAAAAATTAGTTATATATGCTTTCCTTGGAACTACCAATCAACTGAAAAAAGAATTGGTTGTATCTAGGGAAGAAATTCCATTAACCATTCCGGGAATTGCTTTTATTACTCCTTCATTTGAGGTTAATGGCCTGTACCATCCGGCAAATAAAAAGCTAACTGTTAGTTCTAACTTCCAAGAGTTTTCCATTCTATTTCGATGGAAGGGGGACTCGGCTCTTCTCTCGGACAATTTCGCTGCTGATGTAAGCCACCCTAACGTATTAAACGTTAAAATGAATGCGAAAGGCCCTGAATTTGGAACAATGACGATTGGCAATGAGAGCTGGTCCACTCTAACCTTATCGAGAGGAAATGCACCATATCCAGAAGATGTAACTATCCATCTGACCGATAGGAGTACTGGCTTTGCAATGCAGGTCATTGTGACGGTTTTTCCTGCTGATCCAGGCGCTCTAATGCCTGAAGTGATTTTTACCGTAGGCGATAAGTTAGTTGCAAGATATGCTACAGTGGGTAATTTCTCGAAGGAAAGCTGGACACTAAACGGCACCGTTTCTCAAACTGTCTACCAAGCCCAGTACTCTTACTCTCAACAGGATATTGGCGTATTTACCATTCAGGGTGGCACAGTTCTTTCTGAGCTGTATACGGCGACTCCTCAAGGAGGTTCCGCATCGTATAAAACGATTACGGTGGGGACGGTTACGGTGAATGGGGCTGTTTACGGCAAAGTATATTATAGCGGCACAACTGCATTAACAACGGTAATAAATGGAGCTTATTTGGATCCGAATTCGCCGTTACGTAGTAAACCGCTGGCTGTAAATGATAAAATACGTGTTTTTTATGGAAATGAGTTATTCTTATCGGCGAGTTGGAGTGGAACTGCTTGGTTATTAGATAGAATCGAGCCGATCGTGGCACCTGCAAATGTGACAGCAGATGCAGAATCGGATAGGCAAGTTCGCCTCAACTGGACGCCAGTTGAAAATGCTGAATATTATAAAATTTATACAAGCTCAACAGTAACAGGTGAATACAGGCCACTGCTGGATGCACAGGGGAATGTAATCAAGACCAAGGAGACCACAATACTTGATGAAAACCTGCAGCCTAATGTGAAGAAATATTACTTAATCAAGGCTGTTTTTGGAGGAAGCAACTGGGAAGTAGAGTCTAAAGCTAGTGCTGTTGTAGCAAGTACACCTTATTATAACGATCACATTCAGCTTGATTTCCTAGTTACAAATTCAGTGCAGCACCCGAATCAGCCTATTTTATACTTAACAGATAAGGAACATTTAAAGCTTTACGCTCTTAACTATGAAACTGGCAATATAAACTCTATATCCTTGCCTTTACCGCCAGAAAGCATTACTTTTGCTGATGGTAAGATTTACGTCTCATTGTTAAAGGGAACGCATTCCTACACTTGGTGGAAAGAAGACCAAAAAGGGGCAATTGCAATTATTGATGCTTCTGACCTATCGATCTCAAGAATACTCGATGTGAACATTGATCCTTATGATATTGCAGTGGACAGAGCTGGGTATATTTATATTGCTTCTGGATCAGGGCAGTGGACGAATTTGAAATCATATAATCCTACCACGTATTCAGAGGTATATTCCGCTAATATTAGACAAGCAAGTTATATTCATATGCATCCGAATCTTAACCGAATTTATACAATTACTACGGATTCTTCTCCAAGAGATATAACAGCGTATGATATACAGAATGGAGCTTTAGCTCCGAATGGATATGATTCACCGTACCATGGTGACTATGCCATGAGCACACAGATGCGAATTTCTCCAGATGGGAAATATCTGTTTAACGGTGCAGGAACGGTGTTTCAAGCAACCGAAGCGCGTTCGAGTGATATGAAGTATGTTTACAGTTTGAATGCAGGCTTTACTGATATTGCTTTTGACATAAATAATAATGGCTTTTTTACGGCTAAGGATAGGCTTATTGGCGCTTATCAATATGACAACTTTGTGCAATTGGGCAAGTATCCTATCGATGGAATTGCAAAATCTTTGTACAGCAATTCAGATAAACTTCTTGCCATATCAACAATTGGCGGTAACAGCGTGGTCGAAATTATCTATAAAAATAAAATGCAATCTGTACCGCCAGTAGTGGGCCCAGGTTTATATCTTAATGGCGTGATAGCGGACATTGTAAGTGCACCAGACGGGAAAAAGGCCTACGCATTAGATGAGGCGTTTCGTAAGCTATACGTAATAAATCTTATAGACAATAAAATTGAACGTACGATATCACTTGTTTATAAACCATCTGAACTCACTCTATCTGAAGATGGGACTAAGTTGTACATCCGCAACAATGACGAGAATGTCTTGGTGACGGAGATCAGCTTGAGTGATTTTCAAGCACAACGGTACTTGAGGTATCAAGCGCCGGTCGATTATAGTGATGCTGCCCATGGACAAATTTATCAAAGAGGCCAACTTCTCTATGTCGTAACAGGTGAGTGGTCGCCTCGTTTGCTAGTCTTTAACGCAATGACCTTTGAGAAAATAAATTATGGGGCAGAGCTACAATCGATAGGCGGAATCGTTTTTAACAGAGATAACAGCAAGCTGTATTATTGGTTCCAGTACGGATGGAGCGCAGGTCTGTCTAATACGGATGTATATGAAATATCGATCGCTAGCACTCCGTTCAAGCAAACGGGCCGTTCCAGTGTAGGGTATCCTGACAATTTCAGCAGAGATCCTCTGGATACTCCAATTCTATTATTAGAGGACCGGGGGTTAGTGATTGCCAAAGATCGAATTCTGAATCAGAATCAACTTAACCAAACCATAGTTGTGTTACCTGAGCCGATCTATGCGGTAAGCCCAGATGGCAAGACGTTTATAGGAAAGAATGGATTATACGATGCTAATTCTTATCAGAAACTGCAATCGATCTCCCTTTCTGGGGCTCGCAATATCTTTTTTGCTAATGGTAAGCTGTACTACCTCAATGGAAGCTCATTAATGCAATCGGAATATAAATAAAATCAGAAAGTGTAATCTTATGGAAAACAAGGGATATCGGCCTACTATGGTTGGTATCTCTTGTTTTTGTATTAGATGAAAAATGCTACTAAAGTGGTGAGAACCTTTTGCTTTATTCGAAGTATCCATTAGGAACCTAAAAAGACCATTCCAAGTGGAAAAAACGAAGCGCTGGGAGCAGTGCATTTAAAACCATCCACGATGAGAATGGATACCCTCCCTCCCATATAAAAAAAGACTAACCCCAACCCAGGTTAGTCCTCCCCCTCTCACCTCCGAGGAATCAAATAAGGAGCCAATCCCGCCGCAATAACTCGATGCCCCCGATCATTAGGATGGATGGGCATAGATCCGCTTAACGCGTCTTCGACCTTTCCTTGCCGAAATCCATGGATAAGCTCGGCCTGCTTACCCTCAAACCAAGAATGAGCGGGGGCTACCGTGACGCCGCAGCTATGAGAAAGCTCCGTTATTGTACGATTTAATTGGTCTATGGCCCCAACGGCAAGAGACGTCGCGGGAAACGGGTTGTACTGCGTGCAACAGATAATTCGGGCGCAGCTTCCTCTTTTTATTTGTGTGAAGATGGTACTTAAATTACGCTTATAGCTGGATATAAGCTTTTCCGCAGCTAGGGGCTGTTTGCTTTTAAACGAACTCAACGCAACCTTAGCTAAATCCACGCCCCCGATCCATACCGAAACCACATCAGAATGGGCGATGACGGGGTCCCCCTGCCATATCACAGCATCCAGTAGGTCATTACTGCTCCAACCAGACCGAGCTAAGACAAACCCACGAACCTTGCGCGAGCGACAATTCAAAGTGGACACCGCTAATTGGGGATAAGCGTTCGCCCAACAGGAGGCATTTTCCCCGAATGTAATGGAATCTCCAAGAGCTGTATAAATCATAGGACAGCATCAACTCCAATGTTTAATCATAGCATTAACATATCCTGGTGAAGAAAGATAAGGATAATCGGTTTGCTTGTCATTCTCTTCGTCTATTTACAGCTATAATATTGCAATCCAACATGAATGGTTTGGACAGTAACCGAGTTTAGAAGCGGAGCTTCAAAAAAAGGGGGATAGCCATGGGAAAGAGGTTATGACAGCAACAGGGCTGAGATTATTTATGAAATATTAAGATTGTCCTTATGCTTTTACACCTAGAAAAGACTCTGCTACGATAGAAGTAAGAACAGATCCTTATACCAAGATAGGATGAAACCACCATGACGAATAAGACGAAAGTCAGCCATTATATAAAAATCAAGGAATATTTGGACGGGCTGATGCAGAGTGGAGAGCTCAAGGTAGGGGATCGTCTGCCTACGGAAATCGAGCTGACCCAGCAATTTGAAGTGAGCCGGGAAACCGTAAGAGCCGCGATGAAACAGCTGGAGCAGGAAGGAAAGCTGGACGTGAGGAAAGGGGTCGGGCGCTTTGTGATACGGCCTTTAAGCTCCATTCCTAGCAGCATCGACCGTTTTATGTCCACAGAAGAAATTATTCGTTCTGCCGGATTGATAGAAGGCCAGCTGGAGCAATTCATCCGGAAGGAGCCTTGCCGAGAGGAATGGGCGCAGTTTTTGAAAATACCGGTGGGCAGTCCTGTGATCATTAACGAGCGTACCCGAACCGCCAATGATGAGCCGGTGGCCCATAATATTAATGTGATGCCTTTAGCTCTAGTAGAGCAGGCTTTTCAAAACAAGACGCTTACCGGTTCCTTGCTCCGATTTCTAGAAAACGAGTGCGGTATCCGGTTGACGGGTGCCAGTACCGAGCTGATTGTCCCCCATCACACCGATCCCATCTGCCGTAAGCTGCAAGTGAAGCGGGATACGACGGTGCTCATGTTGAAGCAGATTCATTTTGATCAGCAGCACATGCCTGTCTTATTTTCGTATGATTATTATCGCAATGATGTATTTCAGTTCTGGGTGAACCGGCGGAGATAAGCGAATTCAGCTAAGTCCAGCTTAATAATTTCTTCTTATATCAATGACATACTGTTAACAAAACCCATCTATACTAAGATTAAAGATGTCTAGACAACGCATCTAATTCGAAAAGGGTGGGGAATATGAAGAAATTCATGAACGTGCTTTGTGCTCTAACGGTGACGACGGTTGTATCGGCTGGATGCGCAACGAATACTACTGTACCAAATACGCCTACTTCCACTAGCGGAACGAACGGAAACGCAGCTGCTACGGAAGCACCCAAGAAATACGAACTTAATCTCATCACAGCCGGCGACACGAACATGACCGATCTGCAAGAAAAGAACGTAGTTCTCAGCTTCCAAAAGCAGTTTCCAGGCGCCCAAGTTCGCGTCGTCAATTCTGGTGCCGGAGATGGCGGAACACAAAAAATATTCGAAAAACTAAAAGCGCAAAAAGATGCAGGCAAGAAGGAATGGGATATCGATCTTGCCATTGTGCATCAAAGCGGTATGCAGCAGCTCATTGATAACGATCTTTTGGACAAATGGGTTCCCCAATCTGCCAACAAGCAGTACGTCGTTTCCTCTGACAGTAAAAACAGCTTGGGTACCAACGTGGAAGGCTATGTTATTCCTCTGTTCCACAGTCAGGTTGCCTTTGCTTATAACCCTGATAAAGTAAAGAAATTCCCAGCAAATTTTGAAGAGTTAACCGCATGGATCAAAGCGAATCCGAAGCGCTTCGGATATAACGGGATCCAGAACGGTGCAAGTGGTGTCGCTTTTGCTACTGCCTTTACATACTGGAAATCCGGCGATTATAAAAAGATGAGCGAAGGTCCATTTGATGCAGCATTAGAGCAAAAATGGCCGGCTATTCTAAAAGAACTCAAGGCACTGCCAGTGACCTATACCAATGGGAACAATGGTACCCTCGATATGCTGAACCGCGGCGAGATCGACATGGGACCTGTATGGGTCGATATGTTTAACTTATGGGTGGATGAAGGCCGCATGAATCCTAACTTTGGTCTGAAAATCCTCGATCCGGGCATACCAGGTCAACCAATGTATGTAGTCATTCCTAAGAATGCCAAGAACAAAGAAGCTGCTCTGAAATATGCCGATCTGCTGACTTCTCCTGAAACCCAAGCCAAGGTCATCGTAGAGAAAAACAGCTGGTATCCGGGTATAGACGCAACAGTGGTGCTTCCGAAGGTTAGCGAAGAGGGAAAGAAGAAGCTGTTTAAAGATATTACAGCAGAAGATCTGAATAAACGCGGCCAATCGTTCCCGATCAACACTTATTTTGATCATCTGAAAACCGCCTATGAGAAAAACTAACTCACCACCCATCGTCTTCTGGCACAAGCTGGGCGGAGTAGGGCTTGTTACTCCTGCGGTTGTTGTTGTCGCGCTGCTCTTCCTGTATCCGTTCACGCTCTCCTTTATTTCTAGCCTGCGTTCGCAGGAAGGAATATGGACATTTGGTAATTACGTCGAAGCGATTTCTTTGTATGGCGGGGATGTAGTATTTACGCTATGGGTTTGTCTAGCTAGCCTCGCCTTGCTTACCCTGTTCACTGTGACGATCGGCGGGTTGCTGCGACTGGGTGCATACCCGGTGCTGGAATTTATATTCAAAATCCCTTTGTTTGTGCCATTCGTCGTTGCAGGGCACGCGATGCGAGTATTTCTAGCGCCACACGGCACGCTCAATTCGGCGATTGCTATCACGGGTTGGTTTAATCCGGATGCACTCCCATCCTTCGCGTTCACTACGTTTGGTCTCATCGCTGCTTTGGTTTGGAAAAATCTTGGTTTGGCCCTGCTTCTGGTGCTTGGCGGATTTCGATCTGTAAATGAAGGGATGCTGGAAGCCGCAAGGGGAATGGGAGCAGGTAAGTTAAGGTTGATCTGGCATTTCCTCGTGCCTATGAACAAGAGCAGTATCGGGGTTATGGCGGTACTGACCTTCACCTCCATGCTCGGGTGCTTCTCCATCCCTGCCATGCTGGGTAACGCAGGCGGTCAGCAAATGCTGATGATGGATTTGTACCATCAAAGCGTCTATCAGCATAATTACGGCTTAGCGAATGCGATTGGCGTTATTACTTACATAGCGTCCATGGGTGCTGCCATTTACTACTTAAAGGGGTTGGCGAAAAAATGAACAAAGTCATTTCATCGGCAGCTGCTTCTAACGGCTCGCTCACACCTAACGAGAGAAAAACGCCAATCGTTCGTATGACGCGTCGTCTGCTCATTTATGTCGCATCGATCTTTTTCATTTTTGGTCCATTGTCCAGTCTGCTTCTATGGTCGGTAGCGGAAAAGTGGTTCTGGCCTCATCCATTCCCGAACTCTTGGGGCTTCAAATACTGGACACAAGTATTCGAAGGAAAGATGCTCTCATCTCTCGGACTAAGCTTCGTTATTGCTATTACGGTCACGCTGTTGTGTCTGGTGCTAACCGTGCCCTTATCTTATCTCATTGCACGTAACCGGCTTCCGTTAAAGCATTTGATCCTGCTGTTGTTTTTGCTGCCTCAGGCATTTCCTCAGCTTCCGGTATTCACGAATGCGATGACCTTTATGTACCGTTTCGATCTCGTAGGTACGTTGACAGGGCTGACTCTTATCCATTTGGTCGGCGCCATTGTATTTTCCGTATGGACATTGGTCTCTGTATTTCAATCTGTTGCAGAATCCATGGAAGAGGCCTCGTATATGCTGGGTGGCGGCAAAGTGTACACCTTTTTTCATGTGGTGCTGCCTATGGCGGCTCCGGGAATTATCGCAGGCTCCTTACTAGTTTTTTTATACTCGCTGGACGAATTTACGGGAAGCTTGCTGATTGGGGCACCTTTTCATATTACGATGCCGGTCTTCATGTACAACGCTGCGAACGGCTATGAGATGCAGGTCGCATCGGTAACATCTGTGCTGTTGATGATACCGGGAATCGTGCTGCTGTTCTTCCTGCAGCGGTTTATGCGTTCAGAATATTTGGCTGCTTTTGGGAGGGTATAAGATGGGCATTACCATTCAAGGCTTGAATAAGCGCTACGGCAAAAAGAGAGGCATTACGGACATCAACCTGCAGCTACCCGCAGGCGGATTGACGGCTATCGTAGGGCCTAGCGGATGCGGAAAAACAACACTGCTGCGAACGTTAGCCGGATTTTTAACGGCTGATGAAGGCGATATCTTGTTCGGCGGCCGCAATGTGACTCATACATCACCTCAGCAGCGGAAGGCTGCTATGGTTTTTCAGCATTACGCGCTCTGGCCGCATATGACCGTGTTCGACAATGTAGCCTATGGTCTGAAGCTGCAGAAGGTTTCCAAGCAGGAGCGGGAAACTCGTGTGCGCGAGGTGCTGGAAAGAGTGGAGATTGATACAACGGATGCAAATACCCGTTATCCGCAGCAATATTCTGGCGGGCAGCAGCAGCGCATAGCGCTGGCCCGTGCTCTCGTTGTACAGCCTGAGGTGCTGCTGCTCGACGAGCCGTTATCTAACTTGGATGCGAAGGTACGTCAGAGACTTCGGGTTGGCATTCGCGACATTCAGCAATCCTTTGGCATTACGGCAGTCTATGTCACCCATGATCAGGAAGAAGCCTTATCCATGGCGGATTATGTGATTGTGATGAATGAAGGACGGGTAGAGCAGGCAGGAACGCCGGAAGAAATTTATCGCCAGCCCTCTACCTATTTCACGGCTCATTTTCTCGGGGAAAGCCATACACTCTCCCTTTATCGCGAGGGTACGCTGCAAAGACTCGTTATTCGCTCGGGTGACTCGAAGATAGAGCCAATCACTGAAGCGGGACAAAATGATCCTAAGAACCGGCGTGCATATCAGGGTGAAGCAGATAAGCGGCAGGTTTGGGAAGAGAATGGGTATTTCATTCTGGAAGGTGCCATTCGCCATCATTTATTCATGGGGTCCTATTACCGCTATATGGTGGAAATTGAAGGCCAGCCCATATTTGTTGACGATGAGGCGCTCCTCCCGACAGGTCCTTGTAGCGTGAAGATCCCTGACAATAAAGCTTATTGGTTCGCTGTTTAATCGATGTAAATCCTGTACTAATGGAGGTCTTATATCTATGCGATTTATTATAATGGGAGATTTTCATTATTCCTTGATGGGCGACAGTGCCGCTGAACTATTGCAAGCAAGAGATAGCTTCTACGAGGAGATGCTGGAGCATTTTATCCGAATGGATGCAGAGTTCCATATTTCCATAGGTGATCTTACGCACGAGGGGCTGCCTGAAGAGTTTGATTACGTGTTCAATCGGATAGGGAATAGCGAATGCAACTTTATTCAAGTACTGGGAAACCATGATGCCTATACGCTGCCGAAAGCCGAGATTATGGGGCTTACTCGACAACAGCGATATCATACGATCGATAGTGACGAAGCTATGCTGATCTTTCTGGATACGACTAAAGAAATGAACCGGATCGATTGGGGTGGAGAACTGGATGTAGAACAGCTGGAATGGCTGAAAGTCCAGCTCGACAAGTCCGGTCATAAGCCAGTTTTTATTTTCGCTCACCATCCCGTGTACGGAACGACGGCACATTCCACCCTGGAGAAAATGTCGATTGATCCTACTATCGATATGCTGGAGGTTCTAAAACGGAAGCAAGGCCCCGGCTTCTACTTTTGCGGACATAACCATATGAATTCGATCGTTCAAAAGGAGAATTGGCATTTTATTCAGACCGCCGCTTGCCTTGACGTTCCTGCTTTTCGCAGGGTTGAGCTAACGGATCGAGGGGTTCAAATCGATCTTGTAGATGTAAATAACACAGAATTAGCGGAGCATATCACGATTTTTAATACCGGCATACCGGGCTTCACTCCTGTCTCAGAGGCTTGTGGAGAGGAAGCGGATCAGCGTTTGCAGGTTATTTTCTAAAAAAATGTCCGCTCCTTCGGAGAAGAGCACTGGCCAAATCGGTCGGTGCTTTTTGATTCGTTGTGTCGAGGAACATTCATTAAGGAAGTTGCACAAACTAAGTATTATTTGTATTATAATAAATAATACAAAATGTGATTAGAGGTGAATGTATAACATGATTATCTCCTTGCAATTAGACAGTGAAACCCCTCTCTATGAACAGCTGCGCAACCAAATCGTTATTGGAATTGCGACGGGTGAATTAGCGGCTCAAGAGAAGCTTCCGACCGTCCGGCAGCTTGCTGATGATTTGGGCATCAATACGATGACGGTGAATAAAGCCTATTCTTTGTTGAAGCAGGAAGGTTATATTGTAATCGATCGGCGGCATGGAGCTAAGGTAAGCCCTCGACCGCAAGAGGGGCCTGATCCTTCCCCGCAATTAGAAAAGCAGCTTCAACTAATTATCGCGCAAGCTACGATTCAAGGGATGGATCAGTCGCGGTTTCAAACGTTATGCTCTCAGATTTTTTCTAAAATGACGTATCGGCATTCCAACGCTTAATAGAAAGGAGTGAATTCCTATACTTACAGCAATTTTACTAGGCGTAGCCATCATCAATTTCATTGTGTTATTAGCCACCTACAAGCCGCAGGCAAAATACAGCAAAGGCATGCTGTTTGCGGTCACCTTGCCTGCTCATGTGATAGACGATGCGAGCATCCAGAACATTCAAGCGCAGTTCAACAAGCAGCTAACAAAAGCGAGTCTGTGGATGACGGCCTTCCTAATTCCATTGGTGCTGCTCCATGACTGGTCTGCTTATCAAGTAATCTATTTTTTTGTATGGTTCTCCGTTTTCTTTATGTTGATGGTCGTTCCGTTTCGCCATGCTTTTAGAGATACTTTGGCATTGAAACGTGAAAAGGAATGGTTCGTCGGTACCAAACGTGTCATTCGGAGCGATTTGCGTGTAGCCTACTTGAAAAATCAGCGTTCCGCTTCCATCTGGCTGTTCGCGATTCCAATTGCGATGTCCATCGGTCTTATACTGTGGGATGCAGGTGATCCGAATCTCTTGGGTATAGCTGTCAGCGGGTTCGCAGTTACCGTTCTCTTTTTACTCATTTCCAGCGTTATGCGCAGGACCAAGGCTAGAGTATACAGTGCCAACAGTGAAATCAACGTAAGCTTAAATCAAGCAAGACGTAGATACACCTCTTACTTGTGGTTATTTATGGCGATTATTGAGAACATACACTTTTTGCTCATAGGCTTGTTTATAACTAGTGAAAATGAACCTGTTGCAGGGTTATGGATTACCCTTACTTTGCTGTTCATTGCGATTCCAGTTGGCTTGGTGGTGTACGTTTATCGTAAAATCACTTCCGTGGAGCAAGAAACATTGGCACAAGACGGCAAAACCATCTATACGGACGATGACGAGTTCTGGAGCAATGGATTTACGTACCATAATCCTCAGGATAGAAGCATTTTGGTCCCTAAGCGTGTAGGGGTAGGGGAAACTATAAATACGGGGACTTGGGTAGGAAAAATGATCGCATGGGGAAGTGTCGGGTTGGTAGCAGTCGTTATCATCGGTGTTTCGTTTATGCTAATCCGTTCTGAGATGACCTCTCCTGTTTTAACAGTCACACCTGAGCATAGAATCCAGATTGATTACCCGATGTATTCTTTTGGCTTCAACATGGCAGACATCAAACAAATGGAGCTCGTTGACAGTGTTCCTTCCGGAATCAAAACGAATGGAGAAGCTACTGAGAAGCAAGCCCGCGGACATTTTCGCCTTAAAGAGCTGGGCAATGCAAGACTATATATTTTCAAAAACAATCCGCCATATATTCGGATCAAGCTGAATGATGTGTACATTTTCTACAATGAGAAGGATCCGCAGCAAACGAAGCAGTTATTTGAACAGCTGCAAAAGCAGGTAGGAGAGTAACCCTCTTGTTCTTTTCAAGTTCAACTGCTTTTCACTCATCCATCAAACCTCGGAACAAGCCATTTCGGCCGTTATTTTTGGCCATGTAAAGAGCCTTGTCACAGGAAGTGTAGAGTGTCTCCAATTGTGTGTGTTGATCAGGCGTAACGGTGAGAATCCCCATACTAATGGTGTACGTTATAGGTAAACCACGGTGGTCCGCTCCATCAAGCATCTGCTTAATGCGTTCGGCGATTTTGTTGGATTCGGCTTCGTCCTTTCCAGGCAGCATGATTCCAAATTCATCACCTCCATAACGAACAAACAAATCCTCTGGGCTTAGTTGCTGCTTGATTCGTGAAGTAAGATCCTGCAGCACTTGATCCCCTATGGTATGGCCATGAGTATCATTAATCGTTTTAAACCAATCGATATCGAACAGCATATAAGATATGGGTTTCTTCTTTTTGGCATAGTCGGTGAGGTGTTGTTTGGCAAGGGAAGTAAAGGTTCTGCGGTTCAAAGTGCCTGTTAAATCATCAAAGCTGGCCAAACGGATTAATTCTTGGTCGGCTTTTTCCTTCAGTAAAAGGATAAATCCTGTATTTCCCAAAATCATGACAATATAAAGAGCCAGGAATGCCATCGTCTGATAAATGCCGGGAGTAAAGAGGCTTGTCTTCAGTGGAAAAAGGAGAGCGCCGCTCCCCCTGATCAAAGAAGTCGCAATAACAAATAGATAAAAATAACCCATTATCTTCATAAGCAAGGTTTGGGTTCTCCCGAGGATCATCCGATAAACAGGCATTATGATGACCACTGTTATAAAAGATGAATAGGCAATCCGCAAATGTTCTTGGTTATCAAAGAGAACGATCAGTTGAAACCCGACAATACTGAAGGCAGTCAAAACAAAATAAAACCTTTTGGTTATAGGGCGAACCGAATGTTGAAGACTCATAATGGATAAGATTTCTAAGGATGCCCCGATAAATAGGATCGAGTTAGCAAGCGAGATGGATAGAAAGTCGGGAATTTCTCCGCGAAAAGCTTGTAGAAACCATGTTGCGGTCTGTGCGCATTTTGCCAAAAAGAAGGTTTTGACGGTGATATCCTTGGCATGATCATGCCAATACGCAGTTATAAGGATCAAAGTAAATAAATGCCCTACTCCAAGCGATATAAAAATCGTTCTTGCATCCAAGAGTAAATCCATGATGAGCCACCATCTTTTAAGGGAATTTCCAGTCCATTTGAGTATAACAAAAGTCGAGGGTTCTTATATATACTTCCGTCCCTTATTGAAGGTGGAATTTATTTCCTGTCCTTTATTGGGACTGGATAGGCGCCTCATCTTCATGCCAGACTCATAGCCCTTTGAGCCGATCTGCTAATACTCGCAGTATGCTCTTGAGTACATTCATATTCTGGAAGCAGAAGGCTAACACCAGATCTCTGTGCAGCTCCAGAACAATAACATCATTAACCGCTGTACAGTCAGCGGAACGAGGACCGCTGTCAATGACCGCCATTTCACCAAAATATTCCCCTTCTCGCAGTTGAGCGATCTCTTCCATTCCTTTGTGCACACGCACGTTTCCGCTAACAATGGCGTACATCGTATCGCCAAACTCCCCTGCTCGGCATATCGAATGGCCGGATGAATACTCTACCTCTTCAATAGACTGTGCAAGCCAAATAAAATCGTCTTGTGTAAGATGTGCGAAGAGCTCAATGTTCTGCAAGGTCAAAATTCGTCGTAAAATCACTTCATGTCGGGATAGATTCATGCTCTGCACATCAGGGACCTTGCGGTTGCTTACAGAGGTAGTGGAGGCAACCTCGGATAAAGCAGGGGCTACCGTTTTCGTCCCGTTATTTCCTTGTTCTAGCAACGATCTCAATCTACGCGACAGCAGCTTCATCATCTCCAAAGCGATGCTTGTATGATTAAACAAAATATCATAAAAACTAGATGAATCAAGCCTCCACAATAGAAGTTCCTCTTCCGCCTTAATGGAAGCCGTACGCAAGCCTTGGTTGAATAAAGCCATTTCACCAAAACAATCGCCTCTGTAAAAGTCTCCTAGCTTCCTGTCGTTCCGATAAACGCCGGCGTGCCCACTGCCCACAATATACATGCAATCCCCCGGATCGCCCTCTTGAATAATGATCTCTCCTGGATGGACATCAACCTGCTGCAATTGTTTTGCAATGCCGGATAATTCTTTGCTCGTTAAGCCTTGGAATACCGGGACATTTCTTAATAGATGGACACGTTCGAGCTGCTTGGAGGTATCACTCTCAGTGGAGGGGCTGCCATTTCGCTGCTTTATGGCAAGGCTAACGACTTCCTTAAGCCATACATCTCCTTGCATGGAAAGCCAATGGAAATGTGCCTCTAAATCATTTTGATTATAAGCTTTTCCCGCTAGGTTCCGTGGGGAGGACATCCATGTGACCAGCAGAATCCTTAAGGAGCCCTGCAGGGTTTGGTCTATAATTTCGGCTGCATTGGCTTGTTGTCTGGAGTCACCCTCCGACCAATTTTTATAAACAGCCTGCATCGTATGGGCTTCATAGAGGAAAGCCAACAGTTGAAACACTCGCTGACAAATGGATGAGCGAATCTGCTCAACGACGATGACGATTTCAGAGCAATGTTCCACTCCAACAAGCGGCGCTCCGTGCCCGGATAATTGATGAAATAACTCAATTTCCGTCGTAATGAGGCTCTCTATATTTTGGGGGCTCACTGCAAACGACTTGCTGTGCATCCGTGTAAGTGATTCTAACATTTTATCGCGCATATCAAACGATGCCGAGCTGTAGTAAGATAGCAGCGTGTCGAATGATGGCTGCGTACTTATTTTTTCCAAGACGGCGGGCAAATGCAAGGAAATGCCGGTTCCATCCATGGAGTTCTTAAGCAGCAGAGCCATGTCTGTCTCGCCATAGGAAGAGAGCGCATCAATGGCATAGCGCCGCGTCTCAAAATCTTGTAAGCAAGACAGAATAGGCGGTATTAACGAGGGTACACAAAGGATTGCTGCAGATTCTAAAGCACGTATTCTTACTGAGTAAGAGCTGTCCTGCAGTAAAGCGGCCAAAGGTTTATAGAAGCTTCTCACTCCGATTTGCCCGAATAGCGAGGCCACGGCAATCCGATTCTCTTCCCGCCCACTTTCGATAAGCTGCTTTAGAATGGCTACCGACCTGAACATGCCTTCAATACCGTAGTATTTGACCAATCCAGCAATAGCTGCTGCCTTAATTTCGGGGTCTTGTTCCTCTAGAAAGACGGTTATTCCATCCAAATATTCCTCTTGCGCGTAGGAGGCTAGGGCAATAATCGCCTTGGCTTTTACCTGAGTATGCGTTGACGTTAGGAGGCTGCGCACTAGCTCCTCAAATCCAGCTGGCGTGGTCTGTTCTATATGCGTCAGGGCCTCAGTACACACGGCTGGATCCGAATGATGGAGAAGCGGCTGTAAGTACGGAATGAAGTCGAAATGGTCCATCCCTCGCAAAATCCGAAATGCATATAAAGCCTGCTGCTTATCTGTACTTAATAAAGCATCGGTTAACAATCGTCGGCTTGCAGGGTCCATCACATTCAATTCTTCTCTTTGAAGATCATGGTTACCCGTTTGCAGCGTAGATACTAGGGTCTGCAAATAGGCTTTCTTAAGCTTGACCGCAGCAAATATCCCGATGCCCAGCAGCACGAGTATAATGTAGCTAAGCTGTTTTGGATCGAGAAGATGAGACACTATGAGCAAGCATAGAGCGGCCAGTCCTTTGGCGCCGTTTCTTACAATACCATCCAAGAAGCCTTTGGCCTTACCGCGCCATTCAGGAGGGATAGGAAACATGATGAGTTGGCTGACAGAGGAATATACGGTATCACCGACGACTTTGTCGCTCCCCTTAACGATGACGGCCATCATTAGGACAGGCACTATAAGAATGCCCAGACTTCCTGCAAATAAAGCTATAGGGAAAACAAGCAAAGCGGTCATAACACCGAAGCGCGTTATAATCCAACCGGAAATAAACAGTTGAACAAGTAATGCGATAATTCCGGAGAAGCCATAAAAGCTGCCCATAAAACCCGCTAAAGCTTCATTCTGCAGGTTTTCTCTCAAAATGACCTTGAATTGATAGTCAATCAGCGTTAGTGAGAACACGAGTGCTGCCGCCAGCAGCGCCACATATTTGAGATGGGGAACATGCTTGAAGAGCCCTGCTTTTTTTTCAAAGCCTGGCTTGGATTGCGGTTGGAGCTTAACTGGTCTTGCTTCAGCCTGCTGAGGAAATATACGTAGGATCAGAATGACAACGGCAAGTGCTATCATTTGAAGCCCTGCGTAGACAAAGATCAAATTTGCCGTTCCTAATAGAGGGGCGAAGATTTTCAAGCCGAACCCGCTTACAATGCCCCCGGCTATGCCTCCGCTCCCGACAATACCGATCATCCGTTTAGCTTTTCTCTGATCCATTACGGAGGTAGCAAACTGCCAAAAGCAGACAATCATTAGGAAGTTAAACACTTCAAAGCCTATGTATATAGCAGGGAAAACCCAACGGATATCCAGCCCTACTCCAATTCTTGAAAGGAGAACCAGCCCTGCGATAACAGGGATCATTATCGTGATGAGACGTTCCAAGCGGACTCGAGACGAATAACGTTGAAACATAACACCGGCAATAATCATAACTATGGCTTGGGGCAAGTACATGAAAGATAAGAAGGAATTATCAAACCGACTTAAAAATAACGTATCGGAAGCTGTCTTCCCTATGGTTGAGGCGGATACCACACAAAATAAATAACTTAACAGCAATATGACTTTTATATACTCATCACGGTCTTCCTTAACCTGCGGGAATAACTTCAATATAGTCCCATAGACACCCATTCCCCAAAATACAACTCCCTCTTTACCTACCTGAATGAATAGATTATACCTAAAGATGTTCACCCTGTGTAACCATAAATAACATTTTATGTTTCAAATAAGTTCGCTTATTTTTATTTTCCCATTCAGTCGGTTATTGTGGATGCAATTTGGAAAGCTAGTAATATCCAAATTTCGGGTACAGCATTTTCCCGATCGGCATGAAGGAGGGAGTAAGCTACGCAATGATATCGCTTCTGTTGACTTTGAAACGTTTGATAAGCGGGTTGTGGAGAGCCTTCAAGCTGAAGAACTTCCAAGCCCTTTTCATATTGGTGCTGATTATGTTGTTGTCCGGTACAATCTTCTATGTGAAGGAAGAAGGTCTTACAGTGCTTGATGCCATGTATTTTTGTGTAACTACGCTCAGTACAGTAGGGCATCCGACATTCGAGCCGCGCACAGCTTTGGGCAAAGTGTTTACGATGGCCTATATTATTGTTGGTACCGGATTGTTCCTGGGTTTGATAGGATATATTGCTTATGCGCTGATAAAACAGCCAGAAGGGGAAAAACAGAAAAAAGAATAGGTCTTTATTTTGTTGAAAAAGGAGGAAATGAGGTATCTGTTGCAGAATTTTGGACTTAAGTGATCAGGAGCACTGGTTTGACACTCTTCGCCTGGCTAAGCTACAACGAAAAGGATGTGATCTTGAAATGGACAACTCCAAGTATGAAAAACACTATTCGGAGCAAGGGTTTTGGTCTAAGCTAAGGAAGTATGCTAAGGACGCTGGAGCAAAGGTGGTATACAGTGGGCTGCTCCTCTTTTATGCTCTGCAAAGTCCTAAGACACCGACGAAAGCTAAGATTCAGATCTATGGGGCACTCGGCTATCTGATTTTGCCTATTGATATTGTTCCTGATGTATTGCCTGTCGTTGGATATGTAGATGATTTGGGTGCCTTGATGTTAGCCATAGGTGCAGTAGCCGTGAACATAGACAGTTCCGCCAAACAAAAAGCGAAAGATAAACTAAAGGATTTCTTCGGTGAAGATGCGGCTAACAATCAGGACATTATTGATGTTGATGCACACATTGTAGAATAAAAGACGAGAACCATCGTGTTGCAGGTGTGGAGAAGAGGGGCGTGGATCTCTGCTTTGCCTGTACATAATCGGTTTTAGGTGAAAAAATATATGTATGTTATAATAGAGGTATTCGGTCAAGAAAATCTATTGGCCAAGATAAGAAAGGTAGCAGATCTATGCATGGTTTCGAGGATTGGAATCTAAAAGCGAAGAAAACTTTTAATGCCACAAGTAATGAAGTTGTATTAACAGTAACAGAAGCAGGAAGTTTGTTGGGTCTTTCTAAAGACCAAATGAAAGCCTATGTAGATAAAAGCGGGCTAACTAAGGTTCCGATCATGAGAAGTGTTCATAGGTACCTTTTATTGAAAAGTGAAATAGATGAGATAGTGAAAAATACATAACTATTACATAGATAAGACAAACACCGATGCGGTGTTTTTTTCTTTTATGGGCAAGGGTACGTTTAAAAACGTCGGAGATAAGAGCATTGAGTCGATAACGAAAGTGGAAGTGAAACTCGTTCTAGGCAACGATAGCGGGGATACTGCGGATATTGGTAAACAATATTTTGAGAATATTGAGCTTCACCTCGCACCAGGAGAAACTGGAGAAGCGACACTTGAATTCACGGATGTTCCTTATTACGAGGATGCAACTCAATTTATCTCTGAAGAAGGCGATTGGGAATTCACGTACTTCGAATAAACGGATAGATAGCTTCAAAAAGGATCCGCAGCTTATGCTGCGGGTCCTTTTTTGCGATTAGGGTCGATTCCAGGGATTAGCAGAGAAAGGTCAGCATAACTTCCGCTGTGCAGTTTCTATCATTTTCGGGTCTATTAACCTAGCGCACAAGAATCGCTTTTATATATTAATTTCAATAGTTCAAATGGTATAATAAATGTAATAGACTAACGGAATTTCCAGGGCATGATCTATTTTTTTATATGGTCTGAAGGACGATAAATAAGAAGACTAGTTCTTTAGTAACGAGAGTGGCCATTGCCACATATAGAACAGGGGAGTGCGGGCTTCGTGATAGAATTACCCGGTTACCATACACTGCATTTAGTAAGTGATAATGGAGAGATCCAATTATATAGATTATTGCGTCATGAAGATGGGCTAAGCTTTATTGCCAAAACGACAAGCGAACCATTCCCGCGACCTGCTATGGTGGCTGCATTTCAGTACGAGTATGCTATTCTTACAGGCTTGGATGCTTTGGGAACGTTAGAGGTGTACAGTCTTGAATTCTATGCGAATCGGCCTATTATGCTCCTTAGGGATATGGGGGGTGTGACTCTCGAGCAACTATTACGCACGCGCACCAGTTCGTTAGAGCTTTCGGAATTGTTAATTATTGCAGCAGCTGCGGCTGACTGTCTTCTGCACATACATCATGCAAAAATTACACTAAAAGAAATAACTCCCTCCCAGCTATTTGTTAATCCGGATACATTAGAAGTGAAGTTTATTGATATTCGGATGTGTTCGACGAAGTCGGAACTAAGCCCTCTCTCTTTATTAACGGACCGTCCGGATTTTGTACTGCCTTACACATCACCGGAGCAAACAGGCAGAACAGGAATAACCCCCGACTATCGTTCGGACATCTATTCACTCGGTGTTACATTATATGAATGGTTGTCAGGTCACCTGCCCTTTAAGCTTCATGATGAACTAGATTCCGTATACCATCATCTTGCCAGTAAACCAGAGCCGCTTCATCACAGACTTCCTTCAATCCCTAAGGCGGTCTCCGACATCATCGGAAAATGTATGGAAAAAATGCCTGAGGAGAGGTATGTCAGTGTCTTCGGAATCAAGTCGGACCTAGAGGAATGTCTTGCCCGATTCAAGGCATCGGGTACAGTTGAAAGCTTTATGCTGGCAAGCCGAGATATCCCGGAGCGCTGGATCGTTCCAACTCATTTTTATGGCCGACGCTCAGAACAAAGGGTTTTGCTCGAAGCGTTGAAGCGAGCTGCAGGTGGAGAAGCGGAGGTTTTATGGGTCTGCGGCAGCGGAGGAATTGGGAAAACAACCTTTGTAAAGGAAACCTTGAGAGGTTCTTTACTCGAAGGGTTTTGCGCTTGCGGAAAGTTTGACCCCAATGATACTGCGCGTCCTTATGAAATATGGATTCAAGCAATGGATGAATTAGTGAGTCAACTGCTCACGGAAACCATGCTGCAAGCAGAAGTATGGAAGCTGCGTATTATCAACACACTGGAGGGTTACGGACAACTGCTGATTGAGCTAGTTCCTAAGCTGGAGCTGCTTATTGGGCCTCAGCCTGCCGTGCAGCAGCTGCCGCCGACAGAGGCCCAACGTCGTTTTCACCTTATCATGAACCGTTTTATTCAGTTATTTCTTGTGCAGGGGCGCCCTTTGGTTTTATTTTTTGATGACCTTCAGTGGGCAGATGAAGCCTCTCTGCAATATCTCGGGTATCTTCTGGAGGACAGGGATACAAAGCATCTGCTCTTCGTTGGGACCTACCGGGATAGGGAGATTACGGGGCTGCACCCGTTCAATCGCCTAGAGAAGGAGCTTGCATCGAGGCACATACGATTAAGCACTATTCATTTACAATCGTTAGAAATAGCTGATATGAAACAGATGCTAAACGATGCTATGAGATACGAAACAGATGCAACAGATGAACTGGCTGAGGTATTGCTGAATAAGACGGAAGGAAACCCGTTCTTCCTCAAGCAGTTCCTGCAGGATTTGATGGACGGCGAGCAGGTTATCTTCGATGAAACGAACCGCAGCTGGCAGTGGAATGCCAAGCTTATTATCGAAATGGATGTTCCCGATAATGCCGCTGCTTACATGTCGGATAAATTAAAGCTTCTTCCTAACCGTACGGTTCATGCATTAGGTTGCGCTGCCTTTCTAGGCAGTCGTTTCGATTTGAAAATACTTGCCTCCGTCACAGGGATTCCATTGGGTGAATTGTCTAACGTATTGGGAGTAGCGATGCGCGAGCGGCTGCTGCAGCCTGTCACTAGTAAGGACGGTATGCTGTACAAATTTCAGCATGACCGCATCCAACAGTCCGCCTATGCACTTATTCCGGAAGTGGAACGCCCCGACCTGCATTGGAGCATCGGTTTGTATCTGTCTCAACGGTTGGAGCAGGATGAAAATGATTCTATTTTCAATGCGGTGAATCACCTGAATGAGGCATGGGAGCACGCGAGTCGTGCGGATCAAAGACTGGAACTGGCCAAGCTTAATTTAAAGGCAGGCTTGAAGGCAAAGCAAGGGACCGCTTATGAGACGTCATTGAGATATTTGCGCCAAACAACCGCACTATTGGATGAGGAGAGCTGGCGCCGAGATTATTCTTTAACTTTCCGTGCTTTCCGGGAACGGGCAGAGTCGGAATATCTATGCGCCCATTTTGATACAGCGAATGAGCTGTTTGATCTATTAATTCAGAAAGCAGAGACCAAGCTGGATAAAGCGCTTGTACTCACCATGAAGATTCAGCTGGAGTCAAGCCAAGATAACTATGCTGAGGTTATCTCCTTAGGCCGTGCTACCTTGGAATTATTGAGTATTCGTCATCATTTCAATCCAAGCACGTTCCAGCTGACGGTTCAATGGTTAAAGCTGACTCGGAAAATTAGGAAGTATCCGTTCGAATCGTTGAGCCAGCTACCGCCTATGACCGATGAAGCACGCAAAATAGCTATGATCGCTTTGGTCCATACAGGCCATGCTTGTTTTTCTATTAATAAGAAGGGGTGGCTCGCCTCCTCGTTCACCATGGTTGAAATGACGCTGGATTATGGAATGACCCCGGAGGCTTCCATAGGATTCATAGGTTACGCTATGTATTTATATTTTATATTTCATAAGCATGAAGAGGCATATAAGTGGGGCATGCTTGCGTGCAGCATATCAAGACCCTACCCGGCATTGTATGTTAAGACTTTGACGTCATTTGCGTTATGCTGGGATAGTTGGCGGCAATATGATCCGAAGATGCTGGAGATTATGACCGAACATGCCGGCAAGGTAGGGCTGGAATCCGGCGATTTGTGGCACGGGAATCAGAGTGTACTCATCAATGGCGGTCTGCTTCTGAATTTCGGTCATCCACTTGAGGATATCTATAACCGGCTGATTGCACACTCAGGGGATTTTCAACGGCATAATAACAGTCTCCATTGGAAGCAGGCCACCATCTTCGTCGCGCTTCTCTCCCGGTTGACGGGGAGCCGGGCAGCGGATGATCCATTCCTCATAGAGGATATTTATAAGGAGGACTTCGCAGCTTCCGTACACGGGGATGAATTTAACATGATTCAAGAGCTGGTCCATGTACTGGAATATTTGCCTGGCTATTTGTTCGGTCATTACCGTGAGGCAAACGAGGCTCTGGAGAAGACGGCTGCGATCGTTGAGGCGCGTAAGGATAACCATGAAAACAGCGGCTTACACATGTATCAATCTTTAGTCTGGGCACAGCTGTACGAGGAAGTCTCGGCTCAGGAACAAAAAGCATATTGGGTAAACATGGGCAAATGTTTAAAAAGGCTTAAGCGGCTCGCCATGCGATGCCCTAATAATCATTTGCATAAATATTTGCTGATTAAAGCAGAAATGGCACGGGTGGCGCGAAAGCATCGTCAAGTGGAGGAACTATACGAGCAATCGATTGAGGCTGCCCGCTTGTACGGGCATATTCATGATCTGGGAATAGCCGCCGAGTGCTATGGCAAATACGGCTTGCGTCAAGGCAAGCAGCAGCTCGCTAGAGTCTATATAACAGAAGCTTATGAGGCCTTCCATCAATGGGGTGCAAAGGCAAAAACAACGGATATGGAGCAAAAGTACGGCCATTTGCTTCACATCAAACGAGAGTCGGGCCTTGAACGTGTCGATCCTCTTTCTATTGCGTTGTCTATGCAAGCTTTGTCGGGCGAAATGAAAATGAATCGCTTACTGGAGAAACTGATGCGAATCATGCTTCATAATGCGGGGGCGGAATATGGGGCTATTATATTCAACCATGAGGGGCAATGGAGGGTTGAAGCTTACGGAACAGCGGAAGAGCAATGTATCGAATCCGTCCCGTTTGAAGAGGATTCCACTCTGGTTCCGGCGGCTATTGTCGGCTATGCGGCATTAACGCAGGAGGAAGTGGTGTTGAATAATGCGGCCCAAGAAGGAATGTTTACACGGAATCAGTATGTCAAAGACAAAGGATTAAAATCTGTGCTTTGCCTTCCGATCATCCGTCATAACAAGCTGATATGTTTACTGTATATGGAGAATAAGTTGTCTTCCGGCGTATTTACACCGGAGAGGCTTGATGTGCTGAAGCTGCTGGGCTCCCAATGTGCCATCTCCATTGAAAATGCCAAGCTCTACTCGGGTATTCAAGACCTTAACAACAGGCTGGAGGATCAGGTAGAAAAAAGAACTCGAAGTCTGGAACAATCGATGCGCGAGACCTTCGCGGCACTGGTGGAAGTTTCCGTCTATGAGGAGCGGAATCGGATCGCCCACGATATTCATGATATCGTAGGGCATACGCTGACTTCGACGCTGCTGCAGATTGAAGCGGGCAAAAGGCTGCTTCATAAGGATTTGGAAAGTGCCTCCACACGGCTTAAAGAAGCGCAGGACCTTGTTAGGCATAGTTTGAATGAAATCCGTGGATCGGTTCATATGTTAAAGGAAGATAAGTATGCTGATCTCGCATTAACGTTGAATCAACTGATTCGAGATGCGGAGCGGAATATGGGGGTTGTTATTCATTCGGCTATTCATGAT
Organism: Paenibacillus sp. RC67; assembly: GCF_030020805.1. GTDB lineage: Bacteria > Bacillota > Bacilli > Paenibacillales > NBRC-103111 > Paenibacillus_S. The sequence goes on from NZ_CP125098.1 coordinate 331,145, forward strand.
CTTCCGGAGCTGACGACGGCTCAAAAGAAAATGATCTATCATGCGCTGCAGGAAGGCTTGACCAATGGAATCCGGCATGGCAGGAGTCAAGAGTTTCGCTTCAGTCTGGAGCTTGTTGGCTCCTTCTTACAATTCAGGCTCGAAGATCGTGGGGTAGGAGCCGATACTATATCTGTAGGGTTTGGCTTAAAAGCCATGAGAGAGCGCGCTGAACAACTGGGTGGCAGTTTAAGTATCGAATCTTGGCCTGACCAAGGCTGTTTGCTGAAGATCGAGCTGCCGCACCCGATGAGATTGAATGGGGATAGAATATGAGTAAGATAAGGATTGTCATCGCTGATGATCAGATGCTGACACGGGAAGGGCTCAGAACCATTCTCGATTTGGAAGATGATATGGAAGTAGTTGGCGTTGCAAGGAATGGGTTGGAGGCTTGCGAATTGACGGAGGCATTGCAGCCGGATTTGGTATTGATGGATATTCAAATGCCCATGATGGATGGAATTGCTGCGTTGAAGCGCATCAAACGAAGCCAACCTCAAACCTACATTTTAATTTTGACTACCTTTGTGAATGAAGATTATATTGTGGACGGGATGGCTAACGGGGCAAGCGGGTATATGTTGAAGGACATGGATGCAGATAAAATGATAGCATCCATCCGGGATACAGTGACCGATCAGTTTATTTTGCCGGCTGCCGTGGCGGCCAAGCTGGCGCTGCATGCTAATAAGCTGATGGCAGTACAGGATTCTTGGCAGAACGCGGAGCTAAGAAAGCTGCCGACCATGAAGCTGACGGAGAGGGAAAATGAAATCGCACAGCTTATCATACAAGGGTTAAACAATCGCGAAATCGCCGAATTCCTACAAATTGCCGAAGGTACGGCACGCAATTATATTAGTAACCTTTACGGAAAATTGGAGGTCAATGATAGGGCGCAAGCGATCATTCGTTTACATACGCTAGTATGATAGTTTATAGCTTCGGATAGAGATGAACCCGGTCCGTTATGAGGAGCGGGTTTCACTTTTTTGACATACCAAAAAATTCCTTGGATGCTATAATAATGAATGAGTAGATCAAAGCGTCATTGGAGGTAGGAGCCATGAAGCTTAAAAAGACAATTTCCGTAGTGTGCATTGTCGTTGGAATTGGTGTAATGGCCTACCCGACGGTAAATGATCGTTATGAGAGCTATAAGCAGCAGCAGATTTTGAAGCAGTGGCAGGAAAGCTTGCAGTATATCGACCAGGTTGCTTCAGAGCCGGACCCGATAATCGATATATTGCCCACGCCTATTCCATTAAGTGCGGAAGCGTCGGTGGCCGAACCCAAGCCATTGAAGGCGGAGCCAACGCCGATGCCTACGCCAACGCCAATGCCTACGCCAACGCCAGTCCCTCTATCTATCGGGCAAAAAAATGTGGAAGGCATCCTCATTATCGATAAGATCAATTTGAAGCTTCCTATCATAAAGGATGCGACAGCAGCGAATCTGAAGCTGTCTGTTGCCAGTATTGCCAATACGGGCAAAGCAGGCAAAATCGGCAATTATGCCATTGCAGGACACAGGAATTTAACATATGGAAAAAATTTCAACCGCCTAGATGAAATGTCGGAAGGCGATATCATAGAAGTGGATACAGGCAGCAAGCAGTACCGTTATAAAGTAGACAGCAAGCAGTATGTTCTCCCTGAGGAAGTGTGGGTGCTGAAAGGAAACGGCAAAGATCGGGAAATTACGCTAATTACTTGCCACCCTATGGAAAATCCGACACACCGCATCGTTGTTAAAGGAAAATTGATAGAAGAGTGAGTATTTAGAACTAGTAGAGGAAATAAATGGTATGCTATACTCATAGATAACTACATAGTTTTCGGTGCTTTCCACCGATAAAGGCAAATTCAGCGAAAGCTGAAGACGCAAAGCTATAGGGCCTTCCCTGGTAAATCTACCAGAATGGCAGCCAGTTACCGAAAGGAGAGTTTATGTTTCGTAAATTAGGAACATTGTTGCTGATTGCTGCGCTTTTTCTGACCACGGCGCCTAAAGACATCCATGCAGATGCTGGACAACCTATCCTGGATAAAAGCTCTCTGAGCAGCGGAATCATTAAGGTCCATTATGCAGATTCAGATCATAAGGCCCTAGTTCGCGTAACCAAGGGAGATGTTCAAGTAGACTATAGCCTGGTGAACGGAGCATCCTATCCCCTTCAATGGGGTGACGGCAGCTACAATGTGCTGGTTGCGAAACTGATTTCCGACAACAAATATCAAGTCGTTTTACAAGAAAATATCGATGTGAAGAAGGTTAATGAGCAGGCTGTGTTCTTGCAGTCTATTTCCATTGCCAACTGGAATGAAACGACCAAAGCAGTGGTGGAAGCCAAGAAATTGACCGCTGCCGCTGCAACGGATGAAGATAAAGTAAAAGCGATTTATACCTTTTTGACGAAAAACTACAAATATATGGAGAGTAAAACGCAAACTGTAGAAGCAGGCTATATCCCTGACTTGGATGAGATTTACGATGAATCCGGCGGAATATGCTTTGACTATGCAGCTACATTCGCAGCAATGGCCAGAAGTGTAGGGATCCCAACCCGATTGGTTATGGGATACGAGGTCCATGCTCCCGATATGTATCATGCATGGAATCAAGTATTTCTAAAGGATTTGAACGAATGGGGCATTATCGACACCACCTATGATGCGTCTCGTGTACAAAACGGGCAACCAACAACTATGATAAAAAACAGTGCCGATTATGTTGTTACTTGTATCTATTAAGTAACAGCCATTCGCTTAGTTAGCGGGAATCGCAGCCTGAAGAATCTGCATTTGTGTTGATATGCAGGTTCTTTTTTTTGTGTTTAAGTATACGGTTTGCTGTTCAGAAATTATTCAGATCGGTGATTTACAATGACTCGGACAGTGAAATAATTTGGGTTATACAACTTGAAAGGGGGCGATAAGAGGGTTTCAATTCATAGTAGAATGGAGGAAGGAACCAGCCATGTGGAGGAAAAAAACTAGTGCGCTGCTGATAGCTCTATTGTTTGTGATCCAGAGCCTGTCGGGAGTCGGTTATTTGACTCAGGCTTTTGCCGCAGGCACGATTACCAGCAACATCATCAACAGCGTAACCATGACAGTTTACGACAAAGCGGGACAGGTCGTCACAGGTAATGTGTACGAGCAGGGCTCCAAAGTCCGATTGGACTACACCTGGTCTCTGCCGGATAACCATGGTTACCACAGTGGGGATACCTTTGTCTTCACGCTGCCGCAAGCATTCCTGCTCTTCAATGATATCAGCGGGTCTTTATTGAACGGTGATGAAGAAATAGGAATGTTCAGTGTCAGCAAGGCCAGTCATCAAGTGCTCATGACCTTTAACAGCTACATTGAAAGTCATAGCCGAGTTCAGGGAATCCTTACCTTGAACACACAATTTGACATCACGACAGTAACAGGAAGCACGACGCAAATCATTAAGATTCCGATTCAATCCGGAGAACAGGTGTTTACTCTCACCTTTAAGCCTAACATTGCCTCGACCATCGGGAAAAGCGGTGCTGCACAAGGCTTCAATCCGAAGAACATTGATTGGACGGTAGATGTGAACAAATCGCTGGATTCCGTTCAACAGGCGGTTGTCACCGACCCAATTCCTGTGGGCTTGGCGGTTCCGGTTACCATTGCCGTGTATAATCTGAATGTAAATCTCGACGGTACGGTATCCCAAGGCACCTTGGTGAACGCCGGAAAATACACAGTAGATACGGCAGGCAATGTTCTTAAAGTAAGCTTTACGGACAATCCTATTCAAAGCGCATACCGGATCCAGTATACTACTCCGATTACGGATGCTAATGCGGGATCGTTCGTCAATACCGCAAAGTTTGAAGGAAGCAACCAGCTCGCCTCCCAAGCTACGGCGACGGTGACCATCCAGCGCTTAAGCGATCTGGGTAAACAAGCTTCCAAGTATGATCAGGCTACACAAACCATTGATTGGGCTATCCAATACAACTACAATGAGAAGTCGATCCCTCAGCCAGAGGCATTTTTAATGGATTCTTTCAATGATTCACAGGAGCTGATTGCTGGTTCGCTGCATGTATATCCAGCCGTTCTGGATGCTTCGGGTAAAGAAGCGCTAGGAGCAGAATTGCCTGCTTCGGAGTATACAGTCAGCCTTACCCCTGCGGCGTCAGGAAAAGCAGGCTTCAAGCTGCAGTTCAAGCATGCGGTAACATCTGCATTCAAGATTACGTACCAAACGAAGGCTGTACACCGCGTTAATGACGATGCTACGGTAACGAACAATGTGTACTCAGGTACAGGAGCTACCACAGGTCCAGCCAAACAGGATATTAAGCAAGCGATTATCGTTAAAAATGTTGGATCCGTAGACTACACAGCCAGGACAGTGGCATGGAAACTTACCATTAATGGCGATAGTCAGCCCATGAGCGGCGTTAAGGTAACGGACACCTTCCCTGCAAAAGGACTGCGTCTCATTCCAGATTCGCTGGTGGTGAAAGCCAATAACGGCGCGGTGATCCCGTCGACCCAATATGTTGTAGATCCCGCCATTCAGACGGATCAAGGGTTCATACTGACATGGAATGTCCCTATTACGGAACCTGTCACGGTCAGCTACACAACGGAGTTCCATCCGGATTGGATCAGTCCGGCCGGAAGCACGACGAATTATACGAATCAAGCCCAGATCGATTGGATGGATGAAGCTTCCAACGTGAGGACGAAAACGGTGTCCGCTGTCTTCTCTCCAAGAAGTGAAGTGAAGCAGAACGGCTTCAAGAGCGGCTCCTATAATGCTTCCTCCAAAGAGATTACATGGACCGTGGGCGTCAATTACAACGGGAAGACACTTAAGAATGCCGTGGTTGAAGATAGTTTGGAATCGAAGCAGAAGCTGGTGGACGGCTCTCTTAAGCTGTACAACATGACCATTCCTGCGAATGGAAACGCAGTGAAGGGGACTGTAGTCGATAGCACTTATTACACCTATAAAATTGATAACAGCAACAAGCTGGTCGTGACGTTCTTACAACCGATTTCGACTCCGTATTATGTTGTCTTCAACACTAGTCTGGATGGAGAACTGATAGGCAAGAATATCGGCAATACAGCACAATTGTTGGATGGCGCGAATCCTGTTTCCACCAAGCTGACGGCTTCGGTAACGATCCCTCAAGGGGGAGAGTATGTTAACAAGAACGGTACGCAGGCAGGAGACAAAATTGTTTGGACGATGTACATCAACCGCGGGCAATCGACTGTTGCCGATGCCAAAATCATCGACACGCCTACGGACAATCAGCTATTGCTGCCGGATTCCTTTCACTTGTATGCCACGACCGTTGCAGCTAACGGAAGTTTGAACAAGGCGGCGGAGCTAGTCAAGGGAATGGATTATACGATTGCGTTTCATACGGATTCTAACGGCAAGCAGTCGTTTGAGCTAAGCTTTAAGAAGGAGATCCGTTCGGCTTATATTTTGGAGTATCAATCCCTTATCGTTGCCAAAGATCAAGAGACAGTGTCCAATAAAGTCAGCTTCAGTGGCAATAACGTAAGCACAGTGACCCAAGAAACGACGAAAGATATAATTGTCGGCGTCTCCGGCGGGTCGGGTTCAGGCAGCGGCAATGTTAGAGGAAAGCTGATCATTGAGAAAACGGATTCTGCCGATAGTCAGCTGCATTTAAGCGGAGCAACGTTCGACTTATACCGGAAATCGGTTTCAGACCTTGTGTATTTGGACACGCGGACAACGGATGCAGCGGGTACGATTGAATTTATTAATCTGCCAGAGGGGGATTACGCGGTTAAGGAGACGACGGCCCCATTGGGATATGATCTGTCCACAATGATACATTATGTAACTATCAATTATACAAATAGTATCATAAGGCTGCCTATATCCAATGTGAAGACATCAACCCCACCGGTCACTCCACCCGTGGATCCTCCGGTAACACCACCTGTGAAGCCGCCAGTAGAACCACCGGTAACCCCGCCGGTGACTCCACCTGTAGAGCCGCCTGTGAAACCTCCGGTAACTCCACCGGTCACTCCTGGCGGGGGATCATCGGATTCGGATTCCGGCGATTCATCGGAACCGGTGAAGCGTCCGGAATCAACAGGGACTCAAGGATCCACCGGACCCGGATCGGGCACTGCGCCAGAAGCATCAGCGAAGCCTGATCCTGCACCAGCAGAGAAGCCAGGCACTGAACCTAAGCCCGAGCTTCCCGTAGAACAAGAAGTGCCGCCGATAGAAGGCAATATCAAGGTGCCTTTAGGAGGCCTTCCGTCTAGCGATAACCAACAGCAGGAGAATGGGAATGTAACGTTAGACCCGGATGGAGCACCTGTAGAAACACTTCCTGTAACCGGGGAAGCCAGTCATTTATATATGCAGCTGACAGGCTTCTTATTGATTATCCTAGGCGCAGCATTAGGCCGGACAAGAGTGTTAAGAAACAAATAAAGGACTATGTACGACAAAGCCAGCTGCGTAAAGCTGGCTGGGGGAATCCCCCCGATGAAGAAGCGGCCATTTCCCTATAATTGACGGGAAATGGCCTTTATTTTTCTGTTGACAATCCCTATCCATGAAGATACAATCATTAACGATAATGATTCTCATTTGCACAGTGTGGCATGTCCATTAGATGCATTTTTGCAAATACTCATTGCCTGAACAGTCTATAAGAAACGACCGACCAATATTAGGGAGCAAGGAAGGTAAATGAGATGATCAGTGAAACCAAAGGGTTGTTTACCCAGAATTTAAATATAGCCTATGATGATCGATTGATCGTGAATGATTTAAATTTAACGATCCCTATCGGTAAGATTACGGCTCTAGTAGGTTCCAACGGCTCCGGCAAGTCCACCATTCTCAAAACGATGGCGAGAATTACCCACCCTAAGAACGGACAAGTTTACTTAGATGGCAAGTCCATACATGAGCAAGCAACCAAAGTGGTAGCGAAGCAGCTCGCCATTTTACCTCAGAACCCTACGGCACCGGATGGCTTGACGGTAAGCGAGCTTATTTCTTATGGAAGGTTCCCGCATCAGAAAGGCTTCGGTTCTCTTGGTAAGGAGGACTGGGATGTAATTCAATGGTCACTTGAAATAACGGGGATGGCCGAGTTCGCGGATCGTCCGGTGGATCAGCTTTCCGGAGGTCAGCGTCAGCGTGCCTGGATTGCAATGGCTTTGGCGCAAAAGACAGAGATTCTGTTTCTCGACGAACCGACCACCTTCCTAGACATGGCGCATCAGCTGGAAGTATTAAAGCTGCTGCAGAAGTTAAATGCCGAAGAAGGTCGTACAATCGTTATGGTGGTTCATGATTTGAATCATGCCGCTCGCTACGCGCATCACATGGTTGCGATTCAACAAGGCCGGGTGGTGAGTGAGGGGACACCGGAGCAGGTTATGACCAAGGATGTTCTTCGTCAGGTGTTCGGGATCGAGGCAGACATTTTAACGGACCCTCGAAGCGGTGTTCCGCTCTGCCTACCCTTTGAGCTGTTTATTAAGAGTAAAGGAACTCTTACTTCATGAATCCAGGCTTCTTACATAGGGTGTTTAAGAGTAATCGGACCCGTGTGAAGGGCTCGGTGTTTAGCGCTGTACTGCTACTAGCTATTATTGGACTGGCGCTTTCGATGTTTTTGGCTATCTCATTTGGTGCGAAGGATATGACCATCGGGACCGTATGGACGGCTATTGCCAAGTATAATCCTGCTTTGACGACGCATCAGATCATTCATGAGCTGAGGCTTCCTAGAGTGATTGCAGCGGCTGTTATGGGTGCGGCCTTTGCGGTTGCGGGAGCGTTAATGCAGGGGGTTACACGTAACCCGTTAGCAGATGCGGGGATTCTTGGAGTCAACGCAGGAGCGACATTTATGGTGGCTTTAAGCTTCGCATTTTTTCCGAATGTACCGTATACCGCCTTGGTGCTGCTGTCATTTGCGGGAGCGTCCTTAAGCGCTCTTTTTATTTTTGCGCTTAGTTCTACAACGGCTGGAGGCTTGACACCCTTAAGGTTGACCATTGCTGGTGCTGTCGTTGCAGCCCTGCTGCACTCTCTCAGCTCCGGGGTCGCGATCTATTATCAATTAAGCCAGGATTTGGCCTATTGGTATGCAGGAGGCGTTGCCGGAGTCAAATGGTCACAATTGAAGCTATTGGTACCGGTGATCACGATCACTATAGCTTGGGCACTGCTGATGAGCCGATCTCTTTCGTTAATCTCCCTGGGGGATGAGGTAGCTGCTAATCTTGGAGTTAGAACGAAGCGGGTAAGAATATTGGCCATGATAGCGGCTTTGATTTTAGCGGGGGTCTCCGTATCGGCTGTAGGTGCAATCGGGTTTGTGGGCCTCGTGATTCCACATATTTCGAGAAAGCTGGTAGGCGTCGATTACCGGTTCGTCATTCCGGTGTCTGCCGTATTAGGGGCGGTCCTGCTTGTTTTTGCTGATTTAGGAGCACGGATGGTGAATCCGCCAAGAGAGTTGGCTATCGGCGTGATGGTTGCCCTCGTAGGTGTCCCTTTCTTCCTTTATCTTGCTCATAAAGAAAGGAGGAGCTTATAGAGAATGCAGCAAATGCACGCTAGAGAGAAAAAAGCGGCTGTCGTAGGCTTTGTATTAATCCTCATCTGTTTAAGTGCTGTAATTATTAGCTTAAATACGGGGACGATTCGGCTTTCTCCTTCAGCAGTTATACAAACGCTGGTTGGAAGGGGAAGTCCGGATGACACGATGGTGTTATTTGATTTTCGACTCCCTCGTATCTTGGTGACCATGCTGGCGGGAATCGGATTGGGCATATCCGGGGCGATTTTACAAGGATTGTCGCGCAACGCATTGGCGGATCCCGGTATTCTCGGTATTCATGCCGGTGCTTCGTTAGGCCTTATTGTTTTTGTCACCTATTTTAATACAATGACAGGTGCGATCTCACTGCTTATTCCATTGTTTACGTTTGCCGGAGGTATTGTAACAGCGCTCCTGATTGTTCTGTTGGCGTATGATCGTCAAAAAGGATGGCTGCCGGTACGCTTAATCTTAATCGGAATTGCGGTTTCGGCCGGTTTCAGCGCAGCTACGTTATTTTTGTCATTAAGTCTCGATGATAAAACGTATGTATTTGCCTCAAGATGGCTGATCGGCAATGTTTGGGGGAAGGATTGGATTCATGTGTATGCATTACTTCCGTGGATCCTGTTAATTGCACCGTATGTGTTTAGTCAATCCAAATCTTTAAATGCCTTATCGCTAGGCGATGACCTGGCTGTCGGGATTGGAGCTTCCGTACGAAGACAGCGTTTGGTGCTGCTGACTGCGGCTGTAGCTTTATCTTGCGCCAGCGTATCGATGGTGGGAGGAATCGGATTTATCGGCTTGGTCGCGCCTCATCTGGCACGTCGTCTGGTAGGACCCATGCATCAGCATATTTTACCGATTTCAGGCTTGATAGGTCTTGTCATCCTGGTCGTGGCCGACACGATCGGAAGATCCATTTTCCAGCCTAACGCGATTCCGGCGGGTGTTGTTGTTGCCGCTGTGGGTGCGCCGTATTTCCTTTACTTACTTCGTAAAACCAAATAATAACCCATTGAGGAGACTTTATGAAAAAGACACTATTGATATTCAGCTTAATTCTTAGTCTGATTTTGTCCGCGTGCGGCACCAATGCGCCACAACCAAGCAAGGAAGCGGGCGGAGATAAGCCGGCTGAGAATAAAGAACCGCGGATTGCATCGCTTTCCATTCATTTGACCAATCATCTGCTAGCACTTGGCATTACGCCTGTTGGTTCCGTTGTGGGTGGGGATCTGAAAACCTTTTTACCTCACGTAGCGGATCGTCTAACAAATACGAAACAGCTTGGTGTTGCAACAGAGCCGGATATGGAAGCTTTGTTGGCGTTGAAGCCCGATGTCATTTACATCGACAAGCAATATGCCGGAGATATCGCTAAATATGAAAAAATTGCCAAAACCGTTTCCTTTGACCTAGATGAGGGAACATGGAGAGATACTTTACGAAAAGTTGCTAAGTTAGTCAACCGTGAGCAGCAGGCTGAGGATTTCCTCAAAGAAAATCAAGCTCAAGCAGAGCGCGTTAAGAAGCTGATTCAAAGCAAAATCGGTGACGGTACGGTCATGGCTGTCCGCGTAACGGCAAAAGAGCTGCGGGTGTTCGGATTCAGACGTCCGATGGGACCTATGCTGTTCGAGGACTTGGGATTGAAGCCGGCTAAAGGTGTCGAGAAGATCAGCAAAGACAAATCTTATGAAGTGATCTCGCAAGAAGTGCTTCCTGATTATGATGCGGATGCCATCTTCGTCATCGTTAACAATGAAGATGGAGCGAAAAAGCTGTATGCACAGCTGCAGTCCAGCCCAATCTGGCAGGGGCTTAAAGCGGTAAAAGCAAATCACATCTACCCTATTCCTGATCAACCGTGGTTGGATTACTCGGCAATGGGGAACAAGATGTCTTTGGATAACGCAGAAAAAATCTTTTCCAAATAATTTCTAAGTAGGGGCACCCGATGGGGTGCCTTTTGTTATCTAAATGAGCAGCACAGTTTATACTCACGAAACTAGTGCTGTCATAAAAGCTACGCATTTCTGACTATAAATAGACAAATAGGATAGGTCTACCAGCCTATGGGGGTAAATTGGTAAATGTTATAATAGTTTTTAAATCTTTTTGCTGCAAGATGTAGGAGGACGAACGGATATGAATCGTTTACTAACCATGATTTTGTCATTGTCTATTAGAGTGAAGCTGTTTTTACTTTCTATGGTCATCATAATTCCGTCTTTAGCTGTTATGGGGTACGAGGAAACCGTCAATCTGACGGCAGTGATCCAAGGCGAGGCGCTTGAGAAGGCGAGATCCGATTTGCAGACCGGACTTTCCATCATCGATATGAAATATCCGGGTAACTGGAGCATTAAAGACGGTAAGCTGTATAAAGGGGAGGCGCTGCTTAACGATAATAATGAAATTGTTGATAGAATCGGGACGCTGACGAATGGGGATACGGCTACTATTTTTCTGGGTGACACGCGAATAACGACTAACGTTGTGGTCGATGGGGCACGTGCAGTGGGTACCCCAGCCTCTGAAGCCGTTACAGAAAAAGTGCTTAAACGGGGTGAAGTCTATGTCGGGCAAGCTAATGTTGTAGGGCATACATATCAGGCCGCTTATATGCCTATCAAGGACTCTAACGGAACTATCATTGGGATGTGGTATGTCGGGGCGCCTGATGCCAATGAGCGAATTCAACAAATCAAAAAAAATACTGCTATCCAAATAAGTATTCATGCAGCGATTATTATAGCAACTGCGCTTCTGTTGAATTTCTTGTTCACTCTTGGGATTACATGGAGGATTCAAACCTCTGCTCGATTGCTGCGGCGGATAGCCGAGGGTGACCTCACCCATCCAGAAGTGCAGGTAAGGAGTCTTGATGAAACGGGAGTATTATTAAAATCCCTCAATTTGATGACGAATCAGCTCAGGGTCATTTTATCCCAGGTAAGGGATACCTCTTTTCAAGCTGCAGCGTCTTCGGAAGCGTTGATTGCAAGCGCAGAGCAAACCTGCCAAGCATCGGAGCAAATCGTCACGGCGATTCAAGAGGTAGCTGCAGGCTCCGAAGAGCAAATGTCCAGTTGTACGGAGACGAACCAAGCCGCAACCGATATTTCCAATGGCATGAAGCGGGTATCTTCGTTAATGGTGAATATGACGGAGGTCACAGCAGTAGGAAGTGATAAAGCACAACTGGGGATACAGACCTCAGCTCTTACAATGGAGCAAATGAATCTTGTTAGTCAAACGGTCGGAGATGCAGCGGAAGTGATTCGTTCATTAGGAGATAAATCCAATGATATCGGTCAAATAGTTGAGGTTATTACCGGAATTGCGAATCAAACCAATATACTGGCTCTCAATGCCGCGATTGAAGCGACAAGAGCAGGGGAACATGGAAAAGGCTTTGCGGTAGTTGCCGACGAAGTGAGGAAGCTAGCTGAGCAAACAGGTCATGCCGCAGGGGAGATCCGGGGGCTCATCGAGCAAGTTCAAGCATATTCGCGTAAAGCGATTCAGTCTATGGATCAAGGAACCCATGTGGTCCAGGAAGGGATCCATCGGGTCAACCAATCGAGCGATGCATTCCAAGAAATTGGAGGTGCTATGAGGGATATTTCCTCCCAATCGCAAGAGGTTTCAATCATCATAGAACATATTCATGAACGCTATCAAAGTATGGTACAGTTGTTGGAGCAGGTTACGTTCATCGCAGAGCGAAATGCGGTCAATACACAAAATGTAGCCGCATCAGCCGAGGAACAAAATGCTTGCATGGAAGAGGTTGCGTCTTCGGCCGAATCAGTAGGGCACACGGCGACGGAGCTGCGCTCCTTAATTCAATCGTTCAAGCTGTAGGCGATGCTAACAACTGCTGGAGATCCTATGGTGGTATGAACGTTGTGTATGAGGTGAAGGAGGTTATCGAATGGATATGAAACTACATTCTTTATTTCGACCGATACAAGCTAACGGAAGAAGACCTTCCAATCCATATAGGGAATGGCTGCCTTCACCTATTCTCCAACCGTATATCTCCTGTTACTGGGCTTCAGAGCCGCTCCTAACGGCTGATAAAGCTAATGAAATGAATTCGCTATCCGTCGATCGAGTGATCCCGGATGGCTGCACCGATATTTTGTTTGAGCAGGATCTTAAGGGAAATAGTTATAGAATCCGATATTGCGGGATATTCGATAGCCCATTCACCATTGTTTATGATACCGATCATCCCGTTCGCAAGCTGGGTGTCCGTTTTTTCCCCGGAGGTGCTCATTTATTCTTGAAAGCATCTCTTTCGGAATTTACTAACCAGTTCTGTTCGTTAGATGCCATAGGAGTATGTGCAGAGGGGGAACTAGGGGAGCAAGTATTTGCGGAAAATACGATGGAAGCCAGAATTCGAATTATAGAACAGCATTTGATCAAGTTATTTCATGCAAGGAACACGGTAGAAGATCATCTGATGAAAAACCTGCTGTATCGCATCCTTGATGCCGGAGGGAACCTTCCGATCGCACGGCTAGCGGAGTCTGAATATATCAGCCCTCGACAAATGCACCGCAAATTTAACCAATGGATCGGGCTCAGTCCCAAAAGGTTTAGCGAAATTATTCGCTTCCAGACAGTGGTCAGAGATATTCGCCAAAGACAATATAGCGATTGGTCCATGGCTGCACTGCAGCACGGTTTTTTTGATCAAGCACATTTGAACCATGAGTTTAAACGATTTTACGGGGAAACGCCTTCAGCAGCGGCAGAAGAATATCGCAGCATGTCCGTTTTATACAATACCTCTCCAATCTGAGAGGGTAGAATAAAACTACGATGACAGTTTCATTATCACTTTGTATGAAAGGGAGAATGGTGACATGGCTGCAATATATCATTCACAAACACTGAGCGTGACAATACAACACGAGCCTGGGCAGGTGTACGAATACGTGCACAACTTGAGTAACTTTCCTGAATGGGCGACCTCCTTTTGTCTTTCGATTCGAGAGTCAGGGGAACGATGGATTATGGAGACGCCGGAAGGACAAGCAACCATACGTTTTGTGGCAAAGAACAACTACGGTGTGCTGGACCATTACGTAGGCACATTGTCAGGTGACGAAATTTTGGTGTCGATGCGTGTTGTTGCAAATGGCTCTGGCAGCGAGGTGCTGTTTACGGCATTTCAACTGCCGGGAATGTCGGATGAGAAGTTTGCGGAAGATCAGGGTATGGTTTGGCGAGATATGGAAACGTTGAAAAGGGTGTTAGAAGGCCGGGTAGACTGAGGAGTACCGAGGGGCTCCTTCAGATTAGTTGAGAAACTGGTGGAGATCCAGATGCATATGCATATGTGGCATTTCGGTGGGATATCCCCCTCCAGCCGCTGCCGCTCCTAGAGGGGACACCCCACCTATCGCCATATTTTCTGTAATAATAGGTTTCTCAACAACGCAGGAGTACCCAATCGGTACTCCTTTTTCTATTTAATAGGAAAGTACCTCTATAAAGTTCACGAAGAGTTCCCATTCACCCCAATGGAATAATCTAACTACCTCGACAAGTATCGACACTATTTGCGGAAATGTGATATCATTTAGATCTTGATAAAGTGGTAACGTAATAAAGCAAAAATAGTAAAAGGTGGTTCACATTTGTATGAAACGTTTAGCAGCTATGGCATTAGTCATCACCGCAGCAGTATCTATCTTTACCGGATGCTCCGGCGCGAAAGATTCTTCTTCCGCTTCTGGGGACAGCAAAAAAATAGTAATTGGTATTGACGATAAATTCGCTCCGTTAGGTTTTAGGGATGAGAAGAATGAAATCGTCGGTTTTGATATTGACTATGCGAAAGCGGCAGTGGAGAAGATGGGTTCCACAGCTGTATTTCAGCCTATTGATTGGAAAACCAAAGAATCGGAGCTGAGCAGCGGCCGGATCGATCTGATTTGGAACGGTTACACCATTACCGATGAGCGTAAATCCAAAGTGTTGTTCACTAAGCCGTATCTGAAAAACGCACAAGTGGTTGTGACTTTGGCCAAATCGAATCTCTCTAAGCTGGATGATCTGACTGGCAAAGTCGTAGGACTTCAATCCCTTTCCTCTGCATCAGATGCTTTGAATGAAAGCCCGATCAAATCCAAGGTTAAAAATGCAACGGAATACTCAGACAACGTTCTGGCGCTTAATGATCTGAAGATCGGCCGTGTCGATGCAGTCGTTATCGATGAAGTTGTCATTAATTACTACATGTCCAAGGAAAAAGGCACCTTCAAGCTGATGAATGAATCGCTGGCGCCTGAAGAATACGGAATTGGCGTGAAAAAAGGCAACGAGGCACTGCTTCAGAAGCTGCAAAAGGCGCTGGATGATATGAATCAAGACGGCACTGCGGCGAAGATCTCGCAAAAATGGTTTGGTGAAGATAAAGTATTGAAGTAATTGAACGGATGAAGATAAGCGGACGGGTTTCTTCTTGTGGAAATCCCGTTTTGCTTTTTGGGGGAGTTTTCTATGTCTTTAGATAAATGGATTTCGATGGTTAAGCCTATGCTGGAAGGCGCCCAAATGACGGTCCTTCTATTTCTGATTGCCATCGTTATATCAATTCCGTTTGGTTTCTTGCTCACGCTGGCAGTCAAAAGCAGCAGCAAGACGTTATCCGGGTTCGCCCACGCTTATATCTATATCATGCGTGGCACGCCGCTGCTGCTGCAGCTTTTGGTCATTTGCTTCGGGTTGCCGATGCTGCCGGGAATCGGTGAATATTTGGTGCTCGATCGTTTTACCGCGGCTTGCGTCG
Organism: Paenibacillus sp. RC67; assembly: GCF_030020805.1. Classification (GTDB taxonomy): domain Bacteria; phylum Bacillota; class Bacilli; order Paenibacillales; family NBRC-103111; genus Paenibacillus_S. Next base: position 346,628 of record NZ_CP125098.1, read on the forward strand.
GGTTTATTTTGAATTATGCGGCTTATTTCGCGGAGATTTTCCGCGGCGGTCTGCTGGCTATCGATAAGGGGCAATATGAGGCTTCCCAGGTGCTGGGGTTCAGCAAGTGGCAGACTTTGACGCGAATCATCCTGCCTCAAATGTTTCGGGTCGTCCTGCCTTCGGTGTCTAATGAATCGATTACGCTCATCAAGGATACTGCGCTCCTGTATGCCGTAGCGGTTCCGGACCTGCTGCACTATGCCCAGACGGTGGTGAATCGTGACTTCACGATTGTACCTTTCTTCGTAGCGGGTATCATCTATTTGATCATGACGTTGTTGTTAACCGCATTGTTCAAATGGCTGGAAAGAAGATTTAAATTTGAATAAAAGGACTGGCTGATGTGGCTATCATAGAAGTAACCAATCTTACAAAATCCTACGGCACACTGGACGTGCTGAAGCAAATGTCGTTTGAGGTCAATAAGAACGATGTCGTGGCAGTCATCGGCCCTTCCGGATCGGGTAAAAGTACTATGCTCCGAAGTCTTGTCCATCTCGAGCAAATCAATGGCGGCACCATCACGATAAACGGGGAGATGCTTGTAGAGAACGGGGTGTACTCCAAGCCTCAGGACATTAAGCGGATAACGGCCAAGATGGGTATGGTATTTCAGCATTTCAATCTATTTCCGCATCTCACCGTTAAGCAGAATTTGGAGCTTGCTCCGAAAGTTGTTAAAGGCGAATCGGCTGCAGACATCGGAAGACGCAGCTCGGAGCTGCTGGCTAAGGTCGGTCTATCCGGACGGGAGGCACAATACCCTTCCAAGCTTTCCGGCGGGCAAAAGCAGCGCGTTGCAATTGCCCGGGCTTTAATGATGAACCCGGACATTCTGTTGTTCGACGAGCCTACTTCTGCTTTGGACCCTGAGCTGACGGGTGAGGTGCTGCAGGTAATGAAGAAGCTGGCCGAAGAACACATGACCATGATCGTTGTAACTCACGAAATGGGGTTTGCCAAAGAAGTGGCTAACCGCGTGATGTTCATCGATCAGGGAGAAATCATCGAGTCGGGTTCGCCTCAGCAGATCTTCACGATTCCGCAGTTCGACCGAACAAGGGCGTTTTTGAACCATAGCCTGAAGTAACCATAAAGTTGAAAAAAAGCACGGACCTCAAGGTCGGTGCTTTTTCTATCCTCGAATGAGTTAATATGTAAATCTAATCTCTGAAAATATGATCGATCTTCTCGATTTCTTCTTGGGTTAGCTGCACATCTAACGCTTTTAAATTGTTGATGACTTGCTCCGGACGTTTGGCTCCGGGAATAAGCACATCGATAGATGGGCGGGTCAAGTACCAAGCGAGAACGACATGGGCGACTTCAGCCTGCTTACCGTTGGCGATTTCGCGAAGCTGCTCCACCTTGTCCAGATTGCGAATATAGGCCTCACCCTGGAACAATGGGTTTCTGGAGCGGCCATCCTCAAATGTTGAATCCTTAGTATATCTACCGCCCAACAAACCGGATGCCAGTGGGAAATAAGGAACGAACGAAATATGACGCTCTACGGTGTAGGGCAGGATAGCTTCCTCTACTCCCCGTCGGAACAGATTGTATTCGGACTGGAGCACATCGACTTGTCCTTTGGCGTTAGCTTCAGTAAGCTGCTCAATAGAAAAGTTAGAAACGCCGATAGCGCGGATTTTGCCTTCGGCTTTGAGCTGCTGTAATGCGCCAACAGCTTCATCCTTTGGTGTCGTTTTATCAGGAAAATGAATATAAAACAAGTCGATATAATCGGTCTGCAGACGCTTCAAGCTGCTATGTACCGATTCTATTAGGAATGCCGGAGAATTATCAATCTCGACCTTGCCGTCGACAAACTTATGTGCGGCTTTGGTTGCAATGACGGTGTCCTGACGCTTACCGGTTTCTTTCAATACTTCCCCGATCAGCTGCTCCGATCGTTCCGGGCCGTAAATAAATGCGGTATCTATGAAGTTAATGCCATGCGCTAATGCGGTTCGAACGACTTCTTTGCCGGTGTCGTCATTCAAATGAGGAAACAGATTATGCCCGCCAACAGCGTTGGCTCCAAGCCCAATACGGTTTACATATAAGTCCGTTTTACCGATACGTGTTTGCTCACCCATACAATAAGTCATCTCCTTTATTTGGCATACTTTAATTATATACCTATTTAAGCCGATAGGAAATTAAGAATATTAAGCTTGTTTTGTGTAGGCTTCGGGTGTTTTGCCAACAGTAGCTTTGAAGTCTTTGATGAAATGGGACTGGTCGTAATAGCCGAGCTTCAGAGAAAGCTCCAGCAGATCCAGTTGATGGCCTCTATCCATAGCCTCCGCTGCGTTTTGGAGCCGATACAGCTTGATAACGGTTTTGGGGCTAAGACCAACGTATTGCTCGAACAATCGCTGCAGCTTCCTTATGTTTATGGAGAAGCATTCCGTGACTTGATCCACCTTGGTGAACTCGCGCTCCCCCGCAATCCGATCGATGATTTGATTAATCAGAATGATATTCTCATCCCGTTCGGGCAGCTTCGGCCGAATGAGGCTTTCGACAAACTCAACCATTTTTGTTTCTTCGGTCTGGGATAAGATCAACTCTTCTGCAGTCCTAGCTTCAATACCCAATAGGTCATAAATTTCCATAGGACGCTGGAGAAGCTCGGAAACCGATTGTTGAATAAACGGATAAAAGCCACCGGGCTTGAATTTGGCTCCTACCACACATCCTTTATCTTGAAGGAGAATAGAGTAAGTTTGTTTGGCAGCTCCATAGACGGCTGATTTGCCGGGCTCGAAGATGAGATTGACGCAAGGGTTCGGAACCACACTCTGCAAATAAGGCTCTTGCCCTGTTAAATCCCAGCTGACGATCCAAAAATGCTTGACGAAGAAGCCGATATCTTCAGAAGGTGTGTATCGGTTGAGATGATACTTGGCTTGATCTAAATTCAGAATACCCATACTGGGCTTGGGAATGTGCTGAGTCATGAATGCTTCCTCCTGCTCATATTAGGTCATAAGAATGAAGGGTCCTGCTGTCGCGTTTTTACAATACTTGGTTGACGGGACAAGCTATAGTTACATTAAAGCACATTACTTGGAATAAAGGAGTGGGATAATGGAACTGAAATACGAATTTTATATTGGAGCTGCAACTGAACAAGTCTGGGAGATTCTTGTGACACCAGAAGGAACACGAAAGATTTTTTTTGGCAGTGAGCTGCAATCGACTTTTCAAGTGGGGGAACCGTTCCAATATGTAGGTCCTGGTAATGATGGGGATGAGACCGTTCATGTTTACGGCACCATATTGGCCTATGAACCGAACCGTTTGTTGAGCTGCCTCGAACACCCAGGTCCATCTTACTATCCGAATCATGCAGAGTTGGAGTCGAGGATTACGATGACGCTGGAAACGGTCGGGGAATGCACGAAGCTGACCTTAGTCAACGATCAATGGAGCGACAATCATCCGTCGATTTCAAATACGTCGAATAGCTGGTGGATGATCTTGAGCAATATCAAGACATTAGCTGAAACAGGGAAAACTTTAAATTTAGGCTGGTAGACAAGCCGTATTCATTGTAGAGAAGGACGTCCTTAGGGGCGTTCTTTTCTCATTATACAATTTGGGAAGCCACGGAAAAAGCTGTATTTAGAATAAAGAGGGGAAGGCTGTCGAGTGGAAAAACGCGTTAATGCGGTGAAGGAGTTAATAACGACGAGAATAGGGCAGGAAGTTTTCGTCTTGATGGTTTTGTCCCCATATGATCAAGAAATAAGGGGAAATATCGGGTGTAGGGTGCTTGTATCCGGTTTTTCATGAAAAATCCGGTTTGATATACTTAATATAAACAAACAAACTAGAGAAACCACAAAACCAGGGAGCTGACTGAAGTTGAATCATGAGGAGCTGTTAGGACGTCGGAGTGAAATTTTGAAACGCCATATCGGGAATTTGGTTAATAAAAATAACCAGCATGGCTTGAGCGAGCAAGAATCCATTTTTCTAAAGGATATGGTCAAAGAATTTCACCGAAACAAATACGAATTGAATGCCAGCCGAAAAAAATAACTCTTGTTCCTATAGCAGGGAGCCTGACCGCATGAAGCGTCAGGTTCTTTTTTTTTAGTGAGAGTAAAAAAACCTTTGGATAACGGCGGTTTTCCCAGCACGTATGTCTGGTGGGCAGCTTCCGGGGGTTGTCAAGAAGATAAAAACAAATGGGGAAAAATGGACTAGGTATCCCGGTGGGATAACCCCTTCAGGCCCGCTTCGCTCCTCCAGGGGATACCCCACCTCCCACCTTATCCATTTTTCAGTGTATTGGATTTCTCAAGTATGGCAATCAATCACTCAAAACCGTGAACTCGGAAATCTCCTGCAAAATACGCTCGCGAATGCGGTCCACGACCCGGAAATCCATAGCCTGAACATAAATCTGCTCCAGTTGATCATGAAAGGACTTCGCCTCAGCCAAATGCTGCGTGGACTGCTTCATTTGAGAAGTATACCGCTCTTTGATACCGCTTAGCACCTCTGCGTTGGCTTCATCTGTTCCCGGCTTGATGCAGCGAAGGTACATATCGACGATATCGTCCCCGGCCCGTTCCGGAAAATATTCATGCGGAGCCGTGCTGTCGAATATAGCGAAACCGAGCTCCCGAACGATGATCATGTCGAGACTGTTCGGATCGAAGCCGCAGTGATAAATTTCGATGTCGAAGCCGCGCTCGATAGCTGTAGCTGCAAGCTTTTTCAGCATAGTCGATTTGCCGGAGCCGGGACGGCCTTTGAGGAAGAAGCGCCGTGGTAAGCCTTCCGTCAGATTGGGGACAAAATCGACGGCTCCAGCAGGCGTAGCCGCGCCGAGAAACCGATGGTCCACCCGACTTAGCTTCTCCAGCTTGAGGTCACCGAACAAAATATCTTTATATTCATCGGTCAGCTCATCGGCCGCAGCGAAATCCATCGTCTCAAAATATACAGCCTCCCACTCGTCATGAATACGGAGCGCTTCAGCGAAGCCAGCGTAAGCACGTTCATAGGCTTGCTTAATTTGATAGTTCAAAGCCCCTATAGAATCGCGCTGCTCATTCAGTTCGGCTGCATTCCAAGCCTCGCCAAGATTAACGTACTGCTCTACTGCACCGGGCAGTTTAGGTTCAATGACGTGAGGAGCCGTTCCGTCGACAATGCCGATCTTAAGAGCTGGAACGATCAGTCCGTCCAATGAATCGCTGTCCGAGGCGCAATGTATGAAAAGAATGTCGTGCCCATTGTTAGCCAAGTGATCGCCGATGTAGCGAATCAAGCTGGACTTTCCAGTCCCGGGCCCGCCTTTCAAAATATAAATACGATCCAATCCTTGCAATGAAGAGTCAAAAAGACTCGTGAAGCCGTGGGCTGTATTACCGCCTGCAAAAAAGTTTTTGACGTTTCCTGTCATTTCGGACACACCTTTCTGGGCTAATGTCATGGTTGCATAGTTCATCGTATTATCGACCTTTTGAAAAGGTGCGACTAATTTGCGTTAGGCGCAAAATAAGTAGGGTTCTTTTCCCAATTATTATTGCTATAATGAACTAAAAACCTGCTGTCCAAGGGAGAAGGAAGGGAAGAGCTGACGCATGAAAAAAATTAATAAACTCAGGATGCATGAAATGGTTGCCGATGAGTTGAAGGCATTCATCCGAGAACGGGATCTGAAGCAGGGCGACAAGCTTCCTTCTGCCGATGCCATTATGAAGCTCCTGGGAGTCGGCCGTTCCTCGCTGCGGGAAGCGCTCCGTTATCTCGAAGCGACCGATGTGGTCGAAGTCGTAAACGGCAAGGGAATCTATGTGAAGGAAGCAGGGCACTACCAGATGTCTGCCAAAATCAAAATCGAAGATGAAAAGTCGGCTCTGCTGCAGCTAATGGAAGTGCGAAGGGCACTGGAGGTGCTTGCAGTACAACTAGCGGCAGAGCGCTCAACGCCAGAGCAAATGGAGGAAATGCGGTATTATCTCCACGAAATTGAAGTAACGGAAGGGCCCGGCAGCTCGGTAGCGGATATGAAGTTTCATCAGGCGATTTATAAGGCTGCAGGCAATCCGATTTTGCAAAGCTTGGTTGAATCCGTCTGGGAGTTGTTCGCGGTATTCTGGAATGCCCCTCTCGGGCGACAAGAAATATTTAATGATAGTTTTCCCTTTCATCAGACTTTATTCGACGCGATTGTGGAGCGGAATCCGACAAAAGCTTGTGAAGAACTCAATAAACTGATGAACAGCATGGAGCAAGCAATTCGCAATGTATAATACATGTTAATTTAAATTACATCAACATTCTACAAAATTCGATAAAACGCTTACAATGCATAAAACCGAGTTAAGAAACATAACAAATCCCTATTGACTTCGTCCAATCCCCATATTATGATTTGGATAATTAGCCCGCCTTAACCTGTCATACAGGTATATAGGTGTCGCTGGACAAGAACCTTTTTACCACATAGGACAGTCTGAGTTCACTGAAGCGTTATCGTAATGAAGAACATTCCTATTGGCGATAAAACCAACCATTGAACGCGGTCACACTTCTATGAAAATACATCGATAGAGGTTTTCTCATAACCTACTAGACGTCCTTGCATACGAAGGATAGCAATCTATAAGCACTGCTATCATACAGGTATACAGGTAGTAAATCACATGGGCAAGAGCTTCCGTAATACACGTATTGGCAGCGGGGGACTATATCAGACTCAAGTCTTGTATAGAAAATAAACCATAGTGGAGGTTGGTAGTGTGAAGGGGACAAAACGATGGGTGGCCGTTTCACTGATTCCGGTTTTGGCGGCGGGCACATTAAGCGGTTGCTCTAGCAGCGATACGAAGGGATCGACGGATGGGGGCGCTAGCTCCGGAACCGTCACATTGAAAATGATTGAAAGCTTAACCAGTCCTGCCCGAACGGATGTCATTAAGAAAATGATCGCCAGCTTCGAATCCGCAAACCCCAACATCAAGGTAGAACTCATCTCTCCTCCACTGGAAAGCGCAGATAATAAAATATCCACTATGCTCGCGGCCAAGGAAGATCTCGACGTACTGGAAGTACGTGACGTAACCGTGAAGCAGTTCGTCACTAACAAATGGATTGCCGATTTAACCCCTTATACATCCTCTTGGAGCAACTACAAAGACCTCAATGCCAACTCAATTGCTATGGCCAACTATATCGACCAAAAGCCCTATTACATCCCTTATGGACTTTATCAGAAAATGCTGTTTTACCGAAAAGACTGGTTCGATCAAAAAGGTCTGACCCCACCAAAAACGTGGGAGGACTTGAGTAAAGCTGCCAAAACGCTGACGGATCCAGCGAACAATCGCTTCGGCTATTCGTTCCGTGGAGGTTCCGGTGCGGACGGCTATATCGTCGATCTTCTCCGCGATTACAACGGGAAAAATGTGAATACGGATGATACGATGTTCCTAAAAAGCGGCGCAACCATCTTCAGTACCCCGGAAGCGAAGCAGGGGATGCAGCTGTACGTGAGCTTGTACAAGGACGGTTCACCGAAGGATTCCGTGAACTGGGCATTTGCGGAGCAGGTCCAAGGGTTCGTATCCGGAGCTACCGCAATGCTCATTCAGGACCCTGACACTATTGATCCCGTGAAGCAAAAGCTGAAGGAGGGCACCTGGGCTACCGCACCGATGCCGACAGGTCCTACTGGGGCTTCGCACTATAAGGTAGGAGCTGCAGGCTGGGGAGTGACGTCCTATTCCAAACATCCGAAGGAAGCGTGGAAGCTGATTGAATTCATCTCCAGTCCGGAGCAAAATGCCGTGTTCACCAAAGTAGCGGGTGTCATTCCGATTCATAACAGCGCGTCCGTTGATAAATATTTCAAGGAAGGTGCTTATAAGCCTTATATCGACATGGCGAACGATACGGCCCATTACATACCGTATAAGCCCGAAACGGATTATAAAGGCTTCGGTGAATGGCGAAATGTCGTCCAGCAGGACGCTCAGGCGATCCTTCTCGGAAAAATGTCGATCGACGACGCTTTGAAAAAGTGGGATGCCTACTGGGTGAATGAGAAAAAGCAGGGGAAATAAGCCAGTCCAATTGAACGACGGGTAGACCTCGTGCTGCCCGTCACCTCTATTATGGGAGGGACCTCAGATGAAACCACGTGTTGCACAGCCGTTACGGGAGGGGGGAAGGCCGTTTCGGCTCAATCGTACGCAGACCTTTATTTTCCTATGCTTGCTTCCCACATTGCTCCTCGTCTTCGGATTTACCTACTTTCCTATTCTTAGAGGCATCAATGTAGCCTTCCAAAATTACTCGCTCTTTAACTTAACTGATGTCCATTATGTAGGGTTCAAAAATTTCCAAACCGTGCTGGGAGCCGCCCAGTTCAAGACGATAGTCGTTAATACGGTCATGTGGGTGGTCATCTCGCTCGTCCTGCAGTTTCTGATCGGGTTCATGATGGCGCTGTTGATGCGCAGAAGCTTCCCGGGGCGCGGTATCTATCAAGGCTTTGTCTTTTATTCCTGGGCATTGTCCGGATTTCTCATCGGCATCATATGGCGTTGGCTGTTTAACGGTCAGATCGGCGTCATTAACGACCTTCTGCTGAAGCTTGGTCTCATTACGGAACGCATCGGCTTTCTATCGGATCCGAATTGGGCTATGTTCTCCGTTATCGTTGCGAACATTTGGTACGGAGTAGCGTTCTTCGCCATAATGCTGCTGGCCGCCTTGCAATCGGTTCCCTCTGAGCTGTACGAAGCAGCGGAGATGGATGGGGCGAGCAGCTTCAATCAGCTGTTTCAGGTCACCATTCCGTACATCATGCCTACGATTATTTCCACAACGGCGCTGCGAGTCATTTGGATTTTCAATTTCCCCGATCTGATCTATGGGATGACCAACGGCGGACCAGCTGGGTCCACCCATATATTGACGACTTACATGCTGGATAAAATTATTTTCGCCGGTGACTACGGGCAGGCGAGCGCCATCGGTATCATCTGTATCGCCGTTCTGCTGCTGTTTACGACCTTTTATCTGTTTGCAACGAAAGCGGAAAAAGCAGGTGATTTCTAATGAACAGACGAATGACTTTACCCGGAAAAGTAGGCAAAACCGTTGTTCTTGCCGTGTATTTGCTGTTCATGGTGTTTCCGTTATATTGGATGGTCATTACGTCCTTGAAGCCTCGAAACGAAATTTTCACACTGCCTCTCCAATATTGGCCGAAGCACTTTTCATTAGAAAATTATGTGCAAATTTTTAAAATATCGAAATTCCATATTTACATCGGCAACAGCCTTGTGGTTTCGCTCATTTCAGCAGCCATCGTGCTGGTTGTGACCATTTTGAGCGGCTATGTTCTGGCGCGGTTTACGTTCAGCGGTAGCCGTCAGCTGATGCTTGCTTTTTTCATTACGCAAATGGTGCCATTGTTCATTGGCTTCAGTACCTTGTATTGGATGATGTCCAGGATGGGGCTTCTGAATAAGCAGGGGGCTCTGATTCTCATGTACACGGTCGGCTTGGTTCCCTTCTGTACGATTATGCTGAGAGGATTTTTTCAGCGCATTCCGGCAAGTCTGGAGGAAGCGGCTATGGTGGACGGCTGCTCAAGAATGAGCGCTTTGTTCCGGGTTATCGTTCCGATTATGATGCCGGGCATATCGGCTACGTTTATTTTTGCCTTCGTGCAGAACTGGAACGAGCTGTTCATGGCCATTATGTTCATCGATAAGGAGAGCTCGAAGACGCTGCCTGTCGCCATGAATTCGTTCATCACCAAGTTCGACATCGATTGGGGCTCTATGTCTGCCGCAACCGTGCTGTCCGTCATTCCGACAGTCATCCTGTTCGCAATTTGCCAGCGGTTCATCGTGGAAGGCTTGACGCAGGGAGCGGTGAAAGGGTAGTGCAGTGACAAAACCATTGGAAGGGGAATTCCCGTGGACTCTAACCAAATAAGGATGGAAGACGAGGATAACGTTCCTCGACGTGCTGTCGATCCGAGCACGCGAGTGGCTCATGATCCACATGACGATGAGCATCAAGGTGCTGTCGTGATGCCCATTTACCAGAACAGCTTATTCACCTTCTCTACCTATGAAGAATTCGATCGGGCCATGACGGGGAATGGCGATATCCCAGTATATTCGCGCGGACATAATCCGACCGTACAGCAGTTGGAAGTACGCTTAGCTGCTCTTCAAGGAGGAGAGAAGGCGAGGTGCTTCGCATCGGGAATGGCCGCTATTTCGACGGCGATCATGGCGCATGTTCGGTCGGGGGATCACGTCATATGTGTAAATCAAGCCTATGGCCCGACACGGGAGCTGCTGAGCGTGTTCCTGACGCAATACGGGGTGGAGACGACCTTTGTCGATGGAACGTCTATGGATGCCTTTCAAGCGGCGGTGCGGTCCAATACACGGGTGATGTATCTGGAAAGCCCGACAACGCAAACGTTCCGGCTTCAGGATCTGCGCGCTTGCGCGGAGCTGGCACGTAGCATTGGAGCGGTGACGATTATTGATAATACATGGGCTACGCCCTGCTATCAAAATCCGTTCGAGTTCGGCATCGACCTTGTACTGCATTCCATCAGCAAATATATCGGAGGCCACAGCGATATTATCGGAGGTGTACTGATCGGGAGTGAAGAAACGATCAGTCGAATCAATCGCAGCGAGTACTTGCTGCTTGGCGGCGTGATGACGCCGCACTCGGCGTCCCTGACCATGCGAGGCTTGCGGACGCTGCCCTTGCGGATGGAGAAGCTGGAGCAGAACGGACTCACGGTAGCGCGACATTTGGAGCAGCTACCTTTTGTAAGGAAGGTTAACCATCCAGGACTTGCTTCGCACCCACAGCACGAGCTGGCGAAGCAGCAGATGCACGGCTCCAGCAGTCTGTTCTCCTTCGAGACCGACCTGCCGCCTGAGGAAATGAAGGCGTGGGCCGGCAGGCTCGGCTATTTCCGGATCGGTGTGAGCTGGGGAGGGTATGAGAGTCTGGTTACTGTGGGCCGGTCGGTTCCCGGCTACGAATCCATACAAGGCTCCATAGTTAGGCTGTATATCGGGTTGGAGCATCCTCAGGTGCTGATAGAGGATATCATGCAGGCTAGTCATGGGTTGGACATTTAAAAGGGGAAGGGGATTCGGCTTGGATTCAGTCAATAAATGACTAACCAGATTAATGTATGGACGATTAATGGAAATATACCGAAAAGGCTGTTCCCTATTCCAGATGAGTAGGACAGCCTTTTTGCGTTATACAGTAAACGAGATATCTTCCTTACAGAGCCCTCATACGATTGTTCCTTGGATTATGTTCGACTTCCGCAAGCCCTAATGCCTCCATCAAAGGAGGGACGTACATGCCGAATCTGCCACGAAACCCTTTTTTTAAACCGTACCAACCGCCTAGCGGGTTTTCAGGAGAACGCCCCCAAGCTTCAACCGTACCTTCTTTTGCTGGTTTCTGTTCATCAGCGCTTCCTAGTTCAATCCAGTCTCCATGCTTCTTTAGCATAGCGTATAGGTCGTCTATGCAGCGATAGTCGTAATGCAAGACGGTTTTACCTACTATGCACACGATAATGGCTTGGCCATTTTTTTCATCCTTATACATTTCATATTCGGAGGTTTGAGGAGGTGTCTTTAACTTCCATGGATTTTCTTTGGTCCCCTTTGCTGTCGACATATCAGTACCCCTTTGGTTTTTATTTTTTATCCACGGGTACAGCATATCACAAAGAGGTGTTGGAGTCCGACTGACATCAACACACAGGGAGGTAGCAGTATAAAACAAAAAAACATCGCCCAATCGGTCGATGTTTTTTTGTAATCTAAGAATTTCATGTGGAATGACCAGTATACCTTTCCATCAGCTTCTGTTCTGCTATATCATCCGACAAATATCGACCAAATTATAGTAATTTCCCTATGTATCTATTAAAATGGATTTGCATAATAGGGAATTCCTCCCACGGAATACAGATCATACATCGACGATTATAGGAGAGAGAAGCTTGATGATAGAGAGAAAGAAGAGTAGGCAGCATAGCATAGCAGCAGCTGTACTAGGGATCAGCCTTATTTTTGGTAGTACACATGCAGTTTCAGGAGCTGCTTCCGATTCCACACCGGTAAACAAGGAAATTGTCTACCCGTATCAGGAGTATTCGTATGAATTGATGTCGGAGGAGATGAATAAGCTGGCTGCTGTTTATCCTGGATTAATCGAAGTGAAATCGATCGGGACGACTGACTTTGGGAGGGACATTAAAGCCGTCAAACTGGGTAAAGGGGAAGCCTCCGTCCTCATTGACGGGTCTCAGCATGCCAGGGAATGGATGGGGACCAATCTCATTCTCTATATGATTGACCGCTATGCTTATGCCTACGAAAATAATATGAAATACGATAAATATGTTGTTCGCGATTTGCTGGATCACTGCTCGATCTGGTTTGTTCCAATGGTGAATCCGGACGGCGTGACCCTTCAGCAGAAAGGGCTGGATGCTTTTCCGGAATATTATCGTGATTATATGCTCAGCATGAACGGCGGGAGTGATAATTTTAAACGCTGGAAGGCGAATGCGAGCGGGATCGATATTAATCGGCAGTATCCTGCCATGTGGACAGGCATTGTCAATTCTCCCAAGTATCCGATGTTCAAGAATTATAAAGGCTCCGAGCCTGCGGAAACCGCAGAAGCAACTAGCATGATCCATTTTACATATCAGATCGACCCGGAAATCGCCTTTTCCTACCACACCTCCGGCGAAGTGTTATATTGGTATTTCAACACGGCACCCGAACATATGGCTAGGGACAAGAAGATGGCAGACAGCATCAGCGCAATGACAGGATACAGTCAAGTTAAACCGGTCAAAGATCCTTCGGGCGGTGGCTTCACCGATTGGTTTATCGCGCAATTCGGACGACCTGGGTTTACAGCGGAATTAGGACCGTACCAAGAAGAAACCGAGCTGCCGCTCTGGACCTTCACCGACATATGGAGCGAGAATCAGAATATCGGGTTATACTTGGCTTCGGAAGGGTATAAGCTGTGGCAGGAGCGCTATCCAATGGAGATGGTCGAGGAAAACATTCAGCTGCTGGAGCCGGTACAGCTCTATAATCGGCCCAATGAGTCGTTTCCGGTTGGGGGAGAGCTGGGCAAGGGGAACGTGAAATCCGATGCTCATCTTGGGGATTGGTATCGTGTCCCTACTTGGCTTGGTCCGAAGTGGATACGGCTGAATCATACCCCGTTCTTAAAAGGATATAGCAAAAAAATGGAGGAGCGTATAAGCTTAAGTAGTTCAACGTCCATTTATAAATATCCGATTGAGGAGAATCCTGTACGGCTTGGCGATTTGAATCCACAGGAAGTGCAGGCTTTGGAGCGCTGGAACGGCTGGATATTAATTCGGACGTGGTTAGGTGACGGTTGGATTCAGCAGCAGAAGTAGCTATTTATACGAAATATGCGAGGGTATATTGAAAGATAGAAAGATCTAAAGAGGAGGGAAGGCATGACAGCTATTTTTCGCAGTAAAATGAGCTTTATTGTTCTAGCGACTGTGCTTTTGATCAGTGGTTGGTTGGGGGGCAAAGCCAGTCAGCGCCAAGACGCCTAACGAACAAGTCGTTTGCTTGGATCCGGGCCATCAGCTGTATGGCAACAATGCTCTGGAGCCAGCTTCTCCGGATTCGAATGAAATGAAGGCAAAGGTGACTTCGGGAACTAGGGGAGTCAAGACAAAGAAACCGGAATATGTCCTGACTTTGGAGGCTTCCCTGCAGTTGAAGGACAAGCTCGAGAAGCTAGGCTATGAGGTAGTTATGACCCGGGAAACCCATGAGGTGGACATTTCCAACATAGAGCGGGCACAGAAGTGCAACGACGTCCAAGCGGATTTGGCAGTACGAATCCATGCGGATGGAGATAACTCTCCGAAAGCTCAAGGCATCTCCGTGCTGTACCCGGCATCGAGCAAGGGAAATCAAGCATGGGTTGCCCAAAGCAAGGATGCGGCAGGCGTAATCCTGAACGAAGCGATAGCTGCAACAGGAGCCGTATCCAGAGGCGTTGTTCCGCGTTCGGATTTGACCGGCTTCAATTGGTCGACCGTTCCTTCCGTTCTAATAGAGATGGGCTTTATGACGAACCCAGAAGAAGATCAGAAATTATCTGATGCGGATTATATGAATCGATTAACTAACGGTATTACCGCAGGTATCAATCAGGTATTGTCTTCCCTAGCTGACGAACCGGAAGTAGAAGGGCAGTCTCAAGTGTACTTGGGGGCGAACAGCCAATTGTTCGATTTCTCGAATGGAAAAATGATCCGTACCCAAGTAGCCCTTTCTCCGCAAATCGTGCAGCTTTCCGCTGCAAAAGGCAGCTGGGGCAAAGTGAGCACCTGGATTGGAGATAAATGGGTCTATCTCGGACAGGAGGCCTTCCCTGTAAAGCTTGTAGACAAACAAGCCATGCTTTCCGAGGACACTCCTTTCTATAGAAGTCCCTCAGATACGAACTCGGCAGGGCGGCTAACTGCACAGAACATAAATGTACACGCACAGTGGAACGACTGGTATTTAATAGAAACGTGGATGGGGAGCATGTGGATTTCCATAGGGAACGCAAGCTGAATCTTGAATGGATTATGGAGGAGTCACCTAAGTGGCTCCTTCTTTATATCCACGGCTTATTTGCTGATAAAATTAAAAAGATTTACTGGTGAGCGGTTACCTTTTTCCTTCGTCTGCGTTGTTATTGGTGTGAAAGGAGGAGCCATGATTGAAACGGTCCTTTGCCCTCGTCTATGATGGATTTTTTAATGATCTATATCGTTATGTTTACAGTAAAGTAGGCAACAAGTGGGACACCGATGATCTGGTCAGCGAAATTTTTCGCAAAGCCTTTGAAAAATATGAATCATTACAAGAACCGTCGAATGCCAAAGCATGGCTCTTCACGATTGCACGCAATACAATCATCGACTTTTATCGAAGAAAGAAGGATGCTCTGGCGGGAGAGGCCATGGAATGGATTGCTTCACCGGAATCATTGGAGGGTGAGGTCGAGCAGGAAGAAGAGCTGGCGTGTTTGCAAAAGGTGCTGGCTTTTTTACCGGAGGATGAACGGGAGCTGGTTAAGCTCAAATATTTTGCAGGGCTCAGGCATCGCGAGATCGGGGAGGTCTTTAGCAAATCCGAAGAGGTTATTAAGATGCGTGCTTTCCGGTTGTTGAAGAAGATGAGTGTCCTTGTCAAAAACTGTCTGGAAGGTGTGAAACGAAATGGATGATAGCCGGATAGAACAATCGTTGCGCACTCTGAAGGACCGTATACCGGTAAATGAGGAGCTGAAGCAGCGACTCAAGCAAGAATTAGTGAAGCCCCGAAAACGGTTTGCCCTGCGTAAATGGGGTATCTTTGCTGCGGCAGCGGCTTTGCTTATCGGTGTGGGCGTTTTTACACTTCAAGGTCCCACTGGTATCCATAGTGTATCTGCCCAATCGCTTCAGGTGCAAAATCAAATATCGTTCGTCGATATCGGCTCGGGCAGTCCGCTGGACTTTTCAGAATATAAAGATACGATTTATATCCCCATTGCAGGAAAAGGGTTGTTCGCCTATGACAGCCAAGGGTTTCATCAACTGCTTAAACGTGAAGTAAGCAGTGCCAAAATCAACTCAAACGGCAAACAGCTGATCATTGCGGCAGACGGTTCTTTAGCCGTCTATGATCTGTCCTCCAAGCAGTACCGTGAGGTGCTTCGCAGTCAGAATGATACCTATTATGAGCAACCGTCGTGGAAGGACGACCATACCATCCTGTATGTGAAAAGGGTAACGGAACCCGCTGGGGATCATGGATTTACGTTCAAAGAATCCGGGATCTATGAGCTGAATCTTACCAATCTGCAAAGCAAAAAACTGGGAGAGGGGTCCGCCCCCTCCTATGCCAATAAAGAAAATGCCATAGTCTTTGAGAAAAGGGTAGGGGATGAGCCGCAAATCGTTCGCAAAGAGTTAAAAGGCGGAGAAGAAACCGTCATAGATAACGGACGGTTCCCGTCTGTATCACCTGGAGGCGAATATATCGCCTATGTGAAAACGGAAGAAAACAACCGGGAGCTGAAGCCGGGAGCTTCTGTTCAAGAGCGTGTAGACCAAGTGTGGATCGCTGATTTGAATGGACAAACGAAGCGGTCGATTACCTATAATACTCCCAGTAAGTTGGTGTCCGAGCAGGAGTGGTTGAACAACCTGGAACCTGTGGATGTCCCACAGATGCTCGTTCATTCCGGTCTGTTTAGCTACTATAATCCGGTCTGGAGTACGAAGTCGGATAGCTTGTATGTGCTGAAGGACAGGAACAATGAGGGACAAGGAATGAGCGTGATGCGCATTGATCTCTCCAGCAAATCCCTGCAGACCGAGGAGGTCGTGAGAGCCTTTAACCAGGCGGCTATTCTCCGTGATGATCTTTTTCTCCGCAGCCTTTTGGCAGGAAATCAGAAATGGGTGACAACATCCAATCCGCAACAAGTTAGCTTCTCAATTATCGGGAGCGGGACGGAGGATAATAAGCCATACGTTGATGTGGAGCAAAATAGAGCTTACACAGCAAATCCGGACTACTCTGTCGGTTATACCCGATATTATCTGATCCCCTCCAATAAAGGATATCTTATTGACCATATGGATAATATGCCTGGAGGAATAGATACCCTTGTTGGTGAGCAGAGGGATGGCACCATTGCCATAGAGGGGACGAACACGAAGCAGGAGACGTTATTCTCCAATGCATCGATTCCGGAAAAGCTCCGGCCTGCCGGGAAATTCCGCATTGCTTCATTGGCGTACTTGACGAAGCAAAAGCAGGTTGTTTTTACGCTTCAAGCCCTGCAAGATCCATCTCAGCATCAACGATCCTCGGTGAAGGTCATTAAATACGATCTGGGTAGCAAGTCGTTCGAGGAGATTGCTGATATCCAAGCGATAGCAGGTTGGAGCAATGTAGCTGTGGAGAGCCTTATCGTTTCGCCTGATGGACGTTACGCAGCGCTGGATCTTCTGTCGGACGATGAGTCGAGTGCTGGGTCCCATGTCTTATTGTTAGATATGGTGAAAAAGGCGAGTATACCGCTTGAAGAGCGGATAGTTGATACGGCAATTGAGGGAACGCATACCTACTATTGGGAGGGCAGCAAGCTGCATTTCATGCTGAGCAGCAGTGGCCAAAAGCTTCATTATGTATGGAACGCATCAACCAAAACAATAGGTCGTCCTTAAAAGGAAACGGCAGGGGAGTCAACCGTTAACAGCGGTGTGGCTCCCTTTGTTCGCTATATAGGGTTATTTCAAAGGGTCATCGAATACTACCGACGCTGCTGAGGGGCTCTTTTGGCTTTGGAGCACTTCAAGCAATACCGCTTGCCGTAGGCTCTTGCGTAGGCGACGATTTTGCGGATCATCGATTTATCCGGAACTTTGGTGAATGGGCAAGGATCGGGGCAGGTATTCACTTCCAAGTGTTCGGAAAGATGGAGTGGATGAACCCTGCAGGCAGCGCCAAGGATAGGCCGGCGCTCTTCATGCTGCGCGAGGCTTTACGACGCGGTGAGATTACAACAGATAGCGTTGTAATCGAATCCAGCTCGGGCAATCTGGCGATAAGCCTTGCGCAATTGTGCTGCTATTTGGGGCTGCGCTTTATTTGTGTTGTGGACCCCCGAACGACAGAGCAGCATAAGCAAATCATTCGTGCTTTTCACGGTGAAATCGATTTGGTGACAGAGCCGGACCGGGAGACTGGCGAATTTTTGCCTGCACGGCTGAGAAGAGTGGGGGAGCTGCTGCGGCAAATACCGAACAGCTATTGGACGAATCAGTATGGGAACCCGGATAATTACCGCGCTCATGCCGAAACGACGATGACAGAAATCGGCGAGCAGCTCGGACCCATCGATTATTTATTTTGCGGTGTCAGCTCGTGTGGAACGATTCGGGGCTGTATGGAATACATCCGCAGCCGACAATGGTCAACGCGAATCATTGCGGTAGACGCAGAGGGAAGTATCATTTTCGGAGGAGTGAAGGGTCCCCGAAAATTCCCCGGTCTTGGATCCGGTATTACGCCCGCTTTGCATCGTTCTGATGTTGCTGACCTTGTCATGTATGTGTCCGACAGGGAATGTGTCCAGGGCTGCCGCGACTTGGTCCGTCAGGAAGCCATTCTGGCTGGGGCATCCTCCGGCGGGGTCATAGCGGCTATCCGTCGATTAAGCGGCAGCATTCCCGAAGATGCGGTATGTGCTGCGATATTGCCGGATCGGGGCGAACGGTATCTGAACACCATTTATAATGATGAATGGGTAAGACAAGAGCTAGGCTTCGATCCGAGCTCGTTCTAGGAGGGCATAGCATGATTTATTTGCATGACGGTCATATTCGCGAGACGGGGATGGACTGGAACGAATTGATCGGAGTAATTGAAGAAGTCATCAAAGTGAAAGAGAGCGGTCAAAGTGCGCATCCGTTGAAGCCGTATTTACGGTTTCCTGATGAGCCTGCCAATAGGATTATAGCAATGCCGGCTTACGTAGGAGGGGACTTCAACATTGCAGGCATCAAGTGGATTGCGAGCTTTCCCGGCAACCGGAGTCGTGGGCTGCCGCGTGCGCATAATACGATCTTGTTGAACGATGTCTCCACCGGGGAGCCGCTTGCTTTCTTTTACAGCGGGATGCTGAATGCTATTAGAACGGCTGCCGTTAGTGGTGTCATGCTTCGTGCTTATTTAGCATCACGGAGGTTGGATGAGCTGCGTGTAGGCATTATCGGTTGGGGGCCGATCGGAAGATTGCATCTGGAGATGTGCGAGCAGCTGCTTGGTGACAAGCTGAAGCATGTTACCTTGTATGACATTAATGGAATTGAACCCGGCACGGTACCCGCAAGACTTCGAGAGATCACAACCTTTGCGGAGGATTGGCGAACGGTCTACCATAATTCTAATGTATTGGCGACCTGCACTGTTGCGGCTGACAGGTATATCGATGAGGCCCCGAAACCAGGGGTATTGCTAGAGCCGATCTACTTCAATCCGATGGGATTGGCCCTATTTGACATCGGTATTGCGGATCATTATTTACGCGAGGCGCTTCATCGTAGAATTGGAATAAATCTGGAAATCTAAATGTAGACAAGGATGGAACCTATAGGGTTGCCGTAACGCAAAAATGGAAGGAGCTGCTGCGCTAGCCGAGCGCTTAGCTTTGTCCAATTTCGTTATTGGCAACATTTTTTTTTACAACAAGTGGTCAATAGGTATATTATTAAGATAGTAATATTTTTTGGATACAATTCTAACTACTCCTATAGGATAAAAAAATACGAAATGGAGGGGCAGCATGTTCAATTCTCAAAGAAATCGTCAATGGATCATCCTGGTTTGGTTTGTCGTATGCTTAGTTGTGTTCCCATTAACCCCTCCCATCTCACAAAACCTTACATTTGAAGAAAATGTATTAAGCCAGTTTAACGAAACGCCGGCTTTTATGCGGGTCGCGCCCGAATCTTCCAAGATTACCGTTCCGGTACTCCTTCCCCCTGTACCCTGGTATGAAAAAGAGCCAAGTCCCGATCCATGCTACCCGCTTTTGATTGTCACCTTTTTTATATTTTTACATTCCAAAATACCTAAGCTGTTAAAAAGGGTTGTACTCGCGCCACTGAAATACACCTCGGATTACGTGGTAGTTACTTATTCAAACCTGATAACCAAGTAGGAATGAATAAGTGTAAGAAGAGGGGATTTCAATGACTAATATTCCGTTATCACAAGAACAAATCGCTGCTCAGCATCAAAAAGTAACACGGACTAAATTCTTTCGTAGAATCTTGTTAATGATCTTTGGATCAGCGTTATTCTCTATGGGACTCGAAATTTTTCTCGTTCCTAACAATATTATTGACGGCGGTATTGTAGGTATTTCGATTATTTTATCGCACCTGCTTCATATTCCGTTAGGAATCTTTCTGGTTCTGCTCAATTTGCCTTTTCTCATGATCGGCTACAAGCAGATTGGGAAAACCTTTGCTATATCGACGTTATTTTCTGTCCTTGTTATGTCAATTGGCAGCTCGCTCCTGCATTCGATTAAACCGTTCACTATGGACCCGCTGCTGGCGGCCGTGTTCGGAGGCGTTATTCTTGGTATTGGCGTGGGCTTGGTTATTCGTTCGGGCGGATCGCTTGACGGTACCGAGATCGTAGCTATTCTGTTCAGTAAAAAAACGCCATTCTCTGTAGGCGAAATCGTTATGTTCTTCAACCTGTTTATTCTTAGCAGCGCCGGCTTCGTCTTCGGCTGGGATCACGCGATGTATTCTCTTATTGCTTACTTCGTTGCTTATAAAATGCTCGATATCACGATCGAAGGCTTGGATCAATCCAAATCGGTATGGATCATCAGTGACGAATCGGAAAAAATCGGACAAGCTATCACCTTCCGGCTTGGCCGCGGCGTAACGTATTTGAAGGGAGAGGGCGCATTTAGCGGGGACGACAAAAAGGTCATCTTCAGCGTCATCACCCGTCTGGAGGAAGCGAAGCTTAAATCTATTGTGGATGAGCACGACCCGAATGCATTTCTCGCTATCGGCAACATTCATGATGTGAAGGGCGGACGCTTTAAGAAAAAGGATATTCACTAAAAAACAAGGCAGCTCCAGGAGGTTATTTAGCCTCAGGGCTGCCTTTTTCATATAGAGAATGGGAAGGTGGACCAATCGTTAATCCTGCGCTGTTAAAATAAGCGGCCCATTGGCAGTAATTGCAACTGTATGCTCATATTGTGCCGATAAGCTGCCGTCCACCGTTCTCGCTGTCCAGTCGTTAGCATCCATCATGGCATGCCAGCCTCCGGTGTTGATCATCGGCTCGATGGTAATGATCATGCCTTCCTTTAAGCGAAGACCTGTTCCTGGTTTCCCAAAGTGGGGAACCTGCGGGTCCTCATGCAAGGTGGGTCCGACGCCATGTCCGCAAAAGTCTCTAACCACTGAGAAGCCCGTCGGCTCTACGAACGATTGGATCGCATGACCGATATCGCCGAGACGGTTTCCGACCAGTGCCTGCTCAATGCCTTTATACATCGATTGTTGAGTAATCTCCATTAATCGACGGGCCTCTTCCGAGATGGTGCCTACCGCATAGGTCCAGGCTGAATCGGCCAGACTACCGTTCAAATTAATCACAAAGTCAATGGTGACAATATCGCCGTCCTGCAGCGGACGCTCATTCGGAAATCCGTGACAAATCTCGTCGTTGATCGAGGCACAGGTGGCGTAGCGATAGCCATTGAATCCTTTCTGCTCCGGTGTTGCTCCGATTTGAGCCATGAAACGCTCTGCGAAAGCATCGATTTGCAGTGTGGTCATTCCTGGACGGATGATCTTGGCGATCTCCTTGTGCAGCGCAGCAACTTGTTTGCCTGCTTCATGCATCATGCGGATTTCTTGTTCTGTTTTTATCGTTATCATGTTTTTTCTCCTTTGGGGTAAGGCTTTTAAGCCTGCAGTCCTTTGAATAACACGGTGGTGACATCGCGTATCCATTCATCACGGTTTGTAGAGCTGGAGCTGTCTTTATTGCCAATATAAGTGCCCGTTGCACCGATTAATGCAGCGAAAAATACAGAAACCGTTGTGCTGGGCTGCATGGCTGCGATTTGTCCCAAACGGATCCCTTCCTCCACTGCCTCCAGAACAGGCTTATACAGACGAGCGTGAAAATCAGCTAGCAGCCTATCGTTATAATAAACAACAATGGGTTCGGAATGAAACCAGTTTTTAAACAAAATATAACCAAAGGGCTGCCTCAGCCAGCTTTCTAATTGTAGAGCTGCGTATTGCTCTAGCCGCACTAACGGGGGCTCCGATGATTGCATCGTCTTAGCAGTAACGAGAGCGGCTTCTTCAAATGCCTCAAGCAGCAAATCCTCAACCAGATGGAGCTTATTATTATAGTAGTGGTACACCGTCCCCCGGCCTAATCCGGCCTTTCGGGCGATATCGCCCATCTCCATCTGCATGCCTTTCTCAAGATAAACTTCCACGGCGGTGTTTCGGATTTGAGCAATCCGCTGCTTCCGGATCGCATCGTTTTGTTCAACAGTTCGAGGTGTCAAAAGCGATCCTCCTATTTTAGACATTCATGAATGTCGATCTAAAATCATTTTCATTATATATCCATGATCAGGAAAGCACAACTGACTTCAAATATAAAAAAATTTGTCACATGACAAAAGTGATGACAACGCTCACTACAAAACAAATTTCTTTTGATTTATATTAGTAGTTCGAATAAATCAGCTGCACAAAAATGTGTTGAATTTAACATTTTATGTGAGTAATTTGTAAGTAAATAGCGAGAAAAGTATGATAATCTTATAGATAATGGACCTATTTGTATAATCTTGTTGTCGAAAAGGGAGGGGATGGTATGAAATATAGCATTGTTTTGTTGGTTCAACATGCGGAGCTGGCAGAGGCATGTATTGCAAGAATCGAACAGTACACTGGCGGGGCGTATGAGATCATTGCTATTAATGACGGAGGGGGAGATATTGTAACACGAGTTTTGGAAAGAACCAAAGTACATCACGTTCTGACAAACCATACCAGGCTTGGTGTTGCAGCTAGTTATAATCAGGGCGCAGCGATTGCAGCAGGGGAACGGCTGGTTTTCATAAGAGACCATATTGGGGTCTCTGAGCAATGGCTATTTCATTTGTCAGATTGTCTGGATAACCATCCTGACGCGGCTATGGTAGGTCCAATGAGTAATGATGTCAGTGGAATGCAAAGGCTCCCTATCCCGTGTGAAACCATGATGCAGTTGGACAGGACCGCTAGGGCAATGATATTGACCCAATCGGGCTGTTCTCAAAAAGTGACTCGTCTGCTCAGCCATCTTCTTCTAATGCGCAAAGAGGTCTTGGAGCGGTTGGGTGGCTTTGACGAGCGATTCGGTCTGGAAACGTATGAGGACGATGATCTCTGCTATCGGGCGCTTCAAGCTGGTTACAGTCTGTATATCGCGCAAGATTGCTTCGTTCGGTACACATCGCCCCCATCTTTATTTCCAGAGGAACCGAATTGGTATTCATCGCAGTTGACAAGAAACCAAGCAATAGCACAGGAAAAATGGGGACTTGATGTGACTGAGGCCCTAATGAAGTGGACCTATCCGGTTACGGTGAGCTTGTGCATGATCGTCAAAAATGAGGAACAAACGCTGGACCGCTGCTTATCAAGCGTCAAAGGGCTGGTCGACGAGATCATCATAGTGGATACGGGTTCGGAAGACAGGACCAAAGAAATTGCCGGACGCTATACAGATCGTTTGTTTGATTTTACCTGGGTCCATGATTTTGCGAGAGCAAGGAACTATGCGTTCAGTCAAGCTACTCAGGATTATATCTTATGGCTCGACGCGGACGATGTAGTACAACCGCACGATGCGGAGAAGCTGCAAAGGCTGCTATCCGCGGTTCAATGGGATACAGATGCAGTTTCGATGAACTACAATATTGCGTTTAACGAATACGGCCAAGTGACCGTAAGCTCACGCAGAAACCGGCTGGTCAAACGGGAAAAAAGATTCCAATGGATCGGTCCCGTTCATGAGTACTTGAATGTGTACGGCAATATTGTTGCATCCGATATTAGCATTACCCATGACAGGCTGCATAAGAACTCTTCACGAAATTTGAACATTTATGAAACAAGGCTTGCCGCAGGAGAAGCGTTCAATGCCCGTGATTTATATTATTTTGCCAACGAACTGGCGGATCATGAGCAGTGGGAGCGGGCCATTGAACAGTATGAACAGTTTCTTAAACATACCGACGGGTGGGTAGAGGACAAGATTAGGGCCTGTGGCCGGATGGCGGATAGCTTCCACAACCTCGGGAATATACAGGAGGCCAAGTCACAAGCGCTTCAATCGTTTGTATACGGTCTGCCGAAGGCAGAGAACTGCTGTAGGCTTGGATTTTATTGCTTGTCAGAGGAACGGTACGAAGAAGCTGTTTTTTGGTACAAGCTTGCTGTGGATACTCCGAAGCCGGACATGACTAACGCTATTATCGATCATGATTGCTGGACGTGGCTGCCGCATTTGCAGTTGTGTGTCTGCTATGACCGGCTAGGTAAGAAGGAATTGGCCAATCAGCATAATGAAATAGCTATGAAATTCATTCCTAACGATAGTCGGGTGCTTGCTAACAAGCGATATTTTGAAACGGTTTTATCATAAATTAAGGAGGGCTCGTTGTGAAAGAAAAGAAACACGCACTTATATTGAAATCATCTATGGCGTTTTTGGTAGTTAGTCAGTTTGCGAATACTTTGCCGTTATTGGATTTGTCTAAGCCGGGGGTAGCTCACGCTGCCGCTTTTCCTGATGTAGACACATCCTCATGGGCCTATAAATCGATTGCCAAAGTCAAAGCTCTTGGGCTTATTGTAGGGGATCAAACGGGCAGGTTCAATCCGGATAGTCCCGTCAGTCATCAGGAGGCGATCGTCATGGCGCTTCGTTTTTTGGGCTATGAAGAGGCACCGGATAAAGCAGGCAGCCCTCCTTTCGCGGTAGAGCAATGGGCCAACAATTGGGCATGGCTTGCCATAGATAAAGGGCTGCTTGTAGCAGGTGAAGATGCGGGCGCATCAGGAGCTAGTTGGGGAACGCAGGCGGCCAGTCGCGAATGGATAACCCGGCTCGTCATTCGTGCTATGGGCAAGCAGACGGATGCGGCGGCTATGTCCAAAGCTTCGGTACCTTTTGCCGATGCTGGATCTTTATCGGATTGGTCGGTAGGATTCGTCAACGCTGCCCTGCAGCTAAAGGTGATCAGCGGGTTTCCGGATCAAACGTTTAAACCCAAAGAGCTTGTAACGAGAGCACAGCTGGCAACGATTTTGAGCAACGCTGAAGCTATTGCTAATCAGCTTCCTGAAAGGGTAACGAAAGGGCAGTTTGTAGAAATGGCCGGAAGTACGTTAACGATAACGGATAAGTCGGGAAAAAAAGTCCTCTTTACGATGCATCCTGATAGCGTCATATACAACGATAAAGGACCTGTATCCTCCTTGAAGGCTGGACAAGCCGTTACGGTTGTACATAGCGGCAATACGGCTTATTTTGTAGAGGTAGAAGCTGTTCAACAGCAAACAGAGGTTCAACAGGGCGAGAAAGGAGAAAAAGGCGATAAGGGTGACAAAGGGGACAAAGGAGATAAAGGCGATGCCGGCGAGAAAGGAGAAAAAGGAGATAGAGGCTCTTCTGGAGGTGCAGGTCCTGTGGGTCCGGCAGGAGCTGATGGTACCGTTGGTATGACAGGAGCCACTGGAGCGACCGGAGCTACGGGCGCTACAGGACCAGCGGGAACGGATGGCGCTGTAGGACCGGCAGGCCCTACCGGAGAACAGGGCATTCAAGGTGTAACGGGGGCAACTGGGGCAACGGGTGCAGTAGGACCGGCCGGAGCGACAGGAGCACAAGGCATTCAAGGTGTAACCGGAGCGGTGGGAGCAACAGGAGCTGTAGGAGCAACCGGGGTAACGGGACCAACAGGCCCGACCGGAGCTCAGGGCCCTCAGGGTATCCAAGGCATCCAGGGTATTACAGGACCAACGGGAGCGACAGGAGCAGGAGTAACCGGAGCAACAGGCCCGACCGGAGCTCAGGGCCCTCAGGGCGTCCAAGGCATCCAGGGTATTACAGGTCCAACGGGAGCCACTGGTGCAACGGGAACAGCTGGAGGGATTGCCTCATTCGGATTTGCTGCCAATACTTCAGGCTCGGTTATTGCTGTTATATTGGGCGGGACGGACATTCCGTTGCCTAACAACCAGAATGTAGAAGGGATTACCGTGAATGGGTCGAACACGGTATTCACTGTGACAGAGACAGGCTTGTACTATATCAATTACAATATTAATCTGACAGCTGCACTGTTAGCCAGCTCAAGAATCACAGTGAACGGCACATCCGTGAAGGCAAGTGAACTCAATCCAGTCACATCTCAGTCCCAGTATAATTCTAGCGTGGTCGTCTCGTTAACCGCAGGGGATACCATCAAGCTTCAGCTATATGGTTTATTGGGCGCGGCGACATTAACTTCGGGTGGCGGAGCCCAGCTGGCAATCATTAAATTGAAGTGACGCCGTTAAAAGCACCTGGAACACTAAATGGAAATTCCAAATAGAGAGGTGATCCTCAGATTTATGAAGCACAGAAATCGAAAAACGATGGCCATTTTCATGGGCGGTCTTCTCTTGTGCGGTGCTCCTGTGGCCTTTGCGGATTTTGGATCTCTAAATTGGGTCGGTCCGAATCTGGATGGCCTGAGCGCTTCGGCTGCAATGGATTCGCCCATAGCACCGTATAATGTATTGTCTTCTCCGTCAACTGCCGCAAATGACAGATTGTACGCTGTTGTAGGTACAGGAAGGTCCGTTACCCGAGTGACTTATAATGTCTATACCCCGATAGAGGTGATACCTGCGGAAAAATTAGCCGTAACAACAGCAGTATACCCGTCGATGCCCCTTACCACTTTAGCTACGGGAGAGAGACATTCGCTGGCTGTAAGTCAGGATGGCAGTGTGTGGTCATGGGGGAGCAGCACAGGAGCACAAGGTGGCGATGGCAAATCCTCACTAACGAGTCCTATGAAGGTCTCCGGTCTAAGAGATATCCGATCCGTCAGCGCCAAAGGAATTCATAGCCTTGCTTTGCAAGCCAATGGTCAGGTATGGGCCTGGGGAAATAACAGCTTCGGCCAGCTTGGCACCGGAAGCGAAGAAAGTCATTCCGGCCCTGTAGTTGTCTTGGATAATGTGGCCGCTATTGCCAGTGGAACAGTACATAGTGTGGCACTCAAAAAGGATGGGACAGTATGGACCTGGGGCTATAATGTATCCGGACAATTGGGAGATGGGACAACCGCCACTCGTTGGAATCCAGTACAGGTCAGTGGTTTGAATCATGTAACAGCTATTTCGTCTTCCGGATCCTCTACCCTCGCGTTGAAAGACGACGGGACGGTATGGGCGTGGGGAGATAATTACGCAGGACAACTGGGTGATGGGACGAAGGATAATCGCAGCATACCTGTACAAGTATCTGTTTTAACTAATGTTTATGCGATTGCATCTGGCGGCTATCACAGCATGGCACTCCAAAGCGACGGAAGCGTGTGGACATGGGGAGACAATCGTTACGGGCAATTGGGCGATGGAACGACTACCGGTCGGTTAAAGCCTGAACGCATAGCAGGACTGGATAACGTGAGCATGCTGGCAGGAGGGTTGTTTCATAGCTTGGCGATCCGAAAGGACGGAACCGTATGGTCCTGGGGGAATAACCAATTCGGGCAGTTGGGCGACGGAACCACGATCAATAAATCCTTGCCCGTGAAGGTTCGTACGATCGACGATGCACGCACCATTGATGCAGGCACTTACTCCAGTGCTGCGAAGAGCGAACAAGGAAAGTACTTCATGTGGGGTGAGAACAGCTCCGGTCAGTTGGGCAATGGAACGACCAGCCCTTCAAGAATTCCGATCACCGTAGTAGACCTTAATGGTGACGATCGAGATACAACGTCTCCGACTGCACCAGAGAATGTGACTGTTACAGGCATAAGCACGAATTTGATTTGTATCGCTTGGACAGATGCTACAGATAATGTCGGAGTAGCAGGCTATGACGTCTATAGAGATAACGTCAAGATAGGAAGCAGCCCAACAACCAGCTATATTGACAAAGGACTTAATGCGT
Source organism: Paenibacillus sp. RC67 (assembly GCF_030020805.1). Lineage (GTDB taxonomy): Bacteria > Bacillota > Bacilli > Paenibacillales > NBRC-103111 > Paenibacillus_S. The sequence continues at coordinate 374,569 of NZ_CP125098.1, forward strand.
CAACGAGCTATGTTTATACGGTGAGAGCGAAAGACGGTGCAGGAAACACATCGGCTCCCGGCAACGCCATTACAGCTGCAACTTTGGTCGAAGTGGATGCGCTCCAGCGCTAATGCTTGGATTTAAAAGGTATTCGTAAATACATCTAAAAAACCATAGGAGCCGGCCTCTCTTGCAGAGAACGCTTCTATGGTTTTATCTTTTTAATCAACGGAAATCGGATTCCAGCTGTCTTCACCTGCGAGTACCTGCTGGATCGAGTAAGACGGAGCCTCTTCCTCAGTCAGTTTCTTGGACCAAGCTACTCTTTGCTCCGACGAAGCCCCTGGCCCTTTGCAGTCATACTCACAGAAAACGGTTGTCGACTCACTCTCCGGCTTATTCCAGTTATCCCAGCCTGCCGCGATAATATGCTCGCCCATCCAGCAGTGTAGGAAGGCCGCTTTGGCATAGTTCCTCCAAGGTCTGCCGAGATAGACGGATTGTGCCGGGGCATCGCTGGTTAGACGGCAATCGTGAAACACGTAACCGAAACGAACCTCTTCCGGAGTAGAAGGAGCGGTAAGCCATCCGTGAATAGAATCGGCAGGGAACTCCTTCGCATCCTCTTCTCCTAATCGCCGTTTGGAGAAGATCTCACATTGGTTGAACACGGCCGTTGCCGATCCGAATATGAAATCGACATCCCCCTCCAGATAGCATTGCTCGTAGTACTGCCGTACATTTCTACGAGGATACCCTTCGCGAGGGCCGCCAAAATGAGCCCTTTGCATAGGAGCGGGCGGTAAAGGCCCAGTAAATAGCGTATCCTGATGACCGATAAATCGGCAGTTTTTGAACGTGACCCGATCTCCATCCACGTAAGCGGCCAATGCTTGACCCACAAGCGAGCCTCGTCCTGCTGAATTTTCAAACGTAATCCGTTCAGCCGTGAAATCGTCGGCACCGACGAAGAAAGAATAGGAGTTGAAGGTTTCATAGGATTCTCCGGTAGGAAATGTTTTTCTGGCATAATCGTCAAACGTAAGAATCGTATGCTCCAGGCTTTCTCCAACCAGACTGACACGGGGCTTCTCTACATGAATTTTTTCTTTATAGACTCCATTTTTTATGTAAATGACGACTCGCTCGCGCTGGTCGTTTGGAATTTGATCGAGCGCTTCTTGGACTGTGAGGAAATCTCCGCTGCCGTCAGATGCTACTATCATAGAAGCCAAACTCTCCTTTTTTATATAAAAATAATAAATGTTATGCATCCAGTTTACCAGAAAGAACGTAAATACTATAGACGTATTCGTGGAGACCGACAGGCGAAGCGAACCTGAAGGAACTTAGGTGAATTTATTTTGGCTCAAAAGGATCCTGAGCTTCAGATGGCATTGCTATTACGGTTTTCCTTGCTGTACACTAAGAAAGAGAGTACTTGAATGGGGATGAATCGATGGACAATATGAGGCGCTTTTTCGCAAATTTAACGGTACGACGATTTTCCATTCTCGCGGTAGTATGCTTACTGCTGTTTAGTATCAGAGATATGCTGAACCTGGTACTGTTAACCTTTTTGATCGCTTATGTCATGCACAGCCTGCAGCAAGCCGTGTCCAAGCGAATAAGCAAGTATGTTGTGGTGAACAGCAAGGTCATTATCATCCTGTTATATTTGATTTTCGTTACTATGATTGTTTTTGCGTTGATTCATTATATACCAAAGGTGTTTATTCAGATTAAGCAATTAAAAGATATTTTGGTTGCATTTACTAATCTGCCAGCGCCGGAGGACGAATTTTCAAGGTACATTTACAAAACCCTGAAGGACCTGAATTTACAAGCTTATGTCAAGCAAGGCTTTGAATACGTGCTCCGAATCAGCAACTGGGGAACAACCTTCGTCTTGTCCTTAATATTGAGCCTTGTGTTTATTCTTGAAAAAAGTCGTATTATTACGTTCACTTCCAAGCTGAAAGAAAGTAAATTGTCCTGGCTGTATGAGGAGTTGGAGTATTTCGGCAAAAAATTCATTTTGTCCTTCGGCAAGGTGATTGAAGCGCAGCTTCTGATTGCTATCTGCAACACCGTATTTACAGTGATCGGACTGTGGATTCTCGGTTTCCCTTATCTATTTGCCTTGTCGATCATGATCTTCATGCTGAGCCTGGTTCCTGTTGTCGGCTTTGTAGTGTCACTGCTTCCTTTATGCTTGATCGGGTATAATATCGGCGGGTTGGTGATGATTGTCTATGTCGTTGCCATGATCGCAGTACTGCATGTGCTGGAAGGGTATTTATTGAATCCGAAGCTCATGTCATCCAAGATGAATCTTCCGATGTTCTATACATTTGTAGTTCTCGTGTTTTCTGAGCATTACTTGGGGGTATGGGGGTTAATTCTAGGGATTCCGGTTTTCGTCTTCCTGCTAGATATATTGGATGTCGATACCAAGAACTAAGGTAAGTCGAGAGAAGCATTCATATAAAAATAAAAAAGGCAATCCGGGAGCTTCGCTCATGCCGGACTGCCTTTTTGGATTGCAAAATCAAAGCCTTTTCGTGGTCTGACGAACTTAATGTTATGGCAGATGCTTTGTATAAAGACTTACTTCGCTTCCGGTGCCTTTGCGATGTTCTGTACCGCGTTATCGCCTAAGCGTTCTTTAAGTTGCTGCAAATACAGACTGCGCGGCTCCACATGCTGGCCGTACCGATCCCAGAAGCCGTCCTGACGGGGACGCAGGTCGTGCTGGTTCGGAAGAAACGGACGCTCTTGCTTTCCAATGTGGCCGATAGCGTAATTTTGAGCTGTGGGTGGCTGCTGTACCGTCAGAACACCTTCCGTATTCCACGTTACATAGTTGGCTCCGGCCCAGCCATGGCCGCTTCCCATCCATCCACGGTCACGGATGTAAATGGGTGAGCTAACGTTATCGTACAAGCCACCGACAGACCAACGGTGATGAGGCTCGCTGGCATTGAAGTCAATTCGCGACTCGCTGTCCAGGAACACGTTTGGTCCGGACACCTTGGCATCGAAGACGAAGGCATGGCGGGCTGTCTCGGTGTCGCAGCGCTGTATGAGCGACAGCTGTCCTGTCACATGGAAGCAGTACCGGCGTCCGCCAGTAATGATGCTGACCATGTCGCGGACCGTACAGTCTTGGACGGTCACCCATTTGGCGTAGCGGTCTATGGTTACAAGAGAGTGTTCCAAATGATAACCGGTCACATCGCGAATCCAAGCGTTTTTGACAAAGTTCAGCGTGACGAAGTTCACGATATGAGATTCGTCTGCACAATAAGTCGTATTGCCGGGCCTTGCATCCACTTGCGTGTCCGTTATTTCCGGATCAAAATCAGAGTCGATCCTTAAGTTCTCAAGACCTACCTGTTCGATTCGCCCCTTATCGTCATAAGGGAATAGTCTCCCTCCACCCCAGCGGGCTTCAATTGCGTTCGTAATCGGAGCATCGATAGTGACGACATTTCCCTCAATGCCCTTGATGACACGGTCGAATAGGAGCTCGAACGGTGCCCACTGCTTCGTACCGCCAGCATTCGGTCGAGGTGTGATCGTATCCATATCAATTGCGCTGATCCAATCAGCGTTGCCGTATCGAAGGACGGCGATAGTATCGCCTACCGAGAAGCCACTGGCATCGGCGACGTGAAAGGTTCTTGAGCCGGAAGGGACATACAGATCCGTGATGTCCGTGCCTTTCTCTTCCATAAGATTAGGAGTGCTGCCAAGCACCTGAAGCAGATCCCGCTTGATTGCGCCGGTACCATGAAGAATGGTCCCGTCTTCGCCTTGTCCTTCACCACGAAGCACGACGCCACTCTCGCGTATGTACAAAGTGCCTGCGATCCGATAGGTACCTCTCTGCAGCAGCAGCGCACCGCGTAAGCCATCTTTGCCGATCGGCATACAGGATAATTCGTCAATAGCTTGTTGAATGCGAGCCGTATCGTCGCCCTCAGCTGAAGCGGGACTCAGAACCAAACGAACTTGTGCATCAGGTATTGGAACGCCGCCACCCATATAACCACAATTGGAAAAGTCGGCTATTCGATTCCCTTTATAATCAGGGACATAAGTCATGCAGCCGTTCACATCCAGAAAGGCAATCTGGCTTTGTTCGGGGGACAGACTGTCCTTATCCATCACCATAAAGGTGAAGCAGTCATATAACGAAGCAGCTTCGGTCGTATGGAGCCGAATGCGGATTTCATACAGACCATCAGCAAGCTGTGCAGCATGCAATACAATAAGCTGTTCATCTCCTGCTGCAATCGAGGTCTCGGATACGGAGTCCAATATTCGGGAATTCGACGAGCTGACCAGCTCAACAGTCAACTGAATATCAGCATGTGCTTGAACTCGTACTGCAGGTGGCTGGGAGCCTGACGGAAGCACCGCTGGTTGGCCGATCTGCTGCGTGAGGGTCGTGTGTTCCAATGTCCAATCTGCGATTCCGGGTGCGGCTACATCTGCATGGAATGATGGGTTGGCTTCGTTAACCATTCGTACACTTCCTTTTCATCAAAATAATAAGATGTCAAAGCGGTCTTACAATGGGAACTGCATGTGAACAAAAGCTCCCCCTTGGGGGCTGTTGCCGATCTCGATGCCTGGGCCAGCTGCGTGATAACGCATCCTCAGCCGATATTGAATGTTCAAAAGCCCAATGCGCTGAAAATCGGTATAATCCGACTCGGCGTGAGCCAACTGATCGCGGAGATCCTGCAAGCGCTGTTCGGTGAAGCCTGCCCCGTTGTCTGTAACGATTACTCCGAGGGTTCCCTGCTCCGTCCGCTGGACGACAATGCTTAAGCTAAGCTGCTTCACGTTCTTCTCAAAGCCGTGTCGTACAGCATTTTCGGCAATGGGTTGAAGGATGACCTTCAAGCAGGGGGTATCCAGACAAGCTTCATCGACCTGCAGTGTGTAATCGAAAGCATCGCCGTAACGGATTTGAATAATCTGCAAGTAACGCTTTAAATGCTGCACTTCATCCCGAACGGTAACATCCGTATGCCGGTAGTTGGCTGTATACCGAAACATATGGGCAAGCGATATCGTGATGCTTTCAATTTCATAGTGCCGAATTTGGGTAGCCATGGAATTAATAATTTCTAATGTATTATACAGGAAATGGGAATCGATTTGGGACTGTAGTGAAAAAAGTACCGCTTGCTGCTCCGCAAGCTTCGATTCGGACAATCGCTTAATATGCTGCTGAAGATCAGATAGCATCACGTTATAGGACTGGGCTAGTGTTGAAATTTCATCCTCGCCTTCAATCGTTATTGGAACGTCGATCTGCCCGCGGCCCGTCTGCTTCATGAACTGCTTCAGCTTGCTAATTCGACGGGTGATGGACGAGGAGACGAAGATGATAAATAGTACCGAAAGCACCATACAAATCGCTGCTGTGGAAATAATGATCCGGCGAATATCGACGACGCTTCCTGCCACCTCGACATAAGGAATGACAATGACCGATTTCCAATCGGTACCCTCGATAGATTGATACACGACAATCTCGTTGGAACCTGGAATAATAAAAGAACCTCCCGGTGTATCCTTCATTCGGCTTCGAATGGAATGATCCAACGGTGTCAACAGCTTATCCCGTTGCGGATGAGCAACAATGAGCCCGCTCGAATTGATGATGAAGCCAACACCGCTTTTTCCGATATTGATCTCGTTAAGGATGCTTTGCATCAAATCGGGCTTAATATCGATTTTGATGTAGGTGACTCCATTAAAACCTACACGCTTCACGATGCTGACGATCGGCAGCCGCATTGGGTTTAATGCCGAATCTACGTAATTAGAAGTGATGTCGGACAAGTAAGTTACCTTCTGCATCGGATTGATCTGGTTGAACCAAGGCTCTTGGCCCATCGTATAACCGGGGCGAATCCCTGCATCCGTCGTGAAATACGCCTGATTGCCAGAAACATGGTACAGCATGACCGATAACAGCTCCGGATGCGTATTGGTGAACGGCTTAATATAGTCAGACTCCAGCACGTAGAAGGGAACGACCGACTCAGGCTTACGCCCGATACTGAGGTTACTCCAGGATTGAAGCTGCTCGCTCGATCCCAACGTAAAAAGGAACCGCTCGTATTCCTGCAAATAGCGAACCAGGTTCAAATTAGCCTGCTTTAAAATAAGGCTGCTGAACTGCATATCGTCCTGCTGAATTTTGCTCGAGGTTTCTCGCACCGTGAAGATGCCGATCAGGAGTAAGTTGGCAAAGACGACGAGAACGAAAATGGAGACCAGCTTCCATTTGAACGAGGTTTTCCACCTGGACCATAGAGGCTCCAAAAGGGAGATAGGGCGAGCCAAGCGAGCCTTGCAGGTCTTTTTAACCGTGTTCGTATCCATTAAGCCTCAGCGACCATGCCCATTCGTTTTCGATACTCCTTAGGCGTAATGCCGCAAAAGTCCTTGAATATTTTAGCGAAATGCTCGCTGTTCTCGTAACCTACCTGATGGGCAACCTCGTATATTTTTTGCTGTTGATCGAGCAGTAATCGCTTGGCGTTGTTCATGCGGACCTCCGTTAAAAACCCCAGAAGGGTCGAGCCTGTATGCTGCTTGAACAGAACGGCCAAATAAGACCGACTGATCGGAATCAGGTCGGCCAGCTCCGATGCGTTGACCTTTTCGTAGAAATGCTGCTCTATGTAGGTCTTCACTTGCATGACGATCTTTGCGTATTCTGAGGGCTGATCTTTCTTGCTCTGCTCGATGAGTTGAAGCACACTTTGCTCAAGACGCATAACGGCAGCCAATCGAAAGTAAAATCGCTTGTCTTGGTGAGGCATACCACTTTTGACGTACCCTAATTGTTGGTCGGTAATGCTACACAGATCAGGGATCACAAGTCGGGCTTCTTTAGCGATCATATCAATCCAAGCCTCGGATAGCGGACTGAGCAGGTAGTAATCGCTTCCCGACCATTGTTCCATAGCAAGCAGCGTGTCCATTACCAAAAGCGGGTATTTATCTGACTGTTGGGTCCGAATCAGGTCTACCCACTTGGTCATAATTTCATGGGAATGATTCAATTGCTCGGCCAGTAATTTGTGGGCATGATCTGTCCGCTCTTTGCGCAGCTCGCTTTTAGCTGTTTCAAGCGCTTGTCGTAAGGCGCTCCGTTCGACCGGCTTCAGAATATAATCTGTTACATGAAGAGCGAGAGCGGATTTAGCATAGCTGAAATCGTCATAACTGCTGACGATGATACATTTCATCCATGGATAGGACTGATTGATTTGGTTAATGAGCTCGAGGCCGTCCATCATAGGCATGCGAATATCGGTGATACAGATGTCCGCATAATGGGTCTCAAGCCACTTAAGCGCCTCCTCCCCGTCTGAGGCTTCCCCGCTGATTCTCAGCGTCTCCTCACCGCACTGTTCAATTTTAGCAATAAGTCCGGATCGGATAGGAAGCTCGTCTTCGACAACTAAGATGCGCAGCATGCTGTCTCCTCACATTCAGTTAAGCTAGGAATTTTGTCATACCTTAGATCTTACAATGGGAAGTCGGTAAAGCTCAATAGGGTAAATTATTGTCCTATGTGTATATTTGTCTTGCCGGTCACCCTTTGATAGAACCGATCATAACGCCACGAACGAAATGTCTTTGGACGAACGGATACATAATCATCAGCGGTAAGCTGGAAAAAATAATGAGTGAATACTTCAACAGCTCGTTCAAATACAGCCGTTGATTCTGGTCAGCAATACTAGTTGTCAATGTATCGGAGGTATTCATCATTAAAATTTCCCGTAAATAGATTTGAAGGGGAAATAGGCTTTTATTATTCAAATAAATGAGAGGGCTAAAAAATTCATTCCAATGCTCTACCGCGTAGAACAACGTAATAACGGCAATAATCGCACCGGATACCGGCAGTACGATGCTGATAAGGAAGCGGAAGTTGCTGCAGCCGTCCATTTTGGCCGAGTCCAGCAGCTCATCAGGAATGTTCGACCGGAAAAAGGTCATCGTCATAATCACATTGAACATGCTCATCGCATTAGGAATGAGCAGCGCCCAGCGGGTGTTCAGCATGCCCAGTTCTTTGACCAGCAAGTAGGAGGGGATAAGTCCGCCTGAGAAAATAAGTGTGAAGGCGAATACCATCATAATGAACTTACGTCCGGCAAAATCTTTACGAGACAGCGGATAGGCTGCCGCTATGGTCATAGCTACGTTGATAAGGGTACCGACGACCATGTAGAAAATACTGTTGGAATATCCGATCCAGACTGCTTTGTATTCCACGACGGCCTTGTAGCCTTGCAGACCGAAATCGACGGGATACAGCCATACTTTACCTGCAACGAGAGCCTCCGGCGAACTGAAGGAAGCGCTCAGCGTATACAGGATCGGATATAGCACCAGTAAGAAAATTAGGAAAGTAAATGCGTAGTTGAACCAGTTGAACAGCTTGTCGCCGCCTGTTTCGCGAATTAATCGATTTTCAATCATGTATCAGCCCTCCGTGGATGATAATTACCATAAGCTTGTATCGTTCACTTTTTTGGCGATTCGGTTGGCCGCAATAATCAGCACGAGACCGATTAACGATTTGAACAGGCCAATGGCCGTCGCATAAGAATAATTGGGCATCCCTGTAATGAACCCGGTCTTGTAAACGTACGTGTCGATGACCTCGGAAGCGTCCACGTTCATTGGATTTTGCAGCAGCAGCACCTTCTGGAAGCCGACGGTCATGATTTTACCGAACTCAAGAATCAAGAGCATGACAATGGTCGGCAAAATGCCAGGAATGTCAATGTGACGAATGCGCTGCATTTTGCTGGCGCCATCTACAATAGCCGCCTCATGAAGCTGTGGATCAACGGAAGAAAGGGCGGCCAGATAAATAATCGAGCCCCAGCCAATATTTTGCCAGACACCGGACCAGACGTAGAGTGATTTGAAATAAGCGGGCTCACCAAGCACATTGATCTTATGTCCGACGACAAACTCAATAAGTCTGGACAGGACGCCTGTCATGGGGGAGAACAGCTGCATGACAATGCCGACCAGCACGACCACGGAGATAAAGTGGGGAGCATAGGTGACGAGCTGTACGGCTCTTTTATACCGCTCGCGTCGAATATAGTTAAGGCACAAGGCCAAGACGATGGGAGCCGGGAAGCCAATTAACAGGTTGTACAGGTTAATGAGCAGCGTATTTCGGATGACCAGCTTGAAATCATAGGAGTTGAAAAAGCGCTGGAAATGATCAAAGCCGATCCAGGGGCTTCCCCAAATGCCTTTCATGACACTGTAGTTTTTAAATGCAATTTGCAGGCCGAGCATAGGAACATAGTGAAACGTAATGACATAAGCGAACGGAATGAGAATCAGTGCGTAGAGCTGCCAGTTTTCTAAAATTTGTTTGCGTTTTGCCGAGATCATCATAACCTTCCTTTCTTATCTGCGGATGAAAAGGGCGGACCCGGGCACCGCAGCAGCCTGTGCTGACGAAACCCGGGTCCTGCCGGTGCTCGCTCATGGAGTTTTATTTTTTCGTTTTGTCATAGTTGGATTGCAAAATTTGGAGATACTGCTGCAAGCCGGCATTGTCCAGCTCTTTCAAATATTTATCCCAATCCTTGTCGATATCCAGATTGCCTGTAATGAACTTCAGCATGAACTGCTGTACCGTATTCTGGATGTTTTTGGTGACATCGCCGTATTTGGTTAAGTGGTCACCGGACATGAACATGAACGGAACGCGCTTGTCTGGAGCTGCATAAGGCTTATAGTATTTGTTTGTAATATCGAGAAGCTTCGCTTCCAGCTGGCTGTCCTTAGTTACAACACCGCCTTCTTGTACATCCCGCGCTGTAAATCTTGCTGCGGTTTGTCCCCAACGGATGTTGGTTTTCGTTCCGAACGGTACAATCGGTTCTACCAGAGCCTGCTTGCCGTTCAAGCCCATCACGCCTTCGGCAGGACGCTTCCAGCCTGTGCCTTCTTTCCCCCAGCTGGAGGTCGTACCCTCTTGGATACCGACTCTTTCGTCATACAGCCAATCGAGCCAGCGGATGGCTGCAATCGGGTCCTTTGCGTCCTTCGTAATGACGAAGGCGCCTGGAATTGGAGCGAAGCCGCGATCGTAGCCGAAGCGCTCTCCGTTCGGACCTGCCAGAACAGGAACCGGGACATAATCCTTGTAACGGCCGCTAGGTCCGTTGTCTATCGTGAATTGTCCCCAGTAAAGCGCTGTTGCTGCTCCCAGCCTTGAGCCAGCGGGATCTTCCGCGAGCGCGGTGAGCGCTTTACGGTCTTGAATGAATGATTCTGGCTGGAGGAGGCCTTCCTGCACCAATTTGCGCATATAGAGCAGGCCGTTCTTATAACCAGGCTTCGAGGCAGAGAATTCTACTTTGCCGTTGTTCAATTCAACATAATTGCCTTTTTCATAATAGACAAAAGATTGCATAAGGAACGCGTCAGGCTCATTGTTAGCTGCATTGGCTCCCGCTAGCGGTACGGCCTTCGGATCCATCTGTTTAAATGCTTTCAATACATTGTAAAATTCATCTGTCGTTGTAGGCACTTGGAGTCCGAGCTTGTCCAACCAGGCCTTATTGATCCACATCTTCTTCGGCATCGTGGAGTGGACGACTTCTCCGACATTAGGAATGCCGTAGATGTTGCCGTCTTGAGCATACATGTATTGCTTGACGTAAGGCGCTTCCTCCATAACCTTCTTGATATGAGGAGCATATTTGTCGATCAGCTCATTCAGAGGCTGGAAGACCCCTTGAGAACCGAGGGCAACGAGCTGGCTAGCTGAAATTCCCGCGTTCATGAATACATCAGGCAAATCTCCGCCTGCGATCGTCACTTGAAGCTTCTCTTCCTTCGCCGACTGCGGAACAACGGTCCAGTCGACGTGAATATTCGTTTTATCCTCGTAAAATTTGGTGAAATCGTTCGTTGTTAAGTCCTCAATGTTCGGATCACCCACGACGTATACTTTCATCGTTTCTTTATTTTTTACAATCGGGAACGTTCCAGGTGCTGTAAGATTGTCGGTTGCGGCTTTGTTATCGGCGCCGCCTTTGCTGTCTCCGCCACAGCCGGTCAAAGCAGCGGTCATGCCGAGCGCAACCGCAAGCGATGCAGGAATGATTTTCTTATTCAAAGCAATTCTCCCCCTATACATACCAGTTTCATCTGTATAGGTTTATTATGTTGGACAGAAAGCGTCATCACAATGAGGCGATTGTCTAAAAACCATAGTGATTGTTTTAGATTCCAGTGGGGTATGCCCCTCAGGCCGCTATTGAAACCTGCGAGTTTAATTAAAATTAAAATGATAAATGAAAGTTAACTCATCGGTGAACCAACAGGGATTCCATGGATTTTTGAGGAATAGTTAGAGTAAAGATTTGCAAGTATCATGCAGCATAATGGAGGAGAGCAAAGGATGACGACTCAATTCGCATTGGTTACAGGCGCGGATCGCGGAGTAGGATTAGGCTTGGTTCAAGAGCTTCTCGGACAGGGCTTCACTGTTTTTGCAGGAAGGTATGCAGCCTCGGAGGGGCCTCTGCAGCAGCTGAAAGACTTACATAAGAACAATCTTCATCTAGTGGATTTGGATATTTCTAATGCAGAGAGTGTTAGAGCGGCGGCGTCTTGGGTGGGAGAGTATACGGAGCGCATCGACCTTCTGATTAACAATGCAGGAATACTTGGTGATATTGAGGCAACCGTATTGGATGAGCTGGACTATGCGGAAATGCAGGAGGTGTTTAATGTCAATGCGTTGGGGACTTTGAGGGTAACGCAAGCTTTCCTGCCTATGCTGCTGCACAGCGAGCGTAAGCTGTTGGCCAATATTTCTTCTGAGGCGGGCAGCATCGGAAGCTGCACCCGTCATAATTGGTACGCCTATTGCATGTCTAAAGCTGCGTTAAATATGCAGTCAGCACTCATCTACAATCAGTTCAAGAGCCAAGGTCTGAAGCTGCTTGTCCTGCATCCAGGGTATGTTCAGAGCTACATGCATGGGGAGCTAAATACGAAGGCATCTCTCACGGTAGAGCAGGCGGCTTCCAATATTGTACGTACTATTAATAATTATGATTCCTATGAGCCGGTCGATGGTAAGCCGCCTTACATCCATACGGCAACCGGAGAACGATTGGTGTGGTAATGGTTTCAACCTGGTTCCCGCAAGCTGGATTAGTAAAGAAACTCATGATAAGGGAGGGGCATCAATCCACATGACAGCAGTTCAAAGACAATCACGGCAGGCCATGGTTCTAGGCGATATAGAGAAAATGATCTATCATCCTTTGGATCGTATTCAGCAGGATCTGAATGAAATGCTCGGGGAGCACTTTACTGTAACCTTCACCGAGGATTACGAAGTGATGCGGAAGGAGCAAATCACTGACACTGGGGTGTTCGTATCCTACACCGATAAGTGGGACGGACCCGTAACGGATGAACAAGCCGACGGCTTAATTAACTACGTGGTTGAAGGTGGCGGCCTCGTCGTACTGCACACGGGTGTATCCTTTAGCGCCCATGCGAAGCTGCTTGAGCTTATCGGAGCACGCTTCACCGGTCATCCTCCCTATCAATCCCTCGAATTCGAGCCATTGAAGAAGGAATCGGGTGACTTGCATCCGATTGTACAGGAGCTGCAGCCTTTTCATTCGGAGGACGAACCTTACCGGTATGCTTTTGTCGAAGGGGTAGAAAAGCAGGTCATTCTCCACTATTCTCTCGATGGAGAAACCTACCCGGCAGCTTGGGTGCGCCACATTGGAAAAGGACGGATGGTGTCACTGATGCCTGGACATAACTCTAATTCTTTGCAGCATCCCGAGGTACGTAAGCTTATTCTGACAAGCTGCCTCTGGGCAGCGGGAAGAATTTAGCTAGAAGGGTTAGGATAAAGCAATGTGGCTTCTCTAAATCGAAAAGCCTGGGTTTGTCGAGAACCCTTTTTTCGGGAAATATGGACGGGTTTCAACAGCGGCTGGAGGGGCATACCCCACTGGACTATACAAGAATATTTCAAGTTCTACAGGTTTCTCGACACTCTGAGGCTCTCTAAATAGAGAAGCCTCTTTTTTTAACAGTATAGAATTGATAAGTTTCGGGGCTCCCCACAAAGTACCTGAATCAGCTTCGAAGCCAAGGCCCCACTTTGTGGGGTTATTTTATGCTTCTTCGACTTCATCCCGTCCTAGGTCAGAGTGCTTCCCCGTCTTAGGGCTAGGATACAAAACCGTCGCCGGTCCGTTTTGCCGGACGCTAATTCCTACTACAATAAAGACATGAAGAACAGAGGTTAACTTGAACAACCAACCTAACGACAACCAATGAAAAGGAGTACCTGACATGAATAAATTATTTCGTTCCACTTCGAATCGGAGATTAACCGGATTGTGCGGCGGGTTAGGAGAGTACTTGGGCATCAGCCCTACGCTGCTCCGTCTTATTACCATTATCGCAGCCTTCTGCAGCTTCGGAACGACGATACTGATTTACTTTATTGCAAGCTTGTTCATTCCTAAACAGTCTTACGTTCATTATTTGTAATAACGGATAAATTCAACATTATAGGAGGATTCTAAACATGGGAGTATTAAAAAGATTGGTCGATATGTCAAAAGCCGCTGCACACGAAGCGTTGGATAAATGGGAGTCGCCAGTGATGATGATGAACCAATATCTCCGTGATATGGAACAGGAAATTCATTCGGTAGAGCAGGCGCTCACGAAACAAACGGTCACAGAGCGGAGATTGGAGCAGCAAAAGGCTGAGAGTGAGCGCGGAGCTGCGTTGAGCGAACAAAAGGCTGCTGAAGCATTAGCTGCCGATCGTATGGTGGAAGCGCGTCAAGCGGTTGAAGCAAGATTAGCTTATTTGGACAAGGCGGCACAGTATATCGAAGCCTATGAGGCTTCCAAGCAGCGTTCTGCTGAATTGGCTCATCAGTTGGCTCAAGCGAAAGCCGAATATGCCACTATGCAGGCCAAGCGAAATGACCTTGCTACCCGAGCGCAGAAGGTGGAGGGTAGAACGCTAAGCACAGCAAATCCTATCTTCAGCAGCGGCACCCAAACTGGAAGCGCAACGCGAGGCTTTCAACGAATCGAAGAGACGATCATGCAAAAGGAAGCGCAAGCGGAGTTGTTAAGCTCCATGAAGGCTGAAGCCGCAGCATCCAGGGAGGCGTTGATCGAGGAACAGCTGACAAGGATTAAGAGTAAGGTGGTTCCTTCCTAAGCTGCAAAAGTCCTGTATGTGAATAGATAAGTACCACTCGAAGAGCTCCGGAACCATTTCCGGAGTTTTTGGCGCTGTTTTTAGGTGCCAAATTTATAAAAATAGTATTCATCCACAGAGTTATTCACACAGTACACAGCCCATTATGATATACTGTGCATAAGTTCGTAGACCTCTATCAACATATCCACAGATGAAGATGTCCACAAGATTATTACATTTGGCAGCACGTTCCACGATTCCTGTTTTCATTAAGGGGGTTAATAATTTCTGGAAGTCTAAAAGTGTGTATTGACTAAGTTTTTTGTATTTTGTATTATGTATACATAGAACGAAATGAATTGTCGACTTGATGAAAGGTGTAGGTTGAAATGGCTCCATCCAAGTTTAATTTAAAACCGATTGATAAACCGACAACCACAAAAGAGAGAGCATACAACGAAATTAAACATGTCATTCTAAGCGGTTACATTACGTCGGAAGAGATTTTTACGGAAGTCAAGCTGGCCGAACTGCTTAATACATCACGCACACCGGTGAGAGAAGCTCTGGCGGATTTGATCAAAGAAGGGCTGATTGTCTCGATTCCGCGTAAAGGGATGGCAGTTCGTAAAGTAACGGAAAGCGAAATGGAGCAGATCTTTTTACTTCGCACATCAATTGAAACGAAGGTCATCCAGAAGCTTGCCGAGACTATTACTCCAGAGCAGCTTGAAGCACTGAGAGACATTTGCAAAGAGCAGGAAGAAGCAATGTTGAACAATGATGACATCGCTTTCATTAAACTGGATCAGACTTTTCATATCGCATTAACTCGATTTGTCGATTATGAGCTGATTGAGCAAATGCTGCTGAATCTGCACAATCTTTCCCAACTCATCGGGCTTCGCGCCATTAAGAAGTTGAATAGGATGAAAGAAGTGCTGGAGGAGCATTTGGACATTATCTCAGCGATTGAACGAAAAGATGCCGAAGAATCGGCCATAGTTATGACGAAGCATCTCAGTAATACGAAGGAATCCGTCATTATCAAATAATTTTCCGGGAAGTGGGAAAAGACCTCCTCTGAGGTTTTTTTAAAAGAAAAAGCAAACGCTTACAACACATTGAAAAATAGTTACTCTAGCTGTATACCTCTCTTATATGTCATGTTTTATTACATCAATCGACAATTTATTGCAAAAAGTATTGACTTCAAAAACAAAAAGTCGTAAGATCAAGTCAGTTAATCTAACACGAAAAATCGAATGCAACATACCACCTTTTTTTTAAGAGTTTAATGTATACACAACACACAATACTTAATACGAACTAATGGAAAAGATGGAAGGATGATCAGCGATGGTACGCAACGGCAACCAATATGTAGAGTCTTTGAAGGATAACCGCCGCATTTATATTAACGGGGAAATGGTGGACGATGTAACGACGCATCCAGCGTTTGCAGGTATCACTCAGTCCTTTGCCAAGCTGTACGATCTGGCTGCGGATCCTAAGAACGATATGACTTACACAACAGAAGATGGAACGACTGCCAATAAAATATTCATGATTCCTCGCAGTCGAGAGGATTTGACCGTTCGCCGTCGTGCTATCACTCAATGGGCTGAAGCAACCTGCGGCTTCGCGGGACGGAGTCCGGACCACGTAGCTGGATTTTTAGCCGGCTTTGCCAGTTATCCTGAGGTGTTCGGAGAATATCAGCAGAACGTTTTGGATTTTTATAAATATGCCCGTGATGAAGATTTGTTTGTAACGTATGTCATCATTCCTCCCCAAGTTGACCGCAGTAAGGCAGCTCACGAGCAGGAAGAGAAATATTTGCCGGTAGGTGTTCTCGAAGAACGTGAGGACGGAATTATCGTACGTGGCTCGCAAATGCTCGGCACGAGCTCAGCGGTATCCAACTACTTGTTCGTCAGCTGTATAACGCCGCTCCGACCTGGAGACGAAGACTATGCGATCTCATTCGTTGTTCCGATGGATGCTCCGGGCTTGAAATTATACCCTCGTCCAAGCTATGCCATGGGAAAAGAGAGTGTATACGACTACCCGCTATCCACTCAGTTCGACGAAAGTGATTCCTTGATGGTCTTCGACGATGTATTCATTCCTTGGAAGCACATCTTTGTATACAAAAATATTGAGGCAACAAGAGACCAGTTCCACAAAACACCGGCTCACGTCCTCGGCAATAACCAAGCGCAAATCCGGCTGTGCACGAAAGTCAAATTCCTGATCGGCATCGCCCGTAAAATTACGCAGGTTGGCGGCACTGACAAGTTCCCGCAGGTTCAGGAGCGTCTGGGTGAACTGGCATCGCTGGCTGCGACGGTGGAAGGAATGCTGCTGGCAAGTGAGTACGAGTGCTCATTGGATATCAACGGCGTGGCAAGGCCGCATCAACGCTACTTGTACGGCATCGTAGGGATGCAGGACAAAATTTATGCAAGTGTTATCAGCATATTGCGTGAGCTGGTTGGCGGCGGCGTACTGCAAATGCCATCCTCCTATCACGAGATGGTTAATCCTGAGACCAAGGACGATATTCGCCAATATATTCGCGCCACCGGCGTAGATTCCGAAACAAGAATTCAACTGTACCGCCTGGCATGGGATGTTATCGGTTCCGAGTTCGCAGGCCGACACCAACAATATGAAATGTTCTATAACGGGGCGCCGTTCGTCGTAAGAGGCCATGCATTCCGCAATTACGGCTATCAGGAGCCGCTGGCTCTGGTGGATCAATTCTTGAGCAGCTACTCCTTGCCGAAAGCGGTAGCGCAAGAGGTTTAGCGAGTATCATAACAGCCGTCACTCGAAATATTAGAATCATCTTCATATTATTGCAATTTCCCAAAGGGAGGAATTCGTACCATGTCCAAAGTTATAACAGAGCTTTCTGCGGAAATGATCGACCAATTGCAGGGCCAAAATATCGTTCTTCTGAACGTAGTGAACAAAGAAACAGGAGATATTTATTCAACCGCCTTATCGTGGGTATATGCTATCGATCCGGGGACGATCCGTTTTGCAATCGACGCGAAGTCCGACTTTGTACGCATCGTACAGGAAGATCCGCGAGTGCTGCTTAACTTCGTATGCGGAGAGACTGTTTATTCCGTGAAAGGAGCCGCCGCCGTGAAGGTTGCTCGCACCGAAGAGCTGACACTAAAGATGGCGCTTCTGGAGGTTCAAGTCCAAGAAATTCGCGACATCATCTTCTACGGTGGCAAAATCGTCACTCAGCCTGCCTTCGTTAAGACTTACAATGCCGATTTAATCAAAAAGCTGGATGACGAGATGAAGAATGCTTTAACAAGCCTTTGAATCTGTTGGGAAACCCAATAACGACAAAGATAGTTTTATATGAACGGTCCAGAAGGAGGAATTCCGATCTATGAAGGTTGCATCGATACAGCTAGAAATCAAGGCGCATGAGAGCAAGGAACAGCGGGTGGAGAGAGCATCGGCTATGGTCGATAAGGCCGCTCAGGATGCGGATCTCATCCTGCTTCCGGAAATTTGGGCAACAGGATACTTCTCATTCGATAAATATGTGGAAGAAGCGGAGACGATCGACGGTCCATTGGTGCGTTTGTTTTCAGAGAAAGCCAGACAGCATGGCGTGTACTTGTTCGCCGGCAGCTTCGTGGAGCTGAAGGACGGCAAATATTACAACACGAGCATTTTATTCGACCGTGAGGGTAAGCTGGTGGGCACCTATGCCAAGACCCACTTGTTCCGTTATGGTTCCCAGGAAGGCGAGCTGTTAACGGCGGGCGAAGGAGCGAAGGTATTCGATACAGAGTTCGGCAAGGTCGGCTTGACGACATGCTACGACCTTCGGTTTCCGGAGCTGTACCGCCAGCAGGTTGATCTCGGAGCGGAGCTGCTGCTGGTGACATCGGCTTGGCCGCATCAACGGTTGGAGCATTGGAAGCTGTTTAACGCGACTCGCGCTTTGGAAAATCAATGCTTCCTTATTTCATGCAACTGTGTAGGGACTACCCGCAACGTTTTGTTAGGAGGTCACAGCTCCATTGTCGACCCGTGGGGAGTTACCGTTGCATCCGGCGGAGAACACGAGACGATTGTCAAAGCGGAAATTGATCCGACTGAGGTACAGCGGATTCGGGATGTATTCCCCAGCCTGAAGCATCGCGTACTATAGACAACTTGGGAGAGGACGTACTGAATATGGAATTTATATGCAATGGAGCAACGATTCAATGGTCACCTGAACGGCTGGTTATCGCCGGTTATACGGGCAAAGACCAAGAAGCTGTCAAGAAACATATCGATGAACTCAAAGAATTGGGGGTACCTGCACCCCCGCAGGTGCCGATGCTGTATGATCTTTCGCCAGAGCTTCTGCAAACCTCGGGGGAGATTACCGTTGTTCAAAACGATGGAAGCGGCGAAGCGGAAGTCGTATTGCTGGACGTTGGCGGAAGCTGGTATGTAGGACTCGGAAGTGACCATACGGACAGAGTAATAGAGGCGATTTCGATTCAAAAATCCAAGCAGGTATGTGCCAAACCGATTACCAGGGAAGTATGGCCGCTGGAATCCATCATTCATCGCTGGGATGAGATCGAGATGAACAGCTGGGTACAAGTGGACGGTGAGGAAAAGTTGTATCAATCCGGCAAGCTGGGCGAGTTTTTGCACCCGAATGATTTGATGCGCATGGTCAAGGAACGTGGATATGCAAGCTCCAATATGGCGCTTTACTGCGGAACGCTGCCGCTTCACGGAGGATTTGTGTTCGGAGGAACCTTCCGGGCGGAACTCGTAGATAAGCAAGAAGGGCGTAAGCTGGAGCTTCAATATAGCACTCATATTTTGAAAAACGCGGAGGAGGAATAAGCAATGGCTAAACCGGAGTTGGAATTTGTAGACTATCGTCAATTTGAAGAGGTACCTTTCAGCAAGGTGGAAGGCTTAACCGAAAGAGTCATTGCCAAAGACCCTGAATCGGGAGTAGCTACACGCATTCTTAGCTTTGCTCCGGGAACGGACACGACGCCTAACGGAGTGCAGATTCATGACTTCTGGGAAGAGCTGTACATTATTGAAGGAACGCTGATCGATCTGACGCTGAACCAGGAATTTACGGCGGGAATGGTAGCTTGTCGCCCTCCTGGCATGGAGCACGGCCCTTGGGTTACCCCAACCGGGTGTAAAACATTTGAAGTTCGTTATTATTCCAAATAAGTCACTGAAAAGCAAAAGAGGTATCACAGACTGAACTTTAAGGGGTGGAGTTTATGAAGCATATGAAAAAAGGAATGGGTTTGCTGTTGTCGTCGTTGTTTATGGTATCTGCACTGGCCGGTTGCGGTAACGCCAATGGAGGCGCAGACGGAAAAGCTGCTGGGAATACGGCATCAGGAGAAAAGAAAATCGTCTTGAAAATGGCCAACATTACAAAAGCGGACAGCCAGTTGAGCGTAACGCTGAAAAACATTGGCGAAGAGTTAAAAGCCAAAACAAACGGCCGTATTTCGCCTCAATATTTCCCTGGCGGCGAGCTCGGCAATGAAACCGATATGATGCAGCAGCTTAACACCGGAAGTATCCAAATGGCCGTCATTACGACGGCACAGCTTAGTAACTCCTCCCCTGCGTTCGGTGCCTGGCTGATGCCTTATTTGGTCGATACGCACGATCAAGCCTACAAGCTATGGACTAGTGATGAATCGATGCAGTTGTTTGATACGCTGAAAAACGAGAATGTGGTTGGCTTAGGCTACGCATCCTCCGGATTCCGTTACATTCTTGGAACCAAGCCTATACAAAGTGTGAAGGATTTGGAAGGTTACAAGCTGCGTACAACACCAAGCCCTACCATTCTGGACTATTGGAACGGTCTGAAAGCAGGTCCGACGCCAATGCCTCTGACTGATGTGTACACATCCCTGCAAACGGGTGTTATTAAAGGGGTAGACATTGATTCCGAGTCGTTGGCATCGGAGAAATTGACGGAAATTGCTAAAAACCTGAATGCCGACAAGCATATGTACTGGGCTGGCGGTATCTTAATCAACAAGGATCTGTGGAACAGCCTGTCTCCGGACGATCAAAAGCTGATTAAAGAAACGGTACTCGCAAAAACGAAACAAAACAGCGTAGACATTCAAAAAAATGAAGACAAACTATTAAGCGAAGCTAAAACCAAAATGGGCTTGACGCTGAATGAGGTCAAACGCGAGGAATACGATCCGATTGTAAAATCGGTCAGAGAAACGTGGAGCAAGAAATCGCCTGAAATCGCGAAATTCCTAGAAAAAGCTGACAAAATCAAACAAGAGAAGTAGGTGCTTTCATGAGCGACAGACCTGCAGGACGCAGCCCCTTCTCGTTAATCACCCTCGCGCTTGATAAGTTTCTCATATGGGTTAGTATTGCGGTTGGGGCTGTATTGGCCATTAACATGATCGTGGCCGTGTTTTATCGATATGTGTTGAGTTCGCCCATCTTTTGGGCGGATGAGCTCTCTTTGTACCTGTTTTGTTGGGCAACCTTTCTAGGCGCTTGTTTAGCCGTGAAACGTTCGGACATGGCTGCGGTGACGTTCTTGCTCAACCGTCTTCCTGAACGAGGGCGCATTTTCGGTTCGATGCTGATACAACTTAGCATTTTGTTCTTTGCTGTCGTCATGGGCTACTACTCCATGATTTGGATCATGAGCCCAAGCGTTATGAACCTGTTATCTCCAGCATTGTCTATGAAAATGTGGAAGCTGTATGTCATCGTGCCGATATCCATGCTCTGCATGGCCGTGTTTACGATTGAACACATCGTTCATTTGCTGCAGGACCTCTTTATCGGTAAAAAAGGAGGTGCGGCACAATGAGTTCTGCTGCTGGCTTTGTCCTTCTGCTCTTCATTGGGGTTCCTGTTGCTTTCGTGCTCGGGATAACCACTTTAATTTATGTTTTTTCCACGGGTAATATAGCTTCACTGCAGTCCTTGCCTTCCAAGCTGTTTAACGGCTTGCAAAATTTCGGCTTCGTAGCGATCCCGATGTTCGTCCTGCTGGGAGAGATTATGAACCGCGGAGGGATTACGAATCGCTTGATTCATTTCGCTACCGTCATCTTCGGCCATTTACGCGGAGGACTTGCTTACGTTAACGTAGTAGCCAATATGTTCTTGGCGGCAATCGTTGGCTCGTCCAATGTACAAACGGCTATTATGAGTAAAGTTATCGTTCCTGAGATGGAGAAGCAGGGCTATAACAAGGAATTCAGTACGGCCCTCACGGCGAGTGCCTCCATTATGGGTCCCTTAATTCCTCCGAGCATGCCGTTTATTATTTACGGGGTTACCTCAGGCGTTTCGATAGGTAGTCTGTTCTTTGCGGGAATTATCCCAGGTATTTTGTTCGCACTCGGTTTCGGTATCATCATCTATGTCACCTTTAGAAAAACAAAAGGCAACAAGATGGAACGAAGCTCTGCGAAGGAAATCGTGCAAAGCTTGATTGGTGTTGTTCCAGCGCTCCTTATTCCCGTTCTTATTATGGTAGGTATCACGACGGGGATATTTACAGCTACGGAATCCGCTGCGGTTGCTGTGTTTGTCGCCATTCTTGTAGGAGCCTTCCTGTACAAGGAATTGAAGCTAAAGGATGTTCCGGGTATCCTGGTTCGTACGATTATTACAACTTCATCGGTATCCTTTTTGCTAGCGACGACGAATATTTTCGGTTGGGTACTGCATCTTCAAGGCATTCCGCACATGATTGCAGAGGTTTTCCTGAATCTTGCCGGAAGTACGTTCATGTTCCTCATTCTTCTTAATATTTTGCTGATCGTTATCGGTACTTTCCTTGAGGGAGTCGCAGGGATCATCTTCCTGACGCCGATTTTGCTGCCGATTGCAGCCCAGTTCGGTGTAGATCCAATCCACTTGGGCGCCATTATCGTCATTAACCTGACCATTGGGTTGATGCATCCACCTTTTGGTACGGTATTGTTTATCGCTTCGGCTACAACCGGGGTTACCGTAGAACGGCTTACAATAAAGTTAATCCCATTCTTGCTCGTCATGTTCGCGATTTTGCTGCTGATCACTTACGTGCCATGGACGACCACGTTCATTCCAAGCGTATTTGCTCCTAAATAGAAAAAAAGTAAGGAATAAAGGCAAATATGGATACGCTGAGCTGTTATCCTCCGCTCAATCCTTGGAAATGCTGGCGGAGCAGCTGCAGAAGGCTATTGTTCACTTCGAGGTTTGAAGCGTGGCATGGCTGCAAATAAGTAGAAAGAGCCGAGAGATGAGGTATTACGCCTCGTTTTCTCGACTCCTTGCTTATTGTCCGCCTGTACGAACACGGATAACGCCTAGCTCATTGGCATTGATAGCGAAGGCATTACCCCCTTGACCGACGCTTGCGTTAGCGGTTTGTTTGGCTCGGAATTTGGTTTTGCTGTTATCTAATTGGACGTTGTTAACGGATTTGTGTTTTCTTCTCCCCATAAGTACCACCTCCTATACAAAATATGCTCGTAATCTAGCATTGGAGTCGGCGAATGGAGAAGGCTTACTAGTCTATTTTGCATAGGAATCCTATTCGTTCTGGAGGAACCTGGTGATGTATGAGGAATGCTTTACTTTCCTGGGGAAAGCAGGTAAGATCGAATTAAACTTAAATATGTGGAATTTTAGGAGGAGCCTGTCACCAAGGGGCTCTTTTTGCGTTTTTTTCACATAAGAATGCAGATTTTGGTGAAAATTATCAAAATAAAAGGGGAGGAAGTATGGAACAGCAAGCTATTTTGGCAATAGGGATCTTTTTAATTATTTATGCACTCATCATTTCTGAAAAAATACATCGTACCATTCTCGCCATCATAGGCGCCGTTCTCATGATTGCCTTGGGAATCGTGAATCAGGAGACCGCTATTCACCATATTGATTTCAATACGATCGGTTTGCTGGTCGGCATGATGATTATTGTAGGGATTACGGCGGAAACGGGACTGTTCAAATATGTCGCTCTGAAGGCGGCTAAGCTGGCTAAAGGAAAGCCAACCCGAATTATGGTAGCCCTGGTGATTCTGACGGCCGTTGGTTCTGCATTTCTTGATAATGTGACGACTGTGCTGCTCATGGTTCCGGTTACTTTAAGTATTACAAGGCAGCTGCGAATTAATCCGATACCGTTTCTTCTGACGCAAATTATTGCTTCAAATGTGGGGGGGACGGCGACGCTAATAGGAGACCCGCCGAACATTATGATCGGCAGCGCGGTGAAAGAGCTGACGTTTATGGCTTTTATCGTGAATTTGGCCCCCATAGCCATCATTATTATGGTGACGTATATACCTTTGTTTCTTATGATGTTCCGCAAGCAGATTCGATCGACTCCCGAACTCCAACAAAGCATTATGGAATTGGACGAGAAATCGATGATAACAGACAGCAAGCTGCTGAAAAAATGCCTGTTCGCTCTCGGAATAACCATTTTAGGCTTTTTTCTTCATCAGGCGCTACATTTGGAATCGGCGACGGTTGCCCTTGCAGGTGCGTTTCTGCTGCTTCTGCTAACGGGAGAGAGGATGCTGGAAAAAGCGTTTCACAGTGTGGAATGGGTTACGTTATTTTTCTTCGTCGGCTTGTTCGTTCTGGTTGCTGGTTTGGTGGAAACCGGGGTTATTGCCAAGCTCGCCAAGCAGGCGGTTGAGCTTACTGGAGGGGATTTGTTCGCTTCTTCCATGCTAATTCTGTGGCTTAGTGCGATCGCCTCGGCATTTCTGGACAATATTCCGTTCGTAGCTACGATGATCCCCATGATTCAAGAGATGGGGACGATGGGTGTCGATAACCTGGAGCCGTTGTGGTGGAGTCTTGCGCTAGGCGCTTGCCTGGGCGGAAATGGAACGTTGATCGGCGCCAGCGCAAATCTGGTCGTTGCTGGATTAGCGAGCAAGGAAGGGTATCCGATAACTTTCGTTAAATACTTGAAGTACGGATTTCCGTTAATGATTTTATCTATCCTGCTATCCAGCGTTTATATTTACTTGCGATATCTAATATAAAACAAAGGTTGGTGAAGGTTATGCTAGCTTACACCTACGACGAACAACAGATTGAGCTAAGCGAAACGGCAAATGAAGGAGATGTAGAATTTCGTATTCGTGTCATCGGGAATGAGTCTTTTGATCAAGAAATGAAAGCAGTCCAGAATGATTTTGAGCATAATGAAGTGCTGACGGATGTGTTTTTCTATGCTTACAAGGATCATTCCTATCAATTCATTGTCAGGCAGGATTATTATACTGACTTTATTCTAGCTTTGCTGAAGCACCGCATCCTCAGAAGCGTGGAATGGAAGTAAGGGAAGCCCGTACGGCTAGCCTGCATCTTGACTCAGCTTCCAGAATACGCCGCCTTGCCGCTGTAACAATTCATTCGTAGAGCCTGCCTCAGCAAGAGTACCATCTTCTAGAACCAAGATATGATCGGACAGCTTGGTAACAGACAGACGATGCGTAATGAAGATTAAGGTAGAGCCCTTCAAGCTTGTAGTTAAGCGGTTCAGAAGCCGCTGCTCTGTAACTAGGTCTAAAGCGGAGGTGGCTTCGTCGAGAATAAGAATCGACGGCTTGCGCAGCAAAGCCCGGGCGATGCTGATTCGTTGACGCTCCCCTCCGGATAAGGAGAAGCCTTGCTCTCCTACCCTGGTGTTCAAACCATCCGGCAGGGTAGACAGCCAATCCTCCAGCTCGGCAAGTTTAATGGCTTCGCTAACTTGATCGGGATGCGTGTCCTCACAGCTGTATACAATGTTGTCCAGGATTGTACCGCTGCGAAGCATAGCATCCTGGGTTACACAGAGGAGGTGTCGACGAAGCCAACCGTTGTCAAGCTCGTTTAGCGGGACGCCGCCGACACGCAGTGTACCTGCGGTGGGCTCATCAAGTCCGAGCAGCAAATCGGCGAGCGTGGATTTGCCTGAACCTCGATGCCCTGCGATGGAGACTATCATACCGGCAGGGATGCGGAAGCTGATTTCGTTCAAGGCGGTGCGTTCCCCATAAGAATAAGAGATTTGCTCCGCTTGGATAGAGAAATCGCTAGCGGATGCAGTGCAGCAGCTATTTTTATCCGATAGGGGAATGGCAATATCAGCCACTCGCTCAACAGCGGAAGCTGCCTTTTTGCCGGACATATAAGTATCCAACAGAGTAATGGCGAAGGGACGAACCCAATTATACACAGCGATGAATGCGACGAGAGAGCCTAACGTTATTTCACCGTTTATTACAGCCATCCCCCCTCCATAGTACATGACCACGAGGAAGGCGGAAGTAAGGAACACATAGATCAGCTGCGTCAGATGCTCATAGAGCATGCTGCGGCTCGTGTGACTCCATTCTTCTTTCAAGCAAGCTGCGATGGTTCCGAGTGCGTTACTCTCTATTCCGGCGGCTTTAATAAAATGCGCTCCGGTAATGATTTCTCTCATGGATTCGGTCACGCGGGACGTCTGTTTCGCCGTGTCAGCTGTCCTTTGCTTCATGCGCTGCCCGAGTCTCGTTATTAGTACGGCATGGGCTCCCCATAAGACCAAGATAATTAGAGCCAGCTTCCAATAAAGATACAGCATGACGACGCCTCCGGCCGTGATGCTGATGGTTAGCCAGCACATCCACATCAGGCTGCCTGTGGCGAAGTCTGCGATGCTCTTCGTATCGTCCAGAGTGCGGGTAATAAGATCGCCGTGCTGCCGCTTCCGAATCCAGGAGAGCGGTCGATGCTGAATGCTATCGAACAAGTCGGCACGCCCCTTTCCCGCGAGGCGAAGCAGCGCCTTGTCCGCAAAAATCTCAAGTACAATCATAGCGCTCCCAACGATAGGCACCAGAGCAATCCCGATGCTGACCCAGAGAAGCAAATTCCAATCTTTCTGGGGAAGCAGCTGCTCCAACACATATTTCGTCATGATCGGAGGGATCAGAAATAGAAGGCTGCGGACAAGGACGTTACATAAATTAAGGGTCAGCATCCAACGATGGGAATAGAGCTGTCGTCGAATGTAGGTGCGAATTGCTGCGCTCTGTTGTTGGGCGGGGCTAAGTGATGCATTAGACATAGGAGAGATCACCTCGTTCCCGTTGATGTTCCACAGCTTGACCTGACTCGGCCTGCTGAAGCTCACTAAACCATAGCTTGGCGTATACGCTGTCCTGCTCCAGCAGCAGCTCGTCATGGGTCCCGACCTGGATTAATTGCCCTTGATCGATGACGAAGATGCGGTCCGCCAAGCGAGCTCCCCTCAAGCGGTGAGTCACGCTAATACGTGTCGTCCGCTGCATTTGTTTTTCTAGTGCATGCAGGACGAGAGCCTCACTAGTCTGATCAAGGGAGGAGGTAGCTTCATCAAGCAGCAGCAGGTCAGGCTGCTTCAATAGGACGCGGATCAAGCCGACCAGCTGTCGCTGGCCACCTGAGAGCGAGGAGCCGCCGTCTCCAATGACGGTGTCATACCCGTCCGGAAGCCTGGCTGCGATGTCTTCGGCACCTAGTGCTTGCATCCACGCCTCCACTTCGGACCGTTCCGCTGGATGAAGCAGCGTCAGGTTGTTGAGCAGCGTTTCACGGAACAGGACGGGTTCCTGCGTCATATAGCCAACCCTTCTTCGCAGATGCGTTGCATCGAGCTTGTGAAGCGGGATGCCGCCGATCCTAATTTCACCGGCAGATGGTTCTTGCAGCCGGGTCAGCAGCTTGAGCAGGGTGCTTTTGCCGGCTCCGCTCGGCCCTACTATGGCGATGTGTTCTCCGGGCTGAATGGTAAAGGAAACATCGTTCAATATTGTTCCCCGTTCCTTCAGCACCGTTACGTTGTGGAAGGAAATCGGCAGTTCTCTATCATCCGGCAGCTGCTGGAGCCCGGTTCTTTTTCCTGGCTCAACGGGGAGATGCACATACTCCAGCAGCCCTTGAATGCGCAAGCGGATATCCGCCAAGACAACGAATAGGCCGAAGAACGTGCGGACCGGGGCGTTGAGAGCCGGGATAAAGGCGATGATGGTCATCAATTGGCCGAAGGTAACATTCCCCATCATGACCTGCCAGCCAACGAACAAGAACACAAGCGCTGGTGCCAGAGCATCGGGAATTCGCGGGAAGCCTTTGTAGGTAGCGTTAATAATTCCCTCCTGATACGAAAGCGCCGCCCAATGCTGCTGCTCAGCGTGAAACTGGTTGTATTCCTGCTTCTCCGTGCCGAATATTTTAATCTGCTTGATAGATTCCAGCTTTTCGAGCAGGCTTTGCCGCAGGACGGCATTGTGTAAAATGAGCTGTTTTCTCGAGTGGCTTCGTTTTTTAGCGAAGAAGTAGACCGGAATGAACAGCACGACATAACAGCCGATAATCATGACCGTTATAGGCCAGTAAATATTCGAGATGACTATTATAGCGGTGCAGGCCAGCAGCCATTCCTGAACGAATCCGGGCAGAGTAAATAGTCCGAACTTCTGGATGGTGCGGATATCCTGGATGCATCTTTGCAGCATTTCACCTCTAGGCGTTCGGACGAAGAAATCCGCAGAAGTATTCAAAATAGCGGATAAGGAATTATGAATCCATTCGTAGGTGAGCTGAATCATGGCCTTGGTGGATACATACTTCCGAATAACGATGAACAGCTCGTTGAATAGCAGCGAAGCCAACAGAAATCCGGCCAGCCGCGGGAGACCTGTGCTTGGCTGCTTCGTGAGTTCATCAATGATTCGTCCGATGTACACAGGAGATAACGCGCTGCACATGGTGACTGCTATCGTCAAAAGCGATACGAGCAGAAGCGTCCCTTTGGAGCGAAGGAGCTGTTTGGTGAAAAAGGTAAGCCATTCTGGAAAAGGAAACAAAATTGGTATAAACTCCCATTTTTAGAAACGTCTTTATCTTATCAGGACGTCTTCATGAGGAGTAAACACTAAAAACAAGTGTTCGTACAAGCAGGAGAATTTAAGTGCTCAATAGGGATGGCGAATGTGGGTGTTTTCAGAAAACGAAAGCTCTCATTTTCTCTTGTTGGCTAATTTTTTCGCTGAAATACGAACGTAAAAGTAATAAAAAGCCCCCGAATGCAGGCAGTGAGCCGCAATGGAGACTTTTTTTAAAATTTAAAATTAATTAGTATGTCAGCTTCACGGTACGCGTTGCCTCGATATAGTCTACTTTGGCTCCCAATACTTCAGCTAAAAGCCGAACGGGTACCATCGTATTCTCACCAATCAGCTGAGCAGGCGTGTCGGTCTGCTTTAATTGCCCGTTCACTTCATAAGCATTTTGGGTTGTATACAGTGTTACTTTCAAATTGCCCTTCGTATAGATAGCCGCGCGCTTGGAGTTGTCCCATTCTACGTCAGCACCTAGCGCTGCAGCAAGATCACGGATATACAAATACGAAAAGCCGTCTAGAATAGCAGGCTGTCTTTTCATTGGGTAGCTGACTCCGTCAACGGAATAGCTGCTGTCATCAAGTCCGAAGCTGGCCGTACGTAGAAACGGAGCTACTGTAACGGATGTATTTTTGTATTTGGTTGAATCTTGGTGCAGCTTTGTTTTGCCGATTCCGGAGGTTGGCTCGGTGGTGAAATCCCATTCCTTATTGTCAGTGCTTGTGCTGCCGTCGCTCTTGGTTACTTGAACGCTCAGCTTCACACGGTACGTCTGGTTGGCTTGCAGCGGCTTGCTAGGCAGAAGAATAAAGGCGTTGGTCAGCTTATCATCGTTATCTGGCGTATTCACAAGCACATCGACCTTCTGTTTATTGCTATCCGTCACTTCTGCGCTGACCAGCTTCACCTTATCGGTACCTGTGCCATAATATTGGGCCATAATAGGGTAGCCGACGGGATAGCTAGCGTTTGAGTGCAGACGCAGTGGGTCTGGATCTTCATTGCCATTAAAGGCCATTGGGACATAGCGATCTCCCGGAACAGGAGACACGACGAGCTGGTTTGTTACAGTCGACGCATATCCGAATTCAATGATCGTATAATCGCCGACTTTTCCAACCCCAATCTCGCTTACGTTAGGATCCAGATAAGGGTTTCTATGGTAAGGCGCATCGAACAAAAGATCCATCGCCTCGTTCGTCGATCCTGATGCATAAGCCGCGTCTTCCCCAACTTTGGATGTGTAGCCGTAGTACGCAGCTCGTTCGAGCGGAGTCTCTCCGATAAATTGCTTCTTGCCCGCCTCTTGCATATGCAGGCTTTCCTGGCTATCGTTGGTTTGCTTCACTTCGTTTACATTCAAATAGCTGGCATGCGCGGTGGCGCTGGCATTCAGCCGCTCATTCATTTTAACCGGAGGTAGTCCGTATAGAGTGCGGTAATCATTGAGAGCGTTGAAAGCCTCAAGCTGAGCCGCTCCTGCTGCCGCGAATTGACTTTGCGCATCGCTCGCAATCGTGAAGGTCCACGACTCCTCTAAAGGCTGGTAGCCTTTGAAGGTGACGGACATGCGGACGGTATAGTTGCCGGGGGTCAAATCCTTGTCCGGCGTATAGGTGAACGCTCCTTTGTCTTTATCGTAAGTGGCTGCTACAATCGTGCCGTTTACGAACATGGAATAGGCGGTAGGGAGCATGTCAGAGTCTGTTTTTAAATAAAAGGTCAATGTAGGCCGGGTAACTCCAACTGTATTCTGCGGTGCTCCTTGAAAGCCGTATTTGAACGCGAAGGCGCGATCTGCGGGCAGAGCCAGGCTGCTGCACAAGATGAGCAAGGCTAAGGCAGTTAGCATCATGTATTTGCTGAGTCTTTTTGTCATGGGAACCAATGGAATGCCTCCTTTAATCTGTTATGCTGAAATCAAACTTCTGCTTAAATGAATTTCGGCAGTCAGGCGCCAATCCCTTTAATAAAATGTTTCCAGCTGCTTGTCCAACAGGGGATCGAAGCCTCATAAGTATTAACGAGGCAACCGCAAATAAGTTACGTGAATCATAAAGAATATAAGTTTTTATACGCGGTATGAACACAAAAAAGCTGCAACGGTAAGCAATAGATTGAGTAAGGGACAGCCTTATTAGCTTGAATGGCCTTTGCCAATACGTTGTTTTGGAGCACAAGCTGAAATGATCTATAATAAGAAAAAATATGGGATGACAGACAGTCGGCTTCGGAAGGGGGATCAGCACTCAATATGAGCTTCAAAGTAATTGTAGCGGATGATGAGCAGGCGATAGCCCATGCTGTCGCTTATGCGTTGAAACGGGAGGGCTTCGAGGTGGAAACGGCCTATGATGGAGAAGAGGCGCTTCGTAAGACGGAAGCCTTTCAACCGCAGGTGCTCGTGTTGGACGTCATGATGCCCAAACTGAGCGGGTTCGATATATGCCGGAAGCTGGGGAGCAGGACAGATATCGGTATTTTGCTGCTGACCGTGAAAGATGATATCGTGGACAAAATTGTAGGGCTCGAGCTCGGGGCCGATGACTATATGACCAAGCCGTTCGATCTAAGGGAGCTGGTAGCTCGGGTCAAGGCTTTATGCAGGCGGGTAGACAAGAAAGGGGAGAGCCAGCCCGGTACTCTAATCGCCATCGGGAGCTTGAAGCTGCAGTTGGAGCAGCGGACCGTGAGCGTCGGAGGGAAGGAGCTCATTCTGACCCCGAAGGAATTCGATTTGCTGGCACTGCTGCTTATCCATCTGAAGCGTGTGTTTACTAGAGAGGAATTGCTGGAGCAAGTATGGGGAATGGACTACGCGGGAGGAACGCGTACGGTGGACATTCATATTCAAAGGCTGAGATCAAAGCTCGGTCCGGACCAGCAGCAGCTGCTCCAAACGGTGTATGGCGTCGGATACAAGGCGGCGGGTGACAGCTCGTGATTCGAGTGAGTTTGAAATGGAAGTTTATCGGCTTTGTTGCCGGTTTATTAGTATTTACGATCGCTATATTATCGATGCTTGTGCTCAAAGGGGTATCGGACGATCAACGCAGGCAGACGGAAAGCTCCTTGGAGCAGCAGACAGGGACGGCTAATCTTCATATTCGCCAGCAATTCGTTACAGGCGCACGCCTGGAGCCAAAATCCTTCATGCAGCTGCAGGGCCAGAAGCTGGCTGTTGAGCTTGGGTCCATAAGTGGTATGAGGGTCATTCTGTATGATTCGGACGGCATGGCAGTAGGCGATTCGCTGCCTATGGCTGCGAAGACGGATGTCTCGGACGCACTTCAACCTGCTCTGCAGAACAAGATTGCTTATATAACCGAAGGCGATACGTTGCAATATTTGGCTCCTTTGCAAGGGCCGGACGGACAAATCGGAGTCATTCAATATGAAGCTTCCTTACTAGCTCAGCGTGCTTTCTATCGAAACATTCTGAGTTTGTTTGTATTTGGAGGGCTGATCGTTCTCGTTATCAGCTTCGTGCTCGGAGGATACTATATGAGCCGTCAAGCGAACGCCGTTGGTCAGCTGAAGAAAGCGGCAGACCGAATTCGCGAAGGCGAGCGGCTAGCTGAGCCTGTTTTGAAGCGGAAGGATGAGCTCGGCGATTTAAGCTTGGGCATATTCGAAATGAGCGAGGCGATTCAATCGAACCTGCAGGCTTTAGAGGGGGAGCAGGCTAAGATGCGTCAAGCGCTGCGGAAGCTTCAAGAACTGGAACAGCAGCAGAAGCATTTTATCAACAACATTAGCCATGAATTTAAAACACCCTTAACCTCTATCAAAGCCTATACCGATCTGCTGGACATGTATGAAGACGATCCTACGCTCCTTCGCGATGCGAGGGAGGCCATATCAAGAGAGTCGGGCCGATTATACGATTTGGTGGAAAAGGTGTTAAAGCTGGCCGCGCTGGAAAAATATGAATTCGAGCATCAGCCCGGGCCAGTGGAACTGGCAGCACTGTTGGATGATATTAGCGACCGAATGAAAGGGAAGGCCGATAAATTTGGCGTCTCGATCTTCAAGCAGCTGGAGCCTGTTATTATTTGGGCGGATCGGGAGAGCGTTATTCATATTGCGATAAACCTTTTAGATAACGCCATTAAATATAACGTGGAAAACGGGTCTGTCACTGTAAAATGCCATGTTGTTGGCGAGCGGGCGGAGGTCGTGTTTGAAGATACGGGGGTAGGTATTCCGGTGGAAGGCAGGGATCAATTATTCGAGCCCTTCTATACTCTTAACAAGGACCGGGCGAGACAATCAGGCGGCAGCGGACTGGGATTGGCTCTGGTTAAGCAGCTTGTCGAGAAGCAGGCGGGGACGATCCGCATCGAGGGTTCTGAGGGACAAGGTACTATGGTTACCGTTACATTTCCTATATATCTGCCGTGAATAAGTTTACAAGTTCGAAACAAGTTGAAATGCTCCGGATAACATTGGGGTCTATACTCGGTATAAGCTCTTCGGAAAGGAGGAATGAATCTGAGGCAGAGGGGAACAGCAACTGGGATACGGAAAGCAGTTCACGCCGCGTTAATAGCGACACTTGGACTATTCGCAGCAGGGTGTGACGGAAATCAAGGAAGAGCGATTACGATAATTGATGCACCATCACAAGGCACAGCGGATGAGATTGCGTTAGTACGAGTGGATCGACTCGAGGGTCTGTACGCGTATGATTGGCTAACGGATCAGGAGCTGCTGGGCGCGGAGAGGACGCTTTCGAATGTGACGCTTACTATACGCAAACTGGAGACTGGAGAGACTTTGCCTACAGACATTCCAGCCAGCTCCGAGGTGCATATTTCTCCGGATCGTCAGCATGCTGTGGTTCTGATAAAGAACAGAGGTAAGGCAGAGATGCTGGTATTGAGTGGCGGAACGTCAGTGTCTAATGGACCATCCATGGTTGTCGGTGACGAAGTTTTATCTTATTTTATTAGTCAATCACGTGGTTCCTGGAAAGATAACAGCACCTATATCGTACCTGTAGTAAATCCGCAAAGAGAGTATGGTTTGGCATTGCTCACGACTGACGGTGGAATCACTTATTTGACCGTACCAGGATCCAAAGACCTGATTCAAAAGGTTGAGAGTAGAAACAATACCTTGTATATATTGAACGCATCCAAACAGCTGCTGAAGTTTGATCTGGGAAGCAAGCAGTCCACGGTGCTGTATGAGCGCATTGCCGCTTTCTCCCTATCGCCAGACGGGGGGCAGTTAGCTGTCGTAGTAGGTACCGCTGTCGATGAGGAATCGTTGAAGATAATCAATACTGTGGATGCGACCTCAAGCGCCTTCGTGGCCAAAGGGAGGCTCCTCAGACAACCCTCCTGGTCTCCGGACGGCAGCAAGCTGGCATTTGCTATTTTCAATCTCAATCAAGGGATTTCGGGATTATACGTGATGAATGCCAAGACAGGCCGAATGGCGCCTATCGCTGCTGAGCAGAACCCGGAAGCTCCTATCCTTTGGAGCCCGTCGGGCCGTCAGCTGATGGTTAGTGAGGACAGTGGCTACGATCTGAGCCGACAGTCGACAACAACCTTGTACCAATTAAAACAATAAGGATATAGACGGAGTGAAAAAGATATGAAACCTATTGGGAGAATTACAGTTTCGAGCCTGCTTGCCATCGCCTTGCTTGCTGGTTGCAGCAATAACGGCAAGCAGTTGACCGTGAAGAATCCGCCGGAATCTTCTCCATCTCCACAGCCTACGGTGACGACTCAGCCGACTGAAAATAAAAAAGAAGATCTGCTGAAGCAAATGCAAATCGCAGCATCTCAAGCTAAAGAGCCCCGCGAGCTCATCTCTTTTATGGATACGAACGTTAGCAAGGTCGATGCCCCGACGGCAGATAAAATGTTCATTATGCTGGAGCAGTATAATGAGCGTCAGCTTCCCGCTATCAATGCCAATCTCAAGCAGCTGATGGCTCAGCCAGGCACTGCCGAAAAGATGTATGCCCTGTCGTACCCGTTTGATTTCAATCAAATCAAGGACGATGATAATCTGAAGCAATGGCTGCAAAACCAAGCCGCAGGCAAACTAGCTCTCGATAATGGCCACGAAGGCGACTTTGCTTGGAAGATCGATTATGCAGCTTTGCAAAAAGCGTATGCGTCTCGTTTGTCTGAGGAGATGAAGCACTATCTCTCCATTCGAGTTATGGAAGACCAGAAGCCGTTCGCCAATGACGGGGGATTAAAAATATCCCGTAAAGAGCTAGGCGATCGTATGTTGAACGTAGAGCAATATTTGACGAAATATCCAAGCGGTCAAAAGAAAGCCGAGATGAAGGCACAATACGCCAATTATATGGCAGAATATATTCATGGTTACCGGTATGAGGCAATAGATGAGAAGACGATGAAGCTGATGCCGGAAGTGAAGCTAAGCTATGAGCAGCTGGTGAAGCTGCATCCGGACACCAAGACTGCGCAGATTGTTAAAGCATATTTAGAAGAGATCAATAAGAACAAGGATGTTATCTATAATAAAGGCAAAAAAGGAGAAAGCATCATCGGTGATCCGCTAGCGAATATCAACGCGTTTTGGGAAGGTTTGAACGGGAAGATTGATTCTTTGTTTAAGTAGAAGGGGGGAATTTAAAGGCGTTTTATCAGAGTATACTTCTGCCGTAGCAGGCAGAAGTATGCTCTTTTTTGCTTTACTCAACACAGTGCCGCGCAGCCGAGAACGCTTGCTGCTGTGGGGATATGCAAATTTCGCATATCTCTGTAAAGAAACGGCTTATGTACAATCGATCCGATTATTGATTAAACTTGATTATTATTTATAGAGATTAAACAGGGGGAACGGCGATGGATTCAGAAAAGCAGATGATCTATTTTAATCCCCTCGCTTCGGAGAAAGATGTAAGCGGTTTTCGTTTGGAGGGAGAGGCGTCCGTATCGTTCCCGAACGGTGCCATGCGAATGGAAAATAAGCTGGACCCTGCGGAAGGGCAAGCCTCCAATTTCGTGTTCTGGTGTCCGCTGCACTTTCCTTCGGACATCAGGGTCACTTGGGATTTTCGACCGGTGAGAGAACCCGGGCTGTGTATGTTGTTTTTTGCTGCAACCGGCCGTCAGGGCGAGGATTTGTTCGCACCGCATTTGGCCAGCAGGACAGGTCAATATGAGCATTATCATAGCGGAGACATCAATGCGCTGCATGTTTCTTACTTTCGCCGACGATATCCGGAGGAGCGGGCTTTTCACACATGCAACCTGCGAAAAAGCTATGGAGCTCACCTTGTTTGCCAGGGCGCCGATCCGATACCGGATGTGGAGGATGCACAGGGCACCTACCATATGGAGCTCACGAAACACGGAGCGCAAATTTCTTTTGCAGTCAATGATCTAACGGTATTTCGTTGGACGGATGACGGAAAAACCTACGGTCCCTTATTGGGCGGAGGGAAGATCGGTTTCCGACAGATGGCGCCGTTGATAGGGGAATATGCGAATTTATCCGTATATACGCTGGAATAAACAATAGCTCGACAATGAGCAGGGTCGATAAAGGAGATGGGTGATGATGATTTTCAGCTTTGAGGATGGAATTCCCGAATGCATTGAGTCCGATGAGCAGTCTCAACTTGCGATCAGCAGCCAGAGATATAAAGATGGTGCACATAGCTTGCAGTGGGACTATTCGGAACGAGCTTTTTTGAAAATAACTGGGCATATTGGTTATCGTCCGTTTCAGGAAGGCGCGAAGAGTCAAGCTCGCGATTCTTTCGCCGTATGGATATACAATCCTCGTCCGATTCAGGATAAGCTCACTTTCCAGTTTGGACGCAATGATGGAGAACAGGTGGATTGTGGCTTCGATTTCCGACTTAATTTTCAGGGCTGGCGTACGGCTTGGGTTGCTTTTGACAGAGATATGGAGGGCACGCCCCATCCGGAGATGGACTGCCTGATCATTCGAGGACCGAAGAACGCGGGGGCGGGTACGCTATATATGGATCAGATGCTGCTCTGTACACCCATCGATCCGAGGTTCCATACTCGAGATGTTCAAGCACCGTTCGTCAATCTTCGTGCGGATGCCGCCGCGAACGCTCACTGGCTAAGTTTATACGCATTTAAGCAGCTGGAGCGTAAGCTGCCCATTCCAGATGATATAGAACCGGATCAGGTGGAGAACCATCGACGGATGGATGAACGGTTCGAAGCCTACTTTTTAAAGAAGCGTTCCGTTACTGCAGAAGATATGCAGCGAATAGAGCGCAAATTTGTCTCTTTCGAGATCTCATTTAAAGGGGATACGATCTCGGGGCGTCCGGTGGAGCTGCCGTTCTTTGATCATTTTCCGGGTGCTGATAAAGATCGGCTGAAGGCGCTTGCAAATAGCGTACAGCTGCAGGAATACACGAGGCTGATGATGGATATTGCAGTCTGCTATCGTTCCACAGATCAAATGGAATGGAAGCAGCAATTAAAAGCGATGTTCATTGATCTAATCGATTATTTGGAAGACCAGGGGTGGGCGTATGGCAGCTCACAGGGAACGGTTCACCATTTTGGCTATAACTTTCGCAATTATTACCCGGCAGCTTTTTTGATGAGGGATGTCCTAAGACAGGAAGAACGGATTGATCGGACTCAGCGCACGATGTACTGGTTCAGCGGAGCGGGGCGCATTCATACTCCGTTAGAAGAGGTGGAGGGGAATGTCGACATCTTCAACACGACCCTGCATGGGATGTTTGCCAGTTTGCTTATGTTGGACGAAACGCCTTATAAGGTACGCGAGCTGACAGCGTTCAAGCTCTGGTTGAGTCAGTCGCTGCTCCCGGCCCGAGGTCTGCGTGCCGCCTATAAAGTGGATGGCTCCGCATACCACCACGTTAATCATTACCCTGCTTATGCTGTTGGAGGTTTTCTCGGTGTCACACCAGTTATGTACTTTACCAGTGGTACGGATTACCGGATTACACAGGAGGCTCATGAGACGGTTCGCAAAGCGCTCCTTGCTATGCGGCTTTACTCGAACAAGTACGAATGGCTGGTTAGTCTGTCGGCGCGTCATCCAACGGGCAAGTGGGCATTAGAGCTCGAACCATTCGAGTATATGGCGTTATCGGGTACGCCGGACGGGACGCAGGAAATCGATGAGGAGGTTGCTGCCGCGTATTTACGCCTTCTAATGCCAGGACATCAAACGGTAACAGGGGAACGCCTAGAGACGTTAGGCATAGCACCGGAGATAGATCCGAACGGCCACTGGACGATGAATTACGCCGCTCTGGCTATCCATCGCAGAAGCTCCTGGTTAGCGGGAGTTAGGGGGCACAGCCGCTACTTGTGGGCGAATGAGACCTATGTGAGCGCGAATCTGTACGGCAGATATATTTCACATGGACATTTGCAAATTATGAGTCAGGGTGACCCGATTAATAACGAGGACAGCGGCTACCATCATGATGGCTGGGACTGGAACCGTTGGCCGGGGACGACGACCATCCATAAGCCAATCTCTGAGCTGCGATCGGATGTGCGCAACGTGGACACCTTCAGTGGATTTGAAGAGATGCTCATTTCAGATGAAACGTATGCCGGCGGGCTGCATCTCGAAGGGAGTAACGGCATGTTCGCCATGAAGCTGCACGAGAATCCGAAATATGAGGGTACGCATCGAGCGAGAAAATCGTTCTTTTTCTTCGACAATCGAATTATATGCCTGGGGAGCGACATTGAAAACGAAAATACGGCGTATTCGACCCAAACCACTTTATTTCAAAACCATCTTGTCGATACCAGCGATCCGATCTATTGGAATTCCGAGGAGGCTATCCGTGCCTTTCCTTACTCTCGGGATTTGGAATTAGACAACTCGGTATGGATGTTGGATAATAAGGGCAACGGGTTCTATATACCGACAGGACAAACCATCATGCTGTCGAAAAAAGTCCAATATTCGAAGCACCAGGCGACTGATGCTGATACGGCAGGGAATTTTACCGCCGCGTGGCTGGACCATGGAGCAGCACCTAAGGGAAGAGGATACGAATATACGATGGTTGTGCAGACAGATTCTTCCAGAATGGAGCAATTTCACGATGCTATGCTCACACCCGAAAAGGCGGCATACACTGTACTGCGCAAAGACCGTTCCGCGCATGTGGTCTATGATCGGGCAAGCCAAACAACAGCATATGCTCTGTTCGAGGCGGATGAAAGCGTAAACATTGGACATGTAACTGCAGTGGATACTCCTTGCATGGTGATGATCCGAGAAGAGGACGATCAGTTGATTCTTAGCGCTGTAGATCCTGATCTGCGTCTGTACGAGGGTGTCGAACCGGATCAATATGATGAGCACGGCCAGCAGGTGGAAGTAAGCCTTTATTCAAGATCATGGGTTCATGCGGAAAGCATCAGGCATATCCTGCGGATTAAGCTAAAAGGATGCTGGACTAGGCCAGAAGAGGATAACTACATTCGTGTCGTCGAGTGCGGTACCGAGAGCACGCTGATCGAGTTGACGTGTAAAGATGCCATACCTTTGGAGCTAACGCTTAGGAAAGTCATTTATTAAGTACGGTGATAAAGTAGCGGGGGATGGAAGCGTAGTGGAGCAACTAGCGCAGCGATCCGTTATGCACCGGACTTTCATCAAGAACAATGCAGAGGGGATGATGGGATGAAATCAGCGATTAACCGGCTACCGGTCTTTTATCGATATCTTTTGTCCTACATAGTATTGCTCTTGCTGCCGCTGCTTTTTTTGGGGACGACGGGGTATTTGCGTTTAGCCGATATTGTGGGCAATGAGGTAGAGAGAAATAATCAGGCTTTGCTCGACAAGCTGCAGGATGAAGTGGATCAAAAGCTGATTCAAATGAACAAAATAGCGGGACAAATTACGCAAACACCAGAGTTGTCCCCTTACGTCTTTACTCACGATCCGCTCAGTATGTATGAAGGGAAGAAAATGCTGGAGAGCCGAGTCGTAGATGACAGCATCCGGGAGATCCTGCTGCATATTCGAGGATCGGATTATTTATACTCCTCGTTGAGCGTATATAAAGCGAAAGATTTCGTGACGGATTTTTATCATTATTCCGATTGGAGCCCAGAGCAGTTCTCTCAAGATTTGAACAGCCTGACCAAGCCGTTCTTACGCCCTGCCGAGGATGTAAAGATTGATGGGCTCCCGTACCAACGACTTATTACTTATCTGGTTCCGATCCCAGTCAACAGTCAGCGCCCATATGGCACCGTCATGTTCATGATGAAGGAGGACATGCTGTTGAAAGGCTTGAATGCGGAATTGACGCTGCCGAAGGGCAACGCCATCGTATTCGATTCGAAAGGCCAGGTGTTATCTGCCTACAAGCAAGAGGATTACTTGAAGGATACGGCATTTTACAAGCAGCTTACTGATGAAAGAGGCAGTGCTACTCTCGAGATTATGCATAAACAATATGTCGTAACGTATCAAAAATCGGCCAAAAGCGGCCTGCTGTACGTGACGATGCAGCCTCAATCGTTCGTGATGGCGCCGGTCAATCGGGTCATTTTCCAATGGATTAATAGTCTACTCATTATTTTCATTGCCGGCTCCCTGCTGGTCTATCTTGTCATGCTGTTTAATTACAAGCCCGTCAAGCGGCTGGCGGCCCTCGTCGAAGCGGTTCGCGGTCATTCCATTCGCAGAGCGAATGAAATTGAAGCGATAGGCAGCGCTATTCACGATATGGCTGATTCGAACCGGATGCTCGGACGCAAGCTGGAAGAGAACCGTTCCGCTGTCAAGGAGCACTTGCTGGGCAGCTTGCTGAAAGGCGAAATGAAAACGCTACAAGAGGTCAATGATCGGGGCACAGAGGTTGATATCGTTTTTCCGAACCCGCTCATCGCGGTGCTGATTCTGGAATACCCCTCATCTCTTATTCCTTTCAAAGAGAAGCTGATTTCGGAAATATCCGCGAAATTCGAGGAAGCCTATTTAGGATATTGTAAGGACAGCCTGGAGGAAAAGCGGACGATGTTTATTATGTCTGTAGAAGGCTCCGTAGAGGAATGGAAGTCATGGCTTGGGCAATTGCATGAGTATCTAAGCACAGTGTTTGAAGCGCCTATCACGATGGGCGTCGGGAATGTGTACGCGGAGCTGACGCAGGTCGGTCGGTCTTACCTGGAAGCTTCGACTGCCATTGATTACAAGCTGATTCGCGGCAGTCAGCGGACGATTTTCTTTGACGAACTGATGGCTCATGATCATGAGGATATGTTTAATCCGAGACGTGTGCTCGATGATCTGGATATTGTGCTGCAGCATGGCAACCCTGACCGGATCTCGGAGGAGGTTCAGCAAATTGCTGTACGCATGAAGCAGAGCGGAATGACGTTGTTTATCGCGCGCGAACTCTGTTACGATATGATCCGCAAATTCATAGCCTTAGTCGAGAAGAAGCAGCCGGGCAGCTCCAATGGAAGCTTTCCCGATGTTATGGCGTTGACCGATTTCACGACGCTCGATGAAATAGCGGATTTGTTCACTACCGCGTGCGCAACGCTATGCGAATCTCTCAAGGAACGCAAGCCTGCTTCCTCTTCGGCTCTGATCGAGCAAATTACACAATATATTTTGAAGCATTACAGTGAACCTGACTTTTCCGTCCAAAAGATCGCCGATCATTTCTCCTTGTCTTTATCTTATTTAAGCCGTTACTTTAAGGAACAGACCGGCCGAACCGTGATGGATTATTTGAACGAAATACGAATCGATCAGGCCAAGCTGCTCCTTCGAACGGATGACCGATCTGTGAAGGAAATTGTTTTGCAGGTGGGGTACTATGATGTCTCCAGCTTTATCCGTAAGTTTAAG
Organism: Paenibacillus sp. RC67; assembly: GCF_030020805.1. Classification (GTDB taxonomy): domain Bacteria; phylum Bacillota; class Bacilli; order Paenibacillales; family NBRC-103111; genus Paenibacillus_S. The sequence continues at coordinate 415,657 of NZ_CP125098.1, forward strand.
CAATCGGTTGGAGTAACCCCTGGCGAATATCGCAAGCAGCAGCGCGCGTAAATCGAAGCTATCCCAATTTGAAAAAACCCTCTGCATTCGAAGCAAGCCGCTTTAGCGGTGTCCCTTCGCCTGTGGCGGGGTTTATTTGTCATTATGCTGCAAAATCGGCATATGAGCAGGTTAATTTTGACTGATTCATGCCTCAAAACCGCACCACATCAATATTCGCATAGTCCATAAGCCGATCTCACTTATATACAGGGGGGATCGCAGCGGTGTTAAATTAAGAGTATAAAAGCGATTACATGCAAGGCAATGACAACATGGAGGTGAACGACAAATATGGCGCAACAAACGGATACGGTCCAAACCGGTCTATTAAAGGGTCAAGGAAACACATCCAAATCTCAATTCGCTAAGACCATTCGAAGTATCTTAATTAACTATGATTTATATCTGCTGCTGCTTCCGACTCTTGCTTACTTTATTATTTTTCATTACGTTCCGATGTACGGATTGCAGATCGCGTTTCAAAACTTCAATCCCATCAAAGGCTATAGTGGAAGTCCATGGGTAGGCTTTGACAACTTTACCCGATTCTTCGAATCCTACCAATTCGGTACAGTTATCAGGAATACGATCGGGATCAGCGTATTTGAGCTGCTGGTTGCTTTTCCGGCCCCGATTATATTGGCGTTGATGATCAATCAGCTGACTAGTGAACGCTTTAAGAAATTCGTGCAAACGGTTACTTACGCACCGCATTTCATTTCGACTGTCGTTGTCGTAGGGATTGTTTACTTACTGCTTTCTCCGAAAACAGGTGCAGTGAACTCCTTTATCGGATTATTCGGAGTCAAACCGATCTTCTTTATGGGGGAAGCGGCCTGGTTCAAATCCGTATTCGTCTTTTCTGGCGTATGGCAAAGCGTAGGTTGGGGAACCATCATTTATTTGGCCGCGCTGACGGCGGTTAATCCTGACTTGCATGAGGCAGCGGTGGTCGATGGAGCAACCAAACTGCAGCGCGTTCTCCACATTGACATCCCCTCGATCATGCCAACGGTCATTATTATGCTGATTATGAATATGGGGCATATGATGAGCGTCGGGTTTGAAAAGGTGTATTTGATGCAAAATCAGCTGAATGTCGATGCTTCCGAGACGATTCAGACTTATGTGTACAAGGCAGGTCTCGTGCAAGCGCAGTACAGCTACGCCTCGGCTATCGGACTGTTTAATACCGTCATTAATTTCATTTTGTTAATTTCGGTCAACAAAATCGCCAAATCGCTTAAGCAGACGAGCCTATGGTAAAGGAGTGACATGATGAAGCTGGCAAAAACAAAAGGCGATCTCACCTTCGACTTGGTGAATTACTCACTGATCACGATTTTACTGATTCTGGTCATCTATCCGCTGTATTTCGTGATTATGGCCTCAGTTACCGATCCCGATTTGATTTACTCAGGCAAGCTGTTGTTTTTCCCCGACCATTTGACTTTGGATGGTTATAAAAAGGTGCTCTCTGAACCTTCCATCTGGCTCGGGTTTCGAAACTCTCTGCTGTATACTGTATTAGGAACGGCTATCAATGTCGTGCTGACGGTCTCTGCTGGCTACGCGCTTTCCAGAACCGATCTGGTCGGTAGAAATGTGTTCATGTTCCTGCTCGTGTTTACGATGTTCTTCGGCGGCGGGCTGATTCCGAGCTACCTGTTAATTAAAGATCTTGGGATGCTTAATACGGTGTGGGCAATGGTCATTCCGAACGCGGTATCCGTATTTAACGTGATCATTACGCGGACGTTTTTCCAATCCAACATTCCGGGTGAGGTACTGGAATCGGCAATGATCGACGGCTGCACGAATATGAAGTTTTTTGTGAAAATAGCGATTCCTTTGGCGCTCCCGATTGTGGCAGTCATGGTGCTGTTCTACGCGGTAGGGCATTGGAACTCCTATTTCCAGGCACTTATTTATTTGAAGAGCAACGCTATGCAGCCGCTTCAGGTGATACTAAGAAACATTCTGATTATGAACGAGGGCTCTGATTTGCAAAATCTCCAGGATGGCTCGCAGGAGCAGCAGAAGCGGATGGAGCTCATGAAATACGCAATCATTATCGTATCGAGCTTGCCTGTACTTGTGCTGTATCCTTTCCTTCAGCGGTTTTTCGTGAAGGGCGCTCTGGTGGGCTCACTCAAAGGGTAATGTAGCCAACCGCTAATGAATAGAAGCAAGAAACAAAGAATAAGGGGGACTATGTCAATGAATAAGAAGAAATGGCCAGTTGCCACAACGGCATTAACGCTTTCGATTGCACTTGGTTTGACGGGCTGCGGAGGGGACAAGAGCGCCGCGGGAGGAAACGACAAGAAGAGCGGCGAGCTGCCGAGCAACATTAATGCAACGGACTTCCCGATTGCGAAGGAAAAGCTGAACTTGAACTTTGCCGGCTTTAAGCCGCCTTCAGGTAAAGACTTGAATGATTACAAGCTGTTCCAGGATATCGAAGCAAAAACCAACATTCACATCAACTGGAACTTGACTCCTGGAAGCAGCTGGGCGGATAAGAAAAACCTGCTCTTCGCCGGCGGAGAGCTGCCTGACGCTTTTTATGGACATGGAATTTTAAGCGAAGATACAGATATCGTTAAATACGGCTCACAGGGAGTGCTTATTCCACTCGAAGGGCTGATCGACAAGTATGCCCCGAACATCAAAAAGCTGCTTGAAGAAAATCCGACCTATAAGAAGCAATTGACGGCACCGGATGGCCATATTTACTCGCTTCCAACCGTTAACGAAACGTATGCGAGAACGAAATCGACGATGTTCATCAATAAAAAATGGCTGGACGAGCTGAAGCTTCCGATGCCTACAACAACCGATGAGCTGTACAAAACATTGAAGGCGTTCAAGGAGAACGATCTGGGAGGCAACAATAAGAAGGATCAAATTCCATTGTCATTTGTTCAAAACAACGGCAGCAATACGGACATCAACTCGCTCTTCGGAGCATTCGGGGTCATTGACCGCGATATCCATAAAGTCGGACATAACCATTTGTCCGTCGATAACAATAAGGTTACTTACACCGCGGTTCAGCCGCAGTACAAGGAAGCCATTCAATACATCAACAAGCTGTTCGCCGAAGGCTTGGCTGACCAAGAGAGCTTTACTCAAGACGCAAAGGTATTCAATGCCAAGACGAGCAAAGGAATCGTAGGCGTCGCTATGGACTGGAACCCGAGCAACCAGGATTACGTATCGGTGCCACCTTTAAAAGGGCCGAACGGACAGAAAGCGGCATGGGCCGATTATCCAGCAGGTATTCTGCTTAGAGGCTCCTTCTCGATCACCAATGTGAACAAAAATCCGGAAGCGACTATTCGATGGATCGACTATTCGTTTGACCCGAAAATCTCGCTGCAATTCAGCAGCGGCGTCATCGGCGGAGATAGCCTGAAGGAACGTCCAGACGGCAAGTACGACGAAATTACGCTTCCTGCCGGCGCCAATGAGGAAGAGTTCAAGAAGGTTCCTCCTACTGCGTACTCAGTATGGTCCTTAACAAATAAAGTAAACGATATGAAGGTCGTTACGCCAAGCGGCAAACGCAGTAAAGTGGATGTGGACAGCGTATATGCTCCGTTCCTCGTCAATAACGGTTTCCCGAAAGCTTACTTTACCGCAGAAGAAAGCGATCAGATTTCTCGCTATTTGACCGATATCGATGGCTATGTAGGCAAAATGACTGCGAAATGGATGATGTCCGGCGGTATCGATAAAGAGTGGGATGAGTATTTGAAAAAGCTCAACGATATGGGGCTGGATAAAATGATGAAAATTTATCAAACCGTCTACGATCGATACAATAGTTCCAAATAAGGCATGATTCCGATATGTAAATTCGAATAAATAGCTGCATTACAAAAGCTGTCTTCCGTCTGGAGCGGGAGGCAGCTTTTTTGTCGTACAAGAGGACGATGTCTTGCCTAGAGCTGCAAAGAGGGATTTTTCTCGGTTACTGAGCAGTGGTGAGTTGAAGAATGGGCTACTTGGAAGGCTTTGAACAATGGATGATTTCTAGCTTTATTAATGAAAAAAGCCGCCCCTAAGCGGTATTCCGCTCTCGAGGACAGCTTTTAATAAGTTCTAATGTGCAGCCCCAGCTGCAGCCAGACTGCCGCGCCGGCGCTGGTATAGGTTGTTGCTCACGAGGGCGGCAATGATAAGCAGGGTGCCGCCGATATCATAAACGGTCATCGAGTGTCCTTGAAGTACAGTAATAATGAACGTTGTAACAGGTACAAAGTTAATAAATAAAATGCCGTTTACCGGAGTGAGCAGCTTAATGCCCGTGTTCCAGCTGATGAGTGCGAAGAGACCAGCGATCAGGATCATGAAGCTAAGCTCGAAGCCAGCGGAGTAGACCATATGGAACGTTGGTGCATGCAGAATGCCAAGTGCCGTTAAGAACAAGACGATAGCTGCGGATGTTGCGGTACCCAAGACGCAGGTTAGCGTAGAATAGCGAAGAACGGACCAATCCTTGAACTGGCTGCCGCCGATCGTATAGACGACCCAGCCGATGACGCCAAGCAGCACGAGCAGTACCGGGAACAAGCTCCCTTGAACGAAAACACTCATGTCGCCCTTGGTAATAACCATGAAGCAGCCGATCAACGCTACGGTAATACAAATGATAGTTGGCGGCTCCGGTTTGCGCTGCTTGACGATCCAGAGAAGAATAACAGAAAGAATAGGCATAAGAGCTTCCATGACGGAGGCCAAGATGACGCCGGACGTTCCTAATTGATTTTGCCCCCAAAATACGAGCAGATTATATACGGTGAAAGCCATGGTTCCGAACATCCATAGTGATTTGCCGCGGCCTCCGAGGCTCAGCGCCTTTCTGCCCTCTTTGATCCAAAGAAGTACCACCAGGATAAGGGAAACGGCGGAATAGCGAATAACAGAAAAATAAAAAGGATCCAGGTATGTAAATGCACTTTCCGCTACCGGAAACATCGCGCCCCAGGCAACGCTTGCCAACAAGCACATCAATACGCCTTTAATGATGTGGTCTTTTCTCATCGTCAACTTCCTACTTTCTTCCTGCAAATGTACGATTCACACGATTTCTATCTTATTCCCAAAAACATATCATGTAAAATGATTGAAAATGATAATAAACATCATTATTATTGATATTATAAAGGGAGAAGAGAGGAGTCGGTCAGGAAGTGGATATCAACGATTTGAAAATATTTCAAACGGTTGCTGAGCTGGGAAGTGTCAGCAAAGCGGCTAAAGAGCTGAGCTACGTACAGTCCAATGTAACTGCGAGAATCCAACAGCTGGAGCATGAGCTCGGAACGACGTTATTCAGCAGGCATCGAAAAGGCGTGGCGCTGAATGCGGACGGACGGAAGCTGCTCGAATATACGCAAAAAATTTTGAAGTTGATGGCCGATATGAGGCAGGCTTTTCATGATCCGGAGGATCCTTCTGGTCCTCTGCTTATTGGCACTGTGGAAACTGTATCCAGCCTGCCGGCACTCTTATCCACGTATTGCAGGGAGTATCCTCGCGTCGATTTGTCACTGGTAACGGGAGTTACAGAGCATTTGATGAACGAAGTGCTTCAGTATCAGCTGGATGGGGCGTTCGTTACGGGGCCGATTCACCATGCAGAGATGGAGCAGGATTATTTGATTGAAGAAGATCTTGTTCTTATTGCCAAAAAGGACGAGGCTTTTGCTTCCCTCGAGCAATGTCTAGATAAGCCTCTGCTTGTATTCCGGGCAGGCTGCGGGTATCGGGCAAGGCTCGTACAATGGCTTGGGCAGCATGGCGTTGCGCCGGCCAAAATTATGGAATTCGGGACGCTTGAAACCATCTTGGCTATGGTTAGCTCGGGTCTTGGCATCTCCCTAGTACCGAAGTCGACTATTACGCATTTGGAAGCGGCTGGCGGACTTCGCTGCTTCACACTTCCGGAGCAGTTCAGCCGGATTACGACCGTATTCATTCGCCGCCGTGATTCGTTACTGGGGGCTACGATGCAAAAGTTTCTCGACAATGTCTCCGAGTTCCACCGGATGAACAAGGCCGCGGCTGTGTCACAAGGGACAAAGGAGCTTTTGGATTCCGAACGGCTTTCTGCAGGATAACAGTTTCCATTTGTATATCTTTATAGCGCCTTCCTAGGCTCCTCATCAGCAAAAAAAGGCTGTTATGAGGGGATGACTGGGAAGGCGCTTTTTGTCGTTATTACAAAATGAAATTGGACAGCTGGCCGGGATCAGATCACATAGAGGCAGATCGGTACAGATGCTCCATGAACTGATCCAGAACGGCGGACTGCCGCCGATCGACATTATATGCGTAATAGACATACCGTTTATAGCTATTCTGAGGGATAGGACGGCTTACCAGCTCGCCGCGCTCCACTTCTTTGCGAACCGCTAGCTGGGAGACGAAGGAGACGCCCTCACCGAGCATGACCGTCTGCTTGATCGCTTCCAGCGAATCCAGCTCCATATGTGCATTCAGCTCTATTTGATTGGTGTCAGCCCATTTCGTAGTCAGCTGTCTCGTGCTCGACTCCGGGCTATGCAGCAGGAAGGGGACGTTCTCAAGATGCTCGGGAAGGAGCTCCGGCATTTCTGCTAATGGATGCTGCGGTGAAGCGATCAGCACTAATTCATCCTCGCATAACGTTTGCGCAGCAAGGTAAGGCGCTTGGAATGGCTCGCAGGATAGGATTCCAAGATCAATCTCATGGTTCAACAGCATCTCCTTGATGACCGGTGCGGTCTTCACCATCAGCGTTAGGCTGATTCTTGGATAAGCTTTGGCAAAGCCGCTCAGAATGCGCGGAAGAATATACGTACCGGGTACATAGCTTGCCCCGATTCTCAACGAACCTCTGCCTAACTGGTCATACTCCTTGACGACGCGCTCCGCTTCCTGAGCCAGTGAATTGATTTTGACCGAGTAGTGGTAGAGCGATTGACCGGCTTCGGTCAATAAAATTTTACCTAATCGGGATTCGAACAGCTGAACGCCAAGATCTTGCTCTAGACTTTTCATATGAAAGGTGACTGTGGGCTGCTTCAAGCCGAGCGCGTCGGCAACAGGTGTGATTTTCTTATGTTTCTCCAACAATTCGACAATTTGCAGCTTCAGCAGGTTCATCTTGCACATCCCTCTGGTTAGAAAATAGGTACGGAACCAGTATAGAGAAAATCTATGGAATTGAATAGATCCCATTGATAAATTTAACAAAGGCTTTACGTAGAGATAATACTTCCTTGCATTTAGACCTGTACACTGAGGTTAGATTGGCAGATGGGAAGGGAATTGCATGGATGTCATCATTCAAGGCTTGCAAAAATCGTTCGATCAGGTACAGGCTCTTCAGCCGACAGATCTGCGAATTCGAAAAGGAAGCTTTACGACACTGTTAGGGCCATCAGGCTGCGGCAAAACGACGCTGCTGCGCATGATCGCAGGTTTGGAGACACCAGATCGCGGAGAGCTGCTCGTAGGCGAGGAGTGCTTGTTCTCCAGCAACCGGAAGGTAGATAAGCCCGCGCATCGCAGAAATTTCGGGATGGTGTTTCAGGATTTCGCCCTGTGGCCGCATATGACGGTGTTTGAGAATGTGGCCTTCGGGCTGAGGGCAAAGGGAAACACGAAGGACTTGAAGCATCACGTACAGCAAGCTATCGATACCGTCCGTTTGAGCGGTATGGAGGAACGGTATCCGCACCAGCTGTCCGGTGGACAGCAGCAGCGGGTTGCCTTTGCAAGAGCGGTTGTTACTCGGCCGCAGCTTGTCTTGTTCGACGAGCCTCTTAGTGCGCTCGATGCGATGCTGCGAGACGAGATGAGGCTTGAGCTCATCAGCCTCGTACGGGACATCGGACTGACTGCGCTGTATGTTACGCATGATCAGACGGAGGCGATGTCGATGTCCGACGAGATCGTTGTTATGAAGGAAGGCCGCATTCTTCAAAGCGGCCAGCCGGAGCAAATATACAATCAGCCGGAGCATCCTTTCGTCGCGCAATTTATCGGGAAATCGAACTGGCTGGAGAAGGACAAACGGATGGTTCGACCCGAGCATATTCACTGGCAGCAATCCGAGGGTGGAACGGATGATCCGGAGCAAGAGAACTATTCGGGTACGATCCGCAGCGTCAGCTATCATGGTGACCGCTATGAGGTACAGCTGGATATGGGGGCTATGGGATTATGGACAGCCTATCATCAAGTACGATTGCCGGTCGGGCTGCGGACCGAGGTTTATGTATCGAAGCGGCACATTCATACCATTTCGTAACCAATTGGGGAGGCTTATAACAATGAAAATGAGAACCGGATTGAAGAATGGAGCACTTCTTTTACTGACGGCTATGGTCGGATTCGGAGTTGCCGGTTGCGGCACCTCACAGCAGACGGCAGCGACGAATGGAGCGGCACCGAAAGCTGAACAGCCGGCGCAGCAGCCTGCTAAGAACGAGGAAAAGAAAGAAGAGAAGAAGCTGAGCGGCAAGTTGGTCGTTTACAGCGCGGGTCCTAAGGAACTGGCTGAAAGCATTCAAAAGGGCTATGAAGCAAAAACCGGCGTGAAAATTGAAATGTTCCAAGGGACAAACGGCAAAATTTTATCCCGTATGGAAGCCGAGAAGGCCAATCCGGTTGTCGACGTAGTTGTTCTGGCATCACTGCCATCCGCCCAGGGCTTGAAGAAAAGCGGCCTCACTTTGGAGTATAAGGAAGCAAAGAATGTGGATAAATTGATTCCTGAATGGTCTGATAAGGAAGGCAACTTCTTCGGCTACAGCGCTTCGGCGCTTGGTATCGGCTACAATACAAAGCTCGTCAAAACCCCGCCAAAGGAATGGACGGATTTAACGAAGGAAGAGTGGAAGGGCAAAATAAACATTCCAGACCCTGCATTGTCCGGCTCAGCGCTTGATTTCGTTACTGGATATTTGAGCATGAAGGGCGATTCAGGTTGGGATTTGCTTGATCAATATAAGAAAAACGGTGTAGCGATGGCAGGAGCTAACCAAGAAGCGCTTGATCCGGTGATTACAGGCTCCAAAAGCATCGTGGCTGCTGGTGTTGATTACATGACTTATCAAGCTAAGGCCAAGGGCGAGCCTGTCGACATGATTTATCCTGCGAGCGGTACTGTGATTAGCCCGCGTCCAGCTGCAATTATTAAATCCAGCAAAAACGTAGACAATGCCAAAGCGTTTATCGATTATTTGCTGTCGGACGAAGCGCAAAAAATGGTAGCTGAAACGTATCTGCTGCCTGGCCGTAAAGACGTTCCAGCCAAAGACCGTCCGGGTGTGGAGCAAATTCCACAAATGAAAGTGGACTGGAATTGGATGGACACCAACGGAGAAGCCGTAACGAAAAAATTCACGCAGTTATTTAAATAAGAGGCAGCTATGTACAGCACAAACACAGGTTCTTTCAAAAAACTGGGGATGACACTGGCGCTGCTGCTTCTAGCGCTGCTGGTGGTCGTCCCGCTTTTTTTCATCTTTTTGACAAGCATTCATTCCGGTGAACAATGGGATTGGATGGCTCCGATTCGAACGATTCTGGCCAATGAGCTAGGCGAGGTGTTCTGGAATTCTATCTGGCTCGGATTGTGCGTCATCGTAGGCACAACGGTGTTAGCTCTGCCGTTGGCATGGATATTATCTAGAACTGACTTAAAACGCCATACGTGGCTCGATATTGTCCTGCTGATTCCCTTCATGACTCCGCCGTATATCGGCTCAATGGGCTGGATTCTATTTATGCAGACGAATGGTTATCTGGAGCAGCTGCTTCCTTCAGCCGCAGCGGTGACGCCGGTGTTTTTTAGCTCATTCGGGATGATTGCCATCATGAGCCTTCATTTGTTCCCGTTCCTGTACTTGATCCTGCGCAATGCGCTCGTACAGATCGGCGGCAGCAAGGAGGAAGCGGCCAGTGTGCATGGGGGCGGCTTTCTGTACAGCTTTCGCCGCGTCGTGCTGCCGCTCTTGCTGTCCAGCTATGCGATGGGGGCGCTGCTTATTTTCGTCAAAACGATTGCCGAATTCGGTACCCCGGCTACCTTTGGCCGCAAAATCGGCTTTTACGTGCTGACGTCGGAAATCCATAAGTACATTTCCAGTTGGCCGATTGACTTCGGCAAAGCGACGTCGCTGGCTTCCATACTGTTAACCACCTGCTTGCTGATCTGGTATATGCAGTCCATAGTCAGCCAGCGGTTTACCTATTCGCTGGTCGGAGGCAAGGGCTCCCGCGGGAAGCTGTACCGGATGAGCGGCTGGATGCGCAGCCTTGCCTGGCTCTATGTTGTGGGACTGCTTGTGGTTTCCATCGGCATCCCCTATTTTTCGATCATCGCAGCATCCTTGATGAAGCTGCGCGGAGTCGGACTGGCTTGGACCAACCTGACACTTCAACATTACGTGGAACTCCTTACATGGGGCTCCAAAAGCATGCAGGCACTGATGAACAGTATCAGCCTATCCTTGGTTGCAGCGACGATCTCGGTCATCCTTGGAACGTATTTCGCTTTGATGATCGGTCGGGCCAGATCATGGCCGCAGAAACTAACTGACTTGTTCAGCCTGCTGCCCAATACAGTGCCGGGCATTGTCATTGTGGTAGGCTTGATCCTGCTGTGGAATGCACCGTGGAATCCGATTCCGCTGTACAACACATATGGCATGGTCGTATTGACGTACGTTGTGTTTTTTCTCCCTTACACGGTGCAATATGTCAAAGCCAATTTCGCTCAGCTCGATCCATCGCTGTTCCAGGCTGGACGGGTGTTTGGAGGAAGCTCAACGTACATTTTCCGCCGAATTCTGCTGCCCCTCATCATTCCGGGGATGCTGGCGGGCTGGATGATGACCTTCACGATCTCGGTCCGTGAGCTGGTCGCGTCTCTTATGATTCTGCCCCCTTCGATGGAAACGTCGGCAACGTATATTTTTTCTCAATTCGAGCAAGGCAAGGTGTCTCTCGGGATGGCGATGGCGGTTGTCTCCGTCGGTCTGACGACAGTCATGCTCCTTGCCGTTAATACGATAAGCGCAAACAAAAAGTGGAGTGTGAAATAATGCAAGTAACTGTATGGGGCGGTGCGGGGGAGCATGGCCGCTCCTGCTACCTCGTGGAACACCGTCAAACCCGCGTTTTGCTGGATTGCGGGGTGAAGAAGGAAGGAACAGGGGAGTACCCTCTGCTGGATGAGCGGGCCGTATCCGAATTGGATGCGGTGTTTCTTTCCCATGCCCATGAAGACCATTCTATGGCCCTGCCGCTGCTGTATAAGATGGGCTATGGGGGTAAGGTATGGACAACACGGGCAACCGTTCGTCAGCTTCCCTCTTATTTCGAGGCCTGGAGGCGCTATGTGACGGATCAAGGTGCTGAGCTGCCTTACGAGGGGCGGCATATCGACGCAATCCACTACGCATTTATAGAAGAAGTGGTTCCAGCCGGTGAATGGCTGGCGCTGTCGGACAAGCTGAGCGTCTGCTGGGGAAGAAGCGGGCATCTGCCAGGCTCTATTTGGCTGCTGCTTAATATGGAAGGGAGCTTGGCTTTCTTCTCGGGCGATTATACGTCTGAATCAGCCTTGCTTGCAGCGGAAATTCCAAGCATACCCAATTGCGGTGAGGCTAACCTAAGAGGGCTGCAGGAGTACGGCAGCATCCATGCGGCGGAATGCCTAGAATTATCCATTGTGGAAGCGGCTTATGGAATGGATGAAGACTCTCAGGAGCATAAGCTTGCACAGTTGAAAGAGGTCGTGGGGTCCGTATTGCAGCAGCAGGAGACGGTACTGCTTCCAGTACCAACCTATGGGAGAGGTCAGGAGCTGCTATTATGGGCACTTGATACATTCCCGCATGCAAGGATCGTTGTTGAACGAGAGATTATGGACGTACTCGGACAAATGCTGGATTGGCCGGAATGGTTGAAGGAAAATGCGGCACAGCACATAATGGACTGCCTATCGGATGAGCGCCTGATTGTAGTGGATTGTGAATCGGAGCGGGAGCAGGCACTCGCCGATAGTGCTGGGGTGGGTGTCATCGTGTTCACGAATGACGGCATGATGCAATCAGCCAAATGCCGATGGTACTATAACCAGCTTCGCCTGAACGGCGGTTATAGAGTCGTGCTGACAGGTCATTTGGCCAAGGGAAGCCTCGGTCAGCGGCTGCTGAACGGAGAAGAACCGGGAGAGGACGGCAGTCGGATTCATTTGGTCAGGTACAAAGTACATCAAGGCTTGCCTGACGTTAAGGCGATGCTGGATGCTGTGCCTGCGAAGCAGACAGTGCTGGTGCACGCTGGGAAAGCATCGACGGATGACCTATGCCGCCATCTAAGAAACAAAGGGTACGAAGGGTTAAACTCCATGGCGACTGGCGAGGTGCTGGTTGTGCAGCTTAAATGAAGACTGCAAGAGAAGGTTCCCCGGAAGCGGATTCGCTGCCGGGGATTTTTACAATGTAGCCTCCATTCCATTCATTTTTTCTTTCTAGAAACATGGAAGCATATCCCTGTCATAGCCTAGCTCAGCATTCCCGTTCCTTGATACGGATCGCTTCTTTCACCAGAATGAGGTTACCTACTATGTAATATTTTTCTTTTTCTTAGACTCTCTTTCCCCTTGTTAGTTGGGCAGTGTAATATCATTTGAAATAAGTCTGCCACATAAAATCTGCAGGCTAACGTATCGAAAGCAGTGTGGGGCGGTAAAATATAGAAGAATTTTGCAGCGCAAGCGTTGAATTTTAATGCAATTGTAAAATTTTTCAATTGATCTTTAACTCCAGCACTACTATTCTATATTAGGCAAGATAGAGTCTTATCGGGAACGGTGACGACAAGGGAGTGTTCTTTTTTGAAGGAAGAAAAGCTGCAAAGAGGGCTGAAAGCCCGCCACATGGCCATGATCTCGCTAGGCGGGTCCATCGGGACCGGCCTGTTTCTGGCAAGCGGAGGAGCCATCCATACTGCAGGACCGGGGGGCGCTCTATTTGCTTATTTGACCATTGGTATAATGGTCTATTTTCTCGTGACGAGTTTGGGGGAAATGGCAACATACATGCCGCTATCCGGGACATTCAGTACATATGCAACGAGATTCGTTGATCCTGCCTTCGGCTTCGCGCTTGGTTGGAATTATTGGTACAACTGGGCGATCACTATCGCCGCGGAATTGACGGCTGCTACGCTAATTATGAAATTTTGGTTTCCCAATAGCTCTTCTTTCTTATGGAGTGCCTTATTTCTTGCTCTAATGACAATGCTTAATCTGCTTTCGGTCAAAGGGTACGGAGAGACGGAATTTTGGTTCGCGCTTATTAAAGTCATAACCGTTATTGTATTTATCGCTATCGGTCTTCTGATGATCGCAGGCATCTGGTCTCAACAGTCGGTAGGCTTCCAAAATTGGAAGATAGGAGACGCGCCTTTTCACGGAGGCTTCCTAGCTGCATTAAGTGTGTTCATGGCGGCTGGTTTCTCATTTCAAGGTACGGAACTTGTCGGTGTTGCGGCAGGTGAGAGTGAGAACCCGAGGGAAAATGTGCCGCGTGCCATCCGTACTGTGTTTTGGCGTATTTTATTGTTCTACTTGTTGGCGATTCTCGTCATCGGCTTAATTATTCCGTACACGAATGAAGCTTTGTCCAGTGACAACATTACGATGAGCCCTTTTACGATCGTATTTGAAAAAGCGGGCTTGAGCATGGCCGCCTCGGTCATGAATGCTGTCATATTGACATCGGTATTATCGGCCGGTAACTCAGGGATGTATGCTTCGACCCGTATGCTGTGGGTGCTGGCGCAGGAAGGTAAGGCGCCTCGCTTTCTGAAGAAACTGACAAGCCGGGGAGTACCCGTATTTGCTCTATTGGCAACAGCGGTGCTTGGTATGTTCGCTTTCTTGTCTTCGTTTTATGGAGATGGTTTGGTGTATGTTTGGCTGTTGAATGCGTCCGGAATGTCCGGGTTTATTGCATGGCTGGGTATTGCCATAAGTCATTACGGCTTCCGTCGAGCCTATGTAGCTCAGGGTAAATCGTTGAAGGATCTGCCGTATCGTGCTAAATGGTTTCCATTCGGGCCTGTATTGGCTGGGGTGCTCTGTGTGATCGTCATTATCGGGCAAGCGATGGGTGCGTTCTCGGATGGTAAAATCGATTGGGCGTATATGTTCGCTTCGTACATTGGGATTCCATTGTTTCTGGTCATCTGGCTCGGATACAAATGGAAGTACAAGACGAAGGTGTTGAAGCCTGCGGAGTGCGTATTTGACGAAGAGGAATAGAAAAAAGCCGCTGAGAAGCGGCCTTTTTAGTTGGTGAGAACCCTTTGTAAGTAGAAAAATATACTGGTTTCCCGGTGGCATATCCCCTTCCGGCCGCTGTTGTTATCGGGAAATTTTAATTTAAGCGCTTTGCAGCGGTGATTTCCCGATAACAAAGGCGGGCACTATCGCTCCTCCAGGGGATATGCCACCTACCAACCATTACATTTTTTATAGAATAAAGACTTCTCACCAAAATCAAAAGCCGCCAAAAAAGCGGCTTTTTGCTAGAAAGAAGAGAGAAGGAAGAGACCAAGCACCTAAGCCTAAGCCGTCTTAAGGTTCTTCTTGCTGCACAAAGCTTTAGGTTTGGAGTTCACCAGCACGATGCTAAGTAGAATAAGAATGAGTCCGGCAACCAGTGTAATGGTAATCTTTTCGCCTAAAAAGAGCACGCTGCAAATAATAGAGATAAGCGGAATGAGGAAAGTAAACGATCCTACCTTGCTGGCCTCCCCTGAGCCGACAAGCTTGAAGAAAGCGAGCCAACCGAGTGCAATAACGAAAATGGAAATAAACAAAAGGCATGCAACAAATGATGGGTTCCAATGAATATCGGACCAGTTTTCAAAGACGCTGCCTGTGCTCGTTAACACGATACCGCCGATAAAAATCTGAAGGGCGACGACCCAGATGGCATCCACCTGTCCCGTTGTTTTCTTCATATACAGCGTACCTAAGGCCCAGCTAATGGCACTCCCGATAGCGAGCCAAATCCCTACAGAAGAGATGGGACCGGCAAAGCCTCCACTGCTGATGGCCGCCACCCCAAGGAATCCTAGAACCAAGCCCGTCATTTTCAAGCCGAACATGGATTCACCAAGCCACAACCACGACCCGAGACCGAGCAGCACAGGCTGGAAAAACACTAAAGCAGAGAATAGCCCTGCGGGCAAATAGTTCAGCCCGACGGTTTGAAGACCGTAATAAAGAATGATGTTCAGGACAGAGGATATCAGGTAAATAGGCCAGGTTTGCTTCCATTGCAGCTTTTTAAATCGCGGCAGTGAAATGACAACTAGAATGACACCCCCGATCAAAGTTCGCAAGCCAGCAAACAGCAATGGCGGTGTGTATTGCAGCGCATATTTGGACAAGGGCCAGTTAATCCCCCATATGATGACGAGAAACGCCAAATAAACGGCAGCTCGAGTACGTGAAAGCTGCGGCATGTAGATCACTCCTTGTTGTTTCATCTTTTCCCATGATACAATGGTTTCGCTGATAAATAAAATGAATGATAATCATAAGGGGTATATCAAATACGTTATGACCCATTCCCAACTCAAACTATTAGTCAAAATTGCTGATACCGGAAGCTTCACAAGAGCGGGCCAGGAAATGAATATGACACAGCCAGCGGTAAGCCGTGCTATTTCTACACTGGAGGCCGAGCTAGGCGTTACTCTCCTAATTAGGGATCGGCGCAAAGGAATTGTCCTGACAGAGGTTGGTAAGCGAATTCTTGTTCTTTTTCGCGATATTTTGAAAGGCTTTGATAAGGTCGACCAAGAGGTAGCGGCCGAGAAAGGTTTTGAGGTCGGATTGATCCGAATCGGCTCTTTTCCGGCGGCTTCGGCTCATTTTTTGCCCAAAATCTTTCGTGTCATTGGAGAGAAATACCCGCGTGTTCGATTTGAGCTTCACGAAGGAAGCATCGACGAGATCAAGGAATGGTTAGTGGCAAGGACAATTGATGTAGGGTGGATCATTCCGCCGAATCATGAGTTTGAAGCCATTCCCCTGCTCAAAGAAAACATGTTTTTGTTTCTGAGGGAGGACCACCCTTTGCAAAGCCTCTCCAGCATTCATGTCAAGCATCTGGATAACGAACCGATGATTATTTGCAAGGGCGGATATGAAACCCCGATTTATGAGCTGTTCGAACGAGGAGGCGCCCGGCTTCAAGCCAAATTTGTCGTTCATAATGTCAACACCGCTTTAAATATGATTCAGGAAGGCTTGGGTATGGCTATTATGTCCAATGTATCATTGTCCTTGTCGACCTTGCCGCCTAATGTTCGAATCCGATCTTTGGAGCCGCAGCCTTATAGGGAAATTTCTTTGGCCGTTCCTTCGATAGAGGAATCTTCTTTAGCCGTTAAGCTGTTTATTCAAACCGCTAAGGATTTGTTCTCCAATTAGAAATACTTATAGAAAAGTTAAGCCCGCGCGATTAAGTAAAAGGTAAGACTGAGCTACCGCTTGCAGCATGATAAATTGGCCAAATAGTTAAAGCCGCTTTATTCTCTCGCTTGAGAGAACGAAGCGGCTTTTTGCCTTAGGATTGGGAAGATTCATCGATATATTAATGAAGGGCATGGGGCTTCGATGATAAAAATAGTCGAAGCCCATACATGATAGTGATTATCATTATCATAAATTGGGAAAAGCTATAACATAAACTTATGATAATGGTTCTCAATAATAAAATCAATCGACGGGGGTTGAGTCGTTGTTTGGGAATAAGACCATGCTTTTTCTCAATGAGTCCGATGTTGCCACTTGCGGAGGCCATGATGTGAGAGCAGCATTGGAGGATGTGAGGAGAGCTTTATTGTGCCATGGTCAAGGGGAGACCATACTTCCTCCAAAAATGACGCTGTCACATTCGTTCGATAAGCAAACAGGGCCCTCATCAGGTTCTCTTCCACATTATGTAGCCATGCCAGCCTATCTAGGTGGGAACGTCCCCTATGCAGGCTTTAAATGGGTTAGCGTGGGACATCCGCATACGGCGGATCAACCGGATATTACGGCTATTATCGTGATCCAATCGCCTCAATCTAGTTATCCAGCCGCGATAATGGACGGCACGCTCATAACATCTATCCGCTCAGCTGCGGTAACGGCTGTAGCCGTGCAGGAGCTGGCGCGACCGGATGCACAAGTGCTCGGGATTATTGGAACCGGAGCACAGGGAGCTAAGCACCTGCAGCTGCTTTCACAAGCTTTGCCGAAGCTG
This sequence comes from Paenibacillus sp. RC67, assembly GCF_030020805.1. Lineage (GTDB taxonomy): Bacteria > Bacillota > Bacilli > Paenibacillales > NBRC-103111 > Paenibacillus_S. The sequence continues at coordinate 433,041 of NZ_CP125098.1, forward strand.
AAGCAAATCCGCCTCTACAATCGCAGTAGGGATAAGGCTGTGGAGCTGGCTACACGGTGGAAGGATCAAGTGAAGACGGAGATTATCGTCACTGAGGGAGCCCAAGAAGCGGTCATGGAATCGGACATCGTGGTGACGGCAACCTCTACGAACGAACCTATCGTACAGGCCGAATGGCTGAAGCGGGGAGTATTGTATGTCCAGGTAGGTCGGCATGAGATTACTTTCGAGGCGGTACAGCGGTTTGACAAAATCTTTGTCGACGATTGGCAGCAGATCCGCCAAAGAGGAGTGCAGACGTTAGCGCTCATGGAGCAGGAAGGGCGATGGCGCTCATCTTGCCTTCATGGCACGCTCGGACAGAGGCTGCTAGGAGCCATAGTCGGGCGGGAGTCGGATTCAGAACGAATTATGGTTAGCACCATTGGCCTTGGTGTTGTGGATCTCGCTATAGCAGCCAGGATTTATGAGCAAGCGGTGGCTCAAGGCATTGGTCAAGTACTAACTCGATGATTACACGATAGTTAGGGGATAGAAGGCATGCTAGAGAAAGAACAACCATCGACTGCGCCAAGAAGGCTTCTTACGGACATCGTCCATGCAGGTGAAGAGACACGTAATCTTTACGGCAGTGTGACGACCCCGATTGTGCAGACTGTCAATTTTTATTTTGAAAGCACAGCGGAGCTGGAGGCTTTTTATAGAGAAAAGCATGGATTAAGCGATTTGGAAAAAGAACGATACCCCCGATTCAAATATGGTCGAACAGGGAATCCGACTCAACAAACCTTGGAGAAAAAGCTAGCCGCTCTCGAAGGAGGCGAGGCTGCTTTAATGACCTCTAGCGGTATGAGCGCCGTCAGTACGGCACTACTCGATCTACTGTCTGCGGGCGACCATCTGGTGGTGGTGGGCGATCCGTATTTTCATATCAAGGAGTTCGTTGACCGCTATTTAACGAAATGGAATATTACTTCAACCTATGTGCCTATCAACGATTTCACGGCACTGGAGCAGGCGATTCAGCCGAATACGAAAGTCATGTTCGCAGAAACCCCGACGAATCCTCATATGAGGGTTATGGATATGGAACAGGCGGTTCGGCTGTGCCGGGCTAGAGGGCTATACTTCATCATTGATAGTACGTTCGCCACACCGTACAACCTTCGTCCTCTGGAGTATGGAGCTGATCTTGTCATTCACAGCGCCACTAAATTTATAAGCGGGCATAACGATGTCATTGCGGGCGTGCTGATTGGGAGGGCGAGCGATATTCACCGGATGCGCGACAGCCTGGAAATTATGGGCGGCACCATTCAGCCGATGATGGCGTATTGGGTTGCGCGCGGGCTCAAAACGATGGGGCTTCGAATGGAGAGACACAATGCAACAGCGTTGCAGGTGGCGCAATATTTGGATGCTCATCCCAAGGTAAGCAAGGTGTACTATCCAGGACTTCCTTCTCACCCGGATTATGCAGTAGCCCAATCCCAAATGAGAGGATACGGTGGCGTTGTAACGTTTGAGGTCGATAATCTGGAGCAAGCGCGACAAGTGGTCGACGCGATGCGGATTCCTCGTCTCGCCAGCAGCCTGGGCGGCGTAGAAAGCCTGATCAGCGTGACGGCAATGAGTGCGATGGCCTATTTCTTTATGACGCGGGAAGAACGGCTGGAGAGGGCAATTCCTGATGGAATGATACGATTTTCTATTGGTATCGAGGACCCTGAAGATATTATCGCCGATTTGGCACAGGCTCTGGATAAGCTGTGACGTCGGGCATTCGAAGCCGATGTGTGAATGGAGGCTAATAGGATGGTAAAAGGGCAAGATCCATATGCTAGGGGATTGATCGATTTCAATCCATTCGTGGAGCGAAGGCGAATGACCGGAGAGGTGGTCGCCGTACTGGAAGGACGTCTGTCCAACAGAGGGCTTGTCTTGATTCACGCCCGTTCGAGAGCCTGCCGTAAGCATGACATCCATGAATTGATCTTGACGGCAGAGTCCCAGGCTAAGCCAGGCGTACAGGTGGATAAGATCGCTTATTTAGCTTTTTTTGAAGTGACGAGCGGAGCCGTTGTCGTTGCGGGAGATCACATCATTATAGGAGACCGATGGAACGGTACGGTTGCCGGATTTGACGAGACGCATGCGCCCAACCATATCAATATCGTGGTAACGGGAGAAAAGGAATGGACGGGACAGGAAGCGGGCTTAAGAGTAGGGGATGCAGTACATATTATACCTGCAGGTGATGAAGATGAATTCAGCTCATGAAGCATTGGAAAGAGTCGTCGATGCGATCGATATCGAGACGTTTTTGATTTGCCGCAGTGAGCAGGAGGCAGGGCAGCTCATGCTGGAGCTGCTGAATCAAATGGGCTTTCCAAACGGTGATGTGGTGTTTGTTCAGCATGAAGGTCCTGGCGCCCGGGTGCGGGGCCGCGCTTATGTGCATACCCCGGATGAAGCTCCGCTGCAAATGATAGGGAAGGCAGGACAATGATGAGTGTGAGAGTACAGCGGATATTGCTTGTTCCGCTCGACCCGGTGCATGATGTCGGCATTAAGATGATCCGCAACGGGCTTGCCGAAGCGGGACATGATACAACCTTGCTGCCCCCTGACTTGGCCGTAGAGGAGGTTGTCGAGCGGGCTTTGCAGGCGGACTACGATTGCATATTGATCAGTCGGACGATGGGTTACGGGGTGACGGAGCTGCTCACGCGGTTCATCGAGCTTGTGAAGAACGCAGGAATTAGGGAACGCGTCAAACTCGGAGTGGGTGGCATGGCGATAAGGCCCGAGCTCGTCGATCCGCTGGGCTTTGACAGAAGTTTTGGCCGAGGGACAACGGTAGAGGAAGCCGTCGCCTTTGTGGAGGGAAGGTCTGTCAAGGAGGAGTCGGGTGCTGCGCGGAGGAACAAGCCCGATTTGACGGCTGGCTTCTCGTACCGCTATGGGGAGGAGCGAATCGGTAGCTTGCTAGATGTCATCGCACGCGAGACGGTGGATTGGGCAGCGGAACGCACGACAGCCGCTCTGCACAGAGCGCAGCTGCGCCAGTCGGCCTTCATGCAGGGAGATCCTGCTGACGGTTTTCGGCTGAGCGGCGCAGCAAGACGTGAATACGCCATGTGCTGCTCGCAGGATATTCGCGAATACTATGCTGCTGCCCATTTGCCCGAGCGGGTGCAGCGGATTCGTACCTCTCGATTGGAGGAGGCCGTAGCATTTTGCTTAGCCTCCGCTGGCTGCAAGCAAGATGTCACGCTCCATCACGCCGGGGCGAAGCCGGTTGTCCTCGTTCAATACGGGACCGGATCGCCGTTGATGGATATATCCCATATGAAAGTATCTGAGGCTTGGGGAGCAGAGGGTGTCATTCACTTCGATCCGGCGTGGGGAGCCCGATCGGAAGGATTGCTGGAAGGCTGTTTATCATTCCAAGGGGACGGAACCGTTATTACACCGGACAATATTCGGCTGCTTCGTTCCGCCTTGCTGCCCGCGACCTTGTTCCAGGTGAGAGCGCACCGCGGTCTTAATACCCCCGAGACGGTGGTTATAGCGGGAGAAGCCGGTGCGGATATGACCAAGATCAATATCGCTTACGGCTCACTTGGCGGCGGCACCGATCCCGAGCGTCTGACCGTCGACGGCATCGCATCTATGACGTACGCCGCTCAGTACGGGCTTCCTTACGATATCGTGACCAACGAGGAGCTGTGCGGCGTACCGGCTTACAAAGCATTCGCGGGAATGCTTATTGGCTGCGCCTTAGGACGGCTAACTGGGGGCCGTCCGATCCTTCAGCCTCTGTTCTGTTACTCGCCCGAAGCCATGCTTCAAGGGCGGATGCACGATAATTACATCGATTTCAATACCGCCAAGATTCAGGTGCTGCGGCAAATTATCGATGCGCCGATCTGGCCTGGAGCCCCGATAGGCTTCATGACGCATACCGAGGATCGGGTGCAATCCTCGGTAACGACGTCGCTGCATGCCGCCTTGGCCGCATCGTTGCAGGTCGACGCGATGACCATCGCGTCATCTGACGAAGCCTATTCGGGCGGTTCGATATCTGCTCAGGCAAGGGTAGATACGCTTCGAGGAGTGAAGGAAGCGCTCCGCTTCCTTGGACATGGGCATATAGCGCCGACCCCAGCGGCTAAAGGGATGTCCGATCAGCTGCTCGAGCAGATCGAGCGGGTGCTTGAGCAGGTAAGGTCGGTTGGCTTTGTCGATTCGCTATATCGTGGCCTTCTAGGAAGTACGGATGATGGAGCCTATCCGGGGAGAGCGGGCCGAGGGACTGTACAAGCCTCTGTTTATTACTAGCTTTCTGAAGCTAGGTACACGTCGTTCGGTTCGCAGTTCTCTTCTGTGAAGAAAAGTTTGGTGAGCCGATCGTTGTCGTGCCCGTTCCATCCAGCAGCCAAAAGAGAATGGACAAACAGGAGGGTGGAGGATTACTATTAAACAGAGCTTGTAAAATCAACCCAAAGGCAGGGGAACTATAATGACGCAAAGCTGTATTTATTGCACGAAGGACGAACGGATCAACAACTTGATGATCGAAATCGGCCAGCTTCGTGTATCGACATTGTATCTTTTCAGGGAGCAAACGTACCGTGGACGCTGCATTGTTGCTCTGAATGAGCATGAGACGGAGTTCTTCCATCTCTCCCAAGAGAAGCAGGATGCTTACATGCGGGATGTCGCCCAAACGGCCCAGGCTATCGAGAAAGCCTTTGCTCCTAACAAAATCAATTACGGCGCATTCGGAGATACGATGCCGCATGTCCACTTCCACATCGTTCCGAAATACGAGAACGAGTACACTTGGGGCAAAATGTTTGAGATGAATCCAGCTCCGAACAAGCAGCTTAGCGATGCGGAATATGAAGAAATCATAGGTCTTATCAAACAGCAATTATAATTTCAGCAATCCAAGACACCCGCAAGGGTGTCTTTTTCCATCCTAATTACTGTTTGATTTCCTAAAATGTATGAAGATCGGACATGAAGAAGTGTGTTTCGGTTATCGATTAAGGTGAAAAGAGAGGGTATAATCATTTATGAAAACGATTTCAAAATAAACTCTTATGGGACTTAACCCATAGAACGAGAGTACAAGGGGGATTAGTATAGTGCTGTATAGAAAATGGGGGATCGCTCTGGTTGCGACTTCGCTAATGATTCCGACTTTGGCTGCATGCTCGAACGCTAAAGAAGAAAAGGCAGCGGAAGCGCCTAAATCAGCCGAGGTCAATTACAACGAAACCGCAACGCTGACTATCGTATCGCAATTTGGGGACACGCAGGAATATTTCGATAAATTATACGGCAGCCGCATTAAGAAAAAATTCCCTAATGTGACGATCAACTTCATTCCGAGGGGGACAGGGACGGGGATTAATGATCTCGTAGCGGCAGGAACTTACCCGGACATTATGTATGGCAGTTTATCCGACATCGACGGTTTTTTGATTGATAACGGTTTGGCTTACGATATGTCGGAGCTTGTTAAGAAAAACGCCTACAATTTAAGCCGGTTTGATCAAGTTCATATCGACAGTATTAAGAATACGAACCCTGACGGAGCTTTATACGGGCTTCCTATGCCGTCTTCTCAAGTTCAAGTGCTCTTTTACAATAAAGCTTTGTTTGACAAATTCGGTGTTCCATATCCGAAGGATGGAATGACTTGGGACGACACCTATGAATTGGCCAAAAAGATGACCCGAGCGGATGGTGGAGAGGTTTATCGCGGCTTCAGTTCCTTTATTGGCAGCGTACTGAGAGACAATCAGCTATCTTACCCGTATCTGGACCCGAAAGCGGATCAAATGTACGATACTGAGAAATGGAAGCAGCTGTTTTCGAATCTCAGTCGGTTTTACCAAATCCCGAATAATAACCGTGATCCGAAGAAAAAGTCGCAAACCGAAGAGTATACGGCTTTCCATACCAAAATGAACATCGCGATGCAGGTAAACCAACTGACTCGATATCTGGAATACCCTAAAGAGCTGAACTGGGATATGGTCACGATTCCTACGTTTAAAGAACTGCCTAACGTGGGCAGCCAATCCGGCGCGTATTATTGGTACATTAGCAACACGAATAAAAACAAGGACCTTTCGTTCCATGTGATTTCGTATATGCTATCGGATGAGGTTCAACTGGATATGGCTAAAACAGTAGGCTTAATTCCATCATTGAAATCGTCGAGCGATATTTTTAAATCGATTGGTCAAGATGTGCCTGAGCTCAAAGGGAAAAATATTCAGGCAGTATACAAATATAAACCGGCGGCAGCGCCTCCGAAGAGAGATAAAGGCTTAATTGGCGCCAACCCGAACGAGCTGAAAAAAATCGCGGAAAAAGTATTCGACAGAACGACTTTGGATAATGTCGACATCAATACCGCAATAAGGGATGCGCAGGAAGAAATGGCTAAACAAGTAGACGCGAAAAAAGCCAATGTGAAGAAGTAACCTAATAAATGAGCGGCAGTCAGAGCATGCTTACATGTTCTTGGCTGCTGCTCTTTTTTATTGGTTTAGTTATCGTCATTCCTCGATTGTGCAGGGGTTTTCAGATACTGGAACGAGCTGGATTATTTAGCTCCTTGGTTCAATCTTGCATTCCCTATCGCCATGCTGGCGAGCAAACTGACTATAACAAACAGGGCAGCAAGCAGGAAAATATCGTTAAGGGCGTCACTGAATGCTTTTTGCAGCACTAGTAATACCGTATCAGGCATGGTTGTGCGTAGCTCTTGATTCAATAGCATCTCAGTGGAGAAGTGTTGGTTTTGCTCTGACGCAAGCGAACCAGCCGTAGTTCCTTTATCCAGTCTGGTAGTGATGCCTCTGGATAGGATTCCACCCATCACACTAATGCCAAAGGTACCGCCGATGGAACGGAAAAATTGGTTCGATGACGTAGCTACTCCTCGTTGATTCCAACTAACCGCATGCTGCGCTGCTGTTCCCAAGGTTGGAAATATCGCCCCCAACCCCAGCCCGGCTATCAGCATGTAGATTACGATTTGCAGCTTGGTTGTTTCCACACTCATTTGGGAGAACAGCAAGAAACCGACCAAAGTTATGAGTAAGCTAGCCACCAGAATTACTCGATAGGAAACCATTAGCATCCAGCGTCTGGAGCCCATGGTGGTTACAACCGTAGCCAGCATAAGCGGTACTAGGATGTAGCCGGTGATGGAGGCTGAGACTCCGATAACTCCTTGGACAAATAACGGGATATAAGCTATCGCTCCAAACAGAGCGGCACTAATGAAAAATCCGGCGATGTTGCTGCATGAAATGGTACGAATTTTAAACAGCTGTAGAGGTATCAGCGGCTCCTGAGCTCTTAGTTCTGCCCATATGAATGCTGCGAGCAATAAGGCACCGCCTGTAAATAGACCAAGGACGGGACCGCTGTTCCATGCATAGGGATTGCCACCCATCACAAGTGCCAAGAGCAAGGAGATAACGGCGCCGGTGAAAGTTACAGCGCCGAGCCAATCGATGCTTGGATTGCCGACAACAGGCTGATTCTCTTTAAGAGCGAATGTGAGCATAAGAAATGCTGCCAGTCCGAAAGGCAGGTTGATGAAAAAAATCCAGCTCCAGTTCCAATGGACCAGCATTCCCCCGATGGCCGGTCCGCAGATGCTGGATGCGGCGAATAGGGTGCTGAATAGTCCCATGAACTTGACCCGCTGTTCCGGCGGATAAATGTCGGCAATAATAGTAAAGGAGATCGGCATTAACACCCCAGCCCCAAGCCCTTGAATACCCCGAAAAACGATTAACTCTGTCATTGTTGCAGCCAACCCGCACAATAAGGAGCCGACTAGAAATAGAAGCAGGCCGCATAAAAAAATCCGTTTGCGGCCAAAGAGATCTGCGAGCTTTCCGTAGATAGGCATCATAGTCGTTGAAGCGAGCATATAGACGGAGAATGCCCAGCTATATAGCCTGAGGTCTCCTAACTGCCGTGTAATCGTAGGCATTGCCGTGGCCAAGATGGTTTGATCCAATGAAGACAAGATCAAGCCGATTAGCAGCCCGGTTGTAATCCATTTTGAATTTCGAGTTTCAATCGACAATATACTACACCTCCAATATAATAGACATTGTGTTGTTTTTACGATGCTGTGTCGATTATATTAAACGTCCTGCATGAAAACGACAACCATCAAAAACACTGTGTTTGCTGCATATTTGACACAGCACTAAGAAGGTGTTGCGAAGTGTATTCATGTTAGACAAAAGGAGGCCAACATGTCGATTAAAGAAACGTCGACGGACCTACGGGTTCGAAGAACATTGCAAATGATTCAGGATGCGTTGATTTCGCTGATGGATGAACAAGGCTTTGATAGGACGACTGTCCGTGATATTACGGCTCGCGCTATGATTAACCGGGCCACGTTTTATTTGCATTATGAGGACAAGTATGACCTATTGGAGAAAACAGTTGATGGGATGCTTGACGAGTTGAGAATGACGATGGAATTGCCTACAAGCTTTTCAGCAGAGCAATTCAATATGAATGAGGCGACTCCTCCGGCATCGTTTGTTCGCCAATTTGAGCACTTGGCTGCCAATGCCAAGTTTTATAAAGTCATGCTGGGCCCCCATGGAGCACCGGGCTTCTCAGGACGTATGGAACAAGTTATCGAGGATGCTCTTTTCCAAAGACAAACGTTAGCACAACCTCATGAACAGCACCTCTCCCTTCCACGTGAGCTAATTATTCGTTATGCGACATCGGCTCATATTGGCGTCATGAAGCATTGGCTGGAGAATAACATGCCTTATACGCCAAACTACATGGCTACACAGTTGAAACGACTCCATTTGCTTGGCCCTACGCATTTATCTCTTCAATCGAAATAAAATAACCCCACAAAGTGAGGCTAGAGTGTCGAGAAACCTGTAGAACTTGAAATATTGCTAGTATACTCCAGTCGGGTATGCCCCTCCAGCCACTGTTGAAATCCGTGAATTTGATTAGAATTAGCGGTATTTTCACGAATTTCAAAGGCGGACGTAAACTCTTCCGAGGCATACCCCACTTACCTATATAGCATATTTCTCGGAGAAACAGATTTCTCGACATACGCACCCCACAAAGTGGGGCCTTGGCTTCGAGGCTGATTCAGGTACTTTGCGGGAGCCCCGAAATTTATAAATTAAAAAAGACGAGCAAATTTGCTCGCCTTCGTGTGTTGCTGTTCTTTCGTCACGTTCTAATTAAAGGGATTCGGAGCTTTGAATGGCATGCTCCCAGCTAGGAAAATAATACAAAGCGTTCTGTAACAGCTCCGGATGCGATTGCTTGATTTTTTTCTTGCTCAACGTATCACCACTTTGTTTGAGCTGCTGAATTTGCGACACGACATCGACTACACTCATATTAGCTTCCACGAATGAACACCCCTTTTCTCAAGTTATTGTCAATTTTACCCTTTAAATCAACATTTATACGGTAATTTTGAAAATTAGGGGCGACATTCGGTTTCATTTTAGAGCGCAATTCACTGCTTTAATAAGATGTTGCAGTTTCCGGTTTCTTTTGCAGCTGGCTGAGTCCTTTCTCTTGAAGATTCCGCAAAAATTGCAGCGCTTCGGCACGGGTTAAAGGATCGTTCCCAGCATAGCCTTCGACGGTAGCAGCCGTTTTCCCCTCGGAATAACCGCTGCTAAGCAGATAACGAATTGCATCGCGATCGTCTGTGTAATGCTTGCCGCTTAAGCCTGCAATGAGTTGGGCGACTTGAACCCGATGAATGGCTTGGTCGCGAGCGTCTCCCTTTAGTCCAAGCTGGAAGTGACTGGCATAGCTATAAAAGGTATCGCTCCAATCTCCGCCGGTCTGTACATTCAAATCTTTCGTACTGTTCGGGTACATCCGGAAGAGCATGGCCAAAAATTCAGCTTCAGTCACTTGCCCATCCGGCCGGAATGATCCATCGGAGTAACCATCGACAATATGGTACTGCTGTGCCCACTCGATGGTTGCTTTCGCCCAGTGGGAGTCAATATCTCCAAAAGAAGTAGCGGACTGTACAGGTGGAGATACATTGATGATGCCGTCCGCGGAGGCACCTGATTTTTCTTTAATATTTACCGTATAGCTGTAGGTCTTGCCCTCAAAGCTCGCAGTAATGTTTGCTGAGCCGACTTTAACCCCCAGAATCACCCCGTTATTGATGCTCACCTTATCGGAATCTGACGTAAATTGAACAGAAGAAGATACATCGGTCTTTGTTCCGCTAATATAATTAGCAGAAAAAGCAGCTACCTTAATCGTACCGCCTACTTCGACTGAAGTGGGGTAAGATCCAGGAGGCACAAGGGAATCAATGCTGTCTGCCAGGGTCGTGAAGCTCCACGTTTTATTTTGCTCCGATGAAGCTGAGCTCTCGATTCGGTTGCTTGCTTGGAAACGAGCCGTTACCGTATAGGTGGTGTTAGGCTTAAGCGGCTCTTTAGGAATGTACAGGATAGCATTTTCGTTGCCGGAATGCTGCGAATCCACTAGATAATAATCGACCTGATTGCCGGAGGCATCGGTAATTTGAGCACTTATATGATCGAGCTTGCCACCCGTAGTTGTGCTGATTGAGATCGGATAGCCTACCTTGGCGCCGCTTTTGCCGTAATATTGCAGCGGATTAGGAGTTTCATAAGCATGCCAGAATGTAGGAATCCCTGTCTGACCGTTATAAGGATAATAGACCTGACTATAGTTTTGGGCGTTATACACGTATTCTTTCGTGCCGGGATTGATGACGGTAAAGCCGTTGGACACACCTATCCCAACATCTCGGAAGGAAGGCATGAGCAGGATGATCCGGTGAAAAGGAGCGTCAATCAATACTTGGGTTGCACCTGCAGGATAAGTATTGGTGGAGGCTACGGTTTCCCCTACGCTGCCTGCAGAAGCATAGCCAAAAGCTTTAGCGCGGTCCCAAGGGCCGACACCTGAGAAGCCCTGTTTGCCTTGCTCTTCGGTATGTCCCATCTTTTTATCGATCTCCTGATAATTGGCATGTGCCTGAGAGGCCTTACCCAAGTTCTCATTGAGGGATACCGTCGGAACGCCTACGGCTCTTCTAAGCGTATTCAGCAAGTCGAGCGAAGCTTGACGGTGTGATGCAAGCCGGGACATATCGACGCCCGAATACACATCGAGGGTTGAAGTAGGAACGGCAGGTTCGTTGACAACAGGATTAATGACCGTGTTCTGCTGCCCTTGCTGCTGCTGCTCCTGCGGTGTGTTTTCAACCGTAACCGGTATGGAGGCAGTCAAGTCGTTGTAGCGGATCGTCAGCACCGTAGTACCCGGACCTACGGCCGTAACCACTCCCCTGGAGTTGACAGTAGCCACATTCGTATCGGCTATCGAATAGGTACATAATGCCGTAACTTCAGCATAGACACCTATTTCCCCGTAGACGTAGTAGTAGGTCGTATAAATTGTCTTTAACGACATTTTCATCTCGGTAACTCCAGGAGCGAGTCGAGTATATTTGGGCGTTCCATAGGTTGCGTCTGTAACCGATGAAGCTTCCGCCGTATTGGTACTGCCGGGAAGAGCTGGGAAAGGAATCTGCGATAGCAGCAGGGCTGCTACGAGCGGTTTAACAAAAGACTTGTACATTACAATATCCTCCAGTTTTTGAATTGTGTAATGTACTATTCTCTATTGGAGGACTAATTCCTCCCAAAATTCGACATTTGTTGTCGTGTCTGGGTACTTTGTCCTAATGATGGTTAGGAAGATTTGCGATATTCGCTTGGAGATTGTTTTCTAAGCTTCTTGAACATTTTTGAAAATAACAGCTGATCCTTATAGCCTACGGAGTATGCGATCTCGCCTATCGAAAGGGAAGGATTGTTCATTAACTCGCATGCTTTACTTATCCGGAAATGGATCAAGTAATCCTGTGGAGTCAGTCCCGTGGCTGCCTTGAACAGCTTCGACATATATTTGCGCTCCAGGCCGATCCAATCCGCCATCTCACCGATAGTAATCGCTTGAGAGTAGTTGTTATGGACGAATTCGATGGCTTTTTTGACATACAGGTCCTGTGTATTTTCCTGCTTGGTTTCGGGGTGCTTGCTCTGGACGTCTTCGATCAAAACGGACAAAAAGCTGTATAAAGCGCTCAACAAGCGTGTATCTCGGCTAGTGCTCATTTTGCTTGCTTCATATACCTGCTGAAAGCAACTTTCAAGAGCACCTCTCTCTGTGCAGCGGAACACGGGATGCTCCAACGATAAATGCGCGCGGCGTAAATACAGCTCGGCATTCAGTCCGTTAAAAGCGATCCAGGAATAGGTCCAAGGGTCCTGATCGTCGGCTCGGTAATAAGCAACGGCTTCAGGACTGAGCAGGAAAACGTCACCGGAGGATAAATTGTAAGTTTGCTCGCCTACACGGTATATGCCCTTTCCGCTGTGGATATATAAGATTTTGTAATGGTCCTTTAATCCGGGGCCCCAGGAGTGTCCCGGCGAGCAATGCTCAGATCCAGAGTAAAAAAGCTTTAATTCTATAGTGCGAATCGAACGATCTGAATGAAATCTGTAGTCGTCATAACTCATGAGCGGCCTCCATTGTACGATACGATGATTACTGAGAGACATTATACCATATATAGAACTCATGCTGACATATGGATTGGATGTCCTAAGATATAGAATGGAATAAAGCTTTGGGTATGGGGACGAGGATCGTTTTCCTACGGAAAACGCAGAGTCGAGAAACCAGTAATACTTGAAATATTGCTAGTATACTCCAGTGAGGTATGCCCCTCCAGCCACAGTTGAAATCCGTGAATTTGATTAGATTTTAGCGGTATATTCATGGATTTCAAAGGCGGACGTAAACTCCTCCGAGGCATACCCCACTTACCTATATAGCATATTTCCCGAAGAAACAGCTTTCTCCATAGACTCCGTTTTCCTACGGAAAACGGGTTGTGGGTTGTAGGTAATGAAATGTAGGTCATGAATTATTTAAAAAATGAGAGACTGTAGGTGGGGTGTCCTCTGGAAGAGCGTAAGCGTCCGCCTTTGTTATCGGGAAATCTCCGCTGCAAAGCAAATATATTGAAAATTTCCCGATAACAACAGCGGCTGGAAGAGGATACTCCACCGGGGGACCACTTGACTTTTGGTTATAGAAACTCAGCATACGTTTACGAAAATAGTTACCTATGGAAAACTCTAAGGAGGAAAAATAATGAGCTACATTCCAAGCAATGAAAGATACGATTCGATGGTATACAACCGATGCGGTAGAACCGGCCTCATGATGCCGGCTGTATCGCTAGGGCTTTGGCACAATTTCGGCGGGCATGATTCTTACGAGAACGGTAGAGCAATGATACGCCGTGCGTTCGATTTGGGTATTACGCATTTTGACTTGGCGAATAACTACGGGCCGCCTCCAGGCAGCGCGGAAGAAAACTTCGGTAAGATTTTGCAAGCTGATTTTGCAGGGTATCGCGATGAAATGATTATTTCCACCAAAGCGGGATACCGCATGTGGCCTGGACCGTACGGAGATTTTGGATCGAAGAAATACATCGTATCCAGTCTCGATCAAAGCTTGAAACGGATGAATCTGGATTACGTCGATATTTTCTACCATCACCGTCCGGATGCCAATACGCCGTTGGAAGAAACGATGGGTGCGCTTGATTTGTTGGTGCGTCAAGGTAAGGCATTGTATGTCGGGATTTCCAACTACAGAGCGGATCGCGCGAAGGAAGCTATTGCGATTTTGAAAAGCATGGGTACGCCTATTGTAATCCACCAGCCTAGATACTCGATGCTGGATCGTTGGGTCGAGGATGGCTTGCTGGATGTGCTGGAAGAGCAGGGCGTAGGCAGCATCGCTTATTCTCCGTTGTTCAAAGGCATCTTGACCGACCGTTATTTGAACGGTATTCCGCAGGATTCCCGCGCCGCAGGCTCCAGCGTGTTCCTCAAGCCGGAGGAATTAACGGATGAAGTGCTCGGCAAAGTGCGCCGTCTCGACGAGCTGGCCAAGCAGCGCGGACAAAAGCTGTCGCAAATGGCCATTGCTTGGGTGTTAAGAGGCGGCCGTGTGACTACAGCACTGATCGGGGCGAGCAAGGTGAGTCAGATCGAAGACGCAGTGGCAGGTCTTAGCAACTTGGCATTCAGCGAAGAAGAATTGACTACGATCGAGAATATTCTTAAAGGTTAGTCCTCTATATTTTCTATAATTAGAGACTTCGTTTGAATTAACAGCGGAGAGGGCAGGATCGTTCTGGAGAAGCGGTAGCGCTCGCCTTTGTCTTCAGATTTCAACTGCTAAGTAGCAATAAAAAAAGAAATCAAAAGACAACAGCGATCGGAAGAATGATCCTCCCTGCAGCGGACAGTAATTCACCAGACTTTTAGGTATGAACTGGCAATCATTGTATGCTATACTGAATCAAATGAATAACTCATGATGATGAAGAAGAGTAGGCGTTGCTAAAGACTTCAGAGAGCGGATGGATGGTGCGAATCCGTGTCGGTGAAACGTTGAATGGGCTTCGGAGTGCGGATCTGAAGGCTTGGGCTGGTAGGTGAAGCGGGTGTCTTACCGTTACAAGAGACAGGGTATCGAGCAAGAACTTAATTGCAGAGCTTCTATGCTTCTGTACCTGTAAAGTGAGTCTGCCTGAGTGGCAGGCTAATTAAGGTGGTACCGCGAAGTCAACTTCGTCCTTTATAGGACGAAGTTTTTTTGTGTTTACAGGCTTCGAACCCAGCAAATATCAGCTGCATGACCGTTTCACGAAAAAAGTATTTTTTAGGGAGGTGATGGCCATGGAGGATGGCTGGTGGTGGCGCAATACCTGCAAAGCAAATCAAAACCTATTTTTGAGGAGGAAGTTCTATGAAAGAACGTGTGTTAACAGGAGATCGAATTACTGGCAAGCTTCACCTTGGTCATTACGTCGGAAGCTTAAAAAATCGGGTGGAGCTGCAGCATCAATATGAAACGTTTATTTTGCTAGCGGATGTGCAGGCGCTAACTACGCATTTTGAAAATCCGCAGCTAATCCGGGATAATTTGAGAAATGTAGCTCTGGATTACCTTGCCGTAGGCATCGATCCTGCGAAGGCAACGCTTTTCATCCAATCAATGATCCCGGAAATTGCCGAGCTTACGGTGTACTTCTCCATGTTCGTCACCGTGAACTCGCTGCGTCACAACCCAACGATTAAGACGGAAGCCAAGGAACGCGGATACGAGGATATGTACTACGGTTTTCTTGGGTATCCAGTCAGTCAGTCGGCGGATATCGCGTTCTGCAAAGCGACGTTAATTCCTGTGGGGGAGGATCAAATCCCGCATATCGAGCAGACAAGAAAAATCGTCCGGAGGTTTAACGATTTGTATGCCCCGGTGCTTGTTGAGCCGAGAGCTCTTGTAGGAGAGCGCCTGGATGGATTGGATGGCGGGAGCAAGATGAGCAAAAGTCTCGGTAATGCAATCTATCTCGATTCGTCTAAGGAAGAGCTGACGGATAAAATCAAAAAAGCGAAGACAGACCCGAGCCGTGTTCATAAGTCGGACCCTGGTCATCCGGATATTTGCCCTATATATGGCTACCATACCGCTTTTCGCCCAGAAAGCCAGCAGGAGATCCATGAGAGCTGCTCCAACGGGCGTATTGGTTGTGCTGATTGCAAGAAGCTGATTACTGATTCGATGAACGAGCTGCTGGAACCGATCCGAGAGCGTAGAGAGCAGTATGCAGCTAAAAAGGGATTTATGGATGAGATACTCATCTCTGGTACGGAGAAGGCACGAGCTATTGCAAAGGAAACAATGCTGGAGGTACGTGAAGCTATGAATATCCAATATTTTAAATGATTGCCAAAAATAGATAATTAAGATTATAATCAAAATCATAATTGAAAACTTCTCTTATCCAGAGTTCGGCGGAGGGACTGGCCCTATGAAGCCGCGGCAACCGACTTGTTCTTAGCAAGCACGGTGCAAATTCCTGCGAGGCGTTAGCAGCCTCGATAGATGAGAGGGACGGACGCGTTGAATAGACACATTCCCCCTTTCGTTGGAAGGGGGGTTTTTCAGTTACCAATCAAAAGGAGAGGGTAACTATGTCTATTCGAGTAAGAGTGGCTTGCATCAGTGTAAAGGAGAATAAGATTGTGTTAATGAAGAAGCTCATTCGTTCTTATTTTAACTTTGATCAGCTCACACCACCGGGAGGAGGAGTGGAGCTGCATGAAACGTTAGAGCAGGCATGTATCCGCGAAATGCATGAGGAGACGGGCTTAATCGTGTCTGACCCGAAGCTGCGGGGGATCATCTCATATATTAACCATACGAACGAGGGTCACGCGGTAACCCTATTTTATGTAAGCACACGCGTGGAGGGCGAGTTAATCACGATGGAACCGGAAAAGCATATTCCCGAGTGGGTCGACCTGTCGACCTTGGCGACTAACGAAAGGGTTCCTGATTACTACAGAGCGATGATTGAGCGGTGTTTGAATCGCACGGATGTTTTTAACGCCAATATCGAATGGCTAAAGCCGGACGGACAATTTAGGTGCACGATTCAATGAAGCAGAGTATTTTTCATATTACCAAATGAAGGGAAGGTTTTGTTCCGAACGTCTGATCAAGTATCAATGATTTAAGGATGGTGATGGAATTGAAACAACCCCCCAGCTTTGGTGCGTCGACCTTTTACTTGTTCTACCTGTTTCCAACAGGAATATGCAACTTTATCATAACTATTGTCGGACTGGTTCTGTCCATAGGCTTCATGCCTCTGTTCATCGGTTTCCCTATGCTGCTGGTTTGGCTCCATGGTGTGAAGTTACTGAACTCAATAGATGCTCGATTGGCGAGAAGACTCCTTGCTCTGGATACATCAACAAACAGTCCAACAAGCAGCATTACTGCTTATCCCTCCTCGGGTCTATGGCGCAAGCTATCGGAACTGCTCAGCGATCCTGGAACCTATACTGCAATTATTTGGCAAATAGCTCGTCTTCCAGTCGGTATCCTTGCTTTTACAGTCGCAGTGACCGTCATCAGCGTGGAGATTGCATTGGTGTCGACCCCTATCGTTTATTGGGTGCTGCTTCAAACGATCCACATCAATATTTTTGAGGATCACCCGCTTCATTCCTTGCTGCCACAGTCGCCGCTTCTAATTTCCTTTATTTTTATGGGAATCGGGCTTCTGCTCCTGCCTGTTGCAGTTAAATTTATTAGAAGTGTAGCCTACTTGTTCGGACAGTTTGCGGTAGAGTTGGATTCAACAGGTTCAAACTAAAGGAATAACTATCCTCAGGATATCGTCTCTTGATAGATGATATCTAAAGACGAAAAGGGTGGCTGGGAAGACCGGACCGGAACCACATAGCCTTCCAGCATCTGAGTTTTCCTGGGTAATGTTAAGCAAAGGAGCGTGTTCCTATGCAAAAAAAACAGATAATAGTAATGATGATGAGTATTATCGTTTCTCTGTCACTTACTATTGGAGTTTATGCAGTAACTGATATTAGATTGTTTGTTAACAATCACGAAGTAAATGCACCACTTGATATTAAAGACGGAAATGCCTATGTTCCTTTGCGCGTAGTAACAGAACTTCTAGGTGCAAAAGTGAATTGGAATGAAGACAAACGTACAATTAATATAAACAATTCCTATAGTAAAGATAGTATATCAAATGAAGGTATACCGACTAATGATGGGGGGAACTGCTACCCCGTTGATATCCATGTCGAAAACGGTCCAATGATGTTGGATATATCAAAAATAACTTTATCCCCGGCATATCAATACGATTCAAAAAAAGAAGCTATAAAAGCTTTGATTGTATCTGTAAACTTAGAAAATACATCCGACAGAGAAGTTATATGGAATTTAGTTCGAGGGCAGATTGTGTTAAATACAAGAGAATATATTCAAACAGGTCTGCCCATGATTTCAGATCAAGTAGATGGAAAGTTTTATGGGAAGCAACAGAAGCAGGGTGACATTGTTTTTGAATTAAAAGGGGAGATTAATAATATAACAAGTTTAACTTATATTGTTGATAGTCCGCTTGGGTTTAATATAGATTATTTGACTAATATAGGAACGGAAGAGGCAGTTCATATTAATCTAAAAAAATAGTAAATCTTTCTTTCCGACTCAACGATCGAAAGGCTAAAGCCGGACGGTCGATTTAGGTGTACGATTCAATGAGGCCGGGACTTGCCCCAGCTCATGGTTAAAGCCTTCTCCTGCGACATCGTCTGCATCCGTAAAGACGATAAAAGCATGAGGGTCCAAGGCTTGCACAAGCAGCTTCAGCTTGTGGGCTTTATCGGCCGCCAGAACAACCATCATAATGACGCGGTGATCGTCCGTATACCCGCCTGTTCCGGATAGCTTGGTCAGGCCCCGGTCCAAATCTTGCAGGACGGCCCTGCTGAGAGCTTGTTCATATTCAAATGAAGTAATGATGTAGGCCATCTTGGAGCTTCTTTGCAGCTTCAACACCATTTCCATCGCTTTGCGGGTCACAAACACGCTGACGAGCGCGTACAAGGCTTTCTCTGGAGCAAGCAAAATGCCTGCTGAGATAACAACGATGGAGTCCATAGCCATAATGGCTTGACTCGGCTTGATGCCCATCCACTTCTGAAGCAGTTGGGCTAAGAGGGTGAATCCTCCCGTATTGCCATGAGCACGGAAGACGATGCCAAGCCCGACTCCCGTCATAACACCGCCATATATAGAGGCGAGCAGCGGGTTGTCCGTCAGCTGCTGCCAGGAATGAGTAAGCAGAACGAAGAACGGCATGAGTACCGAGCCGATCACGGAGGCGGCAAGCGAGCGAATGCCAAGGCTGAACGCGCTAACCACCAGAATGAGTAAGCTGCCTATCCACAAAATGATCATAGGGTCGGTATGGAATATACCTCCAAGCAATATCGAAGCCCCTGACAACCCGCCGGAGGCAATATGGTTCGGGCTTAAAAACCAGTTGAAGCCGAGAGCGACGACCAAGGTGCCTGCCGCTATCATCATATACCGTTGAAGCTGCCGAATCATTGAAATCCCTCATCCCGTTTTTTGAGGATTATAAGACGGATTCAGAATCTGTGCAAGAATTCCTATTAATGCGAAACTGCATCTGTGCATCGGCGCTTTTATGGTGGATTCCTTTATCGCAGCGGTGCGGCGTTGCGTATTCAACCGGTTGAGGCGCTGCCTATTACAGGCTTCTCTACATCGGAACCTCTTTGCTCCCGCGTTCCATCGGTGCTTGGCACAGGGGGCAAGCCTTGCTCTCAAGCCTGCTTTCCTTGGCGCTGCTAATCCGCGCCCATGCAGGGCAGCTGCCGCTGGTGCATACCCAGGCGGGTACGGTGTGCAGCTTCCTTGACGCCGAGCTGCGCTCAGGTCTCGGCGCATGAGTACGGCTCATGCTCCCCGGACTAGCCGGCTTTACAGCAGCCGAAGGTACCACAGCCTTCGAAGAGCTGCTTGGAGCCGATGAGGCATCGGTAAAAGGCGCGAGGATGAATCGCGACACGGTTGCCTTTTTACCGCGGTAGTAAGCTGGTGAGCTTACGATAAGCTCCTCCTTGGCCCGGGTTATGGCCACATAAGCGAGCCGCCGTTCTTCCTCCAGGGCGGCTATAGCTTCCTCCTGGATTTGCTGCCTTGTTCTCTTGTCCCCCTTGCCTGGGGAGCCTCCTGCTTCAATGGCTGAGCTGTGCGGCAGGATGCCTTCCGACAAGCCTATGGCAAAGACGACCGGGAACTCAAGCCCCTTTGCCTTATGAATGGTCATTAAGGTGACCGTATCGGCGCCCGGATTACTTCGCATTTGCTCCATAGCTTGATGCATTTCCACCATATGATCGATATGCTTGATGAACTCGGCAATCGTATCGAATCGCTTGGCAGATGATTCCAATTCGTCAAGCGTCTCCTTCAACAATTCCTTATGCGGCGTCAACGAACGGCTATCTGCCGTTTCGAGGAAAGCGTCATAGAACTTGCGGCGTATTTCACGGATGGCATCCTGAGGCTTCATATCGGACAGCAGCCAAATAAGCTCGACACGTTCCTTGACCTTTTCTTTTTGATAATCCTTCAAATCGGGAAAGGATAGCAGATGAATCATTGGTCCTTTTTTACGTTGGATGCCCTCACAGTGGAGAATGTAGTCCATGCACTTGTCGCGGCTCAAATACAATGTCTGCAAGATGCCCGCCAGCGCCTCAAAGTCGCGCCGGTTCAAGGCCAACCGCAAATGATCGATGACAGGCCTCACCATCCACTGCTCATAAAAAAGCTCGACGCTTCCGTAATGGACGAACGGAATCCCTTGAATGACGAGCTCCTCCAGCATGGCCCTGCTGCTGCTTGCGGTTCTATATAAAATAGCAAAGTCGCTGTAAGCACGGCTCCCTTGTGCGACTTCCTCCCGAATACGGCTCAGCACAGCCTGTGCCTCTTCATCCGTATCCCCGGGACGCAAGTATTGAGGCAATGTGGAGCTTTGCTTGGTGGCTTGCAGTGTTTTGCTCTTACGCCTCGTATTATGACGTATAACCTCATTGCCTAATCCAACGATGCTGGAAGTCGACCGGTAGTTGATATCGAGTGTGATCGTTTTGGCTCCCGGATATTCCTTGTGGAATTGAAGGATGAATTCATGGTTAGCGCCTTGGAACGTATAAATCGTCTGATCGTCATCGCCGACGACCATCAGATGGTTTTGGGGAGCCGCAATCATGCGCACCAATTCGTACTGCAGCCTGTTCGTGTCTTGAAATTCATCGTTCATCACATAGCGAAAGCGGTTTTGCAGCGACGCAAGTAGAGTTGGCGAGCTGCTTAGCAACTGATGCGCAAACACCAGGATGTCGTCGAAGTCCATTTTATTGTTATCGGCTTTCCACTTCTCATACTGCAAAAAAATCCGCTTGAGATTAGTCTCATCCGGCGTACGCTCGGGTAAATCATTCAAGACGGTTAAATTCATTTTGTAGGAAGATAGCGCGGAGAGCAGTGTCTCCGGCTCGTAATCATCCTGAAGTCCCCGTTCACGCAGCATGCGCTTCAATATAATATGCTGGTACCGGGTCTCGTTGAAAATCTCCTGGACATACCCTTGCTTACGCAGCAGCAACAGGAAAAAGGAGTGAAACGTACGCGCCTGAACCTCCTGTGCCATTCGGCTCGTAATGCCGGGCAGCTGAGCTATCCGCTGCTTCATCTCCGCGGCCGCTTTGCTTGAGAAGGTAACAAGCAATATATGAGCCGGCTGCACCTGACGGACGGACAGTAAATATCCGGTACGCGCAACCAATACGGATGTCTTGCCGGAGCCGGCCCCGGCCAGCGTAAGCATCGGACCTTCGAAATGCCGCACGGCTTGGATTTGACGGGCGTTCAAAGCGATGCCGCGGCTCTCCAGCGCACGGAAATAAAAAGCATCCGATTGATCATCGGATACCAAGTCCACGCTTGTTTTGGTTGGTGCGATAGCCGCTTGAGGGACTTTCTTGCTGCTTGCCCCAAAGGGTCTTTTATAGTAAATGGCGTTAATCATTCGAATCTATCACCTTTATGTCACATCATTTTTGTAACGCAAGGTTGGTAAAATCCCAAACATACGTACTTATGAGAGTGTACATGAAAAGAGAGGAAAGAACAATCGTTCATGAAGCTTCCGAATAAGGAAACCGTTGGAGGAGGGAGAATTGAGTTTAATAGATTCAGTATTCTACCGTTATAGCGGGTATTCCGATAGTGATCCGGTTTTGCTGCGTCACGGAATTGCGATGAACAGCGACCTGCAAATTCATGTCCTGCTTGCCATTCGTAATACGCTCCTTAAACAGCGGGGAATAATAGGTAATGCTTGTACTTCCTGCATCCTCGTACTGCTCTACTTTCTGAGCCAGGAGACGGCTTCTCAGTGAATCGTTCAAAGGAGATGCATCGGTGCGGTAAGCTTCTGAAGCGATACCTTGGATCATGACGTTCCACTGCGGTTTAATATGTAGGGAAGCAAGCTTGTCTGCCATATCCTGCTGAACCGAACGTATAGCGGCTGCTTTATTAGGCTTTGTCGTTTGGGCAGTAACGATCAGCTCGGTTGTGCCGTCCGCAAAGCCAATCCACAAGAGGCTAGTATCGATACCTTCAGGCTGGTCCTGAACGGATGTTTTATACAATAAGTGATCCCCATCACGTGTGAAATCTTCGGACACGGGAAGCTGGAAGCGTTGACTTAACTGCTGCCCGATTTGTAAAAATTGCGACTCGTTCTTATAAGATTGATAAGTGCCGGTGTGCTTGACGATCATTTTTTGCTCTGTTGTCATGAACTGCTCCGACAGGGGCATTAGCAGTTCAAAGCTGTTGTCCCCATCCTCAGCGGCACGGGCGGCCCAGGCGCCTGCTATATAACCGAACGCAATAATAACACAAATGGCATAGCTTAATAGCTGTCGATTCATTCCTGCGCACCTCTTCCAGAACGATTCTATGAATCTATCGATTCTACTAAAAAGGATGTACGAAAGCTGCCGATTTTATACCTGTAAAAATCGGGCTTGCTCCAATTTGTTCCTCTCCGATGCATTTTCAGCTGATTTTAAGTTTGAACCTTTACAATATGTTCATATCCTAGGTACACGGTACTCGAAGGAAATGAATAAAGGAGTGAAGGAAAGATGAAGCTTAAGCGCAAAGCCCGGCATAAAAAAACAGCTTTAGTCGTCCAAAACCGGACTCTACAATACGGCCTAATCCTAACTATGCTCGCGATCATACCGGTATTGCTTGTTTATGGAGTGGAGCTTTTGCAACGGGGTTCCTTTCAGGAAACATGGGTTTGGATGGTGCAAAATGACAAGTTGGTGCTAATGAACGCACTGATTAATCTATTTGTGCTGGTCTTCTTTTACAGCTTGTTCGGGGCTATGATGCCAGGGGTTACGGTCACCTCGTTATTATTATTTATTATGGCGCTTATTACGTATTTTAAAACGAAGCTGATTGGGGAACCGTTCTTCCCTTGGGATATCTTCTTGAAAAAAGAAAGCATGAATATCCTGCCGCTGGTTACCGGGCCCGCAGCAATCAAGCGTCTCTCTCTGGTTGGGGGCATCGTCGTATTGATGATCGTGTTCTGCTTTGTTTGGCCACGGTTGAAAATGCGTAACGGAAGCCGCATCGTCCTCGGCCTGTTATCCCTGTTTGCACTGTATTCGTTCGGTGTTAGAACCCATTGGGCCAGCCAGATGCTTGATAAAATGGGTGTGAATGAAATCGTATGGAATCAGCAGGAGAATTACAGCAATAACGGGATGGCACTAGCCTTCACGATGAATGTGAAAAATGCGATTGTTCCTAAGCCGGAGGGTTATGGTGAACCGGCAATGGCTGCACTCGCACAAAATTTAGCGGATCAAAGTCAAGTGAAGACGGCATCCGCCAAAGCTACGGCAGATCCGTTTAACGGCAAACAGCCGAACGTTATTTTTATTATGAACGAAGCGTTCTGGGATCCGACTTTACTGCCTAATGTCACGTATAGTGAAGATCCGGTTCCGACAATTCATAAGCTGCAGCAGGAATCTACTTCCGGTTATTTATTGTCGCCGCAATTCGGCGGGGGAACGAGCAATGTGGAGTATGAGGTACTTACGGGACAGTCCATGAGCTTCCTTCCTGACGGCTCAGTTCCATATCAGCAATACATTAGTAAGCCGGTTCCTAGCTTGGCCAGCTACTTTGAATCGAAGGGCTACAAAAGTATGGGGATTCACTCCTATGAGGGCTGGTTCTGGAACCGCGAGAATGTGTATAAACAGCTTGGGTTCGAAAGCTTTATGAGTAAGGATCAATTCCAAAATCCGGAGTACAAGGGCTTGTTCATATCGGATGATGAAGTATCTCGCAATATTATTAAACAGGTCGATGAAACCGATAAACCGATGTTCATTTACGCTGTAACGATGCAAAATCATGGTCCATATGACGATAACCGTTATGGCGAGACAGCTATTAAAGCGGATGGAAATTTGACGGATTCTGCCCGTTCTATATTAGAAACTTATACTCAAGGCGCACATGATGCAGATCAAAGCTTGCAAATGCTGATCGATCACTTCCAGCAGTCGGATGAGCCGACTGTCATCGTGTTCTATGGCGACCACTTGCCGATGCTTGGCATGGACTACGATGTATACAAACAAGGCGGGATGGTAGGCAGCAGCTCGTGGACGTTAGAGGAGAACAAAAAAATGCATAGCGTTCCGTTCGTCATGTGGTCTAACGTCGATTTGCCGAAGGAACAGGTGCCTACAATAAGCGACTCCTTTCTAGGAACCTACGTGCTGGATAAGCTCGGTATGGAGAAGCCAGCAACGCTAGCTTTAAATGAGTCCCTGCTTCATCAAACTCCTGGACTGCTGCGGAATCTGGTCGTTGATGCATCCGGAGGCCTGCACCAGACGGTGCCGGAGCAAGCTCAGGCAACGGTCAACGAATACCGTGACTTCCAGTATGACCAGCTGTTCGGAAAGCAATATTTGGCCAAATATATCGATCAGGATTACCTGACCAAAGAGGCACTTCCGAATTATAACGAAGAGTTTGCGATACCTTCAGCAGCAGAAGATCCGAACAGTAAAAAAGGATTCTAAACACAAAAAAAGCACTAACCTCCGCGGTTAGTGCTTTTTGCGTTATATCGCCAAGAACCTCACAGCGGAATAACGTACGTTTAATACGATTTATGGTGATTAAATAAAGCGGGGAGCATTTTGGTATTCTTAACCATCCCGGAATGACAAATAGGACAGGAAGGGACTTCTTCCAAGGAAAAGTTTTCCCTCATCCAGCAAGAGCATCCTTCGTTACTGCACATCCACACAGATGTCTGTTCTTCTTGAACCGGTTCCATGGTTTTCTTTGAGAAATACAATGTAACCCCTCCTTTGGTTTGTGCGCTAAGCGTTCCTAATGCGAATGACCGGATGGTCCTTGAACGGGGGGAAGCAACGAGTATGTTTTTCTCTATATTCCAGAGAAGTACATGACGGTACGAGCATTTTGTCACTGAAAAAGAACTGCCCATTGCCGGGCAGTTCTCCCTTCAAAGTTGCAAACCTTACAGTTTTACAACATTCTCAGCTTGTGGTCCACGGTTGCCTTGAACAACGTTGAATTGTACGCGTTGTCCTTCGTCAAGGGATTTGTAGCCGTCCCCTGTAATAGCGCTAAAGTGTACGAATACATCTTTGCCGCCTTCTACTTCGATAAAGCCAAATCCTTTTTCCGCGTTAAACCATTTCACTGTTCCTGTTTCCATCTTCTTAAAACCCTCCAATAAATTGTTGCTTAATATTTGCATGAATAAAAAAATTCACACATTAGAAAGAGCACCCTATCGCTTAAGTGATAACCTTTCTAATATGTGAATTATTGTCTCCTTTTATTCCAATAATTTATTATACCATATTTTTATGAATAACAAAAGGTAATTAGAATGGTTTTTGAGTTTTTAATTTAAAAATCATTAAGCTAAAAACTCGCAGTTATCTCTATTTTGGGAGGTCAATCCCATTTTCAAATGAACGATAAGGAGCCGTTAGTCATCAATGCGCTCCGTTGCCTATTTTAACCAAAAAATGAATATTTAATCCTTCATTGATGAGTAAAAAGGACTGCACAACACGCAGCCCTTTTTCTCTGGGGGAACGTTCGTTGAATTCAGCTTCAGGAAAGCTTTATCGCATAATCGTGTTCTGCGTGAGCTTTGGTTATTTGATCGTTCATTTGCTCGAATACTCGCAGGAAGGTCTCAAACTGTTTGGAATCCACATCCGTCATGTAGCCGCGAATCATTTTTTTGCGGGAGACATTCACTTCCTCCAACACATCTCGGCCCTTATCCGTCAATTCGATCCAGACGACACGACGGTCTTTCTCATCATGCCTGCGGTCTACTACTCCATGCTTAATCAGACGATCGATCATAACAGTAATGGCACTGGGCTTAACCTCCATCGTTTCTGCCAAATCCGTTACTTTGCAGGTTCCTTTGTCATTAATAAAATACAGCATGTAGAATTGCTGCCAGGTTAGCGGGATGCTGAGCTCCGCTGTCAACTCGGGGCTTAGCTTGCGGGTGGCGCTCCACAACGCTTTCTCGAATCGTTCGATCTGGGTTTCATTGATTAAGCTCAATTGAACTCGCCTCCTTGCCTGACCACCCCATGTATCTTGCAATCATAGGGATTCGTCCAAGCATCTGTACATAGGATGGTATTAGGGTATCCATAGGTCCTCTTTGTCATAAGTGGACTGGAAAGGCAGGTGAAGAGGCGATGATAGTAATTACCAATGGTTCGCCGGACTTGGCGTCTTTGAATGATGCGGAAAGAATGGTGTATCGAGAAAAGGACAGGAGCAGTCGGACCTATACGTATGATTCATGGAATTCTTTATTATTCGAGCTGCAGGTAAGAGCTGCCATAATGGAGGCTGCATTAGCTCTGAATAACAGCGAAGTATCGTTTGCCTCCTTCAAGAAGTCTCGCTGTAATGAGCAATTCTGGGAGCGTAAGGAGAACGGGGCTTTTCTTCAAAGAAAAAATGTGAGGTCGAGCGAAGCGATAAGGGATATTTTTGAGAATGGGAGCTTGTATGCTTTTGAATGTGCAACCGCTATTATCATCCTGTTGTATAAAGCTGTTCTCAATGTAATTGGCGACCAGAAATTCGATAAACTATTTAATAACTTGTATCTATATTCATGGACTTATGATCATGATTTGCGGTTGATTACTTTGAACCATGGAGCTGAAGCATTCGGAGGGGATATCCAATATTTCAAAAATCCCGATGTCAACCCGGAATGGATAGAATGGCAGGGGGAAAATGTGATTAAGATGGGAGCCGGACTGTATTATGGTCATGGTATGGGGATTAAAACAGGGGATGAGGTTATTGAAAAGCTGAATAGGGTTAGAATTCAAGGAAGCACAGTTTCTGCCTATTTGATGGATGAAGTCACGTTCCCGGATTTTGCTTATTTGCAGAAAATAGTGACGGGAGGCGACCCGACAGCCCAGCCGGTATCCTCGTTATCGACGATACCGACGGTATTAGGGCAAGTCGTTGCGACCATTGGAGGCCGAACTATAGTTAGGAAGATGCAGGCTTAAATGCCGATAGCTGTTGTTCATACCAATCCCAGCCGGTGCCTACATGCTCCGGTTTATGCGAATCCGATCCATAAATGCAAGGGATGCCCTGCTGTAAGCATTCCTGGATAAACCATTCCGGAGCATACGGCTTGCCGCAGGTGGCTACGCGAAGACCTGCCGTATTGACGTCAATTCCGAGACCTGCCTTGGCCAGCTTCGGTATGATGGCTTTCAGGCGGCGTTCGATCTGATTCGGATTGATTTCCGGAAGTACCTGGCGGAATTTCTCTATAAGATTAATGTGACCGAGCCGCTTGCGCATGGGCAGTTGGGCTGCCCATTCGATTGCTGCTTCTACATGATTGTAGTATTCCTCAACAACACTTTCCATCGAACCGTAATATGACAGCAGTCCGTTGCGGAAATCATCTGCAGTGAAATCGATACAGCGTGTGCCCCCTACTCCCGGTAAATAGTGAACGGAATAGACGATGTCTTCCAACTGAGACTGCCATTGCTCGACGATACGTTCCGTATAGGAAAGCTGGCCAGGCAAATAATCAATCTCCAGCCCGACGGTTATGTCCATTTTCCCGTTGTACAGCTGCTTCATTTGTTGAGCGTATGACATATATTGAGGCAGCTCTTCTTCGGGCATCGCCAGTTCCTGCAACAAACGTGTATCGGCAATCCAACCCTGCGGCAGGGGAGGATGCTCGCTGATAGTGTAACGTTCGAAGCCGAGCTCGATCGCTCTATCGATATATTCTTCTTGCGGAGCGCTGCTGCCATGATAGCAAAAGCGCGTATGAGTATGCCCATCCCATTTTAAAATACTCATTTCATTTCCGTCTCCCTTCATACGAATAAGTATAACCTCAAGGTACATTAACCTATAAATATTGTAAAGAGAGGACAAGCCTGGGACCTTATAATCCAATATGTTAGGGAACTATTAGCGATTCTAATACAAAGCACATAGGTTATAAATAATAATTCTAAACATTGTATGATATATTCCTTCACAAGAGATGATGTCTTTTTATTTCAGGAGGTTCATATGAGAATGACCATTGGGAAAAAGCTAATGATATCGTATGCGGTTATATTGCTCATTATGGGTGTAATGGGTACCTTGGATTTGATTAGCATGAGGATCTTGCAAAACAATACGAGACAAATTACACAAAATTGGTTGGTTGGAACGCAGGTCGCCAATCAAGTGAACTTTGCCAAAGAGCATATATCCGTTCTTTATTATCAGATGATTGCGGAACCAAATGCGGCAAAAAAAGTAGAGCTCAATAACCAGATTACAGAAACGTTTGCTGATATTGATCAGGGGCTGACCGCTTATGAGTCGTCAGTAGCCGATGAGCAGGATAGAGCTAATCTGAATCAACTCAAGATAAAATGGAATCAATTCAAGGACTTGAATACCCGCCAAAAAGCAGGGGGCAAAGGAATGGAAGAAGCCTCTGCTGAGGTGTCTAAAGCATTTCAGGATGTCCAGGACAGCATCTCCGTCATTGTAAGCTACAATAAGAAGGGAGCGGACCAAGCTCAGCAGGACAGCGAGGAGCTATACCGCAGAAGCATTATCGAATTTGCAGTGCTTATCGTTCTTGCCTTCGTGGTTGTCGCTGTCATAGGTTACTTGGTAACTCGAATCATTTCCAGACCGATGGTAGAAGCCTCGCAAGCATTAGTCCGTATATCGCAAGGAGACTTGACGGGCAAACAGCTGGCCAGCAAGTCCAAGGATGAGCTGGGAACGCTGATTACCGCTGTGAATACAGTATCTCATTCCTTAAAGGAATCCGTGCTTCAAATGCAGGAAACCTCTCACCTTGTTGCAGCTTCGGCTCAGCAGCTTTCGGCGAGCTCCGAGGAGAACGCCGCGGCATCGGAGCATGTCACACAATCCATTCAAGATGTAGCTTCCGGTTCGGAGAATCAAGCACAGAGCGCAATGGAGTGCGCAAGGGCAATGGACGAAATGGCTGTCGGCGTCCAACGCATTGCGGAATCGACGTCTGAAATATCGGAGATTACGATCGAGGCTTCACAGCAGGCAGAGCAAGGGACGACCGTCCTGCAAGATGCGTCAGCCAAAATTCATTCCATCAGCAAGGCAGTTGGCAAAACGGGCGAAGTCATTCGAAAGCTGGAGGAGCAATCACACAGCATCAATCGGATCTCCTTATTTATTGGTGATATCGCCAGACAGACGAACCTGCTATCGCTCAATGCGGCTATTGAAGCTGCCAGAGCCGGAGAACACGGCCGCGGCTTCGCGGTAGTTGCGGATGAAATCCGCAAGTTGGCTACCCAAACGGCAGACTCCATCGAGGAGATCAATCGTGTTATTGATGGAATCCGTGAAGGAACCGGACAAGCTGTTCTTAGCATGGATGAAGGAATGGTTGAGGTAGAAGGCGGACTCCAAGCGATGTCCCAAGCGGAAGAGACTTTCAGTTGGATCGTCAATTCGTCAATTGAGATATCCAGACGTGTTCAAGAGGCGGCTGCTGCCGCGCAGCAAATGTCCGCAAGTACCGAAGAAGTGACTGCAACGATAACGAGTATGGGACACATAGCCGAGCAAACATCAGGCTTGGCTCAGACGGTTGCCGCAACAACCGAGCAGCAGTTGGCTTCCATCCAGGAGATAACCTCTTCGGCTACGACGTTATCCGGCATCTCCGAGGACTTACATCAGCTCGTTATCAAATTCCGTGTAGAGTAATAATACATACTTACCAGAGACCTTCGTGGTTCTTGGTGATAGGACCTCTCTTTGGATAAGAGAGGTTGTTTTCTGCCCAGAAGATGTGCGATGGGTAAACTGCATATTTAAAAGACAGCAGGCGACCCTAAAGGGGTCGTTTCTTAATGAAATGATATGATTCTTTTTTAATTACAAAAGGATACCAGCTTAACAAAAGTAAGCGAATGTGATATACTCACTTCGCCTAGTCCTTAACGGATGAGGACCTATTATGCGTTTTATAACCTTTCATTTATAGGAGTGAATACAACATGAGCCAAATCGAGCAAAAAGTAACAGCAGAAGAGACGATCCTAGGCCGTCATTCAGTACGTCAATTTCAACCGGGAGTACAAATTCCGGAAGCAGAATTAAATGAAATCTTATCGCTGGCTGCAAGCGCGCCCTCTTCTTGGAACCTTCAGCACTGGCGCTTTCTGGTCGTTAGTGAGCAAGCTAATAAAGAAAGATTGCTTCCGATCACATATAACCAAAAGCAAACCGTAGATGCATCCGTTGTGGTTGTAGTACTAGGGGATCTTCAGGCGAATCTTATCGCCCCAACCGTATACGAACAAGCAGCCTCCCAGATTCGTGATATGATGATTGGACAAATCAACGGAGCTTATAACAACAACCCTGCTTTGGCACGCGATGAAGCTATCCGTAATGCCTCCTTGGCGGCAATGCAGCTTATGCTGGCGGCAAAAGCCAAGGGTTACGATTCGGTTCCAATGGGTGGTTATGATCGTGACGCTCTTGTTAAAGAGCTGAATATCCCGGATCGCTATGTTCCGGTAATGATCATTCCGATTGGTAAAGCAGCGGCCCCTGGGCGTGCTACGGATCGTTTGCCACTAGAGCAGCAAGTGATTCGCGAAAGCTTCTAATATCCGCTGTACAAACGGCTTTTGAAGGGATACCCGCAAGGGGATCCCTTTTTTCAATGTTCTTTTGCATAACAGGACTTCAAGTGGTGGATATTACAATAAAAAAGCACCGACCCATCCTTGACGGGCAGTGCTTTCTCCATATGGATTATTTTAAAAGGATTTCGCTAAAGCTACAGCTTTATCGATACTTTCCTGCTTAATAGCTGCGGCACGATCCGGGAATTGATTATGTCCCTCAATAAATAAGCCTTGAAAATCGGTTATACCGAAAAACTGCATAATAGCAGCCAAGTGTCGATGTCCCATTTCCATATCCGACATTGGCGCAGTGGAGTAAATGCCGCCTCGCGCCTGAATATGCAGTGACTTTTTGTCAGGAAGAAGACCGACAGGCCCTTCGGGCGTATACTTAAATGTCTTGCCTGCGGCACAGATCGCATCGATGTAGGCCTTCATAATCGGCGGGTAAGAGAAGTTCCACATGGGACTTATAAACACATATTTGTCGGCCGCAACAAATTGGTCTACGAGCTCATTAAGCCGGTTCACTTTGGATTTTTCTTCGGCAGACAATGAATTGAGCTCACTTCCGGAACGAAGCTTGCCCCAACCACTGAATACATCGGCGTCAATATGAGGGATATGGGCTTTATACAGATCCAAGTGAATCACTTCATCTTTGGGGTTAGCCTCTCGGTAAGCTTGAACGAAAGCATTGCCGACCGCCATACTGAAGGATTGTGTCTCATCGTTAGGATGCGCAATAATATGAAGTAAAGTAGCCATGATGTCGTATCGTCCTTTTCTAAGCTTTATTATGCGAGGAGATCTCCGTCCAATCGCACACTTACAATTTGCCCATTGCATACCCTAGATATGTTGCATCTTATCTGGAGAATGGAGCCATGAGCTCCTTCATGATTGCAAAACCGTCCTTTTTAAAGGATGGTTTTTTCGTTTTTGCAACAAAAAAGCTGGAGAAATGAAGTGAAACGCTTTCGAGTGTCATATTTTTCACATTGGGGTAATAACTTGTAATTACCTGTTGACCAGAAAATCCATGGTCCAGGTCAAGTTGATGTAAGGAAAATTGCTGCAAGGCAGGAGGTGACCTATGATTCAATTTCGCAATGTCAATAAGCACTATGGGCAGTTTCATGTACTTAAGGGCATCAACTTATCGATTCAACAGGGCGAAGTGGTCGTGGTTATAGGTCCGTCCGGTTCCGGCAAAAGCACCCTGCTGCGCTGCATCAATCGGCTGGAGGTTATTACGGATGGAGAACTGTATGTGGGAGAAGCGAAGCTGCATGATAAGAAAACGGACGTCAACAAGCTGAGGCGAAATATCGGAATGGTGTTTCAGCATTTTAACCTGTACCCGCATAAGTCCGTGCTGGACAACATTACCCTCGCACCGAGGAAAGTACTCAAGCTAAACAAAGAGGAAGCGGAACGAACCGCCACGTTGTATCTCAACAAGGTTGGCATTCCGGAAAAAGCCAAAGCTTATCCCTCCGAGCTATCTGGGGGGCAGCAGCAGCGGGTAGCTATAGCCAGAGGACTTGCTATGAAGCCGCAAATTATGCTGTTCGATGAGCCTACTTCAGCTCTGGACCCCGAAATGATCGGGGAGGTGCTGGATGTCATTAAAGGTTTGGCACATGAAGGAATGACTATGGTCGTCGTCACTCACGAAATGGGCTTTGCCCGCGAGGTGGCTGACCGGATTGTGTTTATGGACCAAGGACAAATTGTAGAAGAATCCGAGCCGAATGCGTTTTTTTCCAATCCTCGTGAAGAGAGGGCGCAATTGTTTCTTAAGCGGTTATTACAACACGGATCATAGAGAGGGGACAGGTAGATGGGGATGATGAGAAGGAAGCTGGGATTTACTATGTTAGCTTTGCTAACTTTACTAGCTGTTGTAGTGGCGGGTTGTGGTACAAAGGATCAGGGGGAGGCTCGTCGACAAGCCCTGCCCAAACGTCCGGAAAAACATTGGATGATATTAAAAAACGAGGCAAGCTCGTCGTAGGCGTAAAATACGATACGAAGCTGTTCGGATTGAAGGACCCCGGAACGGGTGTGGTTGAGGGCTTTGATATCGATATAGCGAAGGCTTTGGCTAAAAAAGTGCTTGGCGACGAGAACAAAGTCGAGTTGAAGGAAGTTACATCGAAGACGCGCATTCCTATGCTTAAAAACGGCGATATCGATATGATCATTGCAACGATGACCATTACGGAGGAGCGCAAGCAGGAGGTTGATTTTACAGACGTTTATTTCAAAGCCGGGCAGTCGCTGCTGGTTAAGAAAGGCAGTCCTATCAAATCGATAGCTGACATTAAAAAAGGGATGAAGATCTTAACGGCCAAAGGCTCGACCTCTGCGCAAAATATTCGTGAGAAAGCTCCGGACGCGACAGTGTTAGAGTTTGAAAATTATCAGGAAGCCTTCACAGCGCTAAAAGCGGGGCAAGGAGATGCTCTTACAACAGATAATGCCATCTTGTACGGAATGACCAAGCAGGACCCGAACTATCAGGTGGTAGATGGCACCTTTACGGATGAGCCATACGGCATCGCGATTCGCAAAGGCGATACGGAGTTTGTGACGTACGTGAATGATTTCCTCAAAGCGATGAAATCTAGTGGCGACTACGATAAATTGTATTTGAAATGGATCGGTGAAAAACCGGCAAAATAATTTCGATTTTGAGGAGGAGAGGGGTGGATAGTCTGGGAGGCTATTCATCCTTTTCGTTCCAAGCTGATGAAAGGAGGCGGAGAGGATGGGGGCTATCCAGTTCAATATTTTGTGGAAGTACTGGGACTTGTACCTTGAAGGCTTCCTCAACACGCTGCAAGTGAGCGTAATCGCATTAATAGGGAGTTTCGTGCTAGGAACACTCATAGCGATCATGCGAATATCTCCTGTCAAGCCTCTGAACTGGCTCGGCACGGCTTATGTCGAATTTATCCGCAACATACCGATTCTGTTGATCGTATTCTTGTTCTTTCTCGGTCCTTCCGCGCTTGGTTTGAGCTTAAGCGGGTTTGCCGCGGGCACGATCGGACTGACCATTTACACGGCTTCTTTCATTGCGGAAGCTATCCGTGCAGGAATTCAGGCAGTGCCTAAGGGTCAGAATGAAGCTGCCCGTTCGTCTGGGCTTACCTACGGGCAAACGATGGGATACATTATACTGCCGCAGGCTTTGAAAATGGTAATCCCCGCGCTGGGCAACCAATTCCTTAACCTTGTGAAAAATTCATCCGTGCTGAGCGTCGTCGCCGGCTTGGACTTAATGTATTATGCAGACCTCATTTCGACCAAATCCTTCGTTACGTTCAGCGTGTACATATTTGTAGCACTTTTTTACTTGGTTATTACGATTCCGCTTAGCTTCGGAGTAGCTTACTTGGAGCGCCGGATGGCGAGAACCCACTAGCTGAAGACGGGAGGTGAGGGCCCATGAATTTTGCGGAAGCGTATACGTGGGATCATATTCGATTCTTACTTGAAGGTCTTGGAGTTACGATCCGAGTTGCTTTTATTGCTGTGGTGCTCAGCTTCCTTATCGGCTGCCTCCTGGGGACGATACGTTATACGAAGCTTCCAGTAGTGTCTCAGCTGACTGCTTTATGCGTAGAAGTGATTCGTAACCTGCCTCTGCTGCTCATTATATTTTTTACTTACTTTGCGCTGCCGGAGATAGGATTGAAGCTCAGCATCGAAAGCGCAGCGATTGCGGCGCTAACTGTATTCGAGGCGGCGATGATCTCGGAAATTGTACGAGGCGGACTGAACTCTATTGATAAGGGACAGATTGAAGCGGCCCGTTCCTCGGGTATGAGCTACACTCAGACGCTTCGTTACATCGTTCTGCCGCAGGCGCTAAGAAGAATGATGCCTCCGATGGTGAGCCAATTTATTTCGCTGCTGAAGGATACTTCGCTTGCGGTTGTTATTTCTTTGGCTGAATTGATGCATAACGCCCAAATTATTAACGGGCAAAATGTTAATTTCGTCATTCCGACGCTGCTCATGACGGCTCTTATGTATTTTGTGGTCAACTATACGTTGTCTGTTGTGGCTCGGCGGTTGGAGGCTCGGCAGGTGTAAGGCGGCTGAGCATAAGTTTGTTTGAGGAGAAACCTAGGAAGCATGAAAACGCGTCGGCTCTCCGGTAGAGTATCCCCTTCCGGCCGCTGTTGTTCTCGGGAAATTTGATTGTATTTTTTAGAGGGGATTTCCCGAGAACAAAGGCGGACGCTATCGCTCCTACAGGAGATACCCCACCTACTTCCTTCGCAATTTTGGAGTAGTAGGTTTCTCAAAAACGAAAAGGCGGCTGCACAGCCGCCTTTTGATATTTACTAAAAGAAGGGGTTATTCGTTGTAGCGTTTCAAAATAATGACCGCGTTATGGCCCCCGAACCCGAAAGAATTCGACATACCAATAGTCAGATCCGCGCGGCGGGCGGTATTCGGCACATAGTCCAGATCGCAAATATCATCCTGCTGCTCTTGGTTTATCGTAGGGGGAATGATCCCTTCCTGCAGGCTCTTTACGAGGGCAATCGCTTCAACTCCACCGGCAGCGCCGAGCATATGCCCGATCATCGATTTATTCGCCGTGACGGGAATACGGTAGGCTTTGTCGCCGAACAGCCTTTTGATGGCGAATGTTTCCGATTTATCACCGGCTTCGGTACTGGTGGCATGGGCGCTAATTACATCAACGTCTTCCGGGCGGATAGCCGCTTCGTGAAGCGCCGATTTCATCGCTTGATACGCACCGATTCCTTCCGGGTGGGTTGCCACTCGATGATAGGCGTCGGAGCTCGCTCCATAGCCGATGACTTCTGCGTAGATGCGGGCATTTCTGCGAATCGCATGGCTTAGCGATTCCAATACGAGAATGCCTGCGCCCTCGGCCAAGACGAATCCGTCACGTCCTGCATCAAATGGCCGACTGGCACGAGCCGGTTCGTCATTTCGTGTGGACAAGGCCGTAGCATTGCCGAAGCTGGCCAGTGAGATTTCCGTGACGGCAGCTTCCGTGCCGCCGGCTAAGATCACATCGGCGCCTCCATATCGGATGAGGCGCATCGCTTCGCCGATGGCGGTATTTCCGACGGAGCATGCCGTTACCGGAGATAAAGTAGGGCCTAACGCATTGAACCTCATACTGATCATGGCGGCAGCCATATTAGAAATCATCATAGGCACTAACGACGGACTGACACGTTCAGGTCCGCGCTCCCGCAATACGGCAGCTTGATCCAGAAGAGTCTGTATTCCTCCGATACCGGAGCCGACATACACCCCGAGTCTTTCATGATCCACATGCTCAAGCTGAATCCCGGCATCCTCTATAGCTTGCTCGGCAGCCGCCAATGCAAATTGGCAGAACCGGTCCATCTGTCTCGCTTCCTTGCGTCCAAAGCGGGCTTCTGCATCGAAGTCGCGGACAAGCCCGGCTATTTTGGCTTTATGTCTTGTACAATCAAAAGTATCAATAAGGGATATGCCCGATTCGCCTCGAACCAATCGGTCCCAGAATCGGCCTACATCGTTGCCAAGCGGCGAAATGACGCCCATTCCCGTAATAACTACGCGTTCCATCGTCATTCTCCCTTTCAGTTTCGTTGTGATGAGACTTATGATGTCACATCATTTATCCTATTACAAGTTGTTGTTTATACTAGTATAATAGGTACCATGATAACGTTATTGTTGGGAAAGGTCGGGCTGTTTTATGAATCATCAGACAAGACTTCAGGCACTATCGGTTTTTTTGAAATCACAGCGTGCCAAAATCTCTCCTGAATCCGTGGGACTGGTATCGGGAAGCCGAAGAAGAACGCCGGGTCTGCGAAGAGAAGAGGTTGCACAGCTGGCGGGAGTCAGCGCAACCTGGTACACGTGGCTCGAGCAGGGGAGGGATATTAAAGTATCCGTCTCGGTACTGGACTGCATAGCTGCGGCTTTGCGGCTGACAGGAGATGAGCGCAAATATTTATTTTCATTGGCGCTGGATAGCGGCTCCGGGACCAGTCTGCTGCAGGAAGAGCAGCCTCAGATCAGTCCGTCCTTGCAGACGATTTTGCAAGAGCTGCGCAATTGTCCTACCATCATTTCGGACAGAAGGTGTCAGATTGTAGGATGGAATCAGGCCGCCTCCCATATTTTTCTGGACTTTGAACAAATTCCGCAGGACCAGCGCAATATGATTCGACTTCTGTTCACAAGAAAAGAATTCCGCAGCCTGGCTGTCAATTGGGAGCACTTTGTCAGCGGTTTTCTTTCGATTTTTCGAGCCTATTACGGCCAATATGTCGATGACGAGTGGTATGGGCAGTTTCTTGAGGAAATGAAGGCGCTGCATCCCGATTTTCACACTCTTTGGGAACAGAGCAGAGTAAGCTCTGCCCCAGAGGTATTGATTGAATTCCGCCATGCCAAGGCGGGGAAGATGCTCTTTCATCTGACATCCTTGCAGGTACAAGGAGATGCCGATTTACGCTGCAGCATCTATACTCCTGCCCCGGATACATCAACGGAAGCTAAAATAAAGCGGTTAATGGAGCGCAAGTCCACCTCGAGCAATACCCTAATCTGAAGCAACAGCCGTGCAGGACAGGTCGAATTCGACTTCAATGCATGGCTATTTTTTTGCAATCGAAATCGAGCAGCGCTAGTTATTTACTCACTAGGTTCTTATTTGAAATGCCCATCGTAAGATGATAATAGAGATTATCGGATTCACGGATTAGCCGAAACAAGCCTTTTTCGCTGTACAACAGGCAAAACTTGACAAATTAGTTTTTTGCAAAAATATTCTTGACAGTTGGAAAGGTTGGAAGTATTATTCTTGTATCGCATAAATCCTACTAAAATAGTAGGGTATTGAAGGAGATGGGTCGCGTGAACAACAACTTGGTTACCGCGTTTCAAACGAACTGGGTAAGCTTGCTTGTTTCTTTAGTTATTATTGGTTTTCTTTATTTCTTAGGCAAAAAGCGCGTAGGTTTCGGTAACCGGGTTCTCCTCGCACTTGCACTGGGTCTTATCGCAGGAATTTTCTTCAACACCTACAAGCTGAGTGCAATCAGTGTAAGCACGATCGGTACGATCTACGTCAACCTCGTGAAAATGCTTGTTATTCCGCTGGTTGTCGTGTTGGTCATCAACAGTATCACGTCGATCTCGAGTTTGGGTCATTTGCGTAAAATTGGTGTAAAAACGATCTCCTTGTTCTTTATAACAACAGGGATTGCCGCATTAATCGGTTTGATTGTAGCTTTGATCTTCGATCCGGGTTCAGGTATTGTGCAGGAAATTCCTAAGACGTTCAAGCCTCGGGATATCCCAACGTTCTCACAAGTTATTTTGGATTTGGTACCAAGCAATCCTATAGGTGATATGGCTGGTGCTAAAGTCGTTCCTGTCCTTGTCTTCTCGATTTTCGTAGCTATCGCTATGGTTCAAGTAGGAAGCAAGAAGCCGGAAGTTATTCAACCTGTTAAAGCGTTTATCGAATCTTTTGCACAAGTGATGCATCAGGTTACTAAATACATTATTCGTTTGACTCCATACGGTGTGTATGCGCTGATCGGTGCAATGGCTGCTAAATACGGTTTGGAAACATTGGCACCGCTTGTGAAAGTTATTTTGGCGACATATGTAGCGCTGTTGGCTCACTTCATCATTACATTCGGCGGATTGGTTACTTTCGTAGCGAAAGTAAATCCATTCAAGTTTTTCCGCAAAGCATATCCTACGATTGCTGTAGCATTTACTACGCGAAGCAGTTATGTAACTCTGCCAGTGAACATGGAAGTTATTACGAAAAGATTGCGCGTTTCACCGCGTATCGCAAGCTTCGTAGCTCCACTTGGCGCAACGATGAACATGAATGGCTGCGGCGGCGTTTGGCCTGCTGTAGTAGCGATTTTCGTAGCACGTGTATATAACATTCCGCTTGGTTTCTCTGAATATATTTTGATCGTATTGGTAAGCATGATTTCTTCTATCGGCGTTGCAGGGGTACCTGGACCAGCTGCTATCTCGACAACCGTCGTACTTACAGCACTTGGTTTGCCGGTTGAAGGATTGGGTCTTGTATTGGCTATCGACGCTGTTGTAGACATGGGCCGTACAGCTGTAAATGCAACAGGTACAACGGTTTGCTCCTTGATCATCGCTAATTCCGAAGGGGAATTCGACCGTGAGTCGTTCGACCGTGACGAAGAAGATCAAATGGAATTGAACGCGGTATAAGATAGATTGCCTAAATGAAGATGCAGCTTGGTTCCTATTAGGGAAACAGGCTGCATTTTTTTGTTGTATTGAAAGGGCGTCAACGGTAACATAAAAAGAAAAAGTATGGAGGAGGTAATGCGTTTGAAGCTTGACCGCTTGTTAGCCATCACCATGCTGCTTCTTAATCGTAAACGAGTAGGAGCCCAAGAGCTGTCTGAACGGTTTGAGGTATCGCTAAGAACCATTTACCGTGATTTGGAGGCTCTCAATCAGGCTGGGATTCCAATTGTTTCTTTTGCGGGAGCCGCCGGGGGCTATGAAATTATGGATCAATATCGGCTGGATAGGCAGTTTTTATCGCTGGAGGAACTGCAGTCGATTATTATTGCGCTTAAGGGAGTAGGATCTTCCTTCGGGGATCAGGATATTAGCAGCTTATTGGATAAGGTAGGCGCACTGGTAGCCCGATCTGAACAGCGAGAGCTGAACGATATGAGCCAGCAGCTGATGATTGATCTGAATCCATGGCATGGTGGGAGAGCGGAAAAGGAAAAGCTTGGTATCCTCCGTTCAGCTGCACGTGATTGCAAAGTCATCCGTTTTGCCTATACCTCCTCACAGGGGGATTCATCCGAGCGGATGTGCGAGCCAATCGGCGTCGTATTAAAGGGATATGTATGGTACTTGTACGGCTACTGCAAGCTT
Source organism: Paenibacillus sp. RC67 (assembly GCF_030020805.1). GTDB lineage: Bacteria > Bacillota > Bacilli > Paenibacillales > NBRC-103111 > Paenibacillus_S. The sequence goes on from NZ_CP125098.1 coordinate 472,961, forward strand.
CGGGAAGATTACCGGATTTTCCGCTTAACACGAATAGAGCATCTAACGGTCTTGGATGAGACCTTCATACGCCGACCCAAGACGCTGGAGCAGCTTGATTTTCAATGGGCACGTCAGGACAATCACCCGAATCTTATTAGGTTGGTGCTGCGGTTTCATCCCCGTGCGAAAGCGCGGCTTCAGGATTATTTTACGTTTGGACAAATAGAGACGCAGCCTGATGGTATGATTCTCGTAACAGCTACGCAGCCGGATGAGCCTTGGCTTTACGGGATGCTGCTCAGCTACGGAGCTGACGTTTTCATAGTGGAACCGGATTCGGTTGCTCAGACCGTTAGAGAGATGGCACAAAAACTAATAGATCAATATCAATTAACCTTGACATAGGGCTGTCAGGGTTGTTGGTGTATAGTCAGGGTAAGCAAGTGGGATTACAACATTAGGTGACTATTAAAGGAGGATGTATTGAACATGTTTACTTCTATACAACAATTTGCAGCAAGCTGGAGCAATGAGACGGCTGCCACGCAGCGTGTGATGGATGTATTAACGGATGCTTCACTGAATCAAAAAATTACCGCTGATCATCGCAGCCTGGGACAGCTTGCTTGGCACTTGACCACAACCATTCACGAGATGACGTCTCGTACTGGTCTTGAGTTCACTCCAGCAGCTGAGGACGAGCATGCACCAGCACCAGCTTCCGCAAAAGCTATTGCCGACGCCTACCGTAGCCAAAGAAATGCCCTGCTGGAAGCGGTACAAGCTCAGTGGAAGGATGAGGACCTGGTTCGTACAACCTCTATGTATGGCGAGGAATGGCCGAATGGATTGACTCTCCACCTGCTTATTCAACATGAAATTCATCATCGCGGACAAATGACGGTACTTATGCGTCAGGCAGGATTGCGGGTACCGGACATTTATGGACCTACCCGTGAAGATTGGATCGAACGCGGTATGGCGCCGCTCGCATAACTTAGAAGAGGCTTTTCCTCGAGTGAAAGAACTTGAGGGAAAGCCTCTTTGTTTGTTTATTGAGCGAATGACGGTGATCTAAATTTTACGAAGTAGTGGCATCAGAATAACCAAAGTAGCCGCGTAATAGGTCCGCATAGGGCTTTCTTTCTTCCGGTGTCGATCTACGAGAAGGGCTTTTATACAGGTTATCATCCCTATAACGTGGAAATACGTGGAGGTGATAATGCCACGTATCCTGGCTGCCGGCTGGTTCGTTATGCTGCCTTGATGAAACGCCGTCGCACCGATAGACCTCTTTAAAGGCTTTGGCTAAATCAATCTCAAATGCGTGTATTTGATTAGACAGGTCTACTGGCAGCTCATAAATGTTTTCTACATGCTGGTTTGGCACGATGAGCACATGTCCGGGATTATTCACTTTCCAGTTGGCGCAGATGAACGCCATAATGAATTCATCTTTATATACAATATCCGCTTGTTTAGATAGAGGGTTATCGTTCCCTTTAATTAATAAACAGACAGGGCATATGTAATCCGAAGGAGCATGATTATACAAGGGTATCCCTCCTTAATCACCTTGATAGAAGCCGCTTTTTACATGGTCCTTTGGAGCTTTAATTCAAATTGGGGTTTGGTCACGTATTCCATATAATGAACTTGGCCGGCAAAGTCCAGATAAGCCTGATACCGTGCTCGGATGGCCGGTGATTTAATCAATTCAAGCACTTGATCCTTAGGCACCCAGCGGCTATCGGAGGTCTCCTCTGAGGTACACAGCTCTCCACCTAACGGCTTGCAGACATAGTCGAACATGACTTTGGTAGGCACGTCCGTTACACCGTCATGCCATTTGTAGGTAGCTGTATTCGAATACACCCCGATCAATTGAACGGCAACCGCGTCGATCCCGCTTTCCTCCTTGATCTCTCTGCTTAATGCATCCAGCAGATTCTCTCCGACTTCCACCTGTCCGCCTGGGTACACCCACCCGTCATGCTGCGTCTTCACTAGCAGAAGATGTCCGTCCTCGTTTTCTACAAAACCGCCTACAGCTACAATATGTGTTGGCATTGCCATTTGGTCAGCCTCCTGAACTTTGATTTTTTAAAAAATATAAGTGCAAATTCGTATATGGTAATACTACCATTAATTTCTATAAATTCTTCTGATATTAGGCTGACACATGGGTGATATGGAGTCTGTTAGCAAACAATTTAATTTGCAAGAAAAATGTTTTTTTGTAAATGAAAGCAATTCGTTAAAATAGCATAGCAGATGTGCTGCGATGGAGATGTATGCGCTATCTTGACTTAAAGCAGACTCAAATTGCGCTATTAGTGATGTTTAGACTCATTTACTTTTGATTAATTAGTAAGTAATATTCAATGGTGCTTTAATAATTTCATATTGCTTAATCTTCTAAAAGAAGAGCGGGGGACCCACCACATGGGGTGAATCCTATTGCTTAAGCAATAGGAAGGGCATGCTTCTCACAGCCCTAATCCGACAGCTAACCTCGTAAGCAAGAAGTGAGAAGGAGAGATGAACACAGGACTCTTGCCTTGTGTTTTTTGTGTTTTAACGGGACATATTAAACACAAAGATTTATAAAACCAATAATTTCTAACCGGGGTGCACACAGGGTGACAACAGATTCTTTAAAAAGAGTAATTTTTGGCAGGCCGCTCAAATCCAACGAACTGGAACATGAAAAGATGCCAGTTTGGAAGGCTCTTCCGATTTTATCATCGGATGCGTTATCGTCTGTAGCTTACGGAACGGAGCAAATCTTGCTCGCACTTGCTACCGTTGGAGCTGTGGCGGCTTTTGCTTATTCCTTGCCTATTGCTATTGCCATCATCTTGCTAATTACCATCTTGGTCATCAGCTACAGGCAGGTTATCGATGCCTATCCGCAAGGTGGCGGAGCCTATATGGTTTCCAAGGAAAACCTGGGTATGTCCTTCGGGAGATTGACCGGCGTTTCATTATTAATCGACTACACATTGACAGTTGCTGTTTCCGTCTCAGCAGGTGTGCAGGCTATAACATCCGCCTTTCCCATTGCAATTCCTTATATCGTGCCGATAGCGCTGTTCCTGGTTTGGCTTATGGTATGGCTAAATCTGAGGGGGACTTCAGAATCGGGAACCGTGTTTGCCTTCCCGACTTATTTCTTTATTCTCTGTGTGCTGGTGTTAATTGGCAAAGGGATTTTTGACCTAATAACCGGTGCCAGTCATGCGTCATCGATCCATGTAATCCCAGCTTCAGTCCCTTCGGGGCTGACGATGTTCGTATTGTTGAAAGCTTTCTCTTCCGGCTGTTCGGCCGTTACCGGGATTGAGGCCATTTCCGACGCGGTGCCTCACTTTAAGACACCATCCAAAGACAATGCCAAAAGGACTTTGCTGTCATTGGGCATTTTACTAGCCATTATTTTCGGCGGCGTTACGATCTTGACGATGGCTTATGGCATTACGCCTGATCCTAAGGGTCATACCTCCGTGCTGTCCATGGTGACGGAGAGCGCGTTTGGCCGGGGTATCATGTACTACGCAACGCAAATCGCTACGATGATGATTTTGACTCTCGCAGCGAACACCAGCTTTAACGGATTTCCAATCTTGGCATCAATTATGGCACAGGATAAAAATTTCCCGAGAATGTTCGCTAACCGGGGAGATCGGTTGTCTTTTCACTTCGGGATTGTCACTTTGGGCGTTTTGGCTAGTCTACTGCTTATTGCCTTTCGTGGGAAAACCGATGCACTGATTCCTTTATATGCAATCGGTGTCTTCTTGTCCTTTACGCTGGCTCAGAGCGGCTTAGTTCGTAAATGGCTCAAGGAAAGACAAAAGGGTTGGCAGGGCCGGTTAATTGTTAACGGGGTGGGCGCTCTCGTTTCGTTTGCGGTGCTTATCATTTTTTGTGTGACCAAATTTGTGGAAGGCGCTTGGATTGTTATTGTTTTGACTCCAATCCTTTTATGGTTCATTACCAAAATATATGATCATTACGAGGATGTAGCAGACCAGCTTCGCATCAATTTGGATGAACCGCTGCCCCATAAGGAATCGATTATTATTATCCCGATTGCGGGGATTCATCGAGTGGTTGCTTCTACCATTGCCTATGCAAAGACACTGTCGCCTAACGTGGTTGCGTTCTATATCTCTTTTTCTGATGAAGATGAGGAGAAGATGGAGAAGAAATGGGAGCAATGGAATCCCGGGGTTCGGCTGGTTGTTTTCCGTTCAAGGTATCGGACTATTGTTAAGCCATTGGTTGACTTTATCGAACGGATTGATACACATGTCAAAGAGAAGCAGACCATCATGGTGCTTCTTCCTCAATTCGTAGCCAGAAAATGGTGGCACCGTCTGCTTCATAATCAGTCCGCTTACCGAATACGGTCCAGACTGCTAAAGGAAAAGGATGTTGTAGTGGCAACCGTTCCTTTCCATTTGAGTGAATAAATAAAGAAGAGAGAGTCCTAATGGGCTTTCTCTTCTTTATCTTCTTCATCTTTATTATATTCATTAGGTTTCACGACATATGAATGCTCATTGGTCTTGACCGACCAATCCTCTTGCGAATTGAATAGCTCATTTAATAGGGTATCTATTTCCATGACGACTCACTCCCTCATTCTTTATCTACCATGTAAGAATAATCCCTACTTATTAAGTTAACCTTAAAGCTAGTATGGTATTCAATGGTAATTAGAGGCGGAGCAAGTTGTTTTTACTAGCGAATATGGCGGATAAGCTTGTCCGCAATACCGATATAGCTTCCTGGAGTTAACTTCAGGAGACGATCTCTCTCTGCATCAGGCAAGCCCAGCTCATGGATAAATTCTGCGATGCGCTGTGGTGTAACCTCTACGCCTCGCGTTAGCTCTTTCAATTTCTCATAAGGATTTTCATAGCCAACTCGACGCATAACCGTTTGAATGGCTTCACCGAGCACTTCCCAGCTCTCATTGAGATCTTGTTGAATAGCTGCTTCATTAACGGACAAGCTGCTGAGTCCTCGCAGCGTAGCTGCAATAGCAATATAAGAATGAGCGATGCCAACTCCCATATTACGTAATGCGGAAGAATCCGTTAAGTCGCGCTGGAGCCGCGAAATAGGAAGTTTATTAGCCAAATGATCCAGCATCGCGTTGCTTATGCCCATGTTAGCTTCCGAATTCTCAAAGTTAATAGGGTTAACCTTATGCGGCATCGTTGAAGAGCCTACTTCACCGGCTACGACATTTTGTTTGAAATACGCCAGAGAGATGTACTGCCAAACGTCACGGTCAAAATCAAGCGTAATATTATTGAAACGCATCATCGCATGGAAGAGCTCGGCCATGTAATCATGGGATTCAATTTGAGTCGTAAGCGGATTGTAAGTCAACCCGAGATGCTCAACGAAGGTCCGGGCGATTTCTTCCCATGGCGCTTCCGGATAAGCAATCGAATGAGCATTGAAATTGCCGACCGCCCCATTGAATTTTCCAAGGTAATCCTGCGCTTGGATTTGTTTGAGCTGACGGTTCCAGCGGTACACAAATACAGCCAGTTCTTTACCTAATGTGGTAGGGCTTGCAGTCTGCCCGTGGGTGCGAGATAGCATCGAAACTTCTTTGGTGGATTCGGCAATACGCGTCACTTCAGCAGAGAGCTTCTCAGCCATAGGAAGCCAGCCGCTTTCAATCCCGTTTTTCAGCATGAGAGCGTGGGACAAGTTATTGATATCTTCAGATGTGCAGCTAAAATGAAGGAATTCCTTGACGTCGGCGAGCGAAGTCGGATCCAATGTTTCTTTAAGGAAATATTCTACAGCTTTCACATCATGCTTGGTCGTTCTTTCGATTTCTTTAATGCGGAGAGCGGAAGTATCGTCAAAGCGCTCCGTGATTCCTTTTAGAAAAGTAATTTCTTCCGCTTTGAACTCTCGAACTTCAGCAATTTCGGGTCTTCTGGACATATGGATAAGCCATTCTACTTCCACATATACCCGATACTTCATAAGAGCCCATTCCGAGAAATGCTCGGCTAGCACTTCTGATTGTTCTTTGTATCTCCCATCCAAGGGGGATATCGATTTGATTGACATTGTTCAGCCTCTTTCTGTTCAATTGACCGTTAGTAGTTTCCTCTATAATGAGAACCATCATTCCGATTATACAATATGGTTGAAAAGTTTCACTACCCCATCCAGCCATATGGAAGCGTAAGCATTCAATAAAGACCTAAAAAAATTACAAATAAATCTAAAACCAGTGGTGTACCGTTTCCCTCCCTTATTCTTTACAATAGGTTTTGTTAACAGATATGTAAGTGCTTACAATATAACGATCAAGCCTGAAGGGGGATGAAATGTGAAAGCACTCAAAAAGGCGGCATTGTGGATCGACAGCTTTTTTGAATCTTTTTCGATGACGGCACTGTTGGCCATGATTCTTATCGTAACGACTCAAGTATTGACTCGAAAGCTGTTTAATTTCGTTTTGTTCTGGTCCGAGGAAGTGACGCTGCTTCTGTTAGTCTGGTTTTCCTTTCTTGGCATCGCGTTTGGCTTCAGAGAGCATTTGCATTTGGCCATCGACACGTTTACAAGCAAATTTTCCCCTAAGGTAAACTGGGTGCTGGATAGGATTATTTATGCGAGCACATTTGCGTTCGGTGTGTATCTGATCCTGTCCGGTACGGAGTTTACAATACTCATGAACGAGAGTACGCTCGCGGCAACGAAGCTGCCTAATAGCGTTATCTATGCAGTGATGCCGATCACAGGCTTGCTCATATGCGTGTATTCTTTACTGCAGTTTATGGGTATCGACACAAGAAGGCATCGGGGTATAGAAGAGGGGAGTCACTAGATGGAAGAAACGACAATTGCGATTTTGATTTTATGTGTTAGCTTTACTGTGCTGATGGTGTTTCGGTTTCCCATATCGTTGACGCTGGCGTTATCTACCTTGGTGACCGTGATGTATTTGGGCATACCGCTTGCTGTGGTTGGTCAACGGATGATTCAAGGCATCAGCTCCTACTCACTGCTCACCATTCCGTTCTTCATTCTTGCCGGACATATGATGAGTGAAGGAAAGCTAGCCTTGCGGCTTGTTAATCTTGCGCAGCTCATTGTAGGCAGGATTCGGGGCGGGTTGGCGATGGTGAACTCGGTCGCATGTATGTTCTTTGGCAATATTTCCGGTTCGGCGGTCGCGGACGTTTCCTCAATCGGTTCCGTCATGATTCCCATGATGAAGAAAAAAGGTTACGATACGGACTATGCGGTTGGTGTTACCGTATCCTCTGCGATTCAAGGCGTTGTCGTGCCTCCAAGCCATAATCTTGTGCTGTATTCTTTGGCGGCGGGCGGTGGAGTGTCGATTGCGAGCTTGTTTCTGGCGGGAATTGTGCCCGGAGTGATACTATGCGTGTCGCTAATGGCAACGAGCTATGTGTACGCGATCAAGCGAGGTTATGCTAAAGGAGATCCGATAGAGCGCAAGGATATTCCGAAAATTGTGCTGGACGGTCTAATGTCGCTGTTGACGGCGGCGATTATTCTCGGAGGGATCTTCAGCGGCTGGTTTACGGCTACAGAATCCGGCGCACTGGCTTGTCTCTACGCCTTTATCCTTACGTTTCTTATTTATAGAGACATTCCCATCAGCCGAATGTGGATCATCCTGCAAAAAACATTCCGCACCGTCTCCATGGTACTGTTCCTGATTGCCGCTTCGGATGCCTTTAGCTGGCTGCTCGCCTACTTGAAAATTCCGGCGATGGTGACCGATGCCATGCTCGCCATTTCCGATAGCCCGATCATTATTTTACTTATTATCAACATCGTGCTGCTGATTCTCGGGGCACCTATGGATATGGCTCCACTCATTCTGATTATGACTCCGATTCTGCTTCCTGTCGTAACTCATCTTGGGATGGACCCGGTACACTTCGGCATCATTATGATGCTTAACCTCGGGATCGGCCTGCTGACCCCACCGGTTGGGACCGTGCTGTTCGTCGGTTGCGCCATAGGTAAAATATCGATCAGTCAGGGAACGAAAGCAATGATGCCCTTTTTCTATGTGATGTGCGTAGTGCTGCTAGTGTTGACATACGTACCGGATTTAGTCATGTGGTTGCCCAATATGATGAAACATTAAGAGACTGGTGATCGGAATGCAGCAGCTCCATTTGCCGGACTTTTATTAGCAATAATCCAATTCGTAAAAAAAGGGGAAATGTACGAATGAAACGGCTCACGAAAACGGTAAACGTACTTTCATGCTTGATCATTGCCGGGAGTGTTATCGCAGGCTGCAGCACCAAGGACCCGGCTAAAGCAACAACCGCAGGGGGAGACAAGAAAACCGAGGGGAAAAAGTATACGTTCCGACTTGCCGATACGCATCCTCCGGATTACCCTACCGTTATCGGCGATAAAAAGTTTGCTGATCTGGTGAGCGAGCGAAGTAATGGGCGTATCAAAATTGATGTCTTTCCGTCATCCCAGCTAGGTGAGGAAAAGGCTGTCATCGAACAGGTTCAGCTCGGCGCTATCGAGTTCACTCGCGTTAGCAGCGGACCGCTGGCGGAGTTCAACAAGAACTTCGGCGTCTTCAGCCTTCCGTATGTATTCGATAGCGATCAGCATCTATGGAAGTTCCTGGAGAGCGATAATGGCAACAAGCTTTTGGATAGCTTGGAAAGCTCGAAGATGAAGGGCTTGGCCTACTACAGTTCCGGTGCGCGGCATTTCTATTCCCGCAAGCCTGTAACCAATCTGGCGGAGCTGAAAGGGCAGAAGATCCGCGTCATCCAGAATAAAATCAATATCGATCTGATGTCCGCACTCGGAGCCAATGCAACCCCGATGGCTTATGGCGAGGTGTTCAGCTCCCTGCAGACCGGAGTTATCGATGCGGCCGAGAACAACTTCCCGAGCTATCAATCGTCGAACCATTTTGAAGTGGCCAAAAATATGATTCTCGACGGCCATCAGCGTGTACCGGAGGTACTCATGATCAGCCAATCGGCTTGGAATAAGCTGTCGGAGGAAGACCGCAAAATCGTGAAGCAGGCTGCACTCGATTCTGTCAAAACCCAACGTGAATCATGGGACAAATACGAGAAGGATGCAGAAGCTAAGGTCCGTGCGGCAGGCGTTAAAATTACGGAAGTGAAGGACGTTAAGCCGTGGCAGGATGCTGTTAAACCGGTCATCGATAAGTACCGTGCCGAATATAAAGAGGTATTGGAACAAATCGATGCGGCCAGAAAAAATAAGCATTTTATAGATATTCACGGACTGCTGACATTATGTTGTCAGCAGTTTGTCGTATAATACATTAGAGGAACAAGCCGTAATCGTTCCGTAAACTGTAAATGAAAATGGAGGGTTTACCTATGTATGTAACCATTCAAAGCTTTATTGAAGATTATCGGAACGAATCAGCAACGACCCAGAAGCTATTGGATGCCCTAACAGACGACTCGCTCTCTCAAGAAGTAGCCACAGGCTATCGGACGCTGGGTCACTTAGCATGGCATTTGGTCCCTTCAGGCGGCCTGTTGAATCCAACCGGATTAAGCTTCGAAGCTCCCGCAGAGCGGAGTGAGCCGCCAGCATCTGCCGCTGCAATTGCTGAAGCTTATCGCAGTACGACTCGATCACTGCTTGAGGCGGTTGAGACTCAGTGGACGGACGATACATTGCAAGAATCCAACACCATTTTCGGACAGCAATGGAAGAATGGCTTAACACTAAATCTATTCCTTAGACATGAAATTCATCATCGCGGCCAATTGACCATCCTTATGCGTCAGGTAGGACTACCTATCACAGGAGTTTACGGTCCTACTAAAGAAGAATGGGCTGCTATTGGCATGGAAGCTCCGGTCTAGTAATTCTCACTGTTCAGCGAGTGAGCGAGAACGACGGACATAGGAACGTAAAAAAGAAGAACCGGCAAGGTTCTTCTTAATCTGTAGAAAGCCTGTTTCTTCGAGAAATTTGCTATATGGGTAGGTGAGGTATGCCTCGGAGGAGCGAAAGCGTCCGCCTTTGTTCTTGGGAAATCCCCGCCGTAAAGCGAATAAATTGAAAATTTCCCAAGAACAACAGCGGCTGGAGTGGCGTACCTCACCGAAGTATACTAGCAAGATTTCAATTCTTACAGGTTTCTCGTCGATCGGAAGAACCTCCAAGGTTCTTCTTTTTTTACGCTCCAAGCTCTTTCGAACTTGAGGTAGCCGGAGACTCTCCGAGAGACCTTCTTGGCGAGTAAGTGCCGATAACAATGCCCAGGGTCGTCAATACGAAGGCCAGCATATGAATCCAGTGAATCTGCTCGCCCAGGAACAGTACGGCCCCGATCATGCTGGCAAACGGCATGCCATTGATAAACATGGACGTTTTATTGGCACCCAGCAGCTTGATACCATGGTTCCAGCCGAGCGTTCCGAGAGAAGAGGCCACCCATGCGGATAAAAGCATGACAACCCAGCCCATGCCTGAGAAATGAACTTCCTGGTATGCAGTCGGTCCATATTTAACGAAAGCTCCGACATTAAGGAAAATCCCGCCGATCAAGGTAGAGTAGGCGGTCGTAACAAGAGTAGGGATATTGGTGGAGGCAATCGTTTTGATCAACAGCCCTCCGACGACATAGCCGAGCATCGATAACAACATAATCAGATCTCCCCAGCCGGACACTTCGACAGAGGAGCCAGCGCTGTTGGACAGCACTACGATAACTACACCGGAGAAGCCTGCCAATATACCAAGCAGCAGCCGGAGGCTCATCTTTTCGCCGACGAAAATAGCGGCTAACAGAGCCGTCGTGAGCGGATTCAGTCCGAGAATGAGCGATGCATTCGTTGCTGTCGTCATTGCCACACCCGAAGCAAGGAACAGCTGGTGCATAAAGATGGATGTAAGGCCGATCAGCACTAACAGAACCCATTGTTTTGCAGTAGGCTTATACCACCCGTATTTGCTTATCACAAATGGAAGCAGTGCCAGACCTGCAAGCGGCATTCTGACTGCGGCCACTAGGAAAGGCGGAGAAAATTCGGTCAAAAATTTGACCATGACAATATTAAGGCCCCATGAAATAACGACAAAGGCCAGAATGGAATAAATCCATCGGTTAGCGGTTCCCACAAAGTTTGCTCCCATCTTGAAGTAGAGACATTTTCCACGAAACATCTTCTCTTTCCCATTAAAGCACAGATTGTTCAGAAGGGAAATCCTCGAGTAGCAGCGTAAACCGGAGCAAATCTAAGATAACTCATTTTCCTCTGTAGATAGGAGCGATAAGATCGATTCGATTGGTCCAGATGCCCCCGGTGTAATCAGTAGGTAGGCGCTGCACGTCCTCTGGCGTATCGAATCCTTGTGAGAATTCTGATCCATCCCCTCCAACCACGATAACCCGAGTATTGGCTTTATCCATACGGTCGAGAAAACGATTCGGCCATCCCCACAGCCACGGGACAAACTTCTCCGGTATATGTATTTGGCTATGCTCCATAGACGATGGAATAAAACCTGTCCAACCAAGCGCCTCGTAAGTGAGTAAGGAACGGATGAGAGAGGCTTTGGACATCGTTCGTAATTGAGGCATCTGTTCCTTAACGGCAGCAACCGGTTGGTCCCCGCCATATACGGTTAATTGCTCAAGGCGGCTGGTCGGCAATGACTGCAAGTACTGGGCGAGCAGAGCTCCTTCATTGGCGTCATTGCTTTTGATATGTATAAGAAAGGAACGATCTGGAAAGGTCCCAAGTACATCGTCGAGGGTAGGCATTTGCTGAACGCCTTTTCCCCGGAACGGAAAAGTAATGCCACCATCGGCTGTATAGCCGTATCCGATATCCAGCGCTTGCAGCTCCGCTGCGGTATGATCTCTGGTTACCCCGGTGCCGTTTGTGCGGCAATCCAGTGTCCAGTCGTGGAATACAACGAACCGATTGTCTTTGGTAGGTTGTACATCGAACTCCACGATGTCGGCTCCTTCTCTGAAAGCGGCGTTGATGGAGGCAATCGTATTTTCCAGATAGGGATACTCCGGTGGGTAGATACGCTCGGCGGTACAGGTATCATTGGTGATTCCCTCCATATGAAAGGTTTGGGCAAGTCCGCGGTGCGCCAGCAGCAGCGGAGCTCCGTCGCGTTTGGAGGCAAATCTGGAGCTGTTCGTGACATATATTAATGCGGCAGCCACTAGCAGTATGGCAATGACTTTTCGTCTTGTAATTCTCATGCAATATACCCCCGTGAACGGAATCATTGTGTGTTAGCAGCACTTGACTGCTCCTATATCTAGCATAGGCTCTCTGAAGCAAGGCTACAATGTAAGGACTATGACATGTGAATGATAAAACTCCCGTAAGCATGGTAGTCGCCCTTTTTGCTAGGGGAGCTTGATTGAAATTAAATAGACCGCCCTCTTGTAGAGGAACGGTCTGTTCTGATGTTTAACCCTGAGGATATTTAACGGCTTTAACTTCATACACGCTGCTTTTGGAGCTTAGGACAAATTCCGATTTGCCATGTTCCCGCTCTCTTCTGTGGCCTTCGAGGTGCGGTTTATTGATAATGATATTAATAAAACTCATTGTGGAAAAGTCCATACTGCCCTTGTCCAAGCCAACTGCATTCCTACTCTCTCCATATTGTTATGGCTGGTGCTGGCAAAGCTCGCCTGAGCTGTTACAAGCTCACAGTCCTCCTTATAAGCTTCATGTATGCGCCGCTGGAGAAGCGCGGTTTGCAGTCCTCTTCTCCTGTAGGGAGGAAGAGTAGCAGCCAACGCGCATGAAGCGATTCCACCGCTAATGTGCATCGCGGCCACAGCAGCCGGAATCCCGTCAGTGTAAGCAAGAAACAGCTTCCAGCCTGGCCTGTGCAGCAGGCCGATGTTATTGTTGATGAAATGATGCTTATGGACAAGGGACATGCCTGAGGCGGCACAATGAACCTCGGCGTATTGGTCAAATTGTGCGCTGTCAGTAATCTCATGAATGTCCACTGAATCAGGAACAGCAGGCAGCTCTTGGAGCGGAAGGCCGTAAAGCACGGAATGAAAGCCTTCTTGTACCAACCCGTGCTCGGTCAAGCTACTCAACAGCTTGGGGCTGGAACCGACCGGGGATATATCGACTTGCGGCTTCCTATCTCTTTCTCGGTAAAAGGCTGCTATATCCCCAACCTTGCACGTGTCCTCATCGGATAAACCTTTAACACTATTAAATAAACCCCATGGCATCGTTTTAATATAAAAGCCGGTAGTGCTGCCGAAGGTGCGAATTTCAACGCCTTCCGGATTGCCGGCCCGTTCGGCGATAGAGCTGATTCTTGAACGGAAGTAGTCGATTTCGGCCTGCTGAAGACGCCTGGCAAGCGTTTCTGACATTATGGGCAATTTCACGCTAGATGCCTCCTGTTCTTGTTCATGGGTTTTATTCCCTTTTCTATTAATATATCATTAAAATAACAGGAAAACGGATTCCGCTGATTGAATTTATAATATAGAAGAAACGCTGGTATAAGATATGCACGTACAAGGACGGGCGATGATCCGTTGTTTCCAGTACAAAGGAGTGAATGAAATGGAACCATTGTTTTTCGCATCCCCAGCTGAATTTCGCACCTGGCTTGAGGAGAATCATGATAAAGCTCAACAGCTGCAGGTGGGTTTCTATAAAAAAGGCTCCGGAAAGCCAAGTATTACTTGGCCGGAGTCGGTAGACGAAGCGCTGTGCTTCGGATGGATCGATGGCGTACGCAAAGGAATCGATGAGGAAAGTTATACGATCCGATTCACGCCCCGCAAGCGGGGGAGCATTTGGAGCGCCGTTAACGTTCAGAAGATGGAGGAGCTGACGAAGCTTGGGAAGATGCTTCCGGAGGGACTCCGGGCCTTTGCCGAACGGAAGGAAGATCAAACCGCGATTTACTCCTACGAGCAAGAGAAACCAGCGGAGCTGGGAGACGCCTATGAGGCTGTGTTTCGCGCCAATGAGAAGGCGTGGGCTTATTTTCAGCAGAAGCCTCCCTCTTACCGGAAGACGGCCATTCACTGGGTTGCCAGTGCGAAGAAAGAGGAGACCCGGCTTAAACGGCTTCACGAGCTCATTGCTGAATCCGAGCAGGGTGAGGTGCATCCGCGCTGGAAGTGGAAGAGCAAGTCGGAATAATCAAGCTGTTAGTGATTTGCTAACTGCTTTCTTACGGGACAAGCGGATCAGCACCTCGATAAAGATCAAATTGCCAATCCAGCACATCCAGGCGGATAACCTGTAGGGAGGCTCCAATGGACCTCCGAATAGAGGCGTGAGCGTTATTAGCCATACGCGGAACGTAACTGCGGCTAATGTGAGAGCGTAGCTGCGCAGCATCCATTCCCTATGAGCCTGAATTTGCTTATTCACTGCTTTTCTAACGGCAACCCAAGTAGAGAGTACCCACAGAACGTCTAGTACAAAGAAGCCCAATCCCGCCATCCAGCCGCCCGTGGCGAATATGGATAAATAAATGCTTATCAATCCGCTCGCTGTAATGGAGAGCACGTACGTATAGCCCAGTATCCGATGGCGGCGAATCCCTTTTCTTTTAGGCTGAATGAATAATTGAAAAGGCCCGATAGCTACGGCCAAACAGGCCGATACGATATGCAAGTAAAGCACATAAATCCAAGGGGAATAGTGAAAATCCGGTTTTCTCAGCTTTTGAGTTATTAGCCCTGCTTTATGGGGGTCTGCAAATCCATACTGCATAATGACATAGGCAAGCAGAACAAACGCTAAGAAGGAAACGACCAAACGAATGGATACTTTTTTAAACATGTGAGGCTCACTCCTCTATTATTATTATTGCAATACAAGACGATGATCTTGAAGTGGCACCCTTCATTTTTTTGGAAATTATTTTTTTACTATACATAGATTGGAGCGAGATATCATGGGACAAATCCTGTGTTTTATATCTGAGGATTTTGCGGACTTTGAGATCACATTAGCCTTCCATAAAATAAAAAATGTGGGCAAAAAAGAAGTGTTGTGCGTTGGGTATGAGCATGATCAGGTGGTCAGCGAATCCGGCCTAGTGTACAAGCCTAACGTGACTCTAAAAGAGGCTATGGAGCTGAAGGAAGTGGAAGGACTCGTTATTCCAGGCGGCCCGATACGCAATCAAGGGCAGGAGCTGACTGAGTTAATACGCAAGCTGGACAAGGAGCAAAAGCTTCTTGCAGCCATCTGCAACGGTCCGCAATATTTGGGCAGATCTGGTATTTTAGCGAACAGGAAATTTACGACTTCTTGCTCTATAGAGCGAATACAGCAACTGGGCGTCGACGACCCGTTTCCGCGTGAGCATTACGTCGAGCAGCGAGCGGTGAGAGATGGGCATGTCATTACGGCGAAGGGCCGGGCCTTTGTGGATTTCTCCTTCGAGCTGTTTGACTATTTGAATCTATATGAAGGAAAGAGGGCGGAGCGGGATCAGCTGTTCAGAGACATTATGGATCGCTAAGGAGTGAACCGCACTACCGAACAAGAACCGATGAAGGAGAACGATATGAACATTAGAGAATTACAAGTCAACGAACCGTATCCGATGGAACTGCTGCTGTTGGCGGACCCAGAAGAGAGCGTTATTCAAACCTATATTAAACGATGCCGCTGTTATGTGATGGAACTCGAAGGGAGCATTGTCGGCGTCATTGCCCTGCTGCCAACCAGACCGTTGACGGTTGAGATTATGAACATAGCGGTGCTGGAGACCATGCAAGGACAAGGACTAGGGAAACGCCTGCTGTCGCATGCCATTCAAGCTTCCAAGGAACTAGGCTTTCGCAGCGTGGAGATAGGGACGGGCAATTCGAGCGTCGGACAGCTGTACTTATACCAGAAATCCGGATTTCGAATCATTGGCGTGGATGCGGACTATTTTGTCCGAAACTATGAGGAGCCTATATATGAGAACGGCCTTCAGTGTAGAGATATGATCCGGTTGAAGCAGGAGCTGTAATCAAGTCGGACCCCAGAGGTGATGTCGCCCTTGCAAGCATGGAACCAAACTGTTGATGCGTTCCAACGGTATGTGCTGCTTCGCAACCGAACGCTAACGGCCAAAATGTTTTTTTACTCGGCGTTGATCGTCGTTTTTCCGTTGCTGCTTGTAGGGACGATATCGTACCATCGGTCGTCGGAGGTGCTGGAGCAGGAGGCAGGACAGTACAGCTGGCAAATCATTGAGCAGGTGAAGGCACATGTCGAATATTACGTTCAGGATTTTGAGATCGATACGCTTCGCATCATTAACCATCCCGATATGAACCGTTTCTTAAAGATGCGGACGATGGAGGAAATGAAGCAGAGCGGAATCCAGACGGATATCGAGCAGGTGTTGAAAAATGCCGCGTACTCCCGTTCGGACATCAGCAACATCACAGTTATCGTTCACGATGAGCAGGTTATTGACGCCATTGATTACGATAGCCCCTATTCGGCCAAACAGCTGCAGCAGGAGTATTGGTACGCTTCCATTCCGGAGGACAGCTCACCCAAGCTCATAAGCCGGGTCGTACGGGGAAGAGATCATCAGGAGCAGGTCATATCGATTGTGCGCCGGTTAATTAGTCCGAATACGCTGGAGCCGATCGGGATTATGATTATGGATGTCAATTTTAAGCGCATACAAGAAATTGCGGAGAAGGTGGCGATCGGACGTACGGGGTTTCTCTACATCATCGACGCACAGAACCATTATGTGTACCATCCTGATTTACAGCAGGTCGGCAAGCCTGCAAACGGCAAAAGCTTCAACATGATGCTGGATCAGGAGAGCGGCACGATGACGGATGAAGACAAGCCGCGCAACTTTTTGACGTTCAGCTTATCTCATTATTTGGGCTGGCGTCTTGTCACCTCGATCCCCTACTCAGAGCTGACGAACGGTGCCGCGTACATTGGTCGGACGATCTTTTGGACGTTGATTGTTTCTCTTGCTGTTGCTTATTTGCTTGGCATCGGCTTTGCGGCCAGCCTGGTGAACCCGATCCGTCGGCTGCAGCGTTTTATGAAAAAGGTTGAGGTTGGTGATTTCTCCGGCAAGCTGGAGGTGCACTCGAAGGATGAGCTGGGCTTGCTAACGCATGGGTTCAATAAGATGGTGGAGAAGCTCGAAGACCTGCTGGAGGAAATCTACTTCACCCGCTTGCGTGAAACGGAGGCTTCCTTGCGTCAAAAGGAAACGGAGCTGAAAGTGCTGCAATCGCAGATGAATCCGCATTTTTTGTACAATTCTCTGGAAACGCTGCGCGGTATGGCGCTGGATCAGGATATGGACGATATCGGTTCCATGGCTGCATCGCTTGCCAAGCTGCTGCGTTATAACCTCAAGAATGCTTCTCCGAAGGTAACGCTGCAAGAGGAACTGAGCTTCTGCGAGGTGTATCTGCGCATTCAGAAGTATCGCTTCGAGGAGAGACTCGAATATGAGCTGGACGTGCCGGATTGGGCATTGGAGCAAAATATCGCAAAGTTCTCGCTGCAGCCCATTGTGGAAAACAGTATGATCCACGGCATCGAGCCGGGTGTGGGCTTAATGCATATTCGTATTACGGCGGAGCGTGATTCAGAGCATTCCTTCTGCGTCGTTATATTGGATACCGGTGTTGGCATGTCGGATGAGCAGTTGCAGTACATTCACCGTGATTTGGAAGGGAAGGATGTGCTTGCTGGGGGAGCGCATATAGGAATTGCGAATGTACATCGGCGAATTGCTTATTTATACGGTCCGACGTTTGGCGTATCGCTGCAAAGTGCGAGCGGGCATGGAACCGTAGTGCGGATACGGCTTCCTTATATAGAGGCCAGCGAAGAACTGCGGCGGGAACAAGGGGTTCTGATGAAATCATCCGGGCTTTAGACGTATAGTGTAACTTCATTACTTTGAGGACATAAAAGGGGGCAGGCACATCGGTGTATCGCGTTATGCTGATTGATGACGAGCGGTGGGTACGCACTTCCTTAAAAAAAGTGATAGAGAAGACAGGGCTGCCCTTCAGTGTGGTCAAAGAAGCATCGGACGGATTGGAAGCGTTGGATTGGCTCAATAGCAACGAAGTGGATCTGATCATGACCGATGTCAAAATGCCTGTGATGGAAGGACTGCGGTTCGTACAAGAGGTGCGCCAGCATAATCGCGGACAGCCTGTTATTGTTGTGAGCGGCTATGATGATTTCCAATATGTGCAGCAGGCGCTCCGCTCGGGCGTGTTCGACTATTTACTGAAGCCGGTGGAGCAAGAGGATATGCGGCTGTGCCTAGCCAAATGGATGAATCAGCATACGCGACCACAGCATACCGAACCCCCCAAGATTCCAGTAACGCCGCATAAGCTGGAGCAGTCATCTGTTGAGCAGGTGCAGGCTTATATCCATGCCCACCTATCGGGAGAGATTACGTTAACCAAGGCGGCTGCACTCGTTCACCTGAACCCGAGCTATTTGAGTCAGCTGTTCAAGCAGCAGCTAAACCGTAATTTCGTCGATTACATCGCCGAGGTGAGGATGCAGGAGGCGAAGCGGCTGTTGAGCGCCACCTCGCTGCGGATCAGTGAAGTAGCCGATCGGGTGGGCTATTCAGACGTAGCCTACTTCAGCAATACCTTCAAAAAGTGGAACGGCTGCACGCCATCGGAGTACCGGAAAGAGCCGGGGAGAA
This sequence comes from Paenibacillus sp. RC67, assembly GCF_030020805.1. GTDB lineage: Bacteria > Bacillota > Bacilli > Paenibacillales > NBRC-103111 > Paenibacillus_S. The sequence continues at coordinate 491,690 of NZ_CP125098.1, forward strand.
GCGCGGTTGGGGGATCGGAGCTTTGAAAAAACGGATTTTTTTGGAAGCGCAAATGGGTTTGTCCTAACGATGATTTGTTTTTCATTCGGAAAATTCCCTGTTTTTTGTTAAAAATTAGGATTGGAAGTCTTTTTAAATAAAGAAATCCGAACGATTGCTTGAAAAAGAGCATTTAATTCAGTATTATTATCTTATATTCGAATCCGATGACAGTTTTAGAAGGTGAACCTGTGTCCCTAATCGATTCTAATGAATTTAAAAAGAAGCTGTGTCACATCTACAACGAGGTGTCAAAGGAATTGTTCGGATTCGGCACCACACTGCTTAAAGCATCGATTGAGAACAATATCATCACGTTTCAGGCCCGGCACCGCCGCTCACCGCGGTCTACCGCTTTGGAGGGCGAAGCGCCGACACTGAAGTACGAGGTTGATTTCTACATGTCGTCGATCTATAAGAAGCGAATCCGTGAAAGGCTAGAGCAGGAGATGGGGCTTTCCATCGAAGCAGTCCTTAGAGACTATGACCCGCCGACGCAGTGGGCAATAACCAATATTATTTTAGTCGGGAACGACCGTAAAACTGAATAAATCGGCTGTTTCTCCTTGGATCTATCTGAAGAGGAAACCGAACCTACTTTAAGAACAACAGATCCGCTGGACATTGTTTACAATGGAAAGTGCTCTTGTTAGAAGCTTTTTTTCTATCAGGGGTACTTTCCTTTTTTCATATATCTATACAAGCAAGAGGGGGCGTCGGTTGAAGTTATAGAGATAGTATAGGATACGTGCATAGATTGCCGTGTTTGCAAAATACTAGTAAATATTTCATGCAGCCGATGGTTACAACACTATATTTAATTCTATTGGAGGTCAATGACGATGCAAAAAAGATGGGTTCAAGGTGTACTTTCACTTTCTGTTCTGGGACTGGCTCTTACCGGATGCGGCGCGCCGAAAGAACAAGGAGGAGCAGCAACAGACAAGGGAGCAGATAAAGGAGCACCGACACAGCTGGTTATCTCCACTTGGGGCTTCTCCGAAGACTTCTTCCGCAAAGAAATTTATGAACCGTTCGAGAAGCAGCATAATGTCAAAATCGTCCTCGAAATCGGTAACAACGCCGAGCGTTTGAACAAGGTTAAGCAAGGCAGCTCTAACGTCGATATCATGTACTTATCCGATTATTATGCTCAACAAGCTATTGAAGCGGGACTATTCGAGAAAATCGACCGCAGCCGTATACCGAACCTGAACAACATCTATGATGTGGCTAAAGCTCCACTTGGTGAAGACTACGGTCCTGCCTATACAATCGGCCAACTAGGGATTGCTTACAACCCGAAAGCACTTGGCGGTAAAGAGGTTAAATCCTGGGCTGACCTGTGGAGTCCTGAATTGGCGAAAAAGCTGACTATGCCTAACATTACGGCAACAAGCGGCCCGATGATCGTCGATGCGGCATCTCTCGTAGCTGGCAGCAGCACGTTTAATGAAGACCAAGCCTTTGCGAAATTGAAAGAGCTGAATAAATCCGTCGTGAAATACTACGGTCAAACATCCGAATACGTGAACATGCTGGCACAAGGCGAAATTGCTGCCGGTCCGATCATGGAAATGTATGTCAAAGATTTGAAAGCCGCTTCCCCGGATGTGAAATTCGTAACGCCGACGGAAGGTGCTTACGCAGTCATGAATACAATTAACGTCGTTAAAGGCAGCAAGAACAAGCAATTGGCTGAAGACTTCATCAACTGGCACTTGAGCAAGGAAGCGCAAGAGAAATCGGCCAAAGCACACATTGACTCGCCGGTTAATAAAACGTTGACGTTGACGCCTGAAGAGGCTCAAGGCATTACTTACGGGGCAGATGTAGTAGCTAAGCTTCGCAAGCTCGATATGAAATTCGTGAACCAAAACCTTAAAAAATGGATCGACCGTTTCAATAAAGAAGTAACACAATAAGCAGGAATAGAAAGCAGTTCAGTGAGGGGGATATGACATGATCATGGCATGTACCCTCATTTTTTCTCCTAAGGAGGGCCACAATGAGGAAAAAAGTCATTCTTGATGTAGATACAGGAGTCGATGATGCGCTCGGTATTCTGTTGGCGGTTCGCAGCGGTCAGTTCGATGTTCTAGGGATTACGACGGTGAACGGCAACGTATCGCGGGATCAGGCAACCTTGAACACATGCAAAATATTGCAGCTATTGGGCTGTGAGGATTCGATTCCGGTCTATAAGGGAGCAGACCGTCCGCTCCTGAGGGACTCCTTCTTCGAGCACCGCGTCCATGGACAAGACGGCATTGGCGGCGCTCTAACCGACATGTCCGTGCACAAGACGGCTTCCCACGGCTTTGCGCCGGATGTCATCATCGAGACTGCGCGACGCTATCCAGGCGAGCTGACCCTCGTCGCAACCGGACCGCTTACGAATGTCGCTTTGGCAGTACGTCAAGCTCCCGAGCTGGTCGATCTCCTCAAGGAGGTCGTTGTGATGGGTGGAGTTGTCAGCAGCTACGGCAATGTGACGCCTACGGCGGAGTACAACATGTACGTAGATCCCGAGGCAGCCAAAATCGTGTTTCATGCCGGGTTCCCGTCGCTGACGCTGGTAGGGCTTGATGTGACGCGTAAGGCTCTTCTCACTGAGGAACATATGCGGCAGCTTGGGGATACGCCTATTGCTCAATACGTTAGGGAGAGCACCTTGGATTATATGAAGCGCTACTATGAGCGCAATGGCATTCACGCCTGTGTTATGCATGATCCGCTCGCCGTAGGCGTAGCTTTGAACCCCGATATCGTAACGACTCGTCGCTATTATGTAGATGTCGAGACCCGCAGCGACCTGTGCGATGGACAAACCGTCTGCGATTTTCAAAACCGCTTGTCGAAGCAGGCTAATATGGACGTTTGCGTGGATGTCGATACCGAAGCTTTTTTACAGCTATTTACGCAATCGCTAAAAGCCTAGCCTTACAAGAACAGGAGCCATAGCTACATGAAGAAAACGTACTACTATGTATTACTGCTGCCGGGATTTCTGTTTTTGCTGTTTTTTATGCTGATCCCGATTGTAATGACGATAGGGTCCACTTTTTTCAAGAGGGCCATTTCACACTGGAAGGGTATCTTCATTTCTTTAAAGACCCGTATTTTCTGAAAATATTATGGACGACTCTGGAAGTCAGCGTAGTAACCACACTGCTATGTATTCTGCTAGGCTTTCCGGTGTCCTATTACATTTCCAAGCAAAGCTTGAGAAAAAAGGGTATCTTGCTCGCGCTTGCTATTTTCCCGCTGCTTACAAGCTCTGTCGTTCGTTCCTTCAGCTGGATGATCGTTCTCGGGAAAAAAGGATTGCTGAACAATGCCTTGATTGGGCTTGGAATCATTCAAGAGCCGTTGGACATTTTGTACACGCCAGTAGCGATGATGATCGGTCTTATTCACTTATTCCTGCCGCTCATTATCATTACGCTTGTAGGAGTTATGGAGAATATCGATCCTGACTTGATCAAAGCCGCGGAGAGTCTGGGGGGCGCCCCGGTTTACCGCTTTTCGTAAGGTGATAGTACCGCTCAGTATTCCGGGCTTGATTATCGGCAGTATTCTGGTGTTCGTCGGCAGCTTGACGGCTTATACGACACCGGCTTTGCTTGGAGGCAAGCAGAAGGTTATCTCGACCTTCTTGTACCAAAATGCGATTACATTAAACGACTGGTATTTGGCTTCTGTCGTCGCTACGATCATGATTGCGATCACGTTTGTAGTTATTGGAATTATGAATAAACTGGCGAATAAATTCAATCCGAAGGAGTAGATCCGTATGCAGGAGAAAAATCGAGGGCTTGGCCTGTTTACGCTTCTGGTCTACGCATTTTTGCTGGGTCCTCTCATTATTATTGCTGCCGCCTCGTTTGACCCGGGAACGGTACTGAAATTTCCGCCGCAAGGCTTCTCATTCAAATGGTATGAAAATATTTTCAAAGTGAAAATGTTCATGGAGACGTTCAAAACGTCCATATTCGTTTCGCTGCTTGGCAATGTATTTGCGCTTATTCTAGGGGTTCCGGCCGCTTACGCTTTAAGCCGGTTCCAGTTCAAGGGCAAGGATACGCTGAATGCCGTATTTATTTCGCCGGTACTGATTCCGGGTATCGTGCTTGGCTTTACGATGCTGAAGTATCTCATCATTATGTATCATTTGCCGATTTACCTTTCTCTGCTGTTCGGTCATACGGTTATCATGCTGCCGTTCATTATCCGAGTCATCGCTTCCAGCTTGTCTAACTTCGATTTCTCGATCGAGGAGGCGGCTTTGAGCTTGGGAGCAGGGCATCTGGCGACCTTCTTCAAGGTGGTGCTGCCGAACATCAAGTCGGGGATTATTGCCGCGGTGCTGATCGCCTTCTTGGAATCGTTCAATAACGTGGATATTTCCGTCTTCATGACAGGTCCGGGAGTCAGTACGCTGCCTATCCAAATGCTGACCTATGTTGAGAACCATTTTGACCCGACGATTGCTGCGATTTCGGTGCTGCTTATGATTTTTACGGCGGTCCTAATGTTCATTATCGAACGCATTATGGGATTGTCCTACTTTACAAAACGATAACGGGGGATTTAATCCATGGCATTGCTATCCTTGGAAAACGTATCGGTTGCCTATGAGCAAAATGTGATATTGAAGGATTTCAACCTGAATATTGAAAAAGGTAAGCTCATTTCGCTGCTCGGCCCGAGCGGCTGCGGTAAAACGACGACACTACGGCTTATCGCCGGTTTTTTGGAAGCCAAAGACGGCAAATTCATGCTGGGCGGCAAAGATTATACGCGAGTACCGGTTAACAAACGGAACTTCGGCTTCGTGTTTCAGAGCTATGCGCTGTTCCCGCATTTATCGGTGTACGATAATGTAGCATTTGGTCTGAGATTGAGAAAAGTAAACGAGTCGGAAGTTGCAAAAAGAGTGAAAAACATTCTGGAAGTCGTCAGTTTGGCAGGCTTCGAGAAACGGTTCCCCAAAGCGCTGTCCGGTGGGCAGAAGCAGCGTGTAGCCATCGCTCGTGCGCTTGTCATTGAGCCTGACCTGCTGCTCTTCGATGAGCCGCTCAGCAACCTGGACGCGAATCTGAGAATTAACATGCGTGTGGAAATTCGCCGTATTCAGCAGGAGCTGGGCATTACAACCGTTTATGTCTCTCATGATCAAGAGGAATGCTTCTCGATCTCGGATCAGGTGGCGATTATGAACAAAGGGATTATCGAGCAGCTTGATAGTCCAGCCACGATCTTCAAATATCCGAAGACGGAGTTCGTCGCTCGGTTTATTGGATTTAATAATTTTATTCACTTCAATGAACGCCAGGAGCTGGGCGGAGAGGTCGAGCTGAAGGTCAATGACCTGGTATTCCGCGTAGCTAAGAACTTGGGGACGAACGCTAACGGAAGCCTCAAGGGCGCCATTCGTCCGGATGACGTCGTTATGGGTACGGCAGACGAGCTGTCGGGAGAAGGAACGAACCGTCTCCCCGGACGTGTGAAGGTCAGCACGTTCCTGGGCAGAAGCTATCAGTATGTCGTGGAAACAGCGCTCGGTGACTTTACGGTCAACAAAGAAATGGAGCTTCCTTATGTCAACGGCCGGGAGGTTCGCCTGCTGTTCCCTGCTGAAAAATTGGTATTAGTGGAGTAACGTGCTACTTGGGAGGTACAGGCATGCGAGTCGATTTATACATCAAGAACGTGAACATATATAACAGTTACTTCAAAACATTCATTCAAGGCAATGCCGCCGTGCTTGACGGCAAATTCTTATACATCGGCGACCGGGGAGAAGACAGCTTCGAAGCCGCTCAAGTTATCGATGGACAGGGACAATATATGATCCCTGGTCTCGTGGACATTCACTTGCACATCGAAAGCACGATGGTTACGCCGGAGACATTCTCTTACGGCTTGATCCGTAACGGTGTGACGACCATTGTGCCGGAGCCGCACGAGATGGCTAACGTATTCGGTCTGCAAGGTGTCACTGAGATGATTCGGGCCAGCGAGCAATGCGTGGCGGACATGATCTATGCCATTCCAAGCTCTGTACCCGCAACGTCGATGGAGACAACAGGTGGAGCAATGGAAATAGAGGATATGGATGCGTTGATGGAATCGGAGACGATCGCCTGCTTGGGCGAGATTATGAACTATGTCGACGTCATTAATGATCCGGATTGCAAGACAAACCGGATATTGAATCATATCCGCTCGAAGTATCCGAAGCTAGTCATCGAGGGCCATGTGCCTAAGCTGCTGGACCTTGATTTGCAGAGGATCATCTATGCGGGAATCGATTCCGATCATACGCATCAATCGATTGAAGGCATGGAAGCCCGAATTGCAGCGGGCATGTTTATTGAAATTCAAGAGAAATCCATGACCGAAGAGGTCATGCAATATTTGAACGAACGGGATGTTGCGGAGCATTTCTGCTTTGTAACCGACGATGTCATGCCAGATTCGTTCCAGCGCCGTGGACATTTGAACCATATCGTACGCAAAGCAATCCAGATGGGGATGGCACCAGAGAAAGCGATCTATGCCGCAACCTTCACGCCTGCGCGCAGGATGAAGCTGAGCGATCGTGGAGCGGTAGCACCGGGCAAGATTGCGGACTTCTCGCTCGTGTCCGATCTGGAACAATTGACCATTGGTCAAGTATATAAAGGCGGACGCAAGGTGTATGATGCGCAGCAGGAGTACAAACCGCAAGGTCATCGTCATCCGTTTCCTGCTCATTTTTACCAAAGTGTGAAGCTTCCGCTCTTGACGAAAGCGGATTTCGCTATCCGTACGGAGGCTAAGGACGGAGCTTACAAAGGCAGAGTGATGCTTGTAAAGAATGGTTCTACCTTTACGGAGGAGCATCATGGAGAGGTTGCTGTAAGCGAAGGAGAAGTGCGCTGGGAAGAGAGCGAGTACGGCTTGATCGCGACCTTTGATCGCTATGGCAAGACCGGGGGCCGAGCTTACGGCTTGATCGGCGGCGATACGATTCAACGCGGCGCGATTGCGACGACGTATTCCCACGACAACCACAATCTGCTGGTTGTCGGGCACAGCCGTGCCGACATGATGCTGGCGGCCAATGAAGTCATTCGCAATCAAGGCGGCTTCTGCGTCGTGGAGAACGGTCAAGTGCTGGCGAGCCTGCATTTGCCGGTCGGAGGCATTCTGACCGAGGAGCCTTTGGAGAAGACGGCTGCAGAGGTGCAGCAGCTTCGCGAAGCGATGGAGCAGCTCGGATATAACCATTACAATCCGATTATGTCGATCAGCACGCATTCCTTACCGGTTAGTCCGGCTTTGAAAATAACCGATTACGGCCTCATTGATGTCAACCGCGGCAAGGTCGTGCCTCTATTAGTAGAGGAATAATGAACAAAGAACCTGACGGTTTGTTTTCGTCAGGTTCTTTGTCTGTCGAGAAGCCAGTTTTTGAGCATTTGCTATATCGTAGGTGGGGTATGCCTCGGAGGAGCGAGAGCGCCCGCCTTTGTCCTTGGGAAATCTCCGCTTTAAAGCGAATGTATTGAAAATTTCCCAAGAACAACAGCGGCTGGAGGGGCATATCTCACCCGGAGTACCGCAGCAAATGTTCGTCTTCATCGGCTTCACAACACACCACCTGACGGCATATTCCGTCAGGTTCTTTTTTCCCCCATAGGAAATTTGGAAATGCCCCTTTTCCCTTGTTATACTAGCTGTAAGCTTTGAAGATGGGAGTGGGGAACATGGAATATCATCGTATTACAAATATTGCGGATCCGTATTTTAAGCAGATGCACGAGCTGATGCAAACCGTATTTCCGCCGGAGGAAGTACTGGAATTCTCCTTATGGGAGGAGCCGCTTCAGGACGAAGGCATTCGGGTGTTCGTAGCGATTCATGAAGGACAAGTCGTTGGTGCTACCGAGTACCGCTATTATGAGGATATGCAGGTAGCTATGACCGATTTCACGATCATTGGACGTGAAGGGCTGGGTATCGGACCTTTCCTGGTTAAGCACCGGACACAGGATTTGCTGTCGCTTGTCCGACAGCATGGCGGTAAGCTGATCGGCATGTTTGCCGAGATCTACAATCCGTACTTGGCTGAGGATCACGGGTTTGGCGGTGTGAAGCCGATGAATCCGTTTGTCCGCCGCGAAGTGCTTGCCCATCTCGGTTATCGCAGGCTGGATCTAGCCTACGTGCATCCGTCATGGCATAATGATGGGGCTGCTGTGCAGGAGCTGGACTTAGGGTTTATGCCGTTCGGCGAGGATGCCGATTCCGTAGAATCGATTCCTGCTAGCCTGATCAGCGGGTTTCTGGAGCGGTACTATACGGTACTACCGAATAAACCAGCCGCATGGTATGAGATGGTTGCTCAATTAAAGCAGCGTGAACAAGTCGGGTTGCTTCCAATGTAAATTTCATCATTGTAGGATTTCGGCTCTCGAGTGCAGGATACTGTGCTTGAGAGCCGATTTTTTTGCAAAAAGATATAGCATATAATCTATAATTCCTATATAATAACTATGAATTAACAGTGTGGAACGGAGGGAACCATTCTATGAAGCAGAAGCATTGTCCTCATTGCTCGGAATCCTGTTCGGCTTACAAGTTTACTTGCGTGCACTGCGGCGAGGAGCTGGCTGATAACGGCTATTTAATCGATTCGTTAACCTATTGGGACGATCAGAAGCCGACCCAACCAGCCCGTATTCTCCTTTCACTGACTTTATTGAGTGCCTCCGCTATTACAGCTTCCTTACTTCATGCTCCGCTAGTCTTATACGCAGGAATAGCAGCTGCAGCAGTGTACTACACATCTACCAAAACAAAAGAGGCTTAATAAGGCTTGGCTTATATTAGCTAGGTTAACTATATAGGACGTTTAGGTTCAATAACTCGCTGCTTCGCTGCCGCGGGTTATTTGATTTGGGATAAAATTTTTTCGTTACCCTATGGAACTTGATTCCATTTCGCTGCGTCTATTTGACGAAGAGAACTCCAATTTGTGTAATCGGAGGCTGCAGCGGCTGTGATGAAGAGGGCGCGCTTATTTTATATCGTTAAATGTGTAGTGCTATGGTCTATGATGGTTGTGCTTACGGGGACTTCCTACTTGATTCCTTTCATCGGGACAGCCGAAGTCACTGCTGTTGCCATAGCCGGAGGACTTCCGTCCACGGAGAAGCCCGAACCCTTTAACATAACAGACCCAAAAGAAAGAGCTGTCATTCAGAAAATAACGGATTGGTTAAATAAGTCAGTGGCGGTAGACGGTCCAACACATTTTGGCAGGCATGGCTATCCTAACGTATTGGAATTTAAGCTAACCAATAACCGAATGATTGTGGTTGAGCCGGCGTACCGCTGCGAGCAGCATTCCAATAAAGACGGGAGTGTATTGAGGCAATGTGGTCTGGTTAAAGGTGAAATCCTTGTAACGACGCCCAATTATAAGCGGGAAAGGTATAAATCGCCGTTTCTCTATAATTGGCTTCAAGAAGGTTGGACTCAGGAGGAACGAAGAAATTCTAATAAACCTATTGAAACCTTAATAGAGAAGGATTTAGAGGAGAAGCGAAGCTACGCAAGCCAACTAGGAGAACAGGTTCGAGACGCGGCAATAGGGGGGAAGCTGCCTGGCTTCGCCGGTACCTATATGGATAGTGCTGCGGGGAAATTGTTCGTCGGAATAGTGGAAGGGTATGATACAACACGTCAATCGAAGTGAACATACCAGACACGATGGATAAGAACATGAAGCTGTTAAATCAGGTCGTGGACCCTAAATATATTGTAGTGAAAGTAACCAAGCCGTGGATGTATATGATGGGAAACCCAATTGCGTATGAGTAACTACTCTTTTTTACTACGTTTGGGCAATGCTATGATGTTTTCAGAAGACTCACACTGGTAACACTCTGCAAAACAAAAGGTCCCCGGCGATATCCCGAGGACCTTTTATAAATTATGGCTACTGAGCGTCCATAAAAGGCTTTTTATCCTTTAATTCATAAGTCATCCCTGACGTTGAAGAACTCAACAGCCATTGACCTGCGGAGTCTTTGTACACTTGACATTTGAATTGGTACACGACGGATTCCGTCGGAGAGATGGTAATGCCGCCGCTGTTTTTTACAGCTTTGGAGACGGTGAAGCTTGCATCGAATGTGACGTTAGCAGCAGCGCCGTTAGCGTCCATGGCAACATTGACAACGTTTAATTCGTTCTTCTTGATTCCGTCTGCTTCCGTGATAGACATAGCGGTCTGGGTAAAGCTGCTGCTTTGCGCCATGTTATCAATCAGCTTGCGGATTTGCTGCTCCGGATTCGCGGTTGGGAATCCAATATTGACCGTACGCGTTGCTTCATTCCAGGTGACATCGGCACCGGCGGCTTCACTCACGAACCGCAGCGGGATAAAGGTGCTGCCATCTTTTATTTTAGGCGATACTTCCAAATTGTACTGATTCCGATTGACGGAAGCCGTCCCTTTGTTAATGGTTAATGTTAGTGTGAGATCTCCTTTTTTGGCGGATGCGGTTTGAGTGCTTTGCTCCCAAGTTACCGTGAAGCCGAGCTTTTCAAACAAGGCACGCATTGGTACCATAGTGCTGCCATTTTCGATATAAGGCTGCTGCTCCCAATTCATTTTATCCTGTTGCAGGTAGACTTGAACCGGCGGTGCCTCTTGAGCGTTTGCCAAAATCGGAAAATCGAAAGGCAGCAGCATGGACACGAACAGGGCAAGGTGAGAAAACCTTGTTTTCGTTAACCAAGACATGGAAACATACCTCCTGGCTCTAGTTGTATTTTTCATAGGTCTCTATATGGATTCGGAACATTCGTCGATTATTAGGTTCTAATCCCGATTATTTGTATGAAGGTTCAGTTTCGCATTAATAGGACTTCCACATTTAAAGCGGAAATCCTTTTACCAAATGAGTCCAAAATCGTAAATTGGTATAAAAGCTATGAATTAAAGAAAAATGGAAAAGGGTATTGCGGCAGTTTCCCTCTGGCGTTTTTTTTGGTATCTTGACAATAACAGCTTTTGAACAAAGAAGCATTAGGGAACGACAGGTAAATGAGGGAGGCGAACCGGCAAATGGAGCAACCGCTCGTTTCAGTTATTATTCCAACATACAATCGGCTCAATAGTGTATGCGAGCTTGTGGAATCGTTGTACAGGCAAACTTACCGTGCTCTGCAAATTATACTCGTGAACGATGCCGGAGAGTCGGTTCGTCTTGTAGAAGAACTGTATCCGGAGCTGGATTTGACGATTGTCGATCTAGAGAAGAACGTCAGGCACGTTCAGGCGAGAAATAGGGGTCTTTCGTATGCTCGTGGTGAATATGTGTTACTATGTGACGACGATGATCTGCTCCTGCCAACGCATGTGGAGCGGATGCTAGCGGCTATAACGGATGCGGATATGGTGTATTCTGATGTGGAAATTTTCGAGTATGTGCTTGAGGGAGTAACGCGACGAGCGACGAAGCGTTTCGTGTTTGCTTATGAGCATGATCTGGAGGCCATGCGTAGTTTCTCTACGTTCGTTTCATCGGGATGTCTATATCGAAGAAGCTTGCATGACAGGATTGGTTTGTTCGATGCAGAGATGTACCACTACTGGGACTGGGATTTTTTCTTAAGGGCATCTGAGCACGGACGGGTAAAACGGGTACCAGCGGCGAGTGCACTCTATGCATTCTCTCAAAATGGAGGCAATATGTCGGGAGCGCATGAGGATATGCGTCCTTTTCTGGATCGATTGTCTGCTAAGCACCATCTGGGTGAGCTGCCTACGAAAAATTTCTTTATTCTGCTAGAGGAGCCTGAAATGCAAAGCCGCAGGGCGGTTACGGAAGTGCTGTGGGACGGGGAGCCGTTCGTTTCTCGAATAGCGGAATGGACGATTGAAGAATCAAAGCATCCAAAGGCGTAAATCGATCGGGTGCTTTATGAAAAAAGGCTTGATGTATGCGCCCCTAGGGATGACAATATAGATATAGCAAAGTAATGGAACAAGTTTGATGTCGGCAAGGGAACAGGGATTAAGGAGCCATCCTTCCCTTCGATATCAGGTAAGGGCATAAAGGAGGAGCGCAGTTTGGCAGGCATGATGGAACGGGCTGAAAGAGTGCTCAAATCATATTATGGTTACGGAACATTTAGGGACGGTCAGAAAAAAGTTATTCACAGCATATTGGACAAGCAGGATACGCTAGGGATTATGCCAACCGGAGGAGGAAAGTCGATCTGCTATCAGGTGCCTGCGATGCTGATGCAGGGTACGACGATCGTCGTTTCTCCGCTGATCTCTCTTATGAAAGACCAGGTAGACGGATTGGACAGTATCGGCATTCCGGCAACCTACATTAACAGTTCCCTGACATACGCTCAGGTAGAGGTGCGCATTCGCAAGGCGAGCCGTGGAGAATACAAGCTGCTCTATGTGGCACCGGAGCGTCTGGAATCGGAGCGGTTCATCGACCTGCTGACGGAGCTTGAGGTTCCCATGGTAGCGGTAGATGAAGCCCACTGCGTTTCGCAATGGGGACATGATTTCCGCCCAAGCTACCTTGCCATAAGCAGGCTGGTGGAGCATTTGCCGCAGAGGCCTATCCTTGCAGCTTTCACTGCTACAGCAACCGACCAAGTACGCAATGATATCGTCAAGCATCTGCAGCTTCATGAGCCGGATCTGCATGTAACAGGCTTCGCTCGTGAAAATCTCGCCTTCTCGGTTATTAAAGGAGAGAATAAGCGTGACGTGATGCTGGATTATATTCGAGAGCATCAAGACGAAGTGGGTATTGTGTATGCCGCAACTCGCAAGGAAGTGGACAACCTTTATGAGCTGCTCCGCAAGCAAAGAGTACCTGTAGGCAAATACCATGCAGGCTTAAGCGATGGAGAGCGTGCAGCAGCACAGGAACAATTCCTATACGACGAAGTTCGCGTCATTGTAGCTAGCAACGCGTTTGGCATGGGAATCGATAAATCCAACGTTCGTTATGTTATCCATTATAATATGCCCAAAAATATGGAGGCCTATTATCAGGAGGCAGGCCGTGCTGGCCGTGACGGCGAGCCAAGCGAGTGCATGCTTCTATTCAGTCCTCAGGATATTCATATTCAGAAGTTTCTTATAGAGCAATCGATCAGTGACCCTGCAAGGCAGGCGCAGGAATATCGGCGCTTGCAGCAGATGGCAGATTATTGCCACACATCCCAATGCTTGCAGCGGTACATTGTCCGTTATTTTGGAGATGACTGTGAGGATTGTGGAAGATGCAGCAGCTGCAGCACGGAGCGACAGCTGACGGATATTACGGTTGAAGCGCAGAAAATATTTTCCTGCGTTCGCCGGATGAAGGAGCGCTTCGGCGCGACGATGGTCGCTGCCGTACTGAAGGGCTCCCGCAGCAAGAAGGTGCTGGAAATGGGCTTTCAAGAGCTCAGCACGTACGGCTTGTTGAAAGACCGTACGGAGAAAGAGATTGTTGACTTAATACAGCTTCTGGTCGCCGAAGGCTACTTGCTGATTACAGAAGGCAAATACCCGGTTCTAAGACTGCAGGCCAAAGCACAGGCCGTGCTATCGGGTGAGGAGCAAGTTGTGCAGAAGATGCGCATCCGCACAGAGCCGGCTGCACGTGATGTGGAGACAGAGCTGTTCGATCAGCTGCGCAGCTTGCGAATGGAGATTGCCAAGAAGGAAGGCATTCCACCGTATATCGTTTTTCCAGACAGCACGCTGCGCGAGATGTGCGGCATCAAGCCGACCAATCCGGCGGCTATGCTCAAGATCAAGGGCGTGGGGGAAGCGAAGTTTTTCAAATACGGAGCATATTTTATCGACTTTTTCAAAAATCAAAATGGATAGTAGGTGCGTAGCGTAGTGGCCAAAGCAAAGTATTACGTCGTATGGGAAGGAAAAGTGCCTGGGATATACAATACTTGGGCGGAATGCCAGGCACAGACGAACGGCTACCCACAGGCGCGCTTCAAAGCTTATGAGAGCGAAGCGGAAGCCAAGACGGCTCTATCGCGCGGCTGGAAGGCGTCGTTTGCGGCAGCCAACGCTAAAGGCAGTTCGACTGCAGCAACGTCTGCTTCCGGCAGCCGTAAATCTGCTGGCGGAAGCTCCGTTAAAGAGGAGGCGGACCTCGATAGCCTCTCAGTTGACGTCGGAAGTCGAGGTAACCCCGGCATCGTCGAATACAAGGGCGTGCACACCCGAACGGGAGAGGTTGTGTTCCAACACCCTCCTATTGCCAAGGGCACGAACAATTTGGGCGAGTTTCTTGCTATCGTTCATGCGTTGGCGTACTTGCAGCAGAAGGGCAGCAATATGACCATCTACAGCGACTCGGTAACGGCGATGAGTTGGGTGCGCAAGAAGGAAGTCGCGACCAACTTGGCTCGCGATGCTTCGACACAGGAGATATGGACGCTGGTAGACCGGGCGCTTGCTTGGTTACGAAGCAACACATACAGCAATAAGATCATGAAATGGGATACCAAGGCGTGGGGAGAAATTAAAGCCGACTACGGCAGAAAGTAACCCTTCAATTTTCAACTGTTGACATGTGCTTCAACCTGACCGGGTTGGAGCATTTTTTGTACTAGGGCTAGGATGGATTATGACATTCTGGATTGACGGGGATGGCAACAGATCGCTGAGACTTGCAGTAAACAAAATCTCATTTTCCTACTGACCCGTTCCGTAAAATTACAGCTCAATGGGTATTATGATAGTAAAGGAAGGGTGATGGCTATTGATTCGAATCTTAGCGTTTACGGAAAGCGATGGGATGGTCGAGGAGCTATCCTTGCAGGAGCTGCATCGCTCTGACGTGCGATGGTTTTGGGTCGATTTTGACCGTCCCACTGAAGAGGAAGCGAAGGAGCTGAGCGATTTTTTTCATTTTCACCCACTCGCTATAGAGGATTGCTTTCATCTGCTGCAGAGACCCAAGCTGGATTATTATGAAGATGTTCAGTTCTTCGTACTTCATGCCATTAATGAAATGACGTTGGGGGCAGAAGAGGTCGATATATTTTTGGGGGACCGTTATGTTGTCTCCTTTCACTTTGCTCAGCTCAAAGCGGTCGACGAAGCGTGGCTGCGGATTAAGGAATCCAAACAGGTACAGGAGATCAATCATCTTTTTTGCGCTTATACGGTGATAGATCATCTGGTCGATCAATACTTTCCCTGCGTGTACCAAATCGAAGACCAGCTCAACGAGCTTGAAAGCAATACAGGTCAAAAATCGATCGAGAAGCTAATGAGCGAGACGTTCGAAGTCCGTTCCAAGCTGCTGAAGCTGCGGCGTACGATTTTTCCGATGCGTGACCTTCTTTACCGTGTAATCAGCTCGGATCGAATTATGGGCTTGAAAGATCAAGTGTTCTTCTTTTCGGATATTTATGATCATTTGCTCAAGCTTTCGGAGATTTTGGAATCGAACCGGGATGTGACAGCGGATTTGCGGGACAGCTACATCTCTTTGAACTCCAACCGGATGAATAATATTATGAAAACCCTCACGGTCATAACCACTATATTTATGCCATTAACCTTTATTGCCGGGATCTACGGGATGAATTTTCAAAATATGCCGGAGTTGAACTGGTCATGGGGCTATTTCGGGGTGTTGGCTGTGATGTTTGGGATCGGGGTCGGCATGTTTTTATGGTTCCGTCATAAAGGCTGGTTCAAATAAGAAGCTTATAAAACGGAGAAAAAAGACGATAATGCGGTTCTATTTAAGCAAGATGCACCTAGATTGCCTCACAAGCTTGATTTTGAAAGTGAAAGATTCCTCCTGACCGTTTATAATCTAGGGCAGTGAATATCGGCCCCGGCAATCCTGAGAGTGGAGCGCCAATAGAGAGATGAACAGAATAGGAGAGGATTTTTCTTGTTTTTTGAACGATTGAAACAAGGCTATTTTGGTAATGTCCGCAATGATATTTTATCGGGGTTGACGGTTGCTTTTGCCTTAATACCGGAAGCAATCGCGTTCTCCATAATGGCGGGCGTAGACCCGATGGTGGGCTTGTATGCTTCCTTCACGATTGCCGTGACGATATCTATCGTAGGCGGGCGGCCTGGTATGATCTCCGCTGCGACGGGAGCGATGGCTTCTTTAATGGGGCCGATTATCGTGAAATACGGCTTGGATTATTTGTTTGCGGCGACACTTTTGACAGGGATACTGCAGTGGATATTAGGGGCTTGCAAAGTAGGACGCTTTATTACCTTTGTCCCGCAATCGGTTATAGTCGGGTTCGTCAATGCTTTGGCTATCATTATTTTCATGGCTCAGCTTCCTAACTTCGTTGGAGCGACATGGGGGATGTATTTGATGGTTGCAGGAACGTTGGCCATTATTTATTTGCTGCCGCGCCTCACGAAGGCAGTTCCTTCTGCATTAGTCGCTATTATCATGATGACGATCATTACGATAGCAACGGGGGCTGACTTGCGGACGGTCGGAGACATGGGCGATATTCGCCAAGCGCTGCCGATGTTTCATCTTCCAGAAGTACCTCTAACGCTGGGTACGCTGCTCACATTGCTGCCTTATTCGTTGGCTCTGGCTGTTGTCGGGATGACGGAAACGCTGCTGACAGCAACGATTGTGGATGAAATGACGGAGACCAAGAGCAACAAAAACCGTGAAATTCGCGGTCAGGGCATTGCCAATATCGTCACAGGCTTCTTCGGCGGCATGGCAGGCTGTGCGATGATCGGACAAACGGTTATTAATGTTAAATCAGGTGGTAGGACGAGGCTGTCTACGTTGGTAGCGGGCATTTTTCTGTTATTTCTCATCATGGTGCTTGGTGACGTCGTGAAGCAGATTCCGATGGCTGCTCTTGTAGGGGTTATGTTCATGGTGTCGATTGGAACGTTCGACTGGAATTCCATTCGGACCATTGGAAAAATTCCACGTGGTGACGCCATCGTCATGGTGCTGACAGTTGCCATTGTTGTAGCGACCTCTGATTTGGCCATTGGTGTTGTTTCCGGGGTTATCCTGAGTGCGGTACATTTCGGCTGGAAAATGGCGCGTCTACGCTGCAGCACCTTCACGGATGAGAACGGACATAAGGTGTACGAAATTTCCGGACAGCTGTTTTTTGGGACGATGATGCATTTTGTGGACCTGTTTGATTATGCGTCAGACCCTGAACAAATCGTGATCGACATGAGCGCATCTCATGTATGGGACCATTCCGCTGTGACGGCGTTAACCAAGGTTACTCAGAAATATGCCGGACTGGGAAAAAAAGTCACGCTCACCGGTTTGAATTCGGAAAGCCGCAAAATTATTGAACGGATTGGGCTTTCCAACGGATCGGCTCATTAACGCCATGAATTAGTCATTTAAAACAATCTTGAAATAGTAACACACCAAGTGATAGGACAGGGCAGAATGAGAGGTTCAGCAGTAAGATGGGGTAGAAAAAGAGGTCCTTGTGAAGGAGCAAGGAATGTCAAGAGAAACCCATGTAACTTCGTAAGCGTACGCGGTATTCAGATGGGGTATCCTTCCTCAGGTATACCCCACCTGACACCTGCAGCTACCTTCGATTAATAAGTTTCATAGACTCAGCCCCTCATGAAGGGGTTCTTTTTGTACATAGGAGTAAAAGCGGCCAGCGCTATCTTGATAGCTTATTGCGGCGTATCGCTGCTCTGAATGACAATAAGCATTCCGGATGAAATCGTAATGACCCCAACAGGTTCTATGAGCACATTGCTGATGCCAAGAGATTGACCTATCGTCAAGGTTGCGTTGTGTAGAGGGTACTGAAATCCTTCGAGTGTAATCCCAGTCACATCTAGGCTCAGCGGGAGCAATGAGACGTGAGAGTATTGATTATTATGAATTTGCAGTGGACGTCTATTATCGGTCAATGTGATGCGATTATACGCATCGACAATGCTGCATAAGACACCTGCCTCCAGCCCTTTGCGCAGCAAATGGAGATTAGCCAGCGAATGGTCCCAGCGTGTGCCAAGGACGCCGCACAGTACGATTTCTGTCGGCTGCTGCTCTAATGCCCAGTTCATGGCCATTTCGGTGTCGGTCAAGTCCTTCATCACCGGATCGCAGGTTATGAATCGCTTACTATCACGCTCGATTCGAAGCGCCTCCTCCGGAGTAACCGAATCGAAATCTCCAAGAGCAAGGTCTGGCGTAAATCCATGCTGCAGCAGGAAAAGAGCTCCTTTGTCTGCTCCGACCAGCAGGTCTCCGGGCTGTATAAGCCTAAGCGCCCACGGACCGAGATTTCCTCCGGAAAAAATGATAATGCGAGAAGCGTCTGACATTGTACTCTGTTCCTTTCCTTTTACCTGCTTATAAGTCATTATATTGTAGCATATAAGGGAGAGCGTAAAGTACAGCCAAGAAACAATTTCAAGAGACCTTGGAAGCGGAAAAATTCTTATTGCAAGCGTGGATTATAGGATGAAGGAAGCCATGAGGCTGTCAAGCTTTTTGCGAGAATCCCTGAAATATCGGGCCTTCTTATTACGTTAGTAACAGGTGTACAGTTGGAATATTTCTATGATAATGTTAACGTGTGCAGATATTGAAATGGAAAACAATTTATAAGTATGCAAAAACCGTTTTTTTGATAAGGAATTCAATACTGGGGGAATAACGAATGAAAATGGAAGCTATTATCGCTCGTGGATTATTTGCTAACACGCTGCGTATTGAGCAGACAGGAGAAGAGTTGGTTCCGGTTCGATTCACAGAGAGCCAAATGAAATTATACAGCAAGGAGGAAAGATTTCATGTCCGCAGTCATTGTCCGGCGGGCATTTGCCTCGATTTCGTATCGGACACGACGTCTGTTGAGTTGAATTATACGTTGGGCAGCATGGTTC
Organism: Paenibacillus sp. RC67; assembly: GCF_030020805.1. Lineage (GTDB taxonomy): Bacteria > Bacillota > Bacilli > Paenibacillales > NBRC-103111 > Paenibacillus_S. The sequence continues at coordinate 510,675 of NZ_CP125098.1, forward strand.
GTAAATGGGCCTATTTCGATATTTGGCTGAACGATGAAATGGTGGCAAGCCTGGGGTCGGACACTTTAGAGGAAGATCAAGGAAAGGTCTTTTATGAACTGGATACTGCGCTCCCGGTTGGCGAGCAAAGAAGATGGACGATTTACTTGCCGCAGAATGCGACGCTGACGTTTCATTCGCTGAAGCTCTCGGAAGGAGCAACCATCGAGGCGGCTAAGCCTCATCGACGCAATCTGCTTTGTTTGGGTGACTCCATTACTCAAGGGATGGATGCGAAGAAGCCGTCCTCTACTTATGCAGTATTGCTATCCCGAGCGCTGGAGATGAACCTTCTTAACCACGGGGTTGGCGGCTATGTGTTCGATGCGAACAGCCTGGATGAGAGCTTGCCGTACAAGCCGGATTTGATCACCATCGCCTACGGAACCAATGATTGGGGCAGGTTTGAAACATTGGACCTATTCCGCTACCATTGTGCTGAATTTATGTCTAAAGCAGCCAAGCTATATGCCGGTATTCCGATGTACGTACTAACTCCGTATTGGAGAGCTGATCAAAATAAGGAGGTTCCGATGGGAACGCTGCAGCAGCTCAGTGACATCCTGCGTGAAATAGGCGAAGCGTATCCGAATATAACGGTGGTGGACGGACAGAAGCTAATTCCACACTTACCGGCTTTATTCGGTGATGCTTATTTACATCCGAATGATGAAGGCTTTTTGCATATCGCCATGAATCTGTTTAAACAAATAGTTGCCAATGGGCATGGCTAAGGCAGTGTGCCTTCCTTGAACAAGGCCTTCTATGGAATACGGCTTGAGCGCGCTATAACCTGCATCTTTTGCGATGAGCCATCGTAAACGGTATAGTAGAATGAGAAATAGATGAATTGAAGAACTGATGAGGGTTCGGTAAAAGGGCAGAGAGTGGGGCGAGAGATTCCATGGCGGAGAAACGATATGAGAACATGAACGGCGTCAAAAACTTAAAAGGTTTCAAAGAGCTTCGTCAGTGGCAAAAGGAGCGGAAGGCGAAGGTAAAGGATTTGTCTTTTACGGTTCCTCCTGCCGAGCATAAACAGATTGATTATTTGCGCAGCAACCGTCAGGAGACGACGATGACATGGATCGGCCATTCCTCCTTCCTTATTCAGATCGGCGGGGTTAATATCTTAACCGATCCGGTGTGGGCCGAGCGAATGGGATTTGCCAAAAGGCTGGCTCCTCCGGGCTTGAGCTTGGCTGAGCTGCCTCCGATAGATGCCGTGCTGCTCTCGCACAGCCATTATGACCATATGGATTTACGCACGCTGCGAGCCTTCAAAGCGGCACGTTTGTTCGTGCCCGAAGGGCTCGGCGGCAAGCTGCGGGCGAAGGGCTTTGCCAGCGTAACGGAGCTGGGCTGGTGGGAGCACGTGCAGCTCGAGGGACTTGAGCTGCATTTTGTTCCGGCGCAGCACTGGACGCGCCGCACGCTGTGGGACACCAACCGCTCCCATTGGGGCGGTTGGGTCATACAGCCCGCGCAGCAGAGCGGTAAGCGCGAGGCGGTTTATTTTGCCGGGGATAGCGGCTACTTCCCCGGCTTCCGCCAGATCGGCGAGCGATTCGCGATCCGCTATGCTCTTATGCCCATCGGCGCTTATGAGCCGGAATGGTTCATGTCGATGCAGCACGTAACGCCTGAGGAGGCCGTGCAAGCATTCCTCGATGTGAAGGGGGACATCTTCGTCCCGATGCACTATGGCGCTTTCCGCCTTGCAGACGATACGCCGCGAGAAGCACTGGATCGACTTACCGCTGAGTGGCGGCGCAGAGAGCTACCGGAGCAGGCACTGCGTATTCTCCTGCACGGAGAGACAATAAAGCAAGAAACCCCCTAGGGCTACCCAGGGGGTTTCTTGCTCATTCCTTGCCTTCCTTGCGGCTTTCCGTCATTTGCTGCCAGACAGAACCCGCGGCTTCCTCACCGCGTTCTATTCGCTCCAGTGCAATTTTGGCTTGCAGCTGTACTTCAAACTCCGGATCGTTAGAAGCTAGGCGGAGAGCTTCTATGGCTGATTCGTCCCCCACCTCGTAGAGGAAGCGTGCGGCGCGCCAGCGGACGAGCTTGTTCTTATCGCTTAATGCTTGAATCATAGGCCCTATCGCTGCCGGATCTCCGAGATCCGACAAAGTATCGCCAGCTGTACGGCGAACCGCCGCTGTAGAGTCCTTCAGCGCCTGAAATAAATAAGGCAGTGCTTCGGTTTGGCGCAGATCCCCCAAGTAGACCACCGCGAGACGGCGGATGGAAGCATTGTCATCCATCAATGCCTTAGCAAGCACCGATAGCGCCTCGACGGACGGTTCGAATCTCTCCAGAGCAGCATAACGCTGCTTCCAATCCTCGGACTGGAGCTGCTCCTCTAGCTCAGACAAGGACAATGGAGCCGGGCGGGTTATAGATGAATTCTCCTGACCGGAGTCGCTTCCCTGTTCTTTAGCCAGCTTTACAAGCTCATCGAGCCTCTCCTGAGGATAAGAGGCTTCCAATTCACTCACAATTTCAGCTGCAATTTCTTCGAGTTCCCCGTAACGAACACCGAATTCCTCCAGCTTGCGTTCCCTGATCATGGAGGAGCCTGCCGCTTGCTGAACAGCCTCGCCGAATAGAGCAGGCAAAGCAGAGCGTACTTCTCTATCTCCGGTTTTGACACGTACCTGCATAGGAATTCCACGGTACATCTGGACAAGTACTTGCGCTTCCCCGTAGCTGGTCGTCGGGCTCACAGCTTGCTCAGCAGACTGGCCTTCGCTGCTATCCGTTAGCAGCAGCAGTCTGGCCGCTGCAAGAATGGCCGCCCAGTCAGCGCTAGGGGTACGGTCCAGAGCAATGAAGTCCGCCGTTCTGAACACGCTGCGTACTCCCTCTATTGCTAACAAGCCTTTGAGTGGTTCAGGCGCTTCCTCGGCTTGATTGGCTTTGTAAGTAAGCCGTACCCCTCTCGGCAGCACTTCATCCACATTCAGTTTCATGGAATTAGGACTTGGCGTAGGTTCTATAGAAATAAGCTTCATAAGGAATCCTCCGAAGGTTATAGTTGGTTGGTTCTCCCCTTCAGTTTAACTTATTTTGAGCTTTGATGCGAACGGACACCAGGTAACCTTTTTGACAGATCATCTTGAGGACCCAATTTTATTACGCTGGTCTAGAAGTAGAAATGATCCAAACTCCGGTTTTATATGAAAAGCCTTAATGAAACAAAAAAGTCCAAGCTTTATGCGGTGTAAGGCGGCTTAGATAGTCCTTTTAGCAAAAAAGTATGGTTGTAGATAAATGTTCAAGCTGGATATGATTAGGAGGGAGCTGAATTACAGGGGAAACGTCTAGCTAAGGAGCGGGTAGTTTGTTTTTATCGCTATGATTCATAGCTAATAACAAAAGACCCAAACGATGTAACGGAAGGCAGGGGGAAAGATGAGAGCGGTAAACGCTGATTTATTTTTATTAAGCGAGTTGGATATCAGTGCAGCAGGTCCGCGATGCAAAATGCTGCTGGGGGATCTTGACGGAGACGGCAGGATGGAAATTGTGATGGTACAGCCGGATCATCGTCAGGATGTACGATACATTCCCCATCAAGTTCAGTGTATAACGGTGTTTGATCTTCAGGGCAAGCTGCTGTGGCAAACAGGTACGCCTGACACCGAAGCGGGAGGGCCTGGCTCGGATTATCCGGCTCAAATTTACGATTTGGATGGTGATGGGCACCTTGAGGTGCTTTGCGTCATGAACGGTCGGTTCCACATTCTCGACGGACAGACCGGAAAAGTGAAGCGGAGCTTTGAACTTCCAGATCCGCAAGCTCACGACTGCATTATGATTGCCAATCTCACGGGAGGGAAAAGACCAAGTGATCTCATCCTGAAGGATCGATATCACCGCATGTGGGCTCTGAACTCGGAGTTTGAGCTTCTGTGGACCCATACCGGCAATCCGGGTCACTTCCCGTGGCCAGTCGACCTGGATGGCGATGGATACGATGAAGTTATGGCAGGCTATGATCTGCTTGATCATCAAGGCAAGCTGCTGTGGAGCTGTCGTGATCTGGACGATCATGCCGATTGCATCTGGGTTGGAGATGTGAACGACGATGGACAACCGGAGCTGGTCATCGGTGGAAGTGTAACGGTAATGTACGATTCACGCGGCCAAGAGCTATGGCGTTATGACGGATCTATAGAATCGCAGCATGTAGCGTTAGGCAAATTCCGTAATGACCTTCCCGGATTGCAGGTTGCTGGACTTGACCGCATTGTAAGAGGGGATGGAGCAGGCAAACGCAAAGGGAAAGATGGGATGTTTCTTCTCGATGCCGAAGGGCAAGAAGTGTGGAAGGAAGATCGGAAGACAGACGGATGGCTGACTATTATTGAAACGGTAAGCCGATGGGACGATAGCCGTTTGGATTACATATTGGCTTATAGAAGGGGCGGCGGTGTTCTTCCTGCTTTATATGATGGGCATATGAACATTGTCGTTCAATTCCCGACGGACGGGTATGTGACGCATGCAGATTTGCTTGGCTCAAGTAATGAACAAATCGTTATCTATGATAACGATAAGGCCTCCATTTATTCAAAAGGCAATTACGATGTGGCTGTATCAGCATCAGGCCATGCTTTGCCGCAAAGCAAAAGATTGTATCATTCCACGCTTTATCCCGGTGGGGAAATCTAACGGTGAGATGAGGTACCTTTATGACCTATTTTCATGAACGCGAGTCGATAGCCAAGGGCGCTGATGTACTGATCGAGGATGTGTTGACGACGGTGACTAACCGGTTTATCGGTTCTCATCCGAGGAAGGCTCCGTTGTTTCGCACTTTTAATCGAGGTGGATTTTTAAGAAGGTCGGACTATCGATATGAGATGAATTTGCACGAAAAATTCCCGGATATGCCGGTGGGAAGCTTCGTCTACGTTTGGGGCAAATTGTGGATGGAGCAGGAGAACGATCTTCCTTTTCGGGTGAGCTGTTACGGACCTGTTCGAGTCTATATTAATGGAGAGAAAAAATTTCAATCCAATATCAATCAAGATGTTTTCCCAGAGCTCAAGACGGATTTCCGTGCAAAGCTATCCCAGGGCTGGAACCACTTTGTCATCGAGTTTGAAAAAACGGGTACCGGTTGCGGCGCCAGATTCGGTACAGGTTCTGCCAAAGGGTTCCCGCTGCATTTTCTGGCACCATCGGCCGAGAGGGAAGGGCAGGAGGGCTGGATATACAGCGGGCCTCAAAGCGAGAGATGGTCCGTCTCCAGCTTGCCCCGAGCGGAAGCAACAGAAGCGGGCACAGGGTTTCAGTGGCTCCCCCGTAACCAATGGTCGGAAGAGGACTCGAATCGGGGCAGCTTCTCACGTATATTCGGAAATGCAATGGGACAGCAGGCTTTCGCATGGTCCAAGCTGCATAACAAGGACTATAAGCCACAGCAGCTTACACTGCAAGGAAAGCATCAGGGCCCATGGGCACTTTATATGAATGGGGAGCTTATCCATCAGGGAAGTGAGGATAGCGGCAGCTTTGAACTCCCGTTATCTCTTTCACCCGGAACCCACGATCTTGTAGTGAAGTCGACATGCACATCGAGTGAATGGGGCGTTCAATGGGAGGAGTTAAGTGAGGGAGCTATTCAATGGACTTCGCCACATCCTATAGAGGGATTAACGGATACATGGCTTTACTTAGGGCCATTCTCTGTATCCTCTGCTCCTGCTGCGGGTGATACGGCAAGGCTCGACAAAGTATTTGGGCCGGAAGGCGAAGAAACGTACTGGCGTGCGGATCAACCGGATACTTGGGTAAGACCTTATTTGGAGAATACCATGTTCGGAAAATGGAATTATCCGCTCGGTGTCACCCTGTACGGTATTTTGCAGACAGGCAGGGAGTTGGCCTGCAATCCATACATCGATTATGTGGCCGACCACATAGAGCAGTGTACCTCATACAATGAATACGCTCATTGGGACAGCCGACAATATGGAGCTCCGGGTTTGAACAGTCAGCTGACGCTTATTGATAGTCTGGACGATTGCGGATCTTTCGGTGCTACCATGCTGCAGGCCAATAAAGAACGCGAGCTGCAAGGGGCGCGAGGGGCGGCAGATCAAATTGCCCACTACATAACCAACGTGCAGGACAGGCTGGATGACGGCTGCTTATATCGGGTACGGGGTACGGTCGATTTTATGAAGGATACGATTTGGTGCGACGACTTGTACATGAGCACCCCATTCTTGTGCAGGTACTATGAGCTGACGAAGGATATTTCCTATTTGGATGATGCCGCGAAACAGTTTCTACTATATAAAAGCAAGCTGTTCATGCCCGAGAAGCAAATTATGCATCATGTCTATGATATGAAGTTCAATAAGACCAATGGTGTGCCTTGGGGAAGGGGGAACGGCTGGGTGCTGTTCTCGCTGACGGAGCTGTTATCGGTAATGCCTGAAGATCATGGACTTCGGGAGGAGCTGATAAGCTTCTTGCAGGAGCTGTGTGAAGGTTATTTGCGCTTGCAGGGAGTTCGGGGCTTATGGCATCAAGTATTGACTGATCCGGAATCCTACGATGAAGCCTCCTGCACATCCATGTTCATGTATGCTTTTGCTCGTGCGGTACGTTTTGGATGGATAACGAATCCGGAGCCTTACATTCAAGCAGTATTTAAGGGCTGGGACGGTCTGGCCGCCACTTGCATCGATAAGTACGGCAATATTTACGGCGTATGCCGGGGATCGGGCTATTCTTACTCTCCATTATATTATAAGGATCAATTATCCTGGTTGTTAAACGATACTCATGGGATCGGAATTGTGCTGCTAGCCGGGATTGAGACCCTAAGGTTGCGCAAATTTCTTGCCGCACAGTAGTTTATATCATAAGCCAAAAAGGAGTTGAGCAAATGCTCAGCTCTTTTTTGCGTGTTTGAATTATATGTAAAAGTTATCAACATATTGTAAGCTTCGCTTAGGATAGCGCAGCAACATTTAATACGAATACAACAACACAAATGTTGGAAATGTGCTGATATAATAGATTTGCAAGCGATTACATATGTCGCTGTACTCCGGTGTGAAAGCATCGATGGTTTGGGAATGACACATCACATTTCTTCAGGAGGGGTTACAGTAATGAAAATGAGTAAGGTGGTTCCTTTTCTAGCTTTAAGTATGTTGGTCACGGCATGCTCTGGCGGCCAGGGGGGCTCTGGCGGTAAATCCAGCGAATCGGGAAAAGCAAACGAACCGCAAAATAGAGAACCGGTTGAACTTGTTTTTTCCTCGGAATTAGGTAAGACGCCGGAGGATTTCGAGAAAGAAATCGGGGATCCCATTAGGAAAAAATTCCCTTGGATTACAGTAAAATATATTGAACGCGGTAAAGGCAGCAACCTTGAGGATCTTGTTACGGCAGGAACGACACCGGATATTTTCTGGTACGTTTATAACCGTTACCCGAATTTGATTCAAGGATTAGGTCTTGATTACGATATGTCGGACTTGATCAAAAAGAATAAATACGATACGAGCCGTCTGGACCCTGCTTCATTAAAAGCACTGGATCAATACACTGGCGGTAAGGGCATCTATGGTCTTCCTTTCGTAGCTAGCACTTCCGTTATGTATTATAACAAAGATGTGTTCGATAAGTTCGGAATGCCGTATCCGAAAGACGGAATGACTTGGGATGAAGTATACGATTTGGCGACGAAAATGACACGGCAAGTCGACGGAACAAAATATCGCGGTTTATCGACATTCCACGGATATTTGTTAAGGGAAAATCCATACGGTTTAAGACCGCTTGATCCGACTACGGGAAAAGCAAGCCTGAACACCGAAGAGTGGAAGAAGCTGTATCAAAATCTGGTCCGTATTTATCAAATCCCTGGCAACAACAGACCTAATTCAAGATCGACGAATCCGGAGCTTCAGGCGTTCGCTAAGGAGCAGACGATTGCGATGGCTGTTATCAACAATGACTTGAATCACGTAAAGTTAATACCGGAAGGCATGAATTGGGATGTCGTTTCGATGCCTACTTTTGCCGATAAACCTAAAATCGCCGATCAACCGTCACCTTGGATGTATAGTATTATGAAAACAAGCCAGCACAAGGAAGCGGCCTTTGAAGTATTGTCCTATTTGACATCGGATGAATTCTTCATGACGGAATCTAAGCGCGGCGTACGTACTCCAACGACGAATGATGCGATTAAGAAAGCATTCGGCTCCGATTCACCGTTAATGGGTGGTAAAAATGTAGGCGCTTACTATTACAATCAATCTGCTCCGACCCCTGGATCCGGTGGTGCTCCTGAGTTGATGTCACTAATCCCTACAGGTGCTGATGCCGTTGTTAATAATAAGCTTCTGGATGTTATTCTGGATGGCAAGGATATTAATACGGCGCTTCGAGAAGGCGATGAAGAGATCACTAAGTTAATCGAAGGCTTAAAGAAAAAATAATAATGAAGGTACAAAAAGAGTCCGGCTTTTTCAAGCGGGACTCTTTTTTGTACCTATTATATCGGATGAGCTGTGTTAGTCTTTATCGACCAAATTGCGGTGCAAGTAGTTGTCATCCAAAGTCTTCGTAAGATCGAATACCGTATGAGCCAAATCAAGATTTTCGAAAATGTGCTCGCATTGGTCCTTGTACGCCATTTCCTCATCATAATGAGATGTATAACGTTGGATTAATTCCGGAGAATCTCCACGATCTTCCTCACGTTTTACAATGGTTTTCAAATCGGCATGAATGAAGATCCGCACGGCTTTATTGCCATACAGCTTCTTAAGCGACTCGGCCCCAAAACGGTTAAGAACCAGATAAATCGCGCCATACTTATCAAGCATTTGGGCGACATCCTTTTCTTTAACGCCATAACGGTTGCCATCCATTTCGATGACTTCCACAAACTCGTTATTGTTTTCCGCCTCAAGAAAGGTATCTAGAGATACAAAATGGTAATCCTGTCCGTCGAACTCGGAGGAACGAGGGGCCCGTGTTGTATACGAAATGACCTTCTTCATTCCGAGTGTCTCGCCTGACATCTGAGCTACAGTTTTGCGTCCGGCACCATTAGGTCCCGTAAAAATAAAGATAAAATCCTTATCCCTTAGTTCGTACATAGAAACCCCTCCTTGGTTTTGGAAGTTCCTTGCCGACTTACCGTATACCTTATTTTACATGTTTTCCATGCCAAGGTAAAGGCTTATGCATTTTAACAAACAAGTTATACGGTGAACCTACGGGATTTTAGCGTCCGCGGCGTCCACGAGCGCTAGTGTCGTTACGTCCGGTACGTGGACTGCTGCTTGATTGTCCGCTACGCTGTTTATCGCCGCGCCCACGAGCTTGCTGCCCAGCACGGTCGTTACCCGCGTTCCAGGAACGCTGTGCACCGCCCGCTGACTGAGCTCTTTCGCCACGCCCGCGAGTATGCTGCCCGCCGCGCTCGCCGCTAGCGTTCCAATCGCGCTGCTCGCGTCCCGCCGTTTGAGCTCTGTCGCCACGCCCACGCGCCTGCTGTCCGCCGCGCTCACCGCCAGCGTTCCAATCGCGCTGCTCGCGTCCCGCAGACTGGGCTCTGTCGCCACGCCCACGTGCCTGCTGTCCACCGCGCTCGCCGCCAGCGTTCCAATCGCGCTGCTCGCGTCCCGCTGTCTGAGCTCTGTCACCACGCCCGCGCGCCTGCTGTCCGCTGCGTTCTCCGCCAGCGTTCCAATCGCGTTGCTCGCGTCCCGCCGTCTGAGCTCTGTCGCCGCGCCCGCGCGCCTGCTGTCCGCTGCGTTCTCCGCCAGCGTTCCAATCGCGCTGCTCGCGTCCCGCAGACTGAGCTCTGTCGCCGCGCCCGCGCGCCTGCTGTCCGCTGCGTTCTCCGCCAGCGTTCCAATCGCGCTGCTCGCGTCCCGCAGACTGAGCTCTGTCGCCGCGCCCACGTCCGCCGCTAGCTTTAACTTGGCGTGAGCCGCCGCGTCTTTCACCCCTGCGTGGCTCCGCTGTCCGCCCGCGTCCTGATTCTTCGCGCTCGCTTCCTTTGCGTGGACCGCTAGTTCTTGCTTCGCTCAGCTCGCCGTCCGCTTTCACTGTCCGCCTTGGCAGTTCGGCATTTATGCCTCTTTCAATTGCCTCAAGTGTTCCTTGATCCCGTTGTGCAACCATCGTAATGGCCATACCACGTTGGCCTGCGCGTCCCGTCCGCCCGATTCGATGAATATAGCCTTCGACATCGTGAGGCATATCGTAGTTGAACACATGAGTAATGCCTTCAACATCCAAGCCGCGTGCTGCAATGTCCGTAGCTACAAGAAGCTGGATTTTGGCTTCGCGGAATCGTTTCATAACCTGTTCCCGTTTGGCTTGAGTGAGATCGCCGTGCAGCTCGTCAGAGGCATAGCCTAGATCCTGCAAAGCTTCATTCAACTTGGAGGCACGAAGTTTGGTCCGGCAGAAGATCATGGCCAAATAAGGCTGATATTCGTCGATCAGACGAACCAGTGCGTCCTGCTTGCCGCGGTCTGTCGTTTTGATGGCAATTTGCTCGATTTCGGTTAGCGTAACCTGCTTGGTTTTTACCTTGATTTCCTGTGGATCTCTCATATAGCTTTTTGCCAGATTGCGAATAGGCCCTGGCATCGTAGCTGAGAACAGCAAGGTTTGTCTTTTCGGGGATGTCTGTACGATGATTTCCTCAACTTCCTTCAGAAAACCCATGTGCAGCATTTGATCCGCTTCATCAAGAACCAAGGTGGATAGACGCTGCAGTTGTACCGTTTCTCTGCGCAAATGGTCAAGCAAACGGCCTGGCGTTGCAATGATCATATGGACAGTGCCTTCGAGCTTTTTCAATTGCCGCTCGACATCTTGTCCACCATATGCGGCTAGGACACGAACACCCTTAACCGGCGCCCATTTCTGCACCTCACCTGCGATTTGAATAGCCAGCTCACGGGTAGGCGTTACGATCAGAGCTTGAGTGAAGTTTTTCTTAGGGTCAATACGCTCTAGGATCGGCAGAACGAAGGCTAACGTTTTACCGGTTCCTGTCTGTGCTTGAGCGATAACATCTTCACCTGCGAGCACAACAGGAATAGATTCCTGCTGAATCGGCGTAGGTTCCGTATACCCTTGATTGCTCAAGGCTTCCACAATCTCTTCACTAATGCCTAGTGAGGCAAATAAATTGGTTTTCATTATAGATTGTCTCCTTATCTTCCAGTTCATTCATCATAAGTCTGTTCCCTAACCGTCTCAAACGGAGATTTATCCTTATCAATAAGCAGCAGCCAAAAATTTCTCTTCTATAATAGGATGCGAGCCGTTCAAGATCTTAGGCCGTTCAAACGAGATCGACCGCAAGACAAGATACGTTGAACAGACTTGTGGCGTCTACATGCATTCTACAGGAAGCCGTAGGAAAAAGAAACCGACGTTATTCCTTTTCATCACAAAAATAATCGCTATATACGACTTCCTTAGCTTATGGCTCAAAAAAGGGATTATTACCAGTATCGGTTACATGCGATTATATATTCTTTGCAGCTCAAAAACCCCGAGTTTCTTCATATATAATATGAAGCGATACTCAGGGCGAATCATGAGGCTTATAGTCGAAGGTTGCGGATTAGTTTTCAGTGCTTGTCGGATGAGTGGGCTGCGTTCCGAAAATATCCTCGGACATAGCGTCGAATTGAGGAAGAAACGGCTTCAAATCTTGCCCCTTCCAAGCCTCTTGGGCCATTCGGTTCATTTCATTAATAAAGTTACGATTAGCCGATATATATACATCCGATACGGTTGGCTGAAGGGAACGAATTTTCTCGGCGATTTTTTGCTTGAACAGATGACTTAAATGGGCATGGTTTTTCACTGTTTCGTAAGAGTTGGTTCCGGTCGCCAGTTTCTTTGGATCCGCATAATCGTTAAATGGGGTAGCAGGGTTGTATAAGCCACGCACCGTACCTGCATTATTCGTTTCTTGGCCGGAAAGTCCGCTGCGTGTCCCGGTTGCTGACTTATCAATGGTGATGGCAACATAAGCGGTGTTGTCGGCGAGCATCACAATGGCGCTGTTGACTCCATCCATCGCTGCTATCTGATCCGACAAGAACTGATTCATTTCTAGACTGGAGTGTTTGTGAGATACAATGGCATATTGCTGTTGCGTTTGATAGGCCCGGGTGGTGTCTTGTCTAGGGGCATCTCGCTTACTTCCGAAGTTGTTGGCGCTGTTGTAATCATAAGTTGAGAAGCATCCGCTAAGGAGAATGAGGGAGCTTGTACAAACAGCCGCCCAGGTAAGCCGTAGATGGAACATCATCATAACCTCCTCATAAGTTTTGCAATGTAAGCATAAATTGGGGGCACTGTTGAGAAAACTGATTCACATAGCGGTTCGTATTGCGAAATGAAAAATGAGTTTCTTCTACATTAGAATCCGTTAATTCGGGAGAAATATGCGTTATTCGACAAAAGGTGTTGAGATGCATAAAAGCCCTGAATTATGGAAATAAAACAAGAGAGGCAAAGGAGAAAAACCAATGAAAATGCTATGAAAATGGCTGTTTGAGAACAATTTGTGAACTTCTTCAGATTCATTGACAAAAAAGTGGTACGAATTTATAGTTAATATGGTGATTAGGTTCATTGACAATATATGACCTTTTGTTCGAAAAATATTAGCTTTAGAGGTGGGATTGATAAGATGAATCGATGGCAAAATCTGTGGCGTTTCATCCCTCTTTTCGGGTTGATGATGTTGCTTCTGACGGGGTGTGGAGACGATAGGATTTCCGCCTTGAGGCCAAGAGGTCCGGTAGCCAGAGACCAGCTGTTCTTGATGAAGCTGAGCTTGGGCATTATGATCTTGGTTGTCGTGGTTGTATTCGTAATCTACATTTACGTGTTAGTTCGCTTCCGGAAGAAGAAAGGCGATAAAGATATTATTCCGAAGCAAGTAGAAGGAAGCCATACGCTTGAAATCATTTGGACAGTGATTCCGATCATTTTGCTGCTCATTTTGGCGGTGCCAACAGTGAGCTATACGGTGAAATTGGCGGAGAATCACATCGGTGACAAAGATGCAGTACACGTTAAAGTAACCGCTCACCAATTCTGGTGGCAATTTGAGTATCCGGAACTTGGAATCGCTACAGCACAAGATCTGGTTATTCCTGCAGGCAAAAAAATTGCATTCGAGCTTACTTCTGCTGACGTACTTCACGCTTTCTGGGTACCTTCCCTGGGCGGTAAACAAGATACGAACGTAGGGATGACGAATGTATTCTATTTGGAAGCGGATGATGCAGATACCTTTATGGGTAAATGCGCCGAGCTCTGTGGAGCGTCCCATGCTCTGATGGACTTTAAAGTTGTGTCCAAATCAGAAGCGGACTTCAACAAATGGGTAGAAAAAATGAAAACTCCGGCTTCGATCCCTGCTGAGGCTAAGAACGGAGAGCAAGTCTTTAAAGATAACTGCTTGTCCTGTCACGCGGTTAACGCACAAGGACTGGGCTTTGGACCTAACTTGAACGGATTTGGAACTCGTGAAATGGTTGCAGGTATTCTGCCTCACGACGATGAAAGCATTAAAAAATGGATCAAAGATCCTCAATCGGTGAAACCGGGCAACAAAATGCCTCAAGTTCCATTGCAGGATAACCAAATCAACGACTTGGTTAAATATTTGAATTCATTGAGATAACGAACATCTTGGAACAAAGGAGGTTAATACGTTGGCTCACTCTCACAAAACAAAACATTACACCGGTTTAATGGATTGGCTTACTACAGTTGACCATAAGAAAATCGGGATATTGTACCTGATTGCAGGAGGCTTGTTCTTCCTGATGGGCGGTGTAGAAGCGATCCTAATCCGGATTCAGCTTTTGTATCCAGACCAAAAGATTTTTATTGGCGATACCTTTAATGCGCTGACTACCATGCATGGTACGACAATGATCTTCTTTGCAGCGATGCCGATCATATTCGCTTTTATGAATGCGGTAGTGCCGCTTCAAATCGGTGCGCGCGACGTAGCATTCCCTTTTGTGAATGCGCTTGGATTTTGGTTGTTTTTCTTCGGTGGTGTAATGCTCAATACCAGTTGGTTCTTGGGCGGAGCGCCTGCAGCGGGCTGGACGGCATATTCACCGCTTTCTAGTATCATTGATACAACGACGGGTTATCACGGTGTAGACTTCTACGTCCTTGGTCTGCAGATTGCCGGTTTGGGAACGCTGATCGGGGGGATTAACTTCCTTGTTACGATCATCAACATGCGTGCTCCTGGTATGACATATATGAGAATGCCGTTGTTTACATGGACTGCATTCATCACATCCGCTTTGATTTTGTTCGCTTTCCCTGCGATTACTGTAGGTTTGGTAGAATTGATGTTTGACCGTTTGTTCGGCGGTGCGTTCTTCGATGTATCCAAAGGTGGTAACGCGGTACTGTGGGAACACTTATTCTGGATCTTCGGTCACCCTGAAGTTTACATTTTGATTTTGCCTGCATTTGGTATTATCTCTGAGATTGTAAGTACATTCTCGAAAAAACGTTTGTTCGGATATAGCTCCATGGTATTTGCAACAGCACTGATCGGGTTCCTGGGCTTCATGGTTTGGGTTCACCATATGTTTACAACGGGTATCGGTCCTGTCGGTAACGCAATCTTCGCGATTGCTACGATGGCTATCGCCATACCTACAGGAGTTAAAATCTTTAACTGGCTGTTCACGCTTTGGGGCGGTCAAATCACATTTACGACAGCAAGTATTTTTGCAACATCGTTTATCCCGACATTTACTATGGGTGGTATTACAGGGGTTATGCTTGCGGTTCCTGCAGCTGACTATCAGTACCACGATACGTACTTCGTTGTAGCGCATTTCCACTACGTTATCGTAGGTGGTTTGGTGCTTGGTTTGTTCGCCGGTGCTTACTACTGGTGGCCAAAAATGTTCGGTCGTATGCTGAACGAAACATTAGGTAGAGTTCATTTCTGGACGTTCTTCATAGGCTTCCATATGACATTCTTCCCGCAGCATTTCTTAGGATTGATGGGGATGCCGCGTCGCGTATTTACATACCAGCCAGGCGTTGGTTTAGAAGAAGGTAACTTTATTAGTACGATCGGTGCTTTCTTGATGGGTATCGGTACGATCGTATTCTTGATCAATATTATTGCAGCATCCATGAAGCCTAAGAATGCTCCTGCGGATCCGTGGGATGGCCGTACATTGGAGTGGGCGATTCCATCTCCGCCTCCAGAGTACAACTTTAAACAAACTCCGCTCGTTCGCGGTTTGGATCCATTGTGGAAAGAAAAAATGGCTGGCAATAAAGAGATGACACCTGCAGAACCAATCGGTTCAATTCATATGCCGTCTCCATCAATTTTGCCGCTTGTATTCTCAATTGGTTTCTTCATCGCCGGTTTCGGCTTCATGTACCATACGTATTGGGTATCTGGAGTAGGCTTGGGAATTATGCTGCTCAGCATGTTCTTAAGATCCGTATATGATGATCACGGTTATCATATTGAACCGGAAGAACTCAATGATAAGGGGGTAAAGGCATGAGTGCACATCACGAAGTAGGCGGTGCCCTGCCACCTCACGCGGAAACAGCAACATTAGAAGGTAAAAATAAAGTATTGGGCTTCTGGCTCTTCCTTGGTGGAGAGTGCGTATTGTTCGGTACGTTATTCGCTTCATTTATCGCTTTGCGCAATCAAGTTCCTGACGGTCCTACGGGACAAGAGATTTTCCAATTGGGTACGGTAGCTTTGTCAACATTCATTTTGTTGACGAGCTCCTTAACCAGTGTATTTGCAACGATGGCATTACACCGCGGTCAGCTTGGTAAGCTTCTGACTTGGATGGGTATAACGGTACTTTTGGGTCTTTGCTTCTTGGGTCTTGAGATTTATGAGTTTAGGGAGTACGTACACGAAGGTCACGTATTCTCCAAGAGCGCATTTGCAACTTCGTTCTATACGTTAGTTGGTTTCCATGGAGCGCACGTTGCGTTCGGGGTATTGTGGATCACGCTGTTGATTATCTCTTCCTTAAAAAAAGGATTAACGGTAGTAACGGCACCGAAGTTTTACGTTGCTGGTCTTTACTGGCACTTTATCGACGTAGTTTGGGTATTTATCTTCACCGTAGTGTACTTGATGGGGAAGGTGGGACCGTAAATGAGCAGCCAACAGCATTCGTCGTCTGCCGGAAATCGGCATAAGTTGGAAGGCCCTAAGAACCATTACTTGTCCTATATTGTATCCATTGTACTAACTATGATCGCTTTTGCAGCTGTGCTGTACGGCGGTTTGGATCGCGCATTTTTGCTTTGGTTCTTGACCGGCCTTGGGGTCGTGCAAATATTGTTCCAGTTAGCTTATTGGATGCACATGAAGGAAAGAGGACATTTATTCCCGATCGTGGGTCTGATTTTCGGGGCGATTGTTGCCCTGACAGCAGTAGCAGCAGGTGTTTTCTGGACGTGGTGGTAGTAAGGGGGGGGGCTTTTAGAGATGAAAGCCCCTCTTTTTTTCTTAAGCTTGCACTATTTTTCACAAATTAGTAACAATCCAAATTTTGACTCAATCAGCTAAGAAAGGAGAGGTTAGCATGAATACGGATCCAATGGGACAGATGGGGCATGGAGGTCATGGTGCAACAGCTGATTTTGCTACATTGTGGAGTCCCGGCTTGCTGCTTA
Organism: Paenibacillus sp. RC67; assembly: GCF_030020805.1. GTDB lineage: Bacteria > Bacillota > Bacilli > Paenibacillales > NBRC-103111 > Paenibacillus_S. Next base: position 527,460 of record NZ_CP125098.1, read on the forward strand.
TTCTTATTGTTATCGGGTGGTTGTACGGAATGGCTGTCAATCGTTGGCGCCATCGGTTTGCAGAATCGGAGCCTGTTTCAATAAAGCATCAGATGTACTTTTATATCGGTTTGCTTTTGTACTATATAGCGGAGGGTAGCCCGTTAAGCTATTATGGGCATCACTACAGCTTTAGTACCCATATGTTTCAACAATCACTTCTATACTTGGTCATGCCTCCGGTATTGTTGTTGAGTATACCAGGTTGGCTGCTGCGACCGTTGTTTAGAGGTCCGAAAGCCAATCGGATTATGCATGCGCTGACGTCACCATTGCTTTCGTTGTTCGTGTTTAACATGGTATTCTCCTTTTACCATATTCCAATGATCATGGATACGCTGATGGCTAACCCTCTGCTCCATGAGGTATACAATACCGTGTTTTTGCTTGCTGCGTTTCAAATGTGGTTTCCCGTGTTCTGCCCTCTGCCTGAATACAGTCGGATGACGGAGCTTAAGAAAATGGCTTACATCTTCGTTAACGGGATATTGCTGACACCGGCGTGTGCACTCATTATTTTCGCAGGAGAACCTATGTATGCGAATTACGAGAGTGTATCGGAGCAATTTTTGTTTATGTCTCTTTTGAATGATCAGCAGCTGGGCGGTGTCATTATGAAGATCGTCCAAGAGATTGTTTATGGTATGACATTAGCCTACGTTTTCTTCCGCTGGTATCGCAGAGAACGCCAGGAGGAAGAAGAAGAAGATTTGCAGAATGAGTCGTTCGCTCATTCTTCGGTCCATGCAAACCGGGCCTGATTAAGGAAGATGAGGTGGAGCGAGAATGCATATATTGCCGACGATCAGCACATCGTTTATTGTTATTAGCGCTATTTTTGTAGCCTTCGGCTGGAGACAAATCTTGAAGGGAAACCGTAAAGGGCATGAGAAGTTGATGCTCTGGGGAGCCGGTTTTGCCCTGGCCTTTTTCATCATTTATGTATCGCGGACCATCTTTGTGGGTAACACCACTTTCGGAGGTCCGGAATCGCTCAAGCTAGCGTACCATCTGTTCCTCTTTTTCCATATTACCTTGGCTACGTTAGCCGGCGTTTTTGGAGTCATAACCTTGCTGCACGCTTTCAATAAGCGGTTTGCCAAGCACAAAAAGATCGGACGTTGGACAGCGGTTATGTGGCTGATTACAGCGCCTACAGGCGTTGTGGTTTACGTTCTTCTGTACGTTATGTATCCAGGTGGAGATACCAAGCCTATGATTGATGCGATTTTGGGGCTCTAGCAGCTATTAATAAAAAGACTTCGTTCAATGAATGGGTTGAGTTATGGAATCTGTTTTGAGAAATTTGCTTTATCGGTAGGTGGGGTATCCCCTGTAGGAGCGACAGCATCCGCCTTTGTTCTTGGGAAATATCCACTATAAGAATGATATAATCATGATTTCCCGAGAACAACAGCGGTCGGAAGGGGATACCCCACCGGAGTACTAGATCAAATTTTTCAATTTCATAGGTTTCGTATCAGTCTGACTTCGTTCAAAGAACGGAGTCTTTTTTTGCCTCCATTCATCCGTTCCCGCAACATGGTTATACTATGGACAGAACAAGCAGTTCAGGGGGAATACGGTTATGGCTAATATACTGGTTGTAGATGATGATCGGCATATCGTCAAGCTGATGACCTTATTCCTGGAGAGGGAAGGCTGGGTCACACGGGAAGCGTATAACGGGAAGGAAGCATTAGCCCGGCTGGATTCGGAGCGGATGGATTTGGTCGTACTAGATATCATGATGCCCGAGATGGACGGGTGGGAGCTCTGCAAGGAAATTAAGGCGCACTATGACATTCCGGTACTAATGGTTACAGCCCAAGGGGAAACCGGACAGAAAGTGAAAGGCTTCCAGTTGGGTACAGACGATTATTTGGTGAAGCCATTTGATCCTATAGAGCTTGTGATTAGGGTCAGAGCGCTGCTGAAACGATATAAAATTGCAGCCTCTCATGTGATTCAGATAGGTAATGCCCTGCTGGATCAATCCTCACATGAAATGAAGGTTGGAGAGGAAACAGTCCTGCTGCCCTTAAAGGAATTTGAGCTGTTGTTCAAATTGGCCAGCTATCCAGGACAAATATTTACGAGAGAGCAATTGATTCAGCAAATATGGGGCATGGATTATGAGGGAGACGAGAGAACGGTAGACGTTCATATCAAACGGCTGAGGGAACGATTCCATCAAAAACACGCTTCATTCAAAATAAGCACCATTCGCGGGCTCGGCTACCGATTGGAGATGGAGGAATGATCAAATCCCTCTATACTCGAGTTGTGGTAGCTTTTATCATAGCGGTCATGATCGGTCTGGTAGGCTCCCTCCTGGTGACGAACCGGATGTTTGAGAAGCAGATGCAGGATTGGATGAAGGAAGATACAAGCCGATCGGCAGAAAACATGATGGTTATATTGCGCGAGGCTGATCCGGAGCGATGGGGATTGATTTTGCAGCGCTTTGCGGACATGAAATCGTCCTATATCAGCATATATGACTCCTCTGGGAAGAAGCAGGCAAGTTCTTCAACCTCCTTCACGGTTTCGGAAGATCAAGTGGTGCAGGTCTTGTCCGGAAGCTCATACCAAGAATTTATTGATAACCGGAATCATGAGCTCCCGGCATGGCTTATGGGATTTCCGTTAAAGCGAGGCACGGAAGCATTCGCTTTGTTTATCCAACCGAATTATATGACAATCAGTCACTCCATTAAAAACAGTATCCAATTGAATCTCCTTATTGTATTGGTATTGGGAGGCTTGGTTATGGTTGTGGCCGCACAGTATTTGGTCAAGCCGTTGAATATGCTGACGAAGGCAACACGAGAACTCGCCAAAGGGAATTTCAATGTGCAAATGAATTTGAAACGAAACGACGAGATCGGTATTTTGACTCAAAGCTTCGACGAAATGACGAAGGAGCTGAAGCAGCTGGAGCAAATGAGGCAGGATTTTGTATCGAATGTATCGCATGAAATCCAGTCACCACTAACCTCCATCATTGGTTTTACAAAAGCTTTAAAAAGCAGCACCATGCCTGTGGCTGAACGATTGTATTACTTGGATATTATTCAATCCGAAAGCGAGCGTTTGTCCCGTCTGAGCGATAATTTGCTGAAGCTGGCTTCTTTGGAATCCAAGCATCATCCGTTTCAGAAGACGACTTATCGGCTTGATGAGCAAATTCGTCATGTAGCTGTCGTATGCGAGCCTTTATGGAGCGCTAAGCGGCTGCATCTGGAGTTGAATCTGCCCAAAACGGTCATTGCCGCCGACGAGGATTTACTGAATCAAGTATGGATCAATCTGCTTGGCAACAGCATCAAATTTACGCCGGAGGAAGGCAAAATCAGAATAAGGGCGTCAGCTGAAGTACATCAAGTCAAGGTGACTATCACGGATACGGGCATAGGCATTCCGGAAGCGGAGCTGTCGATGATTTTCCACCAGTTTTATAAAGCGGACCGTTCTCGAACGGGCGCTGCTGAAGGAAGTGGGTTAGGGCTGTCCCTGGTGAGGAAAATTGTATCGATGCACAATGGGACGGTTGCAGTGAGCAGTAAAGAAGGAGAGGGAACTACGGTTACGGTTGTACTTCCGAGTACGGACTAACTAGGATAGACAATGCTTTCATTATGGAAGATGTAAAAAGAGCGAGCGGGGCATAGGTCCTCGTTCGCTTCTTTTTTGTTACAGGTACTAAATTAAGCAGGCAATGGGGTATCTGTAGGCTTGGCATAACCTTTTTGATATTTCTGGTCGATGTAGGCCCGGATTTCCTTCGCAGTTTTGCCATCCTGCTTCAATCTTGCCGATGTGACGGCAATTTCTAGGCATACGCCGCAGCGAGTTCCGTGATCATCCCATACGACACTGCCGTCTTGCTTGATTTCTTTAATAAAGCAATTTTTGTTGCTCTTGTGTCCTGCACTCTCTCCACACCCACAATAGCAAGGAATCCATTCAAGAAGATCGGCAACAGAGGCTGCTACCTGATAAGCTTGCTTGATTTCCGGCCGCTGCTTGTCAAGGAACGAGGGGAGCTTCGTTAGACCTGAGGTTGTTTCTTGCAGATCGCCGTTAGGCGCATGCTGCTGATGAGAGGCATGAGGGGCCATGGCTGTTGTTGATTTGCCGGACGAGGAGCTGCAGGCGGATAGGAGAACCGAAAGAGCAACCATTCCGGATAAAGGGATCAAATAATTGAATTTCATACGAATGTACCCCCGATTAGAGCAAAATGATTTAAATAGTATTATACCATACATGGGTATAGAATATTCAATGGTGGCTAAGAACAGTTAGCGTTATTAATATTATAACATTCGTTGTTAGATGATAATGGTTAATTGGTAGAATGGGATATGCCCGTAATCATGGCTTCAAAGGGAATGACTTCGTTCAGCTCAGGATTAATCCTCCAAATTTATAGCCATTTATCGTTTCTTTTTACTTCGTAATGGAGTGGGGAAAACAGGGTCGAAACTAAGATTTTCAAGGAAAACGACGGATGGAGGCGGAGAGTGCAAGCAGGTTGATTCCATCATGAATATAATCCAATTAGACGAGAGTTGCTGATTCTTAGTCTTTGAATAGTAAGTTGCTACTTCTCTTGGAAGAAGGATGAAATGCTGCCTCTTTACTTGCCTTATAAGATAGTTCTATATGGTGTGTAAAAAGACGTGATTTGACATGTCCAAACATCCGATACACAATGAACATAGGCTAGGATTAGGAGGTAGCGGGATTTGAATACGTGGACGTTAGGGCCGTTGGTTGTGTCTGGCCAAGTCCTGGTCGTTGCGGCTGCGGTGGTTGCAGCTTATGCAGTGATGAGGCTTCGGCTGCGAAGCGCACTAACCAAAGGAACAGGCTACGAAAGACCATTTGAAGCGATGCTGATTTGGTTTTTGGTATGGAAGCTGAGCGTAATCCTATTTCAAGCACAGAGCGTGTGGAATGACCCGATGACACTGTTGTATTTTAGCGGTGGGACTAAAGGAGCTTGGCTAGCAACACTACTTGCAGCGTGTTATGTAGGGTATAAGGACCGTTCATCGTCTAATCGTGGCATTTATCTTGACGCGTGGCTAGTTTCCATTGTGTCTGGTTATACGTTGTATCGAATTTTGGAAGTGGCTTTCTTGGAAGGGCATGTTACCACTAACGCTATTATAGCTTTACTGGGTATAGGTACCGTCGTTATCGGATGGATGAGAGAGCCTCAGGCGGGACGCACAAGGATGCAGACGGTGTTCGTGTCCTTCGTTATTATACATGCGCTGCTTAGTGCTGTTGCCGCCAACACATGGGATAAACCGGGTTCAGGAAGCCAAGCATCGGATGTAATCGGCATTGGTATCGGTCAGACTGCTCCTGATTTTGAATTGTTGACTCTCGAAGGAGCGAAGGTCAAGCTTTCGGATTATAAAGGGAAAAAGGTGATGATCAACTTCTGGGCTACATGGTGCCCACCCTGTAGAGTGGAGATGCCCGTTATGCAAAAATTTTATAGCGAGAATCAAGATAACAATGTCGTTATTTTATCTGTTGATGCTACGCATACCGAGGCTAGCCATACGGTAGTGGAATCGTTCCAAAAGCATTGGGGGCTCACATTTCCCTTGGTACTGGATGTAGATGGACAAGTAGGGAAAACCTATCAAGTTTCGGCCTATCCGGCTACGTATGTGCTTGATGAGCAGGGAATAATCCGTAAAAAGCATCAAGGCGCAATGGATGAAGACATGCTGAAAAAAGCGGTGAAATGATTTTCTTACTGGAAAAGTAAGTGACCGGATAGAAGATAGGGAATGTAAGCGGATAAATTTCATATTGCGTAATTAAAAGCTTGCGTGATATGATTTGAAATATTAAAAATCAGTATTTGGAAACAAGTTCATAATATCGAACTCAAGGAGGCATTCTTTATGGCCAATACAAGTATTATTTTGCGGGTGGAGCTGACTCACGGAGAAGTTACATTCGGTGACGTAGCAGCTGCTATAAGTCGGGCAGGCGGTGATGTAACCTCAATCGACGTTATTCGTGTCGGTAAGGAATCCTCGATACGCGACATTACGGTAGACGTTCAGGACTCTGCGGAAGCGCAAGTCGTTCAAGGCATTAAGGCACTGTCGGGGATCAAGCTAATCAACGTATCCGACCGGACCTTTCTGGCGCATCTGGGCGGGAAAATTTCCGTTACTCCAAGCATGCCGATCAAAAACCGGGACGACTTGTCTCGTGTCTATACACCAGGTGTGGCCCGAGTATGTACCGCTATTCATGAGGATCCGAATAAAGCTTATTCCCTTACGATTAAGCGGAATACGGTAGCTGTTGTTACGGACGGTACGGCCGTACTTGGTCTTGGAGATATCGGCCCGGAAGCTGCGGCTCCGGTAATGGAAGGTAAAGCCATGCTATTCAAGCAGCTGGCTGGAGTAGACGCGTTCCCGATTTGTTTGGATACCAAAGACACGGAAGAAATTATTCGTACTGTTAAAGCGATGAGCCCGATTTTTGGAGGCATTAACCTTGAAGATATTAGCTCCCCTCGCTGCTTCGAGATTGAATCCCGATTGGAGCAAGAGCTGGACATCCCGGTATTCCACGATGATCAGCACGGAACAGCCGTCGTTATGATGGCGGGACTGCTTAACGCATTGAAAGTCGTTGGCAAGCCTATCGAATCGATCCGCGTCGTCGTTAACGGGATCGGCGCAGCCGGAGTATCCGTCTGCAAGATGCTCTTGGCAGCCGGTGTGGGCAGACTTGTCCCTGTCGATCGTGACGGAGCGATTGTTCATGGCGGTACGTATGAACAGCCTATGTGGCAGTGGCTTGCACAGCAGCCGCAGGTAGAAGCGAAAGCAGGAACCTTGGATGATGTAATTCAAGGAGCAGACGTATTCATCGGCGTATCGCGCGCAGGATTGTTGAAAGTTCATCATGTTCAATCGATGGCTAAAGATCCGATCGTATTTGCACTTGCTAATCCGCAGCCGGAAATCGATCCGGAAGTGGCACAGCCTTATGTACGTGTCATGGCGACTGGACGAAGCGATTATCCGAACCAAATCAACAACGTGCTTTGCTTCCCGGGTATTTTCCGTGGAGCGCTCGACTGCCGCGCACGTCGAATCAATGAAGAAATGAAGCTGGCTGCTGCTCGCGCTATCGCTTCGGTTGTTAGCGATGCTGAGTTGAATGAACTGTATATCATTCCAAGTATTTTTAACGAGCATGTTGTGACTAACGTGCGTCATGCGGTTATTGAAGCTGCTATTAGCACTGGCCTAGCTCGCCGTATTCCGCCGGACTTCCGGTAAGAGCCTTGGCATAAAGTGCTGGGCAAACTAATAGTAAAGGATCTCCTCTGGGAGGTCCTTTTTTGTTGCGTAGTTTTCGTTAACCGAACATTCGAAATATCTTTCCTTAATGCAAGTTAATTCACTGTGGTTAAAAAAATTGTGAACAGCAAACATTAAATAGCAGAAGCATTATTTCCACAGCTGCAGAAGGAAAAGGAGTCGTGAAAATGATTGTCGTTTATGGAATAGGGCTGCTATTAGGGGGACTGTTTGCAATTAACGGGGTATTATCGTATCAAGCGAAGCATATCGATTCTTCGTTTTGGCCAACGTTTTTTTATCAGCTCAAGCTGCTGCCGGTTCTGTTTACAGCTAATTTGATGATAGGCTACGGAATCAAATTTTGTTACAAATCGTTTGGCAGCTTGACGGTAGCGCTTAGCTTATCCAAATGCTTGGAAATTTTCATTTGTGTTGTGATGGGCTATTTGTTTCTGAAAGAAATACCGACTTGGAAGACGTATTTCGGTCTCGCCGTCATCGCAGGAGGTTTTGTTATTACCAAATGGAAGTAGACCTAGTATTAAAGAGGCTCAGTGCCTGTCTGAGAAAGAGAAGCACAATAGTCTGAAGTTCTTTTTTTCGAGCTTGTACATATGATGATAAGGGTCTGATATGTCTCATATGGAGTTGGTTCAGATGGAACAAATGGCGCTAAGCGGGATCATTGCTTCCTTATGCACGGTGCTAGGAGCTATCCCCGCACTGCTGTTCAAGCATGTTTCACACCGCAGAAGAGATAGTCTTCTCGCTTATACGGCAGGCATTATGGTTGCAGCATCGACATACAGCCTTATCCCTTCTGCTCTAAAGCTGTCCAATCTGCTAGTGCTGGCTGTAGGCATATTGGCAGGAACAGCTGTGCTAACGTTGATGGAGAAAGCCATTCCGCATGTAGAGCCGGTTCATTCTTCAGACAAACGGGCTATGGAAGATAAGTCCATGTTCTTTTTGCTTGCCATGGGTTTGCATAATTTGCCGGAAGGGCTCTCCGTCGGAGTGAGCTATGCCAGTGATCACCCGGATCTTGGCCCTCTCGTTTCGTTTGCCATTGGGCTGCAAAATGTACCGGAAGGATTTTTAATCGCTTTGTTCCTCATTTCCCATCAGGTTGACAGATGGAAAGCGATACTGCTTGCGTCGGGGACCGCTTTAGTGGAACTAGCGGCGTGTTTCGCCGGTTTTCATTTTACTTCGCGGATTAGCGGGATTGTTCCATACGGCTTGGCATTTGCGGCTGGAGCGATGCTCTACGTCGTATATAAGGAGTTGATTCCTGAAAGTCACGGGGACGGTCATGAAAGACCGGCAACCTTCGCTTTTATTGCGGGACTGCTGACGATGATCGGATTGAGTCATGGATTTCGCTAAGAAGATGTTTGAGGCGAGCTGATGGATAGACAAGCTGACTTCGTTGTATGAAGTCAGCTTGTTTTTTTTGGGTGGAGCGATTGGTGCCATTTATATCAGAACGGCTTTATGCTACAAGCCATTTCTACTATTTAATAAAGGAGAGCTTTCCGTCGTCCGGCAGCGGGATGTCCTTCCATGTGCGGTTGTCCCCGTTAAATTGCGGGAGCCAAGGAGCTAACGCTTCGAGCATGTCATCGCACATGCGCCATACCTCGTCTGTCGTGCAGACGGCGGCGGTCAGCGGATCATGCAGCACCGCCTGCTTGACCAGCGCGCGATTGCCGGTCAAAGCGGCTTCGACCGCCATTTCCTGTACACTGATGCTTGTGCGGCAAGTTGCGGCGCAAGCAAGCGGGAGAGCACCGATGAATGTTGGCTGAATACCACTGCGATCAACATAGCAGGGAATCTCGATTGTGCTGCGCTCTGGCAGATTCGTTATCAAGCCATCGTTGCCGATGTTGAAATGGCCGCGGTATACGCGCCCCGTCTCCAGCGCTTCAAGTATGTAGGAGCCGTGCTCCTCCGACCGCTGGCCGAGCGGTATCGATTCCAACTCACCGCTAAGCCACTTCGGAATATTTTCCTTATACTCATCCCCACGGCTCAAACAATGGTTTAAATAACCTCCTGTTTCACCGCCGATCCACGTGTCAGGATATATCCATTGAGCGGTCTCTTCCGGCCGTTTACGATACCAAGGCAAATATTCGCTCAGATGACCGTTCGATTCGGTAGAGAAATAACCGAAGCGGCGAAGCACATCGATGCGGCAAGGCTCCTTGGAGGCAATATCCTGATTCTTCTCCATTGCAGGAAGAATCTCGGACAGTAAGTTTCGCCCTTGATGTGACACCTGGATGAACCAGGTTTGATGGTTGATTCCTGCAGCGGTATAGTCTAACTCTTGTTTAGGCAGCCCAAGAGCTTTGGCAATGAGTGAATGGCTGTGCTGAACGCCATGGCACAGTCCGACAACCTTAATGCCGCCAGCCCGGCGTACCGCCCACGTATTCATCGCCATGGGGTTGGAATAATTGAGAAGCAGTGCATTCGGGGCAACCTCCCGCATGTCACGGGCAATATCGAGCAGAACGGGAATCGTACGCAGTGCGAAGAAGATGCCTCCAGGCCCGAGCGTGTCTCCGACACATTGGTCGACGCCGTAGCGGAGCGGGATTTCGATGTCATGGCGGAATGCTTCAAGTCCGCCGACGCGTGCAGTGCAGAATACATAGTCTGCTCCAGACAGAGCTTCACGCTGATTGGTCGTTGCGTGGATAGTTGCAGGGAGCTTGTTCTTCTCAATCATATGGCGACATAAACTGGCTGCCATCTCCAAGCTTTCTTCATTGATATCCATGAAACGAAATTGCGCATTTTGAAATTCCTCAACCGCGAGGATGTCCATAACCAATCTGCGTGTAAATCCAATGCTTCCAGCGCCAATCATAGCAATCTTCAACATAAAGATAAGTCCTCCTACCTGCTATTTGATATATAACAGCCGTATCTTCGTTGACTTCCGTATTTGACAGTACCATAATAAAACAAAGAGAAAAGGCTTACAATGATAACATATTATCGAAAGGATGATACTATATTGCTGTATCAGCATGAGGCTTATGAACGGTCGAGCTACGGTTTCAAATACTTAAGCCATGCCGAGCTTCCTATCCGCCTAATTAATATCGGCTGGGACCGCGTTACCTCTCCGGACTATCGTTGGAACGGTAAGGAGCGAGGAGGAGGCTTTATCGTGTTTCAATATACGCTCACGGGACGCGGGGTGTTGAGAGATGGGGATACGTTTTATTCGCTGTCCAAGGATACGGGCTTCATTACGATAGTACCAAGCGACCAGGATTATTACTTTCCTGAGGGTGAAGAGGAGTGGGAATTTCTTTACATCGTCGTTAACGGGGCGGATGCGCTAAATCATTTCACGGATATAGTCAAAAAGATGGGACCGGTACTCTCGTTCCGGGAGTACAAGGAGCCCTTAGCAATACTGAGCCGATTGTATGCAGATGTATACCGCGATCCCCAGCTCGATAAATACACGATTTCTTCGAGACTGTATGAACTGTTGATGTCGCTTCATAGGCTTGCGGAGGGAAGGGATATCGTCCGTGCTCCTCAGGATATGCCGGATTCGATGCGAGCGGCTATAAAGCTGATGAAATCGAGGTACTCCACTGATGTGTCCATCGACGATATGGCAGAGGCAGCGGGTCTTAGCAAATATCATTTTTGCCGACAGTTTATGAAGAAAACAGGGTTGAAGCCTAATCAATATTTGCGCAAAATCAGGATTGAGCACGCAGCTTGGCTTTTAAGGCACACGGACAAGACGGTGGAGATGATAGGCAAGGAAGCGGGGTTCGAGTACACGAATTACTTTATTAAGGTGTTTCGTTCCTTTGTCGGTGCGACGCCAAACGAATATCGACTGGGGAAGACCGGTGATCCCGTCTATTTTTTGAGGATTGAGCCTTGAGAGAAGTGTGCAAAAGCAACAAAAGCAAAGCACACCGTTATGCAAACGGTCGCTTTGCTTTCTTATGTTGAGATGCAGGGTAGTGCATAGTGTAGAGTCAGAGGATCAGGACTGATTTTTTCGGAAGCTTTCCCGGTACTGCCCTGGGGTCATGCCCTCCTGCTTTCGGAAAAAGCGGTTGAAGTTCTGAGGTTGATACTGCAGCCTCTGAGCAATATCCTTAATAGGCATATCCGTCTCTATTAACCACTTTTTAGCCATCGTTATACGGAAGGCGGTAAGATAATCGCTAAAGGTCTGGCCGGTTTCCTTCCGAAATACACTGCTTAGATAGTTAGCATTGTAGTGTAAGTCCGCGGCACATTGCTCAATGGTGATCTCAGTGTCGAACTCCTTGTGGATACGATCCAGCACCGTCTCGGATATGCTCTGATACTGCGAATCCAGCCGCTCACGGAAGATTTGAGTCAGCGGCAGAATAAGCCTGGATAAGAACCATTCCTCAATCTCTTTGCCGATATGCAGCCTATTCAGTTCTTCGTAGTAAGACTCTCCGCTCGGGTTCAATTGGTTTAAGCGAATACCAGCCTCCTGAATCATGATAAGCATATTGTTGAGCAGTCTCATGATCGGGACCTGATATTCCTGCGGCGACATTTCATGCTTGAAGATCGTTTTCATCAAATGCTCGAAGTGCTCAATTGCCTTCTGCTCGTCTGCTAATCGGATAGCGTCGAACATTTCGCTTTCCGTCAGCCATGGGTAGTCCAGATTCATCTGATGCTTCCCAGCATTCATATTGGCATAATGAATAATGACGCCGACTCCCAAATGAATGCGGTGCTTCAATGCCTCAAGACCTTCCCGGTAGGCGATGGCCGTATGCTTCAGGTCATTGAAAGGGAGGCTAATTCCGATGCTGAACTTCATCTTCAAAATGTTTTGAATCATCTGTTGAAGCGATTCCGTCAGCGAGTAGATCCATCGGTTGTATTCCTCAGAATGCCCGCTCTGCTGTCCAACCAAAATAACCAAAGTCTGGTCGATAGTAACTGGAGGCAGTCGGAAGCCCTCGGGGATGGTTTCTTCCGTAATGTTGCTGATGGCAAAGAGCAGCAGATCCAGGTCTTCCTTCTCATAAGAGGTATCTTCAAGCGTGTCAATCTGTATGGTAATGACAGACATGACTTTCCATTCGTCGAACTTGCCGCTGAAGCCGAGCTGCTCCGTTTTTTCAATAATATCTTTACGGCGCATTGTCCCCTGGAACAGCTTCATAAGGAAAAAGTCCCGCGCTTGTTGAAAATGGCGGTGCGTCTCCTGCTCCAACCTGCTCTTGGATAAGGAGAGGTCCTGCATCGTTCTGCCGATCATATCGAATTCATTAAGCCGGGGACCGCTGTGATGCGTGTCTTTCAACGGAATCTGTTTGATCATGCGGCGAATCGGACTGTACATGCGTCTGGAGGAGATCCAGGCAACGGTCATAAACACCAATACAATAATAACGCTGACCAGAATGGTAAAATTCCGAATTTTGACCGATTCCTTGGTAAGGCTATCTATAGAAATAATCGACATATAAATCCAATTGTTATAGGAAGAACGCAAATAGGTGGCTGTATACTTCTTGCCGTCGACTTCCGTTTGAAATTGATCGGAGGGCTTATTAAAAATCGATGGATTTTTGATAAATCCCGTGTTGATTGCATATCTGCCGATCATGGATTGATCGTTATGGTATATTACCCGGTCCTGGTCATCTAATATCATGACGGTTTCCGATTCCCGGGGCTTATAGTTCAGGATACCCGGCATATTGCACGAAGAAATGTTGGCAATGGACAAGCCGAACTTATCCAGGTCCTGGGTCGGCAGCTTCTGGACAAGACTGATCGTATAAGGGCATGTGCTGGCATTGGCCTTTTCTTCGCTGTAGAACCATATGCTTGGGTTCAAAACCCATGATGTGGAGCTCGGGAGCATCATCTGATTGGAAATCTGGGAACGATGAATGTATTGATCCATGCGGTAAAAACCTGAATTTTTTAACATCCAGTTTTGTTTAAGGTTGACGATAACGACATCCTCTAGGTTCGTATAGAACGACTGGGTATTGCTAATTTCTTTGCGAAGATCTTTATATAGAATGAAGTCCTGCTCGGTAATTGGGCGCTTCAGCGCCTCGGACATCACGGTAGAATTGTTTAATTGGTCTAATGCGTGATTCACGGTTTGTAAAGTTTGCTCTACGTTGGAGTTCATTTGTGTCAATATTTGCAGCTGCTCCGAGTTAACCTGCTTCTGAATCTCCTGTGAGGATTTCATATAGGAGAAGAACCCTATAAAAATAACGGGAAGCGTACACAAAATACAGCCAAATAGAGTCATCTTAGTTAAAAAGCTGTATTTTCTCATCGAATACCTCCCCGTCTGTTGGTTGTAGATCTTACTTCCTAATTGTAGCAAGGTTAAAGAGGTAAGAGCAATGCGTATTCATGACAAATATAACAAAAATTCGTCACGACAAGCCAGGTTTTCGACTTTTTTCGTGTATAATGAGATGTTAGAATGAGTTGGAAGGAGGTTGGACTAGGATGAATAAATATGCTCTACGTTGGATTAGGCTGGCTATACTGGTTATTAGCGCTGGAGTGCTGCTCAGTTCCTGTTCCTCTGGAGTACCTGATGCAGAGAAGGAAAAAGCCAAGCTGGCGCTGACCCCGATTAGTATGATGGTACCGTTGTTCCAGCCTCAACCGCCCACGGATGAGCTTATGCGCGAGCTGAATGAGAAAACCGGCGCTGAACTGAATGTTCAGTGGATTCCGGATGATATTTATACGAGTAAGATGTTGAATGCACTGGAAACCAACACCTTAAAACAGGTGACCTATGTCAGGCAAATTGACTACAATCTGGTGAAAAACTCCATTCGATCAGATATGTTCTGGGACATCGGACCCTACCTGGACTATTATCCGAACTTAAAAACGCTAAGTAAGGATACGCTCAACGAGACTATGCTGGACGGCAAATATTATGGCTTGTACAATGAGCGTCCTTCCTCACGTCAAGGAATCATGATCCGCAAGGATTGGCTGGAACGGCTGGGCCTGAAAGAACCGACTACGATGGATGAGCTTTATCAGGTTATTAAAGCGTTCACCTTGGATGATCCTGATGGCAACGGAAAACAGGATACGATGGGAATGACCGACCGTAATGATTTGGTTTATGGCGCGTTCAAAACGTTAAGCTCCTATTTCGGAACGCCAAACAATTGGCTGTTGTCCAAAGGCACCTTTATTCCTGACTTTGAGACGCCAGAATATATGGACACCATGAACTTTATGAAAAAGCTGTACAGCGAGAATATCATGAATAAGGATTTTCCAGTAGCCAGCAAACAAGTGCAGCGTTATATGATGATTAGCGGGAAGGCAGGCGTCTATGTGGGCAGCCTTTCCGATGCGCCAAGGATGTTTGAGGAAATGAAGCAGGTGAATGCCAACGCCGATTTAACGCTCATCAACCACATTCAGGGGCCAAAGGGCTATGGAGTTTGGTCCATTCCGCATTATAGCGGGCTGTTCCTCTTCTCCAAAAAGTCGATCAAAACTCAAGAAGAGCTGAAAGCGATTCTTGCATTCTTCGATAAAACGATGAATAAGGATGCAGCTAACCTGATGCTCTACGGCCAGGAGGGCAAGCATTATTTGATTAAGGATGGGCAGGTTGCCGTTCCTACAGAGATGTTCCAGCGGATGAATGCGGAGGTTCGCCCTCTCTTGTCTCTTATGATAGCGAACATCAGCAATCCTAATCTGTTGAAGCCAAGCGAAAAGGGACAGGAGCCTATTCTTCAAAAAGTGAATCAGCTGGTTGCGGATAACGAAAGTATGCTGATTCATGATCCGACCGTAGGCTTGTCTTCGCTAACCAATGATGCTCATGGAACGGAACTGGGCTCAATCATGACCAACGCGACCTATAATTATATTCTCGGCAAAATTGACGCCGCAGGCTTCCGTAATGAAATCGAATCTTGGAAGAACAGGGGCGGAGCTCAGATTATTAAGGAGTTTGAGGAAGCGTACAATAAAAGTAAGACAGCTGCCCGATAAATGAATGATAAATTGAACCTGCCAGGCTCCAGCTTGGCGGGTTTTTTGTCGTTTTATGTCATTACAAAAACGCTGTACAGGGGCTATATCAGGTTAATTTCTGCATATCCGATTAGCGTGAACCCGCGCCAATACTGGGTTTATAAGATGTGAGTCAGGGATAATGTACGAAATCTGTAATAGAGGTTACATTATTAATCGACAGACGGAATAGCAGCACATGAGCAGCAGTTTATAGTTTATAAATACAGAGTTAGGAAAATGGGGAGGAAGAGAAAATGAGAAAGTCTTCTAAAGATTTGAAATGGGTAAGCGCTATTTGTACACTCGCTTTGGCTGGTTCAGTCGTTGCGGGATGCAGCAGCAGTAAAGGAACTGAAACAAAAGATGCAGCCGCAGGCTCCAATGATAACAATAAACAACCTGTAAAAATTACAATGATGGCTGACTTGCAGACAACTGAGGTACCTTCAGATAAGCTCGAAAAAATATTGGAAGAAAAAACAAACTCCCAGCTTGATATTCAATGGGTTCCAGACGGTTCGTATGATGAGAAATTCCAAGCAGCTTTTGCAACCGGTTCCCTGCCTCAAGTGGTTTATCTTAAGAACCAAGCTTCCTTCATTCTGATGAGAGATGCTATCAAGAACGGTCAGTTCTGGGAAATCGGTCCTTACTTGAAGGATTATCCGAATCTGAAAAATTTGGATCCTAAAGTTTTGAAAAATACAGAAGTAGCGGGCAAGATTTATTCCCTGTACCAAGAAAGACAACCAGCTCGCTCCGGTTTAATCTACCGGAAGGATTGGGCTGATAAACTAGGCATCCCAGCTCCTCAAACCGTAGACGATTTTTATAACATGCTGAAGAAATTTAAAGAAGCTGATTTGGCGGGCGGAGGCAAAACAATTCCGTTGGCAGACCGTAATGATTTGGTTTACGGATCTTTCAAAACGGTCGCCATGTACTTCGGCACTCCAAATGGCTGGGGCGTTCAAGATGGCAAGCTGACACCAGATTTCATGAGCAAAGGCTATTTAGATACACTTAAATTTTATAAAAAGCTGCGTGAAGAGGGCTTGATCAACCAAGACTTCCCTGTAACAAGCAAAACCGACCAGCAAAACCTGATGTATACAGGCAGAGCGGGAGCGTACATCGGAACGATGGGCGATGTTAAAACGATGCAGGAGAAAACGGAGAAAAACTTCCCTGAAGCGAAGTTCGATGTCGTTAACGAGATTAAAGATAACACTGGTAAAACTATTACATGGGGCCTTCCAGGATATGGAACGGTTGTACTCTTCCCTAAATCGTCTGTTAAAACCGAGAAGGATTTGAAAAGCATCCTGACCGTTATGGATAAGTTCTACTCTCCTGAAATTGCTGACCTGTTGAAATTCGGCGTGGAAGGCGAGCATTACACCAAGAAAGACGGTAAAGTATTGCCTTCGACAGACAGCAAATTGGTAGAGAAAGAAGTAAGACCTTACTTGAACATGGCTCTGTATGAAACAACCAATATTACGCCTTCCTTCTACACATTGCCTGTTGCTGAGAAAGCGAACAATTTATCCAATGCAGCAGTTAAATTTATGGTTACAGATCCTACTGTGGCTCTGGATTCCAAAACATACAACGAGAAGGGCGCAAGACTTCAGGATCAGATTAAAGATGCAACCTACCAATTCGTAATGGGTAAAATCGATGAAGCTGCTTACCAAACAGCAATTAAGAAGTGGCAAAATGACGGTGGTCAAAAAATCATCGATGAATTCAACGAACAGTATAAAAGCAACGGTGGCAAATAAGCTGATCCCATAAGAGGTGATTCATGGCAAGGGCTGCTGAGCCGATCGGCAGCCTAAGCCTATCTCATTTATTCATGCATCTCATGATTGCTAACGATAGAAAGGAATGAACGTTATGAATAATACGGCTGCACAGTCAACCGCAGTGATTGTTCCCAAGCCAACAAGCAGTCTTTGGAAAAGGGTCGTTCGCAACCGTTACATTTACCTGATGATTTTGCCGGGATTTCTCTATTTTCTAATATTTAAATATGTTCCAATGTTCGGTCTAATTATCTCGTTTCAGGATTACCAGCCGTATAAAGGGATTATGGGAAGCGAATGGGTAGGGCTGGAGCATTTTAAAAGACTGTTTACCGATTCGGAATTTTGGAACATATTCAAAAATACGTTGGTTGTGTTTGTCGTCAACATTGTGTTTTATTTTCCGGTACCGATAGTATTGGCACTTATGCTTAATGAAGTCACTCATTCGTATTTCAAGCGCGTCGTGCAGACGATTGTTTATATCCCTCACTTTTTGTCATGGGTTATCGTTGTATCCATCTCGTTCGTAATGCTGACGATGGATGGCGGGCTTATTAACGAGCTAATTACTTATTTCGGCGGACAGCCGGTCAACTTCCTCATGAGCGAGGAGTGGTTTAACCCGATTTATGTCCTTCAAGTCATTTGGCGCGAAGCGGGCTGGGGAACCATCGTCTATTTAGCCGCAATGGCAGCTATTGACCCAGGTCTTTATGAAGCGGCAAGAATGGATGGAGCTGGACGATTCCGTCAAATCTGGCATATTACGATTCCGAGTATCCGAAGCGTCGTTATCGTTCTGCTTATTCTGAAAGTGGGCAGCGTCCTGGATACCAGCTTTGAGCATATTTACTTGCTGTTGAACTCAATGAATAAAAATGTGGCCGAGATTCTCGATACTTTCGTTTATACTGCCGGCTTGAAGCAAGGACAATTCAGCTTTAGTACCGCAGTCGGCTTGTTCAAATCCGTCATTGGCCTAATTCTGGTACTATTCTCCAACTGGCTGGCTAAGAAATTCGGTGAGGACGGAATTTACTAAGCCGTTTACTTCAAAGGAGGCATCCACATGGTTCAAGATAAAACAATAGCCAGCCGATTATTCGACTTTTTTAATATTTTTCTCCTTATCATCGTTTCGCTGCTTATGCTTCTGCCGTTCCTTCACGTGGTTATGGGCTCGTTTACTACAGCTGAAGAGATGGCACGCAAGCCGTTTGTATTGTTTCCTACTGAATTCACATTGAGTGCTTATCAATATATTTTATCAACGGGAACTCTCTTTAAGGCGTTGGCAGTGTCCATTGGCGTTACCGCGGGAGGTACGCTGATCAGTATGTTCCTAACGTCGTTGATGGCTTACGGGCTGACAAGAAGAGATCTCGATGGCCGTAAAACCGTTAACCTGATGATCGTGTTCACCATGCTGTTCAGCGGCGGCTTGATTCCTTCCTTCCTCGTTGTAAAAAGCATGGGTCTGGTTGACAGCTACTTGGCAATGATTTTGCCTAGTGCGATCAGCGCATTTAACCTGATCATTCTGCGCAGCTTTTTCCAAAACTTGCCGGATGGTCTGGAAGAATCCGCAAAGATTGACGGCTGCGGAGATTTCGGAATTTTGTTCAAAATCGTTCTGCCTTTGTCACTGCCATCTTTGGCCACCATTTCTTTGTTCTACGCGGTAAACTACTGGAATTCCTATTTCAGTGCTATTATGTACATTAACGATGCGTCGAAATGGCCGATTCAAGTGCTGCTGCGTCAAATTGTTATTGCAGCGAGTGGTATGGCTGCGGATACGGGCAACGACTTCATTAAGCCGCCTGAGCAAACGATCAAGATGGCTGTAATCGTTGTTTCGACCCTTCCGATTTTGATTGTATATCCATTCCTGCAAAAGTATTTCGCCAAAGGCGCTTTGGTTGGTTCTGTTAAAGGATAATCCTTCTTAGTAGGATAAAAACGAAAAAACGCTCCTGTATGCTACGGCTTGGCCGTAGTTTTACAAGGGCGTTTTTGCTGGGCTATTCATTAGCTATGTTAAATAAGACGATTGGCGGATAAACCCTCATGGCAAGAATCCCGCTTGGCTGACATAGACCCGGTTCGTAGGGAAGTGAGCCCTTAAATCGCTTAGCACACGCTGGTAGGCGCTTCGATCATACCACTCCGACATGCCTAACTGCTCGTAAATACGACGAATGCCGAGTCGTTCGGTTCGCTTTCCTAAGCTGCCGTCACCCATGAAGAAGTCATCAATACACACGCGATCTACCACTTCCGCCAGTCGTTCAGCGAACTGATCAGAGGATGGCAGCACAGGGGATATCGCAGCCTGTACATCCAGTCCTTGGTCAGTAAGCTGCTTCAATGCCTTCATTCTTGCAGCCAAAGGTGGAGCTGCAGGGGTAAAAGCCCGTCGTACCGGTTCCAGATCGGTTTCGACTGTCATGCTGATGCGTACTCGGTCCTTCATTTGGAGCAGCAGGTCTATATCCCGGGTAACAAGGGGGCTTCGTGTCTGAACGAGCAGGAAGTCCGGCTGTTCCTGCACCATGACTTCAAGCAGGGAGCGGGTGAGCTGTTCGCGATACTCAACAGGCTGGTAAGGATCCGTACTTGAAGACATGAAGATCGTCACCGGTCCTTTACGACGAGCTTTGAGCAGTTCCTTGGCCAGGAGCGCAGCAGCTCCTTCCTTAATATCGACCCAAGTACCCCAGGATTCCGCACGGAACTTGGCTACTGGCATTTCCCTCACATAACAGTATGAGCAGGAAAAAGCGCATCCCGTGTAAGGATTCAGCGTATGGCTGTATTCGGTCAAATAACCGCTGGCAGGGTTTAGTAGCTGCTTGGGAATTTTGCGGATAAGGGATGGCTGCATGAATAAACACCTCTTTACTCGAGAGTAATGGTAAATAGGATAATGAGTCGGAGCACAGTGTTATATGCTCCTTGTTCTCAAATTATAGCAAATAAGCTTTACTCACGTGAAATAACTTCCCCCGTTTGGTGGAGGTTGCATGGTAAGGGGGTTAGGCTAAAAGAAAAACCTTCCGCCATAAAAAGCGGAAGGCTTAAAAGCATTATTCCATATCTTCAACCGTTTCCATATCATTATCGGATTGTTCAACAGCAATGATTTTCCCGGTGCTGGCGTCGACTTTGACTTCCATCATTTGCGAGTGTTTGTCTTCAATGACTACGTTATAGACGACTGTTCCATCCTCAATATCAAGCATAACCTCCTGGACTTTTCCCGCTACCTTCTTCTTTGCGATGATGACGCTTTGATCTTTCGTAATCTTTGCTTGCTTCTGTAATTCAGCTTGCTCCGCTGCTGCCTCTTCATCGTAATTCATCATTTGCTCCGTCTCCGAGGGGGCGGAGCTGGCAGCTGGATTTGCTGAGGTTGGATGCGTCAAGCTCAAGCTTCCCCCGACCATTAGCGTCATGAGAGCGGCCCGTATCCACACTTTATTGTTCATCTAAGTGCCTCCTTAGTAAGCTGATCGATTTGTTGTTACTAGCTATATCATATCCACAAAATATGGGAGCAATCGGCTTAATCATCCTGAAAGGAATGGTAAAAATAGGGAGGGTTACATAGTGACCTGTGCACTGTGTGTGAATAACAGCAAAAAGACGGCCGCACCAGGCAGCCGTCTTAAGTAACTAGTTTTGCAAACTTAGTCGGAATGATGATTAGTAGGCATAACTTCCGGAGAAGTCAGCTTATCGTAGAACTCAACATACTTGTCTTTCTCTCCGCTTGCACGAAGTGCCATAGCTGCACGTGGATGCTCGTTCAATACGCCGGCGATCATGTAAGGAACGATGTATCCCCATTCCACTTTCTCACGCATAGGAATCAAGTGATTCTCGATCAGGTCAAGCACAGGACGAACTTCGTATTTTGGATTTTTCAGGTGGCTTACAAGAAGCTCAGTAGGACAGTTACCTGCCGCACGGCCCATGCCGAATACGGAAGAATCCAGGAATTGAACGCCTTTGCTAGCTCCCATGATTGTGTTGGAGAATGCCAACTGCATGTTGTTATGCATATGAAGACCCAATTGCTTCTCAGGAAGCAAACGCTGGAACTTGGCAACGAGGTAATCGATATCGCTGTAGTCCATGCTGCCGTAGGAATCTACGATGTACACAACGTCAACCGGGCTTTTGTTAATTTCCTCGAAAGCTTCGGTCAGCTCGTTCTCCATAACGTGGGACAGAGCCATAATGTTGATGCTTGTCTCATAGCCGTAGCTGTTGAATTTGCGAACCAGCTCCAGCGCTTTATCTACATCTTTGATATAAGTTGCTACGCGGATCAAATCAAGCTGGCTTTGCTCACGCGGTAAAATGTCGTTCTCGTCCACACGACCGATATCAACCAAAGCAGATAGCTTCGTATCGGTTTTGGTATGAATAACTTCCTTCAAAAAGTCCTCGTTCAAAAAGCGCCATGGGCCTGCATCGGCACCTTTAAGCAATTTGGCGGAGTTCTTATAACCGATTTCCATATATTCGACGCCAGCTTCACTTAAGCCCGCATACATATCCTGTACCATTTTCACGCTAAAATCCCAATTGTTGACGAGACCTCCGTCACGAATCGTGCAGTCCAAAATTTTGTGATTCAAATTTCTTGTCATAATCATGTGCTCCTTTTCTCTTTGTGGCGGAGTCAGCCCGGCAAAGAAACCGTACGGCGGGCGGTGCTGGCCACCTTATAATGCTTCGCTACTTCGAAGCTTTTTGGCTTTCAAGCGGTAAAGTGATATTTTCTAACCCTATCATTACACATCATTAAGTACTTTGTCAATGATAACAAAACAATGGTCAATTGACAAACATAATATGTAAATTCGGGGACTCCAAGGTAAACATTTTATTTTAAAATGTCGACCTGCTGCAATGCCGTTTCTTTTTAAGTAACGGCCGTTGACCCTTCTAAACTATAGGTGATAAAATATGGAAAATAAAACAAAACAGGGTTCCGTATTTCGAAATGCTTTAGTGCATTAATATAATGAATCGTATGGAGGCAAGGCGAACCATGGATAAAAAATACTGGGTCCCTGCGTTGGATCGGGCTCACAGTGTGCTGCACGAGATCGCCCAGGAACGGGGTAGGCTCAAGCTCAGTGATTTGTGTCAACGGACAAGTATAAGCAAGAGCACTATGTTCTCACTGCTTCAGACGATGGAGGAGCTAGGTTGGATTGAAAAGGACAAAACGGATTCGTATGGCTTGGGTGGATACTTGGGGTGGCTAGGCAGTGCGTATTTTCAGCAGTTCGATTTGATCGATCTGTTCAAGCGGGAAGCCCCAGCGATCATGAGGAAGATTGGGGAATCCGTGCAACTGGCGAAGCTGGAGGGGAAGGAGGTTGTCTACTTGGCGAAGGAGACGGCTCCGACTCCGGTACAGGTGATTTCCGGACCGGGTTCACGCTTTCCAGCTCATGCAACCGGGCTTGGGAAGATGATGCTTACAGCGCTGGATGAGGATTCTTGGATGCGATTATACCCGCCTGGAACAGCTCTGCCCCAGCTGACTCCTTATACCGAGATTTCAAGCGAGAACCTGAAGAAGCAGGTGCAGCAAGCAAAGCGAGAGGGAATTGCCTTTGATGAGCAGGAGGCTGTTATGGGGTTTTGCTGCATTGCAGCTCCAATCAAGCAACCTAGTGGAGAAATTAGCGGAGCGGTCAGTATTTCCATGCCTCTGCATGAGTGGTCAAACAAGAGGACACTAGCTGGATCATTGGCAATTACATTGGCAGAGAAACTTGCCTATGGCGGGCGTTAAATAGAGAATGAAGGGATAGACACTATGAGGCTTAAGTATAATCTTTGCTTTATCCGTGAAGGGGAGCGGTTGTTGATGCTGAACCGGCATAAATCACCCTTGCTCGGGCTCTGGAATGGAGTTGGAGGCAAGCTGGAGCCGGAGGAATCACCGTATGCGAGCGTCCTTAGGGAAGTACGCGAGGAGACAGGAATTGCATTGGCTGATGCGCATTTCGGAGGCATCGTAACGTGGGAAGTGGATGGTCATCCTAGCAGTGGGATGTATGTTTATATAGCCGATATGCCCGATGGAAGGGCTAGCGACTTCGACAAACCGGTCGAGACGGACGAGGGAATACTAGCGGTTAAGCCTATTGAGTGGGTTATTCACCCGGATAATCAGGGTATCGCGGGGCATGTCCGTCACTTCCTGCCTCCTATGCTGAACTACGAGGCAAGCAGAGAATATCGCTGCATATTCCGCCAAGGGAAACTGGTCGAATGCTTGTCTCTTCCACTGCAAGAATCGTACGCCGTAGGGGTAAATTAGTTAATCGCCTTAAATATAGTAAGCCGACTCCGTTTGTGCACGGAATCGGCTTTTTTGGCATTATGTTTGAAAGTAAGAGATGATCTAACAGTAGAACAGAAGAGGGAATGGGTGTGGGGTGGAGAAGCGATAGCGTTCGCCTTTGAAGAACGTGTTCCACCCCGAGAATAGTCATTCAAGGAACACGAGCTTCAACAGCGATCGGAATCCCATACCCAATTCCCTCCCCACGCACTAAGTATGGGATTAGACAAAGGCATTCATTTTTTTTAACTTAAGGCACTTTAATAATAGATATGCTGCCGATCACCGGAAGCGGCTTTATCTGACCGTTCGCCGCCTGAATAATCCCAATAATAACTAAAACCAGCGTAGCGAGATTAGCAATAGGCAGGAGGATCCAGCCGATAAAGGGGATGAAACCAAGCACGATATTGCAAACAATGCTGAACAGAAGCAGCACGAGTCCTTGATTGCCATGATACATAGCGAAGCGGGATTGCTTGGCGGCAAGCAGCGGAATGAAAAATATAATATAAGAGACCACTGCAATCCATTTGTTTTGATTGATATCTGCCGGGTCTGCAGGAGCAGGGGCATCCGCAGCAAAGTAGCCTTTCTCATCATCATTTATTGGGGTCAATGCTCACACCTCTTTCCTAATAGAAGGATGGTCATGCCTTATTCGTTTTGTAACCAATCTATGCGGCCGGCCCAAGACCTATGTCTATTTATATAAAAAGGAATAGTTTGGCGTGTCCGCGGGGAATATAAGGCAAACCATTTCTTTTTCATGAAAGGAACGAAACGGATGACAGGAGTACCTATCTATTTTGAGTTTGACAATGAGCAATCGGCGCAGCTGGCTCGAGAAACATTGGAGGAGCTGGGGTATCATAGCGGTTTGCACAGCGAAATGAAGCTGCCCACCTTGCACATCGAAGTGGACGGCAGCGAGCTGACATCGGCGCTCGAGATTGCTCAGGCTCATGGCGGAAGGCTGAAGGAAGTGGAGGGAGCTGGAACGGAAAGTGATACATACGCGATGGCCTATAACGAAGCCGACTATATTTCGATTCCAGCCCATTTGGTCAACGAAGACCAAGAGGAAGCGTCTACGACAAATGCCAATAGCTTTCCCGGGGTAGGGGCAGGCCAGTCGGATGAGGGCAATGGGACTCCCGTGTTTGATCCCTCCTCTGACGGCTACAATCATTTTGATGCTGGTGTACGGTTATAGGAGCTTTCGTTATACATAGTGCAATGCATGACAAAGAGCAGCGGTCTGCCGCAAGAGCGGGGGCTGCTGTTTATTTTTTTCGTGTTTCGTGCTTGAAGCAATTGAACTTAGCTGGGGTGAAAAACATTTGCCGCGGAAAACAAAGTTGCGCTGTCCCTATTTTTCGTTGCTAGGAAAACACTGTTTCTCTAGACCCACACAAGTTTCGTTTGCTATGATGGGTTTCGGTTATACAATTAGTTATTCCGAAACAAGAGCTGGAGGAGAGCGAGTTGTGGACACATACGATAATCTGAAGCAGGGTGAGAGAGGCGCATGGG
The DNA here is from genome assembly GCF_030020805.1 of Paenibacillus sp. RC67. GTDB lineage: Bacteria > Bacillota > Bacilli > Paenibacillales > NBRC-103111 > Paenibacillus_S. Next base: position 552,671 of record NZ_CP125098.1, read on the forward strand.
TCAGTATCGTTGCTTACATTATATTATCCGCTTTTAAAATCAGCATGGGCTACATAACAGGCTCAGAGGCGCTATCTGCGGATGGTATTAACAATACTACCGACATTATAGTATCGCTTGCCGTACTTATTGGTCTGCGTATTTCCCGCAAGCCGCCCGACCACGATCATCCATACGGACATATGCGTGCAGAAACCATTGCCTCCATGGTCGCCTCCTTTATTATGTTTGCGGCAGGTATTCAGGTGCTTATTCAGGCAGGGCAGAGCTTTTTTGAAGATAAGGCACAGCCTCCGGATATGATCGCGGCATGGATTGCCTTGGTATGCGCGGTTTGCATGTGGTTCGTCTACTTATATAACAGTCGTCTTGCCCGCAAAATCAACAATCAGTCTCTGATGGCCGCAGCTTACGACAATCGGTCGGATGCACTGGTTAGTATTGGCGCAGCGATCGGTATTTTTGGAGCGCGTATGGGGATGCCTGTACTTGATGCCGTTGCCGCATTTGCGGTGGGTATTGTCATTTGCAAAACGGCTTGGGACATTTTCTATGATGCGACCCATGCGTTAACGGACGGTTTTGATGAAGAGAAGCTGACCGTGTTTCGTCAGACGGTTCGGGATACTCCCGGTGTCAAAGGAATCAAGGACATTAAGGCTCGAGTACACGGGAGCAGCGTACTGCTCGATGTCGTTGTAGAGGTTAGCGCTGAGTTGAGCGTTGAGCAAAGCCACCATATTAGCGACGAAATCGAACGACGAATGAACAAGAAGCATCATATCGAGAATGTCCATGTTCATATTGAACCGTACTCCGGCACTTGTTAATCAGCCCTCCCTTATCCATGTCCTGTCCCTAAGGATGTCGTCGCATCTGCAAGGAAATAATTGTATTTTCGACGTTAAGAGTCGTTGACGCCTATGTAGAAGGCTGTCGGCGGCTCTTTTTTGCAAAAAAGGAGCAGTGGAGCAATAAAAGTCAAGGGCAATCGGCCCAGCTGCATAAATGTCCTGTTGATGGAAAATGAAAAACATAGTATCAATAAGAAGAATAAGCTTGATCGATGAAGGAGTAATTCTCTACAAGACACGAAGGGAATGGAGCAGATGAATGTGAAAAGAATGATTTTTCGTGCGCAGCTCAGAGAGGGGCAGGAAGAGGCAGGGCTACAGCATATGCTGGAGTCACCGACAGCGAGAAGGCTTGTAGATGAAGGCGTTTTGATGACGATTGCTGCCTTCCGATGGATGCGGAACGTTTTTCTATATTATGAGTGCATTCATGAAGAGGTACACCCCGATGAAATATTCCAAGGAGCGGCTCCCTTTTTGGAGGACTGGCCTGGACAAGCCTATAAGAGACAATGGATTCCGATGGTTGATGTGTTCCATTTTAACGAGCCGGTCAGCTACGAGCATTGGATTCGCAAAGCCCCGGTAGAACGGCGGGCAGGCAGAGTCGCGCATCTGAAGCCGGAGATGATGGCCAGCTACATTTATTATCATTACCAGTTGCAAGAGGAACGTGCCTTTCTGGGAGAAAAATACGAAATCATTGCAATGCACGAAAATCTGTTATTCGGTTATCAGGAATTCCCGAAGGTCGTCGAAGAGCCAGTGGCTCCAAAAAAATTGAATACGAAAGGTACGCCCGAGAACTGGAATGATTCCCGAATGGACTTGCATTTCCAGGCTTGGGAGGACGGGCATTTGTACTTTAAGCATATAGAGCCGGTCTTTGCCTATTACTGTGGAGACGAGCATAATGAGCGCATTTAAAGGAGATGAAACGGCATGATAGTGAGCATTAGAGATTTTGGTGCTGTAGGAGACGGAGTCACTAAAGATACAGCCAGTATTCAAGCAGCGATTGATCATTGCTTTGAACAGGGTGGGGGCATGGTTGTCGTGCCTAAGGGAGAATATTTGTCTGGAACACTGATGATCAAATCGTATGTCAATCTGCATCTGGAACCGGCAGCACGCATTGTGAGCAGCATGGAGGAGCAGGATTTCGTAGCGCCAAAGACGGCTGGGGCCGAGGATTTATTTTATAGCGAAGGCCAAGGTAAGAATGCGCTGATCTGCGCACGGCACGCTGAGAAGGTATCGATCACCGGTCTTGGCACTATTGATGGTCGCGGAGAGCATTTCCTCGAGCCTGAGGATGGCGTAAGCGATTATGTTTTGCTTCCACTAGGCGGTTTTCGCCCTAAGCTGATCGACTTTGAAGGCTGTACCGATGTTCTGTTCCGGGATGTGACCCTATTCCGTGCTTCCTCTTGGGGACTTCATATGACCGGATGCAATCGGGTTAATATTAACGGGATTAAGATTTTGGGACAGCAGCGCGGTCCTAACAACGACGGTATCGATCCGGATTGCTGCAAGGATGTGCATATTTCCGACTGCCATATCGAGACAGGTGACGACTGTATCGTGGTGAAAACGACGAAGAACGGTGCGGAGCGCTACGGAGCTTGCGAGAATATAACGGTTACTAATTGTACATTGGTCACCCATGATTCCGGTGTGAAAATCGGGACGGAAACCCACGCGGATATCCGCAATATTGTCGTGCAAAACTGCGTCATCCGCAATTCCAACCGGGGTCTCGGTTTATGGGTTCGGGATGGCGCAACGGTAGAAAATATTTTGTTCTCGAACATCATTATCGAGACGAGATTGTTTAGCGATGCGGAAGAGACCCAGAGGGAGCTCCGTTGGTGGGGTAAAGGGGAGCCAATCTTTATTACGGCAGAACGCCGCAATGGCGCACAGCACGCACCGGGTAAAATCCGCAATATCCGCTTCGACCACATTATGGTGGAATCAGAGGGCGGCGTCTATCTGGAAGGCTCAGAAGAGAGCGTCATTGAGAATATCTCAATACGTGGACTCAAGCATACTATGCGAGTGAAAAGTGGCTACCCGGGTGGACTGTTCGACACTCAACCGTCGGCACGCGGCGTATTTCCGCACCATATTCCGGCCGTGTTCTGTCGTCATGCGAAGAACGTATCGTTCGACGATGTGGAGGTCGTGTGGGACGGCAAGCCGAACGAGCATTGGTCTAATGCATTGTACGGGGAGCATATTGAGCAGCTTTCTCTCAAAGGCTTCCGTGGTAAGGCAGCCAAAGAGGGCGCGAGCACCGTGGAGCTTAAAGATGTGCAGGAGCTATCTGTCGAGGGCTGCAAGGCCGAGAGCGGCACAAATACATTCCTGACATTGGAGCGGGTAAACGCCGATGAGATGTTTGTCGTCGGCAACGACTTCTCCAAGGCGAAAGAAGCAATTCGCTTCGCGGATGGGACAAGTCCTGAGTACTTCTCGGCTGCTAATCGGATGCCGAAGTAGTTAGGGAACAAGGAGTAATCTCGTGTAAGGAGCGAAAGCTTGTTTGTAACATAAGGATTGATGGAGTAACAAAAAGGATGGCACCATTGCCATCCTTTTTGATATTACAGCGTTCGATAGTAAAAACTTGTCTTAAGTGATGCTCTCAATGTTCTATATAGTCATGGAACAACCACTCAAGTGTAACTATATTCCGTCGGAAAGCTGGCATGTCCGTGTCCAACTCGCTTCTGAAAAATTAGTAAGAACACGGATAATAGACCTATTAAGACTTAGCCAAAGCCCTAGTACCTCTCACTGAAGCATCTCATGAATGTTCTTCGGCTGCACTCATACCCGCCGTATACCCCGTCGTAAAAGCCGCGGTAATGTTATAGCCGCCCGTGTAGCCATGTATATCAAGAATTTCCCCGCAAAAGAACAGGCGCGAGACGAGCTTGGACTGCATCGTTTTCGGATCGATTTCCTTTAAGTTCACTCCACCGCCAGTAACAAAAGCTTCTTCAATAGACAGAGTGCCATTCACCTCGATTGGAAAGGCCTTCAACAGCTTGGCAAGTTCCATCCAGGGCTGCTTGGGAATATTGTCATAGGTGACGTCCTCAGCAATCCCTGCTTTATTTAACAAGATGGGCAGCAGTCGCTCCGAGACGGCGCTTTTTAGCACGTTCTTAATTTGCTTCTTGGGATCTGCTTTGGACAACGAAAGCGTATGGTTGTACACTTCGTCTACACTCATCTCGGGAAATAAGTCCAATGTCATCCGCACGGTCGGGACATTGAACTGCTTCAATGCTTTGACGACAAACTGGCTGCATCGCAATACGGCGGGACCGGACAGACCGAAGTGGGTAAATATCATGTCTCCTTCATGTTCGATCAGCTTCTTCCCCTTCGGGTTCCACACCGATAAAGTAATATCGCGTAGGGACAGTCCTTGCAGCTCCTTGCTGCGGATAAAAGGCTCTTTGGACGTGATCGGTACTTCGGTTGGGTACAGCTCTGTGATTGTGTGGCCTCCCGCTTCCGCCCAAGCGTAGCCGTCTCCCGTAGAGCCTGTATGCGGTACCGATTTACCGCCGGTAGCTATAACAACGGACTCGGCCTCAATACGGCGTCCGTCCATCAGTTCAACACCCTCGACACGATCTCCGGAATAAAGCACACGACGAACCGGGCTGTTCACCCGGATATCTACGCCAAGGCTGCGAACCTTGCTTACTAACGCATCGACCACTGTCTTGGCTTTGTCAGATACCGGAAACATGCGCCCGCGGTCTTCTTCCTTAAGCCGAATGCCGAGCCCTTCGAAGAACGCCATGATATCCTTGTTGCTGAAATGCGCGAATGCGCTGTATAAGAAACGCCCGTTGCCGGGGATATGTCGAATCAGCTCGTCCAACTCTTTCGCGTTGGTTACATTGCATCTTCCGCCCCCAGAAATGCCGAGCTTGCGCCCGAGCTTATCCCCCTTATCGATCAGCAGCACCTTAGCCCCGTGGGAAGCCGCTGCAATACAGGACATGAGGCCGGAAGGGCCGCCTCCAATAACGATAACATTATAAGACATAATGATTGAAGCTCCTTGCATCCAGAATAATTTTCTAATGGCGATAAAACTTCCGCTAAACGCGTTTTTCTCATTGTACGCTTTTTACAGGCTAATGCAAAGGACCGGGGGCTTCAACAACAAGAAGCTAATTTCATTTATATCCCATTCCATCCATTAATTCCACGGGCTTTGTCTATCGGAGAAGAGCCATAATAACCTTATGATGTCGGAATTTGGAGGGATTGTCATGAAGCAAGGGAACGGTCTGATGTGGTCTATTTTAGCTGGATGCATTGTATTTTCATTGATTTGGACCGTAGGGCTGCCGTATCTTGCCTCAAATACGTATCACAGCTCTAATGAAGGATACACGGCGGAGCACACTACCCATACGACACCGTCATCGTCCGAGCTTTTACTGACTGAACCTGCGGCAATTCCACAACAAGATTACGAGGATAAAGAAGATGAACGCGTAACAACGAAGCTTAAACTAAAAGGGAGTTACACTGAACCGCTGGAGCATAAGGTGGAGATCCCGGTAAATCAGGTTAAGGATAAGGCCGGGAAGCCGAGAAAAGTGGCTTATTTGACATTTGATGACGGCCCGTCTCGCAATACAGAGCGGATTTTACAAATTTTAAGTGAACATGATGTGAAGGCAACCTTTTTTGTAACCGGACACGCTGCTGAAAAATACCTTGCGCCGCTTAAGCATACTGTGCAATTAGGGCATACGCTGGGCAATCATACGTTTTCACATAACTACCAGCGTATTTATGCCTCAGTGGAAGCTTTTAAAGCGGATGCAGACAAGCTGAGCCGATTTCTACGAGAAAAGGTAGGGATAGAATCCGATTTGATCCGTTTTCCTGGTGGGTCGAATAATCGGCTAAGCTGGCGGTTCGGAGGTCGAAGCGTGATGAATGCTATTACCCGGGAAATGTCGAAAAATGGATATCAATATTTTGACTGGAATGTCAGTTCTACCGACGCAGCTGCCGTTGTACAACCTAAAGAGGAAATTGTTAATGCTGTTAAAGGCAACAGCGCCGGCAAAAATCAGATTATTGTGCTCATGCACGACATGGACGTTAAAACTACGACGGTTGAAGCGCTCCCCGAGGTCATAGCTTATTTGAAGCAGCAAGGCTATCAATTTCAGGTACTTAGCAAGCAGTCGTTCACGTTCCAATTTTTGAAGCTTTGAGTTAATTCCATGCGAGGAAGCATAATAAAAGGGAAGGGAGTGGTAACAATGGCGAAGAATCGAACAATCAACTCTAAAGAACAGCAAATTCAATCGCAACAAAACAATAGCCCTGAAGCGGCAAATGAAGAGATACGAGATAAAAAGCTGGATGGCCCAAACCGTCCTTCGGTTTAGAAACCTTATTTAGGATGCAGAAGTAAAGGAGTGGTCAAGCGTGAGTTCAAATGACAAAGAAAAGCCTAATCCTAGTCGTCCCGTTTCTGCACAGTCAGGAGATCAAAGTGAACTGGACCCTTTTGAGATTAACTTTTTGCCTCAATTCCTGGAGGGGAGAGGGCCGAGAGATCCCTTTGTGAACTCTCAGGGTGTTGTAATCGGGGATCATGACTATGAATCAGATGAGTCTCCATTGGAAAATTGGTCGAAGGAAGTGGATCCTGCTGTCATGTCGGGTGACGAGTGGGTGCATCCATTCAAGGATATTGGGTTCCAGACTGAGGAGAACAAGGATTATTTCGAGAAGGGCATCGTCCCGCAAACCGGTAATTTTGCCCACCCGGATAAAAATGTGGCTTACCCGGTCTATACTACTCCTTTGGGCAGCGAGACAGAGAGCAGCGAGCAAGTGAACACGGATAAATCAGAATAACCATAAATGAATGCTCAAACTTTTATTCAGGTACTTTGCTTTCCTACCTTACCGATGTATAATGAGACATACGAAAGTTTGTAAATCCTTATGTAGGTAAAGGAGTGGAAGTAAATGTCCATGTCATTTGAGTCATACATGAAAGATATGGTTCAACCGATGAGAGATGAGTTGACTCGTCACGGAATCACTGAACTGCGCACGCCTGAAGAGGTTGTGGAAAACATCGAGAATTCCAAGGGCACTGCTCTTCTTGTTATTAACTCTGTATGCGGCTGTGCTGCCGGTCAATGTAGACCAGGCGTAGCTCAAGCGCTGCAGAACGCAGTGAAGCCCGACCAATTGTTCACGGTATTCGCTGGTCAGGATAAAGAAGCGACAGCTAAGGCGCGCGAATATTTGGCACCTTATCCTCCGTCTTCCCCGTCCATCGCTCTTCTGAAAGACGGTGAATTGGTTCATTTCATCCAACGTCATCAAATCGAAGACCGTTCGGCGGATATGATCGCTAATGATTTGATCAGTGCATTTGAGCAATACTGTAAATAAGAAGCTTTCCCAAAAAGCTCCCTTCGGTACCGGAACCATTAGCGGCCGATGGGAGTTTTTTGTAGGTCCAATTTCAACGACGTTTAGTTCTTGCAATCTGAATACAGTTCACTATACTTATAGGAAACAGAGAGTGGAGAGGTGTATAAACGATGAGCATACAGCAGGAAATTATCGCAAAGCTGGGCGTAAAGCCGGAAATCAATGTGGATGAAGAAATCCGCAAACGCGTCGATTTTTTGAAAGAGTACATAGTATCATCGGGTGTCCGTGGTCTCTTGATCGCCATCAGCGGCGGAATTGATAGTGCCGTAGCCACAGGACTCTGCATTCGGGCCACAGATGAGCTAACACAAGAAAAAGGCAAGGAATACAAAACACTGGGTGTGTTCCAGCCTTATGGAGTGCAAGAGGATATTGCGGACAGCTACGCTGTAGCTGAAGCATTCAAGCTAAAATATCGGATTGAAACCAATATCGAGGAAGCCGTCAACGAGATTGCGCTGGAAGCAGAGCATGGCTTGAAGTCCATTGGGGAGCATCGTCATCTAAGCCGCGAAGGCAAAGGAAACGTGAAGGCCAGAACTCGCATGGTCATGCAGTATGCGCTGGCATTTGAACTGAATCTGCTTGTCGTCGGAACGGATCATGCATCTGAAGCGATTACCGGCTTCTATACCAAATACGGTGACGGAGCGGTGGACATTACTCCTCTTAGCTCGTTGAATAAACGTCAAGTGCGGCAGCTTGCCGCAGCTCTCGGCGTACCTCAAAGCGTTCTGGACAAAGCTCCGACGGCAGGCTTGTGGGAAGGTCAAACCGACGAGAAAGAGCTTGGCATCACTTACGAAGCCAACAGCAACTATCTGGAAGGTAAGGAAATCGATCCCGCCGCGAAGGAAAAGCTCGAGAAGCATTATCTGAAGACAGAGCACAAACGTTCTCAGATTCCTGGGATTTAATACGTAACAGGCCGAGCTGCTGCTCGGTCTGTTTTATTAAAACGGACAAGTCACCGCTGGTAAACTTGTCTTGCGTTTGGAATGCATATTGGATACGATGGGATTAAATACCCGGGAAGCCCATACGATAAGGGGCCTCATAAAGCCGGACTGGAAAAGGACGCTTTACTGATGATTATTGGAATTGGCACGGATTTGCTCGACATCGCAAGAGTGAAGAGCATCCTGGCGAGTACGGCTGGCGAGCGATTTATGCAGCGAATACTAACCGAGGCCGAGAGAGAGCTCGCGGCTCAGCGCAAGGGGAGATTAGCCGAATTTGTAGCAGGCCGGTTTGCCGCCAAAGAAGCCGTCAGCAAGGCGTTAGGCTGCGGTATCGGCAAGCAGGTGTCGCTGCAGGATATGGAAGTGCTGCCCGACGCTTTGGGCAAACCGGTATGCCGCGTATCGGAAGAGGCCATTCAAAGGCTGCAGCTCCCAATCGGAACTGTAATCCATCTGAGTATAACGCATACGGAGACAATGGCTATGGCTTATGCGGTAGTTGAAACAGCCAATTAAAGAAGAACCGTTTATACGCATTAGGAGGAAAGCTAATGGAGCAGCGATTTGTTAAGGAATCGAGAACGTACAAGACATCAAGAATATTTCCCACGGATGTCAACAACCACAACACACTATTCGGAGGCAAGTTAATGGCCTACATTGACGATATCGCCTCGATTTCCGCATCTAAGCACTGCCGAAGATCGGTAGTAACGGCCTCTACCGACTCCGTCGACTTTTTGTCGCCGATTCGTCCAACGGATTCAGTCTGTTTGGAGTCTTTTGTAACCTGGACAGGGAAGAGCTCGATGGAAGTATTCGTGAAGGTCATCACCGAGGATTTGCAGTCGGGAGAAAGAACGATTGCAGCCACGTCGTTCCTCACGTTCGTCGCTATGGATGAGAACAAAAGGCCAATTCAGGTGCCTAAGGTGATCCCGGAGACCGAAGAAGAGCGCCGTTTGAATCAAACGGCTACAAGACGAGCCGAAATGCGCAAAGCGCGCAGGGAAGAAAGCAAGGAGTTTTCCGATCATTTAATTACACGCTTCCCATGGGAATAAGGGTATTAAGTTCAATAGCCTGCTAATTCGAAAAATTTATTGAGGGAAAGGCGGTATTGAGATGAACCTGAGGCCAGCTTCAAATGAGTACGCTCCTTATTTCGGAACCTATATTAAGCTCGTTCCAGATGAGGGTGATTTGATCCGAATTTTGAAAAGTCAGCTTGACCATACCTATGCTATCTTGAGCGATTTAACGGAAGAACAAGGGAACTATCGCTATGCAGAAGGAAAATGGAGTGTCAAAGAAGTACTGGGACATATTACGGACAACGAACGGATTATGAGCTATAGACTGCTTAGGATTGCAAGAGGAGATAAGACGCCGCTGCCTGGTTACGACCAAGATACGATGATGGAAGGTGCACCATTCGATCACTGCTCCGTAGCTTTCCTGCTTGAGGATTACAAAGCTGTTCGTCAAGCCACTCTTACCCTGTTAAGTGCACTTACAGAGGAAGCGTGGATAAGACAAGGAACTGCGAGCGACAGTGTGTTCTCCGCAAGGGCGTTGGCTTGCGTCATCATCGGTCATGAGCTGCACCATCTCCGAGTGCTTCAAGAGCGTTATGGGATAAACTAACATAAGCAAATAAAAATCTCTCACAGCCGTCTGAACGGATAGTGAGAGATTTATTATTCCATCTATAATAATTAAAAAATTCGTAATTAAAATTCGTACTGAACGCTAAGACTTGTTGTAATGGTCAACTCTCCAGGTGCAATGGACGTTGGTGTAGAAGCGGAATCCGCTGTCTTCATAAGCATCGGGCTGTATTCACGGCGAATAGGGTTAGCAGAGCTTCCGTTTTGAACCACGTTGACAACGCCTTTCACTTCTTTGCCGATAGTTTTGGCAATGGCTTTAGCTTTGGCTTCGGCATTTTTCATCGCGGAGTCAATGGCTTGGATCTCATAGTCCTGACGCTTTTCGGTATCGAATTGAACGCCGTTAATTTGGTTGGCTCCAGCAGCGGATGCCGCATCTAGGAAAGCCCCTACTTTTTCGATATCACGATAAGTGACTTGGACCATTTGGGTTGCAGAGTATCCGGTGATTTTCGGTTCCTTATCCGAATAGCTGTAAACCGGCTGCACGGAGAATCCGGACGTTTTCACGTCTTTCTTATCGAGTTTGTACGTATCGTACAGCATGGTAGTCAGGCTTGCGAAGCTCTCCGCGTTCAGCGTTTGGGCTTCACTTGCGGTGTTGGCTTTGGTCATAACTCCCAAATTGATATAGGCCACGTCTGGAGTCACCTTGATCTCGCCTTCGCCTCCAACGGTAATAGTTTTGCTGTAGGCAGGGCTTACTTGCTCCGCATAGGCAGGCGTGACACCAGCCGGGTGAAGAGATGTGAAGTACGTCAAACCGGTTAACAAAGTGACTGTAGCAACTCCGATAATGAGCTTGTTTTTGACTGTCGATTTCATGTTATTCCCCCGATTACCAAAATGTTGTTTCACTTCTAAAAACGGAAATGTTCTGTGAAATGTTGCAGACAAATGAATAGGAAGCAATATATTTTTATTTAATAGCATGTAAAAAACAAAAACATCTGCTGCACGATAGAATCGTATTGCGGATGTTTGTTCGGTTATACAGTTGTTACCAGCTATGTAAGTGGGTCTATGCGTTATTTTTTTGCTGCAAGCCATTCGGCTAATGCTTCGGTTTCCTCCGGTTTCAATTTAGTGCCGAAGCCCGGCATGCCGTTGCCGCCACTAATAATTTGCTTGCTGATTTGCTCTTTGGTCAGCTTCCCGCCGATTTTTTGCAGATTGGTCGTAGGACCGACCTTGCCTTCGAGATTATTGCCATGGCACGAAATGCAGCTTTGCTTGTAGAGTGCTTGTACCTGCTCCGGTGCGCTTGTCAGCGCTTCGCCCTGGCTTGCCGCTTTATTGCTGCCTCCGAAAGGCTCCCCGCCCTGCTTGGCGGAGCTGCCACAGCCGGCTAATGTTGCTACGATTAGCAAAGAAATGGCCCAACTGAGCCCAAGAGATAATTTCCTCATCCGGTTATCCCCCTCCCGAGTGGTTTAATCTAATGACGGAAGCCGTCCGTTGAACGCTCTTATCGGTTGAAATCAATGGAAAAGGGCGTGCTTATGGGTAGCGTACACCTTTCGACTTGGGAAGTCAAACCTTGCGCTAGGACAGCATATTTTGCGATTTACCGGTCCATAAAAGGGGCGAAACGGTGCTTTTTCGCATAATCGCGTGGCGAGACACCGGTCACTTTTTTGAAAATGCGGCTGAAGTAAAATTCATCCGTGTACCCGACACTATTCGCGATCAGCTTCAGTCGATAATCGGACAGCACCAACAGCTCCTTGGCACGGTCGACCCGCAGATGGGTCAAGTAATCGATAGGGCTGTAGCCTATGTATTTTTTAAATAAACGGGAATAATGGCTTACGCTCAAGCCTGCCATCTGCGCCAGTCCCTCCAAGGTTAAGGGCTCTTGGTAGTGGCCGACCATGTGATCCTGTGTCAACTCGATGGCGGCCGTGGTGTCGCCGGCTATTTTTTGTGCCCGGAAGTCCTGTATGAGGGTTAAGAAAAACTCCAGCAGCAATATTTTTCTCCGCATAGCGGTCATATGCCCTCTGCGCTTCCACAATATGTCCAGCTGCTCGAACAAATAAATGAGCTGAGGCGTATTGTTGACCGTATACATCCCTTCCAGGGGGAATGCAGTCTCGGAAGAGCTGCGATAAATCCACTGTTCCTTCTCTTCGAAAGTTTCCGTATAATGAAATCGGAGGAAGTAGTATTCGAGCGGCTGCTCGGCATCCGTACGCCGTTCTACGATCATGCCGGGACTGAAGCAAAAAAACTTTCCTGGCTCCGCCGGATAATGCGTGCCATTAATCGTAAACGTACCTTTCCCTTTAATAATAAGCCAGACCGAATTGTGTTGAATCGTTCTGGGCAGTTGGTGCCACTGGGGGCTGCATTTTTGATGTCCTACTAATAGGATAGAAATAACGAGCCTGTTAAGCCGTGCCGCCAGCTCACCGGGAGTTAACATTTGCCTCACTCCTCTGATGGTTTTAAATGCCATCATTATACCATAACGTTCGGCAATAGAAGGAGACCTCATGGAAACGAACCTTAAAAAGCAATACTTTTCCGAAGAACTGCTGGCATGGTACCGTAAGCATCGCCGAGACCTGCCGTGGCGCCGCAGCAAGAACCCTTATCATATATGGATTTCCGAAGTGATGCTGCAGCAAACCCGGGTGGACACGGTTATACCGTACTTTCACCGGTTTACAGAACGTTTTCCGACGATGGAGGCGCTCGCTAATGCGCCGGAGGAAGATGTGCTGAAGCTGTGGGAAGGCCTTGGATATTACTCCAGAGCCCGCAATTTGCAAGGAGCTGTACGGGAAGTGCAGGAGCGATACGGCGGTGTGGTGCCGGATACACTTAAGGAAATTTCCACACTCAAAGGTGTCGGTCCTTACACGGCTGGGGCGGTACTAAGCATTGCGTACAATAAACCGGAGCCGGCGGTAGATGGCAACGTCATGCGGGTGCTGTCACGTTATTTTCTCATCGAAGAAGACATTATGAAAGTCAGCACGCGAGGGATTATGGAGAAGCTCGCTAAGGAGCTGATTCCGGAAGGCGCTGCCGGAGATTTTAATCAGGGCTTGATGGAGCTAGGGGCTATGGTCTGTACCCCACGGTCGCCGCACTGTCTGACCTGTCCCGTTATGGAGCATTGCTCTGCACGAGAAGCGGGAATGGAGGAGGAGCTGCCCATTAAGAAGAAGGCTAAGCCTCCGCGTCCTGAGTATCGGCTCGCCGCACTTATTGAGGGGACAGGCCCGAATCAAGGTCAGGTGCTGATTCGGCAGCGGCCGCAGGAAGGTCTGCTCGCCCGGATGTGGGAGCTGCCGCATACGGAGGTGCCATTCGCATATTCGGCAACGGAAAAGGTGCACTCTGCGATAGATTCAATTCCCGCTTCGATATCCATATTGACCGATCAATTGTCAGAAGAAACCATTGGGATTCATCCGGAAAGATGGTACATGCATGCCGAGCATACGTTCAGCCATATCCATTGGGACATGCAGGTTGTAGCTTGTACTCTCGAGCCCACGATAGTACCCTCCAGCGCAGGTCAGCTGATGCCTTCCCACTATCAGTGGGTCAGTCGTGATACGATGGGACAGTACGCATTCCCCAACGTCTTTTTGAAAATTTTAAACCGGTATTTTGGCGATTCTAGTTCTTAATGGAATAAGCTGCAAAAAAGAGCGGGTTTTAAACAATCCGCTCTTTTAACGCATCCATACGTTTGATGAGAATCATTTTTTTATCGATGGAGATGATCTGATCATCCTGAAGCTCCTGAAGCACCTTGGTTACCGACTCACGCACGGTTCCGGCTAGGTTGGCAAGCTGCTGGTGGGTCAGCTTCATGTTGATTAATATTCCACTCTGACGAACAATTCCATGTTCCTCCGCTAATCGGGAAATCACTTTAATGGTTCGTGTCCGCACATCCAGGAACGTCAGATTGGCAATTTGGTCATTGGCGTTGCGCAGTCGCTCCATGGTCGATTCCAGCAGCTTAAGGCACAGCTTCGGAGACTTCTCCAGAAATTCGATGAAATCGGAGCGCATTAAGGAATACATCGTCGTAGGAGCCAATGTTTCTGCCGTAGCGGATCGGGTCATCTCGTGCTGGATTAGCGACATTTCCCCGAAGTAATCTCCTCGCTTAATAAACTGAGAATGACTTCCTTCGTGTAATCGATACGATAAATTTTGACGACACCGGTGTCGATGATGAAAAATTCGTTCCCCAAGTCGCCTTCATGAAACAAGACCGTATTTTTCTTTATTTTACGTTCCGTAAAAAGAGGCGATATGGACATCAGCTCACTAACCGTGAGATCTTCAAATAAAGGAACTTCCTTTAATAGAGGAACAATATTGTGCATACAAAGCTCATCTCTTTTCCAAACTTAATGTACTAGCGCATCTTCTCCAATGCGGTATATCTTAATGTGCGGGTGGCTGGATAAATCTATCTCCACAGGCTGCATCAAATCTTGTCCCTGCTCGTTGGTAAGAATGCGGACGACAGGTCTGTGCTGCAAGCCGAGGTTGCGTTTCGATACGATTCCGATTTGTCCCGTGCTCAACCGAACACTTAAGCCGACAGGATAAATCGCTGCACGGCTGCGAAACGAATCTACCTTGTCTCTATCATACAGCGTTCCAGCTCTTGTGAAAAGATTTTCCAGTGCGTGTTCCGGTGGAAAGGCCGGCCGGTAAGGACGCGGATTGGTCATAGCATCGTAGGCGTCCAATAAGCCTATCCATTGTGCAAAAGGATGAATACCCGCTTGAGTTAAGCCTGCAGGATAACCGCTTCCATTAATCTTCTCGTGATGCTGAAGTGTGCAGTGTGCGGATATGAGCGGGATGCCAGGAGCATCTTTAACTATTTTGTAGCCGTACTCTGTGTGCTTTTGAATTTCCTCGTATTCGAGCGGTGTAAGGGGGGCTGTTTTTAATAACAGCTTGGGGGATACTTGGGTGTTACCGATATCGTGCAGCATGGCGCCAAGTCCGAAAGCGTTGATATCATCCAGTCCATATCCATCGAGAATACCGATTCGAGTGGCATATACACAAACATTTAAAGCATTTTGCCATAGCTGCTCAAGGATAGAAAAACTGTTTTTGTTGGTGTACATTAATCGGATCGTATCATCCTCGGGCAATTGCTTGTGCTGCTCTTGTAAATCTTCCAGAATCAGCGCCATGCTCTTGAGAGCCGCTTGCGATAAGGAGCGCATGTCTCCGCTGTTCCAATCACGATACTGCTGCAGCCTTTGAAAAGCAGGCATCAATTGTTGTCGAACGGCAGTGGAAGTTTCCTCACGTAATGCATCGGACATTTGAATATCGTCCGTTCGCGGGTCCTCAATATGGAGCTGCTGATAACCCATCAGCTTTAATTTGCGAATATCAGGGAGGGAAAGCTCCGAGTGGGTACTCAACATCGTTTGCCCCTCTTCGGACACAATGGATTTGCCGAGCCTCATGCCGGGATGCACCATTGAGATAGGGAGTAGTCTCATCGACTAAATACCACCTTTGTACTCGGTTATTTGATTATGCTTGCTAGAATAATGAAAAAAGGCCAGGTGGTTCATCCTAAGTCTTCGATTTATCGTTGTTCTCATTATTTCATATCAAGGAAAAAAATGCTATGGAATATTCCATGAACACACTAAAATAACCCCACAAAGTGGGGCCTTGGCTTCGAAGTTGGTTCAGGTACTTTGTGGGGAGCCCCGAAATTTAGAAGTTCTAAAATGTCAAAAGAGAGGGACTATAGAGCCCCTCTCCCTAACGGTACAATGCTTATTTTGCTGCAGCTTCGTAACGTTTACCAACTTCAGCCCAGTTAACAACATTCCAGAACGCGGAGATGTAGTCAGGACGTTTGTTTTGATATTTCAAGTAGTAAGCATGCTCCCATACGTCCATACCAAGGATTGGCGTATTGCCTTCCATGATAGGGCTGTCTTGGTTAGGAGTGCTGCTTACAACCAATTTGCCTTGAGGAGTAACGGAGAGCCATGCCCAGCCGCTTCCGAAACGAGTAGTACCCGCTTTAGCGAAATCTTCTTTGAATTTATCGAAGCCGCCCAATTCGTTGTTGATGGCATCAGCCAATTTACCTTCTGGAGCGCCGCCGCCGTTAGGTCCGATAACTTCCCAGAACAGGGAGTGGTTAGCATGACCGCCGCCGTTGTTGCGGACAGCCGTACGGATAGCTTCTGGTACGCTGTTCAGATCAGCGATCAGATCTTCAATGCTTTTTGCTTGAAGATCAGCATGACCTTCCAACGCTGCGTTCAAGTTGGTTACATAAGTGTTGTGATGACGATCGTGGTGAATCATCATAGTAGTTTCGTCGATATGCGGTTCCAATGCGTTGTTTGCATAAGGTAGTGCTGGTAATTGATGTGCCATGGTTATACCTCCTAATAATATGTAATTTCTTATTCCGTTTCTTATTATCCTCTATTTTTGATATAAAATCAACATGTATGTATAAAAAGTGAGGGGTAATCAATCCCGGTTCTGAATCTCATGAATAATCTGACTCAACATAGCTGTGCCCTGGGCATTTAGCCAGGGGGACAAATCACTCATGACACGTTGATGATAATGCAGTTCTTCTCCTGTCCAAGCCGATGTTTTCACATCATTTAGCTCGTGAATTCGACGAATGTCTTGACTTGTCATGGCCGTTCTCCTTTCCCTTTGTTGTCAATTTCCCGCATTAGCATTTCTCGACAGCGGTCTTTTTATACCTGAACCATAGGGGGATGAAGGCGCATACTTATATCATTAACCAATCTGATGAAGCCGTGAATCATGAGGTGGAAGATGGCTCGTTCTCACACTCTTATCTTCATATATGCAAAATTGTAAGATTATGCTAGAATGCGGGCGTACAAACACCTCAAAGAAAGAGGGATGTCTCGTGATATTGGAAGTTATAGCAACGAGTGTTGCTGATGCCAGATTGGCGCAAAATAACGGAGCGGGAAGAATCGAACTGATCTCTGGTATAGGAGAGGGAGGCGTGACGCCGAGCTATGGCCTTATCGAACAGGTGCTTGACTCCGTCACGATTCCCGTTCATGTGATGGTCCGTCCTCATGCCAATACGTTTTGCTATGACGAGGATGACATAAGAACAATGCTATCGGATATCCGTGTCATTCGCAGCCTTGGTCCTGCCGGTATAGTTGTTGGTGCGTTAACTCCGGATGGCCGGGTAGATGAGATGACGATGGGGAGGCTGTTGGTGGAGGTTGGAGGAATGTCTGTTACGTTCCACAGGGCTGTTGACGAGGTGAGGGATCAAGAGCAGGCGCTCCGTACATTAGGCAAATATTCGGCGATCAAGCGTATACTTACATCAGGAGGAACGCCAAGCGCACTTGATTCCGTTAAGACGATTCAGCAAATGAATCGGATTTGTAAAGAATTATCGATTACACTGCTTGCAGGAAGCGGGTTGAAGCTTGAATCTCTGGCCTCCTTTATATCCAAATCCGGCGTATCGGAGGTCCATTTAGGCACCGGCGTTCGTGTGGACTCAAGTCCGTGGAAGCCGATTGACCCTGCCCGGCTGCGCGCAGCAGCCGACATCGTTGCGAGCTTTACTAATTAATGCGCGGGAGGAACCCCATGAGCAAGAGCGAGATATTGGTAGAGGAACTTCGCGGCGGATTGCTTGAATGCGAATATGCCGGGCATATTTGCGGTGTAGATGATTCAAGCAGAATCAAGTATCGAGTCGGTAATGCGCAGCATATGACCTATTTGCGCTCAGCGGCGAAGCCGATTCAGGCCATCCCGTCCTTTCGCTACGGCATAGCGAATCGCTATCCTTTTAACGAAAAAGAGCTTGCGATTATGACGGCATCACATCGAGCGGAAGCCTATCATGTCACTGCTGTAGAATCCATGCTGAGCAAAATCGGGCTGTCTGAGGAAGATCTGGCATGCCACGCAACCTATCCTTTGAACGCAGCAGCACATAATGAACTGATAGTCCAAGGAAAGCCGGAAAGTAGGTTATATCATAATTGCTCGGGCAAGCATCTGGGTATCCTTGCTTACTGTAAGAGTAAGGGCTACAGCTTGAGCGGCTATGAGGATCCGAATCACCCTGTACAGCAGGAGATTGTTCAAACCTTAGCTATGCTGTCCGAATACCCTGAGGAAGATATTCATATCGGTGTTGACGGCTGCGGTTTTCCCGTATTTGCTATTCCGCTGTATCATTTAGCGTTAACGTATCTGAAGCTGGCGTGTCCTGAGTTAATTAGTGATAAGGCGACAAGGGCGGCGGTAGAGGAGATAACGGCTTTAATGAACCGCAACTATGAGATGGTAGCCGGGACGGACATGATCTGCTCGACTTTGTTGTCTGACGATAATATCGTAGCCAAGGGAGGAGCAAAAGGTGTTTATTGCTTTGGTCTGCGTAAGGAGAGGCTTGCGTTTGCCCTCAAGGTGATGGATGGATCCGAAGATAAATGGCCGTTGATCGTGGCCTCCATTTTGGAACAAGTCGGGTATGACCGCAGGCAGACTATCGACGAATTGTACAGGTTATGCCCAAGGTTTTTTAGCAATGGGAGTGGAACTGTAGTAGGAGAGAACAGAGCTGTGTTCCAGCTGTGATACGTATTCAAAATGTGAAATAGAGGCTCAAGTGAAAAATAGTCGTGTTCCATGAATTCAGTGCTGCATGCTGAAGGAGGGGAGACGACTTTTGTTCTTTCTTAAGGCAATTCTTGAATACAAAAAATTTAGGTATAAAAGGTCAACGTCAGGTCTTTTATTTTTATCCAATCAGTGGTAAACTAATTCTCAGAAACATAGTTCATTGAATAAACAAAGTACCTTGGAGGTGCACTTATGAGTTCATTTATTCCTAAAAAAGAAGATCGGTTTACATTTGGATTATGGACGGTAGGCAATTCAGGCCGTGACCCGTTCGGTTTGCCTGTACGTGAAGGCTTTACCCCGGTAGAATCGGTTCATATGCTAGCGGAGCTTGGTGCCTACGGCGTTAACTTCCATGACAATGACCTTGTGCCTATCGATGCTACTCCTGCGGAAAGAGACCGCATTGTAAGTGAATTCCGCCGCGCTCTCGAAGAGACCGGACTGAAAGTGCCTATGGCGACAGTAAGCCTCTTCACCGATCCTATCTTCAAGGATGGAGGATTTACATCGAACGATCCACGTGTACGCGCTTACGCGATCCAGAAAACCATTCAAGCAATGGATTTGGGCAAAGAATTCGGAGCGGAAACCTTCGTTCTGTGGGGCGGACGTGAAGGCTCCGAAGTAGATGCGGGTAAAGATGCAGTAGAAGCTACCAAGCGCTACAGAGAGGCCATCAACTACTTGTGCGAATACAGTATTTCGCAAAATTACGGCTACAAATTCGCGCTGGAAGCTAAGCCGAATGAGCCGCGCGCTGACATCTATATGCCGACTACTGGAGCTATGCTTGGTTTGATCACTACATTAGATCATCCGGAGTTGGTTGGCGTTAACCCTGAGGTTGCCCATGAGCGTATGGCTGGGTTGAACTTCTATCATGCGGTTGCACAAGCGCTGGATGCGGGTAAGCTGTTCCACATTGATTTAAACGATCAGAAGATGGGACGCTTCGACCAAGACTTGCGTTTTGGCTCCGACGGCATCAAGGAAGCTTTCTTCCTCGTCAAGCTGTTGGAAGACTACAATTATAAAGGCATGCTGCATTTCGATGCTCACGCGCTGCGTACTGAAGATCGCCAAGGCGTTATCGAGTTTGCCAAAGGGAATATGAAAACTTACTTGATCTTGAAGGAGAAAGTAAGACAATTCAACGAGGATAAAGAGATCCAAGCACTGCTGCAAGAAATTAACGGCAAGAAGCTGGATCTTCCTGGATTCGATATTCAATTCTCCACTGAAAGCTTGAAAGCGTTGAAAGGGTATCAAGTGGACCGCGCAGGCATCGGTGCGGAAGGCATTAATTATGAGAAGCTCGATCAGCTTACTATTGAGATTTTGCTTGGCGTACGTTAGGCAATAAGAAAAACGACAAGGGTCAACGGCCCCTGTCGTTTTTTTTGTGTTTATACTAAGAGCTTGGCATAACAATACCTTGGATGTCCTCCATACATAGGACGTGTAAATTGAAGGGAGAAACCGGCAGCTTCGAGATTTCGCCGACTGGCCTCATTTTCAGGATGAACGGTGGAATATACATACAGGAAGCCGCGTGCTCGGGCGCGCTGCTCTCGCAATCGGTGGAAATATCGCTGCAAGCCCCTCCCTCGAACCGATTCATGAACGATAGTCGCATCAAAGACGGCTACTCGATGCAGTTCGTCCTCTGCTATACCAAATTCACGTCCCAAATTTTTGGCGGCGGAGCCTGGGAACGCAAGCACGGAATAGGCAACAAGTCGATCATCTGCCCATGCGCCGTATATTTCTCCATGATCTTCAATGTGAGCGTTCAGGTAGTCGATATCGTCCGTCGCAAAAAGAGTGCGGGAAGGAAGGCGTGACACGACGTCCTTCATCAGCTTGTCTATGTCCGCAACATCATCATGCGTGAGCCGCCGGATTTTCAAATCGCCGATTTGCTGCAGATCTTCGAGCTCTGTTTGATATAATTGACTGCTGTCTGCTTCATGCTTACTCATTGGATCCGCTCCTTAAAAGTCGGAGTAACAGGGAAGGACGATCCCAGTTTCTTTTCCATGCAAATGCTGCTCGGGCAATGAACATACTCCCCGAACGGCTCGATATGATAAAAGCCGCATTTTTCATATAATGCAATGGATTCAGGCTGTTCAGGGCCGGTTTCCAGTCGCAGCGTAGAGTACCCCGCTTGCTGCGCCTCCTGTTCCAACCATGAGAGTATTTTGGAAGCAATACCTCGCTTCCTGTATAAGTTGTCAACGTAGATCCGCTTCAACTCAGCGGACTCCTCGTCCAACGGACGATAGGCCCCGCACCCAACAGCGACATTATCGATATAGGCTGTGACAAAGACAACGTCATGTATGGCTGGATCTTTAAAGTCTACTACGAATACTTCTTCCGCTGGATACTTGCCAAAGAGATATTCATCTAATTGAGTGATCAATTGTAATAAGTCAGGATCCGTCGAATTGGTTAGCTTTAATAGTACAGTATCCAAAAAATATACACTCCCATGCGTGGAAATAGTACTTCTTATTAAATACTGCATGACGATTTGAAATTTGTAAATAGAGGGGATGGCATGAAAAAAGAGGGCGCAATGTCAATGTCATTAAGTTAAGCTAAGAGACAAGATCGGGAAAACAAATGAAATCCGAGAAACGGCATGGGAAAAAGTCCTATGCCGTTTGTTTTTTGTGCAAGCAAGGAAAAAAGCGTACAGCAAACAAAGCGGATGGCATATCCGCTTAAAAAATGTTCATGTGAACCGAATTATGCTACTCTATAAACGAAGCTAACGACTGATTTCGAGCGGATTTTGCGCGTATTCTTCTGCCCTGGGCGAATGGGTCGAATCGGCAAAATGTTTTTGCGAATCAGCGCTTCAACATCGGGCAGGGGTTCATCGTCCCGTGAGCGCAGGAAATGTCTACAAACATGAACGGCGACCGTGAAGTTGACTTGGTAGGAGTGCCGTTTATCCATTTTCGAAATGACGACGTGCGAGGTCATCATTTCAGCGAAATTGTACATGATCATTCTTGCGAAAATCTCTTGGACGATGGACTCTTGTCTCTTTGCGTGAAAATGCGTCAGACCGACGGTGTATTTTAATGCCCTAAAAGAAGTTTCAATGCCCCATCGCATGTTATAAATGGACTTGATTTCATCGGGTGGGAAATCAGCGGCAGAAAGATTCGTAATGACGGTTTCATAAGCGCCACTGGGCAAGACGAAACGAACAACCCGAAAGGAAATCGGGTAAAACAAGTTCTCCTGCAAATCCAAAAAATCAAATGTAGACGTGGAAGGGACGAACTTGTACATCTCGGGACGAGCCTTAACCGCTTTGGTTTGTTTTTTGGTGAGGGTCAGATGAACGTCCCAATCAAACGCTCCGCTAGTAGGCAAACGCAAACCCGAAAGAATACCATTGGAGTCCAAATCCTTTACCCGTATAACATAGTTCCAACCTTTGCGTTCAATATGCGCGAAATTGTTGTAACTTTCATAACCGCGATCGGCAATCACAATGGTTTTGCCCTTGATGGGGGAACGGTCAACCATAGTAGCCAGCGCCCTTCCCTCGTTCCACAACCTTCGTGGCTGAACAAGGGCATCCACGTAAAGTCTGTTGCACAAGTCATAGGCTGCGTTCAAGTGCAGAAGGTTAAAGCCTTTCGTGTTCGGTTGACTTTGAAAATAGGTGTCCGTTTCCTCAGAGTCCGTTGCGATATGCAAATCCGAGCCGTCAACGGCAAGTAATCGATACCCTCGGTAGCACTTGATATCCGCATACGATTGCGTAAATGCGTGAAACAAGAATTCCACAGCAGACGGCAGGATTTTATTTCTTTGTTGGACAAAAGCAGAAGTGGTTGCAGTGTTTACGTCATAGCCCTGCGATTCCAAGAGTTCCTTATAGATGCTGTTGCCTCCCATGGAGATCAGGAGCTGCATAACCGTTTCAAAGGGCAGCTTTTTCTTACGGGTAAAATCCTTTTCAGGATTTTTGACATAAGGTGCTGGTGCAGCTGACATTTCTCGTATGAGGGATGTCAGCGTTTTTTTAAGCGAATTCGCGTACGTATCCATTAGCGAAACCTCCTCGTTTTTTCAAGGGGCTTCGCCACATACTTTCAACTACTTGTCAAGTCTTATTTGAAAATTCGCACAAAAAAGAGCAGGCTATCTTTTCGATAGCCTGCTCTTTTTCTTGATTTTGGCCCTGCGCCTTAACTTAATGACATTGGGCGCAATGTCCCTCTTTTTCATGCGGCTTATTTCTTTAGAACGATTTTCTCCAAGTCATCCATCATTAAATTAGCGGAGATAATACTGCCGGATGAGTTCCAAATGTCGTCACTAACTTTAAATACGCTGCCTTTCTTCACTACGTTCAAGTTTTTCCACAGCGGATCGTTAGTCCATTCCTTCTCGACTTGACTCGCTTCTTGCTTGTCATTATCCCAAGTATAGTAGAACAAAATGTCGCCTTCCATATCAGGGATACGTTCTTTATTGATTTCATCTGCGAACGTTTCTTTATTTTGTGCTTGAGGCCGTTGGAAGCCAATTTTCTTAAGCATGAAACCTGCGAATGTATCATTGAAGTAGAGGCGGGTTTTGCCAGGAATAAAACGTACCAGGGATACCTTCATATTCAGCTTATCGCCGGCTTTGGTTTTGAATTCTGCGATACGTTGGTCCAGCTTGCTAAGCAGTTGGTCACCTTCGGCTTTTTTATTCAAGGCTTCTGCATAAAGTTTGAAATTCTTTTGCCAGTCGGCATTTATTTTTTCGGAGAATACGGTCGGTGCGATAGCCGACAATTGAGCGTACACTTTTTCTTGGCGCAGCTTATTACCGATGATCAAGTCGGGCTTAAGCTTGGCGATTGCCTCCAGGTTAGGCTGATTTTCATCGCCGACGACTTCGACGCCTTCCAGGTCTTTCTTAATATGATCATAGAAAGGAGTCCCGGACCACGATTTAACGGCTCCGACAGGCTTAATGCCAAGCGACAGCAGCACTTCAGTCCCTTCATTGGTCAGAACAACGACCCTTGACGGCTTGCCGGTAATCTTGGTTTCTCCCATTGCGTGCTGCACGGTGTAAGAGGTGCTGACGGCTTTATCCGGTTGACTAGTAGATGCAGCGGGAGCTCCGCTTGCGCCATCTTTATTGGTAGTGCTTTGGCCACAGCCAGCTAGAAGTAGAATCATGCTGAGTAAGGATAGAAGCCATACAGATTGTTTTTTCAGACCGAAGGTTTTGGTAAAAAACAAGACAAATCTCCCCTTAATCACAATAATAATGAAAATCATTCTCAATGATAATACTTATTATTTCCTTCTCTGTCAATAGAGATTAAGCTACAAAATACCCTATAAAAAAGGCGAAATAGGGAGAAAAACGAATGAAAACGCTTTAAAAATAGCGCTTTCAAGGCTTTTTTAATATTTTATGAAGAAATATTGAGTTTTTCTCGAAAATTTAGAAGGAATTTTGCGAGATTTGTCGTATTTTTAAATATAACCATATCAAGCCGCGGGGAGAGTTCAAAGATGCTGGTTCGTTCCTTTCAATTGTCCGATTACGTATCCGTTACCGAACTGTTCAAGAACGTATTGTCAGAAGCCTGTTATGACGAAACCATGGAGGCATTTGCCAGACAGCTTTCGTGGGATAGTGAATTGGTGCTTATCGCTATTGAAAACGATCAAATGGTGGGTGTCATTGTAGGAACGATTGACAACCATAACGGCTATTATTACCGTATCGCAGTCAGCCAGGAATACCAACGCAGAGGAATCGGCAAGGCTTTAATCGAATCGATGAGACAACGGTTTGTTCAAAGAAAAGTACGCCGCATCCTGATTACGGTGGACGTGCACAATGAGATGGTTTTACCGGTATATGAATCGGCAGGGTACCAAGCGGAAGACTTTTCACGGACGACGCATCGCTTGAGTATAGTGAACGGCTAGAACGCCGACGAGAATGAGCAATGAATACAGCACGGAAATCTTCGGCATAGCCCGCTTGCGTTAAGCAAAGGCTGTGCCTTTTTGTTTTTATGAAGCCGTTGGTATAGACGGTTTTCAGCAGGCAACTAAGGGAACCGATCTCCATTTGAGGGAAGGCTCTTGAAAGCCGTCGAACATAAGTTTATGCTATAACAAAGATTGCTTTCATGACGAACATCCGGTGAATTTCGGTTTTGAAGGACATCGGTCGACCGTACGTTAAAATAGAAGGGTTTGGACCTCATGGCGACATTTTCTTCCTATATAATAAAAAGCTTCAAGCATGATGGGCATTTGCATCGGACATGGCTGGAAAATGCGCGTGTACCCGAATCTCTTCTTCATGAACCGCATAAAACGGAGTCGATGTTGGTCCTTATCAACAGCCAGACCAAGATTATTGAAGCGGATGGGAAGGAATGGGTCAGCCGCATTCCGGGAGTATCTTTTTTCATTCCGAAGCAGTGGTTTAATGTTGTTGCATTACTTGAGGATTCCGGTGTGCGCTACTACTGCAACATCGCTTCTCCTCCTTATGTTAACGGCAACGTCATCACTTATATAGACTATGATCTGGACGTCATACGGATGCCTGGAGGCGCCGTGCATATTGTAGACCAAGAAGAGTATGAACGGCATAAAATTTGCTATCATTACTCCTCTATTGTAGATGCTAAAGTCAAACAAGGGCTTCAGGATTTGCTGCTGCGAATCCAACAAGGCCAAGCGCCTTTTCATGAGGAATGGGTGCTTGATTACTATCGCCAATGGGAAAAGTGGAAGGATGAAGGAACGGAGGCGTAGCATGGGCTTGTTCTCTCAGAAAAAGACGGAGCATGAGATGGCTGGCGATTCGTTATCGGTCGACCATTCTGCCGGATTCTTAGCCGAAGTCTGGGAATGGATGAAATCCGTTGTTGTGGCACTGCTCATAGTTCTGCTGATCCATCAATATGGATTTCATCTTTCCACGGTAAAAGGCGCATCGATGCAGCCTACCATAGAGGAAGGCGAGTGGCTGTTTATCAATAAAACGATTCTTTGGATCGGCAGCCCCAAACGGGGTGATGTCGTTGTCGTAAGAGAGCCGGACGGAATTGATTCGGAGCACCAGTATTTAGTAAAAAGAGTTGTAGCCGTTGCAGGCGATGAAGTATATATCAAGCAAGGTAAGTTATTCGTGAACGGTGAAGAGTCGGAAGAGGCTTATACGGACACGCTGATAGAAGACGGCCGATTCGATCCGTATAAGGTGGAAGTTGGGCATGTTTTCGTCATGGGGGACAACCGCCATCGCCATGCGAGCTATGACAGCCGCAGCTTTGGGGCTGTTTCTTTGAATCAGGTGGAGGGACGAGCGGAATGGATCGTATGGCCTCTAGCCAAATGGAAGTACCTATAACCTGTGATAGACAGCAAAAGAGGTGAGACCAATGCCGATGGACGCGGCAGAGTGGAGCAACATGGACTGGCATCAGCTGAAGCGTGACATGCAGGAGGCAGCGTCGCATCTTGGCATTGATAAAATTGGCATCGCAAGTGCGGAGCCCTTTGTCGAATTAAAAACGATTTTGCTTAAGCATAGGGAGCAAGGCTTCGAGTCCGGCTTTGAGGAGCCAGACATTGAGAAGCGTACGGAGCCTTCTTTAACCTTGGCCGGGCCCCGTTCGATTATTTCAATTGCGGTAGCGTACCCCTCCAAACTTCCGTATGTTCCAAGATCGGAGCCAGGAGCGTACAGAGGGATGCTATCCCGCTCTGCTTGGGGGATGGACTATCACCATGTACTGCGCAATCGGCTCCAGCGGCTGGAGGCATGGATTCGTGAGCGGGTTCCTGACGTCAGAATGGAGAGCATGGTAGATACCGGCGTTCTGGTGGACCGGGCTGTAGCAGAGCGTGCCGGAATAGGCTGGAGCGGTAAAAATTGCTCCATTATTACCCCTGAATTCGGTTCATGGGTATACTTGGGCGACATAATAACGAACCTGCCGCTGCCGCCGGATTCACCGGTTACCGAAAGCTGCGGAGATTGTACGCTCTGTATCGATGCTTGCCCTACGGGAGCGCTTGTCGGTCCGGGGCAATTGAACTCGCAGCTGTGCATCTCCTTCATAACGCAGACCAAAGGGCATGTAGAAGACGACTCGATCAAGGAGAAGATCGGCAACCGGCTGTACGGCTGTGATACTTGCCAAATCGTATGTCCGAAGAATAAAGGAAAGAATTGGAACCATCATCCGGAGTTCCAGCCGGATCCTGAACAGGCGAAGCCGCTTTTGCTTCCGCTGCTTGAAATAAGCAATCGTGAGTTCAAGGAGCGGTTCGGTACAAGCGCGGCCTCATGGCGCGGTAAGAAGCCGATCCAGCGCAATGCAATTTTTGCGTTGGGCCATTTCAAGGAGCAGGAGGCTGTTCCTGTTCTGAGCCGTCTCCTGCAGCGGGACGAACGCCCTGAGATTCGAGGAGCAGCGGCATGGGCACTCGGCCGTATAGGTGGCGATGCGGCACATGAAGCTGTATCGCATGCATTGGAGCGGGAACAAGATGAGGTTGTCTTAAAGGAGTTGAATAAAGCCTATGTCCGACTTGAACATAAACTACATTGAAATCCAATCGCCAATTGGGCCTCTAGTGTTGGCAGCAGAAGGTGGAGGACTTTGCCATATTGAATTCGGTACATTTGCTGATGTGGAGCCGAAGCTGAAGAAGTGGTCCGAACGGTGGTACGGGACAACACAGTGGAAGGGAACCTATACACCTGTGCTGACAGAAACGGTGCATCAGCTGGAGCAATATTTTGCAGGAGACCGGACTGTATTCGAAATTCCATTGGATTTACGTGGAACTCCGTTTCAAGTGAAGGTCTGGGAAGCGTTAACGCGAATCCCTTATGGCCGAGTATGTTCTTACAAGGATATCGGACAAGCCATTCAATCCGAGAAAGCCGTACGCGCAGTAGGCGGTGCTAATAACCGCAATCCTGTCCCGATTATCGTTCCCTGCCATCGCGTCATTGGCGCAGACGGCTCCTTGGTCGGGTATGGTGGCGGGTTGAATGTGAAAATACATCTACTGCAGCATGAAGGCTATGCGGTATAATGAAAGAAAGTTTTCTGATGGGAAACTTTTAAACCCTAGTTGAAGAAGGTTTTCTTACGGAAAACGGAGTTTTTCAGAGAACCTGTTTTCTTCGGGAAATATGCTATATAGGGAGGTGAGGTGTGCCTCGGAAGAGTTTACGTCCGCCTTTGAAACCTGTGAATATACCACTAAAGTCTAATCAAATTCAAGGGTTTCAACAGCGGATGGAGGGGCATACCTCACCGGATTATACTAGCAATATTTCAAGTTTTACAGGTTTTCGACACTCTAAAGTTTTCCTACGGAAAACTCAGTCTACGCTTACGAAGAAAGTTTTCCTTCGGAAAACTCTTAGGAGAGAACAATGAGATACATACATATCGACAGCATCGAGCCGGGACAGTATTTAGGCAGGACGATTTTTTCGGGAAATGGTGCCATCCTGCTATCCGAGGGCGTACAGCTCACGGTATACATGATCACGACCTTAAAAAGAATCGGCGTCACAATGCTCTATATCAAAGATCCGCAGTTTGAAGATGTCGAAATTGTCGACATGGTTTCGGAAGAAACGAAGCGTGCCGTCATGCAAAGAATGGGCGAAACGTTCGATTCGATCCGTTCGGGAAAAGAAGTGAATACACGTGCTATCAACGGCAGCATTGACAATCTGCTTGATGAAATCATGAAGAACAAAGAGGTACTGATCCAGCTGTCCGATATCAGAACCAAGGATAACGAAATGTATGTGCACGCGCTTAACGTATGCATGATGTCCGTCTTAATCGGCATTCATATGGGGCTGCCTAGCCAGCAATTGCGCGAACTGGCGATCGGGGCTATGCTTCACGATATCGGTAAAATCGAAGCGATTGCCGATGACGAATCGGAAGATTTGCGCAAGCATCATACATGGCGCGGATTTGAGATGCTGAAGAACAAACGTGAATTAAGTCTGCTCATCGCTCACGTAGCCTTTCAGCATCATGAGAGAATGGATGGAGAGGGCACACCGAGACAGCTTCCGGGAGATCAAATCCATCTCTATGCGAAGATTGCCGCTGTTGCGAATACTTACGACAATTTGTTGTTCGATGTATCTAAGGGACGCCGAATGCTGCCGCATGAAGCGTGTGAGCATATGATGGTTCTTGCAGGCACCCAACTGGACCGCGAAATTGTCATCCACTTTTTGCGTACCGTATCCGTATACCCTACCGGAGCGTCTGTGAAGCTTTCCAATAAGGAAACTGGAGTTGTCGTAGGACAACATCGCGGGCTGCCTGGTCGTCCAGTTATTCGCGTGGTCAAATCGGATATGGCGGACCGTGAGCTGGATGTCAAAGAGGTAGACTTGGCTAAATATACAACCGTTTTTATTGACCAGGTCCTTATGTAGTCAATGAGAGGATAAAATATGTATTTGTATGAATGCCTAGTATTTGCTATTATGGACAATGATAACTTCCTTATGAGGTGAAAGCAACGATGTGGTGGAACTATGTTATTCCAATTGTAACTTTAATTGTAGGGGCTGTGGGGGGATTTTTCGCCGGGGTCTACTATTTGCGCAGACAGCTAGAAAGCATGCAGAATAACCCGCAAATGCTTCAAGAAATGGCTAAAAAAATGGGCTACAACATGAATAAACAACAGCTGCAAAAAGCTCAGCAAATGATGAAAAACCAGAATTTTGCAGGCAAGACCAAAAGAAAGTAACAAGAGGGCTTATTGAAGCCCTGGCACTTATGCTCATTTTACTATACACAGAATACAGATGAGAGCGAGATGTACAAGCACTAAGGAATATCTTACGGAGCAAGCTTCGCAAACAGCGAGGCTCTTAAGGAGGGTAAACAAGCATGCCGGCAAAAGAATACAAAAACACCCGAGTTTCAGAAAACCGGGCGTTAGTAGAAGGTCACATCCGTGAAATATTGCGTCTGATCGGTGAAGACGTCGATCGCGAAGGACTGCTCGATACCCCCGCTAGGGTAACCCGGATGTACGAGGAAATTTTCGCAGGTTATGAAGCCGATTACAAAGACATTCTCGGCGTAGCGTTTGATGAGAAGCACGAAGAGCTTGTTATTGTAAAAGATATCGTGTATTACAGCCAATGTGAGCATCACATGGCTCCGTTCTTCGGAAAAATTCATATCGGCTATGTGCCTAGCGGCAGAATCGCCGGACTTAGCAAGTTCGCTCGACTTGTTGAGGCCATCACCCGCAGATTGCAGGTGCAGGAGCGCATTACATCGGAAATAGCGGACATCATCGATGAGGAGCTGGCTCCTCATGGCTGCATGGTAGTCGTTGAAGGGGAACACTTGTGCATGTGTGCCCGCGGCGTCAAGAAACCAGGCAGCAAGACGGTCACTTCGGCAGTTCGCGGATTGTTCCGCAAGGACCCTGCAGCTCGCGCTGAGTTTCTATCGCTTCTTAAACAATAATACCCTTAAATCACAAACCCCCTCCTTGCTGTCAATATCGCAAGTGAGGGGGTTTTTATTATACTTCAGCTTATTTTTGCATAGCCTGCAATTGGTCATGAGAGGAGGATAAGGTCCTTAAGAAGCCCATGGTAAGGCTTAAATACGTTTTGGGATGCGCCCTGTAGATCAATTCATGACTATCTTGGGGTAATAACCACAATTGAGAGCCGGAATTTCGCGGCTGGTTATTAAAAATTTCTTGAGCCATTTCATAGGGTGCCTTCAAGTCTTGCTTGCCGTGAATAAAGAAAATAGGGATATTGTACTTTGTTTCTTTTACCTGATTGTATGGAATTTGATTAAGGCTCACCCCGTTAATTAACGGGAAAAATAAATAGACGAGCGGCTGAGTAGGAAACTTCGGCAGATCGGCAACCTGCTTCATGTTGTGATATACCGTATCAGGCTCTAGTATGAACGTGCTGTCCAGAATCATTCCATCGATGTCGTCGCTTAGCAAAGCAGCTTGCAAGGCGGTTCCCGCTCCCATAGAGAAGCCCCACACATACACCTGCTCAGCTCCGTGCTCTCTTGCATATTTAACGGCACCGAGCAGCTCCTGAGATTCACGAATGCCCCCGGTTACACTTTCTTTAGGCTGTACAAAACCATAATCAAACATAAGGACATTATAATTTTGTTGGTGCAGCTCTTTGGCTAAATCATAGAGAGGGACCCATATTTCTTCACGGTTTCCGCCGTACCCATGAGAGAAAACTACCGTTTTGGTAGAGGCTTTAGACCCGACTGCAGGAATATACCATCCGTCGAGAACGGAGCTGCCGTTAAGACTTGGAAACTGAATATCCTGATAGGAAACGCCAATAGTGGCGGCTGGGTTGGATCGCAGCGGATCAATATGCGGTCGTGCCAATGTCCAAGCAATATAGGCATGAAAAGCCATGACCAAGCTAACAAAGAGAAGCAGAACCGAAAGAAGAATAATCAAGATGCTTTTGACCCTGCGTTTGGCAATGGAGGGCTGCTTGACAGCGATTTCAATTTGAGCGGCAGTAGTAGTTATAGGAACAGGAGACATAGGGTTCGGTTCCATCGAAATCCCTCCTTTGTAGACTAAGATGACTTGGGTGATGAGTAACTCATTTGCCATATGGAGAAATAGATGGACATTCATGATTTTACTCTTATTTATATAGTAAAATGGGAACGCTATGACCGTCAATCGCCCGCGAAAAATGTAAACTAGCTGTAATATGGATGTAACAATAGCAACGATAATTTTCATCATATTGGTTAATATGATAAATATTTCATGATATTTAACGTCTGTAAACCCTACGCGAAAGATTGGATTACTTGAACCGTTATCGTCCTAAAGCTTGTTTGTATGAATACAATATAACAATCATTAGCAAATGGGGGAGAAATGGTGAAGCGGACAACAGCGAAGAAGGTAGGAATGACGTTATATTGCTTATTAATGCTTAGTATTCCATTAATCATCTATTGTCTGATTCAGGAGTGGCTGCTGCAAGGAACCATTCTGGTTGTTGTTATGTTTGCCATTTTTATGGGGATGCTGTGGTTGTCGGAATATGAAGATAAGAATGAAGATGCTAGGGATAAGAATACCGCTCGAATACGTTCGACAAATAGGTATTAATCATGCATGATGAACAGTCTTGAGTAATTGGTTCAAGGCTGTTTTTTTTAGGAGTATGAACATTTCCTTATTGGAATTCTGTAATGGATGAATTATATACTTTACGATACGAAGGGATATGAGTTATACTATACGTAACTAAGTTTCATCAAGTGAAACCGAAAGATGAGGGAATAGCAGATGGAAGATGGCAAATTAACGGTACGCGCGGTAGAGCGCGCGTTGGATATATTGCTTTGCTTTGCAGATTCGTCGGATTTGAGCTTAACGGAAATTGCATCACGTGTATCTCTGCATAAGAGCACGGTACATAGGCTTTTGGCTTCCTTGGAAGGCAAGGGCTTCATTATCCGTGATCCGTCCTCGGAAAAGTATCGGCTTGGCTTCCGCATATGGGAGTTATCCGCCAATTTGACGCATAGCGATGATCCTGCACAAATCTTCTTGCCGGAAATGGAACGGCTTCGTGACCAGCTCGACGAGACGATCAGCCTCTATGTCAGCGATCGTTTGGAGCGTGTGCGTGTACAAGCTGTACAGAGCAACCAGGCTATTCGTCGTGTCGCTCCTATCGGTGCCAGAATGCCGCTGTATGTCGGCGCTTCGAGTAAGATTCTGGTTGCCTTTGCAGAACCTGATGCCCAGGAGGCACTGCTTACAAGCCCGGGATGGCCGACCGGTCTGGATCAAAAAGCTTTTATGCAGCAGTTGGAGGAAGCTAAGATGCTCGGCTTCGCAACGAGTGTTGAAGAGCGGGAACCTGGTGCTGCGGCGGTCGCTGTTCCTATCTTGAATGGCGCCCATCGTCTGGTTGCCGCGCTTGCGGTAAGCGGACCATCCAATCGGCTCACTGTGGAGAAGATGAAGGAGCATGCGCCGGTTCTTATGGAAGCCGCTCGACGCATGGGGAAGATGGTTATATAAATGAAAAAACGCAGCAGGCGGTGGATAGGCTTCCATCGGCTGCTGCGTTTTTTTATTTTTGGGGAAATCTTTACAAGCCCCAATCTCCGAAGGGAGATTACTTGGTATGATTCAATTTAAACTGGCTTACGGAGTCCGCCAAATCCTGCGCTATTTTACTTAAGGCATGGGCTGAAGACGCGATTTCATCGACAGAGGCTAACTGCTCCTCCGTTGATGCAGCAACCGCTTGGGAAGTTGCTGCTGCGTGTCTGGCGATGCTGCCCATTTCGGTAACAGACGCCGACACCTCTTCCGAACTTGCCGCCATCTGCTGCGCGGCAGCGGCGACTTCTTGAATTTTCTCTGAAACCATTTGAGATGCTTGAACAATACGCTGGAACTTTTGATTGGCGCCTTGCACCGCATCCATGCCTCCGTGAACTTCTGCCAAGCTTTTGTTCATCGTGCCGACAGCTTTCAATGTATCCGTCTGTATTTGCTCAATAATGCTGCTGATTTCCTGAACGGATCTCGTGGATTGCTCCGCTAATTTTTTTACTTCCCCGGCAACAACAGCAAATCCGCGCCCGTGCTCACCGGCTCTTGCTGATTCTATAGCGGCATTAAGGGCCAGAAGGCCGGTCTGAGCCGCAATATCTCCAATAAGGCTAACAATATTCCCAATGCTATCGGAATGCTGTGCAAGCTGTTTAATGTCCTCTCCAGCCTGGCCTACGGATTCGCTGATTGTTTCCATTCGCAGAATGACGTCTTTAATCGATTGATTGCCCTGATCTGCTTGATGCGATGCCTCGAGAGACAATTCGGACACCTCCGAACTTGTTTCTGCAATGCGTTGAATGCCGCCAGCCATTTCTTCCATAGCCCGGCTGGATTCCTCTCCGCTCTGTACCTGATTCTCGGCGTCGTGAGCGACTTCTTGAATGGATGAGGCAATATGCTTGCTCGCTTGTGCGCTTTGCTCCGAGCTTGCTAATAGCTGCTCTGAAGAGGCTGCAACGATAGAGGAAGTATCCTGAATGTTCAGAATGGTTCCTTTAAGATTATCGACCATCAGGTTTAAAGAAGAGACCAGCAATCCGATTTCATCTTTATTTTTTATATGTACTTTCTCCATGGTCAGATCGCCGCTTGATATTTTTTGCAGCTGTGCGGAAACGAGCCGTACCGGCTTGGAAATATTTCGTGTAATGACAAAGGCCAACCCGGCTCCTAATAAAACAGATAAAACAATGATCGCTAGAGAACCGTTTAGGGCCGAACTATAGATAGCTTGGCTCTCATTTTTAGCCTGTATGGCACCGTCATGATTGAGCTTGACTAGAAGATCTATTTTTTCTTGCATTTTTGAGTACTGCTCCTGGGACTTAGCGATGATAGCATTGATTTCATCTCCTCTTTTCCCGGAACCCGTAATAAGATTAACTTCAGATGAGAGGTTTATAGCATCATTATAAACCTTGCGATAATTTTTCCACTCGTTCTCCAGGGAGTCGAACAGCTTTTGATCCTCCTCACTGACGAAGCTAGTACGGTACCGAGCGAAAGCTTGATCAATGGACTCGAAGGATTGGTCCGATTTTTGAATGAGCTGCGTTTTTTGTTTGGAATCCGGTTCGCTCATAATGGCGAACTGCGAGGAGAGTACATGCTCCGTCAAAAAGTTAATATTATTAATCGTTTCTACGCCTTCAAGCCATGAATTTGTAATTTCATCCGTTTTGTTTTGTACCAGCGCCATTTTATTCAAGCCTGTGAATCCCATTACCATTAAAAGGGCTAGCATCAGGGCAAAAGAGAGGTATAGCTTTTTGCCTACGGATAGAGCTAGCGTTTTTTTCAGCCACATATGTTTCGATCTCCTCTGGTGTCTAATATGTAAAAAATACATTCACTATTATATCGACCGTTTTAGATGGATAATGAATAAATCTTATAAAATTTAGGCAGAGGTCCTCCATTGTTGAGGGGCTGAAATTAGCACGCAAAAAAAGCCCCGAAGGGGGCTTTTTCCTGTAGCTAAATTAGGCTGAGACTTAAGCCATGATTTGACGCAATACAGTTTGCAGAATACCGCCGTTACGGTAGTAGTCTACATCCACCATGCTGTCCAGACGAACGCTAACTTCGAAGGAGAAGCTGCTTCCATCTTCACGTGTAGCTGTTACAGTGACACTTTGTCCTGGTTGTACATCGTTGTTCAAGCCAGAGATGTCAAAAGTTTCAGTACCTGTGATACCGAGCGTTTTCCATCCTTGACCTTCATGGAATTGAAGCGGCAATACGCCCATGCCCACGAGGTTGGAACGGTGAATACGTTCGAAGCTTTCTGCGATAACGGCTTTAACGCCAAGCAGGAATGTACCTTTAGCAGCCCAGTCACGGGAGCTTCCAGTTCCATACTCTTTACCAGCGATAACAACAAGGTTAGTGCCTTGTTCTTGATATTTCATGGAAGCATCATAGATGGATTCCACTTCACCCGTTGGCAGGTAAGTTGTTACGCCACCCTCGGTACCAGGAGCCACTTGGTTACGAATACGGATGTTCGCGAATGTACCGCGCATCATCACGTCATGGTTACCACGGCGGGAACCGTAGGAGTTGAAATCTTCTTTCTTCACGCCATGCTCGATCAAGAATTTACCAGCAGGGCTATCCGCTTTGATGTTACCAGCAGGGGAGATATGGTCCGTAGTTACGGAATCTGCCAGCAATGCCAGGGTTCTTGCACCTTTGATGTCAGAGACATCGGAGATACCTGCACCCAAGTTTTCGAAGAACGGAGGATTAGCGATATAAGTGGATTTTTCATCCCACTCGTACAGCTCGCCTTCCGGTACGTCGATCGCATTCCAACGCTCGTTAGCACGGAATACGTTGGAGTATTTATCACGGTAAATCTCAGGGCTCATTGCAGTAGAGATCGCTTCTTGGATCTCATCTTTAGATGGCCAAATATCTTTCAAGTAAACCGGTTGGTTAGCTTGGTCGTATCCGATTGGATCGTTAGCCAGGTCGATGTTCACCGTTCCTGCCAAAGCATAAGCAACAACTAGCGGCGGGGAAGCCAGGTAGTTAGCTTTTACTTGAGCGTGAACGCGGCCTTCGAAGTTACGGTTACCGGACAATACAGCCGCTACCGTCATATCGTTGTCGGCAATTGCTTGACCTACTTCATCAGGCAATGGACCGGAGTTACCGATACAGGTTGCACAGCCATAGCCTGCTACGTGGAAGCCCAAAGCTTCAAGAGATTCCAGCAAGCCTGCATTTTTCAAGTACTCAGTAACAACAAGGGAACCTGGAGTCAAGCTGCTTTTTACGTAAGCTGGTTTTTTCAAACCGCGAGCTACCGCTTTTTTAGCAACAAGACCTGCTCCTAGCATAACGCTTGGGTTGGAAGTGTTCGTACAGCTTGTGATAGCTGCGATAACAACAGCGCCAGTACCCATTTTAGTTACTTCGCCGCTTGGATGTTTAACGTCAACCACTTCTGCGATTTTTTCGTCGCTTAAGCCGTATCCGCCTTTTTCAATTGGCGTGCGAACGATTGAGTTGAACGATTCCTTCATAGCTGTCAGCTCTACGCGGTCTTGAGGACGCTTAGGACCTGCCAAGCTAGGTACAACGGAGGAAAGGTCAAGTTCGATTTTATCGGAAAATACAGGATCTGGCGTTTCGTCCGTACGGAACATGCCTTGTGCTTTATAGTAAGCTTCAACCAAAGCGATTTGATCTTCTTCGCGGCCAGTACCTCTCAAGTAGTTCAAGGACTCGGAGTCAACTGGGAAGAAACCGACGGTTGCGCCATACTCAGGAGCCATGTTAGCTACTGTAGCACGGTCAGCCAAGCTGATGTTGCTTAGTCCTGGGCCGTAGAACTCAACGAATTTACCTACAACGCCTTTTTTACGAAGCATTTGAGTAACTGTCAGAGCCAAGTCAGTTGCTGTTGCGCCTTCTGGCAATGTTCCTGTCAATTTGAAGCCGATAACTTCAGGTGTTACGAAGTATAGAGGTTGACCAAGCATACCTGCTTCTGCCTCGATACCGCCAACGCCCCAACCTACGATACCAAGACCGTTGATCATGGTGGTGTGGGAGTCCGTACCTACGAGAGAGTCAGGATATACTTCTGTTTCGCCGTCTACAACTTTGGTAGCTGCTACGGAAGCCAGGTACTCCAAGTTTACTTGGTGAACGATACCTGTTGAAGGAGGGACAGCACGGAAGTTATCGAATGCTGTTTGCGCCCAACGCAAGAAACGGTAGCGCTCTTCGTTACGTTCGAATTCAATGTTGATGTTCGTGTCCAAAGCGCTTGGAGTACCGAATGCATCAACCATAACGGAGTGGTCGATAACCAAGTCAACTGGTACCAGTGGGTTAATCCGTTTAGGATCTCCGCCGGATTTTTTCATTGTGTCTCTCATTGCTGCCAAGTCAACGACAACCGGTACGCCGGTGAAATCTTGAAGAACGATACGTGCAGGAATGAAAGGAATTTCTTTCTCTTCACGCTCTTTCGCCCAGTTTGCAATTTGCTTAACATGCTCAGGAGTGATAGCTCTTCCGTCG
Source organism: Paenibacillus sp. RC67 (assembly GCF_030020805.1). Lineage (GTDB taxonomy): Bacteria > Bacillota > Bacilli > Paenibacillales > NBRC-103111 > Paenibacillus_S. The sequence continues at coordinate 590,089 of NZ_CP125098.1, forward strand.
AATTGGCGGACTGCTGCTTCCAGAAGCACTTTAATGGAGAATGGAAGTTGGGAGATGTTGCCAAGGCCTTGCTCTTCAAGTCCAGGCAGGCTGTAGTATTGGTATGTTTTACCTTTTACGTCAAGCGCTTTGCGGACCGAATAATGGTCTTTTTTAGCCATGAGTGTTATTCCTCCTTAGGTAGTTAAAAGTAAGCTGAAACCAAGAATGTTTCACTTGATGAAACGTGATTTCATAATTGCTATACATTAAGTATACATGCTGAAAGGCCCTACGTAAAGGTCAAATTCAATCATTTTTGGCACCAATTGCTCATATATTGAGAGTGATAAACAGGTGCGTCAGAGCATGTCCCTCCTGTCTTTTGGATAACTATTCAAAGCACTAGGCTTGTTGTTGTTCATACCGGGGCAGCCTCCAAAAAATGGAATGTCTAAATGCCATAATATCTTCCAATACCTCTATCTGGAGATCCCTAAATGGTTAGCTTAGACACCTACTCGATCTTAAGCTACACGTGAGGTAATAGCTCTAGCTCTTATGGTTTGCTCTAGTCCGGTGGATTTCAGTCAGCCATTACATATAAATGGAGGTAGCCCGCATGTCATGGAAAACAACGCTCTATGATTATGTTCATCACAAAAATCAGATGGATATGGATTATTCTGTTGAGCCATTGATGCCTTTTGTAATCGATAGAGCCTATTTGCAGGCTCAGATTAAGAGGTTGGCTCGAACGGCGCATTTGGACCAGGACCGGAACTTTTTTTATGTCAAAAGCGAAACCCGCCTCTCCATTTTGCATGCTGAAGAGCAAGCGGGGAAAGTCATTGCGAATGTAAGGCTTCGCCGAACCTCGATCGGTTCCATTGGAACCCGGGATCATGAGGAACAACGGATAGAATACGAGCAGGTTCACCTTGAAGAAATGGATGGCAAATGGTACATAGTTAACATTGAATCGCTGCGCTCGGAACCGTTCTTTCCTAATTTATCGATTCAAGACGGTTTCCATGAACCTGAGGAATATTTCGCCGATCATGGGGGAACGAAATCACTATCTATTCCTTATTTGAATTATAATATCCTTCCTTATCTGGAGCCGGGAGCTAGAAAATCAGTCTACGATAGAGCCAAAGCCGTACAATATGCCGACACGTGGTGGGACAAAGGAAACCCTGCCTACATTGAATTTGAAGTCGACTGCAGCAACTATATATCCCAGTGCCTCTTTGCAGGCGGGGCACCAATGCACTATACTGGGAAAAGGGATGCTGGATGGTGGTACAAAGGCCGTTACAACGGTCAAGAGCATTGGAGCTATAGCTGGGCAGTCGCACACGGATTGCAGCGCTATTTAATGATCAATCGCAACGGTCTCGCTGCCGAGGAAGTGCCTCAAGCCGAAATGCTGGAGCTTGGGGACGTTATAAGCTATGACTGGGATGGCAACGGACGCTACCAGCACAGCACGATTGTCACGGCTAAGGACGAGAACGGCATGCCGTTGGTGAATGCCCATACCACGAACAGTTTCCACCGTTATTGGAGCTACAAAGATTCAGTAGCCTGGACGGAACGGACCCAATACAAGTTTCTTCATATTGCCGATCTCCTGTAAACGATATTGTTCCTCGAGATTAGCAATTTTACTATGCATTGAATGACATATCCATTCGGAGGTTATTATGAAAGACAAAATTCGCGTTGGCTTAGTTTACGGAGGAAAGTCGGGGGAGCACGAAGTATCCCTACTGACAGCGATGGCCGTAATCCAAGCATTCGATATGAACAAATACGAAATTCAACCTTTTTACATAACAAAGCAGGGAGAATGGCGCTCCGGGCCAATGCTCAACGGACCCGTTCCGAACGTTGCAGCACTGACCTTTCAGGATGGGGCGGAGCAAGCCCAGTCCTTCGCGCTCCAACCGTTCTTCGCCTCTCTTCAGCCTGGAGACAAGGCAGCGATAAGCTCTGTTGCATCGGCTTCACCAGCAGTTGGCGGATCATCGCAACAAATCGATGTCGTTCTTCCGCTGCTTCACGGTACCTTTGGCGAAGACGGAACGATTCAAGGGCTGTTGGAAATGGCCAATATCGCCTATGCTGGAGCAGGCGTACTAGCTTCTTCCGTTGGCATGGACAAAATCATGATGAAAAAAGTGTTTGCCCAAGAAGGATTGCCTCAATGTGTGTTCCGTCATTTCACGAAAACTCAATGGGAAAAGGACCAAGCGTTCTTTTTAATGGAAATCGAAATCTCGATCGGCTATCCTTGTTTCGTTAAACCTGCTAATCTTGGTTCCAGCGTAGGCATCAGTAAAGCCCAAAACCGTGATGAACTGATTGCAGCTATCCAGACAGCGTTCCAGTTCGACCGCAAAGTAATTGTTGAGGAAAACATTGACGCACGTGAAGTCGAAGTGGCAGTGCTGGGTAACGATGATCCTAAAGCATCGGTTGTAGGCGAAATCGTCTCGTCCAATGAATTTTATGATTATAAAGCCAAATATATTGATGGAAAATCATCCATGGTCATTCCAGCAGAAATTCCGCAGGAGCTATCGGATCATATCCGTGAACTCGCTATCCGCGCTTTTCAGGCTGTTGATGGGTCAGGCTTGTCCCGTGTAGATTTCTTCTTAAGGAAAGAAGACAATCTTGTATATATTAATGAAATCAATACGATGCCTGGTTTTACTCCGTACAGTATGTACCCTCTGTTGTGGAAAGAGACTGGCAAATCCTATAGGCAGCTGCTGGACGATCTCATTACGTTGGCATTGCAGCGGCACGCAGAGAAACAACGGCTGCAGTATTCTTTTGACGTAGAATAAGTATGCTAAGCAATATTATCATTTATCCTTGAACAGGAGGGCCACGTATGGGATTTCAAACTGAATTCAATTCTGTCTGCAAATTCAAATCCGATCAGGAGCTGTATGAGCTTTTGGAGTACGGTCGGGGCAAAATGGTTAAGAGCGGATTTCGCGTATTTCCAACGGGACAGATGGTCATTGCTTATTCACCTGAGAATAAAGCCATTGCTATCGTAAAAATCGTAGCGTCCATCGCGGAGATCAACTTTCAAGGTGAGGAAGTTACTCAAGTCGAAATGGAGCTTGTTCGCAGATTAACGGAGGAAGAAGCAAGAGTTCAAACCGCTTTGGCTCACGAAATGTTTTTTGGCCTGAATCATCCATAATCTATACTGTAATAGGAACATCTTTCCTTTAATGAGGAGAGATGTTTTTCTTTTTGGACAAAGAGGTAACTGTCTCATGATAAGTTCATTCAAGAGAAAACATGCTGCCAAAAATGGGTCAAGCCGTCAACCTCATAGCTCCTCCGAGTTAAGGGCAACCTAGCTTGTAGCTTGAATTCATTCCCAAGGAGCGTGAATAGGCTCATGATCGTTCGTCTTGGCTATGTTGCCATGTCGATGCTCGTATCCAATGCGTCCCCTTCCAAGACCATGACGGCCACAAATTTCAATAAGCTGGGGGATAAGGCAGCTGCGATTCGCAAGCTGGAACGCATTGCCATGGAAAATATCCATAATACGCTCAGATTACTAAAACATAACCGCGCTTATGATATCGCTATGTATCGATGCTCCTCTAAACTAATTCCTCTCATTGGTCATGAGTCGCTTGAGGGCTGGGACCCGATGCCGGTGCTGAGGGACAGCTTTATTGAACTCGGAAGCTATGCTCGTGAGCATGCTATGCGACTCAGTTTTCATCCGGATCATTTTACGGTGTTAAGTACCCCGAGAGAGGTAGTGCTTCACAACTCCTTAGCTGATTTGGATCGACATGTCGGGATGCTGGAGGCTATGGGACTGGATGAGTCGGCTAAATGCAACATACATGTAGGAGGCACCTACGGCAATAAAGCAACGGCATCGAAGCGATTTATAGAAAGATTCACTAACCTTACCGATCGGATTCGCCATAGAATTACGTTGGAAAATGATGATAAAACCTTCACCGCCTTAGAGACACTGCAAATATGCGAAGAAGTGGGAGCACCCATGGTGCTGGATATCCACCATCATCAGGTGAATCATGAAGAGGGGAAGGGGAATGCTGCTGAGCTTTGGCCGCGCATTTTGCAAACATGGCGTAATGAAAAAGCACAGGGTTCCGATCAACCACTGCCACCCAAAATCCATGTGTCCAGTCCGAAGAACGACAAAGATCCTCGAAGTCATGCCGACTTTATTGATGCGCCGGCGCTGCTAGCTTTTCTGAGATCCATAGCTCCTCTTACTCCGAGGTTGGATGTTATGATCGAGGCCAAGAAGAAAGATGAGGCTCTATTTAAACTTATGAAGGATCTAAGTCAACAAGCAGAGGTTACTGTGTTAAACCAAGCATCCTTTGAGATTTGATGCACTCTTTATAGTAAGTAGGTAAGAACTGCTCCCCTAAGTGAACTCAAGACAAATTGATGCAAAACGATGAGATGGTTATTTTAAGTTTCAGACAATGGTTTTCTCTTGAAATATTAGGAAAAATGGGGTACTTTGAGAAAGAAGTAAGGTTGACAAGCCTCATTTTATTAAGAGAGGGGACTTTTGTTGTATGACTCAACTATTGGACGGTAAAAATATACTGATTATGGGGGTTGCCAACGATCGAAGTATTGCTTGGGCTATCGCCCAGTCTTTGGCGGCGCAAGGAGCGCGTCTGGCTTTTACCTTTGAAAATGAAAGAGTAGAAGAGCGTGTACGCAAACTGGCGGATACGATTCCTAATTCCGTCGTATTGCCTTGCAATGTGACAGTGGATGCTGAGATCGATACTCTTGCTTCTGCAGTGAGAGAGCATTTTGGTGTACTTCACGGGCTTGTACATAGTATTGCATTTGCTAAAACCGAGGAGCTCGAAGGCTTGTTCGTTGG
>NZ_CP125098.1:600000-2935000 GCF_030020805.1 Paenibacillus sp. RC67
TATGAGTAACGAAAAGACAAGTGAGAATCTTGTCCGCCGAAAGCCTAAGGGTTCCTGAGGAAGGCTCGTCCACTCAGGGTAAGTCGGGACCTAAGGCGAGGCCGAAAGGCGTAGTCGAAGGACAACAGGTTGAAATTCCTGTACCACCGTGAACCGTTATGAGCGATGGGGTGACGCAGAAGGATAGTGACGCGGGCTGATGGATGCCCGTCCAAGCAGAGAGGCTGATGTGTAGGCAAATCCGCACATCGATAAGGCTGGTCTGTGATGGGGAGCGAAAATTGCAGTAGCGAAGGTCATGAGTTCAGGCTGCCAAGAAAAGCCTCTAGCCAGGGAGAAGGTGCCCGTACCGCAAACCGACACAGGTAGGCGAGCAGAGCATGCTAAGGCGCGCGGAAGAACTCTCGTTAAGGAACTCGGCAAAATGACCCCGTAACTTCGGGAGAAGGGGTGCCTCGGTAGGGTGAATAGCCCGAGGGGGCCGCAGTGAAAAGGCCCAAGCGACTGTTTAGCAAAAACACAGGTCTGTGCGAAGCCGCAAGGCGAAGTATACGGGCTGACGCCTGCCCGGTGCTGGAAGGTTAAGGGGAGTGGTTAGGGAGCAATCCCGAAGCTATGAACCGAAGCCCCAGTAAACGGCGGCCGTAACTATAACGGTCCTAAGGTAGCGAAATTCCTTGTCAGGTAAATTCTGACCCGCACGAATGGCGTAACGACTTGGGCGCTGTCTCAACGAGAGATCCGGTGAAATTTTAATACCTGTGAAGATGCAGGTTACCCGCGACAAGACGGAAAGACCCCATGGAGCTTTACTGCAGCTTGATATTGGACTTTGGTACGATCTGTACAGGATAGGTGGGAGCCTGAGAAGCATGAGCGCCAGCTTGTGTGGAGGCGACGTTGGGATACCACCCTGATCGTATCGGAGTTCTAACCCGCGGCCGTGAACCGGTCGGGGAACAGTGTCAGGTGGGCAGTTTGACTGGGGCGGTCGCCTCCTAAAAAGTAACGGAGGCGCCCCAAGGTTCCCTCAGAATGGTTGGAAATCATTCGAAGAGTGCAAAGGCATAAGGGAGCTTGACTGCGAGACATACAGGTCGAGCAGGGACGAAAGTCGGGCTTAGTGATCCGGTGGTACCGAATGGAAGGGCCATCGCTCAACGGATAAAAGCTACCCTGGGGATAACAGGCTTATCTCCCCCAAGAGTCCACATCGACGGGGAGGTTTGGCACCTCGATGTCGGCTCATCGCATCCTGGGGCTGAAGTAGGTCCCAAGGGTTGGGCTGTTCGCCCATTAAAGCGGTACGCGAGCTGGGTTCAGAACGTCGTGAGACAGTTCGGTCCCTATCTGTCGTGGGCGTAGGAAATTTGAGAGGAGCTGTCCTTAGTACGAGAGGACCGGGATGGACGTACCGCTGGTGTACCAGTTGTTCCGCCAGGAGCACGGCTGGATAGCTACGTACGGACGGGATAAGCGCTGAAAGCATCTAAGCGTGAAGCCCCCCTCAAGATGAGATTTCCCAGTATGTAAGACCCCTTGAAGACGACGAGGTTGATAGGTTCGGGGTGGAAGCACGGCAACGTGTGGAGCTGACGAATACTAATCGGTCGAGGGCTTATCCATGATTCTGTGATGTGTACAACATGCAGAAGTATTAGCTCAACCAACGCGCATTTATTTCGTATCTAGTTTTCAAGGAATAAGCCTTGAGCTGCATGTCCTTTTTAAGGAAGGATATTTTCTCGCAGCGATTTCGAAGAAGTAACTCTTCGAAAAAAGCGTATGCTTACGAAGCAAGCTTTCTGACGAAAGCTCTTAGTTTGGTGATGATGGCGGAAGGGAACCACGCGTACCCATACCGAACACGAACGTTAAGCCTTCCAGCGTCGATGGTACTTGGACCGCAGGGTCCTGGGAGAGTAGAACGTCGCCAAGCGATTGCTTCAACCACAGCAATTAGTAGTTACATCGTTCCCTGATAGCTCAGTTGGTAGAGCACTCGACTGTTAATCGAGTTGTCACAGGTTCGAGTCCTGTTCGGGGAGCCATTTCTCCAACATAACTTCGAGGGGATTATCCCTTTGGTCTTTCATAATAATGGAGAGGTGTCCGAGTTGGCCGAAGGAGCACGATTGGAAATCGTGTAGGCGTCACAAGCGTCTCGAGGGTTCGAATCCCTCTCTCTCCGCCATAATTTTTCTAGGCCCGTTGGTCAAGGGGTTAAGACACCTCCCTTTCACGGAGGTAACAGGGGTTCGAATCCCCTACGGGTCACCACTAATGCAATACATATGGAGGCTTAGCTCAGCTGGGAGAGCATCTGCCTTACAAGCAGAGGGTCGGCGGTTCGATCCCGTCAGCCTCCACCATATATAGTACAACGACGCGGGGTGGAGCAGCCCGGTAGCTCGTCGGGCTCATAACCCGAAGGCCGCAGGTTCAAATCCTGCCCCCGCAACCAATTTATTTTAGTGTGGAGCCGTGGTGTAGAGGCCTAACATGCCTGCCTGTCACGCAGGAGACCGCGGGTTCGAATCCCGTCGGCTCCGCCATTTATGTTTTAATCAGAGGTCATCGAAGAGACTCACATCGGCATTATCAAGCCGCCGTAGCTCAATCGGTAGAGCAACTGAATCGTAATCAGTAGGTTGGGGGTTCAAGTCCTCTCGACGGCACCATTCCTACAGTTTAATATGGCGGTCGTGGCGAAGGGGTTAACGCACTGGTCTGTGGCTCCAGCATTCGTGGGTTCAAGTCCCATCGATCGCCCCATTTTTAAATTTTCCGTTGGGGATTAGCCAAGCGGTAAGGCAACGGACTTTGACTCCGTCATGCCTAGGTTCGAATCCTAGATCCCCAGCCATTTTTGTATGAGCCATTAGCTCAGTTGGTAGAGCACCTGACTTTTAATCAGGGTGTCGAAGGTTCGAGTCCTTCATGGCTCACCATGTTTTTCTCAAGCGCGCGTATGGCGGAATTGGCAGACGCACTAGACTTAGGATCTAGCGGGAGACCGTGGGGGTTCAAGTCCCTCTACGCGCATCTTTTTGCGGAAGTGGCTCAGCGGTAGAGCATCGCCTTGCCAAGGCGAGGGTCGCGGGTTCGATTCCCGTCTTCCGCTCCAATCTCTAGAAAAAAGTTATTGCTTTTTAGAGAAGATTATCATATAATAATTCTTGTTCTTTCTGAAATGTGCGGAAGTGGCTCAGCGGTAGAGCATCGCCTTGCCAAGGCGAGGGTCGCGGGTTCGATTCCCGTCTTCCGCTCCAGAAAGCCGGTATGGCGGAATTGGCAGACGCGCGCGACTCAAAATCGTGAGGGAAACCGTGGGGGTTCAAGTCCCTCTACCGGCACCACAATCTTCGGGATGTAGCTCAGCTTGGTAGAGCACCTGGTTTGGGACCAGGGGGTCGCATGTTCAAATCGTGTCATCCCGACCATAATTTATTATATCGAGCGGGTGTAGTTCAATGGTAGAACTCCAGCCTTCCAAGCTGGTAGCGTGGGTTCGATTCCCATCACCCGCTCCATATTTTTGTTCCAGTAGCTCAGCTGGATAGAGCAACGGCCTTCTAAGCCGTCGGTCAGGGGTTCGAATCCCTTCTGGGACGCCACTTACGTAAATTAAAGCCATCCTTTAAGGATGGCTTTTTGTGTGTTTAATGAGCTTATTTTTTCTCATTAGTAGCTAGCTGCTTTGTATTAACTTACCGCAAAGCAACGGAAAGAAGCTAAAAGAATATAGTAGAGCCCACTGGCGAAGAATCGCCAAATGGGCTTTTTTCTATTATGCAAATACCAAATAAGTATATAAATGAATCTAAGGAAATACCAGCGGCTTTCCATAGCTCGTTAGCTAGCCCAAAAAAGATAGTTTGCTGTCCATTAATCTCAGCTTGCAACCAAGCTGGGGGAAAGCAAAATGTTGGTTATGTTTCTACCTTTAACTGCTTTTCTTTTGTGATTATTTAGTATTATTTTAATTGTTAACTTAAAATATATAATTATGGTTGACAATTAATCGAAGTTGTACAAAAATAAATATCGTAAGATGCCTATCAAATGAAAAAATGAAATAGATGCGAGAGCAGGAGGAATCACCAAATGAGAGCGACATATACGGAATGGAACGCATTGGCGGAGAAAGCACTAAGAGGGCAGCCTTTAACGATGGAGGAAGGCTTATCCGTGCTAGAGGCGGATGACAATGAAGTATTGGCGATAATGAATAGCGCATATAAGGTAAGACACCATTATTACGGGAACAAAGTGAAGCTCAACTTGATTATTAATGCGAAAAGCGGACTTTGTCCAGAGGACTGCGGATATTGCTCGCAATCGATAGTTTCCAAGGCACCGATACCGAAGTACCCTCTGTTAAATAAAAAAACATTATTAGACGGTGCACATAAAGCATTGGAAATGAAGGTAGGTACTTATTGCATTGTGGCCAGCGGAAAAGGCCCTACAAGAGGCGAACTTGATCAGGTTATTGAAGCCATTCAAGAGATTAAATCAACGTTGCCGTTGAAAATATGTGCCTGTCTGGGCATTTTATCAGATAAGGATGCGGCTAGGCTTAAAGAAGCAGGTGTAGACCGATATAATCATAATTTGAATACGAGCCGTCGGTACTTTCCAAGCATTACTACGACACATACATATGATGACCGTCAAGAGACGGTACAGAAAGCAAAAGCTGCAGGGATGTCACCATGCTCCGGCTGTATAGTCGGAATGGGCGAGACGAAAGAGGAGATCGTTGAAATGGCATATGCTCTTCGTGAGCTGGGGGCAGATTCGATTCCGGTAAACTTTTTGAATCCAATTCCAGGGACCCCGTTAGAGCATCGGAAGGAGTTGAATCCACGACAATGTCTAAAGGTGCTCGCTCTGATGCGGTTCATGAATCCTTCCAAAGAAATCCGGATAGCAGGGGGAAGAGAGGTCAATTTGCGCTCATTACAGCCTCTAGGACTGTACGCTGCGAATTCCATATTCGTTGGAGATTATTTGACTACAACGGGTCAGGAAGCTGCTGAAGACCAACGAATGATTGAAGATCTCGGTTTCGAAATTGAGTTATGTGCTTTGTAAGCGGGAATACACCTTAATGGTGAAGAAATATTTAAATATTCACTATTTGTGAAAGAATGACCATGAAATTTTCAGGGGTGCTCTGGCACATTGGGGGTACTTCACTTATAATAATAAGTGTAGACAACCTCAGGAACTGGGGTTTTGTTATTATATAAAACGTTTAAACGAGGTGTAGAGATGAATTTTTTTGATTTGACCGGTAAAGTAGCTATCGTAACAGGTGGTGCCGTAGGTCTTGGTGGCGGAATCTCTTTGGGATTAGCACAAGCAGGCGCAGATATTGTGATTGTTACAAGCAATGACCGCAATAGAGAGACTCAAGAAAAAATTGAAGCTCTGGGCCGTAAAGTTCATACTGTTGTAGCGAACTTGTCTGATGAAAAAGAATATCCGCGCGTAGTTAGCGAAGCGCTGAACGCGTTTGGTAAAATCGATATTTTGGTAAACAATGCAGGGATTATTCGTCGTACACCAGCTGCTGAGCATTCAGCTCAAGATTGGCACGATGTAATTAACTTGAACTTGAACGCATCTTTCTTCCTGTGTCAGCTAGTAGGACGTGAGATGATCAAGCAAGGCTCCGGTAAAATCATCAACATCGCTTCGATGCTGAGCTTCCAAGGCGGAATCAACGTTCCTGGGTACACGGCTTCCAAGCATGCTATTGCTGGGGTTACCAAAGCATTGGCTAACGAATGGGCTAGCAAAGGCATTCAAGTTAATGCCATTGCTCCAGGTTACATGTCTACAGACAATACTGCAGCATTGCGTGCAGATGAAGAGCGCAGCTCGCAAATTTTGGTTCGTATTCCTGCAGCTCGTTGGGGCACAACGGAAGATTTGCAAGGTCCTGCCGTATTCCTGGCTTCCGCAGCTTCGGATTACATGAACGGTCACGTGCTATGCGTTGACGGCGGGTGGATGAACCGATAATGGCGGCACAACAGGGTTGCACTCAAATGTTTCAACCGGAGATTATTACCTTTGGGGAAACGATGGCGCTCATGATGCCGGCAGGCTCCAAAGGAATCGAATATTCATCGCAATTTCAAGGATTGTTCGGCGGCGCGGAGAGTAATGTAGCAATCGGCGTTGCCCGTCTTGGCCATCGTGTAGGCTGGTTTAGCCGGCTTGGAAAAGACCCGTTCGGACGGATGATCTTAAAAAAATTCGTGGTGAAGGCGTAGACGTATCCCGTGCTGAATTGACAACGGATGCTCCTACAGGACTGATGCTCCGCGAAGTCGTATCCGGTAAAACATCGGTATACTACTACCGCAAAAACTCGGCAGCAAGCACGCTGAAGCCAGAGCATCTGGACGAGGAGTACATTAAGCAGGCTAAATACTTGCATGTAACCGGCATTACGCCGGCACTGAGCGAGTCCTGCCGTGAAGCAGCCAAAGAAGCTATGCGCCTTGCCCGCAAGCATGGCGTGAAAGTATGCTTTGATCCGAATCTGCGCTTGAAGCTGTGGTCCATCGAAGAAGCACGCGATGTGCTGCTAGACATGGCTAAGGAAGCGGATTACTTCCTGCCTGGCTTGGACGAGCTTAAGCTGTTGTATCAAACGGAGAGCTTTGATGAAATTATTCAGCGTTTGGGTGAACTGAACGCGGTTAGTATTGTCAAAGGCGGAGACGATGAAACTTACGTAGTGGAGAAGGGCAACGTTACCGCTGTGCCTTATTTCAAGGCGGAGCAAGTTGTAGACACGGTTGGAGCTGGAGACGGCTTCTGCGCCGGATTTATCGTTGGTCTGTTGAAGGGCTACAGCCATGTTGAAGCCGTTCGCCTTGGAAATTTGATCGGCTGCATGGTCGTACAAATGGAAGGCGATTGGGAAGGCATCCCGACTTGGGAGCAAGTAGAGGCTGTGCTGAACAATGTGAAGCACGTAGAGCGCTAAGAACGGGATCGACCTGCGTATAGGGATCGAGTTCCGATCACAGCTTGTTGTTTCATTGATCAACTCCAAACTAGATGCTAAGGAACGGAGAAACCATATATGAAAAAATTAAAGCTGCTTCAGCAAATTACAACGGAAGGTGTCGTTGCGGTACTTCGTGGCGAGACGCCGGAGGAAGTTGTAGAGATGGCTGAACAAGCCATCGAGGGCGGCATTAAAGTCATCGAAGTTACGATGACCGTGCCATTCGCTCTGCAAGCGATTGAGACGCTAGCGAAGAAATATTCCAGCATGACACAGGATCCGTCCAAATATGCTATTATTGGTGTAGGTACCGTACTGGATCCGGAAACAGCGCGTGCAGCGATCCTTAGTGGGTCCGAGTTCGTGGTAGGACCTTCGTTAAACCCTGCTACCGTAACCCTGTGTAATCGGTACCGTGTACCTGTGATGCCAGGGGTTATGACAGTCCACGAGATTCAGCAAGCGCTAGAGCTTGGCGTAGACATCGTGAAGCTGTTCCCAGGAAACCTGTACTCGCCTTCGACTATCAAGGCGATCAAAGGACCTATGCCGCAGGCTAACATCATGCCTACAGGCGGCGTATCGCTCAGCAATATGGCTGAGTGGATTAAAGCAGGTGCAGTTGCGGTAGGTATCGGTTCCGACCTGACCACCGAAGCGGTAAAAGAACGCAATTACAGCCTTGTAGCGAAAAAAGCGGCTCAATATATTGAAGCTTATCGCGCGGCTAAACAATAATAGCGGTCTATGACAAGAGGCTACTTCTCTAATTAAGAGAGGTGGCTTCTTTTTTATTCACTGCAACATAGTTGTGCTAACCTTCGTTATAGAGCACATCAGGAAAAAAATAGAAAAAGGCTTTGATGAAGGGGAGTGAACAAAATGAAACATTGGATTGGACTGTTGATGGTATTATTCTTGATTTGGGGAGCTGCGATACCTTCGGTCTCCGCCCTGTCTTGTGCGCCGCCGCGCCCTCCGAAAGAAGAGATGGGCTATTCGGAGCTCGTGTTTAAGGGGAGGCTCTTATCCGAAACGAACGATAAGCTAAAGTTTCAGGTACTCAAGGCATGGAAGGGGGAACTGAGTGAAACCGTCATGCTACAACAGAATTTTTGGACTAAGTTTCAAGTGGGTGAAGAATATATTATTTTCGCTGGGACCGATAATGGTAAATTACGTCCGATGCTGTGCGGCAATACCGGCTTAGCCAGTTCCTTTGACGAGCAAATGCTAGGGGAAACCACAGTCATTGGAACGAGAAGTAACGTTGGTTTGGAGATGGCTATTGCCATTATCGCTGGATTAGTGGTTGTAGCTGGAATAGGCTTCATAATCATCAAACAAGGGAGTAAAAAGTGAGTGTATAAAGCGGGCTTAGGCACCGCTTTTTTGTTTTTTTAAAATTATCCAAAGGGTACATTCGTGATATAAAAAAAGACACCATAAAGGTGTCGTTCGTTCAGCTCATAGGTGGGTGTTATTAAATAGAGGGGGGCTTATTTCAGCTCCCTATAATCTTATTATAAATGTTGGATCAGTATAAGTCTATACTTTTGGGAATATTTCCTATATGTTTATTCATGCCGGCCGGCAAAATCATATAGGTGGAGGTGCAATTTATTTGAAACTGGATATAACGCAGCATCCCAATTATTTAAAAGGCCAGTCTAAGGAATGGTGTCAAAGTCTTGCAAAGCAAACAGGCAAATATGAATACACATGGAACTATGAGTATGAAGGAGAAGCAGCAGAAGATACTTTGACGGAAACCTTAGAAGGATTATTGCATGGCAAGGTTCTTGACGTCGGCTGTGGTCATGGTGAGTATACCAACCGTTGGGGGGACCATGCCGATGAAATGGTAGGGTATGACATGACGGAAGGGTTTATTGCAACGGCGAATCGGGATAAGAAGCAAAATACCCGATTTATTGTGGGGCATACCCATGAGGGACTGCCATTTCCGGATGCTTACTTTAATGTGGCTTATACGAAAAAAGGCCCCACCAGTTGGTACAACGAAGGGAATAGAGTTGTTCGTCCTGGAGGAAGGATTGTTCTATTCCATCCTGGTGACGGAAATGGAGAGGGTGGTGAATTAGCCCATTGTTTCCCCGGATTATTTGCCCCGTCCTCGTTAGGGACCCCTATACTAGATATAATTAACGAAAGGCTGAATAGAAGCGGATTTATCAATATTGAGCTGCGCACCTTGAGAGAAACGATCTGGATTCCGACACCGGAGGACGTAGTGAAGATGCTTTGTTTTGGACAAAGCTCCGATTTTGCACGTTATATCAGAGAAGCTCATTATAGTGATATCCTGACTCGATTTGAAAGACATGCTGGCAAGAAGGGAATTCAAGTGACGAATTTCTACTATTTCATTCAAGCGAAAGCGGGAGGGAGGTTGGAATTATGAGTCATGTCGATAGCCTACTGTTGAACATTCGTCATACTTCTTCGACGATCCAGGACTTATTAGCGGAATGTGGAACGACCTTCAGGGTGTTCGATAAGCAGGATTCCGGATGTGTATCGTTTGGTATCAGGATTCCTTCGGGACAATGTCTATTCGTAAAGCATGCCGGAACATCTGGTGCAGTTTCTTATTTGAAGCAAGTGGAACATTTTCATTCTGAAGTGACTCATCCGGTTATTCCTAAGCTGCTGAACTCCTTCTCGACCCTAAATGGTTACGCTCACGTATACGAATGGGTAGAGGGGGAGGTGCTTGGAACGCCTGATTTTCCTGGAAAAGAAGGGAGAAGTAATCCGGAATCACCTCATTACCGATTCAGGCAGCAGTCTGTGGAACGGATTATACAAGCTCTGAACACCGTATACGAACTGCACATGCTTTTGGAAGAGCATGGGTATGTAGCGGTAGACTTTTATGATGGCTGCATGATCTATGACTTTCAGCTCCATAAGCTGCATTTATGTGATTTCGACCATTACACTAAAGGAGCCTTCATACTGGAGAAAAACCGATTGTTCGGCTCCAGTCGATTTATGGCTCCTGAGGAGTTCATTCGTGGCAGTAGAATTGATTATCGGACAAATATATATGCGATGGGAGCGGCAGCGTTCGTTTTTCTCTCGGACGGAAGTAGAGAGCTAAACGCTTGGAGAGCTTCAGAGCCACTGTATCATGTTGTCAGCAAAGCAGCAGCATCTCTTCGTGAAGATCGTTATGATAGTATCAAGAGCTTTTATGAGGCTTGGAAGCAGGCTTTGGCAAGCCAGCAAGATTAATGACTAGGCCTTTGCATCGCTAATCATGATTTTCGGTTCACTGCTTGTAAGAAATTGGTACCAGCGTTGCCGAAAGCGAACTTGAGGCCCATCCGCAGGCATATGAGCTTCCAATCGCAAGGCGTCGGGGATCGGACGGGGATGTTGACTCTCAACGATCCCTTGGTCTTCTTTCAGCACCTTGCTGCTGTATCTGGAGAAAATATAATTCATGCCGGGAAACTTAGCAAAGTTTCTCCCAGCGAGACCATAAATAGCAGTTACTTCTTCTTCTATCGGCGAGAAAGTAACGAAGTTAATGAACTGGCTGCCCTCCGTTTTAACGGGTGTGAGCAGCCATTGCTGCGGAAAATCATAATCAAGAATACCGCCACCATTGCGGATTCGAATGCGGTTATCTTTTGCTTCAAATTCAATGTTAATTTCCTTCGGTGACTTCTTGCCGATCGTTTTATTATGAACAATAGGGACATGGGCGACATCCAGTACACTTTCTACTACGCGGGTTAAGTGAGCCTGCCATATAGCATCATAAGGTGCTAGGACATAATCCGGATTTTCCAAGACAGGGCTAACAAGCTTCAGTGCTTCTGGCTCATAGTCGAGCAGGTCTCTGGTCATTGGGTAAATCCATAGCAAACCTATTCTTTCAATAAGAGGATAGGATTTCGTATTCGCAAAAGCAGGGACAGCACGGCCAGGATGGGCTGGAATATCAACACATTGCCCGTGGCCATCAAAAGACCATGCATGATACGCACACTCCAGCAGACCACCTGCACAGCGTCCAAGAGATAAATCAGCTCCTCTATGTGGACAGTAAGCATGAAGCGCGTGAGCGGTGCCTTGCTGATCGCGAAATAGGACGATATCTCGTCCAAGCATCCGTTTTTTGATAGGCTTAGCCTTCAATTCCTTCGACCAGCCAATCGCATACCAAGTACATGGGATTTTCCTTTTGCGCACTCCGATATTGTCCGTCGACCATACCTTGGCACCTCCTTTTATAGCATGTTCCATATTAAGTTAGTCCTAATAGCAGTTCCTTATGTAACTATTGCTTACCATTCTCTGTCTATCCATTCATTATACGAAAATGATACGTTCGAAACATAAATAAAAGAAATCCCATCAGAACATGAGGCTCTGATGGGATTATAAACTCAATTTAACTGTTGATTATTCTGTAGCCACCGATTGGTCTGCTTGCAGGTTCACCGGAGCGATACGCACAAAGCTGGTTTCGAGATTAGCGAGCAGATGATCTACTTTCGCAGCAGCCTCTGTTTGACCTGATGCAGCAAGCTCTTGACGGTAAGCGCCTAGCAGCTCATTCAGATCCTTGATGCTTTGTGGGCCGACTTTCTCGATTTTCACTTTCGCGCCTTTAGCGATACGGCGTTCAATTGCCGCTTCGTTCATACCCATTTCCGGGTTCAGACGTTGATAGATTACACCGCCGGTCATCCCTGCGCAAATCCATGGACCTGGGTCGCCAAGCACTACGGCACGACCATTGGTCATGTATTCGAAGGCGAAGCCTTTCAGGTTCGCGCGGCTTGCAAGTCCGCCAAGTTCGTCTTCAATCGGAGAAGTAATTTCGCCGCCGAATACGACGTCTGCGCCGGAGAAGCGGATGCAGGCACGAGTATCTGCATTTCCTTGGATCAGGAACAGACCTTTTTGAGCACCGTAACCGAACGATTTACCAACGGAACCGTTGATGAATTGGCCATGGCTGCCTTGCGATTTCAGGATCGCTACTTTACCGCCGAACGACATTTTACCTACGCCGTCCTCAGCTCCACCGTGAACCGTAATGTCAACGCCGCGTGCGTTGAACGCACCCAAGCCGTTACCTGGTACGGAACCGTCAGTCAAAGTAAGAGATACAGGAGGCAATTGATCATAGCTTCCGTCAAAACGATCTCTTACGCGATGGCTGGAGTAGCGGCTTCCAAGAATACGGGATTCCGCATCCACTTTGGACCATCTGCGTGTAATCGGAGCGTCGAAGGATAAGGAATCCGGGAAGAATTCTTGACCTTCAGCGCCTGCAGCAATACGGATATCGGAGGATACCGTTGCTGCAGCTTCCAACTGAGCTTCATGCGCTGCTGCGAAGGAAAGCGGAGCCGGACGCAAAATGTCGGACAAGTCAATTTTATCTTGGCAGCTGATTTGCTGCAGCAGGTCAGAGCGGCCGACCAGCTCTTGCGCACTGGAGAAGCCCAACTGAGCTACGATTTCGCGAATTTCTTGGCCCATTCCGCCATATAGACGAACGAGAGAATCTACTGCTGTATCGAATACTCGAGGCACGAAACGGCGAAGACCTTTTTCTTCCGCTTCTTCCATCGAATCGATTTGTGTTGCAATACCTACGTGACAAGTATCCAAGTGACATCCACGGCATGTTGTGCAACCGATAGCTTGCATTGAGATACTTCCGAATCCGCAGCGGTTTGCACCGAGCAGCATCATTTTCACTACATCGGCACCGGATTTCAAGCCGCCGTCGCTCCACAGCTCGACTTTGTGACGCAAGCCTGCTTCGATCAAGGCTACGTGAGCCAATTTCGTACCGATTTCGGTAGGCAAGCCTACATGAGTCAGAGAGTGAATACGTGCTGCACCTGTACCGCCGTCGAAGCCGGACAAGGTGATAACATCAGCGCCTGCTTTAGCTACGCCGACTGCGATCGTACCAATACCTGGAACAATAGGAACTTTAACATTGATTTTAGCTTTACGTCCGCTTGCTTCTTTCAGCTCAGAGATGATTTGCGCCAAGTCCTCGATAGAATAAATATCGTGGTTGTTGGATGGCGAGATCAAATCGGAACCGATGGTCGCGTTACGAGCAGCAGCTATTTTAGCTGTAACCTTGGAGCCAGGCAAGTGACCGCCTTCACCCGGTTTAGCGCCTTGACCGATTTTGATTTCAAGGAAAGCTACGGCGTTAGCCAGCTCTACATTGATTCCGAAACGACCGGAAGCGACTTGCGCGCCGCGTGTTCTTTTGTAACGGCCGAGCATATCTTTAATCTCTCCGCCTTCACCGTTCATGGTAACCATGTTCAGACGTTCACCGGCTTCCGCATAAGCGCGGAATGCAGTTTCGTTCTGGGAACCGAACGACATGGAGGAGATCAGCATTGGTAAGTCATGACCGCCGATACCGATATCGACTTGCGACGGATCCAGAGGCTTACGGCCTTCTTGATGCGCCAAATCATAATTGAAGTCAGCAACGTGACGAATCGAGATCGGATTGCGCTTTTCTTCTTCACGCAGCTTATCACGGTAATCGGAATAAGGAGCCGTTCCAGAAGCAGCCTCTCCGAGTGCTTTCCACATCCGTTGGAAGAAGTGGAAGTTACGAGCTGCCTTGGCTTTAGGATTCGAGAAGTCATTGTAACGAGCTTCTGCATCTGCTTCCAATTCGGTAAAGCCCGTACCAGCATTCTCACTGCCAAGGTAGTTCACGATATCTAACACATCGGATACTTCCGGCTTCAAGCCGATCGACGAGAAGAAGCGGGTGTAGCCGCGCAGCTCGTGAGTACCGATAGTGGAAATGACTTTTTCCAGACCTTTAGTTAAAGCCGCGTACACTTTACGTGCTGCAGGCGCACCGTTCTTCACGGCGGAGGTTGCAAACAGCAAGTAAGGAGATACGATATCTACACCGAGACCGCAAGCAACTGCAATATCATGCAGGTTGCGAATCGCTGCAGTACGAAGCACCACAGTCGTATGACGGCGCAGGTTGTCGCCAAACTGCAATTTTTCCGCACGAAGAGCGATATCGACCTTGGATACGGACAAATGCGGGTCCATGAACAAACGATCGTTTTGATGTGCATTGGCATCATCGAGAATCAGCAATACAGCACCGTTTTTAACAGCAGCTACTGCATCAGCAGCCAATTGATCCAAGGCATCCTTCAAGGAAGTGCCGCGAGCAAATGTGAGGGACAATGTCACTACGGCATTATCGCCTTGCGCAGTGAACATCGCACGAAGCTGCTCCAAGCTTGGTTGACCAAGCTCAGCCAAGGAATCCACACCGTTGCTGCCTTCCAGCACAAGCGGTGTTAACAATTCAAGGCGAAGACGTTGATCCGGCTGGCCATAAACAGTAGGGCGAGGGCCGACAACGACACGAGTGGAGAAGTGTTCCATCTCACGGTCACGGTCAATCGCAGGGTTCGTTACGACGGCTACGCTTTCTTTGATGAAATCGGGAATGTTTTGACGCTCCCAGTTGATACATGCATGAGGTCCGTCATGACCAAGCGAACGAATCGGCTCCGCGCCGGTTTCGGACATGGTTTCTATCATTTGGATTCCTTCACGGTCCCAACCAAATGCGCTGTACAGAGCATCAGTAACAGAAGCATCGTCTTGAGAAGCAGCCTCTACTACCGGTAGTGCATCTTTCAAGTGTTTGCGCAAGCCTGTGAAATTAACGCGCTTGCTTGCACGCTCGTAAGCCAAAGATTGAACTCCGGAGTAAGGAATCACTTGAACATGCTCGCCTGGTGTCAGGACGACACCGACTTTTTCGCCTGGGGCGATCGGTTTCGGATCCGCTACCATTTCGTCTACGGTAATAACGCCTTGCTCAGAGGAGAAGTACAATGACGTATCGCTCTCTACCATCCAAACCGGACGAAGACCAAGAGCATCGACGCTGAAAATACATTCATTGCCGTAACGGGATACGATACCGGCTGGGCCTTGAGCATAGTGACCCCAGATTTGACGATAATATACATAAAGGTCTTGTAATTCCGGACGGAATTGTTTCATTTCATTAATAATAGGAGGGAACACGACTTCCATCGCTTCAAATAAGCTGATGCCGAAGCGGTGAATGAAGGTTTCGATCGTACGGTTCATGTCTTGGGAGTCGCTTCCGCTCTCAACTAACTGTACGCCGACCATGTCTGCTTCAAGACGCATTTTTTTGACGGTATTGATTTCTCCGTTGTGGCCGAGTAAAGAGAACGGCTGAACACGGAAAAAGCTGGATTGGGTATTAGTGGAGTAACGGTTGTGACCGATAGTTACTTGCGCTGCAAAGAGCGGGTCACGAGTATCGTTATAATATTTAGGAAGAATGCTGGCAGCGCCCATGACTTTGTAAGCTGCGGTTACGTTGCTCAGTGTAGCAACGTGAACATGGTAGCGAGCTTCAATGGCTACATGCAGCTCGAACAAATGATCAGCGACGACGACTTCCTGTTTGTCACACAATGCAGCGATTTGCCAGAAGGTTGGTTCGTCATTACGACCGTTCTCCCCAAGCACACTGCTATCCACTTGATTTTCTTGTTCCAATATAATAGAAACATTAAATTGGGCAAACAGCTCGCGAATACCTTTTTGCATATCAGCCACGGAGATGTCCAGCTTGCGCGGAACAAAGATGTGGGCAACCGAAAAGCGAGCATCATAGGCAAGCTTGCCGTCAAGACCAGCTTCGTTCAGTTTTTTCTCCCACAGGGCTCTAGGAATGTCGGTCAAAATGCCGCATCCGTCTCCCTCGCCGTTAATAAATCCCGAACGATGCTCCATTTTGACAAGAGCTTCAATCGTCTTCCGAATGTTATCCCGGGATGGGAATCCGTCCTTCTCCACGATACAGATGATACCGCAGCTGTCGTGCTCGGTACCTAGCAAATTCTGAAAACGGCCTTCATTGCGCATTACTTCATTCATTTTTGTGGTCAGCAGGCTGACCGTCACCTCCCATTAAAAGTATGCGAGTCTAAATCGTCATCAAGCAAGGTTTGTTCATGTCACTGCGGCGATAAGAAAGCGGACAAATCCATCGACGAGATTCGCGATGAATAAATATACATTTTTCATGCATAACCACATTCTGCTACTGCTTGTCGAAGGCGCTGCGAAGCGCTGACGTGTGAGGATGTAAGAAAAATATTTGCTCCCACATCGACAAAATGAGCGCATACCGATACGGCTTACATGCCAAAAACCTTATAAAATAGCCGATTTTCTTACAAAATAAAGTATTAATAGAATATCACGAAATTGCTGGTTGCACAATAGAACAATCACTGGAATGATTGGATGTAAGCGCTATCTATTTTGCATAATTGGTGAATAAAGGCAAAAAAACAGCGAAAAACGTCGAAATGCCAAAGACGAACGAAAAATTAAGGAAATGATTGTATAGTTCGGTTTTATCGTGAATATTTGTATCGTGGAAGCTTTCTTTACAAAAATAATATAATCGGACTGTCTAGAGGAAAGATTAGGTTATACCTGGGATAAAAGGATTTTATCAACCTAATTAACGTTAGTTAACACACGAACAATGAAGGAATATTTAAGAAAAACATGGATGGGTCAGGTTAGTTTACAAAGAAGGACCGCTATTTCATGGATAGCGGTCCTTCTATATATATTCTTCTCTTACACGATGCGTTCGCTGGCCATTGTTGCGAAGGAATGTTCCGCAGCTTGAATGGTGTAGGTGATATCTTCTTCGGTATGAGCTGTGGTCATGAACCATGCCTCATATTTGGATGGGGCAAGACAAATCCCTTGCTCCAGCATAAGTCGGAAGAAACGGGCGAATTGATCACCGTTCGTATCTTGAGCTTCATCATAGTCTGTAACTGGATGATCGCAGAAGTGGGTCGATAGAGAGCCACAGATGCGGTTGATCGTGAGCGGGATGCCATGCTTGCCCGCGGCTTGCGCAAGGCCGGCCTCCAGCGTGGCGGCCAGCTTGTCGAGCCGGTCGTAGACTCCCGGCTCCTGAAGTGCTTGCAGGCATGCGATGCCTGCGGAGATCGACGCAGGGTTGCCTGCCATCGTCCCGGCTTGATAAGCCGGGCCCAAAGGCGCTACCTGCGCCATGATGTCCTTGCGGCCCCCATAGGCCCCGATCGGCAGCCCGCCGCCGATGATTTTGCCCAGGGCCGTCAGGTCCGGCTCGATGGCTGCGAGGCTAGGAGCCTCTAAGCCATCGAACGTTTGCGTCGCGCCGTAATGGAAGCGGAACGCCGTGATTACCTCGTCGTAGATGACGAGGGAGCCGTTGTTCCGCGCCGCGGCGCATAGTCCCTCGAGGAAGCCGGGCTTCGGCATGACCATGCCGAAGTTGCCAACGATCGGCTCCACCATCACCGCGGCGATGTCATCGCCCCAACGCTCCAATGCAGCATGGAGCGCTTCGAGGTTATTGAACGGCACCGTGATGACCTCGCTGGCAATGCTCATCGGAATTCCGGCACTGTCCGGGATTCCGAGAGTGGAAGGGCCGCTGCCTGCGGCTACAAGTACCAAGTCCGAGTGGCCGTGATAGCAGCCGGCGAATTTAATGATCTTATTGCGCCCCGTGTAAGCTCTGGCTACACGAATGGTCGTCATGACGGCTTCGGTGCCGGAGTTAACAAAGCGTACCTTATCGAGCGATGGAATCGCTGATTTGATCATACGGGCGAACTCGATTTCGAGCTCCGTCGGTGTCCCGAACAAGGTCCCGTTCTCTGCAGCGAGACAAATCGCAGCGGTAACATGAGGATGGGCGTGACCCAGAATGATAGGCCCGTAGGCCGCCAAGAAATCAATGTAGCGATTGTCGTCTTCGTCCCAGAAATAAGCGCCTTGACCGCGCTTCATGAATACGGGAGCTCCGCCACCGACTGCCTTGAAAGACCGGGAGGGGCTGTTCACGCCTCCTACGATATGCTCCAACGCTTCTTTATACAATGCTTCGGAACGAGTTTTTTCGTTCATTGGTAGAATGGGGAATGAGGATGTCATGATGATACTCCTTTATAGTTGATTCATTAGTTTGGGTAGTCGTACGATCTCCAGCTTAGTGCAGTAAAAGTCCCTTGACCATAATAACAGCCTGTCCCTGGATATGGACTCGGGTATCCGTCAACCGCAGCTTCAATACTCCAGTGCGGGCCGAGAGCTGCATCGCCGTAAATTGTTTTTTGTTGAGCTTCTCCTGCCAGTAAGGAACCAGCGCGCAGTGAGCCGATCCAGTTACCGGATCTTCATCAATGCCTAAGGCAGGATAGAAGCACCGGGATACGAAATCATACTCGGGATTGTCGGAACGGCATGTTACAATCAATCCTCGAGCCGGGAGCTCTTTCAATAATCTGAAGTCTGGCTTCAACTCGCGCAAAGCTTGTTCATTTTCCGCTTCTATTAGAATATCCATTCGGTTGCTGTAAACGGCTTGAGGCTTGAACCCGATTGCTTCCTCAAGAAGAGGAGGCACAGCACATGGAGCGACAGGTTCAGCTGGGAAGTTCAGTTCAATGCCGCCATCTACCCTTTTCGCTGTCAATAAGCCGCTTTTGGTGTGAAAGCGAAGCTGCTCGATCCGGTAAGCTACACCGCTCTCCCACAGCACTTTGGCGCTTGCTAGAGTTGCATGACCACACAGGTCCACTTCCCTTTCAGGAGTAAACCACCGCAGTTGGTAATTACCTACTCCCTGCATAGCGCATAAAAAGGCAGTCTCGGATAAGTTCATCTCCGCAGCGATCTTCTTGAGCCAGGCATCGTCAGGAGGAAACTCTTGTAAAATACAAACGGCGGCTGGATTACCCGCATAGGGGGTAGAGGTAAATGCATCGACTGTATAAATAGGAATCATTCCGAACAGCTCCTTATACATGGATGGGAGGTACAGATTGCCGAGAAGTATACTTTCCTATCATTATAGATTTTTTCAATGCCAATGAAAACCTTAGAGGGTTTTCATATTTGCAGGTAATCGTCCATTTTGCTTGAAGATATCGAGGAAATGGTTCTTTTCCTAGCAGTGTAACAAAAAAGGAACCGGAAGCGTCCGCTTCCTAAGTTCCTCTCTGTTGTCATCCCCGCCGCAGCGAGACCTTCGGATTATTTGTGAACGGCTCCGCTGCCTGGAGTACTCGATAATATGGTTGAACCTGAGCTGGTTTTACCATTCGTCGAGCCATTGCCAGTCTTACCGTTGGAAGCTGGCACTTTATCCGTTGCAGCCGGATCTCGGCCATCAAATAATGCTTTGATATAGGTTTGCAATTTATCTTTATTGACAGACAAAACCTCTGCACCACCAACACGTTTTTCGATTAGAAGATCGGATGGAGGAATTTGCTGGCTGTTCATGCCTTCGGCCTTCGCTTCGTAGCCAAGGGAACCGAGCTTGAGCATATCTGTGGTTGTCAGGTTCGTCTCAATATAAGGATCGATGCTGTTTAAGATTTTGGGCAGCCTGAGCAAGGATGAGGTGCTCTGCATCTTTTGCAGGACGGCTTGAATAAATTTGCGCTGACGCTCGGTCCGCGAGAAATCGCTCATTGCATCATGACGGAATCGCACATATTGCAGCGCGGTTTTGCCATTCAGGTGCTGCATCCCTTTTTTTAAGTTAATATCGTATTCATGCCCATCTTCAGCATCAGAATATTTCATGTCCTTTTCTACGAGCAGATCAATCCCATCAATCGCGTCGACGAGAGCAATGAAGCCTTTAAAATCCGTATACACATAGTATTGAATCGGGATGCCCATTAAATCACTGACGGTTTTCATCGCCAGATTAGGCCCTCCAATAGCTAATGCGGCATTAATCCGATCCTCGCCTTGACCTGGAATCTTCACATAGGTATCCCGCAAAATTGAAAATAAATAAGCTTTTTTCGTAACCGGATCAATGGAGGCAACCATCAGCGTGTCTGATCGTGGAATTTCATTCTTCTTCATCCCGCGGGAGTCTCCACCAAGCAGCAGAACGTTGACTCTTTGCTTGCCTTCCCATTTGGGGGGCATATACGTCTCGGATACTTTGGTTGTGCTTTTAGTTGTAATGCCGCTGAAGAGCTTGTCATTATCCGGTTTCGTTTGAATGTTATTAGCGAAATGTAAAAATGCGTATGTATAATATCCGACCCCTACGAAGAGCAGAAGCACTGTTGTGAATATCGCCCATTTGATTTTGCTGGCCATCTGATCCTTCCTTTCATAAAGTTGTCAGCCGCTTTTCCTTTGCAATGGGTTCGTGTATCATAACTTATAGGTTTTGACAATGCTGCAGGAACATGCATGGAGGATATAGGAAAGCTTGGCGCCGTCAAGACATGTCGATCCTTTGGGAAAAAGGTCCTGTTATTGTATACTTACCACACGAAACGCAATCGTAAACGGATGAAGGCGGAACGAACGATAGGAAATCGATCATACCTTAACATCATCTAAATCAAGTGCGGTTGCACATCACGCCAAGCTGCTTCTATGGAAGTCGGCTTAGTTGGGTGATGTTTACATTATAATTTGATCGGTTTCCTTATAGCAAGTTTCGCCACAATCAGACATGTTTTGATGGCCTGTACATTCAGGTATGGAATAAGATAGTCCATTCGTTAAAACTATAAGATAAATGGTCATCAGGAGGAAGCTATGCAAGCTATTGAAGTACACAATCTTCGTAAAGATTTTAGAGTCCAAAAGAGCCGCGAAGGGCTCAGAGGTGCTGTGCAGGACTTGTTTCGTCGGGAATACAAGCAAGTCAGAGCAGTGAAGGATATCAGCTTTGAAATTCCCCAAGGGGAAATTTGCGGCTATATCGGTGAGAATGGTGCAGGCAAATCGACGACGATTAAAATGCTGACAGGAATTTTAGTGCCTACGGCAGGAGACATTCGCGTTAACGGCTATATCCCTCACAAAGAACGGGAAAAGTTCGTGAGCGGCATTGGCGTCGTCTTTGGACAGCGCAGTCAGCTTTGGTGGGACATCGGCGTTATAGAATCGTTCCAATTGTTGAAAAAGGTTTACCGTGTCTCGGAGTCCGACTTCAGACAGCGTCTTAATGAGCTGGTGGAGCGTCTTCAGCTGTCCGAGCTGCTGGCCCGTCCGGTCCGGAAGCTCAGCTTAGGGCAGCGTATGCGCTGTGAATTGGCTGCGTCGCTGCTGCATAATCCCAAAATCCTTTTTCTGGACGAACCGACGATCGGTCTCGATATTGTTGTCAAAACGGAAATCCGAGAGTTTTTGAAACAGATGAATCAGCGTTATGAAACGACGATTCTGTTAACAACACATGATTTGCAGGATATAGAAGCTCTCTGCTCCCGGGTCATTATGCTTGACGATGGAAATATCATCTATGACGGCGGCTTGGAGGAACTGAAGGCGACATGGGGCAAGGGCAAGGAAGTGATCCTGCAGTTTACGGATCCGGTATCGATAGATCGACTGCATGAGCTGACCCATGGGCTTCCGGTAGAATGGACGATGGACAACGACAGAAGCGCCAAGGTATGGATTCCGCAAGAAAAGGCCAATGTATCCGAGGTGCTAAGCCGAGTTGTCGGTGTGATGAGTATTGATGACATTAAGATTGTTGAGACGAACACCGATGATATCGTGCGAGAAATTTATAAATCCGGTTCGGCAGAAGCAAAGTCCGGGCAAGCGGCAGGGGAACAAGGAGTGAACGTTCATGCTTAGCGCCTACGTGGACATGATCCGGATCCGTTTCTTAATGATGCTTGCATACCGAGTTAATTATTACAGCGGTATTATCATTTATGCCCTAAATATTGGAGCCTATTATTTCCTGTGGAAAGCTATATACGGAGCTAACGAAACGCTGGGCGGCATGACTGTAGCACAGATGACAACATATGTCGCCGTATCCTGGATGGCGCGTGCTTTTTATTTCAATAACCTGGACCGGGAGATCGCGAACGAAATCAAGGACGGCAGCGTGGCGATTCAATTCATCCGTCCCTACAACTATATTATTGTAAAAATGATGCAGGGCTTTGGCGAAGGCTTGTTTCGGCTTCTGTTGTTTTCAACGCCAGGGATGGTTATCGTATCGTTCTTGTTTCCTGTCAAGCTCCCTACGGACCCCGGTGTGTGGGGAATATTCCTGCTTATGCTGTTCATGAGCTTTCTGATTAATACTCAGATTAATATAATTACCGGATTATTTGCATTTTTTCTTGAAAACAATGAAGGCATGATGCGCATGAAGCGGGTTGCCGTCGATTTGTTCTCCGGGCTTGTCATTCCGATGTCGTTTTTCCCGGGATGGGCCGAAGGAGTGTTAAATCTGCTCCCTTTTCAAGCCATTACGTATTTGCCGAGTGCCGTGTTTACGGGCAAGGTGAATGGCAGTGCCGTGTATGAGGTGCTCGGTGTGCAGCTGTTGTGGTTTGTGCTGCTTATCGTGCCGCTGGTCATTTTATGGCGCGGAGCGCGGACACGGCTGTTCGTGCAGGGAGGTTAAGACGATGTTTTACGCTGGCTTGATTATTGATTATTTGAAAAATTACATGAAAACAAGAATGGAATATCGTTCCGACTTCTGGATTGAAGTGCTTTCAGATCTGATGTTCAATGGGTTAAACTTGTTTTTTATCCTGGTGGTGTTCCAGCATACGCAGCTCATTGGCTCTTGGAACGAGCAGCAAATATTGTTCATCTATGGTTACTTTATGGTGCCATACGGTATATTTATTACCTTTTTTAATTTGTGGGGATTTAGTGAGCGCTACATTGTAAAAGGGGAAATGGACCGCATTTTGACTCGTCCTGCGTATAATCTGGTCCAGCTGATGCTGGAAAATATGGACCCTTCGTCGCTGTTTAGCGCACTGACAGGATTTCTCATTATGATTTATTCTTGGTCGCATCTGGGTATCGCGCTTACGTGGTACGATCCATTCGTCTTCGTGCTGCTGGTGGTCGGTTCCATCATGATTTATGGGGGCGTCTATATCTTCTTTACGTCGCTGTCATTCTTCTCCGACTCGCCGACAGGAATACTGCCTCTCTTGTGGAATATTCAGAACTATGGGCGCTATCCAATGACAATCTACAATAAGCTCATCGGCGTATTGCTTACTTGGGTGCTTCCGTTTGGTTTTGTAGGGTTTTATCCTGCAGCCTATTTTCTGGATCGGGCCAACTGGGGGACGTTCGCTCTGCTGACTCCGGTAGTTGGAGTCGTATTTTTGTCGGTTGCACTATTCATTTGGAATTACGGTGTTAAGCGGTATCGCGGTGCCGGTTCGTAATCACATATAAATGAGGCTGTTACGCGCGCATTATCCTTTCATTCTGAAACGGATACATCTATTCATTGATGATAGGTTTTCAGTTTGGAGGGAGCGGGCGTACAGCCTCTTTTTTGCGTCTAAATGGATCAATACCCACTTCTCAGTTTCTCTAATTCTTCCTCTATTCGGCTCGCGTCGATTCTCTCGAATAAAGGCTCAAGCGCCTGAAGATGCCTAGATGAAGGTACCTCCAAGTAGCTCCACCCTGGCTCTGTGATGCCCAGGAACGAACGGATTTTATCGCAAGAAAAAGGCAGGAAAGGCGAAAGCAAATTGGACAGGTTTACGATGATTTGTACACAAGTGTACAAGGTGTTCGCTCCTTCTACAGGACTTTCTTTTACTTGAATCCACGGCTTATGCTCGTCGAAATATTTGTTAGCGCTGCGGACATAAGTGAACAGAGTCTCCAATGCGGACTTGCACTTACCGGCTTCCAGCAAAGCTCCTGTTTGAACGTATAGAGCCTCGAGCTGCAGGCGAACTTCGTTATCCATTTGTCCCGAAGGCAGTTCCCCCTGGAATGATTTCATTAGAAACATCAAATTCCGGTTGACGAAGTTACCGAAAGCTCCGAGCAGCTCACCGTTATGACAGTGAATGAAGGCTCTCCACGAGAAGTCCGTATCTCTATGCTCCGGGCCGTTCGATATGAGGAAATACCTCAATGAATCGGGATGGTATCGTTCAAGCATATAGGGCAGCCAGACTGCCCAGTTATTGCTCGTTGAGAACTTCCTGCCTTCTAGCGTTAAATATTCGTTTGAGATGATTCGATCCGGAAGATGGAGATGTCCTACACCGAGTAAAATCGCCGGTAAGATTAAAGTATGGAAAGGAATATTATCTTTCCCGTGCACGTAATAGGCTGTAGCTTGCTCAGACCAGAACTTTTCCCAGTTAGAGTTCGTCTCTTCTCCCCACTGCATGCTGGCGGATAAATAACCGCTGACTGCCTCGATCCACACGTAAATTTTTTTACCCTCAAAACCTTCGAGCGGAACATCGATGCCCCAAGCCAAATCACGAGTTGCTGCGCGGTCTAGCAAGCCTTGTTTCAAATAACGCCGCGTCAGTTGAAGAGCGTTATCTCTCCATCCGGTGCATTGCTCCACATAGGCTTCCAGTTGGGTCTGGAACCTGGATAAAGCTAGAAAATAATGATCCGTATGCCGAACGGTCGGTGTATGCTTACACAGCTTGCATTTAGGTTCACGAAGCTCCAAGGGATCGAGCAGGGAAGAGCATGCATCACATTGGTCACCTCTTGCTTCACTTCCGCAATGCGGGCAGAGCCCCTCCACATAGCGATCCGGCAGAAACTGCTCGCATTCCGTACAATACGTTTGTTGCACCGCTTTTTTATAAAGAAAACCATGATCGAGCAGCTTCAAAAACAACTTCTGCACAATCTTATGATGAAATGGATCGTCGGTTCGCGTATAGAGATCGTATGAAAAGCCAAGCTTTTGAAAGCACTCCGAGAACTCCTGATGATACCTGTCTGTAATGGTCCTAGGCTCCACACCTTCCTGACCTGCCCGGATGGAAATAGGGGTTCCATGGCAGTCACTTCCCGATACGTAGAGCACCTCCTCTCCTTTTTGTCTATAATAGCGAGCTATAATATCACCCGGCAGCAAGCTTGCCACTCGCCCTAGATGAAGTGAGCCATTCGCATACGGCCATGCGCCTCCAATAAAAATCGCCATAATTCCCATCCTCCCAAATTCGATTGAAAAACAAAAAAACTCCCGTCCTCAAAAGGACGAGAGTATGACTCACGCGTTACCACCTCAAATTTATCCGCACTTCGCAGCGGCGGACCTCTTCAGGTACGGCACCTTATACAAGGTGGTTATACCCTAGCACGTTAACGGGCGCACCCGGTGCAGCCTACTTCCATCAGCTATATTAGCTGAACGGGGTTCGATGCACGGCTCAGAGACCATGTTCGTCAGATGCTTCTTTACTCCTTTTCAGCTGCCGGAGCTCTCTGTTCAAAGAAGGGATTCCAACTACTCTTTCTCTTCGTAGCTTTTCAACTATTCATTAATGAGACATTATATCCAGAAATTAACTTTTTATCAATGGGCTTATTGACTAAATCTGCTAAGAAGATGGTTGGAGGGAAGTATTTTAAGCAAACTTTAAGCTGGTATTTAGCTAAAATTCATTTTGGCGTAAAAGTTAGTTCATATATGAAGAATATACTGATCCATGTAAGGGAGAGAGCCTATAGAGAAACATATCGGATAAAGGTGGAGAGAGCCATGAAATCTATGAAGCACAAAATGATGGCGGGAACTGTCGCGGCAGCTTTGCTGATTGCGGGATTAGGTGGTGCCATTACCCATCCGGTCTATGCTGACGATGACAGCAGTGATTCCGGCACAGTCGTCACTGCTCCGGTTAACACATCGATACCGCTGTCCAAACGCGTCAACCTGGAGCTGAATCTTATTATCGTTAAGGCATCCGGAATTCTCGACATGGATTACGACGATTTGAATGAGGCACTGAAGGGAGGCAAATCTCTAGCCAGTGTTTCAGTAGAGCAAGGAAAAAGTGCTGAGGATTTAATGAACAAACTGACTGACGATACACTCAGCTTGATTAACAATGCGCTTTCCAGCAATCAAATTACGCAGGCCGAAGCCGATACGCTCAATAAGAAAGCAACGGAACAAATTCGGAAAATCGTAAATGAAGCAGGCTATCAAGTAAAAGAGCATACGGATAAAGCCAAACAGCCTTTGAAGCTGCAGCAATCCCTTAAGGCTGAAGACATTGCGGCTGCATTAGGAGTAACGAAGCAGGAACTGAATGAGGAGCTGAACAACGGCAAAAGCCTCTCCGAGATCGCCCTTGATAAAGGGATGACGGATGAACAGCTTATTAACAAGCTGAAGGATGTCCTGACTCCTTCCCTTCAAAGCCTTATTGTTCAAAAAAAATAACTATACACAGCTTGGGCCGCCTCATGGAAAATGGGGTGGCTATTGCCTTGTCAGCCCTAGAACGCTTCAACTCTGTTGCCACATAAAAGAGAGAATGGTTACAGATGCTACATCTATTCGGAATCGTTATTAGGATCAGGAGGGGAAAGCATGCTGAAAAGAAATAAGAAGAACAAAAATAAATCGAACAATAAAGCAAAAGCAAAGCCGTCTCATACAGCTTCTAAATTTTTGCTATCGAATATGCTCGCTGCAACCCCAACCAGTAAGGGAAATGTACAATATATAACGAAGCCGAAAGCGGCTGCAATTCCGTATTCCAACACGGGAATCGTTGAAAATCTACGCAAAGACAAGAGGCTCGACTATTGGCCGACTGAAGGTTGGAAAATGGCCGCTCCTGAAGAGTTAGGGATGGATTCCAATGCCCTTGCCGATATGGTAAAGGAATTCAAGGACGAGCGAGTGGATGGCTTCGTTCTAATCCGTGACGGCTATGTAGCTGCCGAAGGATATAATGGCGATTGGGATGAGGAAAAGCGGCATCCGATGTACTCCGTAACGAAAAGTGTTACATCGGCCCTCGTAGGCATGGCCGTAGACCAGGGAACCATAAGAGCGGACCAAACGCTGCAAGAGCTGTTTTCGGAAATCGTACTCGATCCTTTAAAGGCTAAGATCACGGTAGGGCAACTGCTCTCCATGACATCGGGGATGGATTGGGACAACAAGCAAGAGAGGTCCTCACATGAAATGGCCAATTCGCCGGATTGGGGCCAATACATTCTGAAACAGCCAATGGCAGCGAAACCTGGGACCATGTTCAGGTACAGTAACGGGAATGCGCATTTGCTGTCCGTCTCAATGCAAAAAGCAACAGGGATTCCGCTTAGCATCCTAGCCAAAATCAATCTATTTGATCCGATGGGGATTACGAATGTTTCCTGGGGGCAAGATCCACAAGGCAACCTAATCGGTGCTTGGGGTCTCCATTTGACCTGTAGGGATATGGCTAAATTCGGGTTGATGTATTTGCATAATGGCCGCTGGGAAAATTATCAGATTGTGCCGAACGAATGGGTCGAGGAATCTGTACAGCAGCAAGCGACGGAAATGTATGACGACGGTACGGAAGGTGGATTTGGCTACTTATGGTGGCTTAAGGTCATAGTTATTCCGGGGGATACACCGGTGCATCATGATGTGTTTTACTCGGCGGGCTCTGGGGGACAGCGCATTTTCGTCGTACCGGATTTAAATTTGATTATGGCTATTGGCGCGACGAATGAGGAGGACGATTTTATGCCGGAGCGAATGCTTATCAAAGCCATCATGGCCGTGCGATCGGACGAAGCGCTGCCCGCAAATGATGAAGGTGTCTCAAAGCTGAGATCCTCTCTGCGGTCTTTTAAGGATACGTCTACTTTACGGTAGTGCGTTTGTGAAATATCTGGAATAGCGGTATACTCGACGTGACATACGCTATGAAGGAGAATACTTATGACATTGGAATGTGGACAACAAGCGCCAGATTTTGAACTCCCCTCCTCTAACGGACAACTTGTCAAGCTATCCGATTTTCGAGGAAAACATGTGCTGCTTTATTTTTATCCTAAGGATATGACACCGACCTGTACGACGCAGGCTTGCGATTTGCGGGATCGCGCGGATTTGTTCGAGGCTCAGGACACCGTTATTATCGGGATAAGCCCGGACCCCGTCAAGCGGCATACCAAATTTATTGAAAAGTACGGCTTGCCCTTTTTGTTATTATCAGATGAAGATCATCGGGTTGCTGAATTGTACGAGGTTTGGCAGCTGAAGACTTTATACGGCAAACAGTATATGGGAGTGGAGCGATCCACGTTTATCATCGATAAAGAGGGAATGTTAGTAAAGCAGTGGCGCAAGGTCAAAATTAAAAATCATGTTGAAGAATCGCTGAATTATATTAAAGACAACTTGGCGTAACAGGGTATTGATTCATCCCATGTTCTATTAGATGTCTTTATCTATGAAATATGAAACAAGCAGTTATCAAGGAGCAGCTGAGGAGCCCAAGCCCGGCTGCTCTTTTTGCATGGAAGAAGAAATTATTGAGGCATATGATGATGCGGTCTCCCATATAGTCTATTAAGTCAAATTAATAGATTATGCGGAGGGATCCTTCATGCTCAACTCGTTCCGAACTCTTCTTAAGCGCGGAATCGGCTTATTTATGGCCGTCATTTTGCTTTGTTCGCTTGTTCTTTTTTCGGCTCCCGATGCTACAGTTCACGCGTCGGATAGCCACGCAAGCACTCATGCGCTGTACAATGAACTCAAATCGGGAAAAACAATATGGAAGGATAAGGAATACGTATCACCGGAGCAGCCTACCGTTTATTTGACCTTTGATGATGGACCTAGCCCTTTGACGGGAAAAGTACTGGACATTTTGAAAAAAGAGGATGTGAAGGCCACCTTCTTCGTACTGGGCGGAGAAGCAAAGTCGCATCCCGAGCTGGTCCGAAGAGCAGTGGAGGAAGGGCATGCTATCGGCAATCATACGTACAATCATGTATATAAGGAGTTGTATTCCGGCTTCGAAACGTTCTGGAATCAAATCCAAAAAACGGAGGATATATTGGATGAGCAAGTAGGGATAAGACCGAGGCTCGTAAGGGCGCCGGGAGGTACCTACAGCAACTTCGACGCTTTCTACTTTTATTACCTGGATCAAGCGGGATACGAAGTATACGACTGGAATATAGACAGCGGAGATTCGGCAAGACCCGGAGTTCCGGCCAGCGAGATTTTACAGACCGTCAAGAAGGGACCTTTCAAGCAGGAGGTCATTCTGTTGATGCATGACGGTACCGGTCATGAGCAGACCATCAAGGCGCTGCCGGATATCATTAAGCTGTTTAAGGATAAAGGTTACGCTTTCGCACCGATTAGTCCTCAGGTGCCACCCATTCATTTCCCGGTAGGAAAGCTGAAATGGACACGAGGAACTACAGAAACGACGCATCAAAAGCTGCTCGCCGAAGCTTCTGAACATCTGCTTGCGGTAGGGGGAACAGGGATGGCTGGAGCTCAACAGGCAGGGGGAGACACTAAGCTTCCGAATAGTGAGAGTTCTAAACAGGTCCCGTTGGAAATTTCCCTCGGAGACACTATTCTGCACCTTGATCCTGATCAGTACCGGTTGTCCGATGGACATTATCAGGTGCCGCTGCGTCTGCTCGTAGAAGGTATGGACGGTCAAATTGAATGGCAAGAGCGGAATAGAACCGCTGTTGTTCGATATGGCATGCATGCGGCGGATTATGACTTTTCCCGGCAGGAGCTTCGTGTGAAGACAGGTGGCAAGGAGACAACCTACCATATGGCTCATATGGAATTATTGAATGGAACCGTCTACGTACCTTTGCGAGAGACGCTGGAGATGCTCGGAAATCAGATTATATCCTTTGGGGAAGAGAATGGCCTTAGGCAAGTGAAAGCGCGGCTGAGTGGTGGCTTTATGACAAAGCTTGGGTTTTAGTGTTAGGGAAAATTTTCATGTAACCTTCGGTTCCCATGAGGATATAGGGTATAATGGGGCAAGACTATAGTCTTCGCGCTCGGGGGTTTCCATGAAAAAAAATTGGTTTAAACGATTGCTGCTATCTTATTTGCCTATTTTTTTCTTTATCGCATTAGCGTTGATCCTTCTTTCCGCCATTTCGGCCAGCGAGCTTACCAAAAAAGAAACGGTTCGTGCTAATAATGTGTTTGCCGATCACGTTATGCAAATGATTGATCATACGATGCGGACGATTGACCAGCAAATGATTAAAGAAATCCAAACCAATGAGAAAATCACCCAATTTTATGCTCAATACTATACAGGCAATTCTACCATGACACTCTATGACGTCTCTTATAAGTTAAGAGAATTAATCGCCAATACGCCAATGATTGACTCCATCTATCTGGTTCGTCAATCTGACTATACAGTACTGAGTAATACACTGATGGCCCCCATGGAAGAGTTCGGAGACCGTGAATTTATTAGAAACGCTCTTCAGCAAGGGGGATCTCTTAAATGGACGGATGCAAGGGCTTACAAAGAATTCGACGACCAGATCAGGTCTTCACAGGTGGTTACGCTAGTAAAGAACGTTCCGCTGCTCGGCGGCAAGCAGGGGATCATCGTTGTGAACGTGCAGACTTCGGCGATACAAAACTTAATTAAAGATATGACGGAGTCGAATGTGAACTTTATCCAGCTAACGGATCATCTAGGTAAGCCGATTGTGGACAGTAAGTCCGCAGGTAAGGTGCTTTCTGAGGTTACATCCGATTATACTGGCTGGCGCATCCAAAGCGGGCTGCTGAACGATAATCCACCCTTATTTATAGTCTCGTATTCCTCACTCTGGATGGCCATGAATTTGCTGATGATCGGGATTGGGCTTATCTGGATCGTGTATGTGACAAGGCGGAATTATCAGCCTATCGAATCGATTTTGGCACGGATCGATTCCTACGCTGCCCAGCGCAGCAGCTCGCTTGCAGGTATGTCCGGACAAGACGAGTTCCGGTTTATAGAAACGGCGCTCGACGATTTGGTGGAGAGGACGATGACTTTTCAGAAGCAGCGTGAGGAAGATATAATCTTCCGGAAACGAAATTTCTTTAAGGAAATGATCGATGGCACTCGCCCCATTAGTAAAGAACAGTTCGAAGCGGAGATGAGGCTGTACGGGCTGCAGGAGGATATCGGGCTGATAGTGATGGCTGTTGTCGAGATCGACAAGTATGCTGAATACTGCAGCCGATACAACCAGAGGGACCAATATTTGCTTAAGTTTGCCCTTAGCAGTGTTGTAACCGAAATATCCCAAAATGAGGGGATACGCGTCTGGATGGAGTGGACCTCCAATGCTCAGTTAAGCGCCATGGTGCATCTTCCTGCTGATGCGGAGACGACGGTACTGGCCTCACAAATGTTTGACAAAGTAAAGCTGTGGGTGAACCAGCACCTTGCCTATACCGTTACGATAGGTATTGGAGCTCTCATTGACGGAATAGATGAGGTTCCTGGATCGCATGAAGAAGCGTTGGAAGCATTGCAGTACAAATCATCCCTTGGAGGCAACCGGATCATTGAGCATGGCGAAGTTGCGGCTAAATCACAGGGTGAAGTTTATAAGCATTTGCATTGGATGCGTTCCATGGGCCAAAAGTTCAGGCTCGGCGACAAGGAGTGGCGGCTGGAGCTGGATCAACTGTTCCGCGAGCTGATAGACGGATTGTTTACCCGGGATGATGTGTATGCCATTCTGCACTATTTGATCTACCATATGCAGCGAGAGGTAATGGAGCTTCCTTCGGAGCTTCAGGACATTTGGACAAACGAAACACTGCCGCAACTGAGCGAAGCATTGGAGCGATTGGATACGATCAGTGAGCTGGAGCAGGAATTTACGATCGTTTTAACAGCTGCCTTTGAGCAGATGGACCGTCTAAGGACGTCGCGTACGCACCATCCGTTAATGCTCAGGGTTAAGGAATATCTTAACGAGCATTATGCGAACCCGGACTTGTCATTGACCTATTTGAGCGGAGAGTTTGAATTGAATGCCAAATATTTGAGCCAAATGTTTAAAGAGGAGTTCGGGGTCAATTTCCTGGATTACTTGGGAAATGTCCGCATTCAGCAGGCGAAGAGATTATTGATGGAGACGGGTGAGTCCATTCAGGAAATCGGGATTCAGGTGGGATATCCTAACGTAAGATCGTTTATGCGTGTGTTCAAGAAGCTGGCCGGCGTCACGCCGGGAGAATACCGCAAGAAAGAGTAAGAAGAGGCCGTCCGTGCTTGCTAGGACGGCTTTTTGACATAGAATTTTATCTGTTTCGGAGCTCCCTGCAAAGTACCTTTGAATCCACTTCGAAGCTTAAAGGCTCCACTTTGTGGGGTTATTTTGTGCGCTTTTCGGAAAATTGTCCATTACAGGAAAACTGACCACTGCCCTGCAAAACCGGTTGTCATAAGAAAAAAAGGAATTCGGTGACCTCGCGGAATACTGTCAATTGTCAGGCTGTCACACTTTCGTCTACAGTGGGTTCACAACAACTGAAGCCGAGGTGGATCCATGAGTCAGCAGCTAGATACCGTAACCATGCCTGCGGGCAGCGGGAAAAGTTCTCTTTCACTGCAAAGAAGAAGGAAGCTGAAGCAGAACCTTCCGCTGCTTATTATGTTTGTCCCGGTCATTGCTTTCTATTTAATTTTCAAATATGCCCCCATGGTAGGAGTTATTGTTGCTTTCAAAAGCTACAATTTTGCAGACGGTATTTTCGGCAGTCCCTGGGTCGGTTTGAAAAACTTTCATATTTTGTTCAGCAACCCGAAATCTCTGCTCATTATTCGCAATACGCTCGTACTGAGCTTAATGAGTATATTTATCGGATTTCCATTTCCGATTATGCTGGCCATCATGTTAAATGAAGTTAAGAAGATATGGTTCAAAAAAACGGTGCAGACACTTGTGTTTTTGCCACACTTTTTATCCTGGGTTATCGTTGGTGGCATGGTTGTCACGATATTCTCTCAAGAATCGGGTGTGATAAACCATTGGATA
Organism: Paenibacillus sp. RC67; assembly: GCF_030020805.1. Lineage (GTDB taxonomy): Bacteria > Bacillota > Bacilli > Paenibacillales > NBRC-103111 > Paenibacillus_S. The sequence goes on from NZ_CP125098.1 coordinate 632,996, forward strand.
CAGCAGTGGACCGGCAGCGCATTTCCGTTTCTTTACAATGAAACATCATGGATGTTCATTTTCGTAGGATCAGGGATATGGAAGGAAGCGGGGTTCAGTGCCATTGTTTACTTGGCAGCACTCTCTTCGATTGATACGAGTCTGTACGAGGCAGCCAGCATCGACGGAGCTGGCAAATGGAAGCAGATGTGGCATATTACGCTGCCGGGCATTGCACCCACAATTGTCCTGATGCTCATTCTTTCCATGGGCAAGGTCATGGAGGTCGGCTTCGACCACGTGTATACACTGCAAAACTCCGTTGTATCAAATGTATCGGAGGTTATCAGCACGTACATATATACGATAGGTCTGCAAAAGGGACAGTTCAGTCTTACAAGCGCCATGGGCCTGTTCGAATCCGTTGTCGGTTTCATCTTGGTTATTACAGCTAATACAATAGCCCGTAAATTCAATAGGGGGATCTGGTAACATATACGAAACGTTATTCGGGAGGTACCAATGAGAACATCAGGAGAAAAAATCTATCACGGGATTACAGGCGTTGTATTGATCATTGCAGCTGTCAGCTGCCTGCTTCCGATGCTGCATGTATTGTCCGTCTCGCTTAGCAGCCCCCACGCCGTCACATCCGGTATCGTCACTTTATGGCCCCAAGGTTGGACGCTGGAGTCTTATGGCTTGCTTTTCAGAGGCTCCAAAATCGTCCATGCGTTGAAAAACAGCGTTACGATCACACTCGTCGGTGTTGTGCTTAGTATGGTGTTTACCATCTTGGCTGCTTATCCGCTATCACGAAAATATTTTTATTGCCGCCGTTTTTTCACTATGGCTACTATCTTTACCATGCTATTCAGCGGGGGATTGATTCCTACTTACCTGCTCTTGAAGCAGCTTGGGTTGATTAACACATATGGCGCCCTATGGCTGCCGGGTTTAATCAGTACGTTTAATATGCTTGTGATGCGTACGTATTTTGACGGGATTCCTGATGAGCTGGACGATGCTGCACGAATAGACGGCTGCGGGGAGTGGCGATATTTGCTGCAGGTGATCCTGCCGCTGTCGCTGCCGGTTATTGCTACATTGTCTGTATTTTACGCGGTGGGCTATTGGAATGCATTCTTCTCGCTCCTGATTTATATTAATCAGACCGACAAGTATAATTTAACGGTGCTGGTCCAGCAGATGATCCAGAGCCAATCGTTAATGCAGGAGCTGAACGCCAGCGACATGCAGGCATCGATGACACCGGAGGGGATCAAGACAGCAGGCATTGTCGTCATGGTCGTTCCTATGCTCGTGGTATATCCCTTCCTGCAAAAATATTTCATTAAAGGCGTGCTCATCGGCGCTGTCAAAGGGTAGCGGCATTCGCGGTATAGAGGGAGTGATGTCACTGCTGCCGTAGCGCGATACGACGATGGGTGACGATGAAGACAAGGTTCAGATATCTATTGGAGGGGATAAGAAATGAGAACAAAAACATATATAAAATGGATCAATGTTGGAGTAGCTGCTGTCCTTACATCCACGGTAGCGCTTGCGGGCTGTTCCAGCTCTAAAGAGGCAGATTCTAATTCTAAGGGTTCTGACGGGAAGAAGCCTGAAATATCTGCAACCGTGTACGATCGCGGTTTAGTACCGCAGGAAGAGGGAACGATCGAGAAAAACCGCTGGACCGACTGGATCAACAGCAACGGACCCGTTAACGTGAAATTTACAGCGATTCCTCGTAATGATGCGACAGCCAAGCTGACGACACTGTTCGCTTCCGGCAGTGCACCTGATCTCATATTCGATTATTCCAATGTACTGCGTGGACAGCTGTATGCACAAAAGCAGATTAAGCCTGTGGATGATCTGATCAACAAACACAGCACGACCTACAAGCAGCTGCTGGAGAAATATCCGGTCCTTAAGACAGTTGCTTCCATGCCGGACGGTAAAATGTACGGCTTCGGCATCATTAATGGCCTACAGACGAACCACGCACTGTATATCCGTGCAGATTGGCTTAAGAAGCTGAATCTGGAACCGCCGCAAACGACGGAAGACTTGTACAAAGTAATGAAAGCATTTACAGAACAGGACCCGGACGGCAACAACAAGAAGGACACTTATGGTACCTCATTAGCTTATATCACGAATCAGATCCTTAATGCGATGTTCCAAAATGTGAAGTGGGTTGTCGAGGATGGCAAGCTGATTCATGACTGGGAGCGATCTAAAGCCGCTACAGCGTTCAAGAAGCGTCTGTACGACGAAGGGCTGGTCGATAAAGATTACTTGACGGATAAAAGCGGCCAAAAGGCACAGCAGGATTGGGTGAACGGCAAAATTGGGATGTGGGGCGGACAAATGACCGGCGCAGCCTGGCTGCAAATCTACGAGTCACTGAAGAAGAACAATCCGTCCGCAGAAGTGATCGTTATACCGCTTCCAAAAAGCACGTACGGCCAATTCAGCCCAACAATTCAAAATCCAGTACAGATCACAGCTATCATTAACAATGAAGCGAAAAATCCGGAAGCCATTATGAAATACATTGACTTCATTTCCTCGGAAACGGCAGGGAAAACATTGAAGTACGGTTTAGAAGGCACGCACTACACACAAGGGAAGAATGGCTGTCCGGTCTTTGTAGATAAAGAGAAAGAGAAGCAGTTGTCCTATGCGGGAGATTTCCGAATGTTGTTCTCTCCGGCTCTCGAAGGCAAGTGCGGCAAATATGAGGAGACTTTGAACCAGGATAATCCGCAGGAGAAAGAGTTCTACAATATGATGAAAAAAGCGAATGAGTATTACTTGAATCCGGAGAGACCGATTGCGGACATTACACATGGGGAGCATATGCCAACGCCTCCGGACGACATTCAGTTGATCGATACCAGCATCAAAAAGCAGATCGACGATATTTGGATCAAAGCTATCGTGAGCGGAGCTTCCTATACACCGGACCAGGCATTGGCCGAAGCGAAAAGCTTGTGGGACAAAGCAGGTGGCAAGCAGGTTGACGATTGGTATGCCAAGTGGTACAGCGAGAATAAAGACAAGGCGCTGCTCCGGGACAAATTGTACCAATTCAAGTAGGCGTATATTGGGAGAGGCGGCTTTTGTCAGGCCTCTCCTCTTTATAAATATTTCATTATAAAGGGGATAATTGTATGAAAAAGACGAACAAAACCTTCATCCTGGCGTCTACATTCGTGCTGTTGGCTTCTCTTATTCAAGGCTGTTCCGAAAAAAACGATGTAAAGAAGGAAGATACAGCCGCAGCAGCGAAAATAAATACGGATCCGGTGACGCTTACTTTTTATGGGAATATGTCGGAAGAATTATTCCAAAAGCTGGTTGTAGCGCCTGTCAAATTAAAATACCCGCACATCGATATAACGCTCGTCCCAATGACCAAAAAAATCGATGAGCTGATGGCTTCCGGAGAAGTGCCTGATATATTGGGCGACAATATCTCGGCAATAGGGAAGTACCAGACGCTTGGACTTTTGGAAGATTTGACCCCACTTGTGAAAACGTTTAACTTGGATTTGGCCAAAATCGATCCTGTCGTTATGGATACGGTCCGCAAAAACTCGGGTGATGGCAAGCTGTATGCTCTGCCTATCTCTGGCAACGTGGTCACGATGTACTATAACAAGGATATTTTTGACCGGTTTGGAGTGACTTACCCTACAGACGGTATGACATGGGATCAAGTGTATGAGCTCGCCAAAAAAGTAACAAGAACCGATGGCGGCGTAGCGTATCGGGGTTACGATTTCCAGGATCAGTTTCAAATTCAATACAACCAGCTGTCCGTTCCGATTATTGATGAAAAAACAAACAAAGCGATCGTGAACAACGCGGATTGGAAAAAGCTGTTTGAAAACTGGGCGCGATTCTATACGATTACCGGCAACGAGGTGGACACAACAACCTACGGAAAAGGCTTGAACTTATTTTCTAAAGATAAGACGTTGGCCATGTACTCCACGAGCTCATTTTTCTCGTCGATGCCGGAAGCCGTTAAAAACGGCTTGAACTATGATGTAGTCAGTCTGCCCAGCTTCCCGGAGGCTCCGAATACAGGTGTGCAAGTAGAAGGTGGCGCCCGAATGATTACCACGACATCCAAGCATAAGGATCAGGCTTTCCTGGCTCTTAGTGCAATGTTGACCGATGATGCGCAGAAGCTCATTGCTAAGAACGGTAACAGCTCGGTCCTCGCCAATTCAGACATCAACAAGGATTTCGGGATGGACATCGAAGTGCTGAAAGGCAAAAACCGCGAAGCGTTCATCAAAAATAAAAATGCCAAGCCGTTCTCATCGATTACAAAGTATGATGCGGCAGCCTTCTCGATCATGCGTGGGCAGTTCAAAAAGGTAGCCACAGGTCAAGCGGATGTCAATACTGCACTGCGGGAAGCCGAAGAATTAATTAATAAATCAATTGAAGACCAGCGTAAGCAGCAATAGCCATTGCAATAGAGAATGAAAGGACGATGAAGATGAAGTCGCAAGATCAACAGCCTGCTGAGAAAAATAAACTGATACTTAACTACCCTTCCTCTTGGTGGGGAGCCAAATGGCGCGAGGCGCTTCCTTCCGGTAACGGAATGATCGGAGCAGCTGTATATGGCAGCGTGTACGAAGAAACGATCATGCTCACCCATGAAGAGCTGTGGCGAGGCAGCAAGACGCCTGAGCTCCCTGACGTGAGCGACAAGCTCCCGGAAGTAAGAAGCCTCATGCTGGGTGGCAATGCCCCTAAAGCTAACCGGATTTTAGCGGACACTCTCGAGGAGCGGGGCTATCAGCCCAAAATGGCATGGCCGCTGCCGCTTGCGGACTTCAAGGTCATTATGCCTTCCCCTCACGGCTTTAAAGCCTACCAGAGGGAATTAAATATGGAGACGGGAGAAGTGAAGGTCTCCTGGCGTGATGGTGAAACCCGTTACGATAGGTCATTATTCGTCTCCCGTCCTGACGATGTCATTGTATATGAGATTCGGGCTGAAGGTGCGGATAAGGTACAGGCTGAATTCCGCCTGGAGCTCCACGATCCAAAGGATGTTCGTAAATCGGCAACACTGCCGGAGAAGGTCGAGCAGAAAACTGATGGTGAATATTTGTTCTATGCGGCTGAAAATGACGATCAAACCGATTTTGGTGCGGTTGCCAGAGTTATCCCTCAAGGAGGAACGCTGGAAGCAGGAGAGGATTGGTTGAAGGTTCATGGCGCAGGCAGTGTCCTGGTTATCCTTCAATTGTTCGTTAAAGGAGCACGTACTACCGAATGGTTACAAGCTCAGCAAAGCTTGGCTGAGATCAAACCAGGCTACGATGGGCTGCTTCAGGTTCATGCTGACGAGCACGGTCGTCTTTTCCGGGCTGTGAGCTTGGATCTTGGGGCAGAGACTCACTCTCGCTCTAATGAGGAGCTGCTGCTGGATGCGTATAAAGGCGAAGCATCACTTGAAATGACGGAGAAGATGTGGGCCTATGGCCGATATTTGCTCATTTCGAGCTCCCGTGACGGAGGCCAGCCATGTCATTTATACGGCCTGTGGTGTGGTGAATACGAAGGCATGTGGGCGTTCAACATGTCTAACGAGAACATTCAGATGATCTATTGGCAGGCGTTATCGGGAAATATGCCAGAGCTGCTGCTAGCGATGTTCGACTATTTCGACCGGTTGATGGACGATTTCCGCACGAACGCTCAGCGTCTGTATGGCTGCCGGGGCATTTACATTCCTGCGCCGACATCGCCGGATACGGGGCTATTGAAGCATAAAGCACCGCATATTGTTCATTGGACCGGAGCAGCGGGCTGGATTGCGCAGCATTATTACGATTACTACTTGTATACGGGTGATGTGAAGTTTTTGCGGGAACGTGCACTTCCGTTCCTTAGGGAAACGGCGCTGTTCTATGAAGACTTTTTCTTTGAGGATGAGGAAGGATACTACGTCAGCTGTCCGTCCAACTCACCGGAAAATTTCCCTGGCAACTATTCTCAAGGTCCTGGGAAAAAGCCGCTTACCGAAACGGCCATCAACAGTACGATGGATTTTGCGATCGCCAAGGAAGTGCTTACTCATCTGATTGAAGGTGCAGAAAAAGCGGAAGCCTACACGGATGAAATCGGCAAGTGGAAGAAGATGTTAAGCAAAATTCGACCTTATCGTATTAATGGGGATGGAGCGGTAAGCGAATGGATGCATCCGGACTTCCATGACAATTACCATCATCGCCATCAATCCCATATTTATCCTGTATTTCCGGGGACAGAGGTATCGAAGGATAACGATCCTGATCTATTTGAAGCGTTTGTTATAGCAGCCAAAAAACGGCTGGGGATCGGATTAAAGGAGCAGACCGGTTGGTCGCTTGCTCACATGTCCAATCACTATGCACGTATGGGTGAAGGAGATTTGGCATTGGAATGTCTGGACCTTCTGAGCCGTACCTGCGTCATTAACAATTTCTATACGTTCCACAACGACTGGCGCAAAATGGGCATCGGTGTCGATGCGGACTGGGCACCGTTCCAGATTGACGCCAACATGGGATGGAGCGCAGCGATTCAAGAGATGCTCTTGTTCTCCTTGAACGGCACGATCCGCGTACTGCCTGCGCTGCCGACCAAGTGGAGAAAAGGCCACGCAGGTCCTTTGCTGGCGCGTGGAGCGGTTGAAGTATCCGTAGCCTGGGATCAGGATGCAGGTACCGTTCAGCTTGAGCTTTGCTCAAGAAATCAAAGTCAGACGGTAGATCTACAGCTTCCACGGCCTGTTGCGGAAATACAAGGCTTCACCGTTGAGGGAGACCGAATTCGCAACGTAAAGCTGGAAGCGGGAGTACCGGTTCGGGTAGGATTAAACTATTTGAATTAAACAAAGAGGGGTGCAGTTTGCACCCCTAGAGTGTGGAGAAACTTATAATAATTCGGAAGTGTGCGTGGGGCTCCGGTGGGATATCCCCTTCCAGCCGCTATTGTTATCGGGAAATTTTTAATTTATTTTGCGCTTACAGAGGAGATTTCCCGATAACAAAGGCGGACGCTTACGCTCCTCCAGGGGATACCCCACCTACCGCCAGCAGCTATCTTCTGAATAAAAGTTTCTCGACAGACTTGAAGGGGTGCAATTTGTACCCCTCTTTGTTTTTTGAGTTAGTTTAATCCAAATTTACATTAGTATCGGCAATGTTCTCGTTTTCATCAAGGTGCTATAATTTTCTGTAATTATTCAGAGCCACTGTTACTAATGAGGAGGAGAACCGTTTGTCTATCCAACCTGAAATCCCTGTATCCCACCCCTGGAATCTGGCCGAGCTAACACAAGTTCCCAAGGTCATTCCCGTTCCTGAGATGAATCAGGGTGACATCCAAGCGATCTATATCGAGGGGGAGCCCTACCAAGGGAAGCCGACTCGCGTGTTTGCATATTACGGGCTGCCTGAGACTTCAACCGATACTAAAGTCCCTGCAGTAGTACTGGTGCATGGCGGAGGCGGTACGGCCTTCTACGAATGGATTAAGCAATGGACGGAACGGGGCTATGCAGCCATTGCAATGGATTTGGAAGGCCATTTGCCTTTAGATAAAGATAGTGAAGGGAAGCGCCCACAGCATGAGTGGAGCGGTCCTTCTCGACAAGGGGAATTCGGAGACTACGCGCTTCCGATCGAGGAGCAGTGGATGTATCATGCGGTTGCCGCCGTTATAAGAGCACATTCGTTCTTGCGTTCGTTGGATAAAGTGGATTCTGATCGTGTAGGGATTCATGGTATTTCTTGGGGCGGCATCGTAACGGAGATCGTGTCTGGCGTAGATGACCGGTTCGTATTTTCCATTCCTGTTTACGGCTGTGGTTATTTATACGATGCAACCAACAAGTATGGGGAAGGCTTCGCCAGAATGCCGGAAGCGACAGCTGAGAAAATGAAGCAGCTGTGGGATCCGTCCGCTCATCTACCTCGGATCACAATGCCGATGCTATGGGTGAATGGGGATGATGACCAGCATTTTCCGCTTCATCTGTTCAGCAGGTCTTATGAGACGGCACGCAATCAGCGAAACGAATCGTTACTGAGCATTCAGTTCGGCTTGGGCCACTCTCATGTAAAGGGATGGAGTCCTAAGGAGATTTACGCTTTTGCCGATCAGATGGTTCGAGGCGGCAAGCCGCTCGTTCAGTTGGTTGAACAAGGGGAGTCCGAGGGGCAGGCTGTGGTTCGTTTCAATCAGCCTATCAAGAAAGCGGAGCTGAGGTATGCAATCGATACATCCGACTGGTTTAAAATGAACTGGGAGATTGGTGAGGCGCAGATTGATCCTCAAACCCACGAGATAAAAGCAGATATTCCAAGAGGAGCCAAGTCATATTTTATTCTTGTTACGGATGAACAAGATTTCATCGTTTGTTCTTCCTTACAGCATCTTGCATAGGAAGTATGTCTGCCGAATGGCGCTTATATTAATTAATAAAGTTATTAGTAAATGAGATTAAATAGATTTGAATCTAGTTCAAGAGAGTGCTGATAAGGCACTCTCTTATTTTTTTTGTAATAAGAGGATTAGTAGCGTCATTTGTCTTCCAAAAACATGGCACAAACCGGATAGAGTAAGGTGATCGTTTATAGCACAGTCTAAAAGGTAGAAGGTTTGGGGATACTAGATTCAATAGAATGAAATCTATTGAAGGAGGTAGGTTCAAGTGCAGGTGCATTCATCTTTTTTTGATCCCCCGCAGGCGATGCTAGAACGAGTTATCTATCAAATGGAGAAAGTCATTATTGGCAAACGCGATGTTATAGAAAAGCTGCTGATCGCCCTTCTATGTGGAGGACATGTGCTTCTGGAGGACGTTCCGGGTGTGGGTAAGACGATGCTGGTGCGCACTCTTTCCCGAACGATTGACTGCAGCTTTCAGCGCATCCAATGCACACCGGATTTGCTGCCATCGGATCTGACGGGAAGCAGCATTTTCAATCAGCAAACCTCTCAGTTCGAATTTCGCCCCGGTCCGTTAATGGCCAATCTCGTCTTGGCCGATGAGTTGAACAGAGCGACGCCTCGCACACAATCGGCGCTTCTGGAAGCTATGGAGGAAAAGCGGATTACGGTGGATGGTGCAACGTATTCGCTACCGGAGCCGTTTTTTTGCTGGCTACGCAAAATCCAATTGATTTTGCCGGGACGTTCCAACTGCCGGAGGCCCAGCTCGATCGCTTCCTGATGAAGTTAAGTCTCGGTTATCCTGAGGCTACGGAGGAAATGGAGCTGCTGAATCGGGTCGAGGAACGGCATCCTATAGGTCAACTACGTCCGCTGATGCTATCGGAGGAGTTTGCTTCTCTACAAAAGGAAGCGGCAAGAGTCCATGTGGATGACACGGTAAAAAGTTACATTGTACAACTGGTGACTTCTACGAGGCAGCATCCGGACATTGCACTTGGAGCAAGTCCTCGAGCGTCTATTGCTTTGATGAGGGCGGCGCAAGGGAGAGCATTTTTATCCGGAAGAAGCTTTGTTATTCCCGATGATGTGAAGCAAATGGTGCTTCCGATACTTGCCCATCGTCTGATGCTTACGGCAGAAGCGGCGATGGCGGGTAAACCCAGCGAGTCGATCATGGAAACGATCGCTGCAACGACCCCGATCCCGGTGCGTCGCTACGCCCCGGCACAATAAGGGGGCTAATCATGCGAAATGTACTGATAACGCTGCTGCTGTTTGTTTGCTGGGGTGCATCCTGGTATTGGTCCGAGGTTTTTGGAGGCCGTTCAGCTTGGATTTGTTTTTATGGTTTAAGTTTATTGCTGTCGTATTTAGGCATTGGGATTCTTGGCTTGATGCGACCGATTCGTGTGGAACGACCGAAAGCTCAGATTCGCTGCTGGAGCGGGGAAAGCGTTGAAATGGCTCTTGGACTGAGGTATGGTATCCCGATGATGCCTCTTGGTTGGCTGCTGATAGAGGAGCGCTGGATGAATATGGGGACTGGGGAAACCGTTGTTGTACGTGATACGGTGCGCTTAAGTCTGAGCGGCGAGGCTACCGCGCTGCTCCGCTTACCCGGTATGCCGCGAGGCTTATACCGGTTGGAGGAATCCGGCGTCGGGATCATCGACGCCTTCGGGCTGCTGCGTATCCATCGCCGCAGCGTGCAAACCGGGCAGCACCGTCTGCTGGTGCTGCCAAGGCCGCTGCAGCTGCAGACGGCCGCGGAAGGCGCGGGAGAGGAGCTCCCGCGCTCGGGGCCGCAGCCTCAGCTGCAGCGGCAGGCCGCGTCCACTCTGGCGTACGGGACGCGGCCCTATGCGCCGGGGGATCCGTTGAACCGGATCCACTGGCGCTCCACCGCGCGCGCAGGAGCCTTGCGCGCGAAAGAGACCGAGCAGCCCGGCGCGGACCGGCTGCTCATCTGCCTCGACGCGGCCAAGGGCGTGCCGAACGCAGCAGCGTTCGGGACGGCGGTCGAGGCCGCGGCAGGTCTCGCCCAGCGTGCAATGCAGCTGGGCATGAACGTTCGCCTTGCCGCCACAGATCGGCAAGGACGGTCCATTGAAGCGCGCGGACGCGAGCGCTTCGCAGAGCTGCTGGAGCTGCTCGCGCAGCTGCCGTGCGACGGCGACAGCCCCCTGGCACCGAGCGTACAGCGCGAGGCGCTGCACATCGGGCGAGGGGTCAGTGTCGCTGTTGTCACGGCTCAGCCGGATGAGCAGCTGATGCGGGTCCTGTTCCGGCTGCGGGAGCGTGCCGTTCACATGGTGTACGTCCACGGCAAAGACGCTGCGCCCAATGCCGTGCAGGAATGGCGGCGGCAGGCGGAAGCCGCCGGCTGCCGCTTTACGGCGGTCAGCGCGTCAAATCGACGCACCGCCGGAGGGGGTGAGGGTTATGGCGCAGAAGCCAAACATGCCGCAGCCGGTGCCTAACGATACGGCTGAGCCCGATCAACCCTGGGCGCTGCGCATCGGCTACGCGCTCCTTCTGTTCTGGCTCATCCGCTCCTGGCTCGTACCGCTGCAGCAGCTGTCCGATTTCACGGAGGTGTACCGGATTACACCGTTTTTGGTCGCTTTTGCACTGTTTCTTGCTCTGGACACGCTTCGTATGCCGGGGGCTGCTGCCTGGATCGTCAGGATAGCGATTATTGTTGCGACAACCGCCGTATTACATAGCGGTCAGTGGTTCCCTGGAGCTGACTGGTGGCTATCCTGGCTGCATGATCTTAACGAGGATGCCGTTCATGCGGCCCAAGGAGAGCTCGAGTTCATTTCGCCGGCAACTAGGACGATGCTGTTTGTGGCTGGCTGGGGCTTTTTCATCTGGGTGCTGCAATCCTTTGTAGCTGACCGACAACAGCTGCTGTGGTTTGTTATGATGACGCTCATCTATCTCATAGCCCTGCAGCTTATATTTGACAAGGATATGTCCTATGGCCTGTTGAGCGCCGCGGGGGCAGGATTATTGCTGCAGGGCTGGCTGCAAGCGGACCGCTGGACCCGATGGAAGAGAAGCGGCTCCAGTGTGCTTGCAGATTACAAACCCCGTTCAACCCCGCCCAAACAAGAGCGTTCTGCTTTCTGGACGCCTATAGTGGCGAGCTGCGTTTTAACCGCACTCTTAATGCTAGGGGCTTGGGCAGGGGCGCTGCAGCATCCGGTGCAAGGAAAAACTATCGATTGGTCGGGTCCTCTCGCGTCCTGGCAGGAGCGGCTTCATTTTCTGGAGGATCATGGAACGAACAATTCGTCGGCCTCGGCAGGCAAAACCGGCTACGGCTCCGATGATTCCCGTCTTGGGTATCCGTTAACCGCTGACGACAGCGTCGTCTTTGTGGCAAGGACGACAAAGCTGACCTATTGGCGTGGGGATTCCAAGTCGACTTATACAGGCAGCGGCTGGTATGCATCGGATACCGATACCGTTCAACTGAAGGCTTCGTCATCTCCGTCAGACAGTGGCAGCGATGCCTCGGGAATGACAACGGCGGCTCATGCTACTGTTAAGTCATCCTCAACAGCGGTAACACAGCAAGTCTTTCTCAAGCAGCGCTTTACTCAATTATTTTTGGGCGGTTCATTAATGAGCATTGATTCGCTTGTTTCGCAAGACGGCGACTCTATTTCTCCCGACTGGTTGTGGAAGGACCAGTGGTCCGAGCGTTATTTTTTGCCGGCGCTGGCGGATCCGTTATCGTCTTATACGGTACAGGTAGCATCCTGGGAGCAGGGTGCAGAAAGCGCGCAACCTGCTCCGGCAGGTGCGGCAGTAAGCGAAGCGAACGATGCCTATTTGCAGCTGCCCGACAGGCTGCCTGCACGAGTATCCGAATTGGCATTCAATTTGACGAAGGATGAGCCAACCGTGTATGCGAAAGTAGAGGCGATAGAGCGCTATTTGCGCAGTCACTACACGTACAGTCTGGAGCAAACACGGCCTCCAGCTGAAGGTCAAGATTTCGTAGATCAGTTTTTGTTTGAGCAAAAAATGGGCTATTGCGATCACTTTTCAACGGCAATGGCCGTCATGCTCCGATCGGTAGGGATACCCTCGCGATGGGTGAAAGGTTTTGCGCCAGGACAGGTTATTTCTATGGAGACGAACGGGGCAAACGGTACTCCTGTTTATAATGTGGAGGTGCGCAATAAAAACGCTCATTCCTGGGTGGAGGTGTACTTACCAACGGCCGGGTGGGTGCCTTTTGACCCTACGCCCGGTTTTGGCGAGGGAAGCGCTTCCGAAAGTGCCGTTCGAACGGCTTCTACCGCTGCGGCAAACCAAACTTCTGATATAGCTGCGGATGGCTCCATATTGCAGAGCTTGGTGAACTATACTTCATCGTTATCACAGCTTATCCCCATGGTTATGGGAATTTTAGCTGTCTTATCCACTCTAGCTCATAAAGGGATGGACTTTTTCCACAATGGGTGGCTGTGGATTCGGCATTGGCTGCCTTTATCCCTGTGGATAGCTGTTGCATGCCTGACAGCTATGTTTATCCACATGTGGATTACTTTTAGAGCGGGAGCAGTGCACCGGACTGCTGAACGAGATAACATACCCGTTAGGCTGCGCCGCGGGATTAGATTTAACGGAGTACGTGCCTATGCCGTGCAGCGGGCGTCCGATCGCCTGTGGAGGAAGCTTCAGCGCCGATGGGGCCGCGTAGAGCCTGCGCAAACTTTACGGGAATATATGCTAACCCGTTCGTACAACACCGATGCTCAGCGAGAATCGCTGCTAAGGTTTATCCGATTGCAGGAAACTTTGAAATACAACGCCGGTAACCCGGCAGTAACCCGTCGACAGCTTCACGAAGCATGGCAAGATATACGAAAAAGCTTGTGAGCCGTTTATTATACGGCCGCAGGCTTTTTGCCGTCTATAAGCCATTTGTCATCATTTGCAGTGATCATTCATTTTTTTGAACATCATTTTTTAAGTTCAAAGGATGGGAAATACTAGTTCTGCAGCTTATTTTATTTTGTCTAATTGTGCATTTTTGATGGAGGCATTGCCCTTTCTGTGACGGAAGCTTATAATAATGTCTATTGATTTAGAGCAGAGCTTCAAGTCTTGTAATGGAATGAAGAGGCGGAAGCTTGCGTGTGAACCTGGTTTTGCGCCCGCGGAACTGCAGCACATGGACTATGACGGAATGAAGAAAGTTTTTCTACGAAAACTCAGCAACGCTTACGAAGTAAGTTTTCTACGAAAACTCAGCAAATGCTTACGAAGTAAGTTTTGCTAAAGCAAAACACTAAGGAGGAAATTATGGACAAGCCGAATGAAATTATTGTTGTGCTCGATTTTGGAGGTCAGTACAACCAACTGATTGCCCGCCGTATTCGGGATTTAGGTGTGTACAGCGAGCTGCTGCCTTACAATACGCCAGTGGAGAAGCTGAAACAGCTTCAACCGAAAGGTATCGTGTTTTCCGGCGGACCTGCGAGCGTATATGGCGAGAATTCCCCATTGGTCGACCCAGCCGTTTATGACTTGGGCGTACCGATTTTCGGGATTTGCTACGGAATGCAGCTGATGGCTCATCAATTGCAAGGTAAAGTAGAAAGAGCCTCGAAGCGTGAATACGGAAAAGCTGAGGTTGATTTCGCCGACCATTGCAGCTTGGTTCATAACCTGGACAAAAAGCAAACAGTATGGATGAGCCATAGTGATCTTGTTGTGGAACCTCCTGTAGGTTTTGTCGTGGACGCAAGCACGGAGCATGCTCCTGTAGCTGCTATGAGCCATCCAGAGAAAAGAATGTTCGCGGTGCAGTTCCACCCGGAAGTGCGTCACTCCGTTTACGGTAACGACATGATCCACAACTTCCTGTACCAAGTTTGCGGCTGTGAAGGCAAGTGGAGCATGGAAAGCTTTATTGAAGATACAATCCGCGATATTCGCAACCAAGTAGGCGATAAAAAGGTGCTGTGTGCGTTGAGCGGCGGCGTAGACTCTTCTGTTGTGGCTATGTTGGTTCACAAGGCGATCGGCGATCAATTGACATGTATGTTTATCGACCATGGTTTGCTGCGCAAAGGGGAAGCGGAAGGCGTTATGGAGACCTTTGTCGGCAAATTCGATATGAAAGTAGTAAAAATCGATGCTTGTGACCGTTTTATGGGCAAGTTGGCCGGCGTAGACGATCCGGAGCAAAAACGTAAAATCATCGGTACCGAGTTCATCCGTGTGTTCGAGGAAGAATCGACTCAATTTGACGATTTCGCGTTCCTTGCGCAAGGTACTTTGTATACCGATATTGTAGAGAGCGGAACAGCTACGGCTCATACCATCAAATCTCACCATAACGTAGGCGGATTGCCTGAAGATATGAAATTTGAGCTTGTTGAGCCTTTGAAAGCATTGTTCAAGGACGAAGTCCGTAAAGTAGGCTTGGAGTGCGGCCTTCCTGAGGCTATCGTATGGCGTCAACCTTTCCCAGGTCCGGGTCTTGCGATCCGTGTGTTGGGTGAAGTAACCGAAGAGAAGCTTGAGATCGTTCGTGAATCCGATGCGATTTTGCGTGACGAGATTGCCAAAGCGGGCTTAGACCGTGAAATTTGGCAGTACTTCACAGCTTTGCCGAACATGAAGAGCGTAGGCGTTATGGGTGATGCCCGTACGTATTCGTACACAGTCGGTATCCGCGCAGTAACTTCCATCGACGGCATGACAGCCGACTGGGCGCGTATTCCTTGGGATGTTCTGGAGAAAATTTCGGTTCGTATCGTTAACGAAGTAGATAACGTTAACCGTATCGTGTATGATATTACATCCAAGCCGCCTGCAACGATCGAGTGGGAATAGGATGTGAATGTTTAATGCTGTTAATCGCTTGGAGGCCTTGATAACCAGGGCTTCCGGCGTTGACAGTGTTGAAATTCCTGTGCGCCTGCAACAATAAAAAATGACTCTCTTTTATTTGCGTTGTTTAGCTAATAGAAGGGAGTATTTTTTATGACCACAAACAAAGAACATTGACGATTTCAAATAAATTCGAGTAATTTTGGGCAGGGACGGTGATGGGCGTTCAGATTCCTATTTAAGCACTCTCACATGATACTTATCCATGCAATTGAACAAGTTATCACATACGATACATCATAATCCAATTTGACGGGAAGGTGTATCAGGATGTCATGTTCGTGTGGATGTGGAGGGAAGTGCAAGAGCCGCATGATCAGTACCCGAATCGGAAAAGCTACGCTGTCTGTTCCATCATCTATCTGTAAGGGGCGTAAACGTCGGGGTGCAGTCGGTTGTTGCTTTAAGTCACATCTAAGAGGCGAAGGAATAAAAAGGGTGCCAGAAACTCGGAATATATACTTTGCAGATGCTAATTTAATATGCACTGGAGCCCTTTGTTCGGGTCGTGATAGAGACATTGTTTATGAATGGACATTAACACCTACCGACAAAGCAAATCCAGGCAATCTTAGGATTGTGGGGAATTCACGTAGAGTAGGCAATGACAGAGTTGAAATCGCAGGAACGGGTACTTTCGATCTGCACGTAAGAGTTGTCTTTAAATGTACACGGGTAAGTTTTCGAGTATTCATTGACAATTGTGTAAGTACGAGGACCGTACGATTCACCCAGTGATGGGGAGTAAGGAATGGGGTCTTTCCTTGTATAAGGGAAAGGCTCTTTTATTGTGTAAATGTGGTTTGTAAATCAAGCTTTTCATTAAGAGAGCTAATCGTTTGCAGCGATTTCATCAAGAGGAAACCTTTAGCAATAAACGAACGAGAATAAAAAAACTTTCGTTAATGTTCGGAAAAATCCATTGACAAGTTTCGTCAAGAAATTTAGAATAAATGATGAATATTAGGGAATAACTGTTTCGTATAATCTCGGGAATTGGCCTGGGAGTTTCTACGAGATCACCGTAAATGATCTGGCTACGAACAAACAAAGCGGAGGGGCGCGATGCTCCCCTGAAATGACAAAAGAGGGCTTGAGGAAAGCCTTTTTCTGTGGTTTCGGGGGAATCGCAGAGTCCTGATCCGGCTTTGCTTGTGAGTCCGGCCATTTGATCATCGATCAAAGCCGGACTTTTTCGTTGTTCCAAAAACCATTGGAGGGATTTGGGGAATGGATCGATTTTTTAAGCTGAAGGAAAACGGTACCAATGTGCGTACAGAAATCATGGCGGGTTTGACGACCTTCATGACGATGGCGTATATTTTGGCCGTAAATCCGAACATTCTCAGTAGCTTTGGCTCCGGTGCTACAGGGATGGACTGGACTGCCGTATTTTTAGCCACTGCGATTGCTGCAGGTGTTATGACTATCGCGATGGGGTTATTCGTTAATTTTCCGGTCGCATTGGCTCCAGGGATGGGATTGAACGCTTATTTCGCAACGGTGATTTTGGCTTCACAAGGTACATTTACGTTCCAAATGGGGTTAACGGCTGTATTCATTTCCGGTTTGATCTTTATCGTTTTGACGGTTACAAAGGTACGTCAGATGCTGCTGGTTGCTGTGCCTGATAGCTTGAAGCATGCAATTACAGTAGGTATCGGATTGTTTATTACGATTGTCGGCTTGAAAAACAGCGGTATGATGGCAATCGCGGTAGAAACAAGCAACGACGTGAAGGCTCATCAATATACGGACCTGCTGTCGTTCGAGTCCATTATTCACATGGGCAGCTTGAAGGATCCGAATGTAGTGCTCTGTATCGTCGGTATTTTAATTATTTCGATCCTGATGGTGCTTCGTGTTCGCGGAGCGATTTTGTTCGGAATTTTGCTGACGACTGTGGTCGGATTGTTAATGGGACAAGTGAATTTGGGCACCTTGACCGATGCTAAAACCACTTGGGTTCCTGATCTGAGCAAACTGGCTTTTGGCCAATTTGACTTTCAAGGCGTACTTAACGCAGGGATTATTTCGGTCATAGCGACCTTTACATTTGTTGAATTGTTCGACACCTTTGGTACGCTAGTAGGTACGGCGAACCGCGCTGGTTTCATGAAAAATAAAGAAGAAGGCAATAAAAAAGTTGGTAAAGCCATGATGGTTGACGCGATCGCAGTAAGCGGTGGCGCATTGGTAGGTACAAGCACCGTAACGGCATTTGTCGAAAGTGCTGCTGGCGTTGCTCAAGGCGGACGTACCGGTTTGACTGCCGTTACAACAGGCGTGTGCTTCCTGCTTGCTTTGTTTTTGGCTCCGATTGCGGCACTGATTCCGGGCTCCGCTACGGCAGCGGCTCTAATTATTGTCGGCGTACTGATGATGCAGTCGGTTAAAGAAATCGATTTTCAAGATTTTGTTGTTGCGATTCCTGCGTTCTTCACGATCACTTTCATTCCGTTTACTTACAATATCGCTAACGGAATTTCGTTCGGTGTTGTCACTTATGTGATCTTGGCATCCTTCTCCCGTATGAGCGGTAATAATAATCACAAGGTTCATTGGTTGATGTGGGTGCTGGCAGTTTTGATCGTGCTGCGTTATGCATTTTTCGGCAGCGAAGGCTAATACAAATCGTGTCAAAAGCTTCGGTATTTTCCTTCAGGGAATACCGGGGCTTTTCTTTTTTTGAAAAATGAATAAAATGCATGCATTGACATTTCAAAAGACGCATACTATAATTGCAATCAATATCAAAACGCTAGGAACGGGAACAGTAGTCGGTCTGAACTGTCAAGAGAGCTGCGGGGTGGTGCAACGCAGTCAGTGAAGCCTACGAAACTCGCCCGGGAGCGGTGAAGCTGAAACGATGTAGCGCTGCATCGATGGGTAAGCTTCAACGGATGGCCTCCGTGATCAGGCGTGCTTAAGGATTTCAAACCCTAAGCACACGAGGTGGACTTCGGCTTGCAGCCGGGTCAACAAGAGTGGTACCGCGATAGATCAGTGTCTGTCGTCTCTTTTACAGGAGACGTCAGGCCTTTTTTGGTTATTTAACAAGATGAAAAATCAAACAACAATCCCATATAGAAAATAACGCTAGGAACGGTAGTAGTAAAGCAATCTGGACGATCAGAGAGCTGCGGGGTGGTGCGACGCAGTCGACGGATGCTTGAATCTCGCCCCGGAGCGGTAGGGCTGAACCCAGAACAACTGGTAATTAGGCTCTGACGGATTAGCCCCACGTGATCGGGGAACGCAGCAAGGTATGGTGAAGCGGTGTATGATCAGAAACTGCTTCCCGGTTAGGACGCTTTGTTGCGAGCGAGGTGGACGCCTTTTCTTACGGAAAGGGTCAACGAGAGTGGTACCGCGGCAGCCGAAGGCCTGTCGTCTCTTATGTGGAGACGATAGGTCTTTTTTGTATAGTCAGGAAATGAAGCATGACCAAACCTTATAGGAGGCGTTACAAATGACAAACCAAAACAATAGCCAAGCAAACCAAGCAAACGGAATGAAGAGAATCCATATTTTCGATACGACATTGAGAGATGGAGAGCAGGCACCGGGCGCATCCTTGAATCCAGAGCAAAAGATCGTGATCGCGAAGCAGTTGGCACAGCTGGGCGTCGATATTATCGAGCCAGGCTTTCCGATTTCGAGCCCCGGCGATTTTATGGCGGTACAGCGTATTTCCCAGGAGGTTCACGGCGTTGAAATCTGTGGATTTGCTCGATCGGTAAAAGAGGATATCGATTCGGCCATTCGGGCAACGGAAGCGGCAGAGCGTCGGAGATTGCACTTATTCTTATCGTCATCGAATATTCATCTGGATTTTCAGCTTCGCAAATCACGGGATCAGGTCATTCAAATCGCTCGGTCTATGGTCGCTTATGCTAAACAATTTGTAGATCGGATCGAATTTTCACCAATGGATGCGACTCGAACCGGTGATGAATTTTTGTTCGAAATGATCGAGGCTGTTATCGCAGAGGGAGCTAATATCATTAACATCCCAGATACCGTAGGCTATGCACTTCCTGAAGAATATGGGGCGATGTTCACCCGAGTCATGAATAACGTCCGCGGCAGCGATCAAGTGGAATTCAGTGCTCACTGTCATAACGATTTGGGGCTTGCCGTCGCCAACAGCTTGGCTGCCATTCGTGCGGGAGTCACCCAAGTGGAGGTCACCGTGAACGGCGTAGGTGAGCGTGCAGGCAACTGCTCCCTGGAGGAGCTGGTTATGGCGATTGAAACGCGCAAAGAGGCGCTTGGGGCGGAAACCGGTATCCAAACGGAGCACATTTATAACGTGTCTCAAAGAGTGAGCCGCGCCATGAGCTTCCCAATCGCGTTTAACAAGCCGATTGTCGGACGCAATGCATTCCAGCATGAAGCGGGTATTCATCAAGATGGTTTGCTAAAAAACCGCAACACGTATGAGATTATGGATCCTGACCGGTTGGGCATACCTCGCAGCATGATTATTCTTGGCAAGCATTCCGGTCGTCATGCAATCAAGCATCGCGTAGGACAATTCGGGGTTCAGCTGACAGAGGACCAGATGGAAACGTTGTACACCAGCTTTAAAGAGCTGGCTGATAAGCAGAAGGTCGTTCAGGATCATCAGCTGATGGAGCTGGTGGGCAGTACGGTGAATACGGTACTGGAGCCGTTCACCTTAGTTCAAGCTCAGGTGCTTACAGGAACGACAGGACATCGGATGGCCTCCTGCATCGTTACCAACAACATGACGGGTGAAGAAATCATTTGTTCGGGAACCGGGGAAGCTCCTGTTGAAGCTTTGGTAGCAGGTATAAAGCAAGTGCTGCCCATCCCTGTCGAATTCGCTGATTTGGAGCTGTACTCCATGTCCTCTGGTGAGGAAGCAAATGGCGAAGCTATTGTGACGGTGAGTGCCTATGGAAGCAGCTACAGAGGGGTGTCGGAGCATCGTGATGTACTAATGGCTGTAGCTCAAGCATTCATGGCGGCTTGCAATCAGGCGGTTCGTGAACACAGGTCATCTATACAGACAGAAGGTACGGTATCCGTAGGCTAGAAGGCGGCTGCCGCTTCAAATTGAGACGAAGTACGGGTCTCGTAAACTCGTATAAAATACTTTGGTGGTATGAGAACTCGATCCAGATAGGCCGGGCAATTTAAGTCGTGTAATAAGAACTTCCCTTATTTAGTGAGGAGCTGGTGAATATGAACCGTGTCGTACAGTACTATGAGTCCTTTGACGAGTGGGGCCGTCTCGATCGCGAGCCGATTGAATTTTTAATAAACTGGCATTTCATCCAAGAGCATCTTCCGAAGCAGGGGCTAATTCTAGATAACGGAGCCGGACCGGGCAAATATGCCATGAAGCTGGCACAAGCAGGCTACAACGTCACTTTGACGGATATAACCGCTAAGCTGGTGGAAGCCGCAAAGGAGAAGGCGAAGGAACTGGGCCTTGAGGATCGGTTTGAAGGCTTTCACACGGCTAATGCTGTAGCTTTGAGTGAGTTGAAGGATAACAGCTTCGATGCTTCCTTAATGCTGGGTCCTTTATATCATCTTCAGGAGGAAGAGGATCGAATACGTGCTGTTAAGGAGCTATATCGGGTGACAAAACCCGGTGGGATGGTTTTTGTTGCATTCATGTCGCGGGTAAGGCATTTGATGACCTCCTTAACAACACCTCAGCATTGGAGGCCTAATGATACCGCCGATAACATTGCACATTTTATGAAAACCGGCAGGTTTGATCATCAGGATGAGAGACGCTTTACCGGCGCGTACTACTTTCAAATAGAAGATATACAACCGTTAATGGAAGTCAACGGATTCGAAACCGTAAAGCTGATAGGTTCTTCTAACATTGCTTCTTTACTTCAACCAGACCAATGGAGCTACTGGCGAAGCAGAGGAGAGGACGAATTTGCAAAAATCGTAGAGCTGTTGAAACAAACAGCTGAAAATCCGTATGTGTTGGGTATTTCGCCGCATTTGCTGTATATCGGGAGAAAGCAAGGCTAGTTTCGAATGAGAGGCTCAAGACCGGAATGACAACTAGCTTTCGGAAAAAACGTATGTGTGAAGTGGTATCAAGCACATTCAATAGTCATGCTTAGGAAAAGGGCTGTGGATAATAGTTATCCACAGCCCTTGTGTATAATGTGCATAACTTTGTAAAGAGGCTGTAAATCAACTTTCGTTATACCCAAATCAAAACGAGGTGCGTGGATAATTATTGGGCACCCAATCTGTGGATAATGTGGATATCCTTGTGGATGAACACGGAAATGGTTGGTTTTCTAGGAAGAAAGAACTCCTTTCACTGTGAATAAGCTTGTGGATAAAGAGGCTTCTCCAATCAAATATACACAGTTTGGATAGAAAGGTGGATATTGGGGGACTGTACTTGGATAAGTAAGTAAGAAACTGGCGAAGGTTTCTTAACAAAGGAGAAGCACTAACATGAATCCAAAGTGGATAGCCCGCATTGTCCTTGTATTGGGGATAAGCTTTCATCCTTACGGACATGCCGCTGCATATTCCGAGCCTCCATCTTCCTTTTCTTCAGTGGCACTTAAACCAATCAACCAGCTGCATAAAAACGTGCTGCAAAAAAAAATATGGATAGTGTCTATTCCAGGCTTCTCTTTCCTGGAGCTCTCACCGGCTTGGCAGAAAGCGATGCCTGAGCTGATGAATCTTCGGCAAGGCGCTGCTTGGGGGTCACTAAATATCCGCACGCCGGGCAAGGGGCTGGAGGACGCCTATTTATCGATAGGTGCAGGCCATTTTGCCGAAGGAGGTCCTGGGGTTCAAGGGCTGCAGCGCAATGAGCTATGGAATGGACAGAATGCGGCAGAAATGGTTCAGCGGCATGCTGGCCGTCAGACGGATAGCTCCATCGTAGTTAAAGAAGCGGAACCGATGCGCAGAATGAATACGAATAACTACTATCGCGCTGTTCCGGGGCTGCTGGGGGAGCGGCTAGAGTCAGCCGGCGTACGTCTTAGTGTATGGGGGAACGCAGATCGGTCTAGACCTATCGGAGTAACCGAGGATGAGATAGGTCGCTCGATTCGACGGTACGCTCCGCTGATGCTGATGAATGTATCGAATGCAGTGAGCTACGGAGATGTGAGCGGAAGAGGACAGGTGCGTGACCCGTCATGGCCTGGCGGCTTAAAGACGGACTATCATTGGCTGGTGAATCGATGGCTTGAGCAGCTTGCGCCATCCGTTACTTTAATGGAAGTAGGGGACCTTGCGCGATTGTATGATGAGAAAGGCATTTATTCGAAGGCAGCGTTCGAACAAATGAAGCTGGCTGTTTTGGCGGAGCTGGATCGTTTTATCGGAGAGGCGGCACAAAAGATAAGAGAAGCTGAAGGAAGCGAGCTTTGGCTGTTTAGTCCGCAAGTGAATAGCGACGCTGCACGAGCGAAGGCTTACCTGGCTCCCCTGTTGATGTATAGGCCCGCTATAAATGGAGCGAATGAAGCGTTATTAACCTCTGCAACAACTCGACGCCCGGGTATCGTGTCATTGGTGGATTTGGCTCCTACGCTGCTTGGAAGGTTTGGAATCGAGACGCCGGAGGCAATGATCGGTCTGCCCATCCAGGCGAAGCAGAAAGAAGCGGTGCTCACGGGACTGTTAGGACAAGTAAGGGATATGCAAAACGTCTATGTAATGCGTCCTCCGCTTCTATATGGTCTTGCCATTTATGAAATAACCGTGATGCTTGCTGTATTGATTGCGGCCATGTTTGGGAAGAAGTATCTGGGGAGAAGAGCGGTCATGGTAAGTATCGGACTGTTGTTTTCTCTGCTGCTGGCTCCTGCCGGGCTATTGTCCATGGGGTGGATGCCGAGTGAGCCTGCTGTGCTTACATCGATTACGGCATTAGGATCGGTGTTAGCTATCAGCGCTTGCTGTGCGTATTTTGCTGTTTCCAGGCCTGGACGGACCGCAATCTGCCTGGCGGGAATAGGAACGATAGTAACTTTGCTGTTGTTATATGACGGAATGCATGGTGCAAAGGCGATGCAGCGGTCGGTGCTCGGCTACGATCCGATGATCGGAGCACGATATTATGGAATGGGCAACGAGTGTATGGGGGTGCTGTTGGGAGCATCCTTGTTGGGACTTACCGCTCTGCAGCAGTCGCTGCTGCGGCGTAAGCACCGCTCTGCGGGGGCAGGAGCAAGCACCGGCGCGGTTCCTGCTGCGCTGCGGGCTGGAGCTTCGCCCGCGGCAGGACCTCCAGCGGAGGCTGCGGCCTATGCCGCCGCGCTGCTGCACGGCCCGGCCGCCGAGCCAGGCGGCGTAACGGCCTGGCGCCTGCCGCAGACGGGCGTACTCGCGCCGCTGCTTCGCGCCGGCAGTGGCCTAGCCGCTCGCGCGGCCACGGCTCCCGGCGCTGCGCTGCGCGGCAGCCGGCTAGCGGCGCGTACTGCTGCCGCGTGGCGCGCCTGGCCCGCCGCGGCCGTCGGCGCCGCCGTCGCCGGCTACCTCGCGTCGCCGGCGCTCGGCACTAACGCCGGCGGAGCGCTGTCCGCGGCGGTGGCCTTTGGCGCGCTTGGAGCGCGCCTGGCCGGCGGGCGCCGCTGGCTGCGCGCCGCGCCTACTCTTGCGCTGCTGCTGGCGGCAGCGCTCGTGGGCTTGTGGCTGCTGAACGCAGGCGCAGCCACAGTGGACTCCGCCGATAAGCAGAGCCATATCGGCCGGGCCTTTCACACGCTGTTCCAGGGCCGTATCGACCTGATCGGTACCATCATCATGCGCAAGCTCGAGATGAATTGGCACCTGATCGGCGTCTCTGCCTGGAGCAAGGTACTGCTCACCAGCCTGGTCGTCATGGCGGTTCTTGTTCTTCGTCCGCGAGGACTGTTCCGCCGCTGGCAAAGACGCTATCCGTATATTATGTACGGATGTGCGGCTAATGTCATAGGTGCTATTGCAGCACTGCTGCTTAATGACTCGGGTATCGTCGCCGCAGCGACGATGATCGTATACAGCAGTGTTCCACTGCTGCTCTTAAAACTAGAGGGCGTCTGAATAAACAGACGCCCTCGAATTATTCCGCCAATTGCTCCCACTGCTCATAGCAGTCGGCCAGCTGGCTTTTTTTATGTTCAATCGCTTCATTCTTTTGCTGAACGAGTACATAGTCGTTGTACACTTCCGGCTTGGCAAGTTCTTCTTCAATTTGAGACAGCTCTTCTTCAAGCTGGGCGATTGCTTGCTCCAACTGCTCCAGCTTACGCAGTTTAGTGCGTTCCTCGCGCTTGGCTGCTTTGTTGGCTTCATAGCCGTTCTCCGTCGCTGTTGCTGACGAAGCGGTTTTATTACCGCCGGCAGCTCCGCTTTTGTTTTTTGCCGCCTCAGCTGCAAGCCGCTGCTGCTCCATTTCGGCAAGCTCCTGCTTTTTCTCCACGTAATCGTCGTAGTTCCCCAAGTAAGAGGTGACTCCATCACTTTTCAATTCTAGCATGGACTCCGCCATTTTATTTAAGAAGTACCGGTCATGGGAAATAAATAACAGGGTACCTTCGTAATCGATAAGTGCGGATTCGAGCACTTCTTTGCTGAACAGGTCCAAATGGTTGGTCGGCTCATCGAGAATAAGCACATTCGCTTTTTGCAGCATTAGCTTGGCTAAGGAGACACGGGCTTTTTCGCCTCCACTCAAAGACGTAATTTTCTTGAAAACATCTTCTCCGCTGAACAAAAAGCTGCCGAGCACTGTCCGTATGCGTGCCTCCTCCAAATTCGGAAACTCATCCCACACCTCGGCGAGAATGGTGTTGTTCGGATTCAAGCCCTTTTGCTCCTGATCGTAGTAGCCGATCCGGACGTTGGAGCCCCAACGAATGTCCCCTTTATCCTGCTTCTGGGTACCGATAAGCGTCTTCAGGAGCGTGGATTTACCAATCCCGTTGGGCCCTATCAGAGCGGCTGTGTCCCCGCGGCGAAGCTGGAAGGAAACATCACGCAACAAAGGCTTACGTCCGTCATAGGAAATGGATACGTCGCTTACCTGCAGTACTTCCTTACCGGACGTTTGCTCAACCTCGAACGAGAAGCTGGCTCGCTTCAAATCGCCTAAGGGCTTGTCCAGCCTATCCATCTTCTCCAATGCTTTTCGGCGGCTTTGAGCCCGTTTGGTGGTAGAAGCGCGGACGAGGTTGCGTTGAACGAACTCCTCCATCTTCGCGATTTCTTCCTGCTGCTTCTCGAATTGCTTCATTTGAATTTCGTACTCGGCCTGCTTGGTTTCTACATATCGTGTGTAATTGCCAGTGTAGCGCTTGGAAGTCGTACGCTCGATCTCGTAAATGGCATTGACGAGGGCGTCAAGGAAGTAACGATCATGGGACACGACCAGAATAGCGCCGGAATAAGAGCGTAAATACCCTTCAAGCCATGTGAGAGTAGGGATGTCCAAATGGTTCGTCGGCTCGTCGAGAAGGAGCAGATCGGGTGCCTGCAGCAGCATTTTCGCCAGCGCAAGACGCGTCTTTTGCCCACCGCTTAACGTATTGACCGGGGTCTCCGGAGCGAAATCCCCAAAACCCATTCCGTGCAAAATACCGCGGATGCGCGCTTCCGCTTCATAACCGCCCTGCTCCTTGAACCATTCGGATAAGGAAGCGTACCGCTTCATCGTTTCTTCCGTCTGCTTGTCGTTTGCCAGCACATTCGGATCCGCCATCATCGTTTCCAGTCTGCGCAGCTCTTGCTCAGCTTCTTCCAGATGGGTGAATACGCTTTTCATTTCATCCCATATCGACCTGTCCGAAATGAGACCGCTGTTCTGTTTTAAATAGCCAATCTTCGTTTCTTTAGCTTTGAAAATATCGCCTGAATCATAGGACATCTCTCCAGCGATGATTTGCAGCAGGGTGGACTTGCCCGCGCCGTTCACTCCGACCAGTCCGATTCGTTCTCTGGACTCGATTTGCAGCGATATATTAGAAAGCACGGTATTGATTCCGTAGCTTTTTGTTATTCCGGATACTTGCAGCAGCATAATTAGCCTCCTAAACGATTAACTCTCTTTAGTACCTGTTGTGCATTAGCTCGGTGAGTCTGTCGGAAACCCATGGATGTGAATAAAAGCGTTGGTATCTCTTGCGACCGTTTGCATTTTTTCACCAAGTCTTGGGTTAACTTCAATCTGAACATGCATAAGCCCTGTTATAGTCTCATTCCTCCTAGTGTATCATGTTCTTGATGAATTTACAGCCCGCACCATGTTAGTGTGCCTATGCCACATAAATTCCTTATCTGTTTCTGAAAAAATAGGCTTAACGGTAAGGCTTTAGATGAATTATACACAGGGTTATACACAAATCAACAATCCTCAAATAAAGTCTGTGTATAGATTAGCCGTTCTCTATCAACATATCCACAGATGCTGTTATCCACATGAAGCCGCTAACCCCCTGAAGCATTCAGCATTCTTTCAGATAAAAACCTAAACTTTTTGATGCTTTTTGTCGATAAAATAGATGTGCTGTACCGATAAGGTATATACGTCCGCCATATGTCATGGCACGCTCCCTGAAAGCATGGCTTTTCGAGGTAGCGAAGACTATCACCTAAAAGGAGGACTGCGGTGCAAGAACGATTGACGGCGAAAGCTTAAGTCATAGTCGAGATCGATACAATGTCGGCTTTTTAATCAGCAGGAGTCAGATGAAGCAGGATTCTATTAACTAGGATGCTGTCCAATAAAGTAAATAGACTAGGAGATGAAACAATGCGTTTGCGGGCAACAAGACTTTGTATACTGTTCCTTATTTTGAGTCTCGTGTCGAGCAGCTTTGGCGTGATGAGCGCAATGGCGGCTACTGAAATATCCAACCTCGTACTGAACAAAAATGAGCTGCAATTAGAAGTTGGTGAAACCGCGTCATTAACGGCTACGGCTGTGTATGTGACCGGAGCGACAGAAAATGTTACGATCAAAGCGGATTGGACTTCGAACCCGGCTGCAGAAGCGAAGGGTGTAGCATCTGTATATGCGGGTGTTGTAACAGCTAAGGCAGAAGGCACAACAACTGTTACGGCAAGCTTTATGGATAAAACCGTGATAGTTAACGTGACTGTTATCAAGCATGTCCGTTCGCTTGTAAAAGATAAGCAAAAAGTTGAAATGCGCAAAAACGGCGAAGAGCAAATCAAGCTGACCGCCTATTATGATGACGGTACTAACGAAGATGTCACTTCCAAAGCGGAGTGGAGTATTGATAATGATGCAGTGGCTACCGTAGTCGACGGTAAAGTGAAAGGTCAAAATTCCGGTACGGCTATCGTTTCCGCCAAATACAACAATCAGACCGTTTCGATCCCTGTTAGTGTGGAAATCGCTAAGAGGGTCGATCCAAGCAAATCCCAATTGTCCTTATTAATTAACAAATCGGAGACCATTACTTTATTCGCCACGTATCCAGACGGCAGCAGTAAGGTAGATGTAACGAACCTAGCTGAATGGGAATCGGATAATCCTGGCGTTGCCGATGTGCTCAAGGGAGAAATCACCGGTTACGGACCTGGACAAGCAACGATTACAGGTACCTATGGTACGAAATCAACTACGATTAAAGTCGATGTAGATAATGCAGTTAAGCTCGATCTGGGTACCGAGAACGTATATATGAAGAAGAACGGTACGGAGCAGCTGAAGCTTATGGCCTCTTATGCTGAGGGAGATCCGGAAAATATTACAGATCGCGCAGAATGGACTTCGAGCAATGACGCTATTGTAAGTGTTGTAAAAGGGAAGCTGTTCGCCAATGCGATCGGTGAAGTAACCATTACAGCCAAATACGGCAACAAAACCGTTACGGCGGTCGTTGACGTTGAAGTGCCTAGAAGACTAGAAGCTGAGCAGGATGCCCTTTTCATGAACACCGGGAAAGGCGAGACGATCGTTCTGTGGGCAACTTACCTAGATAACACAAAGGAAGACGTTGCCAAGCAGGCTAAATGGTCTGTAGATAACGAAGCTATTGTGAAAGTAACGGAAGGCAAAGTGACCGCTTATAAAGCGGGCGAAGCAACGATTACCGCAACTTACGGCGAAAAAAGCGTAACGATCAAAGTATCCGTAGATATTCCTAATGTCATCAAGCCGGACAAAAAAACGGTGAGCTTCCAAGTAGGAGGCTATGATAAGGTTACTTTGAGTGCTATCTATAATGACGGTAAGACAGATGATATTACAGAGAAAGCCGAATGGTCTACCAGTGCTCCTGAAATCGCTGAGGTTCGTAAAGGCGTAATTACAGGTGTGGGCACCGGTGCTGCAACAATCACGGCAAAATACGGTACGAGAACGACAACGATCCAAGTATCCGTAGGTGTATTGAAAAGCTTGACTACGACAGGCGATACGAATGTG
Source organism: Paenibacillus sp. RC67 (assembly GCF_030020805.1). Classification (GTDB taxonomy): domain Bacteria; phylum Bacillota; class Bacilli; order Paenibacillales; family NBRC-103111; genus Paenibacillus_S. The sequence goes on from NZ_CP125098.1 coordinate 661,803, forward strand.
TCTTTAAAGAAAGGCGATAAGAAAGAGCTGAACCTGACAGCAACTTATACAGATGGAACCGTTCCGAATAATCTTAAAAAAGACGCGGTATGGACTACTTCCAATGCCAAGGTGGCTACGGTAGAAGAAGGTATCGTTACAGCTGTAAGCTCGGGTGAAGCTACCATAACAGCATCGTTTGAGAGCAAAGCGGTGACGTTTAACGTACAAGTCGATATGGCGGATAAGCTTAGCGCAAAGCCTTCTTTCATCAATTTTGATCTTGGAGAAACCAAGACGATTACACTAAGTGCTACCGACTCCAACGGAAATCCTACAGATGTTACGAGTCAAGCGGAGTGGACATCCAGCAATCCTCAAATCGCAACAGTAGAGAATGGAATTGTGACTCCGGTATCACGAGGCAAGGTGACGATTACAGCAAAGTATGGCGGCAAATCGGTAACGATTGCGGTTGAGATTGGCGTTGTACAAGCTTTAGAGGTGGATAGACGATATGTTTCCACGAAAACCGGCTCCTCCGTACAAATCGTATTGACGGCAACCCTTTCTGATGATAGCAAGAAAGACGTGTCTGATATTGCTCAATGGAAATCAAACAACTATAAAATTGCTGACGTAAACAACGGTCTAGTTACCGGAGTATCAGCAGGTAGTGCTACCATTTCAGCATCGTTCGGCGGTAAAAGCGTTGCGGTTCCTGTTGAGATCGACAAGCTGAAATATTTGAAGACCGATGTAGTCACTGTTGAGTTGAAATCGGGATCGACGGCAGAGGTAAAAGCAACGGCTACATTCGAAGACTTGGCAGAAGAGGATGTTACCATTCCAGCATTGTGGACTTCGTCCAATATCCGTGTTGCCGACGTGAAGGACGGAATCATTAAAGCTACTGGTAAGGGCAAGGCGACTGTGACCGTTACGTATGCCAAGAAGAAGACGACGGTTTATATCATCGTAAATTAACTTTTGGAGTAACAAGCTATCATTCATTCGTAATAAATAAAAAAGGATCCGCCGCCGGCGGGTCCTTTTCTCTGTCTAGCTGCCTAATTACAGGATATTATGTATCCTCTTAGTAGTGGTTCACTATAAAGTTATTTGGATTTCGATTGAAGCAATTCAATGAGCTGCTGCCCTATATCTTTTCCACCGCCGGCGAAACCGCCGTTTCTTGGCTGATTGTCTTTATTAGCTTGGCCGGTTGCATTGGAGTCAGACTTTTGCTGCTGTCTTTGCTGTTTATTTTCTTCCATCTTTTTCAGCTGTTCCTCCGTTGGGGCCTGCTTTGGCTTAGCTTCACCGTTATTGGCAGCATCGGAGTTTCCTTGTCTCATCGGCATGCGAGCTGCAGCATCATCGATGAATTTCTTTTGTTCTGTCGTAAGCTTCTCAACCAGCTTTGTCTGATTGTCTGTAACAAGCTCGCCTTTCGTCACGCTGTCTTGAACGACGGGCAGCATTTGTGCAGCCTGATCTTTAGTAATGCTGAGCCCTTCTTGTTTATCCATTTGAATCAAGGTCTGAAAAGTCATCATCATTTGACGTTGACCTTGGCTCATCGCTGTTCTTTGCTGCTTATCCTGCGAGGTTTGGTTAGCATCCTGTTTCTGCTCCTGAGTTTGGGCTGAAGGAGTGCTTGTGGAGCCGGCAGCGTTGGCCGTACCCTTTGCTGCCCCATCCGAAGCAGTTCCGCAGCCGCTTGCAATGACCGCCAATAATGCACAAGTTCCTATGAGCTGTTTATATTTCATTATAAATTCTTCCTCTCACCTATGATCCGAAGGGTATGTTTTATGAGACATCAAGGAGAGCCGCCTCCATGCAGGCAGCTCTCTATATAAAGTATAGGAGGAAACTGAATCGTGTTCACAACGGAATGTGTTCGTTTTTATTTGGCAGCGTCAGTTGTAGCAGAAGAAGCTTCCGAGGCAGACTTCTTCTCTTTATGCTGTTGTTGCCCTTTGTTCTCAACAAATTTTTTGATAGAGTCCGTCATGCTGTCTTTCACTTGAGCGATCAATTGATCTTCAGTAATTCCTTTGGATTGAGCGATCTCAACCAGCGAGCTGCCCGCTTTCAGCTGGGTGTTCAGCTCTTCTTTAGTGATTCCGAGAATTTTGGCCAAAGCATCGCTATTGGCAAAGCCTCCGAAATGCTCCTGTTTTCCAAAACCTTTTCCAAAACCGCCACCCATAGGGCCTTGTTTTTGCGTATTTTCAATCATTTTTTTCAAACGATCGGAAAGACCTGTTTTTTGTTTATCAGCTTGCTCCTGAGTCAGCTTGCCGGATGTCACGGCTGCATCAATATTCGCCGTTTCTGCAGCTACTAATTTTTGCAATAAAGTATCCTCGCTTAATCCCGCTTTATCCTGTGCGATTTGAACTAATGTTTTCCCTTGCTTTAATTCATCCTGGATTACACTTTGCTCTACGCCAAGGACAGTAGCGATTTGTTGGAACACATTGATGCCACGGCTTTCGCCCTTATCCCCTTGAGGTCCTTTATCGCCAAAGCCCTTGCCAAATCCTGTGTTAGTAACTTCCTTGGTCAGACGGTCTGTTAAGTTGGTTTTCTGCTTGTCCGCCTGCTCTTGAGTCAGCTTACCGGAGGTTACCGCTGCATCGATTGTAGAAGTTTCGGCTGCGATTAATTTTTGCAGGAAATCGTCTTGAGTTAGGCCGCCTTTGTCTTGAGCGATTTGAGCTAACGTTTTGCCTTGCTTCAGTTCATCCATAACAACACTTTGTTCTACACTGAGCAATGTAGCTGTTTCTTTGATCACGTTGTTTCCGCCAAAGCCGAAGCCAGGACGTTCGCCGCCGCGACCTTCCATTCCTTTTTTGAAGCCTGCTTTGTCTTGTTTGGAGCTGGTATCTGAGCTATTTTGAACAGTCGAGCTGGTGGTATCCTGCGCTTGAGCCTGAGTAAGTACTGCGGTAAGTCCGCCTCCAAGAAGGAATCCTGCTGCGATTGTGCCTGTAAGTATTTTTTTACCGATTTGCTTCATATGTTTTCTCCACCTTTATGAATGATTTTCCTTACACTTTGAAGTATAGGCTCCATTTATGAAAAACCTATGAAGTGTAGCTTAACCTCTCATTAATGTTAGCTGAAAGTGCGCTGAACGAAAGTTTCCATCCGTTTCCTTGTATACAAACTTAAAACGTATATCGTATGCTCGATGAAACAGGATTGTAGGTGGAGTTTCCTTGTGTGAAGCGGGGAGCCGGCCATAACAAGACTTCGTGTAGGTTGGAAAAAAGAGGTGAGAGCTGTGCAGCTGCAAATGAATACGGAGCAAGGAAGTGGAAAGAGGCTTCGCAATGGAGGGGCGCTCTCTTTATCCCTATTAATAGTAGTCTTTGCAATTAGTATATTGTTGGTCTTAAGCTGGCTGCCTGTGGGTAAGGCTCTTAGTCGTCCTTCCTATAGTGCAGCGAACAAGCTTACTTTGATGACATTTAATATTCGCCATGCTAAAGGCTTGGATGGTCAAGTTCGTCTGCAGTCTGTTCGGGATGCTCTATCACAAGGTAAAGCCGATCTCATAGCACTGCAGGAGGTTGATAGATTTCAAGGGCGCAGCGGTTTTCAGGATCAAGCACGTGCCTTATCGCAGTCTCTTCATATGACGTTCTTATATGCTCCGGCCATGAGCCAGGGTGTTTCCCAATATGGGATCGCCCTACTAAGCCGGTTCCCCCTGATAAATCCACATACGTATCCCTTACCGGGGGAAAAGGAGCCGCGGGTGGTTCTAACAGCCCAAATGGAGATCCAGAGGCCGCACAACCCATCACAAGGGCAGCAAGGGCGGGAGCAAGAGCTGGTGACGATTGTAACGACCCATCTGGGAGTAACACGAGCTGACCGTGAACGGCAGATGCCTGAGCTGCTTCGTATTTTGAAGGAAATCCGAACGCCGATCGTATTATTGGGGGATTTGAATATGACGGATCAAGATCCTTTAATGAAGGAATTGAATGAGACTTTGCATCAAGCGAGATTGCCGGCTTCCGAATCGACGGTGTTACACGGGGGACAGATCGATCATATATTCACCAGCTTTCCCGGTTTGGAGGATACGCCAGCTTGGACCAAAGCAACGAAGGCTTCCGATCATGTGCCTGTTTTATATAAAGTAGCCTTGTTCCAGGGTGGGCAATAATGCCATGATTCCTTCCTCTGCATATGTTAAAAAGAAGTTGACTAAAGGCTTGCAGGAGGGGACCATGCACGGACTATATATTGGTAATAATCGTATGCTGATCTCGACGGTTTGGAAGGGTACTTTGATTGTGCCTGCGGATGATTTGAGTCTTATGCCCCAGCTTGCGTTGTCAGGCGCAGTGGAGCTCCCTTTGACCCGATATTTAATTAACTATATGAAGCCTGGACAAACGGCCGTCGATATTGGAGCCAATGTAGGCTATTTTTCGGTGCTGTTCGGGATGCTTGTTGGAACTCAAGGTAAAGTGATCGCTTATGAAGCGAATCCGGAAATCGTCCATTATTTAAATGATTCTCTATCCATTAACTATTTGCATGACCGAACCATCGTTCATAACAAAGCGGTCTATAGTCAAAATAAGGCTGTTTCTTTTTACGCCAATGAAAAATTTAAAGGAAATGCTTCGATTCAAAGGCATAATGAAGCTTATTTTCAACATTATAAAGAAGAGGTTCAATCCATCACCATTCCCGCAGAGAGGCTGGACCTGCTTTATTCCTCCGTACCTCGAATCGACCTGCTGAAAATGGATATCGAAGGCGGAGAGTATCACGCATTTCTCGGTATGAAGGAATACTTGACTCAGCGGTCTATTGGAACGATTGTATTTGAACTTAATAATGCGGCTCTTCAGAGCGATCTGGAGCCTTTTCATCAACTGCTGAGGTCTTACCATGAACAGTATGGGTATGTGTTCTATTTGATCAATTCAGAAGGTCAGCTTGTCTCTTTCCCATTGGAGGAGATTTTTACAGGTCCTGGATTTCCCTATGTAGTTATGAAGCCTGGGAGCCAAGAATAGGGCAAAAAATGAAAAGAAATGCGGGTAAATGATCTCTTGCTTTTTTTTAATGGATAATTGTTGTAAACTGAATGAAAATGATGTTTTTTCATTAGAGTGCAATTTCCTCACGTTTCCGACCCCATCAAAGAGAGGCCGTTACATGAATATCAAAGAATGGAAAATGGAGCTTCGACGTCTAGCAGAGGCAGAACGAAATGCATTATCGCCTTCAGAGCACAGCGTAAAATCGAAGCAAGTTAGTGAAGCGTTAGTTCGCCGAATCGGCGAGATTATGGATTCCAGTGCCAGTCCGGGTCATCGGCCCACTTTATTTACGTATGTGCCTGTGAAATCTGAGGTCGATGTGACACCGGTTATGGAAGCTTGCTGGGCCAAGCAATACCGTGTCCTCGTCCCCAAAGTGCAGCAGGAGCCTAAGCAGTTGAAGCTGTTCGAAATCGAATCGTATGAGGATCTGGAGAAGGGGGCTTGGAACATTCCTGAGCCCGTAGCGAATGCACCTCGGTTTCATGATATGAAGCAGATCGATGTGATTCTGGTTCCTGGTTTGGCTTTTGATTCGCAGTTCGGCAGATTAGGCTATGGCGGAGGCTTCTATGACCGGTTTATGCAGCAGTATGTACGTTCCGGTTGGACTATGCCTTATATCATTGCGGGAGCTTTTGATCTGCAGATGATTAAGGAGGTTCCGATGGGATTGTTCGACTTCCGATTGGACGAGCTGATTACGGAGGAGAGAACACTCCGCGCTACCAAAACAGGAGGGCTGAAACCATGAGTGATTCGACTCCCTTGACTCATTTCAATGAGCAGGGCAGAGCCAAGATGGTAGATATCTCCGATAAGCAGGAGACAAGCCGTACCGCAACGGCAAGGACAACGGTGTCGATGAAGCCTTCTACGTTGACCTTAATTAAGGAAGGGCGAATCGGTAAAGGCGATGTGCTTGCCGTTGCGCAGGTCGCTGCCGTAATGGCTGCCAAAAAGACATCAGACTGGATTCCGATGTGTCATCCGTTATCGTTGACCGGCATTGATGTCCGGTTCAGCGATAATGATGACGACCAGCTCTTCATCGAAGCGACCGTCAAAACGAAGGGTTTGACCGGAGTTGAGATGGAAGCGTTGACTGCCGTATCGGCAGCCGCCTTGACGGTTTACGATATGTGCAAAGCGGCTGAGAAGGATATGATCATCGGACCCACTATGCTGGTTAGTAAGACGGGTGGAAAAAACGGTGACTTTCACAGAACCGACACCGAATTGTAATCACTTTACGGTACAATAAGCCCATGGAGAGGAGTAAGCTTATGCGTTGGAAAGTGGCGATTTTAACCGCAAGCGATCGAGGATCCCGGGGAGAGCGTGAGGATACGAGCGCCCAAGTGATTCGGGAGCTGATCGAAGAGGAAATTAACGGGGAAATTATTGAGTACCGTGTAGTGCCGGACGAGAAGGACGAGATTATGGCCGCGTTGATCGAAATGACCGATTATTTCAAGGTGGATCTCATCCTGACCACAGGCGGAACAGGCCTTGCCCCTCGAGATGTAACTCCGGAAGCAACTTTGGAAGTGATCGACCGCCAAGCTCCCGGATTTGCCGAAGCCATGCGAATGATTTCGATGCAAAAGACGCCAAGAGCAATGCTTTCGCGGGCGGTGTCCGGGATTCGCGGCAGAACGCTGATCATTAATCTGCCAGGCAGTCCTAAAGGCGTTTCGGAGAATTTGGCAGCCGTCATGGATCAGCTGCCGCATGCTCTGGGCATCTTGACCGGACGCGAAGGAGATCATGGGTATGAAGCCTGAGGATATGCTTCGCGAGGTGAAGGTCGAGGAAGCGGTCGGGATGATGCTGGCGCATGACTTGACGCAGATACTTCCCGGGGAATTCAAAGGACGTCTGTTCAAAAAGGGTCATGTAATCCAGGAAAGCGATATTCCTGCCTTGCTGAATATAGGTAAGGAGCATATCTATGCTATGGCTCTCGAGGATGGCTGGCTTCATGAAGATGAGGCAGCCAAGCGGATGGCCAAGGCGGCTGCAGGGATGAATGTCGTACTGACGGAGCCTCACGAAGGCAAAATCACGCTGAAGTCTTCGATTCATGGACTGGCCAAAATACATAAGCCGCTCGTGGACGCGGTCAATGCGTTGGATCAAATCGTTATGTCCACCATCAAGACGAATACTGTTGTCAAACCAGGGCAATCATTGACCGGAACGCGGGTCATTCCTCTTATTATAGAAGAGGAGAAAATTCGTGAGGTCGAGAAGCGGGCAAGCGAGCCCTTGGTCGAAGTCAAACCATTTCGTCCTCTCCGCGTAGGCTTGATTACGACGGGTAGCGAGGTGTATAAGGGACGAATTCAAGATAAATTCGGGCCGATCGTTCGGGAAAAGGTAGCTGCCTTGGGCTCCGAAGTAATAGAACAAAGGCTTGCCCCGGATGACAGCGAAACGATTGTCAGCGAAATCCGCTACTTTTTAGAAGAGCTTAAGGTCGATTTAATTCTTGTAACAGGCGGGATGTCCGTAGACCCGGATGATCGAACTCCTGGCGCGATTAAACAGGCTGGAGCCCGTATCGTAAGCTATGGGACACCGATGCTGCCGGGTTCTATGCTGTTGATTGGTTATTTGGGAGAGATCCCTATTATGGGGCTACCCGGCTGTGTAATGCATGACCCGTATACCTCGTTCGATGTGATTTTGCCGCGCATTTGCGCAGGAGAGCCTATCACCCGCCAGGAAATAGCGGAGATGGGATACGGAGGCTTGTACGGGTGTTAGGAGTCTGTCCGAGGGGAACCAAACAGGTGAATATTGATTCAATCTGGGTTTCCGAGAAAGGGATGGTATTTCATCAAAATCAATCCGTCGGACAGATTCTAGGTTGTATTGCTTCATTAAAGAACGGCAGAAATACGGTAACAAAAGGAGGTCCTATGAGTATTTCCCACATACTGCTTATTGCTCTTGTGGCACTAGTCTTATTCGGTCCGAATAAGCTGCCAGAACTAGGTAGAGCGCTGGGCAAAACGATGCGTGAATTTAAAAAGACGGCCAATGATCTGATGGGCGGCTTGCAAGATGAGGAACCACAGCCTCAACCTCAACGCAAAGATGTAACGCCTGCTCCAGCAGCAGCATCTTCGACTCAAAGCAGCAGCCAGCCACCAACAGTATCGGCTTCTGCTCAGCAAGAAAGACCGGCAACGGATTCACGCAGGCTGCCGGATTAATAGTTATTCACTTCACAGCAGGTTGGTGAACAAATGAAGGATATCGATGAAGGAATGTCATTGGTCGAGCACCTTGGCGAGCTTCGCAAAAGGATTATATGGGTACTGGTCGTACTCATTATCGGAATGGTCATAGGCATTATTGTGGCTCAGCCAATTATAGCTTATCTTAAAACTGTACCTCCGGCTAAGGATATTACCTGGAACGTATTTTCTCCATGGGATGGCATTAGGATGTACATGAGCTTTGCATTGGTAACCGGACTCATTATTACACTACCAGTTGCCTTATACCAAATATGGTCTTTTTTAAAGCCAGGTTTGCGGGAAGAAGAGCAGAAAGCATCATTGAAATTTGTTCCATTCGCTTTTCTATTGTTCCTAATCGGGTTGGCATTTGCTTATTTTGTTGTGTTTAAAATGGCATTTTTATTTACATCGGGTATCTCGGAAAAGCTTGCATTACAAGAGACGTATGGAATTTCCCAATACTTTTCGTTTATGTTCAATATTCTGATTCCGATCTCACTTTTGTTCGAGCTGCCGATTGTCATTATGTTTTTGACACAGCTGCGGATTTTGAATCCGAATCGGCTGCACAAAATTCGCCGCTACGCCTATTTGATTCTGGTTATAGTGGCCGCAATGATTACGCCTCCAGATATGCTCTCAGCGGTTATTGTATCGGTTCCGATGATTATCCTATATGAGTGCAGCGTGCTGTTGTCGGGTATGGTATACCGTAAGCAACTGCTCAAAGATCAAGCTTGGGAAGAAGAGTTCGGTGCTAAATAAGTCTGCTTCTATCAGTCTCTGACTGTGTGAGGGCGGGCTTTTTTTCTGTTTGAAGAGTAGGACAAGCGTTTTCGATAACTAGCAGGAATTTGGCGGCATTTCATAGTATTTATTACATTAGAAAAGAACCTAATCCCCAGGATGTAGGGCTCTCATAGGACATCGTATATTTTATTTTTGGATGGATACAATGAATGGGGTGTGAAAGTTCAGTAAAATCGGTAAAACCACTTGCAAAATTCACACAAACTGATTATCATAATAAGTGTTGTTAGCACTTAGCATATTCGAGTGCTAACGGAATATACGAAACAACCATAATCTAAAGGAGGCTATTTTCTCATGATCAAACCGTTGGGTGATCGCGTAGTCATTGAAGCCATTGCTAAGGAGGAAACCACAGCAAGCGGTATCGTACTGCCAGACACAGCTAAAGAGAAACCGCAAGAAGGTAAAGTAGTAGCAGTTGGCAGCGGTGTTCTTAAAGACGGAGTGCGTGTTCCGCTTGAAGTTCAAGAAGGCGACCGTATCATTTTCTCCAAATACGCTGGCACTGAAGTGAAATTTGATGGCCGCGAGCTTCTGATTATGCGTGAAAGCGACATTCTTGCCGTTCTTGCCTAATTTAGAGGATCTTACTTAAGTTAGCCTATGAGCTGCTGCTTTATGAGCGAAGCTAGCTTATACTTACGATGCAAATAATGGTACGACTTAAAATAAAAACTACATTTTCGGGAGGGTATCACTCATGGCAAAAGATATTAAATTCAGTGAAGACGCTCGTCGCGCAATGCTTCGCGGTGTTGACGCTTTGGCAAATGCCGTAAAAGTTACTTTGGGTCCTAAAGGCCGCAACGTGGTTCTGGAGAAAAAATTCGGCAGCCCGTTGATCACTAACGACGGTGTTACCATTGCAAAAGAAATCGAACTCGAAGATGCATTCGAGAACATGGGCGCTCAACTCGTTAAAGAAGTAGCAACTAAAACTAACGATGTAGCCGGTGACGGTACTACAACAGCAACGGTTCTTGCTCAAGCGATGATTCGCGAAGGCTTGAAAAACGTTACAGCTGGCGCTAACCCTATGGTTATCCGTAAAGGGATTGACAAAGCGGTTAAAGCGGCTGTAGAAGAATTGAAAAACATCTCCAAAGCAATCGAAGGCAAACAATCCATCGCTCAAGTAGCGGCTATCTCCGCTGCTGACGAAGAAGTAGGCGAACTGATCGCTGAAGCTATGGAAAAAGTGGGTAAAGACGGCGTTATCACCGTTGAAGAGTCCAAAGGCTTCGCTACTGAGCTTGAAGTGGTTGAAGGTATGCAATTCGATCGTGGCTACATCTCCCCGTATATGATTACAGATACGGACAAAATGGAAGCTATTTTGGATAACCCATACATCTTGATCACAGACAAAAAAATCTCCAACATTCAAGAGATCTTGCCTGTGCTTGAAAAAGTAGTACAACAAGGCAAACCGCTTCTGATCATCGCTGAGGATGTAGAAGGCGAAGCTTTGGCAACATTGATCATGAACAGACTTCGTGGAACATTCACTTGCGTAGCGGTTAAAGCTCCTGGCTTCGGCGACCGTCGTAAAGCTATGCTGCAAGATATCGCTGCATTGACTGGCGCACAAGTGATCACTGAAGAGCTTGGATTGGATCTGAAATCCACTCGCCCTGAGCAATTGGGTACAGCTCGTCAAATCCGCGTAATAAAAGAAAACACAATCGTAGTAGACGGCGCAGGCGACAAAAAAGACATCGGCGCTCGTATCTCCCAAATCCGTACGCAACTGGAAGAAACCACTTCCGACTTCGACAAAGAGAAACTGCAAGAGCGTCTGGCTAAATTGGCTGGTGGCGTAGCAGTAATCAAAGTCGGCGCAGCTACTGAAACTGAGTTGAAAGAGCGTAAGCTTCGTATCGAAGATGCTCTGAACGCAACTCGTGCAGCGGTTGAAGAAGGTATCGTTTCTGGCGGTGGTACAGCCCTCGTTAACGTATACAATGCTGTAGCAGCAGTTAAGTCCTCTGGCGACGAGCAAACAGGCGTAAACATCGTTCTACGCGCTCTGGAAGAGCCTGTACGCACAATCGCAGCTAACGCTGGTCAAGAAGGCTCCGTCATCGTTGAGCGCTTGAAAAAAGAAGCTGTAGGCATCGGCTACAACGCAGCTACTGGCGAGTGGGTTAACATGTTCGAATCCGGTATCGTTGACCCTGCAAAAGTAACTCGTTCCGCATTGCAAAACGCAGCATCCGTTGCGGCTATGTTCTTGACAACCGAAGCGGTTATCGCGGACAAACCAGAAAAAGACAAGCCATCTATGCCTGACATGGGCGGCATGGGTGGAATGGGCGGCATGATGTAATCTAGGCTGTAAAGCCTGTAGCATCAAGGGTTCTTCTTCGGAAGAACGTCGTTTGACCACATTTTGACCATATTGAATAAAAAAAGGCTTCTCACAAAGTTCATTTAGAACTCGTGAGAAGCCTTTTAATTATGCATTGCGTAATTCATCAAGCAACTGGTTAAGTTTCTTATCAAAAGTGAAAACAGTATGTCCTTCGATCTTGGAATAAGCGAAGAGCAAGGAGTCAACAAAATCGATTTTGATTTCACTGTAGACCTTTAGAGCTTCAACTAGGATACTTCTGTCATGCGTGGTGATGTTGCTGTAGGTGAGTAAGTTCCGTAGTGAATCATAGATAAGTGGTCGATCCACCTTATATACCTTCTCCAGAACATAAACGACCTCGGTGATAACTTCATTAGGGATAAAGATAGGGTAGTTTTCAATCTTTTCACTGGCTTGATCAATGAACTGAATCGCATCTTGAAGCAAATACCGTAGAATCATATTTGCATCAACGATGTTCATGCTTTTCTTGCACACCCTTTGCCCAAGCGTTTTGTTCATATTCGATTAAATCTATGTTGGCGAATTGTTTTAATGCGCCTCGCGCTGTAGGAGTAGCAGGTACTGGTGTTTTAAATGGAGTTGGATCTCCAATTGGTAATATGATTAGTTCAACGTCCTGATTGCGTAGGTTCTCTGGAAGATCGATAATATACTTTAGCACATCACTGTTTGTTATTTTTCTGACGAAGTTCATGTTAATCACCGTCCTTCATTTAATTATATCTGATTCAGTATTGACTCACAATTACCAATCTTACAATCGCATCCAGATGCATTACATTAAAGTTTTCTCATGAGCTAACTGAACTTTTTGGATGCCTCTTTTTTCATAACATACGCTAAAAAAATCGAACTCGAAGATGCATTCGAGAACATGGGTGCTCAACTCGTTAAAGAAGTAGCAACAAAAACAAATGATGTAGCCGGTGACGGTACCACAACAGCAACCGTTCTTGCTCAAGCGATGATTCGCGAAGGCTTGAAAAACGTGACAGCTGGCGCTAACCCTATGGTTATCCGTAAAGGGATCGACAAAGCGGCTAAAGCGGCTAAAGCGGCTGTAGAGGAATTGAAAAACATCTCCAAAGCAATCGAAGGCAAACAATCCATTGCTCAAGTAGCGGCTATCTCCGCTGCTGACGAAGAAGTAGGCGAACTGATCGCTCGATCGTGGCTACATTTCCCCGTACATGATCACAGATACGGACAAAATGGAAGCTATCTTGGATAACCCATACATCTTGATCACAGACAAAAAAATCTCCAACATTCAAGAGATCTTGCCTGTGCTTGAAAAAGTAGTACAACAAGGCAAACCGCTTCTGATCATCGCTGAGGATGTAGAAGGCGAAGCTTTGGCAACCTTGATCATGAACAGACTTCGTGGAACATTCACTTGCGTAGCGGTTAAAGCTCCTGGCTTCGGCGACCGTCGTAAAGCTATGCTGCAAGATATCGCTGCATTGACTGGCGCACAAGTGATCACAGAAGAGCTTGGATTGGATCTGAAATCCACTCGTCCTGAGCAATTGGGTACAGCTCGTCAAATCCGCGTAACTAAAGAAAATACTATTATTGTAGACGGCGCAGGCGACAAAAAAGACATCGGCGCTCGTATCTCCCAAATCCGTACGCAATTGGAAGAAACCACTTCCGACTTCGACAAAGAGAAGCTGCAAGAGCGTCTGGCTAAATTGGCTGGCGGCGTAGCGGTAATCAAAGTTGGTGCAGCTACTGAAACTGAGTTAAAAGAGCGTAAGCTTCGTATCGAAGATGCTCTGAACGCAACTCGTGCAGCAGTTAAGTCCTCTGGCGACGAGCAATCAGGCGTAAACATCGTTCTACGCGCTCTGGAAGAGCCTGTACGTACAATCGCAGCTAACGCTGGTCAAGAAGGCTCCGCAATCATTGAGCGCTTGAAAAAAGAAGCTGTAGGCATCGGCTACAACGCTGCTACCGGCGAGTGGGTTAACATGTTCGAATCCGGTATCGTTGACCCTGCAAAAGTAACACGCTCCGCATTGCAAAACGCAGCATCCGTTGCAGCTATGTTCTTGACAACCGAAGCGGTTATCGCGGACAAACCAGAAAAAGATAAACCAGCTATGCCTGACATGGGCGGCATGATGTAATACGTGCCAAAATCCCTTGATATATAAGGGGAATAGGTAGGAGTGTTAACCTCACCTCATTCAGATATCATCGCTTCCGATTTAGAGGCTTTTCATGAGTTGATTAAACTTATGAGAGGCCTCTTTTTTCATTGTTTTGGTCACATCCAAATATACACTTTTTGTTTTCTCATCATCTTTATGTCCAAGTCTCTCCATGATTTCCTGCAATCCGACTCCAGCCTCCGCGAGAAGAGAAGTATGTGTATGCCTAAAAGAGTGGGGAGTCAGGTTAGTAACAAGACTGGCCTGCTTTAATATACGTCTCATTCGAATTCTCGATCATTTTGATATACATCGGATACACGGGATAGTTTTCATTATTAACAAATACAAAACCTTTATCGTGGTACGTTTTTCTATATAGCACCATAATTTCATTTTGACTCGATTGTGCTTTTTTTAATTCATCCAGCATGATTGAGGCCAATTCAATTTTACGAATCGAAGTATTTGTCTTTGGTGTTAGCAATTCATATTTTAGGTTATTATTAGTCGGGTTATAGTAGGTCTTGGTGATGCTTAAATTTTGTTCATTAAAGTCGATATCGTTCCATTTCAGTGCACATAATTCGCCGGCACGCATTCCACTATATGCAAGAGTTAGGAACATTGCATAATCACCAGATAATCCTTTTTCCTTAGCAGCCCCAAGGAATAAAGACAACTGTTCCTTTTCCAAGTACTTAGGTATTTCTTTAGTGTTCTCAATATCTTCGACAGTCTTTTGAGTTCTTGAAACTGTAGCATATTGTGTTGGATTGGTTTTGAGGATATCAAACTCTAATGCATATCCAAAAATCATGCGACCAGAAGTATGTACTCCTTCTATTGTATTGTCCGATAATCTATCTTTGAGAGAAATGAGTGCATCCTGGTACATCTTCTTTGTTATATTCTTCGCCTTTATAGTCTCAAAATAGTTAATTAGATGACCAGACTCATGCTTTCTTACTCTGACCGTGCTCGGCTTAACACATTTTTCATAGTATTTCAACCACGACTGAACAAGATCCTTAAACAACATGTCCTTTTCAACAACATAAGTACCATTATCTAATTCGTATTGGAGAGATGCAACTGAAGAATGTCCCCGAATTACGTACAAAACATGGCATACGAAGGTTAAGTAAAGCAAACACCTACCTAATCATGCAAGCTTTCTAATGAAAATGCCCAATCATTTATTTCATGGAAAAGACAATGCATGGTTGAAAGAGTTTAAAGATAGTTACATCAATGATCCTCACAGCCGGCGGATTAAGAGCGTGGAATGCACTTTCCAGCAGCGACCAACCGCACTAGATGGGGAAATGTTCAAACGTCATTGGTGGCGCTACTGGCAGTATAAGGGTATGAACCTTCCTTCTGTATAGGTAAGGGTTGGTGATAGTTTTATTCATATAGAACCTATTGAGTTGCCTCAATCGTTTGATGAGGAGTTGCAGTCATGGGATTGTAAACTTTCAAGGATAGCGACGGCAGTGATTACGTAGTCGGTCAGGCTTGGGGGCGTAAACGAACAGATAAAATTCCTACTTGATCAAGCAAAAGATCGAATGGATGTCATCAGGACCATGGACAAGATCGTTCAAATGACAAGCAAGTTTCCAAAGGCAAGGCTTAAATTGGTTGAGGATAAAGCAAATGGGCAAGCTGTTATACAGCTGCTTAAACGAAAGATAAGTGGACTTGTAGCGGTTAATCCTGAAGGTGGTAAGGCTGCCAGAGCTTTCACTCTACAGCACAAATTAGCCTCATCTGAGACTTGGTAAGCAAAAGGAATTAAAATAAATGATCTTGCTAACCAATACACGTATATGTTCGACCTGATTAAAGCAGGTGAACAAGATGGAAATGCTCAATGGGCTATGAATCAGCTGCTTGCAGTCAGAGACGTATTAAAGAAAGAGGCCTCCTTTAACGGATGGCCTCATTTTTAATTATTAAAATTTGATTGATTCATACTTCAGGATTGTGTAATCCTCAAATTTAACCACTTCCAGAGGTTTGCCGAAAGTCTTAGTGATTGTAGCATCATTCACATTACCCCAATTGCCCGATTCATAGATGACAAAGGTTCCCGGCTCCTTATACCATGATTCTTTTGATAACCAACCAAAGGGCCCGATATAACCTTCTGGATTACCTACAATCGGTCTAATTTTAACTTTATCATTCGTATACAATGTAACTGAATGAGAAGACCAATACGGAGCGAATCCGACTTTTAGATTTTGTTTTTCTAAGAACTTAGAAAGCCGCTGCTCTTTTGTATCTATTGGTTGCATACTTAATGGTTGAATAAACGTGAACAGATAGATCAAAGAGAAGGCAACTATGTATCTTTTTTTGTTTTCATAAAATGAAAATGAAGGTAACAACCGACCAACTAATATAGCTCCGAATATTAGGGCATGAGTAAAATAACGCGTTGTACTAATATCGATAGGCATATTACTAAATAAATATTCAAGTATCACGCTAATGATGGATATGGCAAGTATTTGGTTGATAGCATCCTGCTTTTTCCATGAACGCAGTATTTTTGTGATTACAATCACAAAAAGCAAAAGGCCCAGGAAATGCGAAGCTGTTATCATGGTTTTAAGATCTGATATAGGCTTCCCAAATACATCAGCACCAAACAACGAAATGATTCCTGTTATCGTGAGTTTTATATTGAGTGCGAGTTTATCGTATTCTACAAAAGAAGGGCCTGGAACGCCTGGGACTTTAAACCCTACAATCGAAATGAGCCAAAGTGCTACTTTGGATATGATATAGGAACCAATTGTAGCAACGATAGTGTAAATGGATTCTTTACGATCAATACGACATAGCCATCGATATCCATATACTAATAATATAGGGACGAATGCAAACCATACTGCAAAAGGATCTCCTATTGCGGTGAATGTCATTAAAATAACGAATATACCATATTTGATCTTTGTATTCTGCACATATGATAAACTAATAAAACTCATTAAAGTATATAATATAGCAGGCATATGAATGGCTTGGGAAAAGATTAGAGACGATAAAAACAGCGTAGGCAAACCAATGAGAGCAAATGTAACGGCCATTTTCGTATAATTGTATCCTTGATTTTCTTTACCAGACAAAACTAAACAACATATGACAATCAACGCGTAGACAGCTGCTGACATGATGTATAATACTTTAGTTGTTACTCCAAATAGCCATACACCCATAGTGTAAATCAGTGTATCAGTTGTATAGAATGACCCAGTAGAAAGTGACCACCCTTTTAGGAAAATATTTTCGTTCAAGATGTCTTGTGCCTCTAACAAGACGATTGCTGCATCAGAATAAATTGGTATTTGTAAAGATAATATATAATAAATTGGTGTGACTATTATAAATAGTAGTGTGAATAGTATTGATATTTTCTTCATTAAGATGTACTCCTTTTAATCTTCTCTATATATTCTTTTTACAATCCGTTTACTCGAGCAGCCTCACTCCTCAATCATCATACTTCCATCTTCATCTATTTGGTGCACTATTCGTAGTGCGACTTGCAACTTTCCTTTGTCATCTCTTGTACCTTAACGTACTTTCCATCTCTCCACGTGAATATTTGCGCTTCTTATCCTATCCACTCTAATCCATCCGGTGCATCTTCTAATCGAATAAACCACGCTCCCTTATGACCGTAGTAGGCCAAGGCTTTCCACCATACCCTTATTTGTTTATAGTACGGTTGCAACTTGAGTTTTTCTATCGTCATGTCATCATAATGACCGGGATATTTATCGTGGAGTTATTTTAATACGAGTTCTAAATCTTTAGTAGGAAGGTATAGCTCAATATCACCTGCACAGAAATAATAAAAGCCGCTAACGGATGCTTTTCCGATTGAGCGACTCAGCTACCGATGCTTCCGGCTTGCAGTTATATTATAGCAATTGTGGGTGATGTTGTACATTATTAATCGGTGTAATAAGTCAATTTTTAAAATGAGTACGTAAATATATAGAAGAAACACGACAATGATAAATAATAAAAATGAGGTCGAAATTGGTTTGACCTCACATTTGACCTCAGACACATTTGTACACATTTTATTATAAGTTAATTCGACATACTAAATACAAGGGTTTTTACAAGCTAGTAAAGACTTAATTATACGCATTTTTATACCACAACATCATGGGCAGTATGATGTAATCCATCTGCACTGGCAATATAGAATCGGCAGCTATCACTTTCGAGTGAGGGTTGCCGGTTTTTTTATGTGTTTCTAAGCTTTGTTTATAGAGTCTTTTTAATAAGGCCGTACTTTTTGAATTAGAAGGAGTTGGCCTCAATTAAAACATTAGTACGCAAAACTAAAATGGATTCTCGAATGGTTTAAATCTTATAGGCTGATGGAGGGGGACATTAATAGGAGATGAGTAGACATAAATGTAACGCACCCCGCAAAATAGTGCGTCCGTTACCCAAATGCGATCACGGCCTAGGCCTCGTCTTGGCTGAAGGATCAACGTTCTATACAGGCCCACAATAGATTCTCTTAATTTAGAATGCTCAATTCTTTGAAGGCAAACAATAGAGTTAAGAGTTGGTAAGCCAAGCTTCGTAGCAGCTAGCTGAAAGAAAAAGAGAAGGAGCAGACACATAAAAAAAGACCCGATACCGAAGTACCGAGTCTTCTTTTATAGATATTAGTTAATGAAGTTCGCAACGCTCAAGAAACGTTTCAGCATAGTAGCCGATTGTGCACGAGTAGCTTGGCTTGCGGAACCGATAGTATCATCAGTCATACCGTTGATCAAACCAGCATTGATCGCAGCAGCGATTTCTTTTTGAGCCCATACGATTTTGTTGGAATCTTTAAATTTGCTCAGTACGGATTGTGGATCCGAAACATTTGTAGAGATGTTAGCATAGTTCATTGCACGGATAACCATAGCTGCCAACTCTTCACGAGTGATTTGAGCATCAGGACGGAAAGTTTTATCTTCGTAGCCGTCGATGATACCAGCTTTAGCAGCTGTAGCTACAGTGCTTGCATACCAAGCATCGGATTTCACGTCTGTAAAGTTGCTAGTTGCTGTTGCGGAAGACAATCCCAAAGAACGAACTACCAATGCTGCAAATTCTGCACGAGTGATGTTACGGTCTGGTTGGAATGTTGTGTCAGTTGCACCATCAACAACCAATTTGTTAGCAAGAAGCTCTACATCAGCTTTGGACCAGTGGGAAGCCACATCAGTGAAGCTTTTGTTGGATTCAACCACAGTGTAGATGCTGCTGCCGTTACGTTTCAACGTAGCTGTCGTTTTACCATCTTCAGTTGCAAATGTAGAAGGAACGAAGCTCAGTTTTTTCGTAGTTTCGTTGTATACAACACCAGTTACTTTTTTGGAGTCAACAGATTTGGAAACATTGATGGAACGAGATACATAGGTTTTACCGAAGTCAACCGCTGCAGTCTTGCTACCGTTATCCACTGCTACCACGTTAAAGTCTACAGCGTCAGCAATTTGAGTACTACCTACTGCTGTTGCAGCAGCTTTTACAGCTTCTGCAGTTGCGCCAGTTACTTTTGCGATAGATACTTTAATTTTCATATCTTTTACTTCAACGCCAAGCGTTTTAGCAAGATCGTCCAACTTAAGTACGGAAAGAGGAAGAGTCAATGTACCATTGCTGTTAACCAATACGATTTTCTTGCCAGCTTTTACTGCATCAACCAAAGCGGAAGCAGGAAGAAGGGCAAGGTCACCGGAAAGGTTTAAAGTAACAGTATCGTTGTTAGCCAGAGCGTTAGTCAGTGTGCCAGCATCAACGGAACCATCGCTGCTTACGGAGATAGTGTTACCGGTGCTAATAATACCACCGCCGCCACCGCCGCCACCAGGTCTGCTACCGCCACCTGTGCTAGTGTTACTTACTGTAGAGTAAACGGAATCACCTACGGAAACAACACCTTGCTTATAAACTGTAGTGTTTACAGTCAATGATGTATATCCGTAAATAGTTTGAGTTGGAATATTGTAATACCAACCTTTTCCATTTTCATAAACGTTATTATAAACGGCTTTAGTAGTAGTCAGAAACTTTCCATCAGGGCTATAAACGTTTACGTAAACGGCGTTACCTACACTGTCATCAGCATAAACGTCGGAATAGACGCTACCTGTTACAGAGCCATTTTTATAAGTCAAACCTGAAAATCCAGTGGCAGCGAATGCCAACACAGGAACCATCATTGCGATAACAAGCATTAAAGATAGTAGTGCAGAAGTTTTCTTAACAAAAGTACGATTTAACACTAGGTTTCTCCTCCTATTTCTTTCTCTGTGTAATCCATTTTGAAGATTATTATTCGCCATTATCGTCATTCACCTCCTTTCTTGACGTGAGTCATATAACAAGGCTAGGCCTATGTTAAGTAATTCTAAAGAAACATAAAACTCATTCTAACATCTCTCAACTAAAATTGGTAGCATTTTGCTTACGAAAAACAGTTCCCAAATAATAGAACGTTATTTAACGGAAAAAGTTGCGTTTACCAGCTTGTTAATTTCATCCTTTTCTTTTGGATCTTTGGAAATTAGCTTATCGTACAAGGCTTGGTCATTCTTATTTTGTTTTTGAAGGGAGGCTAAATACCATCTGGCCATCTCTACATTCATCTGATCATTGAATTGATCGCTGAGTTGGAATTTCAAGAAAGACTCTGCAGATGCATATTTACCATGCATAAAATCAATCTGTCCTAAGGTAAAGGCCATATTTTTCGTTAAACCAAAAGCGCGGCCTTGAAGCTGTTCTTTAGGCAGGGATTCCAGTTCCTTGGATTTTTCCAGAACTGTACTGTAAACCGTAGTGGCTTGATTCCAATATTGCTCTGCCAACGCGTTGTTTTTGGCCGATTGAGCTCTTGTCCCTAAATCATAATTCATCAATATGCTTTTTTCATAAAGCGTAATGTCCCAAGGGAAGTTGTTGATTTCATTATTCACGAGCTCAAGAGCTTTAGGAAGCTGATCTTTAATGGCTAGAGTGTAAACTTCTTTGTCGATTAATGGTCTATTGTGCGGTTCATTTACTCTGGTCTTTTGTATCAAATCAACAGCTTGATTGAAGAAATTTTCATCTTTTGTTTGACTATAGGCTTGAAGCAAGATGTCAATTTTATATGATGCATAATCAGGATGGTTAGGGTGTTGATTTAATGCATTGTTTAAAGGCGTGAATATTTCGTTAATGCTTTTGTTAGACTGAGCTAACGATAAAGCTGCTTGGAAATTACTATTAGCACTTAACATCCTTGTTGAACTGAAGAACATAACAATGGATAAGATGACAAGTATTGAAGGATATATCCATTTGTACTTATTGATCTTTTGCCACTTTTCAGATAATGAGGGATGCTCTGGACTCGAAATCATTCCACCAAGGGAAAGAAATAGAAGTGCCCCCAAATATACATAGCTCAGGTCAAAGTCGATCATGCTATGAACAATTAACGAAATTGTGACAATAAAGAAAACATGGCGGTTCGAGCTTTCTTGTGAACCTGCATATTCTTTAATACTTTGTCGAATGAATAGATAGAAAACAGAGAAAAGGAAAGCAAGGAGCACCAGAATACCGACTACTCCTGTCTCGACTAAGTATTGTATGAAGAAATTATGAGCTTGTCTACTTACATAAGGATTGTTTTGATACTTCTCGTATAGAGCAGCCCATGCTCCCCCACCCCCGCCAAATACAGGATAATCTTCAATCAATTTAACAGAGTCTTTATAAAAAGTTCCTCTTTCAAGAACGCTGTGCTGATCAAAATTAATGGTTTCAATGCGATGCTTGATATAATCAGGGAACAAATTAATAGCTCCTGTATTGCCAAACACTACGAATATGCCTAAAGAACCTATGATCAATGCCGCTGCAGGTAATATGATATTAGCGAACCGAATTTTAACTCGAGCATTAAAAAATCCCTCTACTTTAGGATAGACGAAATGTTGAAGTAGCCAGGAAATTAATGCGCACCCAACAGAGGATCCAATCAATAGCCACAATCCACTTGCCGCCGTTGAAAGATCTTGGTGTAAGTGGAATTGTTCACCTACAAGAGTAATTTTGTTCAAAATAACAAGTGAAATCACTGCGGATATACCCAGATGGATAAAAATAAAGATTTGCTTCGTAATTTTCAAAAACGGTAAAATTAATAGCAACACGATCGGTAGTATGACCAGACCGCCCCTGGATAATGTAAGCAGCATAGATAGAATCATAGGAACAAGCATAAAAGCATGAAGTGCAATGGAAATTGGCTTACGGTTTGAAACTATTAGGTATGCACCTGCTAGAAGTAAGGCGATTAAAAGCGCCGCGTAGGAGTTCGCATACTGAAATGTAGAAGTAAGACGTAGTTGATTGCTAGCCATCATGACAGCATCTTTGTATTCCATGTCAGGCAGATCTACGAACCACTTAACGAGCTTTGCAGCGAATTCCTTGTATCCAAGCCAATTAATCATACCGAACCATACGATTACATATCCAGATAACATAATGCAGTATGTTAAGATACGATTACCGAGTGAACTTCTGCATAAATAAAAACCGAGAACAAAAAATACGGCATAAAGCATCTCAATATATACCATATTGGTGGCATAGTAGTGGGATGCTTCATTTATTTTGGCTAGTAAAAAAGTAATAGGGAGTAACCAAACTAAAATACTAAGAATATCGCTATGGTTCTTAAATTTCCAATTGTAAAATAAAAACAGCGAAGCAATAAACATGATTATAAAGACCCAAACAAAGGAACTGTAAAGAGGTCTCTCAAAATCATACGTATTGCCGTTAAATAGTCCCTTTTGAAATGGTGCCCAGAACATAAAAAGGACTACAAAAATGGTGAGAAACCAAAATAATATAGATGTGTTCCCTTCACGTTCAATCTGTTTGTTTTTCTTATACATGAGAATACTCCTTTATCTCTATGGTGCTGTTAATAAAGCTCCTTATTTCTTCCTTGAAGCGTAGCTCATTAAACTGATTTGCATGATTGCGAATCAAATGCGGGTTGAATGAAATAGAGTTAAATCGATTCATAGCTTGAATCAAACTATCGGCAGTAGGTTCAGGAAAGAAAATGCCGGTTTTACCATCAACTACGGTCTCAAGAGCACCACCTTTTCCAAAAGCGATAACGGGTTTACCATTTGCTTGGGCTTCCAGAGGGGTTATCCCAAAGTCCTCTTCGCCTGCTAAGATAAAAGCTTTACAATTGGAATAATACTTTGAAATGACTTCGTCCGACTGATATCCCATTAGTTGTACAGTTGGGCCAGCTAGCTTTTGCAGTCTGCTGCGGTCATAGCCATCCCCAATGATTACCAAGGGTAATTTTAGCAGGTTGAAAGCTTCTATTACAAGATCAATTCGTTTATAGGGAATGAGTCTTGATACGATTAAAAAATAATCCCCACTGTCTCCCGCGTAATCAAAGCGCTCAAAAGAGACGGGGGGGTGTATGACATGGCTTTCGCGATTGTAATATTTTTTTATTCGTTTGGAAACATTGATTGAATTAGCAATATAATGATCTACTCTTTGAGAATTGATAGCATCCCAGTTGCGTAAATTGTGCAGAACAAATGGCAATACCTTTTTGTATATGGGATTATTGATTTCTGCCAAGTATTGATGATACAAATCCCAAACATATCTCATAGGCGTATGACAGTAGCATATATGCAATTGCGAAGGATTCGTAATGATTCCTTTGGCGAACGCACTGGAAGAGCTCAGGATCACATCGTACTCACGTAAATCGAAGCTTTCAACTGCATGCGGTAAGAGGCTGATCATTTTTTTGTAATGCTTTCTGGAGAAAGGAACATTCTGTATAAAAGAATTTGTGATGTTTGCTTCTGAGAAACGGTCAGGCAATTTAGAAAGATCGGATAATATCGTATAAACTGGAGCTTCGGGAAACATATCCATAAAGCATTCTAGGACCCGTTCTGCGCCGCCGTATTGGTTGAGATAATCATGGACTAGTGCGATTTTCACAATAAAGCCTCCCTTCATAAAAAAACATTTATTTGCTCAGTACCTTATAATAAATGCTTCTTGTTTCTTCGGCAGTTTTTTCCCAAGTAAATCGAGAAGATTGGTCCAAGGCCAATCGAGAATAGTGTTTCCTCAAACTTTCGTCAGTTATCATAGTATGCATTGCATCAGCCCATTCAGAGTGAGCATCTGGTGGGATTAACAAACCAGACTTTTCTACGATCTCAGGAATTGATGATATATCTGAACCAATTACCGGAGTTCCGCACTGCATGGCCTCAAGCAAAGGTAGACCGAATCCTTCGTAAATAGACGGCATTACAAAAACTGTAGCAGCACTATAGATAGCGGGAAGATCAGCATCATCAATGAATCCAGTAAATATGATATCTTCCTCCAAATTGTTCTGTTGTACCCAGTCGAAAATAGGGTTATATTTCCACCCCTTTGCACCTACAATAACAAGCTTTTCGGAATAATTATAGTTTTGTTTTAAAATTAAATACGATTTTAATAAGCCTAGTAGGTTTTTTCTTGGTTCCAAAGTACCAACGAATAAAATGTATTTCTCAGGAAGGCTGTACTTTTTAATTACAGGATTTACATTAGAAATATAAGTAAAGTGTTCATCGGCAGCCAAATGAATAACATCAATTTTATCATCAGGCACATTTAACAAACTTATGATATCCTGCTTTGTTTGGAAAGAGTCTGCTATAATATGATCGCATTTTTTAACACTGTATGGAACCCATTTGCTGTGATGTTTTAGTATGCGCTCGCTTGTTGATTCTGGATATTTCATGTAAGCAAGGTCATGAATGGTGATAATAGTTTTACCTTTCCAAATAGGAGTATAAGTGAAATTAGTTCCATGAAAAATGTCTGCTTTAGCTTTAGACGCTGTATCATACGGTAAACTATATAAAAGATTTGGTTTACAAAGTCTTCTAAGTACTTTATAAGGATACACATTGTTTATTAAATGAATATGAAAATCACGTTTTAGTGATAAAACGTGATTTTCACGAATAGCTTTTGCAATTCGGTTAAAAGCTAAAAACACTTCCAAATCTTCATTGTATGATAACTGCTTAGTCAGACATTCGACGTATCTTGCTATGCCAGATCGTGGCCCAAGCAGCGGCTGAGCATCTAAATAAACATTCAAGATTAATAAGCTCCTTCTCCCTTTAAAACGACAGGAATTGTTTTAAGTAAGATTTTAATATCAAAAGCAATACTCCAATTTTCGATGTAGTATACATCAAGATTCATCCATTGTTGGAAAGATAGATCACTTCGCCCGCTTACCTGCCATAAACCAGTTATACCAGGAAGAACTTCAAGTCTTCTCCACTCCCAGTCTCCATAGCGCTCTACCTCGTTTGGTAAAGGAGGCCTGGGTCCGACTAAGCTCATATCACCTTTAAGAACATTAAACAACTGCGGTAATTCGTCAATTGAATATTTTCTGATGAATCTCCCTATTTTTGTTATCCGAGGATCATCTTTCATTTTAAAGGCAATACCATCAATTTCATTTTTATGTTGGAGCTTTTTTAACATGGCGTCAGCATCAGTAACCATGGATCGGAATTTTAACATGTGAAATTGTTTACCATTCTTTCCGATTCGCTGCTGCTTATAAATAATACTTCCTTTAGAATCGATCTTAATGGCAATTGATGTCATAATAAATATTGGAGATATGATAAAAATTAATAATGAAGACGCAATAATATCAATCAATCTTTTGGCTGCGAGACCAATCCCTCTCATGGGTGTTTTAACCAGAGTTACGACAGGTAGTGTGTTAATATTGCCGATTTGTACTGTACTCATAACAAGATTATATAAGTCAGGAATAATCTTAATCTGGATATCTAGCTTTCTTAAATCGGTTATGAGTTTATTCACAAGCTCTCTCTCAGAGGGGATAGTTACAATAAGTTCTTCTATCAGATTTTCTTTAAGAACTTCATTCAATTTAGAAATGGGACCTAAGTATTTATGAGTATCAATATCATCACATTCGTAATCATCCACAAAACCTACAATATCATAACCTAAATAACGATAATTCGATAAATCTTCCATAAGCAGTTTCCCAACTTTTCCAGCGCCAACAATTACCACATTCTTACTAACTACACCTTGACGAGCTAATCGATTATATACAAGCCTTTTAATTACTCGAACGAAACAAGATGAAATAATAGCAAATAACCAATAACTTACAATAACTAGCCTTGAAAAGTCCGTATACTTTAATATAAAACTTACACCTATAGTTATTAAAATTGAGAAGGAAAAAGCTTTAATTACTTTATAAAGCTCATCAGCAAGACCTGACCCGGATCTAAAACGAAATAATTGATATCGGTACATAAAAATGATATAAGCAGTCGAAGAGATTATAAAGAACACGACATAATTAATAAATCGAGGGGAATCAACATTCCAAAATGTAAGATCTCTATCAAATTCTTGTGCGATACGATATTCATATAAGAAGAAAAATACAAGACTAATGAGAAAAACTTCAAACAAAACAAAAAATGAAGTGAGAAGACTGGAGTAATTTTTTTTTACTTCTAATTTTTTGTTTATCTCTATAGTTGGAATTAATTGCTCTTTATTTGTTTTTGATGTTGCATAAGAGTAATTCAAGTTCTAAAACCTCCGATAATTCGACGTTATCTAATATAATTCTATTCTGAAAAGGTTACTTAATGCAACTAAACATATTGGCAATTTAATGGTGTGGAAATTCATAGTGACCACTGATAACATAGATTATAATTATACTTGTTGTTTAATGAATGACATTTTCACTGATCCTATTATACTAATGATTTGGGGCTGGAAACAAATAATTCCAGAAAAGATTGCTTTGCAGTAAATTATTACGCTATAATATTGTGAGTTAATTTCTCGTTTTATGTCGATAACTGGAGGGGAAGACATGACCATTACCGCGGTGATTATGGCTGGCGGGAAAGGCGAACGATTCTGGCCCAAAAGCCGTACAAATTTGCCAAAACAATTCCTGAATATATCCGGAAATAAATCCATGATTCAGCAGACTATATCTAGACTTGAAAAGTTAATAGATATCTCCCGCGTATTTATCGTAACTAATGAGCTTTATGCAGAATTGATACATGCTCAACTACCTAATCTTCCTTTAGAAAATATTATTATAGAGCCTATTGGAAGAAATACAGCTCCATGTGTGGGAATTGCTTCTCTTATTATTGAAGAAAAGTATCCTGATAGTACAATGGTAGTCCTGCCGTCTGATCATATTATTGAAAATGAAGAAGGATTTATTAAGATTCTTCAAACTGCAGTAGAAGTATCACAGGAGGGCAATAACCTTGTTACATTAGGAATTAAGCCGACCTATCCAGAAACAGGGTATGGTTATATTGAAAGTACAAAACAAGTAAGTAAAGTTAATGAACTAGAAGTACACAAAGTGAGTAAGTTTGTTGAAAAGCCAGATTCAGAAACGGCACAAACATACTTGGATTCAGGTAACTTCTTTTGGAATAGTGGTATTTTTATTTGGAAAACTGCTGTTATAAGACAATATATTAAAGAACTTATGCCTGATATGCATGATGTCTTAGAGACATTAAAGTCTGCTTTTGAAACGAATTTGGATCGAAATGAATTGATTCATAAAGAATTTTATAAAATGCCAGATCAATCTATCGACTATGGCATCATGGAAAAGGTCAGTAATATTTATGTTATACCATGTGTGTTCGGTTGGGATGATGTAGGGAGCTGGACTGCTCTTGATCGAATCAATGATCGTGATGAAAATGGCAACGTAATTAAAGGGAATATCTTAAATTTAGATACTAAGAGATGTATCATTGAAAGTAATGGTAAGCTTATTGCTACTCTTGGAATTGAAGATCTTATTGTTGTTGACACTGAAGATGTAACGTTAATTTGTACAAAAGAAAAAGCACAAGAAGTGAAACTGCTATTAAAAGAATTGAGAACTCAGAAGCTTGAACAATATTTATAAACATAACTCATATGTAATTCTTATTTTATACAAAGGAGAAATTATTTAAATGACTAAATCTGCATTAATTACAGGTGTTACAGGACAAGACGGATCTTACTTAGCTGAACTATTACTTTCTAAAGGTTATAAAGTTTATGGTCTTCGTAGAAGAACAAGTATGCCTATTATGGATAACATTGAACATCTTAAGAATGAAATTGAGTTTATCGATGGTGATCTGCTCGACCTAGGCTCATTAATTCAAGCAATTCGTTTGTCTAATCCAGATGAAGTTTATAACTTAGCGGCACAATCATTTGTGGGAACCTCTTGGGAACAACCGGTTCTAACTGGACAAGTTACCGGTATCGGTGTAACTAATATATTGGAAGCTGTTAGATTAACAAAACCAGAAGCTAGGTTTTACCAAGCATCAAGTAGCGAAATGTTCGGTAAGGTTGTAGAAACTCCTCAAAAAGAAACGACACCTTTTTATCCAAGAAGTCCTTATGGAGTAGCTAAAGTATATGGACATTGGATTACTGTAAACTATCGCGAGAGCTATGATATGTTCGCTTGCTCAGGGATTTTGTTTAACCATGAATCTCCTCGCCGTGGTGTTGAATTCGTTACTCGTAAGGTTACTGATGCAGTAGCGAGAATTAAGCTAGGGATGCAAAAAGAGCTAAGAATGGGTAATTTGGATGCGAAGAGAGATTGGGGCTTTGCAGGTGATTATGTAAAAGCTATGTATTTGATGCTCCAACAAGAACGTCCAGATGATTATGTTATTTCTACTGGTGAAATGCATACTGTCCAAGAGTTGGTTGAAATAGCATTTGGACATGTAGGATTAAAGTGGCAAGATCATGTAGTAATTGATCCTAAATTTGTTCGACCAGCAGAAGTTGATCTTCTCTTAGGAGATTGTACAAAAGCTAAAGAACAGCTGGGATGGAATCTAGAAGTGGGTTTTGAGCAGTTAATAACTATGATGGTTGAGAGTGACTTGAAAAGATTGCAAGTTATTCAGCACGCATAAAGGCGGTTGGTTTCATGAAAGCTTTAATTACTGGTATTACGGGGTTTGTAGCTAAATACCTAGCGGATTATTTGAGAAAACAGGGATGTGAGGTTTGGGGGACAACTCGTAAGAGTTCCCCCGTTTTATTTAATAAAACAATTAATATTGTTACATTAGATCTGAATTCAAGTAGTCAGATTTTGCAATTAGTTAATGATATACAGCCTGATTGTATATTTCATCTTGCTGGACAAAGCTCAGTGAGGGACTCATGGGATAACAAAGCAATGACTTTTGATTCGAATATAATAATGACAATTAATTTATTGGAAGCTGTGAGAAGCAGCAATGTATCAAGAACTGTAAAAATACTAACTATAGGCTCATCCGAGGAATATGGTGAAGTAAAATTGGAGGAAATGCCAATTGTCGAAGGGAATTTTTTAAGGCCAATCAGTCCTTATGGTATTTCAAAGGCAACTGTTAGTATGTTAGTACAACATTACTATAAAGCCTACTCATTAAATATTATTCATGCAAGACCATTTAACCATATCGGTCCAGGACAAGGTGTGGGCTTTGTAACTTCAGACTTCGCTAAACAAATTTCTGAGATTGAAAGAGGAGAGCTACGTCCCATTCTAAAAGTAGGGAATCTAGATGCAAAGAGGGACTTTACAGATGTGAGGGATATTGTAAGAGCTTATTATCTTCTTACTCAAAGCGATAAATTTGGAGAAATTTATAATGTTTGTTCTGGTAAGCCTATATCGATTCAAGATATTTTAGATAAATTAATTAAAATGAGTTTAAATACAGAAATACAAATACAGATTGATGTTAACAAAATGAGACCTTCGGATTTTCCTTATTATTACGGGGATTCCTCAGCTCTAAAGTCGCTTACTAACTGGTCACCAGTGATATCTATAGATGAATCTCTTCAAGATATTATGAATTATTGGAGGAGCAAACAAAACTCCAATTAAGGAGCTTAGCACACATGTTTAAAAAAATAAGAGAAATATATCAGTATAGACAAATGCTGGAAAGTTTAGTTCTTACTGATTTAAGGACTAGATATAAAGGATCATTTTTTGGATTTCTGTGGACTCTACTTAATCCACTATTAATGCTGTTAGTATATTCTATTGTATTTAAATTTATTGTAAGAATCGATATGGATAATTATACATCTTATTTATTTATTGGATTAATTTCATGGTTTTTGATAAACCAAGCCGTCTTGTCTGGTACAGGGGTAGTGATTCGAAATGCTGGATTAGTGAAAAAAATATATTTTCCCAAAGAAATATTACCTCTCTCAGTTGTAATTGGCGGTGTTATTAATTATTTTTTTAGTTTATTAATATTATTCCCCATCCTTTTCTTTAACAAAATACAATTAGGGCTACCACTTTTATTATTTCCAATTATTCTCTTAGTTTATTTTTTGTTTACTTTCGCGATTACTCTAATAGTTTCAAGCCTAAATGTGTATTTCAGAGACTTGGAACATATTCTTGGTATCATTATGATGGTGTGGTTTTATCTTACTCCAATTGTTTTTACCTCGAGCATGATTCCTAAAGAAATCAAGTATATATTTGATTACAATCCGGTGAAGGTAATTATTGAAGGTTTTCATGATATATTTTTCTATAATAAATTTCCAGATGCAGGTCCATTAATAACTGTAGCAATAGTTGCATTATTAATGTTATACTTCGGTTTCTTTATCTTTAAAAAATTAAGCCGTAATTTTGCAGAAGAAATTTAAGGTGGTATAGATTATGAATGTTATTTCAGTTTCCAACGTTACCAAATCATTCAAGGTCTTTAAAGAAAGAGCGTCTACTTTAAAAGATCGAATTGTTAACAAAAGAAAAAACAAATATGATATTTATCTTGCTCTTGATGAAGTTTCATTGGATATTAAACAAGGTGAAACCGTCGGATTAATAGGTCGAAATGGTTCAGGGAAAAGCACCTTATTGAAATTATTAACAGGAATATTATACCCAGATCGAGGTAATATTGACATAAAAGGAAAAGTCTCCAGCTTATTAGAACTTGGCGCTGGTTTTCATCCAGATTTTACTGGTCGAGAAAATATTTTTATGAACGCAGCGATACTAGGTCTAAGCAAAAAGGAAATTAAAAATAAACTTGACCAAATAATTGCTTTTTCAGAATTAAAAAACTATATAGAAAACCCTGTTAGAAGTTATTCCTCAGGTATGTATATGCGTCTAGCTTTTTCTGTAGCGATAATGGTTGAACCAGATATTTTGCTTATTGATGAAGTTCTTGCTGTAGGAGATGCAGCTTTCCAACAAAAATGCATGGATCAGCTACTACGACTCAGAAATAAAGGAACGACAATTGTATTTGTTTCTCATGACCTTGGATCTGTTGAAAAACTTTGTGACAGAGTTTTATGGATAAAAAACGGGAAAGTTGCAGAGGATGGTAATCCAAGAAAAGTTATTGATAAATATTTGTCTTATTTATCAGATGAAGAGAATAAACGTTTGATTGAAGAGAATACTTCTCATCAGCAAAGTAATGAATCGGAATTGGAATTAGAAGATGGTTTAAATGAAACAAATGAAATAATAGATGAGACACGTTGGGGTAATAAATTTATAGAAATAATTGATGTTAAATTAACTGATGATCTTAACAATGCTAAGTTCGGATTCTTAAGTGGAGAACCCATGAAGATCCATATTAAGTATAAAGCTAATAAAGATGTTGAAGAACCGGTTTTTGGTTGTGGAATTCATACTATTGATAATATACATTGTTATGGTACAAATACCTTTATTGACAAAGTATATATAGAGAAGCTTAAAAAAAATGATGATGGTACTATGATTTTTAATATACCCTCTATTGATTTAGTTGCTGGAACTTTTCTTATTACTGTAGCGGTACATGATATTAATGGTAATCAATATGATTATCACGACCGGAAATATTCCTTCAAAATATCTAGTCTTGCTAACGATGTAGGCATAGTTAAAATAAATCACGAATGGATTCATAAAGTATAAGAGGTGATCGTATGTCTAAAAAAATAACTCCTGATTTTATTATGAATCAAATACGGAATGGTGTACGTTCACAAAAGAAATCTATGGAAGAAACTAGATTAGAGCAAGAAATACAATCTCCAATTTTGGAATTTGATGATTCTGAATTTTCTAATATTATCAATACTTTGCAAATCAATCTAAAACGTTTAACATACAGAATTACTCCTAATATGCCAGTAGCTTTTCTAGAGCCTCATCTTGTATCGAGATTTAAAATTCTAGGGAAAATTATTATCCCAATAAGGAGATTAGGAGCAAGGCTTTTTACAAAATGGTATGCTGATACATTTACTAACCAACAAAAACATTTAAACAATGATGTATGGTTTGGATTAAACTCTACTATTGAAATCTTAAATGAACAGAACAAACTTATACTTCATCTAATAAATAAAAATGTTGAGATTGATAAAATCAATAATAATTTTTTGGAGTTAGATATAAATAACAAGAAATTAGTATCAATCAACGAAGAACTACAAATTATTAATGAAAAATTGCAAGTTAGTAATAATGAATTAGTATTTTATAATAAAAAATTAACATCTACAATTGATGCATTAAAAATACAATTATCTGAAATTAAAGAAAGAACAATAAAAGAATTGGAAACAGATTTAAATTCTATTCAAGAAATGTATAAAGAACAAAACTTCTTGGACTTTGATTATTCAAAATTTGCTGAGCGGTTTAGTGCTGATCGTGATATTGTACAAGGAATATATGAACAATACATTCCACATTTGCAGGAATGCGATAATGTTCTTGATATAGGCTGCGGCAGAGGTTATTTTTTAGAATTATTAAAGAAACATAATATCAAGGGCATTGGAGTAGATTCTGATCCAGAATTAGTTAATGCATGTACTGAAAAGGGTTTGATAGCATATACGGATGATGCTATAAAATACCTAGAAGGGTTAGAAGATAGTAGTGTTGGAGGCATTTTTATGGCACATGTTATAGAACATCTCCCGGCGCCCTTAAAAATAAAGTTTCTTAAGCTTTGTTTTAAGAAGCTTTCTCAAAATGGAAAATTAATTCTAGAAACACCTAACACCACATCTCCATATGTGATGCATAATCTTTATTATTTGGATCCTACACATGAAAAACCGATGTTTCATGAGACATATAAGTATATTGCTGTTGATATTGGTTTCGATGTTATTAATTCTTATTTAAGTGGACCAATTGAAGAAACTGATCCTCAAGAGTACTATAATTTTTCGTTAATTTTATCTAAATAATAAGGAGTTTTTTATGAAACTTGGAATCGTAACCCCGTGGTTTAGTGATAATATTTCAGGTGGTGCAGAAAGATTTGCTGGTGGTATCGCTAAAAGTCTGCAGGATGCAGGGTGCAAGGTTGAGATTATAACCACTTGTGGTAAGGACTCATTTTGGGATTGGGGTACAGATTTCTATGATGAAGGTTTGACTTCAATAAATGAACTTCAAGTAAGAAGATTTTCACTTCGAAAAAGAAATAAGATTTTATACGATGAGCTTATGGGCAAATTAATACATGGGGAAACTTTAAGTTACGTTCAAGAAATGCAATTAATGCACGAAACTGTTAACAGTGACTCCATGTATGATTTTATAAATACCTCTGGTGACAACTATATTTTTATGTTTATACCTTATCTTGCTGGAACTACTTATTGGGGAAGCAAATTAAGACCGGAAAATAGCTTTATTATACCATGTCTTCATGACGAAGGAATGGCTTATTTCAAGTCCGTAAGTGATATGTTTTCTAGAGTAAAAGGACTCTTTTTAAACACTGTAGAAGAGCTTGAATTTTCATCAAGGCTGTATGGTTTGGAAGAGGGTACGGGTACAGTTTCAGGTGGAGGAGTTGAAATCGATTATGCACCTTCATCTGATAATTTTAGGAAAAAATATAATTTACATGGAGAATATTTTGTATATGTAGGTAGGCAAGTTTCGGGGAAAAACGTTCCTCAACTTATTAATTTGTTTAATCAATATATTGAAGATACTTTAAATGACACTAAACTTGTTTTTCTTGGTAAAGGTGAAGACCAAATTATTGAAACTATGAAAAGCTCAAAGAATATCATTCATGTAGGAGAAGTAAGTGATGAGGAAAAGTATGATGCAATCGCAGGAGCAGTGGCATTAATACAACCTTCACTGATGGAGAGTTTTTCTATTGTTATAATGGAAAGTTGGCTATGTAATACACCTGTCATAGTTCATGAGCATTGTGCGGTCACAAAAGGGCATTGTGATCGAAGTGAAGGTGGTTTGTATTATAAAGATTACATGTCATTCAAAGAAACATTAAATATATTATTAATTGATTCAGAGAATGCAAAGGTGATGGGACAAAAAGGGAAAAAATATGTAGAAGAGTTTTATACGTGGAAAAAAACGGCGGAGAGAATAATTGAATTTTTAGTTAGTAAAGGATTTCAAAGAGAGGATATTATTGCATGAGAATCTTAATTGATATTCAGACTCTATATACTCCAGAGAAAAATAGAGGAATAGGAATTTATACTTACAACTGGATAAAAGATTTTATTAAACAAGACAATAGCCATAGATATTACCTGCTTAGAAAAAAAAATAATAAATGGGAATTTTCTTTTGTAACTCAATACATTGATTTTGATAAAAGAATTCAAGAAGATCATAATTGGGAAATAGGAGAACTAGAGGATTTTGTAGAGAAAAAACATATAGATATCATTCATTTTACAAGTCCGCTCATGTTTGATATTGAAGTTCCGAAGATTGAAAATAGTAAAGTTAAAATATCTTATCTAGTGTATGACTTAATTCCTTTGGTGATGCAAGAGCAATACTATGCTAAATGGCCTCAGCATATCCAAAATTTATATAATTCAAGATGCGAATTGATTGCAAAAGCAGATATGGTACTGACCATTTCTGAAGCATCAAAAAATGACCTATTGAAGTTTTATCCAATGGATTCTAGTAAAATTCATGTTATATATGCTTCTACTAATGAGAATTTGTACCATCCTGGTAAATCGGGAAGCGAGAATACAATAATCAATGAAGAGTTAGGCTTGTCTTCTCCATTTATTTACTCACTAACGGGTTATGATCCTAGAAAAAATAATAAGGGATTAATTAATGCTTTTTCAAAAGTAGTTAAAGAGTTGCCAAACATTAAATTGGTAATATCTGGAATAAAACAAGAAACAGAGAAAGCGGAATTAACTTCGTATGCCAGAGAAAATGGAATTAGTGATAAACAAATACTATTTTTGGGCTTTGTAAGTGATGATTGCTTAGTCTCTTTGTACAAGGAATGTGAACTTTTTGTATTTCCATCTCTTTATGAAGGATTCGGCTTACCTGTCTTAGAGGCGATGCGATGCGGAGCTCCTGTAATTACGACGAAAAGTTCTTCTATTCCTGAAGTAACCAATAATGCCGCCATACTTGTTGATGTTAATAATGATGAGATGTTAGCAGAAGCTATTATTTCTATTCTTACAAATAAACAATTATCAGAAGAACTGAAGATAAAATCTATAAAACAAGCAGAAAAATTTAGTTGGGATCACTCAACTCAGCTTAGTTTACATGCATTCCAAATGCTAGCATCGACTTCGTTATTAAATTTAGAATTGAATTCTGAGAAGCCTGTAATGGCTTATTTCAGTCCTTTAAACCCTC
Organism: Paenibacillus sp. RC67; assembly: GCF_030020805.1. GTDB lineage: Bacteria > Bacillota > Bacilli > Paenibacillales > NBRC-103111 > Paenibacillus_S. Next base: position 697,403 of record NZ_CP125098.1, read on the forward strand.
AGTCTTCTGGGATTTCTGACTATAGTGAAGAATTGCTTACAAAATTAAAAGATTATTTTGATATAAAGATTTTTGTAAATGGTTATATTCCAGAGAATAGCTTTATTAAGGATAATTTTGTTGTTTTAGATTATAAAGATCATTTTAACGAATTAGAACAAATAAAAATAAGAGTATATCATATGGGCAATAATGAGCTTCACTCATGGATATACGACGCTATTATTAATTATCCTGGCAGTGTAGTTTTGCATGATTTAAATTTATATGGGTTTTATATATATACTAAGTATTTACGTGGCGATAAAACAGGATTTGTGAATGAGCTAGCGTACAGCCATGGACAAAAAGGATTGCATGCTGGCGAGCAATTACTAACGATGAATACTTACCCCAATGATCAAGAATTCCCAATGTTTAAGAAAGTAGTAGAAATAAGTAATCAAGTAATTGTTCATAGCAAATGGGTTAAAGATAAAATTGAGATTGAATCGGATTTTCAAGGGAGTATCGTTACAATACCAAGTGGTATTTTAGTAAATGAGTCATCACTAACAAAAGTAGAATTAAAAAAGAGTCTTCAAATGGATTTGAATAAAATATCTATCGGAGTATTTGGGAATGTTATCCCCAATAAGAGAATAGATGTTATTTTACGTGTAATTTCTGAGTTAATAAAGACCAATACAAATATAGAGTTAAATATAATTGGTCATTGTAACAGCGAGATGAAAGAACACATTATGAAAAATCTTAAAAAGATGAATATTAATAATTATGTAAAAATAATACCAGGTCCGAGTTTAGAGATATTTAAAAAATATATTGAAGCTTCAGATCTTTGTATTAACCTTAGATGGCCAACTTTTGGTGAAACATCAGCTACTTTAGTAAGATCTTTAGGCTACGGGGTTCCTTGCATTGTTTCAAATGTTGGATCCTATATGGAGTACCCTGACAGCTGTGTCTGGAAAGTGGATGTTGATGAATATGAGGAAGAGCTTTTGTTAGCCTATTTAATGGAAATTGTCAATAATCCTATGCTGAGAAATGAGATGGGGGCTTTTGGCGAATTATACATGAAAGAAAATCATGATTTTAATGTTGTCGCCAAATTATTCAGTCAAGCTCTACTAGATTAAATTATTAACTATAACCATTTTAGGAGGGCTACTTTTTCATGAAACAAATTAAAAAAGCGATAATACCGGCCGCGGGATTGGGCACTCGTTTCTTGCCAGCAACTAAGGCAATGCCGAAGGAAATGTTACCAATTGTGGATAAACCAACAATACAGTATATTATCGAAGAGGCAGTTCAATCGGGGATTGAGGATATTATTATCGTAACAGGTAAAGGAAAAAGAGCAATTGAGGATCATTTCGACATTGCATTTGAATTGGAACAGAAACTGATAGAAAAGAATAAAATTAATCTTCTTGAGGAAGTAAGACATTCCTCAAGATTAGTTGATATACACTATATCAGACAAAAAGAACCCAAAGGACTCGGTCATGCTATCTGGTGCGCAAGGAAATTCATCGGTGATGAGCCATTTGCTGTTCTTCTCGGAGATGATATTGTTAAAACTACAGAAACGACTAAACCTTGTTTAAAACAACTAATTGATCTTTTCACGTCTTATAGATCTACGATAATCGGTGTACAACCAGTAAATCAAAGTGAGGTTTCACGATACGGAATTATTGACACAAGAGATGCTACTAAGCAATTAGTTCGCGTGTCAGACTTAATTGAGAAACCAGCTATACATGAGGCTCCATCTAATCTCGCCATCTTAGGTAGGTATATACTTACCCCAAAAATTTTTGAAATACTTGATGAAGGAATCGTAGGTGCAGGAGGTGAGATACAGCTAACTGACGCAATTAGAAGATTGTTACAATTTGAATCAGTTTATGCTTACAATTTTGAAGGTATACGTTACGACGTAGGTGAAAAGCTAGGTTTTATAAAAACAACGCTTGATTTCGCACTGGAACGGAATGAATTGAAAAATGAGTTACTTGACTATATGGAATTGTTATTGAAACAACATCAAACTCATATTGAAAATTAATAATATGGACAGTTTTCTGATGCTTTCCTTTTTGGCGTAGGAGGTACAAATGTTCAACATGGTTAAAATTAAAAGCTTAATGCTGTTTATTATTTTAATTTTACTAATTTCGAGTTGTCTATTATTAGATTTTCGCATATATTATCCATTAATATTATGTTTTCTTTTAACAATGGTATTTTATTATTTTGAAGAAAATGGAAGGTTTCTAGATATATCTCATACAAAGTTGTTTTTATTAGTATTAAGTGTGAGTATAAGTGGTTTATATTTCTTAGCTGTATTAGGTAGCCATATTTTAAATTATACTTATATAGATTGGTTGCTTTTGAAAGAAGACCCTGCCCAGCATTATATAGGATGGCAATTCTTTAGAAATGAACCTTGGAGCATTCCCTTTGGGAAAATTGAAAGCTTTGGTTATCCTTTAAACACTTCAATTTTCTATACTGATTCTGTTCCGTTACTAGCTTTCATATTTAAAACGCTAAATCCTGTGTTACCTCCTACTTTCCAATATATGGGCTATTGGATGTTGATATGTTATATTTTACAAGGTTTTTTTGGATTAATGCTTATCCGTAAAATAACCCATAATACATCGGTTCAAATTCTAGCTGCTATGTTTTTTGTAATTAGCCCTATTATGCTCTGGAGGGCTTACGGACATGAAGCATTAATGGGGCACTGGGTAATATTGGCCTCTATATTATTATTTATTAATAAATCCTATTTCCCGTTTGTTAAGTGGTTATTACTAATAACTGTAAGTTTACTTGTACATCCATATATTTTTATAATGATACTAGGTCTTTTTTTTGTTCAATTATTTGAGTTGGCTGTTATTAAAAAAGTAATTTCTTATAAAATACTACTAATATATATAATAATTATCTCTATAAATATTATTTTTTTACTGTGGTCAGTAGGTTACTTTACTTTAGGGAAAGTTGGTTCTACGAGTGGCTATGGTGATTTAAGCTTTAATTTAACATCTTTATTCAATCCACAAGGATGGTCAAACGGCCTAATAAAAGATAGAAGTCTTGCAATAAGTGGGCAGTATGAGGGTTTTAGTTACTTTGGTGTTGGAATAATTGTAATATTATTATGGGCGTTTTTTCAAATCCTAAATAAGCCTTCACTAGTAAAACCAATAAAAAACTTTTGGGTTGGTTTAAGTATTGTATTTGTTATCTATTTTGCAATTGCAACATCTAATGTTATTACATTAGATAATCATATACTAGCTAATATTAAATTGAATGAAAACATTCTTGCTCTATTAGGTACAATTCGAGCTTCTGGTAGAATGATTTGGCCATTGTATTATATGATAATTTTCTTCAGTTTATATATTTTAATAAGAGGTTCCTCAAAAAAAGTCGTAATATTATTGTTATCATTTTCACTTTTTATTCAGTATTATGATTTATCCTCTAAAATGCAAGAGTTTCACAAGTCTTATAATAATTATTCCACTTGGAACAATCCGCTAAAATCAGCCTTTTGGAACTTTGCAACAACACAATTTGATAATATTGTTTTTGTACCTTTAAATGACAAGTTATATCTTCCTTTTTCTTATTTAGCGTCTAATAACAATATGAAGATTAATATTGGATATTTTGCTAGACAAGATTATTCTAAACGCATTGCAATCAATACAGAAACTAGGCGACAACTACTTAATGGAGTATATGATACAAAAACATTATATATTATAGATAAAAGCGATATTAACTCTTTCATTTTGAATGGTACGGAAGTATATAATATTGATGGGTATTTTGTGTTTATACCTACCGCAAACTTACTAAGAAATGAAATAAATAATTTTAATTTACAGAAAGTTAATCTTAATAACCTAATTAACTATAAACTTGGTGATGAAGTAAAATTTGGCCTTAATGGAGTTTTTCGAAAATATTCATTGTCCGGTTGGGAGGAAAGTTCTGGAAAAGATGGCACTTGGACAGAAGGTCACATCTCTGAACTTAGATTTTTTTTACAGGATAGAGTTAATGAAGATTTACAATTAAACTTAGATATGATTCCGTTGATAAACCACAAACTGGATAGGCAAATGCTTATTATTAGTATTAACGATAAAGTTATTTGGGAAGGTCCTATATCAAGAGCACAACAGTTGAAAGTAGCAATCCCAAACAACGTACTCAACGATAGTAATCAGCTGTATATAAAATTTCAAACACCAAGTGCAACTTCTCCTAAAGATATGGGAATTAATGAGGATACTAGGATTTTAGGATTGCACTTTAGATCGTTGATAATAACTAGATTTGAATAAAGCTTGTTTTGTTAATTTAGATTAAGAAAGGAAGTTCATCTTGAGAAAGATAACAATATTAATACCTGCATATAATGAAGAAGCCGTGCTCCACCAACTCTATACTCGTTTAAATAAAGTGATTGATATTATACCTAACTATAATTTTGAGCTTCTGTTTATTAATGATGGAAGTAAGGATAACACAATTGATATCATAAAGAACATGAGGCAACATGATAAAAGAATTTCATATATAGATCTTTCCAGAAATTTTGGAAAAGAAATTGCTATGATTGCAGGTCTTGATTATGCTACGGGTGATGCTGTTGTTATTATCGATGCCGATCTTCAAGATCCTCCTGAATTAATTGTTGAAATGATTAATTACTGGGAAGAAGGTTTCGATGATGTATACGCAAAAAGAAGAAATAGAGCTGGAGAAACTTGGTTGAAAAAATTTACCGCGAATATGTTTTATAAAACACTTCAAAGGATAAGTAAAATACCTATACAAGAAAATACAGGAGATTTTAGATTACTTGATAGACGCTGTGTAGAAGCATTGAAAAAACTTAGAGAGACACAAAGATACACAAAAGGGATGTTTAGTTGGATAGGTTTCAATAAAAAAGAAATACTTTTTGATCGCGACCCTAGGGCTGCTGGAGAAACAAAATGGAACTATTTTAAACTAGCAGATTTAGCCATTGAGGGAATAACATCTTTTACGATAGCTCCTCTGAGGTTATCTGTATTATTTGGCTTATTCATTTCATTATTTGCTTTTATTTATATGCTTTTTATAATTACAAAAACCGTTTTGTACGGTGAATCCGTTGCAGGGTATCCTTCTCTTATTACAGTAATTTTATTTCTTGGAGGTATACAACTATTATCTATAGGTATAATAGGTGAATATTTAGGGAGAATATTCAATGAAACAAAGAGAAGACCACTATATTTTATAAATGAATATAACAATAGGAAAGATGAAATTGGAGAAAAAGCAGAATTAATCGGAAAATTTTAGGTGGCGAAATGACTTTAAAAAAAGAACTTGGTAATTATATTTTTTTTGGTATTCTCACAACTGTTGTGAATATTGTTATGTATGCATTGTTAACAAAAAGTCTGATTGTTGATTATAAAATAGCTACAGCATTTGCTTGGTTAGTCTCTGTAATTTTTGCTTTCATTACTAATAAATTATACGTATTTAAAAGCTATAATAATGAAATATATAAAGTTATTAAGGAAATATTATTTTTTATCTTTTTTAGAATTCTTTCTTTGATTATGGATTTATTAGTTATGATGTTAATGGTTCAATATTTAATGCAAGATGACTTTTTTTCGAAGATTATATCGAATATATTAGTTGTTGCTACTAATTATTTATTCAGTAAATTTATTATTTTTTCGAAAAAATCAATTTAGTAACATTTATAAAACAGTTAATGAATATATTACTTCATTTATTATATTCCATAATAAACTTAGCCCAAGGTATACTAAAATAATTTATATACCGGATATAGATATTCTGGTAATCGTCTAATTCTAAAGGACGTTCTGTTTATGCTGACCCCAAAAAACGTAATGATCCACAACCGCCGACTTCCTTACAACGATAGGGCCGTCGGCGGTTGCTTGTCATGTATCCATTTCTTAACAGAAGTCCTATTATTCTCTTAATTTATTACTCGTCCCATTCCCTCATAGATAAAACCATAATTCTTTAACATCATTGGATTTAATGCATTCCTCGCATCTATGACCACTTTTTTTCTGACTAATCCTGATATTTTTTCCCAATCAAGTTCTAAAAATATTGGCCATTCCGTCATTAATACAATAACATCCACACCTTCTAAAGCTCCATATACTTCTTTACAATTTTTTATATTGGTTATATGATTATAAACTTGTTCCTTCACAATGGGATCATATGCCTTAATCTCGATACCATGTTCTTGTAACTGCTTAATAACAAAAATTGAAGGAGCTTCTCTCATATCATCTGTATTTGGTTTGAAAGCAAGTCCTAAAACACCTACGCTTCCCTGTTTGTTAAGTAAATATTTCAAAACTTTTTGAACAATAATCTTTCTCTGAGATGCATTCACTTCTTCAACTTCTTTAAGAAGTTTAAAGTCATATCCTTCTTCTTTAGCGGCTGTAATTAACGCTTTTACATCTTTAGGAAAACATGATCCGCCATATCCAACTCCAGCATTTAAAAAATGTGGTCCAATTCGTTTATCAAGCCCTATACCTTTCGAAATCATTGTAATATCAACATCTAACTTTTCACATAAGTTTGACATTGCATTTATAAAAGAAATTTTTGTAGCCAAAAATGCATTTGAAGCATACTTGATCATTTCAGAGGCGTTTAGAGTTGTCTCAATAATTGGACAATTATATTTATTATATAATTGTTTCATAACGTCTAATCCTCGTTGGTCAGTTGAACCAATAATTATTCTATCAGGATTCATCGCATCATATACCGCGGAACCTTCTCTTAAAAACTCCGGATTGGAAACAACATTATAAACGATCTCTTCCCCTCTGAAGGATCGAATAATTTTATTTATCTCTTCACAAGTTCCAACAGGAACAGTGCTTTTAATTGCGATTGTTACATTATTATTTAAATATGGAGCAATATCATTTGCAACAGCATAAACAGAAGTTAAATCTACATCTCCCGATTCTGACATCGGAGTCCCAACAGCAATAAATATTACTTCTGCTGCCCTAACAGCTCCTATAATGTCATCAGTAAAAAATAGCCTATTAGACTCCATGTTTTTCTTAAGAATACTATCTAGATCTGGTTCATAAATCGGAATATTTCCATTTTGAAGTTGCTGTATTTTATTAGGATCTTTATCTATACAAGTTACAACATGCCCTATTTCAGAAAGGCAGCATCCTGTAATGAGCCCAACATAGCCAGTTCCTACTATAGACACTTTCATTTTGAGCCTCCACTTTTTTAGAATTAGTTGAATTATGTTTTGTTATATTGATAATAGAGAAAGCATTTATTAGTTCATTCGCTTGACAAGTTACGATGTACCTGAGATTGTGAAAGTTTTGGAAGGGAAGTGTTACCCATATCCGGGTTAATATGTAAAATTGGTGCCACTCTATCTCTAGGAAATATTTCTTTTTTTGGAAATACTGTATTTTGGTGTTGGCGAGTGATCTGTTTGAGCTGAATCTAACTCCATTTTTTTTACTCTGTACAAAGCCTCTTCTAACAATTTTCTATTGTTAGAAATCAAGTCCGCTACAAGTCCAATAAGACCTACCTGAAATCCGATTATCATTAGGGTAGCAGCTAGAATCAAAGATTGAATGTGACCATTGCCGTTTCCATGTAAATAATAAAAAACATATCTCAAAGAAACACAAAGTCCAGCTACGAACATGATAAACCCAGTCGTCATAAACACTTTCAGCGGTCGATACATGGTATAAATTCGAATGATAGTATTGGCTGATCTCTTCATATAATTGCCAATGCTTTTAAAGAGTCGTGATTCTCTTAACTTCCCATTTGTACCTATTTTCACGTGACCAACTGCCATTTTCTTATGTCCTGCTTGAATAATAGTTTCTAGTGTATAAGTGAACTCGGAAACAATATTTATGCGGAGAGCTGCTTCACGCGTATATGCTCTAAATCCGCTTGTTGTATCTGGTATATCAGTTTGGGATATTTTACGGACAATCCAACTTCCGAATTTTTGAAAAAATTTCTTGATTGGGGAGAAATGGGCAATGCTATCTGTCTGCCTATTCCCAATAACAATATCGCATTTTTTGGTTAATAAAGGCTGTATAAGTTTGGGAATATCACTACCTTTATATTGATTGTCTGCATCTGTATTAACAATAATATCGGCACCAAGCCTTAAACAAGCATCCATACCAGCTTTGAAAGCTTCTGCTAATCCACGATTCCGTGGAAACTTTACAATATGATTTACTCCCATTTTTTTTGCAACTTCAATGGTCCTATCTGTACTTCCATCATCTATGATCAGTAGTTCAATTTCATCAATGCCATTAATCGATTTAGGAAGATCATTTATTGTTATTGCGAGCGTATCTTCTTCATTTAGGCAAGGAATTTGGATAATTAATTTCATCTGTATTCACTTCACTTTCACTTTTTTTAAAAATGATACATAACCATCCCGAAATAAATAAAATAGTTAATATCAACAAAGAAACAATATTTTGAACTGCAGTCACCAAAGCTGATTGTTCTGATGAGTACCCTAGTCTACTTAAACCCAACATCCATCCAATTTCTTGAGTACCCACATTAATTCCATTAATGGGGATGTAATTACCAATGAATGCATAGTTAACGACATACACTACGTTACTTATCGAAATTTGTATGAGATCATTAGTAATGAAGTAAGCAAAAATATAAAGGTTGACATAGATTAACAGTGATATGAACTGTAGTAGAACAATTTTATTTAGAGTAATTCCAGGGACATCTCCTAAATATTTTTTAATCAATCGAAGGATATATATATTATCGTTTTTTTCGGTTTGGAGAAACAGTGAAATAATATAAGATGATAGAATGAAAAATATTATGAATAAAAATAAGGAAAAAAATAGATGTTTGTTGTAATTTTGAGTGAAAACCACCAAATATAATATAGAAAGGGCATCCAACGCTCTCATTAGAAATAATGTAGAAGTTCCAACAGAGGTTTCAACCTTGTGTTGTTTTTTTAGCAAAACAACATAAGAGATTTCTCCGCTTTTAAATGGAAGAATTCTTAGTAAAAATTGATATATCATCATAAATGGCATTAATCGCAGGGTATTTAAGTTTTCGAGTACTAACGATAGTCTATAGGCTCTCAAAATGAATTGAACGACATAAATTATGATACCAATCAGTACTGTAGATATATTAATTTTTGTAATGGCAATCATCATATCATCAATATTTATTAATTTAATACAAAGTACTAATACTATGATCGTTACGATAACAGAGAAGAGTGCTTTTTTATTTATCATTTTGCTGGCCCTTCTTGGCTTTGGCACCTTGCACAATTTGATGGCATAATTCGTCCCAACTAAATTTAGTTTTGAAATATTCTACATTTTCTGACATAACCTGTTCTCGTGAGTTTTCATAAAAATCAACTATAGATTCATAAATGGCATCACTACTTTTGCTGGGTACTGTGTAGCCAGTCTCTCCATTTATTACAACCTCGGGAAGACCACCTACATTCGTCACAAGCACAGGTTTATTGTAGCTGTATGCAAGTTGAACGACAGCACTTTGAGTTGCGGTAGTATAAGGAAGAACGACTATATCCGCGGTGCAAAAATATTGATGAATTTGTTCGGTAAGGACATAATGATCTATAATTGTTACATAATTATGTAGTGAATAATCAGAGATAAATTTAAGGTATTCCTCTTTAGAACCCTTCATGAACTCCCCGACAATGAGTAAATGAATATCAGAGAATTTTTTGACTAAAGGTACCATGCTTCTTAATAAGAACATTAATCCTTTATACGGCCTTACAAATCCAAAGAATAAAAGCACTTTTTTACTATGCAAGCCCAATAAATATTGCGAGCTTTCCTTGGATACTTGTCTGGAATTTATTTCATGAAATGATGGCATAAAAGCTTTTTTAGCGATCGCTTCAGGAATAATATTTTTTAAATTGGATAGATCTTCTGAGGAATGGACCATGAAGAAATCACCAAGTCTTAATGTTTTACTAGTAATCCATTGTTTGATACGGCTTGTCTCATGTTCAATAACATTGTGACATAAGAACATAATCCTTGCATTCGTCTTTCCTCTAGTAAGCGTACAAAGTACAATGTACAAAGGTGCGAAGAAAGTCACCCACCAAGGGATAATGATAACTTCAGGTTGGTATTCTCTTATGTGTTTGACAGCTTGAAGCCAAGTTAAAGGGTTGATAGAGTCTAAAACTCGAAGAATATCAGGCTCGTAAAGACTAATATTCTCTTTCTCTTCGTCGCTTTTTCCAGGATACAAAAATTTGGGGTATTGTCTTCTAAACCCAATAAATTGAACTTGATGGCTATTTTTTAATAACGACCTGTATAACAAAGTATTATAGTGTGATATCCCGCCACGATACGGATAGGATGGACCTATTATTGTGATTCTCATAAGAATCCCCTTGATTTGTGGATTTGTTCTTTATGTATACAGCATGAAACGATCTCTATTTAATATGAACATTTATTTTTGTTGGTACTTCACCGTATTCATAGAACCATTTTACACTTTCCTGTATTAATCCAACCCAAACTTCATAGTCTCCGGGAGGTAGCGGTTTGCCGTCATAACCTATGGGAGAAAGTTCAATTTTAGTTTGTAGTTTGTCATTTGGGAACAGTGAAAAAGGCAATTGCGTTCGACCCTCTGATACTCTTTGACTCATGTCATTTTTATTAAACCATAATTGGCCGACCTTTACGGCATTTTGGTCGGTCCCTAAATAACGAGAAGTAGGAAGAAATTTTGCGCTAATGTTACTCAGACTGATGGTTATGTTTTTGGGAACATTTGTATCCATAGTCAAGTTGTCAGAACCTTCGAGCTGAATTTGCGTTTTGACGTCTGTAAGATCCTGACTGGAAGAAGAAAGACTATTATTAATGCGGATCATATTAACTGCTATCCCTAAATTTCTATTATCGTCTGAACCTTCTTCTAACTTGGACGGATTCCATACATCACTCTCAATCTGAAGCGTGATTTTATTATCAGATGATTCTATATTGCGAAGAGAAAGTATTTTCTCAGTAGGGCCGTTGATCTCCCCTGAAAATAGATTTTGACCATTAGCTGTAATTTTAATATTCTGCGGTTGTGGTCCTATATTATTAAATGAGATTTGAACACTTGATGATTGGTATTCAGTGTCCATAGGGATTACTAATGAGCCGTTTCCGTCGGTCCATCTAAACGGAGTTCCTAAAGAATCAACTTCTGAATTATAGAAACCTGATTCCTCTACTCCTAATACAGGGTAAGCGCCTAATATAGTATTTTGCGGTTTATCAGATTTAATTAATTTACTTAGCTCTAAGTGATAATGATCTTCAATTAACTCACTTGGTAGTTTATTTGGTACTTGCTCAAGACTACTAAATTGCAAATCAAAATCCTCTACATTCTCTCGATCATAACCAAATATCCCCATACTTCCCAGTAAATAAATATCTCCATCTTTTTGTTGGTTTAGTTCAGTAAGTAACTTTTCATAGCTTGATTCTCTTAGATGACTTAATTGAAGTATTTTTTTATCAAAAGCCATAAATAGAGGAGTGTTAAGTGTATCTATAGTATTAGAAATGATTTTGGAATTATCCGGTATTTTATTAGCTATGGTTGCAACCTGATTCCAGGAATTATTATTTTCTTTTCCTAATATTAGTGCCTTGTCTTGTTGAAACACGAAAGTGAACAGGCTCAGGCTAACTATAGTGAGAATAACCTTTCGCCGATTGTTAGAGAAAAGTAATGAGAACCTGTATAGCCCGTAAAAAGCCAAGAAAATAATGCCTGGAATTATAATTGGGATGAACCTCCGGATTGCCCAATACTGATCGGGTGATATTTGAGGATCGTATAAATATAAAGCAGAAAACCCTCCAATAAGGACGACGAGTGGTATAAGGCTCCACTCTTTTTTAAACATAATACTGTATACAGCAGCTAATAAGCCACCGACCGCTGCATAAAAGATAGGAATTGATAAATACAAGCAAATGATGATGATAGAGTTTTCACGGTAATTTCGAGTCCCATCTAAGGGAGTTCCAGGCCAATCATACGTAGCAAAGGGACCAATGTATGGTCTGATCCAGTGGGCATAGATGACCGTAATAAGAATTAAACTTAGTAGACAGTAGTATAAATATTTTGTACTCGATACTTTTATTTTCAATTTTGATGTTATAACTAAAATAATAAATAAAAAAATAGTTAGGAGACCAATTTTTAAAAGCTGATCGGATAGAGCCAAAAAATATGGTTTAGAAAAATAGTAATAATAGGGAACTGAAAGTAAAATAAAAGCTGCGTTAGTAATATGCAATCTATTCCATACTGCGTTTTCTGATGATGAAACTTCTTTTTTAAGTAAATTAAAGATAATATGGCAAAAGATTAGCATCGGAAAAAAAAGATAAACATCGATTCTTACTAAATAGGTCATTCCCCAAAGAAATCCGCTTAAATAAGCAAAGGTATTGTTCTTATTTTGTAATGAAAGAATTATCGACAAAATTGCGGCTAAAACAAAGACCTGTGTAAGAGTTTCCGATAAAGTCATTCTGGAAATCCATAGTTGACTTAAATTAAATCCTAGAAACAAGGTCGCCATAATCGCATACGGTTTTTTCATAAATGTCTGTCCAAAATATCGAAATAAAATAAGTGAGAAGAACAAAAACAGAGTGTTTACTCTAAAGAGACCTTCAATCCCAAAAGTGGAGTAACCATGTGCTAGCCATGTCGAATAAAGATCTGAAGACTGTACGGTAATATGCCCTGGTGTCGAGTAAAGACCAGCTAGAAAACTTCCATTATAATCTTCAGCACTAAGCAGAGGATAATCCCGAATGGTACTACCGTGGTTTGCTATATAGATCCCACTATTTGCGTAGATTCCCTGATCTCTCCCACCCAATATATTCTCGTTTGGATAAATAACGTTAAATACAATTAGCACTAAAAGACCTATGGTGAAGATCGATTCCCAAATATCAATGTTTAGTTTAACTTCTTTCAAACCTATTATTTTTTTACTAATAAAAAATAATCCTACTAATGAAATTAACCAACCTGCATATCCAAATACTTCACTGTTGTAAATTCCTAATAGTACAGAACCTATAAGAAATATAGACCATATAGCTATCCCACAAACCGTCATTAGAAATAAATGAAATAGGTCAGTTTTCGTTTCACATTCATTTTTTATTTTTTTCTGAAAAAACAAATTGAGCAGATAACCTAAGAACGGTATCGATACCCACAAACCAAGTTGTACTAAATTAACCATTGATACCTCCTACAGATTCAGGCTTAGTTCTATGAAGCGAACTGCCTTAGTAAATATTTTTTTTGTTTATATTCTCCTGACATTTTTGAACATCAGTTTTAAATATAACACGTTTAGTTTAGTTAAGGTTTAAAAGATTGTTGTCTCAAACTTACAGTTAATATAAATATTTATTTTGGGTTCACATTATGTTATCAGATAATTATTAAGAAATGATTACCATTAACTGAATGAACGCTGAAAATCCCTACATATAAGTATTTTATCGGACAGTAGTCTTATCATAAAAAGACATCATAAGCTGCTACTTGGAAAAAAACAGTTTAACATACCTACATAGGTTTTATAAAGAGGCTTATATAGTAACATTTTCTTGTAATGGCTGAAAGTAAGGGTACTGTTGTCATCAGATGTTTGATATATAGTCAAATAAAAAAGCTGTTACTGGGATAGCTATAATAGTCTCAATCGTAATGCTCTTTAATAAAATCAATTAGCAAATATATAAATTAATAAAAGATAGTATGTACTACGATGATTACTTTGACCAAACAAACCAAGGGAGAACCTCTGACGGGGAATTCACATCAATGGTTTCCTTATACCCTTTGAATGAAGGTTCTGTATATTTCTCGTATCCTCAACAAAATTACGATTCTTTTCCGAGCTCATGCATATGATGGACAATTTTGGAGCCGAAAAACCATGCATCAGCATCTTGGAATAGATTCGAGTATGTTTGGGTCTGACTTTTCAGCAGGAGAAAATATTGGGTGGGGGCTATCGGATAAAGATTTTCTTGAGCAGTCCGTTCAGAGAATATCTACTTTACCGCAACCTTTTTTCTCATTCTTAATTACTCTTTCCAACCATCATCCTTATGATGCGCTGCCGGCACAATACAAGGTATTTGATGAGAAAGAGGGAAGTATGCTGGACAGATATCTAAACACGGTTCATTATACGGATATGGCAATCGGAGCATTCATTGATCAATTAAAGCAGAAAGGGCTTTATGACAACACGGTATTAGCTATTTATGGCGATCATGATAGTTCAATTGACATTAAGGATATCGCTACAGTTGTAAAAACAGATACGGACATTATTGATGCGTCAAAGTGGGATAAAGTCCCGCTAATTATTCATATCCCTGCCTACAAAAATAATACAACCAGTAATATTCCATCAGGACATCTGGATTTAACTCCAAGTCTGCTTCATTTGCTTGGTATCTCTACTGAAGATCATTTCTTCATGGGAAATGATTTGTTCGAGAACGATCCTTCCAGATTGGTTGTTTTCCGGAACGGTTCCTATGCAGATGAATCTCATTATTTTCTTACATTAAGTGGTTCGATTGCTGAGGGTCAGTGCTATGATCTTAAAACGAATCAATTGCAACCGAATAGCTCCTGTACTGCGAATGCTAATGAGGCTAGAAAGCGATTAGACATGTCCGATTTAATGATTCAAGGTGATCTAGTCCCGAGATTAAAGGCAGCTAACGAATCAAAAGAATAATCCCCCCACCAACTCCTATAACCAACCGGTTATAGGAGTTTTTATTTCCTCCCCTAACCTTGTCTGCATAATTGTCCAAGTCCCCACATAGACATGTTATCAGTTGAAATTAACTATGGTGGTGGAGGGGATTCGAATGCGGCGATTCACTTGGGTGATTGCCTTAGTCTTGAGCTTGAGCCTGGTTTTAGCTGGCTGCGGCAAGAAGGATTCGGGATCAGTGGTAAAGGATTTGGATTCGGTGGTGAACAAGCTGCAGAGCTATCAAGGCAGCGGGCGGATGGTGCTGCACACAGGGCAGGAGCCGCAGGAATATCAAGTGGAGGTATGGTATCAGAACCCTCATTACTATCGGATCTCATTGACGAATGCGAAGAAGGACATTACTCAGATCGTACTACGTAACGATGACGGGGTCTTTGTACTGACGCCACATCTGAACAAGAGCTTCCGGTTCCAAAGTGATTGGCCGGAAAATCAAGGCCAGGTTTATTTGTATCAATCGCTCGTCCAAAGCATTCTGATGGATAATGAGCGTCATTTTACAACGGATCAAAATGCGTATGTGTTCGATGTGTTGGCGAATTACCAGAACGGCTCGTTAGCGCGGCAGAAGATTTGGTTGGACAAAAAGAATTACGCACCACAACATGTAGAAGTGTCTGATGCTAATGCCAATGTAATGATGATTGTAGACTTTAATCAATTTGAATTCGGTAAGAAATTCGATAAGGATTCTTTTGATATGCAGCGGAATATGACAAGCTGGAACATCATGTCCCTGCCGACTTCGGTGCAACCGGGTACTCATGATGCTGGAACGATAGACGGTAAGGCGAACAGCACAGGTTCAGCAGGTGCTAACGGCTCAACAGGAGCCAAGGCAACAAACGGAACAAACACGCAAGGAACTGCTGGTGAAAAAGCGACAGGCACTACTAGTGGAGCAACAACCGGTAGCAGCACTTCCACGAACGGTACTAGCGGCGTTACAAACGGTAATGCAGGTACTAAGGCTGGAACAGGCGCTGCAGGCTCTACTGGAGCGAATGGAGCAGCTTCTGATGCAAGTAAGGGTACATCAACTGGAACGACAGGTAAGGGCACTAGTGCAGGTACTACAGCTCCAGTGGACAAGACGACATCCGGTACAACGGCTAACAGCGGCAGTACTGGTAGCGCAGCTCCGGCAGACAAGGCGACAACAGGAGCAGCCAGCGGCAATACAACAGGCACAACACCTAAAGGCGCAACCAATGGTGCAGGTGCAGCTAATCCAACTAACGGTACTACAACACCAGCCAATGGCTCCAGCACTGCCACAAATGGCGCCGCTGCCAACGGTACTGCCGCAGGCACTAAGGGCACCACTGCTCAGTCATTTGGAGTCATTGAGCCGAACTACATGCCTAACGGCGTGAAGAAACAGGACATTAAGATGATTAAGCTGGGGGATGAGGATGCGGTCATGCTTCGCTACTCAGGCAAGTACAATTACACGCTGGTTGAATCCCGTCCTGAGACTCAAACAGTAACTTCTCTCCCAGGCAATATCGTGGATTTAGGATTCACCTTGGCTGTCGTCATTGGGGATGAAAAGAAGACAATGACATGGACTTATGAAGGTGTTGAATTCAGACTTTCGACGGCGGATCTTCACCAAACGGAGATGATTAAGGTAGCTCAAGCCGTCCAAGATGAGATGGGTAAGTGAGAAATGACAAGTAATTAGTGGTCGAATACCCTGAACCTTCCATGCCTTTCTCCTATATTGATGTTGAATGGAGCTTGAGGAACGATTTAAATAATGAACTTCTTCCAATATTTAAGGCAAATAAGCAAGAAAAACGCGTATTAACACCTTCGAATTACCAAAAACTAACGTTTTCCTGATATCTGGCTGTTCAATATTTTGTTCATTGACACCTGTTGTAGATCGGATTACCATAGGTTTATTGAATGAAACATGGAAAACGACAAGGGGGAAGTTCCCTGCTAAAGGGAGCTTCCCTTGATTTTCGCAGAAGAAGGTGGACTTATGGATTCGTTTTACCGGCCTACAAGGGTGGAGATTTCGTTAGATGCACTACGGAGCAATTTGCTAGGATTCCGCCGAGTGCTGCCTGCCCATGTGAAGATGATGGCTGTGGTCAAAGCGGATGCTTACGGGCACGGAGCCGTAGAGGTCAGCCGGGAGGCACTGCAGTGCGGTGTCGAATATATTGCGGTGGCTTTTTTGGATGAAGGTTTGGAACTGCGGCAGGCGGGAATAACGGCACCGATTCTGGTGTTGGGCTACACGCCTCCTGAGGGCTTGGAGATGGCATGGGAATATGACATTACGGTCAATATGTATAGCTATGAGGTGCTGGAAGCATTTGAACGACTGCAGGCTAGGGAAAAACCGCTTAAAATCCATGTGAAGATTGACTCCGGGATGAATCGGTTAGGGCTTACTACAGAAACGGAAGCCATTTCGTTCATTGAGCGGGCGCTTGAAATACCGGGACTTCACGTCGAGGGGCTGTTCACACATTACGCTTGTGCGGATGAAGAGGACAAAACGTACACGCTGGAGCAGTATCGCCGTTTTGACCGGATTGTAAAGTATTTTGCCGACAAAGGCACGGAGTTTACCTATGTCCATGCAGGGAATAGCGCAGCAGCGATCGATTCTCCGGACTTAACCCATAACATGGTGCGTCTTGGTATCAGTATGTATGGGTTGTATCCATCGGAGGAAGTGAATCATCAGGTTATTGATCTAGAGCCTGTGCTCAGTATTAAAACTGGGGTGGTAATGGTAAAAACGCTCCCTGCGGACTCAGGTATAAGCTATGGGACGATCTATCGTACCCAGGGGAATGAAACGATTGCGACTCTTCCGATCGGATACGCTGATGGATTCTCCAGAATGCTGACCGGCAAAGCACAAGCGCTGGTTAGAGGGGAGCGCAAACCGATCGTAGGCCGTATATGTATGGACCAGTGCATGATGAATGTAACTGGGCTTGAGGATTTTCAGAAAGGCGAAGACGTCGTTATTCTGGGTACTCAAGGGGAAGGGAAGATTACGGCGGAAGATCACGCCGAGTGGCTCGGTACGGTCAATTACGAGGTTATTTGCATGATTTCTCACCGTGTGCCCCGTGTGTACATTCGTGACGGTGTGGTTGTATCTACGGTCAATCCACTGATGCGTCAAGGTTGGAACGCTCGCCAGTAAAGGCGAATAGTGTAACATTTTCCAACCATTTAATTAGAGGGAAAGTAGAGGAATTTCGGGTTTGGCCGCGAATATGTATAATACATACTTCTGTGGATTCTTATGACTTGGAACTCTATAGTGTAGTCAACAGGAGAGGTATAACATATTTGCTATACCTCTGGCATATACTCATCTTGTATAATTTTGCTGTATATTCGCCATAATGGTAATATTGCTTGTATTGTTTTTGGGGGTGCATGCTTGGTGTCCAATGCGCAGAACACTAAACGAATTATGATCAGCTTGCCGGACTATTTGCTGCAGGAAGTAGACGGTATTGTGGAGAAGGAAAACTCGAATCGCAGCGAATTTATTCGTCAAGCGATGAAGCTGTATTTGGTGGAACGGAAGAAACGTCACCTGAGGGAATCTATGCAGCGCGGTTATATGGAGATGGCGAAGATCAACTTACACATGGCTTCAGAGGCATTTCAGGCGGAGGAAGAAGCGGATAACACTCTTGACCGTTTAGTAAGCGGGGTGTAACTATTGATTGTTAAACGAGGCGATGTATTTTTCGCAGATCTATCACCGGTCGTTGGTTCCGAGCAGGGCGGTATCCGTCCCGTGCTCATTATTCAAAATGATATTGGGAATCGCTTCAGTCCTACGGTGATCGTAGCGGCGATTACGGCCCAAATTCAAAAGGCTAAGCTGCCTACACACGTAGAAATCGACGCGGAATCTCATGGATTTGACAGAGATTCTGTCATTTTGCTGGAGCAAATCCGCACGATTGATAAGCAGCGTCTGACAGATAAAATTACTCACCTTGATGAAGAGACGATGCGTAAAGTGGATGATGCATTGCAGGTAAGCGTGGGACTGATTGAGTTTTAACGCATTCATGGGATTGAAGCGAGGGACCGCGTGGGGGATCCCTCGTTTTTTAATTTTACCAGATAGGAAGAGTAATTTTCATTAAAGCAATTACCCTGTTGTTGATGCGCAGAATATTCCTTTTTTCACAAAAATGCACCCATAATGACGGTAGCTCATCTTTAAAGTCGCCTCAATAGAGGTTTTCTTATGTGCAATTATTTGATGATAAGCTGGGGCCCATTTAGGACCCAAGCAGCCTTACTAGTGGGAACAGTCGGAGGAGGACTTGGAGTAGATGTCGATGTCGAAAGATGAAGTGCTTCAGTTAGAGGATAACAAAGCAGGAACCGAGCTTAACGAAGAGGTGAAAGCGGCAATTCAAGAACGTATTTTGAAACAAATTGCAGGTGAGCTGCAGTTGGCTGCGGCCAAGGTTCGAGTTACGGTCGGATTGCTGGATGAAGGCAATACGATTCCTTTTATTGCACGTTATCGCAAAGAGATGACAGGGGAGCTTGATGAAAATCAGCTGCGAGACATTGAAGAAAGATTGGCTTATCTGCGCAATCTGGAGTCCAGAAAGCTGGAAGTCATTCGACTTATTGCTGAGCAGGACAAGCTGACGGATGAGCTGAAGCTCGCCATCGAAAAATCCGTTAAGCTGCAGGAGCTGGAGGATTTGTACCGCCCCTACCGCCAGAAGCGAAAAACTCGGGCAAGCGTAGCGAAGGAGAAAGGGCTGGAACCGTTAGCGACCTGGATGCTGGCTCAACCGCGTCAGGGTGATTTGCATGCGGAAGCGGGTAAATACATAAACGAAGAGAAGGGCGTTAAAACATCGGACGAGGCTATTCAGGGCGCGATGGATATCATCGCGGAACAGATTGCGGACGATGCCAAAATACGCGCATGGGTACGCCAGTATACATATGATCAAGGGATTGTAAGGACCGAAGCGAAGGATTCCGAGCAGGAATCTGTATATGAAATGTATTACAGCTATCAGGAGCCGGTTCGCAGGCTGCCTCCGCACCGGATTCTGGCAATTAACCGCGGTGAGCGGGAAGATGTGCTGAAGGTGTCGCTGGAGGTTCAGACCGACCGTATCCACGATTATATTGGCCGTCAGATGATCAAGGGTCCATCCGTAGTTAAGGACACGCTGCAGGCTGTTGTAGAGGATGCTTACAAGCGATTGCTAGCTCCTTCTATAGACCGTGAGGTTCGGAATGAAATGACGGAGAAAGCGGAAGAAAAAGCCATCGAAGTGTTCGCCGAAAACTTGCGGAACTTGCTGCTCCAAGCTCCGATCAAAGGAAAAGTAGTGCTTGGCGTTGACCCGGCTTATCGGACAGGCTGTAAGCTAGCCGTAGTGGATGACACAGGCAAAATGCTCGAAATCGCCGTTACCTATCCGACGCCTCCTAATAATAAAGTAGCTGAGGCGAAAGCAAAGTTTCGTAAGCTAATTGAATCCTATGGGGTAGAGCTGATCGTTATCGGCAACGGTACGGCGTCACGGGAGACAGAGCAGTTTGTAGCGGAATTGATTGGAGAGATTAAGGAACGTCGATTGCAATATTTGATCGTCAACGAAGCGGGAGCCAGTGTGTATTCCGCCTCCAAGCTGGCGCAGACTGAATTCCCAGATCTTGATGTAGCGGAACGTAGTGCGATTTCGATTGCACGTCGTTTACAGGACCCGCTGGCGGAGCTCGTTAAAATCGAGCCAAAGGCGATCGGTGTAGGCCAATACCAGCATGATGTGACGCAAAAGAGACTGGACGAAAGCTTAACCTTTGTTGTTGAATCTGCCGTAAACCATGTCGGTGTGGACGTGAACACAGCTTCACCTTCACTGCTCTCGTATGTATCGGGGATTAACAGCACGCTGGCCAAAAATATCGTGAAATACCGTGAAGATAACGGTAAGTTCATCAGCCGGACTCAGCTTCAGAAGGTGCCACGTCTTGGAGCTAAGGCTTATGAGCAATGCGCCGGATTTCTGCGCATCAGCGAGGGAAAAAACCCGCTGGACAACACACCGATCCATCCTGAGTCCTACGACGTGGTGGACAAGCTGTTTGGCGAGCTTAAGCTGAAGCTGTCCCAGCTGGGCTCTCAGGAGCTCAAGGATATGCTGCAGCACGTAGAGCCAGCAGAGCTGGCAGTTAAGCTTGGCGTAGGGGTACCGACGCTGCGCGATATTCTGGACAGCCTGCAGCGCCCTGGACGCGATCCCCGCGACGAGCTGCCTGCGCTGATTTTCCGTACAGATGTATTACAGATTGAGGATTTGGCGCCAGGAATGGAGCTTCAAGGCACAGTGCGCAACGTGATCGACTTCGGAGCTTTTGTCGATATTGGGATTAAAAATGATGGGCTTGTCCACATTTCTCAATTGAGCGATTCCTTTGTGAAGCACCCGATGGATGTGGTATCCGTAGGGGATACCGTAACCGTCTGGGTATTAAGTGTTGATTTGAAAAAAGGCAGAGTCAGCTTGACTATGAAAAAGCAGTAAGACGTACAAAGCGAGAGCTTGAACGGAAAGTTTACAGGTCGAGCTGCCTGTTGCGGTTATCTAAAGATGTGCATCAGAGGTATGGTATCTAATAGAGGTTCAATCCTAACGTTGATATGAATCTGGCCTCTTGATTATAGGTACAGAAAAATAGAGCATAGTCGGAGACGATTCTCCGTGCTATTGCTCTATTTTTTTTCTAGATATGAGTTTTATTAAAGTTGTGAAGATGAGGATTCCTCCGAGTCGCTTCTTCGCGTTCGATAGAAAAACCAGCAATCGTTCAGCAACCTGATTTGCCTGCGGTTTTTGTTATAGAATGCTCGCATTAGTTGATTGCAAAGCCATTGTGGCAAATGAATCAGCCCCTTCCCGCCCTTCCGTTATGCACCTTCATGCTCTCGGTATAGCATATGGTTAGGTGGGCAGATGGGTGCAGGTCCTAATTCGCGAGTTCTTCCTCGTCCTCGTACCATTGCTCCAATTGAGCTTGAAGCGCACGAATCTCGGTCAACAAGGAAACTAGCGGATAAGCTTGCTCATTAATAGAAGAGAAAGCCTGCTCCAGTTGATTAATGTAGTCCAACCCATGATGCAGCTTATACTCGAGATTGACTATATCCAGACCGTCGCACTCGGCAATGACCTTGGGAAGAGAGGGGACGTTAGATGCGGTCAGTTTCTCCAATTCTTTATGAAGACGAAGATTTAATGCTGTTAATTGATACAAGTGCGAAGCGGGCAACTCGACAAATTCGATTTTGGTGCCCAACTGCAGGATGGCGTATTTCATTTTGGACATGAATAGGGACTCCTCTCGTGCTTGCTGCTCGTTATATCCGATGATAAACTATCTACTTGACAGTGTAGCCTATGATGCGGTTACAATTCAAGTGAGAATCCGAAAGAAACGTGGGTGGGCACAGTGGATGACCAGCAGCTGCAGCAATGGGTGGAGCAAATATCTTTGGACTCCTTTGGACGTCCGTTTCTTCACAAGGCGCGGTTTAATCGCAGGTTGACCTCGACGGGAGGCCGTTATTTTACCAAGACGCATGATATTGAGATCAGCTCGCATCAGCTTGAGCAATTCGGCATGGAAGACGTAGAAAAAATTATCAAGCACGAATTGTGCCATTATCATCTTCATCTGTTGAAAAGAGGCTACCAGCACCGGGATGCGGATTTTAAGTCGTTACTGAAGCAGGTTGGTGGGACAAGGTTTTGCCGATCTTTGCCAACGGTCAAACGCCGTGAGCCTTATCGATATAAACTTGTATGTACCGTGTGCAAGACGGAATATTTGCGCAAAAGAAAGCTGGACCCGCGTAAATATGCCTGTGGAAATTGTAGGGGGAAATTGAAGCTGCATATGCTTGACTTAAAGCAAAATTCATGATAAATTAAAAATTGTTATTCCCTGATAGCTCAGTTGGTAGAGCACTCGACTGTTAATCGAGTTGTCACAGGTTCGAGTCCTGTTCGGGGAGCCAAAGCTTTGGAGAGATACCCAAGTGGCTATAAGGGGACCCTCTGCTAAGGGGTTAGACTGCGTAAGTGGTGCGAGGGTTCGAATCCCTCTCTCTCCGTACAATAAAAGGGCCGTCCGTGAGGACGGTTCTTTTTTATTTAACAGCATTTATTTTGTGACTTTCCATCCTTGGTACGGGAGGGAAATGTGGATCGAGGGGAGGCCAGCCCCAGGTCAACCAGCAGGCCGTCTCTCTTACTGAATTATGTACACAGCATTTGTGATGCTCTAACAATAACAAGTATGTATTAGTCCTGAAGATCTCTCTTGTAAGATAAATAAACGAGTATGGCTAGTGACATGATGATGATGAGTAATAAAATAGACAGGGATTCTTGGTAATTCAGAACCCAATACACGGAGACAAAAACGGTTAGTATCCCGATTGTGTTGACTATCGTCTTTATCTTTTTAAAGCCTGATACATTACGGTTAAGGTACAGGTTGTGAGGAGGTCGCATAATAAAGGAAAAACCGTAATGAAAGCGATACAACAGATAAGCAGTGGTATAGGAAGCTAACTCGCAGGACAACTGAATAATAAATGTCCCCCAGTTGGCAGGCTGCTGCGCATCGTCAGTGGTAACGAGTCCCGAATGCAGCAGGCCGAAATAGACGAGAATCAGTATTCCGTTAAAGGCAAGATATCCAATAGCTGAGACGTCTATCGCATGGACGAATCTGACTTTAACCAGAAACCTCAATAATAGAATGCATAAACTGAATTGAATGGCCAGATCATAGCTTGGAATATCCAGCACCATCCGGTTTAAATAAGATGCTATCGATAAGACCGACCCGATGATCGTCAATTGGGGCCAATATTCCCAGAAGGGCCACCGGAACGTTTTGAATATGAGCGCAAGAATGGCTATAACGTCCAGAAAACCCAGCAGGAAGTAGAGAAACGTTTGCAACACTATCACCTGTCTCCTGGATGTTTTGAATCTAAATCCATTTTTTCCACTTAAAAATAAGCCATAAGAGCAAGCTGACTCCAATCATCACTCCCCACGCATAGGCGTAACCCCAATCCCAGCTTAGCTCAGGGATATTTTTGAAATTCATGCCATAGACTCCGGCGATGAACGTCAGGGGCAAAAAGATGGAGCTGATGATTGTTAATGTCTTTATGATCTGGTTCATGCGGTCCGTCTTCATGTTCACCTGAAGCTCCAGCAGGGCGGTGAACGATTCTCTGAATATTTCTAGGGAATCGAGGACACGCGAAATATGATCATAAATATCAATGAAGTAAACATCGGTTTCCTGACGCGTGTACGGAAATGTATGGTGGCTGATGGAGCCTACAATCGTTTTCTCATCGAGAACAATACGGCGAAACTTGTGCATGGATCGTTTAAGATGGAAGATTTCGTGAGATACCTTGAGATAGGGATTCACGAAAAGATTGCGCTCCATATGATCCACTTGATCTTCAATATGATTCGTTATTTCGGTGTAATCATCCACGCAAAGGTCGAGCAAACGATGCAGGATGTAACCTGGATGATCCGTTCGTTCTTTTACAGCTAGTAATTGTTGTCTCAGCACCTCGAATAGTTGAAGTTGTTTTTTGCAAATCGTAATGATGTAGTTAGAGCCTATGATAATCCCGATTTCCACTGGAGTCAGTCTTTTATCGACAATAGCAAAAAAGGTCAGGAAAATGTGATCCTTATACCGGTCCATCTTGGGACGCTGATTCAGCTTGATGCAATCTTCCACAACAAGAGGATGGCAGTGAAACATGTCCTGAACGACCCGCTTAACTTCTGCAGGCTCGGGATTAGGCAAGTGAATCCAGACGGTTTCTTGGGTGTAAGGAGGCCGGATATTTTCTTCGGTCACTTGATCTGTGTCCGGATTACGCACGATCATCATTACGTTCACCTCATTGTTCAAAGCATATCATACAATGGTTTCCAAGACGAAAATATTATTTTAAAAAAGGGCTTGTCAATTACAATACATTCGGATATAATAACTTTTGTCGTCAAAAAGGCAGCATGATTACACACAACGAGGCCCGTTGGTCAAGGGGTTAAGACACCTCCCTTTCACGGAGGTAACAGGGGTTCGAATCCCCTACGGGTCACCACTCATTTCGAAGGTAATCGAATTGAAAAGCATGCCTTGATAAGAGCCATTAGCTCAGTTGGTAGAGCACCTGACTTTTAATCAGGGTGTCGAAGGTTCGAGTCCTTCATGGCTCATGTTTTATATCCCTCATTATTTTTTAACTTGCGGTTGTGGTGGAATGGCAGACACGCCATCTTGAGGGGGTGGTGGGCGTACGCTCGTGGAGGTTCGAGTCCTCTCAACCGCATTCATCTAAACAGACATAATCCCTTGGCAGCAAGGGATTTTTTTATTACCTCCAAATGCCTATTCACTATGATTTTGCTGATAGGAGTGATTCATATAAGTGTCGCAAAGCGTTGGAAATTTATTGTATGGCTGATACTCAGCTGCTTTTGGATCGTGCTTATATTTGTCAAATCCGCCCAAACCTATGCAGAGCAGGATATTCGACCGCTCCTTGCCGAATGGCTCCCGTTAGACTCTCTGTCCCGTTGGATGCCCCACATAGAGTTTTATTATGACGGTGGGTTGGTCACATGGACGAAGCCTTATGATTTTATTGAATTTTTCATCCGCAAAGGCGGTCATATAACGGAATATGCAATCCTTTGCTTTCTGGTCGTGATGACTTTGCTGTCCAAGCCAATCAAGACGGGAGCCTCCCTAGCAATAGGCGGCATCTTCTCCATTCTGTACGCAGCTTCCGATGAATGGCATCAATCGTTCGTTCTAGGCCGTACCGGCCATGCGATCGACGTCATGGTGGACACAATCGGCGTCGTGCTTGCAGTGCTCGTCATAGCTGTTGTAAAGCTGTTTTTGCGCAAGCGCAAGGCGCATTAAAGAAAATGCATTCTGCATCCGATATATACAGGGACGCTTCTCTATCTTAGGAAAAGAAAGGAGCCCGCAAAATGGATGTAAACAGCATCAGCTCGGCTTCAACTGCCATTAGCGCTAACGCGCTGCAGCAGTCCGTTGATATTGCCGTGTTGAAAAAAGCAACCGATGCGCAGACGGATCAAGTCAATATGCTGCTGCAAGGCATGACAGCGGCTCAGCACCCTTATTTGGGACAAAGCTTGGATTTGAAAATTTAATTATTATTTATAGTAGATCAGCAGGAATGAGAACGGCGGCTCAAGGAGAGTCGTCTTTTTCTTGATCAAGAGATTAACAAAAAATGTGCGAAAAACCGATATAAGAAGGAAGAGGATTGGAGGGTATGCAATGAAAAAGAAACGAGGTATCCGCTACACATGGTTGTTATGGCTGACGGTCATAGGGCTTGCATTGCCCGCGCTGCCAGCGAAAGCCGAGGTTCAATTCAGTGATGTCAACGCGCAAAATAACGGCTGGGCTATCAACTCCATTTATTTGATGGCACAAAAGCAGGTTCTGACCGGCTATCCGGACGGGACGTTCAGACCGAGCCAAACGATCAGCAAAGCCGAATGGACAACGATGATTTACCGGTTATTCGATAAGTACCGGCCGAATTTATATGCTACAGGCTTACAAAAGATTGACGGGTTTGCCGACGTATCCTCACAGCACTGGGCCTACAAGCCGATTTCGGAAATGTATAACCAGTCATTCAATTGGGGGGTATACGGACTATCCAATATGGGGGAGCTAACCTTTCGTCCTGACGCCCAGCTTACTCGGCTGCAATTGGCCGATATGCTGTACTCGTTTTTCGACACTAGGATGATTGACCGGCGCATGAGCCCGAATGATGTGTGTTCTGTTGTTTCCGAATATAAAGATATCCCGATAAAAATGTTCGAGGATAAAGTGAAATATGATGATGCGGCGAAATCGGATGGTCGACTTGACGCATCCGGTACTGCATTATTGCAAACGAACAGCGTGCTGCCAATTCTGTTCATGGGAACTGGAAAGAGCGACTGCACCTTCGGCAGTGATGCGTTCTCCAATGCCCAAGCCAGCAGCCTGGCAAGTTTGCAGGTTTCCGGTATTATGACGGGCAATGAGCTCGGATATTTCCGCCCGATGGATAAGGTGACCCGTGCTGAAGCGGTAACCATTTTGAATCGAATTTATAATTATTTGAGCAAAAATTATTGGTTGGGAGACTATTCCACAATTCAATTGGAAGGGGCAGGCTCGGGTGGCACGAGTGGAACCGGAAGTGGCTCTACAGGATCCGGGATTTATAACCCCGATACTTCGAGCTTGTATCCGGATTGGGACACTGGCAGCTCCATTATCGGCGGGAATAACTCGGGAAGCTGGTCGAATGACTCTATCGTCAATGTTCGCGACTACTTCGACGATAAAGGCGTGCTGAATAAAAACCTGAAGAACGGCGAAATCGAAGCGGCTATTTTGCCTAAAGATAATCGATATTTGACCGTCGATATGAAAACGGACGATGAAGTGGATCTATATGTCATTTTAGATGGACAAATTGCCCACTTGACGCAGAAGGAGCTTCCAAAGACCATCTCCGTAGACGGAATCAAGCTGGTAGGCTTCCGCACGACCCAGCTTAAACCGAACCCCTTGAAGGTTGCAGGGACTCCGGTCACCTTAACGGTGAAGCTGGATAAGGAAAAGCCAGAGCCGGCTAAGCCCGGTAAGAAAAAATGAGGAAAACCTCTATAGAGGTCCTTTCGCAGATGATCGACCGTGTTTAGAGGTGTGGAAAAGAAAAAAAAGGCTTCCTCCATCCAAGGGTGGGAAGCCTTTTGCCATATTTACTGAAGTAGATGCTTAAATGCACTGTAATCGATTTGCTGCTTATCAAGATAACTGGCCAAGCTTTTATAATCGCGTTTGGGAGTTGCCAGAATATAGCCGCGGAGACAAATGTCCTGCGTAATGCGGTCTACTTTAGCTTCCAAAGCGACTTCACCGATTTTGGCGGCAATGGAGTGGCGGGCAATATCGCGGAACGGCGCCGGCACGGGATCGACAAGCATATCTAGAAAGGTTTTGGCTTCATCGGTCCATAAATGGCGGGACGACTCGACATAATGGTTTTGCCAATCGAGCTTGGACATGCCATCCGCCTTAGGCAGCACCTTCAAAAATTTGCGGAACATAAAATAGCCGCCTATCGACATGAAGAAGAGCAGCACAAAAACCCAAAAGATGATAAAGTACATAAAACCCGAATTCATGATTATTGTCACCTCATCCTTATTATACCTTACTTTGGCGATATCCAAAAGTAGCCTTGTGGACAAGAGTCAATACTAGTAAAATAGAGTGAGTGCAAAAAAAAGGAGATGAGCAATACGATGGTAAAAATCGGTTCTCACGTATCGTTTTCAGATAAAGGGCTGCTGAACGCGGCAGAAGAAGCTATCTCTTACGGGTCGTCTACTTTCATGATATACACGGGTGCGCCGCAAAATACGCGCCGTAAGCCGATTGAATCGCAATATATTGAAGAAGGCAAAGCCCTTATGGACAAGCATGGCATCGGAGAGATTATCGTACATGCCCCTTATATTATTAATTTAGGCTCTTATAAAGATGATACGTATGAGCTGGCCGTTCGTTTTCTACAAGAAGAGATTCGCCGTACGGATTATTTGGGCGTGAAGCAAATTGTTCTTCATCCGGGCGCTTATACAGACAAGGATGCTGAATACGGCCTTGCTCGAATCTCGGAAGGATTGAACGAGGTATTAGCCGGAGTCAAGGATACGAGCGTGAATATCGCTTTGGAGACGATGGCCGGTAAAGGAACGGAAATGGGCCGCAGCTTTGAAGAGCTGGCAGCTATCATTGATAAGGTAGAGGATAATGGTAGATTATCCGTATGTCTGGACACCTGCCACATTCATGATGCAGGCTACGATATTGTGAATGATTTGGACGGCGTGCTGGAGCATTTTGACAAAGTGGTAGGACTTGATCGGATTGGGGTCGTTCACTTGAACGATAGTAAAAATCCGAAAGGGGCGAGCAAAGACCGTCACGCACCGGTTGGAGCGGGCTGGATCGGGTTCGAGGCTATGAACAATGTAGTCCACCATGAAAAGCTGACCCATTTGCCGCTAATTCTGGAAACCCCGTGGATTGGTAAAGAGGACAAGCTTCAGCGTCCAATGTACGAAGCGGAAATTGCCCTTCTCAGCGGTACGGTGGAGCAGCGGTTCGGCTCTAACTTCCTGGAGGATGTTGAGCGTTTGGCGCATTTCTTCAGCAAGCAGGATGTCAATCACCGTGATTATGTGCTGCGCGTATGGGATGTACTGAAAACGGATGCCAAAGCCAAAAAAGAAGACGGCCGCGAGCCCATGGAGCGTCTGTACGATCTCATTGCCGAGCATCGCGTATTGCCTGAGCTTTCGGAAGAACAAATTAACCAGCGCTTAACAGCATGGTTTGCAGGTCAAAAAGTATTTCAATTGTAATGGAAATTTTGAAATGACGAAGGAGTAGTTAGGGTTATGACACCGAATGTATTGCCGAAAGCACAGCGGGACGATTTGAAAAACCGCGCCAGAATGCTAGTTTCCTGCCCGGACCAGCCGGGGATTGTCGCAGCGGTTTCCCGTTTTTTGTATGAACAGGGAGCTAATATTGTACAATCTGATCAATATACGATGGATCCGGAGGGCGGCATGTTCTTCATCCGGATTGAATTTGATCTGGATAACCTGGATGAGCGCAGAGAGCAACTCAAGACGGATTTCGCTGCTGTAGCGGAGCAATTCCAGATGAAATGGAGCATGAATCGCGCCAGTCGCAAGAAGCGCCTTGCTGTGTTCGTATCGAAGGAGGATCATGCCTTGCTGGAGCTGCTGTGGCAGTGGCAGGCAGGAGATCTTGAGGCGGACATCGCTATGGTCATCAGCAATCACGACGATATGCGCAGCCTGGTTGAATCGTTCGATATTCCTTACTATCATATTCCAGTAACGGCAGCAACGAAGGCGGAGGCCGAGCGCCAACAGCTGGAGCTTGTTGTGGGCAAGGTCGATGCGGTAGTGTTGGCTCGGTATATGCAGATCATTACACCTAAGTTTATCGAGCATTTCCCAAACCGGATCATTAATATTCACCATTCGTTCCTTCCGGCTTTCGTCGGCGGCAAGCCTTATGCGCAAGCCTATAACCGCGGGGTGAAAATCATTGGTGCTACTGCGCACTATGTAACGGAAGAGCTGGACGGAGGGCCAATCATTGAGCAGGACGTACAACGGGTGAGCCATCGCCACAATGTCGATGACCTGAAGCGAATAGGACGCCATATCGAACGTACCGTGCTGGCTCGTGCTGTATCCTGGCATGTTGAGGACCGGGTTATCGTTCACGGCAACAAAACGGTCGTGTTTAACTAACTGCAGACCCAAAGAAAGAGACTGAGCTTGTCTTGTAGACGAGGTTCAGTCTCTTTTGATTGGGTATGAATATTTATAAGTTGGCTGTTGCCGTCAGGCTCCCTTATGATCGCCGATAAGCGCCTGGATTATGGTCTTGTTCTTACCGGTACGCTTGGCGGAGTAGAGCGATGCATCGGCTCCTTTGAACAGCGCCTCCTTGCCGTCCCCTTTGATGTAATTGTGAAGACCGATGCTTAAAGTGACCGCCTGCGAATCGAGCTCGGGGTGGAGTGTAATCGAAAGCTTATGCCGGATTTGCTCAACGATGCGAAACGATTGCTCAATCGTTTTCTCAGTGAAGATGACGGCGAATTCTTCGCCACCGTAGCGTGCAACAAAGTCGTTCGGTGTAACAGTATCTTTAATGATGTTGGCTACCCGCTGCAGCATAATATCGCCAACCCAGTGGCCGTAGGTATCGTTAATTTTTTTGAAGTTATCGATATCCAGGATGGCAAGCTGAAGCGAGAGGTGATTCCGTTCGTGCTGCTCGATCAATTTTTCCAGATACTCGTGGAACGTCTTGTGGTTGTAAAGATCGGTCAAGGCATCCATCTTTGAAAGCTTGTCCATAATGATCGTCTTAACGAGCAGCTCCTGCTTCGTTTCGGTGGCATTCTTCAGATTGTTCAGCAGTTCAATCCCGCTAATGGAGATGTTCAAGGCAATGATGGTAACGCCGATGTACAAAAACAAGGTACCGATAATATGAATAGGCTTCATGGCTATACGCAGCTCAGGAGTTATGAGGTACATCGCAGCAAAGCAGATGAGAATCAGAGAAAGGGCTACCAAAATGCGCTTCTTGTTGAAGGAGAGTACAGATGTTAGGATGGGAAAAATATAAATTGCAGGTACGATGCCGATGTTAGGGTTCAGATAGATGATCGAAGAGGCGAAGATGATTCCGGTAATAATCATTAAATCATCACTTTGTATTTTACGATACCTGTAGAGCATTTCCGATGTACCGGTCACAGCTGCCAAGCCGAGAGCTTGAAGGACTAACGAGCTGAGGATAGACGCTCCTCCGGTTGCAGCTTCTAAACGGTGAATCAAGTATTCCAGGGAAACGGTTAAAATAATAGTAATCCAGTATAAATTCAGCATCTTTCGATAGGTTTGACGTGTCTTAGCCAGCTCCAGTAACAGGTTCATAATTGACTTCTACCACTCCAAGTAAACAGGATTCATTCATCCACGAATACTACATATTCGCCAGAATGAAACAAATTCCTCTCGGTGCAGGTGATATTTTCCGTATGAAATTTTTATGTTTAAATTAGGTTTAAGCTGGCAAACCGAAACGGACAATGGTAAAATGGTGCAAGTGAGTTTCCGTGCAATTGATAATGCACACGTTAACAATGGCGTAAAATTCCGTACATTTCGATGTTTATGTCGAGTAGTGTCCGGAATTACCGCTTTCACTAAAATAAGTAGGAGGTTTTTTTCATGACAGTATTGAATAAAGCAATCGAGCAATTGTCGATTGACACCATCCGTACCTTAGCCATCGATGCCATTGAGAAAGCAAAATCAGGGCATCCGGGAATGCCGATGGGCGCAGCGCCTATGGGTTATGAGCTTTTTGCAAAAACGATGAACCACAATCCGGACAATCCGACTTGGATTAACCGCGACCGTTTCGTTCTGTCGGCTGGTCATGGTTCCATGCTGTTGTACAGCTTGCTTCACCTGAGCGGATACGATCTTCCAATGGAAGAGCTGAAACAGTTCCGTATGTGGGGCAGCAAAACTCCTGGACATCCTGAAGTAGGACATACTGCAGGTGTTGATGCTACAACGGGTCCTTTGGGACAAGGCTTTGGTATGGGTGTAGGGATGGCAATTGCTGAAGCTCATCTGGCTTCGGTTTACAATAAAGATAAATTCAATGTGATTGACCACTATACGTATGTCATTTGCGGCGATGGAGACTTGATGGAAGGTATTTCTTCCGAGGCAGCTTCCCTTGCAGGACATATGAAGCTTGGCAAATTGGTTGTATTGTATGATTCCAACGATATCTCTTTGGACGGCGAGTTGAACTTGTCCTTCTCCGAGAGTGCAAAGAAACGCTTTGAAGGTTATGGCTGGCAGGTGCTCTTCGTACAAGACGGCAACGATCTGAATGCTATTGAAAAAGCGATCCAAGAAGCTCAAAACGACGAGCGTCCTACACTTATCGAAGTAAAAACCGTCATCGGTTTCGGTAGCCCGAACAAAGCGGGTAAAGGTGGTCATGTAGGTCCTCACGGTTCTCCGCTTGGCGTAGACGAAGTAGCTTTGACCAAAAAAGCTTACGGCTGGCCAGAGGATCAACACTTCTACGTGCCTGAAGAGGTACGCTCACACTTTGCTGCTGTAAAGCAAAAAGGTATTGAAACCAACGCTGCATGGCAGCAAATGTTCGCTGAGTATGCTAAGGCATATCCTGAGCTTGCTAAGCAATTCGAAACAGCTGTTAACGGCGACCTTCCTGAAGGCTGGGATAAAGATATTCCTGCTGCCGCTCCTGCGGAAAAAGGAACTCGTACAGCTTCCGGTATCGTGCTGAACGCTATCGCTAAGAACGTAAAATCTCTCGTGGGCGGTTCCGCGGACTTGGAGTCCTCGACCATGACGCACATGAAAGATCTTGGCGTGATGACGGCGAAAGATTACAGCGGACAAAACATTTACTACGGTGTGCGTGAGTTCGGTATGGGCGCTGCTGTGAACGGTATGCTGCTTCACGGCGGTCTTAAAGTATTCGGCGGTACGTTCTTCGTCTTCTCCGATTACTTGCGTCCGGCTATCCGCTTGGCATCCATCATGAATGTTCCTGCTATCTATGTATTTACTCATGACAGTATTGGTGTCGGCGAAGACGGCCCTACTCATGAGCCGATCGAGCAGTTGGCAGCTTTGCGCGTTATTCCTGGTGTTACTGTTATTCGTCCAGCAGATGGCGACGAGACAGCAGCAGCTTGGCGCTATGCGGTTGAGAACAAAAAAGGCCCTGTTGCCTTGATCTTCTCCCGTCAAGCAGCTCCTAAGCTGGATGGCACTGAGCAAGCCAATGCTAGCTTGAGCCGTGGTGCTTACGTTCTGTCTGATGCTGCTAACGGCAAGCCACAAGCGCAAATCATTGCTACAGGTACAGAAGTACAGCTGGCAGTAGCTGCTCAAAAACAATTGGCAGAAGAAGGCGTACAAGTTCGCGTCATCAGCATGCCAAGCTGGGAGCTGTTCGATAAACAGTCCCAAGAGTACAAGGATTCCGTTATTTTGCCGGATGTTAAAGCACGTCTCGCTGTTGAGATGGGTCATTCCTTCGGCTGGGATCGTTATGTTGGCGATCAAGGCAGCGTTCTTGGTATCGACCGTTTCGGCGCTTCCGCTCCAGGACCAGTTGTCATTAAAGAATACGGCTTTACCGTGGAAAACGTTGTTGCCCGCGTGAAGCAGCTGTTGAAATAAATCATACTAGAAGGCCGGGCTGATACAGTCCGGTCTCCCTTCCAAAGGAGAAAAGCGAACCATGTCCCAATTTGAGCAAGTGACCGTATTGAAAAAAGCGAACTTTTACTTCGATGGCAAAGTAACAAGCCGTACTGTACTGTTCGCGGATGGAACTAAGAAGACGCTGGGCATTATGCTTCCTGGAGAGTATGAATTCGGAACCGATGCTAAGGAAATTATGGAGATCCAAGCCGGTGAGCTGGAAGTGCTGCTTCCTGGCACAAGCGAATGGCTTCATATTGACGGTACTGGGGAATTCACCGTTCCTGCGAATTCGAAGTTCAAGCTGCAGGTAAAAACGCCTACAGACTACTGCTGCTCCTACATTGCAGAGTAGTCCGATAGCTTAAGAGCGGATGAAGGAATGAAGAATACCCTGCCGGCAAGCAACCTCCATGGAGAATGCAAAGCAGCAGGGTATTTTTTTATAAGAGGCCTAATGGTTGTTAGGTAGTCGTTATTGCTGCTCCAAATGGTGTGCGATATATGCTTCCAGCTGGATTCTGTCATAAGGAGCTAGTCCGGAAAGTAAGCAGCCGTAACGGAACGAACCGTTATTGTCGCTCTCGATACGGATAACTCTTCCTGTTACAGGAGGCAGCTCGGCTTCCTTAGGGAAGTGAATGACGATAAACATGTCTTCTGCCAGCGGGAATTGGGAAATGAGCTGCAATCCGTTCTCGGACAAGTCATATAGAACCCCAGGGATGGTTTGACCGGTAAAGGCGCCTTCCTGCTCCCATTGATGGACCGATAAATGAAGAGGGATGTTCAGCTGCAGTCTGTTGGTTCTACGGCGTTCTTCCACGACGGAAGCGGTCTTGCTGATCTGCATATGCATCCATTCTTCGTAGACTTGGGCGACGGAGCACAAGTCGGCTTCGCCTAGTCCCTTGCTTAGGCCCATCTGGAAAATGCCTGCCGCGGCTTTGAGCATCGGTGACGGCATCTGGAAGCGGTTGGTCACATCGGTAGCCAGCAGCAGATCCTTAAGCATCAACTGGAGCGAGAACTGGTTGCTGAAGTCGCGGTTCACGATTTTGCCGCCCTTGAGCTCAGCCTGCTTGCTGTTGCCGCTGCCTGCATATACGATTTGCAAAAACTGCTCTGCATCCAAGCCTGCCTTCGTCACGATGGACAAGCCTTCGACAAGGCCAAGCGCGTTAATGCCGACCATCGTATTGTGCGCGAGCTTGGCATAAGAGCCGGAGCCGGTCGGCCCCATGTAGACGATTTTGGAGCCCATAGCTTCAAATATAGGGCGCTGGCGTTCCAGAACCGTTGGTTCTCCGCCGATCATGAAGACGAGCGTACCGCTTTCCGCGGCAGGCTTGCTTCCTGTAACGGGAGCGTCGAGAAAATCGACAGCTCGGCCGAGAAACTCCGCTGCAATTCGTTTGCTGGTATCAGGAGATACCGTACTGCAGTCAATGACGGTTTGGCCGGCGGTAACACCGTGAATGACACCTTGATCGCCAAGGACGGCATCCAGTACAACTACATCGTTGCTCAGCATAAGAACGACGACATCGACACCTTGAGCAGCTTCGGACGGCGTTGCCGCCGTTTGCGCTCCAAGTGCTGCGAGCTCAGCGGTTTTCTCTGAGGTTCGGTTGTACACGACTACGTCGTAGCCTTTTGTTAAAAGATTGGCAGCCATGGGCTTTCCCATAGTTCCTAATCCGATAAATCCTATCCTTTTCATCGAATCACCTCTGTTTATATTGTAGCATTTACCTATATCGGTGTGAATGCATCGCTTGCTTTTCCTTTGTGAAGTACAGTATTCTAATCTAAAGCATGGAAAGACAAATCTAAGGAGGATGAATAGAATGAGCGCCAAGTTTTCTTTTGACTACAGCAAAGCATTATCTTTCATTCAACAGCATGAAGTAGATTATCTCGCCGAGCCAATCAAGCTTGCTCACGAGCAATTACATAACAAATCCGGTGCAGGATCCGATTATTTGGGATGGATCGATCTCCCTGCGAATTACGATAAAGAAGAGTTTGCCCGCATTCAAAAAGCAGCTCAGCAAATTCAATCCGACTCCGACGCTCTTGTTGTTATTGGTATCGGCGGTTCTTATCTGGGCGCGCGAGCAGCTATCGAAATGCTGTCTCACTCGTTCTACAACCTTCTGCCGAAGGACAAGCGTAAAACTCCTGAAGTATACTTTGTTGGCAACAACATCAGCTCCACTTATGTAACGCATTTGCTGCAGCTGCTCGAAGGCAAGGATATTTCAGTTAACGTCATTTCCAAGTCGGGTACGACGACAGAGCCTGCAATTGCATTCCGTATTTTCCGCGAGCTTCTGGAGAAGAAGTACGGTAAAGAAGCTGCACGTAAACGCATTTACGCAACGACCGACCAAGCTAAAGGCGCTTTGAAGAAGCTGGCTACTGAAGAAGGGTACGAGTCCTTCGTAATTCCTGATGATGTAGGCGGACGCTATTCCGTGCTTACAGCAGTTGGCTTGCTGCCAATCGCGACTGCAGGTATCGACATTGAAGCTATGATGCGCGGCGCTGCTGACGCGAGAGTCGAGTTCTCTAACCCGAATTTGCATGAAAATCCAAGCTACCAATACGCGGCTGTTCGTAATGCTTTGTATCGCAAAGGTAAAACGACCGAAATTCTTGTGAACTACGAGCCTTCTTTACACTTCGTATCGGAGTGGTGGAAGCAGTTGTTCGGGGAGAGCGAAGGAAAAGACAACAAAGGAATTTATCCTGCGTCGGTTGATTTCTCCACTGACTTGCACTCGATGGGACAGTTTATCCAAGAAGGGAACCGTACTTTGTTCGAAACGGTCATTCAAGTAGCCGAGGTGCAAGAGCAAATCACGATCGGAACGGATGCCGACGATTTGGATGGCTTGAACTTCTTGAGCGGCAAAACGATGGATTTTGTTAACAAAAAAGCGTTCCAAGGTACCATGCTTGCACATACCGACGGCGGAGTGCCTAACTTGATCGTGACACTTCCGGATATGAGCGCGTATACGTTCGGCTTTATGGTATATTTCTTCGAAAAAGCATGCGGAATCAGCGGTTACTTGCTCGGAGTTAATCCGTTCGATCAACCAGGCGTTGAAGCGTACAAGAAAAATATGTTCGCGCTGCTTGGCAAACCAGGC
Source organism: Paenibacillus sp. RC67 (assembly GCF_030020805.1). GTDB lineage: Bacteria > Bacillota > Bacilli > Paenibacillales > NBRC-103111 > Paenibacillus_S. The sequence continues at coordinate 734,668 of NZ_CP125098.1, forward strand.
TATGAGAAAGAAAAAGCAGAGCTTGAAGCAAGATTGACCAAGTAAGGCAGTGGAGAAAAGCAGTTCGCCCTTATCGTTTAGGGGGTGCACTGCTTTTTTTTCTTGCCAAGTTTAGATATGATGGTATACAGCAGGGACCATGCAATGGTTAAGAAAGTGAGGGATTCATAATGCTGCCCTATTATAAAACGGTCATACAGGCCGGAGTCGCGGAAGTTGTGATTAAAAAGTCCCGTTTTATCGGTCATGCGATGCCGGTAGAGACGGAGGAGGAAGCGATCCAGTTCATCGAGCGCATAAAGAAGGAGCATTCGATGGCTACACATAATTGCTCGGCTTATATGGTTGGTGACCGCGACCAATATCAAAAGCAGTCCGATGATGGCGAACCGAGTGGTACGGCGGGCAGGCCTATTTTGGAGGTCATCAAGAACCAAGGCTTGAAGAATGTAGCCGTAGTCGTCACACGTTATTTTGGAGGCATTATGTTGGGCGCTGGTGGGCTTGTCAGAGCCTATACGGATGGAGCGGTTGCGGGATTGGCGGCTGCGGAGCCTATCTATAAAGTGCTGCATCGCGAAGTTCGGATCGAAATCGACTACACATGGCACGGAAAAGTCGAGAACGAGCTGCGAAACCGTGAGATGCTGATGGGGGAGACCTTGTTCACGGACAAAGTGACACTCCTCTGTCTTCCTCTGGCAGAGGAGGCTGACCGTTTTATGGCGTGGATGACAGACGTCACACAGGGTCAAGGTCTGATAACCGCTGGGGAAGAGAAGTATATTGAGCATTCCGAGAAGCCGTAATTGGAATGTGGAGTGAGATCGACTACTTAACGAGTCATAAAAAACGCCGAAAGGCGTTTTTTTATTTATAATACTTTCATCCTATATTTTCTCTTGCTTTGCAGCAATAAAGTGATAAACTATTGAAGTATAAAGATAAAACCACATACGAAAGCGAGTTGAATCGTGTTGGCCAGAAAAGCAGTGGCGCAGGAGCTGAGCCGCGAAAGAATACTGGATGAGGCGAGGCAGCTTTTCGCCGAACACGGCTATCATACTTTAACAATGCGCAGCATCGCCAAAGCGATGGGTTACAGTCATGGGGCGTTGTATTATCATTTTAAAGAGAAAGCAGAGCTTTTTTATGCCTTGGTAAACGCTGATTTTCAGATGCTGCTGGAAAGGCAGAAAGAGATGCTGAGCCGCAGCCGAATGGGTGATCTGGGGCAGCTGGAGAAGTTGATGCTGGAATTTATACGATTTGGCCTCGAGAATCCGTATCATTATGAAATCATGTTTATGATTAACGATGCGGAACTGCAGCTTTATGGCAGAACCGAGCAAGCGCAATGTTTGGAGCTGTTTGCCACGGTGGTCCGTTCCGTCATAGCGAGACAGTCGGGCAACGAGCAGAAGATGTATAGCGTGCCTTGGAGCCTGTTTATGTCCATGCATGGGTTTATATCCTACAATATCCGTTATAATCAAACGTATGAAGATGTGAAAAAGCTTGCTGAGCAGCATGTGAAATATTTATGTGAAGGGCTTCAGTAGCCTACAATGCATCGGTTGTAGGTATCTCATCTCAAAGATAGACTATCATGTAAGCGCCTTTTTAGTCATAGTGGCTATTCCTAACTGTAAACAGGCCTATTTAGTACACGCATCCGGTAAAAACATGATACAATGGGAACCTAAGACTAAGTAAAGCGGGAGCAGTTGACAACGACTGCGTTCACGAATGCATGTTGGTCTTCTGATAAGAAAGGATGAGTAAACGTTGGATTTAACTCGAAATACATTGGAAAATGTGGATTATATGATCGAAGAAATTAAGAAAAAGCTTCGCATGGCGACGGGGGCTGCTTTGAAAGCTACGGCTTTGAACGACGAGCAGTATGAGGATTTAAGGGACATATTCGAAATGGTATCGTCCAAGCCTAATTTTAGCATTAGTGAGATCGAAGCGATTACGACCGAATTGGGCCGCCTTCGCAAAGTTTAGATTTAATGCATTGAAGGCTATGTTCCTATCTTCCTTGGGACAGGTACAAGTGAACAGGCAAGCCATCCTCCAATTACGTACTTTATAGAGTAGTTGAATGCTATGTTTCATTAGCCTAACACTCAAAGATACGGAGGAGGACTCACATGCAAATGACGGTTAGCAGCAAAGAAGTCCAAAAATTAATCGGTAAAACGGTTTATGCTGTTAAGAAAGACGGTACGACAGTAAGCGGAAAGTTAGTCCGGATTAGCGGAAACAAGCTCATTATGGTTCCTGAAGAAGGGAAAGTTCAAACATCTGCTTTTATACCGTTGGTATTATTCGATCTTCTTGCCATTGGAACATCCCCGTTTGCTTTCGGCGGTTTTGGCGGTTTTGGTGGCTTTGATGGTTTCGGTTCCCCGTTTGGCGGATTCGGCGGCGGTTTCTGGTAAGAAGCAAGGAAAAAGCTCATCCGGGGCAATTCAGCCCGCGAATGGGCTTTTTTGTTGTGCAAAATACCTATAGTTTGAGAGAGTTACTTGGATTTCACGAATTTAAAAGAGCGAATCCAATCGACCAATAAATAGAGGATGGGTATAGCTTCAACAAGGATAACCATCCCGATAAGGCCATTAGAAATCAATTCCGAGCTTTCAGCCGTAGAGCTCACTACAAACAAAGACATGCCGATAATAAGAACCGTCGTCGATAAGGTCAAGGGCTTATGGTCTTTTAACACGAAGAGCTGAGCTAGATTCATGACGATCACATACAGTAAAAAGCTGATTTTGATAAATAAGCCGGTAATCCATAAGGCAATCAAGACAGGATCCAGGTTTTCAAAGAAAGTACTGCCATGAATATATCTAATGAGTTCAAGCTCGGGATAAGTTATGTTCCCCATGAGCTCAGGTCCGAAAATCAGCATTGCCGGCAAAATATTAGTCAAAATAATAAAAGTGGCAGTAAAGGTGGCGCCGGTGATGGTTCGCATCGTTTTCTCGGTATCGCAAATCTTTGGGAACAAGAATAGAATGAACGCCGTCTCTCCGAATAGACAAGCATTAGCCCACATTCCGTTCCATATTTGAGCCATGTCAAAGCGATTAATAAAGGCAATAGCCATGTCCAGGTTCATTTCCTTTTTCACAAAAAAGGGAGTTGCGAGAACACCGAATATACTAATGAAGAAGATGCCCTGTGCACAGCGGAAAATAGTTTCGACTCCACAGCGAACGGCAGCGACAAAGCAAATGCCTAAAAGAACAGCTATAGCCCAGTTGGGCGTCGATGGCAAATAGATCTGGATAATGAAGTCCTCCAAGTCATGCAAAATAAAGGAAGTGATAAAAAACAAACACAGAACGATGACAATCATCAGCGGGTAATGCAACCATTTAGTTAAAATGTCTTTGCCGTAGAAAGCAAAGTATTGGTCAGGCCTTTTTTTGGCCAGGCGGTAAGAGAAGTAGGTGATGAGTATAGAGAGACAAGCGCCTAGCACCATACTTAACCAAGTTAAATATCCGGAAGTCGTGACGACATAATTAACATATAAGCCAAGTGTGCTCGTAAACAAATAGATGGAGAACATCATAAACAGCTGCGGCTGGGTTATTCGTCTCACTTGGCATCCTCCTCTCACTCATTGATTTTTAACAACGATTGGACAGGACCGAATACGGTTTCTATCAAATCCTTTAACCGCCACTGCTCTCTAATGTAATACAGGATTTCAAAGCATACCCATGAAGCTGCTGCATAACCAATAACAATGAAGAAGGTTCGGCGCTTTCTACCGTGATGAGTTAAGTAGCGCCATTCTATATACAGTACAATTGCGTACAAGATCATGATGATGATCATGATTCTTTGGCCTCCACCTCTACGGATTTCTGTTCGGTACCCAGCCTACGAATATTGATATCTGCATGGACTGCGATTTCAGTTGTTCGATTGGAGTAAAGCTCCATCCATTGGGGTGCCAATGTCTTCCATTGTTGCGGATAGTACCAGGAGATGTAATTGCCAAGATGAAAAGCGTCTGCCTTCACTTCCCGTGTTTTGTCGATCATGCTCATCATACGCTTCTCTACCTCTGATTCAAGCTGCTTGGCGAGCACGCTCAATTGATTGGGATCTTCCACATTCAGCTGAGTATCGGACGAGAGCAGTCGGGCATTGGCAGTGCTTTGAATATGGATGGATATTTTCTCCCCTTCGAGCCGAGGCTTGATTTTGGTCCGGGTATGCTCGATAAAAAAACTGACCTTACGCCCGTCCGTCGGTGAGGGGATTGTAATTTCCGCCTCGGTTAGCTGGCCGAGAATCCAGAGAGCTCCCCGCATATCCTTAATGCCTACGGTGGTTTGCAGTTGTTTGTTTTTAAAAACGGCGGCTCCGCCTACTCCCATCCAATCTTGTAGATCGCCTTTCTCGCCCACAATTTTTTTGGGCTGAAAGGAGAGCAAGGGTGCAACCATATCTCCGCCCGTGTAATTGGCCATGAGAAAATCTTTAACCGTTGCTTGTATCGTCTCATGCTGGAGGACATAAGCAGTTAAAATGTCGGTTGGAAATCTTTCGAAAATGGTTGGAATGTTAGCCAATTCTTTTCCTTTACCTTCCGTTACGAACATACTGGCATTGATATGAATTCGCGGCTCCCGGGCGAGAAATTCCAATACCGGACCTATACCTTCCTGAGCGAGCTCTTTGCCAATAATGACAACACTGGACTGTCCCAAGGTGATTTTGCGTGACAAATCGATCTGAATATTGCGCAGCGCCTGTCCAACATTGGCCCCTTCCTTAGAAATAAATGTATAGGGGTTGCCTGTCTGAGGTCCGCCGCCGCTGCCTGCCATTCCAGGGATCAACCGATTAGGAAGCGGGAAAACCATTGTAAGCTCGATTCCTTGCTTGCCTTTATCAAAAATAATTATCCGCGCAAATGCACGGTCATTCAGCTCAATGGTCGACCAGCACCCGCTTAACAAGAATAGAAGGGGAAGGGCTGTCATTAGAGTGATCGTTATTCGAAGACGGAATTCAGCCATCAATCTTCATCCTCCTCCTTGTGATCCCATCCCCGCGTATTTTTCGGCTGTCGCTGCGTGCCGTTCGACGGGAGGGAAGGCCGCCTTTTCATCAACCACCACGGAACCCTAACGAAGGTATCCTTCCAATCGCTAAAGGAAAAGGGAGTGAGAGGGGTTAGATACGGTGTCCCAAATGATCGTAAGGAAAGTAAATGCAGGTAGATCAGAATCAAACCGCAGGCAATACCGATTAATCCAAACATGCCGGCCAAAATCATAATGGGAAAGCGCAGCAGCCGGAAGGCAAGCCCGAGATCGTAATGCGGAATAATGAAAGAAGCAATCCCCGTCAAAGCAACGATAATGACCATGGCAGCAGATACGATACCTGCTTGAACGGCAGCCGTACCGATAATAAGCGCTCCAATAATGGATACCGCTTGTCCGATCGATTTGGGGATGCGAATGGCCGCCTCGCGAAGCGCTTCAAAAGCAAGCTCCATCATGAATGCTTCGATTAAAGCAGGAAACGGCACGACTTCCCGGGAAGATGTTATCGTGACAAGCAACCTTTTCGGTATGATCTCAGGATGAACTGTCGTTACTGCTATATAGGTTGAGGGCAGCAGCAGCGAAATGAAAATAAACGCGAATCGAATCCAGCGAATCCAAGTTGAGGAGATGAACCGTTGGTAGTAATCCTCGGCGGATTGCATCAGCATGAACATGGTGACAGGAGCAAGCAGGACGATCGGCGTGCCGTCTACGATGATTACGATCCGTCCCTCGAGCAAGGAGGCGCATACGACATCAGGCCGCTCGGTATACTGCATTTGGGGAAACGGAGAGTAGGGACTATCCTCGATAAATTCCTCGATATAGCTGCTCCCCATGATTCCGTCCACATCGATTTGAGATATTCTTCGCTTTACTTCCTCAACGAGCTCGGGCTTGCAAATCCCTTGAATGTAACCGATAGCAATATCGGTATGGGTACGTCTTCCGAGCTTCATATACTCCAGCTTAAGATCCGGTGTCTTGAGTCTTCTGCGGATGAGGGTGGTGTTCACCTGCAAGCTTTCGATAAAAGCTTCGCGGGGACCACGAATGACAGATTCGTTGGGCGCTTCATTAATAGCTCTCTTGGGATAGTTGGTGACGGGCAGATCAAGAATCCGGTGGTCTCCTTCAATAAGAAGCAGTGCATGTCCTTCCAGTAGAGAGAGCAAGCCTTGACTTAATGTGGTCGCCAACTGCATGCCTGTAACAGGCAGGCGCCTATCTTCAAAAATTTGCTTGCAAAAGTCGGCTGCATCTAGAGACTCGATCGCTAAAGCTGCCTGAAGCACCTCTTTTTGCAAAGTCTCTTGATCAACCATGCCTTTAATAAATAACAGGGCGCAGCATGTCCCGGATGGACTTGTAAAGTTTTGAATGACGACGTCGGAGTCACCTGCTAGCTGCTTCTGAAACCAGGAGATACGATCGTCAAGGCGTATAGATTGATCGAGCAGATCCGTGGTACTCACCAAGGGATGCTGGGGCTGATGTTTGAACTCGGTCCGGCTGCTAGCGTCGGTGTTGTGGATGTGGCGTCGGAGCCATGAAAAAATAGACATACTTACACCTCATGCTTTGTGCTATTCATGTCTAAATGTTTACCTATATTGGATTTTTTTATTCGGGATGAACTCAGCACGAATAGCCGTCCCACTGCACCATTGGTTGGGCAGGACGGCTATTCGTATAGTAAAGCCCCTGGAGGGACTCAAAATTATTTAGTTAATTTAATTAACGTCCGCAGCACTTTTTGTATTTTTTGCCGCTTCCGCAAGGACAAGGGTCGTTTCGTCCGACTTTTGTTTTTGCAGCAAATTCAATGACATTCGACTTGGCCACTAGCGTCTCAGTAGGAGCTTCAGATGATGGGGCTAGTTGATGGGGGGTATAACCCTTGAGAACCCATTGTCTTGTGTTATTGTGAAGGTTGGCAATATGCTCCATGAACGCTTTAACTATGTCCAATTCCTTGATTTCCAGAAGCTGTTGCAATAGCTTGAACACTTCTGTCGGAGCTTGTCCATTGCGAATAGCGTCTACACATTCTTCTACGATAAAGTCTGCCTCGTCCAAAGAAATGGAATAGTTCTTGCGAATAAAGAGTACAAAGGCTTGATAGCTCGCATTGCGATCAACAAAATTCGGTGCGCCTGCATGCAATAGCTGGGATTTGGTGAAAGGATAGAACGGCAATTGAGATCTAGACTCTTGCTCGTTTTTCACTTTATCTGTGTCTAATACGATGCTGTTGGAGTAGCCGTACGTATCGGTTTGCAGCTCCTCATAGAACGAAACGGCTTCCTGAAGGATTTCTGTGTATTCACCCAGTTTAATTCTGGATCCAGTCTGCTGGTTAATCTGCCGTTCCAGTTCATTCAGGCTCAGGACGCCATAGTAGTAGAGCAAGCCTTGTGTGAGCTTTATCCACTCCGTATTTTTACGGATTTGATCCCGATAAGAAGAATTGTCCACACGTTTGAAGCATGCGAGCACTTCCTGAGGCATTACCAATGTCTTATTTCCTTCGTAAGTACCAGAACAAAGAATTCCTCTTGTTTTGAAATAATCGAGCTGATGCGCTTCCAGCAATGTATTGCCTTGTCCGCCGCGGTCGGCCAGATGCTTCAAAATTTGGTAGCGGGTTTCATCGAATGCAAGAAGCAGATTGGGAAGCGCTGTCGGTATTTGTTCCACCAACACGTCGATAAGCTCTTGCTTCTTTAAGGAGCTTGCTCCTTTGATTCCCAGGTTCATACGAATGGTTGACAGTTCCGGCTTGGTAAGTTTGCCAAAATAATTGGAAAGTGTAACCGGTACTTCAATGTTAGGCCAACGCTTTTCTTCCTCTTTCAACAGCATCTTCTGATCGGTTTCGCTCAGATGCTTGTCCATCATGTATTCATCCTTTCTGAGCAGGTAAAAGCCCCATCCGAACTTTAGTTTAGCTCGGATGGGTTTTATTGTAACATTAATTTGGAATCCGTTCTTTATCCAATCACACTAACAAGTAACATAGAGCGTGTGATAACTGCTCAAATGTAATTATATAGCATAATGAAATAAATTTTAAGCGGATAGGTGAAATTGTCAAACTTTTATGGTTCCAAAGGACCATTTTTTGTCGAATCAACAAAGAATTTGCATGAAACGCTTACTAAATATTTTAACCAGTTCATCCTAAACAATCAACTACCCCGATTTTCTCCTCATTGAGTGTTCTTTTGAATTAGGAACACTGCTTCCTCTAAAGACAGAACGACTTCCGTTGTTTCTTTCATATCCTTCAAACGAACCTTACCTTCGGCAGTTTCATCTTCGCCTATCAAGATCACGTACCGGATTCCTTTCGATGCAGCCGCGGCGAGCGATTTTTTTAATTTGCGACGGCTTGTGTCCAACCCGGTTCGAATATCGTTCGCACGAAGCTCGGCTGCTGTTCTCAACACATCAGGAATCGTCCTAAGTCCAATGGGAATAACGATGGCAATTGGAACTTTCGTTTCGATTGGGCGGCTCTTCAACATCTCCATGATCGACTCCATACCGAAAGAGATACCAACGGTTGGATAAGGGACATCCTCTCTGCCGACCAGCTTGCCAATAATGACGTCATAACGCCCGCCACCACCTAAGCTTGAGGTAAAGGAGCCGCTAGCATCGAAAATCTCGTACACCGTTCCGGTATAAAAAGATAGCCCTCGTGACAAAAAAGGATCGAAGGTACAGATTTGCTTAAGCCCCAGCTTGTAAATAAGCTCTTGAAGAGCTTGAACCTCCAAGGAGCCTTTGGAGTTAGTTATTCCATATCGGTCGGCTAGTTGCTCTGCTGTAGGATCATTTAACGGAATCAGCTCTGTTATGGCGGTCGTTACTTGAGGCTCCAGTCCTTTGTCAGCCAACTCCTTAATAACTCCATCGGTCCCGATTTTCGCGATTTTATCTAATGTCAGCATAACAGATAGCTTTTCCGCAGAGGGGACTCCTATAGCTTCAAGAATTTCCCCGAGAAATTGGCGGTTATTCCACCTGAGTGCAATCGGTACGTTCAGTCTTTTGAACACTTCGGCAGCAATTTGCATTAATTCTGCTTCCGCTTCGGGGCCATCGATTCCGACAATATCGACATCGCACTGCAAAAACTCACGAAGGCGTCCACGCTTTACAGGACCATCTCGAAAAACTTTCCCCATTTCGTATCGCTTGTAAGGAAGTTCAATCCCAGGATTCAGCGCTATTACTTTGGCAAAAGGAATAGTTAGGTCGTAACGAAGCCCAAGGCTGCGCTCCCCTTGATCGGTTAATTGATACATTTCTTTTATGATTTCGTCGCCACCCGCATATTTGGAGGACAAAAGATCGAGTTCATTAAGTATCGTTGAATCCATCCCATCAAAATCGCACAATTCAAATACTTCCTGCAGCACGGTTTGAACCTTCTTGCGCAACTCCTGTTCTTTTCCGAAAAAATCGTAGGTACCTTTTACATTTTGCATAATCCTCATTCCTTTCTTTGGAGGGAAAATAAAAAACGCGCCGGACCTCTTGGTCCTGCGCGTTCCTATGCCGCAGGGAGGCCAACGCGAGAAGCGTTAGCCCACCCTGAAAATGTACAGGTGTGCTAACGCTGAATGAAATGATGAAGTTGATTTTGATTAAGCATGATGGTATTCATGGCTTCCAATCCCTTCAACAATGGTTGAGATCGATTATAGCAAGAGATGGGAGGGGATGCAAGAGGGGGCGCTGTTAAACAAGAATGATACTCAGGCAACTTTCTTGGATATTCATGCAACAGAACGAAATGGCGGAATACAATATAGGCATACACCTTCTTGCTAAGGTGAGCTTACTATTTAACTGGTAGGAGGGTTCACATGAAGCTTAACCAACAGAGGGCTTATGTGGTGTTCAATAAATTGTTTGTGAACAATATTGAAGATTCTTCGGGTATTTTTATCGGAACCAATCAAGCGATCGGTTGGTCTACTTACAGCAAAAGCAATCAGGGCTTTGGCAGTCTGAGCAATTCCACGCTTACAAACGTCGTCAGTGTAGTGCAAGATCCCGATTTCATCGATACACCGATTGAAGATACCAGATACATCACTCTTACCGAAACCAACCATTCGCTGCAGCAATGCGCAATCGATTTTAACAGCATTCATGCAAATACTTTAAGCAATGGCTCAGCTATGGATTTGGGGGACAACAAACAATTAGGGTGGAGAAGCGCACGTAAAGTCAATTATGGCTTTGGCAAAAACTTGGGCCGCAATCATCTAAAGCAAGTAGCCAGTATGATCGTTGACGATGATGCCGTTGATGCACCTTTTCATAACGAAGCAATAATTACGGAGAACGTCCAAAATGTGGAGAAAAACATCCGTATTACTAAGAAACAGGAGGATAAGTGTTAGAACACTCCAGCCTTCAAGCATCATAATATTACAGCCTGTAACCTAAACCAATGAACTGAATAATATAAGGGCATAGGCTTTTGTCGGGGGTGAACCATTTGGCCGTTATTATTTCATTGGCAGCCGGTGCGATAAATGTAAATTCATTGAACAGAGGTTCTGTCATTGCTGTCGGAGAAATCTCTCAGCCCGGCTGGAATCAGAACGGGAAGACAAACTACGGGAACGGTCAATTATTTGGCGCGAATGTGGAAGCAGGCTTTATATCCACTGTTTTTGATAATGATGTCATAGATAATCCGATCACTGAAATTGATCCCGCCCCTTCGATTCAATCCCAGGCATTATAAAAAACGGAGAAATCATGAGAGGAGAGGTAGGTTTATGAGCAAGAAACAAGTGAACTGCATGCGATGCTCTAAAATTGCTAATGAAAACGATAAGTTCTGTATTGATTGCGGAGCCCCTTTACAAAATCGCTGCTCAGATGAACCCGGTTTGTTGAAAAAAGGGTGTACGTTTCTAAACGTTCAAAACGCCGCCTTTTGTGCCAAATGTGGCGAACCCACACTGTTTCAGCTCCATGGGCTTATCACACCAATCTATGATAATGCGAATAAACCGCTCTTGAGCAAAATTACTAATTTTCATAAATTTTAAAAAGAAATCTTTGGTGAATATAGTCAGCATGAGGACGCGGCAAGCACAGATTGGACTCATCCGAGCCATAACGTTTTGGGAAAGGCAGTGAACTATTATGGATTATGGCCAAAATTCAATCAAGAACTGGCAGGAACTGCAGAGATCCTTGATTAAACAATTTCCATTACCTGCCGAAAGTAACGGAATAGAAAAGCTTGTACACAAAACAATAAAAAACTTCATGCAACATTCGATGCCTCATCAGTCGGTCTATGACCCATTTTCAGCAGAAGAAGGAGTCGAATACGAACTGTTTGAGAGTCAGCGTGTTATTTTTGTCCGATGTAAAGTTCCAGATAAAACATCCAATCATGATATTAGATTTTTTGCCAACAAGTATAAACTCAAAATCGAATACCTTGGAAACACTCAGGAAATCAGATTGCCAAGTGACGTATCTCCTGCTCAAGCGTATGCCAGGATGGATGGCGATGTGGTGGAAGTTCTTCTGCCCAAGTCACGTGATAATGAACCGTATCATGAAATATCAATCCGTGATCAGTAGAACCGTCTCAGCTTGAAATCGGCGATTACTCCATTTTTCTGGACCGGCACCGGGGAGCCCCATGTCGTGTCTGCTCCAAATAGGACAAGCTTGCCGTTAATGCACGGTGAATCATTTCTTTTCCTGTACATATACATAGATAATGATAAAAGCTACCTGTTAGAGCGTGGTGATAGGGTTGGAGGACAAAGAAAGACAAAACCATATGAAGGAATTACATACGTTTCACAAGCAAGCCAGTGAAGTGTTAGGTGAGGAGTTTTGGCAAGATATCGCCGATATGATCCCCAATAGGGGACCGCGTATCGATATTTATCATACCCAAACTACAGTGGCTGTTCTTGCTGAAATACCCGGACTCAGCTCTCCTGATCAAATCGGCATCTTTCTTCAAGGACAGACGTTGGTGCTGGAAGGAGAAATCCCCTGTATGTACCCTGTTACGGAGAATCGAATCACCCAGACTGAACGTTTCTTTGGAAACTTCCGAAGGCTCTTGCCTATGCCAAGACCGGTTTCCATGGAAAAAATTAGTGCGAAGTACAATAGGGGTTTGCTTATCATTGAGCTGCAAATCGAAACTTCCGTACAACAGACAAACATCTCGATCGATTTTACTTGAACCTTTTTCCTAGGGCAAAAAAGAACGTGAGGTGGGTAAAAGATGGTACGAATACATTTCTATGACCTTCAAATTGGAACGGTTTCCGGCTCGTCAGGCATTTTTCAAGGCAGTAATGTGCAGTGGAAATACAAGCATACTGCCAAACAAAATCAAGCGTTTGGAACAGTTAACGGGAAGCAGTTGTTCATCTCTGATTTTCGATCGTCTTTGGGTGATAACGATCAATTCGACTCCTTATCCATTATCAAGCCTCGCAAGATGTGAGTATCATGTTTTGGAAAAAAAGGCCCCCTCAATCCCAAACACTGGCCATGGAGCTGGACAAACGGTTTCAAGATTTAAACATGCGCTTTAGCCAATTGGAACAATCCATTGAACAGCTGCGAACTCATTCTACAAACATTACGATCGAAAATGTCCATATTCATCAACCCGTACTGGAGAAAATGGAATATCGTCTGGACAATCTGGACATCAAGCAGCTAAGCGGTTCCTTGAATCTGGGAAACAACTTCGGTGCTAAAATTAGCCCAGACCCATCTACTCTGAAATCGAATACACGAAACAAAGCAGACTTTGCCGCACCCTCCGAGGGGGATCGCCCCAAAAACGCTAATTCGTCCTCTAAACCGTCTGACGATGCTTTACCGGGCCTGCAACGCACGCAAACCGGATATCGGTTAACAAGAAACTGATTGGGATTCGTCTTATGATTGGAGGTTATGGACATATCTTCCTTATTATCCCCACAATTTGTTATTGGATCTATCCGTATCGGATCTGTCGAGAATGCTTCCTGTATCAATATGGGCAATAACTGGCCGACCGGTTTCGAAAGCCACCAGAAGCTGACACAAGGCTTTGGTTCTGTCAGCGGAGATCGTAATGTCGTTTCCGGCATTCGATCTCTTCTGAACGATTCCGATTTCCTGGATATGCTCAACGTATCGGATTCCGAGGTGCCTGAATGGCTGCAGAAATTGATCGTCTCGGCTAGTGAACCGCAAATAGGAACCAGTGAATCGGAAGATGGAGATGTGTAGGAGTGAGAGCATATGTTCCGCACGATTAATTGTTCTTTTGTGAAGCTTCGGCATTGAACTAGCCTGAGCTTCTATTTTTATTTTCTGTGTACGACAAAGAAGAGGGGATGGCCACCCCTCTTACTAATTTGGCTTGGTTTAATTGTCCTTCCGTACTAGCAGTGAGACACACTCCACATGCGCTGTCTGAGGGAACATGTCCACAGGCTGGATCCATTCCAGCCGGTACCCGCTTTGGAACAGCACCTGGCAATCCTTGGCCAGGGTGGAGGGGTTGCACGACACGTAGATGAGTCGTGCAGGCTTGGCAGCCGCGATCGCGTGGAGCAGATCGCGTTCGCACCCCGTGCGCGGCGGGTCCACTACGACTACGTCGGGGCGGATGCCGCGCTTGACCCACTCGGGCAGCAGCGTCTCCGCGCGTCCGACGAAGAACTTCGCGTTGTCGGCTCCGCTCAGCTGCGCATTGCGGCGCGCGTCGTCCACCGCCTCAGGGATAAGCTCGATGCCTCGGACTTCCTTGGCCTGCGGAGCTAGCCACAGTCCGATCGTGCCGGTACCGCAGTAGGCATCGACAACAAGCTCGTCGCCGGTCAAGGCAGCAGCTTCCTTGGCGGCATTGTACAGTTTGACGGTTTGCTCCGGGTTGAGCTGAAAAAAGGCACGAGGGGACAGGGAGAAACGAAGTCCTCCCAGTTCCTCGTTCAATCGTTCCTCACCCCAGAGTATTTGAGTTTCCTCGCCAAAGACAAGCGGTGTATCGGCCTTGTTAATGTTCTGCGCAATCGTAGTGACGATCGGAAGCTCCGCACGGATGGCTGCAATCAAGCGCTCCTTATCGGGAAGTCGTTCCTCAGCGGTAATGAGCGTAAGCTGTACGCTGCCAGATAGCCTGCTGACCCGCGCTACGACAGTGCGCACAATCCCTTTGCGGCTGCGTTCCTGATAAGGGTGAATATTCAGCCGAGCGAGGATCGCTTTTACTTTGCTGATCACTTCATTAATCGTTGGGTCCTGGATCGGGCAGCCCGAAATGTCGACGAGACGATGAGAACCGGGCGAGTAGAGCCCCGTGATGAACTGATCGTTAGACCAGCCTACCTGAAGCTGGGCTTTATTTCGATAGCCCCAAGGATCATCCATTCCTAGAATGGGCCGAAGCGGCAAGTCCGCTAGCTTGGCGTAGCGGTTAAATGCTTCGCGTACAAGCTCTTCTTTGGCACTAAGCTGAGCCGGATAATTCATATGCTGCAGCTGACAGCCTCCGCATGCGTCATAGACAGGACAGGGAGGCTTAGTGCGATCCGTTGATTTCTTCTCGATATCAATCAGCTTGGCGGTCAAGTAGGTGGATTCGGCTTTAGTCACATTAGCTTTTACGACCTCATCTGGAAGGGCTCCGTCAATAAAAACCGCTTTTCTTTTGTAATAACCGACACCTTCTCCGTTTATGCCTATTCTTTTTATCGTTACAACAATTCGATCTCCGGGTTTAACGTCTTCGCCGCTTCCTGCGACGTGTTTATGTTGGGGAGTTTGTCCCTTATATGGTTTCTTCCCTTGCTGGGAAGGACGACCTTCTCTTTTATTCATCCTCAATTATCGCTCCGATACACAATAGTAGTTCAAACATTTCGTTCAGTTACAGTTACTATATCATGTTCGGAGTAATGGAGGAACCAAGAGGAAGACAATCTCAAAAACCCATAACAAATGCATCCAAGCGAATTATTTTGGCATAAGACGTCATCGTTTTACATATATTTCAACTCTCTGGTAAAAATAGAAAGAGGTGCCGTATCGTTCGCAGATTTTAACGATCTGTTTATGTTCCGCTAATCCTGTCTTAATATTTGGGCGGTATGCTAACGATAACGAGGAACACAAAGAAGGGAAGATCAGACATGATTTTATATCAAATGGCTAAACGTATGGAGCAGCGTCAACAATTAAAAAGAAATATTCTTTTATCCGACGGCAATAGGGAGCAGCTGCTTTCCCAAAAGGATTTGGTAGAGGAGCAATTGATGAGTCAAGCAAATAAATGGAGCGAGGATGGCAGCGACGAGTTTTTGCTACAAACCATGACACCGGAAGCGGGATGGACAGAACATAACAATAGCTGGATATAGCAGGAAAATGGAGAGGTCGTTCCATTTTCTTTTTTTTGTGTTCGACTTCATTTCCGTGTAGAATAAAGAATACATTGATTCTGCAAGCAAATGAGGGTATCCGAATGAAAGTTGTGCTATCTACGCTTAATGCGAAATATATTCATACCTCGCTCGCGCTTCGTTATTTGAAGGCGTTTAGTGAGAAAGATTTTGATATAGACATCGTAGAGTATACGATTAAGGATCCGGCAATGAATATTGTTTCCGATCTATTTCAAAAGAAGCCTGACGTTCTAGGCTTCTCCTGCTACATCTGGAATATCGAAGAAACGATCACGGTTATCAGTATGATGAAGAAAATCAATCCAGAGCTTATCGTCGTATTAGGAGGACCGGAGGTTTCCTATGATACGGAGTATTGGATGAACCGGCTTTCTGATGTGGATTACATCGTAATGGGTGAAGGCGAGGAAACATTCCACCACCTGCTGCAGGAGATCTCTGGGGATCGGAAGCTGTACAGCGTATTCGGCGCCGCTTACCGTAAGAATGATAAAGTAATCATCAATCCGCCAAGACCTAAGCTTCAGCTGGATGATATTCCTTCACCACACCGTTTTGCTGAGGATGTTCCAAGTTTGGCGAACCGTGTCGTTTATTTCGAGACAAGCCGTGGCTGTCCGTTCAGCTGCCAATTCTGTTTGTCTTCAATCGAGGTTGGCGTCCGGTATTTCGATATGGAGCGGACCAAAAGTGACATATTGTATTTGATCGATTCAGGAGCGAAGCTCATTAAATTCGTGGACAGAACCTTTAATATTAAAAGGGACTATGCGATGGAGATATTCGAGTTTCTAATTCAAAACCATCGTGGAACGGTGTTCCAATTTGAGATTACCGCGGATATTATGCGGCCCGAAGTGTTAGATTATTTGGCTAAAAATGCTCCCCCTGGTGTATTCCGCTTCGAGATCGGAGTCCAATCAACGAATGATCTTACGAATAATCTTGTTAAACGTAGACAGAACTTTACCAAGCTTACCCGTACGGTTAACATGGTTAAGGAAAGCGGCAAGATCGATCAGCATCTGGACTTGATTGCCGGTCTGCCAGAGGAAGACTACAACTCCTTCCGCAAAACGTTCAATGACGTGTTCGAATTGGGGCCGGAAGAGCTGCAGCTTGGATTTTTGAAAATGCTTCGCGGAACGGGAATGCGGGCAGATGCTGAAAAATATGGTTATAAATTTATGGATCATGCGCCATATGAAATTCTCGGCAACGATATTTTGCCTTTCACGGACTTAATCAGAATTAAACGGGTGGAAGACGTTCTGGAGAAATATTGGAATTCGCACCGGATGGACCATACCGTAAACTATTTGATCCGTGAAGAGTTTCCATCCGCCTTTGATTTTTTTCAACAATTTGGGGATTTCTGGGAAGGTCAAGGCTGGCAAAAAATCGGGCATCAGCTAGAGGATTTGTTCACCCGCTTGCGTTCTTTCCTTATTCAACGGGAAACTAAAAATATGAATGTGGTCGAAGGGTTAATGAAGCTTGATTATTTCCTTAACCATAAGTATAAGCCGAGAAAAATATGGTGGGAGTTCAAGTTGGATAAAGCGGCTCAGGGTCATTATTTCAAGATGCTCGCAGAACATCCTGAAGCGGTTTCTGAAACGTTCGCTGCACTACGAATTAGTGAGAAGGATCTGCATAAGCATGTGATGCTTGAAGTGCTGCCGTTCCGATTGGATCATTACTTGGAAACCGGAGAGATGCTCTCCGATGAAGAGCGGCTGCTCGTGGTGTACTTCCCGCCTGATGCGGCTGCGCCGGCGCAATATTTTACTATAGATGCTGCATCTGTGTTCGTGTGAGGTTAGGTATACGCCAGAGGAAGCGGCTTAAAAAGAACAACCACCCTTCAAGGGTGGTTGTTTGCGCATGTTAAGGAAGATAGCTCCGAAGCACGGTCATGGACCCTGTCAGCGTATAATCTCCTAGACTAGCAGGGATCAGGTAGCATTCCCCAGGCTTGACGGAGAGCTCGCCATCCGCCCATTGAATGGTCCCGGAACCATCGCAAATGATATGGATAATGAAGCTGTCCGCATTGGTTTGCAGTGACCACATTTGGTCTACCTTGCCTTTTTCAGTAATGAAGAAAGGGGAGTTTGCAAGCGTAAGCCATTCGTTGGAACCTGAAAGGTCTGTCTTCATATAAGAGGAACCGGAGCCTTCATAAGCAATGACGTTTAAAGAATCTTCAATGTGCAGCTCCCGAGGGCTGCCATCGAGTCCTAAGCGATTATAATCATACAACCGATAGGTGCTGTCCGAGTTTTGCTGAATTTCAGCAACAAGAATTCCCGCGCCGAGCGCATGGACGGTACCAGCAGGAATATAGAAAGAATCGCCGGCTTCAACCGAAATCTCGCGTAGGCAATCTAAAATACGGTTTTCCTCGATGGCTTTGGCCAACTGCTCGCGAGTTACACCGTCATTCAAACCGTAGATGATTTTGGCATCTGGTTTGGCATCGAGAATGTACCACATTTCGGTTTTGCCGAGCTCACCTTGGGGCAGTCGATCATAATGGTCATTCGGGTGCACCTGCACGGATAGATCGTCCTGGCAGTCGAGAAGTTTAATTAATAACGGAAAACGGCCATTTTTCTCGGAGAATCCTTTGCTTCCGAAAAAATCTTTCCCATATAGCTCACGGATTTGATCCAGGCCCATGCCGGATAGCTCCCCATTGACTACTTTCGTCGTACCATTGGGGTGGTCGCCGATCATCCAGCCTTCACCGATCGGACCTTCAGGAAGCTCCAGACCAAATTGCTCCAAGGCACGGCCTCCCCAAACACGTTCTTTCATTTCAGGTTGAAATAACAAAGGATATGGCTTCAATGAGTTCCCTGCTTTCTAAGTTTTTTCCATTTTTTCAGTAGCATTATATCAACTGAATGGCCTTTTTTCCACTGCAATTAAATAAGGAGGATGGTTCTGACGATTTAGAAAACGATACTCCAGTACTTGGTATTTCATTTGTGGAAGCTGTTCTATCCATTCATGAACGGCCTCCGCTTCTTGTCGACCGCCTTCATGGCCTGTGTACAAGGCAATGGTCAAAATGCCGCCAATACGAAGCATGTCCAATGCACCCTGCATAGCAGGGATGGTGGACTCTGGCTTCGTAATCGTTAGATGGTCAGCGCCTGGCAGATATCCGAGATTAAACATGACGGCCCCAACTTTGCCCTGAGCTGCCTCTGATAATGTTTCTTCGAGCAGCGCATGGCTGCGCAAATGCAATTGGACCGATGTACAACCCGGTAATTCTTTGGTCAGGCGCTGCTCCGTTTGAAGCAGCGCCTGTTCTTGTATATCGAAAGCGTGAACGGTCCCTTGCGGACCGACGCATTTGGCTAAAAATACGGTATCTACTCCGTTGCCTGCCGTAGCATCGACTACGGTATCTCCTGGAGTGACGCGTTCCTCAATTAGCTTATGGGCAAAGCTTAATATAGATAAGAAACCCATGGGTGCCTCCAGTTCAATAAATAATAGAATGAGTACTGGTAATGTTATATGCCGTGAATGATTGACTTCATTTATTTTATAGAAGAAATGCGATTATTTCGATCCGCTTCCGGCCATTGGCGGCGTTAGCAAATCCTGTACCGGCGGTACGATTGGTGACTTGCCGCCGTCTCCTGACGGAGTAGGAGCTGGAGTAGCCTTTGGCGGTTCCTTAAAGGCGGAGGACGGCAACGACGGTGTCGTCGGCTCCGATGCCTTCGGGGCATCGGGCACAGTCTGTGGCAGCGGCGTCTGCTCCGCCACAGGCGTCTTCGCGGGCGGCAGCGTAGGCTTGGCCGTCCCAGGCTTCTTCGGCGCGCTCGTGGACGCGCCGCCGCTGATTGCTGCGCCTCCACTTGGCGCAGCAGGCTCTATCGCTGCCACCGGAGGGGCAGCGGCATCCTCGCCGCCAGCGGCGGTATCGCCGGACGCTTTGTCGTCCGGCTGCAGCGCCGCTGGCGGCGCGAGCGGGTCGCCCGCGTCAGCAGGCTTAGCGGGCGGAGGGCTTTGTTGCGGCTGCGAGGCAGGCTCGCTGCTGCAGCCGGAGATCATTGCGGCGGTGACCAGCGCCGCTATCCATGTCTTTTTCACGAAGCATTGCTCCTTTCGTCATGTAAAACCGGTCGACTTCTGTCATCTTCTTTCTCTGTGGATTCTCTATATATTAGCTCTCTTCCAGTATTTACCCTGCCATGTATTTCGTTCACGCAGCTCGTGATCGAATGCATTCAGTACTTCCCATTTTTTCAAACTCCACATCGGGCCGATAAGTAAATCACGCGGCGCATCTCCTGTAAGCCGGTGGACAATCATTTCCGGAGGCAAAATTTCCAATGTGTCGACTATCAGCTTGACATACTCATCCTTTTCTAGAAATTGCAGCAAGCCAGCTTCATACTGCTTGACCATTGGCGTTTTCTTCATCAAATGAAGCAAATGGATTTTGATGCCTTGTACATCCATTTGAGCAACGGCACGTCCGGTATCAAGCATCATTTCGTGCGTTTCGCCAGGAAGCCCATAAATGATGTGAGCGCAAGTGCGAATGTTATGCTTGCGCAGCTTGGCTACTGCATCCAGATAGCACTGGGTGTCATGGGCGCGGTTAATCAATTGCGAGGTCGATTCATGAATCGTTTGCAGTCCCATCTCCACCCACAAATAGGTTCGCTCATTCAGCTCCGCCAAGTATTCAACTACGTCGTCCGGCAGGCAATCCGGCCTTGTAGCAATCGATAATCCAACCACACCCGGCTGCTGCAATATAACCTCGAAATATTCCCGAAGCTCTTCGACCGGGGCGTAAGTGTTGGTATAGGCTTGAAAATAGCCGATATACTGTGCTTCCGGCCACTTTTTATGCTGTAAATCCCGAATTTTGTTGAATTGCGTCACCAAGTCGTCGCGGCGGCTTCCGGCAAAGTCGCCTGACCCCCGCGCACTGCAAAAGGTGCAGCCTCCAGCAGCAATGGAACCGTCACGGTTAGGGCAGGTAAATCCTGCGTCCAGCATAACCTTGAATACTTTGGTGCCGAACTGTCGGCGCATTTCTGTGTTCCACGTATGGAACCTTTTATCTCCCCAGCTTGCAGGAATAAGTGATTCTTCAACTTGCTTCATCTATAGTGAACTCCTTTTTGTTAATTAAAGTAGAAATAAAGCCTTCTTATTGGGACTAAACCTCGGAAGTCCCTTAGGGAGCGGAATTCGAGGATATTCGACCTTTTTATTTTATCGCAAAAAGGATAGCTTTGCGAATTTTTCCTTGACAAAAGCTCCTATTGCTCACTAAGGATATTTATTTATTCAAGCGACCATGCTAATGGTGCACCAACAAACTCAGCTGTGAAGGGAGCTCACAACCACATGAACAAGCTTAGTAAAACCGTCATGACCCTGGCTCTTACTGCTTCTTTAGGATTTGGTGGACAAGCCTTTGCCGAAGCAACGACCTCAGGTACTTCCGGCATGGGAACGACGTCGTCGACCACCGGTAATTATGGCACTTATAATGTGGATACGACCTCAAGCACAGGTATTTCGACTTCAGGTACCAGTGGTACAACAGGCACTTATGGCACTAGTAGTACAACAGGAACGTATGGTACAACAGGGACAAGCACTTATGGCACAACAGGCACATCCGGGACGATGAATACGACAGGCTCAACCACAGGGACAGCCGCAACCCCGGATGGTACCTATACGAACAATGCCAACACGACCAGCACAACAGGAAATTATAGCAGCAATAATCTGCTGAATCGTATGAACACATACGGAAATACGTATGACAATAATACGTATAGACCGTACGGCTATGGTGGGAATTATGACACTAACAGCTATCGTGCCAATGCAGATACAACGACTAGATCAGGCGGCTCCGGCTGGGGCTGGTTAGGCTTGCTTGGTCTGCTTGGGTTGGCAGGACTCAGAAGCAATAACCGGAATGAATCCAATGCTGGAGACCGCTAAGACGCAATGAGCCATCTGACTTTTCCATCGGGAAATCAAAAGATGCTTGTTGAGCTTACGGTAAAAGAAGCTTGGGTGCTAAGTATGGGAGCTCACTTTAGAGATCAGCCTGAGCTTGAGTCCGCTGCTCGTAAAAAGGTTAGGGAAAAGATGGAGACCATCCTTTTTTCCCCTACATCAAAGTGGGAATATCATCTCTTGGAGATGTAATTTCCAAATCCGTATCGGTCCATGCAGCATCAGTTTGCATGGGCCGGTCTTTTCTTTACTGTCGATTCAGAGTATAATTCTCACTGAACTGAAAAAGATATTGCAGTTTTTTGGAGGATGACGATGCGTTTACGTGGTAGAAAAGGGATCAGGGAAGCGTTGGAGGCACAACCGGGTCTTATCCTATTAAATCCAGCGGCTTATAAAGGCAAATGGAAGGAATTGTTCGGCAATGACAAGCCTATTCATGTCGAGCTGGGAATGGGGAAGGGCCGGTTTATTAGTCAGCTCAGCGCCTTGAACCCCGATATCAATTACATAGGCGTGGATATGTACGACGAGCTGCTGCGCAGAGCGGCAGAGAAAGCTCAGCTATCCCGTGAGGAACATGGGGGAAGCCTGGATAATCTAAGGCTGGCTTTGTTTAATATTGAAAAAATCGAGGATATCTTCGATACCGATGAACTGGAACGCGTTTATTTGAATTTTAGCGATCCATGGCCCAAGAAGCGCCATGCCCGCCGTCGCTTGACGCATTCGGGCTTTGTTCGCAAATATATCGATATTCTTAACGAACGCGGCGAAATTCACTTCAAAACGGATTCCCGTTCCTTATTTGAGTTTTCACTTAATTCTTTTGCAGATATGGGACTTCGCATGCGTAATATTGCTCTGGATCTTCATGCAGAAGGCCCAAGAACCGATCTGGTCATGACGGAATATGAAATGAAGTTCCATGATAAAGGCATGAATATACACCGACTTGAGGCTGTTATCGGGTCCGTTGCTTTAGCTAACCATTTGCACCAGCTTGAGGAGCGAGAACGGGAAGAAAAGAACAACCTGGTCGTTGATGATACAGAAGAAGACGAGAACTAAAATCAAAAAGCATGCTGACCTTTTTTGGGGGTCTGGCATGCTTTTTTTCTGTATATCGATATATGTTCTCATTGCATCAAGATCTCCATGATCGCATTCGGGCAATCGTCAGGCTTGTAACTGTTGGTATCACGCTTCCAAAGTGTTCTTCTCTTTTGAACCTCCGGGTACCGATCTACTAACAATTGGAACCAATGATCGATCGTTTCACCAGACTTGATTTGTTCACCGAAGCCATGTTCGGTAAAATATTGCAGGTTTTCTTCCTCTTGACCGGGAATCGGTTTATAGAAGAGCATGGGGATTCCTTTAGCCAAGCCTTCAGTGCAAGTCATGCCTCCAGGCTTTGTAATAAGCAGATCCGATACATCCATCCATTTATCCACTTCAGTTGTAAACCCCATAAGTCTGATATTTTCATGTTTAAATCTTTCGTCCTCGGATAAAAGGCTAAGCGCCTTGTCATTGTTGCCCAAGCATAGGATAAGCTGTATTTTTTCCCGCCAATGGCTAAAGTACTGCATGAACTCACTGTTGTTTATCAAGCCCCAGCCCCCACCCATAATTAAAACGGTAGGCATAGCCTTAAGTTGAAAACGGGTCCTAAGTTCCTCACGATTATTCTGCTCCCAGAAATTGGGGTGGACTGGAATTCCCGTGACCTCGATAGCGTCAGAGGGGATTCCACGTTTCAACAGCTTCTCCTTCACCGCAAGGGTAGACACCAGATATTTAGTCACCTCCGGACTGACCCAGGTCCCATGAGCATCATAATCCGTAATTACCGTACATAAAGGAATAGTCAACCCTGCGCGCTTCAAACGGGAGATAACGGCGCTTGGAAATGGATGCGTACATACTATCGTGTCAGGACGGAGATGGCTGATGACTTCAGCCGTATGTGAGTAAAAAATTCTGTGCAGGGCTAATTGAGTGAAGCGGTTAAGCGATTTTTTGTATTGGTAACGATACATAAGGCCATAAAGCTTAGGCTGTGTAGTGACTGTTTTGCGGTAAGCCGTCAAGATCCATGGAGCCAGCGTGGGGTGGAGAAAGGTGCCAAGCTCCAGAACACGAGTCTGAATGTCCGGAGAGAGCATACGAAGGCCTACCGATAAAGCGTGAGCAGCCTGTGTATGTCCGGCACCGAAGCCTTCGGATAATAACAAGACCCTTTTTTTACTCATAGGCTCTTCACCATACCTTGTGACAGATGGTTACATAAAGTGAACGCAGTTCCTATTATGTCCAAATCATTACCCGAATATGGGCGCTGTGATTAGTGCGGCAGTCATTGCGATGATAAATCCGGCCAAGCAGTCGGATGGATAGTGGAGTCCTAAATATATACGCGACAAGCTTACAAAGAATGCAAGTGGAATTAAAATTGTCCCAAGCCAAGGAGCGGCAAACACTAACGGCACGGCGATGGAAAAAATGGCAGTGGTATGACCTGACGGAAAAGAATGATCGGTAAGAGGTTTTTTGCATGTATTCGTGTCAGGAAGAACAAGATAAGGACGAAGACGCGGATAAGCGCGTTTGATGATAGCTACAGGGATATGGCTGAGTGCCAGGGCGACACAGCAGTGAAAGCCGGCCATTCTCCAGCTGTCCTGCCCAAATAAGCTTAAACTCAAAGCCGCTAAGATGGTGATAGTGGCGCCTCCCAAGTGGGTTATTGTATTAAAAAGATAATCAAGCACCCTATGCTGCAGACGCTGATTGACCCAACAAAACATTCGATTTTCATGGAACTGAAGCCAAAGCACAACTCTGCTCAACAACCTCGCCTCCTTTAAAAAGTGGGATAAGCTCTATCTGATGTACATATACATAGTGTAATCTCCTTTTGTTAATGGAATATCAAATCCATAATAAATTGGTTGGAGCAAAATTTTAATGTTCCATTGATGCTCTCATAACACTCCTTCTCTAGAATGAGACGTAATATGAGGCGAACTTCACTTCATAAAGTTTTAAGCGGATGCTTACGGAGTGAACTTTACTTCGTAAAGTTCTAAGCGGATGCTTACGAAGTGAACTTTACTTCGTAAAGTTCTAAGGAGGAGCTATCATGAGAATAGCTTTATTCACGGATACATTCCTTCCGGATGTTAACGGAGTGGCCAAAACCTTAGGTCGTTGGGTGAAGTTTCTAGAGTCTAAAGGAGCAGAATGCAAAGTATTTGCGCCGTGTGGCGAAGCGGAGGCTTATTCTCACACTAAAATGGTGGAACGTTATTACAGTATTCCCTTTTTATTGTATCCTGAATGCAGGTTGGCTATCCCTAATCCCATCCATCTGAACAAGACACTGAAAGCTTTTATGCCTGATTTAATCCACGTGGCTACTCCGTTCAATTTAGGACTGACAGGACTCCACTTTGCCAAAAGAAACTCCGTACCGCTCGTAGCTTCCTATCATACGCATTTCGACCAATACTTATCTTTTTACAAGCTTCAGTGGATGGAACCCATGCTTTGGAAATACTTGCTCTGGTTCCATCAGGACTGCCAAAGGATATATGTTCCTTCTCGATCAACCCTGCTGCACTTGCAAAAAAAGGGACTTCAGCATCTGGAAATATGGTCCCGCGGAGTGGAAACAAGCCGTTTTCATCCTATTGTCGATAAAGAGCGAATAGTACAACAATATGGAATTCAGCCGAGAAAATTTGTGATTCTTTTTGTCGGAAGGCTGGCGCCAGAGAAAAGCGTTGATGTCGTTATGGAGACTTATTTTGCGCTTCCTGAGCCTATACGGTCTGCTTCGCAGCTTGTAATTACTGGGGATGGTCCGTTGTATAGGCCGCTTCTGGAACAGTACGAACACCAACCTGACGTAACGTTTACCGGATTCAAGCAAGGTCAGGAGTTAAGCGAGTTGTATGCGGCCGCAGATCTGTTTTTGTTTCCATCCGAGACAGAAACGTTCGGTAATGTAGTGCTCGAAGCCATGGCGTCTGGAACTCCGGTGATTGGATCTGACGCTGGCGGGGTAAAGGATATTATTGAGCATGGTCACACAGGGATTCTATGCCCTCCGGGAGATATTCCACAATTTGTACACGCCGTGGAATTGTTGTATCATAATAGCGTATACCGTTCCCAATTGTCCGCGGCAGGGCGTGTATACAGCTTACAGCAGTCGTGGGATCACATCTTTGCCGGCTTGTATGAGAGCTATTTGAACGTAATGAACAGTTCCGGGACCGCAAGGAGCTCGGACGCTATTGCTGCTAAATAATGTTAAGCTGAAAAAACGCTGAAAATCGATGAAAATGAGATGTAATAGCTGGCTGGCAGAGAGCTTTGTTTAATTTGCCTTGTTTTTGGCCTTATTGTTCAGATATCTGACTTAAAGGAGCTTTCAGAGGCTTTTGACAAAACGGGGCAAAGAGAGGAAAATCATATTCGGCTACCCACACAAATCCAAAAGAGACCATCGAAGTTCATAACTATAGAGTAGAGAGAGAAAAGACTTTGGGGTACATAAAAAAGGGGGATTTATGATGCTGGACAATGTTATACTTAGCATTCAGATTGTCTTGGCGTTGGTCGGAGGTTATCAGCTTTTTTTGACATGCTTTGGCTGGTACAGACGCAAGCCTAAAGCGCAGCATGCGCCGCAAAAGTCTTTTGCCATACTGGTTGCGGCACATAACGAAGAACAAGTCGTCGGAGCGCTGATCGATAACCTGAAGAACCTTGATTATCCGAAAGAGTTGTATGATGTTTTCGTAATTTGCGATAACTGTACGGACAAAACCGCAGACATTGCCCGGAGTATGGGCGTTTATGCTTGCGAGCGCAACAATCCGAAGCTTCGTGGTAAAGGCTTCGCAATCGAATGGATGCTCAAAGAGCTTTGGAAAATGCCACGCAGCTATGATGCGGTTGTTATGTTCGATGCAGACAATCTGGTGAACCCGGATTACTTGACGCACATGAACAATGATTTGTGCAACGGCTCGAGAGTTATTCAAGCTTACTTGGATACTAAAAATCCGAATGATTCTTGGATTACCGCAGCTTATGCGGTAACATACTGGTACTGCAATCGCTTGTGGCAGCTGCCACGCGAAAATCTTGGATTGGCCAATTTCTTGGGCGGAACGGGCATGTGCTTTGAAACCGACCTACTGAAAGAAATCGGCTGGGGTGCAACAAGCCTGGTTGAAGACTTGGAGTTTACAATGCGCTGCGTACAACGCGGCATTAACCCTACGTTTAATTATGATGCGAAGGTTTATGATGAGAAGCCTTTGACCTTCAAGGCATCGGCAAGACAGCGTTTAAGATGGATGCAGGGGCATTTCGATGTTGCACGCCGCTATTTCTTCCCTTTGTTCTGGCAGGGATTGAAGGAAGCTAGCTGGGCCAAACTCGATACGGCTGTGTATGCATTGAATGTATATGTTATTCTGATCGCCTCTGTCGTTTCCATCGCATTATGGATTGATATGATGATGCCAGGCATTCCGTCTTTAAGATCGCTGTTCGATTATGCGCCAATTCTGTTTACGATTGTAGCTATCGTAAGCTATGTCTTGTTCCCATTGGCGCTGATTATCGAGAAGGCATCTTGGAAAACATGGCTTTACCTGATTACCTTCCCTGTATTTATGCTGTCCTGGTGGCCGATTACGGTGTATGCGTTCTTCACGCAAAACAACAAACAATGGAGCCATACCGAGCATACGAGGGTTATCCGCTTGGAAGAAGTTCAAAGCAAACAGGTTAGCTAATCAATTAGGATTAAGTAGTTGACTTGAAATAGAGAATATGTTATGATTCTTTGGTGCAAAAGAAGAAGCGCCCGCTTCTCACCTGACCGACTTAAGGTTGGCTGGTCAATAAGCTAAAGTGAATGTGGAATGAAATCGATCACTTGAACCTTAATAGACGTGGGCCTTTTGCGCCCGCGTCTTTTCTTTTTTAGCACATAGGGATGTCTAAATTAACTTAAGCGAGTTGCTGAGTGAAAGATCATTCCTATTGGCGAATAAACCAAACCTCTAAACGTGGTCGCTCATTTTTGAAAGATCCGAATAGAGGCATATCTCACAATCCTTTTGGAGGTGGCAGGTTATTAGTACAGAGCATTTAATTAACGATGAAATTCGGGCGAAGGAAGTTCGTCTGATCGGTGCGGATGGAGAGCAGCTCGGAATCAAGCCGATTCGCGAAGCGCTTCAGATTGCTGTGGATGCCAGTTTGGACTTGGTTAACGTTGCCCCAACGGCTAAGCCGCCGGTGTGCCGGATTATGGATTACGGGAAGTACCGCTACGAAATGCAGAAGAAAGAAAAAGAAGCCCGTAAAAACCAGAAAGTCATCGAAATTAAAGAAGTTCGCTTGAGTGCCACGATCGATGAGCATGACTTTCAAACAAAGCAGCGCAACGTCGTGAAGTTTTTGAATGATGGCGACAAGGTCAAGCTGAGCGTCCGTTTCCGCGGTCGTGAGATCGCCCATGCTAGCATCGGGCAAAAAGTGCTTGAGCGGATGGCAGCCGAAGTGGAGGAACTGTGCATTGTTGAGCGCAGACCGAAGCTGGAAGGCCGCAGCATGATCATGATTTTATCGCCGAAGCAGCAAGTATAATTTATAAGGAGGACTACACGTCATGCCAAAAATGAAAACACATAGCAGCTTGAAAAATCGTTTCAAGATTACAGGTACAGGCAAAGTAAAAAGATACAAAGCCTACAAAAACCACCTGTTGTCCAGCAAATCCGCACGTCAAAAACGTGTTCTAGCTACTAACCCGGTTATGGCTGCAGGCGACGTAAGACGCTTGAAACAACAACTGGCTAACATCAAAGGTTAATTCGTAATTTTATTCTACTTAAACTTTGGAGGTAATGAATCATGGCAAGAGTAAAAGGCGGGTTCGTAACTCGTCGTCGTCATAAAAAGATTTTGAAATTGGCTAAAGGTTATTTCGGTTCCAAACACCGTTTATTTAAAACAGCTAATGCGCAAGTAATGAAATCCTTACTGTATGCATACCGTGACCGTCGTCAGAAAAAACGCGACTTCCGTAAATTGTGGATCACTCGTATCAACGCAGCAGCTCGCATGAACGGCTTGTCTTACAGCAAATTCATGCACGGCTTGAAACTGTCCGGTATCGAAGTTAACCGCAAAATCTTGGCTGAACTGGCTGTAAACGACATTAACGCGTTTAACGACTTGGCTACTGCAGCTAAGCAAAAAGTGAACGCATAACTATAGCACGTGAAAAATCGCTTCCCTTGACTTAGTTCAGTGGGCAAGCGATTTTTTTTTTGTTTTCTTGGAGAATGGGTAATAAATATAAATCCTAATCAATAGCTAATATTTACTTAATTATTTTATAACCTTTTTATGTTATGATATATTATAATAGGACTTTAGTCTCATTAATGGAATAAATTACGTCGAAATAAGTCGATTATTATTTTTAAAAAGAGATTGGGTGATACCTATGAAGCTTGTGTTGCTCTCTGGGGGCTCAGGTACACGGTTGTGGCCTTTATCGAACGAACAGCGATCGAAGCAGTTCATACCCTTGTTCAGCGAGGGGCGTCAGACCGAACCGGTGTCCATGCTTCGAAAAGTATGGAGACAGCTTGAAAGTCGTCAATTGCACCGTTCTGCCATTATTGCAGCGGCTGTAAGTCAGAGGGAGCAAATTCGCGAGCAGCTAGGTCGTCATGTCGATCTTGTGCTAGAACCGGCTAAGAGGGATACGTTTCCCGCCATTTTGCTGTCGGTGGCTTACCTGTACACCCATGGAGGTATATCCCGTGACGAGACGGTCATTGTACTGCCTGTTGACGGACAAGTGGAGGATTCTTTTTATGACGCTTTGCTGAAGCTCCCAGAAGTTCTAGATAGCTCCGAGGCCAATGTTGCGCTGATGGGAGTGAAGCCCACTATGCCGTCTGAGAAGTATGGATATATGCTTCCGGAGGCTGCAAGCTTGGGAGCGGAGGCTGTAACCATCCGTCGTTTTTATGAGAAGCCTTCTGCAGGAGATGCGGCAAGGTATATTGAGCTGGGTGCTCTCTGGAATTGCGGTGTCTTTTGTTTTAAAGCGGGATTTCTGCTGGATATCCTGAAGAAGATGGAGCTGCCGGATACGTATGAAGAGCTGCTCCTTGCTTACGCCGGCTTGGAGAGCCGAAGCTTTGATTATGCAGTAGTGGAGAGGGAGCAGCGGATAGCAGCACTCGTATATGAGGGGCCGTGGAAAGATCTTGGAACGTGGAGCTCGTTAACGGAAGAATTAAGCGAATCGGTGACGGGTGCGGGCTATATCGGCAAAGGCTGCAGCGGCGTTCATATCATTAATGAAACGATGTCTCCGGTTATTGTGCTAGGCTTGTCCGACGTAGTTGTAGCGGCTAGTCCTGAAGGGATTTTGGTTACGCACAAAGGGGAGGACGGGCAGCTTAAAGAAGCATTAAACCGTATGCAGGAAAAGAAACGGACAAGCTGCGATGACCAGAGTTCACCCATATACTCACGTGATTTGGATCAATGCACTATGGAGGACGGAACAGTAGTAACGACTCGTCGTATCTGCCTGGAAGCAGGCTCAGAAATGGAACGACAAACAATCCTTGAAAGCCGCAGCCGGACTGTAACCTGGTCGATTGTGCATGGTGTCACGAGGGTAATTAAGAACAATGAGATCATTACGCTGCCTTCTGGCAGCACCATCGTGCTGGATGATTCGGATACGGCTGTGCTTCAAGCTATTGAAACAGCCCATGTCATAGAAATTGTTAAGACGATTACAGCTCTCAAAAGGAGTGATTAGGCTGTGAGAGAAAAGTCGCTGTTAGGGTATGATCCTCGCAAGGTGGAGCGTTATTTTTCTACATTGGAAGCTGAAGAGGTTCAGTTGGACGAGCAGCTTAGAGAGGGAGAAACAACGTACAAGCAGAAGGAAGCGGAGCTGCTGAGCGAGTTAGCTGCCCTTAAACATAAAATAGATGAATTAGACCGGCTGGAGTTGGGTTTAAAGCAATGGATTCAAAGAAACCGGAATTAAAACGATCATTCGGTCTCGCCTGGCTCGGACTCCGCAGAGGCATGACCGATAAACATGCAACGCAGCTGGAACAACGTATACGAAATAAAAGAATGCAAGTTGAAACAGAGAGCCTGGCTCAGCAAAAGCGATTGGGTGAGCTTCACAAACAAATTGAGTTGCTTCAGCGAGAGCTCGAATCCAAGGATCAATATGTTGAAGCCTTGATAGCGCAGAAGCTGTCTATACTGGATCAAGAAGGCTTCAAGCCTTTACTGGAGGAGCAAGTGGGTAAGCCTAGAATGAGGCTTGGCGATTTGCTTGTCGAGGAAAGGCTAATTACGGAACAGCAATTGGCGGCAGCGGTAGAGGAGCAGCGCAAATTAGGCGGCAGACTCGGCGATATCGTTGCTGAGATGGGCTTCGCCCAAAAGGAACAAATCGCAGCCATTATGAACCGCCAATCACATAAAGGGCGACTTGGCGACATGTTGGTAGAGACAGGCGCCATTACGCAAGAGCAGTTGAACCAGGCGTTGGATTTTCAGCGCAAGAGCGGCGGTATGCTCGGAGATATACTAATGTCTCTGCGTTACATCGAACCCGAGAGGCTGTATCGACATATTGCCACACAAAATAACCTCGGACGTATCGGCACAGAATTCGATTTTGATACGGTAAATCGATTACCGGAATCGATGGCACGACGTTACGACGCTGTCGTCATTAATCAGAGCTCGCACCGATACTTGGTCGCGGTCGGAGGGCCTTTGTCTGACGAGTCACGCAAAGCATTGGTAGACTGGCTGGGTCTGCCCATTGAGCAAGTATTGGCTACGCGCGAGGAAATGGAATTTTTCTGGAAGGAAATATACCCAACAGAGCTGATGGCAGAAAGCACACAGAAGCTGGTGAATGAACAGCCACAGAATTCGGCCCATGTTACATTTACCAAAGCGCAGCTTGTGGCAGCAGGAATCGGACTGTTTTTGCTTTTGGTTAGCCTCGGCCTGGATTGGTTTCATACGTTAATCGTTATTAATATTGCGATTCAAATCTTTTATTTCTCCATGACCTTATTCAAGTTCATGATCATTATGTACGGAACCCGGGATCGTGCACAGATTCGCTTTACTCAAGAGCAAATCGATGCTATCGACGAGAGAACGCTGCCGATGTATACGATTCTTGTCCCTATGTACAAGGAAAGCCATATCATTCCGCATTTGCTGAACAACATCGAGCAGCTGGACTACCCCAAAGCAAAGCTGGATGTGAGGCTTCTCATTGAGGAAGATGATGTCGAAGCACAGGTATTGTTAAAAGAAATGAAGCTCCCTGCATACTACACGACGATTGTTGTGCCCCACAGCCTGCCTAAGACAAAGCCCAAGGCATGTAATTACGGACTTATCAGAGCACGTGGGGAGTACGTTGTCATTTATGATGCGGAGGATCGTCCAGATTCCGACCAGCTTAAGAAGGTGCATGCGGCTTTTATGAATAATCCTGAGCATTGTGCCTGCATCCAGGCCAAGCTAAATTATTTTAATAGCGAGCAGAACCTGCTTACGCGCTGGTTTACCCATGAGTACAGCATGTGGTTCGAATTACTGCTGCCCGGCGTTATGCAGCTGGACATTCCGATTCCGCTCGGAGGGACTTCCAACCATTTTAAAATGTCCGTGCTCAAAGAAATTAATGCATGGGACCCTTATAATGTGACCGAGGATGCCGACTTGGGCATTCGACTCTATAAATCGGGTTACACGACAGCTATCGTCGATTCGAGAACATGGGAAGAAGCCAACAGCCGGGTAGGGAACTGGATACGTCAACGGTCTCGCTGGATCAAAGGCTACATGCAAACATGGCTCGTCCATATGCGCAATCCTTTACGATTGTATCGGGAGCTCGGCTTCAAGGGCTTTATGGGTTTTCAGGTTATGGTGCTCGCCACGCCGATGCTGCCACTCTTAAACCCGATATTCTGGGTGATGATCGTGCTGTGGTACGGTTGGAAGGCGGCATGGATTCCTCAGTTTTTCCCGGGGGTTATCTACTATTTGGCGGCGATAGAGTTTTTGATCGGTAATTTCTTGTTTGTGTTCAGCAACGTTGCTGGAGTGTATTGGGTTATCGATCAACTGGAAAGAAAAAAAGAACATGTTTTTTCGTATCGTTTTGTGAAGCATGCCCTTCTTACGCCAATCTATTGGGTACTAATGAGTATTGCAGCAATAAAAGCAGCATGGCAGTTGATCACAAAGCCGTTTTATTGGGAAAAGACGACTCATGGACTTAACAAGCAAACAACAGTTTCTAAATAATCAAGATGTAAAGGTAGGAGGAGGAAACAGATGGTCAAGCTTCATCGTAGTGTGTATTGGGCATTGTTCCTCCTTCTATTTGGGCTTGAATTTGCAGTAGGGTACTATGTAAGCCATGTCGTCGGTTATGTTCATTCTGATGCTATGAGCCGTGTCGCTAATGCATTCTATGTCTTGTTTAGCCGGAATCCTCATTTGGGGGCAATCGGCTTTGTTTGGACTCCGCTGCCTAGTTTGGTAGATCTGGTTTTCCTGTTACCATATCACTGGTTTCCAGCACTAGCATCTTCAGGGTTGGCTGGAGTTATTATGAGCAGTCTTTTTGCCGGGATGACCGCGGCTATGCTGGCTCGTGCTGTAGTAAGCTTTGGAATGCCTGGCTGGTTTGCAATCCTATTCAGTCTCTTATTCAGCTGCAACCCTTTTATGTTCCTGTTCGGGGCTAACGGAATGAGCGATGCGCCTTTTATCTTTTTTATCATGTACTCGGTTGTTCATTTGAGTCACTGGATTAGAACCCGGAACGTCAGAAGTCTTATCAAGGTTAGCTTTGCGCTTGCCCTCGCTTTCTGGACTCGATATGAGGCCGTACCACTGGGTGCCGCAATGGGCTTGGCCGTAATCATTATTATATTCCTGATACCACGACAGGACGCCGATACAGAACAACTTCCCCGACATACGTTTAAATATAAATATTTTCATGTTGAGGGAACCTGGGTACTGATGCTTTCTCCGATTGTATTCTCGGGTTTGCTGTGGATCTGGTTTAACTATTTAATTATGGGGAATCCTTTGTTTTTCCTAAACGGGGATTATTCTAATGTAGCTCAGGCGCAGCAGCTGGCATCCGAAGAGAAATTCGCTGAGATGATTGGACATCCGATTCCTGCCAGCTTATTTGTTTTGAAAAAAACAGCGTACTACTCTATTCCTCTTCTTAGCATTATTCTGCTTAGAATTTGGAACCGACGTTGGGTCTTATGGGATTTTCTCGTCCTGATGCTGTTGTTTATTTCTATTATTACACTTCAATGGTTAATGCTATTAAAGGGTACCTCTTATGGTTGGTTCCGTTATTTTATGTACGTATTGCCTATTACAGTGGCATGGTTGCCCTATGAGCTGGCCTCATTGAAAAAAACGTTTGTAAATTACAGCATCGTTATTTCCGGTATGGCAGCAACTTGTGTCCTGCTCACATCTGCGTTGATGAATCCACAAATTGCGCCAGATGAGAATAAGTTTATTCAAGCCGAGCACTACGCAGTATCCCAGACGGTCGAGAAGGAAATAGCACAATATTTGGATACTGATCTGGCAGGCTACAACATCCTGATGGATTCCTACTCTGCTTATTCCGTGATCCTTAACAGTCAGCATCCCGAAAAGTATCTTATTACGAGTGATTTTAAATTCCATGAATCATTGGAAGACCCGGTAGGGAGCGGTGTTGATTTCATTCTTAGTCCAAAGCCGGATAAAAGCTCTGCAGACAGCATCGATAATCAAAAATATCAGCTTTATGAAAAAGGTGCTCCATGGTGCGAGCTTTATAAGGAATTTGGCGGGAAATGGAGATTATATAAGGTTATCCGAACGACGGATGGGGGGAGCCGAATGAATAGCATGGAACCTGAAATATCGGTCATTATTCCCGTTTTTAATGAAGAGGTTCATATTGTTCAGTCCTTAAGCAGGGTAGAAAAAGAAATCAGTCGAATTACTTCGTCTTATGAGATCATTATTATTGATGATGGCTCCAAGGATTCAACCTGGGATAAGCTAACTCAATTTGGTGAGCTTTCACAGCATTTTTATGCCTTACGGCTCAGTCGAAATTTTGGTAAAGAGCTAGCTATGTGTGCAGGGTTAGAGCATGCCCGTGGCAAAGCGGTCATCATAATGGATTCCGATATGCAGCATCCCCCTGAGCTATTACAGCAAATGGTCCATTTGTGGAGGGAAGAGGGGAAGGATGTTGTGGAGTGCGTCAAGCGGAGTCGAGGGAATGAAACGCTGGACAAAGCGATCGGCTCTTCCATGTTTTACACCATATTGAACAAGCTGTCCGGATATGAGCTGAGAGGCGCTTCAGATTATAAATTATTGGATCAAAAGGTCGTTCGAGCTTGGAGGGAAATGCCGGAGAGAAACACCTTTTTTAGAGGTATGGTTGCCTGGTTAGGCTTTGATAAGGTGCAAATCGATTTTGAAGTACCGGAAAGGGTGGATGGCAATAGTCAATGGAGCTTTACAAATCTGCTGAAGCTGGCAGTTAATGCGGTCGTGGCCTTCTCGTCCATACCGCTTCGTTTTGTTAGTATATTCGGTGTGATCTTTTTTCTTGGGGCTATTATCCTTGGCATTCAAACCTTATTCCAAAAATTTCTGGGCAATGCAGTGACCGGCTTTACAACAGTTATTCTGCTTCTGCTTATTATAGGCAGCGTCATTATGATTTCTTTGGGGATTATTGGCGAATATATAGCATCGATTTATAATGAGGTTAAGGGGAGACCCCGCTATCTGGTCAGCGATAAAATTCATAGTTTGAGCAGCGAGACGGAACAAGCGCTAGAAGTGAGTCGAATGTAATGAAAATAAAATTGATATTAAAGTAT
This sequence comes from Paenibacillus sp. RC67, assembly GCF_030020805.1. Lineage (GTDB taxonomy): Bacteria > Bacillota > Bacilli > Paenibacillales > NBRC-103111 > Paenibacillus_S. The sequence goes on from NZ_CP125098.1 coordinate 770,314, forward strand.
GGTATCGTTGGTGTCTTGGGGACCTTATTACATTTCGCTGTCCTGGTTGCGCTAGTGGAGTGGGCCCGAATGCAGCCGGTTTGGGCTTCAGCAATCGGCTTTATTGTCGTTCTCCTAGTATCGTATTTGCTTAACAAATATTGGACCTTCCAAGACTCACCCTCCGGGTGGCGACCTTTGGTTAAATATACTGTGGTCTCAGGTTTTGGGCTGCTGTTAAACAGCGGTATTATGTACACGGCTGTGGATTTGCTGCACTGGAATTACTTGATCGGTCAATGCTTCGTGGTGATCGCAGTGCCGATTTCTAATTTTATATTCAACTACTATTGGACGTTTCGTCAAACAGCACATTCTTAAGGGAATTTATAGTGTTGGAATGCCACTTGACTCTTCAGATGTTTCGGCATATAATGATTGAAAAGTACAACTTGCTGATAACGGCAATGATGAGGACGAAGTTATAAGGGCTCTTATGTTCAGAGAGCAGAGGATAAGCTGGAACCGATGCCTTAATCCCTTATGTACGAGCTCACCTCGGAGCTGTTTCCCTGAAAAGTATGCCGGTTATGAATGGCTTAGCTAGTAGGGGAAATCGGAATAGCACACGTTACCGTGCTGAAGGTATGGTTGCTGAAGTATGGCTTCATACCTGCTAAGGTTATTTGCTGTGAGGCAGATAACAAATTCTGGGTGGTACCACGGAAGATTTAACCCCTTTCGTCCCTTCAGACGCTCTTTGTCGGCGTTTGGGATGAGAGGGGTTTTTTGCATTGAAAAATACCGCTATGGCGGTCGTACATCACGAATTACGTCAGAAGACGTTTTTCTCATTTTTCGAGAGGAGGAAAAATATCATGATCGTTCAAACCACTCAAAAGTCAAAAGAACAATTGCGTAAAGAGCTGCTGCAGCCGGATGTTATCACAGGGTCGGAAATGTTACTGCGTAGTTTGCTGCTGGAGGACGTAGATTGCGTCTTTGGTTACCCAGGCGGGGCGGTTTTATATATTTACGATGCGATGCACGGAAATAAGGATTTCAAACACCTTCTTACGCGCCATGAGCAAGGAGCTATTCACGCGGCGGATGGATATGCCCGTTCCACAGGAAAGGTTGGCGTCTGTATCGCCACTTCCGGTCCGGGGGCTACCAACCTCGTGACAGGGATTGCGACAGCTTATATGGATTCGGTGCCGTTGGTTGTCATAACAGGAAACGTAGCGACGTCGGTCATCGGGACGGACGCATTCCAAGAGGCTGACATTACCGGTATCACGATGCCGATTACGAAGCACAGCTATCTGGTTCGCGACGTAAATGATTTGCCTCGCATCATCAAGGAAGCTTTCCACATTGCTTCTACTGGACGTAAAGGGCCGGTCCTGATCGATATTCCGAAGGATGTATCGAATGACAAGGCGCCTTACTACTACCCGGACAAGGTGGAAATTCGCGGTTACAATCCGACGGTTCAGCCTAATAAGCTGCAGGTAGATCGGATGCTGGAAGCTATCGCTGAATCGGAGCGTCCAGTCATTCTGGCTGGTGGCGGTGTTGTCTATTCGAACGCATCGGAAGAGCTGCTTGCGTTTGTAGAGAAAACACGGATTCCGGTAACGACGACGCTGCTCGGATTAGGCGGATTCCCAAGTGCACACGAGCTGTGGCTCGGTATGCCGGGAATGCACGGAGCTTATGCGGCTAACCAAGCCTTGCAAAATTGCGACCTGCTCATCAGCATCGGTGCCCGTTTTGATGACCGGGTAACGATGAAAGTGAACGGCTTCGCTCCTCAAGCGAAGAAAATCGTTCATATCGACGTGGATCCTGCGGAAATCGGCAAAATCGTGGAAGCCACAATTCCATGCGTTGGCGATGTTAAAGCAGTTCTGCAAATGGCCTTGCAAAAAGCGAAGCCTTCCCAATCGGAAGCATGGATTAAAGTAGTCCAAGAAAACGTGAAAAATCGTCCATTGCGCTACAAGGATTCCGATACGGAATTGAAGCCGCAGCATGTTATCGAGATGATTCACGAAACGACGAACGGTGAAGCAATCGTATCGACAGACGTAGGCCAGCATCAAATGTGGGCTGCCCAATATTATAAATTCAATCACCCGCGTTCTTTTATCACCTCTGGCGGATTGGGCACGATGGGCTTTGGGTTCCCATCTGCAATCGGTGCGCAGGTAGCTCATCCGGATCGTTTGGTCGTATCGATCAACGGTGACGGCGGTATGCAAATGTGCTCGCAGGAGTTGGCCATTTGTGCCATCAATAACATCCCTGTTAAAATTGCCGTTATCAATAACCAAGTGTTAGGCATGGTGCGTCAATGGCAGGAAATTATTTATGACAACCGTTACAGCCATATCGACCTGGCGGGAAGCCCTGACTTCGTCAAGCTGGCAGAAGCCTACGGTGTAAAAGGCTTGAGAGCGACCAACAAAGAGGAAGCGCGTCGTGCTTGGCAGGAAGCTCTGGACACCCCGGGTCCGGTACTCGTCGAATTCGTAGTCCGTAAAGGTGAGAACGTGTATCCGATGGTTACACAGGGCTCGACGATAGATGAAATGATAATGGGGGATTCGGAATGAATTACAAACATACCATTTCCGTACTAGTGAACAACCAGCCTGGCGTCCTTCAGCGTGTATCCGGCTTGTTCGGACGCAGAGGCTTTAACATCGAGAGCATCACGGTAGGAGAATCCGAGGAATCGGGCCTCTCCCGTATGGTTATCGTAACGACAGGCGACGAAAAGACGCTGGAGCAAGTCTCCAAGCAGCTGTATAAGCTGATCGATGTCATTAAAGTAGTTGACCTGAGCTCTAACCCGATGGTTGCGCGTGAGCTGGCTTTGATCAAGGTTAGCGCAGAGCCTAGCGCGCGTCCTGAAATTTTGGGCGTTGTAGAAACGTTCCGCGCCGCGGTTGTCGATATCGGTCCATCTTCACTGATCGTTCAAGTGGTTGGGGATTCCGAGAAGATCGACGCCATGGTAGAGCTCCTGAAGCCATATGGCATTCGTGAGCTGTCCAGAACCGGTGTTACCGCAATGATTCGCGGGTCGGTAAAATAAGTCATTATTTCTATGTTGTAAGGTAACTAGTAATAACGATACAATTACCTTGTGAGTGGGTGCTAGAGCGGATCACTTTACTTTAGGGCGTAAAATCATTACCGTGATAGTGCCCTGAAAGCTCTTGGTTGTCCGTTGTACCGCCCATTCACAGGGTTTTCAAACAAAAGGAGGAGCTATTATCCATGGCAGTTACAACTTATTATGAAAAAGATGCTGATCTGAACGTACTTAAAGGTAAAACAATCGCAATTATCGGTTACGGAAGCCAAGGACATGCTCAAGCGCAAAACTTGCGTGACAGCGGTCTGAAAGTTATTGTTGGTCTTCGTCAAGGTAAATCCTTCGAGCAAGCGAAAAACGACGGTTTCGAAGTATTCTCCGTTGCAGAAGCAACAAAATTGGCTGATGTGGTTCAAATCCTTATGCCGGATGAAACGCAAGCAAGCGTATACCATAACGAAATCGAACCGAACCTGAAACAAGGTGCAACGATCATGTTCTCCCACGGTTTCAACGTTCACTTCGGCCAAATCAATCCGTCTTCCGATAAAGACGTATTGTTGGTAGCTCCTAAATCCCCAGGTCACATGGTACGCCGTGTATACGTTGAAGGCTTTGGCGTACCTGGATTGATCGCTATCCACCAAGACGCTACAGGCAAAGCTAAAGAAATCGGCTTGGCTTATGCTAAAGGTATCGGCTGCACACGTGCAGGAGTTATTGAAACAACATTCCGTGAAGAAACAGAAACTGACCTGTTCGGTGAGCAAGCTGTACTTTGCGGCGGTGCATCTGCATTGGTTAAAGCAGGCTTCGAAACTTTGGTTGAAGCTGGCTATGCTCCAGAAATGGCATACTTCGAGTGCTTGCATGAGTTGAAATTGATCGTTGACCTGATGTATGAAGGCGGATTGGCTACTATGAGACATTCCATCTCCAACACAGCTGAATACGGCGACTATGTAACTGGTCCTCGCATCATCACTGATGAAACTAAGAAAGCAATGAAAGAAGTGCTTTCCGATATCCAACAAGGTAAATTCGCTCGTGACTTTATCTTGGAAAACCAATCCGGCCGTGCTTTCTTGACAGCGACTCGCCGTCTGGAATCCGAGCATCCGTTGGAGCAAGTTGGTTCCCAGCTGCGTGAAATGATGCACTGGATCAAAAAGTAATATTAGTTCGTTCCGTGTAATAGATAGAGTATGAATGAGGTCGGCTTGAAGACAATGGGGAATGTAGCGGTGGAGTGTCCTCCGGTTTTCTCACCTTCGAGCCGTACCTTTTTCTGCTTAGAGAGACTGTGTATGTATGGGTCTCGTTATAGGCGACAAAAGTCCGTTTTCTTGCGAAAACTCCTAAGAGGTGATTGGGCTCATGAGAAAAATCTATATTTTCGATACAACACTGCGGGACGGCGAGCAATCGCCAGGCGTGAACTTGAACATGCAGGAAAAGGTTGAAATTGCTCTGCAATTGGAGAAGCTTGGCATTGATCGCATCGAAGCGGGCTTTCCCGCGGCATCTCCTGGGGACTTGGCTGGTGTCAATGCAGTAGCAAGAGCGGTGAAAAATGCTTCCATTATCGGTCTGGCTCGCTCCAGAGAGAAGGATTTGGACGCTGTGCATGAAGCATTGAAGGGGGCACAGGATCCATGTGTGCACTTGTTCTTGGCTACCTCGCCGATTCACCGCAAGCACAAACTGCGTATGGAAAAGCATCAAGTACTGGAAACTGCTGAAGCGGCGATCCGTTACGCGCGAAAATATTTCGATAAAGTCGAGTTTTCGCTGGAAGACGCGGGACGTACGGAGCTGGACTTTATCTGTGAAGTGACGGCAATGGCGATCCGTGCGGGTGCTACCGTGGTCAACATCCCGGATACAGTTGGCTACTTGACACCGTACGAGTACGGTAATATTTTCAAAACGGTGAAAGAAAATGTGCCAGGGATCGAGAAAATTCAGCTGAGCGCTCATTGTCACGATGATTTGGGAATGGCTACAGCTAACGCTTTGGCGGCTGTATTGAACGGAGCGGACCAAATCGAAGGTACTATCAACGGTATCGGCGAAAGAGCAGGTAACACTTCCCTGGAGGAAGTGGCTATGGCTCTTGAAACGCGCCAGGAGTTTTTCCAAGCGAAAACCTCCCTCGTACTCAACGAGATTGCACGTACCAGCCGTTTGGTCAGCAAGCTGACAGGTATGGTTGTGCCTGGCAACAAAGCGATTGTAGGGGCAAATGCGTTCGCGCATGAGTCCGGTATTCACCAGGATGGCATGCTGAAGGAGAAAACCACCTACGAGATCATGTCTCCAGAAACGATCGGTTTGAAGGAAAGCAAGCTCGTTATGGGTAAGCATTCCGGACGCCACGCGTTCCGTGAGAAGCTGATCGACCTTGGCTATGAATTGAACGACGAACAGGTGAATGTAGCGTTCGGCAAGTTCAAGGATTTGGCCGATAAGAAGAAGGATGTTAGCGATGAGGATATCCGCGCGCTGATCGAAGAGAAGCTGATCGAAACACCGGAAGTCTTCGTGCTTGACAATCTGCAGCTGTCCTACGGCAATCAGTCCGTTCCTACCGCTACGATTCGTGTGAAAATGATCGATGGAGGATCTGCTGAAGAAGCGGCTGTAGGCAATGGCTCTGTTGATGCGATTTTCAATGCGATTGATAAAGTGACTAAAGAAGAGGTCGAGCTGGAAGACTACTCGATTAAATCCGTTACCCACGGCAAAGATGCGCTGGGTGAAGTTCATGTTGTGATGAATCAAGGCGATTATTCCGTTCAAGGACGCGGTGTCAGCACCGACATCTTGGAGGCAAGCGCAAAGGCATATATTGATGCGGTTAACCGTCTCATCGAGAAACGGAAATCCCCTGCGCGCAGCAAAAGGGACAATGTATCCTTGATCTAATCGTATTTTTGAATAAGTACGACTGAAGCACCCCCATGCATTGTCTTCGGACAAGAGCATGAGGGGTATTTTGTTTTACCTTATGAATGTCTGGTATGGTTAGATGCCCTATTCCTCTAATAGCCCACTCGTTCCTTATCCCATTGTCATAATATACATCAATTCCTTAAGAAGGGAGGATGGGAGCTATGGGATTCGGATTAGGAGGAGTAGGTTGCAGCTGTGGAGGAGTAGGCGGTGTCTTCACTAGCACAGGAGTAATCTTGGTATTGTTCATCTTGTTGGTAATCATCACAAGATCTTGTTTCATCTAATTTATCAGAGAGAATCTTCCTGAGATCATGCTCTTGAGCTCAACAATTAAATAAATAGCAACAGCAGCCTTCCCATTAAACCGAGAGGGCTGCTGTTGCTTTATATACGGATTGCAGTTTACAGCACTTTGCGAATAGCACGGTTCAGACGTTCGATACCCTCAACCATTTGTTCCGTGTCGGTATGAGTGAAGTTCAAACGCATCGTATTATGCTTAGGCTCGTCTGCATAGAAGCTGATGCCGGGAACGAAGGCTACCTCTTCTTCTACAGCAAGCTTTAAGAGCTGCTCGGTATTCACATGTTCTGGAAGCTCCAGCCAAATGAACATGCCTCCTTTGGGTTCTATCCAGTGGGCACCAGGCCAATTTTGCAGCTGCAGCAGCTCGACCATCTGTCTCATCCGTTTTTCGTATTCAGTGCGAACTAAATCGATATGACCGTAAAGATCGAAATGCAAGAACAACTGGTGGAGTGCTTGTTGATCCATCGAGCTTGAATGCAGGTCGGCAGCCTGCTTAGCACGAGTCATATGACGGATAATCTGAGGGTCTCCAATAGCCCAGCCTGTACGCAGAGCGGGAGCTACGATTTTGGAGAACGTGCTCGTATAAACAACGCAGCCGTTCGGATGCTCGTCCAAAGAGAAGAGCGAAGGCAAAGCATCTCCACCACCGAAACGCAATTCTCCGTAAGGATCGTCTTCAAGAATAAGGACATTGCTGCGTTTGCAAATGTCCAGAGTGCCTTTCCGGCGTTCTAAGCTCCATGCTTTACCTGAAGGGTTGGAGAAAGTAGGAATCACGTAGATCAGTTTGGGACTATACTGTTGTATTTTATGTTCAAGATCGGATAGATCCATACCATCCGCGTCACAATCGACGGAGACGATGCGTGCATTTCTCGATTGGAAGATCTGGAGTGCAGCCAAATACGTTGGACGCTCTACTAAAATAACGTCGCCTGGATCAATATAAACTCGTGTCAATAAGTCAATGGCCTGTTGAGAGCCTGTCGTGAGCAGCATGTCATCGATGCCGACGTGAATCTGCTTGCGCTGCAAATGCCGGCTAATACTTTCACGAAGCGGTGTAAAGCCTTCAGTTAAGCCGTACTGCAGTACTTGTTTCCCCTCGTCAAACACGCGCGAGAACGCATCCCGGACCGCCGCAATAGGGAAATACTGCTCGTTGGGGAGCCCGCCTGCGAGTGAAATGATGGACTTGCCTTGAGTCAGCTTCAGAATTTCCCTAACCGCCGAAGATTTGAAGCTTTCTGTTGTATCGGAGAATCGATAATTCATACCTAAGCTCCTTTGCCCAATGACATTTTATATTTTTAAGTATTGTAAACCTTTGGCACTTGTAAGACAACACCTTTTGAATATTATTATGATGAATCCATGAATCCCATCTGAGGAGACCACTATAGGTAATTCCTATTACGATGATAGCTTTTATATCTTTGTCATAGGGGGCTAAATATGGTACAAAGGATATAATACTTAAAGTGTAGGAGTGAACCTAATGGCAGACGTTAAAAAAATCGCTGTAATCGCTGGGGACGGTATCGGACCTGAGGTTGTAGCTGAAGCTGAGAAAGTATTGAAAAAGACGGAAGAGGTTTTTGGATACCGTTTTGAAACCGAGCATGGTTTGTTCGGCGGAATCGCTATTGATGAGAAGGGAACTCCACTTCCTCAAGAAACTTTGGATATGTGTAAAAATTCCGATGCTGTACTGTTAGGTGCGGTAGGCGGACCTAAATGGGACAATAACTCCAAGGAACTTCGTCCGGAAACAGGACTTCTTGGCATTCGCAAAGCGTTGGGCTTGTTCTCCAACATTCGTCCAGCGGTTATTTTTGACTGCTTGAAAGATGCTTCCACATTGAAGCCGGAAGTATTGGAAGGTACGGACCTGATTGTTGTTCGTGAATTGACAGGCGGTATTTACTTCGGTGAGAAATTCCGTCGCGAAGGCGCGAACGGACAAGAAGCGGTAGATACTTGTGTATACAACGTACAAGAAGTTGAGCGCATCGTGCGTCAAGCATTTGAAATTGCACAAACTCGCAGCAAAAAACTAGCTTCTGTAGATAAAGCGAACGTGCTTGAAACTTCCCGCTTGTGGAGAGAAACGGTTAACCGCATCGCTCCTGACTATCCGGATGTTGAGCTGGAGCACGTATTGGTAGACAACTGCGCTATGCAATTGCTGCGTCGCCCATCCAGCTTTGATGTTATCGTAACGGAAAACATGTTCGGGGATATCCTGAGTGACGAAGCTGCTATGTTGACTGGATCCATCGGTATGCTGTCCTCCGCATCTCTTGGCGAAGGCGCATTCGGATTGTACGAGCCGGTACACGGTTCCGCTCCTGACATCGCTGGTCAAGGCGTAGCCAATCCAATCGCAACGGTTCTTTCCGTAGCTTTGATGTTCCGTTTGACTTTCGGATATCACGACGCTGCAGAAGCTATCGAACGCGCAGTAAAAGAAGTTCTTGACGCTGGACATCGCACAGGCGATATCGCTGTAGACAAGAGCAAAGCTATCGGAACTACAGCTATGGGCGATCTGATCGTTAATGCTATCCGTAAATAAGAAATCCGCATGGTGGACAAGCTTGAAGGCAGATCGTTTTATCGGCCTTAAGGCTGTCGTTGCCTAGCTCGCATTTATCAATATTTCATCACAGTGAAGACTCTTCCATCTGCAGGGGATGGTTAAGGGTCTTCGTTGTTCATTACGTAAAAGATCAACGGTAGAATTGTGACAAATTATAATAATTATTAATTAGTAATTCCTTTAATCTTGACATTCATAATGACGGATGTTACGATTTTATATGAAAAATACAAGCATTAAGGGAGGACATTATCAGATGGCAGAACGTTTGGTAGGTAAACAAGCTCCAGATTTCACAATGGAAACAGCAGCAGGTAACGGCCAAGATTTCGGTAAAGTTTCTTTGTCCGATTACAAAGGTAAATGGTTGGTATTGTTCTTCTATCCTTTAGACTTTACTTTTGTATGCCCAACAGAAATCACTGCTTTGAGCGAAGCATATGCTGATTTCCAAAAATTGAACGCTGATGTTCTTGGCGTATCCACAGACAGCATTCATTCCCACCGTGCATGGATCAACACTGCAGTTGACGCTAACGGCTTGGGCAAGCTGAACTTCCCATTGGGAGCAGACTTGACTAAAAAAGTAGCTCGTGATTATGGCGTTTTGATCGAAGAAGAAGGTATCGCGCTTCGTGGTTTGTTCATCATCAACCCTGAAGGCGAATTAAAATATCAAGTGGTTAACCACAACGATGTAGGCCGCAGCGTAGAAGAAACATTCCGCGTGCTGGAAGCATTACAATCCGGTGGTCTTTGCCCAATGAACTGGAAAAAAGGCGACAAGCATCTGGTTGCGAAATAAGTTCCGATTATTCGGTTCTAGGACTTCCTATTTCAAAAAATCCCTCTGGTCTGCTATACTGCAGCTAGAGGGATTTTCATTTGTAAGACAGGAGGAAACGGCAAGTGGAAGTATTGAATAACTTGAAATACAGCGAAAATCACGAATGGGTTCGTGTAGAAGGCAATCGTGCGGTTATCGGCATGACGGATTTTGCTCAAGAGGAGCTTGGAATGATTGTATTTGCTGAGCTTCCTGAGGTCGGCGATTCATTGAAAGCGGGCGAGCCGTTCGGCAGCATGGAGTCCGTGAAGACCGTATCCGAGATGTATGCTCCACTATCAGGCAAAGTGATCGACATTAACCGTAAGCTGCAGGAAAATCCGGGCGTTATCAATCTATCTCCGTATGAGAGCGGATGGATGATAGTGGTGGAAATTGCAGATCCCGCGGAGCTGGATAAGCTGTGGGATGCTGATAAATACGAAGCAACTTATGGACACGAATAATAGCAGCAGACTCTCCTCAACTAATGCTTCGGCTTAAGGATGAGGAGGGCTTTTTTTTATTTCACGGGTGTTTGTAAAGTTGTTTGCCGCAAAATGAATGGTTAGAGATCTATATTTACAACGTAACAGTGTTATGTTACACTATATTTGTTAAGGTAATAATGAGACTTCTTTTTAGCACCCAAACTTATACAATCCAGTGATAGATGTCTTTGTATATTCATACAACTATTGATAATCGAAACATTGTTTTACTGAATAAGGTGATTTACGAAAAGTGATGAGATGACAATATTTTTGAAACAATAGGAAAAGACAACGATGGAGGGAATTAGGATGGAACAGCATAAAGAGCAGGATTTGGTCATTGCGGGTAGCGGCTCCTCAGGTGGAGGAAGCTTTCGAAACGTCAAAATCGACGGCTTCGGAACGCTGCTAAGCGATACGGAATGCATCGATTTTCAAATCAACGGTAAGGGTGGAGTAAAAGGGTACTTACGTGCTAACGATGCCTCTATCAGCGGTTCATGCCATATCGATGGGAATGTCGATGTAGCAAAATTCAAAATCAGCGGGGAAGCCAAAGTAGATGGCAATCTCACCTATCGCGAGCTGGAATGCAGCGGATCCACCCGTGTTAAAGGCAGTGCGACCGGTGATCATGTTCGTGTTGAGGGCGGCTTTCATGTAGATGGGGACAGCGAGGCTGAGACTTTTGCGGTAAAGGGCGTTTTCCAGATCGGTGGACTGCTAAATGCCGGAAACGTTGATATAACCATGTATGGCCCTTGTAAGGCTCAAGAAATAGGAGGCGAGAAGATTTCCGTTTGCCGAAGTGGACTGAAGTCGCTTCTGAACCCATTTCTGCCTAAATTCGTCGCTAAGCAGCTGACAGTCGATACTATTGAAGGCGACGAGATTGAATTGGAATACACAACAGCCAAAATGGTGCGTGGCAGTCGAATTACCGTGGGGCCTGGCTGCATTATCGATTGCGTGGAGTATAAAGAGTCTTTTATTCCTGATAAGAACGCGAAAATTATGGATGCCAAACAAATCTAATTCGCATGAGTCGTTGAGCATGATATAGCCTAATAAAGCCTGGACTCACCGTAACCTTAGGTTATGATGATTCCAGGCTTTATTCTTATTCCCATAACGGGATGCCTTGTGGTTCTCTACCCTTTAAGCTTCTTATATTTCTCCATGTATTTGACAACCGTCAACACATAGGTTGCATGCGACCAAGTAAGCGGGGCGACAGATACAGCGCTGCCGTCGAACGGATCAAGCTGCTCCGACAATATGCCGCTTTCCATTGCGTGCTTCACGACCCATTCCAAAGTTCGTCGGGGCGCTTCTAGATCGGCTACTGTCTTGGCGTATTCGATCTCCCATTCGGCAATCCAGAGCGTACATATAATCCAAGGATTTCCCGGGATATTCTCGATGTCAGAAGAACGCTGGAAGTAATAGTCATGATAATACCGCGCTACGCCGCCGATATCGGTTTTGATTGTAAGCCGATCTCGATTGGTTTGCATCGTGCGAACGACTCGATCATCGTCGGCAGGCAGTACGCCAAACTCGAAAATGCCGTATACACTGCTCTCGATAGTCTTATCCTTAACCCATTCTCCATTTTCCAAGTAAAGGCCTCGCACAAAGCGCTGCTCTTCCTCATCCCACAGATGCTTCAACATACCCGCCTTGATACGCTCAGCGGTATGCTTGTACCTGCTGCTTCGCTCCTCATCGCCGAACAAGCTGCAGAAATTTGCGGCCGCGATCAGCCCGCCGTAAACCGCTGACGTTGTGAACGTATAAATGCCGTATCGCTCTTCCCACAGGTCGTAGCTTGGTTTTGGGAGATTCAAATCCTGATCGATATAAGTGGACATGAAGCGGGCGGCCCGGCGGATTAAAGTACGGTATAAAGACTGTGGAAGCTCGATAACGCCATGCTTCAGGAAGTCCTGCCATAAGGCGAATAATACAAGCGCAGTCTCATCTTCTTGAATCGGCAGCTGGGTTTTACCGGCATGAATATATGGATGCCAGCTGGAGCCGACGGTGCCGTCCGGATTGTACTTATGATGAAGATATCCTTCCGGGGACAGCACGTTGGCACAGAAATGAAAGAAAGGCGTAATCATTCCTTGATACCCTGCCATGGACATTGCATAGGCAATCAGAGCACCGTCACGCGGCCACATATAGCTGTAGTGATCCCGGTTGCTTTGCATGATATCGGAATCGTTAGCTGCAATAATAGCGCCGTTAACGTCTGTCTGAGTGCGTACAACTAATAAGCTTTGCTTATAAAGCCGGATCACCTCCGGACTTAGGTCACCGTAATCCCGTTCGGATTTATTGACCCAGCGCTGCCAATACACTTTGATACGATCGAGCAGCTTGCCGGGGTGGCTTTCCTTCACGTAGGCGTCAAGCTTTTTGACTTCCTCTAGATTTTTGCCTGCCGTCATCCAATAGTACATGATTTCATCCGCATGAGGCGGCACATGAAGACGGAAGCTGATCGTGCTATCTACGGACCCTTGAGCTATGGCATTGCCCATGAGGTGGCCATCCTCGGCGTCTCGCCAAGTGCCTTCTGCATTATAGAAGCGTTTCACGCCGGTTGTATATTGGTAAATACCTTCAGGCCCTGTGCTGCCGCTGAACATAAAATATTTATCTTTTTTATAATGAAATACGGTATTGTTGATCGGATAGTATGCGGCGGTATCGCCGACTTCAGTTTCATTAATGACGAGATCCTGATTGAAAAACATCCGAACCTCGCGGACGGTGTCCCATTGATTGTGGATCTGCACTCTTTTCAAATAAATGTCGTCCCGTTGATGCACTCCATCATTAATAAGCAGTGAAATGCCAAGACGGGCATTCTCCGCGGTTACCTCGGTAATCAAAGAATCCTCTGCGTAAGCAAGATGGAAATCCCACTCCGGGTCATTCAACCAAGAGAAGGCACCGTCAACCCACAGACCGATTCTGCACTGGTAACCTCCGATGTGGTTCAATTGCCCTACATAGGGATAATATAAATCTCTCATGTACGTTTGACGGTCTAGGTTGATCAAAAACTTGCCGTTTCCGATGACTAAGTGTCTTGGCAATCCACCCACATCCTTTATCTATCTGGAGTGTACTTCTTTTCAATTAGAGTACCTTTTTCTACCAAAGTGGTCAATCCCGTGAAAGCGCATGAAAACGGATTCTTTGGGATATTTGGATAAATCTTTTAACGATAATGGCGGCTTCTCTAGTACTCTACTATTTCCTATATGGCGAGAACTATACTTATATAGGGGATATTGGAAAAAAATAAATCTCCACCCGAAAGCGGAGATGGGAGAACCCCGAGAGCAGGAAATCGGTCTTGATCCGTTCTTACCTGTAAAATAGTGCGGTCGGGGACTGGAGGGTGCTTTTAAAGCGCTGACTTCATGATGCTTGATATCATCGCATACTTAAGCTCTTTGGGCCGTCTTCTGTGCCCTAGTCAAGCGTACCATGAGATCATAAGGGTTATCCGACTGCAGAAGCCTTTGTACCTGTTCCTCCTGAACTCCAGTACAAACCTCCGTCTGCCCCGTATGGTATTGGATGTGCATTTGTGAGGACTGATCATCGTACTGCACGAAAGCGATTTGTTTGGATCCGATCGGAATGTACTTCATGTGACTCTCTCCCTTCGGAAATGAGAATGAAAAATCCGTTGGCATAGCAGGAGCTAAAGCCGCAACGGATTTTCGTCGACATATTGTTAATATATGCCCATGAATATGGGATTAGAATAGGTTGAATTCGTCGATTCATACAGCTTGTACCTATTCCTTACATCCTTATATATTTATATACCCGATGATGAAGATGCTGAATCATCTATCTAGCAAACTATCGCTGCACCTTGCGTAAAAATGGTAATATCCGCATCTGCCTTGTTCATTGAACCTGCCAGCTGTTATAATAGACGATAAGTCAGTTCTGTTTATCATTATCCCAAGCGAGGCAGCCTTGTTGTTAAGGAGAAGCCCGTGATCCTTATTGAACCCGTTAAGCTTTTTGAAGGGGAAATTATTTAGGAGGCGTAAAGATGAGTTTTTGTTGTGGCGCCAGTATGATCGGAACAAAAGGGACTTTAAAACATATACGAACACAAATTCATAATGTGCCTTTATTATTTTGTCCGGTTTGCCACCGGGTCGAGGTTCATTATTTAGTAGAGAGCGAGTACGATATATTGGCTGAATATGCGCATGGTGATGGAGCACCGGAAGTAGATTTTCAAGAATACGTCGATAACCGAAGCCAAGCGGAACTTATAGAAAACTGCGTGAACCATGAGAATGAAGATCCCTTAGAGGTCGTACGCAGTCAAATTGATATGTCTTTGGATCTGTTGATGGTGGCCAAAGCATGGGGCGATGTCGAATGGGAGGAGCAGCTCAAGCAACGGCTGAACATCCTCAGCCAGCGCAAAAACAGATTAAAGAACAAAAAGTCTATGCGCGGCTTAACATAATTTGACCTGACAACGTCTCTTATTAGTAGGGGACGTTTTTTTTGTTTTCTGCAAATGAACACATTGTTATTGCAGTCCAAACCAAGGTCAAAAATTCGACGATGTGACAAGCATTTTCGACAAAGAAAGCTTGGTTCATATTACCTGTGATATAATAAGTGCTGAAGCACAAAACGACCCCCGTAAACAACCGTGATGATAGCGAAAAAATATAGTGTGAGGTGGAACGATTGCTGCTCGTTTTATTTAAGAGATTTCTCGGAAAACGCCAGTCTCACCACCCTGATAAATCGGATTCGCAAACACCTGAGCAAGTCGTGGTTCGGATTCAAGAGGGTGATTTACGCCTGCGCAACCAGTTTATTACGGACTACCAGCCGTATGTTGCGAAGGTGACCAGCCGTTTTTGCAAGAGATATGTAGATCCGGCAAGAGATGATGAATTTAGTATTGCTTTAGGCGCTTTTAACGAAGCCGTTAACCAATTCTCCCCGCAGGCGGGTCGGTCTTTTCTCGGTTTTGCCGAGCAAGTCATTCGACGCCGTTTAATTGATTATGTCCGTAAAGAGCAGCGCTTCACGCAGCAGATTCCTTACAGCATGTTCGAAGTGGAGGACGAAGAGGATAACGTCGTGAACCCGGTGGAAATTCATCAGGCGATCGAGCAGTATGAGAAGCAAAAAGGAATGGAGGAGCGGCGCAGCGAAATATTGGATTTGAATCGTTGTTTGACGGATTTTGGTATTCAATTTTCGGATTTGGTGGATGCGTCTCCCAAGCATGACGATTCCAGGCAGGCGTTGTTCGCCATTGGCAGGCAGCTCTCCGGGGATTCTGAATTAATGAGGACAATGCTCTCAAAGCGTATGCTGCCGATTAAGGAATTGTTGGACATGGTAAAGGTGTCCCGAAAGACATTGGAACGCAACCGCAAATTTATCATTGCTGTCGCTTTAATTTATAACGGGCCATATCCATATCTTCGAGACTATCTACATATCAAAGAGGATGTAATTGAAGGGGGGGTAGCAAATGAATAAAGGCATCGTCATGGAGATGACGGGCTCCAGCATTATCGTAATGCGCCAGGACGGCAAATTCGATAAAATTTCCCGAAAAAACCGCAATTGTGAAGTCGGTGAGGAAATCATTTATGCTGACGCCGGTTTGAACTGGCGTAGTCCGTCCGTAGCCGGCCGTTCCGCACTCGTCGCGGCGGTCGTGTTCTGCCTAGTCGTTTTCGCCAGCTTTGCTGGGAGAATGGGCAGCTCCGAGGTCGTTGCCTATGTATCGCTGGACATCAATCCGTCAGTTGAGATGGGAATCGATGAAAAGGAACAAGTGCTCGAACTTAGAGGGCTGAATGATGATGGATCTGAATTGATTCAAGAAGTGAGTTACAAGGGGAAAACATTGGAGAATGTAACGGCTACCTTGCTAGATAAGGCTGAGCAGAAGTCGCTCTCCAAGGGTGAGGCGGACATTGTCATCGCAAGCTCCGTAGTGCAGGAGAAGAGTACGGTAGATGATTCGAAGATTGCTGAGAAGCTTCGTCAGCAGGTTTCCGATCATATTAAGCAAACCCATCCGACTCAGGTGAGCTCCTATCAGGTAGAGGCGTTTGCGGCCCCGCAAGAGGTTCGCGAGGAAGCAAACAAGAGCGGTGTTTCCATGGGTAAATATTCAGTCTATCTTAATGCCAAAAGCAATGGGGTGGATGTCACGATTGATGAGTTGAAGAAGGAGTCGATTCATCAAATCGTGAAAAATAACCCGGATAACAAGACTGCGATTGTTCAGCCTGACAAAACCCCGACGAAAGCCGACTTCAAAAAGCTGATGGATGACGAAAAATCCGGAGAGCTGGATAAGCGGCTGCAGGAAAAGAAGAAGGAGCAAAACTCCAAGGACAACGGGAAAGGCAACAATAATAGCAACAACAGTAACAATAACAACAAGAATAATAACAATAATAGCAATAACAACAACAATAATAACAATAAAAATGATCCGAAAAAGACCACTTCGGGCAGCAGCCCAAATACGAACAATAGCGGCAATAAAACGGATGACCGTAAAGATGATAAGAAACCTACGGCTACTCCTAAGCCAACACCGACGCCTAGTATGAGACCGGGAACGATAATACCCGGTAAGAATCTGCCCGGTAATGACAATAAGAAAGACGACGATTCCAAAAAAGATACGGATCCCAAGAAAGAGGACCCTAGAAAGAAGGACGATGACCCAAAGAAGTCAAACGATCCGAAAAAGGATGACTCTAAGAAGGACGATGAGGATCGTAAACGCGAAGAGGCGAAGCGTCAAGAAGATCTAAAGAAGCAGAATGATAAGCAACCGGACAAAAAGACGGATGACTCCAAGAAAGATCAGGATAAAAAGCCATCATCGGACGATAAAAAAACGGATGATAAGAAATCCGATGATAAAAAAGTCGATGACAAGAAAAAGGATGATTCATCGAAGGACGATGAGGGTAAGAATCAAAGAAGAGATAACAATGGCAAAGACGACAGGCGTTAGAAGCCTCGAAAACACAGCCGCCAAAGTTGGCCGCTGTGTTTTTTGCGTGAATTTTTTAACTGCTCTTGTGACGGATTCGATGAGGTTATGATAAAATAGTAACTTGAATAAGTTCTTAGCAGCTTCCTTATTGAAGCTTTCGATATTTTATTAGATTTCCGGATAAAGGGGAGAAAACGGTTGAGATACAGCGAATTTGGGAAGACCGGATACCGTGTATCCGCATTAGGGTTTGGAGCGATGAATTTACCGGGGGTACCTCTAGAGCAAGCGGGAGATACACTTAATTATGCGCTGGATCATGGAATTAACTACATCGATACAGCAGCGGGATATCGCAACAGCGAGGAGATTATCGGGGAAACCATCTCACACCGCCGTTCGGAGTATTTTTTGGCGACGAAGACTAATAAGCGTGATTATGCTGCCGCTAAGGAAGAAATCGAGCGCAGCTTGGTAAGAATGAAAACCGATGTCATTGATTTGCTGCAAATTCACTACGTGAATTATGTGAGCGAATATAAGCTGGCAATGGAAGAGAATGGGGCATATAAAGCTGCTTTGGAGATGAAAGCGGCTGGTAAAGTACGTTATATAGGCATTACAGGCCATCGTCCTGAACTATTGGCCAAATGGATCAGCGAGGGAGATTTTGACCAAGTTTTGTTTCATCTCAATCTGGCGCAGCCGTTTGCGCTTAATGAACTCATTCCCATGGCTACGCAAATGGGAATGGGCAAGGTCGCTATGAAGCCGCTCTCAGGGGGATTCATTCAGCCTGTGGAGAAGGCGATCCGATACCCTTACAGCCAAAATGTTGATGTTATTATTTCTGGAATGGTTAGTGTAGACGAGGTCAAACAAAATTTGGCCGCGATGGAGCTTGAGGTTGATACGGCGGAGCGTGAAGAACTGGAATCGTTGGCTCTCGAGCTCGGAAGTCATAATTGTCGCCGCTGTAACTACTGCTCGTGTCCGATTGGGGTTACCATTCCGGATATTATGATATCGAGCCAAATACGCCAAACTTTGGGGCTACTGCCTAAAGGCAACGGATTTTATGAGAAGCAAAAAGAGAAGATTCTCTCCTGTGCGGATTATGAGCCCTGTAGAGAGAAGCCGCTTTGTGAGGAGAAATGTCCATATCATCTGCCTATGCAAAAAGTGGTACAAGAAGCGGCTTCTTACTACCGTTAACAAAGGCTTTACTAATACTGAGAGTGCCATTTTATAACATAGTTAAGATCATTGGAGTACATAAAAAAATGCCGCCTGATTGGCAGCAATTGAAAGGGCTGTAGTCCAAGGAATTGCCTGTCAATACAAGGCATTCTCTTACGGATGATCTAAGCGGAAATACTTTTGTTTTTTGAGGAGGAAGTGGTTGCTGACATCATCGTCAATGCCGTTTCCTCCAAGTCTTTCATGCTAATAACTAACCGGTTAATTTCGTCTGTTGTATAAGACAAGTTAGTTGTTCGCTGTTCCAGCTGAGCAAGGTCGATGCTAATCCATCCCGTCTTACGTTTGTGCGCAGCCAGATCGAAAGAGAGGACCGGAATGGAAGCAACCGTTTCGCCGCTACCCTGAAAAACAGAATTCGCGGTGCTAGAGTCTTCACGGATATCGTTCAAATGAAAAAACAGTTTGCTCGATTTCCAACGTAAAAAACCTGGTTGGAAAGCAATGATAATGAGCGTATCTTCCCCGCTATCCTGTTTGTAAATGGCAACATTCCTTGCATTTTTGGCGCTCCGAATATATTGATACTTCTTAATGTCGGGTAAAGCTAAAACAATAAGAATCGGGATCGCGCTGGCGGCGTAAATAAGCATATCCGATTGAAAGAAAGCGGCTAATCCTAACAATGCGACAAAAAGTATGATGAAAGTCCAAAACCATTTTAATTTCGACAAGTTAGCCATCCCCCAGATGGAAAGCAAAATGATAAAGCAGATATATTCACAATATTCCTATTCTACCATAACGACCATAGCAAATTAAAGAGATTTGCCACATTACAGCATGTCAAATTTATGTAACCTCCTGATTAGTAGAATAACAGCGTAAGGCAGTGACACTGCTTCAAGATGAGATACGCAATTTGAGGGCGATAAGTTTCGAGATGAATCGACACAATGTGGAGCAAATGATTGAGAAGAAGGGATCAACCATGAAAAAAAGGATAGGGATCATAGGGCTAGGAGATATCGCTCAGAAAGTATATTTACCTCTCTTAAGTTCAAATGACAACGTTCACATTGTCGGTATTAGCAGCAGGACACCGGCTACGGTTGAGAGGATAGCAGATCAATATCGCATAGAAGGGCGCTATGAGAGCGTGGAGGCGCTGCTGGCAGAAGAGCCTGAAGCGGTGTTCGTGCACAGCCCAACTGAGACCCATTATGACGTCGTCATGGCTTGCTTGAAGAAGAAGGTGGCTGTCTATGTAGACAAGCCGTTATCTTACGTCTATCAGGAGTCCGAAGCTATGGCACAGTATGCGCTCGATCAAGGAGTTGTGCTGGCGGTTGGCTTTAATCGTCGCTTTGCGCCATTATATGTCCAGGCTAAAGATTGGCTTGAGGAGAACGAAGGCTTCGATCTATGTAGTGTTTCAAAGCATAGGACGAAATTGCAAAAGCATAGCGCCAAATTCACCTTGTACGACGATATGATTCATATGCTGGATTTGCTGCTATGGTTAGGTGGTGAGCGCTATGAGGATTTGCAGTACATAGAGCAAATGGATGAGGAAGGCAAGCTGCTGTTCGGAACGGGCAGTCTCACATTTACTAGGTCCGGTATTGGCAAAACAGCCGTCCGTGCAGGCCAATTTAGTATGGTACGGCGTGCCGGTGTGGATCTGGAAAAGCTTGAGCTGCATGGAAGTTTTCGCTCTGTCGAGGTGACGAATATGGAGACGGCGGTTTTATATGAACAGCATAGTCTTCCCAAGTCATCAGCCTTTGGCAGTTGGGACACGATTGTGTCTCGAAGAGGTTTTGCCGGGGCTGTTAACCATTTCCTTCAACGTTTGCATGACCCAGCAACTTGTTCCATTCGTGCGGATCAGGTCCTTCCTGTTCACCAAATGATTGAAAGGATGACCTCCCGCTTATAAAAGCGTTCAAAGCGTTCAGTTAGATACCTATATGTGATTTATTAAGTACCTGAGCAATTATTAAAGGTAATGCAAAGGAGGCGTCACTATTGAGCTCGATGCATCTGGAACACCCTTCTTTTTATGGAAACGCGTTTTTACTTGCTCCCATCGGTATCGCTGTTGCTTCTGTTGACGGTGTATGGAATCAGGTTAATCCTGCTCTCTATAAGATGCTTGGATACGACGAAGAAGAACTGGTGGATAAGGATCATCGAATTTTTTTCCATCCGGACGATTGGGCTCAAGAGGAGCGGCAGCTTCAGAAATTGCTGGAAGGACATAGTTCTTCCGCTATCATGGAAATCCGTTATATTCATAAATCAGGGCATGTAGTATGGGTAGCTGAACAGGTATTTACTCTGCGCAATAAGGAGGGAGTGCCGGAAAGTTTTTATATTTATTTAACGGATATCACAGAGAAAAAGCTTGCGGATAACTTGGATTCTGTTGTGTGTGAGCATTCGCAGGATATTATTGCTTACAGTTCGAGCGATGGAGTGTGTCTCTATGTTTCACCGGCATTCCATAATCTGCTCGGCTATCATCCTAAAGATTTTATAGGGAAAAAGCTGATGGATTATTTTCACCCTGATGATATTGCTGAACTGTATGAACGCGATTATTCGGATAAGGACAAAGTATGCGCGCGATTCCGGCATGCAGACGGGCGTTACATTTGGTTTGAGACGACTATCAAGCTTATTCGAAATGTGGATGGTGACGTAGATAAAATTCTGTCCATCGGAAGGGACATTACAGAGCGGATACAGACCGAGCAGGCTCTTATTAACAGCCGGAGGAGCTTGGCGGAAGCACAGCGAATTGCATCGATAGGAAGCTGGGAATGGGACTTGGAGCGGGGTGAGATTCATTGCTCCGAGGAGCTGCTTCGCATCTATGGCATCACGGATACAAATATAATCGGAAAGTTTGAGAATCTGCTGCAATTTGTTCACCCGGCGGACCATGAAAATGTTTTGACTAAAGTGCAGAGGGCTATGGCAGGTCATAACTTCAGCCTCGAATGCCGTCTTATCCTAACTACAGGCACTGAGAAGCATGTCCATATCCAAGGAGTCGTATTGAAGGATAACGAAGGTTTTCCCATTAAGACGCAAGGGACCGTACAGGATATTACGGAGCAGAAGAAAATGCAGCAGCTGCTTGAGGAAACGATTGATCGATATACTTCGTTAAAAAAATATAATCCAGACGCCATTATTTCATTGGATAAAACGGGGTATATTGTTTCGGTAAATCCTGCTTCAGAGCAGATTACGGGATATTCAGCACAAGAATTAAACGATTTCCATTTTACGGACTTGTTCCACTATGAAGATGTCGGACGAGCACAACAATGGTTCCAAAGGTTCATGATAGGTGAAGCGGTCGAGTGTGGAGAAATGCGGGTCGTGTGTAAGGATGGCTCTCTGATTGATCTATTAATTACACCTGCACCGATTATCATTCGTCAGGCCATGGTAGGCTGCTATGTGATGGTCAAAGATATTACCGAGCAGAAAAGAAAAGATGAACTGCTGCGCAAATCCGAGAAGCTGTCCGTGGTAGGTCAATTGGCGGCCGGAGTGGCGCACGAAATTCGTAATCCGCTTACGGCATTGAAGGGCTTCGTGAAGCTGATGATGCACTCGGATCCGCAGTTTCCTAAGTATCTAGCCATTATGAAAGAGGAATTGGATCGCATAGAACTGATCGTAAGCGAGCTGCTGATGCTGTCCAAGCCGCAATCCCTTCAATTGCGAAGGACTGATCTCAAGGATTTGATCGAAGAGGTTCAGACGTTGATTGGCACGCAGGCTATTATGAAAAACATTGAAATCCAGTTATCAGCGGACGAAGGACCTTTTACGGTACAATGTGACCCCAACCAAATTAAGCAGGTCATCATTAACTTTCTGAAAAACGCAATCGAGGCGATGACTCGTGAAGGGGTTATTCTCATCGAGCTTTCCTTGGACACAACCGGTCATGCCCGGATGCGCATTGTGGATCAAGGGTGTGGGATCCCGGAGGACAAACTGCCGCGGCTTGGAGAGCCGTTCTTCACAACCAAGGAAGGTGGAACCGGACTAGGATTGATGGTGAGCCAAAAAATTATTGAACATCACGCCGGGAAAATGTCCATCACAAGCAGACTGAATCAGGGGACGACGGTTGAAGTGAGCCTGCCGATAGCTGAACTTCCTTTGGAAGAACCCATCTCATTACGGCTATAATAGGGGTAGAGGCTTAAAGGCCGAAGTTTCTTACAAGTCGTGAGGGAGGAAGTTCATGATGAACATCAAGCAGGAAATCGGGAACAGGGTACCGCCGGGGCAGACACTGACGCAAGGATTTCCAGTACTACATTACGGCAGCGTACCCTATTACAACGACATGAGCCTATGGAATTTTCGTTTGTTTGGACTTGTGGAGGAAGATATCACGCTTAGTTATCAGCAATTCATTGCTCTTCCCAGACGGGAATTCCATAACGATATTCATTGTGTGACGACTTGGTCTAAGCTGGACAATGTATGGGAAGGGGTTGCTGTAGCTGAGGTCATGAAGCGGGTTAAGCTGAAGCCTGAAGCGAAGTACGTTATGCTGCATGCTGAACATGGTTGGACGACAAACCTGCCGCTGGAAGATTTTCTTCGGGAAACTTCGTTCTTTGCCCTTAAGCATAATGGAGAGCTGCTGACACCGGACCACGGCTATCCGGTTCGGATGGTAGTGCCTCATCTCTACTTCTGGAAAAGCGCTAAATGGCTGCGGGGGATTGAGTTTATGAACAACGACAAGCCGGGCTTTTGGGAGCGTAACGGATACCATATGTACGGAGATCCATGGGATGAGCAGCGCTACGATTTTGATTAATATCGAAACCAGGGCCGGGAGAACCGGCTCTATTTACGTTCGGACACAACGAATAGGTTAAACAATGTATTTCATTTAAGGAAGGTGCAGCATGTTGATTTCGATGACTCTATCTTTGCTTGATCAAGAGCTTGAAAAGATTGAAAAAGCTCTAAACCGTATTTCTGACGAGAACGTTTGGGAAAAGCTGAAAGAGGGGACTAATAGTATTGGTAACCTATGCCTTCACTTGGCTGGGAATGAATACCATAATATTGTAAGCAGTATCGGTGGGCAGCCGTTTACGAGGGAACGCTCTGCTGAGTTTTTGGCGGAAGGAGGGTATTCCTGCAAGGAATTATACAGCTGTTTGTCTAATGTGAGAGAGCAATCGAGAAGCATATTGACTGCTTTATCTGAGGAAGAGTTGGAGCGGGAAGTAACGATTCATTATCCTCCAGATGCGGGAATTGCCACTTACCAACGTCCCGTCGCGAGGCTGTTATACCATCTTACCGTTCATTATGCGTATCATACGGGGCAGATTGTTTATATGACCCGACTGCTGCAAGATCGGAATGACAATATATTGAAATGGAAGCACTAAATTGAATAGAATGAAATTTTTTAAACAATGTTCAATAAAAAAAGAGTTTTAGGCAGGATAATTGCTTTAACGCGTCGAACAAATATAGGGTTTGGTAATTGCGTATAAAAAAATGGAGGGTAAACAGCATGAGAAAGGCATCACTTTTGGCACTAACGTTAGTATTGGGTATCAGCACTGCACTAGCTGGCTGTGGAAAAAAAGAAGCAACCCCAACGACTCCCGGGGGCACAGCAGCACCAGCTAAAACTGAAACCGTTTCAATGGACATCGGCATGCTTAAGCTGACCAGTTCGGCACCGATATTTATTGCTATGGAGAAAGGATATTTCAAAGACGAAGGCATTGATGCCAAAGCAAAATGGTTTGACGCAGCGCAGCCTATTGCTGTAGCAACAGCGGGCGGAAGCGTGCAGGTCGGAGCAACGGGAATTTCGGCCAGCTTATACAACATGGTTGCCGGCGGTCAAAAATTGGTCATCGTTGCCGACAAAGGTAGAGAGCAAAAAGGCTATTCTTCGACAGCTTTAATGGTTCCTACAGACTCTTCTGTTAAATCCATAGAGCAGTTGAAAGGTAAAAAAATCGGGATTACCCAAACAGGCTCTACTTACCATTACATGGTGGGACGTCTGCTTGAAAAGCACGGCCTGACTTTGAAAGACGTTGAATTGGTTCCTCTGAACAGCATTAAAGGCTTGATGGAATCGTTGAAAAGTAAACAGGTCGATGCGGTTATGTTGAACGAGCCGAACTTGACGACGGTTGTAAAAGAAGGCTATGGCCGCACTTTAGCTCAAGTGGGGGACGAGATCGAATACCAAACATCGGGCGTATTCTTCTCTCCTAAGCTTGCAGATAACAAAGATTTGTCCGTTCGTTTCTTGAAAGCTTATGCAAAAGCAACACGCTACTACTATGATGCAGTATTGACTCAGAAGGACGGCAAAGTGGTTCCTGGAGCAAACTACGACGATGTCGTTAAAATTATCGCTAAGTACACAGATCAGCCTGAAGAAACGGTGAAGCAAGGCTTGCCATACATGGATCGTGACGGAAAGCTTCTCGCTACTGACATCAAAACCCAAGTGGATTATTATGCCAAAGAGAAGCTCATCGATAAAGCTGTTGACCCTGCAGGCATCATCAATACGAGCTTGCTAGATGAAGCATTGAAGCAGTTGGGGAAGTAATGCAATGAGGATTGTAGTAGATAACGTTGAGAAAAAGTTTGTCGATTCCAAGAAACGCGAAGTTACAGCGCTCCAAAATATTAACTTTGCGATCGAGGAGCAGGAATTTGTCGTCTTGGTCGGACCGAGCGGCTGCGGAAAATCGACGCTGCTTAATATTGTCGGGGGACTCTTGTCCCCTTCCTCGGGTGAAGTTTATTTCGAGGGATTTAATGCAGCGAAGCCGCCGCGTCTTGGTATTGTCTTTCAGGAAATTGCACTGTTTCCTTGGCGTACAGTGTATGAGAATGTTATTTTCGGGCTGGAAGAGCAAGGGGCAAGCAAGCAGGAGCAGAAGGAAAAAGGGCAGCATTACATTGATATGGTTGGTCTTACAGGCTTTGAATCGGCATTCCCTAAGCAATTATCAGGCGGGATGCGCCAGCGGGCAGGTATCGCAAGAGCACTTGCCGTTGAGCCGGACCTTCTATTAATGGATGAACCGTTCTCTGCTCTTGATGCTCAAACTAGAACGTTGATGCAGGAGGAGCTGCTGTCGATTTGGGATCGTACCCGATTGAGCACGCTCTATGTCACGCATAACATTCAAGAGGCTGTTTATTTGGCGGACCGAGTTATTGTACTGTCTCGCCATCCAGGACAAATCAAAGCACAAATCCGGATTGACCTGCCTAAAATGGGCAGAGACAAGGACGAGCATCGCGTAGCATTTGAGAAATACACGGATGAAATCTGGCAGCTGATTCGGCATGATGCCCAAGAAGCTCTGAAGGAGGTATAGCATGAGCGCGACATCTAATGAAAAGACAAACGAGCAGCGCCATGTCATCCGCAATCGGGTATCCTTCCTTGAGCAAAAGGTGCCGGGCTATGCTTCGGTACTAGGGATTCTGGTCATCCTGCTGGTGTGGGAGCTGGTGTGCCGAATGGGGATAATGCCGCCGCTGTTCTTGCCAGCCCCGACTGCCATCTTATCAGCTGGCTGGGATATGCTAACGAGCGGAGAGCTGCATGAGAACCTGTGGGCCAGCTTGTATCGTATACTCGTAGGTTACGCAATTGGTGCTGTATGCGGTATTGTTGTGGGCCTGCTGCTAGGATTTTCACGGTGGATGGATGCCATCGTAAGTCCGATTGTCTATTCGATTTATCCGATTCCTAAAATCGCTTTGCTGCCATTGATCATTCTTTGGCTTGGTATCGGAGAAACGCCTAAATTTACGATGATTGCGCTGGGAGTGTTTTTCCCTGTCGTCATTAATACATTTTCTGGCGTTAAGAATGTTGATCCTATTTGGATTAAAGCGGCTGTTACATTTGGCTCAAGCCATTTTAACGTCATCCGCAAGGTTATCCTTCCCGGAGCTTTGCCAATGATTTTCGCCGGACTTAAGCTTGCTGCGGGTACATCCCTCTTGCTGTTGGTTTCTGCGGAAATGATTGCAGCCCAGCAGGGTGTAGGATCGATGATTCTGCATTACGGAAATTTGATGATTACTACGAAGCTGATGGTCGGCGTTGTCGTGCTTTCTCTTCTAGGACTATTATTTAACCGCGGCTTGCAGTGGCTTGAAAATAAGCTGCTGCCATGGAAATAAGTTATCTGAATGAAGAGACCGTTACTGGATTGGTTGAAACTCAGCCGATTCTGTGACGGTCTTTTTGTATACGCGAGGAAGCTTCGTAGCATATTACAATCGATGTTTTGTTAAAAGTTACAGTTGACGTTAACGTTAACTTAGGAGCATAATAGTATACGACCAAGAGAGAAGGATGATACGGATGACAGCAAAATTCAAAATCGATGACGTAGCGAAGGAATGTGGTTTGACTAAACGTACGCTTCGCTATTATGAGGAGATCGGATTACTGTCTCCTCCAGAACGTACAGACGGTGGGATCCGCATGTACACACAAGATCATATTGATCGACTGAAGCGGCTTATTAACGCGCGGGATGTACTTGGCTTTTCCTTACAGGAGCTGCAACGTTATGTATCCATTACAGAAGAACTGGAATCACATAGACAAGGATACAGACAAATATCGGACGATAAGGAAAAACTGCCGAAATTAATCCAGCTGGAGCCTATCGTGAAAAACCAGCTTGTCATTATCGAAGAAAAACTGCAAAAAATGATTGAAATGCGCGATGAAATTCAGCAATTTCATCACCGCGTTCAGGCGGCTATAGCCAGAATGGGCGGAGGAAACGAACAAAAATAAAAACAAGGAGTTGGGAGTTTTATGGAACCTGCATCATCAGGTAAAAGTAGTTTATTGAGTCAACCAAAAGCGGTTTGGGCTGTAGGTTTTGCTTGTATTATCGCCTTTATGGGGATCGGCCTTGTCGATCCTATTTTGCCCGCAATCGCTGAAAAAATGAATGCAACACCAAGCCAGGTTACCTTACTTTTTACAAGCTATAATATGGTCATGGCCATTGCCATGCTGATTACCGGCGTCGTTTCGTCGAGATTAGGTATTAAATGGACACTGCTGCTTGGAATTGTCATCATCGCGATTTTTGCTGCTCTGGGCGGTGCGTCTAACGGCATTTGGACACTCGTTGGTCTGCGCGGTGGCTGGGGGCTGGGTAATGCGCTTTTTGTTGCTACCGCGTTATCTGCTATCGTATCATTGTCAACCGCCGGAACGGCTCAAGCCATTATTTTGTATGAGGCTGCCATTGGACTTGGTATTTCCGTCGGTCCGCTGCTAGGTGGGGAATTAGGCTCCATTTCGTGGCGTGGCCCTTTCTTCGGGGTTAGCGTTCTTATGATCGTCGCTTTTATTTTCCTTCTGATCATGATGCCCAAGACCAAGAAAATGACGAAGAACAAAAGCTCCTTGTTGGATCCGTTCCGTGCTTTGAAATACCGCGGGCTCTTGACGCTTGGGATTACCGCCTTTTTGTATAACTTCGGATTTTTTACATTGCTCGCTTATTCGCCGTTTGTTATGCATTTGAAAGAACGGGGACTCGGTTATGTATTCCTTGGCTGGGGGCTATTGCTTGCCGCTACCTCCGTTTTTATGGCACCTAAGCTGGAAAGACGCTTCGGTACTATCGCATCGATGTGTACGATGCTTACTTTGTTTGCTTTAACCTTGTTCGCTATGGGGATATGGACATCGAGCAAAGCGGTGGTTATCATTGCGGTTATTATCGCAGGAGCATTCTTGGGAAATAACAATACGTTGATTACGACAGCCGTTATGCAGGCTGCACCGGTTGAGCGTCCTACGGCTTCTGCGGCTTACAGCTTTTTGCGTTTCCTTGGCGGAGCCGTTGCTCCATGGTTTGCAGGTAAGCTGGCAGAATGGTTCAATCCTCATGTGCCGTTTATCGTAGGCGGATGTTTTGTTCTTATCTCTGTTTTATTCATAATGGGCAATCGTAAGCATTTGCTTCATATTGACCGTGCGGAGTCATCTCATTAACATAAAAAGCCGGCCTTGTTGAGGTCGGCTTTCATGATGAGAAACCTGTTGAGGTGAAAATAGCTTCGATACTCCCGGTGGGGTATCCCCTTCCAGCCGCTGTTGTTATCGGGAAATTTTCAATTTAATCGCTGCTGTAGCGGGTATTTCCCGATAACAAAGGCGGACGCTATCGCTCCTCCAGGGGATACCCCACCTACCGTGCTCAGCTATTGGTACCCACAGGCTTTTCAGTTCGCCGACCTTAAAGAGGTCGGCTTTTTATGTTTTACAGGGTAGTAGGTATCCTACCCAGCTTAGCAAGTTCGCCGGAAGGCGGCGTCATACAGGAGAACAGGAGAACAGGAGATCCGAGCTTACTTGGATGTTTCCTTCAAGGAGGTAGGGCTTGTATGGAACGAGAATCTAGGTACCTTCAATAACACAGCCACAAGCAAAAGCATACAGCCGTTAATAGCGAACACGATAGGAATCGATGTTTGCGATGCAAGAAAGCCCCCGATTAACGGGCCGAGCAGCAAGCCCATTTGGTTAGCCGATTGATTCAAGCTGAATGCACGGCTGCGGAAGCTCGGATCGGTCTTCTGCGCAATGAATGCATTCAGGGCAGGGTATACGGCAGCGAAAAAAAGTCCATACACAAAGCGCAGCGATCCAAAGCCGATCAGATTGTGGAATAAAATTTGCAGCAAATTCCCTAAGCCTCCGCCTAGAAGACCTATGAACAGTACTTTTTCATATCCCCATTTACCACCGAGCTTACCCCAACGCGGAGCGGCGATCAAAGTCGCGACTCCCACAGCCGAGAAGATAATGCCTGCGTTCAACGACGCTGAGGATTGACTGGAGCCCAGCTTCAGTACATAAATGGTCAACAAAGGTTCAAGGATCATAATGGATGTAGACGTAATGAATACGATGAACAGGGCTGACATTAACGATTTGTTAGCAGCAGCCACCTTAAGATCACTTGCGATAGACGATCGTTTGGCATCAGACTTGTTGAAGGAAGGCTCTTTTACCCAAAGCACGGCAATAATGAACGCGATGAGCACCATAACGCCCGCCATAAAGAACGTATTTCGTGGGCCGATAACATGACTGACGACGCCTCCGAGCAGTGGACCCAAGATCGACGCGGTTGCACTGGAAGTAGAGATGATGCCCAATGCATAGCCGATATTTTTTTCAGGCGTATTAGTGGCCACTAAGGCGATAGCTGACGGAATGTAGCCGGCTAGTAAGCCTTCCATAATCCGCACCAGAATCAGCTCATACGGATTTTGCACGACAAAATATAAAAAGTAAGCGATCGATAAGCAGATACCTGCTCTTAGCATCATAGGCTTTCGTCCGTATTTGTCGGCTAACGAGCCCCAGAAGGGCGCAATGAGCGAGCTGGCTAAAAAGGTGGATGCAAAAATGACGCCGGTCCACGCTTCGAGATGATCACTCACACCTAAATCTTCTTGTAAAAAAATGGACATGAATGGAATGGAAACTGAGTAGGCCATGCTTACCAAAAAGGTGCCTACCCACAAAACGAAAAGATTGCGTTTCCAGGAATAATTCACAAAGAAGCACTCCCTTTTCTTCTTTTTTGATCATCATATCATTAATAAGGGAGATCTTCCCGATAAAATCTTTTTTTCGAACGATAGAATGTTGTAATGAGACATCTATTCTGTCGACTAATTTCGGAAAATCAGTTTCATTAAATGGAAATATGCGTTATTTTAGATGGAGATGATTGGCATAAATAGGAGGGATCGATCGTGGGAAAACCGGTATCGTTCAGTATTATAGGTGGCGGAGGCTTCCGTGCACAGTTTTATCTTAGAATAGCCCAGGCGCTTCCAGAGAAATTCCGTGTTAGCGGGCTGGTCGTTAGGGATGCAGACAAAGGACGGAAGCTTGAACAAGAGTGGAATGTGCCTACTTATACAACATTGGAGCAGCTGTTACATAAGGAAAAGCCTGATTTTGTAGTCGTATCCGTTAGCCGCTCAGCATGCAAGGATTACTTGCTTCAATTGGCTGAGCTTGGTATACCTGCGTTGGCGGAAACGCCGCCGGCTCCTGATCTCGAAGGCTTGCTGGAGCTGCATGAGAAGCTTACCTTGAAAGGTGCACGGATTCAGGTGGCGGAGCAGTATCATTTTCAACCGGCCCATGCGGCGCGACTGGCTTTTATTCGTTCAGGACAGCTTGGTCCCCTGACCGAAGCGACTGTATCCATTTCTCAAATGTATCATGGGGTCAGTCTTATTAGAAAAATGCTTGGAGCGGGCTTTGAGGAAGTCGGAATTCAGGCGATGAGGTTTGAATCCGATTGGGTTGCCGGACCTACACGCAGTGGTCCTCCGACAGAGGAGCGTATCATTGCGCTGCAGCGTGATTTGGCTTGGCTGGATTTTGGCGGGAAGCTGGGCATTTATGATTTTACGAAGGACCAACATCGCTCTTGGACCCGTTCGAATCATCTGTCCGTAAGAGGACAGCGCGGCGAAATCTTCGATAACCGCATTCGGGTGCTGGCGGATTATGAGACCCCGCTCTATATGGACCTCAAACGGATTAACCGAGGAGAAGACGAGAATCTGGAAGGTTATTTTCTGAGAGGAATTATGGCGGGAGAGCGCTGGGTTTATGATAATCCGTTTGCTCCAGCAAGATTGTATGATGACGAGATCGCTATAGCCTCCTGCTTGCAGCATATGGGAGACTACGCAGCTGGAGGGCCAGACTTCTATAGTCTCCGGGATGCATCCCAGGATCACTATTTGGGCTTGATGATAGAAAAGGCGATAGCTACGGGACAAAAAGTAGTAGCTGAACGCCAACCGTGGGCTCAATAAAGGAAGGATGAGAAAAGTCGGAGAACGATTCGGAAGCAGTGGGAAAGAGGGCTGCAGTGGTCTCTGAAGCACGGAGTATGGAATGTGGAATGTCAGGATAAATTAAACAACAAATGAATTCAACTTAGGTGGACTGCGAATGAAGAGGATCTATCAAATATATAAAACCGATTTACTTAACATCGCTAAGGTTCCTACGGGCTTGCTGCTAATGATTGCCCTAGCCATCTTACCATCCGTTTATGCCTGGGTTAATTTAAAAGCGATGTGGGACCCGTATGCAAATACATCCGGTATCAAAATTGCCGTAACCAGCAAGGACGAGGGAGCTACCGTACAGGATAAGCAGTTCAATATCGGTAACGAGGTATTGGAAAGCTTGAAGGACAATCACAAGCTGGGATGGATTTTCGTTGATGAGAAGGAGGCCATTCGTGGCGTGGAGCGGGGCACGTACTACGCCAGCTTGCTTATACCAGCCGATTTCTCAAGCAAAATAGCGAAGGTGCTGGAAGGTGAAGTACAGAAGCCGGAAATTCAATATACGGTAAACGAAAAAATTAACGCGGTCGCCCCCAAAATTACGGAAAAAGGCGCCTCCAGCATAACGACTCAAATCAGCGAAAATTTCATCAAAACCGTAAGTGAAACTGTGCTGAGCCGAATGCAGGAGCTGGGCCTCCGATTTGAGCAGCAGCTGCCTACCATCCGCAAGATAGAAGAGCGTATATTCGAGCTGGAAACGCGTCTTCCGGAGATTGAGGATATGGGCAATAAGGTGCTGGATATCGAACAGAAGCTGCCTGATTTTCGTGAAAAGGGCGACAAGATCGTCGAGCTAGAGCAGAAAATTCCCGAGATCGATAAAGCGGGAGCTGCGCTGCTCAAGGTGGAGGATCAGTGGCCAAAGGTTAATGAAGTGGCTAATGAGGTTCTGCTTATCCAAGAAAAGTTGCCGGATATTCAACGGGCTGCTGATCGTCTCGTGGAGCTCGACCAAAACTTCTATAAGGTCGAAGACGCGATGAACACGGCCATTAATGATGTCCGCAAGGCGGATCAAATCGTAGGAGCTGCGCTCGAAGCTTTGCCTAAATTGGATGCTATAGCAACCAATGGGGGAGCTTTTGCCGCTCAGTTGAATGATTTCTTGAAAAATAATGATGCGGCTTTTCAAGCGATGATTCCTGTTATTAAGCAAAATTTGATTCTACTTCAGCAAACGGCCGATGCTGTAACACAAATCACCGATCAACTGCAGGATGCCAATATCGACCCCAAATCTTTGCTGGCGGTATTGAACTTCACGGCTGACCGTTTGAATACCGCAGTCAAAGTACTGGATCATCAAATTGATCTTTTTACAAGGTTGAACAGCTATTTGCCGGGGAATCCTCTCAGCAATGTGATAGACCGGTTAACGAGTGTAAGATCAAACTTCAGCCAGCAGGTTCAGCTGATTAATGCGATCGTCACTTCTATACAAAAAGGTGAAAAGCCAGCCAAAGATATCGTCAACAATTTAAACAAGCTGTCCAAGGAAGCGAGTGCCACTCTCGGAGACATCCTATCCCGGTACGATTCGGAGATTGTTCCGAACATCAATAAAGCACTGGGTCAAATTCAGTCCGTCGCCAGCAATGCATCGGACGTGCTGCAGACGTTAAAGGCCAAGCTGCCGGATATAAAAGCGATTCTACAGGATGCCCAGACTGGAATTCGATTTGCCCAAACCGAGCTGGATGCGCTGCAAAAGGATTTGCCGCAGATTCGTACCCGAATCCATGAAGCTTCAGCTACGATTCAGAGCAAGATGAATGATTTTACAGCTGCCCTTAACGAAGCGGTTCCGTTCATTCACAATGATTTACCGAGGATTGAGCAAAAGGTTCACCAAGCGGCGGATTTCATCCGAAATGACCTGCCGACAGTTGAAGATGAGCTGCGCAAGCTGTCGAATTTGTATCAGACGCGTTTTTCGGATCTCGAAAGCGCTGTGCATCAAGTGGCAGGGCTCGTCAGAAATAATCTTCCAGAGTTCGAGGACGCTGTTCGCAAAACGGCGGATCAGATTAGAAGGCTGGAGGGCGGGAGCAGTATCAGTGAGCTGCTGAAGTTTTTGCAAAATGATATTCAAAAGGAAAGTGATTTCTTATCTAACCCGATCCTGATTAAGGAAGAGAAGAAATATCCGATCCCGAATTACGGCTCAGCGATGTCTCCTTTCTACACGACACTATCGTTGTGGGTGGGTGCTATGCTGTTAGTCTCCTTAATGAGAGTGGATGTAGAGGGCACGGAAGGAATGTATAAGAGCTATGAGGTTTACTTCGGCAGATTGTGCATTTTTCTCACGATTGGTCTGGCTCAAGCTTTAATTGTATCACTTGGGGACTTCTTCCTGTTAGGAACGTATGTCGTGCACAAAATTTGGTTTGTCCTATTTGCCATATTGATCAGCAATGTATTCGTGACCATCACCTATACACTCGTTTCCGTTTTCGGCAATATTGGCAAAGGCCTAGCTATTATTTTCCTTGTGCTGCAATTTTCAAGCTCGGGAGGAACATTCCCGGTAAGCACAGCGGCTCCATTCTTTCAGAACCTGAATCCGTTCATGCCCTTTACTTATGCAGTGGGAGCGATGCGCGAAGCTGTGGGGGGAATATTATGGTCAGTAGCGCTGAAGGATATCTTTTTCCTGATTGTGTTCATCGTTCTGTGTTATGTGGTAGCCTTGGCACTGAAAAAGCCGCTTAGCGGATATACCAAACGTGTGGCTGAGAAAGCGAGACAGACGAAGCTCATCCCGTAATGAAGATAAGAAGCACCTTGACGTCGATTAAAGAATCGGCACAGGGTGCTCTTTGGTTTGTAGCCTCAATTTCCGCGACATAACATAGTGTCTTCTCATGAGAAAAATAAAATTTACAAAAAAGGCATTGACCAATACGATATATCGTTATATTATAACGATATATCGTATTGAGGAGATGAATCTATGATGAGATTTTATCAAGGTCGTCATAAAGAGCGTAAAAGCTTTGGGCATGAAGACGTATACCAGGAGAAGTTTTTGAGGCACCGTCATGGCGGATCGAGAGGTGGCTTTGGGGGACGGGGTGAAGGCAAACGTCGTTTCTTTGAGCGCGGGGAGTTCAAATTTGCTCTGCTTGAGTTATTGGTTTTGGAGCCCATGCACGGATATCAGTTGATCAAAGCTATGGAGGAGAAGACAGGTGGTTTGTATACCCCAAGTGCAGGTTCTATCTACCCTAATTTGCAGCTGCTAGAAGACATGAAGCTTATAGGCAGCAGCGAAACAGACGGTAAGAAGCTGTACCATATAACAGATGAAGGATTGACATCTCTTCGCGATAGAGAAGGGGCAGAGGCGAAACGGGATGGTGACCGGTGGGAACGACATGGACGGCATCGGCAGCCAGGTGTTGGGGGGAGGAAAAGTGATTTACGTGGCTTTATGAAGGAATGGTCCGATGTCATTTATTTAATGGCTAGAGCGGCAGAATCGGCACAGGCTGACCCCAACTCGAAGCAGGCCACACAATTTCAAGAACTCATGGCGCAGTTTCAAAACGGTTTGAAAGAAGTCTTGGCTTCCTCAACTCAAAGCACGGATGAAGCAGTGACATCTTCACCAGAAACGGATTCATTAACGGACGACAACCGAGTCAACGAAAAAGAAGTTGAATAACTAACGCTGAACGGTAAACAAGAGCTGAAGAGCAACAGGTCGACGTTAGGAAATATATGTGGTTTAAACTATCTTTCAAAAAAAAGGATATAGCTAGGATGATAGACAAGAATTCAGTAGAATTGTATAAAGCGTTCATAGACGATTTAGTGGACTTGCGACCTGGGGTGCTGCCTCGGCGGATAATGGGCAGTGGTTGGCCTAAGACCATTGAAACAGAAAAAATTAATAAGGTACTCGGTGAGTTAACAAAAGAACAAAAAGAGATATTTGCCCTAATTACTGAGATTGCTCGAGATGGTGGAATTCATGATGTCATTATGTATCTTACAGATCAAATGAATTTAGAGGGTCTTGAGCTTATTAGGGATGGAGTTAGGATGGCCTTTGAACCATTTGGTTTTGAAATGTATTATGATTGGGTATGCCGAAGAGAAGGGAACGCATGGCCTGACGTAAATAACTAAAATGATTGGATATGTCATCGCTGTGAGGAACGGGGAACTACAGATGAATAGGGTGATGAGGCTGCCGATAGGAACCGGTGATCTCATCACCCTATTTCAACGATCGATCTTGCGATGAAAATATGAAGGAATATCACAAGTCGGTTGGGAGACGGTTGAGATACATAGTCAGCACGTCGGTATTGTTGGCGAGGGTATCCATTGTTTTCGCGTTCGGCTCGGCGTAGATGACAGGATAGTCGATTTCTTCGTAATGAGAACGAATGGGAAAAGCAAGCTTCTCCTCGGTCGTCGAGAACTCAGCCTGCACGCCTTCCTTGTTGCCGTGGACGTCGAGGCGTATCCATCGTTCAAGTGAGCTCAGATAAACGGCGTTTAAGGCGTGAATGCAATAGCCGGTATCCGGGGTGTCACCTAGAGTCAGCTTTTGATAGCAGAATCCAGTCGGGACGCTCAAGCTGCGGAGGAGTGCGGCCAATAAATTGGATTTGGCGTAACAGATGCCTTGGCGATGCTGGAGCACTTCCGATGCTGTTCTAGTAACTAGTGAGCCCTGGATATCCCAGGAGTGATCGATTTCATCCCGCACAAATTCAAAGGCGGCTTTAACAATAGTCTGTTCGTCATCGTATTCCCGCTTAATTCGCTGAGCGGCAGCTTGAATTGCCGGGTGGCTAAAGTCGATAATATCGGATTCCGTTAAGTAATCCGTCATTTGATTGGATTCGCATAAGAGATTCACAGCTTAAAGGCACCTCCCTGAATAGGGCTGTATTTTAATATAATGTTATATGCGTGTTACTTAATATTGAATAACTATGAATTATTTTGAATATTTTGTCAATATAAAAACAGAAGAAAGAAGTTTTTGAAAAATTCATTGACTTTACGGAATGTTGGTGTTAATTTAAGTTACATAGACCACAACAATTAAATAGTTCAAGCTTGCCAATATCGTCAAGCTTGAATCGGCAATAGGGCCGCTTTCTTTGGATAAAAGAAGGCGGCTTTTTGAGCGTGGATATGCAGTTGCAGGGTTAATGATGCTAATTATTTTGGGTGGAGGTGTTGTTGATGTATCGACCGATATTTGAAAAAGGGAAGCCGGGTTTTGCGGGGATTCGCACGTTTATGCATTTGCCTCATGTACAGACATTAGAGAATGTTGATTATGCAGTAATAGGGAATACGTTCGATACTGGTGCGGGCTATGCTGTTGGAACGCGATTCGGGCCATCGGCTATTCGGGAAATGTCTCAAAGGATTCGACCGACGAATCCTGCTCAAGGCATTGATTCCAGCGAGTATTTATCTGGGATTGACTATGGAGATTTGACGGTCTATCCGGGATATATTGAACAAAGCTATGAGGTGATTCAAGAGCAGCTGGAGCCGATATTTGAGAAAAAGATCGTGCCGGTTATCCTGGGCGGTGATCACTCGATCTCTTACCCGCATGTTCTAGCGGCCTCCAAGACCTATGG
Organism: Paenibacillus sp. RC67; assembly: GCF_030020805.1. Classification (GTDB taxonomy): domain Bacteria; phylum Bacillota; class Bacilli; order Paenibacillales; family NBRC-103111; genus Paenibacillus_S. The sequence continues at coordinate 807,453 of NZ_CP125098.1, forward strand.
TCCGATCAGTCTGGTTCATTTTGACTCCCATTCGGATGCATGGAAGCCTATGGATGAGAGTCGGCCTTATTCTCATGGAAGTATGTTTTGGCATGGGGCTCAACAGGGTTGGATCGATACAGAAAGCTCTATTCAAATGGGGATGCGGGGGTGCTCGGGTCTTACACATTATGAGGAGACGAGAAAGCTCGGTTTCGATTTATTAACAACGGACCAGGTGAAAAAGCTTGGCGTAGAGGCGCTGTGTAGCCGGATCAAACAGAGGGTGGGAGATAAGCCGGTATTTTTGACCTTTGATATCGATTTTCTTGACCCGGTATTCGCTCCTGGCACAGGAACTCCGGAAGTCGGTGGTTTCACGACTTATGAGGCGATTCAAATGTTGCGTGGGCTTGCCGGTCTGAATATTATTGGCTTTGACCTGGTTGAAGTATTGCCCGATCGCGATCCGACCCGGGTTACTGCACTGAATGCAGCGCATATCGTTTATGAGGTGATTACTCTGCTTGCTTTAAATAAACGGAATGCGTTGGAGGGTGCTGCAGCTGAAGTAGTAACGGGGTAAGAAGTTACAACGTGATAGAACATTATAAAACAAGCTCTTCGCGCTTATCCTTTGTAGGATAAGCGCGATTTTTTATGAGGCGGACGAATGTGAGCTGGATAAGCGGAGTGCTGGCACCATTTTTTATTGAGTGTAATCGTATTTTTTGAGATGGGGGGAGGCTGTGTTTTTGGAAGAGAGGTTGTTCGTTCTCAGAACTGCTTGGGCTACTTCGATCAATTTTTTTCTTTCGTTCATAGCTTGAGTGCGCATCATCTCATAAGCTTTAGTTTCACTAACATCATTAAGCTTGCTAAGCATGAATTTTGCGTCGTCCACCAGCTTTTTTTCCTCGAATTTGGATGCGAGAAAGCTGTACTCTCGTTCCAGGTGCAGTCTTCGTTGGAAGCTTTTGATTCCGAGTAATAACGACCATTGCAGTTCGTTGTCGTTCATGCCGCAGCAGAGAATACCGTCTACTTTGTCATGAGGAGCTGTGGTGGCCGGTTTGCGTTCTTCGCACCACCAGAAGAGGGGGAGGACAAAGCGGGAATTAGCTTCGTGAAGCCAGGGCTTCAATCGGCATGCAGGGACGTCCAAGACGACAATTTCGAACTTGCGCTGCTGCAAGGAGGCGAGATTACCGGCTTCGATCGAAGTTACCCAGTAGTCCAGCTCCTTCAATCTTAGATCCACTCGGCACTTGGTCGTCGGAATGTCGTGTAGGTGTAAAATCCGGGTCTTCATGCATGATCACCTCGATTTTAGATTATGAAGTTGAAAAGAGTCTTAAAGGTTATGAGTGAGGTATATGTTAATTATTGAAGAAAAAAGCCTGAAAAGTCAATATTTATTGTTAATATAATGTTATATAATTTAACAATAAATACGATGATCTATATAAATATAATAAAATATGTTATGTTAGTTGACATTAAGGTAACCTTGATCTATAATGAATATATAACAACTGCATAGTACACATCCATCCATCAGGGATGGTTTGTATAGGCAAAGAGGCCGTTGAATCTAATCAACCGGCCTCTTTGTGCTGTTTTTAGACCTAAATAATAACAAGGGAGTGTGGAGTTATGATGTACCGTCCGCAAATTGAAATGGGAAGACCTTTATTTTCTGGAATTCATACGTTTATGCACCTTCCGCATGTTCAGACTTTAGAAAATGTCGATTTCGCAGTTATCGGTGTTCCATTTGATACGGGAGTCAGCTATGCGGTAGGTGCCCGTTTCGGTCCTTCGTCCATTCGCACGATGTCGCAGCGCATTCGTCCTATATCTCCGGTTCACGACATCGACATTTCCGAATATTTATCAGGCATCGATTATGGTGATTTAACCGTGTACCCTGGTTATATCGAGCAGTCGTATCAGGCCATCGAAGAGCAGCTGACACCTGTATTTGAAGCAGGGATTGTGCCGATTATGCTGGGCGGCGATCATTCGATCTCTCTTCCTCATCTAAGAGCGGCAGCCAAGAAGCATGGCCCGGTATGTCTCGTTCATTTCGACTCCCATTCGGATACGGGGCGTTCCAAAACCCCGGAGCGGATGTGGTCGCATGGAGCGGTGTTCAGCTACGCTATGGACGAGGGCTTAATCGATGCGAAGCACTCCATTCAAATGGGGATGAGGGGCAGCACCTTTAAGCCGAACAATCTGGCGGATGCTAGAGAAATGGGCTTCGAGGTTCTTACAACCGATGATGTTCGCGAGTTAACGATTCCGGAGCTTTGCGCGAAAATTAAGGAAAGGGTTGGAGACAGGCCTGTGTTCCTGACCTTCGACGTGGATTTCCTGGATCCGGTCTATGCGCCGGGAACAGGCACTCCGGAAGTAGGAGGCTTCACGACATACGAAGCGCAAAAAATGCTTCGTGGGTTGGCGGGAATCAACTTTATCGGCTTCGATCTGGTTGAAGTGCTGCCAGATCGAGATGCGAATCAGATAACAGCGTTGAATGCTGCGAATATCGCTTTTGAATTTGTATGCTTGCTAGCGGTGAGACGACGTATGGACAGTGTGTTGGCTGCCGAAGATGCGGTAACCGTAGGCTAGAAGAGAACAAAGAGGGGGATGAGCCGATGAAGAAGACATACAAGACATGGAGCCTTATATCACTCGCTGTACTGATGCTCGCCGGCTGCAGCAAACCATCCGCTACGGAACAAGGAGCCGCAGCCTCAACAGGCAGCACGTCAGGTACTGCAGCAAGTCAAATTACAGTCGGGATAACGAATCCGCCGTTAATGTTTAATCCGATTGATTCTGACGGCAGCGGGTCGAGCGGGGCAGTATTCATATACCGATACTTTTTCGACTCATTGGTTAAGACAGTAGGTCCCTTGGATTTCAAAATGGCCTTGGCGGAATCCTTCACTACGGAGGACAATCAAACCTATAAGATTACGATTCGCAACAACGCGAACTGGACGGACGGTAAGCCGGTTACCGCTCAGGATGTTGAGTTTACGATTAATCTGATCGTCAATCCAAAGACTGTCACTACACAGCGCTCCGCCATATTTGCCTTGGACGGCTTGAACGAGAAGGGCATGCTTCCAGCAGGCCAGGAGAAGATTTCTTCGATCAAGGTCATTGACGACAAGCATTTGGAGCTAAAAACAGCCAGGCCGGTCGATCCTAATCTGCTTTATGAAAGGTTAACCGATTTGCTCATTGTTCCCAAGCATGTATTGGAGAGTGCTGATCCGGCAACCTTGAACCAAAATCCCTTCTGGAGAAATCCGAATGTGACTTCGGGTCCATACAAATTCGTTAAGTATGAGAACAAAGCTTATGTGGAGCTTGCAGCTAATGAAAATTACTACCGGGGAGCTCCGAAGATCGCCAAGGTGTTTGTCAAAATTATGCCTGCCTCTAACATGGTCGCCCAACTGCAATCCGGTGAGCTCGATATGAATGCTGCTCAAGGCTCGGGCAATATACCGGCATCCGAATGGAAGACGGTAAAAACCTTCGCAAATCTTAGAACAGAAGAGCAGCAAACAAGACGGTATAACTCCATCGAAATTAACATGGAGCGTTTCCCGGATAAGAAGGTGCGGCAAGCCCTTGCCTATGCCATCGACCGTCAGATGATCGTCGATCAATTGATGCCGGGAGCGGGAGAGCTGCAGGATGGTCCCTATTCCAATTCGCATCCTTACCACGATAAAAATGTGAAATCCTACGGATTCGATCCGGAGAAAGCGAAGCAATTGCTTAAGGAAGCAGGCTTCGATATGAACAAACCCATTGAATTGATTGTGCCGACCGGAGATAAGACAAGGGAAATGGCGGGCAATATCATTCAGCAAAATTTTCAAGCGATTGGGCTGAAGGTTAAGCAGGTTAATTTTGATTTCCCAACCACTGTATCTCGACTCGTCAAAGGGGATTTCGATCTGACCTTGAGCAGCTTCGGCAGTCTGATGGACCCTGACGGTCCAGCTACGGTATATCGTTCCACGGCAGCACTGAATGATATGAGGTATAAAAGTAAGACGGTCGACGATCTGTTCAATCGGGGAATGAATGAGACGGATAAAGATAAAAGGTTCCAGATTTATAAAGAGCTGCAGAATACGATTCAGGAGGATGTTCCGTTAATTACCGTGTACTCCGAGTACAATCTGATCGCGATATCCAAGGCTATCGAGGGTAAAGGTGGCGTGACGGACGGGATGCATTACAGTGTCAACGAATGGTACCGCAAATAACGAAGAACATGAGGTGAGCACATGAAGGAGCTATTGGAAGTTCGTCAGCTTCGAACGTCATTTCAAACCGAGTCAGGAGAGGTAACCTCAGTCGATGATGTCAGCTTCTCGCTGAAGCAGGGAGAGACCTTAGGTATTGTAGGGGAGTCAGGATGCGGTAAAAGCGTGACCTCCTTATCCATTCTGAAGCTTCTAGGACGTAACGGCAGCATCAAGAGCGGAGCCATCTTGTTCCAAGGCAAAGATCTTGTCTCTATGCCCGATAGCGAGCTCGGTTCTCTTCGCGGCAAAGATATCGCCATGATCTTTCAAGATCCAATGTCTTCGTTGAATCCGGTATTTACGATCGGCAATCAGCTCACGGAATCGCTCCGAATCCATTTGAAGCTGCGCACCAAAGAGGCCTGGCAGCATGCCGTCGGATTGCTTAAAGCCGTCGGATTTCCAAGAGCTGAGGAAGTGATGCATCAATATCCTCATACCATCTCGGGAGGCATGAAGCAGCGCGTGATGATTGCAATGGCGCTAGCCTGTAAGCCGAAGCTGTTGATAGCGGATGAGCCGACAACGGCGTTGGACGTTACCATTCAGGCGCAGATCCTGGAGCTGATGAAAAAAATCCGTGCTGAGTCCAACACCTCTATCATTCTCATTTCACATGATCTAGGCGTCGTGGCCGAAATGGCGGACCGAATTATCGTCATGTATGCAGGACAAGTGGTCGAGGAGGCCGAGGTCTATGAACTGTTCGAGCGCCCTATGCATCCTTATACCATCGGATTAATGAAGTCCATACCCCATTTGGAGATGGAGGAGGAGGAGCTGCAGTCTATACCAGGCGCAGTTCCCTCCCTGCTCGATATGCCGGAGGGATGCCGCTATCAGGCCCGCTGCTCCATGGCTTCCGAGATGTGCAGGAATGCTCCGCCGTTGGTTGAAGCTGCTCCGGGACATAAGGTGAAATGCTGGTTTGCCGGTGTTGGGGAAGTGCAATAACACTATGAATGAATCACATTCCAATAATGGAGGGGAACGACGATGCTGACAACCGGTAGCAGTGAAGCAGTACCGCAGGAGCCTCTATTGCAGCTGAGAGGGGTCAAAAAATACTATCCAATCAAACGGGGCGTTTTCTCGCGAACGGTTGGTCATATCAAAGCAGTAGACGGTATCGACTTGGACGTCTATCCAGGAGAAACGGTGGGTCTTGTCGGTGAATCCGGCTGCGGGAAATCGACCCTGGGCCGCAGCATTATAAAGCTTGAGGAGCTTACCGAAGGAAGCATTCTGTTCCAAGGACATGATCTTGCGCCGATGGGCTTAGCGAAGATGAGGTCCCTCCGCTCGGATTTGCAGATGATCTTCCAAGACCCTTATTCCTCGTTGAATCCGCGCAAGAGAATTGTTGAATTGATGACAGAGCCGTTGAGGACATTGACCGGTGTGAGCGAGGCAGAGGCGGTTCGCCAGGCGGCTGAGCTGATGGAGCTTGTAGGCTTATCGGCACAAAGCTTGGGAAAATATCCGCATGAGTTTTCCGGAGGTCAGCGCCAGCGGATCGGAATTGCCCGAGCGGTGGGTCTGCGGCCCAAGCTTATCGTCTGTGACGAGCCGGTCTCGGCGCTGGACGTATCGATTCAGGCTCAAATATTAAATTTGATGAAAGAGCTTCAGCAGCAGTTTCGTTTAACGTATTTGTTTATCGGACACGGGCTCGGAGCGGTGAAGTATGTGAGCGACCGGATTGCAGTCATGTATTTGGGCAAGATCGTGGAGATTGCCCCCAAGAAACAAATTTTCACGATGCCGAGGCATCCGTACACAAAAGCTCTTTTGGATGCCTATCCTGCACCTAACCCCGCAATGAGAAATGCACAGCGCATTGTGCTGGAGGGAGATGTGCCAAGTCCGGCCTCGCCTCCTCAAGGATGTCGATTCCATACGCGCTGCCCGATAGCTCAGCCGATCTGCAGGGAGCGGGAGCCGGGCTTGACCGCAGGCGAGCATAGAGTGGCCTGTCACTTCCCTCTCGGTGAATCCGAAACGGTCGGATCGGAGGAGCGCGTTTATGCTTAATTATCTGATCCGGCGGCTGTTAATTGCGATCCCCGTTCTGCTAGGTGTTACCTTCCTGAACTTTATCATTATTAATCTCATCCCTGGGGACCCTGTCGATATGTATGTCAACCCCGATGTGTCTGAAGCAGATAAGGCGATACGCCGTGAAGCGCTGGGCTTGAACGATCCGTTCATGATTCGTTACTTGAAGTGGCTGCTGAATCTTGCTCACGGAGATTTAGGTCACTCGTTCAGCTCCTTCCAGCCGGTGGTCAATCTTATTTCGGAGCGTATCGGCCCCACATTGATCTTGATGGGAGCTTCGATTGTATTCGGTTATTTGATCTCCATTCCTATTGGTGTTTACTGTGCCGTCAAAGCCAATTCCAAGTTCGACTATTTCATGTCGGCAAATTCATTTCTGTGCGTGTCGATACCGAGCTTTTTCCTTGGACTTGGCTTGATTTATGTGTTCGGTGTGCTGCTGGGTATTCTTCCAACCGGAGGTATGAGCACGATGGGAGGAAGCGGAAGTGTTTGGGATACTGTGCTTCATCTCGTTCTTCCAACGATTACCCTCGGAACGTCCATTGCCGGAGGAATGGTGCGATATGTGCGCTCTAGTGTGATGGAGGTGCTAGGTCAGGATTATTTACGAACGGCAAGAGCCAAAGGGGTTAAGGAATTCTTTGTCGTCAACAAGCATGCGCTCAAAAATGCGCTTATTCCCGTCATTACCATTGCTGGCCTAGACATCCCGATATTGATCGGGGGAGCTGTCATTACGGAAAGTATTTTTCAGTGGAACGGCATGGGGCAGCTCACCATTCAAGCCATTCTCTCCCGCGACTTTCCACTGCTGATGGGAATTAACATGCTGGCTGCACTGACCGTGCTGTGCGCCAATTTATGGTCTGATATGATGTACGCCGTTGTCGATCCGCGTATTAAGTACAATTAGGATGACTGGAGGGAGAAACCTTATGTCTTCGATGGATATGCAAAAAGAACTGACCGCGGCAGAAGCTCTGCCTTCGCTTCTCCAAAGCCGATCCCCCGAGTTTGTTTCCGACAGTTATGCCAAAATCATTATGAGGCGATTTTTGAAGCATAAAATGGCGGTGGTCGGCTTAACTGCTCTTGCTCTGTTGATCTTCATTGGTATTTTTGCCCCGCTGCTTGCACCTTACAATCCCAATGCAATCGGAAAAGCTTTCTCCGCTGCGCCTTCCTCCGAGCATTGGCTCGGAACGGACCAAGTGGGGCGTGATGTGCTGAGCCGATTAATGTATGCGACCCGCGTGTCGCTATCGGTGGGGGTAGTAACTGTGGCCCTGTATGTTATGATAGGTACGGTGATCGGAGCCATTGCCGGATATATGGGCGGTTGGGTAGATATGGTAATCAATCGGGTGATTGATGTGTTCATGTCGTTTCCGAGCTTGATGGTTATTTTGGTGCTAGTCACTGTACTTGGTACCGGATTATCGAATATTATAATAGTATTAGCTTTGCTCGGTTGGCCTTCTGTCGCTAGGCTCGTCCGAGGGAGTGTACTGTCCTTACGGCAAACGGAATATGTCAAGGCGGGTATTGCGCTTGGCCTAAGCACGCCCAGGCTTCTATTCGGGCATATCCTCCCTAATGCGTTGGGACCGATTCTCGTTAATGCGACATTTGGTGCGGCTGCGGCTATTTTATCCGAATCTTCGCTTAGTTTTCTTGGTATGGGGGTTCAGCCTCCGACGGCCAGCTGGGGCAATATGTTGAATGCGGCTCAGTCGATTACGGCACTGACGAGTCAGCCGTGGCTGTGGATTCCTCCAGGGCTCATTATTATCGTATCCGTACTATCGATTAATTTTATCGGTGACGGTGTAAGGGATGCTATGGATCCGAAGAAAATTAACACTTAACGGGGAAGGCTCAGGGCCGGCGACGACTTTACAATGATAGTGGTGGGAGAATAATGAATGTAAAACAAACTTCGTCTGCAGTAAGGTCCGTTATGCAATCTTTTCCTAGAGATGCGCTGTTCTTCTTAACGGCAAGCTTCGTGAATTCTACCGGGAAAGCGGTCATGTGGCCTTTGACCACACTATATGTGCATAATGTAATGGGGAAATCGTACGGAGAGGCCGGACTGATCGTCCTCTATCAAGCGTTATTCAGCGTACTCGGGGAATTCGTAGGCGGTAATCTGTACTACAGAATCGGACCCAAAGCGATGATCTCCGGTTCTTTTACACTCTCGTCTCTAGCTTTATTCGCCATTGCTTTTACAGACAGCTGGCCGATCTATATTATGCTCGTCTGTTTACTTGGCTTCACCAACGGAATCTCGATGCCGTCCATGAATGCTTATGTAGGCTTTCGGTGGAAAGAGCATCGGCGTAAGCTGTACAACGTGATGTATGTATGCAACAACTTCGGCCTGTCTATTGGCGCTATGGTCGGAGGGCTTATCGCATCGATCTCGTTCAAGCTGACGTACCTGCTGACAGGAAGCACTACGCTGTTGTTCGCGGTCTTCTTGTTCTTCTTTATGAAGGAAAGCTACGCCCCGACATTTAGTGATACATCGGTATCGGAAAAAGAAGAGCACAAAGGTATGACAGCTGCAAGAGCGGAAGTCGTCCAGTTGAACCGCGGCCAGCTGCTTCGCAACATTAAGCTGTACTTGTTTATATCGATAGGCTCGATGTTCTTCTGGCTTTCTTTCACCCAATGGTCCACAGGAGTAGCTCCATATATTGAAGAGCAAGGAATGGATTTGAAGTTCTACAGCTTACTATGGACGGTCAATGGCATTGTTATTCTTGTCGGGCAGCCCTTTACGAGCTGGATTAAAAGAAGATTCGCGCAAAATATCGTCAGGCAAATGCTGATCAGTGCATTGTTCTCTGTGTCGGCGTTCTCCTTCATCTTATTTTTCCACGAGCTGTACATTTATTTAATTATCGGAATGATTCTGGCTACGCTCGGTGAAATGATGCTGCTGCCGGCCATACCGACCTTCTTCTCAGAGCGGTCTGGAGTCCATGCACCATTTTATATGGGCCTGGCAGGCGGCTTCGCTAACGTCGGAAGAATGATCGGACCTCTCATGTTCGGCCATGCTTTTGACCTATGGGGAATAGGTTCTGTGTTCTTCTTGGGCACACTCTCATCTCTGGCGGCACTAGTGATGTTCTATATTCATTCGAATATGAACAAAGATCCCGATCCGGTGCCGGAAGTGAAGCTAAGAACATTGACGCACTAAATGCAATAAGCTGGGTAGAAAAAATAGACCGACTCTTTAATGAGATCGGTCTATTTCCATTTGGTTTAAGCTTTCTTAGCAGGCCAAAGCGTTTCGATTTCCTCGAGCGATTTGCCTTTGGTTTCAGGCACTACACGCCATGTGAACAGGACAGTGATCAAGGACATGACGCCGAAGATCCAAAAGGTCATTGCAGGTCCTGCTGAGTTAAGCATTGGAGGGAACGATTGAGAAACGACGTAATCAGCGGCCCAAAGTGCCATAGAAGCTATTGCCGTAGCTCTGCCGCGGATTCGATTCGGGAAAATTTCGGACAACAGCACCCATACGACAGGTCCGAGCGAGACGGCAAAAGCCGCGACATATAACAAAATGAAGATAAGGACAATTGGTCCGGAGGTGTGTCCCGTATGGAAGGCGATACCTATAACCGCAAGACAAAGGGTCATGACAGAGGAGCCGACGAGCAGCAGCGCTTTGCGGCCTACTTTGTCGATTAACCACAGTGCGAGAATCGTGAATAGGAAATTGATTAAGCCTACTAATATCGTTTGGACAAGCGACGCATTCGTACCGGCACCGGTTTGCTTGAATATTTCTGGAGCATAATACATGATGGCATTAATCCCAGTAACCTGCTGTAGAACCGCTATCGTCACTCCGACGATAAGGGCAATCCGCAGACCCGGACGGAACAATTGGCGGAGGGAGGTATCCTTTTCCTGCTTGAAGCTTTCTTTGATATCTAACACTTCTTGGCGAGCAAGTTCCTCACCGTGAATCTTCAGCAGGATAGGAAGCGCTTCTACCGGTCTGTCTTGTTTGATTAACCATCTTGGACTTTCCGGAACGAAGAAGAGCAGCACAAGGAATAAGAATCCTGGAATAGCACCGACACCGAACATCCAACGCCATGCAGTTGATATATTCCAAGCTTCATCTCCTGACCCGGCAATGCCGGAGTTAACGAAGTAAACGAGGAAAATCCCAGTAACGGTTGCAAGCTGATTCAATGCCACCAGACGGCCGCGATATCTCGCCGGTGCAATCTCTGCGTTGTACAGAGGACACAAGGTGGATGTGATTCCGATCCCGAGACCTCCGATCATGCGAGCGATGATGTATCCGGTGAATGTATCCGGAATGGCCGATCCTATCGATCCTATGATAAAGAGGATAGCGGCTGCGATTAGCACCTTTTTCCTGCCAAACTTGTCACTGAGGACCCCAGAGCTTGCAGCCCCGATAATACAACCGATAATAAGGCTCGATACGGCCCACCCGACCTGTATTTCACTCAAGTCGAAGCGGGTTTGCATAAAGCCGATAGCACCCGAAACGACAGCGGTATCAAATCCAAATAATAATCCGCCTAAAGCGGCTACAATCGAAACGAGCGTGACGAACTTAATGCTTCCCTGTGCTGCTGGTTCGTCCGTTTTTGTTGTGGTCATTTCCATAGGAATGCTCCCCTTTCTGTCTTACCTGCCTTGCGAACGAGTTCATTATAGCACGCGTAAGAACACGGGAAGCGGGCAATCGTCTTCACTTATTTGTGTTGTTCCTGCACATATTTTGTTCTAGTTTTTTAAGTGGATGTAAAAAGGGGGAGGTAGCACATATTTGTTTTTTGAGGGGTGAAAAAGTGCTTGGGGTGGGGAGATAACAACAACGAAAAAAAATATATTAGTCACGTGCTACAATCACAGCACAAAATAAGTGTGTTATGAGAGAAATGGAGTTATTCTGTATTAAGGCACAGTTACATCCTGAGACAGCAGCATACATAAATTCGAAAAGAACCATGATTTGGGAATTGATAGCCAATATGCTGAGTTACAAAAAATTAACAATTAATGGGTGATGTTTTGTCTATAAAAAAAGCTATGAATCAATATTTCTCATTAAGGGAAGAAATTGCTCAGGCAGGATGGGACTTTTTATTTAAAACATCATTTGATAGAGATGCAAACTCTCTTATTTATGTTGGGGAGGTCTATGAGGATGAGTACATCTCCTGGCAGCCAGTAGAAAGAGAAACACTTCTATGATTTCGAATCACTGGAGGAGAACTTAGGTATCAAGATCCATCCATCTCTTATAGAATACTTTAATTCATATTAGTTTGCTGATTTAGATGGATTTATTAACGACAACTATATAAAGCTAGAATCTGTATTACCTATAGCAGCTATGGAATCTTATAGAAACACTCTTATGAGATATAAAAGTAGTCACAACAACAAACTTGAGAACATTCCTTTAGGGATTGAGGGAAACGGGCTTATCGTCGTGGTTGATAATGAGGATGGTACTGTTAAATTAGAGGACTTCGAGAGAAACTCATACGAAATCATTTCACAGTGTGTTGAACAATTAATTACAACTTTGCGGTTAAAAAGGTGATAAATTTGAATGTTCACTAATGTTATTAGTTTTATCAATAGGTAAATTCCATAAATTAAAAAAACATGAGTCTACATGATGTTCAGCAAGTGGGAATTGCTTGAAGTACGCTTAGGTCGGCAATTATAATAAATAGAAAGTATGTTCGATTACTTAGCGTCTCTTATGAGAACGTTTTTGGAAATGGATAGGCTTGATGTTGATTAAATCTAATTAGATCTTTGGAAATGAGGAATCCCATGACATCCTTATTTGAATTACATACAGACGAGCCTAGGATACGTCAGTTATGCCTTCAAGACAACAGATTGGCAGAGCTGGTTGAAGCGGTTGGCTCAATAGCCGTGCCGAGACGTACGGATGGTTTTGAATACTTGGCCAAGTCGCTAATCAACCAACAGCTTTCGGTCAAAGCGGCAGCAACAATCTGTCAACGCGTGGAGCAGCAGTGCGGCGGGATCACACCGGATTCCATGCTTGCTGCTTCGGAGGATATCTTGCGTGGCGCGGGGGTCTCCAGGCCCAAGATAGGTTACATCAAAGGACTTGCCCAGTCGGTTAAGCAGGGAGACATCGACTTTGCCGCCTGGGACGGGATGAGCGATGAGGAAGCCATCGATGCTTTGACGAAGATCAAAGGAATTGGCCGGTGGACGGCCGAAATGTTCTTAATTTTTTACATGGGCAGGGACAATGTATTATCGATGGGAGATGCAGGGCTTCGCCGTGCAGCGTTGTGGCTCTATGAAGGGGAGAAAGGGAACGGTGCCGCCATGTTGGAGCAGCAGAGTTTGACTTGGGACCCGTACCGCTCGATTGCCTCTTTGTATTTATGGGAAGCTATTAATCAGGGACATGTTGGTGCAGGAGAGTATAAGCAATTTCGCGAGAAGCTCATAGAGCAGCAGCGTGAATAAGGGAGAGGGTGTAGGGGATGACTCCTTTTACCGAACAGGTTATTAAGGTGATTAAAGGAATACCGGAAGGGCATGTGATGACCTACGGGCAGATTGCGGAATTGGCCGGAAGCCGGAGAGCGGCGAGGCAGGTCGTACGGATTCTTCACTCATCCAGTAAGAAATACAACCTGCCCTGGTACCGGGTCGTCAATGCCAAAGGCGAGATAGGGCTTCAGGAAGAGGAATCCAGATTCATACAAATCATGCACCTGCAAAATGAAGGGATTACGGTGGATGATCAAGGTAAACTGGATCTGCCCCGTTGGCAGTTTCATCCTGAATAGCTGGAATGCGAGGGGCACCAGCTTCAATTAATATACACCGTTGATAATTAAGGGCATGTAGGATCCATTTGACTGAAATTTTAGTTTCCTTGCCCACGAAATTCGGTCGGTGTCATTCCGGTCACTTTTTTAAAAACCCGGCTGAAGTAGTTAGGGTCTTTGTAGCCAACCTCGAAGCAAACCTCTTTGAGACTTAATTCATTGGATGCCATTAGCTCTTTGGCCTTCGCGATTCTAAGTCGGGTAAGGAAATCGATAAAGGTTTCTCCTATATGCTGCTTGAACACCTTGCTGAAATAGTGAGGGTTGAGATGAACGACATCAGCTACTTCCTCGAGCGAAATATCTTCGGCGAATTTGCTCTCGATGTAGCTTTTGGCTTTATCGAGGACATGGATTGTTTGTTCCTCGCGCTCCTCTCGAATACGCTGCAGGGCAGATAGAACATAGGATCTATGCTCTGCAGTTTCTCCCTGATAGCTTTGAACGCTCAAGTCATAGCCTCCGGCTTGCTTCGTCAGCTCCGCAAACAAGCACACTTTACCGCCTTGCTCAAAATAGGTTGAAGCAAACACAGCTTCAAAGTAAGATTTACGCAAGCCTTCGACATCCGAATGAGTCGAGCCGATGCCGATGGAGACTGTAAGCTCAAGCTGGCGCTCTGTTAAAGCGCTCAGTCTCTCGCCGTATTGCCTCAAGACAGAATACCAATCTGCGTCTTGTATTGCTGACGTTTTACTCAGAAACACTGCCATGTGCCTGTCGATGAAGGAGCTGACAAGAGAAGGTCCTGCAAAGTGAGACTTGGCGAAGCTGCGGACCGTATCGTAAATTTTTTTCTTATCCTGCGAATAAACAAGCTCAGAGAATGCAATTACTATTGAGCAGCCTTGATCCATGGGGAAGTCAAGCCATTCTGACAGCAAGGGGGCGCTTGCTCCGAGTACTTGATCTACCATAAACATGAGAGCTAGCTCATTCTCTACGAGCGGCTGTAGCTGAGAAACCTTATCTCTAAGTCGCAGGTCTTCCGTCCGTTTTATCTTTTCCTGATCCAATTCCTGTACAAGCTGCTGCAGAGTCTGGACGACTTGCTCCCGCCGGGCCGGCTTCACAATGTATTCCTTCACGCCGAGGGTTAGAGCTTCTTTGGCGTAAGAAAAATAATCGTATGCAGTGACGAGCACCATCTTCGTTTCTGGAAGCAGCCTTTTGATTTCTTTAAGTGCATCCAGGCCTTGAATGCCAGGCATGTTGACGTCCATTAGCACAATATGAGGACGAAGCTCTTCGGCGCGTTCAATAGCCGTCCTGCCGTTCTCGGCATGGATGATTTCGAACTGATCCGGCATCATACGTTGAGCGATCCATTCCAGCCCTTCACGCTCCAAAGCTTCATCATCGGCTATCAACAAACGATACATCGGTCGATTCACTCTCCTTTCCATCGGGTATACGGATAAAAATGCGGGTTCCTTCCCCCGGCTTGCTTTGTATATCTACCAGATCACTTCGTCCATAAAATAGTTGGAGACGTTTAAACACGTTCGCCGTGCCCAGTCCCGTAGACGGTTTTTTCATTTGCTCGGATGAGTCCCCTACAGCGGGTTTTACTCCGCCCTCCAGATGGAGAAGTCTTTGCCTAGTCTCTTCGTTCATCCCGACACCGTTATCCTCCACGGAAAGGCGGAGGCCCTCTGTATTCCTCCGAACGACTATGCGAATCACAGCGCCTTGCTCCATGCTCTCAATGCCATGCAAAAACGCATTTTCCACTAAAGGTTGAATTGTTAGTGCGGGTATCGGTGCCGGAAACGCGGACGAATCGATCTCCATCTCGAAACGAACGCGATCGCGAAAACGCGCCTGCTGGATGGCGATATATTCTTTGACATGGTCGAGCTCATCCTTGAGTGTCACTGGCTGATCTAGTCTGCTTAAGTTATAGCGCAGCAGATTAGACATGGAAACGATAAGGTCGCTCGTTTTCTCCGCTCCTTCAATCAGTGCCAGCTTGGAAAGCACATTGAGCGTGTTGAATAGAAAATGGGGCTGAATCTGGCTTTGCAGTGCCTGCAGCTCTAGCTCCTTGACGAGTCGGTCCTTTTCGAGGCTTTCCTTATCCTTTTCTATTAAAATAGACAAGTCCGTCATCATTTGCTTGAACGTTTCTGACAAGACACCTAGCTCGTCCTCCGAACGAGGGGGTGCGGAGTCTGTGGCTAACTCAAGCTGACCCTTGGAAAAATGCTGAGCCATTCGAACGAGACGTCGAACGGGTCCGGTAATACTGCCGGATATCCATAAGGCAAGCCCGATCCCAAGCAATGTGTTGATAATAAACACGGCAGCTCCGAGCCGGTTCATCCGGCTGTTTTCCTCTTGCAGCTGCTTGAAGACGGGTTGATAGGAGCTCAGCTCCAGATCGACGAGGCTTTGTCCTGCCTCGCGGATAAACCCGAGCGTAGCTTCTGCTTCTTCATAATGGCTTAAAGCGGGAGCAGGAGAATGCTCCAGTGAGGAAGCGAGAGATGCCTTCTCCTGCTCTATCAGTGTGTCGAGCATATGAATATAGCTCGTTAATTCCGAAGGATGAAGTGAGGATGGCCATTGTGTCGATAGCCCTCCGCGAGCGGCTGTCAGGTTGGTTTGGCTGCGTTCAAGTTCGGTCGAGTCGGCTCCTTCAGGATTCAATAAGTACCCATACAAGGCCTTTAAAGATTGCTCGGCGGCTTGACCCGATTGCTTGTACTGCAGCATCCGCTCCATCATCCGATCATAGCTGGTCTGAACGATCTTCTCGCTCTGAAAGACGAAGAAGGTCACCGCATTAGCCATAAGCACCAGCAAAGGGATAAAGATTAGCAGCTTGGTACGTAATGTCATCGGCAAGCTCCTCCCGCGGAGCCGCCCAAGCTGTTTGCATCAAGAACCGTGGCAGGGATAAAATGCTGCTTCTCAGGAGCTTGGCCGCTCCAATATTGGTTTAGCAGCATAACGGAATCATATCCAATCTTGTATGGCTGCTGAACGATGGAGGAAGCTATTTTACACTGACGGATGCCATCTACCGTCTCTTGAAGATCATCGAAGGAAAAGATTCGTAGATCATTCCGGCTAGCCCGTTCGGCTGCTTTCATTATGCCTATGCCGTCCAAGGCGCTGAATCCGACCATGATCTGTATCTGCGGATGCTTTGCCAGCATGTCGGCTGCTTGCTGCTCAGCCTGGAGTCGGGAAATATTGGAGGTTCGAATTTCCGTAATCGTAAGGTTGGGGTAATAGCTAGTCGCCTCTTGAAACCCTAACAATCGCAGCCTTTGACTATCGGCTGAGCTTCCGATAAGAACGCCGATGCGGCTTGCGTCCCCAACCTTTTGTTCGACAAGCTCACCCATTCGTTTGCCTGCTTCCTCATTGTTCGTTCCGACATAAGACAGCCGGCTGCTCTCCGGTTCGTCGGTATCTACGGTAAGGACAGGGATACCTTGAGCTATCGCTTTATCAATCCACTGCTTATATTGCGGTTCCCCAAGACCTTGGAGCAGAATAGCATCCGCCTTGGCTGCAATCGCCTTCTCCAGCAGCTTTGTCTGTTCGGCCGGATTGATGCGAAAGGAGCCGGTATATTCCAGCTCCCAGCCATACTGCTGCACAGCGGCGCGGGCTCCCTGTTCGACGGATCTCCAGAAGGGGTTATCCAGCTCTTGTGATATGAGGACAATGTGCCGCGGGGATATTTCCGACACGGCTGACGGCAGCTTGACCAGCTCGCGAATCCGTAACGTAGAGAACAAAAATTGCAGCAGTAGGCAGATGAACACAAATGTAAGAACTAGTAGGCCGATATACCATCTGCGATTTGACATGCTTGCCTCCCAAGGCTTCTATTTGACGATAAAACATCCACTAAGCGCGGTCGCTCTTCTATATAAGGAAGTCAATAAACTTTTTTTCACAGTACTATAGGCTCATTATACAAAACTGGCGCCCCAAACCAAAACGGACCAGGCTGCCGAACAAGCTTGGACCTCGAGCCTTTACTAATTCATTGCTTTTTCATAAACTGATACTAGAGTAAAGAGACTGTATGACCGGCTATCGGCCAAATTCAAACAGGACGGAAGGAGCTGCAGCATGAGTTCAGCTATTCAACAACCAACAGGAGTATTTCCATCCGTATGTTCTTTGGATTGCCCTGATCAATGCGGTTTATTGGTTCATAAGGAAAACGGGAAAATCGTCAAAATAGAAGGAGATCCATCGCACCCGGTGACCCAGGGGGCTATCTGTAACAAGGTCCGCAATATGGGTGAACGTATCTATGATGCCAAGCGGCTTCAATACCCAATGAAAAGGACGGGGAAGAAGGGAAGCGGACAATTCGAGCGCATTACGTGGGAGGAAGCCATCGAGACGATCACCACCCATTGGAAAAAGACAATCGCGGAGCATGGCACAGAAGCCATTATGCCTTACAGCTTCTATGGCAATATGGGATTGATCGGAACAGAGGGAATGGACAGACGGTTCTTTCACCGCCTTGGTGCAACCCGCTTGAAGTATTCGATTTGCTCTGCGGCAGGCTCGGAGGGCTACGGCTACACGATGGGCTCGGGCGTAGGAACGGATCCGGAAGAAACGATTCATACGAAGCTGTTCATTATGTGGGGGATCAATACGGTCAGCACTAACATGCACCAAGTGGTTCTTGCTGAGAAGGCACGGAAGAATGGGGCTCAAATCGTCGTTATCGATGTTCATAAAAATCAGACCGGCCGTTGGGCCGATTGGTTCATTCCGATCAAGCCAGGTACGGATGCGGCCTTGGCGCTAGGCATCATGCACATTTTGTTCGACGAACAAATGACAGATGAAGCCTTTTTGCTAGAATATACCGTAGGCCACGAGGAGCTGCGTCAGCATGTTCGTCAGTATGATCCGTTCACCGTATCGGGAATTACCGGCGTTCCTGTGGAGGACATCTACAAGCTGGCGCGGATGTACGGTCAAACTTCGCCTTCATTTATCCGGATCGGTAACGGTCCTCAGCATCACGATAACGGAGGGATGTGTATCCGTACGATTTCCTGTTTGCCTGCACTCACTGGCCAGTGGCTTGTGCCGGGCGGCGGTGCGATCAAAGGGAACGGTTCTGTTCTAGGTCATAATGAGTCTGCTCTAATGCGTCCGGACCTATTGCCAGGCAAAGTACGACAAGTCAATATGAATCAGCTGGGCAGCGCATTGCTTGAGCTGGATCCTCCTATACGTTCGCTTTACGTCTACAATTCGAACCCGGCCGTAGTGGCTCCGGAGGCGAATAAAGTAAGGCAGGGGCTGGAGCGTGAAGATTTGTTTACGGTCGTCCATGAGCTGTTTCTGACGGAAACTGCGAAGTATGCAGACATTGTGCTGCCGGCGACGTCAGCGTTTGAGAATACCGACTTTTACGCCTCTTATTGGCATCACTACATTCAAATACAACAGCCGGTGATCGAGCCTTACGGTGAGAGTAAATCAAATGTCGATGTATTCCGCCTGCTGGCGCAAGCCATGGGCTTTGAGGATCAGGCACTTCGCGATACGGACGAAGAGCTGATAAGGCAGGCATTGGATAACCCGGTGAACCCTGCTTTGGAAGGTATCACCTATGAGGCATTAGTGGAGCAGCAGTATGTGAAAGGCGCAGTCAAGCCTCTGTTTCCGGGAAGATTGAAGACGCCGAGCGGCAAGATCGAGCTGTACTCCCAAACGATGGAGAGAAGAGGATTTCCTCCGCTGCCGACCTACACACCGCTTTGTGAAGACGAGGATTTGCCGTTCCTGTTCATTCCGGGACCGAATCACAACTTCCTTAACTCGACCTTCTCCAATAATGAGAAGCATGTCCGTATGGAAAAGACACAGAAGGTGCATATGAATGTGAAGGATGCAGAGGCGCGCGGCATTCAGAACGGAGAGCTTGTTCGTGTATGGAACAGCCGTGGAGAATGTGAGCTGACCGCTTCGGTCGGAGAGGATGTGCTTCCGGGCGTAGTTGTAAGCCAAGGTTTGTGGGCTGACACACCAGGTGGAAAGAGAACGGTCAACGCCCTTACACCGGATCGCCTTGCCGATATGGGGGGAGGGGCCACCTTCTTCTCGGGCCGTGTACAGGTGGATAAACTATAGAATAATGGCTTTATGCCTATTCCATAAATAGACCGCACCCGCTTATAAAGCGGGTGCGGTCTATTTGTGTTTCACTCTTTTAATTTTGATGAAGGAGTGTCGGCACTGTCTGGGGCATGCAAATACTCCAAGAATATTTTTTTCATTAGCAGCAGTTGGGTCTCCGGGTCCATATCGGATTCCAGCATCACGATGTTTTTTTGCAGTGACAGCTTTTGTGCAAAAATACCGAATGCATTGGCCATAGTCGATAGGGTATCTTGAATTGAAATATCGGATCGGATGGAGCCGTCGTGAACTCCTTCTTCAATAATTTGCTGGTAGATTGCCGAAATCCGGTGGTAAACGGCATTGTATTTATCGATATCCTCCAGCGGCTCGAGCGATTGCGCGGCATAGCTTTCGAAGGCTTCCAGTAGCCTTGTGCGTTCCTCGCGCTTCTCTCCACTAAAGGAAACAAAATAATCGAACACGCGCTCGAGCTTTTTCAAGCAGGTCTCCTGTCTTTGAGCGATTTCTTCAAATATGGGAGCTTGCGATTCCATAAGGCGGGTCGCGACGGCGACGATTAATTTATCTTTTTTGGGAAAATAGCGAAACAGCGTGGCGATGCCTACATTATCCTCTTTGGCAACATCCTGCATGGTGGCTTTCTCCAAGCCCTTCCTCAAAAATACACGCTCCGCAGAGGTAATGATACTGCTGAGGCGCTGCTGCTTGCCTTCAAGCCGTTCCTGCTCCCATCTGCTTTTAGGGTCCATTCCGCTTCAACTCCTCAACCAAGTCATGTCATAATTGATAGCCATGCTATCAAAACGACTAAAGGTTGTCAACTCCGCCTGCTTTTTCATAAATGCTTTTTTGCATAGACAGATTGAAAACAAAAAGGGTTGGTGATATAATCAATATTGTAATGATAGTAATACTATCACATAGGTAGTTGTGCTATCATTTTAAAATAACTTTCTTCCTATCCTGAACAGGATAGAAAACCAATACTGCTGAAGGAGATGGATGAACATGACAAATACAAACCCAATTGCTGTAATTACTGGTGCAGGAAGCGGTATAGGAAGAGCAAGCAGCTTGAAGCTCGCTAAGAACGGGGCAAAGGTTGTATTGGTTGATTACAACAAAGAATCCGGAGAAGAAACCTTGAAGCTTGTGCAAGAACAAGGCGGGGAAGGTATTTTTGTTCAGGCTAACGTAGCTAAGAGTGAAGATGTTCAATATTATGTTAATGAAGCGGTAAAAACATACGGACGGATTGATATATTTTTTAATAACGCAGGGATTATTCAGAAATTCTCGATGCTTTCAGATACGGATGAAGCCGAGTTTGACCGTATTATGTCAGTAAACGTCAAAGGGGTATTCCTTGGGCTGAAATACGTTCTTAAAGTAATGGAAAGCCAGGGCAGCGGCACCATTATTAATACGGCTTCTACGGCAGGGATACGAAGTGAGCATAGCGCAGGGGCCTATTCGGCAAGTAAGCATGCGGTTATCGGGTTGACCAAAGCAGCTGCGCTGGAATACGTAAGAAAAGGAATCCGCGTCAACGCGATTTGTCCTGGAGGCGTCAAAACGGCTCTGACCGACAGCGTCTCAGCTACCATGGAGCAAACCGGTTATGTGCCAGAGGAAGTATCGGTTATGAGAATGGGGCGTTATGCACAGCCGGAAGAGCTTGCTGCTATGGTTGCCTTCTTGGCTTCTCCTGAGTCCAGTTATATGACCGGCTCGGTTGTTGTCGTCGATGGAGGACTTACCCTGTAACGGTTAATAAAAACGCAATTCGCGATAATGCGGATTGCGTTTTTTTGTACCTAAAGAAAGGTTGAATTTCCATGCTAAATTCATGTCGAGAATGCTGCGTGAGCCTTAATACATCAAGCTAAACCTTGTTTTAGTTTACTATTTGAAACTCAAACAATTTTGAAAACGGTTTTTGTAAAGGTTTTGTTTTATTTGCCCTCAATTCATATACAGTGAAAAAGAACTATGATAATTTAAACGTGTTAATCGCCAGATTAGAACAACTTTCGGATAAACAACGACTGTGACGGATTTCGTCTTCTAAATAAGATGAAAAGGGTTATAGGGTTTGTTGAGCTGAATGCATGCATTAGTGCTTTACAGCTGTACAAATGTAAAGCAAGAAGTCATTATTTTTTACATTAAGTAACATCTTGGGAGGCTAGACTTCATTGAAAACGAGAAAACCAATTCGAAATTTATCGCTGCTGACACTTACGGTTTCCCTCTTGGGCCAAAGCTTACCTACCGCAACCGTATTCGGTGCAGCGGCTGACGTGAATCAGGCTGACGCTAACGGAGGAAGGTGGATGACGGGTGAATATCATACCCATACGTATGAATCCGACGATGCTCAGCAATCTTTGCAAACGGTGCTGGATAATGGATTTGAACAGTATGGAATGGACTGGCTGGCACTTGCCGATCACTTGAGAATGTCCAGCCGGGATGATGAAGGGAAGCAAATACCAGGCGGGCCGATTCCTTATTCCAAAGGCATGGCTCAATACCAAATACCGAAAATCAAGCAATTGCAGGAAGCCGACAAATATAAAAATAAAATCATTTTTTCTGGGTTCGAGTGGGACATGCCAACCTATGATCATGCCGGTATAGGCATTTTGTCGGACGATCAGAATAAGGCGATCAAAGCGGTGAGCGAGTTCGAGTATTTGTTTACGGACCGCGCTGAAAACTTGTTTGATCCGACGGATGTAGCGGTATGGAAAGCGACATACAATAAGGCCTATTCCACAAGTCAGGATGCTCGTACAGCTTTGACCTGGCTTGAGGGGAATTTTCCTAATAGCAGCTACGCGTTCTTGAACCATCCTTCACGGAAAGCAGGCTCTGATGGGTCGATCTACAAAATTTCGGATATTCGCGACTTCAATAATATTGCTCCAGATATTTACTTCGGGATGGAAGGGATGCCGGGAGGTCAGATGGAGCCAGACCGGGGAGGGTATAACTTAACTACTCCCAAGAATCGGACCTATGGTGGCGCTGATTATATGGTTGCCAAGGTTGGAGGCGTATGGGATTCACTGCTTGGGGAAGGCAGAAGGTTCTGGAACTTTACGAATTCCGATTATCATTTCAAGATAGACGAGGACACTCGGCAATATTCCAGTGGCTATAGACCCGGGGAGTATTCCAAGAATTATACGTGGGTTAATGGAACCGACATGAAGGCGGTACTTGAAGGGATGCGGTCAGGCAAATCGTTCTCCGTATTCGGTGATTTGATTAATGCACTAGACTTTCATATTGATGCCAATGGAACAAAGAAGGATATGGGTGAAGAGCTTTCCGCAAAGAAAGGGGATAACCTTGAGCTTACCATTCGTTTCAAAAGTCCGGACAAAAACAATAACGGTGACCCTGTCCAAGTGGATCATGTGGATCTGATAGCAGGTGATGTAAAAGGATATGCCGTACCGGGAACTCCGGAATATTCCAAGGATACGAACGACTCGACAAAAGTGCTTCAGCGCTTTACGAGCAGTGATTGGAAGACGGATGCTGAAGGCTATAATGTCATTACGTACAACCTTGGAAATGCCAGCAAGAATCAATATTTTAGGCTGCGCGGCACCAATTTGGGAGTTAACGTGGCTGGGGAAACAAGCAATGGAGAGCCGCTGATTGACCCGAAGACCGATATCGACGATAATGAGACTCGTTTTGCAGAAATTAACAAAAGGAATTATAGCGACTTATGGTTTTATTCAAATCCGATCTTCGTGAACGTAGAGGAGTATACAGATAAGCAGGCCGTAGAAGATACGCTGGCTGCTTTGGATTTGGGTGATATAAGCAGTGTAACGTCAACCATCGAGCTGCCTACGCAAGGCCAACACGGAGCAACCGTTCAATGGGAAAGCATGAACCCCGATGTAATCGGAATTGCTAAGGATAAGGGCATCGTGACTCGTCCGGCTGCTGGCCAACCCGATGCCAAGGTAACCTTGAAGGCTACAGTGACCCGGGGAACGACAAGCGATGTAAAAACGTTCACAGCAACAGTCAAGGCATTGGCTTATACCGATGCAGAAGCGGTCGCGCTGGCGAAGAACGTGCTGACTTTAGGAGATACCAGTGCCGTTAAGACGGACTTGAAATTACCGTCAACCGGAGAACAAGGAACCACGATTACGTGGAAAAGCTCCAATCCGCTATGGATGGATGATAACGGGAAAATTGCATTCTATCCTAATAAGGATACGGAGCTGACGCTAACGGCAACGATTAAGCGGGGGAATGCTGCGGATGTAAAAGCTTTTTCAGTTACTTTGAAGGGGGATGCCAGCATCACGCCTCTTCAGCTGAATTGGACGATGAAAACAGCAGATGGCAGCCCGTATTCCAATGGAGCATGGACGAACCAAAACGTAACAGCCAGTGTATATGCCAATGTGTATGTTCCAGGCACGACGGCTTCATTAGAATTATCGAAGGATGGAGGGGAGTACCTCACATATGCGAGTAACAGCAAAGTTGAGGTATCCGGTGAAGGCGAGCATAAGCTGAATTTCCGGGCGGCCGATTCATTAGGCAATAGGGCGCAGCTTCCGCTTACTGTAAGCATTGACAGAACAGCTCCAGTTATTACGCTTAAAGGAAATTCGAATGTCACTATGCTTGTCGGCACACCTTATACTGAGCAGGGAGCCGAAGCGACGGACAATGTTGGCATTGCGGGGCAGGTTGCGGTTACCGGAACTGTGGACACGCAAGCTAGCGGAAGTTATACACTGCATTATAATGTAAACGATTTGGCCGGCAATGCGGCGGCGGAGATTACGCGAACGGTGAATATCGTAGCACCGCAAGGGAATAACCACCATGGTTCTAGCGGCGGAGGTGGCGGTACGACTCCAACCGATACTACGAACAATTCGAATAACGATAACACCACGAACAAAGGTAATAGCAATAGCACCTCCAATACCCAAGTGACAGTGAATGCAGCACAAGGGGCGGAAGGCGGTATTAAGGATGTACTGCAATTTAAGGTTCCAGCGGGTGCTGTGACTGCGGACGGCAAGATTCAGGCTACGCTGCTGTCTTCCGATCAGACTCCGTCGTTCGGCCAATTGAAGGCGTTAAGCCCAGCGATCGAGCTGACAAGTACAACAGGTCATACCTTTAACAAGCCTGTGGAAATTAAGCTGTATTACAAGGCAGCTTCCATCGCAGCAGGAAGTCAGCCGGCGATATATTACTATAACGAAACGCAAGGTCGCTGGATTTATCTGGGTGGAACCATCAATCCAGACGGCAGTGTAACGGTGAGTGTTAACCACTTTACGAAGTTTGCGCTGCTTGACTACAAGCCTATGACATTCCCGGATATGACCGGACATTGGGCGACTCCATACACCGACCGCTTGACTGGAATGAATGTCATTCAAGGGTTCGAGGATGGGAAGTTCCGTCCGGAACAGACAGTAACACGTGCACAATTCGCGAAAATGATCGCTGAAGCGTTCGGACTTCAGACGATGGTACAATCCACTACTTTCGCAGATGACAATCAAATTCCGACCTGGGCAAAAGGCAGTATTGCAGCAGCAGTCAAAGCGGGCTTTATTAGCGGTTATGAAGAAAATGGACGCTTGTTGTTCAAGGCCGATCAGACGATCACTAGAGCAGAAATGGCCGTCATAATGTCCAGAGCGCTGAGTGTGAATGGGTACAAAGCAGATGCAGTGAATTCTAATTCGTTTAAGGACGCATCCAGCATTCCGGATTGGGCTCAATCCTCTGTGAAGGCTGCAGCCGTGTCAGGCATTCTGAACGGGTACGAGGATGAAACCTTCCGCCCAAGCCTTGGCGCAACAAGAGCAGAATCTTCGGCAATGATCTACAAGCTGTTGGAAGCATTGAACATCTAGTATCCTACTGGTTACGAAACGAAAGACCCGAATGGCTATGCCTTGGGTCTCTTGTTTTTATATTTTATTTAAAGGTTATTTGGCTGCAATCGCATTCTCCAAAGGTATACCCCACTTAACACTAAGGACCTCGCTTAGAGGTCCTTACCTGTTTATCCATTAGATTGTCCGTTATTGCTTTTGTTTGAAATCCTATTAGTGCTTTGCTTATATGTTTCGCCCCACTGCTTCATGAGATGAATGATCGGTTCCAATGTTTTGCCGAATTCCGTCAAGCTATATTCTACTTTCGGTGGAACTTGCTGATAAACCTCGCGGTGAACAATCCCATCCGATTCTAATTCACGCAGTTGCAATGTCAGCATGCGTTGAGTAATATGGGGACATATTTTACGGAGTTCGTTGAATCGTTTCGTACCGTCCATGAGATGATAAAGCAGAACGCCCTTCCATTTCCCGCCGATCACCTCAAGTGTAAATTCGACTGAGCATCCTTCTGCGATAGGGGCATCGCCAAACTGGGATTTACGAGCACTCATGCTTCATGCCCTCCTTAGGTATAAAAATAGATACTACACCACAAAAATATGTGTACTTATAAATATCAATTTTAGCATACATCATCTACGTATCAACAAAAAAATGAGTTATCGTAAAGGTGTTAGCCTTTCCTTAAGGAATTCTATCAGATAAGATCGTCAATTTTCAAACGAAAGGACTGTAGTGTTCATGACAATGACATTTACTATACCTGATCTTTCTTCAAGACCGTTTCATCTAACGGTGGAACGTGGGATGGAGTCATCTCCTGATCTGTTGTTCCAAGCGTGGACGAAAAAGTTCGACCGGTGGTTCGCAGCTCCAGGAACTGTATTAATGCAAGGGGAAGTCAATACAGTATTTTTCTTTGAAACGATTCATGAGTCGATGCGACATCCTCATTACGGTAGATTTCTGCGGCTTGAACATGGGAGGTTGATTGAATTGACATGGGTTACAGGAGAAGGGGGAACCAAGGGAGCTGAGACCGTTGTAACGGTTGAACTCGAGCCTCATGGCAGCGGTACGAAGCTTAGGCTCACTCACGCAGGCTTCCCGGATGAAGAATCGAGGAACGGACACGAGCAGGCTTGGCCATGGGTGCTGGAGCAGCTCGATAAGCGGATGAAGGAAAGTTCGTAATGGTGCATCAGCAATGAAGCGTGTTAGAACCTTCTAAGGTTTGTTTTACCAATGCCTACTTATATATGCTATGATATTTGTATATTTAAAGTTTCAAAGGTTAAGGGGATTACTATAAATGAATCGTGAAATTCAGCAATTTAAAGCAGAATTTTTTAAGGCGTTAGCTCATCCCATGCGTATTCGAATCCTTGAGGTGTTATGCGAAGGGGATAAAAATGTCAATGAGCTTCAGGCCATTTTGGGAAGCGAAGGTTCTGCCGTGTCTCAGCAATTAGCCGTGCTTCGCAATAAGAATGTGGTTAGTGGAACTAAAGAGGGAACTTCAGTTATATATTCGCTTCGTGATCCCCTCATAAAAGAACTTCTTGGTGTTGCCAGACAGATCTTTGATAATCATCTGGTGGATGCTATATCATTATTAGAAAACATGAGAAATGAATAAAACGACCCGATAACAAGGAATCTTTAAATCAAATAAGATGCCTTGTTTTTTTTTATTATGAAAGCGGATTTGAACACCACGAGAGAGACAATGGATTATTGACAAGAAGAGCTGCCAGGTGTATATTGCCCATGTATTCCTCATATATTCAAATAATCAAATATATAAAAGAAGAAGGGTTCTATATGAAATGGTCAGGAAGGTTTGAAGGGTACAGCTTCCATTCATTACGTCGGGATCTCATTGCTGGGTTGATTGTCGGTGTCATAGCCATTCCGCTTGCCATGTCTTTCGCTATTGCGTCTGGTGTAAAACCTCAGTTTGGAATTTATACGACCATTATAGCAGGGTTCCTCATTTCATTTCTTGGAGGGTCTAAGTTTCAAATTGGAGGTCCAACCGGTGCTTTTGTACCGATTTTATTAGGTATTGTCCTGCAATATGGATATGAAAAATTGCTCCTCGCTGGTATTCTCGCAGGGGTTATTCTTATGTTAATGGGTATTTTCAAACTTGGCTTGTTGATTCAATTTATCCCGAGGCCTGTTACAATCGGGTTTACGTCAGGCATCGCAGTCATCATCTTTTCCGGCCAAATCGCGAATTTCCTGGGACTGCAGAATATGAAGAGTCATGAGTATTTTTTAACGAATATGAAAGAAATTGGAATCCATCTTTCCACGTGGAATATTTATAGTACCCTGATTGCTGCGATCTGCCTGACCATCATTCTCATTATCCCAAAAATCTTCCCGAAAATTCCGGCATCTTTACTCGGACTCGTCGTTTCAAGTGTTGTTGCTACAGTATTTTTTAATGGGAAAATAGAAACAATCGGTTCAACGTATGGAGCTATTCCTGATAAAATGCCGATGCTTTCCATGCCGCATTTTACGTTGGAAATAATCATACAGCTTCTTCCGGCTGCATTCGTTATTGCCATGCTTGGAGGAATTGAATCGCTCCTGTCTGCTGTTGTGGCGGATGGTATGACCGGAAGCAGACATAATAGCAATCGTGAGCTCATAGGGCAAGGGATTGCGAATGTCGTCGCTCCGCTTTTTGGGGGGATTCCTGCGACTGGGGCGATTGCGCGTACGGCTACCAATATTAAAAATGGAGCTGTATCTCCAATATCAGGGATGGTTCACGGGGGAGTTGTTTTGTTAGTCTTGGTTTTACTTGCTCCGTTTGCTTCAACAATTCCCTTATCCAGTATGGCGCCGATTCTGATGGTGGTGGCATGGAATATGAGCGAGCGGAAAGAGTTTGCCCACGTTTTAAAAACGAAAACAAGCGATTCCATTATCTTGGTGATTACATTTCTTCTTACCGTGCTAACCAATCTGACCACGGCAGTCGAAGTCGGATTGGTGTTGGCGGTTATTGTTTTTGTGAAGCGGATGCGGGATATTCTGACGGTGACAAAGGTCTTACCTGATCCGTCGATGAAAAATGAGAAAGTAAAGTCTTATATGGTCAAAGAAGGCCACGATTGTCCCCAGATTAGCATTTACACGATTGAAGGACCTCTATTCTTTGGCGCGGCCAATAGGTTTGAAAAATCTATTTTGGATACCATTCGCTTGCATCCGAAAGTGTTGCTGCTGCGTATGGGGAAAGTTCCTTTCATAGATGCTACCGGTGAAGCTAACCTTACTAGCATCGTAAATCATTTTAAAAATTCGGGTGGTATTGTGCTTATTTCGGGAATTCAATTCCAACCAAGAGCGTATTTGAGAAAAACGGGATTAGACCAAACGGTTGGGAAAAACCACTTTTTTGACCACACCGGCGAAGCTATTACCTTTGCGTTAGGTCAACTGGATTATAACCAATGCCTAGGCTGCCAGCACTTCGCATTTCGTGAATGCGCCGCATTATCTTCTCATACTGGGCAAAAGGAGGTTCATAGAGGCGCTATGTCAACTGATGTTAGAAAAGAAACGCCGTGAACATTGGGAAACAATAAAATATATTGTGTGTAGCGAAGAAGATGGGTCTAAGGATTTGTTCCCGACTCTATTAAGACGTCGAATCCAACCTCAAACATGCGGTCCCATGGTAAATGAACGTCTTTGATTCGAAACTGATAAGGAGAACCTTCCTGCAGATAGTCCGCTATGAATTGCTCCAGCTTTGATTGAATGCTGGCATACACTTGCTTCTGGACATGAGTCAGCTCGTAATAGCTGGCTCCCAGTTGAGGCAGTACATGTTGAATGACGTCCTCGCGCACAACAGCCTGGTAGCCCCAATCCTCGATTAATCGGAAATAGTAATATGCCCGACTGCGAGTCTGCCGTTCCAGTGTATCGCTGCTATGGCCGCGATAGTAGGATTCAATGACAGCATGAGAGACGGCTGTCCCCATTGAATTGCCTGAAGTATTCCAAGCGGCGTAAGCCGCGATGTCATGAAGCAATCCGCTCCTGCCGACCAGCTTCATGAACGGGTGATCCGAGCCGTTGCCGACGGCAACGTCAGCCAATGCAACCATATGCCCATCTTCGATATAGTGACGAATTGCTTTGACGAATTCCTTTGGATTCATTTCGGAGAAATAGGAGCGATGCCTCTGCGCGTAAGGCGTCCAGCTTTCGTTCATATCCTTTTGCCCAACAGGCGGTGAGTTTACCATTAGAACAAAGTCGGTGCCATGGGAGTTATCATGGGCGACAGCGCCTGCGGCGGTTAAATGATACTTGATGCTCTCTCCAAGAGACCGATCCTCATATCGAAAGGTCCGTTTACCGAAGAGTAGCGGACGAAGGCTTTGGGAACGTACTGATTTGCCTCGCTGAACGCTCTGGCGAACAAAGTGCAGCCTATCTCGTCAGCTCCCGGATAAATCATGACGCGATCATCAACATCAAGCTCCTCTGCCAGCTGCGATAGTCTTCTTTGCTCGGTTGGACTGAAGCCGTATTTCGCATTGTCGTCGAGCGGGATAATAAGAAAATCAATGACTCCGTCACGGACCAGCTTTATCGTCTCGCTGTTGACGAAAGCGTTCGTTTCTCTACGGGTTAAGAAATCATTCAACACTTCCTGCGGTATCGTCGAAGTCACAGCTTCAAACTGAGCCTGCTCTTCAGAAGTGAGTGCTTCTTGAGCAGCTTTGTCCTTCAGCCATCCATAGGTATAGATGGATTGACCGTAATCGGCGTAATAATCCGGCTCTTCTTCGGAGCTGGAATAGGAGGGAACTCGGGTTATAAGATTGAAGGCGTAGATACGCAGGGTTGGATTGCACTGTTTGATCCGATCCAAGACGCGGAGGCGCCTTTCGCATTCCTCTTGCTTGGTATGATGCAAACGGGACGGAACGATACCTCCATGCACGAGCATGTCGATGGAAACGATCAGGAAATCGGCTCCTTGTGTCGCCTCAACCAGCCATTGAGCGACGGTGTCCGAATCGGCTGCCTTCTTCTTCCGCCCAAGCAGACTCATTGCGGGAGTCTCAAGCTTGATATTCGTGATAGAGGCCAAATAAAGCGGGTAACGATAATTACATGGTCTTTCGTCCAAAGGCATATAGACGATTTTGTACATCGTAGTTCACCCTCCGAGCTGTGGAGTCATAGAGATAGATTCCAATTCAGGCTAATCGCATGGAAAATAACTCCATATTATCATGAGATGATAGTTCGGAAAAGGGCCAAGCTCAAGTCCGACAGGTTATTTATTTATTTATTTATTTTTCCATACGAACGTGGTGTTGAGCAGCAGGCTCTCTAGTGAGCTGCAAAACCAGCAGAGCCGTGACAATAAGCAGCACACCTATGAAGGCAACGACTCCTCCCCAGTGGAGCGAAGCAAGGAAGAACCCGCCGAACCAACCGACAAGGCTGGAGCCCGTGTAGTAAAACAATAAATATAAAGACGAAGCGTAAGATTTGCTAGGGGCAGGAGCAATTCTTCCGATCCAGCCGCTGGCAACGGTATGCCCTGCAAAAAATCCGAAGGCGAACAAGATCAGACCCGCAATCATGAAGTATAGATTGCCGCTCAACGTGAGCAGTGCGCCAATAAGTGACAGGGCGATGCCGAGACCGATCAGACCCGCCCGTGAATGCTTGTCGGCGAGCTTCCCGAACAGGAAGGAGCTCCATGACCCTACCAATTGGAAAATAAACAAAAAGCCAATCACGGTTTGACTTAGATTATAAGGCGGCTGAGATAACGGATAGCCTAAGTAATTGAACAACGTTACATAGACACCTAGCAATAGAAACCCGATCAAATATATGGAAAGCAGCTTTTTATTGGTTATTCCACTTTTAAAGCCAGTGAGTGAATGCTTGAAAGAAATGCTAATCGGTTGAAAATGCTGGGATTTGGGCAAGTACATCCAGAAGCAGATGCTGCATAGTAGACTAAATATACCCAAAACGAGCAGCGCCACATGCCATGAGAACAAATCCGTCAATGCGCTGACGAGAACCCTGCCTACGAAGCCGCCTATTGCCGTTCCGCCGACATAGACCCCCATGACCCGCCCTATGCTGCGTGGAGATATTTCCTCATTCAAATAGGTCATGGCAATAGCCGGAAAGCCTGCCAAGCTGATACCCTCGAGCAGCCTTAAAGCTAGCAGCAAATGAAAGCTGTTGCTGAACGAGGATATAATAGCGAGCACCGACGTAGCGAATAACGAGATGCTCATGACGCCTTTTCTTCCCCATGCATTGGAGAACACAGAGACGAACAGCATGCTGACAGCAAGCATGAGCGTGGCAAAAGAAATAACAAAGCTCGCCGTAGACGGCGAAACATGGAATTGCTCCGCGAAAGCGCCGATCAAGGTTTGCGGACTGTAAAGAATGGCGAAGGTAACCAAGCTTCCCAACAGCATACTCAATAATATGCGCCGATAGGCGCTGCTTCCGATTTCAATATATGGCATAGCTAACTCCCCTTATTTCCTACTCAGAACGTTTAATTGATGATTACTA
This sequence comes from Paenibacillus sp. RC67, assembly GCF_030020805.1. Taxonomy (GTDB): domain Bacteria; phylum Bacillota; class Bacilli; order Paenibacillales; family NBRC-103111; genus Paenibacillus_S. The sequence goes on from NZ_CP125098.1 coordinate 839,409, forward strand.
AGTCTACTCCTTGCCAGTTGATAACGTCCAATTTATTATTGATATAGAAATGATGCATTTTGGTTATAAGAGAAACGGAGGCGTCCCACATGGAATGGCAGCAGCTGGAGTATTTTCGCGTCGTTGCAAAGACCGAGCATTTCACCAAGGCAGCGGAGAAGCTGGCTATATCACAACCTGCCCTTAGCCGTTCGATCACTCATTTGGAGGAGGAGCTTGGGGTCACTCTATTTGATAGAATAGGCCGCTCTGTCCAGTTAAACTCGTTCGGCAAGCTGTTTCTAAGGCGGGTTGACCGGGCGCTTCAAGAAATTCAGGACGGAGTGCAGGAGCTGCAGCAAATGCAAGATCCGCATACCGGATCGGTTTCGCTGGCGTTTGTTATGACATTGGGCCTGAGCATATTGCCGGAATTAATAAGTCGATTCAATCAAGTGTATCCGAATGTTGAATTTATGCTGCACCAGAGTCCGACAACGATCATTCACAAGCAGCTGCTGCATAGCGAAGTAGACCTCAGCATCGTAGGACGGCTAGAAAATGACAAAGGTATCATGTGGCATAAATTGATCGAAGAAGAGCTGTTTGTTTACGTTCCATCGAATCATAGGTTAGCTTCTCACGCCTCTATACCTTTGGCGGAACTTGCCGAAGAACCATTTATTACATTTAAAAGAGGGTACGGAATGCGTACGTTGACAGATCAATTGTGCGGATTGGCAGGCTTTGTCCCCAAGATCAAATTCGAAGGAGATGATGTAGCAACTGTGTCCGTACTTGTATCGTCTGGCCTAGGTGTGACCTTAATTCCTTCTTTTACAGGCATCGATTCAAGCAAAATCAAACGCCTACGAGTAACCGAGCCATTCTGCAAACGCGAAATCGGACTGGCTTGGGTCGAAGATCGTACATTATCGCCATCAGCGGAGTTATTCCGCACCTTTATTATCGAACAATTTCACCAGGAAACTCCGCAATAAAAATAGGCTGCATGAAATCCGTTAGGACTTTATGCAGCCTATTTTTTGTGCAAAGCATCTTATGCCGTTTGAACCTTTTGCTTTCTATGATGTAGACCATAATACAACACGACGGTGAATGCGACGACGATTCCACCTATCAAGTACATGGTGTGGTAATTCGTTTGTGCAGCAATGATGCCAAGTACGTATGAACCAAGGCCATAGCCGGAATCGAAAAATACGAAGTAGGTTCCTGTAGCCAGCCCGCTGCGATGACTCGGCGCCGATCTGACGGCAAGGGCTTGAAAGCTGGGAAGCAGCGCGCCGAATCCAAGGCCAATAATGCCGCCTGTGAGCAGGAAGATAAAGGCTGTATTCGCTTGGCTCAACCAGATCATTCCGACGACAAACAGGATAATGCCTGGATAGACGAGAACATGCTCCCCTCTACGGTCAAACAATTTTCCGGTAAAAGGTCTTGATATAAGAATCATAGCGGCAAACACCATGAAGAAGTAGCTCGCTATCTTTTCCAACCCGATGGATTTCGCATAAACGGAAATGAAGGTGGAGATGGCACCGTATGAAAAGGCCAGCACGGCTCCAGCCAAAGAAATCGGAATGGCTTTGGGCTCGATAAATCTTTTCCAATCCCAAGACGATGTGGCGATTTGGACTGGTGATGGAGTGTGCGGAAGTCTGGTCATCAGACCGCACAGCAGAGATAGAAGTGCCAGGATAAAGCAGGCGATGAACAATACGTTGAAGCTGAAATTAGTCATTAAGGTCAGCCCAAGGAACGGACCAATAACCATAGCCAAACTCATGAAAAGACTGAAATAACCGATTCCCTCTCCTCTACGACTCACCGGAATAATATGAATAACGACGGCCGATGTGGCTGTTGCAGCGATTCCGAAACCAATCCCATGAATAAATCTTAGCAGCAGCAGGACATAGAAATTGGTAACGACCAGATGCAAAATACTGCAAACGGCAAAAAGGATAAGCGAGAAGAGGATGATTTTCTTCTTGTCCAGCTCATCGAGCCATTTACCGGTTAGTGGACGAAATATAACAGCGGCAATAATGAATACCGTAGTAACCAGGCCGATTTGTTGGTTACTTCCATGTAATTGTTCGAGTACAAAGGTCGGAAGGGTTACCGCCAAAATATAAAATGTCATGTAAACAAAAAAACTGCTGAAACAGATGGTAATAAAATTGCGGCTCCATAACGGAGCGTCTTGAGTAGCTTCTGGATTTTGCATACAGATGATCGCTTCTTTCTTATGTTTATTGTGTCTGATGACCGATAGGTTATTCATCAGTTAAAACGCTATACACAGCAAGAAAAAGTAATTTCACAGTGGAGCTGCGAAATTACCTCGGTTAGTCATGCTATATCATTTTGTTGCTATGACAATTATAAGTATGTCAATGAAATTTGTCAACGTTGAGTGAATCTGTGAACGTAACTCACAGCTCAAAAGATGTAATTGACATTTCCAAATTTTACATGTATATAATTATATATAATATTATATATAACTTTTTATAAGGGTATGGTTATATGAAATCTAGGCAGGACGGAATGACAGGATTAAGCAATAGGGAGGCGCTGGAGGTTCAATTAAAGCAGACGACCAAAGAATGTGAGGGTGTCGCTCTAGCACTTATAGATGTGGATCATTTTATGGAAATCAATACCGGGTTCGGTCACGATGCAGGGGATCATGTGCTGAAGACGATCGCTGATATTCTAAAGGAAGAGACTTCGGAAAACGTAGTGTTCCGAGTTTCCGGCGATGAATTTGCGGTGCTGCTACCCGAATATAGTCTGGAGCAGGGATTTCTGAAGATGGAAGCCGTGCGTGCCGCCGTTCATGCTTCTCAAGAGCGGTTTCACCAGCTTACCGGGGAACGTATTCCAGACGTTAGCGTAACGGTAGGGGTTGCCCAATATCCGCGGGACGCTAAGGATGAGAATGCTTTGATGCGCGCGGCTAACGCAGCGCTAATGTCGGCGAAGGAATCCGGGAGAAATCAAGTTTCGCTCCCGCCCAATGAGGAAATGGTGATGAAGACCTGTTACTATCCAGCAACCATGGTTCGGCAGTTGAAAACATTGGCTGAAAAGCTGAAGAAGAAAGAGTCCATTTTGTTCCGTGAAGCATTGACCGACTTGATCCGAAAGTACGACCGTTAAACCTTGCTGTAGGATGTGTTGTATGCCAAAGAAAACTCTTGTTCTATTAGGCGCAGCGGCAAATGCCGCCATATGGATTGTTGCTTTCTATTTGCAAAAGAAGGGAATGTACGGAACAGGTGCCGCTCTGCTTCTCACATTAAGTACCGGTGCACTTCTTACACTTCTATGCATTCGTTGGTACGAGCTTAGCATTATCGATGATGGTACGGGGCTGCATAATCGCCGATTTTTGTTCCGCAAGCTGGAACACAGCTTCAACATGGCACAACGATCCAAAGACATGTTTGCTCTTGCCGTTATCGATATTGACGATTTTCGCGGCTTTAACACGAAATACGGCCATCTGATCGGTGAACAGGTGCTGCGCGAGGTTGCTTCTTGCCTTCAAAGCTCGGTACGAAAAACAGATACCGTCGGGCGCTGGGGCGGTGAAGAATTTGCTCTTATTCTACCCGGGCTGTTTGGAACGGAGGCTGAGGAGGTTGCCGAATGTATTCGTACCCGAGTGCAGCAGCGGCGGGTTCAAACGGAGGACTATGGCGAATTGGACGTTACGGTGAGTATAGGTTTTGCTGTGTTTAAAGGTGATTACCCTACATTGCGCGATTTCATAAATGATGCGGATCATGCGATGTACAATGCGAAGCAGCAGAAAAACGCGGTTTGTTCTGCGTGTAAGGAGTTCATAAGCCCAGTTCATCCAAATGCAGGCAGTGTCTACAATGCAGCGCAGTAACTAAATCAGAGGATGGAGCACAAATATAAGGTTGAACAGGGATTGCACCCCGTTCAGCTTTTTTTTGCTATGAAGACCGATTTGCTTACTAATTCAGAATGTATAAAATCAGTGGTATTGACTTAGACTAAGTTTAATATTAGAATTAATCTAAATATAATATGAGTACCGGGGGAATTCTTATGAGCAGAAAAGGACAGCTGACGCCACAGCGAAAAGCGATATATGAAATTGTTATGGAGAGTACGGATCATCCTACAGCTGCTGAAATTATTGAACGATTGAATAAACGAGGACACCAATTCGCTTATGCGACAACATACAATTCCTTGCGATATTTGACCGAGGAGGGTCTAATTCGAGAATTAAAGCTGGAGGGCGATGCAAGCCGCTACGATTCCCGAACGGAGGATCACCAGCATATTGTATGCCGTGTGTGTGGGAAGGTCGATGAAGTATTCACCCATGTTCCGGCCGAGTGGCAGCGTTCGGTTGCCGAAGAGACCGGCTACGTAGTGGAGGAAGAACATATTTTGGTCAAAGGAGTGTGTCCTTCATGCAGCAGCAAAGAGAAGTGAATGAGTGGTCGTCCGCGTCAATAGGTGCTTCTTCATCGGGCCAGCCCATAGGAGCCTTTTGCTCCACTACGCATACTATCGTGCTCATTAGCCCTTTTCCTCATGCATTGCATGAATTGGTTCGTGAACTGACGGCTAAGTGCTACGATGTCTTAGTTTTTCATCATTTGGAGGAGCAGTCGCTCGCGGCACTGCCGATCGATCTGCTTATTGTGGATGCAACCTATGATGGCCTTCAGCCCAAAGCTCGCCCAACTGCCTTGGCAGCGCCGGCCATACTGCTCGTCAGAGGAACGGATAGGCTGATGGAGTCCACCTTATCGTCCTATGACGATGCATTGCTCTGGTCATCGGCAGGAGCCCAACCGATTCTCGAGCGCATACAATCCATGCTGCTAGGCGGAGGAAGGATGCCGGATGAACGGGTCGATCAAGTGCAGCATAAGGAGCTGTTGGTGGACTATAAAAGAATGGCTGCCTATCTTGGAGCCGTTCGAATCGATTTGACCAAAACCGAATTCGATCTGCTGAAAGCTTTGCTGGAAACGAATGGCGCTGTGCTCTCCAGGCAGGAGCTAATGGACCGCGTCTGGGGAGACCAATACTACGGAGGCAGCAATACAGTGGACGTTCATGTAAAAAGCTTGCGGCAAAAGCTTAAGGACAATCCAAAGGCACCTACTTATATTGAAACGGTTCGTGGTGTCGGGTATCGATTGGCTGATTAATAAGTGTATATATGAGAAAGGTGGGTTTGGCGATACGTCGCTGAACCCACCTTTCCGCGTCTAGAAGGCAGCTTCATGAAATCTTCATGATAGCCTAATCAAACCTTCATGATGTGCTGGACCATCCATGTTATGATTCTCTTATCAACAAATTAGATTTAGTTTAAGTTTAAATATAAAATTGAAAAGAGTAAGGAGTGATTGGATGTACGATGTCATTATTATCGGCGGTGGGCCAGCAGGCGCTTCGGCAGCTTTGTACACAGCGAGGGGGCACTTATCTACCTTGGTGCTGGACAAAGCTCCTAACACCGGTGCATTGGCTCTGACTCACAAAATAGCTAACTACCCCGGCGTTACAGAAGCGCTCAGCGGCAAGGAGCTGTTGGATCGCATTCGTGACCAGGCTCGAAGCTTCGGAGCTGAGTTCAAGCAGACGACCCTAACGGCGGTTGATCTGGAAGGGGAGTCGAAGTATGTGTTCACGGCAGACGGCATGTTTGAAGCGAAGGCCGTTATCGTGGCAACCGGCTCCAAAGGCCGTAACCGGATGCTTCCTGGTGAAGAAAAACTTCTAGGACGTGGCGTAAGCACCTGCGCCACTTGCGACGGAGCCTTCTTCGAAGGCAAGGAAATTGCCGTCATCGGCGACTCGGAGGAAGCTCTGGATGAAGTACTGGCTCTGAATAAAATGGTCTCAAAGATTCATTTTATAGTACCCCGCAACGAGCTGCAGGGGGCGGAGACGATACCTCAGTTGGACAATACTGAGGTGTATTTTAGGACAAGACCTTTGGAAATTGTCGGTGAACAAAATGTAGAGGGACTTCGTGTGAAATCCTCTTCTGGTGAAGAGCAGATGCTCACGGTAGATGGCGTCTTCGTCTTTCTGTCAGGCAGCCAGCCGGGAACCGATTTTTTGCAGGATCAGGTTCCGCTTGACGAGAACGGCTTCATGATACTGGACGAATACATGCAGTCCCCTGTTGCCGGAGTGTTTGGAGCGGGAGAGGTTCGTCGCTCACCGGTTAAGCAAGCGGTAGTCGCCGCGGCTGACGGAGCTATCGCCGCCATGGCGGTCGACAAGTTCATTCATCGCAGAGCACAGTTAATTCCGCAGTACAAATAAAAATACAAAAATACTTATACAATCCCAAGGAGGAATGAAGTATGTCCACTACAACAACACCGGTTATCGTTTATTCCAGCACAACCTGCACGTATTGCAGCCAGCTCAAGAAATATTTAACGGAACAAAATATCGCATTTGAAGAACGCAATATTGACCATAGCGAAGCTTTCCGCGACGAGCTGGAAGCGATGGGGATGAGCTCGATTCCAGTAACAGTGATCGGGGAGACCAAAATTCTCGGCCTGAATCCAACTCGTATAAAAAAAGCTTTGGCTCAGTAATCCACTTCATTTCTCAGACTTTTATAATCTAAATCAATTAAAACCCATTAGGAGGAAATCAATATGACAACAACTACAGCTGCAGCAACAGAAACGGTTAAAATCGGATTGAAAGCACCATCGTTCAACCTCCCTTCTACAATTAACTTAGAGACGTTGGAGGAGAACGTAGCATTGGAAAACTACCGCGGTCGCTGGCTCATGGTCTTCTTCTGGCCGTTTGACTTCACTTACGTATGTCCGACAGAAATTATTGCTTTCAGTGATCATTACGACAAGTTTCAGGAGCTGGATTGCGATGTAATAGGGATCTCCGTTGATAGCATTTACACGCACCGGGCTTGGATCAATACTCCGCGTGATCAACAAGGTATAGGACCGATCCGTTATCCGATGGCCTCGGATTTCAAGAAGGAGACAGCGAAAGCTTACGGCATTCTGGATGATGCTACTGGCGCGGCTCATCGCGGCTTATTCATCATCGATCCCGAAGGTATCCTTCGCTACCAGGTCGTAACCGACATGAACGTAGGCAGAAGCGTCGATGAAACGCTGCGCATTCTAGAAGCGCTGCAGTCCGGAGGATTGTGCCCTGCAAACTGGAAAAAAGGAGAGAAAACGCTCGGATAACAGGAGCGGAAAGTATCTCTATATAGTTTGGATGTGCAAGATGGCTCGCTAAAGCGTGTCATCTTTTTCACGTTTAGCGCTGCACAACAGTGCAAAAGGCAGTGCAGTGGCTGAATGAGTCTCGTAACGCTGAAAAACCGCGTTACAGAAGCCGTTTGACAGCGTGCGCCACAGAAACAGCTATGTTAGCGCTGCATAACAGCGCCCTACTGTTTTTTCATAGCTAATGCTGTGAGGAATTAAACCACGAAAGAGGCTCATATATCACCGTTGGTGTTCTGAATAGAAAGTGTGTAATAGTTCACCATTACTTGCGTTGACTAGCTTTATGGTTTCATGTATTTTTATGGAAGAGTAACAATTCCGCATAAATTGACAGGTTAAGTAGGCTTGGTTATTATGAAAATGAGAATCGTTTTCAAGTGTTGGCATAACATCATTCATCAAACTGCTTGTCAGGGGTTCATATAGGAAGGGGCTTTAGAGTAAGTGGATACAGCGTATTACGAAAATCAGTTTTTTGTGGTCTTGGAGGATCAACCCGGTACGCTGTTCGGCGCATCACTCTCCTGCCTGGTCGGAAAACAAGGCGCGGAAGCGTTCATTCATACCTATGCCCCACTTCTTAAGGCGTTGGAGCCCGATGTGGCGGCAACGTATTTTGCGAGCTGGTTTGGCGCGGTATGTACTGCCTTCCAATATTCTCTGTGGCATGATTCGTTCATACCGGATTTTTCATTGGATAATATAGAGGTACAGATTCATGATAACGGCCGAAGAATTGCACTGGCGTTCCGTATCAAGGAGTGGCGTGGGGAAACTCTCTCCAGACTGAACCGAAGTGATCGCGTAAAAGACGCAATGACGTTATTTTACAGTCGGCAGGTGAGACCTCTGCTGGAAGGCATAGCCGCCGTCATCCCTATGAACGTTGGACTTCTTTGGTCCACCATGGTTACCCGTATGCACTATGCGAAGGACCTTTGGCAAAAGGAAGCCCGTTCCGAAGAGGAGCTCATAGGGCTAAAGCATGACTTGGACATGCTCTTTTACGCTCTGGAGCCATCGCTATTCGGGCGTTCTCGTAATCCCTTCGATATTCAGTTCCGGATGATGGAGAATCCGAAGGTACCCGGCGAACAAATGCGAATTAAACCGGTATGCTGCTTGGCATACAAAACAGACACAGAACATGGGTATTGCTATACTTGCCCTCGGTTATCTGAGAGTGAGCGGGAGGAAAAGGTTCGGCGTATTAAAATGGAAGCAGGCTTAATTAATTGACACGGAACTGTGCAAGCTACAGCTAAGAGCTAACCGAGCACGGTAAGGAGCATTTTGCCTCCTGTTGTATTTTCATATTGAGCTAAGTTCAGAACCGTCCGGCTATTTTCGTGCCAGGCGGTTTTTTTGCTGTGAGAGCCAGTTAATAAATGAGCGCTTGAATCGTAGAATTGAATCATATGTAAGCGCGTTCATCTATGATAATATCTAATTCGAACAGGAACAAAGCTATAAGGACTCTAGGAGATGACCTTCAGTTAGTCAATGCAGCAGGGGGAAGACAGATTGTACCCAAGCATCGAAACGATAAGGGAGGCCAAAAAATGAACAAGAAATTGTGGAGTTCAACGATCTTAGCTTTAACATGTTCCATCGCCTTAGCCGGCTGCTCACAAAGACAAGGAGGAACCACGACAACTGCGGAAAAGACGGCGACGCCAGCTCCAACCGCAGATGCGGGCAAGAGCAGCTCTCCTGCAAGCAGTGGAGGGGACAAAACAAGAATTACCGTCTATTCGACCGTCAACGATAAGCCGATTCAAGAGATTTACAAGCAGATCGCTAGCGATTTTGCCAAAGAAAATGGAAAGGTCGACGTGGACTTACAATTTCCAGGTACGGAGTATGAAAATATTTTAAAGGTCAAAATGGCTGCCAACGATCTGCCCGATGTGTTCGATACGCATGGCTGGGCCATTATTCGTTACGGTAAATATTTGGCCGATCTGAAGGATCAGCCGTGGGCTTCCCAGTTGACGAATACCATCAAGGATGTCGTCACGGACAAAAGCGGCAAAGTACATGCGCTGGTGCTGAGCGAAGCCAAGGACGGATTGACGTACAACGCCGATCTCCTGAAAAAATATAACGTGGAACCGCCCAAAACATTCGATGAGCTGATGGCAGCAGCGGAAAAACTGAAAACGGAGAGCAAAGGAGAGGTCACTCCCTTCTACTTCTCAGGCATTGACGATTGGATGATCGGGCAATATTTCGATTATTTTGCGACATCCTTATTAATTAGCCCTAAGGAGAACGAAGCGCAGAACCTGCTTGATAAAAAATTCGACTGGAACAAGTGGAAGACACTGCCGGATAAATTCCTTGAGATGCAGAAAAAAGGCTACATTAACAAAGATGTGCTAACGGCCAAATATAGCGATCTTCCTCAACAGTTTGCTCAAGGTAAAGTAGCCTTTACACTTCAAGGCCCTTCTTTCGCGGATGAGGTCCATAAAATTAAAGGAGATCTGAAAATCGGATTTATGCCAGTTCCTTCGATGGTACCAGGAGACGCGCCGAACTTCTCAGGCGGTGAGCGCTATACGATGGGCGCATGGAAAGACAGTAAGCATTTGGACGAATCGAAAAAGCTGATTGCTTATTTTGCCAAACCGGAGAACATGACCAAAATTGCCAATGCCACTAAGCTCCCTCCAGGTCTTAAAGGTGTTGAGGCGAAGCATGAATTCACGGAGTACTATAACAAGTACGCGGATATTCGGGTATTCCCATACTTCGACCGCGTATATTTGCCCAACGGAATGTGGGACGTCATGTGTAAGACAGGTACGTCTTTACTGGCCGGTAACGTCGATGCGAAGCAGTATTCCGATAAAATGAAGCAGGAAGTCGAGCGGCTTAGTAATAAATAAAAAAGCTATCGGAGGGGTGTTCATCTCCTAGGCTATCGAGAGACTTGTTTTTCGAGAAATTTGCTATATGGGTAGGTGGGGTATGCCCTGGAAGAGTGTTAACGTCCGCCTTTGAAATCCGTGAATATACCGCTAATTCTAATCAAATTCACGGGTTTCAACAGCGGCTGGAGGGGCATATCCCACCGAAGTATACTAGCAATATTTCAAGTATTTTATACGTTTCTCATCCAACCAGGAGGGGCATCTTGCCCCTCCGATGCTATAAGGGAAGGAGGAAGCCGCAATGGCCCAAACGCCTACCGAGGCGAGCCTTCATACGAAGCCAGTTAACCGGAACGAACGATGGAGCAAGTTCATCCACTCGCCGGCATGGCTGAATTTGCTGTACGCTCCGGCGCTGCTGTTGTTTTGCTTGTTTATTTTTTATCCATTTCTTAAAGGCATTTCGATTTCGATGACCAATTGGAATGGATATTCACAGGAATACAAGTGGATCGGCTTTAGCAACTATAAAAGGATGCTGACGGACCCGGATATTAGCAACGTTATTAAAAACACTTTGATCTACGGGCTTGGCAGCGCCTTGTTTCAAAACATTATTGGCCTTGCCTACGCGCTTTTTCTGAATCGAAATATTCGTATTAGAGGACTGACAAGAACGATTATTTATTTACCGGCGATCATCAGTCCGCTGATTATGGGGTATATCTGGTATTTTTTCTTTCAGTATAACGGCGGAGCGATTAACGATATTTTATTGCTGTTTCAAGATAAGCCAGTCAATTTATTAGGTAGCCCCAAAATCAATGTGTGGATTATAACCTTCGTCAATACATACCAGTACCTGGGGATTGCGATGATTATCTTTTTGGCGGGTCTGCAAATTATTCCTAAAGACTACTATGAAGCAGCTACTATCGACGGTGCGGGCTCTTTGGCCAAATTTACCCATGTCACTTGGCCGCTGCTGGCTCCTTCATTTACGGTCAGCGTCGTGTTGAACGTCATCGGTGGACTGAAGCTGTTTGATGTGGTCACCGCCATGACGAATAGCGGCCCCGGCTATGCCTCTGCTTCTCTATCGACGTTGATGTACCAGCTTTATTTTGGCCGGGAGGATGCCGGGTACGCCGCGTCTATCGGGAATCTGATGTTTGTGATGATCTCTATTGTAAGTATTACTGTGCTGTATTACTTGCGGAAAAGAGAGGTGAGCGCGTGAGCAGATCATCTGTCCGTTGGGGGGCTGAAGCGGTATCCTGGCTCCTTTGTTTGATTCACATTCTCCCTTTTTATATTTTGATAACGACCTCATTTAAAGCGCTGGATGACCCCAGCTCCAAATGGATTATGCCGGGTTACTTGTATTTCGATAATTTTATTAATGCTTGGCGTGAAGCGAATTTGGGGCGGGCCTTTATGAACAATGTCACCGTGACGGCTTTTGCGCTGGCGGGCATTGTTATATTGGGTTCTATTGCTTCCTATCCATTGGCACGCTATCAGACGACATGGAATAAATTCATCTACTTTGTGTTCATATCGGCACTGATTGTTCCTCCTTTGACCATTCTAGTACCGTTGTATAAGCTGATGGTCGATATTGGAGGGATGAACCGGTTTTGGGGCATTATTTTGCTGCAAATTACGTTCAGTCTTCCGATCACAATCTTCTTGTATACAGGGTTTATCGGGACGATTCCCAAGGAGCTGGACGAAGCCGCGATGATCGACGGTGCAGGAAGACTCGGACTATTCTATAAGGTGCTGCTGCCTCTACTCAAGCCTGTGACGGCAACCGTGCTTATATTGACTGGCGTTACGATTTGGAGCGATTACCAGTTCTCTGTCTTTTTTCTGCAGCAGCCGATTACTCGTACGATTACTGTCGCGCTGTCGAGCTTTTTTGGACAATACAACAATAATATAGGGTGGGTTGCGGCAGGATCGTTCATGGCGGCGATACCGATTACGGTGCTATATTTATTTTTGCAAAAATATTTTATACAAGGACTATCCTCCGGCGCTGTAAAAGGCTGAAACGGTTTAATAATGCTCTACATGAGGCGAACGCGTTCTCTTCCCTATGCGGATTAGCATGGTATAAAATGGAGCTATATACTATACCAAGGTCGGGATGTGGCCGTTTGTGAAGCTGGCGTATTCGATCCGTTCCAAGCTCTCTTTATTGTTTTTGCTGACGTTGGTCGTGCCGTTGGCACTCATTGTTATTAGTGTTCCTACCTACTATGAGAAGCTGATCGCCAAACAAACGGCAACGCTGACGGAAGGCACATTAACGGCGTTAACGAACAATATTATGACCTATGTCGACGATCTGGAGCGTATGACGATTACCCCGTATCTGAATAACGATGTGATGGTCGCACTCAAATTGAAAGCAAGCCACCAATATGCCATGGCAAGCGACTACGCCAAGATGGAAGCGGAAAAGTCGCTGAATTTGATGCTTCCCAAGTTTTTGCGCAATGCGCGTAAAGATATTCTGGCGACAACGCTGCTGCCTTATGATGGATCCGTGTATGTTACCTCTGCTTTCGGCATGAATGAGCCGGTTCCGGACTATCCGTTCCAGCAGCAGGATTGGTACCAGGAAGCGGTGCGCAAGGATGGAGCTGTTGCCTTTATAAGCGTCCATTCCCAAGACTATTTAAATACGACCGATGTGAAGCAGGTGTTCTCGGTTGCCCGTTTAATCAAAGATCCCGATTCTAGTAAGCCTTTAGCGGTCATGATGGCTGATGCCGATACGATCGTGCTTGAGAGTATCATTAAAGATGTACCGTTCAGTGACAAAGCTATTGTAGTCATTCTCGATAACAACCGGAAGCTGCTGTACGCCAATTACTTCGTGTCTCAGGCAATGCTGGAGCAGCTTTCCAAAGGGCAGCATCAAATTAAGGGTGACGATGATGAGTATAAGGTCGTCAGCAAAACGATCAACAGCTCGAACTGGAGCATTGCGGTGCTGTTCCCTGATTCCGTTGTAAAAGCCCAGCTCAGCTGGATTTATTGGGGTGGGTTGATCCTAGCGTTAGGCGGACTGCTTATTACGCTGCTGCTGTTTTTCACCGTATCGCACTGGATTGTTACCCCGTTCAAAAAAATGGTTGTTGTTATGAAAAGGGTGCAAAGAGGAGATTTACAAAGCCGGTTTACGGTAAGCGGCAAGGACGAAATCGCTCAACTCGGCATGAGCCTCAATACGATGATTGCGCAGCTGAAGGAATTGATTGATCGTGAATATCACGCGGCATTAGGCCGGAGGGATGCGGAATACAGAGCGCTGCAATCGCAGATTCAACCCCACTTTCTATACAATACGCTCAATGGCTTCATCGGGCTGAATCGAATGGGAGAAAGACAGCTGCTGGAAAAAGCGATATTGTCCCTGAGCAGTATGCTTCGTTATATTCTTGAACGTAACGATTGGGTGAAGCTGGACGAGGAGCTGGAGTTTATTCGGAAATATTGCGAGCTTCAGCAGATGAGGTTCCAAGAGAGACTTCATTACCGAATTGAAATGGATAAAGGACTGGCCTCCGTTCAAATTCCAAAGCTCCTATTGCAGCCTATCGTGGAAAACGCTGTTATTCATGGCATGGAGTGCTTAGATCGGCCATGCTCCCTTATTGTTGCCGCTCAAAGACGATTTATGGACGAACAAGAACAACAGGCCGTACTTGAAATAACGATCTGTGATGACGGTGCAGGGTTCGAGCCGATCCAAGGCCAGGAGAGCGTTGGGTTAACAAATGTCAAGGAACGGCTGAGATTGTCTTTCGAGCAAGCGGTATTTCGGTTGGATAGTAAGGTCGGACAAGGAACGCAGGTTGTCTTTCAAATTCCGTTGAAGGGTGGGAGCGCGGGATGAATATCGTCATTGCCGATGATGAAGCCTTGGTTCGAGCGAGTCTGATCAGCATGCTGGAAGAAATGGAAGGCTCCTGGAACGTACTTGGTGAAGCTGCTAATGGAGAGGAGCTGCTTGATATTGTGGGGCGCTGCTTGCCGGACATCGCTATCGTCGATATCAAAATGCCGAGGCTGAGCGGTCTTGAGGCTATTCAAAGAGGAAAGCAACTGTCTCCCTTGACGCAGTGGATCATCTTGAGCGGGTACTCAGAGTTTTCTTTTGCTCAGCAGGCGTTGAAGCTCGGAGCATCAGAATATATGCTCAAGCCGGTAGATCCGGAGGAGCTGAGCAAAACCCTCCATCGCGTTTATGACAATAACCAGCAGTATATCGCTTTGCTGAATCAGCAATTCGAGAATATGTTATTTTCTTTATTTCACGGGCTTACCACGATTACGGCTGAGCCACAGGACAGCCTATTCCGTGGGGGAAGCTTTCAGGGAACTCTCGTCTACTTGGATTCCTCCTGGCCAGCGAGCCAACTGATTGCGCTTCAGCATGAGCTTTGCCATACTGCCCGAGGTCTTATGAACGGTTGTCTTGGCTGTGGACTGAATATCGGCGTCTTCGCACTGCCGGGCGGTGAGCTGGCATTGGTAAGTGCATGGGAGCGGGATAAAGGACCCAAGGTCCGCCAACGTGTGATCAGCTATCAGGAAGCATTCGAACGGACTTTGAAGCAGTTGAGTGGAGATGAGGCGGCTATCACGCAAATGCAAACGTCGGAATGTTCAAGCTTCAATGAGCTCTTGGATCAAATGAATCAGCTTCAGCGTTGGTCTGAGCTGCGCCCTCTCTTGGGTCTGAACCTCAAATGGCTCCAGCAGGAGCTGCGTTCTTATTCGGAACAGGAAGGAAAGCTTAAGCTCGGGAAGCTCCTGATCTCGGCGAACCAGCTGTTTAAAAACAAGCTGTACGTGCAATTTCAACAGACCGTTGCTGAATTGGAGCAGCAGTGGCTTCGAACAAGCCTATCCTCGGATAGTCCGATTGGGCGTTCTATCATCGCATATCTGGCTTGTGTCTTCCCCCTGTGCAACGAAGGCCAGACCTTGACTACCGTAGAGGAGGGACTTCGCTCCTTAAGAGCGTTAGGCGACCGCCAGCTGCTAGGACAACCAAGCACAGAGCAGCCTGTAGACTGGGTGGAGCAGGTCATTGCCTATATTGAGAGCAGCTATATGAAGGATATTGGCATCAGTCAAATTGCTGCTGACTTGAATGTGACTCCTAACTATTTGAGCACCTTATTTCATAAAAAAACCGGATCGACCTTTATGAAATATGTTACCCGACTTAGAATACTCAAAGCCAAGGAGCTTCTGGCGGATGGCAGCATGCAGGTGCAGCAGGTTGCCGAAAGCGTTGGCTATTACAGCACGCGCCATTTCACCAAGCTGTTTACCGAAATGGTTGGAACGTATCCTTCCGACTACAGAAGAACAAAGCATGCTTCTTCATAATCGTTTACGAGAGACAAGAACCTTTAAAGCTGTAGGGACATATCCCGCTGGCGTAAAATGGAACTATTTTGTGTTTTACAGGTTTTTCGTCAATCTCATGACCGGCATTCCCTAGGATGCCGGCCATTTGGCGTGCGTTACTCTATACTGATTTTATCGCCAACACGGACTTTACCGGTTTCGACGACAGATGCGTAGACACCAAACATCGTATTTCGTTCCTGATGGATGAGTTTTAAGAGGGAGCTGTCCCTATGTAATGTTTCAGGATGAACCGTAATCATCGAGCACCGCTCGCAAAGCTCATCCGCTTGAAGCGTGACGGAGCCGATGGTCAGTTTACGCTGCAGCCAAACGGTTTCACTGAAAGGGGCTTCCTCATACAGCGTGACGAGAAAGTTCGCGCGAAATCTTCTTGGATCTAACGGATGTCCCCAGCGCTGCTCCAAAGCTTTGACGGAGGATTCCGTAATTATCAGGATACTCGATGCATCGACGGCGAGAAGCTCTTCGGAGTCGGGCGTATTGGTTTCCAATGTAACCTCTTTATTGTGCAGAGAATCGAACTGTGAGAGAAACTCATCATTCCAGCCGAATCTGCGGCCCTCAGAGTCCATGATAGCTACTTCCGGAAAATGGCTATCTGACCCGTCCCCTTCGAATCGTGCACGGTAGCTCAGCAGCTTAGGAATATCTCGGGCCGTTACGTATCGGTCCCAGCCTTCTTGACTTGGGTCAATTAGTGCATGACTCCGGTCACCGTATAAGCCGTATCGCTCGACCTGGACTTGCTGCAGAC
This sequence comes from Paenibacillus sp. RC67, assembly GCF_030020805.1. GTDB lineage: Bacteria > Bacillota > Bacilli > Paenibacillales > NBRC-103111 > Paenibacillus_S. Next base: position 855,809 of record NZ_CP125098.1, read on the forward strand.
TCTCGCCCGCAAGGGATTTCACCGGATATCTATGTATTTCTTTCAATTCGCCAATTAATATCGGAATCACCTCTGCACATAAACTATTAATATGCTCAAATATTGCAATAAGCGGTATAAACTATTTACTAGCTGAATGATCTTTCGACTTTTATGAACCTTGGGAAGACAGGCTTTTAAGTACGGATTTTATAGTAATAGGTTCGGGGCAGCGCTTCCAGCTGTCTAAGAGCTTCCGAGGCATAAGAGCTGATGCTGCTTAAGGGAGCACCGTCAACCAAGGGCTGCTTGACGTATATCTTTCTAATACTTACCTGCCTGAAATCGGGGCTCGCTTCAGAACTAAGCTCAATACGATGGGGTTCAGAGAGAAGCACTTGAAGCAGCGCCTTTATCTCCGAACGAGTATCGGCATAGGCTTGAAGCAGTGATAATAGCTCCGAATCCGTCATATGGGAAATAGCTGTCTTCCTATCAGGATACTCCCTGCAATAGGAATCCACCGCACGGGACATCAAATCGTCCATCACCAAAAAGTGCGGATGCAGAAATACAAGATTGTCTTTGACTACAGCATCCAACAGATGGAGTGCAGTTTCTTCATCAGCTGCTTCAACGTTGTTGCCCTTGAAGTGAATACGGCGGACAATGTCTGCAGGATGCAGTTTATATAGACCGGCCATGTACGTGTCACGCAAAAAGCTGTCGAGATGATCAACGCCTAACCAATCCGATTTATGCGTCAAAGGAGAGTCCGTGTTCAGCAGCTTGATGATACGCTGAGGAGATAAGCCGTACTTTGTCAAAATAGCTGAAACCGGGGGTGTTCCAATGGCCTCCTCGGTCTTTTGATGATGGCTTATGCCTAGAGCATGCTCTACCGTGTGGGAGAACGGCAGATGCCCGATATCGTGCAAAATGGCTGCGGCACGCAGTTCACGGTGATCAGGGAAAAAATGCCGTATAAGCGCCCAGATCCCAATCGTATGCTCGTAACGGGAATGAGTAACCGGACTGAATAAAGCACCTGCACCGAAATGATGCAAATGCTTCAGTCTTCTTAAGGGTGCGCTTTGAAACAGCTCTGTTTCAAAGGGCTCTGGGCTAATGTTCATTTGGTACAGCGGCTCCCAAAGATGATCGTTCCAAAACGTTTGTTGAACGGGTATGAAAGTCAAGACCATTTGCACCCCATATTCCATTTATTGTTAAAAGAGTTATATTATAATGGGAATCGGGTGGTTTGTAAATGGCCTCTACTTGTGTGGGATTCAAGGGCGCGTATCGGTACGCCCGCTGGCGCCGGTTTTGTTATCCGTCGTCTGGGCTGGCTCGCTTGAAGATAGTGCAGCTACTGAGATTTTATAAGCCGTAGCCGTCTGGGAAGCACCTACGCTGACTCTGCTCTTATCCACGTAGGTGCCTGTTATCGTGGCCGGTCCCGGCCTGAACTTCATGCTGCCGGTCAACAGCACATAGTCGTTATTAAGCAGGACGACGGCCGTATCACCGTCAACGGACATGATCGTGCATGGGAAGCGAACGACGGTACCTGTTTTTTGCTTAGGCAGATCAGTAAGCGTTATATCGGTCACATCCGTCTTCATTTTGGATACTACGTATTGGCCGTCCTTGTATTCGTAGTAGGTCTTCTGTCCGGAAGGCTCTCCGGCGACATTGTCTACTGCTAGGATACCCGGCCGTTCCTGGGTGAGTCCGTCAGCTTCAATGTCAAGCAGCTTGTGCAGGTCAGCTGACTGGGCCTCATAAACGATAAATCTTGCTTTTCGCTGCTTGCTTTCCGCTTCAATCAGCAGAGTAGGAAGTCCTCGCATCGTGAACTCATCGGTCAAAGTGATCGTTTTGATGTTCAGTTTTCCGTCAATGGCTGTGGCCGATTGATTTATTTTTTGATCGGGCATGAGACGTGCCAGTACGAGGGACTGATTGTCTGCAATGCCTGCCGCTGCTAGCTGAGAGCCCCATAGCCCTTTGGCACTTACGACGTTCGTGAGCTTAACGTTAGCGTCAGTCGCTTTATGAAGAAGCTGTGAAGGATCGGCTTGAAGCCAGCGCGTCTCGGTATCGCGAATCTCCTTGCTTGTATCCTTGTAGCTGTTCAGTACGGTGTACAGCTCTATGGCCTCTGCAAATTTTTTGCTGGATGTCAGCTGCTCGGCTCTCGTGAACTGACCTTTCATAGAGCTTTGGACGTAGGTGCTGATCTTGGTGCGGGAATCGGCCAGCTCCTTAACATTGAGCACCTTTTGAGAGTTCTCGATAAAGGTTTTAATATCGTTTTTCTTCAGTAAGGCAGCAAGTGAATTTTGCACATTCGTTTCTATAATGGGGGCAAGCCACTCTGCCTGGATGCTGTTAGCCGTATAAAATTTACGGATGCGCGCCGCTTCGTCAACGGCTTCTCCGAACGATTTTTTCTGAAATACCGACTCCACTCGGGCTTGATCGTAAGCCTTTAATCGTGTGGCGAGACTCTGTTTTTTTGTTTTTTCATCCTTATAGTAGACTGCCGGAATTTGCGCCAAATAAGCGATTGCATTGTCATTGTCGAATGCTTTCTTTGAAGCAGTGGTTTCCAGGCTTTTCAACAAGCCGTCTTTGACATTGGTAAAAGCGTCTGCAAGCTGCTTCTCCACTTGGTACGAGGCCTCGGCGTCGGAGAACCGCTTTTGTGCCGTCTCGTCCTGGGAGGAGTAGTCCGCCTTGACGCTTTGAAATGAATCGTAAGCCCGAAGTAAAGTCGGGACGTCATTGACTTGAACGGCTGCTTTAATATCCGAGACGATGGCAATCAGTCCCCGCTTGAGCTCTGTAGCCGGGCGAAGCTCATCCAGAGCGGCATCAATCTCATGATTTTTATAGCTGATCATCGTATTGGAACGGGCTTTTTGATACAGCGCTTCTGCTTCGAGCTCATGGCCTGCAGCCTGCTCCTTGGACGCCTGAGCATACAGATCCATTTTCATCCAGCTGGCATAGCTCTTGAAGCCGGCTAAGCAGAGCATGATAACGAGCAGCAAGGAGGCAGCACACAGGTAACGTATGGAACGGTGATACATAGAATGTGACATGGCCAGCGGTCCTCCTTACCCTAGAACTTGAAACTCGGGGTCCGAGTCATATTTCCGCTTGATGGTTTCTTTTGTTTTATTATACAGCTCCGGGGCTTCATTCTGACTATTTTGAATTAAACGGGAAAGACGGAGCACACGGTCCCGCGGAAGCTCATCGATAAATGCTGCCACCAGCTCCTGATATTGCAGCACATAAGCTTTGACACGCAGGGCAGCTCCTGCTGCCAAGGCTAACGTCTCTCTGCCCTCTGGCAGCGCCTCGATCAGCACCCGGAATTTCCACACATAGCTAAGCGTGTCGCGCTGAATCAAATGCGAGCTTACCTTGCTGACCTCGTTCAAGTAACGGATGAACTCTTTGTCAAAGTCGTCAGGGATCAGCTCCGACAGCTCCAGCTCCATATCTCTGCGCAAAATAAAATGGTTCAGGCACATCAGCTTGAGCACCTTCACCTGATTTCCTTTTATCAGATATCCGATTTCTCTCAGCTTTTCGTATGCCAGCTTGTATTCGTCCGCCTTCAGATCATGTGCCGCATCCTCGATGTCGAGCAGCAGCCCCTCTCTAATGGAAGAGTTCTCGTTCGTCAACAGCTGATGAAGCAGCTTTTTCTCAAGGGAAACGGCGTAATGTCGGTTTAGCAGCATATAGCCTACGACCAAAAGTACGCCTCCGGCGATAGAAATCGCCATCTGAAGACCGTTTTCCGCTAAGAAAAAGGCAGCAAGGCAGATCGAGAAGACGATCATTGAATCTCTCCATGCGCCGCGGCGGCGAACTCCTCTTACCAGCTCCTGCAGCGATTGAAATTTTCCTTCCGCTCCACATTTTAGACAGCGATCTTCCCAAAGTACGGAATAGGTTCCGCAACCTTTACAATGTTTCAAACGTTCAAATGCATGGCGGGTTGCTGCGGATTTTCGGAACTGTACAGGAATTTTACTATTCATGACGCTCACCTGTACGATTTAAAGCCTGGACAAACCCCGCGTCGACAGCATCTGACGCTACTTCCCGTTGTTTGCTCGTATGAAAATAGACCCAGCGGACGGCAATAAAGACGGCGGCAAAAGCAATTCCAATAAATGTCGGCATCGTTTTCTCCTGATATCAGTTTCTCTTAGTGGAATTTTACATAGTAAAAAGTTAATATGTTAGTAGACATAATATACAGCAAGACTCCCACTTGATTCCACAACTGGTTGTCAAATGACAGCGAAACACCGCAAAGATAGTAGCGGAAGTGGTGGGAAATGGGGTTTTTAGTCTAAAGCTGTATAGCGAACCATCGAAATCGCTCGATATGTTAAGTAAACCATCTTGCTTTGGAGGAATCAACACCATGAATAATACCAAATCCATCATCCGCTTGCTTTTAGCGACAATGCTATTGTTTTTAACCTTGTCGCAAGCGGCGTTGGCTGCCGATACGAACAGCGATACGAAAATCGACGCCGTGCTATCGGTCGACGTCAGTACCTCGATGAACGAGAGCGACGTCAATAAAGTAAGCTATGAAGCGATGAAAATGTTCGTCGACATGGCATCGGTCCAAGGGGACAAAATCGGGGTGGTCGCTTATACCGATCAGGTGCTGAGAGAAAAAGCGCTGCTGAAGATGAACAGCATGCAGGATAAAAAAGATTTAAAATCGTTCATCGATCAGCTGACGAGAGGACCTTACACCGATATTGCCGTAGGCGTAAGTGAAGCGGTCAAAGTGCTGGAGTCAGGCTCGGAGCCCGGCCATGTTCCGCTCATCGTCCTGCTGACCGATGGGAACAACTCCCTAAATGCAGGCAAGACGCAGGAGCAGTCCGATAAAGTGCTGAATGATGCGGTAAAGAAGGCTAAGGACAAAGGGATTCCGATTTATACGATCGGTCTCAATGCCGACGGCCAGCTGAATAAGGATGCGCTGGAGCGCATTTCGAAGGAAACGAACGGCAAGCTGTTCGTTACGAGCACAGCGGATGATTTACCACAAATATTGAGCGAAATTTATGCGAGCCATTTGAAGCTGAAAGTGGTTCCTTTGACCGGTTTTACGGCGAATGGACAGTTCCAGGATGTAGCGGTGAAAATTCCGAATTCGAGCGTTCAAGAAGCGAACATCTCGATCATGTCGAACAAGCCTGTGGAGATCAAACTGATTAATCCTTCCGGGCAAGAACAGACCATTCCGTCCGACAAAATCATCTATTCTACATCCAATGCCTACTCGCTGCTTAAAATTTTGAACCCGGTCCAAGGGGACTGGAAGCTGCAAATTAAAGGCGTTCCAAAAGAAAAAATCAATATTAATTTAATTTATAACTACGATTTGCAGGTGTCGATGGAACTTTCGTCGTCTATATCTTATGGGCCTGGTGCGACTGTGCCGGTCAAAGCGTATTTGCAGTCCAACGGTCAGAACATTACGGACACCGAGCTGTACAAAAATGCGAAGTCGACACTGCTCGTGACCGACCTCGATACGAAGAAAACACAAGAGATTCCGCTGACGACTTCGGAGAAGGGCATTGAAGGCTCTATGAAAATCGCGGAAGCTCATGATTACGAGCTGAAGGTTAAGGTGGAGGATGCGAATTTTGTGCGGGAATCGCAGGCTGCTAAGATTTCAGCGAAAACGGGCGCTAAGATTCCATCTGACAGCAGCAGTGGAGCTGCGGAAGCTCCTAAGACGAACTGGGCCGTCACGGGTGGCTGGATAGCCGGAGTGCTAGTGCTTCTGGCTGGTGTAGCGTTCGCATACGCTGCATGGAAGAAAGCGAACAAAGGTTTCGTCGGGCAGTTGGTCATCGAGATTAAGGATGAAGATACCGGCGAACGCACGAATCCGCAGTATAAGAAGTTGAATGCGTTCAAGGGCAAATGCCAGCTTCACCAGCTGCTGCAGTTGGCTCCTGAGTTTGCGGAGACGAAGCAGATCGTACTGAAGCCGGGTGCCGGCGACAATGTAGTGCTGCTCAATGAATCGGGTTGTACCATTGAAAAAGGCGGCCGTGTATTCGACGCATCAAAGGGCAAAGAGCTCAAAAACAACGACCGCATCAAAATCACGTTACAAAACGTCAATAAGTCCATTAATCTGGAATATTTAAAATAGATCCGATACGGGAGGACATACCATGAAAGCAGTAGTCAGAGAGCATATTCAACAGCTGGATGTATCGCTTGGCGGAGGGATTATCAGCGATAAAATCCGTGTCGATACCATCGACAACCCGATGCTGATCATCGGTCTCGGGGGCACGGGGATCGATGCGCTGCTCCGTTTGAAATATCAAATCAACCGCCGGTTCAAGCTGCCAGAGGATCCTTTTACGAAGAAGAAAAAAGAAAAGCCGAATAACGTCGAGTTTCTTGCATTGGAAACGAACGAGCATGACCGCAACAAGAAGTACAAAGGGATCGGACTCGATCCTTTGACGGAATTCGTGCTGCTCTCCAATGCCGAGATCGGAAGCGTTCTGCAAAATCGCAGCGTACTGGAGGACTACATAAAGGAATGGCTGTCCCCGGAGCTGACTATCACCGATGGAATCAATGGAGCTTCAGGCGTCAGACAAGCGGGCCGTCTGCTGCTGTTCACCAAAATCGTCCAAGTCGTTCAAACGATCGAGAGAAAGATCAAGACGCTGTCGGTAGGCACGAACAAGAAGCTGATGGTGTTCTTGCTAACAGGCTTGTCGGGTGGTACCGGAAGCGGATGCTTCCTGGACATCGCATATATTGTACGCGGCATTATTGAACGCGACTTCGGATCAGCCGGCGTCGACAAGGTGAATCTGTTGGGCTATCTTTTCACACCTGATGTGAACCTTGCGAACAAAAGCTTGACCGAGCATTCGCGCGAATATATCAAGAAGAACGGCTACGCAGCGTTAAAAGAGCTGGATTACTGGATGAATGTGGACGAGCGCAGCGAGCGCTTCAAACAGCAGTACGCCAGCATTCTGAACGTTAACTCGCCTATGCCACCGTTTAATCTGGCGCATTTGATCTCCGCTACCAATCTGGAGGGCAAGCTGCTGGAAAATGCATACGACTATTGCATGAACGTGACGGCGGAGAATATTACGAACTTCATGGCGAGCGAGGATAAAAGCTCCGGCGAAGAATTCGCGATCCACGACTATATCAGCAATATCCGTACGAACATTAATCAGATGCCGAAGGCTTACGCGGCTAACTATCAATACAATATTTTGGGAGCTTCGTCGGCAGTACTGCCAATTGAAGAAATGACGACCTACTTGGCGTTCAAAGTATTTCAGCGCATGGAGAAAATGTTCGATGCAGGACCTTCCCAGGAAGAAGTGGAGAAGCTGGCTCATAAGCTCGGTATCGATCCCGATTCGATCCATCGTGAGTTCGATGAGCGAGTGCCAGAGCCGATTCCAGGCTATCAGAACAGCGAGCGTCTCAGCTACGCCAATGTGGTCAAACAGCAGACCGTGAACATTGACACGGAACTGGAGCAGAACTTCCTTTCTCGCGCACGTGAGGAATATATCAAATGCCGCAGGCAGCTTCCGGGAGAGAAGAAGGAGCTGTTCACCGAGCAGGTGACCAAAATTTTCAGAAATCCGGAGCAAGGGCCGTTTTACGTGTCGCGCATTATTTTGCAGGACAAAGGGTTCTGTTTGCTTAAGTTGATCTCTTCTTACATCGAGTCTTTGAAGGAAAGCATTTACCGCATTCCACGGGATATTGAGTCTGCTGAAGAGAGCTCAGATCAGAAGATGACCGAAGCCCGCAGCGCATTCATTTCCAAGGACAAGAAGAAGGATGCCTATATCGAAGCGAAAATTCAGGAGTACCTGCTGCACGCGGACCGCGAGCGCATGGAGCAAATGGTCGAGTTCTACGAGGATCTGTATCATTTGATCAACCAGGAAAATTCGCGCATTTATCAGGTGTTTATAGAGCTGCTGAACGAGCTGAATAAAATATTCGAGAAAAACGGCGACATCCTGACGAACGGTCAAGAAGAAGTGGATCATAAAGGAAACCGGACGTATTATTGGAACGTCGTTAGCGTGCCTGACATCGCCAAGCTGATTGGGCAGGTAACCGATGAGAAGAATGTCAACGATCTGATCCGTGATTTTACGAACGAGCTGCTAGTTAAGTCCAATCAATGGATCAAGGAACAGGAAGTAGATGTGATCAGCTCGATCTCGGAATTTTTGACCGATCACTTTGGCGATTTGATCACGAAGTCGATGGAAGAGTATTTGATCATCAAATACGGCAATGACGATTCCATCGAAAAGCTGGTGGAGCAGACCATTGCAAGCCGCTTGTATGAAGAGGCCAAGCCGGTCTTCCATTTGAGCAACAGCTCGGGCCACTTTAACTTCCCGTCGTGGGGCTTCGTTTCGGTACCGGTCAAGGCGCCGAATATTTTCAAGGGCATTCGCAATTTCCAGGATCATGCGATCGCCAACTCCCGGTTTACGATCAAGGAGAGCGAAGTGAAAAACCGGATATTCTGGCTTAACACGCAGAACGGTATCCCGCTGTTCCTGTATACGCCTTTGAAAGTGTACGAGACCAGCTACGAGAATACTATCTTAGAGCCGGAAGGCATCGGACGTCACCTTGTACAGACCGATAAAGTGAACTGGACTTACCTGCCGTCACCAATTCCGGAGAAATCCTGGGGAGATACGTACGACAACAACCGGGTAAAAAAATATAATACTGAGATTCGCCAACTGTTCGAGCAAATGGTGGTTTATCGCTGTATTCGTGAAAAAGGTCCGGACAGCGGCACGATTAATCGTTATGAGTGCGTGTTTACGAAGCCGTTTGATTTGCAGCAGCACCTTGAGTCGTACAACTTGCAGTTGAGCTCGCAAAAGCCGAACTTAGGAGAATTACAGCGCTGCGTAAGTGAGCTGAAACGCATTGTAGAGCAAGGGCTGCCAGTAGAGAGCACCAAGGATATTTTCGGCAGTGTGAACGAGGATATGGCAAAGGACAACCTGATTCGTTCTCCAGAACTATTGAAGCGCGTGAAAGAAGAATGGCGTAAAATGAACGGGATCGTGCTCAAAATTGAGGAGCTGGAAAAGCTGCTTGGCGCCCATAAGGATGAAGAGAAGCTCATGCAGCTGTTTATCGATGCGGCATATACGAACACGATCCGCAAAAAAGGTGCCTTGTTCGTCTACGATCATGACGCAGAGGAAGATCCGTGGGTGCCGTTCGTCAACCTGATGCAAAATAACAAATTCGTTGAATATGAGATTTATTCCAAAGTTCGCGGATTGGACGAGAAACAACGAAGCCTACTGCAGCGCAAAGCGGCTAAAAGAAGCCAGCAGCTGACTGCGTCGGCTGATATTAGCGAACTGCTCGAAACGCTTCGTCAGATGGCGGAGGCTTACTCGGAGGCCAAGTCGGCTCTGGATTACGATCGTGTGGAATGGGAGAACGGGGAAGACATGTACCAGTTCTATAAGCTGGTGTCCGGTAAAGTAAGCGACATGGTGAGAAGCCTGAAGTAAGAAGCTTGAGATAGCAAGCTTGTTCGCTTATGTAGAAAGCTATGAAAGGAGGGTGCAGAGGACTATGCGCGACACATTGCTAGCATTTGCAAATGAATATGACGCGGAAATGGACAGCCAGGGGAGCGACGCCGATGAGCTGCGCAGCATTAACCATCCTCTCGTCTTCCTTTTCCTTGGCGATCAGACAGAGGAGGCGCTTCGGCAAATCCGCAAGCTGAACGGAAACCAGTGGAACAACAGCGAGGGTGTCGTCTATTTGCATGTGGGGACGAAGCCTGTGGAGCCTGATGAAAATTTGTACTCCTGGGCGCTGCCCGCCCTGTCAGATGACAAAAAAAAGTTCGTACGAACACGCACGAGCAGTTTTACAGCGATGAGACGAAGCTGCTGGAGTTGAACGTGATTCTGCGCCGAATGAATAATCGCATTGGAGAATTTGGGCGGATGTACTCTAGCTTGCAGCGTTTAAATATTGCCATCGTTACGCAGCTGGATGATCCGTGCAATGTGCTGCTGCCTGAGCTGACGGTACTCGCACGTACCATTTTCGGGGAACAATTCCGATCCGTAATGATAGACCTTTATGGCCTTTTGGAGGAGAAGCAGGTGGGGGACACCTATGCTTTCTCCTCTTCGCTTGGGGTCAGCTTTTTGCGTGAAGTAGATTTGTACCAGGATAGAGGCTTCAAGTTTCATGGCATGCTTCAGGTTACAGGGGAAGGCATTCGTATGCCGGTTCAATATGGACCTGCACCGCTATTCGATATGGTCTACCTTTTGAGCAGCAAGGACGAGAGGGGCTTGTTTGCAGACAGCGGGGTGCGGGGGAGCTGCGAAATTGTTTGCAGTCTCAATCTGTTAAAAAACCGTATGGCACCCGAACAAACGGATCCGCAGCATGGAATTTATAACCATCAGCAGTTCAGACAAAATATGACGCCACCAGACGGAGACTCAAGATTCTTCGTATCGGCTGGATTTTCCAAGGTACAGCGTCCGAACCAGCCTATTGCTTTGACGGTCTTATACCATTGGTATCGAACGGTAATAGAAAGACAGCGGGAGCAAGGAAAAGTCGATCGCAAGGACTTGATCGAGCTGCTAGAGCTGGATACACAGCGAGGTGACCAGGCTATTCATTCTCTGTTGGAAGAGCCGGCAAAGGCTCTGGAGGGAATGTACGGGCTGCTCTACCACTCGATTTCACCTGGGCAATGGAAGTCGATGAGCTATCGGGAAGCGGAGATAGCTTTGTTCGGCAGCAATGCTCAAGCTTTTTTTGACACGAATGTTGCCCGTCGGGTTGAAGCAGCCTTACTGCAGCGGGACTTTGGCCGACAATTAGAACGACGGTTCCAGGAACGGGTTATCGAGAATCCATTGTACGGAGTTGTCAGCGGATATTCGTGGACATCGGAAGAGCTGGATACGAACAGCGTGATGCCTGAGCTGCGGAAGCAGATGAAAGAAACGGATGCGCTGCTCGAGCAGTGCAGATTGGACTTGGAGCTGCGGTATGAGGAACAGATTGATCCGCAGTCGGCAGAACGGGTATCGCTGTGGAACCGCCTCACCAATCAGGTTCCGTTGAAAAACGTAGTCAAGGCTGTGTTGGATGACATTTACGGTATCAAGTTGGATATGCTTTACTACCAAGCAAAGCGACAACTGCTGCAGCAGTATATTGAGAAGCTTGAAGAGCTGCATGCGCGAATGAAGCAGTACATCGAACGGCTTCAACAGCTGGAGAAGCGGCTTCGAGATGCAAGCCGCAGCAGTATTTCATATACGAGTGATTACTTGGGACGCAATATTAACGAATATTATGAGTATGTCGTGAACAAGATTACTGCCGAGCTGGAGGATCGCCGTGGGTCTCATTTTTATTGGGAGGAGCGGTGCGTGGGGAATGTCTCGCAACTTCTGATTCAAGGAGAGGAGCAGCTGCTTCAGAAGCTTATGGAGTCGGTGCGACAATATGTATTCATCCATCCGTTGTTCCAGCAATCGTTCGAAGACGAGCTGTTGCAAAGAGCGAACGTCGTGACCAGCTACGATAATCGTGCTGTGTTGTCCAAGGAGGAGCTGTTCCGCGATTTGTATGCGACCCTGGAGAGTGAGGCGGCTGTTAGGGCCGACGTATATCGTTCTACTCATCGCCATCGCTATGAGGAAAAATATATGTTTGGTGATTTTCAGAGTGAATTCATCCAATATGCATTTGCTGTGGATCGCGGCAGTAGGACGTACAAGCTCGGGTGTGTGCATGAGAAGAAAGCGAGCGGCATTGAAAAGTTGAATATTATGGGTGGTTTTCGATTGGATGATTTGATGTATTACCGGAACGGCAAGCTCTATTATGATACTTATGTGGAGAATGGCTTTCAATTTCATAGAATCAAAGAGCTTAATAAGACGCCGGAGTAACCGGCCGCAAGCTGCGGAAAGAGGGGGACAAGGTGAAACAGCGAAAATGGAATGCGCTGCTGACGTTGATGAGTCTCATCGGCGGGCTGCTGGGCTTTTTCATAGGAGAAATCATACTAAATCAATGGGAAGGCAGAGTGCATGAGACATTGCTAATAGGCCTGTACTTTGGACAGTTCGCCCTTGTCGTAGGCCTGTTCTGTCTGATTGCCGAGATGATTTCGCCTCGTTTGAACGGGAACAATTGGCGCTTGCGCTATGCCGGGGATGGATGGAAGCTTCTGGTCCCTGGAACGCTTGTCATGCTTTTTGCTGCAGGGGCATTGTTCCAGTTCATTTACGGATTTTCGATAGAGAAGAAAGATACGCCTAAGGATTATGTGCTTCTGCTGGATATGTCGGAGAGCATGAAAGAAACCGATCCCGGCAAGCAGAGCATTCAAGCTGCTCAATCTTTAATTCAACGGATGGATAGCAGCAAACGGGCGGCGCTCTTCACCTTCAATGAAGGAACTAAGCTTAATTTTCCGCTTACCAGAGTGACGGATTCAGGAGTGAAAGCTCAGCTATCCTCCAAGCTGGCGGCGATAGATGAGCCATCCGGGCAAACGGATATCGGGAAGGCATTGAATACGGTTATGGATTATTTGCATAAAGAAGGCGATCCGAAACGCAGAGTTGCGGTTATTCTTATTTCGGACGGATATAATGAGGTTAATTATTCCAAAGTGCTGGCACCTTACATACAGGAGCGGATTCGAGTTCATACCGTCGGCATTATTCCCAACGATGACAGAGGCAATGAGGTCCTTACAAGGATTTCCAATGAAACCGGAGGCACCTTCCAAAATGTTCAGCGAGCAGATCGCATTGCCGGAGCTTTCGAGCAAATCTACGATGCCGGGCAGCACCGCCATCTTCTTAACGAACGTGTAGGGGCCTCTTCGGCTGATGGCTATTATGCTGCGCTGCGCATTATCTTGATCATGCTGTTAGGAACTTTGCTCGGCTTATCGTTAGGCATCGTATTCGATAATCGTTATTTGGCGAAAAGCTTTATGATAGGTGGTATGGTAGCAGGACTGATTGCAGGCATTATACTGGAAAATGGGTTGCATGAGGCCGATTACCCTTCGGTGTATCGGGCATTTGCTGATGTGGTGCTTGCATTGATCCTTTCGCTGTCTACGATGATCGTAGCTGTTCATCAGGACGATGCTGGGAATAATGGCCTTCGCGGCGGACGAAGAGGTTTAGCTGTGCGGGAGCAAGGCAGGTTCGGTAACCGCGGTGACGATAGTAAGATAGGCAAACGATTTAGATAGCTAGCGTAGAAATACCGGAAGAAGCAAGTTTTCTCCGAAAACTTTTAGCGAATGCTTACGAAGTCAGTTTAATCTTTCAGATTAAACTTTTAGGAGGATGATAATTTTGCAGTGGGAAGAACCCAGCGATCCTTATCGAATTACGAAGGCCGCCTGTCAGCTGCAGGATGGAGAGTGCCTGCTAACCTGGCAGTGGCCTAAAGATGTCGAGTATGTATATATTTACAGCTTTCCCGACGGTGCTGAACAAGCTGTAGAGCTATTGACGACGAAGCAGTTGAAGCTGTTTACCCGTGAGGAATACAAAGCGAAATCGGGGTATCGGGAGCGGATAGACTACATCGGGCTGCGGGGATACCGGATCTTTCCATGCCGCAGGAACGACGGGAAGCTGACAGTACTCAGGCAGTTGGACGAAAGCAATAGTGTTCGAATGAGCGGGGGAAGAGCCAAAATTCGCTGCTCGGTCAAGTACGGAAGCAAGCTGTTCAGCAAGTATAAGAGTGCGCGGATTGAGTTATTCTGTGAAATTGCCGTACCCCAGGAGGCGCTCTGCTATGTAAAGAAAGAGGGCGCGAATCCGACTCATAAAGACGACGGCATCGCGTATCCGTTCATGGATGACTTCCCTGTGGGACGTAGTACACTCCCGCAAGTAGAAATAGGGAAGAACGATTATATTAAGGTATTTTTCACCGATAGCAAGAGATATAGCGAGCAGTTCGCTCTTATGTATGAGTAACTAATTCGTTATCATTTGAGGACTTTCAACGTAGTGAATCCAAAGCGGAGTGGGTGAGATCGTTCTGGAGAAGCGGAAGCGTTCGCCTTTGTCCCCGGATTTTAACGACAAGGTCGATTAGAATCAAAAAAATCCGGGGACAACAGCGATCGAAGGAATGATCCAACCCGCGCAGCGTCCAAGGATTCACCCGAACTTACGAAGTTGGTTTTGAAAAACCACTTTTCTCTGAAATCCGGTGAATCCAAAGCGGAGCGGGTGAGATCGTTCTGGAGAAGCGGAAGCGTTCGCCTTTGTCCTCGGATTTTAACGACAGGGTCGATTAAAATCAAAAAAATCCGGGGACAACAGCGATCGGAAGAATGATCCAACCCGCGCAGCGTCCAAGGATTCACCCTGTTTACGAAATCAGTTTTCTCCGAAAACTTTTAGGAGGGATAACATGCTAGGAAATTTGAAAAATTGGTTCGGAAAAAAAGCGCCTGTCAAAGAAAGGCCGCCCTATTACAGTATTGTATGCCCCTACTGCTTCAGCAAATTCGACCCGGAGGAAGTGCAGTTCCGGGCTACCCATATAAGAGATAACGACGATGACTTCATGCTCCAGGAGGATCGCAAGCTGAACGATTGGCGTCGCAAATTTCATTTGTCCGAGGTGGACATGGAGGCGGTTATCGAGCCTCACACGATCCCCGAAGAGAATAAAACCTACTCGCAGAACGTACTTGTAGCCGTCACGGACCGTTACGGGGAGACGAGCAAGCGACGTCTTTGCCCGAACTGTCATAACGAACTGCCGATTTCAGCGGGGAAAGTACCGAGCAATATTATTTCCATTGTCGGAGCTTCTCAGGTGGGCAAATCCGTTTATATGACGTCGCTCATCCATACGCTGCAAAATACGACCGCATCTAATTTCAATGCGGCCTGCATGCCGCTTAGCGCCGAGATCAGCCGGAAGTTCCGGCAAAATTATCACGAGCCTATTTTTGAACGGGGGAAGCATGCTGCAATCGACGAATCCGAACGAGCAGCAGGAGCCGTTTATATTTCAATTTGTGTTCAAGGACCCGGAGCAGGCGCCGCTGACTCTTGTCTTTTTCGATGTGGCCGGCGAGGGTATGGTAGAGCGCGAATATTTGGATATTTACGCGTCTCACATCAAAAATTCGTCTGGCATTTTGTTTCTAGTCGATCCTCTGCAAATCCGCAGTATCCGCGACCGAATTCACATTAACTTGGGCACGGAGGAAGGCGAGTTTGCCAACCGGTATGATGAGCCGCGCGAAGTGGTGATCAGTCTGTTCGAAAACTTTATCGCCCACCAGCAAAACAGCAAAACCGACATACCGACAGCTATCGTGCTGACGAAGAGCGATATGCTTCAATATTTGAAAGAGGAAGATAGCGAGTACATTCAGCCTAACAGCAACGTATTCCGCAATGTCGTTCATAAAGGCTACTTGAATCAAAATGAATTTGAGAACATCAACGGCGAGATCAGCCGCTTTATCGAAAAGGTAGACAGACCTTTTAAAGATGCTATTGACGTTTATTTTTCGAACACCGCCTATTTTGCCGTATCTGCCCTCGGCGCCAACCCGGTCAACAAACAACTGACGGGCGTAATCAACCCGACGCGAGTCGATGAGCCGTTTATTTGGCTGCTTCACAAGCTGGATTATGTGGCTAGAAGAGAGGCTCAGTGATGGCTCACAGAAAAATACAGCAGCAGTATTTTACCCGAGACCGGGAGGGAATCTTTCGCACCAGCGAAGGGTTTGATACAGTTGCCAAATCACCGTCATTGGATAACACCTTCATTAAAGCGATTTTGCATCCTTATTGTGTCTACAAAGCTCCCCAGGAGCTGCTTGCGAGAGATGAGTCAGACAGCTCAAAGTACCCTGAATGCTTTCAAGTTTTTCAAACCGATAACGGAGATATGGTCATCGGCCGCAGCATTTACGTAGGGACGGATTTTACCGGACAGCGAAGCGCATCGTTCACTCATCAGTATATTGTTCCGAAGGAGCTGAAGGATCCTTTCTTACGGGAACCGAATCGATTGTTCCGCATCAACAGCTTCGAGAGTAGCTACGATATCCGTAATGGGAAAGCCATACCTGAGGTGGACGAGATCGCATATGATCGGCATTATGACGAGAATGAGCAGGAGCGTCTCTTAAACGAGCTTGGCGTTGATGCCAATCGGTTCCAGCAGCTCATCTATGCGATCATGTCATCCACCTCGAACAAAAAGAAAGTGTATATCGCGCTGGATACGGAAGTATCGCAAAGCTCAGAGAAGGCCAAACATCTGCTCGAAATTATCTACCGGTGCATTCCTTACGCATTCCGGCGCCAGCTGGGCTTCATGACCTTCAATAGCGAGCCGGAGAGCAAGCAGAATATCCATATCATTTTTGTGGAAAAAGGAAGCTTGCGCTTGCCGGATCGTCGTATCGAAAAAGAATACTTATTCGATTTCCCGAATCGGAAATTTATGAATACGGAAATCCCGGATAGCGAGCAGCCTTTGATGGAATTCGTATGGCATTTCCGGCATGAAGCAGAGCCTCTTCAAGGTTTGTTTGATTTTTGTGAGGAAGCGCTGCAGGATTCGGGACTGAATATCCCGTTAGCGGTCTCGACCTATTCTCAACTGCTTACGTTATATGAGATTGAGCAAGGTGACGAAACGTTGTATGAGCACAATCGTTCTGGAACGATGAGCTCGATATTGAGCTTCTTGCGTAAAGAAAACGTTCGCAGCAAGCCGCGGCTGAGGGAGCTGTTTATCCGTTTGCTGCGCAAGGATGCGACGGATGGCGGAAGCTTGCCGACTGCTGGTTATATTCAGAGCCTTTTGGATTATTATGCACTGGCAGAAGAGGGAGAGCAGGCGCTGCTGATTCAATGCTTCGTTATTTTTGTGAATCGTGCGTCATCTCGTTCTGAAGAAGGGGTAACGGGCGCAGCAGGGTTATTTGAACCGATGCTGATGCATTCCTCCAAAGTGTTAGGTTTAGTGATGCGGGAATTGCAGAAGCAATCTTCGAACACAGCGGAGCAATATGTGTCTTATCGCATGAAACAAATCGGAACGGTGGAGGCTTTGCTGGCTGAAATCGATTTTTGGTTAACTCAAGCCGATACGATGGTGCAAGTCCGTTACTTCGTCAATGAAGTCCTGAAAAAAGCAAGCAGCTGCTGCAAAAGACCGGGCCCAAGCGAATCGATACGGCTGCTGTTCTGTATCGTTATTTCGAACAATTGCCTCAACATAGCAGCAAGAAGCAGGTTGAGCCGTTTAGTGATCAGATGATGCTTGAACTTCAGCTGGAATTGCTGGAAGAACTCGATGAGAGAAGCTTGTCTTACGACGATGTGATCCGCCTCAGCTTTATGGTGGACCCTATTGACACTACGTTGTTCCAACGCATGGAAAAAAACAAAAGGCAGACCATCATTGTACTCGCGCTCTTATATAGATTGCTTATGCTGAAGCCGGAGGAAGAGTCGGAAGCGCTAGAGGCGATGAAGGAGCTGGGACCTGCTGATCTGGAACGGGTGCAGGATTCGTTAAAACGTTTGTTGGAGAATCGAATCGATTCCAGCCGTTTTAGTCCAATTGCTTTTGCATTTTATGTTCCCGACGCCGAGCAAAGCTTCCAGTTTGCCGCAGGGTATGACTACGATGGCATGCTCGAATATATCGCTTCCAATATGAGTGATACAGATACGATGTATGATTTTTTGCTGAAATCGGCTGGCGATCGTAAGTTTCTGGATGATAAAGAAGTTATTCAGTCCAGCTACAAAGCGGCGGTTACCCGATATTTCGATATTCATGATGCGAGAGCTTTCAGGAACAAAGCGGTTCGGGAAAGGCTGCTCGCTGTTGCCAATCCTTCGTTCGCCGCATTATTCCAAGCGATTAAGCTTAAGCAGTCGGGGAAATGGATCCGTTTTTTCGTTCGCAATAAGCGGAAATTGGTTCGCTCCAGTCTTATTGCAGTGCCTGTTACCGCACTTCTTTTATTTTTATTATGGACTCCGATGTTGAACTGGATGGCTAGCGTTGGCCCTCCTCCGGAAATTGCCGTAGAAACATTGCCGGAGACGTCAACCACTATGAATTTGCCGATCAAAGCAAGTGTGAAGGGTGATAAAGCGAAGGCGGAAACGGTAAAAATGTACTTGAATGGCCAGTACGTGGCTAATGGTGCAATAGATACAACGATAGCTCTGCATGACGGTGAGAACCTAATTGAATTTACAGCGATTAATCGTGGAGGTACGGCATCTGAAGTTGTTCAGAAAAAGGTGATGTACACCATGCCATCTCCGACCCTAACGTACAATCCAATCCCTGAGACATCCAAAACTGCTCCGGTTATCATTTCGGCTAGCGCCAAAGATACGAATGATACGAGTCCGACTATTTATATTAATGGCCAAGCGGTTGGACAAGGCACCGTGTCCTGGTCAATGAATTTGACGCCGGGGGATAATACTGTAGAGATCAAAGCGGGCAATAAATTTGGCAAGATGAGCGATACAATCAAGAAAACGATCAAATATACACCGGCAGCCTCCGCTACCACAGCGGGAGCGGTAAAAAAATAAGCTTTATGACAGCCGTCCTTGGAGAAGAAGCTCTTCCGAAGGGACGGTTTTTTCATTCTTTCTCCCTCATCATATTGCGATAATGCTGTGGTGAGAATTGCTCATGACGTTTGAACATTCGGGAAAAATAATGCGGCTCCATCCCAAGCTCGGATGCAATCTGAGCCTGGCTCATATCGGTGGTCAGGAGTAGGCGCTTCGCCTTTGCTATCCGGCTGTTATTAATGTATTGAATTGGAGACAAGCCCTGCATTGTTTTGAAAAATTGAATGAAGTAGTTCGGACTGTAATTGACGATCCTCGCAAGCTGCTCGACAGTTAGCTCCTCTGACAAATGATCTTCAATATAACGAATAATCTCATTATGCTTATCCAGGGACGGATTTGACGCAGGCTGCACCTGATCGGGCAAGCATTCGTCGAACAGCATGGTCACAATATCCGTTAACGCTGATTTGGCTTGAAGAGGTGCGAGAGGATGGGAGCTTCGGTACGCGTTCAGCAGGTCTCGGAACCGGTTCTTGAAGAGGGTCGCATCACCCAAAGGAAAGCAGCTCGGCATATCGAGCAGGTGAAACAGGTGCATCTCGCCCACCTTTGCCTGAAAGTGGCACCAGTATTTAAGATAAGGCTTCTCTGGGGAGGTTGAATAAGAATGAATGACGCCTGCAGGGAGCAGCACGATCTCACCCGGCCCTGGATGGGTTTCTCGGCCTTTGATCTTAAACCATCCTTCCCCGCCTTCAATGAAATAGAGGCAGCAAAAGGGCGGAGCTACGTTCCAGTTTTTCCATTGCGGCTTGACCTGATTATAGCCTACCGTAAGCACCTCTAATTGAAGCTTTTGCAAATAGGAGCTTAACCAGTCGTATTCCTTTGGTTTCATACTTATCCTCGCTTTTTCCGTAGAAAAGAGTCTGATTGCTTGGTGAAATGCCCTGCTCGTATAGCAGTTGAGTAGTCGAAGATTACCCAGACTTTGTTAGATGTCCAAAGTATAGCACAGGCTGCATTACGGTGGTTAGGACCAGCGCTCCATCAGAGTTTTGTGCATACTTGGCGGAGCATTGTGCATTCCTCCCATAGCTCAGCGTGACTTAAAATGGAGAAAGGAAGGTTAAACGGAATCAGGGGGGAGTATACACATGAGTCCATCTGTTGTGGAAATTTACGTTTCAAGAATAGGGAATGACAGGGCAAACGGTACAAAGGAAGAACCTTACGACACCTTGGAAAGGGCACAGCGGGCAGCAAGATCAGCTTCTCTCAAAGGAGCTGCGGTAAAAGTATATGTTCAGGAAGGAACATACTATTTGGCGGAGCCGTTGGTGTTTACGGCTGAAGATTCAGGTACGGAGGAAGCGCCTGTCGTGTACGAAGCGATAGGAGAAGAGGTGATCCTGAGCGGTGGAATCCGGCTGGAGCTGGATTGGGAGATTCATGAGGGATGCATTTTAAAAGCTCGGGTCCCGAAAGGTATGGTGACGGATCAATTATTCATAAACGGAGAAAGGTGGGATATGGCCCGATACCCGAATACATCTCCGGATGTTCGTATTTTCAACGGCTTTGCCGCGGATTGCATTAGTTCCGAAAGGGTAAGCCGTTGGACGAATCCCGAAGGAGGGTACCTTCATGTCATGCACAAGCATTTGTGGGGGGATCACCATTTCCGCATAGTGGGCAAGGATGAGCATGGGCAGCTTATTTATGAGGGCGGCTGGCAAAACAACCGGCAAAAAGGGATGCATGACACTTATCGTTACGTAGAGAACATATTCGAAGAGCTGGATGCTCAACGCGAATGGTATTGGGATGCGCGGGAAAATAGGCTTTACGTGTACCCTGATTCCAATACGGACATGGAGAACGCTTCCGTCGAAGCTGTATGTTTGTCCTGCTTGGTCGAGCTGGCGGGCAGCGAGTACGCACCTGTGCAGCATGTTCATATGCGAGGCTTTACATTTCATCATGCATCCAGAACGTTCATGGATAACAGGGAACCGCTGCTAAGAAGCGATTGGACGATATATCGAGGCGGAGCGATAACGATTAGAGGTAGCGAGCGGTGCTTATTCGAAAATTGCCGGTTTATAGGGCTCGGCGGCAATGCCATATTTGTAGATGGTTATAATCGGGGCATTACGGTTAGAGGCTGCCATTTAAATGAGATCGGAGCGAGCGGCATCGCCTTTGTAGGTTCTGCGGAAGCGGTGCGAAGTCCACTGTTCGAGTATGAGCAGCGCCAGAGCATGGACAGTCTGGATCTCACGCCGGGTCCACTAACGGCTGCATACCCTGCGGACTGTCTAGTTGAGGATTGCCTTATTACACGATGCGGTACGGTAGAGAAGCAATCGGCACCTGTGCAAATTTCGATGGCAATGGACATTACTGTTCGTCATTGTACGATTTACGATGCTCCTCGGGCTGGAATCAACATTTCCGAAGGCACATGGGGCGGGCATGTTATAGAGCATTGTGATGTATTCGATACGGTATTGGAGACAGGAGACCATGGCGCGTTCAACTCTTGGGGGCGGGACCGCTATTGGGGCTTGACGGACATCGATTTGAATACACTACATGATGCGGAAGAAGTTGGGCAGACGGGTGAGAGAAGTCAACTCCCCCTGCTTGATGTAGTGAAGCCTATCGTGATTCGCAATAATAGGTGGCGCTGCGATAATGGGTGGGACATTGATCTGGATGATGGATCAAGTCATTACCACATCTATAACAATTTATGCTTGTCGGGTGGCATTAAATTAAGAGAAGGCTTCTACCGGATTTGTGAAAACAACATTATGGTCAACAACTCTTTTCATCCGCATGTCTGGTATAAAGGGAGTCAAGATATATTCCGGCACAATATTGTGTTTGCCGAGTATGCCCCGATTCGAGTGCCACAGCCTTGGGGAGCGGAGTGCGACAGCAATTTCCTTCATGTGCAGGGACAAGAAGAAGCGGAGGCAGCACTAGTCCTTCAGCAGCAGAGTAGAAGAGATGAGCACTCTATCCAGGGGGATGCACTGTTTATCGATCTGTCAGCAGGAGATTATCGAGTAAGAGAACAATCGGATGCGCTCCGAGTTGGTTTTGTCAATTTCGATATGAGTTGCTTTGGAGTGCAGCATCCGGATTTATTGCAAAAAGCTCGTTCACCCAAGCTCCCGACCTATGCGGAGAAGGCCTCCGATTCAGGAAGAGATCCTAAACGGGTTCGATGGGGGAAGTGCTTAGTGAAAAACGTAGTCGGTTTAGGCGAAGTGTCCGCTGCAGGCCTGCATGAGGAGACCGGTGTCCTGCTTGAAGCCATGTATTGGGGCAGCTGGCAGCTAGAGGCCGGAATGCAGGCTGCTGATGTCATTTTGGAGCTGAACGGGCAAGGGATTGATTGCGTGGAGGATTTGTTGGCTGCCTATGAAGCTCTAGGGCGTGGCGACTCGCTTCATTTGGTCGTCTTTAGAGGGCAGCGCGAGGTTAACATAGTAGCTGTCAAGCCTTAGTCTTAGAAGCATTTTATATATGCCCTATTTGGCCAAAATAGGATGAAGATACTGCTGTTTCTCCATATACATCATGACCGGACAAAGGTACAGGAGTTGTCTGGCCCGGATGAATATTGTACTAGTGAGTGGGATTTTGCCAGTACAAGGAGGGATCCGGTGGTGTCAAGATTGGTTCCGAACAAATGGTTGAAAACAAATGTACTACGAAAGCATCGCGATGTTGCTCGTCATATTCCTGAAACAAGACTATACAACAGATCCGTGCTGGCGCGCATGTTGAATCAATACGGACGAGTTGTTATGAAGCCCTGCATTGGTACTGGGGGGCATGGAGCTGTTCTCATTTACAAGGAAGGATCTGGCTACACGGTTCATCATCGTGAGAAGATAATACGCAGAGTGAGCTTTGGGACTATGCTGGCCATGGTCGAGCGCATTCGTCATAGAAGGGCTTATCTGGTACAGCGGGGCATTGTATTGGCACGTATTTCCGGACGACCGGTAGATTATCGGGTGAAGCTGCTGCGGAGGCATGGAAAATGGTTCACCAAGGCGATTGTTGGCAAGCTGGCTAAGCCGGGATTGTTCGTGACGAACATTTGCCGAGGCGGGACTCTACTGCGGGCTAACGATGCCCTTCGACGCTCGTTGTCCGTAGCTGCGATTGCCAAGAAGCATGAAATGAACAGGCTATCTTATCAGAGTATGGAGATGCTGGTTCGTGCGTTTCCAGGTATTGATATGCTCGGCTTCGACTATGGTATCGATATGCAGGGGAGAATTTGGCTGCTGGAAGTAAATACTCAACCGCATTAGCAAAGGAAGAGAGGGGCTCAGTTACGAGCGCCTCCTTTTGTTTTGCTATGATTTATTACGCAGCCTCCAAGCCAAGCTTTTATTTAACCATGCTGGATTGCTGGGAAAAATGGGAGAATGACATATGACGATCGAGCGCCATATTGGCAGCTCCTAGTGCACCGCCGATTTCCTTGAATTGACCGATATGGACGGTTGTAGATGCAGACAGTTGGCCCATCGCGCGCTGCCCCATCACTTTAACGGCTGTCTGCACATAGGAAGGGCAGTCCTTCGGAATGGAGCCGCCCAAAATGATGGCTTCGGGATTAAGCAGATTGACCAAATTGGCCATTGTAATGCCCAGATAGGCAGCGGCGTTATGGACGACTTGAACGGCAAGCTCGTCTCCTTGCTCGGCTGCTTGGCAAATATCTTCAGCTTTGAGCATTTGCAGGTCAAAGCCTGGCTGCATATGGAGCGAAGAGGGGGCTCCCATCCGGAGAAGCTTGCGGGCTTCCAGCTCCATGGCTGGAGCGGCAGACATCATCTGCAGACAGCCGTTGTTGCCGCAAGGGCATAACGGACCGTCGACATCGACCGTCGTATGGCCGATTTCACCTGCGCCTCCCAAAGCTCCGTGAATTAATTCCCTATGGACGTAGATACCGGCTCCAATACCGGAATCGATCCCGATATAAATCATATGCTGATAATCTTTTCCTGCACCGTAGCGGCATTCGGATAAACCGCGAGCTCGACTGCGGTTAAGGACAACGGTAGGCCAGCCCAGGGCCTTTTCAAGCATAGCTCCCAGCTCGACCTGCTGCCATCCCATCACGGCGGAGCTGCGCAGCAAACCGTTATGCGTATCGACTAAGCCTGGTACGCCGACGCCCAGTAGAGGGATCGGACTTTTGTCTATTTTTTTAATAAAGTCAGGAATTTCACGTACCAGAGCTTGCACTGCCGCTTCTGGGGTAAGCGGGCTGAACGTGATCCGCTTCTTCTCGATGGTGTTGCCCAGCAGGTCGAAAGCGCCAAGCGTCCATGTCTGGTGGTTCAAATCGGCCCCCAATATCATATGGGAATAGGGGACAAGCTCCAGATTCGTAGCGGGCCTTCCCCCTGTAGATTGACGCAGCACGGTTTCGTGAACTAGCCCTAATTCAATCAGTTCATTAATCGTCACTGAGATCGTCGCGCGGCTCAGATCGGTTAATTGAGTCAACTCGATACGGGACATCGGGCCGTGCACTCTCAGCATCTGAAGGATCGCTGTTTTACTTCTCTTTTGATCCCATATTTTGCGAATGTTATCCATAAGCTTTCCCTCGCAATTCATTTCGATCTCAAAATATTGCTAATGTAACCATATCAAAATTATCGCAAGTTAGCAATGGAGTCTGACGAACTAACATATAAAATTTGACGTAACGCACGATAGTATTAGGGATAATATACCCGTTATTTTATTATTTTATTCAATCTAAGTTTAGTTATTGACATAAGTCAGGTGCAGACGTATGATCAGGAGGAGAAGAAAAGCAGCCTGGATTGAATTTATACCTATGAAATATTTGATAACGTTTACAATTATCGGAGTAAATCTTTAGCAGCATGATTCTATGCCATACAACAGAAATAAGAATCGACTTGATTACTACTTATTTGCAAATGAAGCTTTCTGAGATTGAACCAGAATTGGAATATCGATAGGAGGACAGCAGCCATGTTTCCTAAACCAGAATTAACGCCGCCGTCGGAGCATCCACGGTTATTTTTACGCAAGGAGCACCTGCCGGAGCTACGAGATAAAATGACAAGACTTGAGCTGAAGCAAGAGTGGGAACGGCTTATCAAGTACAGCAGCTACAGCATCGAGGAAGCGAACTCTGAGCATTGTCCTGGGGATGTATACGTTATTGAAGCTAATGCATTGCTGTATGTGTTACAAGGTGATCAAGACGCCGGCATCAAAGCGAAGACTTTGGCACTCAGCAGCATCACCAAGAACTTCAATCCTAATTTCCAGGATATTTCGAGAGAGATCGGCCGACTCATGCTGGCCGGGGCCATTGTTTACGATTGGTGCTACGATCTTGTGACAGATGAAGAACGGGTCTTTTTTATAGGGCATTTCAAACGGCTGGCGGGACTGCTGGAGTGCGGATATCCACCTCTAAAAGAAGGGGCTTTTGTCGGTCACAGCTGTGAGTGGATGATTCAGCGCGATATGTTGGGTACAGGCATCGCCATTTATGACGAAGATCCGGAAATGTATGATTTGGCTGCGGGCCGGGTGCTGCATCAGATGGTTCCGGCTCGCAATTTCTTTTACCCTTCGGGCTGGCATCATCAAGGGGACGGTTACGGGGGCGTGAGGTTTCAAGGGGAGCTGTTTCCTACATGGATGTTTGATCGAATGGGCTTTGGCAATATATATGATGCTTCGCAGCGTGACGTTGGCTATCAGTGGATTTATACACGTCGTCCGGACGGCAAGCTGCTGCGCGATGGGGATACGACTCCGATCATGCTGAAGCAAACGAAGTATACGAGGCTTCATTTCATTTATTGGATATTGGGGGGCTATTACAAGGACCCTTATTTCATAGCCCAAAAGCAGGTGGATGAAGGGAGGCTGCAGGATAAGGATGTGTTATTTGCTTTCTTGTTCGCCGATCCGAATGTAGAAGCAAAGCCGCTTGACGAGCTTCCGTTGACCCGGTATTTCGGAGCTCCGACAGGGGTGATGGTGGCACGTACAGGTTGGGATACTGGAATGGACTCCAATGTGGTAGTGGCCGAGATGAAGGTGGGCATGTACCAGTATAACAACCATCAGCATCTGGACGCAGGAGCGTTCCAAATTTATTACAAAGGCAATCTGGCTATCGATTCGGGCTCGTATAAAGGCTCATCAGGGAAGTATCATTCCCCGCACAACAAGTACTATTTTAAAAGAACAATTGCTCATAACACGATGCTTGTATACGATCCGAACGAACTGAAGCAGTATCCGTACGTCAAGGACGGCGGTCTTGTATGGCCTAATGTGAATGATGGGGGGCAGCGCTGGCCTAATGAAGGGCGTCCGCCTCTTACGCTGGACGATCTGCTGAACAAAGATTTCAAACGAGCCGACGTGCTCGCTAATGCAATAGGTCCTGACCCGATCAAACCTAGCTACTCTTATCTGAAAGGGGACATAACCGCAGCCTATTCGAACAAAATGAAGCAGTTCCAGCGTTCGTTCCTCTTTTTGAATTTTAACGAAACGGAGCATCCGGCGGCATTGATCGTTTTTGACCGTGTTGTGTCGGCGAACCCGGACTTCAAGAAATATTGGCTGCTGCACAGCATTGAGGAACCTCAAATTGAAGGAAGTCGAACTACCATTTCCCGCAGCGAGGATGGATATAAAGGCCAACTGATCAACGATTCGCTGCTGCCTGCGAGGGACAATCAGGAGATTGAAAAGGTAGGCGGTCCGGGCAAGGAATATTGGGTGTTCGGAACCAATTATGTGAATGATTTTCCGGGTACGAAGGAGCAGGGCGAATGGCGAATTGAAGTTAGCCCGCAAGTACCGGCGGAAGAGGACTTATTCTTAAATGTTATGCAGATGAAGGATATAGACGGTCCTGAGGCATTGCCGACGGAGAGAATGGATGGAGAAACCCTGATCGGCGTCAAAATAAAGAATTGGGTCGCGTTGTTCTCGAAAAGTGGGATGCGTTTGCAAAAGGATACTGTGCTTCCGGACATTTCTGATGGAGCACCCGACGGTGGGGCCAGCTTGAATTACATCGTAACTGACCTTGCGGCAGGCCAATGGAGAGTGGAACAGGAGCGTGTTGGAGCCGAGGGTATGGGGTGGCAGCCTATTGTGTCGGAGGAAGTAACAGAAGAGGGCGGCGTTCTGCATTGGCAGGCTCAGGCAATACTCGGACGGATGCGCATCGTATATCAAGGTGGCGACGGGAGAGCAGATTCGGAATCAGGAGGTGTACAAGATTGAGCGATAAACCGAATGTAGTCATTATTATGGCGGATCAGCTGCGGTGGGATGCGTTTGGAGAGCACACGCCGAACATTAATCAGCTTAAGGCGGAAAGTGTCGTATTCGACCGGGCTTACTGCGCATCGCCGCTTTGCGTACCGGCTCGTGGGGCTTTTTTTACGGGGAAATACCCGAATGTCACAGGCTCTCTCATCAATCCATGGACGGAGCAGGAGAAGCAGCATGGTATGGTTCGAGCTGAGCATACCCATTGGTATGAGCTGCTCGAGCAGCAGTGGGACAGCTGGCATACCGGTAAGCAGCATCTGTTCACCGAGCCGAAGCTCGAACATCGTGACGACAGCAAGACGCACTGGCTTCAGCTGGAGCAGCGTTATGAAGCTTTTCTTAAGAAGAACGGCAAGAAAAAGCCGGGCGGACCGACATTCCAAGGGCTTGTGCCCGAGCTTGCCTACGGAAAAATAACGAGGAAGCGCAAGTACTCGACTCCAACGATAGGGAGATATGAGGAGGACTTGGATTTCTTCTATGACGGTTTCATTCTTAACGATTCCTTGGAGGCGATTCGCAATAGAGACCGCAGCAAGCCGTTCGCGCTGAATGCGATGTTTCTAGCCCCGCACCCTCCGCTTGATATTCCAGAGCCGTGGTACTCCATGATTCAGGATGTGGATTTGCCCGAGAATGTCGGTGTGTGGGCGGATAATCAGTCTCCGCTGCAGCTGTACAATTTGACAGGAGTGCTGGGAACACCCTATACGCGTGAGGAATGGCAGAGAATCTGGAAGGTCTATCTAGGTCTGGTTGCGCTGCTGGACCATTGCGTAGGACAACTGATTGCCGAGCTGAAGCAGCAAGGACTATACGATAACACGCTCATCTTGTTTGCAAGTGATCACGGTGAGATGTTGGGCTCCCACAGATTGTGGCAAAAGATGTGTATGTACGAGGAATCGGTGAAAACGCCGTTGTATTTCAAATTTCCTACAGGGTTTACTCCTGCGTTGAATCGCACGGATGAGCTGGTCAGCAGCATAGATGTCCTTCCGACATTATGTGACTATCTCGGTGTCGAGACACCTCAAGGGGTATCGGGATTATCCTTAATGCCGCTAATTAGAGGGGATCGGGAGAAGCTGGACCGGGATCGCATTTTCATCCAGTTTGACGGAAATGGAGCGCGCAGCAATTTTCAGCGCTGTGTTATGGAAGATGACTATAAGCTCATCGTTGATATGTTCAAGGATGAAAGCTTCATCGAGCTGTATGATGTTGTGAATGATCCGCAGGAAATGAACAACTTGGCTTTTCAATTAGAAGAGCACGGTAGCCGGATCGAGAGCATGCTGGAGTGCTTGAGACGGCATATGCAAGAGACCAACGATCTGCTTGAAATGTCGGACAGTATGTACGAAAGATTCCTCGCTGATTACTCAGAGTTTAAAACATAAGAATGGAATCGAATGAATTTTTCTGAACTAGGATGAGTTGAACTTATAAGGAGAGAAAACAATGTCAGCTGGTACATACGATTTGTGGATTGATGAAGCATGGAGCAAGGTTGTAGCCAAGGTAGGCCAAACAAGCAAGACGATTGGAGCTGGATTCCCGCACGTTTCCAAAGAGGGGAAATACGACTGCACGGATCCGCAAGGCTGGACCTCCGGCTTCTGGCCAGGGCTGCTGTGGCTTTTATACCGTGATACGAATAATGAAGAGCTGAAGCAGCTTGCCGAGCAATGCGAGAGCAAAATGGACGTATGCATCGACGAATACACGAGATTGCATCATGATGTCGGCTTCATGTGGAGCTTGACCTCGGTAGCTAACTATAAATTGACAGGCAGCGAAGAGTCGAAGCTCCGTGCGTTGAAGGTGGCAGCCTGGCTGGCCGGACGCTTCAACCTTAAAGGCAATTTCATCCGTGCCTGGAACCAGAGCAACTGGGAGAGCGCGAACGGAAATACCGGTTGGGCTATTATCGACTGCATGATGAATTTAAGCCTGCTCTTCTGGGCATCGGAAGAAACCAGGGATCCAAGGTTTAAGCACATTGCTGAGGCCCATGCTCATATGGTGATGCGTGAATTTATCCGTGCCGATGGCTCTGTCTATCACATCGTAGAGTTTGACCCGGAAACAGGGGAACGTGTCGGAGCTTTGGGCGGACAGGGCTTTGCACCTGAATCGGCTTGGGCGAGAGGGACGACTTGGGCGCTATACGGTTTGGCTCTATGCTACCACTACACGAAGAACGATGTTTATTTGCAGGCGAGCAAAAAGGTGGCACATTTCTTCCTAGCTAATCTTCCTGAGGATTTAGTGCCTTATTGGGACTTCCGTCTGACTACGCAGGAAGGCGCTCCAAGAGACTCATCGGCGGCAGCTATTGCTGCAAGCGGCTTGCTGCTGTTGGCGGACTCGTTACCTGCCG
Source organism: Paenibacillus sp. RC67 (assembly GCF_030020805.1). Lineage (GTDB taxonomy): Bacteria > Bacillota > Bacilli > Paenibacillales > NBRC-103111 > Paenibacillus_S. The sequence continues at coordinate 885,323 of NZ_CP125098.1, forward strand.
AGGAAGGTCGGCTTTATGAGACTTCGGCGAAGCGTATCCTCAAATCGATGGTGGACCATTATGCGATTTGGGATACGAGCGACGAAGCGATTCTGCCTCACGGCACCGGGCATTGGCCTGCCAACAAAAATATCGACGTCGGCCTGATCTACGGCGACTACTATTTCGTCGAGGCAATAGCTAAGCTGCGCGGACAAACGGATCTATTCTGGTAAACAAGTGGTACATCCTTAATAGATAACACCAAGCAAGCCCTGGAGGAAAAAAGATGCCGTTTCTCAAACTGACCCAATCTATTTTCATTTTGCTGCTGGTGATGTGCTTGACCGTTTTGTCTGCTTGTACCGGCGATAGCGCCGCTCCGTCTCCGATGGAGAAGGAGGGAACAAGTACGCAAGCAGTACCGCCGACACCTTCGTCGCAAGCGTTTGCGCCCTACACCGGCGGGCCTCCAACGGCCGCAGGGATCATCGCGGACTTGCAAAAAAACAACCTGAAGCAGCGACACCCGAGGCTGTTCGCAACGGCGGACACCTTTGCCAAGCTGAAGGATGGGGTCAAGACTGATCCGCAGCTGCGCAAATGGTACGGGGACTTGCAGAGAGCGACCGACAAGACGCTGACGAAGCCAGTCGGGGCGTATGAAACGCCGGACGGACGCAGGATGCTGTCGGCCAGAGACGCCAGACCGATCATCGAGCAAAATGCGATGATGTACCAGCTTAGCGGGGATGAGAAATACGCGAAGCGGGCGGTTCAGGAAATGATGGCGATGGTCGCTTTTCCGGATTGGAATGATAAGAAAGAATTTCTTAACACAGCTGAAATCACAGCAGGGATGGGGATCGGCTACGATTGGCTTTATGACTACCTGACGCAGGAACAGAGGGATTCAATCCGTAAATCCATGGTGGAGAAAGGGCTACAAAAAGCTCTGGACGCCCACAATAAGCAGGTGTGGTGGAGTGTAAGAACCGATCCGGTTAACAACTGGAGCGCCGTCTGCAACGGCGGCATCATTGTGGGAGCACTCGCTATCGGTGACGAAGAACAGGAGAAGGCACTCGCAGGAGAGATCATTGTCCGTTCGCTGCAATCGGTGCAAAAGATTATATTGAGCCACTGGGAGCCGGACGGCGGCTGGAGCGAAGGGCCGGGCTACTGGCGATACATGATGGAATATACGGTCAGCTACATGGCAGCTATGCAGACCTCACTGGGGACAACGTATGGACACGCGCAGACGCCTGCATTACACAAAACAGCGTATTTTCCGGTCTATGCTACAGGGCCGCAAGGAACATTTAATTTTGCGGACAGCGACAGCGGCAAGATGAAAATTCCGGAGCTATTCTGGTTAGCGAAAGCGACGAATGATCCTATGCTGGCCGGACAGCGGCTTGCCATGATGGAAGATGCGAAGCAGGCTGGCGGAGTATACGATCTGCTCTGGTATGATCCATCGCTCCATGACATGAAAATGACATTACCGACCGATCAATATTATCGCGATGCAGAACTGGTTATTATGCGCAGCAAATGGAACGATCCAACAGCGGCTTATGTAGGTTTCAAAGCGGGAACGGCTACAGCAAGCCACTCTCACTCTGATATCGGAGAATTCGTGTTCCATGCGAATGGCGAACAGTGGGCAATCGATCCGGGCAAGGAAGATTACAATTTAAAAGGCTACTTCGAATATGACAAAGAACGTTATACGTACTACCGACTGAAGCCGGAAGGACACAATACGTTAGTCCTTAATCCGGATAAGCAATTTCAACAGGACCAGGCTTCGATGAATCGAATAACGAGATTTGAAACGAAGCCTCAGGGGGCTTTAGCCATTGCGGATATGCAGCCGGCTTACTCCAGAAATGCCGACGCTGTGAAGCGAGGCATTCAGTTTATCGATCGCAAAGGGCTTCTTATCGAGGATGAAATTCAGACCAAGCAGCCGTCCACGGTCTGGTGGTTTATGAACACGAAAGCTTCGATTCAAGTGGCTGAAGACGGCAAATCCGCACTGTTAAGCCAGAATGGCAAAAGACTGTGGGTGACGATGACTTTTCCTAAAGATGCGCCGCCAACACAAGCGAAGTTCCGGGTCATGGATGCCAAACCGCTCCCTGAATCGCTGAATCCGAAAGGACAAACGGCGAACAATGGAATCCGAAAGCTGGCTATTAAGCTGGATGGAGCAACTAATGTGCGGATGGCTGTGGAGCTTATCCCACTTGCTTCTGGAGAGACGGTTCCTTCGGCAGGCCATGATTATGTGCCGCTTTCCCAGTGGAAATTGCCTTAACGACAGTTCGACTATACCGATTTTGCGATGGACTCATCTTTACACACTTTTCATGAGTGAATAGGGGGTTTTCTGTAGATGAAAAAAGGTTTAGTTCTGCCAGGTTTGCTCTGTTTGTCGGTGGCTTTGTCCGGATGCTCCAAGGAAAAGGCGGGGGAAGCACCCGTAAAGTCTGAATCCAATGAGCTTGTCAAGCTTGTCGTGTACAGCTACAGCTCGGGCATTCAGGAATCGGAGTTCCAGAAGTTTTTTGTTGAGCCGGTTCAGAAGAAGTATCCGAATATTTCAATGCAGCTCGTTTCTCGAAATGGGGATAAGGACACGCCGGAGCAAATTATTGCTTCCGGCAACCTGCCTGATCTAATTTTGACCAGCAATGTGTACATTGGCATGTTTAACAAGCTTGGGCTAGGCATGGATCTAAATGAATTGGCGAAGAAGAACAATTTGGATTTTAACCGTTTTGATCCGGTAGGCATGGGTGCGATTAAGCAGTTTGGCGATAAGGGCGAGGTGTACGCTGTCCCATTCTCTATGAATTACGGTCTGATGCTGTACAACAAAGACATTTTCGATAAATTCGGAGTTCCTTATCCGCAGGATGGTCTGACATGGGATCAAGCGATTGCTGTAGCCAAGCAGTTGACGCGCAAGGAAGATGGCATCCAGTATATCGGCATTGATCCTGATTATCCGGAAAATGTCACCAGGCAGTATTCGCTTCCTTATGTCGACGAGAAGGAAGAGAAGCCGGAGATTAATACGCCGGGCTATAAAGCGGCCTTTTCCAAGCTGAAGGCGATGTATGAGATTCCAGGCTTTATCGGCGAGAAAAACAAGTTCATGTACACGTCCAATGGCTTCTTCAAGGATAGGCTGTTGGCGATGTATCCGGTTTGGGGTGACGGAGTCGTTGGCACGATCGAGGACATGGCGCAGCAAGGGAGTTCCGTCAATTGGGATATGGTCACTTATCCGAGCTTCGAGGACCGGCCTGGGGTTGGTAAGCCCGTTGATCTGCATTTGATGATGCTATCGCCAAAGAGCAAGCATCAAGAGGAAGCGTTCAAGGTCATCTCCACACTGGTTTCCGATGAGGCGCAGATTACGATGAACAAAACCGGAAGAATGACTTCATTGAACAATGATGCGGTCAAGAAAACCTACGCTTCCGAGCTGAAGGGCTTCCAGGGTAAAAACGTGCAGGCTGTGTTTAAGACGAAGCAGGCGCCAATTGTCAAACCGACGGATTACGATCTTCCATTCAAGCAGCTGATTCGTGACGGGGCTAAAGATATGGCGATCAACAACAAGGATGTCAATACGGTGCTGAGAGAAATTCAGGAGAAAGCCGAGAAGACGATGGTGGATATGAAAAAAGCCAAATAATCACTGTAATCCAAAGTTGAGCGACCGCGTGAAGTGGTTTTGAGGAATCTACTGATACAGTTGATACCCCACCGGAGTCCCACTCACAGCTGACTTTCCTTAGGCTTCTCAACAAGCTTATCGCGTTAGCGTTAGATTTTATTTGCAATCGAACACCGTTATGAAGAGGAGGCTGACAGCCATGTATCCAAAACCGCCGCATACGCCGCCGCAAGAATACCCACGCTTGCTGCTGCGGAGTCAACATTTACCCGGATTAAGGGAGAAACGATTCAGGCCGGAAATGAAGCAAGTTTGGGAACGGCTTGTGCAATTCAGTCAGGTGGACATTAACCAGGCTCAATCCGCTGAGCATCCGGATGAAGCCTACCTCATTGAAGCGAATGCGCTGATGTATGTTCTGGATGGGGATCAAGAAGCAGGCCTTCGCGCCAAAGCTTTGGCACTTACCACCATTACGAAGTCGTTTAATCCGAACTTTCAGGATATTTCCCGGGCTATTGGACGGCTAATGTCGTCCGTGGCCGTCGTCTATGACTGGTGCCGCGATCTGATCGATGATACGGAGCGGCAGTTTATGATCAGTCACTTCAAAAGGTTAGCTGGCATGCTGGAATGCGGCTTCCCTCCTAAGAAGGAGGGCTCGATTGTTGGTCATACGAGCGAATGGATGCTGATGCGCGACCTTATCGGCACAGGCATTGCTATCTACGACGAGGACCCGGAAATCTACAACGAATCGGCAGGACGATTCTACGCGGAGATGGCACCGGCACGCAATTTCTTTTATCCTTCGGGGTGGCATCATCAGGGAGACAATTACGGCACCTATCGTTACCAGGCTGAGCTGTATGCCACATGGATCCTAGACCGAATGGGAATGGGCAATCCTTACGACCCTTCACAGGGAGAGGTAGGGTATCAGTGGATTTATACGAGAAGGCCTGATGGCAAGCTGCTGCGCGATGGAGATAGCGATAATCCGCTGTATGCAGAAGATAAATACATTCAATTTTTCCCGCTCGTTTATATGATGGCAGGCAGCTATTATGATAATCCTTACTTTATGGATCAACAGTTCCGAGAATATCAAACAATACCGGATATGTACGTGTTCCATGCATTTTTGTTCTACAACCCGGAGGTGCAGCCTAAATCGATCAAGGAGCTGCCGCTTACCCGTTATTTCGGATCTCCAACCGGAATCATGCTTGCGAGAACCGGCTGGGATGAAGGGATGGATAAGAGCTCACCTACGGTGGTTGCTGAAATGCGCGTGGGGGAATATCAGTACAACAACCACCAGCACTTAGATGCAGGAGCATTCCAGCTGTACTACAAAGGGTACTTGGCAATTGACTCTGGTATTTACAAGGGCTCTTCTGGTAAATACCATTCGCCGCACAATAAATATTATTTCAAGCGGACCATTGCCCATAACACGGTGCTTGTGTACGACCCCGACGAGCTAAAGCAGTATCCCTATGTTAAGGATGGAGGCCTTGTATGGCCTAATGTGAATGACGGGGGACAACGCTGGCCGAACGAGGGCCGTCCGCCGCTTACGCTCGATGATTTGTTGAACAAGGATTTTAAACGCGGAGAAGTACTGGCGCATGCTTATGGACCCGATCCGGTACAGCCTGATTTCTCTTACTTAAAAGGTGACATAACTGCTGCGTATTCGAACAAGATGAAGCAGTTCCAACGCTCGTTTATGTTCTTAAACTTTAAGGATGCGAACCATCCTGCTGCGCTTATCGTGTTTGATCGCGTCACATCAGCGAACCCTGATTTCAAGAAGTATTGGCTGCTTCATAGTATCGAAGAGCCGCAGGTGAACGGCAGCCGTACCGTAATCTCGCGCAGCGAGGACGATTATAACGGGCAGTTAATCAACGATACGCTGCTTCCTGTAGCTGATAATCTTGAAATCACAGCTGTAGGCGGTCCGGGTAAAGAGTTTTGGGTGTTCGGTACCAATTACATCAACGATTTCCCTAGTACCAAGGAGCAGGGGGCATGGCGCATTGAGGCCAGTCCGAGTCAGCCTGCCGAACAAGATGTTTTCTTGAACGTTATGCAGATGAAGGATATCGACGGTCCTGAGGCATTACCGACTCATAGAGTGGAGAATGACTCGCTCGTTGGAGCGCAGATAAGGGACTGGGTCGTACTATTCAGCAAAAGCGGCTTGCGGCTTCATGAGGAGCTGGATGTGCCTGTGGCACCGACTGCAGATGCAGCTTCAGCATCACTTAACTACGTCATAGCCGACCTAACGGCAGGGGCTTGGATTGTAGAGCGTGGAGATGCGCGCGAGCAGCATGAGGTAACAGAAGAGGCAGGTGTTCTTCACCTCACGGAAATATCCGGAACTATACGTCTCATTCCCCTGACCGTGGAAGCGGAAGGAAAGGAGTAAGGTTTTATTATGATAAGTCTTAGTGATCTGTTAACTGCTGAGGAATTGGGAGAATGCTTACTTACAAAAGCAGCTTACCGTCCTTTCCCGGATATCGAGCAAAGAAGCGAGTGGGACGCACTGCCTGAAGAGCTTCGCTTATCTGTCATAGCCGAGGGTGAAAAGTATTTGGATTATTCATGGCCGATACTTACTGCGACGATGTATATGGAATTTTTGAATAATGGCAATCGGACTCGCTACGATGGGCCGTATCATCTCCGTAGAAGAGCAGTGACGAGCCTCGCTCTTGCCGAATGCGTAGAGAATAAGGGGCGGTTTCTGAATGATCTCATCAATGGCATTTGGCAGATCAGCGAAGAATCATGCTGGGTCATCTCGGCTCATAATCGGATGTTTCAGCATGAGCATCCCGGTCTGCCCGACACCGAAAGCCAGCCAGGAATAGATTTATTTGCCGCCGAGACAGGCAATCTGTTCGCCTGGCTGCATTACCTGCTGAAGCCAGCGTTGGATCAGATGAATCCTCTTATTGATCGGCGGATCGTTGCCGAGCTGCGGCACCGCATTCTGGACCCTTATCTTGATCGTGACGATTGCTGGTGGATGGGAATTAAGGAGCGGGATAAGCGGTTAAATAACTGGACGCCTTGGTGCACATCCAATTGCTTGAACGCTTTTCTCCTGACGGAGGAGGATGACGGCAGGAGATTGCAAGCTGTCCGTAAGGCGATGAAAAGCTTGGACCGTTTCTTGTCGATGCATCCAGCCGACGGAGGCTGTGATGAAGGTCCTGGCTATTGGAACAAGGCAGGCGGATCGTTGTTCGATTGCTTGGAGCTCTTGTATACCGCATCCAAGGGTGCTTTGAACGTGTATGGCGAGCCGTTAATTCAAAATATCGGACGATACATTTATAAGGTACACATACATGACAGGTATTTTCTTAATTTTGCCGACGGCCCTCATCGGATTACTGTTGAGGAAGATATCGTGTATCGTTACGGGAAGCGTATCGGTGACGATAATATGATGGCTCTCGGAACGGCGGTACACCAGATGCTGCGTACCGAGGGCTGGAAGAACATGAAGTTTCTTTCTTTCCTCCGCGTGCTTCCAGCGTTGTTTGATTACAGCGCGATTGAGAACGAGAACAGACCGCTCACGTTCCAGCGCGATATGTGGATGGACGGCATTCAGGTTATGGCAGCTCGGGAGACCGAATCTTCGGATCGCGGTCTGTACCTAGCCATGAAGGGCGGACACAATCTGGAGAGTCACAATCATAACGATGTCGGGCACTTTGTCGTGTATGCGGACGGACTGCCGGTGCTTATCGATATTGGAGTCGAGGAATACACAGCCAAAACGTTCAGCGCACAGCGTTACGAGATATGGACGATGCAGTCAGGCTACCATAACCTGCCTACGATCAATGGCTTCATGCAGCAGGACGGTAGTATGTACCGTGCTGCAGAAGCACAGTACGAAGTGACGGGGCAAAGCTCGCAATTGAGTATGAACATTGCTTCCGCTTACTTGCCTGAAGCGGGAATCCGCTCATGGATTCGGTGCTGCCGATTGACTCGTTCTCCACACGCTGTGATCGAGCTTGAAGAGAGCTATGCATTTGACGATGCCCAAGCCTGCCAATTTACAATGAATTTTATGACTTGCTGCCAACCGGAAGTAACGGCGAATGGACTTATTGTATTCCGTCGTAACGATCAAGAAGCTTTACAGATGGAATATGCTGCGGAACAATTTATCGCCTCCGTTGAGAGTATACAAATAGAAGACAAAAAGCTCCGCAACTCCTGGGGGGATCGGCTGCAGCGAATTGTGCTGACGCCTAAAGATCCCAAACAGGAAGGCAGTCATATCATTCGCTTCCGCCAAGCTTAAACGATAGCCCAATAAAAAAATAGATAGCATGACTTCGACCATACAAATAGGAGAGGAACAAACATATGCCATTATACTGGGGAGATTTACACAACCACTGCGGAATCAGCTACGGATTCGGAGGGTTAGAAAATGCTTTGCTTGCTGCCAAGGGGCAGCTTGATTTCGTAGCCATTATCGGTCACGCTTCGTGGTACGACATTCCGGCCCGCACAGAGGGATTGGAATACTTAGTTGATTTTCATAAGGAAGGGTTCGCCAAGCTGCGTGGACATTGGGATCAAGTTCGCGAGACGGTTAAAAGCTTCAATGTGCCAGGCGAATTCGTCACCTTCCAGGGATATGAGGCGCATTCCAGCCAATATGGCGACCACCACTTCGTATCGCCGGACGATGATCTTCCGCTCGTAGAGGGGGAATCACCGGCAGCGATCGTGGAAAAGCTTGCACCACGTCGAGTGATCGCCGTTCCGCATCATGTTGGCTATACACCGGGATACCGTGGGGGGAACTGGGACAGCTTCAACGGTTCCATCAGTCCAATTGTTGAGGTGTATTCCAAGCACGGCAGCGGCATGTCAGACCAAGGTCAATATCCTTACTACCACGACATGGGACCCCGCGATTCCCGAAGCAGCGTGTTTGAAGCTTTGAAACGGAAGCACCGTTTTGGTTTTGTCGGCTCTACGGATCATCACGCGGGCTACCCAGGCTCTTACGGAGACGGACGATTGGCGGTATTGGCTGATTCCAAAACACGCGAATCGATTTGGGAAGCCATTCTGGCGCGTAGAACGTATGCCGTTACAGGTGACAAAATCGCCTGCCGGTTCAGCATGAACGGACAGCCCATGGGCAGTGAGGTGAAGGCGAGCGAGCGCAATTTGGAGCTGGAGGTCACGGCTTGCGATCAGATTGATAAAATCGTCGTTTATAAAAACCTGAAGCCATGGAAAGTCATCAATGGAGAATCTTTAACTAGCGCAGGCACTGAGGCCACCAAGGCAGTAGGCAAATATAAAGTAAGAGTCGAGATGGGCTGGGGCAATAACAAGAACGGCTTCTCATGGCAAGGAAATGCCGAGTTAAGCAACGGTAAGCTTCTTGCTGTAGAAACCTGCTTCCGCGGTCGCAGCGTTCTAGCTCCTACACCGGAGATGAAAGATGATCCTTCTATGAACGCTCTAGGTAACAAGCTTATCCGTCAATCGGACGATTCCGTGGAATGGAGCTGCATGACATTCAAAAATCCGACGACGCTTCATCCGCATACAGCTGCGGTTATATTGGAAATTGAAGGTAGTGTGGACACTGAACTGCGAGTACAACTGAACGGAGCCGAGATGACGTTTACCGTAGGAGAGCTGCTTGAGGGTAACAGAACGCAGCATTTACATCCTTACAATTCCGAGGCCATCGTTCTGCATCGTGCGATTCCAGAGCAAGCTTACACTGTAAAAGAAGTATGGACGGATACGAATGTCGAATCCGAGTGTGACGTGTATCATGTCGAGATTAAGCAGGTCAACGGCCAATGTGCATGGATATCGCCGATTTACGCGCTGGCTTAAACCAAAGTTCAATCTATAAAGGAGACAACGAGCTATGAACCGACCGAACATCGTGTTTATCATGAGCGATGACCATGCCGCGCATGCGATGAGCTGCTACGGCAGCCGTATCAATCAAACACCGAACTTGGACCGGATTGCAAACGAGGGGATGCGTTATGACAATTGCTTTTGCACTAATGCCATATGCGCTCCGAGCCGGGCTACGATATTGACCGGGTTATACAATCATTTGAACGGTGTTCAGACGCTGGGAGACCATTTCGATGGCCGCCAGCAGACCGTAGCCAAGCTGCTTCAGCAGGATGGATACCAGACTGCCATCATCGGCAAATGGCACCTCGGACATGGCGGCTACAGCGATCCTACCGGCTTTGATTATTGGAACGTATTGCCTGGGCAGGGCGACTACCATGACCCTAAATTCATTCAAATGGGTGTGGAGAAGCAGTACGAGGGCTACGTTACCGACATTATTACGGATGAATCGATCGATTGGATCGATAAGAGGGATAAAGAACGTCCGTTCTTCCTGATGTGTCACCATAAAGCGCCGCATCGCCCATGGATTCCTGATGCGAAGCACGCCCATCTATACGAAGATGTGGATATACCTGAGCCTCCAACATTCGACGACGATTACAGCAATCGGGCTGCAGCCGCCGAAGCGGCAATTATGAGAATTGACCGCGATTTAAAGAAGAGGGATCTAAAGGTAGATCCTCCAGAGGGACTAACCGAGCGAGAGCTGAAAAGCTGGAAATACCAGCGTTATATCAAAGATTACTTGCGCTGCGTGGCATCCATTGATGATAATGTTGGTCGGCTGCTGGATAGGCTCGACGAAGAAGGTATTGCGGACAACACGATCGTTATCTATACGTCGGACCAAGGCTTTTTCCTTGGGGATCATGGATGGTTTGATAAGCGGTTTATGTACGAGGAATCTTTGCGCATGCCGTTTATCGTACGCTATCCCAAAGAAATTCAAGCAGGCAGCGTACAGGATACGATGGCGCTTAACGTTGATTTTGCGCCTACATTCCTTGATTATGCGGGAATATCTACACCGGAGTTTATGCAGGGCACAAGCCTGCGTCCTTTGATGAAAGGGGAAACGCCCGAAGGCTGGCGCACCTCCATGTACTATCGGTACTGGATGCATTTAAGCGAGCATGGGGTTTACGCTCACTACGGCTTGCGCACGCACGACTACAAGCTGATTTACTACTACGCTGATGCACTTGGAGCTACCGATGCGATAGACGATCCGAAGCCTCCAGAATGGGAGCTGTTCGATCTGCGCAAGGATTCCAACGAAATGAACAACGTATACCATCATCCGGCCTATGCCGATACCGTGAAACAGTTAACCGAGGAGCTGCACCGCAAACAGCTTGAAGTCAAGGATACACCCTACGTAGAGGCGGCGCGGTAGTTCTAGCTTGTGAAGTTGCAAAGCAGTCCTGTTTGGTATGAAACGGGTGTCAGTCGGAAATCTTGAGTTCAACTTATATCGTTTACCTTGCAGTACCATGCTCCTTCTGTACAGACAGCGGATCTTTTTAAACTTGCAAGCGAAGGAAGTTTATGAAGTGATATGCAAATGGGAGGGACCCTGTATGGGAAAAGGAATCAAAGTAAGCTTGGCTGCACTGTCATCCGTTCTCGCCGCTACACTGATCTCAGCTTGCAGCAAGCAAGGCGATCCGGCTGCCGGAACCGCTCCAGTCAAGCAGGAGCCGGTTACTCTTAAATTTTATACCGGGGACAAAGACTACGAGGAAAAGTTCCGAACCGAAGTGGAAGCGAAGGTTAAGCAAAAATATCCATACATTTCTTTTGAGTTTCAAGGAGCGGATCAAGGCAAAGAGATTCAAGATCTCGTGCTTGCCGGGGACAGTCCGGACATTTATTACCAGGGGATTTCGGCGTTAAATGAGAAGCTGGTTAAGTTCAATCTTCAGTATGATTTGACGGAGCTGGTGAAGCAATCCAATTTGGACTTGAGTCGGATCGATCCGGCCTACCTGGACATCATTAAGAACGCATCGGCAAGCTACGGAGCTGGATTGTACGGACTTCCCGTCAATGCTTATACCCCTGTGCTTTACTATAATAAAGATATTTTCGACAAATTCGGAATTCCGTACCCTAAGGATGGAATGACGTGGGATGACGCTTATGCATTAGCCCAAAAGCTTACCCGTTATGAAGACGGGGTTCAATACCGCGGGATGACAATGAATTTCATTTATTTGCTGGATAACAATCAGCTTGGAGCACCATACCTGCATGCCAGCGAGGACAAGTCGGCGGTGAATACGGAGGCTTGGAAATCGATTTTTTCCACGTTAACGAGGTTTTACCGCTTTCCGATGAACACACCTATGGATGAAAGAAGCAGGGTGAAGGAAGTAAACAGCTTCATGAAGGATCGGGTCTCAGCCATGCATGCGGATGTTACGGCTGCTGCGGAGAGCTTTCCGGATGATTTTACGAGCTGGGATATGGTTTCGCTGCCTACGATGAAGGAAGCTCCCGGAACGAATGCACAAATTAACCCTCGTTTTTATTATTTGATCAGTGCGAGCAAGCATAAGGAAGAAGCGTTCAAGGTGCTTGAGTTTGTGTTGTCTGATGAAATGCAAATGCAAGCGAGCAAGTCGGGCAAGGCTACGGTCTTAAAAAATCCGGCCATTCAACAAGCGTTCGGTCAGGAGTTTTCTAAATTGAAGGGTAAGCATACGGAAGCTCTCTATGTTAACAAGCCCGTCAAAGCGGTTCCTTCGAGAGATTCGAAGCTGGTCACCGTTCCGGTAACGACGCCTCTGAATAAAGAGTTTAATAACGTGCTTACCGGCAAAAAGGACATCAATACCGCGCTGCGGGATTTGGAAGAAACGATCAATAAGTCGATTGTAGCTGAGAAGCAAAAGTAAATGAATATGAAATGGGAACGACGCAGTCTATCAGCTTGAATGTTGAAGGAAATGGATTAATAGACGAAAAAAAGGGGTGTCCACATGAAATCGTGGGTTGTAAGCTCAGGGAAGGTAGCGGTAGCATCTATAGTAGCGGCAAGCTTGTTGGCGGGCTGCAGCAGCGGCAAGCAGGAAGGAGCATCAACGACGGGTAAGAAGGAGCCTGTGGAGCTCGTCTTCTATCAAACGGGTAATGCCGATTGGAAAGAAGAAGACTTCATGAACAATTACGGCAACTATATTAAGCAAAAGTATCCTAATATTATTCCTAAATTCGTTCCGGTTCCTGCATCCAAATCGATGGATGGTTTGATTACAGGCGGGCAACAGTTCGACGTCCTGATTTTTTCAGTTGGCCATACCCATCTTAATCTGATTCGCAACGAATTCCAGATGGATATCGGCGACCTGATCAAGCAGAAAAATGTGGATTTGAGCCGGTTTGAGCCATTCACTATCGATCAGCAAAAAGAAATCGCGAATGGTGGCATTTACGGACTTCCGCTATCCAATACTTCTCCAGTCATTATGTACAACAAAGACATCTTCGACAAATTCGGAGTGCCTTATCCTAAGGACGGCATGACATGGGACCAAATCTATGATCTGGCCAAACAAGTGACCCGTAACGATAACGGTACCCAGTATTATGGCTTCCTAGCGTCACCTGAGCATATCTCGAAGACAAATCAGTTCTCGGCGCCGTTCGTAGATCCGAAAACTTCAAAGCCAATGTTCGACGATCCGAAAATGATGGCCTTTCTCGACAACCTGAAACGCTTCTATCAATTAATTCCGTCTCCGGACGGCAAGCCGCTCGCGGGGGGATTCTTCGCTTCCACAGCGCAGTCCAATATGTTCGCGAAGGATAAGACGCTGGCGATGTGGTCTCACTTCTCCAATGCAGCGATCAATTTCCCGGATGATTTGAACTGGGATTACGCTTCCCTGCCTTACTTCAAGGAGCTGGGTGATGTAGGCCCGCAAGCTTTCCCTGGCTACATCTACATCAGCAAGACGAGCAAGCACAAGGAAGAGGCTATGGATGTCCTTCAAGCGTTGACTTCGGATGAATTCCAAACAATGCGCTCCAAAATGGGGATTGAAACCTCATTGAAAAATCCTGAAATCAAGAAGACATTTGCGCAGGATCTGCCGAAATATAAGGGCAAAAACATTAACGCCATTTTCCCGAAAAAATACGCGGCTCCAGCTCCTTTGACCGAGTATAACGATCTAGCTTGGAAGCGACTTAATGATGCCTTCGGTTTTATCGGGCGGGGCCAAAAGGACAGCGTCACCGCGGTTCGGGAGGCTAACGAACTGCTCGCCAAAGATATAGAAGCGGAAAAAGCTAAAAAGAAATAGAAACGATCGTTTGCAGAAGCGAGGGCGGTTTTAGCTTTTAGGTTTACGAGAAACTTAGTTCTTCGAGAAATTTGCTATATAAGTAGGTGGGGTATGCTTCGGAGGAGTTTACGTCCGCCTTTGAAACCCGTGAATATACCGCTAATTTCTAATCAAATTCACGGGTTTCAACAGCGGCTGGAGGAGCATACCCCATCGGAGTATCATAGCAATATTTCGAGTTTTTTCCGGTTTCGTTACAACCTAAAAGCAGCACCGCCTACTCCTGCAAAAAAAGATCGTAACGAATGGAGGAACATCGGAGAGACACCCTACCGTGGGATTTATCCTATAAACCGAAAGAGGTGTTATTGATGAAAATGAGAACAAATGTATACAGCAAAAGCCTGCTGCTTTTTTTGACAGCGCTGCTTATCCTAAGTGGTTTTACGTCTTATACGGCTTGGGTTGGAGGCAGCGCTCTTGCTTATGCCGAAGGAGCATCGCCGGTTATCTATGTGAACGATAATTTTGATAGCCACGGCTCTGGTGCTCCTTCTGGATGGTCGGCTTCCGGACTTACCTCGGGGGCCCAGATCGTAGGAGAAGAAGTCGCTGAAAGAACGGGGAAAAGCCTGCGTCTTCGAAGCGGAACTGCCTCTGATTTGGTGCTGACCAAAACATTCGCTTCCCCGCTTACAGGCAATGTGGCTATCGAGATGAAGGTCAAATATAACAATACCAAGTTCTATAGTCCGTTAATACAAATCAAGTCAAGTACGAATGTCCAATCCGCACTGCTGGAATTCAAGGCGGACGGCTTCATGTACGCTGGCGGTACTAAGCTGTCCGGAACCGGCTACGCAGCCGATACTTGGTACCAACTGACAATCATCGTCAAGAACGCCACCAAGAAAATCGACGTGTATGTGGACGGTGTGAAAAAAATATCGGATGGCAGCTACAGCAACTCGGCCACGATAAACGATATTTCATCATTCAAAAGCTACACGAAGTCGCAGACGGGTACGGCCAATGAGTTTTGGATGGATGATGTGCGCGTCTATGCCAGCGATGTGCCGCTTGACGATTCTTATTTTCAGACCCCTGATCCGGGCACAGGCAATGCGAATGATGCCTACGCTCAGGCAAGGCTGAAACAGTCGATTGCGTTCCTGGCGGGGTTCCCAAACGCCTACTCTTATTTACAGCGCAAGCCGTTGAACGCCGCCGATCCGACGGTTAAGCCTCAATTAGAGAACGGGAAAATACTCGTTCCACTGCAGTTTGCAGCAGGGCAATTAGACGTTCCGTACAGCTGGAATGCGGCTGCAGGAACCGTTACTCTCGGTCCGAAGACGGGAGTTCTTGGCAATGCAATTACACTGACGATAGGCAGCTCCAATGTGACGGGCGGCAGCGGAACAGTCGTATTGGATGCTCCGCTGCGGCTCATCGGGACGACACTGTACGTATCTTCGGATCTGTTCTCCAAGTCCATGGGCCAACACGTACTAATCCATGATGATTTGGTGCTGATCAGCACGACCAATCCGCTTCCCGACAGCAGCGAGCTGTCGAAGCTGACGAAGGAGGCGATCCGCCGCATCGTCTACGATCGTCCGTCGGCAGCGGACATTATTGCCGATCTGAAGCAGCAAAACCCGAACCAACAGCATCCGCGTTTGTTCGTTACGCCGGACCGGATTACTATGCTGCAATCTCAAATTCAAACCGACAGCAATTTATCCAAATGGTACAGCGATTTACGGAAAAGCGCAGACACCGTTCTTACCACACCGGTAGGTGTATACGATCTGCCTGACGGAAGGCGGATGGATTCTGCCAAGGATGCGCGTCCTTTTATCGAGAAGACGGCATTGATGTATTTGCTGAGCGGGGAGACTAAGTATGCGCAGCGGGCTGTCGATGAAATGCTCAAGGCGGCTTCGATCCCGAACTGGAATGAGCAGAACGAGTTTCTGAACACCACAGAGCTGACGGCTGGCATGGCCATCGGCTACGACTGGCTGTACAATTATTTAACGCAGCAGCAAAGGGATTTAATCCGCACGGCCATCCGCGATAAAGGGCTGGCCAAAGCCATTGCCGCACATAACAATAACGCTTGGTGGGTTAGCTTATCGGATAACGAGAAAATAAGCAATTGGAACGCCGTGTGCAACGGCGGTATTATCCTTGGAGCACTTGCTATTGGGGATGAAGAAGAAGCCATCGCAGGAGAAATTACAGCAAAATCACTTCGCTCGCTGGAGGATTTTATACTGCTGGAGTTTAATCCGGATGGTGGCTGGAGCGAAGGGCCAGGTTATTGGCGCTATACGGTGGAATATTTAGTTACCTATATGTCGGCGATGCAAACGGCATTAGGCAAAACTTACGGACACACGGAAACTCCAGGTTTTTACAAAACCGCTTATTTTATCAATTATGTGCTCAGTCCTCAAGGTTCGTTTAACTTTGGCGATTCGAACAGCTTTAAAATACGCGCTCCCGAGCTATTCTGGATGGCGAAGCAGCTTAACAATGCGGATGTAGCAGGACTGCGCCTGCTTCTGATGCAGGAAGCGAAGCAAGCAGGAGGCGTGTACGATCTACTCTGGTATGATCCAAGCTTGCTTAACATGAACGTATCGATCCCGTTAGATCAATATTTCCGCAATACGGAGCTGGCTACGTTCCGCAGCAAATGGAACGATACATCGGCTAAATTCGCCGGTATTATGGGTGGTAAAGGCAACTCCAGCCACGCGCATTCCGATGTCGGTAACTTCGTATTTGAGGCGGATGGGGTACAATGGGCTATGGATCTGGGTAGCGATGATTATAATCTTCCGAATTATTTTGACTACGACAACCAACGCTTCAAATATTACAGGCTCATGCCGGAAGGCCATAATACGCTTGTGATCAACCCGGATGGAACTTTCGAGCAGGACCAGTATGCGTTCAGCTCGATTGAGAGGTATGAATCTAAGCCAAAGGGCGGGCTGGCTGTCGTTAATATGACACCGGCTTACGCTAAAAACGCCACAACGGCCAAGAGAGGCCTTATGTTCGGTGATAACCGCAGCACCTTAACGGTGCAGGATGAAATTCATACTAAATCGCCTTCGAAGGTATGGTGGTTCATGCATACCAAAGCCGACATTGCAGTCGCAGCGGATGGTAAATCCGCTATTCTGACTCAAAACGGCAAGTGTCTCGGCGTGACGATGAGCTTCTCCGGCCCAGCTCCTGCTGGTGCAACCTTTAAAGTAATGGACGCCAAACCGCTTCCGATATCGCCGAACCCATCAGGGCAGGACCCGAATACCGGCATTCGCAAGCTGGCGCTTGAGCTTACTGGTGTGCAAGACCTCAATATGGCTATTCAACTGACGCCATTGGCTGCTGGTGACAATGTCCCCGGAGCTGCGCCGTATGTTCCATTAAGCAGCTGGACTATTGCGGACGGGGAAATTCAAACGCTCCCACAGCTCTCGCAAATCGCGCTGAACGGGCAGCCATTGTCGGGCTTTAATAAAAATAGCTACAGCTATGCGGTCAATGTTCCTTTCGGAACGCAGAATTATCCGGTTGTGGACGCGACTTCCGCTAAAGCTGGAGATCAAGTGACCGTCGCACAAGATGTATACTCGCCGAACCCTGTTGTTATAACGGTAACAGATGCAGCTTATACAAATCGCTCGCAGCAGTACAGGGTCCAATTCAATGCGCAATCGTTTCTAACCAAACCTGCTAACTATACTCAGCTTGCCGTTCAAGGGGTTACAGCCAGTTCAGCCCAGGAAGGCAATGGTGAAGAGAAGGCGATTGACGGCGATATGAATACACGCTGGTCTGCCGATAATACGCCATGGATTCAGCTCGATCTGGGCAGCCAGAAGCCAGTTAGTGGCCTTGGCATTGCTTTTTACAATGGGACTACGCGATATTTTAACTTAGATATCGCCATATCGCAGGACGGTCAGACTTGGGAGAAAGTGCAGAATGGTGTAAGCAGTGGTACCTCCTCCAATATGGAGTACTTCGGTTTTGCTCAAAAGCAGGCCCGTTATATTAGGGTGACCGGGTACGGAAATTCCGTGAACGCGTGGAACAGCTATAGTGAGATGGCGGTATTTTCCGGTTAAGCCTAGAAAATGGTTGACAGATGTATTGGACGATGATAGCATATAAATCACATAAGAATACTTTGATATCTACCGTACAGACGGAGACTAACGATTGTTGTTGGTCTCCTTTTTTGTTTTGGATATTAGCTTAGGTATCGATACATAATTTCAATGGTAAGAGGAGTCTACCGTAACAAACGGAGACCGACTGATAGGAACGGTTGGTCTATTAAGCGTACCCTGGAGACCATAAGTGGATTGTCCACTTTATTAATCCAACTATTTAGGTGTGCATAATAAGTTTTTAATGCTTCTATGATAATGAAAGCAGGGGATCAGAGATGAAGAGAAGATGGATGAAAGCGAGTGTTTCCGTATTAGCCTTGGCATTGCTGTTATCGGCATGCGGCGGGAATCGCTCAGCTACAGGCCCGGACACAGTGGAAAAGTCGGAAGGGACGAGCGATGCAGGGTTAAACAGCATTAAAGATGGGCTGGTCAAAGCATCGGATGTGTCCAAAAATCCCGAGACGGCTAAAAAAAGAACAACAACCTTTATTTCAGGAACGCAAACCCCAGAAGGGGTCTTTAATCCTTATTTCTATCAGAATGGCTGGGATGGCAATGTTACAGGTGTTTTGTTCGCCTCTTTGATCACAAAAGATGAAACCGGCAAGCCCATTCCGGAGCTGGCTGAGAAGTGGGACACAAGCGCGGATCAATTGACCTATACGTTCCACTTAAGACCCAATCTTAAGTTCAGCGATGGTACGCCGTTGACGGCGGAGGATGTAGCCTTCACATTGACGCTGCTGCACGATCCCGCATATGACGGAAGAGTCGATATTTCTCAGGCGAACATCAAGGGTGGATTGGCTTACAAGGAGAAAAAAGCAGATGCCGTTGAAGGGATTAAAGTGATCGACCCACAGACGATTCAAATCACGACAGAGAAGGTCACTACTCTAGCGCTTCCGCTGATCGGGGGCGAGGTGCTGTCCAAAGCTTATTACGGTAAGGACTACAAGCAAGGCAATCTGGATTATATCAGGACGTTACACGATAAGCCGCTGGGAGCAGGTCCATATAAGTTCGATAAATTTATCAAAGGTCAGGAAGTCCGGTTTACGGCGAATCCGAATTATTATGCAGGCAAACCGTCCGTTGACAATTTTATTTTTAAAATAACGAACAACGATACGAATCTTCAATATATCAAAGTGGGTGAAACGGATTACGACCGATTTACGGCGAACCGGGACAATTTCGATCAGCTGAAAGCACTTGGCTTTGCCAATATTAACACGTTTACGGCTACGTCCTACGTCTATCTGGATTTTAACAGTGGAGGCAAATTCCTTAAGGATAAGCGTGTAAGGCAGGCATTGTATTACGGGCTGGACAGACAAAAATTTACCGATATTTTGTACCAAGGGTTCGGAGAAGTCGCTAACGTTCCCGTGTCCCCGGCATCATGGGCTTATACGAAGGACGTAACGCCCTATCCGTTCGATCCGCAAAAAGCGAAGCAGCTTCTGGATGAAGCCGGCTGGAAGGTTGGGGCTGACGGCATTAGAGAGAAGGATGGGCAGAAGCTCAAGCTGCAATATTTGGGACGCAAGGGGTACAACATCGACGATGTGCTGATTCCTTTGGCTAAAGAAAATTTCAAGGATATCGGAGTTGCCATTGAGGCGGAAATTCTTGATTTCAATGCACTGCTGGCCAAACGAAAAAAAGGCGACTTTGACATTGCTTCCTTTACTTCTACTAATTTTTCGGACCCTTACGATGGCGTGAAAAGCTTCCAGACCAAATATAATGTCAGCGGCTATTCCAACCCGAAGGTGGATCAATTGATTGACCAAGGAACGGAAACGTTGGATACGAATAAACGAATTCCGATCTATCACGATCTGTACAAACAATTGAAGGAGGACCCGCCGGTGCTGCTGCTATCTTATTTGAAAATATTGTCGGCGCACAATGCCCGTATTCAAGGGATTAATCCCGATCCGGTGTCCATCCTCAACCGTTCTATTCCCAAACTAAAGATTGATTAACGCGTATACGGTTCTATGCCGTGAATAGGAGCCAGCTGGCAAGCAAGGAGGCAACAGGTTGTCATGCGTCAATATATGGTCAAAAGAGTACTGCATCTCATCCCTACGGTGATTGGCGCATCGCTCATCATATTCTTTATCTTCGCGCTGGCTCCTGGGGACTATGTCGATTCAGATGTCATGCTGACACCGGAGCGGGCGGCAGAGCTTAAAGCGATGTACGGGCTGGATAAACCGTTGTGGGAACGTTATTTCATTTGGTTAGGCAATGCCTTTAGAGGAGATTTCGGTTATTCGCTGCAATATCAGCAGCCCGTGGCGACGGTTTTGAAGGAGTATGTTGTTAATTCATTCATGATCGCTGGCATCTCCTTAGTCTTGACCTGGATCATAGCTGTTTTCATTGGTGTGTTCTCTGCAACTAGGCAATATTCCTGGTACGATTCGTTGATTACGCTGGCTGTATTCGGGGCGATGTCTTTTCCCTCTTTCTTTATCGGCTTACTGTTGATCAAATGGTTCGCGGTAGACCTTGGATGGCTTCCGATTGGAGGCATATTGGACACAGGCAGTCAAACGACGGGCTATGCTCGCCTATGGGAAATCGTGCGCCATATGATCCTTCCGACTACCGTGCTGACGATGCTCAGTGTAGGCTCGTTGACCCGCCATTTTCGAGCTAACATGATCGATGTAATCAAGCAGGACTTCGTGCGAACGGCTAGGGCCAAAGGTTTGAAGGAACGAACCGTCATTTACAAGCATGCACTGCGCAATGCACTGCTGCCAGCTATTACGTTATTGGGTCTGGAGCTACCTGGATTGTTCTCAGGAGCTATTATAACGGAACGGATTTTTACGTGGCCGGGTGTTGGATACATTCACATGGAGGCGATATCGAATCGCGACTATACGGTTCTGATGGGCTTTACGATGTTTTTGGCGGTACTTACGGTGATAGGAAACCTGCTTGCAGATTGGTTGTACGCCGTGGCCGATCCACGCATCCGTTTAAAGTGAAGGAAGTGAACTTATGGCTATGGAATCATCGGAAGTGATCCAAGCCCGCTTGAAGGTCAGCCCGCAGGGAAAGGCGGCACGCTCTTCTTCCTTGTGGCGGGCATCTTATCGGAGGCTGAAGCGGAATAAGCTGGCCGTTTCCGGCTTGTTGTTTCTGCTGGCTATGTTTCTGTTCTGCTTCGTAGGTCCACTGCTTTCGGATTATACGACGGGGAAGGTGAATGTATCGCTGATTAACAAACCGCCGACGGCTTCCCATTGGCTGGGTACTGACAATCTGGGCAGAGATGTTCTCACCCGCTTGATGCAGGCAGGAAGAATTTCGCTTGTTGTCGGGCTTGTGTCGATGGTGCTGTCTGTTGCAGTCGGCTCTTTACTAGGTGCTTTAGCTGGGTTTTACCGTGGGGTCGTCGATCATTTGGTGATGCGGACAGCCGATATTTTGCTGGCAGTACCTGAAATACCGATTTTAATTATTCTTGGGGCCATATTGTCCGACCTAAAGGTCCCTTCGGAATATCGTATCTATATGGTTATGCTGTTGATTAGCTTCATGGCCTGGCCGTCATTGGCGAGAATGGTGCGAAGTCAGATTTTATCGTTTCGGGAACGGCCCTATATGCTGGCTGCTGAGTCCCTGGGGTTAAGTGATAAACGCAAAATCGTTCATTTGATGCTCAATGCGGTACCGATCATTATTGTGGTTGCGACTCTGAGTGTAGCCCGAGCGATCTTAAGCGAGACCGTACTAAGCTATTTGGGCTTAGGCGTGGTGCCGCCAACTCCTTCATGGGGCAACATGATGGCGGCCGCCAATTCGTTAATTGATTTTCAAACGAGACCGTGGCTTTGGATTCCTCCGGGCTCAGCCATTTTTTTAACGGTGATTGCGATAAATTTGTTGGGCGACGGCTTGCGCGATGCGTTAGACCCCAGAACGAAAAGGTAGGTGAACCAGCTTGACCCGGAGGACCTTGGCACAATTTCAAGATTTGCATACGTATTTCTACACCGAGGAAGGCGTCGTCCAATCGGTCAATGGAGTGAGCTTCCGCATTCATGAAGGGGAGACGGTAGCACTGGTAGGAGAGTCCGGATGCGGTAAAAGTGTCACGGCACTGTCCATGATGGGACTGATCGAGGAGCCGCCGGGCCGAATTAGGGGCGGTCGCATTTTGTTTGAAGATCAGGATTTGTTGAGGGCAGGAAGGAAAGAAATTCATCGGCTCAGGGGTCGGGATTTGGCGATGATTTTTCAGGAACCGATGTCTTCTCTGAATCCCGTGCTGACCATTGGAGAGCAATTGATGGAGCCTTTGATCCGGCACTTAAATTTAAGTAAGAAGATAGCTCGCATTAGGGCGGTAGAGCTGATTGAACGGGTTGGTATTTCCCGGGCAAGGGAAATTGTGGATTCCTACCCCCATGAACTGAGCGGGGGCATGCTTCAGCGAGTCATGATCGCTATTGCGCTCTGCTGCAATCCGAAGCTCCTTATTGCTGATGAACCTACAACCGCATTGGATGTAACGATACAAGCGCAGATTCTTGACCTGCTGCGGGAGATCAAGGAGGAGAGGGGCATGTCGATTCTGCTCATCACCCATGATCTCGGCGTCGTAGCGGAGATGGCCGATTATGTCGTCGTCATGTACTGCGGCAAGGTTATAGAGCAGGCTCCTGTTCACTCGCTGTTCGAGCACCCGAAGCATCCGTATACACAAGGCTTGCTGAAGTCTAGACCAGTGATCCGGCAAAGGCAGGAACGATTGTATTCGATCCCAGGTCAAGTGCCAAGCCCTGTTGGCTTAGGGGATCATTGTTATTTCAGCGAAAGATGTGAGCACTGCATGGATATTTGCCGTACGAAGCAGCCGCCTTTACGTAATGCGGAGGAAGGTCATCAAATCGCATGCTGGCTTTATGAGGAGGAGAGACCGCATGTCCGAACCGTTAGTTCAGGTTAAAGGGCTGAAAACGTATTTCCCGATCCACAAAGGCATTTTTGGAGGGAAAACAGGTGATGTGAGAGCCGTAGACGGTATCGATATGACGATTCGACGAGGTGAAACCTTCGGTCTTGTAGGTGAGTCAGGCAGCGGCAAAAGTACGATAGGTCGGACGCTGCTGCGCCTGTCGGACAAAACAGAAGGCGAAGTGAAGTTTGACGGCATCGATCTGTTCGGACTATCGTTCTCAGAGCTGCGCCGTATCCGTCCGCGGATGCAAATGGTGTTCCAGGACCCGTATGGATCGCTTCATCCACGTATCCGTATTGGTGACGCCATCGGAGAGGCGCTGCTGGACCATGGGATTGCCACGAAGGCGGAAGCGCGAGAGAGGGTACAGGAGGTGCTGTCCTTATGCGGTTTGGCACCTTATCATATCGACCGCTTTCCACATGAGTTCTCAGGTGGTCAGCGGCAGCGGATTGGGATCGCGAGAGCCATTATACTGAATCCGGAATTTATTGTGGCGGATGAGCCCGTCTCGGCATTGGACGTGTCCATCCAGGCTCAAATTATCAACTTGCTTCGTGATCTACAGGAAAGCAGGCAGCTGACGTATCTATTCATCTCACATGATTTGAGCGTTGTAGAGCATTTATGCTCTACGATCGGCGTGCTGTATTTAGGCTCGCTTGTAGAGTTGGCTTCCCGGGATGACTTGTTTACCCGGCCTGAGCATCCGTATACGAAAGCGCTGTTGTCTGCTATCCCTATACCGGACCCCAAAGCAAGAAGGGAGCGAATTGTGCTGAAAGGCGATATCCCGAGTCCGGCGAATCCACCGTCCGGCTGCAAATTTCATACAAGATGCCCTATTGCCGCATCGGTATGTCGGGAACAGGAGCCTGTATTCCGCGATTTGGGCGGAGGTCATTACGTCGCTTGTCATTTGGTGTAGCTTGCAATAGGGAAGCAGGAGGATAGGGAGGTTTGGTTGATATGACTAAGGTAACGAGAGCGAGGCTGCCTCAGCCTGTAGGTATCCGTCTGGAAATAGCGAGAGCTGGAGGCTTGTCGAATGAAGAGTTGTTGGATGCTATTTACCGCAAGGATATTGATGCACTGCAGACATTAGGGCCGGAACAACTGCCTTGGGACATCTTGATACAGTATGCAGAGCAGAACGGCCATGAGCTTGAGCAAGCCATTCTGGATGGGTACGAGTTCAAATTTTTGACTGTACGGGGTCTGATTCATTACCTACGCTATCGTTTTGGTTTAAAGGAGCAAGTCGATTATCGTGCAGTTGATGGAGCTTTGGAAGGGATTCGTTTGAGCAGGAGTGACGTGGCCCTGCTTCAGGCAACGATCCCGGCCTTTTGGCAAATTAGTAAACTTGGCCGGCATGAGGAGCGGAATGAATCTTCGTCTACTCATGGGGAGCTCGACTCTCTGGACGAGAATGAGTTCACCATTCGCATAGAGCGTCTGAATCATCAAACGATCCGTTTTGAGGGGGGTGAGGCTGGGTAAAGCGGAGGAGTTATGTCAGTGGATATGGGATCATTTTACATGGATAAGTAGTTTGGCAGCCTTCATTTTATTAAATCTTACTTATAAAAGAGGAGTGGTTATACATGAGTACATTAAATGAATATTTGTTGGAGAAGCGTGAAGCTTCCATCGCAAGACGCGAAAAAGCGCAGAACGATCCAAATTTAGAGCCTCACCGCTTCGGGGCTAAAGTACGGGCTAAAGGCCGCAGCGGCGTACGTGAAATCCGTATCCGTGATTTTCAAATCATTAGCGACAGCCCCCCGGATTTTGCAGGGTATGATCTTGGACCCAGCTCTCCTGAGCTGCAGTTGGGTGTATTGGGCAGCTGCTTGACTCACATCACTCTGATTCAAGCGGCTGAGCGCGGAGTAAAGCTGGAATCGCTGGAGGTTGAAGTAACCGGGCAGCAGCATCCGCTGGCAGGCAAGCCGGGCTATGAAGATGTCCCAATCTATCCGCACAATATACAATACAAGCTGCATATCGTATCGCCTGAATCCGATCAAACGATCGCTGAGCTGCATGAAGCGGTGGAACGGGCATGCCCTGTTTTGAACCTGCTAGCGAATCCGCAAATTATCGCAGGTGAGATTATTCATACTTCTCCTGAAGCAAAGCAGGAGCAAGAAGTCTAATTGTTCATCCTGCTAAAGCTCCGTTAATGTAAAATACCCGAAAGATAGACAGCATCCCCCTGCTGACTATTTTCGGGTATTTGATTGTATCACCGATTCACTACTTCTTCTCTCGATCTAGATTAGCAATCATCTTCTGGTAGCTTGCTATAAGCAGCTCCATTTCCTCCTCGGAAAATCCAGTCCACATGCCTTCTGAAATTTCCGTGTAACGTTCGATCATCTTTTGCATAATGGCTTGACCGGATTCCGTGATTTGCAGCAAAGTTGTTCTTCTATCGTTTTCCGGAATGATGCGTTCGATATATCCTTTTTTCACCAGTTTATTAGAAAGGTTGGTGACTGCCGATAGAGTGACGCCGAGCGAATCAGCCAGGTAGGAACAAGTCTTTTTGCCTTCCCTGTTCACTATTTGCAGCAAGGCGTATTGGGAGTCGGTCAGATCGTAGCTCCATATGATTTTAGTGAACTCAAACACAAAATCCGAAATTTGTTGAGCATATAAACGAGACAGCTCTTTTTTCTTTCCAGTCAGCAATAAGGCCACCTCAGTCGAGTATAAGTCAGGCATTGGATGCCTGTCCTTATCTTAACATAACAGAGCCGCCGTCAACCATAATGGTTTGACCCGTAATAAAGCTGGCATCCTCGCTAGCCAAGAAGACAGCGACGCGGCCGATATCCTGCTCGCAGTCTCCCATGCGTTTTAACGGGATTTTGTTAACGGTCTCTTCGTATGCGTCAGGAAAATGTTCTTTCCATTGCTCAACGCCAGGGGAGAGGGCGATAGGGCTAATCAGGTTTACATTGATCTGGTATTGCCCCCACTCATTAGCGACCACTCGAGATAGTCCGCGAATGGCTTCCTTGGCTGCCGCATAAGAGGCTTGTGTCACCATTCCCGTTAAGCCCGCACCGGAAGCGAAGTTAATGACACTTCCCTTGGTTTCCTTCAAATAAGGGAAGCACTCCTGCATCAGATTGAATGTTGGGTAAAATCCGGTGTTGAAGGAAAGCGCCAAATCCTCCGGCTTCGTTTCTGTAAACAGTATTTGCTTGGAAGCATGAGCGTTATTCACTAATATATTTATTTTTCCGAACGTTTGAACGGTCTCGTTTACGATTCGTTTAATTTCTTCTCTATCCGATATATTGGCTTTAATGAATTTGCCGCGGCTAATCTCATTCAGTTCTTTCTCTGTTGCCGCGCCCTTCTCATCATTAATATCCACAATGACTACGTAGGCTCCTTCCTTAGCCATAGCAAGAGCCATTCCTCTGCCTATGCCGGATGCCCCGCCGGTTATAATTGCAATTTTTTGCTCTAATTTCATTGTGAATTCCACCTCTCGAATTTTAATTTCTATATATTAATAGTTTAAATGTCTTAACAATTTACATTATAGGCTTGTTCCTAATCCGCAGTCAATACATGAGCAGGTTTGATGAATAGAGAATTGCAGTGAATGACGGAGAAAAATGGATGTGATGAATGTAAAAAAAGCAGACGTGAATTTTGACCGAATCTATATGAAGATAGAGAATGCGATAATGCTGTTTTTTCTATATAATGATAAAGTGAAGTTTATCCTATTTTTGATCATATTGATTACTGAGACACCGGGGGTACCTAGCCATGATGAAAAGAATCCGATTCAAAAGCCGCAGTGTTATGACGACATGGCTTATCTCTTATATTTCTGTTCTGCTTGTCCCCATTATTATTAGTGTCATCATTTATATAGCTACACTTCGTATTGTGGAGAATGAAGTGAATCGATCGAATGAACTGCTATTGACTCAGATCGAACAAGCTATCGATAGCAAGCTGAAGAGCCTGGAGCAGCTCACTTTGGAAATCGCTTACAACAAAAAGGTGACAAGCTTTATTAATGTGAGCGCACCGCTGACGGACAATGATCATTTTCAGCTGTTTAATATAGCGGAGGACGTCAGAGTGTTTAAGATGGCTAACGATTTTATAAGTCAACTATACGTCTACTACAGGAACAGCAATACGGTGCTGTCTTCATACAACCGCATGAACAGCGAGACCTTATATTCGGTGCTGCGGCAGACGAAGGATACGAAATATGAAGAATGGTCGGACTATTTTGCCCAAAAATATATCCAGGGCTACACTCCCGTACTCAATTGGACCGAAAAGGGAGTAGAGAAGTCCGTCATGTACGCCAGGACGATACTTGGTGACTTTCCGGATTCGTCGGGCGCGGTCATCATGTTCGTGATGAAAGATTCCAAGCTGCTGGAGACGATTCCTCCGCAGGCAAACGCATCCGTTCTTATTATGGACAAGCAGAATCGCGTGGTGGCGACCAATGTAGGTGAGCAGGACATTCCTTCGGATCTGCAGTACGACATGCTTACAGGGGCAAAGGGGCTATTGTATGAGAAAGGTGCAGATGGTCGGAAGCTTGCGCTTTCGTACACGACTTCCGATGTAACCGGTTGGAAATATGTATCCCTCATTCCGGCAGACATCTACTCGGAAAAAATGGATTTTGTGAAGAAAGTGACGTTGTGGAGCGTGTTTTTGTGCTTCTTGTTCGGAGGCATTGTGACGTATTTATTTTTGAGGAAAAATTATTTGCCCATCCGCACCTTAATTGAGAGCTTGTCCAAAAAAGCGGGGGTATCGTTCGATATCGGCTCCAACGAATATGTATTTTTCCAAGCGGCTATGAATAACACCTTTGCGGAAAAAGAAGAGGTATATCAGCGGCTCAAGCAGCATCATAACGCAATCCGTTCTCACTTCTTGCGGAGATTGTTAAAGGGACAGATCGACGGAGGGGTACCGCTTCATGAATCGT
This sequence comes from Paenibacillus sp. RC67, assembly GCF_030020805.1. GTDB lineage: Bacteria > Bacillota > Bacilli > Paenibacillales > NBRC-103111 > Paenibacillus_S. Next base: position 913,449 of record NZ_CP125098.1, read on the forward strand.
TGGCCGCTCACGATATTGTGCTGCAATCGAATCAATTTGCCGTGCTGCTGTTCCATGTCGAGAATTACGGCAAGTTCGACGATTCCTCGGAGCAGCCGAGATTCGACCATAAAGCGCAGACACTGTATTTTGTCATTACGAACGTTATCGAGGAGCTGGCAGGGGCCGATAGTCCGGCTTATACCGTTGAAATGGATGATGTGCTCGCTTGTATTATTAACGTAAATGTAGGACAGCAGGATTCGCGCAAGGAGCTCCAGCGGATAGCGGACAGTGCCAAAGCTTTTATTAAAGAGCACATTCATGCCGAATTAACGGTATCGATCAGTGGGGTACAGCAAGAGCTGGTGGGTATTGCCCAAGCTTATCAAGAGGCGATGGAAGCGATGGAGTACCGGATCGTTATGGGCAGCGGTGAGATCATTTCCTATGATGAGATGAAGGATAGCGATGCGGAGCGGTCTAGACGTACTTACGATTACCCAATGCATGTGGAGCAGCAGTTTATTTATTTCATTAAAACCGGCAACGTGGATAAAGCCCAAGAGCTCTTGGAGCAAATATTCGAGAAAAATGTATCCGGTATTTCCATGTCCGTCCGCATGGCCCAGTGCCTCATGTTCGATTTGGTCAGCACGATGCTGAAGACGATTGACGAAGTGAATGCGAGCAGCCGGAAGGAATTTTTCGATCAAGCTGACTCCATTGACCGATTGATGAGCTGCAAAACCATTAAGGAAATGAAAATTCATATTAACGACGTGCTGCTGCAGGTGTGTGAGTACATCAACGAGGAAAAGAAAAATCATCACAAGCATTTTGTAGAGCAAATCCAGGCGTATGTGAAGGAGCACTTCAATGAGGAGAGCTTGAACATATCGATGATTGGAGGCGCGTTCGATCTGACTCCTTCTTATGTTTCACGTCTGTTTAAGGAGTATACAGGCGAAGCGCTGCTTGATTTCATTAACAAAACCCGCTTGGAAGAGGCTAAGAAGCTGCTGATTGAGCAAAAGTATACGGTTAACGAGGTAGCTGGCAAGGTTGGTTACAGTGACGTCAATACGTTTTTGCGTATTTTCAAAAAGTTCGAGGGCATTACGCCCGGCAAGTTCACGAAAACCCCTCCGATGTAAAAAATTTCACCCCGTTATTTTCTACAGAGCCGTTCAAAAGCTATGCTTTTGCGGCTCTGTTGTATGTTGGTACGCTTTTTTAATTTTAAGGCGGTCAAGTTTGTTTTTTAATGATCATTTTACATTTTCGAGATTTACTTTGACCCGCTAACGGGTGTTCATATTAATTGAGTGCGCACTCAATTCTATCGAGACGTAAGGAGGGATGGCATGAAGAAGAAGAAGCAGTCGATATTTTGATAACGCTTCCTTTTTCGCATTTCTGATTCTGAAATTATAAAAAATGACTACAAAGGACGGTGCTTACTTAATGATGAAAAGAAGAATGTGGTCACTCTGCTTATGCTTGCTGCTGCTCACAGCGTTAGTTCCTGGAATGGGCTATGCCGCTGATGCCAAATTCTCGATTGCGGCTTCTGCCGTGAGCGCTAGTGCGGATGATGGCAATGTGCCTGCCAATACAGTTGACGGCAACCTGGCTACACGCTGGTCGGCAAGCGGAGATAATCAATGGATTCAATACGACTTAGGCTCCAATAAAAAGGTCGCGTATGTCAAAATCGCCTTCCAAAGCGGGGATACGCGCACCTTTAATTTCGATATCAAAACATCAACGGACGGAACGACGTTCACGTCGGCTATGTCTAACGTAACGAGTGCCCTGAACAACAGCCTGCAGACCTTCGATTTTCCAGATGTAGGCTCTGCTCGTTATGTACGCATTATGGGCCATATGAATTCGGTCAGTGCGTGGAACAGCTATACGGAGGTTGAAATTTACGGGGAAGCTGCTTCCAGCTCGAATGTTGTGAATGTTTCGACTTCTGCCCAATTGGTGACGGCATTAAACAATGCGACTGCCGGAACGGAGATTGTTTTGGCGAACGGCACGTATTACAATTCCAGTAATTCAGAGAGTCCTGTTGTAGCCGGACGATTCGTTATTTCAAGTAAAAACGGCACCAGCAGCCAACCTATAACGATCCGTGCTGCTAATCAAGGCCAAGCCATCATTTCCGGCAGCTTCCGTGTCAATACATCCTCTTATATTGTATTTAAAGGGTTGAAGCTTACAAGTACTGCATTGACTCCAGGCATATCTTTGAATGCAAGTAATAATATCCGCCTTACGAATAACTTCTTCAAGCTGCAGCAAAGCGACCCCAACACGTTAGTCAAATGGGTGGAGCTTACCGGGGCTAACAGCCATCATAACCAGATAGATCATAATGAATTTGGACCCCGTAACGGGATTGGGCAGATGATTTCCGTCGATGGAGCCGGTACTCAAGTCTCCCAATACGATACGATTGAGTATAACTACTTCCATGACTGGAGTTATATTACGGACAACGGCGGCGAAAATATTCGCGTCGGTTTATCCGGGATGTCCATGTCGGATGGCTTCGCTACCGTGCAGTACAATTTATTCGAAAATACCGATAATGACGATGAAGTAATCTCAGTCAAGAGCAGTCATAACACGGTCAGATACAATACCGTTAAAAACTCACGAGGGCAAATGACGGCTCGTCATGGTCATTCGAACAGCTATTACGGCAATTTCATTTTTGGTGACGGTGTGAAAGCCAAGGTGGGCGGCTTCCGCATTTACGGAAACGACCACAAAATTTATAACAACTATATGTCGGGTCTGACTATGGATGCCATCAATGTCGATAGTGGTGATTATGATGGAGGCTCTGACGGCTACAGCACCAATCCAACCAAAGATGATTTGGCCAAACATTGGAAAGTGTACCGAGCTGAAATCGTCAATAACACGATTGTCAACAGTACCAGCGGCATTAATGTCGGGATGAAAACAAGAACGCCGAACTACGCTCCTCAAGACGTAAAAATAGCTAACAATCTCATGGTCGGCATTAATAGTACGCCTATGTACAACGTAGGAACGGCTACTAACACTGTATTCACGAACAATATCGGCTTCGGTCAAAACGCGAGCAACTTTAATGCGACCAACGCTCAGGTGAAAAATGCGGATCCAAGCATGGTCGATGTAAACGAGGGGACGTCCGCAAGCCCGCTTATGCTGAAAAAGCTCTCATCGGCAAGTACGCAGGCAATCAACGCATCCGGTGGAACGTTCTCTTATGTAACTGAAGATATGGACGGTGAAGCTCGTTCGGGCATCAGTGACATCGGAGCAGATGAATATTATGCAACCAGCTCCAATATTCGTAAACCTTTGACTACCGCAGATGTAGGTCCGGTAACATCATAGCGCTAATTTGAACCAGGGGAGGGGCTTCCTTCCCTTTTTCATAACCTTAGAATACAAGCTGTTCTTTAGAACAGGAGTCTGTCGAGAAGCCCATTCCTTCAATGATAGCAAAAAATGGAATGGGATACCCTACCGGAGTACCACGCATGCATCTGAAGTATCATGGGTTTCTCGAAATCTCACTGCTCTGCAGAACAGTTCCTATAGATTTGGCAGCAGCTTACTTACAAAACACGACATTTTCTAACAATTGCAGAGCAATAGCTAAAGTACCGATAGGGAAGTATCGATTTTATCGACGATTTCACTTTTTAAAGATAGGCATAGGACCGAGGTCGTATCATAATGAGGCCATGAGTGCACTCCATAAGTTTCATTGATATCGAGAATGGATAACGCGAAAAGTAGGAACAGGGGGATTTAAATGAGCCATAAACATCAATCAGTAAAAAAAGTTGTAGGTGTCGGACTTGCCATAAGTTTAGCCGGTGGTTTAGTTCTTGCAGGTTGCAGTAAGTCGCCAACGGATAGCGGTAACGGAAGCGGAGGAAAGGACCCGGCGAAAGGGCAAGCTGGCTTAGGTAGTACGTACCCGCTGCAGACGACCGAGGGACTTACCTCTTGGGAGAGTCTGAATAATAACGCCACCACCTTCGCACCCAATTTGACTGATCTGCCTTTCGGCAAGCAGTTGGAGAAGGAAACAGGGGTAAAGGTGAAATATATTCACCCGTCCGACAATCAAACTAAAGAACAATTCAATCTGATGATTGCATCGAATGAACTGCCCGATACGGTGGAGTATGACTGGACCGGACGCAGCGCAGGCTCGTATCCTGGTGGTCCTGAGAAAGCTATTGCTGACAAGGTTATCGTTCCATTGAACGATATTATCGATAAGTATGCGCCGAACCTGAAGAAGAAGCTGCAGGCGGACAAAGAGCTCGACAAAATGATCAAGACGGACAGCGGGAAATATTATGTGTTCCCCATGATTCGTAATCCTTCCGGTCTTGTATTCCGCGGTCCGATTATCCGTAAAGACTGGCTCGATGATCTTGGACTTCAAATGCCGACGACCGTAGATGAGTGGGAAACAGTACTGAAAGCATTCAAAGAGAAGAAGGGTGCTACCGCTCCTTTATCCGTCACGTATGTGAACGGCAATCTGGAAATGCGTGATGCTTTCATCGGCGCCTACAAAACATCCAACACGTTCTACTTGGACGATCAGGGCAAAGTGAAATTCGGTCCTATCGATCCTCAGTACAAGGATGCTTTGGCATTGCTGCGTAAATGGTATGCGGAAGGGCTGTTTGATAAGGATTTTGCGTTAACGGATGGCAAAGCGCTGGATACCAAAATGCTAAGCGGACAAACCGGAGCAACGGTCGGTCTGCAAAGCGGCGGCTTGGGTAAATGGTTGGATACGATGAAAGGGAAGGACCCTAAATACAATCTGGTAGCTGCACCCTATCCTTCGCTTAAAAAGGGCGAGACGCCGTTCACCGGGCATCGTGATTTCAAATACAGTCCTGGAGCGAGCAAAGCAATCACTACTGGCGCCAAAAATCCAGAATTGGTTGCCAAGTGGCTCGATTACGCTTACAGCGAAAAAGGCGGGCTGCTCTTTAACTTCGGTATCGAAGGCGACAGCTATACGATGGATAAAGGCATTCCTAAATATACGGATAAAATTGTGAAGAACGATAAGTACAACCTGCAGCAAATGATTGCGCAGTATACGAAGCCGAATGGTCCTTATGAAGCGGACGAACGTAGAAGCTGGAATTCTTATAAGCAGCAGGACGATGCTCCGGCAATTTGGGGAGCTACGGATGCGGAGAAGCACACGATTCCGTTATTCCTGACTCCGACTATCGAGGAGAGCAAGGAGCTCGGCAAAATCATTAATGACGTAACCAACTATAAAGAAGAAATGTTCGTGAAATTCGTAGTCGGTAAAGAACCGCTCGATAATTACGATACGTATGTGGCTCAGATCAAGAAGCTTGGCATTGAGCGTGCGGTCAAAATATATCAAGATGCACTCGATCGTTATAACAAACGTTAATTTTGTATGCTGATGGAGGGGAATCTGGCAGTCCTGACTGCCGATTCTCTTCTAACTACAACCAGAGAGAGGGAATGAGGATGAGCACCAAAACAGTCACCAAACCTAACATAGTTCCCTACGCGGCAAAAAGGAACTTAGCTGTAGAATGGCTTGGGGATATTCGCAAAAATAAACTGCTTTACTTAATGCTAGTACCGGTTGTTTTGTTCTTTGCCATATTTCATTATGTTCCTATGTATGGCGCTATTATTGCATTCAAGGATTATTCGCCGCGGCTCGGCATTTGGGGCAGCCCATGGGTAGGACTGGAGCACTTTCAAAGCTTTTTCGGAGGGCTTTACTTTTGGCGGGTATTAAAAAATACGATCCTTATCAGCTTATACGAGCTGTTATTCGGATTTCCGGCACCGATCATATTAGCGCTGCTGCTGAATGAAATCCGTTCCTCCTTGTTTAAAAGAACGGTGCAAACCGTTACGTATATGCCGCATTTTATATCGCTGGTCGTCGTATGCGGGATGATCAAGGAATTTACTTCCAGCACGGGAATCGTCAACGATGTGATCGCCTATTTCGGAGGGGAGAGAATCTCGCTCTTGCTGGAGCCTGAATATTTCCGGACGCTGTTCATTTCATCCGGGGTCTGGCAGCACATCGGCTGGGGAACGATTATTTATTTAGCTGCACTGACAGGGATCGATCCTGAGCAGTATGAGGCTGCTAAGATTGACGGCGCGGGCAGATGGAAGCAAATGCTGCATATTACGCTACCAGGCATCATGCCGACGATCGTGATCCTTATTATTCTGGATATTGGAAGGCTCATGAACGTAGGCTCGGAAAAAATTATTTTGCTCTATAATCCGTCGACCTACGAAACCGCCGATGTTATCGGATCTTATGTGTACCGTATCGGTCTGCAGGAAATGAACTACAGCTTCAGCTCCGCTGTCGGTTTGTTTAACTCGGTTATTAATTTCACATTGGTCATTTTTTCGAACTGGTTAAGCCGCAAGCTAAACGAGACGAGCTTATGGTAAGGGGAGGGCTTGAACATGCCATATCGAAAAAAGTTAGGTGAAATCGCCTTTGAGTGGAGTAACGCTGCTTTCCTTACCTTGTTGATGATAGCAACGATTTATCCGTTAATCTACGTCATTTTCGCTTCGTTAAGCGACCCTGGCGAATATATGGCCCACAGAGGATTTCTGCTGAAACCGCTTGGGTTTAATTTGGATGCCTATAAGATGGTATTTGATAACCCGATGATTCTAAAAGGCTATGGGAACACGTTGTTCGTTGTCATTGTCGGCTTGGCCTTTAACATCTTTTTCACTTCACTTGGGGCTTACGCACTGTCGCGCAAATGCTTGAAGTTCCGTAAGCCGATCATGTTATTTATCGTGTTTACGATGTTTTTTAATGGTGGACTCATCCCATTCTATTTAACGGTCAAGGGATTGGGCATTACGAATACGTTATGGTCCTTGATTATTCCGCAAGCGATCAGCACCTTTAATTTAATCATTATGAAAACCTCCTTTGAAGCTATCCCGGATAGCTTGGAGGAGTCGGCCAAAATGGATGGAGCGAACGAATTCGTCATCTTATTCCGGATCATTCTGCCTCTATCCATGCCGGTTATTGCCGTGATGCTATTGTACTACGGAGTAAGCCACTGGAACTCCTGGTTTAATGCGATGATTTTCTTGAGAGACCGTTCATTATATCCGTTGCAGCTGATTCTAAGAGAGATTTTGCTGCAAAATGAAGCGAGCAATATGGCGACGGGATCGAGTGCAAGCGATATTGCGATGCTATCGGAGACGCTGAAGCATGCGACGATCGTCGTAGCAACGATTCCTATCCTGCTGGTGTATCCGTTCCTGCAAAAATATTTCGTTAAGGGCGCATTAGTTGGCGCTATTAAAGGTTAAAGTTGTTTAGATTGTTAGCGATGTGGATTTATAGTCGAGGCAAGTCCCCCGTTTCAAGGGGGCTTGCTTTACTTTCGCATGGCGAAGCAGATACAGAATATATAGATGGAGGGATTTGTAGATGTTGAATCAATCCAGAATGTGGATTACAGCTATGGTGCTTGTCCTGATGGCGGGCTGCAATGCAGGAGGAAGCTCTTCACCTAAAGAGGAGGGCACAGGCAAGGTCGTGGTCAGCAATGAACCGGTTACGTTAAAGCTGTTCATGCGAATTGCTTATCCGGAGGACAGCATAAAAAAATACATCATAGAGCCCGTACAGAAAAAGTATCCGAACATTACGATTGAAATCGTCAATAACGCCAAAGGTTCATCCATAGAAGACTTAATTGCAGCCGACAATGTGCCGGATCTCATCTTTCTCAGCACGCCGTATGTTACCGATATGCGAAAACTGGAGGTTGTTGAGGACCTGAATGCTCTAGCAAAGAAAAATAACTTTGCATTAGATCCTTTCAATAAGGAAGCATTGGATGCTATTCGCAAGGCAGGTGGCAGCAGCGACAAACTGTATGCGCTTCCTTTTTCCACTAATTATGCAGTAACGTATTACAATAAGGATATTTTCGATAAATTCGGCATCCCCTATCCAAAGGACGGGATGACCTGGGATGAGTATCTGGATTTAAGCCGCAAGCTGACAAGAGTCGTGGACGGTGTGCAGTATTCAGGTGTCAATCCTTATGCGCTGAAAGGCGGGGCACCGATGTCACTCGATTATATCGATCCTTCTACCAAGCAGGTGGCGGTGACTTCCGACGGGTGGGTAAAGGCCTTTAGGATGATGCTGGACTTTTATTCGATTCCAGGCAATCAATTTATGAAAAATTATCGCGATCTTTTCATGAAAGAAAGAACGCTGGCAACCTATTTAACTTACGACAATACGCAAAATCTCGAGCAATTGGAACGTGAAGGCAAGCCGATGAATTGGGATATGGCCACCTTCCCTGTTATGAAGGATAAACCAGATGTCGGTCATGGAATTGACTCGCACAATATTGCGATTTCATCGACCAGCAAGCATAAAGAGGCTGCGTTTCAGGTGCTGATGCAGTTGACCTCCAAGGAGACGCAGCTAGAGCTGAGTAAGAACGGCAAGCTGCCTGCGATTCAGGATCCGGAGCTGCAAAAGGTGTTCGGTGAGAAAGTGAACATATTGAAAGGAAAGAACACCTCGGCTATATTTAAACTGAAGGCGGCTCCGATGCGCCAAATCAATGAGAACGATGCGTTCGTTTCCAAAGAAATCGATAAAGCCTTTGATGCTTTAACGACTGGCAATACAGATATCAACACATTACTTCGTACGGCTAAAGAGGCAGCGGAGCAGTCTATTAAGAAGAACAGCAATTAGGAGGAGTACCGTATGAGAGTGGAAGAGGAGAAATCAAGCCGGCTAGAGGTCAACCTCGATTGGAGTGAGTTTTTATCCCGGCATGATATGACATGGAAGACGCGTCCGATGTCATGGAATGAAGGCGCATTCATTGGGAATGGCTTAATGGGAGCCATGATGTTCGGTGAAGAGCATCGTGACAAAAGGAATGTGCTGCGATTCGTGCTTGGACGTACGGATGTGACGGCTGCACGCACGAGTGGTTACAGTCCGCGAATTCCGATCGGTGAGATCGATTTGGAATGCGTAGGATGGGTGTATCAGCCGACGGAGATCAAGGTCGATCTGTGGAACGCTGAGATTAAAGCACGTGTTGTAACTACGGTTGGTGAGATTGGCCTGCGGGCATTCGTCCATAGCGAGAAAATGGTTATGGTGATTGAGCTGGAGACATCGGAAGGGGAACGCGGAGCGAAGCTGCAGTGGTATGCCGAGCCTGAGGTCTCGCATGTGCTGAAGAATGCGGACGGGCCCAATCTGAATCAATATATTCCTGAAATCAAAGTGAGCCGCTACACAGAGCAAGAGGTCAACGTGGGTGTTCAGCAGTACCCGTTAGGGGATGGCTGTACAACGGCATGGCAGGAGCAAGATGCAGCAGAAGGCCACCGGGTTTGTTATTTAACGATTCAAAATGGTGTAAGCGAAGAAGTCAGGGCAGACGCTATAGCTCTTGTACGCGAGACGGCTCAGGCTGATTTGGAGCAGGAAGTGCTGGCGCACCGGAGCTGGTGGCATGCGTATTATCCGCAAAGCTTCATTTCGATTCCGGATACTTTGCTGGAAGGCTTTTATTGGATTCAAATGTACAAGCTGGCTTCGGCGACCCGTAAAGAGCATTGGATCATCGACAATCAAGGGCCTTGGATGACGCCTACACCTTGGCCGGGTGTATGGTTTAATATGAACGTTCAAATGAGCTATTCGCCGGTGTACACCTCCAACCGATTGGACATCGGGGAATCGCTAATTCGAGCGCTTGACGCCAACTTCGATAATCTGATTGCAAATGTTCCGGAAGCGTATCGCCATGATTCGGCAGGCTTAGGCCGCAGCTGCAGCTATGATTTGAAAAGCAAGGTAGTTGACGAGACGGGCAACCTGCTCTGGATTTGTCATAATTATTGGCGTCAATACCGACACTCCATGGATAAGTCGATGCTGATAAACGGCTTGCTGCCGTTGTTAAAGCGCGGTGTGCAATATTTCATTCACATCTTGGAGCAGGGGGAAGACGGTAAGCTGCACCTGCCGCCGACCGTGTCGCCGGAATACGGCTCCTTCAAAAAAATGACCGTTCCCGACTGTCATTATGATCTATCCTTGATCCGTTGGGGCTGCGAGACGCTGCTCGGTATCAACGACAGGTTGGAGCTCCATGATCCGACAGCCGAGCGTTGGACGTATGTGTTGGATAATCTGACGCCATATCCAGTGGATGAGAATGGATTCATGCTTGGTCGTAATGCTCCGATCGAGTTCGGCCATCGGCACTTTAGTCATTTGTTGGCGGTATTTCCGCTGCATCAAATGACGGGGGAGCAGGAAGAGGAGCGGGAGCTGATTCATAAGTCGCTTCGCTATTGGACCGGGATGGAGGGTGATATGCGCGGCTTCACGTTCACAGGAGCTGCTTCTATCGCGGCGGCGATAGGGGAGGGCGATGAGGCGCTTCAATACATCCACAGCTTCATGCATTTGATCAAGCCGAATACGATGTACAGGGAAGCGGGGCCGGTAATGGAATCTCCGCTGGCTTGCGCAGAATCGATTCAGGATCTGCTGCTGCAAAGCTGGGGGGATAAAATCCGCGTATTCCCTGCACTACCGTCCACTTGGGAAGACGTTAGCTTCCACAACCTGCGGGCGGAAGGGGCGTTTCTCATCAGCGCTCAGCGAAAAGCGGGCAAGACGGCGTTTATCCGTGTGAAAAGCTTAGCAGGAGAGCCATGCAGGCTGCAAACGGATTGGTCGGATACGGCAAATGTGCGAGTCAGCGGGGAACGTACCGTGCCAATGAAGCGGCTGGGGAGCGGGCTTATCGAGCTGGAGCTGAAGCAGGATGAGGAAGTTGTGCTGTACGAGGGTGAAGATTCACCGTCCTTTACGGTTGCACCTGTAGAAGCAGTGCGGAGCCTGTGCAATTATTTCGGAGCCCATAAGCCTTGGCGCCGTTATGGGGTTCCTTTTCAAAACTAGCCATATGGATATTGAATGAAGAGAAGGCTAGTCCTTACACGTAGCATTTAAAGCAAAAACTAAAACCGTTATGCACTTTGCCCTTAGACGGGGGAGAGCATAACGGTTTTTTAACTAAAAATCCTATTAAAAACACTATGAAATAAAAAAAACGTCTTCCGACGTTGTGTTAGGCTTGTCTGATATTGATTTAAAAAAGGAGAAGTGCTACAATGGAAATCGGTCGTTTTTTGTATTTGTAAATAAAAATATTGCATATTAACATTTATTAATATCATTATAGCATCCTGTTCAAGCAATGTCAAACCTATTTTTTGTTCTAACATTCCATTCGAAAAGAGGCGATTTTTTTGAGTATGACAGAAATCGATTGGCGCGAAGAGCAGCAGCGAGTGGATTCGGTTACGGGGAAGATTAGCAAGCGTATTGAAGGGTTGGCGGTGGAGGTCGGAGATGTTAAGACCGATGTTGTCGATATCCGCAAGCATTTTTGGGATGAAGTGACCGTGAACTTAAGTACAATGGAGGATTTGACAGAAACCTACTTCAGCTTAAAACAGCAGGTTGAAATACTCAATGATCGGGAGCGCAGGCACCGTCAAGCTTCCGTGGCTCTTGGCAAGCTGACCCGTTTGGTTAAGACGCCTTATTTTGGGCGGATTGACTTCAAAGAGGATGGTGCAAGTGGAGCGGATAAGATTTATTTGGGGATAGCGTCTTTTTCCGATGAGGATGACAATACGTTCCTGGTGTATGATTGGCGCGCTCCAGTATCGAGCTTGTATTATGATTATCCGCCGGGTCCCGCCTCGTACGAGACGCCCGGAGGAGAAGTGACCGGGACGATGGAGCTGAAACGCCAATATGTCATTCGTGACGGGCAAATCAAGCTTATGTTCGATACAGGCGTCACGATCGGTGACGAGCTCCTGAAGCAGGTGCTGAGCCGCAGCTCGGATGCTCAGATGAAAAGTATTGTGGCGACGATTCAGAAGGAGCAAAACCGGATCATCCGTAATGACCGCAGCCGGATGCTGATCGTGCAAGGGGCGGCAGGCAGCGGAAAAACGTCCGCCGCGCTGCAGCGGGTCGCATACTTGCTCTATAAGCATAGGGAGACGCTGCAAGCGGACCAAATGGTGCTGTTCTCTCCTAACCCGATGTTTAACAGCTACGTTTCCACGGTGCTTCCCGAGCTGGGAGAAGAGAATATGCAGCAAACGACGTTCCAGCAATATTTGGAGCATCGTCTTGGCAAATATTATAACCTTGAGGACCCGTTTGCACAGCTGGAATATGTGCTTTCGTCAGCATCCGATCCAGGGTATGAGGCGAGAATAGAGGGGATTCGCTACAAATCCTCTGTCGATTTTTTGGCGGTCATTTCCCATTACAAAGAAGTGCTGGAGCAGGAAGGGATGGTCTTTAAGCCAGTTAAGTTTCAAGGGAAAAATATTATCTCCGCAGAACGGATTAAAGAACGGTTCTATGAGTTTGATCGTTCGATAAGGCTGCCGAATCGGCTCATCTTACTCAGAGACTGGCTGCTCGGGGAAGTGAGAGAGTTCGAGAAGAAGGAACGGCAGGAGGAGTGGGTAGAGGATCGGATCAACCTGCTTGAGCCTGAGGATTATCAGCGTGCTTACAACCAAATGCGCCGTAAGCAAAAGGAGCGGGAAGAAACGTTCGATGATTACGAGGTGGAGAAGGACCTACTCGCCCGGATGATCGTCACGGAACAGCTGAAGCCGGTTCGCAGTCGGATCAAACGGCTGCGGTTCGTCCATGTAACAGCGATTTATCGCCAGCTGTTCGAGAATGATGGGCTCTTCTCGCAAGCCTCGGAAGAGGCTGGTATGCCGGAGCTGTGGCCGGATATATGCAAGCAGACGGTAACGCGAATGGAGCAGGGAGACATCGCTTACGAGGATGCGACGCCGCTCTTGTATTTGAATGAGCTGATGCTGGGCTTCCAGACGAACACTTCGGTTCGTCACGTTATTGTAGACGAAGCACAGGACTATTCTCCGTTTCAGCTTGAATTTCTGAAGCGGCTGTTCCCTCGCTCTCGTATGACTGCGCTAGGCGATATGAATCAGGCGATCTACGCTCACGCTTCAGCGCTCGGTGAGCTCGATCCGATCACGGCGCTGTATGGCCCGGATCAGACCGAGCTGATCCGACTGACTCGCAGTTACCGGTCCACTCGGGAAATCGTTGAGTTTTCCCGCGGTATGGTGCCTGGAGGCGAAGAGATCATCCCGTTCAACCGCGAAGGCGATAAGCCGCAAGTGCTAGCGGCAGCAGATCTAAGCGCCATGCACGACAAAATCGCAGCCGACATTGAAGCGCTGCGAGCAGAGGGCTTCGATTCGATTGCAATCATTTGCAAGACGGCGGGGGAGAGCGCGGAAGCCTACGATGCATTGCAGGAGCGGCTACCGCTGCAGCTAATAACGAAGCATACGCCTGAGTTTGCTAAGGGGATCCTTGTGCTTCCCGCTTACCTGGCTAAGGGCGTTGAGTTCGATGCCGTCTTAATTTATGACGGCTCGAAGGAGCAGTACTCTCGTGAGAACGAGCGTAAGCTGTTCTATACGGCATGTACTCGCGCGATGCACCTGCTGCATATTTATGCGCTCGGGGAGCTGAGCCCGTTCATTACCACCCAGCCTGAGGATACTTATGTGCTGACAAACATTCATGGATAACGCAAATAACCGGCTGCTGCTGTGCGGCCGGTTATTTGCGTTATGCTTATCGTTGTGTAAATCGAAACCGCTTATGATACAATGAGGAACACATCATTTTATAGCGAGGGGAATTCCATATGAATCAGACGGCTAATGAAATTGCCGAATGGATGGTGAAAGAAGTGCGTTTTGCCGGTATATTACGCCAGCAGGACGCTGTAGATTACATTGCTAAGCATTACGGCGAGGCGTATATTTATGTCAATGAAAACGGGAATCGTTCGATCGATAAAGAAGTCAAAAAAATATTTAAGAAGCTGCACGGCGGGAAAGCGGCATGGGATAGAGATGGCTTCTTCTGGGGCTGGACATAAACCTCGCTAACCCTAGCGATTAAAGCAAGCGCTATTCCTGCTGTATGAGGAACGAGACCGCTTGCTTTTTCTTTTGTTTATATCTTGTTGCTTCAAGTCATTTCACACGAACGACAATGGAATCGAGCATTTGGTCGCCTACATAAGGAAGCAGCCGCCATAGACCCGGCTCTGGCAGCGACATCATTGTGACAACGGTCCGGTCAGCACCGTTAATGGCTCCGCCCAAAGCTTCAGTGGAGAAAACATCGATGATACGCTCATCCCCCTGCTTGACAGCTTTGACTGAAAATCTGCCTTCCAGCGGCTGTCCGTTTTCCCAAAGATGCCACATATATTTTTGCTGCACCCCTGCAATAAATCCGGCATCGATAAATCCGATCTTGTGTTCAATTCCCCGCAAGGCGTAATTCCCGGACTTGAACTGCGGAGTGAGGTCCCACGACGGTTCCTGCACGGATAAGACCACATCACCGTAAGCCTTGCCGTCCAGCTCTGCGGTGTAACGCCATAAACCGCTTAATGGCAGCCCGAAGGCTGCGGTATACCTCTCCAATCCCTTATATCCACTGCTAGGCTGAGTTATTTCGACGGGAGTTACCGCAACAAGCTTTTGTTCAGAATGAATATGCTCTGCCTTAATAGATAGCTTCTTTCCTTTCAGCTCGTCAAATGGCGCCTTAAAGGACCATAAATAACCGTAGGACTTGCCCGCTTGCAGCCCAGGGTCCGGGAAGACCTCCAGCAGCAGCTTACCATGATCATAATAAGCTTGGCGCATGGGGTTCTGCCATGATGCTTTACTTAACAAAGACGCCAGTTGAGTGAAGGACCCTTTCGTATCACCGAGAACAAGCAAGCCCGCAATGACGCAGATTAAGGCAGAGGCAGCTCCCACGGTTATAATGAATGAAATCCGATTTTGTACGCGGGCCACTGTCGTCTTCTGTATGATCTTTTTTTGCAGTTCGGAAGTGAAATGTTGTGTGGAAAACGGAGAGCTGCCTATCTGTTCCGCCCATTTCGGCTTTTTCTGATCCATCGTCTAGACCTCCTCACCTTCCGTTGTTTTTGCGAGCATATCCGAAATTTTGCGTTTGGCCCGGTAGATCCGCGACTTGACGGTTCCTTCCGAAATATTCAGTAATACCGCCATTTCTTTGATGCTCAGGCCATAATGATAGTCGAGAATGATTGCCTCTCTAAATTTGCGCGGCAGCTCCATAACAAGGTTCCATAGCTCTTTGGATTCCAATTTGTCAAATACAACCTGTTCTGCCGAAGGGGCGGTTTCTTTGCGGAGCTTCATCGTATCCCATAGTGTTACCTTTCGAATAAAGGCGCTTTTTAAAAAATGGAGAGATTTATTGCGTGTGATGGTTAACAGCCAGCTTTTCACGCTGCATTCCCCGCGAAATGAATACAGCCTATCATAAACGGATAAAAATACATCCTGCGAGATGTCATCAGCTGCATGTGACTGGCGTGTAAGAAAATAAGCAAAATTCCATACGTCTTCCCCGTAACCTTGCATTAGATCACGCAGTACGGCATCACGATCATACCCTGGGACGAGAAATTCCAAGTAGTGCCGCTCCAATATCCATCACCTCAATAAATAAGACCCTTCAACCTAGGAATTAGTTCCCAAAAAAGAGGGTTAAACACAAAATACAACTTTAAAAGTTTAATCTATTAAAGTTTAATGCGGAATATGTCGAAAAATGAAAATCGGACTCGAAAACATAAGCTTTCAGGGCATTGTTATTATACTGTAACCGTTTGTAAAGCGGCAAAATGAACCCCTATACTGATTGCATATCCTTTTGTTCTATCGTCATTCTACTTCACCTGACTGGTATCATTTAACAATAGCTTATGAATTTATAGCTTTGTTACAATGTGGGCAACAGATTATGGAATGGGGGAGGGTGAATTATAGAAGCGATCTTTCAATACGCTCCGGACGCAATGGTACTTATCGGCCTGAAGGACGGCAAGACGTCGCAATTCGCGGCGGCTAACGAATCGTTCCTTGCTATGTTAGGCTACGACTCGATATACGAACTGTTCGGTTTTCATCCTAGAGAAATGTATGCGCCGGAGTATGAACGCGAAATGGTCAAGAAAGAGGAGAGGGTACACAAGCATAAAACGGTTTTGACAGAAACGGTTCTGGTAAGAAAAAATCGGACAGTGATTTCTGTCGAAATGAGCATGAGCTTGGTACCAGGAAGGTCTGATTCGTTTCTATTGTGTATTATACGGGATATATCCGAGCGGAAGTGGATTGAATCTCACCTGCGCTTACCGCAAATTATCGGATCAGGATTGATAAGCGAGCAATTGACGGTGGATCGGATTACGCAATATGTTCCCGGAACGGAACTTTCTATGGAGAATTTTGAGGAACGCTCCATTGTTCATTTTACGGCATCGGAAGACATCATGATGATTCGTAAAAAGTTCCGAGAATGCGCCAAGGAAGGAAATGTAAAGGAATTTATATTTTCTACCCTGGTGAGAAATGTGAGACGGCGGCGAAAAGCACTCATTTGTCCTTTCTATAAGGCGGACGGGACTTTCCGACATTTTGCTTTTATACTCCTTGAAGCACATAACGAAGCGCTGCCTTCCGTTGGTCCTGCTTTAAAGCTTCAAATGCTAATGCTGAATCGAGGGATTTCCCTTTTGGAGCTGTGCCGCATGACCGGTATTTCCAAAACGACACTCTCCAAGCTGCGCAACGGCAAAATAAACAAGCCCCATGCATACACGAGAAACTTGGTTGCCCGTGCTTTAGGTGTAGATGAATCGGACATTTGGGATGATGCTTTTAAAACCATGTGAGATGGAAGGAAGACATGCGGATGCCTGGATTGAACAATATGAGCTTAAAGCGTAAGCTGATTGCAGCCTTTGCTTTGGTGCTTATCATTCCTTGTTTGCTGATAGGAATTATTTCATATCAAACAGCTAGAAGCAGTATGCA
The DNA here is from genome assembly GCF_030020805.1 of Paenibacillus sp. RC67. Lineage (GTDB taxonomy): Bacteria > Bacillota > Bacilli > Paenibacillales > NBRC-103111 > Paenibacillus_S. The sequence goes on from NZ_CP125098.1 coordinate 930,564, forward strand.
AAATGAACTCCTTGCTTCGGCAGAAGACACGGTTGATCTAATGAATCAGTCCGTGGAACAATATATTCGCATGGAAATGGGCAATGTGCAGGGACTGGCCAAGCAGTTGACGAGTACCGCGATTGATGAAAAAAGTCCGCGCGCCCGTGAAATTACCGATTCATTTACTTCCACCCATCCAGAGCTTGAATTGGCTACTCTTGGCAACGAAAACGGAGCATGGATGAAATCACCGGATCCTGGCAGTCAAAAGTACGACCCGCGGGAAAGAGATTGGTACAAGGATGCTATGAAAGCAGCGGGTGCTGTTATCGTATCGGATCCGTACGTGTCGGCTACTACAGGAAATATGGTGGTGACGGTTGCGTCAATGCTTCCTGATAAAAAAGGCGTTATCGGTGTTAACTTAAGCCTTGAGAAGCTGACCTCCATGGTAAAAAGCGCACAAATCGGGGAACGGGGCTATGTCTACATATTAGATAGAAATAAAAAGTTTCTTATTCATCCTTCACAGAAGCCCGGTGATGAAGCGAAGGAAGAACATTATTCTTTGTTTTATAAAGAGGATTCGGGCAGAACAAACTATACGTATGAGGGCCAACAGAAACAGGCTGCGTTTGCTACGATTCCGTCTACGGGCTGGAAGCTGGTAGGCGCGATGGAGTCGAAGGAAGTCGCGGAAAAATCGGCGCTCATTTACCAGGTTACGGTAAGCGTCGTCATTGTATCTTTAGTGCTTGGAGGCATACTGGTTTTTGGAATGATCCGCTCTATCGTAGGCCCGTTAAGGGAGCTGATGGAAACGGCGGCTGCCTTGAGCAAAGGTGATCTCCGCAAAACAGTGGCCGTCAAGTCGAATGATGAGATTGGTAAGCTGGGACAAAGCTTTAATGAGATGGTCCACTCCTTGAAGACGATGATTGTCGAAATAGGAGAAACCTCGACCCAACTGGCAGCCTCCTCTGAAGAGCTGAGCGCAAGCGCAGAGCAAAACACGAAGGCAACGGACCAAATAGCAGCCTCCGCACAGGACATGTCGTCAGGGTCGCAGCTTCTTGTGGAACGCGTCAATGAAAGCTCTAGAGTGACAGGTGAAATGGTCACGGATATGTCGAACATTACCGATTTGGTACAGCATACTTCAGTACGAGCAGCAGAGGCTCGAAGCTATTCAGATGAAGGAGCCGTAGTACTAGACACGGTCATCCGCCAAATGAACGTGATCGGCAGCAATGTAGATCAGTTGGAGTCCATTGTGAAGGAGCAGGCTAGCCGCTCTCAGGATATTAATCAGATCATTTCGCAAATTACCGAAATCGCCAATCAAATCAACTTGCTATCGCTTAATGCTTCCATCGAAGCGGCTAGAGCAGGAGAGCATGGCAGAGGCTTCGCTGTCGTAGCTGGTGAGGTAAAAAAGCTGGCGGAGCAGACCGCAAGGTCGTCAAGCGAGATTAATCTCCTGATAGGTCAAATCCAAACGCAGTCGAATCAGGCATTGAGCTCCATGGTTGAAGCGTCCCGCGAAGTAGCTGCAGGTAAACAGGTTGTAGATCGTATGGGGCTGCTGTTCGAAGACATTAAAGTGAAAATTACGGAAGTATCCGACCAGATGCAGGTTGCATCTGCCTCCTCGGAGAGTGTATCTCATGGAACCCGTAAGGTAGGAGAAACGATGAATACCGTGTCACAAGTTACTGAAACCGCTGCCGAACATACAGAACAAATTTCTGCAGCGGCGGAAGAGCAAATGGCATCCATGCAGGAAATCTCTGCTTCTGCGCAAGCATTGTCATCCATGGCGGAAGAACTGCAGACCAAAATCGAACGATTCAAATGTTGATTTTATTTTGTCCACAGAAATGATAATATGGTAGGTAGAAAAGAAAACGGCGTTCCGGGGGAACGTCGTTTTTCGATATAGTTTACCGGACACGGACCCCGGGATAGGCGAATTGGAGATGAGGACATAGATGGATTTGCGAAAGCTTCGATTGAATGACACGACGGCAACAAAATCCAGTGAAGAACGGGATGAATACGAGAAGGATTATGCGAGGTTGATACAATCGCCCGCGTTTCGACGCCTTCAGGGCAAATCGCAGGTGTTTGGCGCAGGATCGGGTGATTACTACCGCACGCGTTTGACCCATTCTCTGGAGGTATCCCAAATCGCACGGGAAGTAGCCCGCAAAATGGGGAAATTGTATCCTTTCCTGGCGCGCAAGGAGCATCCGGGATTGATGATCGATCCGGCGGTAGTGGAATGCGCATCGTTAGCCCATGACTTGGGTCATCCTCCTTTCGGACATAAGGGAGAAGATGTGTTGAACCGGCTGCTTGCGGTCGTTCACGGGATGGCCTACGAAGGCAATGCGCAAAACTTCCGCATTCTCATGTTTCTTGAAAAACGCGCTGGCAGTGGAAGCGGCCTCGACTTAACGGCAGCGGTGCTGCTTGCGATTAATAAATACCCTTACAATTTAGATGAACCGGGTCGTATCAAAGGCGTTTACGGCAAGGAGTGGCAGGAAATTGCCATGCTTCGGAACCAGTGGGGAATGCCGGAGGACTGTTCTACGCTGGAAGCGCAGCTGATGGACTTGAGCGACGATATTGCCTATTCGACACATGATATCGAGGATGGTATCCGAGCAGGCAAAATTCAAATGAATCGGACCTTCTTCGAAGATCCACGGCTCGTAGACAGTGTCATTCAGGAAATTGTAGACGATCATGGCAACGGGGACATGGGTTGGGATCAGGTGGATATGAAGGCCATGGTCAAGCAGGTTCTCATCTCGTTCCTGGAGCAGTGGGAGACGATTTATAAGGAATGCGGCCAGGAGTCTTCCAGAACGCGCAGGGAGATCAAAGCTCGCTGGGTTAGCCTATTTGCCCATCAGGTTGGGATTATCGACGATCCGAAGAAGGGGTGGAAGCGGGTTACGTTTGTCCGCGATGGACAAGAGGACGTTCATCTGCTTCGCACGATGGAAATTTTGAAAAAATTGGCGTGGGTGACGCTAATTAAAGATTTCCGTGTACAGCGGCTGCAAAAGCGCAGCGAAATAATGATTCAAAGATTGTGGACAAGCTTCATCGAATACGAAACAGGTCGGTTGATCATTCCGCCGGATTGGATGGAAAATTACGAGCAGCATAAAAGCAGATGGCCATGGCCGCGCTTTGTCGCGGACTATATTTCGGGGATGACTGACGCCTATGCGGAAAAAGTATATGCCGAAATGTTCGCGAGCAAATCCGGCTCGATTTATGAGATGGATTAAAGAGAGAAAAAGGACGCTCCTGTTGGGAGCGTTTTTTGCGTGGATGCAGAAACCTTGTGGAAGGCTCAGTTCCGTATGTGGTATTCCGGTGGAGTATCCCCTTCCGGCCGCTGTTGTTATCGGGAAATTTTTTATTTGACACATTCCAGCAGTATTTTCCCGATAACAAAGGCGGGCGCTTTCGCTCCTCCAGGGGATACTCCACCTCCATCCATCAGCCATCCGTTGAACCATTAGGTTTCGCATGAAAAAAAACGCTCTATGATAGGAGCGTCCTTTTTCGGGTGAGGGGCTAGGAATGAATAGAGAAGTCGTCTCTATCTGATCCGACTATGATGGCGAAGGAGCTGAGGGTACCTGATCGCGATGAAAGGATGATTCCTGCCAAAAGCTGAGCTGGGCATGCCTGTTGATCCAGATAGGAGATATTTTTATCAATACAGGCAACCTTACTTCGTATGTCGCCTATCAGTACGTCAAATGAAAAAAAGTGCGGCAACCCCTACGGCATCATCGAACGGAAAAGCTCGATGGTTGGCCGAAGGGAAGCACGCAGCTTGGAAGGGCGGGTATATTTATTTTGATGACGCCGCCGCAGGTTGAACTTTCGGCAGCAGGAGCTGTCTAAGTCGTAGGACGAGCGGCTTCTCAATGAATACATAGAACAGGCAGCAGAGAGCCAAAGATGCAAGGAAGCACACGGAAGTTGCGCCTGCCGGGCCGATCCATCCATCGAGATGCATAGCTTTGGTCAGCTTTAGCGTAATGGATAAAAAGATCAGACTTGTTAGCAAAATCGAATAAGAGGCGTCACCCAGAAATTGCAAAGGCTTTAACCACCGGGGAGATGTTACTTTTAGCGAGCCGATCCCTACCAGCACAAGTGCAGAGCCCAAAGTATAAAGGGTATTCACATAGGAAAAATCAGGATAAGTGTACCGCAATATCCATACGATCGGAAAAATAGCGATCCCTGCAGCAAGCCAGATCCCGCTTTTGCGGACGGTCAAGCGTCTTACTGTTAAAGCTACAACAACCCCTAGCATAAACTCCAAATGCAAGCCGTCGAACAAGAAGCGGATCCACATGTTATCTTTTAAATGAATCCATCCTAAAGCGTTCAACGCTATAATAGCAATCCATACGGTGAAGAGCAGAGCTGCAGCCGATCTTTTCAATACGAACAGCAGAGAGAATACGGCATAGAAGAACACGATATAAATTAACGACCAGGCGACTCCCAGAATGGTTGGATTCGGTCCGGGGATCAGCAGCAGGGAACGAATGATTTCTACGGGCTTGGTTTCGAACCCTAGTCCAAAGGAAGGCACTAGTAAGTAAACTGGAATGACGGCCAAAGTAATAAGCCAGTACAACGGATAAATGCGTAGAAATCGTTTGACAATGAAGGAAAGCCACATTTCAGCATGTCCAAAATGATTGTGGTACAAAGTGTACATTAAAAATCCGGTCAGAACGAAAAAGTAGGCATATCCTCCTGAACGAGGCATCTCACTAACTCCAAGGAAATCGATATGAAAGTATTTGATGGCCGATTGTGAGGCGTGAAACAGCATGACCAGAACAACGGCAATGCCACGCGCAGCTTGAATGTAAGGGATCGTAAAGCGTTTTTCCATTACGGTTGTCTCTCCATTTGCTTTCAGAATTTTATCTTTTGGGATCATCATCTCATAGGAAGATGTCATTAATATGACTTTAAACTGAAAGAAGACTGAAAGGATGCTTAAAATATGCTTAATCGCAAGCAGTGCCGCATAAGCTGATACGGAAGCTTGAATTTGAGTTTGCGTGGAGGGAATGCGCCATGACGAAAGAAGAAGTGCTGCTCTTGCTGCAGCAGCTGCCGGAACAGCTGCGGGAAGCTGAGTCCGATTATTACGATGGCCTAAGCAGGTTGGAGGATGCTAAACTGGCTCTGCATGCCAAGGAGTGTGAGCTGTTCAGTCTCGGTATGGTAACAGGGAAGAACGAGCAGGCTCGTGACGCGGAAATTTGGCAGCATACGCATGAGCTAAGAAGAATGCTGACAAGGGCAAAAGTGGCCGTGGATCAATCCAGGGTGGATTATGATTATTTGAAGAACAAGCTGGAAAATACCCAGCTTATTGCACAATTGCTGCTCCAGCTTGATTAGTAAACAACATGAAGAAAGACCCTGATCGAGGGTCTTTCTTCATGTTGCACCAAATGTATTATAGATTTCTAAGATGCATTAAGGGGTGTTTCTTCCTTGCCAATTATGCAGCTGAACTAGAAGCAGGTAAACTGCCTGATTCTGCGTAAATCCAGACCGAAGAACAACCAGAAGCCAACAGAGCCGACACCGTACCAGCGGAAGCCAGATACCGAATTGCGGCCTACATGGGTCAAGAACATCCAGTACTGATCTCCGTTATCCTGCCAAATGTATGTGTTGCGGAATAAGCAGCCGCGAATACTGCCGGGGTCTACGGCGAATGGTGCAACGGCAGGCTCTGGAGGGATAAACGAAGGTGGAGGGGATTCGGGTGCTCCGGCAGCACTGCCTCCTCCTCCTGGAGGCGGTGGAGGAGGGAAACCGCCTGGCCCACCGGGGAATCCTCCTGGACCGCCACCAGGTCCGCCTGGAAATCCGCCTGGTCCCGGCATAAAGCCTCTGGTATCGTGTCCATTGTATGGGGATTGATAATATGGATACACGTTCAACATCTCCTTTTTAGTAACAACTAACAAATGCCTATCTAAGATTCAATATATGTAGCAAGTGCCTATTCGGTTATGGGCACGAGCCCGGAAATTTTTAATTCGTCCTAGGCCGTGCATAAAAAAGACCCGATGACAGCTGAGCAAAAGTACAAACACCAATGTACTTTGCTCGGCAGCACCGGGTCTCTCTATTCATGTGCAAATGGTTTAAGGATATGCTCGATAGCTTCGGCAACAGTCATTTCTACTGATTCGCTGCTAGTGCGCGATTTGTATTCAACTATGCCTTCATTCGATTTTTTACCAATCACAAGCCGAATTGGAATGCCGATCAGATCGGCATCTTTGAATTTGACTCCCGGTCTTTCCTCGCGATCATCCATCAGTACCTCGATGCCAAGGTTAATAAGCTTCTGGTAGAGCGTCTCGGCTAAATGAATTTGAGTCTCGTCTTGGATCGAGACTGGTATTAGGTGAACCTGAAACGGAGCTACGGAAGCGGGCCATCTAATGCCCTGCTCATCATGATATTGCTCAACTATGGCAGACAACAGACGGGAGACACCGATGCCATAGCAGCCCATGATAAGCTTGGTTTGCTGCCCAGCCGCATCCGCTGTTTCGGCCTTAAGCTTGTCACTGTACTTGGTGCCGAGCTTAAAGACATGACCGACTTCGATACCGCGGTAAAACTTCAATCTATCTGAGCACTGAGGGCAGCTCTCCCCTTCTTTAACATTACGGAAGTCGCCGACGTGCTCGATCGAGAAGTCTCTCCCAGGAACAACATTACGCACATGGTAATCGGTTGTGTTGGCACCGGCAGTACCGGCAGTGATTTGAGCGGCAGAATGGTCTACCAGGAGCTTAATGGGCAAACCGATTGGGCCTATGAATCCTGCTGGTCCTCCTACGGCTTGCTGGATGGTCTGTTCATCGGCTAACTCCAGCGATTCCGCTCGCAGCCAATGCATCATCTTCAGCTCGTTGACTTCATGATCACCGCGAATAGCAATGGCAATCGGTTGTCCGTCCGCGATATAGACAAGCGTTTTGATAATCGCTTCCGCTTTGATCCCCAAAGCATGAACGAGCTGCTCTATTGTTTTGATACCGGGTGTCGCAAACTTTTCGCATAGGACATTGGACGATGGGGAGGCAGACTCTTGTTTTTGCTGAAGTGCCACCGCTTTCTCCAGATTAGCGGCGTAACCGCAGCTTGGACAAGCCACTACCGTATCCTCACCAATATCTGAAAGAGCCATAAACTCATGGGTTTCACCTTCACCGCCGATGGATCCTGCGTCCGCTTCTACGGCACGAAAATGCAGCCCGCAGCGGGTAAAAATCCGATGATACGTTTCATACATCGATTGATAAGTAGAGTCAAGACTCTCCCAATCTATTGCAAAGGAGTAGGCATCCTTCATCATGAACTCCCGGCCGCGCAGCAATCCGAACCGGGGTCGACGCTCATCCCGAAACTTTGTTTGAATTTGATACACCGTCATAGGCAGGCTCCGATAAGAGCTTACCGTGTCCCGTATTAGTGCGGTTACGACTTCTTCATGGGTAGGACCTAAGGCAAACTCTCTTTGGTTTCGGTCGTGCAGTCGAATCAGCTCAGGGCCGTAAACGCCATAGCGCTCTGACTGCTTCCATAGCTCTGCAGGCTGCATCGCCGGCATGAGGAGCTCCTGAGCACCGGCACGATCCATTTCTTCACGAATAATGTGCTCTATTTTCCGTAAAACTCTCCAGCCAATAGGCAGGTAAGTATAAATTCCTGCAGCCAATGGCCTGATGAATCCGCCTCGTATCATAAGCTTATGGCTTGCTGCTTCAGCTTCCGCCGGAATTTCCCGCAAAGTCGGGATCAACATGCTGCGCTGTCTCATAGTCTTGCCTCCTAAAGGTTATCTAAAGTGGGATAAACCGCTGTAAAACCAATCAAGCCTCGAATCGATAACTAACCTCATATCATGGATTTATACAAAATAGACGCATTCGTCAGGGACGAATGCGTCGTGGTACCACCCTATATTCTAACTGCCTCAAACAGCCAGGCAGCTACTTCATGAAGATAACGGCTTCTGCCGTCAGCGGATACGACTGTTGCTGGTTCACCGCTGAAGCTTTCAAGGTGGGAAGGAACCCGGTGATTGTGGAGACTCGCAGTCTGTGATCTCCTTCTCTGAAACAATCCGCCTGTAGCCCTTATATCCTTGGTCATGGCTTTTAGATATACAAGTTGGTTTTACTTTACATGAAAAGGAAACGATGGTCAAGTGAGTGTTATAGCCTATAGCAAAAACATGGCTACAATCGTGGTGACTGCTAATCCGAGCAGTACCGGTTTCAGATTGCGCCGCGCCAGCTCGAAAGGATCAACACCGCAAATCGCTGCGGCTGGAATAAGCGCCCATGGGATCAATGTCCCTCCACCGACCCAGATGGCGGCAATTTGGCCAAGCGCGGTCAATGTGGCGATGCCGGAGCCAATGGCAGTAGAGAAGAGCTTGGCAATGGAACCCGCCAGAGAAATGCCTGAGAAGCCTGAACCGTCCAAGCCGGTGATGGCGCCAACGGTGGTGAGGGTGACCGCACCGACCGCGCCATTAATGGGCACTGTATGTGCTAGTGCAAGACCGAGATCGTTGACCAAGCCGTGGGAGCCAGCGGGAAGCACCTTCCCAAAAATGTCTAAAAAGGCGGAGTCGCCCAAATAGAAAAAAGCGGCTATGGGAATGACAGGACCAAAGATTTTGAACCCGAATTGAAGACCCTCCACCAAATATTCGGCGGATTTCTCAAGGCCGTTGTTCTTATGTGCAGTGACAGTGATGAACAGCATGATGAGCAAGGCCGTGCCGCCCACCAGCGCTGTAGCATCTCCACCCTGCAGCTTAAGCACGAACATGGCGACGACGTCAGCCAAGAACAAGATCGGGATAAGCACAGCGAACAAGACTCGGTTGGACCGGGACAGTCGGCTAATACCCGAACCTTCGGCTGAACTGGTTTTCGACGGCGCGACTGATAGACCTGTGGTGGCCGTCAGCTTGCCGCTCTTCATATCCCGGCGCAGCAGCCAAAAGCTTGTGATTGTGGTAACCGCACCCATGACAATAACAAGTGGTATGCTGGCTTGAATGACATCGCCTACCGGGATGCCTGCTGCATCGGCCGTCAGCTTAGGCGCTCCTTGTATGACGAAGTCACCGGATAAAGCGATACCATGCCCAAACAGGTTCATTGCCATAGCTACACCGAGCGCAGGCAAGCCGACCCGGAGCGCGACAGGGAGCAGTACAGCTCCTAACAAAGCAACGGCGGGCGAGGGCCAGAAAAACCAAGAGATGACCATCATCAAGCCGCCAATGATCCAGAACGCGAGCGCAGGGGTTCGAATGAAGCGTGCGAACGGAGAGATCATTGATTCATTAATGCCGGTCTTCGATAGTACTTTGCTCATAGAGACGATGATGGAAATGATCAATATCGTCCCCATAAGCTCCTTGATGGCGTAGATAAAGCTGTTAAACACCCCGCTGATGGATTGACTTAAAGAGTGTGTAGACATTAGACCGAGCAGGAAAATGCCTACGATACACAAGATCGTAGTATCTCTGCGGAATACCATGAACCCGATAATTAAAACGATCAACAGCAAGTACACCCAATGCAATGACACAATGGAAACTTCCAATGCAATCGCCTCCCATGACAAAAGCCCAAGCTTAGGTAATACACCATATGCAAGGGCTAGCCGTTGGTGACTGGGAGAGAGGAACGGGTGTCTATTTTTGCCTCAGATACTTTTTATCCAATATAGGCTTGACGTATATCGTAACCACCGGTTATGATATAACCAACGGTTACTAACCAATGGTTATGAAAGTATTCGGAGGTTTGGATATGGAAGAGAAAATCAAAAGAAGCAGGCAGGAAATCCGGTCGGAGGAGACGAAGAGCAGCATCCGCGAGGCGGCAGGCAAGCTGTTCACTACTCTTGGATATGATGCCGTTACGATGCGTGAAATTGCTAAGGAGGCAGGCTGCTCGCACACGACCATTTATCTGTATTACAAAGATAAGGAAGCACTGCTGGAGCAGCTTGCGATTCCCCCATTGATGTCCTTGGAACAAACGATGCTTGGCGCCTTGGACAACGAGGAGAATTCCGCGAACGATGCATTGAAAGAGATTAGTAGGCAGTTTCTTCAATTCTGCTTGACCCATAGAAGCATGGTGTCGGTCATCTTTAACATGAAAGCGGCACGCGTGGATGAGATCAATCCGCAAAGCGAAGTGAATAAACATCGAAATCAGGTTTTTGCCTATTTGTCAGAGGCGCTGAATCGCGTTATTGAGGCGGATGGGAACGAACAGAAAATCGATTGCGCAAGAATCTTTTTTTACATGCTGAACGGTATGGTTCATACGTATCTTAGCAATGAAGAACCGCTAGAACAGCTGCTCGAACGAATCATTCCTATATTGGATGAAGGCGTAGAGATTATGATTCTGGGCATGTTGAAAAAGCGTAAGCAGGAAGAGAAGCAAACAAAGAAGCTGAACAACAAATCGGGGAGGAATTCAAAATGAAAACCGTGCAAATTTCGGATCATATTTGGAAATGTACTACTTGGATCGGCTTTTCTATCAGCGCTTGGGTTGTAAAGTCAGACGAAGGCTTGACGCTCGTAGATTCAGGGATTCCTTTAATGGCCAATGGGCTCAAGAAATGCTTCAAGGAGCTGCAAGCTCCGCTCAAGAGCATTGTGCTCACCCATGGACATTCCGATCATGTGGGAGGAGTAAAGCGCATCCGCGATCAGTATCCGGTTCCAGTCTACGTACACGAGACGGAAATCCCTTATATGGAGGGGAAGCTTCCGTTTCCCGGACGTAAAAAAGCGGAGAAGCTAACTGAGCAAGGCCTTGTGCAGCCTTTTGATACCAATGTGTTAAGTGCAGCGGGCTTGACCGCCTACCATACTCCGGGTCATTCCCCGGGACATACCGTTTTTTTCCATGAGCAGGACGGAGTATTGCTAGCAGGCGATTTGTTCACTTCCAAGCGGGGCAGGTTGAATCGACCTATGCCTATGTTTACGTCGGATATGAAGCAGGCCGTCGAGAGTGGCGCTATTGTGAAGCAGCTAAACCCTAAACGGGTTAGTATCTGTCATAGCGGCGATGTGAGCATTACGAATGCCGAGGAGCAGTACGAAGAGTATGTGTTGCAATTCGTTTAAGTACGGTTAGCAGCAGCGTACCCGAAACGATTCTTTAGCTCTCTTCCTTCCTGGATATATAAGTTTGCATACAAAACAACCGCCCGATAATTCGGACGGTTTTCTTTTTGTACTATATTAAACGGTCTGCAAAACAAACTTATCTACTACATGCTTAACGCCGTCCTCGTTATTGCTGAGTGTTATATAATCGGCGATCTCCTTAAGCCCTGCAACAGCATTCCCCATAGCAACTCCAAGACCTGCTGCTTCAAGCATTTCACGATCATTCCAGCCGTCCCCAATAGCAATGGTTTGCGACATGTCATAACCGAACTGACCTGCCAAATAGCGCAGAGCATCTCCCTTGGTTCCTTGATGATGAATGATTTCAAGAAAATGAGGCTTTGATTTCGTAATATGAACTTGCCCTTCAATAAGGCTTCTCAGCTCGACAGCTACCTCATCCAGCTTGGCAGGGTCGTCTATAATTAATAATTTGGAAGAAGGCTTATTAATGAACTCTGCAAATTCGGGATAGACAGTATATGGGATTTTGGAAAGCTCCGAATAGGCTTTGATTTTGTCGTTATCCTCTTTTACATATAAAACGTCATCTATATAAGTTTGCAGGTGAAGCCCGTTCCGTTCGCAATAATCGAAAATGATGGTGGCTGCGTTCTGTGGAACGCACTGCTCGTATAATACTTGGCCATCGCCGGAATTTTTGACAAGCGAGCCATTATACGTAATGAGGGGCACGTTCAGCTCCAATTGAGCCGCTAATTGCTTAGCAGAGGCATACATGCGTCCCGTTGCAAGTGTTACTGTGACTCCATGAGCCATAGCATCAGCCAGCGCTTGCTTGGTTCCTTCTGTGATTTCTTTTTCATCATTAATAAGTGTATCGTCGATGTCGATCGCCAGCATTTTATACATGTTCAACCACTCCCGTTTATCTTTCTATTTACGGCTTTCATTATACCTTACATCGCGGGGAGGGACTATACAGAAAACGAAATTCCACTTGTTGACATTTACCATCAATAGGTATAGGTTGATATTAGTACTTAGTACTAATACTATGTCATAAAATGGAGGTTTGAAAAATGAAATATTTTATTATTACCGGCACGTCGAGAGGTATAGGACAAGCGCTGGCAGAGCGACTTATTGCCCCTGGACATTGTGTCATATGCATTTCAAGGTCGGAGAATCAAGAGCTGACTTCAAAGCAAGGCAACCTTCATTATTTTCCGTTTGATCTTGGCAGAAGCGGTGAATTGAATGCACTCATGGACGAGGTGTTTGCCTGCATTGATCCTTCGGAAGCGGAATCGGTATATCTCATCAACAATGCTGCCGTTGTGGCGCCCCTCGCTTCGATCGATCAATGCAGCCCAGAGGACATAACCTATCATGTCCAGGTCAACCTGATTGCTCCGATGATTTTAACTTCCTTGTTTATTCAAAAGGCCGAGCACCTTCAGGCGGACAAAAAAATAATGAATATTTCATCGGCTTCGTCCAAATATTTGTTCCCGGGGATGAGCTGCTATTCAGCGGCGAAGGCTGGGCTGGATACCTTTACGCAAGTGGTCGGATTGGAGGAAGAGAATAAGCAAGGAGGCATCCAAATCGTGTCTGTTTGGCCAGGAATGGTGGAAACCGCATTGCAGCAGGAGGCAAGGACAACGAGTCAGAGCCGGTTCGCATCTGCGAATCTTTTTGCCAATTGGAAGGAACAAGGGAAACTGACCACACCTGATTATACGGCGGAGCAGCTGGTGCAATTGCTGTTGGGGGAATTCTATCCGCATGGTTCTGTTGTTGAGCAACTGAAGCCAATACATACGATGTAGCAGCATTTAAGGAAAAATGATGGGAGCAAGAACCGCCGTTCATCATCCATTTGCGTAGACACACCTTCCGCTGTCCGATATAATAATTCAAGAATGAATGGCGGAAAAAGCTGCGAAGTGCAGACGAACCGCCATATGGATGAGCGATCTCGCATAAAGGTGGTACACGTTATGAAACCCTATCTGGACTTGCTTCAAGATATATTGGAACACGGAGTAGAGAAGACCGATCGTACAGGGACAGGGACCATTTCTGTCTTTGGAAGGCAGATGCGCTGTGATTTATCTCAAGGCTTTCCCCTGTTGACAACGAAAAAGCTGCATGTTCGCTCTATTTTCCATGAGCTGCTGTGGTTTTTGAGCGGGGATACGAACATAGGTTATTTAAGAGATAACAAAGTGACAATTTGGGATGAGTGGGCGGATGAGAACGGTGATCTAGGCCCGGTTTATGGTTCCCAGTGGCGGAGTTGGCCGGCGCCGGACGGACGGCATATCGACCAGATCAGTCAAGTGGTTGAGCAAATTAAACGCAGCCCCGATTCTCGCCGACATTTGGTCGTAGCCTGGAATCCTGCGGAAGTGGACAAGATGGCGCTGCCGCCCTGCCATTACGCGTTTCAATTTTATGTAGCGGAGGGTAAACTGTCCTGCATGTTTCAAATGAGGTCGGTCGATACGTTCCTTGGACTGCCTTTTAACTTGGCAAGCTACGCTTTACTGACGCATATGATAGCCCAACAGTGTGATCTTGAGCCGGGAGAGCTGGTTTGGACAGGGGGCGATGTGCATTTGTACTTGAACCATTTGGAGCAGGCCAAGCTGCAGCTGTCGCGGAACCCTCATCCATTGCCTAAGCTGGTTATCACTCGCAAGCCTGATTCCCTATTCGACTATAAGTTCGAAGATTTCGTCATAGAGGGATACGAGAGTCACCCGGTCATTAAAGCGCCTATATCGGTATAAACTAAGCAAAAAAAATCGGCCCCTAGTCATGAGGTCGATTTTTTTTGTACGATAGGCCGTTTACCTTCTTGTTTCCGCCCAAATGTCGGACACCACAACACCTAGCTCGCCCGCGATTAATTGAGCTGTTAACAGCTGAGGCTTCATCACTTTACCGTTCCTCAGTTTGGAGATGGTTTGGATGGTAATGCCTGTGGCTTCCGACAAGGACTGGGCTGACATGCTACGCTGAGCCATGAGAACCTTTAATCGCACGGCTGCGTTCTCAATCATCTCATACTGCTCCAGTTGGCTGATTACAAATGCATATTCTAAAAAGGTGCCTGCTCCATCAAAAAAAGGATGCACCATAATCTTCATTTTCAGCTCCAATAAGCCTTTAAGCTTTGTCGTCCGCAGAATAACTTCTTTCGTTTGCTTCGTGAGCTTTATTTCCTCTAGCAGTTGCTTCATCACGGGATGATCCACTTTTGCAATAAGCTCGAAGATGGATTTATGCTCGAACCTGCTCTTATGATCCACAATAGGATCAAAATACATTTCATATCGAGTCAAAATATAAGAAGGATTGACAATGCCAGAGCAAAGAATCGGTTTGTTGGCAACATAGTGATCAATCCACTTTTTGCTGCTTATGTGATCTGCGAATGCAATGATAAACTCATTAGGACCTTCATGGATCCGGTATAGCTCTACCTCTAGGAACACTTCGGTTTGATCTTTGGACAGGGCGGTAATCTCAGTTCTTAAAAAAGAATCGTCCTCGAAAAAATGAAAGGTTGGTTTGGGATCCCCCTTCGCCAACATCTCGGAAGGATCTACATGCAAAAGCTCTTCTCGGGTATACCCTGATAGCGCACAAAAGGGTTCATTAACCTCCATAAAAGAGAGTGTCTCGCCTTCTATTTTAATGATTCCCATCGGTTTTTTTAATATTCGGACTAATGATTCAACGGTTAGCAAGATATTCCCTCCTGTCTTGACGTTGTTAAGTATATAAATGATTTTGGTACTCAAACAACCTGTGAATATTGGAAAATGGGCTTATTCCCTAATATTCACTAGGCTTTCTACGTCATGATTTAAATAGTTAACCTCATTTGTTTAAACCGCCTATTATGGCTGTTTTTTGGACTTAGGAAAGTATTGAGGTTATCTCTTCAAGGTTCACCCGATTTTTAGGAATGAGTGTGAATCCGTATAATGGGGAGGACGAGGACTGTATGCTAATCAATTATCAGGCTCATGAGCATAACGGCCACTAACACAATGAAGAGGGATCGCAATAATTATGAAGGAATGTATAGTGGAAGGATGCCAGCGCCGGGTAAAGGCAAGAAACCTGTGTTCCATGCATCATCAGAGGCTGCTTCGAACCGGTAGTCCGAATATGGTGAGAAAGAAGTCCAAGAAGGAGCCCAAACAGTGCAAGTGGGTCAACTGCAGCAGACATGCTGTATCCAAAGGCTACTGCTCGAAGCACTATTATATTCAAAAAACGTTAAATAAAGCCGAAACCGATTCGGTCAAGGCAGAATTGAAAGTAGATCTGCGCCCATGATATTATACGGATGATATAAATCTACGCTTTGATTATTGAAAACGTTGTTTCTTTCGATTAAGGCGATTTAAAAATGGAATAGAGGCTGGAACATGATCATTTCGTTTATTTTTGCTATGGATGAACGCCGCGGTATTGGGCTAAATAATCAGCTTCCATGGCATCTGCCTGCGGATCTTGCATTTTTTAAAAAAGTGACTAGTGGTCACACTATCCTTATGGGACGAAAAACCTACGAATCCATAGGAAGACCGCTTCCGAAGCGACGCAACGTCATTTTAACCCGTGATGCAGCTTTTGCAGCCGAAGGCTGTGAAGTCGTTCATTCCGTGGAAGAAGCGTTGGAGCGCTACGGACCTCATGCGGAAAACGGGGAATTATTCGTCATCGGCGGAGCAGAGGTATTTCGTTTATTCATGCCGTATGCGGACAAAATGGTTGTAACGGAAATTGCTCATGAGTTCGAGGCCGATACGTTTTTTGATGAGCTTGACCTCACAAAGTGGAATAGGATTTCCAAGGAGCAAGGACCACGTGATGAAAAAAATCCATACGACTATGCATTTGTGATTTATGAACGAAAACGGCAGTGAATTGCAGAATGATTTCGACGGTTTCGGTGCATCTTAAGGTTGTGAATCAACCGAAAGGAAGTGGACCTTTTGACAGAGGTAAACCAGCACCAAATGCCGCTGCGTCATGTTGTGGACAATGCCGAGAAAGCCATTCAAGTAGCCAAGGATGCGGAGATGGCTGTGCGCCATGCTCAGCTTGAATCCAATCCGAAGAAGCTGTCCAGCTCGATTCAGCAGCTGGAGACGGCACAGCGAGCCGCGGAGCAGGCTCAAAGTCAGCTTGATGCACAAATATCCGATCACCATCATCAGCATGAACAGGAGCTGAAGCAAGTTCAAGAGCAGCTCACTCAATCGATGCAAAGCATCGAAGTGACAGGTGGGAATACGGAGCAGCCCAAGCAAGTCCGCTAAAAGCAATAGCTATTATTCACTAAGCAGTTCATTACGTCGATTCGACGTGGTGGGCTGTTTTTTTGTGAAAAAAAGTAACCAATTTAACTTTTATAGTTTACACTGGAAATATGACAAAAATATGAAGTTATGATGTGGAAAAGTGACTGATTTTAAATGAATTTATGGGAAAATAACGAAAAATTAAGCTTTTTGTCAGCTTATTTTAAGGTTTTTCTTATATAATTTTCTCCATTGGTTTTCTGGGAAATGAGGAGGACGATAGGATGCTGAAAAAAATCGTCAAAATTGCAATCTCTTGCGTTCTCATAGGAGTCGCGAGCGCAGGCATATATGCTTCTGTTTTATACAAGGATGCCAGTGAAGTCATTGAAAAAATCGGCACACCGGAGCTTGTTGCGGAGGCGGAATCAGCAAAAGTAAAACCGCTTACATTGCTGCTGATGGGAATCGACCATCGGGAGGATAGCGGAGGATTAAACTCTGATGTGATCATGGTAGTAACCGTGAATCCGAACACACAATCAGCCACCGTTGTTTCTATCCCAAGGGATACGCAGCTGTTCCCAAAAGGGCTCCCTGAGCGAAAAGCGAACTATTATTATCCGTACTTTTACAATATAAACAAGGACCAAGCCTTTACCAATACAAAGAACGTATTTGGAGATTTGCTGGGGGTACCCATCGATTATGCCATCACCGTCGATTTTGATGGATTCCGTCAGGCGGTTGACGTACTGGGTGGACTTACAATCAACGTAGATATGGATATGCGTTATGTCGACGATGAAGACGGGACGAACATTAATTTGAAAAAGGGTATTTCCAAGCTGAACGGCAAACAGGTGCTAGATTTTGTCAGATACCGGAAATCGAATATGGATACGCAGGAATCCAGTGATTTTGCCCGCAATGCAAGACAGCAGCAGGTATTGGGCGAAATGCTGAAATCGGTCAAGACTGCTGGCGGGATTACGAAGCTGTCACAAATGATTGAAGCCGTAGGCAACCATATGAGCACAGACGTGCCTTCATCGCAAATTCGCGATATGATTAAAACTTATTTCAATATGACTCCATCCAATGTAAATTATGTTCATCTGGAAGGTGAATGGGAAAGCCCTTATGTTATTATAAAGAAAGAAGAATTGAAGCGGGCGAGCGATGCCCTCAAGCAGCAGCTTGGCGACACGGATACGATAACCGAAGACGTTTGGGGCAAGTCCGATTCTACAACAACCAGTACATACGGCAGCGGGAAGACTACAGGCGCTTCAAATACGAGCAGTAACTCAGGTAAGAGCGCAGGCTCTGGAAAAACGACGGTAAGTGGAGCGACATACGGTGCCATTAACAATGTAACCCCACCTCCTTCGTTTGCTGGTAACCCTTTGCCATTTGATTAGAAGGGAGCTGAGTCTATGACGGTAACGATAGGCTGTTATCATGCTCATTATTCGAATATCGACATCATTGAAAAAGCACTGAAGCCATACGATGTAGAGCTTCTTCATTTTGTGGATCCAGGGTTGGATCGGAGGAAAAGCGATCCTCTTTTTCTGTTAGAGAAGGCACAGCATAAAATCAAGGAGACGCTGGATTGGGTCGCCGCTAGCCGTGTCGATGCCATTCTCATAACCTGTACTTTCTTTACGGCTCATATGCCGGCAGATCTGGACTATGGTATTCCGATGATCAAAATCGACGATCCGTTGTTCGACTCGATATGTGAAAGCGACCGTCCGCCACTACTTGTGTTTACGAATCCGGCGACGGTTCAAGGTACGCTGGAGCGTCTGATCCGTTATTCGCTGCTTAAGGGCAAACAGCTTGACCTTCAATCGCAAACCGTGGAGCAGTCCTTTGAGTTATTGATGCAAGGGAGAAAGGATGCTTATGTGGAGCTTGTTTCTGCAGGGCTGAAGAAACTGACGGAAGAACACCCTGAGAGAGAAGTGTGGGCGGCACAGCTGTCCATGGTTCAGTCAGCCGAGGAGACCGAGCGCGCCTGCGGCGTACGAGTGGGGAATCCGTTAAAGGCTTTGGTTGATCATATGGTGGAGAAGCTGCAGTTAGGTACATCTTGAGTCAAGTGAGAAATCGAGGAAACTTCAGATGTGCAGGTGGTACTCCGGTGGGGTATCCCCCTCCAGCCGCTGTTGTTATCGGGATATTTTTAATTTAATCGCTTTACAGCGGTGATTTCCCGATAACAAAGGCGGTCGCTTTCGCTCTTCCAGGGGACACCCCACCTACCGTCAGCCGTTATCTTTTAAATAATAGATTTTCTCGACAGACTCAAGGCTGCAGCACTAGCTGCAGCCTTATTTGGTCTAGGGTAGACGAGGGAGATGGACGATGAAGGTGGAACCCTTGCCTAAACGGCTTTGGACTTGTATACTTCCGCCATGCAGCTCTACAATTTTACGAGTGATGGACAGCCCGAGACCGCTGCCGGAACGGGTACGATTTCTGGCTTGATCGGCTTTGTAGAACCGTTCGAAGATGTAAGGCAGCTCGTCTTCCGAGATGCCCATCCCTGTATCACCGATTTCCACGACAATCTCCTGTTCAACCCTCGCTGTTATCCTAAGGGTACCTCCCGGATGAGAAAACTTGATCGCGTTAGTCATCAAATTGAGCCAAACTTGAACCAGTAATTGAGCGTCACCGGTCATGATCATGTCAGGCAGCTCGAGCTCAAGCTCCAGCCGTTTCTCCGTCCACTGCCATTCTGTCACGAGGAGAGCCTGCCTGATTTGCTCGTCCAAACGAAAGGCTGTGCGTTTCGTAAGTGTATCTTCTTTATCCAGCGCAGCTAAGGTTAACAGCTGCTTGCCTAGGCCTGACAGGCGCTTGCTTTCCTCCTCGATAATTTTCAAATATCGTTCTGCTTCCTCAGGCGTCGCTTGTTTATCGAGCATCGTTTGGGCGAAGCCTTGAATGGAGGTGAGAGGGGATTGGATTTCGTGCGATACGTTCGCGACGAACTCTTGTCGCATTTCATCCAGTTTTTTTAGAGAGCTGGCCATTTGAGTAAAATGACGAGCGGCATTTCCGATTTCGTCCCGCCTCGATATATCCAGCTCAATATTGTAATCACCTTCGACGATTTTGTTGGTCGCTTCGGTTAATTGCTGGAGTGGCTTCACGATAAAACGGGTCAGGACGATGATCAAGATGATGCTGAACAGAAAAGTGAACCCCAATAGAAACCCCATCAGAAGGCGAACCTCTCCAATCTGCTCTTCCAGATTCGGCCTAATAAACAGAGCGTAATTCTCTCCATTCACATTCAAGGGAAGGCCTGCTGTGTTTCGTAAGCTGTTCTCAAAAAAGCCTGTAACCATCAGAATCTGCTTCTCTTCCATAATCCCTTGGTAATCCCCTCCGTTTAGCACACGCCGGATGATATCCGGATCCAACTCATCATGTTTGAAGGGAGCGCCGAAGAAGGTGCCTTCCATTCGGCTGTTTACGGCGTAAATCTGATAACCAAGGCCGGCAATGCGGGTCAAGTAAGACCTTAGCTCTATGCCGGTTATTTGCTCGTACAAGCTGCGGATATCGCTGCCGATGCGCGTGATCTTTTGTTCATTGTAGGTTCTAAGGTGGGACGTATAATAAGCATTGGTCACGAAGAGCGCGAAGATGCTGCTGATCAGGGCAATGAAGATAAAGGTGACCACAATCCGTGTATACAAAGTTCTCATGGATCCACGACCTCGAGCTTATAGCCCAACCCCCGAATCGTCGTAATGACAAAATCGTCGGTTTTAGATGAAAATCGTTCACGCAGCCGTTTGATATGGACATCGATGGTTCGGCTGTCTCCTTCATAATCGGCACCCCAAATGAGCTGTAGCAGCTGATCTCTTGTGAAAATACGTCCGGGGTTGCTGGCTAACTGCGATAAGAGCTCGAATTCCTTCAAAGGGATGGTATAGATTTCGTCCTTTATAGAGATCTCATAGCTTTTGCGATCAATGGTTGTGCTGCCGAACTTGATGACTTCCATGGAGGCTAACTGATATCGCCTCAGCAGCGCGCGAATCCGATAGAGCAGCTCACGCGGTTCAAACGGCTTGACCAAGTAATCGTCGGTACCGGACAAAAACCCTTTTTCTTTATCCTCCATAGCGCCTTTGGCAGTCAACAAGATGACCGGGATGTCGTAATGCCTGCGTATTTCCTTACACAGCTCCCAACCGTTTTTGCCGGGCATCATCACATCAACGACGGACAAATGCACCAGTTCGGTCTCCAGAAGAAGGGAGGCTTGATCGCCATCCTCGGCTTCATATACGACATAGCCTTCATTGTGGAGATTAAACCGCAGCAGCTCGCGGATATGAGGATCGTCATCAGCGATTAATATATGAATTCTCATGCGTATACAGTCCTTTTCCTGCTATCTGGTGGTTCGTTCTTTCCTTTATTACTATAACGATATATGTGAATAATTCAAAATCCCATGTAGAACAAAAACCGGCACGTCATGAACGTGTCGGTGTAGTTGGTAATAGTCTATCTATAATTGCAAAATAAGAGCTACGCTTGGATGTGCTGGTAAGCGACGATAAGAACAAATGTCAGCAGCATGACGCCGGTAACGTAATATAATTGTTTGTTGGATAAGTAAGTCATGGTCAGCTCTCCCTTATAATCGGCGCTAGCCTGGCAAGACTACGCTCTTTTTTATTATTTTATAATATCATAACGGCTTGGAGTGTAAAAATTTTGTTAACATTGTTGGCGGTCAACGCCGCATTTTCTTAAGCTCGTCCAATGAATAATAGGTGCCACGCCAATGGATACCATCCTGTCGAAGCGTCAGCCATACGGAACGAGCTACAATGTAACACAGCAGCACGACCGTTAAAGGAAGCACAAGCACCTCGGAGCCACCTATACCCGTTAATGAATGAACGAGCCGGAAGTACACGTAGAGCATGATACAGATCGACAGCCCGTAAACCCATGAAGCCCATCCTCCAGCAAAGAACAGGGCAATGAATGGCAGTAAAAACAGGATCAGTTGGCCAATCACTGCCATGAAGGCTAGGGAGAGCTTGTAATGAAAGCCTGAAAACAAGTTTTTCTCGAGCCCATGGATCGCTTCACCCAAGCTTTTATACCACTCTACGGCGATATGCTCTTTGCCGGAAACTAACCGCTGCTTCAGCTTGGCCTGTTTGACCCGCATGCCAAGTACGAGATCATCGTCGGGCCGTAGTGCAAATGCCTGATGGGTACCGATTGTTTCATAAGCATTTCGGGTAAGTAAGTTAAAAGCTCCTATCCCCATTCCATTCTTATGCTGACTATCAATATTAGACCGCCAGGGTCGGACGTATAAGCTCAGTGTAAAGAAGAAGTACATGACAAAAGCCTTCAGCCAAAATCCGTTTATGATCATGTTTGGAGCCAGCGTTAAATGATCAACCTCGTTTGCTCTCATATAATGAACTGCGTCTGCGATTGTGTCGGGCTGAAACAGAACGTCCGCATCGGTAAACAGCACATATTGGCCGCGTGACTGCATATAACCTTGATACAGAGCATGGTTTTTGCCGAGCCAGCCTGCGGGCAGAGTCGTGACATGAATAATTTTTAAAGGGATATCTATATGCTCTTTGCCCTCCGACCATTTGCGAAGCTCCTCAAGCTTATGTCCTGTCCCATCCTGCGAACGGTCGTTAACAGCGATGATTTCAAGTCTCGGATAAGTTTGATGAAGCAGGTGCTTGACCGTCTCGACAATGGAAGCTTCTTCTTCCTTGGCTGCAATAATGACGGAAACAAGCGGAGTCTCCTGAGGATTCATTGCCGGATTCGATTTCGTCCTAAGGCTGCTGGAGGCAGAGACATAGGTTTCGGGAGGTGCGTGAGGCAAGCTCAGCATTCTTTTGCGGGCTTGAAGCGTGTCCCAGAGCATGATAATCCAGTAAATAAATACTAGGATGGCAAGCAGCTTGATTATCGGCATGGGTGAATCACGTCCTTTTGGCAGATCGTTTGGTCGCATTATATCATGGGCTGCCGCAGAACAACAAATCCTGGTTTCTCTGTGATACAATGAGGAAAAGACTTGGGAGTTGGCATACAATAGGAGGGGGGAGGCCATGCAAGGGAATGGGGAAGCAGTGCCCGTTATTAGGAAAAGAGTCAAGGGACGGGAGCTTGCTGAGTTTCTGCTAACGATAAGGCAGACGGATTTGGATGCCTCAGAAATATTGTTTTTGTGCATTGGAACAGATCGCTCTACCGGCGATGCGCTGGGGCCATTGGTAGGCACGATGCTCGTGGAGGCGGGGTACCCGTATGTGATGGGGACTCTTGAAGCTCCGTTGGACGCAAGCAACATGATTGAGCGTTTGGCCGATATTCCTCTGGGACTTAAAGTTATTGCTATTGACGCTTGCTTGGGCCAGCACGCTTCTGTAGCTTCCTATCAGGTGTCCAATCAACCGATGGAGCCTGGGAAATCGCTAGGCAAACAGCTGCCTGCCGTGGGGGATTATTCCATTGCCGGGATTGTTAATGTAGATGGGGGACAAAAATATTCAACTCTGCAAAGCACTTCGCTTTACCGGGTCATGGTCATGGCCAAAGAAATCGTTGCAGCGATCCGGTTGGCATTCCCTGTTGATACTGTATTAATTAAGTCATGTACACAGGAGGGTGAGAGATGAGGGGAGAAGGAGTGCGCTGGGAGGCTGGCAACCGTCAAATATTGCAAAGCCGGGGGAAAGCGTCGCTTAAGGATGTATCGATCAAGCGTATTTATGGATTATTTCGCGGTTATCGCTGGCAGTTAGCAGCCATTTTGGTGTTGGCTCTGGCTTCTTCCTTAATTGGACTTCTACCGCCGCTTATTATGAAGGAAATTATCGATACGGCTATACCCAAGGGGAATAAAGTACTGCTGCTGGAGATGGTCGGGCTCATGGTGCTGCTGCCGCTTTTGAGCGGCCTGCTGGGCGTTTGGCAAAACCATGAGAATACCAAGGTCGGCCAAGGGGTTATGCGCGACCTGCGCCAGTCGCTGTTCGCTAATTTGCAGCGTCAGTCCATGGGCTTCTTCACGGATTCGAAATCAGGGGAGATCATTCAACGGCTGACCGGTGATGTGCTGGCGGTACAAAATGTAGTGACGACCATCGTCGTCTCAGCCGTTACGCAAACGATAATCGTATTGACAACCGTAGTCATTTTGTTCGCATTGGACTGGCGGCTGGCTTTGCTAGCTTTAATCATTTTGCCATTGTTTATTCTCCCGGTTCGCAAAGTTGCCGAGGTTCGTAAGCGGTTACGCGGGGATACGCAGCGGGTTAGAGGCGAAATGTCGTCGCAGCTCGGGGAAATCTTCGGTGTGTCGGGCGCGCTCCTGACCCGGATATTCCAACAGGAAAAGCAGCAGGAGAAGCAGTTCGGCGAGCTCAATCAGAAGGTTATGGATTTGGAGCTTCGTCTTAATCTTGTAGGACGCTGGTACGGTATGGTGTTGGGCATCTTGGGACCGATCGGCACAGCACTTATTTATTTATACGGGGGATGGAATGTCGTCACCGGCATTATGACGATCGGTAGCATTGTTGCGTTTACTCAATATTTGGGACGGCTGTACGGACCGGTTACGACCCTGCTTAATCTGCATGTCGAGGTAGCGACAGCGCTAGGCGTATTTCAGCGTATCTTCGAATACGAAGATATGGAGCCCGAAGTAGCGGATTCCTTGACGGCACGCGAGCTTCCGGGGGTACAAGGGAGAGTGGCTTACCGCCATGTCACTTATGCGTATCAGCCGGGTAAATATGCACTGAGCGATGTATCCTTCGAAGCGCTGCCGGGCGAGGTGGTAGCTATTGTCGGCCCAAGCGGAGCGGGCAAATCTACGCTCATCGGCATGCTTGGCAGGCTGTACGATCCAACGTCAGGAGCTGTTGAGATCGACGGCTTCGATATCAAAGAAGTGACGTTGGAAACTTTACGCAGCCAGGTCGCCTTTGTTACGCAGGAATCATTCCTGTTCCATGCTTCCATTCGCGATAACTTGCTGTTTGCAAGGCAGCATGCAACCGAGGAGGAGGTTGAATCTGCCTGCAAGCAGGCTTACATTCACGAGATGATCATGGCATTGCCGGAGGGCTATGACACGATGGTCGGGGAACGCGGTCATCGGCTCTCAGGAGGCGAGCGCCAGCGGCTGGCGATTGCCCGTGCCATTCTGAAAGACCCACGAATTCTTGTGCTCGATGAAGCGACTTCCCATTTGGATTCTGAATCGGAGGCATATGTTCAGTCCGCCTTGGATGAGCTGATGCGTGGACGGACTACGTTGGTTATCGCTCACCGGCTTTCTACGATATTATCGGCTGACCGCATTGTCGTCATGGACGCAGGGCAAGTGATAGAAAACGGACGCCACGAGGAGCTGCTCGAGCTGGACGGATTGTATGCGCGGTTGTATCGGACACAATTTTCCAAGGCATTCGAAGCATAAATAGAAAAAAAATGAGGTGGGGTATCCCCTCGAGGAGCTATAACAACAGCGGCTGGAAGGGGATACCCCACTGGAGAAACATGTTCAGATCTGATTATCACAGGTTTCTCAACAGCCTAAAGGCAGGTCGGATGATTCCGAGCCTGCCTCTTTGCTATTTATGCGGTTACCTTCAAACCGACGATGCCTCCAACGATCAACAGAAGGAACAGAACGCGGATGGCGTCTCGGGGTTCTCCCATGAAGAGCATCCCGATAACGACGGTTCCCAAAGCACCAATGCCTGTCCAGATCGCATAAGCGGTGCCCATCGGAAGGGACTTCAACGACTGGGATAAGAAATAAAAGCTTACTGCCATACCGGCAATCGTTACAACAGAGGGAACCAGCTTAGTGAACCCTTGAGTATATTTAATGCTAATGGCCCATACGACCTCGAATAATCCGGCAATAATCAAATAAATCCATGCCATGGTGAATCACTCCCCTACTCATCATGATGCTGTACAATAATTCCTTGCCAGTACAACCGCCAAATGCTTTCGATTCGGCGCTCGAAATCGTTGCGATTATAGTAATGCCGCTGAATGAATGTTCCATCAAGCAAGCAATAGAAGGAGGCAATGAGCTCTGCTGTTGGAACGCGGCGAAGAATTCCTGCCTGCATCCCCTCCTCGAAGATTTCAGTCAGCACTTTGGAAAGAGCTGTCTCCGATTGGGGAAAACGTCTTTGCAGCTCTTGCTCAAGCGATTCCGGCGGAAAAAGCATCGCTCTTTTGAGGAAGGTGATGCTAGGTTCGCTCAATAGATACGTCTGGCAAGAATCTTGGAGCAGGGTGTATAGCTTATCATGTACGTTCATCCCTGCAATATGCGTCTCCAATGCCGCAACATGGTCTAAATGCTCCTGTATCACATCTTCGAAAATAGCAAAATATAAGTCCTCTTTGCTTTTAAAGTGAGCATACAGGGAAGGGGTCTTAATACCCACCTCTTTAGCTATTTCAGATAGCGGGGTAGCTTCATAGCCTTTCTGTGCGAACAGCCGCAGCGCTGCAGCTTTGATTTTCGTTATGGTCACAGGCAGCAACCTCCTTATTACATTAAACTAACTAACGTTAGTTAGGCAACTCTCATTTTACAGTTTCTTTTCGTCAAATTCAAGCTTTTTCTGTAAAAAAATGTAGAACTCTAGGGAAAGAGAAGCACAGCGGTAATTTTAAAAAAGCTTAATAAAATGGGTTCATACATTTAACATTTGGTTTATATAATAAATATTACATTCAGACTTCAGTCTTAAAGGGGTGGAATTGGTGAAAACCATTAACCATGTTAACTATAAGGATCAAGACGGAAATATTTACTGCTGCCTTCGCAACAAAATTGTGAAGCTTGACGATCAGCAGCGACAATCATTTTGTAACGGTTGCAGCATGTTCACAGGTACTGCGGGCGGAAAAGGCGTAGAATGCACGTGGGATGACATGCGCAATGTGGATGATCCTCACGTCGTCACTGATCCGTTACAGGAATTTTTCCGTAATCAAGTTCGCCATGTTAGTATGAACTATTTAAATGCGGTTGTCGTTTTTTGCGGTTAGTCTGATGAAATCAGACCATGGATCCAACATAACAAATAACGGCCCGCTGGTCCGTCCTTTGGAAGAAAAGGGTGACCAAGGAGCCGTTTTTTAATTTGTATAAGCAGCATTCCACTTCTGGCTACAGCAGCATATCCCACAGCTGTTTTCCGATGAGCACTGTGGTAACCCCTATGAACAGGGGCTTTACATAACGGGCGCCGTGACGAATGGCAAGTCTGGAGCCGACGAAGGCTCCTGCTATCATAGCGATACCCATAGGCAAACCATAGCCGAGATGGACCGATCCGAGCATAAAGAACGCAGCAAGGCTAGCAATGTTGCTCGCCAAATTCAGCACCTTGGCGTTTCCTGATGCCCCGACGAAATCAAAGCCGAGCAACAAAAACAAAAACAATAAAAAGGAGCCAGTGCCTGGTCCGAAGAACCCGTCATAAAATCCAAGAACAAAGGCACATAAAGCGCATGCCACCTTGGTTGCTGCTGTTAACGGACGCGGTTTGGCGTCGGCACCCCAGTTCTTTTTGAACAAGGTATAGATAAGAACGATGACAAGCAGAGAGATGACAAGAGGCTTAAGAAACGCGGAAGGCAGTAAATGTACGGCATAGGTTCCGAGCGCCGATCCGACGAACGATAAAGGAAACAAGGCAAGCACTAGCTTGCCGTTAATTTTACCCGAGAACAAAAAAGATATTGTGCTCGTGACGGAGGAAAGAGTCCCGCCGAGCTTGTTCGTCCCCAGCACCATGCTGGGTGGAAGTCCGGTAAGCAGCAGAGCAGGCACCGATATAAGTCCGCCGCCTCCGACAACCGAGTCGACAAAGGCCGCGATGAATCCGGCAATAACTAAAAACCAAAGCATATCTATTGAAGGCCAATCCATGATCGTAATTCTCCTTTTTTCCCGATAAACCTCGAAATAATAGGCTAAGTATATATAAATCGACACGAATCTACAATACTTTTTTCCCTTCCAGAATTAAGAAGAAGGCGATGAATAAAAAGCAGAATGTGTCTATTGGATAGCCAGATTATTGAGGTGCGGACAATATGGATCATATGGATTGCACAAAGGTCCTGTCCATGATATTCTTCATTCGAGAACAAGAAATGACCGTAGGGGAGAGGTGTGTTCAAGATGATTCACAAGCTGGAGCATATTGGGGTTATGGTTAAGGATATGGATGCTTCTATCCGTTTTTATACGGAGGTGTTGGGGCTTAGATTGGTGAAGCGGGTAGCGCTGGCGGACGGCGCCGAGCTTGGCTTCTTGTCCTTCCCGGGCTCTGAACAGATCGAGATCGAGCTGATTGGACGCGGACGCGAGGGACTCCCGGATAATGGTGTCGTGCATCATATTGCCTTCACGGTTAGTGACATTCAATCAGAGATCGACCGTCTGAAAGGCTTGGGCGTCAAGCTGATGGATGAAACACCACGCATGATTCTGGAGGGTGATCTGATTGCCTTCTTCTTTGGTCCGGATGGCGAACGCTTGGAGTTTTTTCAGCCAGCAGCCAAATAGACATCATTACTCGTTAGGAAAGGCTGTTGGGATGGAACCCGACAGCTTTTTTTAACAAATAAGAATTAATAAGCTTTGGTGCCCCCGCAAAGTACCTGAATCCGCTTCGAAGCTGAAAGCTCCACTTTGTGGGGTTATTTTATTTTGTACATGCTCCCCATAACCATACAAGGAATTCGGAGGCGTATACCGTATGACAAAAAGAGCTGTCGTCGCAGGAGCGACGGGGATGGTAGGCAAAGCGCTGCTGGATAAGCTGCTGGCTGATCCATACTACAGTGAAGTGTATACTGTGGTCCGCAAAGCAACAGGGCGTCGGCATGACAAGCTGGACGAAAGGATCGTCGATTTCGATCGACTGGAGCTGGATACTTCTATTTGGCTAGGGGCCGATGTGTTCTGCACATTGGGCACGACCATCAAGAAGGCAGGAAGCCAGCAGCAGTTTCGCAAGGTGGATTATGAGTATCCGGTGAAGCTGGCTGAACAGGCGGCGACAAATGGAGCCGACCAGTATCTGATAGTTACGGCGATGGGCTCCGATACAAAGTCAATGTTTTTCTACAGCAGGGTAAAAGGCGAAACCGAGACGCGGCTTCGGCAGCTGGCAATTCCCGGCTTGTCCATCTTTCAACCGTCCTTGCTGACGGGCGAGCGAGAAGAGGTGCGCCGCGGTGAACAGCTAGGCGAGGCGGCAGCACGTCGCTTGTCGTTCGTATTTAAGGGACCGTTCCGCAAATACAAACCGATCGCAGCGGATACTGTAGCGGAAGGCATGATCCGGGCGGCTCTGTTGAACCGCCGCGGCGTTACAATGTATGAGTCGGACGCGATATTTGATTTGGTCCGACACTGATGTCTGCTCTTGGGGAGATAGCGTCAGCCTCCGAACGACTCCCTGAATGCTCTTGCAAGCAATGCAGGCTCTATTTCCCACAGCTCCGCAATCTCGGGGCACACATTTTCGTCCCACCAATCGGATAGCAACTTACGGTTGCTGCTGTTTTCCGAAATCCATATTAAATTCAATAATACTTTTTTGTAATAAATCTCATCGGCTTTATCCACCAATTCCGGCGAGATCCACTTGTCGATTTTTTTCCGGGCGCGGTACATTTCCCTGGAGCAGGCCCGGCGGATTTTACGAGCGGTGGGGTACGATTGGTCATGCTTTACTTTGTTTGCTGGATTCATGGGCATTCATTCTCTCCTTCCTACCGTATCGTATGCTGGAAGAGAGTCAGGTGCCCCTGTCGAAGGCATGATTCTAGCATGAAAAAGCCCTAATGCATAGTTCATGCGTTAGGGCTTTGGGTCCGCTCTTCGTCGGCTAGGCATCAACGATGATATAACCGACCATAGGGCCGTTGTGAGCAATGTCAGGATGGGATAAACAAACGATGCGATAAGTGCCAGGCTTGTCGGCGCGGAAAGAGACGACGGTTTCCTTTCCTTTTTTCACCTCGCCTTTTACGTTAAGACCATCAATGATGAAAGGATGATTCGTCCCATTGACGCCAAAGATGCTCAGATTAATAGGCTCTCCCTGCTTGACGTGGATGGTGCCGGGATCCCAACGGTAGGCTTCAATCGTCTTGCCGTTCGCATCCGTGGATTTGAATTCGCCGGTGACAAGATGGATCGTGCGCGCTTCTCCTTGCGGCGCCATAGAGCCGCTTGTCGTTTTAGCTTCGCTGTATCCCCAATACCATGCGGCTCCTAATGTGCCGAGCGCCATCAAGCCGATAAGCAGCCAATGTCTAAGTTGTCTTTTGCTGACTACGAATATTTTGGTCATGATTATCCCGCCTTCTTAAGGAGTATTATTTAAGCTCGGATAATAGCCCGGGTTCCCTGTCGCACTCCCCATAGTTTGTACTAAGTGTATGCTCCAGCTTGTCTCTTCATGCTAGCTGGTTGGAATGAACAGATTTATGATAGAATAGGATAGATGTGACAAGTCGGGCTTGCCCGGGATGAGAGGAAGAGGCTGGAGAAGAATGTTAAAGGATCTGATTCACAGCGCGTTGATGTTTATTCAGGATTTGGGCGTATGGGGAATACTGATTGGATTGATGCTTGAAGTCATTCCTAGTGAAATCGTACTCTCTTACGGGGGGTACCTTGTATCGACAGGAAACGTTTCTTTTCTGGGTGCAGTCATTTTTGGTACGTTAGGCTGTCTGATTCAGCAAGTCTTCTTGTATTGGATTGGCAGATATGGGGGAAGGCCGTTCATAGAGAAATACGGCAAATACATTCATCTTAAAATGCGTTACATAAATATAGCAGAAGGCTGGTTTAATAGATACGGCGCGGGAATGGTGTTTACCGCCCGATTTATTCCTGTCGTAAGACAAGCGATATCTATTCCGGCTGGTATGGCTCGTATGCCTATGCTGACATTTTTGTTCTATACCTTGTTGGGGACGATCCCATGGGCGATATTATTCGTCTACTTGGGCAACACGCTTGGCTCGAATTGGGAGAATATTGATGATTACGCTTCTAAATATACGACGCCTTTCATCATCGGTTCGGTTGCTTTAACGGTTCTCTATGTGCTGTTCAAGTTAGTAAGACGGAAAAAGGGCAACGTTGCCCAACAGGGCGATCAGGGCGAGAAGAGCACAGCTCATCAGCTTAAATATATCGGCAGCGAATACCGTGTGTTAAACAACCGTCAAGTGCGGGCAGGTGGAGGCTCACAGGAGTTCGATCATATTGTGATCGGTCCCAATGGTGTCTTCCACATCGATTCCAAGCACTGGTCGGGTGAGATCGTATTTACCTCGCAAGGCGTGGAGCGCAGTAAGGAAGGACACACGGGAGATCCAACAGCGCAGCTGTACCGCCATGAGCATGTTCTGAAGGAGCTGTTCCGTTCGGCCAACCTGAATCCGGAATTGGTCGGAGTCCTCTGCTTTACGCATCCGCACAGCCAAATTGTTGGGAAAAGCCCTGCTTTTGCGACGGTGAAGCTGGATCGATTGGCTCATTTGATTAAAACCCATAAATCAAGAAAAACTTTGCTTACGGCATCCGAGATTACAGCCATTGAGCATCTTATCCAAGAAAATAGCTCCAGCAGCAAATAAATGCAGCCTCGCTTCAAATCGGAAGCGGGGCTTTATTGCCTAGTATTCTTTTTTTATATAAAATGAATATTATACCAACCCATAAGGAGGGCTTTACGATATGAGTACAAATTTGTCCCATAAGCTCCGCACCGGCTTGAAGCCGCAGCAGTTCATCGACGGAATGACGAAGAACCAGGAGAAATTCGTGGAATGGTATGACAGCTTCACTTGGCAGAATGAGGACGACAAGGAGTTCTTCGATTCGCTGAATAACCGCGACGACCTTCGCTGCCTGATCCTGATGGCAGATTGGTGCGGTGACGTAGTTCGTAACGTACCTGTCGTATTCCGTGCGCTTGAAAATTCCGGTATTCCAGTAGAAGTACTTATCAAGGAAGAGAATCCAGATGTGATGGCTCAGTTTTTGACCGGAGGTGGAGAAGCGATTCCAATCGTTATTTTCACCGATTTCAGCGGACATGTGCTCGGACATTGGGGACCTCGTCCTAATAATGTTCAGGCCGTCATGAATCAGTTCAAAAAAGAGAACCCGGATCGTACTGCTCCGGACTATGATGAGAAAATTAAAGTTGCGCGCCAGGAAATGGGCCGCCAGTATGGGGAAGGCACAGGCTATCATGCTGTTATTGTGAAAGAACTACGCGACCTTCTTTCGACATTTTAAGGTGGAGTGACAGATGAGTTTAGAAGGATTGAAGATAGAATCATTCTCCCTCGGACCACTTGGCACGAACGCTTATTTGCTGTCGAGACCGGAGGAGGGCAAGGGGATCGTTATTGACCCTGGCATGAATCCTAAGCCGCTGCTCAAGCGAATCGAAGGCTTGCAGATCGAGGCTATTTTACTAACACATGCCCATTTCGATCATATCGGCGGGGTGGATGAAATCCGCAAGCTGAAAGGATGCCCGGTCTATCTGCACGATGCTGAAGCGGATTGGTTAACCAATCCGAAGAGCAACGGCTCCTCGAGATGGCCCGAGCTTGGAGGCCCGATTGTCACGGAACCTGCAGAGTATGCTCTGGATGAAGGACAGGTGCTGAAGCTGCTGGGGCTCGACATCAAAGTCATGCATACTCCCGGTCATTCGCCGGGCAGTGTGAGCTTCCTGATCGGTCCTTATTTGTTCGGAGGCGACGTGCTGTTCAGGCTGTCTGTGGGCCGCACCGATCTATTTGGCGGCAGATCAGAGGCTCTGATGGATTCCATTCATCTGAAGCTGTTCGAGCTGCCGGATGAGACCGTTGTTTACCCTGGTCATGGCGTTAAAACGACCATTGGCTATGAGAAGGAAAATAATCCTTACGTATAACCGGAATGAAAGCTCCTCAGTTATTGCCGTTCATGGCGATAGCCGAGGAGCTTTTGCATTTCCTTGAATAGAATGCTTATACAAGCAGTCTCGTTCAAGGAGGGGGAAGAATGGGGGAGAAGGGGAAGTGGATTGCGGACAGAGCTGTCTTTTTATCGGCAGCCGTGTATCAAGCAGTAGAACAGTACAAAAATAATGGACGATGTATAACGCCAAAAGGATTTCGGCTATCCAAGGTGCTGGGGAGCAAACAAAATCCGTACGCAGGAATGATTCTGCAGTCCAAGACGATGGTAATCATTGTGTTCAGGGGCACAGAAACAATCGGGGAATTGCTGGCCGATACCGATATGGCTCAAGTTCGTTTTCCTTATGCAGCCGCTGGGGGTTATGTCCACCGCGGGTTTGCCAAGCTGTACGGACGTAAGATCAGAGATCAAGTCATGAATGAGCTACGCGGACTCTCTGCGAGTAAGCAGATTTGGATAACGGGTCATAGTCTGGGTGGGGCCGTCGCTACGCTGTGTACACTGGACATAGCAGTGAACACCAGCTTTAACAATCCGCTGTTGATGACCTTCGGTTCACCCAAAGTAGGGAATGGCAAGTTCACAGCTGCGTTCTCTCGCAAAATTCGCAGATCTGTACGCGTCGTCAACAGCTCCGACCTGGTTCCTGTTCTTCCCCCTTCTCTTAAAGGTGCGGAATACAGTCATGTTAAAGGTCTTTATCGAATCCGGTTCAGCCGTTCTACGATTATGAGCAACCATACGATCCGTAATTATTACGATGTTCTGGCAGGTGCCGCTCCTACCTACAGCGCCAGCTTGAAAAAACAAAGCCCGGGATTTCTCCCGGACTGAATTAATGGCCACGTTTGCGGAAGGACTCACGATATTGCCCTGGCGTGATCCCTTCCAATTTTCTAAACGAGCGGATAAAGTTTTGAGAGTTCATATACCGCAGCTTCTCGGACATGTCCTTGATCGTCATATCTGTTTCCGTTAACCACTTCTTAGCCATGTTGAATCGGTAGGCAGACAAATAATCACTGAACGTGGTATGAGTCTCTTTGCGGAAAATACCGCTCAAATAGTTGGCGTTATAGTGGAGCTGCGATGCGCATTCTTCAATAGTAAGATCGGTATCATAATGCTTATGAATCATATCGATAATTTTCTCTGAAATACTATGGTATTGAGAGTTTTGCCGGTCACGATAAATCCCGATTAGCGGTGAAATGACGCGTGTCCAGAACCAATCTTCTATTTCAGTCGTCATTTGCAATCGATTCAATTCCTCGTACAAGGACACATCCCCATGCTTTAATTGATTTAAGGTTACGCCGGATTCCTGCATGGCCACCATCAGACTGGTAAATAGGCGAACCATTGATATTTGATACTCCTGAGGCGTCATTTCATGCTTGAAAATCGTATGCATAAACTGGTTTAAATAAAGCTTGGCATTATCCTCGTCCGCAAGGAGGATCGCATCGAGAAGATCGCTTTCCGTTAAGAACGGGTAATCCAAATTCAATTGGTGCTTGCCTTCGTTGATGTTAGCGTATGAAATGATGACTTGACCGCCTAGGTGGAGGCGCTGTTTCAATGCTTCCAAGCCTTCGCGGTAGGCTACGGACGCTTTTTTCGGGTCATCGAACGGGAGGCTGATCCCAATACTGATTTCAAGACCGAGCACACGCTGCACCGTTTGTTGAATCGACTCCGTTAACGAATACATGATGCCGTTGAACTCCTCCAACGATTGGTTCTTACTCCCAATCATCGTTACCTGCGTCTGCTCGATAAATACGGGTGGAAGACGGACGTCTGAAGGAATGAGCTCCTCAACGATATTATTAATGGCGAACAAGAGAAGCTCTATGTCTTCCTTGCCGTATCGTGTGTGCTCCAAGGTGTCGATTTGCAGCGTAATGACCGTGAATGCTTGCCATTCACTCAGTCTTTCACTAAATCCGAATTGCTCCATTTTCTCCGATAGTTCATTTCGGCGTACTTTGCCTTGGAACATTTTAATTAGAAAATAAGTTAGCGCCTGCTGCAGATGTTGATGTGCTTCCTTCTCAAGCTGCGTTTTGGAGCGGAACAAATCTTGAACCTGATGGCTGATAATATCAAACTCATTGTTTCGCAGCTTTCCGCTGTTAGGAACCTTGCCGCCAACTTCTCTCAGAAGCCGCTCAATAGGATTGTACATTTTCCTTGAAAGAAGCCATGCGATAATGAGGAAGACCACTACAATAATCAGGCAGACGATCAATGTGTATCGACCGATTTGCTTGGAATCCTGGGTCAGACTGTCGATGGATATGATGGATAAATAAATCCAATTATTATAGCTTGACCGCAAATAGGTCGCCGTATATTTTTTATGATCCACTTCAGTTTGGAATTGTCCTGTTGGCTGCGAGAAGATGGAAGGATCTTTAATAAATTCGGTGTTAATGGCGTATTTACCAATCATCGTTGGATCGGAATGGAACAGGATACGCTCCTGATCGTCGAGAATCATGACGGTTTCGGATTCTCTCGGTGTGTAATTTAGCATTTCGGCCAAGCTGCAGGTGGTGAGATTCGTAAACGCCAGCCCGAACTTGTCCAAATTTTGATCTGGGAGCTTCTTAACGAGACTGATGGTATAAGGGCATGTGGCAGCGTTTGCTTTTTCCTCGCTATAAAACCAGATGCTTGGGTTCAGCACCCATGAAAAAGAATTGGGCAGAAGCATTTGATTGGCAAGCTGAAAATGATGCAAATAGTCGCTGAACGTGTAGAAGCCGGAGTTTTTGATCATCCAGTTTTGCTTAATATTGATGATGACGACGTCTTCGACCTTGGTATAGAACGATTGCGTGTTGCTGATTTCCTTACGCAAATCTTTATACAGCATGAAATCATTCGAAGTAAAGGGCTCGTTCAATACTTTAGCCATGACCGGCGAGTTGACCAACTGATCGAAGGCATGGTTAATAGTTCTTAGTACCTGCTCAACATTGGAATTCATCTGAGTCAGCAGTTGAATTTGTCCTCGATTGACTTGCTTTTGAATTTCGTTGGAGGACTGCAGATTGGAAACAATGCCGATAAAAATAACGGGAAGCGTACATAAGATGCATCCGAATAAAATGAGTCTGGTGAGATAACTGAGCCTTTGCATCCTGTACCCTCCTGCTTTCGACATGGTTAGACGATTCTATCTTACCAATGGAACTCAATTGGAGCAATGATTTCATACAAATCGGCATTCGTGTATAATGAAACCAAGATGAATTCTAGGAGGATTGCATGATCGAACGTATGAAAGTCACAGGAAAAAAGGTGCTTCCGATTGTAATCGCTTTCCTCTTGTTTGTTTTCCTATTAAGCGGCTGTGAGCGTCCGTATCCTCCGCAGAGCAATCAGGGCATAAGCTCCAAGCCTATCGGAATCATGGTTCCATTGCACCAGAATCAGGCTCCTCCGCAGGACATCCTTCGTGCAGTAGAGCAAGCCGCAGGGGCTAAGCTCGAAATCGACTGGATTCCTAATGATAATTACAGAGAAAAAATGATCAATGCGCTGCAAACCAATTCTTTAAAGCAGGTGACCTACGTCAATCAATCGGACTTTGTATTTGTCAAAAATGCGATACGTTCCGGGATGTTCTGGGAAATTGGCCCCTATTTGCAGTTTTATCCGAACTTGAAAACACTGAATAAATCCATATTGAACGAATCAAGCGTTCAGGGCAAAATATATGCTTTATATGCGGAAAGGCCTGCCTCGCGTCAAGGGGTCATTTTGCGGAAAGACTGGCTGGATCGGCTGCATCTCAAGGAACCGACCACAACCGAAGAGCTGTTTCAGGTTTTGAAGCAGTTTACTAATAATGATCCTGATGGGAACGGCGTTAAAGACACGATCGGGATCGCAGATCGCGGGGATTTGACTTACGGTGCATTCAAAACACTAAGCTCCTATTTCGGAACACCAAATAATTGGGGAATACAAGATGGAGCGCTCGTTCCCGAGTTTAAGACTAAAGAATATTTAGATACGATGAATTTCATGAAAAGGCTCGTAAGCGAAAATATGATGAATAAAGATTTTGCCGTTACTAGCAAGCAGATTCAAAGATATATGCTGATCAACGGGAAAGCGGGAGGCTATATAGGAAGCATGGCTGACGCTCCGCGGCTGCAGAATGAACTGAGAAAGTTCGATCCCAAAGCCGAGCTGACCTTAGTGAACAGGATTCGCGGTCCGAAGGGGGAAGGCGTATGGTCTAATCCAGGCTTCAGCGGAGTGTTCCTATTCTCGAAGAAAGCGATTAAAAATGAGGAGGAACTCCGTAACATTTTGGCATTTTTCGACCGGAGCATGGGACCAGATGTCAGCAATCTGCTGCAGTATGGTATCGAAGGTAAGCATTATGAACTAGTTGAAGGTCAAGTCTCGATTACAGCGGCAATGAATCAGCTTCGTGACACGGATGTGCTGCCTTTAACTTCCCTCGTTATTGCGGGCATGAACAACCCGAATATGATGAAGGTGAAGGAAGAAGAGGACCCATTAGTTCTTAAGGCCAATCAGTTGACTAAGGATAATGATCAAATTTTGATCCGTGATGCAACCGAAGGCTTATCTTCACAGGCCTATGATCTCATGGCAGCGAGCTTATCGGATATTGTGATGGACGCTACGTTCAATTATATTCTTGGCAAAATCGATCTCGCCGCTTTCCAGAATGAGATTCGTACATGGGAGAGTCGAGGCGGAGCGGATATTATTAAAGAGTACAACGAAGCCTACCAAAAAAAGAACAACCAATAGATATAGAGCCGTTATCGGAGAATGCAGGCACGGTCAGACTGTTGGGGATACCCCACCGGAGTGCCACGTACAAATCTGAATCTTCACAGGATTCTCAATAGACCCACCGTCATCAGAGGATGACGGTTTTTTTGTCGTTGATTCGATATATTCCGCGCGCGGAAAGAGGCGAATTACACTCGATATGCTAATCTTTCAGCCATATTATCGGATGTGCAGATTTTAACCTGCAAAATCGAAATCTCCCAAAGCCTTGATATGACGGGGATTTCACGCTGTGTGTGATTCAATGATTGTAGTTGTAATGAAGGTTATCGTTATATGATTAGCCCAGCAACGAAAAACATATAAACAATAAACGGAGGTCGAAACATTTGAAGATGAATCCGAAGTATGCGAAAAGAACCAGCATGGTCTGCGCCGCAGTACTTGCAGCAACTACCATCTTAGCAGGTTGCAACACTGCCAAGCCGGACAATAAGCAAGCAGCTGACGCAGGACCTGCGAAAAATGAAGGACCGCTTAAAATTACGATCATGGCGAACTTGGCAACACCTGAAGTACCCTCTGACAAATTAAAGAAGATTCTGGAAGAGAAAACAAACAGCCAAATTGAATTCCAATGGGTTCCTGACGGTTCTTATGATGAGAAGTTCCAAGCCGCGTTTGCAACCGGTTCCCTGCCGCAAGCAGCTTACCTGAAAAACCAGTCCTCCTTCGTACTGCTTCGTGATGCAATCAAGAACGGCCAGTTCTGGGAAATCGGACCTTACTTGAAAGATTATCCCAACCTTAGCAAATTGAATCCGGATGTATTGAAAAATACAGCGGTAGAAGGCAAAATCTACTCCTTGTATCAAGAAAGACCGATTGCACGCCAAGGTGTTATTTACCGCAAAGACTGGGCGGATAAGCTAGGCTTGCCAGAACCGAAAACAACCGATGACATTTACAATATGCTGAAAAAATTCAAAGAAGCTGATTTCGCGGGCGGTGGTAAAACATTAGGTCTTGCAGACCGTAACGATCTGATCTACGGTTCGTTCAAAACGTTGTCTTCCTACTTCGGCACTCCGAACGGCTGGGGCGTTGTAGACGGCAAACTGGTTCCTGAATTCACGACAAAAGGCTACATGGACACTATGAAGTTCATCAAGAAGCTTCGTGACGAAGGCTTGATCAACCAAGACTTCCCTGTAACAAGTAAAACGGACCAACAGAACATGATGTACACCGGTAAAGCAGGGATGTATATCGGTTCTATGCAAGACGTACTGACGATTCAGGATAAAACGTCCAAAAACGTTAAGGAAGCTCAATACGAGGTATTGAACCAATTTACAAGCCCAAGCAACGCCAAGCCGACCACTTGGGGTATTCCAGGCTACGGGACTTTGGTTGTATTCCCTAAATCTGCTGTAAAAACCGAGAAAGAACTGAAGCAAATTCTAGCTTTCTTCGATAAGTTCTTCAATCCGGAAATTGCGAATCTGCTTAAATACGGCGTAGAGGGCAGTCACTACACGTTGAAAGACGGTAAAGTACAACCTGGCGAAGACGAGAAGCTCAAAGAAAAAGAGCAAAAGCCTTACCTGACTGTAGCTTTGGCTGATACAACCAACATTCTTCCTTCCTTGTACACGCTGAAAGCACAAGAGAAAGCGGTCAACCTTTCCAATGATGCGGTTAAATTCGCTTTGCAGGATCCAACGGTACCTTTGGATTCCAAAACGTATAACGAAAAAGGCGCTAGATTGCAAGACACGATTAAAGACGCTTCATACAAATTTATGCTGGGTAACATTGACGAAGCTGGTTTCCAAGCAGCCATCAAAAAATGGCAGGATGACGGCGGTGCCAAAATCATTGAAGAATACAATGCATCCTACAAAGCAAGCGGCGGTAAATAATAAAGGGTAACCAGAGAAGGGCCTCCTGAACATTCAGGAGCCTCTCTCCCTCATTACAGCACCCCAGGATTCCGCTGATCTTACGGAAAGAAAGGAAGTTATTCACTATGAGCAATACTGTCGCTCGACCTAAAGTGATGGAGGCTCCCAAATCCAATAGCGATCTAATGAAAAGACTTGTCCGGAACCGCTATATGTATTTTATGATTCTTCCAGGCTTGATCTTTTTCGGCATTTTTAAATATTTGCCCATGTATGGATTAATCATTTCTTTCCAAGATTACATGCCTTACAAAGGGATTCTGGGAAGCGAATGGGTGGGGTTAAAGCATTTTGAGAAGCTATTTACTGACG
The DNA here is from genome assembly GCF_030020805.1 of Paenibacillus sp. RC67. GTDB lineage: Bacteria > Bacillota > Bacilli > Paenibacillales > NBRC-103111 > Paenibacillus_S. Next base: position 970,329 of record NZ_CP125098.1, read on the forward strand.
GTGAGTTCTGGAACATCTTCAAGAATACGTTATTGCTGTTTTTATACAATATTCTCTTTTATTTTCCGGTACCTATCCTTTTGGCGGTCATGTTGAACGAGGTGGCTAGCCAGTTTTTCAAACGGTTAGTCCAAACGATTGTGTACATTCCCCACTTTTTATCCTGGGTTATTATCGTCTCCATTACCTACGTCATGCTAACGATGGACGGCGGGATTATTAACGAATTGCTAGTTTTCTTCGGGTTTGCAAAGGTCAACTTCCTGTTGGATTCCGTATGGTTTCATCCGATGTATATTGCCCAGGTTATCTGGAGAGAAGCGGGCTGGGGAACGATTGTCTATCTGGCTGCTATTGCATCCATTGATCCGCAGCTTTATGAGGCAGCAAGAATGGACGGGGCTGGCCGATTCAAACAAATTTGGCATATTACGCTTCCATCGATTCGGAGTGTAATTATCGTTCTGTTAATTCTTAGAATAGGCAACGTTCTCGATCTCAGTTTCGAACACGTGTACTTACTGCTCAACTCTATGAACCGTCCTGTAGCGGAAATTTTGGACACTTATGTGTACACGGTGGGTCTTAAACAGGGACAATTCAGCTTCAGTACGGCAGTAGGCTTCTTCAAATCGTTTGTAGGCCTGATCCTGGTGGTGATGTCTAATAAGTTGGCTAAAAAAATCGGTGAGGAAGGCATCTACTAAATCAGCATTGAAGAAAAGGAGAGCATCTTCATGGTACGAGATAAAACGTTTGGCGGCAGAATGTTTGATATCGGCAACATTGTTCTGCTGGCCATTATTGCGCTGATCACCTTCCTCCCGTTTTTGCACGTTGTTATGGCGTCCTTCACGACGGAAGAGGAGATGGCTAGAAAACCGTTCGTTTTGATTCCTACGGAATTTACAATGAAAGCCTATCAATATATTTTATCTACTAACGCTATCTATAAGGCATTGGGTGTTTCTATCGGGGTTACTCTAGTAGGCACGCTGGTCAGTATGGTACTTACTTGCCTCATGGCGTACGGATTGACGCGTAGAGACTTGGATGGCCGCAGAGTGCTAATGTTCCTGGTTGTATTCACGTTGTTGTTCAATGGGGGGCTGATTCCAACGTTCCTCGTGGTGAAGGAGCTGGGTCTGGTAGATTCCTACTGGTCACTGATTCTTCCTACAGCAGTCAATGGTTTTAACTTGATCATTATGCGAAGCTTCTTTATGAATCTTCCGGACGGAATAGAAGAGTCTGCCAAAATCGACGGCTGCAATGACTTCGGTATTTTGTTCAGAATCGTTATTCCGTTATCCATGCCGGCTATTGCGACGATTTCCTTGTTCTATGCCGTTAACTATTGGAACACCTATTTTAATGCAATCCTTTACTTGAACGATGGTACCAAATGGCCGATTCAAGTTCTGCTGCGCCAAATCGTCATTGTGGCAAGCGCCTTCAGTGCAGATACATCCGGATTTGGTGACGATTTCGTCAAGCCGCCGGAACAAACGATCAAAATGGCCGTTATTATGGTGTCTACCATTCCGATCCTGCTCGTTTATCCATTCTTGCAAAAATATTTTGCTAAGGGCGCATTGGTCGGTTCCGTAAAAGGATAAGACTCTCAACCGCAGGTCAAAAAGCAGCCTTAGTCCGATAAACTGTCGGGCTAGGGCTGCTGTTATTTATAGCTCTAGATGCAATGCGTTATTTAAAAAACTGAATCAGTAAACCGATGATCAGCATTAGGGCGGCGGAGGTGAAGATGAAATAACCGAAGTAGCGGATAGGTAAAGGCATGGAGCTTAGGTCTGCTTTTTTAAGCGGTCCTCCGCTATGAATTTGTTGCAGCTCCTGCAGTTCTGGATTTATATATTCGACTTTGGTCTCAACCCTTACCGGTTCCGGTTGGGTTTCGTGAAGGGGGGTTGTCATAGAGGTTCTCCTTTCCGTAGGAAAGATCTCAGGCAAGCGGGTGCTCCCAATAGTAGGGAATATGGATATCTATTTTGACGCGCAGCATTCCCAAAAGTTGCTTGTTCGAAACAGCATTTGTACGGGTTGTCATGCAGGCATCTGTCTAATTTTTCGTATATAGGTGAATACCGTGCTCTACCTAGGTGGTTCTCCATAGACTGTTGATGTGTTCGATAGTAACACGCTCTTAAAACTTATGGAGGTGTCCCTAATGGATAAATTTAAACCGATGCCAATGGTTTCGCCAGCTATGGAAATGCCAGGACCAATGCCTAATATGAATGCTCCAATGCCTATGCCTTATTCGCCGAGCTTTGTCTCTCCTAGCTACACAGCACCAACCTACGCTGCTCCAATCAATGTTCATGCCAACTTCGAAGCATACAACATCATCGAGCCGAAGAAACATCATCACCATCATGGTCATTGCCATAGAGGATGTGGATGGACATCAGTAGGTACAATTCTTGTATTGTACATTCTGCTTGTTATCATCCTGCGCGGCGTAGTTAGATGACCCAGTAGAGGCGACGTGCTTTATTTAGCACATGCCCAACTGCCATGATGGGAAGGCTCCTTACTTTAACGGGTGGGGTAAGGAGCCTCTCGCGGGTGGCGAAAGCAAACGAAAAGAATTAATCGTTAAAGATTGACAGGACGAGCTGTGATCGGTTATTTTGTAAACAAACGTTTAATTTAAACAAATGTTTAACAGAGTACATAAGGGAGAGATTACCATGTTAGAGGCTTTACAAGCTTATATGAAGAAGCCTGCAACCATCGTCGGTATTGTGACGGCTATGATGTTTCAGGTTATTTTCAGCATCATTTGGATGACGGGCTATGCTGGTGTCACAGATAACACAAAGCATCTAAAGATTGCGGTCGTCAATGAGGACAACGCAATGGGGGTGAAGGTGGCCGATCAATTAAAAGCGAATATGCCGTTTCAACTGTTGACCGAAAGCTCTTATGACACTGCTAAACAGCAGCTGGAGCACAGGGAGGTGCAGATGGTGCTGCATATTCCTGCTGACTTTTCCAAGCAGTTGCAAACGCCAGGACAGAAAGGGCAGATTGAGTATACCATTAACGAATCTAATCCGGCCTTGATAAAAAGCATGATGCAGGGCGTAGCAAACGGCGTAACCTCCACGGTAAATAAAGAAGCTGTCGCTGCTGGAGCGCAAGCTGTATTGACACAAGCAAATATGCCGTCACAGCAAGCGCAAGGAATAGCGCAAGGGTTAGCGGAGAAGGTGACAGGACAGTTCGAATACACCAATCCGGTTAGCGGGATGGCGAATCAAATGATTCCGATGATGCTAGTTTTAGCATCCTTCGTAGGTGCCATGATTATGGGGATGAACGTACAACAGGCAACCATGATGCTCGGTCACAAAGTAAGCAAATGGAGCAAGTTTGCTGCTCGAATGATAATCAACGTGGTCTCTTCCATTTTCATCGCTTTAGTAGGTACCTCGCTTGTGCTGTCGCTTGGGGGAACCTCCGCAGGCGGCTTCGTATCGATGTGGCTGTTCCAGGCGTTATTCCTGCTCACGTTCATGCTATTCTCCCAGCTATTCCTCATCGTGTTCGGCATGGCAGGAATGCTGTTCAATATTACAATGCTGTCCGTGCAGCTGGTTTCGTCCGGGGCAATGGTGCCTCGGGAGCTGTTATCTGACTTTTACCTTACGCTAAGCGGATACTTGCCTGCCACCTATGCCGTAAAAGGCATTATGAACATCTTGTTCTCCGGTTCCGGCGCTACAGCAGAAGCAGGCAGTTTGGCCGTGATTTTGGTCGTATGCGGTGCTCTTGGCGCCATAGCAACAGGATTGCGCAGGGAAGCACAGGCTGCTCCAGCCCGTGCAGAAGCGGGACTTACCCGGGCATAGCATGAGTGGTTACGGAAGCTAATGGTCAGATTATTGATCCGTCGGATTTCGATCTTGGCGGGTCTTATTTTAAGCTTATTGTAACCGCTTGCGAATCCAATAAGAAAGATTCATAATAGGAGTAATTATGGATCTTAAGTAGATGATTAGACTGTCTCAAAGCTAAGGAGAACCTATGACACAGACCGATTCGGATATGAAAATACGGATTTTGCTTGCAGCCAAAAAGCTGTTTGCTCAACAAGGGTTTGACGGAACGACTGTACGCCAAATTTGCGAGGAAGCAGGCGCTAACGTAGCTCTGATTTCGTATTATTTCGGAGGCAAGGAAAAAGTGTTCCATGCGGTGTTTGATTACTTTTTCGTCGGACACCGAATGGAGGAGCTTGAAGAGCAATTAAAGGAGCCTGTATCGGCTCTTCGACTCATGGTGAAGGAAGTCGTTTGGTTTTGCATGAACGAGCCGGAGGTAGCCTCCATTATTCAGCAAGAGTTTGTAGCTAATTCTCAAAGGTCGCCGCGCATCACGGAGCGAACCTTTCCCATATGGATTAAAATAAGAGAGCTTCTCATTAATGGAAAGCAGGAGGGAGTGTTCCGGTACGAATCGTTGGACCATACCCTGCTTTTTATCATCAGCACGGCGCTTTCTTTTAAAAAAATGGTTACCCTGAAGCCCCTTTTTACGGAGCAGGAGACCAGTGTCGAGAGGACGGCGGAACACGCCAGCTTGTTTGTACTGAGGGCTCTCGGAGCGGCTGGTTTTGAAGAATAAAGTCTTATTGTGTACAAGAAGAAATAGGCCGGGGATCGATGACGATCAACCGGCTTTTTTGGTTTTACCTGAGTTATTTATTATCAGGGACTTCCTTGGGGATAAATTGGTATATTTCGCCGGTTTCAAACGAATCAATCAGCTTATCGAACCACTTATAATAAGCAAGTGCATTTTTGATTTTATCTATATCTATGAGCAAACAGGTCTGAAGGTGCTCGTCCTCAGGGAAGCGCTCGGCCAAATCTTGCAGCTCTGCTAACGATTTACGCAGGGATTGCAAATTGATTTCGAGGGCCTTACGCCACTTAATGCCGAAAAAATCGGCAAGCGTCTGGTACCAGTCCGATTCCACCTCGTATAGATCCTTCCGCGATCCTTTTTCCCATACTTGATTCACCATCTTTAAATCCAGCAGTGAACGAATCCCTGTACTCATGCTTGTCTTGCTCATTTCCATGGCTTCGCCCATTTCATCCAGCGTCATCGGTTTGTTTTGAAAAAACATTAAACCGTATAAAAGACCATGAGACAACGTAATTCCATACAAGTCCATATTTTTGCCTATGGATTCGATGACACGCTTTCGCGCTTTTTGAATCTGTTGTTCCTGCTCGGGCGCGATCCCTTCTAACCCGTTCATTATTGCACCCACTCCTCTGTCGATGTCCTAGACTTAGATGGTTGTCATCATTATCAGAACTCACGATTATTGTAAGAAACAAAAGGCAGATTGTAAAGCTCTGGATAACGGACGATACGAAAGGAATCGTGAGGATTCAATGTGTAAAGTTCGTAAAGTTTTTACTGTACGTACGATACAAACGAAAAAAAGTGTTGACTCTGTATAGAGCATTCTTTACACTTAGGTACGAGAGAACTGGAAACGAAATGGAATGGAATGAGGTGAAACCATGGCCATTATCGAAGTAAAAGAGCTTTCGAAGGTATTTGGCCCTAATCCCGAAAGTGCGCTTAGTCTTCTCGATAAAGGCTGGTCTAAAGACAGCATTTACAAGGAAACAAAGCACACCGTGGGGGTTAACAAGGTTAGTTTTTCAATTGAGTCCGGGGAAATATTCGTCATTATGGGATTGTCGGGGAGCGGCAAATCGACGATGGTACGACTGCTGAATCGTCTGATCGAGCCGACGCTCGGTACGATTGCTATTCACGGTCAAGACATTGTACAGATGAATCCGGAGCAATTGCGTCAAGTCAGACGGAAACAAATCAGTATGGTATTTCAGAAGTTCGCGCTATTTCCGCACCGGACGGTGCTCGAAAACGTGGAATACGGACTCGAAGTACAAGGATTGGAGAAGTCCTCCAGAAGGAGCAAGGCGGAGGCGGCGCTTGAGCTTGTTGGTTTGAAAGGCTGGGACAACAGCTTTCCCGATCAGCTTAGCGGAGGCATGCAGCAGAGGGTAGGACTCGCGAGAGCGTTAGCGAATGATCCGGATATTTTATTGATGGACGAAGCGTTCAGCGCCTTGGATCCGCTTATTCGCAAGGATATGCAGGATGAGCTGCTGGAGCTTCAGGATAAGATGAAGAAAACTATCGTCTTTATTACCCATGACTTAGATGAAGCGCTGCGGATTGGCGATCGGATCGCGCTTATGAAGGACGGGGCTGTCGTACAGATAGGGACGCCTGAAGAAATTTTGATGAATCCGGCTAATGAATACGTGGAACGATTTGTTGAGGATGTCGACTTATCCAAGGTATTAACGGCCTCTCACGTGATGCGCAGGCCGGAGACGGTAGGATTGGACAGAGGTCCGCGTGTAGCCCTGCAGTTGATGCGGGACAGTGGTATCTCCAATTTGTTTGTCGTCGATCGATCGAAGAGACTGCTTGGAGTTATAACAGCGGATGATGCATCCAATGCAGTCAAGGATGGCCAATCATTGGAGGATATCGTCATTGATGATGTACCTACCGTTTCGCCGGAAATGCTGCTTCATGAATTGTTTGAAATATGCGGCTCATCCAAATATCCCGTTGCTGTTGTTAATGAGAACGGACGTATCGTAGGCGTCATTGTTCGTGGAGCCGTACTGGGAGCTTTGGCTGGACAGCATATGGCGAAGGAGGTGACGACGGATGATTCCGAAAATGCCTCTTGACGAATGGGTAGAGAGTGCAGTTGATGCTCTGGGTACTCATTTATCGATCTTCTTCGATGCGGTGTCGATGATTATTGAGGGGATTGTGAACGGTATCTCCACCGTGCTTCATTTGGTACCGTCCTTAGTATTTATAATATTATTGGGCGCCATTGCTTACTGGTTTGCCCGTTTACCCATGGCCTTATTTACTATTATTGGACTATACCTTATTGATAACCTGGGGTACTGGGACCATACGATGGATACGCTCGCGTTGGTTTTGACGTCGGCGATCATTTCCATCGTGCTTGGCATTCCTCTTGGCATATGGTGTGCTAAGGACCAGCGAGTGCAAAACGTGCTCATGCCGATACTCGATTTTATGCAGACGATGCCTGCATTCGTATATTTAATACCTGCGGTCACTTTCTTCGGCTTGGGTGTAGTACCGGGAGTAATCGCATCCGTTATTTTCGCGGTTCCTCCTACGATCCGTCTGACGAACTTGGGGATACGGCAGGTTCCTGCCGACCTGGTCGAGGCTTCCAATGCATTTGGCTCTACATCGGGTCAAATGCTGTTCAAAGTCCAACTGCCGCTAGCGGTGCCTACCATCATGGCAGGCGTGAACCAAACGCTGATGCTGGCATTGTCTATGGTTGTTATTTCGTCCATGATCGGTGCCCAAGGTATTGGAGCCGATGTGTATCGGGCGGTCACGCAGATTAAGACAGGTCAAGGCTTTGAAGCTGGCTTATCGATCGTTATTCTTGCTATTTTTCTGGATCGAATGACGCAGCATCTGGTTAAACGAAAAAGAACAAAGAGAGGGTAATGAAATGAAAAAAACGATGAAAACTTTTATGTTTGCAGGGTTATCCGCCCTTGTTATTTTGACAGGCTGTGCCAAGGAAAAAGAAGCGCCGCAAGCTCAGACGATTGGTGCTCAGGTGAAGCATGAGATTATTGGTATTGACCCGGGCGCAGGGATTATGAAATCGACGGCGCAGGCGATTAAGGATTACGAGCTCACCGATTGGAAACTCGTGGAGGGCTCAGGAGCGGCTATGACTGCTGCTTTCGACAAAGCGTACAAGGATAAAAAGCCTATCATCATTACCGGCTGGACACCGCATTGGATGTTCGGTAAATATGATTTGAAATATTTGAAGGACCCTAAAAATGTATATGGTGGCGACGAGCAAATTCATACAATTGTCCGCAACGGACTGAAGAAGGATGAGCCTTCGGCCTATAGCTTGCTGGATAAGTTCGAATGGACTCCGGAAGATATGGCCAAAGTCATGGTGGATATTCAAAACGGTAAAAAACCTGAGGATGCAGCCGCGGCTTGGGTTAAGGACAATGCAGACAAAGTGGATGCATGGAGCAAAGATATTCCTAAAGCAGATGGCAAAAAGCTTAAGCTTGCCTATGTTGCGTGGGATTCCGAAATTGCCAGCACGAATGTGGTGAAAACGGTATTGGAAACCAAGCTCGGCTATAAAGTCGATCTTCTACAGGTCGAAGCAGGCCCCATGTGGGCTGGTGTCTCCAATGGTGATGCGGACGCTATTGTGGCAGCGTGGCTTCCTACAACACATAAAGATTACTATGAGAAGTACAAGGGGAAATTCGAGGATCTTGGAGTTAATCTGAATGGTACGAAAATCGGCCTTGTCGTTCCTTCCTATATGGATATCGATTCCATTGAAGATTTGAAAACTAAATAGTAGTTGCGTATCAAAGAGCAGTTTTCCTCGGATAGCTGCTCTTTTTTGCATTCATCTGCGGTATGGGATTGTCTGTAGCTAAGAGGACAGTTGCCGGTCCATCATTATAAAGGGTCGGGGGAGATTGTCCCCCGAAAAATCTGCGGCTTTACGCTGCTGAAAAACCAGGATGGATTACTTAATAGAATCTCCCTGTTTTACCGGACTTAACTTGCTGTAGGACAACAGCTCTGAAATTGTAACAAACCGGTAGCCTCTGCTCTTCAACTCAGGCAGTATTTTTTTTAGGGCGGCGATGGTCTGTGTCTGTCCTTCAACATAGTCGTGGAACAAGACGATATCACCGTTGCGGGCGTTATCCAGCACGGTGGATGTAATTTTGGAAATACCCGGTGTATTCCAGTCCATTGTATTCTGATGCCATGACCACATGACTACAGTAAAGCCTTCTTTCCTCGCGATGCGAACCAGAGTCTCATTGTAGTAGCCTCCTGGAGGCCTGAACAGGTGGGGCCTCTGCCCGCTTGCTTTAAATATGGCATCCTGCGTTTTTCTCAGCTCATCCTTGAACCGATGCTCGGACACCTTCCTGTTGAAATAGAGGTGTTTATAGGTGTGATTGGCCAGCTCATGTCCTTCATCTGCTTCCCTCTTAACGAGGTCGGGGTACATTTCTGCTTTATTTCCAATGATAAAAAAGGTTGCTTTCACATCATATTGCTTCAGTAAGTCCAAGATTTCAGGCGTATCCTCGGGATCAGGACCATCATCGAAGCTCAGCGCTATGACCTGTTCCTCGGTCGGCACTTCCCAAACGACTTCGCCGCGTTTTTCATAATACGGTCGTCCCTTGCTTGGTGCGGCCGTTAAGGTTGTACTGAATCCAAGCAGCAGTATACAGCTCGAAAGCGCCAATACTTTGAAGTTATGACTACGCATGTCATTGAGGCCTCCTATTGCATCCTAAATATGAGATTGTACCATAGTTTTCCCGCACGGAGTAAATTTAGACATCCGCTTCCTTCCAATAAATGCTGTTGCATAATAAAGAAAATTGTGGTAATTTATATACAACATTGGATATTACGAGCGGAAGAACCGCCTCTATCCTGCGCTTAGGCGTCAGGGAAGGGGCGGTTTTTTTGTCGTTCGGGAAATGTGCGGTTCATTTACGGGCATGAACATGACTTGGATAGAGGTGAGGTCTGTATGAGAGGACAGCAAGGGCTCAGCGAGGGCGATGTACTAGGAAATCGGTATCGAATCGTATCCGTTATTGGCAGGGGGGGAATGAGCACGGTTTATTTGGCGGAAGATTTGCGATTACCTGGCAAGCGCAGGGCGGTGAAGGAGGCGAGGCTAGAAGGGGATGAGGTTTACGCCGGCTTGGCGGAGGCAGACATGCTCGTGCGGCTTCACCATCCGAACTTACCTGATATTGTGGATTATTATACTGCCGACCGCGGCGGATTCAATTATTTGGTCATGGACTATATCGAAGGTGAAACGCTGCTGCAGCGTTTTGAACGGAAGGGCCACCGTATGGAGCTGGATCAGGTGATCGATTATTCACTGCAGCTATGTGAACTATTCGCTTACTTGCACAGCCGTAGGCCAGAGCCGATCATTTATCGAGATTTGAAGCCGTCGAACCTGATGATCGATGTACAGGAAAGGCTGAGACTTATCGATTTCGGCATCGCGCGAAGCTTCAAAAGAGGACAAGCCGCTGATACGGTTCGCATAGGTACCGTCGGCTTTGCAGCTCCGGAGCAGTTCGAGGGGAGGCAGACCGATGAGCGCACTGATTTGTACGGGCTCGGAGCGCTTATGTATTTTTTGCTAAGCGGTGGGGCGTATTGTCATGCTGGGCACAAGCGGCTGCAAGAGCTTGATACAAAGCTTCCTGGAAGACTCGCGGAGCTAGTAGAGAAGCTGCTGCAGGCTGACCCCGATGCGCGTTGTCGGAGCGCGGCTGAGGTGCGTGAAGAACTGCTGCGAGTACAGGCGGAGCGCCGCTCGTCGGTCGCGACGACCTGGCGGGAAGATCGCAGCAACGCCGGCACCTCGGCTCAGCCGCCGCGAATCATCGCCGTAGGCGCGCTCTACGGCGGCGCCGGTGCGACGTTCGCGGCGATCACGCTGGCCCGTGCGCTGCACGGGCTCGGCGTACCGCACGCGGTGGCTGAAGCGCCGAAGCAGCAGCCGGAGCTGCACGCGCTGCTGTTCGGCGAGAAGCACGCGCCGCCCGGCTATCGCTGCTACAATGCAGCAGGCGCTGACTCGCGTCGGGATGCAGCCTGGGTGGATGGCTGCACGCTGTGGCTCCCATCAGCAGCCGAATCAACTGATGGCGGCGGAGGGACAAGCCGTTGGCTGCATAAGCTGCTGGAGCTAGACACGCCAATCTTACTGATCGACATCGGATCAGATTGGCAGCATCCCGGAATACTCGAGCTGTTAAATATGGAGACCGTCGATATCGTATATGTAGTTGACCCTATGCTTCACAAGCTTGAGCTTGAAATGACGCGCAGAAGCCAGCAGCAGTTACAGCAGCTGCGACAGGCGGGCAAGCGAGTATATGGGATCGCGAACAAGACGGTTACCTCCGGCCATACGGGCCAGTGGCTGCGCGTTCTGCCTGAGCCTCCGGTATGTATGCTGCCGGTAATCGACTACGCGAAGATTGCCGAAGCAAGCTGGCTCGGCCTATTGGTTCAGGATCGCCCCGTTGTCCAGCAGCAGCTTGTACGAGCCATTAAGCCCTGGCTGAGAGAATGGCTCGAGGAAAGAAAAGCAGATGCTGCGACGAGCGGTACTCTGAATGCGCTGCGCAAGTTGTGGAAAAACGGATAACAGGAGAAGAGTTCGATGAATTTTTGGTATAAATGCATGTACTATGTGTTGGTCATAGGATTGTGCTTGTCCGGTCCCGCATTGTTAATCGGGTGGAAATGGGGCGTAGAACCGAGATGGGGTACCGTTGAGGTTCTCCAGGCTTCCCGTACGGTTGAACGCGGCGGGCGATTGTCGGAGGCTGACCTGAAGACAGTCAAGCTGAAGAAAGAGCTTCTAGTGGACGGAGCTATCGACAAGCTGCCCCGTGCTCTCGGACAGGAGACCACGCGCGTCATTCGCGCTAATGAGCAAATAACCGATGCGATGCTTAATACGAGTCATCTGCTCCCTGGTCTAGGGGAATGGAACATGTCGCTGCCTGCGGAGTGGATGTTCGGGAAGCCTCCTGGAAGCTTGCTCCGGGGAGATAGGGTCTCCTTGCTGCTTGTACAAAAGGAAGAAGCCAAAAAAGCTGAGGACAAATCCGGGCAGGAGCTGACCCGTGAAAAACTGGAAACATTGAACATTCCGTTCGAGGAAGAGAAAAGGCTCCAGGAAATAGTCGTCAGCTTTGTTAAAGGATCGAACAATCAGGAGATTGCTTCGACGGACGACCGTAAGAAAACGACCGGAGCCGTCACTACGGTTGAGCTTATAGTCAATGAAGAGCAGAAGGAGCTGATTCGCAAATACGGCACCAAAGGCTATCGTTTTTTAATCGTTTACAGGTAAGGCAAACCAAGAGGAGGCGTCTTATAGTTGAATGTTTATGTAGTAGCCGAGGATCGGCGGCTGATTGAAGCGCTGCGGATTTCAAACGATTATGGCTCGGTCTCATCGATTTCCAAGGAAATGATTGCTGTACTGCTCATGGAAGCCGAAGAACGTGAGAACGCCGTAAGCTTTGACTCAGTCTTTACAGATTCAGATTTTCCCAAGCAGGGTCCGGCGTCAGCTTCGGATCTATGGATTGTCAGCGGGGAATGTCTTGATATATATGAAGTCATTGCTTTAAGAGCACATTACACGGCGCAAACTTTTGTTTATTTGTTGAACCATGCTCCGGATTTCATGGTATTGAAAACCACCCAAAGCCTATGTGCAGCTCACGGAATCCGGTGTGTAATGCCTAACCTTACCCCAGAGCAAGTAGCTAGAGAAATCGGAAGACTTTGCTTTGCCAAGGAACTGCCTACAAGCAAGGTGATTACAGCAATAGGAGCGCTGCCCCAGTTAGGGCTTACTTCAAGCCTGTTAGTAACAGGCATGCAGCTTGCCAGACTATCAGGGAAACGAATTGGCATCTTAGGCTTGAACGGATGGAACCCCGGGGACATTGGCATCAAGTACGAGGCTAAATATTTGGACGAGCTGTGGGGCAGCCTCCAGGGACGACAGCTTCAAGGCGGTGAGCTTGTTAACAAAATGCAGCAGGTAGCGTCGGGTGTTCATTATTTAGCCGGCAACAGGGATTTGAAAAAGCTTTACTACTATCATACCGATGGGATTTCCTGGCTGATCGAAAAAGCGCGGGAGTGCTTTGATCTGGTGCTGATCGATGCAGGCAGCTACCCGGACCATGCGCTGTCTGCGCAAAGCATATATGCTGCGGATCTGCTGCTGGTACAGATGAATCAGAGTCAGGCTGCTAAAGAGCAGTGGAAACGCATGTGCGAGCATATTTTGAACCCGGTGTTTCATCTGGAGAGTCGTCAGGCGATGCTACTGTTTAATCGAATGCTCCGTTCCCCCGATATGGAAAATGAAAAGCAGCTCTCCCGCCAGCTGGATATGCCTTATGTCGGAAGTATTCCGCATGTGCCGGGGTTTTATCGAAGCGAAGCGGAAAAAAGCTTGCTCAGTCAACAATGGCCTGAGTATGACAAGGAGCTTATTAAAGTATGCCGCGCAATTCTACATTATTACGGCATATCGATGCAGCCTACTTCGGACAGATCTGCTTCCTCTGTCGCTTCTAAATCAGTCAAGGGTTCATGGCTTCGTTGGGTAAAGCCGCTAAAGGAGGCTTGATCTATGGGAAGCTACTCCAGATTTCATATTGGTCAATTTCATAGAGAAGCATTGCCAGAAGCATCTCCCACTCCTCAAGCCGTATCGCAGGAAGCTGATATTTCACAGAGCAAAACAAACATGGCAACATTCGAACAGGTGTGCAAAACCTACAAAGATCTGGTCGGTGAGCGGTTTGCTGGGACGATGCACCGCAGGGAAGCAGATAGGCCGCAAGCTGATGTTGCCAAGACGGATGAGGCACAAGCCTTTGTCGAGCTGGAAAATAAGGCCATTATTGGTGTTCCTGAGACCGTATCGGCTATTATGGAACAAATTCAGTCTTATGTAGATCAGAATGGCTTGTATCAAGTGGATCTGCCTGAATATTATGTTGGCTTAAGGCTTTACGCGAGAGAGGAGCAGCAATGCTTTTCCGACATAACCCATGCGATGTTTCACGAGATATACGGCTTTAAAGCGCTAGCCTGCTGGAAAAAGTACCCAGACAGCTATGCGGCGCAAATTATCGGCACCTCGATTTGGATCCATCATCATGGACGGCACGAGCGGATGCCTTTTCAATTCGCAACCACCCAGGATGTGGACAAGATCATTCGTGCTTTGACCCGACAAAGAGAGGATGCCATCGTTAATTTGTACAACACCACGCTGGAGGTCGATTTATATACAGGAGAACGGGTAACGTTAACGGTTAAGCCGGATGTTCGACGTGATGTCATTACTTTTCGCCGGTTTTTGATCGGTCGGGTCACGGTGGACGATTTGGCCGACGAACGTCGTAGAACGATTCCACCTGAGGCGGCTGTACTGATGAAGGGCATTTCGAAGACTCATTGTAATCTATTGGTAATTGGTCCGCCAGGGACAGGAAAGTCCACCACCTTAAAGGCGCTGCTCGCTGAACGAGCCGATGACTATACGGGCGCCATTATTGAAAAGCATTATGAGCTGGCGGCGAGCCGGGATTTTCCTGAGAAGAAACTGATCGAGCGGGTCACTCACGAAAATACGTTTCATCATGCAATGGATCAAGTGCTTCGGTTTGATGTGGATTATGCCATTATCGGCGAGGTTCGGAGGGTAGAAGCGGAAGGTGCCATGCTCGCCTGCGAGCGACTGCTTAAAGGCTTTGGGAGCACGTTCCACACGTGGAAGCCTGAGACAGTGCCCTCTCAGTTCGCACGATTGTTGTGCACCCTGAACCCTGGGGTACGGTTCGAGCAGGAAGAGAAGCGGGTCGCTGATAATATTGACATTCTAATCGTGCAGACGCAGGATGCGGGGAGATCGCGCAAAAGGATCAAGAGCGTGATGGAGCTACGGTATAACCGGATGAATGGGGAGATCAGCACTCACGAGATCATGCATTGGAATGAGCGCGATGACACTTGGACTTACAGAAATGATTTGAGCGACCGTTTACGCAAAGAAATGAGGGAAGTTCAGCCCGAGTGGGCTGAGCTCATGGAACGGTCATTACGAAAATTAGCGGAAGCTTCGCCTATTCCTGAAGAGGATGGAATCGTAGTACTGAATCCTGTACACGCGAATCCGCTTCATCGAATCAGTGACACGTTGGAGCAAACATATCCGTCCTATGAAAGGCATAGACGAGAGGCAGCTATCAGTGTTCGTGAATGTATTGAGGCATGGGGAGGGCAGTCGGGTGGCAGTATATCCGATCGTTAATGCAGCGGTGCTGTGCATATCCGCCTGGTTGTTTACACTTGGTCTGTACAAGACGCTAGTGCCTTTGCTCCGTTATTGGGGGGAAGCTGTTCGTACAGACCGTCGTTATAGAGCAGGCATGAAGCAGCTGCGAAGGCAAAAGGAGCCCGAAAAGGGCGCGTCATGGCTAGTCGCTATATGGCATCGTCTGCGAAGAGAACTGGAGCTGCTTCTCAAGGTTACGCATGGCGAGCGTTATAACGAGTACACCGTACAGAGGTTTGTTCTATTAGCTGTCTCTATGGCAGTTTCTGTAGGCCTGATTATTTATTTCATTACTATGGATGCTCGATTCAGTTTTTTTATGGGCGCGCTCATTATGGCTTGTCCTGTCGCTTATCATCGTTTAAAGCTGAGAAGTTTGCAAATCCAAAGTGGATATGATCTGGCTGAGGCCGTCGGCATTTTATCGAGCAAATACAAGGTGACCCGGGGCAATATGCGAACCGCTCTGCAGCTCGCCAGCCAGGAGGTTTCCTCGGCTTCTATACGCCGGCATTTTATGAACTGGATTCGAGAGGAGTTGAATTACGTAGATTCACGCGAGATGGAGAAGGCGATTGAAGAGTTTATTTATAGCATTCAAACCTCCTTCGCCAAGCAGCTCGGCCTAACGGTTCTTAAAGGACTTTTGCGCAGCGAGAATGTCGAAAGCACGCTGAACGCTATTGATAAAAACATTCATAAGCAAATCGATATGCTCCGTGACGAAGGAGATTCGAGCTCGGAGGTGCTGCAGTTGAGTTGGCTGCATGTCATCCTGTTTCCGCTGCTGATCGTTATTATGATCGTTTTTATGGGCTATAACAGCACGATGCACTATCAACTCGGGACGGAGCAGGGACGATTTTGGCTGACCGTAACGCTTTGCTTTATCGGCGGTTCGCTGCTTCTTGCCGTATGGTTCAGGCGTCCCCCTAACGACTATTAAGGAGAATGGAGATGACAAGCGTTCATGCAGCTGCAGCATGAAGGATATGCCCTGGCAAGCGCCCTGTTCGCATTGCTCATTTGTTTGCTATACGTTTATGCCTCTTATTTGGTCCATCGTAGACTCCGCGCACCTGTATCGCTGAAATACATGACTCGGCTGCAGTATATGCAGCTCAAGCGCTGGCTCCATCATCCTGAGCTGGAACGACGCTTGGAACAGACGGGTTACCCGCTTAAGCTGAATGCCTGGAAAATTCAATCGCTGCGGTATGGCACAGCTTTGGTATGGATTATGAACAGCTTGTATGATGCCTCCTTTCATTGGGCTGAGCTTACTTGGCCAAGTTTGCTGTTGCGGTTGTGGGGACCTGTTGTCTTGCTGCTCGCAACGAATACGAAGGCTTCCTTACTCACCTATGTATTGAGTAAATGGAAGGAGATTGATGATGGAGAAAAAAATCGGGAGCTGTTCATGATTTACAGCATGATTGCAGACGAACTCAAAGGCAACCCGAAACGAAGACTGAATTTACACACCCTGCTTACTAAGCTCCGCGATTATACGGTACGTATCAAGCCATCCTTGAACAAAGGGCTTCGGCTTTTTGACGAAGGGGCTTCTATGGCACTTCAGACAATTGCCGACGATATCGGAACCCGCGAGGCGAAGGAGCTGTGCAAGCTGCTTGCGGATTTGGAGCTGACCCCTCCGGAGGACATCTCGGCATTAGTCGATACCAGAGAAGAGAGCTACACGCAAATGCTGCGTGAAAACCGCCGTCGTCAAAGAAAGTTTTTCGGCAGCATAGCTTATGCGGCTGCGTTCAGCCCGCTGCTCATTTATTTGTGGAATGCGTTAAACATCGCTCAGCAGTATGTGACGGATTTAGCGCGCAGTACGAACCATTTTGGATAATTAATGACGAGGAGCGAATAACGTATGAAACCAGCTTTGGAGAAGTTTTTGTTAATTGCGGCTACGCTGGCTGCTATTGGAATTTTCATTTTTGTTGCATTGTGGGGATCGATTAAAGACAAGAAAACCCAAATGGATGATTTATTTAATAATACCAACGTTCCCACATCGTATCACTATCAAATGAAAGGAACGCCGCAGCCGGATTTCTTGAAGGGTGATGATTCGCTCACCATAAGCATTGAAACCATATCCGCATGAAAGCCGCTTTGGTGGAAATGCTGACCGTGTATATTTTAATGCTGCTGCTGTTTCAGCCGATCTTGCACGATATTTACTCAACACGGGCGAATGCGGTAGAGATGGTACTGGACAGCGCGATCCAAAAAGCGGCGAATGCCGACAACGGCCGATTTACGTCTGAAATTATCGATGAGATGCGGGGGACGCTGGTGCATACGTTTTTGCTTGATGCGAACGATATTCGGTTTACCGGGACGACGGAGCTTACACCGAGGGGAGAGTATATTGAAGGGAAGCTTTCTGTGAAAAGTACGCCAAGGTGGCTTTTTCGCAGTATGTTCGGCAGTGTCGACCGTGACCCTCCGGAAATCGTCCGCTATGCGAAGCAAATGAGCGAAGCGCTGGTACGGTGAGAAGGATATGAACCGGGCGCTGCTTCTCATTTTTATAATCCTAATGTTCTTATATACGACAAGCTTTGAAGCGGATCGTTATGTGACGGAAACTACGCATAATCGGCTTAAATTCGCAATCAATCGGGGAGCTCATGACGCCGCCCTGCAGGTGAAGAAGGATCGGCTTGCCGAAGGGGACATCGTGTTCGAACGAAGTGATTCCCGGGCTGCTTTTGAAGCGGGAATGAGGCACAATCTCCAACTCAACAGTGATGGGACGCCTTATACAGGCACATTATTGAAGGATCGCCCCGTCGTTGTATTCGAGGATTATGTGGATGACAGTAGACCGGGAGTCCGTTTTCCCTTCAGCTATGTCCAGGAGAGCGAGCATATATCCAAAATGTTAAAAGGGCCCGCTGTCATTTACAAAGTAAAGGTTAAGCTTCCCCGAACGAATGCATTGTCGTTCAACGGCGATGTTTATAAAACGGTCATTTACGAATATCCGCTGGATTGATTTTACTTAATAAATGAGGTGGATACTACTTGCTAAAAAGAACAAAAAAACTAGCATCAGCCGGGCTGCTTTCGTGCATTGTTTTTGGTTCGCTGCTTCCTGCTGGCCCAGTACATGCGGCTGCATCCGCACCCCCTGCTCCGAGTTCGATCCGGGTAGATAATCGGCCGGCGGGGACAAGTGATCTTGTTACCGTAAGCGGGTTATCCGCCGGTGATGAAGTGAAGGTATACGCAGATGGAGGAGCGGCTTCTCCTATTGGAAGTTCTACGGTTAGCAGCGGATATTCCAGTACTACGGTCACAGTTGACCAGTTAGGAGTATTGGGTGGTCATATTTACGTTACGGTCACGCAGCCATCCTATTCCGAGAGCCGACGTATCGTCAAATCGTTCGCGGAGGAACCTTTATCTGTGCCCCCTGCGGTGACATCCATTCGTATAACCAATCGGTCGGGGGGAGCCAATGACCAGGTTACGGTTAGGGGGCTTCACGTAGGGGATGTGGTAAAGGTTTATAAAGATGCATCCAAAACCAAGCTGCTTGGTTCTAGTACAGTAGCATCAAGCACGACAGATGGAACGGTCATATCAGTCGGTCAGTTAGGCGCTGAGGAAGGTGTCATCTATGTAGCTGTAACCGAGCCTGGCAAAAGAGAAAGCCGGACGGTAGAAAAGGGGTATGATGCGGAGCCGAGAACAGGTAAGCCTCAGATTGATCAAATACGTGTTAATAATGAACGGGGATCTAACGACCATGTCATCGTGTCGCAATTGCAGCCTGGCGATATTGTGAAGGTGTATGCCTCTAATCGTGACTCGTCTCCAGTGGCACAAGCGATTGTGGCATCGGGAGCTTCCTCGGTAGAAATCCCTATGGCCCTTCCTTCAACAGGAGACGGTCAAGGGAGCATTTATGTTACGGTAACGGCACCGCCGCTTCTGGAAAGCGAACGAATATCGAAGCGTTACAATCCTGAACCGGTGACGCCGGCACTAGCCCCGGGAATGATCGTTGTTACGAATGAGCAGGAAGGAACGAGCGACCATATTGAAATCTTTGGTTTATCGGCTGGCGATATAGTGAAAGTATATCCGACCGCGGATGCGACCTATACTTTGGGTACGACAACGGTCACCTCGGATTCCTCTTTGGCCGTTATCAAAATAGGACAATTAGGCAAGCAAGCAGGCTATGTCTATGTTACGGTTACTTCCGCATCCGGGCGGGAAAGCAGCCGAACGGTAAAAAGCTATGCGGCTGAGCAGGCGGGACTCGCCCCATCGCGTTCAGATATTGAAATACGCAATGTGGCAGGGCCGAACGATACGGTTACCGTCATAGGACTTCAGCCTGGCGATATAGTCAAAGTATATGCGGAGGAAGCGGCTGCAGCTCCAATCGGTACGGCTATTGCAGATGGAACCGCATCTGCTGTCGTATATACCGCTTTACCCGAAACCGGATATGGTACGGTCTATGTAACGGTAACCCGCTCACAGGGAGAAGAAAGCTCACGGACGCCTAAAATTTATGCGGCAGAGCCATTAACGCTGCCTCTCTCACCTAACAACATTAACGTTAAGAACGTTACCGATCAGAACGTAGATGAGGTGACCATCACGAATCTCAAGCCAGGGGATACCGTGAAGCTCTATGAGGATGCGTTTTCTACCCAACCTATTCAAACAGCTTGGGGATCAGAGGCTGTCGCAACTGTGCCAGAAGGCAGCTCGGTTGTCACGATCAAACGTTTGCAGTTGAATTCAGCAGGCGGCAAGCTGTATGTGACGGTCACTTCCCCGGAGCGGCGTGAAAGCAGTCGGGTGCTGAAAGCATACGAGGCAGAGTAAATTGGATGAAAAGAGGTTAGATGCTATGTCCACCATTAGGAGACAAAAAAATAAATTGAAATTGATGTTTGCGGCTGCATCCATAGTCCTTATTCGCAGGACCGCTTATGTACTCGCATTGGCTAGCTTGCCCTTTGCTTTTTCATCCGGAGGAAATGCAATTTATGCTAATCCGGAGTCAGCTGAGTTTAGTGATATGCATGGACATTGGGCGGAGGAGCCTATCCTGGAAGCTGTTTCCGAAGGTATTATCTCGGGTTACGACGATGGAACGTTCCGTCCGGACCGTTCGGTAAGTCGAGCGGAATTTATCAACATGCTGCTAGCAGGACTGCATATACCGCTTGCTGCATCTTCTTCTGAACACAGCAGCCAAGAGGCAAGCTTTCAGTCACTTCGTGATGTCGGTATCGTGGATGAGAACGATTTTTCGGCTGACGAGCTGGATCAAGAGCTCCAACGCGCCGAAATGATTCGGTTAGCGCTTCGCACCATGGACCCTGAGGCAGGCCAAGAGCAGACGGCTAAACAAAGAGAGCAGGCCGTAGATGCGGGACTAATTGATGAGGCCGGTGATACGTTGAAAGGCACTCAAGCGGCAACGCGTGCTGAAGCGGTCGTTGTGCTGCAGCGTTTGAAGCGCATTGTTCTAGCTAAGACCATGGATAGTGTGGGCTCATAAGAAAACGACTTGAGATAAAATGAAACAGATGTCGGCATATCCAATGCTGCCATCTGTTTTTATTTGATACGGGCATTGTTAATGAAGAAAAACAGAGACGAAAGGAATGTCTTGAATGCAGGAAGTCTGTGGTCCAAAAACACCTAAGGATGTTGAAAGCATAAAGAAGATGGAGTACTCTTACAAAAGAGAGCTTGCAGAACAGGTACGCATTACATGAAGGACGACGGATTAGGTAGGTAGAAAACGAATAGTTGGAGCAGATCACTAGATACCGGAACGATAAGATTCCTTTTATAGAATACCAATGTCAATTTTGTAACTGGGAGTGAAGGACAATGAATGAAAATGTTTTACGTATTCAACGCTTGCAGGAGCGTTTGCGTCAGAGCCAGATGGATGGCTGCATGATCACTCAAAATGTAGATTTGTATTATTTCACGGGCTCTATGCAAACCGGATATTTGTTTGTTCCGAGTGACGGAGAGGCTGTCTTTTTCGTTCGGCGTAGTGTTCTAAGGGCACAGGAAGAATCAGCAATAACCGTGGAGGCCCTGGGCTCTTTTCGCAGCTTTGGGAAAAGGCTTGCCGAAGTATTTGGCCCCTTGTTGCAGCAGGCGGCAAGCTCACGCAAGCTGAAATTTGCTGCTGAATTCGATGTCCTGCCGGTACAGCAGCTGTTGAAGCTGCAAAATGTATTGCCTGATATCGATTGGGTGGATGGATCGACGATCGTTCGTGAACTGCGGATGATCAAATCCGTTTCAGAAATAGCCCTTATAAAGGAAGCGGCGCGAGTTATCGATCTGGCATTTGAACACTCAGTCAGCATACTGAAGCCAGGGATGACGGAGCTGGAACTAATGACCAGCATCGAACAGTTCATTCGTCTTCAAGGCCATATAGGATTGATGAGAATGCGCGGATATAATCAGGAGGTTATAACAGGTATGGTTGGGGCAGGAGAAGCCGCCGCTACGCCAAGCTATTTTGACGGTCCGGCTGGAGGTCGAGGCTTAAGCGCTGCTGTTCCACAAAGCGCCAGTCGCCGACCGATTCAGGCTAACGAGCCTATATTGCTGGATGTTGGCTGCTGCATCGACGGGTATGTCATTGACCAGACCCGTACTGTAGTTATTGGCAATCTTCCGGATGGCCTTGTCCATGCGTACGATACATCGGAGCGAATCCTCCGCAGTGTTGAGGAGATGCTGAAACCAGGGACTGTGTGCGAACGTTTATATATGCATTCGATGCTTATGGCGCATGATGCGGGATTAAGCGATCATTATATGGGCTTCGGCGACGACCAGGTCAAGTTTCTCGGTCATGGGATCGGGCTCGAAATCGATGAGCTGCCTGTATTAGCCAAAGGCTTCAGCTATCCGCTGCAGCCTGGGATGGTCATAGCGATTGAGCCGAAATTTACGTTCCCGCAGCGCGGGGTTGTCGGTATCGAGAATAGCTATGCGATCACCCATACCGGTTATGAGAAGCTGACAGTCACCCGGGAAGGCCTGATCCGGATATAGCCGTCAGTATAGAATAGCAAAAGCAGCGGGAAAGGCAGTGAAATCACTGTCTTTCCCGCTGCTTTTTAATACGAAATGCTGTGTATTGTCTGCCAACAAATGGATCAAATCCCGCTTGGTCCCTTAGAAGAACCCCTTATGCCTGAACCCGCTCGATGACTTTATCGATCAACCCATATTCCTTGGCTTCGATTGAGCTCATAAAATAATCCCTGTCGGAATCCTTCTCCACTTTGTCAAAAGGCTGTCCGGATGTTTCCGCGATAATTTTGTACAGCGTATTACGCGTCTTCATAATATTCGCCGCCCGGATTTGAATATCCGATGCTTGCCCCTGTGTGCCGCCCCACGGCTGGTGAATCATAATTTCGGAGTTCGGAAGGGCAAACCGTTTGCCTTTTGCGCCGCCTGTCAGCAGGATAGCTCCCATGGAAGCCGCAAATCCGACACAGATCGTTGATACATCAGGCTTAATAAACTGCATCGTATCATAGATTGCCAAGCCCGCTGTGGTCGAGCCCCCTGGGGAGTTGATATATAAATGGATATCTTTCTCAGGATCGGCCGCCGCAAGAAAGAGCAGCTGTGCAATAATACTGTTCGCCACCTGATCGTTGACCTCCGAACCAAGAAAAACGATACGATCCTTTAACAATCGGGAATAAATATCATATGATCGCTCGCCGCGACCCTCTTGCTCAATAACCATAGGAATATAGCTCATCTTCCTACCTCCATTTCACTTGTTGAACCTTTAAGTTCCGTTTTTTAGGCTGCTTTGCATTGGATATCTGTATTTCTTGAGATGTAGCTTCTTTTGCCGCTGAATCCGGAAGACACCATAATGAGCTTGACTAGAGGCTCCTTATCTCCGGTGTTCAGCTGCCATTCTTGTACGAGCGCCTCTTCAGAGATAAGCCGACCTTGGCCTGCCTTGTATTGCTCCAGATCAACAACATTAGCTTGCTGTTCTGTAGACACTTTATCACTCGTATCCACACTTTGTCTGGTTACAAGCAAAGGGGAGGCTGGCTTTACAGCCTCGGATGTTCCAGCAGCTATTTGCTGCTCCTTCACTGCCTCGTCATGAATCACTTTCTTGCTCATTAAGATTAATCTCCTTCCGCAGCCTTCGGATATACAGACAATATCACCTTATAAAGAGAGGGATTTTGACAATTATCCGCGGCTTTTGCATATTTTCCAACTAACTGCTTTACCATGGTCACGTAATCGGCAATGAAAGCTTCCCGGTCGTCGCCGTCGAGTAGAGGAATATCCATCTGTAAGGTAGCGCTCGGGATTTCAGTTCCTTTCTCCGAATGTTCCATGAGATAGACCGCATCCTTCTTCATTTGCTCTGCGGTTGTAATGAGCTGAGCCAATGAGCCGTGCTCCTTCAGCCGCTCGATCGTTTCCTCCGACAAGCTGAGTGATTCCGCCAATACGAATGTTTTGGCAATCGACTGATACAACACCTCGACAAGATTGCGAACCTGTCGCGTACCGACTCTACGAATTAATCCCGTTTTCTCCAGCGCCTTCAAGTGATAGTTCATCCGTTGAGGCGGCTCGTTGATCATTCTTCCCAACTCGGCAGCCGAAGCGGGCTCGATGAGCCGCGAAACGATATCCGCGCGTAGCGGATTGAGCAGAGCCATCGCTTGATCCGGCGACTGGATGAGACAGCTTTCCAGAATATCTTGCTGCAAACTAAACCAACCTCCATACAGTATTATACTTACGTAAAAATATTTTATTACGTTATTTTGGTTTTGTCAAAGGGCTGATGTCGTGTTTGTTTATTGATGAACTTGTTGATTGCTGCCGACATCCTGATAGATGACACGCTGTTACTGGTTCCTATAGTCCGGAAGAGTGTATTTTCGGAGGCAGATAATTTATCTCATTAAGAACAATGATTTTGATCTTGGGGAAGATTATACGCTCAGGGAGTGAATCTTCTGTAAATTCCGTCAATATTTCCTGTGCAGGCATCAATAAATCTAATGTATATAAGGAATCTAACAGTTCCCAAGCGAGTGCTGCTAGTTATTGTAAGCGATTTAAAAAAGATTTGACAAACCTTGAATAGGAGACTATTCTAAGAATACTTAAACGTTTACGTATTTAAAAGATGTTATGCAAAGAAGGTAATTTATGATATGAATCCTCCGACAATAAAAGACGTGGCCAAGGCAGCGGATGTTTCTGTTGCTACGGTTTCCCGGGTGCTTCATAATCTTGCCGGCTATTCGGATAAGACCAGGCAAAAGGTCATGCGGGCGGTGGAAGAGCTGGGGTATCAGCCTAATGCGATTGCAAGAGGCCTGGTGAATAAGAGGACCCAGACGATCGGCGTCCTGTTTCCGGATGTATCCAGCAGCTTCTCATCGGATATTCTTCGCGGTATTGAGGAAATCGCTCAAGAAAAAGGGTTCAGTGTCATTGTGTGTAATACGGCTGAGGAAGGCAAAAGGACTATGAAGTACCTACAGGTCCTGCGGGAGAAGCAGGTCGACGGTATTGTCTTCACGAGCGAAGTGCTGAAGGATGAGTATTTTCAAGCTATCAAGGAAATGAGAGTTCCAGTCATACTGGTCAATACGATGTCTCAGAAATTTATGATCCCTTATGTCAAGGTCGATGACCGCCAAGCGGCCTATCATGCGACAGACTACCTAATACAGAAGGGTCACCGGGAGATCGCCATGCTCACCGGCTCGATGAAGGATCAGATAGCGGGCTTCCCGCGCTTTGACGGGTATCGCCAAGCTTTGGCGGACAATGGAATCGAATTTGACGAATCTCGAGTGGCATGTGGTGATTTTGAACTGGAGAGCAGCAGGAAAGCCATGAAAAAGCTACTGGCTGAAGCCTCGCCTTTTACCGCTTTGTTTGCAGCAAGTGATGAGATGGCTATTGGCGCTATGAGGGCCGCCTTGGAGCAAGGGCTTAAGATTCCGGACGATATATCGATCATCGGTTATGATGATTTAAAATTTGCCAGAATGGTCTATCCGCCGCTGACCACCATTCATCAGCCATTGACCGCGATGGGGAGATTGGCATCGGAAAAGTTAATTACATTAATCGAAGAAGGTTCAACGCAAGTGTCGAGCAGCATCGTAAGTCATCATTTGGTAGAAAGACAAACCGTGAGATCAAAGCCTTGAAAAGGGCTTCTTTTTCAGATATTATAGTAAACGTTTAACCTAAAATCTTCTTTCCATAGTGAATGGGGCTTTGAAAAGATGGTATTTATCCTGATTTACTCTGTAAGGGTGGTGGTTTAAGCAAGATATGAGACTGTTTTTTGTCACCTCATTAGGTTAAACGTTTACTGAAGTTTATTGATGATAAAGTTCAGACATACTACTAATTGATTTATAAAATGGAGGGCTCTTCGATGAAAAAAACAGCTACGACTATATTTACAAGCGTTCTTGCACTTTCGGTTATTGCAGGCTGCGGAGGCGCGAAGACCAACAATGATGCTTCTTCCAATACGTCAGCTCCTGGCGCCAATGGGGAAAAAGTGAAGCTGGAGTTTTTCCAGAACAAGGCGGAAGCCAAAGCATCCTTCGATGAACTGGTCAAAAAGTTTAACGACGCGAACCCGAATATTACGGTCACTCAAGTGAACCCGCCCGATGCAGAAACCGTCTTGAAAACCCGTGTAGCCAAAAAGGACGTGCCTGATATTATCGGTCTTGGAGCGACGGACACGTTCGCGCAGTTGTCCAAAAGCGGTTTATTCGCTGACTTTTCGAATGACGCCCTCCTATCAAATATTCAACCTTCCTACATCGGCATGCTGAAGAAGCTGACAGGCACTGATCAGCTGTATGCTATTCCGTTTACTGCCAATGCGAGCGGCGTTATTTACAACAAGACGATGTTTAAAGAACTGGGTCTGAGCATCCCAAAAACTTATGATGAATTGATCGCTACTGCACAAAAAGTCAAGGATGCCGGCAAAACGCCGTTTTATCTGACGATTAAAGATTCCTGGACCGTGATGGTGCCGTTTAACTCCTTGTCGACAGATATCCTGGGCATTGATTTCTACGACAAACGCTCTAAAGGGACCGTTAAGTTTGACAGTCCGGAATTCCGCGAAGTGGCTGAGAAGCAATTAAAGCTTCTGGATTTCGGCCAAAAGGATATGATGGGCAAGGGCTACAATGATGGCAACACCGCATTCGCTAAAGGAGAGTCCGCTATGTACCTGCAAGGCGTGTGGGCAATTCCGGAAATTAAAAAAGCGAATCCGAACATCGACCTGGGTGTGTTCCCATTCCCTGCTACGAACGACCCGTCCAAGAATAAAGTGATTTCCGGCGTTGATACGCTGCTGACGATTTCCAAAAACAGCAAGCATCCCGAAGAGGCCAAGAAATTCATTGAATTCATGTTGAAGCCTGAGAACGTGCAAACTTACATTGATCAGCAAAAAGCTTTCTCCGCCGTGAAAAACGTGAATCAAACCGATGCCAGCGTACAAGATTTAAATGCTTCGTTTGCGAGCGGCGCCATCGACGATTTCTCCGATCACTATATTCCTGGAGCCGTTAAAGCCGATACGATTATCCAAAGCTTCCTGCAGAAAAAAGATGTCAACGCTTATGTGAAGCAATTTGATACCGAGTGGGACAAAGTTGCCAGCCGCAAGTAAGCGCCGTCGCAATTTGAAGAAGCAGGGCGCCGCAAGGCGCTCTCTCTCCCTATTTATTAAAGGAGGAACACCATGGTTTCGAGAAAAGCGGCGTTTTACAGTATGGCAGTGCCGGCGTTGCTCTTATTTTTCGCTTTTCATACCTTTCCGGCCTTACAGGGCATTTATTACGCTTTTACGAATTGGGACGGGTACAGTGAAGGCTATGACTTCGTCGGCTTTAAAAACTTCATAGGTTTGTTTCATGACGATAATGTGATCAACTCGTATTGGTTTACTTTTAAATATGCTATTGTCGTTACCGTGCTCATTAACGTGATAAGCTTGCTGATCGCGCTGGGGCTGAACTCGCGCATCAAATTCCGCAATTTCTTTCGGGGGGTTTACTTCCTTCCCAACGTGCTCGGCGTTCTCATCGTCGGCTATATTTTCAACTATATCTTTGCAAATGTTGTTCCGGTATGGGGAGAGAAGCTGGGAAGCGAATTTCTGTCCTCGAACATTCTCGGCAATGAGCAATGGGCATGGATCGGGATCGTTATCGTAGCGGTATGGCAGGGGATTGCGTTTAATACCATTCTCTATCTGTCCGGACTTCAAACGATTCCGCAGGATATCTATGAAGCATCCGATTTGGATGGAGCCGGTAAATGGCAGACGTTCTGGAAAATCACCTTTCCGATGATCTCTTCCTTTTTCACAATTAATATGGTGCTTGCTATGAAGAGCTCTCTGATGGTATTTGACCAGATCGTTGCCTTGACGGGAGGCGGACCCGGCCGCGCGACTCAATCCATTGCTTTCCTGATTTATCAAGGCGGTTTCCAGGGCGGCGAATTTGCCTACCAATCCGCGAACGCCGTTATTTATTTTATCGTGATTGTAGTTATCTCCGTCGTACAGCTTAAATTTTTGCAGAAACGGGAGATGGGTGCATAATGACCAAACAATCCACGAACTGGCTCGTCACGATTTTGATCGCTCTGGGATCCTTGCTGATTTTGTTCCCTTTATATATGGCTGTTGCTATTGCGCTGAAAAGTCCTGAGGAAATGGCCGAATCGCTCTTTTCGCTGCCGACGGGATTGCATTTTGAGAACTTCACGAATGCTATTGCGGCGACTAACTTTTTCTCGGCTCTCAAGAACAGCTTTGTTATTACCGTCGGTTCCGTTGCGTTTATTCTTCTAACTAATTCGCTCGTTTCCTATGCGATAGCTAGGAATATGAACAAGAAGTTTTTTAAAGGCTTGTATTTTTATTTTATCAGTGCGATGTTCATTCCTTTTCAAATTATTATGCTTCCGATTGTCAAGCTGACGACGGCACTGCATATGAACAACATGCCGGGATTAATTATTCTTTACATCGTATACGGACTTGCTTTTAACATTTTTGTGTATGTCGGCTATATCAGAACGATCCCGATTGAATTGGAAGAGGCTGCTACGGTGGACGGAGCTACGACCTACGGAACCTTCTGGCGTATTATCTTCCCTTTGCTCGCACCGATTAATGCCACCATTGTCATATTAAGCTGCTTGTCGACGTGGAATGATTTTATGCTGCCGCTCATTATACTGGGCAAACCGGAATCGTACACGCTTCCTCTGGTGCAGTATGTGTTTCAAGGTCAATTCAGCACCGATTTTAACTTGGCGTTTGCATCGTATCTGCTGGCTCTCGCCCCAATGGTTATCGTCTATCTGATTGCGCAAAAATGGATTATTAATGGCATTACGCAAGGCGCCGTGAAGTAAAGGCTATGTAAAAGCAATGAAATGACAGAGAACATATAAATAGAGAAACACGGATAGGAGCTTAAGCATGGACAACTTGAACCGAACTTGGTGGAAAGAAAGCGTCGTATATCAAATTTATCCCCGCAGCTACCAGGACAGTAACGGGGATGGCATCGGGGATATTCCCGGCATCATCTCACGGCTGGATTATTTAAAGCAGCTTGGGGTGGACATAATCTGGCTGTCTCCGGTCTATGAATCTCCCAACGATGATAACGGCTACGACATCAGCAATTACCAAAGCATTATGGATGACTTCGGTACGCTTCACGATTGGGAACAGCTGCTCGACGGACTGCACAGCCGCGGCATGAAGCTGATTATGGACCTTGTGGTCAACCACAGCTCTGACGAGCATGTATGGTTTGCCGAATCCCGCAAGTCCAAAGACAACCCTTATCGGGATTATTATATTTGGAGAGATGGCAAGGGCGACATGGAGCCGAACAACTGGTCTTCCTTTTTCAGCGGATCGGCTTGGGAACTGGATGAGACGACAGGGCAGTATTTCCTGCATCTATTCTCCAAGAAACAACCGGACTTGAACTGGGAGAATGAAAAAGTACGCCGCGAGGTGTACGACATGATGACCTGGTGGCTTGACAAAGGCATCGACGGCTTCCGGATGGATGTCATTAACCTTGTCAGCAAGGTGGAAGGGCTGCCGGACGCGTCGGGTGAAGGGACTTACAACTTCGGCGGAGAACACTTTATGAACGGTCCGCGCATTCATGAGTTTTTGCAGGAAATGAACCGGGAGGTCCTGTCCAAATACGATATTATGACCGTGGGCGAGACCATAGGCGTGACTCCGGATGAGGCGGTCAAGTACGTAGGCGAGGAGCGGGGCGAGCTGAATATGGTGTTCCAGTTCGAACTGATGGATATTGACTCAGGTCCTGGTGGAAAATGGAACATACAGCCGTGGAAGCTCACTGAATTCAAGCGCATCATGAGCAAATGGCAGAACGAGTTATACGGCAGAGGATGGAACAGCCTCTATTTGAATAATCACGATCAGCCGCGAATGGTTTCGCGTTTCGGGAATGACGGGCCCTATCGCAAGGAATCGGCTAAAATGCTAGCGACACTGCTTCACACTCTCCAAGGGACGCCGTACATTTATCAAGGTGAAGAGCTTGGCATGACGAACGTCAAATTCGATTCCATTGATCAATATCAGGACATTGAGACGATCAACATGTTCCATGAATATCGCGAAGCCGGACATAGCGTGGAGAACATTATGGCTTCCATTTACAGCAAAGGAAGGGATAATGCCCGCACCCCAATGCAGTGGAACACTACGGAGCATGGTGGATTTACAACGGGGACGCCTTGGCTTAAGATAAATCCGAATTATACGCAGATCAATGCCGAAGAGGCGCTAAATGATCCGAATTCTATTTTTCATTACTACCGCCGTTTAATCGAGCTTCGCAAGCAGCAAAACGTCATCGTATACGGAAAGTATGAATTACTGCTGGAGCAGGATGAGCGTATCTATTCGTTTACACGGACTTTGGGAGAGGAGCGCCTGCTGGTTGTTCTCAATTTCTATGAGACACCTGTGACGTTCGAGCTTCCAAGCACGGTCCGCTGCACATCAAGCGAGCGGCTCATAGGCAACTATGAGCTCAATGAAGGTTGGGATTTGCAGCGTCTGGAGCTGCGTCCTTACGAAGCTCAGGTATTCAAGCTGAACTAAATATAGATTATTGAGGCCTCTCGGCGTTTGCTGGGAAGGCTTCTTTTTTTGTCCTCAGCAAAATTTTTACAGAACCACGAAGTAACTAGAGAGCTTTTCATGTGGGCTTGCGGGACCGGGCGGCCTGCTCTGATCAATAAAGGCATATCGAAGCAAAAAATGTGTATCCAATCGATCAAAAGAAGCGAGATACCGCAAAAAGTGAAGCTTTCCAGTGAAGACGCCGGTTGTTATGTTGGGATCAAGCCGAATCGTAACAAGCCGATAACAGAAAGAAAAGGAAGGTGAACGAAGCATGCGTGCACAACAAGCCGTGGATGTAGGAAGCTGTGAAGGGACTCAACCTACGGTTTCACGAAAATCCATCTGGAAGGATATGAAGCGTAGGCCATTTCTCTATGGGCTTCTCATTCCCGTTATCTTTTACTTTATTGTATTTAAGTACTTTCCCTTATATGGGGAGATCATCGCATTCAAGGAGTTTCGGTTGGCTGACGGTATTTGGGAGCAAATGGGTGGGGCTGGAGCATTTCAACAGGCTTCTTCACAGCAGCGACCTCGTGAAGATCATTCGCAATACGCTATTCCGGGAATCCGAAGCACCGTAGCACTTATGCTTGTTTTGCAAATGGGCCGTATATTCGACGTCGGCTTCGAGCACGTATGGGTGTTAACGAATCCGATGGTGACCAGTGTCTCCGACGTCATGAACACTTATATCTATAGGCTTGGACTCGTCAATCTTCAATACAGCTACACAACGGCTATCGGTTTGTTTCAATCTCTGGTTGGTCTTGTGCTGGTGCTTTCTGTCAATCTTATCATCCGGGCAATGGGAGAGCGTGTGCTATGGTGACAAGATAAGGATGATTTGAGTTCAGAAAGGAGTGACTTTGAATGGCCACAGCCTGGATCAACCGTCAGGCGTATTGTTTACGGATAAGTGGGGAGAACGAAATGAATTTATTAACGGGGACTACAGGTAATGGCATGTGGGCAGTTTCCTGCAAGAATCAAGAATCATGCGGGAGATGAACCGGAACCAAAAGGACGCTCTCTACAGTTACATACACCCCACAAGCTGGGCAGACCAGTGCTGAGTGGATCGGGAGGGGAGAGCAGCTTTGATTCGCAGGCCGTTGATTGCCCCTTTGTCTTCGTCCATAAGGATCGTTTCTATATGATGTACGTAGGGTTTGACGGAGCAGCCATTAATCCCATATGGAGAAATAACGCATGATTAATTTCATGAAAGAGGAACCGTTTTATGTTCTATCGGCTATATAAGGAAAGGTGCTGTCCTTTTGAGATGGCACCTTTTTGTAGTCCTAATTTCTCGTAAAAGTTGCTGCTATAGCATCAAATGCAAAAAGAAAATAAACTAATTATGACAATAAATGTAGTAATATGGTACATGCAGAGATAAACGGCAACCGGACGTACCTAGGCTCTGAACCTTATACACTGCGAAGTACAAACCGAATACCTCGGTTCATGCCTTCTTCCAGCTGCTTCGAGTCACTAGTAGGGCACAATATAGCTTCTCTCTTGCGGTGATAGTTGATCAGCTGAAAGCCCAAATAGCATAAATGACATAGCCGCCTACAATAGTAATGATGTAATAGATAGATAGTCTTAGGAAAATTTTTCCTGTGCTTTTGTCGTAAGCCGGGTTTCCTTCTTTATTTTTTTGAGACATGCCAACAGCAATTGTAGCAATGAGTCCGAACATACCTACAATAAAAATGAGAATGTACAAAACGGTTAGACTCATAGGATCACCTTCTCATGGTTTGTATTCTTTCCTAACTGATTTTATTGTACAGGAATACCACCTCCTCGAAACCATCCAATTGGATGATCATAGGACCATCCAGTTGCTATAAAACGTTCACAAATTGGACAGCCGATTCACGATTAAAAACGCCAGTCAGTCTCATTATGTCAATAATTCATAAATTAGAGGAGGAAGCGCTAGTACATGAAAATTAACGAGCTCGCCAAGCGGCTGGACGTCACGCCGAGAGCGATTCGATTTTATGAAGAAAGGGGCTTGCTTCATCCCGAATATGAAGAGAACGGATACCGTCGGTATACGGAGGAGGATGCGTGGCGTCTTCAAACGATAGCGGCGTTTCGAGAAATCGGGTTCGGTATCGAAGGTATTGCCAAGCTCCTTCATTATGCGGATAGCGGTGATCGGGAGACGTACCGGCATTATTTGGAGCTTCAGCGCGCTGTATTGTTCGATCAGTGGGTGGAATGGAAGCAGGTGCTTACAACAATGGACAAGCTGATCGACAAATCGGGGAATTCTGAGCCGCTTAGGCTGGATGATTTATTCATGCTTGCCGATCACATCAAGCACTTGAAACAAACCCGTTCCTCCTGGGAGGACCGGTGGGATTACGATGTGCAGGCTGAACGATTTGACCAAGACAGCAGCGGTAGCGTAAGTCCTGTCGGTTTCATAGCCTCTTCTGAAGAATACGAACGGGCGCTGTCATATACCGTCCAGTGGATTGCTCCCCAGCCAGGTGAATCAGGGCTCGACATCGGTGCAGGGACTGGTAATTTAGCAGGGCGCCTGCAGCAAGAGGGAGCAAGTATGTTCGCTGTGGAGCAGTCAAGGCAAATGCTGGCCAAATGCCGCAGCAAATATCCGGATATTTCAGCTAAGCTGGGTAATTTCCTGGCGCTGCCATTCTTTGAGGGGCAGTTCCATTTCATTGCGACGAACATGGCCTTTCACCATTTGTCAGAAGAGCAGCAGCTCCTTGCGCTTGAAGAGATGAACCGGGTGTTAAAGCTGCAATGGAGAATAGTGATCACAAGTCTCATGTTTGAGCATGCCAGTGCGCGTGAGGAGAAGATGTCTGAGCTGAAAAGAACGGGCAGCCATGATCTCATAGCGGAGGTCAATGAGAAGCATCCGTCCGACCGGTCTCAAATACTTCAATGGTTCCGAGGACGCGGCTTTATTACCGTACAGCAGCAGATCAATGACTGGGTGCACATGGTCTATGCCGTACGTAAGCATTGACTGTCGATTTTGTCTCCAGATTAGAACAGCTTTCAACCAAAAATGACTTTCAAGTACATTTTATGTAATAAAATATACATTTAATTTAAAAGTTAGCATAATGATGCAGGGTAATATCTACATTTGTCGAAAAGATAAATGGAATGAATAACCTTTTTGATATTGTTATAGGAAAATAGTTTACCTGCAGTGTCACAGGACGCGGATTCGTTGAATCCTTCCATTCCGAGGAAACCGACTCTTTAGCCAGTCCGGGCTTAACAGCCGGTAATGGAGCTTCAATTCATAAATGTCGGGTATTCTCTATCCAAGCCGGCATTTAAAATAGTAGGAAGGGGATAGCATCTTCATGGAACCAAAAATCGCGTTAGTAACAGGAGCATCAAGGGGAATTGGCGAGGCTATAAGCAGAGAACTTTCTAAAAACGGTTACATAACCTATGCCGCCAGCCGCGGAAGCAATGAACATCAAAATGATAATCATCTTATTCATCTGCCTATGGATTTGAGTTCGGAGGCAAGCATTCGAGAAGCGTTTAGCATCATCGAACAAAAGCACGGGGTATTGGATGTGCTGGTGAACAATGCTGCGGTGATGATTAACAAGCCTTTTGAACAATTAGAACAAGAGGATTGGGAAGATACCTACACCACCAACGTGTTCGGTCCGATTCAATGCATTCAAAGAGCATTTCCTTTAATGAAGGATAGAGGCGGCAGAATTATCAATATCTCTTCCATTATGACGGAACGTCCGCTGCCTCAATCGGCCTTGTATACTTCCTCCAAGCATGCGCTAAATGGATTGGGCGAGGCGTTGGCAGAAGAATGGTATCCGAACCGCATCTTTTTAACGAAGCTGTGCATTGGAGCTACCTACACTGACTTGTGGAAGGGTGTTGAGGGCTTTACGCAGGACGACATGCTCCATGTCGATGATGTGGCACGAACGGCTGCATTTATTGCGCAAACCCCACTGCATGTTCGTATGGATGAAATCAAGATGACTCCGCCTAAAGGAGTACTCTAGCGATTCAAGGCATCAGAGATCGTAACATAAACATTCATTCCAAAGATGGGAGCTAAGCACATGATTTATTTAAGTAGGAAGCTTCATTTCTCTGCTGCTCATGTCTATCATGTTGATGCATGGACAGAAGAAGAAAATAAGAGAGTGTTTGGATTATGCAACAATCCTAATGGTCACGGACATGATTATGTCCTGGAAATTATGGTCCGAGGAGAGCTGGATCCCAAGTCGGGCATTGTGGTTAACATAACCGATATTGATAGAGTGGCTAAAGGGCTGATAAAGTCAGAGCTGGATGGCAAGTTTTTGGATCGCGAGCACCCCTATTTTCAAGAGCGCATACCGACGACGGAAAATATCGTTGAATATCTTTGGCAAGCTCTTGACGGAAAATTTCCTGATTGCGAGCTACATCAATTGATTTTAAGAGAAAATCATTATTTGCATGCGGAGAAGGAGCGGGATTCCATGGTTCGTTTGACAAGAAAATATCATTTCAGCGCAGCGCATCGGCTGCACAGCTATTTGTTAAGTGATGAAGAGAATAAACGAATTTTCGGCAAATGCAACAACCCTAATGGACATGGACACAACTACTATTTGGATGTGACCGTCCAAGGTGAGCCCGACTCTGTAACCGGAATGATCATGAATTTGGGCGATCTGGATCAGATTGTAGATGAATTAATCATTAAGAAATTTGACCACAAGCATTTAAACCTGGACACAGAAGAATTTAAAGAGCTGAACCCGACATCCGATGTTGTGGTTATGGTGATTTGCCAAATACTAGCTGAGCGCATTCCTAAACTGTATAAAGTTGGTCTATGGGAGACGGAGAAAAACTACTTTGAATATTACGCATAATATCTTTTGCCTATGACTCGTTTCAGTTGGAGGGATTCCATTGCCTCTTAGAAAAAAATTAGCGTTAACTTTTATCGTTGTAGTAACCATTATTATGGGTTTATACAATTTTTTGAATTACTATTTTTCAAGGGATCTTTTGTTGAAGGATCAAGAAAAACAAATGGATCTACTAGCTAAACAAATTGGAATCTCCATTGAACAGTCTCAATTTGGCGCTCAGTATGTTGAAGATTTAATAGGAAATAAACTACGAGTCGTAGCAGTAGCGGCACAAAATGCGTTAGATCCTGATATTGATAAGGTTACTAATGAGGAGCTTGTTGCTCTTTCGGAAAAATTAGGTGTGTCGCATATTACTCTTTTGCAGCAGGTAGGCGACGATATTAAAGGTATAAGATCCTCCGATTCCAAAGAGATCGATATGAGCACGAAGGATTGGGATTACTGGTTTGTGGCTTTTACTCAGCTGCTGAAGGATAAAAATACGGTAGTGGCGCAAGGACTAAAGCTGCCGAATTTTTGGTCGGGACCTGTAAATATATCTTATTCGGACCCGGATCATGTAGATAAGTGGGGCTATTATTACGATGGGACAACGAACTACATTATCAATCCCTATATAAGGGATACGCAGATTATGAAGTTTCAGCAAATCCTCGGACCGGAATCCATCCTAGAAAAAATATTGAAGAACAATAAAAGTGTACTCGAGATCACCGGGTTCAATCCTAAAACGTTTGGACATCCTCCGGTATACTCAGAAGCTAATGGTCAAAAGTATATCGACCTGGTGAACAGAGACATTC
Source organism: Paenibacillus sp. RC67 (assembly GCF_030020805.1). Taxonomy (GTDB): domain Bacteria; phylum Bacillota; class Bacilli; order Paenibacillales; family NBRC-103111; genus Paenibacillus_S. Next base: position 1,006,443 of record NZ_CP125098.1, read on the forward strand.
AGTTCGGACAATATGTGTATAAGGAAGCCGACGATGTTCAACATGTGACTGCATCCTTCCAATCGGGCAAGATGATCACCGTCGTTGCAGAAGCCAACGGGAAAAAGGTATTGAAAAGCTTCATTCCTATACAAGCGGCGAACCCTTATATCATCGGAATCGTCACGGATTACCATATCATTCAGGATATTTTAAGCGAGCAGCTCTTGAACAATTTCGTCATTTCCGTGATTGTTTTGATGATCGTGCTGCTGGTCAGCTTTTTATTGGCGGCTTATATTGTACGTCCGCTCAATCACATCCTGTATAAAGTGAACGAAATATCCGAGGGCAACTTCGGCGCCAAGATTGCTATTGACCGTAACGATGAATTAGGCTGGCTGTCCAAACGGGTCAATACGATGTCCATGAATCTCCAAACCTACACGCAGGAGCTAAAGGACAAGAATGCAGAGATCGAATTTCGCGCTAATTATGATTTTCTGACAGGTCTTCCTAATATCCGATTGTTTAACGAGCATTTCAAGAACACTCTAGAATCGGTAAAAAAGGACGGTTCCTCCATTGCCGTTCTCTTCCTGGATTTGGACCGATTCAAGTGGATCAATGATACGTTCGGTCATTCCAGCGGAGATTACTTGCTAAAAGAAGTTGCGCAGCGGATCGCAGGCATTGCCGGAGGGAATGAAATGGGCTCCCGGATAGGTGGGGACGAGTTCGTTCTGCTGCTGCCGGGCTATTCTCGGGAAGCGACGGAACAGAAGGTCCAGCAAATATTGCAGCTGCTGTCCAGACCCGCTTTATATGAAGGGCAAGAGCTTTCCGTAACCCCGAGTATCGGGATCAGTATGTTCCCATGCGATGGAGAGGACATTGATACGCTCGTCAAAAATGCGGATATAGCGATGTACCGTGCCAAGGAGCAGGGGCGCAATAACTTCCAGTTTTATGCTCTGGAGATGAAGGATAAGATAGTAAGAAGAGCAGCGCTGGAAAAAGGATTGCGCAAAGCTTTGGAACGTAATGAATTTACACTGTACTATCAGCCGCAAGTAGATTTGAACACGGGAGAAATTGTTGGTGTCGAAGCCTTGGTGCGATGGATTCATCCTGAGAACGGTCTGATCTCACCGCTGGAATTTATTCCGCTTGCCGAGGAGACTGGCCTAATCGCTCCTATGGGAGAATGGATACTGTATACGGCCTGCAAGCAAAACAAGCTGTGGCAGGAGAAAGGCTTCCCGCCTATGCGGGTATCCGTGAATCTGTCAGCACGTCAAATTCAGCAGCAAAATCTCGTCGATTACGTTCGGCAGGTGCTTGAAGAAACCGGTTTGGAGCCGACGCAGCTGGAGATGGAAATAACCGAGAGCATCGCTATGTACAATGAAGATTATGTTATAGGGAAACTGAATTCCTTAAAACAGCTAGGCATTCAAATAGCCATTGATGATTTCGGAACCGGATATTCCTCTTTGAATTATTTAAATAAGTTCCCGATTGATACGTTGAAGATTGACAAGTCGTTTATAAGCCAAGTCAAAAACAGCTCCGATAATATGGAAATCATTATGACGATCCTTGCCATGGCACGCAACTTAAAATTAAAGGTTATAGCCGAGGGCGTAGAAACGATCGAACAGCTTCGCTTTCTGCAAAATAACAAGTGCAATGAAGCGCAAGGTTATTATTTCAGCAAGCCGTTATCGGTGGATGATTTCGAACAGCTATTCGAGCAAATTGCCCGTGCGGCTGCAGGTAAAATTGAAAGCTAGCCCGAGGATGTGCGTCATGCAGGCCTCAGGCTAGCGATAGCCTCCCCTTCAGTTGCTGGGGGGGACAGGCTAACAGCTGATACGAGTTCGCTGGTTGCTCAGTGAGCTGAATCGGCTTCTTTGTGCGTTGCGCAATGACTTAACAAAATGAAGAGAGTAGGGTCTGCCCTCTATCTAGTCTTAATCTCTCTTAGGATTGAGAGAGATAATAAGCATATTCCAATGGTCTTTTATAAATTAATTTTTTTTGTTTAAAACGCTTAAGGTCTTTGTATATATTTTTTTGGGGTTTTCCGTTAAGTTCAATAATCCATAGCTTTCTTTGTTCGTCTAGTACAAAATCCACGCTCAATTCTCCCAAAGAACCCAAATGGGATTCTGCTACTTGTGCCGCTTGCACACTTAATTCTGAAAGAGATTCAAGGATTTCATTCCTATTTTCCGGTGAAAATAATCGCGGAAGAATTTTTGCGGTGTCATAAATCGTTTCACACATACTCGTGTTAAAGTAATGCTCATAAGCCACCCTAGATGTGATGGTAGAAACCATCCATTTTCCAAGAATACCTTTTTGAACAAGGACTCGGATATCAAAATACCGATGATCAAGATGACTCATTCGAACTCCTTGCTGTACCATGTATTTCTTCTGACCGAAAAGCTCGTTCAATTTTTCCTGAATGCTTTCATCTTTCCTGCAAATATACATTGGAGCCAAGCTGTGCAATGAGATGTGAGTATCGCCATTATCCATTAATTCAACCCGATACACGGACGTCCCTTTAAATCCGTAGGAAGGCTTGATGTATACTAGTTTATATTGTTCTAAAAGTTCGGATACATTCACTTCATTATATAAAAATGTATCTGGTATATACGTTGTAAGGCTTGATTGTTTTAATTGGTTATAGAGATCCCATTTATTGAAGAAATTGATGTTGTTAAAACATTTCTTCCTGCCAATCGCTTTCTCTAGACGTTGAATGGTTGTTTCTTTTTTGTTAAAACATCGATTATAGACGACATTAGGAAAAGGGAATGAACTTTGCTTCCAAATACCCTTCTCTAGACTAAGTCCAATAATGCGTTGTTTCTTCCAAAGGATATCTGCTGGAGTAAAAGCGTAAAGTTTCATTTTTAGATTGTGATAACGTTGATAAAGCTCCAGTACTCTTTTTCTACTGCCCCTTGTTGTTACCAAAATACCTATTAACGGGCGACTACCCACTCTCATCACTTCCTTGCCTTTGATTCCTTCTCTTTTATTATTGAATGCCAGCATAGACACATTGGTATAGGACAATAGCATAGCTGAATAAAAGATATCTTGATATTTACCAAAATTAGTTTTTTGTAGGTGTTCGCTGTGTGATTTTTTTTTGTTTTTTAATATGATGAATTAGATTTAACTACAAGGAGCTGAGAACATGGGGAAATGTAACTGTCCTCCAGGGCCTCCAGGACCCGTAGGACCGGAGGGGCCAGCCGGACCGACAGGACCCGTAGGACCGGAGGGACCAACAGGACTGACAGGACCAACAGGACCAACAGGACCGACAGGACCAGCTGGAGGACCGGTAGGACCAATAGGACCAGCAGGGCCGACAGGACCAACCGGGCTAACAGGACCGGCAGGTCCAGCGGGACCGGAAGGACCAACAGGACCAGCAGGGCCGACAGGACCAACAGGGCTAACAGGACCAGCAGGTCCAGCGGGACCGGAAGGACCAGCGGGGCCAGCCGGACCAACAGGAACAACAGGACCAGTAGGGCCAACCGGGCTAACAGGACCAACCGGGCTAACAGGACTAACAGGACCAGTAGGACCAACCGGGCTAACAGGACCCGCAGGACCAACAGGACTAACAGGGGCGACGGGTCCGGCAGGACCACCAGGAGGTGGATTAATTCCATTTTCAACGGGTATCATCCTCAGTGGTGCAACAGTAGTATCAGCTGCTCCAATTTTAATGGGTTTTGGTAATCACACGGTTGAAGTTATTGATGGTTCTGGAGAATCAACTATGCCACCTGAAGCAGGCGGTTTCGCTTTCCCAATTCCCTTTGCGGGTACCATTCAAGATTTACAAATAAGTGTAGATTTATTAGTTGCTTCTGTGGTATCTATAAATACTCTCGGTCTTCAATATGATTTTACAGTATTCCGCGCACCGTCAGTTCCTAATAATGGAATTGATCATAGTTCTTCACCTTACGTGACAACTCCACTTACTAGTTCGGTTAGATTCGGATTTCCGAATACAGTCATCACACCTGGTATCCCATCCGGTTTCCGTACCGCAACGAATAGAAATGTTGGGGGATCATTAGTAGTCGCTGCGGGTGATCGTATTGGTATACGTGTAAGGACGCTTGTGTCGACGGATCCCTCAGCAGCTGATATTACCCAACTCTCATTTAGCGCAAGTCTATCTTATACTCCTTCTTAATTAGTCTCCAACATTGTAATCCCTTATTTGTTTCATGAGTAGGTGAATTGTCGTCAAGTTCTTTGCTTTTCTTCACATGCATGAGATTCACCACTCCTTATAAAACTTGCTCTTCTTTTAAGTAATGTGAAGGTTCAGCCAGTAAGGCCTGACGGTTTCATATCGACTTATGACGTCTTGGAAACCCTGTTCCTTCGTGATCCTCCAGATTCAGCTAACGAATAATTCAAAGCCTTCCCGTTTATTCTCAAACGCAGTTTGTTTTTGGATCCGGTCGCTCGCCAGCATCTGGGACCCATAAATACAACGAGGCAGTCGAACCATGCTGAACTTACCCCCGTCAAGTAGACAAAAATTAAAGAAGCAGCTTTTAAGAGCCTTAGTTCGGTATTGAACCGGACTAAGGTTGTTTAGTTTTTTCTGAAATCGCTCGTTGTTATAAAACTTGATGTAATCCTGTACAGCCTGAATCAGTTGCTCCTCCGTTTCGAATTTTTGGAGTTTCAGACACTCGGACTTCAAATGACCGAAGAAGCTCTCCATACAAGCGGCATCATAACAATTCCCTTTTCGAGACATACTGGCTTTCATATGGTTCTTTTCCAGCAGGGGGTTGTAGCTCCGAGAAGTGAATTGAGAGCTTTGATCACTATGTAACAGCACCCCCACTAGCGTTGCGCTCCTGAACTGCCTCTTTTACCGTTCCTAGGACGATGGGCAGAGCAACAGGACCAACAGGTCCGGCAGGGCCAGGCGGAGGTGTATTGGGCTTTGCAGATTTTTTTGCGTTGATGCCTCCTCATAATATTTACTATAGAAACCTCAGAATAAAAGACTATTACAGCACAGGGATATGGAAGAGGAGTCATACATCCATTTGATTTCACATCGTACCGTCGAGCAGCGTTCTAAATACATATATAAATGGAAGTAACTATTATTCATAAGTGTGCATATGCAGCTTGTCTATCATTGCTTAAGCCCCAAAAAGATGCTAAAATTAATAGAATTAATTCATAAACGTATACCGATACTCATGGCTCGACTCGTCAAACAAATCTATTATGTTGTTTTTTTCCAACTCATAATAACCATTTCGGGCATGAATCTGATAGGCACGTTAGTCTTGGGAGGAATGGCATATGCTGCGTTTGGGACAGAAGGTATATATCGTCGCAGACAAGTTTGAGCAAAATTTGCCCGTTGGAGATTACGGATACATTATCGCTTATGACCGCAATGCGGATAATGTGTTTGATTATGTGGTGCGCGTCCCCAAAATAAATAAGCATTTCTTCGTATCTGCTGATGATATCGAGCTTGAGGAAGTATTGATACAGCAGGAAGTAGACCGACTGGAGCGAGAATCTTTAATTGATTTTGCTCTGGCTACAAAGAATGAAGAATTGTTCCGCCGTATTATGAACGGGGATGAAGAACCGGAAGAGCCTGCTGAAGCGGTGAAGGATGTTCAAACGCAAGAAGATTTCATTAAACAAATTAATCTAAAGGCTTGGATCTAATAAAGGTAGCGTATGGCCTATATGATATCAAGCTTATGGTAAGCAGTCCCAACCGGATCCTGAGGTCCGCTAGCGGGCTGTTTTTTTGTGTTGTTACTTCAATGGAGGGTTTTAATTAGGTAATTGAGTTCAATATTCATCTGGTTTATAATATAAGGATGGGTTTTCGTCTATTTTGTCGAAAATTAACGGTAAGCAACACTAAGAAGCGGGGGGCAGTCGATGAGCATTTCGATAAAGGATGTAGAGCATGTTGCCAAATTGGCGCGACTTGAACTAGGGGATCAGGAAAAAGAACAATTAACCGAGCAGATGAACGCCATCTTAAAATATGCAGAGAAATTAAATGAGCTGGATACGGAACATGTTGAGCCGACCAGTCATCCCATGCCGCTTTCCAATGTGATGCGCGAGGATGTATCGAGACCTTCTCTGCCGATTGAAAAAGTGCTGTTGAATGCGCCGGATGAAGAAGACGGTCAAATCAAGGTGCCAGCTGTATTGGAATAGCTGTAACCATATTGAAGGGAGGATGCAGTTTTGTCTTTATTTGATCTGAAATTACAAGACATACATAACAGGCTTCATGCCAAAGAACTATCTGTCTCCGACTTGGTGAACGAATCCTACAACCGAATCGGGCAAGTAGAGGATAAAGTGAAGGCGTTTTTGACGCTGGATGAAGAGAATGCCCGCGCGGCCGCCAAGTCTTTGGACGAGCAGCTTGGTACAGACAAGTCCAGAGGTTTGCTGTTTGGCTTACCAATTGGAATTAAGGACAACATTGTGACGGACGGCGTTACAACGACTTGTGCCAGTCAATTTTTGCGCAATTTCCATCCGGTTTATGACGCTACGGTCGTCCGTAAGCTGAAAGAGGCTCAAGCCGTTTCTATCGGCAAGCTGAACATGGATGAATTCGCCATGGGAGGTTCCAATGAGAACTCCAGCTTCCACGGCACGTTTAACCCATGGAATCTAGAGCATGTTCCGGGAGGTTCCAGCGGTGGCTCCGCCGCAGCTGTTGCTGCAGGCGAGGTTTACTTCTCTCTCGGCTCCGACACAGGCGGTTCAATCCGTCAGCCAGCCGCATACTGCGGTATTGTCGGCTTGAAGCCTACCTACGGTTTAGTTTCTCGCTTCGGCTTGGTAGCCTTTGCTTCTTCCTTGGATCAAATCGGTCCACTGAGCAAAAATGTTGAAGACAGCGCCTACTTGCTGCAAGCTATTGCAGGTCATGACTCACAGGACTCCACCTCTGCGAACGTAGATATTCCAGATTATTTGAGCGCACTGACGGGTGACGTGAAAGGCTTGCGGATTGCCGTGCCTAAGGAATATATGGGCGAAGGTATCGAACCGAAAGTTCGTGAAGCGATCGTTAATGCTTTGAAAGTTTTGGAAGGTCTTGGAGCTATTGTGGAAGAAGTGTCACTGCCTCATACCGAGTATGCTGTGGCTGCTTATTACCTGCTGGCTTCCTCTGAAGCCTCTTCGAACCTTGCCCGTTTTGACGGCGTTCGTTACGGTGTCCGTGCAGACAATCCGAAAAACCTGCTGGATCTGTACCTCAAATCACGCAGCGAGGGCTTCGGTTTGGAAGTGAAGCGCCGGATTATGCTTGGAACCTACGCTCTAAGCTCCGGTTATTACGATGCGTACTACTTGAAAGCACAAAAAGTGCGTACGTTGATCAAGCAAGATTTCGACCAAGTATTCGAAAAATATGACGTTGTTATCGGACCTACAGCTCCTACGACAGCTTTCAAAGTAGGTTCTCAAGTCAATGATCCGATGACGATGTATTTGAACGATATAATGACGATTCCGGTGAATCTGGCGGGAATCCCTGCGATCAGCGTTCCTTGCGGATTGGCTGACGGCATGCCGGTTGGCTTGCAAATCATCGGGAAAGCGCTGGACGAATCGACCATTTTGCGTGTGGCTCACGCCTACGAGCAAAATACCGATCACCACAAGCAGCGTCCTCAGCTGTAACAGAATAGATGAAAGGAGCAAGCCAGCATGTCAGCAACCGAAACGAAATACGAAACGGTCATCGGACTGGAAGTTCACGTTGAACTGCACACGAAGTCCAAAATTTTTTGCGGATGCTCCACGGAATTCGGAGCTCCGCCGAATACTCATACATGCCCGGTCTGCCTGGGCTATCCCGGCGTACTGCCTGTGCTGAATAAGCAAGCGGTGGAATACGCGATGAAAGCGGCTATGGCGCTAAACTGCCAAGTTGCTACGGACAGCAAGTTCGATCGCAAAAACTATTTTTACCCGGATTCGCCTAAGGCGTACCAAATCTCACAGTATGACAAACCGATAGGCGAGCACGGTTGGATCGAAATCGAAGTGAATGGCGAAACGAAGCGAATCGGCGTTACTCGCGTTCATCTTGAAGAAGATGCCGGAAAGCTGACTCACGTGGATGGGGGATACGCTTCATTAGCGGACTACAACCGTGTAGGTACACCGCTTATTGAAATCGTGTCCGAGCCGGATCTTCGTTCACCTGAAGAAGCTCGCGCTTACTTGGAGAAGCTGAAGGCCATCATGCAATACTGCGATGTGTCTGACGTGAAAATGGAGGAAGGCTCGCTTCGCTGCGATGCGAACATTAGTATTCGTCCGTATGGACAAGAGAAGTTTGGAACCCGTGCAGAGCTGAAGAACATGAACTCGTTCCGCGGCGTTCAAAAAGGTCTCGAGTACGAAGAGTGGCGTCAAGCCGATGTATTGGACAGCGGCAGCGAGGTTGTGCAGGAGACGCGCCGCTGGGATGAATCCCAAGGCAAGACGCTGACAATGCGCAGCAAGGAAGAAGCTCACGACTACCGTTACTTCCCGGATCCGGATCTGGTTCGCTTATATATCGACGATGAGTGGAAAGCGCGTGTTCTCGCCAGCATTCCTGAGCTTCCTGATGCTCGTAAGACAAGGTATGTCAACGAGTACAGCTTGCCAAGCTACGATGCAGAGGTTATCACGTCTTCGATCAAGGTGGCTGACTTCTTCGAAGAAAGCTTGAAATATACCAAGGATGCAAAGGCCGTATCCAATTGGATCATGGGCGACTTGCTGGGCTACCTGAACGCCAACAATCTTGAGCTTCAGGATGTGAAGGTTACAGGCCAAGGCTTGGGTGAGATGATCGGTTTGATTGAAAAAGGAACGATCAGCAGCAAAATCGCGAAAACGGTCTTCAAAGCGATGATCGAAACAGGCAAAGCTCCGCAAACCATCGTTGAAGAGCAAGGCCTTGTTCAAATTAGCGATGAGGGAGCTATCAAATCGGTGGTTGAGCAGGTTGTTGCCAACAACCCGCAATCCGTTGCTGATTTCAAAGCAGGTAAAGATAAAGCTGTCGGCTTCCTGGTTGGACAGGTCATGAAAGAAACCAAAGGAAAAGCAAATCCTGGGCTTGTTAACAAGCTTATTGTGGAGTGCTTGAATCAATAATCACTAAAAGAGAACAGTTTCCGTTTCTTAAGAGATGGAGACTGTTTTTTTCATTTCAAAGATTTTATACGTTTGCAAATGGGAACGATTGGAATGAATGAGTTTCTGGTGTATACTTCTGCTAATACAATAAAAGCAGTGCTGCCAGCGAGGTGAAGAGGCTGTATGATTCAACCAATTGATATAGAGGATAACCAGCAAGTATTGGAGCTTCTGATGCTGCAGCAGTTGTCTTACCGGGTGGAAGCAGAACGAATTGGTTTCGACGAGATCCCTCCATTGTTCGATTCTCCCAAAACGATTCGGGAATCCGGAGAGCAGTTTTTTGGCTACTATGATGAACAGCAGCAGCTCGCAGGTGCCGTAGCGGTGAAGCAAAGCTCCAAAGAACTGATCATATGCCGTCTAATGGTTCACCCGTCTTTTTTTCGCCGCGGGATTGCTACACAATTGCTTCACTATACTGAACAATTTGCCATGCCTGGGATGATGATCAAAGTATCGACCGGTACCAAGAACGACCCGGCTGTACTTTTATACACTAAACATGGGTACGAAGCAGGTCAAGTGCTAGAGATTGCTCCGAATGTTACGCTTACCGTATTTTATAAAAGAATGCCTTATGTAAAAGAAGAAACGTGATGCGAGTATGCTCGCATCACGTTTTTATCATTCATTAGATCGTATACTCGTCCCAACGAATCGACTGTCCATTAATCGTTGCTTCGTTATCAGACGCTGTGCCGAGTTTCAGCTCCTCCTGCTTTCTTGTCGTGTACACGACTCCGAATCCATCTGTTTCGGCAGTCTTACCACTAAAGCGGACTTGGTTCTGCTTCATTCGAGCTGTAAACTGCTCCAGATCTTCGATTCCCAGCTGGTCTGCTTCTTTGGAAGCTACAACCTCCATCACGACTCCGTTAGCGCCTTCTACGAATGGACTTGTAATCGATACCCGATCCGCTCGTTCCTCCACAATGAAATCATTCATAAGATGAAATGCTGCATAAATATTACCGATACGTCCGTAACCACTGCGTTCTTCAAACGTCCATTCTCCCCTGGGCAGGCAACCAATAAGAGATGGATATGCTTCGCTATCTTCAGAAGGGATTTCCCACAGCTGAGCAACGGAATCCTGATGAAGCAGTACTGTACCGTATCGGCTTTGATGCCTGTCGTCGCCTTCTTTATATTTATTTCCCGGATGGAAGAAGAACGCTTGGTTGACACCGATAGCCGCGGCAGGATCTGTCAACGGGAGTGTAACGTCCCAGCGCTGCTGCTCGTTATCGAATTCATCCCGACGTTCCCAAATACCGCCCACAGCGTAATCAGGGGTAATTAAAGTATAGAGATGAGCTTCCTCCGTCACTTCACCGTCAACCTCTGCAAACTGAATTTTGCGCTTCAGCTCCTCAGCAGAATCACGCTCTACCGCGCGTTTCACGATATCGTCGGCTACTTGGTAAGTATATAGGCTTGCACCCTCCAGACGAGTAATAACGGAAGGCATTGGGAAGTCTCCGAACTGAATGTAATCGAGCAGCGTGTTATTGTCCTTTGGACCGTCATGAGGCCATTGACGGGATTGAGCGCCTACCCAAGCTCCCTTTAAATAATAATCCGCCCGTAAGCGCCATAAGTAGTCCAACATCTCACTGACGGTTTCACGAACTGCCGCATCGTCGACCACTTCCCATACGCAGGTGAACGATTGGATCCAGTGCCAATGCCACGGAAGCGCACCGTATTCCTTGAACCCGAACGTTTTTACATGCTGAAGCTGCTGTTTAGCAAATCTCAGCCCTTGCTGGAGAAGCTCTTGATCGTCAAATTGATGACCGAGCAGAAGCTTTAACGAAGTATGCTTAGCTTCGTGGTGATGAATTTGCTTAATCGGTTGACGGTAAACGCTGCTTTGGTAAATATGTAGAATCGACAGGTTCAGCTCACTCTTAAGGCCAAGAGGCAGCGCATTTTGAAATTGATTATAAAATAAAATAATAAGACAGCCCATCAGTTCTACTGGAAGCAGGTTCGGTTTGGCTGCCGCAGGATCGCTGCCCAAATTAAGAGGCCAATGGCCATACATCGGGTTTTCAGGGTCTTGAACCTGTAAGCTTAATACCCGGATAATCATGCCTGATGCTAATTCCAAGGCAGCTTCACGCTGGGTATCGCTCATTTCGGAAGAAGCTTCCTTGTCAGTGCAATAAGAGAACAAATGAATCGCATAATAAAAATTATCACGCACATCGCTATGGAACCAGAAGCCGCTAGGTTGAAAAGGCAGCTCAAGTGCTTTGAACGCAGCAAGCTTGCGAATGGCATGTTTTCTTTCCGTCAATGATGAATAAGGTGTAGTCAAATGGAGTTCCTCCGTTCAGTCTTTTTGCATGGAATAGCTTTAAACGTTTCATTCTCTACATACTAAGTTTAGCGTCATAGGAAGGGAAGTCAACTCTAGGCTAAAACATTTTCGTCGAATGAGGATGAACCATGTTAAAATATGCTCATATGAAAATGTTCTCTTCCTTTATGGACGCAGTCCAACAAAAGGAGAACGTGCTATGTCAGATCCTTTTTACATTGATTCGTTTCATATAACCTTGAGACTGGTTTTGTCTTTGATGCTTGGCGGCTTGATCGGTTTTGAACGGGAACGAAGCAGTCACGCTGCAGGATTAAGAACACATATTCTTGTATGTCTCGGTTCTACGTTAATCATGCTGCTATCGATGTATGGCTTCTCTGAATTTGCGAAGCTGGATAACGTGCGTCTGGATCCGGCTCGGCTTGCTGCTCAAGTCATTAGCGGTATCGGCTTTTTAGGAGCCGGAACGATATTGTACACCGGCAAATCCATTACAGGTTTGACGACAGCAGCTTCGTTGTGGGTCGTGGCGGCGATAGGGCTGGCTACTGGGGCAGGCTTTTATTATGCCTCCGCCTTGGTATGCTTTTTAGCTCTGTTAAGTCTTTGGGTCCTTAATGAGGTGGAGAAGCGATATTTTCACGGCAAAAAGCTGCGTCTCCTGCGGATTCGGGCGGATGAACGCCCGGGTTTGCTCACTCGCATTTCAACATCATTAAGCGAACAAGGTCATGACATTCAAAAGCTTACTGTAGAGGAGCATGAAGGGGAGTTCAACTCGATGATCGTATCACTTACCGTACGACTGGGACGCGGCAAACCGATTACTTCGTTAGTGGAGCAATTGCAGCATCTTGAAGGAGTACATGCTATATCGATCGAATAAAAAATATTTATTTATTTTTTGAAGGGTTCAGACAGCGACTGCCGTCAAATAGTTTATAACAACTTAACGAAGGCGGTGAAACGATGGAGCAATTGACGGATGAGCAGTTGGTCGAACAGATCCGTCAAGGCGATGAAGAAGCCTATCGCTTCTTGATCGAGCGTCACAAGAATTACATTTATACGCTCGTGTATCGCTTGGTTGAGCATCGCGAAACCGCCGAAGATTTGACGCAGGAAATTTTTATTAAGCTGTATCGGTCATTGGTGCATTTTCGTGGGGATGCCAAATTTACGACATGGGTTTACCGATTATCGGTCAACTTGGTTACCGATTACCGCCGCTCACAGCGGCGTAGGCCCTATGAGGCTATATTGGATAAAGTGAAGAACTGGTTTGGCAACCGTCAGGAAGAGCCTGAAGCGGCCGCATTACAAAAGGAAGAACAGCAAACGATCTTGAAGCTGCTGTCAGAGCTCCCGGACAAATACAGACTCATTCTGTACTTGTATCATTACAAACAGCTGTCCTATCAAGAAATAGCCGAAGCTACACAGCTTCCTTTAAAAACGATAGAGACAAGACTGTATCGTGGAAAAGCGCTGCTCAAACAAAAATGGCAGGAGGTACGCAATAATGAACAAACATCATCTGCATCCGGACGATCGTCATCTGCAACGATTTCTAAATAATGCTTGCTCAGAGCTGGAATTGAAAAAAATCGGGCGACATATTCAAGGATGCCCCGATTGCCGGACACGACTTCGTGCGTATCTCGATATGGAATCCTTACTGGATGAAATGCCTTTGCTTCAGGCGCCATTAGAGTTAGAGGACAAAGTTATGGCGGCTATTGGGAAAGAGTCTCAAGAACACTCTTTTCGAGTAGCGGCATCAGCCCGCAGCAGATCCACATCCAAGCGGAGGACAAGATGGCACAATGAATTGGTTCACGGATTGGTGGCCACTGCCGCAACCTATGTGTTTATATCCTCTGGGATATTAGGCAAAATCATGTCCATCAATGCGGAACAGTTGGGAGACGATGTGTACAGCAAAGTTGCCGTAGTTGAATGGATTGTGCAACGTATCTCCAACCAACTATTTTCTTGAAATCGGCTGATAGGTTCGGAATACTTAGATCCCAATAATTCATATGAACGAATGGAGGTAATCCTATATGGAGGACCAGCGTAAACAGCCTATTATAAATGAAGAAGAGAAGGAAGAAGCATTCTTGAGGGAGCGCATGGAAAGATGGAATCAAACCTCTCCCAATCAACCTCCCTATGATCCTTTTCGGACCGTCCCACGTAAAAGTAAATTTGTAGCCTGCCTGCTCTCCTTTCTTATTCCCGGCACAGGGCAGTTGTACCTGGGATTGATGCAGCGGGGGATGATGCTGATGCTTCTGCTGATCGCAGATATTTTCGCCATCGTGTTTTTTGCTACGAACTCAAGCTCTAGCATCCCGTTGATCGTATTGTTTTCATTATTTGTCCCTGTTATTTATTTCTATAACATTTTCGATGCGCTGCAACAGACAGATAAAGTGAATTCCGAGTGGGGAGGGCTTTATTCGGACCCAATGGGAGAGCCGGGAGCCCGTAAGACATCCATATCCAGAATCCCAAAGGGAAGCACACTAGGCTATTTGCTTATTATTGGAGGCGTATTCTTATTCCTTGTAAGCAGCAAACCGGCATGGTTAAACCGCATTTTTGAACTGCTGGGATCATCTATCGGCGCGATTGTGCTTATAGTTGTAGGCGTTGTATTGTTTTTGAAAGAATCCACTAAAAAATAAAGACATGAAGGAGAAACATACTATGCGAAAAGCAGGTCGCTACACGGCTGCGCTACTGTTGGTTTTAGTCGGCGCGGCAGTCATTGCCGATCAGTATATGGGTACTCAGTGGACTTCACTGCTCGTCGATTGGTGGCCCGTATTGTTTGTAGCACTTGGCGTTGAATATATTTTATACAATATAAAGTATGGAGATAGCGACAAGCAGTTGAAGCTTGATATAAGCGGGGTTATTATAGCTGTCATCCTCTCCGCAGTCGTAATTGGAAGCACTCAATCCGGAGCCTTTATTAAGAACTGGTCGGGGAATCTCAATTTGGAAGACGCCATGCTATCTTTTACTCAAGGAGATGGCCGCAAATTCGAGCAAGGAACCAAAGAGATTTCGTTAGGTAACGGGGTCGATAAAGTGATTGTAAAGAATCCTTCAGGCAATGTCATTATGAAGCAGGGGAGCTCGGACCAACTGCAGATTCAATCAACCGTTTACGTAGCTATAGATGACGAACAGGAAGCCAGCCGTATTGCTTCACAATCTCGACTGGACCAAAACGTTCAAGGAAATGTGTTGACGATCATTTCCGAAGGCGCAGAGTATGGCAGTGGCTTTTGGCAGCATCGTAAGGCGCGGACGGATCTCGTTATTAGTTTACCACAGCAAGTAAAGCTTGATGTGGATATGGAAACAAGCAACGGCAAAATAGCGGCTGATCAGTTAACGTTCAAGCGGGAGTTAAAGCTTAGGACTACCAACGGAGACATTCAAGTTTCCTCCATTCAGGCGGAGAAAATAGAATTGAGATCTACCAATGCCCGTATTGGGGCCTCCCAGACCAAAGGAAGTATGGAGTTGGATACAACCAACGGTATGCTGGATGTGAAAGATCACCAAGGTGATGTCAAGCTGACATCGACAAATGGCAGTCTCGATCTGAACCAAGTGAACGGCTCTGTAGCTGCCAAAACGACGAACGGAAATATCCAGATCGCGGATGTACCGAGTGGACTAAAGGCGAGCACGACAAATGGTTCGGTAAAAGTAACCAGCCGCATCGTCAATGGGGATTGGGATATAGAGACCACTCACGGCAACATTAAGCTTGCGATTCCAGCCACTGGCGACTATACCCTCAAGGGAGAAGGCGAGAAAGACAACATCCATTCCGAGATTCCGATGAAGGTTAACAAGAAATCCATCGAAGGTGTTGTAGGAACCGGCAAAAACAAAATTCATTTGGATACGAACGGAAATATCGACATTCAAAAAGCCGAATAATACGCTCATTTTTCCAACTATCCGGTAACTTCATTGACAAATGTAAACGATGCCGCGTAAAATAAATCGATACCTTTTATCGGATTAGGCGGTGAGACAGCATGGATTCTCGATTGGAGCAAGCGTTGCATAAATTGAAGTCGACAGGCGTACGCATGACCCCGCAAAGACATGCTATTCTGGCCTATTTGTTAAATACGATGACGCATCCTACGGCCGATGAGATTTACAAGGCTTTAGCTCCGCGGTTCCCCAGTATGAGCGTTGCTACGGTGTACAACAATTTGAAGGTGTTTATCGAGGTGGGACTTGTCCGTGAAATGACCTATGGCGACCATTCAAGCCGGTTTGATGCGGATATGTCGGACCATTATCATGCACTATGCGAGCAATGCGGCAAATTGGTTGACTTCGCATACAAGCCTTTGGATGACTTGGAGAAGACGGCCGGGATAGAGACAGGGTTTGTGGTGAAAAGCCACCGTGTCGAAGTTTACGGAATATGCTCGGAGTGTGCCGCGGTCGAACATCACTGATACAGTTGCTTGCAAATTGGAACAATCTACTAAATTAGGGTATAATGGACGTGCTCAAAGCCTGCTTGGCAAACAAGTGGCTTTTAGTACGTCTTTTTTGTTAAACTAATACTAGATTCGAGATTAATAGAGTCACCATGGGAGTGAAGCAATGGAACCGGATAACATGACGAATCACAGATCGGCAAGAAAAAGGTCGAAAAAATGGCCCATATGGACGCTTTTGTTCGCCGTTTTCCTGGGAGCCGCTGCGGTTGTATATTGGGATAAATTCGTACCGACCAGCAGGCACGAGGACCCTTCCTTTGATGGAATAACTAAGCCGATCTTTTATAAAGGAGTTTTGTCGGAGGAGCCAGCTGCAGGGAAAGAAGAAAGCTTGAAGCTGCCTTTCTCTATAGCTAAGCAATTAATAGATCCGACTATGCTATACGAGGATTCGAGCGATTCCACGATCATTACGACGCAGGACAAAGTGGTTCGTTTACGGACAAGCCAACTGACGGGTACCATCAATGAGAAACCTTTCAACTTGAAGTTTCCTTTGGAAAAGGTCAATGGAGCATTGTACCTTCCGATGGAACCGTTGAAACAGCTTTACCGAATTGAATTGAGAGAGTCTCAGGAGACGGGTGCCGTCATTCTGGTGAAAGAAGGAGACGAGATTCGCTGGGGCAAAACTGTGTCCTACCCGAACAAACCGGATAAGACGATTCCAATGCGCAAGGAAATGTCCATCAAATCACCGATCCTCGCTGACTTGAAGCAGGGTGAGGCCGTCATGATCTGGGATGAGGAGGAAGAATGGTACCATGTGCAGCTGACGAACGGGTACATGGGCTATATCAAAAAGGATCATCTGGTATCCGACCATGTGGAGAAGGTTCCGAAGCAGGAGCTGCCTTCGAGCTTTGTAGCGCCTAAATTGGCGGGTGGGAAGGTCAATATGACCTGGGAGCAGGTCACGACCCCGAAAAGCCCGGATACGTCCAAATTTTCGCCTATGCCCGGTTTGAATGTGGTCAGTCCTACGTGGTTTCATATTGACGATGGTCAGGGGAACTTGAAAAATATTGCGGACCCCGCTTATATCAAATGGGCACATAGTCAGAACTATCAAATCTGGGCGCTGTTCAGCAATGGATTCGAGCCGAAGCGGACGACAGAAGCTTTATCCACCTACGATAAAAGAATGAAAATGATCAAGCAGCTGCTTAGCTTTGCCCAGTTGTATTCCTTGCAGGGCATTAATATCGATTTTGAGAACGTCAACACAAAGGATAAAGAGAATCTGGTCCAATTCGTCCGCGAAATGGTGCCTCTCATGCATGAACAGGGACTTATCGTATCCATGGATGTGACACCGAAATCTTCAAGTGAGATGTGGTCTGCCTTCTACGATAGAAAATCGCTGATTGATTCGCTCGATTACATGATGATTATGGCATACGACGAATTTTGGGCAAGCAGTCCTACTTCAGGCTCCGTTGCCTCTATTCCTTGGGTGGAGAAGAACGTAGTGAAGCTGATGAAAGAGGACGAAATACCTGCTTCAAAGCTCGTTCTAGGCATTCCTTTCTATACACGTATTTGGACAGAAGAAGTAGTAGATGGCAAAACGAAAGTCAGCTCGAGGTCCGTTTATATGGATAATCCGCAAAAAACGATTAAAGATAAAAACCTCACTCCTGTTTTCCTGCCGGAAGCTGGTCAAAACTACGTCGAGTACAAAGACGGGGGAAAGTTGATCCGCATTTGGTTAGAGGACGAGGTTTCCATGAAGGCACGAATGGATATCGTTAATAAATATAATCTTGCTGGTGTGGCTACTTGGCGAAGAGGGTACGAGAACCCGGACATATGGGATCTAATTCGTACGGAGCTTGCTAAATAACGAGAAGAATTTCCAACAAAAAACTGGCTTCTTTCTATCCCCCTCAAAGGGATGGAGAGAGCCAGTTTTATTTTTGCGTGACATTATAGATTGGCCTTGGCATTAGGATCATGCTGAGGGTCCAGAGACAAAATCGTTTTGCAAAACATACAGCGGTCGGTTTTTCCAAGAATTTTCGTAGGCTTCCCGCACTCGGGACATTCTACTACCGTCGTGCTGGTCGACATCATACCGGCCCAGAAATAAACGCCCATACTTGCGAGCATGGAGATAGCACCGATAACCATACAAATGCCTGCGATAATTTTGCCGGCCACACCCCAATTAAAAACAATACCTGCTAGTCCCACGATCATGAGCAGCATCCCGCCCATAGTAAGCAGTAGCCCCCATAAACGGAATTCATTTACTTTACTGGATTTCAATCTCACTGGTGTCACTTCTTTCATTAGATATATTGTGAAATTTGTCACTGAAATTTGCAGGAAACCGCCTACTTGTGTAGAAATAAGATGTATCATGGAATGTTATGTAGGAGGCTGCGGCGATGAACGCCTTAAAGGAACAAAGGATTGCCAGGCTCCGGGAAGATGAAGCAGTCATGAGTATATTGGCGGTCGATAATCCGTCGATGTTTTCAGCGATCACGGACGGATTCGATCTCCTGTTGCTAGTCATTGTAAAAGAAGGCCTGCAAACCGATCAACAGTATCATTATATAAAAGACAACTGCCGTATACAAGAAAGATGGTTTACTCCTTCTGCAATTCATCAATTTATTTTACACGGTGAACACCGCAACCTCATTTACTGGATCTTAAAAGGAGAGATTCTTCTGGATCGGGATATGTATTTAGAAGGTTTGCGGCATCGAATGCTGGAATTTCCGTCGGAAATGAGAGAACACAAGCTACTAATAGAGTTCTCCAAGTTTTTGCGTAAATACATGGAGAGTAAAGAATATATTCTGGAAGACCACCTGCTGGATGCCTACAATAACATTCTAGAGGCACTTCATCATTGGGCGAGGATTGTTATTATTGAAGCAGGGAGCCACCCCGAAATTACCGTATGGCGACAAGTTAAAACCATCAATCCTGGCGTATATAAGCTATATGAAGAGCTTACTCTAAGCAATGAAACTTTAAAGCAAAGAGTTCAGTTAGTTCTTCTGGCTAGTGAATTTTCCGTCATGTCCAAGATGGAAAGGTGCTGTAGACTACTAATCTCTGTATTATCGAGCCGTGAGGAAGCTTGGAGCTTACCTGAGCTTCAACAAAGTGAGAAACTATCGGACGTTCGGTTTGAGCTGCCTCTCATCCTTAATAAGCTCGTGAAGAAATCGCTTGCCAAGGAAATCATCTATACGTTGGATGATAGTTTATCATTGCTGGAAATTCGTTATACGACGAACTGAGCATTTAAGCGACAAAATCGATCATTTCTGCTATACTAATATTTAAATTGAATAGCCACTAGGGGAGCCTTTTATTGTGAGGCTGAGATAAGAAAGCTATTTCTTGACCCTTGGAACCTGATTTGGCATGTTTCTTCTAACATGCTTCTGGATGATACCAGCGTAGGGAAGTGGACGGACGTAATGATGCCGGTTTTCGGCATGATTACAAAGTCAACCTCTGCGCGGGGTTGGCTTTTTTTATTGTGTAAAACCTGGGCTCCACCAAAAGTCATAGGAATTTGCTTCAGAGGTTCACTTTACTTTTGGGAGATTTGTTCTGTGATTTTATTTGGAAAGCGGGGTGTTATAACCGTGAAACTAACTATTAATGGAGAGATGAGAGAAGTAAGCGATGTGAACAGCGTTGCCGATTTGCTTGCTGCTTTTAAATTGGAGCAAAAAATACTTGTGATCGAGTTGAATCGAGAAATTATCGATCGCAGCGAATATGCCGCCACAGTCCTGAATGAGGGCGACTCTCTTGAGATTGTTCACTTTGTAGGCGGGGGCTAAAGGATCATGGCTACTTATACTTATAAATTATTATAAATGGAGGGCGTTACACATGAACGACGTATTAAAAATCGGTCCGTATGAATTTAAATCCCGGTTGCTGCTAGGGACAGGCAAATTTTCTTCATTGGATATCCAGAATCAAGCAGTTCAAGCTTCTGAAGCGGATGTGTTAACTTTCGCTATTCGTCGTCTGCCTATCGATAACCCGGAAACGCCTAATTTTCTCGAAACACTTGATCTGAAAAAATTCACATTGCTTCCTAACACTGCGGGCGCGTATACGGTAGAAGAGGCAGTTCGTATTGCTAAACTTGCTAAAGCATCCGGCTTATGCGATATGATAAAAGTTGAAGTCATCGGCGATCCGAAAACATTGCTACCAGATCCTATAGGAACATTGGAAGCGACAAAAATTTTGGTGGACCTTGGCTTTATTGTACTGCCATACACATCGGACGATCCTATCTTGGCTCGTAAGCTGCAAGAAGCAGGGGCCGCTGCAGTTATGCCTGGGGCTTCTCCTATCGGTTCCGGACAAGGAATTGCAAACCCGAACCAATTGCGTTTTATTATCGAAGAAGCTAAAGTTCCGGTTATTGTCGATGCGGGAATCGGCGGACCTGCTGATGCTGCTTTAGCTATGGAGCTTGGCGCTGATGGAGTATTGTTGAACACAGCTGTTGCAGGAGCGCAAGATCCTGTACTCATGGCTGAAGCGTTTAAGCTTGCTGTAATGGCTGGCCGCAAAGGATTTATGGCAGGGCGTATTCCTAAGAAGAGATATGCGTCGGCAAGCAGTCCGAACGAAGGAATGATTGAGTAGTAACATAGAGGGAAGTACGGTCTGCTGGAAGCAGCTGTACTTCCATTTTAGTTCTGATCAGTGCTGCGCAATATTTTTTGAAAAAGATGCTTGACTTTATATATAAGCCTATGATACATTAACTCTCGCCGCTAAAAACGGTAAGCACATTTGAAACACAGCAAGCTTGATTCGGAAAAATAATTTGAAAAAAAGCTTGCATTAAGATGGGTGAATGTGTTATATTAAAAAAGTCGCTGCTAAACAAAGCGACACAAAATGACAAGATGAAAATTACGAAAGTAATAAGGTTTTGTCGAAGAATTGTCCTTTGAAAACTGAACAACGAGTGAATGTTTTAAAGAGAATGAAAATTCTCGCTAGCATTGAATTTTGAGCTTAAGACAAGCTCTGTTATACGATCGCTTCGGTGATCACTTTAATGGAGAGTTTGATCCTGGCTCAGGACGAACGCTGGCGGCGTGCCTAATACATGCAAGTCGAGCGGTCCCTTCGGGGATAGCGGCGGACGGGTGAGTAACACGTAGGCAACCTGCCTGTAAGATTGGGATAACTATCGGAAACGATAGCTAAGACCAGATAACTGGTTCTCTCGCATGAGGGGATCATGAAACACGGGGTAACCTGTGGCTTACAGATGGGCCTGCGGCGCATTAGCTAGTTGGTAGGGTAACGGCCTACCAAGGCGACGATGCGTAGCCGACCTGAGAGGGTGATCGGCCACACTGGGACTGAGACACGGCCCAGACTCCTACGGGAGGCAGCAGTAGGGAATCTTCCGCAATGGACGCAAGTCTGACGGAGCAACGCCGCGTGAGTGATGAAGGTTTTCGGATCGTAAAGCTCTGTTGCCAGGGAAGAACGCCTAGGAGAGTAACTGCTCCTAGGGTGACGGTACCTGAGAAGAAAGCCCCGGCTAACTACGTGCCAGCAGCCGCGGTAATACGTAGGGGGCAAGCGTTGTCCGGAATTATTGGGCGTAAAGCGCGCGCAGGCGGTCATTTAAGTTTGGTGTTTAAGCCCGGGGCTCAACCCCGGATCGCACTGAAAACTGGGTGACTTGAGTGCGGGAGAGGAAAGTGGAATTCCACGTGTAGCGGTGAAATGCGTAGAGATGTGGAGGAACACCAGTGGCGAAGGCGACTTTCTGGACCGTAACTGACGCTGAGGCGCGAAAGCGTGGGGAGCAAACAGGATTAGATACCCTGGTAGTCCACGCCGTAAACGATGAGTGCTAGGTGTTAGGGGTTTCGATACCCTTGGTGCCGAAGTAAACACAGTAAGCACTCCGCCTGGGGAGTACGCTCGCAAGAGTGAAACTCAAAGGAATTGACGGGGACCCGCACAAGCAGTGGAGTATGTGGTTTAATTCGAAGCAACGCGAAGAACCTTACCAGGTCTTGACATCCCGATGAAACACCTAGAGATAGGTGCCCTCTTCGGAGCATTGGAGACAGGTGGTGCATGGTTGTCGTCAGCTCGTGTCGTGAGATGTTGGGTTAAGTCCCGCAACGAGCGCAACCCTTGACTTTAGTTGCCAGCATTGAGTTGGGCACTCTAGAGTGACTGCCGGTGACAAACCGGAGGAAGGCGGGGATGACGTCAAATCATCATGCCCCTTATGACCTGGGCTACACACGTACTACAATGGCCGGTACAACGGGAAGCGAAGCCGCGAGGTGGAGCGAATCTTTAGAAGCCGGTCTCAGTTCGGATTGCAGGCTGCAACTCGCCTGCATGAAGTCGGAATTGCTAGTAATCGCGGATCAGCATGCCGCGGTGAATACGTTCCCGGGTCTTGTACACACCGCCCGTCACACCACGAGAGTTTACAACACCCGAAGTCGGTGGGGTAACCCGCAAGGGAGCCAGCCGCCGAAGGTGGGGTAGATGATTGGGGTGAAGTCGTAACAAGGTAGCCGTATCGGAAGGTGCGGCTGGATCACCTCCTTTCTATGGAGTCCATGATGACTGTAGGTCATCGGACATAAAGCAGTATATTATACTGCAAACAACATTCACTCGTTGGTCAGTTTTGAGAGGATAACACTTCTCAATTGAATTAAGATTGTTCCTTGAAAACTAGATATCGAAATAAATGCGTAGAGCAATACACGTAGTGACGATTCTTTACGAATCGAATCATTAGCTGGTTAAGCTAATAAGAGCACACGGAGGATGCCTAGGCGCTAGGAGCCGAAGAAGGACGTGGCGAACGACGAAATGGCCTCGGGGAGCCGTAAGCAGGCTTTGATCCGGGGATGTCCGAATGGGGGAACCCAGCTGAGGTAATACTCAGTTACCATGTAGTGAATACATAGCTGCATTGGAGGCATACGAGGAGAACTGAAACATCTAAGTACCCTCAGGAGAAGAAAACAAAAGTGATTCCGTCAGTAGCGGCGAGCGAAAGCGGAATAGCCCAAACCAGGGGGCTTGCCCTCTGGGGTTGTGGGACGTCAATATGCGAAAAGTTGGTTAGGTGAAGCGGTCTGGAAAGGCCGACCAGAGAGGGTAAAAGTCCTGTAGCCAAAAACGAACGTATCGCTAGACGGATCCCGAGTACCGCGAGACACGTGAAACCTCGTGGGAAGCAGGCAGGACCATCTGCCAAGGCTAAATACTCCCTAGCGACCGATAGTGAAGCAGTACCGTGAGGGAAAGGTGAAAAGAACCGCGGGAGCGGAGTGAAATAGAACCTGAAACCGTGTGCTTACAAGAAGTCAGAGCCCGTTCATGGGTGATGGCGTGCCTTTTGTAGAATGAACCGGCGAGTTACGTTCCCGTGCAAGGTTAAGGTGAAGAGCCGAAGCCGCAGCGAAAGCGAGTCTGAATAGGGCGACTTAGTACGTGGGCGTAGACCCGAAACCATGTGATCTACCCCTGTCCAGGGTGAAGGTGCGGTAACACGCACTGGAGGCCCGAACCCACGAATGTTGAAAAATTCGGGGATGAGGTGGGGGTAGCGGAGAAATTCCAATCGAACTTGGAGATAGCTGGTTCTCCCCGAAATAGCTTTAGGGCTAGCCTCGGGAGATGAGTAGTGGAGGTAAAGCACTGATTGGGTGCGGGGCCCGCCAAGGGTTACCAAGTCCAGTCAAACTCTGAATGCCACATACTTTCATCCCGGGAGTCAGACAGTGAGTGCTAAGATCCATTGTCAAGAGGGAAACAGCCCAGACCATCAGCTAAGGTCCCCCAGTGTGTGTTAAGTGGGAAAGGATGTGGAGTTGCACAGACAACCAGGATGTTGGCTTAGAAGCAGCCACCATTGAAAGAGTGCGTAATAGCTCACTGGTCGAGTGACTCTGCGCCGAAAATGTAACGGGGCTAAACACGCCACCGAAGCTATGGCCTGAGCATCTAAAGATGCTCTTGGGTAGGGGAGCGTTGTATGTAGGTTGAAGGTGTACCGTAAGGAGCGCTGGACAGCATACAAGTGAGAATGCCGGTATGAGTAACGAAAAGACAAGTGAGAATCTTGTCCGCCGAAAGCCTAAGGGTTCCTGAGGAAGGCTCGTCCACTCAGGGTAAGTCGGGACCTAAGGCGAGGCCGAAAGGCGTAGTCGAAGGACAACAGGTTGAAATTCCTGTACCACCGTGAACCGTTATGAGCGATGGGGTGACGCAGAAGGATAGTGACGCGGGCTGATGGATGCCCGTCCAAGCAGAGAGGCTGATGTGTAGGCAAATCCGCACATCGTTAAGGCTGGTCTGTGATGGGGAGCGAAAATTGCAGTAGCGAAGGTCATGAGTTCAGGCTGCCAAGAAAAGCCTCTAGCCAGGGAGAAGGTGCCCGTACCGCAAACCGACACAGGTAGGCGAGCAGAGCATGCTAAGGCGCGCGGAAGAACTCTCGTTAAGGAACTCGGCAAAATGACCCCGTAACTTCGGGAGAAGGGGTGCCTCGGTAGGGTGAATAGCCCGAGGGGGCCGCAGTGAAAAGGCCCAAGCGACTGTTTAGCAAAAACACAGGTCTGTGCGAAGCCGCAAGGCGAAGTATACGGGCTGACGCCTGCCCGGTGCTGGAAGGTTAAGGGGAGTGGTTAGGGAGCAATCCCGAAGCTATGAACCGAAGCCCCAGTAAACGGCGGCCGTAACTATAACGGTCCTAAGGTAGCGAAATTCCTTGTCAGGTAAATTCTGACCCGCACGAATGGCGTAACGACTTGGGCGCTGTCTCAACGAGAGATCCGGTGAAATTTTAATACCTGTGAAGATGCAGGTTACCCGCGACAAGACGGAAAGACCCCATGGAGCTTTACTGCAGCTTGATATTGGACTTTGGTACGATCTGTACAGGATAGGTGGGAGCCTGAGAAGCATGAGCGCCAGCTTGTGTGGAGGCGACGTTGGGATACCACCCTGATCGTATCGGAGTTCTAACCCGCGGCCATGAACTGGTCGGGGAACAGTGTCAGGTGGGCAGTTTGACTGGGGCGGTCGCCTCCTAAAAAGTAACGGAGGCGCCCCAAGGTTCCCTCAGAATGGTTGGAAATCATTCGAAGAGTGCAAAGGCATAAGGGAGCTTGACTGCGAGACATACAGGTCGAGCAGGGACGAAAGTCGGGCTTAGTGATCCGGTGGTACCGAATGGAAGGGCCATCGCTCAACGGATAAAAGCTACCCTGGGGATAACAGGCTTATCTCCCCCAAGAGTCCACATCGACGGGGAGGTTTGGCACCTCGATGTCGGCTCATCGCATCCTGGGGCTGAAGTAGGTCCCAAGGGTTGGGCTGTTCGCCCATTAAAGCGGTACGCGAGCTGGGTTCAGAACGTCGTGAGACAGTTCGGTCCCTATCTGTCGTGGGCGTAGGAAATTTGAGAGGAGCTGTCCTTAGTACGAGAGGACCGGGATGGACGTACCGCTGGTGTACCAGTTGTTCCGCCAGGAGCACGGCTGGATAGCTACGTACGGACGGGATAAGCGCTGAAAGCATCTAAGCGTGAAGCCCCCCTCAAGATGAGATTTCCCAGTATGTAAGACCCCTTGAAGACGACGAGGTTGATAGGTTCGGGGTGGAAGCACGGCAACGTGTGGAGCTGACGAATACTAATCGGTCGAGGGCTTATCCAAGATTCTGTGATGTGTACAACATGCAGAAGTATAGCTCAACCAACGCGCATTTATTTCGTATCTAGTTTTCAGGGTGCAATTAACTGATACTCTGTTGTAACTTTTATTCCCTGATAGCTCAGTTGGTAGAGCACTCGACTGTTAATCGAGTTGTCACAGGTTCGAGTCCTGTTCGGGGAGCCATATGGAGAGGTGTCCGAGTTGGCCGAAGGAGCACGATTGGAAATCGTGTAGGCGTCACAAGCGTCTCGAGGGTTCGAATCCCTCTCTCTCCGTAGCAGTAAGGCCCGTTGGTCAAGGGGTTAAGACACCTCCCTTTCACGGAGGTAACAGGGGTTCGAATCCCCTACGGGTCACCATTTAAACTATAGTACATATGGAGGCTTAGCTCAGCTGGGAGAGCATCTGCCTTACAAGCAGAGGGTCGGCGGTTCGATCCCGTCAGCCTCCACCATATAGTACAACGACGCGGGGTGGAGCAGCCCGGTAGCTCGTCGGGCTCATAACCCGAAGGCCGCAGGTTCAAATCCTGCCCCCGCAACCAAATTATCTAGTGTGGAGCCGTGGTGTAGAGGCCTAACATGCCTGCCTGTCACGCAGGAGACCGCGGGTTCGAATCCCGTCGGCTCCGCCATTATCTTTACAATGTAGTACCGAGGCTCGGTAGCTCAGTCGGTAGAGCAGAGGACTGAAAATCCTCGTGTCGGCGGTTCGATTCCGTCCCGAGCCACCATTTAAGTTAATATGCCGTTGTAGCTCAACTGGTAGAGCAACTGACTTGTAATCAGTAGGTTGGGGGTTCAAGTCCTCTCGACGGCACCATTGCTTCATTAAAGAAGCACGCATTTGAATACGGAGGCTTAGTGAAGTGGCTAAACACGGCAGACTGTAAATCTGCTCTCATCGAGTTCGGTGGTTCGAATCCATCAGCCTCCACCATTTTCATAGGGGCATAGTTTAAAGGTAGAACAAAGGTCTCCAAAACCTTTGGTGTGGGTTCGATTCCTGCTGCCCCTGCCAATTTAATACTGTGGCGGTCGTGGCGAAGGGGTTAACGCACTGGTCTGTGGCTCCAGCATTCGTGGGTTCAAGTCCCATCGATCGCCCCATTATTTCATCAAATATTGGGGATTAGCCAAGCGGTAAGGCAACGGACTTTGACTCCGTCATGCCTAGGTTCGAATCCTAGATCCCCAGTTTATTATATGCGGAAGTGGCTCAGCGGTAGAGCATCGCCTTGCCAAGGCGAGGGTCGCGGGTTCGATTCCCGTCTTCCGCTCCAACTTAATTAGGCGCCATAGCCAAGTGGTAAGGCAGAGCTCTGCAAAAGCTTTACCCCCAGTTCGAGTCTGGGTGGCGCCTCCATTTTTACGCCGGAGTGGCGGAATCGGCAGACGCACAGGACTTAAAATCCTGCGGTAGGTGACTACCGTACCAGTTCAAGTCTGGTCTTCGGCACCAGTTACAACCTCATATTTGCGCCCTTAGCTCAGCTGGATAGAGCGTTTGACTACGAATCAAAAGGCCGGGAGTTCGAATCTCTCAGGGCGCGCCATACTAGCCGGTGTGGCGGAATTGGCAGACGCGCGCGACTCAAAATCGTGAGGGAAACCGTGGGGGGTTCGAGTCCCTTCACCGGCATATAAAAAGACCATTAGATACAATATCTAATGGTCTTTTTATATGCTTATAGATGCAATTGGAGTTGGGCTTACTTGATGGGTCAGCTAATCATCACAATCGTGCATAGTATTGATTTAAAGAATCTAATATTTCCTCACAGTATGCTGTTTCTTCCTCAGTCTTCGCTTCGGAGTTATCATCCTTTTGTATTTGCTCAAACCGTTGAACGAGCGCATCGGTAACGAATTCCGCGCTTACGCCATAATGCTTAATAATTGCAAAGAGACCATCCAGGTTAGAGTGGTTATCGATAATTTCAGATAGATGACTCATGATTTTCCGGTACCTCCTCAACACATTGAATTCAGCTTCATTATTGTTGACGGTAAGTCAAGTTTTTATGTAAGTATAGTAGCCGTTGTTTAAGCTTATTCTATACTTACCAGAAGAGAAAGGAGTACTGCCATGGCAAGAAGAAGGAGCAGCAGCAGGCTCTTGGTCCCGAATGCATCGCAAGGGATGGAGCATTTCAAAGGTGAAGTCATGAGTCAGCAAGGCTTTGCCGTCAATATGAACAAGCCGGATGAAGTCAAATATGAGGTTGCGAAAACATTAGGTATTCCGTTGTCGCCTAACGATAATGGACGTTTAACGACAGAGCAGGCAGGAAAGATTGGCGGACGAATAGGCGGCTCCATGGTTAAAGAGATGATAAGAATGGCACAGCAAAAGCTGCTGGAGGATCGTAGGTAGTTTAACTTGCCTTAACGTGAATGTACAATAAGAAGAAGCCTTCATTTACCTTTGGGTATCGAAGGCTTCTTTACCGTTCAGTGACTTCAAGTCTATAGCTGTTTGGATACTTTGAGAAGCTCAGGCAGAGTAACTAATCGATATCCTTTCGATTGAAGAGATTCAATAATTACAGGTAGGGCGGCTACTGTACCTGTCAGGTTCTGACTAGGTCCCCCACCAGAATGCTGTAAAATGATCGATCCAGCACCAGCGTGATTTAATATGTTGGCCGTAACCTCAGCTTGACTTAATTGCTTCCAGTCCCGTGAGTCTACGTTCCAATTAACGATTGTATAGTGTTGTTTGGAAGCCCACAGCAACTGACTTTCCGTTATTTCTCCGTAAGGAGGACGAATCAGTCTAGGTGTATAGCCGATAGTGTTCTTTATTACTTTTTGGGTTTTAGAAATTTGAGACTGGAACTGTTCATCCGACAGCTTGGTTAGTAAGGCATGGTTATAGGTATGATTTCCAACAACATGTCCTTCTCTATGCATTCGTTTTACTACAGATGGATGCGCCTCTGCAAGTCGACCTACAACGAAAAAGGTAGCTTTTATATTATATTTTTTTAAAATATCCAATACTTGAATCGTATACAGCGTATCGGGAGCATCGTCAAAGGTAAGCGCGATTTGTTTGGAGTTAGAAGACCCTTTTAACAAGAGCAGATCAGGATATTTTTTTATGAGCTGACTTAAGGTCAGCCGCTTAGCTGCTGTTGATTTGTTGGAAGCGGTTGAGGCAGGTGCACCCTCAGAATGTTTAGGTATCTTCTTGTTTGCTTTACGGACGGGTAGCTGCTCCTCAGTTAATGGCTGTTGAACGGAAGGCTGAACTGGAGAAGCAGGTTGAACCTCCGGTGTCGGAGAAGGCGGTTGAACGACAGTAGGCTGTAGTCCAACCGATGATTTAGGCGCTTGGACTGTATCGGGCATAGTTATCAAGAGCTTGTCTTGATGCTTCGGTTCAGTCTGCAGCAGTTCCGTTGTATGTACGGATGGGGTTGGAGCAGAGTGTTCCGACTGATGTACGCATCCAGATAAGCTCAAGGAAGCAATGGAAATGCATAAGGCTATTTTGAAAACATTTGGTCTCATACGTCGGTCTCCCCCTTGCACAAAGATGCCTTTAGTGTTGGCGAAAGAGGGAGGGATTATCCTAAAGCAAGAAATAACCAGCTATCCTGCAATACCTTCCCAAATCATTTTGATAGCAACGATGAAAAAGGTAATTCGAAGGATCCAGAGCAATTTTTTACTGCTTAACTTGCTGGCAATTTTAGCCCCAAGCCAACCTCCTACGAGGGCAGTGGGAGCAAGTCCTAGAACCATCCAACCATCGATTTCCCCCAAGCTGAGGTGAGTAAAGGAGCCCATAATGGAAGATAGGAAAATAACAAACATGGAAGTAGCGGTCGCAATATGCGGAGGATACCGGAAAATGATAACCATGGCCGGCACAAACAGAGAACCCCCACCTATCCCGAATAGACCGGATATGAACCCAACAGCTAACCCAATGACAAGCGCTGGAATGATCCCGTAGCCATATTCGTGAATGTTTCCTTGAGCATCTGTAAATGATCGTTGGATTCTCCACTGAATATTCAATGGCTTCATATAATCTCTTAACACTAAGAGGGTAGCCATACAGAACATAAAGATACCGAAGCTGAGCTGGAATGATTTTGCGTTAACGAATTGTGTTGTATATGATCCAAGCATGGCGCCAGGTCCGCAGGTGATGAAATACAGCCATCCGCTTTTGAAATCGACCCGCTTTTGTTTATAAAAGGTGAATGTGGAAGATAAGGCAGTGAAGATGAGAACAGCCAATGAAGTACCTACCGCCGTAGCGACGGAGATTTGTTGACCGACAAAAATAGGACCCAAGTAAACTAGAGCAGGGACGATAATAACGCCCCCGCCTAAGCCTACAAGACTCCCGAATGTCGCTGCAAGCAAACCTACAGCTGTATAAAACAAGATAGCCATTTTAAACCTTCTCCCGTCATATGTTGTGTATGAGTATTGTAACATACGAGAGAAGTAGAGCAGTATATGGCTTATTATAACGAAGTAATAATTTGAGGTTTATTAGGTAAATAATGAATGGAGCGAATAAATCGTACGGTTTTGGTCTTGGCCCGCATCACGATGGAATGAGTCTCCGCACGCTGATTAGCCAAATACTGAACGCCACCTAAAAACTCTCCTGGTGTAATACCTGTTGCGGCAAAAATAACATCCTCAGTACCGACCATATCCTCCATGCTTAAAAGCTTCAAAGGATCGTCCATACCCATTTTCAAGCAGCGCTCGTATTCTTCATCATTGGAAGGCATAAGACGTCCTTGCAGCTCACCGCCAAGGCAGGATAACGCAGCCGCTGCGAGAACTCCTTCAGGAGCGCCGCCAGAGCCGACGTAGAGATCTATGCCTGATTCAGCCAGAGCAGGAGC
This sequence comes from Paenibacillus sp. RC67, assembly GCF_030020805.1. Lineage (GTDB taxonomy): Bacteria > Bacillota > Bacilli > Paenibacillales > NBRC-103111 > Paenibacillus_S. Next base: position 1,037,196 of record NZ_CP125098.1, read on the forward strand.
CATTGCACCGGCAACATCGCCGTCACTCAACAATTTGATACGTACACCCACACGACGCAGTGTTTGAATCATATCTTGATGGCGCTCGCGATCCAAAATCATAACGGTTAAATTGCTTAGTGGCTTATCCAGGTAATGGGCAGCCTTCTCCAGAGTAACTTCAAGAGGGTCAGTCAGATGCAGCTTGCCTGCCAAGGCAGGGCCTACGGCCAATTTTTCCATATACATATCGGGGGCATGAAGAAGGCAGCCTTTGTTGGCGATAGCAATGACGGCAAGGGCATTATTTAGTCCCTTAGCAACAAGCTCGGTGCCCTCCAACGGATCCACGGCAACGTCTACTTCAGGACCTTGTCCATTTCCAACCTGCTCGCCGATATATAGCATAGGAGCCTCATCCATTTCTCCTTCTCCGATAACTACAGTCCCTTGGACGGAGACGGAGTCGAACATGGTCCTCATGGCAGAGGTCGCTGCTCCATCCGCTTGAATCTTGTCTCCCCGGCCCATCCACTGCGCTGCCGACAACGCGGCAAGTTCAGTAACGCGAACAATTTCCAGTGCTAGTTCTCTTTCCATAGTACATAGCCCCCATATCCGATTTTTTCTGTGTGGTATCATTTATTATTAAATAAGATACAATGTTTAATAAATATAGTATAATAATTAGTGATAAAACGTGCAATATATTTTATTTTTAGTCTATTAATCATCTCTTTTGAGCCTATTATGAGATACGGATGCATTCTTTATATAAGTTTGATTCATTATTTGGTACAATGCATGTAATATAACATGCTCGAAATAAGACAGGAGGTTATGATCATCGAACTGACAGCTCGGCAATTACAAATAGTAGAATTGGTCAAACAGCATTCGCCGATTACAGGGGAACAGATAGCGGAAATGCTCGGATTAAGCCGCCCGACACTTCGTTCTGATCTTGCTTTGCTTGTCATGCTCGGTTATGTCGATGCCAAGCCTAAAGTGGGCTACTCGCCGGGTTCCGCCATGTCCTCAGGAAGTCAGGCTTCCCGGAGGCTGCAGTCGCTTAAAGTAAAAGATGTACAGTCCATGCCGGTCATTGTAAGAGAGAATGCTTCTGTTCATGATGCAGTCGTGTCGCTTTTTATGGAAAATGTGGGGAGCTTGATTGTTGTTGACGAGGAAAGCTGTTTATCCGGTGTCATATCCCGAAAAGACTTGTTAAAGTTTACACTAGGCAATACAGCGGCTGCATCCATGCCCGTTAGTATGGTAATGACTAGGGAGGCGAACGTAGTTCATGTAAATCCTGATGATACGGTTATCGATGCTGCACGGAAAATGATTCTCCATCAGGTGGACAGTCTTCCCGTAGTCACTCGTTCCAAACAGGATACTTCACAAGGTCGCTCTCGATGGGACGTAGTAGGTCGGATCACCAAGACGATCATGACCCAAATTCTGTTGGAGCTTGCAACCGAGCCTTAATATACAGAAGGAATATGGATGAAAATGCTTGTAAACAAAGGAGAAGAACCGGATGATGAAAGACGACCAACATTATGAAATCACAATTTGTTCTGATTCGGTAGGGGAGACCGCTGAAGCCGTCGTTAAGGCGACCATGCGCCAATTTGATGCGCAGCAGGTCAAGACGAAACGGATCGGGCATATTAAGCACGAGGATGAAATCCGCGCGATCATGGAGGAAGCTGCCCAACGCGGCGGTTTTGTCGCTTATACTCTCGTACAACCGGAGCTTCGTGAAATGATGAGGGAAGAAGCAGTCCGTTTGGGAGTCCGTGCGGTTGACATTATGGGCCCTATGATGCAGGCTTTTATCGATACGTTCAACGATTCCCCAAAGCGCAAGCCAGGTCTGCTTCATGAGCTGGACGACGATTATTTTAAACGGGTCGAAGCCATAGAATTTGCCGTAAAGTGCGATGATGGAAGAGACACAAGCTCTTTATTGAAGGCGGATATCGTGCTGATCGGTGTTTCACGAACGTCGAAGACGCCACTGAGCATCTTTTTGGCGCATAAAGGGATCAAGGTGTCTAACCTACCGCTGGTACCAGAAGTGAAGCCTCCCAAGGAGCTATTCCTATTGCCGGGCAATCGAATCATTGGTCTTATTATGGATGCGGACAAGCTGCTGAAAATACGAACGGAACGATTGAAAGCAGTCGGTTTGCCGTTCGGAGCAAAATATGCGGTGATGGAACGGATCAAGGAGGAGCTGGATTACGCACAAAAGCTTATGAAACAGGTAGGCTGCCCAATCATTAATGTGACCGATAAGGCAATCGAGGAGACAGCAGGAATTATTATGGGTTATAAACAATAAAGGATCGGTGGCCGATCTTGGAATGTAAGCATGCGATGTACGCTTTGCGGGCGTAGGTTTCATGCTTTTTGTGCATTCTGTCGGTTGATCATACGTTTAAGGCCTAATGGGCTGGAGGGCTTATGATATGTTACAATAAAAGAAAGGGCTTCCAATGAACGAATTCTATAGAACAAAATGCAGATGAGCAGAGTGTGCTGGGTGCATCTCTAGGAAGAGGAGCGTGCAAGGATGGATGCTTGGAGAAGCTGGTTAAAGGAATCGTATGGGAAAACGCTGAAACGGCTCCATGCGTGGAATGCATGGCTGATTGTCTTGCTTGCCATCACAGGTGTCGTGCTGTATGTTCCTTCGATTCGAGGAGATTTAGGAGCTTTTCGGGTGTTTTTAAAGCAGGCGCATAGTGTATTAGGGATTGCATCCATTCTGGTTATCGCTTCCTATATCCGATATATCCCGAAGCATTGGAAGCAAATCCGGCAGAAAGTGAACCAGCGCTGGAATTTGGTTATTGTTCTTCTTTTGCTTACAGGCTGGAGTGTGTCCGGGATTATATTGTGGCAGTTCCGCAGCTTCTCTCCAGTATGGAGCAATGCTGCCCTTGTGCTGCATGATCTTTTCACATGGGTTGGTATCCCCTATGCAGTGTATCACTCTGTTTCAAGGAGCAGATGGTTAAAAGTAATGAGGCGTAAGGAGGAGCGCGAAGCTTCTGTTCTGCGCGGCAGAGACATGGCTGCTACTATTGGGGTTGGAATGCAGGATGAGGATGAGAGCTCACCCCAAACGCAGATACAATATTGGAAGAAAGCACCGATTTCACGTGCTGCATTTATTAGATGGGTTGTAGGTCTGGCTATTGTGTTTGGAGTCGGTCCGGCTTTTTATCGGTGGATTAAGTCGGCAACGGATACAGGCGGAGCCGAATTGGAGAAGTTGGTAGGGGAGGATGCGAATCGGATGGTCCCTGCACCTGAAGCGCTCCCTGAGTCCAATCCTCCTGCCGGTGGAGGCGGTCAAGGGCAATTTAGAGTATATACCGTCACAGATATCCCAGCCTTCGCGAGTGATAATTGGAAGTTTACTATTGGAGGCTTGGTGGAGAAGCCCCTTTCGTGGAGCTGGGAGGAGTTTCTGAAGCTAAAGCGTCAAGTGCAGGTCAGTGATTTTCACTGTGTTACTGGCTGGTCTGTCTACAAGGTAACCTGGGAGGGGATTCCTTTGTCTGAGCTTCTAGCTATGGCGAATGTGAAGAGCACAGGACGCTTCGTTAAAATGTATTCGGGAGATAAAGTATACACGGATTGTTTATCGTTGGAGCAGGCCCATATGGAGGATGTAATGGTAGCCGTTCTTATGGATGGAAAGCCGATTCCCCAAAAGCTGGGAGGTCCTGTCCGATTGGTCGTTCCCAAAATGTATGCCTATAAATCGGTCAAATGGCTGCAGGCGATTGAACTGATTGATAAAGAGCATATTGGCTACTGGGAGGTTCGTGGTTACGATAATGACGCATGGGTTAGCAAAAACAGATTGTCTTAACCGTCTGAGCTTTTCTCTGGAGATACAGCATTTGTTGGCAACCGGCTGCCCGGTTCTTTGTGCTTGCTCCATTTATTTCGAAGGAGTGCAATCAATAGAAGTAAAGCTGGTATGACAAACTGAATGGTAATATAAAAAAATACAAGTGAGGTCGCGAGCATGTGGTTCAATACTTCCCGGCTGGACGCGACCCATTTGCTGTAAACAACAGACATATAGCCGATAGTAAAAACGAGCGGACGATAGCTTGGCAGTTGAAGCCATTGCCCAACCATTAAAACCAGCACATAGTAAACAACCGAAATTTTGATAAACATGCCGAGTACCCAAACAGCCATGGCCATGGCTTCCAAATGCTCCAGAAAGTCAGCCAGACTAATGTAACGCGCTGCGAGCATGACCGGATAGCTATAGCTGCTCACGATGTCCCCGAGCAGCAGCAGACTAATGATTCCACAAAGCACCATGGATACCATAACGGCAATGACCGAAATCATTCCCCACTTCAAGCCCTTTTCGCGGTCTGCCAAAAAAGGCAGCAGAATTGTAATATCGATAAACTCGGTGAACCAGGTTTGGGTTGGAATCGCCGCGATGAGGGAGGGGGTTATCCCTCGCTCAAAAATAGGGAGCATATTGTCAGGGTCCAGGTCAGGAATTGCTAAAGAAAAGATAAGCAATAAAAGAATAACCACTATAGGGACAAAGACTTGAGCAACACGCCCCAGTACTTCCAGGCCGCTGCGAACAGCAAAAGCGCACACGAGTACCATGCTGCCCATGACGACAATGATTGGAGTCTCATGTAGAAAGGCGTCCATTATAAATTCGCCGTATTCTCTTATCATGATCCCTACATTGATAAGGTAAGAGATGATGTAGATGAGGCCTAACAGTTTTCCTAGTTTGTACCCAAGTATGTGGGTGCTGTATTCGATCATGCTTTGTCCCGGATATAGCTTACTTAGCATAATCAGGATATAAACGACTAAGAAACCGGTGAGTGCAGCCCAGATGGGAGCGATCCATAGATCTTTATCCGCGAACTTAGCTGTTATAGAGGGAACAGAGAGAATCGATGTAGATATGATGGTCGGGTACATTAGCACCGCCATCTGGAATGAGGAGATTCTCCCCTTTTCAATCATGCTGCAAGTCCCTCCATAATTCGTTCTACTGTTTATTTTATCCTTTCCATAAAGGCATTAAACGGTAAATCCTAATGATTCCTATGGCGATGAGAAGCATTTTCTTTTATAGTAGTAAGAAATTGTGGTTTGCGGGACTTGGAGGTCCTGCTTACTAAGAGGAGATTGACGGAATGCAGCTGTTGTCGTTAAATGTAGGGAAACCTGTTGTCATCGATTATAAGGGCAAGCCGCTGGAAACCGGTATATACAAGAAGCCCGTAGAAGGAGCTGTATTCCTCTCATCCATTCAGCTTGAGGGCGATGGGCAAGCAGATCTGATAAATCATGGGGGAAAAGATAAAGCCGTTTGCGTTTATTGCGCGGAGCATTTCAGTTTTTGGCAAAAGCAGCTTGGAATGGAGATGACCCATGGAGCTTTCGGCGAGAACTTTACCGTTACCGGAATGACGGAAACCGAGGTTCATATCGGTGATATATTCGAGGTGGGCGATGCCGTCGTACAGATTTCTCAGCCAAGGCAGCCTTGCTTCAAGCTTGGAAAAAAGTACGATATACCGGAGCTTCCGATTATGTTTCAGAACACAGGCTTAACCGGCTATTACTTTCGAGTGCTGAAAGCAGGTAAGGTATCAGCCGGTCAGCAGCTGCGGATCGTGGAACGTCATACGGCGTCTAATACGATATCGGAGGCTAACCGATTAAAATATCATGATAAAAGCGATTGGAGCGGGATTCGCTCATTGCTTGAGGTCGAAGCGCTATCGGAAAGCTGGAGGGCTTCATTTCAAAAGCGTCTGGACTCAGCGGAAGGCTAGCAGCTAATCCAATATTTTGGATGGAGGAATGAGCATATGGACGGGGGTCAGAAGAGTCTCTCAGGTGTGGTGCTGGCTGGGGGGCAGAACCGTCGAATGGGTGGCCGGATGAAAGCCATGCTGCAGCTGCAAGGACAGTTATTTATTGAGAGGCAGTTGGAGGAGCTTAATAAGCTGTGCGGGGAAATATTAATTATCGCTAACGAGCCTGCTCCATTCGAGAGGCTGCTGCTAGAGCAGAGCTATAGAGATGTGCGGGTCATCCCGGATTTGCTGCCTGGAAAGGGTCCGCTTGCAGGCATGCAGGCGGCTATGGCTGCCGCACAGAGTGAGGTGCTGTGGGTTGTTGCTTGTGATATGCCTTATATATCAGCTGCTGCTGCTGGAGCCATGTCGGAGCTGATTCACTCTTCTTCCGGAGAAGAATGGGATGCAGTGGTACCGACGGTGGGTGGAAGAATACAGCCGCTTCATGGGATTTACAAAATCAACCGATGTATTGGGATTATAGATGAAATGCTTGAGTCAAATGAGCACAGGGTAATGCAATTTATGCATAAGCTGAACTACAGGCAAGAGGATGAATGTTTTTTTGCTGAGAAGGGCATTCCACTTAATTTTGTGGAAAATATTAATGATCCAATTCAATACGAAAAGCTGCAGCAATAAGGAATAGGCTAGTAGATAGATGTTAGAATAAGTTACACTAAGCTATTTTTTTACAATGAATTATGCCATAATAACATGATAATATGGGGTAAGAGTTAGGTCCGGGATCTACAAAGCGGATAATGGAGGTGAGCTGTGATGTCAGTCATTTTAACGGATCGTTTCGGAAGGGTTCACGATTATTTACGCATTTCGGTTACGGATCGATGTAATCTTCGTTGTGTGTATTGCATGCCTGAGGAGGGTATGCAGTTCGAGCCTGATGAACGACTGCTGACCTTCGATGAAATAGTCGAGGTGGTAAGAGTACTGGCAGCTCTTGGACTGCGAAAGCTGCGTATTACCGGAGGAGAGCCGTTGGTCAGAAAAAACATCGAGCAGCTCATTGCCCGCCTTTCAGCCATTGACGGCATTGAGGATATCGCCTTGACGACGAATGGAATTTTCTTCGCCTCGAAAGCTGAGCAGCTCCGTGCAGCCGGTTTGACGAGGATTAATATCAGCTTGGATTCCTTACGTGCGGATCGCTTTGCGCTGATTACTCGTGGTGGGGATATTAAACGGGTATTGGAAGCTATCGACGCGGCATATCGCGTAGGCCTCGACCCTATAAAGCTTAATGTGGTATTGATGAAAGGCTTGAATGAGGATGAGATTGATGACTTTCTGCAAATGACGATCGACCGTAAAGTACAAGTACGTTTTATTGAATATATGCCAATCGGCCACGATGATATGGGATGGAAAAGCAAGTACGTTCCATTAAGCACGGTAACAGATCGATGTGCAGAGCGCGGTTGGGAAATAAGTCCATTCGGTGAAATCTACGGTAATGGACCTTCTCAAAATTTTCGTATCGAAGGGGCTGCAGGTACATTCGGCTTGATTCATCCTGTGAGTGATCATTTCTGCGAAACGTGCAATCGGCTTCGCCTCACCGCAGACGGAAACATTAAGCCATGTCTGTACTGGTCGGATGAGTTCAATGTCCGCAGCTACATTGGCAATGATCAAGCTTTGGCGGACTTATTCCTTAAAGCGTTGGAAGTGAAGCCCGAAAGCCACGAAATGGCCAAAGCGCTGCTGAACGAGCAGCAAAGTCACATTCCTACGCTGCGGAGAATGTCGCAGATTGGGGGATAGAGCCGAAGTGTCCGGATTAAAGTTTCAACGAAAAGCGATTACGGTACAGGAGGCCCAGCAGGCAGTGCTCGGTTGGGTTCGGCATCAGGAGGCGGAAGAAGTCCCCTTAGCAGAATGCTTCGGGCGACGTCTGGCCGTACCCGTGTCAGCCGAGCAGCCCGTACCGCATTTTCGCCGTTCAGGTGTGGATGGCTATGCTATCTGTGCTTTAGACAGCGCTTCTGTCTCACCAGATCAGACTGTCACCCTTGAGGTGGTCGAGCATATATATAGCGGCGATGTACCTAAACGCTGCGTTCAACCGGGTCAGGCTGCCCGTATTATGACTGGCGCTGTAGTACCTGAAGGTGCTGATTCCGTTATTATGCTTGAAATGACGGAGTCATGGGAGCAGCAGGTGCGTATTCGCAAGAAGATGACTGCTGGAGACAATATTACACCGATAGGCCAAGAAGTGACCTCAGGTGAGCTGCTGCTGCACGAGGGACAATGGATCGGAGCTGGCGAGACTGCTATATTGGCAGCCTTCGGCTATTCGAGTGTTCCTGTATACCGTAAGCCTCGAGTTGCGATTTTCTCCACGGGCTCAGAGCTGTTGGACGTAAACAAACCGCTTGAGCCGGGGAAAATACGCAATAGCAACAGCTATATGCTAGCTTGCCAGGTTCAGGAAGCAGGCGGAGAGGCGATTATAATGCCTATTATGCCGGATGATCCGGGAAGTCTAGAACGAGAGCTCTTAACGGCTTTTGAAGAAGTGGATCTGGTGTTGACGACAGGCGGGGTCTCGGTTGGTGACAAGGATGTGCTTGTCGATGTCTTTGAGCAGTGGGAAGGAAGGCTGCTCTTCAATAAGGTTGCTATGCGGCCTGGAAGTCCGACTTCCGTTGGTGTGTGGAGAGATAAGCTGCTTTTTGCTTTATCAGGCAATCCTGGCGCCTGCTTTGTCGGTTTCGAGCTTTTTGTTCGGCCCTATATGCGCGCACTAATGCGAAGCAGCCAGGTCATGCATCAGGAGGTACAGGCGTACTTGATGTCCGACTATTCCAAAGGCTCCGCATTTCCACGATATGTACGTGGGACGTTAGTCATGAAGAATGGGATGATCGGTGCCGAGCCGGCAGGAAAGGATAAATCAAGCATCATGGTATCGATCAAGGATGCGGATTGCTTGATTCATATTCCAGCAGGTGGGCGTGGCGCTGCAGCAGGCGAGATAGTTACTGTGATGCTGCTGAGAAAAAATTAATATAGAGTAGAAATAAAACCCCCGAAGAGGCGTAAATCGGCCTTATCGGGGGTTATTTGTGAACAATACAAGGATTACTCCTGTGCTAGTGAAAACTCCGCCGACACCGCTCATTCGATATCCCCCTTTCAGAAGATATGGACTATCCTATGCGGGACGCTGATGATTGGATAGGAGCCCGAATAAGGTAAGAAAAACGGGTGTTCTGTAGGGGAGAACACTCTTCTTTGGAACTTGGCAGTTAATCGGGATAAAGTTGAACGGAAACGGTAAAAATCGGAATTTATTCCTATTCAACAATAGAAATATTAGCCTCATAATGGTAATATGTCCATATACTGTACTCTGAATACATTGATTCATACAGCGCTATCAGAACTATTTTTGATCCGTAGGTTAAAGATAGAAAAGTATGAGAATCCGCGGCAGCAAGATGAGGATTTATAGGAGGATGAGCATCTGTAATAAACCTATGCTTGACGTTAAATGATCGGTATCGGTCCTTAGTGTAAGGATGAAGGGGGGCGTGCTAAAGAATTGAGTCATTTGCTATTGAACGTGCTGATTATATGTGCATGCATCTTTTTGTATCAAGTGCTGTGGTTGGATAGGATAAATCATAATGCTAAGCTGAATAAGCCTATCTTAACGGCTTTACTAGCCGTTGGACTGGCAGGATGCATGACTTTTCAAATTGGTTCCTTTCAGGAGTATACCTTTGATCTACGTGGTGTTTTGTTGATCATCGGAAGCCTGTATGGGGGAATGTATGTTGGACTGACTTTGGGGGTTTTTACCGTCTTTGTACGTGCACTCCAGGGTGGGAGCGTTGAGCTGTGGTCGATGATAATTATCGTTATATTAAGTTGGACATTCATATCTTATTTCGGCCGAACCTATCAGCTGTTACCGATGAAAAAGAAGCTGTTGGCAGCGACACTCCTCTCAGGTGCTGTTGGAGAGCTGGTTGTTGTATTGATCTACATACTGAAGCCTGAATATAGCCACTGGAGCCTTCAAATGGTGCTTCACATGCTCTTGTTTGGTCTGCTTCATGCGGTTTGCGCTTATATGAGCATTTATTTTATTGAAAAGATGAACGAGAACTCGCTTATGAAGGCTGAGCTTCAACAGAAGGAAAAAATGCAAATGCTGGGGGAGCTTGCTGCCTCGGTTGCTCATGAAATCCGCAATCCAATGACTGTAGTGCGTGGTTTCATGCAGCTGATGAATTCGCATAGCTCTGCATTAAAACGTTTTAATGATTATGCTCCGTTAATTCTTGAAGAGCTGGATCGCGCCGAATCCATTCTAATCGATTATCTCTCATTCGCTAAGCCTCAGAATGCGCTCTGGGAGAAGCTGAATTTAAGCGAACAGTTGTCTCATGCAGTGGATGTGGTTAAGTCGTATGCGAATACGCATCAAGTAGAAATCCAGACCTGCTGGCAGACATCGCTTGCCATTTATTTCGATCGTCAAAAATTGAGTCAGTTAATGATAAATCTCATTAAGAACGGTATCGAGGCCATGCCGGATGGAGGCAAGCTTCAGTTGGAGCTGTATCGTGAGGACGATCAAGCCGTTATTCGTATTTTGGATGAAGGGATCGGGATGTCTGAGGAAGAATTAAAACGATTGGGATCGCTCTTTTATTCCACCAAAACAAAAGGAACGGGAATAGGGATTATGATCTGTTATAAAATAATAGAAACGGCTAACGGATTTCTTCAGCTGCAGAGTGAGAAAGGGAAAGGAACGACGGTAACCGTAAGGCTGCCGCTATCGTATCAAGAAAAGACGGAGGGAATGCTATGACATCATTTGTTATTCGCCATATTCCAAAAGAGCAGTTTCAAGATAGTTTGTCGTTGTCGGAGTTTGCCTTCCAATACGAGGTGCCCAAGGAGGAGCGGGAGAAAAAAATCTCTCTTTTAAAGGAAAAGGAATGCTGGGGTGCTTATGTGGAAGGAAAACTGGCCGCCCGTATGACCGTAATGGATATGCATACCTGGCTGTACGGCAAGCGATATGCAATGGGAGGCATCGCGTCGGTAGCCACTTGGCCGGAATATCGAAGAGGCGGCTTAGTATCTGGCTTATTAAGCAATGCACTGCAGGTGATGCGGGAGCAGGGACAGTCTCTTTCGTACTTGCATCCCTTTCAATTCGCATTCTATAGAAAATACGGTTGGGAGACTTACACGGAAACGAAAAAATATGAGATTCCGACCACGCTCCTGCCTAGGCTTCCGCATCAACCTGGCCGCATTGTAAGAGTTGGTAGGGACATTGAGCTGCTAAATTCCATATATCAACAATATGCGATGAGGTATAACGGAACGCTGGACCGCGACTCAGCGTGGTGGAATAACCGCATTTTCGATGCTAAAAAGGGGACTGCGGCCGTTTATTACGACGCTTCCGGTTCTCCGTCGGGTTATGTTCATTACGAGGTGAAAAATCAAATATGTCGTATCCATGAGCTTGTGTATCTTCATCAGGAAGCCTGGAGAGGACTATGGAGGTTTATCGCCGATCATGACTCGATGATCGAGAAGGTGACAATAAGCGTCCCGGTAGACGACCGTATGTCATTCCTGCTGGATAATCCGCGCATAAAGCAGGAAATCATTCCTTATTTCATGGCCAGAATCGTTGATGTTAAGCTCTTCTTGGAGCAATTTCCGTTTAATTGTACAGGTCAGCAGGATGGCTCGACTATCCGCTTATTACTGAAGGTTACTGACGTACATGCAGAATGGAACGACGGTGAATTCATGTTGGAAGTTTCCTCGAACGGATCCCTGCGTGTAGAAAAGATTCGCGAAGCCGGTGGCTCTGCGCCGATGGTTTCCTGCGGAATTGGAACGCTAACCACTATGTTCATGGGATACCAGCGGCCAGCGTTCCTGTATGAGACAGAACGGTTGCAAGGGGATCGAGAAGCTGTCCATCTGTTGGAATCGATTATTCCGCAGGGTCAGACATATTTGCCTGACTTTTTTTAGCAAACTGCAGCAGACCATGCTGCTCTAAAAAGGATTCCGGGTCGCTCGGACAATCAAATACGTACGGCTTGCCCTCGCTGCTGAATACAAGCAGATGAGGGTTTTCTTTTTTCTCGGGATCAATAAAAAGGTATAGATCAGCAGCGTTCATCGTCAGCCAGTTATGCTGCACGGGAAGCGGGGGCTGAAGCGGAATATGGACGACGATGCCTGATTCAGCCTCTACACGTGCTCTTCCGGACAGATGCTGGACTGCCTTAAGCCAGCTTGCCGCTTGCTCTCGAAAAGCGGCTGTATTCGGAAGTGTTGCTACGACTTGCTCCTGTTGGACATCAAATACTTGTACGGGAGGCTGTGGCTCGGCAAGAGCCGAAGAGATTGATGTCAGCCATATCATAGCGGCTATCCATGAAAAGCGCAGAAATGTGCTGCCGCTAGGGGAAATACGAGGGCGATTCAAGAAGCATCTCTCCGATCCAGTAGGTTTCATAGCTAGTATGACTCAGAAAATGAGAGTTCATCCCTGTTCAGCCCTTTATTTCTGTGGACTTTGGCTTAGGTCTAATAGTTGCCCCGACTTTGGTCTAGGTGCAAAAACCGACGCAGGTCCGTTTTGAAAAAACGCTAAAGAACCTAAAATAAAGACATGAACGAAAGACATGACAACGAAAGGCGGTGAATACATACATGAGACTAAATCGACACAGTGGTCTAGCGCTTCTACTCATCTTCTTCGGAGCCATCATCTTATTGAGTAAGATTGGTTTCCACACAGGACACATCATGAGCTACGTGTTTCCAATAGCTCTAGTCGGATTGGGTTGGCTGGGTATCAAGAACGGTCGCTCTGCAATCGGTTGGATCTTGCTCGTATTCGGAGGTCTGATTCTTCTCGGTAAATTATCCGGTTTGATTGCTATCGCGGTTGCTATCGGATTTATTTGCTACGGTGTATCCATCTTAAAGAAGAAGTCAAGAGACGCTTATTAATTTATCTGACACAATGAACCTGGCATAAAGGATAGGATAGAATTCGAAGAAAAGGTGGTTAGGGCATGAGTTTAGGCAAAAGATTCAGAGACATTACCGTAGCGACATTCAACGAAATGCTGGAGCAATCCGAAGATCCGGTGCGCTTGATTGATAAATATTTAAATTCGCAAGCTGAACAAATTCGTGAATCCGAAAGGCTTTTGCAGCAATGCTTGTCCCATGCGGCGTCGCTTAGACAGCAGTACATGAATGCGGCTCAATTGAAGGAACGCCGAGAACAGCAGGCTGTAATCGCCTTAAAGGCAGGCGAGGAAGAAGTAGCGCGCATTGCGCTGCAGGAGAAGCTGCAGCAGGAGGAGCGCAGCACGCAGTACAAAGCGCTCTATGAACAAAGCAAGCTCGGCATCGTCGAGCTGGAGGAGCAGGTCCAACAGCTCAAGTCCGATTTTGATGAAGTAGCGGCAAAGCGCAGCTATTACATTGCAAGGCTGGAGAGCGTAAGACTTCAGCAGCGCATGAATGAACGTCTTCGCGGCATGGGCGGCGGATTCGGCTCAACACAGCCGAGGATGTTCGATCGGCTGGAGGAACGCGTATCCGACATGGAGATGACGGCGCGCACGCTTCGTGAGGTTCGCTCGCAAAGCCGAGATGCTTTCATGGCAGCAGGCAGCGCAGCTTCTTCAGTACTGGAGAGTGAGTTGGCCAAGCTTAAATCGAAATTACAGCAGGAGGGCTGGATGCGATCATGACCAGAATATACCGTTCACGAATCGACCGTAAAGTGACCGGCCTCTGCGGAGGATTATCCGATACATTAAGAATAGATTCGAATTTGCTTCGTTTGATAGTTGTCATAACAGCATTTTTCTCGGCTGGAGTTGTTATCCCGCTATACTTCCTGGCGGCGCTTGTTATACCTAGCGAGCCTTATCCGGACAGTCATACAGGAGGATACGGCTACGGAGGTAACGGACAAGGCCAATGGAATCAGGCAGGCGCGGGCTCCCAATGGGGCGCGGATTTCGGAAGAAAACGTCATGGCGGTCCCCGCAGACGTCATGACAGAGATGCTCGTGATCAGCAGTTTGAAGGACAATATAACCAAGCTGGATATGGGTACGAGGGCCAGCAGCAAGCGAAGAATGCTGGAGCCGATCTAGACGATATGATGAAAGATATCGAGAAAAAGGCAATGTGGAAAGAAATTGAAGAGTTACGCAGCAAAGTCGCACAATATGAAAAACAACAACAATTCAAGGGAGATGTATAAACATGGGAGTATTTTCCAGAATTAAAGATATGACAAAAGCGTCGATGCACGAGCTGTTGGATAAGGTAGAAGATCCGATCGTCATGCTGAATCAATATATTCGTGATATGGAAGAGGAAATAGCTCAAGCTGAAGTCACTGTAGCTCGCCAAATCGCAACGGAACGCAAAGTGAAAGAACGTTGGGATGAAGCGATCCGTTTGACAGCTCAGCGCGAAGAGCAAGCGAAGGATGCTTTGAAAAACGGCCAAGAGGCAGCTGCGCGTCAAGCTTTGGAGCAAAAACTGTACTACGAGGGCAAAATTACGGAATATGCGGAAATGCATGCCCAATCCAAAGCGCAAGCTGAAGAATTGGTCCAGCAGCTGCATGAAATGAAGGATGCATTCTATCAAATGCGCAACAAACGCAGTGAGCTTGTATCCCGTGCCCAATTAGCAAAAGCTAAAAAACAAATGGCAGAGGTAACAACGAATAACGTGATTGATGGCGGCAATGCAGTAAAAGGATTCCGTCGTATGGAAGATAAAATTCTTTCCTTAGAAGTGGAAGCAGAAATGGCCCGTAAGCCTTATGTAAATACCTATTCCGGAACGGGATACGGTGCAACGGCAGGAGGATATGGCACCATCGACACAGCGAAGCAGCAAAAAGTCGATGATCAGCTTCAGCTCTTGAAAGAAAAACTGAGCACTGAGCAATCTCAATAAGAAGACTGCACCCCGTATCATAAAATCCTCTTTGAGGCCATAGTAAATTATGATATGCTAGGAAAGGCAAAAAGCCATAGGGCAATTGTAGGCCGCTATGGCTTTTGCGCCTATCAAAGGGCGACCCAGAATCGACATAAGAAGGGAGGCAGCACGGATGAAGAAGAATTGGCGAAACCGAAACAATAACCGAAATGTAGCTCTGATTTTGATCGGAGTCGGGATTTACTTGCTTCTCGATAACCATTTCGGCTTTTTCACCGTGTTGGCTCTTTTATTTATACTTTTCGGCATTAATAAAATCCGAAACGCGTCTGTACGTAAAGGGTATATATTTATCGGAATTGGATTGGTCATACTGATTGGAGGGAATCTCTCTCTGTTATTAGCGGTTGTGCTGATTTCTCTAGGTTTCTTTTATATTCGGTCCAAACAGCTTCAGCGGGGAGACGATTATGTCAGGAAGCAGAGCTTGATTGAAAGCATTCGTTGGGGAAGAGAGCCATGGGTGCTGCGCAGCAGCTCCATATGGAACGTGCTCGGCGAGCTGCAGATTGATTTGACCTATGCCATTCCTGAGGAGCAGGAAACAACGATTGTGCTTCAGGGCGTCATTGCAGACGTCGATATTATCGTTCCTGAAGATATGGGCGTATCGGTAACTTCTTCAGTCTTGTTCGGGCAATCCGATATCGGACCGCTTAAGGAAGCGGGTGCTTTAAATAAAACTGTATGGCAGTCCCATAACTACGAGACCGCGGATACCCGAGTGAAGCTGCTGATCTCTTATATCGTGGCTGATGTTGATATTAAAATCGTGTAATGCAACAAATGGACATATAGACCTCGTTAGTATGAATGACGGATTAGATCCAATTGGAGGCCGGGATGGATGGAAGGGCATGATAAACGACTGACCAACATGATATGGCGAAGCATGGGCGAGTCGATAATACTCAGCCTTCTTTTGTTTGGGGTCATCGTATACTTCCTGAGTTCCAATGGCTACATTAATGAATTCAACACCTGGCAGGAAGGGGTTCGGCTCAGCCTGACGGTCATTGGGATCGTTACGGTTATCGGCGGCGCTTACGGGCTGTGGAACAGCAGCAAGACCAAGCGGCGACTAGAGCTGCTTCGGGAAGTGATGATTTCTCTGGAAAAAGGGAATCTAAGCCGCAAGGTTCCCCCTTTGGGGGAAGATGAAATCGGTAGACTGGGAGAGCAGCTTAATCAAATTACGAAAAAGTGGGAAGAGCAAGTGACTTCCCTCCAGCGATTGTCGAGCAACAATGCACAGCTGGCGCAGAAAGCGAAATATTCCGCAATAGTGGAGGAACGGCAGCGGTTGGCGAGAGAGCTGCATGATGCCGTCAGCCAGCAATTGTTCGCCATCTCGATGACAGCAACTGCCGTTGGGAGGACCTTGGACAAGGATTTCGACAAAGCGTTGTTCGAGAAGGCTAAACGACAAATTCATCTGATTGAGGAAATGGCCTCTGTCGCCCAATCCGAAATGCGGGCGCTTCTCCTGCATTTACGTCCGGTGCATCTAGAAGGAAAGCGGCTGGCTGAAGGATTGCTTGAGCTGCTGCAAGAGCTGATGGCTAAGGTACCTATGGAAATGGCTTGGGAACTAGAGGAAGATGTGAAGCTGCCCAAGGGCATCGAGGACCATTTGTTCCGGATTGTACAGGAAGCGATGTCCAATGCGCTGCGACATTCCAAGGCAACCAAGATGGAGGTTAGACTGACACAGCCTTCCAGCGACGCGATTCGACTGCTCATCCGTGATAACGGAGTCGGCTTCGACCTTGACGCGAAAAAACACGCTTCCTACGGAATTGTCACCATGAAGGAGCGAGTTAATGAAATCGGCGGTTCGTTGAATTTGATAACGGCCCCAGGTAAAGGAACAAGGATAGATATTCGGGTACCGATCTTGACGGAAGGGGGAGAATTGGATGGAGAACGAGATGGCGATTAAAGTGCTGCTGGTCGATGACCACGAAATGGTGCGGATAGGTCTGGCTGCTGTACTGAGCACGGAGGAAGATATTGAGGTCGTAGGTGAGGCCAGCAACGGTGCGGAGGGCATTCGTCTTGCTCAGGAATATAAGCCTGACGTAGTTTTGATGGATTTGGTCATGGAAGGGATGGACGGGATCGAGACGACCCGGCGGCTTCTACAGCTGTATCCCGAATGCAAGGTGATCGTGCTTACGAGTTTTTTGGATGATGAAAAAATGTACCCGGTAATAGAGGCGGGAGCCTTCAGTTACTTGCTGAAAACATCTCGTGCAGCAGAAATTGCGCAAGCGATCCGTGCAGCAGTGAAGGGTCAATCCATCCTGGAGTCTCAGGTTGCTTCCAAAATCATGAATCGTTTTCGCCAGCCAAAGGCTGCCGCTCCTGCCCATGAGGATTTGACGGAAAGAGAAATGGAAGTGCTGCGACTGATCGCGTCCGGTAAGTCGAATCAGGATGTGGCCGACGAGCTGTTCATCGGTATTAAAACGGTCAAATTCCATGTTACTAACATTCTCGCCAAGCTTGGTGTGGAGGATCGAACGCAGGCGGCTATTTATGCTTTTAAGAACGGTCTTGTGGATTAGCGGCTATACCGTCCCAATAGATACGCCACACGCCCTCCAATCGCTGTTCGAATTGAGGTCGGCCATAATAAAATAATTGGAGAAAGCAGCCGTCCATCAAGCATAGATAGGATGCCAGCAGCTCCTCAACGGGCTCATCGCGGATGAGTCCTTTTTGTATGCCTGTCGAAAAAATGTCCTGAAGCGGGGCCGTAAACATACTTTCGATGTCGATAAATTTTTGCTGAAGCCGTTCTTGGAGAAAGGTAGGAGGAAACAGCATGGCTCTGCGCAGGAAAGTGATTTTTTCTTCGCTTAACATATAATTGTCACAAGAGTCTTGAAGGATAGCAAACAGCTTTTCTTTAATGGAGTAGTCTTGGATAGACGCCAATAATTGACCGACACGAGCAGCATGCTCCTGGAGCAAATCTTCGAACAGCTTAAGAAACAAGTCTTCTTTGCTGCGAAAATGAGCATAAAGCGACGGTGTCTTAATGCCAACTTCCTTAGCAATTTCCGATAAAGGGGTGCCCTCATACCCGTTTCGCGCAAAGTGGCGTAAAGCAGCAGATTTAATCGTACTTGATGTCATTTATCAGAACTCCATTTCCTAATGAATGATCGCTATAATATGTTATATATAATAACATAAAAACAGCTGAATACAATAATGATCCCGCAATTCTTAAATAATTGTGTTACTATATATAACACTCGAAAGGGGAGTGATATTGTGAGATTAACAGGAATAAGGAGGGTGTTACACTCGCCTTTTAACAGCATTATGGTCATGAGGGCATACGTATCAAAGAGATTCGAGTTCATATAATAGAAGATAACTACGCAAAATCCAGATTGAAGTATTCAATCTTCTTGTTTACCTAAAAATGATGGGGAGAGAAGTTTACATATTCGGGGAGAGATTGGACAGTCTAGAGTTGACTTCCGAATGGTTGAGATGAGTCGTTGTTCGACAGCACATTTTCTACTATCCATTGTCGAATCTAATGAAAGCGGATATTTTCATAGGGGCGCATGACGAAAAAAACGAAATGGTTCGACGCACTTTTATTATCTGTATAGGAAAGCTAAATCTTTGTCAGGATGCAGAATCAAAAAACGATTATTTCCGGGGAAATTGACAAAATACCCTATCACGTAAAAATGGCGCGGTTGACGCTTCAATGTGATGAATGAATAGCATAAAGATGGAAGATAAAAGCAGTCGTTTTCTTCAAAAATGAAGAAAACGACATTTTTTTGTGGATATAGAGTAAATGGTGAAAGAAAATTGCCTTTTGCTTCGTCTATATATGTAAGGATATAAATGTATGGAGATAAAGCAGTAGTGGTCAATCACAGCAGTCAAAAGGGGAGAGTAAGAATGACTGTCCATATGCTCGAAGGCAAGAGGGAGTCAGCTCTGTCGGTTTGTAATAAGAAAACAGGTCTGCTCCGGCAATATGAAGATTACTGTTATCAAATAGCCTTTTACATGCTGAGGAATGAAGGGCAGGCAATGGAAGCGGCGCAGCAAGCACTTACATCTTTGTACAAGTGTCATGAGTGGTTTGAGCTGTCGGAAAGCGGAAGGCTGGCGAAGGTAAAGCATGCTGCCCTGATGCAATCGCTTGAAAGCAAAAAACGCGGCATGAGCCGCGCGTTATAAATACTGATTAACAAGCATTCCGTTAAAGGAGATGGAAAAATAGGTATGAATCTTGCTGCGGTCCCATTGTCGGAAATGGTAATTCGTTATCGATTTGAATTTCGGTTGTTTTATGTCGAGAAGCTGCTCTGGCGGATGGGCAAGCAGTCGGCCTGCTGCGGATGATAAATTGGCTGCAAGCTCGCTTGTTCTCAGTGGGTTGAATAGATGCAGATCAATCAACTCGTACATCTGAGACGCAGCATCGTCCCGTTGTCGAATACCTGGCTGAGCTAATAATTCTGAATATGGTTTGCCCAGTGCTTCCTGAACTGTCTTGCTATTTATGTACTGGGAGGCTGAATCGATAGCTTTATGGAGAGCGCTATAGTGTTGGATCAGCTCCTCAACTTGTAGTTGATGGGAGGTGGTCTCTTGTTCGTTTGCAGATAAGGAGGGATTGTTATCAGTTTCATCCTTTGGATCTGATTTGCCCCCTTGAGCCAACCCTTCAGCAGATTCTCTTAATTGAACAGCGGATAATAAAATCTGAGCCAACCCTTGCGCTGCTGCCTGAGCAAACGACTCAAAGTCATTTTGAATGGTAGGGGATGTTATCGATGGTGTGAAGGAGAAGGGCGTATGTCGAGAACGACGCTTCCATACTTCTTCCCTGGAATGCCACAGTGCGTTGGTACGGTATGTGCGAGCCACTTGAGATAGCTTGGTCAACATGCTTGAACACCTCCGCTTTCTTAAAGAAAATAGATGGTTCCATTATACATAATGTTCCTTTTCTCGTAAATTAAAACTTGACATAATTATTAACACTACTGTATGATATACAATTAACTTGGAAAAAGGGGCATTTCGTCATGGATTGGGTACAAACGGCCGTTATTGTGGTTGTCATTATCGTTTGCGTGCTGTTTCTTGCCTTCGTCGCTAAAAAGTATTTGAAATAATAGCAGAGCTTATCGTCGCTTCATAGAATAAAGTAATTCTTTATTCCAGGAGGCGACGCCAGTGATCCGAAAACGAATTCCGCGTCAGGACGATAAAGTGATTTTGGAACTGGTAGAGCTGCTTTTATTGCCCTATGCGAGATTGACTCAACCGGATCTGCGTGTCACGCTTTCGGTGATAAGAGAGCGGATGAAGGGAAGCAGCACTTATGTCGCATCTTCAGGTGGCCGAGTGCCGAGCGGCTTTATTACGCTTCGCGAGGGCAGGGATGCAATGAGTATCGACATGCTTGCCGTTCATCCAAGAGCGCAGGGCAAAGGGATCGGTTCAAGGCTTATGGAACATGCGGAGCGATTCTCCGTGTTAGCCGGGAAGGATGAAATCCGGCTGTGGGTGGATGACACTAATTCACAAGCACAGCGGTTCTATGCTTCCAAAGATTATGTACCGATTCAGTACAACAGCTTGATTCGCTGCTATCAATTATCAAAACGTCTCCAACTGAAGGAGAAATAACTCCATAAGCAAGGTCTTCGCTGTGAATGGGCGGGGCCTTTTTTACCACATAAGGAAGTTAGTTCACTAAAGCGTTTGCGTAGTGAAGGGGCTATTCCTAATGGTGATATTAACCACCAGTGAAAAGGTCGCGCATCTATTTAAGGACATCGATGGACGGTTTGTTCTACATAAGGTATGGATTCGTTTTGAAAATCAAATTATAAGTCTCGGCGGCGGAGAGAGAAGGGTTCTCTCTTCCGCCGAAAATTAGCCTTCTTGCAGCTTAGGAGCTTAGATCAATAAGAACAGAAAGGCAATAAAGGCAAGATCCAATGCAAACTCTCCGCCGAAGGGAGAAAAACCGAACCCGAGGCCTGGATAAGCGGATACCGTTGCTTTCGTTTTGGCCTTGATTTTGGTCTTTTTAGATCTGAGGCTGCCGGATCTTTTGGAGCTCAATGTGCCGGTTGTTGTTTCGGCAGCAGCTACCTGTCTGTTCAAAATGAGCTTATCGTTGTCGTACTGGCTAAGAATACCCACCAATTCACTACCATCTCTTAAGATGATTAGAACAGGCTTGCCGTAATGCTCCCGGCACGTATCCTCGTTAATGGGATGAATATGTCTCATTGTGTCAACACCTCCGTCATCATGTACACTCTAGTCTATGCGCAATGTTTGTGTGCGTTTGGATAAAGGCCCAGAGGTTACGCGCCCAATTTACTTGACGAAAGCATTGAATCCTGAGCGAGATTTCGTTATGCTTATAGAGTTCCTAACTTTGATTAGTAAAAGCTACAAAAAAATACATATGAAAGAATGATGAGAAGATGACCAATACGGTATTTTTCCTTTTCGGAGCGACGGGCGATTTGGCCCGCCGCAAGCTGTACCCTGCAATTTATAGCTTGTATCGCGAGCGTAAACTGGGAGATCGCTTTGCCGTGATCGGTTTGGCGAGACGTTCGAGAACCAATGAGCAATTTCGTGAGGATGTTCTGGATTCGATTAAAGAATTCGCGCGTTATAACGTAACGAAGGACGAGCAGTGGGAGTCCTTTGCGGAGCATTTCGAGTATATGCCTTTGGACATTAACAATCCTTCGGCGTTCAAGGAACTGCGTCAGGTAGCGGATCGACTTGACGAGAAGTTCGACGTAGGCGGCAATCGCTTGTTTTATTTGGCGCTGGCTCCTGAATTGTTCGGCAGCGTCTCCCATAACCTGCAAGCGGGCGGATTGCTCGAAACCCCAGGTTGGGCACGCCTTGTCATCGAGAAGCCTTTTGGCTACGATCTGCCGTCGGCAGAGAAGCTGAATGCGGAAATTCGACAAGTATTTGAAGAAAAGGATATTTACCGTATCGACCATTATCTTGGAAAAGAAATGGTTCAAAACATTAGCGTTGTTCGTTTTGCTAATGCATTTTTTGAGCCTCTATGGAACAATAAATACATTTCGAATATTCAGATCACATTGAGTGAGACCGTTGGCGTGGAAGAACGCGGGGGCTATTACGATCATTCCGGCGCTTTGCGGGATATGGGGCAGAACCATATGCTGCAAATGCTGGCCATGATGGCTATGGAGCCGCCTAGCCGTCTTTCGCCAGAAGATATTCGCGATGAGAAGGTAAAAGTATTCCGCTCGCTGCGCGGCTTCCAGACAGCAGCCGAAGCTCGGGCCAATACCGTTCGCGGACAATATGTAGCGGGTACCAGCAAAGGCAAGCAGGTTCCGGGGTACCGTGAAGAGGATTCCGTCAATCCGGAATCGACGACGGAGACTTATTTTGCAGCACGTGTATTCGTGGACAATTTCCGGTGGGCAGGCGTTCCTTTCTACATTCGTACAGGTAAAAGATTGCCTGTGAAAACGACGGAAGTTGTAGTCGAATTTAAAAACGTGCCTAATAATGTGTATTTGTCTAAAAAGCATAAGCTGGAGCCTAACCTTCTAGTGTTCCGAGTGAACCCGATGGAGGGTATCTACTTTAAAATGAACGCAATGCAGCCAGGGTCCGAAGGGACGATTGTACCTGTAGCCATGGATTTTTGCCAAAGCTGCCAAGTCGGCCTGAATACGCCGGAAGCTTACGAGCGACTGCTGCATGATGCCGCACGCGGAGATTCAACCTACTTCACCCGTTGGGATGAAGTGGCATTAGCTTGGAAATACGTCGACAAAATCGCTGCGGCATGGGGAGAGCGCACAGACAATCTGCAATTGTATCCTGCCGGAACCTGGGGACCCGAACAAGCTCAGAAGCTGTTGTCCGAGGATGGCTTCAAATGGTGGCCGGTTAACGGTCAGGATGAGGGCGAAGTGGCTTGGGAATTTACACAGCGTTAAAGCTTAATCCTACTAATGATTGATTGAAGTGGCATAGAAGAGAGAAGATTGCAGGGCCGTACTTTTAACGGGTACGAGCCCTGTTTCTTTGTTGTTTTACAAAACTTGAGAAATGGCTATGAAAAAGTGTGCAACCAAACGGATAAACAGATATAATAAAGAAACGCATTTCATGGTAAAATGAACGTTGAATAAATAGATAGCATGATCTCACCTCAGGGGGTATTAACAACATGTCCCGTCGGGCTTTTATCCGCTGGATGCTAGGATTGGTCATCCTTATCGGAGCGGCATTCACAGGCTTATTCAAACTGCTTCAGCGATCGGTGGACACACAGCAAACAGCCCAGTCAGGCACAGATACAGAACCGAAGATGGCTAAGCAGGAGCCGCCGTCTCCCAAACCGGAGCCTTCCAACGATAAGGATCCGTTATTTTCATTTATGATATTAAGCGATCTTCATGTTTCGGTTTATGACCCGAATACTGTCAAGCATATGAAGGAAGCCTTGGAAGATATGAAGCAGTTCGAATCTCCTATAGAAGCGCTGATGCTTACAGGTGATTTGACGGATTTCGGAGGCGCGGACGGCTACAAGGAGCTGCAAAAGCTATTGTCAGCCTATAAGCTTCCGCCGATGTATGCGAACATGGGGAATCACGATTATTATGATATTTGGGTAGATAAGAAAGGCGCATTCAATAAAGAAACAATGCCTAACGGGAAGACGGACTGGCAGGCGCGTGAGCGTTTCCAGAAGTTTTTTAATTTGAACAGCATTTACAATGCCGCTCAGATTAACGGATTCCCTATCATTTTACTATCCCAAGAGGCATACATGCAGGAGAAGCCGGAAGTCGGTGAGGGTGCATGGTATTCCGATGAGCAATTGGATTGGTTCAAAAATCAGCTGGCACAGCATAAAGATGGCAGGCCTATCTTCGTGATGACTCACCAGCCGCTGCCGCCTATTGGTTCCGATGGAGCAACGCATCAGCTCATCCCTGCCAAGAAGTTCCGTGAAATTTTGAAGCCTTATAAAAATGTATTCGTATTTTGCGGACATAGACATCAGGATTTCCAGAATGGAGCAGAGCATTACGTGAAAGAAACGTTCCATTACTTCCATAACTCCTCCGTAGGCAGAGTATTGAACCGGAACTATGAGAATGCCGGCAAGGAGAAATCTCAAGGCTTATATGTTCAGGTGTATAAGGATAGAGTCACTGTGCGCGGCCGTGAATTCAGCAACCGGACCTGGTTGAAGGAAGCGGACTGGAGCTTGAAGTTAACTTAATGACAAGGAAGGAATTACAGATCTTATGAGCATGGAAACGAAGCAAAAGATGATAGAAGAGGTACAAAAACGCCGTACCTTCGCAATTATTTCTCACCCTGACGCAGGGAAAACGACGCTGACCGAGAAGCTGCTGTTGTTCGGGGGAGCTATCCGCCTGGCGGGTACTGTAAAAGGCCGTAAAGCCAGCAAACACGCAACCTCCGACTGGATGGAAATCGAGAAGCAAAGAGGGATCTCGGTAACGTCGAGCGTGATGCAGTTCGATTATGAAGGACATCGTGTTAATATCCTCGATACACCGGGTCACCAAGACTTCTCTGAGGATACGTACCGTACTTTAACCGCGGCCGATAGCGCCGTCATGCTGATCGACTCGGCCAAAGGGGTCGAGGCTCAGACGAAGAAGCTGTTCCAAGTATGCCGCAGACGGGGAATCCCGATTTTTACGTTCATTAATAAGATGGACCGTGAAGGTCAAAATCCGTTCGATTTACTGGAAGAGCTGGAGCAGGTGCTTGGTATACGTTCTTATCCGATGAACTGGCCGATCGGCTCCGGTAAGCAATTCCGCGGAGTATACGATCGTAAAATGACGCAAGTGGAGCTGTTCCAAGGAGACGATCATAAGGAGATTCAAGTACGCAAGGTGAGCGGATACGATGATCAAGTGGTGAAGGATATCGCCGGAGAATTTTTCTATGATCAGCTCGTGCAGGACCTGGAGTTGTTGGACGTCGCAGGTGACGAGTTCGATTACGAGAAAGTACGTACGGGCGAGCTGACCCCTGTCTTTTTTGGCAGTGCGATCAATAACTTTGGAGTACAAACCTTCCTCGAAAACTTCCTGAAACTGGCTCCGAAGCCGACACCTCGCAGCAGTAACGAGGGCGAAATCGATCCAATGAACGAGAAGTTTACCGGATACATTTTCAAAATTCAAGCGAATATGAACCCTGCTCACCGTGACCGGATCGCATTCCTACGGATTTGCTCAGGAAAATTCGAGCGTGGGATGTCCGTTAAGCACGTACGTGCCGGCAAAGACATTAAGCTGGCGCAGCCACAGCAGTTCCTTGCTCAGGACCGGGATATCGTGGAAGAAGCTTACCCAGGGGATATCATCGGATTGTTTGATCCAGGTATTTTCCGGTTGGGGGATTCCCTTAGCCAGGCAGGCAATATCGAATTTAGCGAGCTGCCGACGTTCTCGCCAGAGCTTTTCTCTAAAGTAACCGTGAAAAATGCGCTCAAGCATAAGCAGTTCCAAAAGGGTGTCGACCAATTGACGGAAGAAGGCACGATTCAAGTATTCCGTACTATCGGGTTCGATGATCTCATTCTTGGAGTCGTAGGTCAACTTCAGTTCGAAGTGTTCGAGTACAGGATGAAAGCGGAGTATGGCGTCGACGTGCAATTGCAGCGCACGAACTTCCAGTTCGCAAGATGGCTAACCGATGAGCAGATCGACCCAGGCAAATTCCGTATTAATTCCCAGCTGGTTCGGGATAAAGACGACAATTATGTCGTCTTGTTCGAGAGTGAGTATGCCATGCGCTCGGCAATGGAGAAAAATCCAACAGCCCAATTTTTGGAGAATGCTCCTTAAGCAAAGCTCAGCATCATGATTGGAGCATACAACCTAACTGTTAAGAGGTGACAGCATGCAGCATATGGGACCGACCCTGGGGATTGCACTGCTAGTGGGATTCATGATCTACCGCAGAACGAAACGGACGATCGGCCTGCAGAAAATCGTACCTTCCCGACTAATATTCCGAATTATTTTATTTGGAGTGTTGGGATGTATGTTTCTATATTTGGGCGTGCTTCACCCCATTAACCTTGTCGCTGACGGAATCGGATTAATATGCGGCCTAGTGTTAGGACACTATGCGATCAAGCATACGCAATTCGAGAGGCAGAGCGATGGCATGTATTATCGGACGCATCTATGGGTGAATATAGCGGTGCTAGCTCTATTGGTTGGAAGGATCGCCTACAGACTATTAGTGATGTCGTCACAGGGCCCTGTGCCCGGTGATCCTTCCGCAAACCCGATGCAGCTGTATGGGAAAGATCCTTGGACAATCGGCATTTTTTTCGTGCTCGTTTCGTATTACATCCGATTTTTTGTTTTTTTACTGTCAAAGGGAAAATAAATGGTTATACCTCTTGGCCCAATCCATATGGATTGGGTTTTTTTGTTGTTCTTATGAGTCAGCGCCCAAACCGGAACGATGGGCGAAGCATACAATATTCTGTTTAAAGCGACTGTTGGGCAGAAGCTGTATTAGATACGGATATGAGACATTCATGTGTCCCCCTTAAGCTCAAAGCGAGCGATTACATGAAATGCGTTCGACAGGAACGCTATAATGGAATACTTCATATAGTTGGATGAAAACCGCGGCATTGGAGGAAAGAAAGGTGGATGACATGAGTAAAAAGTTAAAGCGGTATGTTGTCAGCAAATGGACGAAAACATGTGTGTTAAGTGAGAACTCCCAAATTCGAGCACATATTCCCCCCACAGAGAAAATGACTCACTCCTCTCTGAAGAGTATGCTGGATAAATACCGCATGGTTTACATTAAGCCTGATAAGGGAACGTTCGGTATCGGTGTTATGAGAGTAGAAGTGGAATCAGATCAATCCAAGCCCGTATACCGGTATCAAAGCGGGTCGGACATCCGAAGATTTTCCACATATGACGATTTGTATGATTCGATCAATAGGCTTATTAATGACCGATTGTACCTGGTTCAAATGGGCATTCACCTGACAAAATACCGTAATCGCCGATTCGACATCCGTGTCCAAGTTCAGCAATCGCCGGAAAAAAAGTGGGAGACAACAGGCGTTATCGGTCGTGTCGCTCATCCTAAAAAAGTAGTCACCAACATCCATAACGGAGGTCAAATTAAAGCGATTGAGACTTTAATGAAAGCTTACATGCCGGCAGACAAACAAAAGCTGTTCATTCGAAGCTTGAAAAAGCTGGGAAGAGTAACAGCGGAAGAGATGTTCAAGACATATAAAGGAATCAAGGAAATCGGCTTGGATGTGGCATTAGATAAAGACTTGCATCCTTGGATATTGGAAGTCAACACGAATCCGGATCCGTACATCTTCAACCGATTGAAGGATAAAAAGATGTATAGGAAGGTTTATCGTTACGCCAAAGCGTATGGAAGAGTATAACGATCATTACGGTCATATAAAAAATCCCGTATCCTTAATGAGTTAAGGTACGGGATTTTGTGTCATTTAGGGGTGCTTGCTTAATTCTGGTTTTCGCTTTTTTCATCTTCTGCAGAAGGCGGGAGTGGCTCACTTTTGGGTAGAGCAATCAAAAATTCGCTTCCGATGCCGGGAGTGCTTTGCACCTCAATCGTTCCTTGATGAGCTTCCACCAGCCTTTTAACGATAGATAGCCCCAATCCGGTTTCGCTGTTGCTTTTGCTCCGGGAAGGATCGGCTTTATAGAACCGTTCCCAAATAAACGATAGCTCTTCTTGGGTCATCCCCTGGCCTGTATCGGAGATTTGAATCTTTGTCTCGGTTTCCGTTTCCGTTCCTCTCAGTCGAATAGAGCCGTAATCGGTAAATTGGATGCTATTCTTAACGAGATTAATAAGAATTTGCATCAGCCTGTCATAGTCGCCGTAAACATAGACTTCGGGCTCGCATTCGATAATGATAGGGAGATGCTTCGCTTCCAACACGATTTCCAGCGATTCCGTGACAACCTCCATTAATTCCCTTAACGGCATACGTTTTTTATGGAGCGTAATCATTCCGTTCTCGATTTTTTCCATATCAAGCAGCTCATTAATAAGCCGGATAAGGCGAAACGTTTCTTTCTCGATGATGCCGTAATATTTGTGCGTATCCTCCGGTTGAGTAACGAGATTGTTCTTTAACCCTTCAATAATGCCGCGTATGGAGGTTAAAGGAGTGCGCAGCTCATGGGTGACATCCATAATCAATTGTCGACGCAGCGATTCGTATTGGTTCAATTTCTTGGAGGAAGCCTCTAATTGAGCTGCCATGGAATTGAAGTCGAATGCTAAATCTCCCAGCTCATCCGTCCGATTGACGGGCAGCCTTGTTTCGTAATTCCCATCAGCAATCTGGCGGGTTGCACGTCGAAGCGGCTGAATGCTCTTGCTCATATTGCGTGAAATTAATAGGCTTACAATGACGGCGAGAACGAAGACAATAGCGAACATATATAGCAATGCTCTGTTGAATGAATGAACCGTTTCCTGATAGCCGTGGAGGGGGGAGAACACGAAAAGATACATATCTCCCTTTTGGCTTTTGGGCCGGATAGGCTTGCTTAGAACGACTAAAGGTTCCTCGGTATTGCGATTTACTATAAAGCTTTCGTTATCTTTAAGATTGAAGATTTTGGCTTTAAGTCCGTCAAGAAACGGCTTGGAGCGGTAGCTGCTGGGCATTTTAGGATCCCGATACACCATTTCTCCCGTTTTATCGAACAGGATAAAAGAAATTTTGCGTTCGACGAGCAAGGTACGGTAGGCTTGAAGGGCTGGAACCGGCTCATCCTCCTCGCGAGCCAGCATTCTCGAAACAACCTTGGCTGTAATGGTCAGTTCCTCTGTCTCCGCATCGTAAATCTGCTGCTTGGTATAATAGGCGAATCCAAAGCTCATCAAACCGAGGATAAGAAGAGAAACAATTAGATAACTTAAAAAATGGCGTTGAAAAAAAGTAAAACGGTAACGTTTCTTATTCGTCATTCTTATTCCTCCAGCTTATAGCCGACTCCCCAGACCGTAACGATCAATGCGCAATCCGGCGTAGAGACTTTGTTACGCAGTCGCTTGATATGTACATCAACCGTACGTTCTTCCCCAATATAGTCGTAACCCCATATGCTTTCGAGTAATTGCTCACGAGTAAATACTTTCTTCGGGTATTGGACGAACAAACAGAGCAAATCGAATTCCTTCGGTGTCAGGTTAGTGATCTCATGGTCTTGTACGATCGCTGTTCTCGATTCAAGCTGAATCGTAATGAACTTATGCTTTAGTGTACTGAAACCGTGAGATTCCTCTGGGCTAGATACAGCTTCCTTCTGATCCGCAGTGCCGATCTTGTAGCGCCGTAACACAGCTTTCATCCTGGCGATCAGCTCCATGGGACTGAATGGTTTGGTTACATAGTCATCCGCCCCAAGCTCCAATCCTTTGATCCTATCCTGCTCTTGATCGCGGGCAGTAAGCAAAATAACAGGTGTCTGATGATTTTGTCTCAGGTCCCGGCATAGGCTGATGCCGTCTTTACCTGGAAGCATCCAATCTAAAATCACGAAGTCCCAGGGTTCTTCGTCGATACGCCGCTGTGCCGTAATTCCATCATTGACAAAGGTAGTATGGTATTGTTCCTTCTGAAAAAAAAGTTGCAGCATTTCGCATACGGACAGATCGTCCTCGGCAACTAGCAGCTTCACGGAAAACACTCCTTGAATTCGTTGTTATCGTTACTTCAAGCATAGACTCTTGAGGGATGAATATCAATACTAGTATCGGCACATGAAATACGAGAAATTAGACAATGAAACAATTGACATCTTCTGGGATGCATGAGAAAATGAACGCGTGTACATTTTGAGGATAAAAAGCTAAATCTATCTTTGGAACGGTAATGCACCGGTCCGGAACCTTAAGAAAAGGAGAGAACGCATATTGTAACCAGGAAGGAAGTCGCTGAGTTAGCGCGCGTATCTGAAGCTACCGTTTCCCGGGTATTTAACGGCTTAGGGCCGATGAAGGAGGAGACGAAGCAGAGGGTACTGGAAGCAGCTAAGAAACTAAACTATCATCCCAACGCGATTGCTCAGAGCTTCGCCCGCCGCAGAAGCGGCAATTTAGGCGTGGTTCTTCCGTATGTGCCTAAAGTGCATTTGTTTTCAACGTATTTTTTTGCCGAGATATTAAGCGGTATAGGCTCCAAAGTACGCGAGAAAGGCTATGATCTGCTGCTGATGTTCCGATCACCGGAGGATGAGAGCGAGTATACGGATATTTTTCGTTCGCAAAAGGTGGATGCCTGCATCATTCTGGGTGCGGGAGACACGCCTCGGGAGAGAGAGCAGCTGAAGAAGCTGGAAGCGGCAGGACATCCGTTCTGCTTGGTCAATCAGCATTTTGCCGGAGAGCAGTTCAATGAAGTGGATGCGGATCATACGGGGGGAAGCTACCGTGCGGTCAAATATTTGTTGGATAAAGGACACCGCAGAATTGCCTTCTTGAATGGTTCTCCGCAATTCTCAAGCAGTGGCGACCGATGGCATGGCTACAAGCTAGCTATGGAGGAAGCAGGAATCGATTCGAGGCAGTATCAAAGCTGGTACTATGAGGGCAATTACAGCCGTACAAGCGGTTATCGGGCTGCAGCTCTGATGGCTGAGCACATCGGGGAGCTGGATGCTATATTCTCAGCTAACGACAGGATGGCAACTGGTTTGATGCAGGGGCTTCGAGAGAGAGGCTTTGAGGCAGGACGGGACTTTGCCATTATCGGGTGCGATAATTCCGATGCTGCCCGGGTGACCGATCCGCCGCTTACGAGCGTAGCTGTACCGTTCTACGAAATGGGCAGCCTTGCGGCTGAACGTTTGCTGGATCAGCTTGGCGGAGGAGGAGACGGCATTCAGCTCAAGCTGGATACGGAGCTCATTATTCGACAATCTTGCACGAAGCAATAGTTCTACGGAGTAGAGATGAACGTAACTAGCCGGGCACAGCTGCTTGTTCCTAAGCTTCTAAGTGGACTGTGCTGAAGGGTATTCATTTCACTAAATTTTACGCGGGAGGACGAAGATGAAGCAGTTCAATATCGGGATGGTCGGCTACAAATTTATGGGTAAGGCACATAGTCATGCTTATCGTGATTTACATATGTTTTTTCCTAAAGCAGCAAGACCAGGCATGAAACTGATTTGCGGCCGTGATGAGCAGGGAGTGGCTCAGGCAGCGGAGCAATTCGGTTGGGAAGGCTATGTCACCGATTGGCGTGAACTGCTTAAGCGGGATGACATTGATGTCATCGATATTAATGCTCCTAGCGATGCGCATAAGGAAATTGCTTTGGCCGCCGCCAGAGCGGGCAAGCACTTGTTCTGCGAAAAGCCGCTGGCGCTTACGCTTCCCGATTCTCGCGAAATGCTGCAGGTTGCTGAGGAAGCCGGTGTGAAGCATATGGTGGGTTTCAACTACCGGTTCGCTCCTGCTGTTCAGCTGGCTAAGAAGCTGATCGATGAAGGAAGGCTTGGAGAGATCTATCATTTCCGTGCGTGGTTCCTTCAGGATTGGATTGTAGATCCCGATTTTCCGCTTGTATGGAGGCTGCAAAAGGAAGTAGCCGGTTCAGGCTCCCACGGCGACCTCGGTGCACATCTTATTGATTTGGCGCATTATTTGGTTGGTGGAATGACGGAAGTCATTGGCATGAGCGAGACATTCGTTAAAGAGCGGCCTCTTCCCACCTCGATGACAGGCCTTAGCGCCAAAGGAAGCAAGGATGCGCCAAGGGGCCAGGTTACTGTTGACGATGCTACGCTGTTTATGAGCCGTTTTGAAAACGGTGCGCTTGGCAGCTTTGAAGCAACTCGGTTTGCGCCGGGGCATCGCTGTACGAATGCATTCGAAATCAACGGAAGCAAAGGCAGTGTGAAATTCGACTTTGAGAGAATGAACGAGCTGCAGGTGTATTTTACCGAGGATGCGGCTGATGTGCAGGGCTTCCGGCGTGTTCTTGCTACCGATGCTGCACACGCTTACATGGATGCGTGGTGGCCTGCCGGTCATACGATCGGCTATGAGCACACCTTCGTTCACGAAGTGGTTGAGCTGATGCAAGCTTTGGAGGAGGACCGCCAGCCGGTTCCCAATTTCGTGGATGGCGTAAAATGCCAGGAAGTATTGGAAGCGGTCGACCGGTCGATAGCCGAGCGTCGTTGGGTCAAAATCGAGGAAGTATAAGAGGAGCGTGCAGCGGGATGAAAAAAGCGTTAATCGTACAAGGCGGTTGGAAAGGCCACGAGCCGGAGGAAGTGTCCGACATCTTCCGCAGCGTGCTGGAGGAGAACGGATTCGAGGTGGAGGTATCTGATACATTAGACGCCTTCTCGGATGCAGACAAGCTGCTATCGCTCGATCTAATTGTTCCAGTGTGGACGATGGGAGAAATTACGAAAGACCAGGTCAAGAACGTTTCTGAAGCCGTGCAAAAGGGAGTAGGCCTAGCAGGATGCCACGGTGGAATGTGCGATTCATTCCGTACCAATGTCGATTGGCAGTTTATGACTGGGGGGCAGTGGGTAGCTCATCCAGGAAACGATGGTGTCGAATATGTCGTCAATGTGAAGCACAGCTCCAGTCCGTTGGTAGAGGGCATTGCGGACTTTGCTGTGAAAAGCGAGCAGTATTACTTGCACGTCGATCCAGCCGTGGAGGTGCTAGCAACGACACGGTTTCCTGTTGTAGAGGGACCGCATTCACTGAATAAAGCTGTGGATATGCCTGTCGTTTGGACAAAACGCTGGGGTGTGGGCAGAGTCTATTATTGCTCCCTCGGGCATCATGCGGACATCGTCGATATGCCGCCGGTCAAAGAATTAATGCGCCGCGGTTTTGTGTGGGCGGCTGAAGGTAAAGCAGCGGCTCAAGGCGCTGCATCTAATAAAAGCGAGTATACCGGTATGGGTGACAGTAACTAACAGGCAAATGTTGACCATTCACATATAGGGGAGGCAATCACACGCATGGAGAAGGTAAGAATCGGCATTATTGGCTGCGGAAAAATCAGCAGCATTTATTTTAAAAACTGCAAGACATTCGATGTTCTGGAAGTTAAAGCTTGCGCTGACCTGAATGTGGCAAGAGCACAAGCGAGTGCTGAGGAGTTCGAGATACCGAAGGCTTGCTCCGTACAGGAGCTGCTCACTGATCCTGAGATTGACTTGGTCATCAATCTGACAATTCCTGCGGCTCATGCTGATGTATGTATTCAGGCGCTGGAGGCAGGGAAGCATGTGTATGTGGAGAAGCCGCTTGCCGTAACCCGTGAAGAAGGACAGCGTATTTTAGCTGCTGCTAAATCACGTGGCCTGCTGGTAGGAAGCGCACCAGATACTTTCCTTGGTGGGGGAATTCAAACCTGCATCAAGTTGATTGAAGATGGCTGGATTGGCACTCCTGTTGCAGCTACGGCCTTCATGATTGGACGCGGACATGAGCATTGGCATCCGGACCCTGAGTTTTATTATGCTCGAGGCGGCGGACCGATGTTCGATATGGGACCGTATTATTTAACAGCTCTAATAGCTATGTTGGGCCCTATTCAACGAGTGACAGGGTCAGCCAAAATCTCCTATCCGGAACGCACCATTACAAGTCAGCCAAAGTTCGGCCAAACGATTCAAGTACAAACTCCAACTCATGTGGCGGGTGTTATGGATTTTCACAGCGGAGCTATCGGAACGATCATTACGAGCTTCGATGCTTTTGGCGGGGCACAAGTACCGCGAATTGAAATTTATGGGAGCGAGGGAACGTTGAGCGTACCTGATCCCAATACGTTCGGAGGTCCGGTGCATATCCGCCGGAAGGATGCCAAAGATTTCAGTGAAATTCCGTTGATGTATGGCTATGCGGATAACAGTAGAGGTCTCGGTGTGCTAGATATGGCTTATGCGATTAAGAACGGAAGAATCAACCGTGCTAACGGTGAACTTGCTTATCATGTTTTGGAAGCGATGCACGGATTCCACGATGCTTCCAACGATGGCAAGCATTACATCATGCAAAGCAGCTGCGAGAAACCTCAAGCGATGCCAACCGGCTTGGTGAAGGGTGTACTGGACTAATTTATTTGTATAAAGAGAAACCGCTTTGTATGAAGGCGCGGATCAATCACTAGCAGCTAAGTTCATGCTGTGTGATTGCTGCCCATTCATCATAGCGGTTTTTTAATCGTATTACGCCAAATGTTCCTTAAGAGTAGTAACGAGCTGCGCTTGTGTGTCCGGATTGCTATTCTGCCAAATGATCTCGAACAATACGCCTAAACCGGGCAATACTTGCTCCTGACCTCCGATAGATCCCTCGATAACGCCAAAAAGCTCCTCATCGTCTTTGTTGGTCACGCGTTGAATAATGGCCTGTCTCAGGTTTAAGTTCATGGAAATGCCCTCACTTTTCATCACTTGTTTTACCCGATTACTATGCTCCAAAAGAGCTCTGTTCATGCTCCGTTATGATGGGGGCATTTTATGGTATAATAAATAAAACGGCACTAAAGATATGTTTTTCTCGGGTTTGGATATACATATGTGATCTGTTTTTGGAAGTGTGCTGACTGCGAAAATTTAAAGGGGTGAGTTCCATGAAAAAGCAATTCGCCGTTATCGGAATGGGGCGCTTCGGTTCCAGTGTAGCGAAGACGCTATCCGACCTTGGCTATGAGGTATTAGCTATCGACAGCAGTGAGCAAAGAACACAAGAAATTTCGAATATCGTAACGCATGTAGTGCAGGCGGATTCAACGGATGAAGAAGCGCTTCGTTCCTTGGGACTACGCAATTTTGACGTTGTCATCGTGGCAATAGGGCAAGATATTCAGTCAAGTATATTAACAACCATCATCTTAAAGGAAATTGGTGTGCCCAAAGTAGTCGTGAAAGCCCAAAATGAGCTTCACGGTAAAGTGGTGAAAAAGATCGGTGCAGATAAAGTCATTTATCCGGAACGGGATATGGGGCAGCGGGTTGCGCATCATTTGATCTCATCCAATATATTAGATTATATCGAGCTGTCCGATGCGTACAGCATTATTGAAGTTCAGGCTTCGCGGACATTAATCGGCAAAAACCTGCGAGAGCTGGATATTCGTGCGAAATATGGCTGCAACGTGATGGCGATTAGAACGGGCTCCCATATGAATATTGCGCCTAGTGCGGAGGATTTGATCAGGGAGCAGGATGTGCTTGTTATCGTAGGAAAAAATGAAGATTTGAATCATTTCGAAAAAACATTTGCAGAGTAGGCTGTTGTTATGACATTGTTGGATTCATCTATTACTTCCGTCCAGAATGCCCGTGTCAAAGCATGGGCCCAGCTGCTGGACAAAAAAGGCCGCGACAAGCAAGGCCAGTTCATTATCGAGGGTGTGCACTTGGTGCAGGAAGCTTTGGAATCGGGAGCGACAATCGACACTCTTGTCGTCGCTGATGACCGGCAGCACGAGCTGCCTGCCGGAATGCTGAAGCAAGCCATAGATGCAGGAATAGAGTGTGTTGCCGTAAGCGAGCAGGTACTTGCTAAGTGTACGGATACGTTGACACCGCAGGCGGCATTCGCCGTACTGCCTAAGCTTGGCTGGGCGCAGGAAAGCCTGATGGACCCTGCTGCACCGGGACTCGTTGTGGTTGTTGACGGTATTCAGGACCCGGGTAATCTCGGAACTATTATCCGCAGTGCCGATGCGGTAGGAGCTACAGGAGTTCTGCTGGGCCGCGGCACGGTGGATTTGTACAATCCCAAAACCGTCCGCTCTACCATGGGCTCTTTATTCCACCTCCCGATAGTGCAAGGAGGCGACTTGCGGGATGCGCTTCCTCAAGCATCCTCACAGGGCGTTGCCATTGTAACGACAAGCCTTCAGGGCAAGCGGAGCTGTTACGAGTACGACTTCCGACAGCCCGTTTGGTTCGTAGTCGGAAATGAAGGGCAGGGTGTCTCGGCGGAAGTGTCTGCCTTGGCGACAGAGCACATCCTTATCCCAATGCAAGGACGCGCGGAGTCGCTGAATGCTGCAATGGCTGCGACAGTCGTGCTTTTTGAGGCGATGCGGCAGCGGGGGGTTAGGTAAATACGAAAGACTATGAGTTGTAATCCACTTTGTCATCGTGTGGAACGTCATTTGTCATAGATTTGGAACGTAATTTTGTCACTACTTAGACTAGTCCCGATGTGGCTTAAAGCCTTGATACATCGGGATTTTCTATGTGTTGTAAGAGCGGGAAGAATATAGAATAATTAGCGAATAGAAGTTCGTGAATTTAATCTTGAAAATTTCTGGAATGACTACTGTCATAAATCGTTATTTTCAAGGGGAGGCTTCCATGAACATTATTGGTGAAAACATAAAAAGGTTGAGAAAGAACATAACTTAAATCAGGTTGAATTTTCAAATTTAATTGGGGCTTCTCAAGGTAGTTTGGGTGATATAGAAGCAGGAAAAAGTAAACCAGCCGTAGACACGGTTGTTTCGATATACAGAAATTTTGATTGTTCGCTAGAGTGGTTACTTACTGGCACGACTGATAAGCAGATCTTTGATGGTCAAAAGAAAATGGTCCTTAGTAATTCGGAATTAACTCTTTTTGAAAATGAATTAGTAAGTTCTTTTAGAAAACTAAATATGGATAACCAAATTGAAATTTTAGAGATCATTAATTTAAAGTTAAGAAAATAATTATTCATGCTATTATTAAGGAGATATGGAATTCATCTGCTTAATCCTTGCATGAATCTAAAGAATCTTGGAATTACAAAGGATAGCATTGAGGATCTACAGAATGTGGATTATGAAAAACTGACTGAACAGTCTAATCTGGCACTTCAACAGGCAGCTAATGAGTTTAGCATTCCAGGACCATTTGGTGGTTATTCTATGGAATGGGAACCAGTTGTAGATGGTGATTATATGCCTACCCACGCTGTAACTGAGGATTCTTTCGCAGAGGCAGGAAAGGATATTCCGCTTTTAATTGGTACGAATTTGGCTGAGTGGGAAGCTTTTAGCGCTATGTCAAATACAAACGGGTCTCAGAATGGGAATAAGACAACTTGGAGTGAAAAAGAAGTAAACGCTAGATTAGATGCAAAATACGGAGATAAGGCAAAAGAAATTGCCAACGCTTTTAAGGAAGCTTATCCAAATAAGACAAAAGCCGATGCACTCTTCGTCGACACGATGATTCGTATGCCTAGCCTAAAAATTATGTCACATAAAGCAGATCAGAATGGTGCACCAGTCTATGCCTATATGTTTACATACGAGTCTCCAGTTTCACCTGGACTGTTTCTTGCAACGCATACGGCAGAAATCCCATTTGTTTTTCATAATATAGATAAGTCAGCTACAGTTGGCGACAGTAAAGAAGCTAAAACATTGGAAGATCGTATGAGCATAACAATGGTTTGTTCTTCAATAAAGATTGCAAGCAAGCATCGAGTCTTCATTTGTGCTTGCTTGTAGTCTTTTTAATTTAACAATTAAATATATGCGCTTTCAATAAAAGGGGACTAGTACAAACCCGTTTGAAGGAAATTACGACTGACATCAAGCAATAGGTATGCATACTGATATTTTACCTATAGTTTTGGGGAGAAAACAAAAATGAACAACAAAAGAATCGTTAACCCCTTATACATAGGTTTTTTGGCGTTTTAATAAATCCCAATTAGATATGATGGGGAAAAATATTGTTTTTATAGGTTGAAGAAGGAGGCGGCAGCCAGCCTGCTCCATAAGATGATATTTAGGATGAAGTGAATCTTATTCTCACAATAAACTCTATGCTGAAAGATGAGATAATTTTATGTATTCACAATATTATCCACATATCTTTCTATGCCTAAAATATTAGACTCTAGTATCGATAAGCATTTCACTACATATTAAATTACATTGTTAACATACTTCGTTTTAGACGAAAATGAGTTTGTTAATTTATACTTAGATAATATAATAATTAAAACTAACCTTGGTAGGTGATTACAATGATCAGCGTAGGAGCAACAGTTGGCGCAATAATAAGAGGCAGTATGACGCTTTGGAATAAAATGAAGAATCCACAGTCTGCCACCTTAAGTCTGATAGTAAAATCACTAAATAAAGGGGCTTCACATTACAGAGAATATTTATCAACGAAAACAGAGCAGGATGGAATTCAAGAGTCCGTTTATTGGGAAGAGAAAGGGCTTAAACAGTTCTTTGAAAAGGAGTATTCTGAAAATAAGAGATTTGGTTTTCATACATATGATGCAAAAAAGTTAGCTAATGAAATTGAACAATATTTTATCCTCTCTAATCATAATTTAACAGAATATGAGAAGATATCATTTGTGGAAAAAGTTATTTCGTATTCACAATCGCAATATATACTTGCACAAACAAACGAGAATAAGTCCATGGCGCTACTACAATTAAGAGGAGAATTGAACGTTGAACAAATCTTACAAGTAGTTTCTCAACTTCCCTCAATACAGAAAGATGTTGAATCAATAAAACAGAAGTTAATAACGTCAGAACACAGTCAAGCAAATGAAGTTGTTAAGGATTTTACATATTACTATACACTTTGTATTGAACTTTATACTGATAGGAACTACCCTGCATGTCTATCTTTAATTCAGGAAGCCATAACAACCCATCTTTCAACAGAGCAATACATCTCGTTATTATTTTTTGAATCAAGCATTTACTATAATCAATTCAATTATGATTTAGCTCTGGAGTGTATATTGAGAATTGAAGATAGAATTAATAATGAAATAAGTGACGCTTTTACTGCAAGTATACTTGCTAACAAAGGCTCTATTTATTCTGAAAAAGGAGCTATGGAAGGTAATAAAAAATTAGTACATTTAGCAATTGAGTGTTTTGAAAAACAACTTCATATGATAATGGTAGACGAAACAAACAACAAGTCGCTTGGAAGGATTTATTATAACCTGGGGACATCCTATCTTTCTATTATTGAAACCCAAAATGATATTGATTCTTGTATAGAGTATTTTGAACTTGCATTCGAAATGTTACCTGAAAATGCAGAGGTTATGAAAAATCTCGGAACGGCATATGGAATGAACCATCAACATGAAAAAGAAATTGAGATGTACGAATTGGCACTAGATGCTAACCCAGAACTTTTTGAAGCATTATGTGCTTTGGGAATGGTTTATTATCGTTATTACCATAATCCAGAAGAAGCAAGTAAATATTTTCAAAAAGCTGTAAGGCAGAGACTGGAGGTTGTTCGCTTTCCATATGTGTATTACTGGCTGGGAAAGTGTTACTTTGAAACAGACCATAAAGAAAAGGCGAGAGCGGCAATTGAAGAAGGGTTACGAATTGCACCCACCCTCGAATATTTAATTGAACTAAAATCGGATATTCTTTATAGTTTGCTTCAGGATAAACCACAAACATATCTTTCCGAATTTACTCAGTTTATCAATAGAATGTACCCTGTACCGACTGAAGAAAGTTCAAGTAAATTATTAGCGGCGCTACTTCTAAATGCCAAGTATGAAGAAGCATATGAAGTATTGTCAACACTGTCTGAATCAATAAAAGAAAGTGTTTCGCTTATGCCTTCATATTTCATGTGGGCTTTTAATTTAATTAATAACAATGATTTTGAAGGTGCGTATCAAATAATTAATAACATCAATCCTAAAAAATTTTATGATGAAATCAATAGTTTCAAATACGTTTACCACTTTATAATTGCATTGAGTTTGAGTGGACTTCAAAGACATGAGGAAGCAGTTGTCCATTTGGAAGCAATTCATGTAGAAGATTCAATATTCCAGCCTGTTGAAACACATTGTCTATTAGGTAGTGAGTTTTTAGAAATTGAGGAGTATGATACAGCACGTGTTCATTTTCAAAAAGCGAAAGGGCTAATGGGCGAAGAGAATACAAATATGGACATTGAATACGGATTATTTCAAGCATATCTCGGTTTAGAAAGAGTTCGCCCAGCAAAAGCTTCGATTTTTAAAATGATTGATTTATTAGCTATTCCTTATGTAGGTAACATTTTAACAAAAGAAATAAATCCCGAATCAACTTTGGAAAATAGAATGTCAGAAATCTTCAGTAGTATGACCAGACTTGCTTTGTTAGAAGTTAGGTTGAAAATTAAGGATAATAAAACAACAGTTCGATCAGAAGATTTAGAAAAAGAAATGATGAGACATTCTAAACCTTTATTGCAGTATTTCTCTGAAAAAATAACGGGAACTGCTTTCAATTTTGATAAAATTACAAGGGATTACTTTTTATCTAAAATCGAAGACATAGAATCTAACGTTAGTAGTATTTAGGAAAGTTTGTATTTAGAAAGGCACTACTTTATAAATCTTTGATATAGAAAATGACGCACAAACTGATTATAGTTTGATGCGTCAATTTTTTTAGCCAATTCAAAGAATCCCAATTGTAAGTGATTTAGCGCATTGCAAGCCAGGAAATCGAAAAAGTGGATTGTTGATATACATAAATGAAAAGCGTGCGGAGAATAGAAAGAATGTCGCATAGAGCCAGAGCAGATGAGATTTACAGAAGAGTAAGAAGAAATTGTGCCTACTATGATAGTAGATGGTGAGTTACCTCAACTATCGATCATTAAAAATATACTAGAGGAGAAGGGCGTTTCTTTTGTTTACTTAATTGAACATGATAAGGATTTGAAGAGAAGAGTTAAAGAGTTGTTGGAACGGGAGTATTTAGGAGGTAGAATGGTGAAGAATTCATCATTGGACATAGGATGGAGTCAATGTCCAGACTTAAACTAATGTCACAGCCTAAGCTTAAATATTTTTAACTATTTGCAGCGAATGTACATTAAGCATTCCTGCTTTTTTGTGAAAATTTTAGAATTCGTAGTAAAAATATGTTGTAAAATGGAATTAAATGCGAAAGAGTAGTAGGTGACGCGTTGGATCTTTTTGAAAGGGGAGTATGTTAATAGAAGTTCATCAAGTTTCAAATACGAGTTTATACTGACATATAAAAGTGAATGTAATATTTACTATACAATTACTACTAGTAGCTAAATAGGGGGATTTTATATGCCACAAAAAAAGTGTAAAACATTATTTCTAGAAGATGTCCCGACAGTAAGTAATGATTTCGCGGCACACAACAGACTTTCTAAAACAATAATTAATGTCATACAAACGGAAGAAGTAAGCAAGACTATTGCACTAACAGGCCAGTGGGGAAGTGGTAAATCCTCAATAATTTCTATTATGAGGAAAGAAACCGACAGTAATATTAAATTTGTAGAATTTGATGCATGGGAGCATGAGGGCAACTTACTTAGACGTAGTTTTCTTGAAACATTATTAGACTCATTAGAATATGGCAAATGGATTAAAGGGGAAGATTGGAAAGAAACTCGTACTAGGTTATCAAAAAAGCTGAAAGTAACAGATACCAAGTCAATTCCCGTGATTACTAGAGAGGGTAAACATTTCATAATGGCATCCGCGTTGTCAGTAGTAGGGCTATTAGGGATTAATAAAATTAGTTATCCTACTCAAAATACATCAGGTGTACTAACCTGGCAAACTATCCCTCAAATAGCAGCTCCCATTCAAATGTGGGGGGGAGTACTACTCGCTCTTATGGCAATAAGTCCGGTTCTGGTGTTATTTTACTACCTCTTCACTAAAAAGTCGTCAAATATTTTAAGTGTTTTTTTGAATAAAACAGAATCTGTTACACAAGTTGAAACTGCAGAAAGCCCGGAACCCTCATCAATAGAATTTCAAACTGATTTTAACAACATAATTAAAGATGCTTTATCTAAATATAAAAATAGAAAATTAGTTATTGTAATCGATAATTTAGACAGATTAAGTGAAGATGATATTCTTAAAACTTGGTCGACAATGCGGACCTTCCTCAGTTTTCCTGAAAAATTAGAAAATGAATTGCAATGGAAGAAAAGACTATGGATTGTGTTACCGATTGATATAAAGGCTATTGAAAACAAACTTAAAAAGAATGACGATAATCCTAGTCATAAGAGTTTAGCAAATTCACTAATCGAAAAGACAGTTCAGATACGTTTCGATGTTCCTCCACCAGCTTTATCAAAATGGAAACAGTACATGTTAGATTTATTAAACAGGGTTTTTCCAGAGCACTTGAACCAAGATGATTTTTATAAAGTTTATCGAGTATTTCTCTTATATTATATTAAAAAACGTCAAGACGATTTGATTACTCCTAGAGCTATAAAATTATACATTAATCAAATTGCTTCTGCACATGCAATATGGGGAGATGAGATACCACTTCAAGATCAGGCTTTTTATGCTTCTATGAAGCTATTGAATGAAGACATATATAGCAATTTAATTAATATGGATTCTGACCTTAATCAATACAATGACTTGTTGACAGAGAATCATTATGCCAATATAGCCTCTATGTTTTTAAATGTACAAGAAGAAGAGGCCATCCAAATAATATTAGGACCGAAAATTACAATAGCGTTGTCGAATGGCGATATTAATAATATTAATGAATTATCGGAAAAGCCTGGCTTCTTCGAAGTGTTAGAGAAAATAATTGTTGAGGATAGACCTAATTATGAAAGTTCTGACAATTCGTTGTTGTTAACATCTTATTGTTTGTCCTATATTAAGGTCAAAGATGATGGGCAATTAAAAAGCTTGAATCACGTTTGGGATATCCTTCTAAAAGCATCTGCAAAAATTAATAGTTGGTCTATACTAGAAAAATTGCATGGCAAGGGATATTTAGAATTGTTACGAAGACATCCCGATAGAAAAAAACTTCTAGTAAATATTAATAAATTAAATGATGCTGAAAATGATTTAGCAAATATCTGGCTCAGTACAATACAGGGAATAACCCAATATTTGAAAGAAAACGAATATTATGATGAATTGA
Source organism: Paenibacillus sp. RC67 (assembly GCF_030020805.1). Lineage (GTDB taxonomy): Bacteria > Bacillota > Bacilli > Paenibacillales > NBRC-103111 > Paenibacillus_S. The sequence goes on from NZ_CP125098.1 coordinate 1,080,201, forward strand.
AGAGTATACCTGCTCCAGTAAGTAATCAAATGTTTTTAGACTTTTCAGCTGCATTAAAAAAAGAGTATATCGATCTACTACCTGTAATAAGCCATAATGTAGATATGCAAGAAGTAGAAGAGGAGCTGATAAGAAGAATCAATCAAAATAGTTATAACGATACAGAGATTAGCGCCATCAAACATCTAACAGAATCAGGACAAATTATAGGTAGCGAAGAAGTATTCACAATAATTAATAATAGAATGATTAACTTAGATTCAACCAGTGATCTCGGTATGAATGAATTAAACAAGCTCACTAATTTGTTATTACAACTTTTTAAAATGCATCATTATAATGAGGACATCAGATCACAAGTTAATACAATGTACTCACAGGGATATATATTACAACATTTTTACTATTCTTGGAACAACAGTGTACACTATCATATTTCCGGAATATTGATTTGTAGTTACTATATATTGGGAAAACTCTTTACTAATTCATATCCAGGTTACTCAGCTACAGGTGAGGGTTACTTGAAATCTTTTCTCTCTAGTCCAAATTCTTATAGAGATATCTTAGTTGCTTTAGTAAACTCTTACAAGCAGTATGGAGATGTTAATTACTTAATTAATAATCTAACTGAAGATGGAGAATTAGGATTATTGTCGAAAATTATATTGGAAGAAATTATTAAAAATAGCACAGATAATTTTTACATTGAAAAATTAGTTTATTTTAACAAATTTAAAATTATTTATAATTTGTTTCCGACGGAATCCATAAAAATGGCTGAAAAATATACTGAAGATAATAATTTTGTTGAGCTTTTATTAACTGATGAGTTAAAAGAAGAACTAGTACCATTATATCTTAAAGTGTTAACTGAGTTCCCGGTAACTCAGAGAGAGAAATTACTTGAATGGATTTTTGATAAACTTTCAGAATGGAATAAGGAAACTTGGAAGGAGCATTTCTCCGAGCGAGGGAATATATACGAGTTGTCGCAGAATTTGGTTAAATTACCAGATAACCGATACACCTTAGGTGTTGACTATGCTGATATGTACGTGGATATGATTATAGAAAATGGGTATAAAGAGAATTTTATAATGCAAGGTGAGCTTTTAAATTTCTTCACAATTATCCACAGTAACTATAAAAGTAGTGTAACTCAAAAATTGCGTCAACTCATTACATATAGTGATAATCCAGTGTTAATTATTTTACATGAGCTATCTAGTGAATTATTTTCAGATAAAGTTATGCTCACAGAGGAATACATTAATCAGTTGGTTAATAATGGGTTCTATAAAATTGTAGAAAGAAAAGATGCATCTGAAATACATGGCATAACAAAGGTACTTAAATTAAGGCCGGACATTTTGAAAGCTTGTGAAAGAGATTTTTGGAACACATTTATTGATCGATTGACCAAAAGGCAGGAGGAACTTGAGGAGGAATCCCCTTTATATAAAGCTCTGAGTGAGCTCATTAATCTTTCTAACAACATTTCAAAGAGTTTAAAACTGCAAGGAGCCGCGGGAACTAATTAACATACGATTTATGACAATTGTCGTTCCAATAAGTGCCAAATAGACGTTACAAAACACCCCCAAAAGGAGTGTTTTGTATGCCAAAGTGAATTACAACTCACAAAGACTGGAAACGATCCATCTTCACCGACCGTAGCCAGTCTTTTTTGTCCGCCGCGGAGAGCATCGTCATCGAATATCGAGACTCAAAAAAAATAATAAGATTATATATAATTAATAGTTGCAAATGAATCATGTTTAACATACAATGAATTTGTGATTAGTGATTGATCAATCAATAATGTAATGAAAGAGGTACCTGTTATGGCAAAAGGAAATGCATCTTCCGCTAATCGTCGTACAGACATTGTATCTGCCGCTATTGAAGTATTTGCAGAAATTGGCTATTACCGTGCAACTACGGCTCAAGTAGCAGAACGCGCCTCCATTTCCCAGCCCTACGTGTATCGTTTCTTTACGAAGGAGTCCTTGCTGGTGGAAGCGCTGGAGGTATCTTGGCAGCGAATTTTACAAGCATTTCAACGCGTGATCGACACAGCGTCTCCTGAGCAATTAGAGATAGGCCTGATTAGAGCCTATGAGGAAGTTATGGAATCGCATCGCAGTGAAATTTTACTTCAAATGCAAGCCCAGACAATTCGCGAAACACCGATCCGCGATGCTATGAGGCAGGGGATGGGGCAAGTGAAACAGCTGGTAGAAGATGCTTTTGTGCAAGCTGGAATACCTGATGCGGAAGAACGGACATCGGATTTTTTGGCTAGAGGAATGCTTTGTAATGTATCGATGGCGATGGAGATGCCAGGCTTGTTAGTGAAGAAGTAAAGAGAAATTTTTTTCTAGCATTGTGATTGATCAATCAATAACTAATCACACAATTGTATTATTGATCAACCGATAAATATAACGGAGTCGAGAGGAGCAAATCCAATGAATCATCTTATCGTTTATGCACATCCAAGAAAAGAAAGCTTTAACCATGCTATTCTGGAAACAGCTGTTGAAGGCCTTCAACAAAAGGGCCATGAGGTTGTAGTCCGCGATCTATATGCGATGGGTTTTCAGCCTGCTTTGGGCAGCAGTGAAATCATTGGAGGAATAGGCGAAGATGTCGTACAGGAGCAAGAGCATTTAAGATGGGCAGATGTGATTACGTTTATTTATCCTATATGGTGGACGGGGTTGCCGGCGATAATGAAAGGATACATTGAGCGTGTATTCTCCTATGGATTTGCTTACAAATATGTGAATGGAGTTCAAATGGGACTTTTAAAAGGGAAAAAGGTCGTAATTATCAACACGCAGGGCAAGTCGCATGCTGAATATGCGGCTAGTGGAATGGATCAAGCACTCCGATTAACTTCCGACAAAGGAATTTTTGAATACTGCGGCTTGGAAGTTATGTATCATCTCTTCTTAGAATCTGTACCCCAGTCTAACGAAACGACACGTGCAGCGTGGCTGCAACAAATCGCGGACATGGCAAGTAAAGCTTAAATATAATAATTGTTTTTTCAATAAATATATGGAACAAAAGAAAAGAAAGCAGCGTAAATTGATAGTAGAACGTTGGCGTGTACCTTAAAATAAAGTTGTTGACAAATGCATTTTGTAGGAGTAGTATTCAAATGTAATTTATATGTCCTCGTTAGGTGAGGCTCCTATACAAATACAGGCCACTGCCCGGAAACATCGAAAGATGCCAATGGGTAGAACAGGGATTGCCGGATTAAGGCTTTTCATAAGGTGGCTAAGAGGTGACAGCATCTCTTTACGTTGTATAGTGCCAAAACTCGACTAGGGGGAGCGGATGTTTTTTTGTGCGCATTCTTATGCCCTCTAGTCATTTGCTAGAGGGTTTTTCTATTTGAAACAAGGGGGGAACATCCACCATGGACAGTAGTAGTCGAAGTTGTCATTATCACAGTTATTATCAACAGCATGTAAGCAGGGAGAGTCGTTATGTTCGCTCTCAAATGTTCCCCATACTTAATTTTCCCAAAAATCCTACTATTGAGGTAGGTTTATTTAAGTGTGCACATTTGACTTGTAGGCGAATAGGATAACGATTTAACATTCAGCTCTCCCTGATCCAGGGAGAGCTTTTTTGCGTTTGTCTATTAATTTAAGTTCAATGGAACCGATTGGGGAGGTAATGAAAATGAAACACGAAAAAACAAATAAAGAAGTATGGAACAAAAAGATTTCAGAAGGACTCATCGAGGCATCCGTAAGTCACCTGGACGACTTGATGGATGACCTAACCACTAGCTATAAGGGGCTTACGGAAGCGGAAGCGAAAAAGAAAATCGAACAGTACGGCTTCAATCAGATTGCTCATGATAAGCCTCCAGTCTGGTTTATACAATTGCTCTTGTGCTTTAAAAATCCATTCATTCTCATTCTGCTGGGTCTGGATGTGTTCTCATATTTCACGGATGACTTAGAGGCTGTTATGATCATCAGTACGATGGTTTCGATCAGTGTACTGATCACCTTCACTCAGGAGTTTCGTTCTATCAGAACTGCGGAGAAGTTGAAGGCGATGGTCAAGACAACGGTAACTGTAACGCGGCAAGCCGTAAGAAAAGAAATGGATATGGAGCAGCTGGTTCCCGGCGATATCATTCACTTGTCTGCAGGGGACCTTGTCCCGGCCGATGTAAGATTAATTACATCCAAAGATTTGTTTGTCGCAGAAGCTTCTTTGACGGGAGAGGCTCTGCCGGTTGAAAAGCAGGATACTATGCCTCGTGGAATGGCAAGAAGAATAAGGGATAAGTATAGCCGGCCGATTCACGCGCTGGAGCTCGCCAATATGTGCTATATGGGAACTAATATCATTAGTGGTACGGCGACAGCCCTCGTGATTTCCACAGGAGTTTCCACCTATTTTGGCTCCATGGCCAAAACGCTCGTCGGGAAACGTCCAATGACCAGTTTTGATAAAGGTGTGAACAGTGTCACCTTTGTTATTATCCGCTTTATGCTCATTATGGTTCCTATCATCTTTTTCGTTAATGGTTTTACAAAAGGAGATTGGATGGAAGCCTTGTTCTTCGGGCTCTCTGTCGCCGTAGGTTTAACGCCGGAGATGCTTCCGGTCATTGTGACCGCCAACCTAGCAAAAGGTGCTGCAACGATGGCTCGCAACAAGGTGGTTGTGAAGAAGCTGAATGCCATTCAGAATCTGGGTGCGATGAATATTCTTTGTACAGATAAAACTGGTACGTTAACTCAGGATAAAATCATTCTGGAGAAGCATTTGGATATTTACGGCAGAGAAGATGATAATGTGCTGGAATACGCTTATTTGAACAGCTACCATCAGACAGGGCTAAAAAACTTGCTGGATGTCGCCGTATTGGAGCATGCAGAGCTAATGGATGTTCTGGGTGCGCAAAAAAATTACACTAAAGTCGATGAAATCCCGTTTGATTTCAATCGCCGCCGCATGTCGGTCGTCTTGGAGAAAGAGGGGAAAGAACATATCCTCATTTGCAAAGGGGCTATGGAAGAAATACTAAGCATCTGTACTCATGCGTTGGATGACCGGGAAGTCGTACCGATGACTGCAGAGATGACGAAGGAGGTAAAAGGGCTCGTAGATGATCTGAACACGGATGGGCTGCGCGTTATTGCCGTGGCTATCAAAAGCTCGACTCCGAGAGGGGGAGCGTATGGTGTGAAGGATGAAAGCGATATGGTCCTCGTAGGGTATATCGGCTTCCTCGATCCTCCAAAGGAAAGCGCAGCGATGGCGATACGGGCATTAAAAGAAAATGGCGTGTCCGTCAAGGTGCTTACGGGTGACAATGCGGCAGTAACCAGCAAGGTTTGTCGTGAAGTCGGTCTGGAAGTGAAACAGATTTGTCTCGGGAGCGACATCGAGCATCTTACTGATGAACAATTAGCGGAATTGGCCGAGAGAACGACCGTGTTCGCCAAGCTGAATCCGCTGCAAAAAGCAAGAATAGTGCGTGCTCTCCAAAGCAAAGGACATACCGTAGGATTTATGGGAGATGGGATTAATGACGCCGCTTCGTTGAAAGATGCTGATGTAGGCATTTCTGTCGATACGGCAGTGGATATTTCCAAGGAGTCGGCAGATATTATATTGCTGGAAAAAAGCTTGATGGTACTGGAGGAAGGTGTCATCGAGGGCCGTAGAACATTCGGGAATATTATCAAATATATTAAGATGACGACAAGCTCTAACTTCGGAAACATGTTCAGCGTATTGGGATCCAGCATGTTCTTGCCGTTCCTTCCAATGCTGCCGATTCATCTGCTCATCCAAAACCTGTTCTACGATATTTCGCAGCTTTCTATCCCTTGGGATCATATGGATAAAGAGTTCTTGAAAGAACCGAAAAAATGGGACGCCTCTTCAGTAGGAAGATTTATGATCTTTATCGGTCCCATCAGCTCGATCTTCGATTATGCAACTTACTTCGTCATGTATTACGTATTTGCAGCCAATCATGTAGAGGCTCAATCGTTATTCCAGTCGGGCTGGTTTATTGAGGGGCTATTATCGCAAACATTGATTGTGCATATGATTCGTACGGAAAAAATTCCATTTATCCAAAGACGCGCTAGTTGGCCGGTCATCCTTCTAACTAGTGCAATCATGATCGCCGGTATTTATATTCCATTCTCTTCATTTGGCGAAAGCATAGGTCTTACCCCACTCCCATTAAGCTATTTCCCATGGCTCGTCGCCATCTTGTTAAGCTATTGTGTTCTGACTCAACTGGTCAAAACATGGTATATTCGTAAGTTTAACGAGTGGTTGTAAAAAAGAAGCAGCTGGGCAGCTGCAACGAGATGATTTATTAAAGTAAGCAGGTTTAGCTCTTATGCATCCTAACGCTAAGAACCAAGCCAATGGCAAGCATATTTGTTAGTAGCGAGCTGCCCCCATAACTAATGAAAGGGAGGGCGATACCTGTTAATGGCATGAGTCCAATATGCATGGCAATGTTCTCGAATATTTGCAGCGTGAACATGGAAGTAATGCCAACTATCATGTAACGGCCTTCTAAATCATTGGTTTCAATGGAAATTCGGATCATTCGATAAATAAGTAAAAAGTATAAAAACAATAAAACGGAACACCCGATAAAACCGAATTCTTCACCGATAACAACAAAAATTGAATCCGCATAGTCATAAGGGATGAACCCACCGCGAATCATACCTCCACGAAGAAATCCTTCACCTGATAGCTCACCGACAGCAATAGCGTGGATTGAATTCATAACATGCCAGCTATTATTGGGGTCTACAGTAGGATCAAGAAAAGTTTGAATCCGGTGCAGCTGATGCGGCTTGACGATTTTGGAGAACAGGGTGAGATTGTAAAAGTAGAGGGAGGCAATGCCGGCTACAACGACAACCATCAGGGTAACACCCATGAGAACATGCTTGATACGAAGATTTCCGATCCATAGCATCCCAATAAAAATACTAATAAATACGATAGAGGTTCCTAAATCGGGCTGCTGCAGCACGATGAATACGGGAACACTTAAGATGGCGCATAATGGGAGCAGATCTTGGAAAAATCGAAGAGGTAGTCCGTCACGAGCTTTTAGCCATTTAGCCAATACGAGGATGACGAACAGCTTCATGATCTCTGAGGGCTGGAACGCCATAACGCCTAGATTGAGCCACCGCTGAGAACCGTTAATGTCCATCCCCTTGAACATGACAAAGATCAGGAGTAAAAGGCCTATCCCATATAAGATATAGGATAAGTGTTGGATAATAGCTCGGTAATCAAGCAAGCTTAAGCCAATCATAGGTACGAATAGAACCAGGAACGTAATGATATTGTTCTTGTGCAAGCCTTGAAAACTGGTTTCAAAGGTAGCGCTATAAATCACTACCGTGCTGATTATCATGAAGCAGAATAAAATGAAAAGAATGGGCAGATCTAGTTGTTTTACTTTGTTTAACATTATTTCAACTCCGTTAAGCTTGTACCTTACACCATACCATCATACTAGCCTTTCGGGGGTTTGTATAGTTTTGAACGGAAGGAGGATTTTACTGATAAATCAACCTAAAAAAAGGGAACCTAGCTGCGATTGTAAGCAATAAACAGACGTAAAGAGGAGCAGGCTGATGCCATACTCCTCTATTTTTTAAAACTAAGCTTTTTGCAGCTTGGCTGGATTGTTGATCTTGTATGGCACAGGATGCTTAGTAAGCTTCTTCGCAACAATCTTGCCCTCAAAGGTAAGCTTGTCCCCGACTTCTAGCTCCAGCTTCTTAAGTGTGGCGCTGTGGCTCGACCAGGCGTCGCCGACCTCTGTTTCCGGATCTACAATAGTGACTGCCTCATAAATAATGACCTCATCATCATTATCGGAGAAATGGTTCGGAACCGTGGTGAATTCCTTAATGATAGCCGTCATTTTGATCTTTTCCTCTGGAAGCTGCAGCTTCTGTTTCTTCGCTTTGCCCTTCGACGGCTCTGCGGCCTTAGGCGCTTCCGCCTTGGGCTCTGCCGTTATAACTTCGGTATTGGCAGTTTGAAGAGCTGTTTCTTCCTGCGGCTTAACAGATTCTGCGCCGGCTGGAACGGCTGCTTCCTCCGTAACTGCTGTCAGCCTCTGACTATAACTAGCTGCTTGCATTTCCTTCAGGTACGAAGGGTGGATGCAGTGCAGCTGCTTATTGTCGAATTCAATGATAGCCGTCATATTATCAACATAGCCAATAATACTGCAAGCCATATTCATGCCGTTTCCTTTATAAAAAAACGCTTTGGTCTTGGCTGCTTTCTCGGAAAGCAGACCCCATTCCTTACATTTCTCGATCTGTGCCGCCTCGTCTTCAAAGGCGATATATGTCGTGGGTTCGATGGTGAATGCATGTGCCATAGGGTTCTCCGCCTTTCTTCATTTCCATAACAGCATTTTATCATTTTTGGCGGCTTCTTTCATTATTAGAAGATGATTATGACAGTAAAGGAGGAATAGGAGGAAGTTTGCCAGCTATTTTAAGAATAATTATGAGAAGTCTCTACAGTGCCGTCTTTGCGATGAATAATGGCACTCTTATTCGCATCAGAAGCCCATTTCTTGGCTTTCTCCACGGCTTCGTTCTTCGTATCCATATAAACTAGGGCCTGGTGTGCACCCTCCTCCTTAACCGCCCATCCATCACCATCCGGAACGACATGGAAATTAGAATGTCCCTCTACGTGCGAGCTCGAATCATTTAAATGGTGCTGGTGCAAAGGATGATCCTCATTCCATTTTTTAGCTTGAGCAGTGGCAATTGAAATGGCACGGCCCTCCTCGTAGCCTTCATCTAACAAAGCATTCGCGATTTCGATCGCTTTGTCTCTCGTACGTTTTTCCATATTTTTCATCGAAGCGGGATAATCATTTTTTTCCACGGCATGTTATAATCATCCTTCCAAGATATTCTTAACTAGTACTTAGCCGAATGACGATGCTTCGAAACAATCATTTTTTCCTTATTTACCCAATCTAATTCCTAAATATGATAATATTAGTTGATATGAATGACTAAGGGGAATAAGATTGATATGGTATCCATACTTTATTTTGTTGGAGCTTTAATTATTATAATTGGCGTTTTAACAGGCTTCTTTGTTCCGTTCGGCATTCCCTTTATCGGCGGGTCTATTGTTAGCGGAATATTTTTTATAGCACTGGGAAAGATCGTGGAACTACTAGAAAAGATTGAGAAAAAGCTGCCTGATCAGTCCAATAGCAAAACGTACCGGGCAAGGGAATATTCTGTTAGCTCGTCGGATTTCGAAGTGTATGATGCTCACAATGAAACCTACCAATTTTTCACGTTGGATGGAGATGATTTTATTCAGGCAAGGGTTTTTAAGAATTATATAGAGATCAATGGGGATTCCATTGTATTTAAATTGCCTAATAAAACACAGATGGAATGGGTAAAACATGAATCCTATAACATTTCCGCCCATATATTCTCAAGGGATAATATAGTATTTGTTAGATTATCTTCTTTGGGCATTAGTGCATCACACTTAGGAAGCTCGATAGTTCTCAGTTATTATGATGATAAGATATTGGTTTAATAAAAAAATATGGAGGCGGGTGCTGTAGTGGATAAACAACAACTATTAACCAATGCGATTCAACTTATGGCGGAACGCTATAGAGCGGCGGATACTTCTGAATTAGAATTAGGCGCTGATTTATATGCGATTAGAGTAAAAAAGCAATTGGTTAAGGATGGCTTTACTGAAGAAGAAGCTGAACAAGCCAAAGTGCAAGCAAAGCTTTCTATAGATTGACCAAATTTGAAAGACATCAGGAGGATGACAGGTGGCCAAACCCAAAGTACCAAAGCGTCCGACAAGAGATGAGTTTGTTTTAGAGGAAATAGGGAACCAAATTACGGAGGCTTTCTATGAAAAGTCGGAGATCCTGTTGACCGTTTGGGGACGGGAAGAACCGGTTCGTGGACAGATTGTTTTATTGGATTCGCGCACAGGGAAAGTACATATTAAACAAAGCGGAGAGACCTTAAAGGTGCCCTTCATGGATATAATGAGGATTGATTACCCTAGGGATTGACAATGACTACCGTAAAACGGGTGGTTATTTTTTTATATAAGATAATAGGATCAGGAAGCTTTCTTTAATAAGATAGGCTAAATGACTTTATTCCCATTGTCTCATAGGATCTATTGCTCTATAATAATTAGTTGGAGGGGAACGTATGAGCGCATTTATGACAGATAAAGAGAAGCACTTGCAGATGGTCTACAAAAATAATGTTGTCGTTGCTAAAGATGGGAATAAGATTATTGTTATTCATAGCAAACGTTCAGTTAAGCCATTATTGCCATTTGAGATATCGCAAGGGGTATTTGACCAGTGGAAGCAAAGGGATGCCAGGATAGCCATGACAGATACGCCTTATAAGGAATTATTTGCTCCTGCTGTAAACCGGCCTGATAATAAACTCGTCTATGTAGCTGATTTCAATGATATTGAGTTTAGTGACCAATAATAATCGAACGAAGAGCATCTTAGCGATGTTCTTTTTTTAACCTGAATCGCTTCGAAGCCAAGGCCCCACTTTGTGGGGTTATTTTATAGGGTTTAAACCATGCATGGATAGGGTAGAAAGGAGACATGTTCTTGAATAACTATCATATGAATTTTAGAGCAGATGGTACATGGACCTTACATTCCGTATGATTAGAAAATGGAGTTTAAAAGGAGGATTACCATAATGAGGAACATTCTGAATTTATTAGTTACCGCTCTCGTATTTTGGATTGGAAATGAATACTTTCACCAATACATAACCATTAAAGATACGAAAACCTTAATTATTGCTTCCATCCTCATGTTTGTTATTAGCTTTCTGTTCAGTCTTGCAATGGTTCTTTCCGTATTGCTGATTACAGTAGGAATCGGCTGCTTGACGACACCGGCATTAATTCTAGCCTCGATCATATTGACGCCCATCAAACTATGGCTTCTTGATAAATATTTATATGGATTTGAAATTCACGGGTTCTGGACCTATGTGATATTAACCTTGGTGTTGAGCATGTTTACGGTAAAAGTGAAGCACAAAAATGACCGGTCCAGACAGAGATAAAATGGATGAAATAAGCCAAGACCGCAATGTGAGTAATCCTCATGTTGTGGTTTTTTTGTTGTAATAGAGGAAAATAGTGAAACATCTTGTTTATTCGACAATATATGTATAATATAATGATTAGTATTTTTGTCAATACCTAATTCAATAGGAAAAAAGACCTATTTTGACTCCGATAGAGCAAACCCATTGAAAAGTGGAGACGCAAAGCTACAGGGGCTTACATGTATGAGGCTACATGGTGCCAGCCAGCTGCCGACCAGAGGCTTCTATTTAGTTGCCCCCTTTTCTTGCGGAATAGGGGGATTTTGTGGTCTGTTTCTGAACAGAACAAATACACTAATGAGGTGCTCAACATGAATTCAACAATGGCAAACAGGCTTGTAGGGAAAATGACGATTGGGAAAAAGTTGATTGGCTCATTTATGATTATTGCTCTTCTATTAGCAGCCACAGGAGCAATCTCCGCATATTATCTTAAAAAAATTGATATTGCTGATACGGATTTAATAGAAAGACGAGCCGTAATTTTAGCCAATATATTAGAAATCCAAAATGAAATTTCTCAAGAAAATAATATTTTGCGCGGATACATCATTACCAAAGAAGCAGAGTTTGTTAATGATTTAAAAGCTTCTTACGGTAAGGCAGCTAGTTTAATCGAAGATACGCATCAATTATCGCAAATCGGGGAATTAAAAGACGGATTAATGGACTTAGATAAAAAGAACCGGGAATTTAAACAGAAATATGAGCAGTTGCTCCAAATGATTCAAGACAAGCAGCCGTCTGATAAAGTAATAAATTATTTTACTAGCGAAGTATTGCCACTAGGAAAGCAGCTTGATCCCATGGCAGCCAAGCTAGCCAACTTTCAGCTTAGTTCGATGGATGAAGCAAGCAAAAGAAATTCAGAGCTTGTCGATACCGCTAATGCGAATGTTGCTGCGCTTAGTATTATTGCCTTTATTGCAGCATTGTTGATAGGGTATTGGTGTTCGCGGATAATATCCAAGCCTATTATAGCTATAGCGAGGGCTGCAGAGAGAATTGCATCCGGGGACTTAACTACGGGTGCTATTCAAGTGAAAAATAAAGATGAGATTGGCGTGATGGCACAATCCTTTAACCAAATGACCGAAAATTTGCGCAGCTTGGTGCGGCAAATCAGTCTTAGTTCTGAGCACGTAGCTTCGTCTTCAGAAGAGTTAACCGCCAATGCGGACCAATCGAGCCAAACATCCGAAACCATTACTTTGACTATCCAACAAGTAACTGCCAACGCAGAGCTGCAATCCCAAGTTGTAAACGAGAGCGTTCAGGCTATGAACGAAGTGTCATCAGGAATACAACAAATTGCTTCAAGCGCCCATATGACATCTTCTCTCTCGAAGGATGCGGCTCAGAAAGCTATGGAAGGCAACCAATCTATTCTATTAACTGTCCGTCAGATGGATTCGATACATGGTACAATGAACCATTTGGCCAATGCCGTAACTGAAATGGAAGAGCATTCAGAAGAAATCGAACATATCGTGGAGGTTATCTCGGATATCGCTGCACAAACCAATTTGTTATCGCTTAATGCGGCAATAGAAGCGGCCAGAGCAGGAGAGCAGGGACGTGGGTTCGCTGTAGTTGCGTCTGAGGTAAGGAAGCTGGCCGAACAATCCTCTCAATCCGCTGGACAGATTGCACAGCTAGTAGCTACGATTAAACAGAGCACACAACACGTAGTTGAGACGACGGAGCTTGGAGTAAAAGAGGTCAATGAAGGGATGCAGGTCGTCCATACGGCAGGGAAATTATTCGAGGAAATCAAGCAGAACATAGATGAGGTTTCGGATCAGGTTCAGGAGATATCTGCAGCTTCGCAACAAATATCTGCAAGCACGGAGCAAGTAGTGCATTCTATCGGTAATATTGCACTCGGATCGAAAACGGTAGCTTCTCAGACGCAAAATGTCGCTGCCTCAACAGAAGAGCAATTGGCCTCCATGGAGGAAATTGCGGCATCCGCATCTTCCTTGTCCAGAATGGCTGAGGATCTTCAGGGTTTAGTTGGGAATTTTAAAGTATAATGGAGATATCCGATGCCTATTTACCAAGGAGGAACAAGATGCCAAAAGCCATTTTATTGGATATGGACGACACGATTCTATCTTTCGATCATGGAGTGGATACGGATTCGTGCTGGCGGAGATCATTTGGCCATGTGCTTAGCTGCGATCCTATTGAACTGCTTGCAGGTATTAAAGAGTCGGCAAAGTGGTATTGGAGCGACCCTGAACGTCACCGCGTTGGCAGGCTTGATCTGTATAAAGCCAGGCAGAAAATCGTAGGCATGGCTATGCAGAAGTTGAAGATGGAAGATCATTCCTTAGCGAATCAGATTGCTTATACATATGGAATAGAACGTGATAAGTGCGTTAAGCTGTTCCCGGATTCTATCGATACGATTAAACAATTGCGAATTAAGGGGATAAAGCTTGCCCTGTTAACCAATGGGAATACGGAACCTCAATGGGATAAAATTCGCTGTTTCGAGCTGGCCCCGCTGTTTGATTGTGTTCTCGTCGAGGGCGAGTTCGGCATCGGTAAGCCGGACGATCGAATCTATTTACACGCGCTGGAACAACTGGGAGTCACCGCGGAAGATACTTGGATGGTCGGAGATAACTTCGAGTGGGAGGTCGCCGCGCCTCAGCGCCTTGGCATTAAAGGAATCTGGATCGACCACAAAGGAGCGGGCGTTCCCCTCACTGCGACTGCTGAGCCGTATAGGACGATAAAGTCGCTGTCGGAGCTGCTGTCTATTATTTAGCGAAGGGACAGGGGGTGCAAGCCCCTGAGTCTTTTGAGAAACCTGTTTTCGTGAAATATGCTATATAGGTAAGTGGGGTATGCCTCGGAGGAGTTTACGTCCGCCTTTGAAATCCGTGAAAATACCGCTGATTCTAATCTAATTCACGGGTTTCAACAGCGGCTGGAGAGGCATACCCCACTGAAATATACTAGCAATATTTCAAGTTTCATAGGTTTCTCAACAGTCTAAGGGCTTTGCGAAAAAGAAATGGTTGACAATCAACACCATCCCTTTTATATTTGTTGTACATACAAAATTGAACTGAAGGGGATGTCCATAATGGATGAGGGCTTTCTGCACAATTGCTTATTTTTCACCGCTAATCGATTGAGCCGCGCCATTACCAAAATGGCCGAGGAAGAATTCGCGCCTACGGGATTAACCCCTATGTACGGTTATTTGATTCGTCTTGTTAATGGAATCCCAGGCATTACCCAAAAGGAATTGTCCGAGAAGCTGTCCATTACACCGTCTACGTTAACTAGGTTTATAGATAAGCTGGAAGGCAAGCAACTGGTGGAGCGGAAGGGCCATGGTAAGACCGTCTTGGTATACCCTACGGATAAAGGAATTGCATTAGAGGGTACCATTCGGCAAGCATCGAAAAATCTTCATGCCCGGTATGAAGCGATCCTAGGCCCAGAGGCAGCCAAACAGCTATCTGCCAATATTGAACTTTCAAGTGAGCAATTGGAGAAGGATTAATTTTTTGAAATATTATTGTATGTACAACCAAAATACTAGAAGGAAGTGAAAAACTCCTCATGGAGAACAAGCTAAAATCTCCACGTTTTCATTATGGATGGGTGGTCATCCTCGTTACTTTCGTAACGCTGCTCGTATCTGCTGGTGTTCGTTCGATGTCCAGCATTCTTATAGTTCCTTTTGAAAAGGAGTTCGGTTGGAATCGGGGCAGTATTTCCGGTGTTATCTCCATAGGTATCTTTTTATACGGCTTGATGGGCCCTTTCTCTGCTGCTGTACTGCAAAAGTATGGAATTCGGAGAGTGCTGGTCATCTCCTTGACGGTATTGGCAGCCAGCATGGCTGTAACACCACTCATGACGGCTTATTGGCAGTATGAAATACTGTGGGGTGTTGTCTCAGGTCTCGCAACAGGAATGATGGCGAATGTGCTTGGGGTTACGGTTAGTAACCAATGGTTTGTGAAACGTAAAGGCCTTGTCGTCGGATTGCTTACAGCCAGTGCCGCTACGGGTCAACTGCTGTTCCTGCCTATGCTGGCAAAAATTATGGTCGAGGCCGGCTGGAGATATGCCGTCTATACGTCTGTCGGAGCTATAGTGATCGTACTGATCGCCGTTGCGATCTGGATGCGAAACCATCCTTATGATATAGGGGCAGCCCCTTATGGTACGGAGGAGGTTGTTCAGCCAGTTCCGTTCAAAGGAAACTTATTTCTCACTCCACTGTCGGCGCTGCGTTCTGCAATGACGAATATGACCTTTTGGCTGCTCGCTGGAACATTCTTCTTCTGCGGATTTTCCACGAACGGTTTGATTGGTACCCATCTGATCTCAGCCTGTGGAGATTACGGGATTCCCGAAGTTATGGCGGCCGGATTGCTAGCCTTGATGGGCCTGTTCGATCTTGTAGGGACGACACTGTCGGGTTGGCTCTCAGATCGGTTCGATAGCCGGAAGCTGCTGTTCTGGTATTACGGTCTTCGCGGACTGTCGCTCCTGTTCTTGCCTTATGCGCTCAATGCAGGTCCTAACATGCTTCTCATCTTTTCAATCTTTTATGGTCTGGACTGGATTGCCACTGTGCCGCCAACCGTGAAGCTCGCTACCAAAGAATTCGGCAAGGAGAAATCCGGTATGATCTTCGGATGGGTTGTTGTAGCACATCAGGTTGGTGCTTCAGTAGCTGCTTATAGTGCGGGAGCGATGAGAGAATGGTTCGGCAGCTACACCATTTCTTTTGTCGCGGCAGGCTTCGTCTGTTTGTTCGCAGCTATGATGGCCATTCGGATTTCAAAGGCAGGCAATGCGCTTCATCAAGCTCAGGCATGAAAAATTAAGCTTGAGTTATACATGCCAACGAGAAGAACGGACGAATTTCATCAAGAGGGAGAAAAAGCGTATGTTGCCTTAGGCAATGTACGCTTTTTTGCATGGAGGGAAATGTGTGAGCCGGACTTTGCATCGTAAGATTTGTCAAAAAAAGAGAAGTCTAAGCCATGGGAGAGAGGCAGGCCTCATGCTATGATGCAGGGAAGAACACTTTAGTAACAGGCCGAGGGAGGAAACGGTTAATGCCACAGTCACAAAGCAAAGAGAATCAACAGCCTAATATTATCTACATCTTGGCGGATGATATGGGTTACGGGGACGTAAGCAGCTTAAATCCGGATTCGAAAATTCATACTACGCATTTGGACCAAATGGCCGAAGCAGGGATGAGGTTTACAGACGGTCATTCCAGTTCAGCGGTATGCACGCCGTCGAGATACAGTATTTTGACAGGCAGATACAATTGGCGATCCCAGTTGAAGAGTGGAGTGATGAACGGGTATTCGCGTCCTCTCATCGAGGAAGGCAGAATGACTACGGCTTCTCTATTGAAGCAGGCAGGGTACCGAACGGCATGCGTCGGCAAATGGCATTTGGGTCTCGAATGGGTGAAGCAGGGTGAAGATCCTGCGGATGTAGACTTTACAAAGCCTATTACAAATGGACCAACCTCGCATGGCTTCGATTACTATTACGGAATTAGCGCTTCACTGGATATGGCCCCTTATGTCTATATTGAGAATGATCGGGTAACTTCTCTTCCGGATCGGATTACGGTCGGGGACGAAGAAATGGGCTTTTGGCGAAAAGGTCCGACAGGTGCGGATTTTCATCATGAAGAGGTGCTGCCGAAATGTACGGAGAAAGTGTTAGAGATCATTGAGGGCTCGCGTAACGAACCATTCTTCATTTATTTCCCGCTGCCGGCACCTCATACTCCGATTCTGCCTGCAGCTGAATTTC
The DNA here is from genome assembly GCF_030020805.1 of Paenibacillus sp. RC67. Taxonomy (GTDB): domain Bacteria; phylum Bacillota; class Bacilli; order Paenibacillales; family NBRC-103111; genus Paenibacillus_S. Next base: position 1,097,246 of record NZ_CP125098.1, read on the forward strand.
TGGGGAAATCAGGAACGAACCTGTACGGGGACTTCGTCTTGATGTGCGATGATGTCGTCGGGCAAATTGTCAGCAAGCTGGAGGAATGCGGGTTAAACGACAATACGATTGTTATTTTTACAAGCGACAATGGATGCTCGCCAAAGGCTAACTATGAAGAGCTGGCACAATTAGGGCATAATCCAAGCTACGTATTCCGAGGTCAAAAAGCGGATATTTACGAAGGCGGGCACCGCGTTCCGTTATTGGTCAAATGGCCGCAAAGCATTAAAGCAGGTTCCGTGTCGGATGAGCCCGTATGCTTGGTTGATTTGTTGGCGACGGTTGCTGAGCTGGTAGGAGTGACTCTACCTGATGAGGCCGGTGAAGACAGCGTGAGTAATCTAGCTGTATGGCAGGGTCGTGAACTTGCTGAACCGCTGAGAGAGGCCCTTGTTCATCATTCTATTAATGGCTCGTTCTCCATTCGTAAAGGCAGCTGGAAGCTGGAGCTGTGCCCTGGATCAGGGGGCTGGAGCAGCCCAAGACCAGGCCAAGAGCCTGAGGGAGCGTCACCCATTCAATTGTATGACTTGACCCGAGACATCGGAGAGAGGGAGAATGTGCAGGAACATTATCCGGAAGTGGTAGAGGAGCTGACTCAACTGCTCATAGCCTACGTACGGAATGGCCGAAGCACACCAGGTGCATTTCAATCCAATGCAGGCGGAGTGAAGTGGGAGCAGGAGCTCACATGGATGAATGAAGCTGAAAGCTTGTCCTAATACCGTATTTCATACTCAAGGCTCGTCTCTTACGTTATAATAGATCTGTTTCACTCTAAGCTTGCTTAGGAGGTTGAACGGAATGTTTACGTTAAAAGACGAGCAGTTTTATATCGATTATTTAAAATTCCGGGTCCGTTGGATTCGCGATATGGCTAAGTCCACCACCTATTCCATTTCACAGTTGAAGCTTCCGTATACACTGTTCTGGCTTGTTCTTGAGGGAAAGCTGGAGCTGATAATACAAGGGAAAAAGCATCAGGTATCCACGGGGGATATCGTAATATTTCCTCCTAATACATTATTCAGCTTGCTTCCGCAGCAGGAGGAGGAGCGGCCTATTCGTTATATATCGCTGTGCGGGGATTTGAAGATTGGAAATTTGGATCTTGTTACGGTATATGACCTTCCCTTCATAACTCATTTAGCGTCTTCCACAGGTCTAAGCAAGCTTGTTTCTGTCTGGGAAACGGCTTTGGAAGCTTTCGAGCAGTTAGGGGAGCTAATCAAGGAGGACAAGCCTCGTTCTGAGATCGATGCTCCGCATACGCATCTTATACGGACGGATATTTCCATGCAATTTTTAGGTATGCAGGGCTGGCTCTATCAATGGCTTCAGTACTTTCTGTCCGTCATGCGAGAGCAGCTGCCTGTTGAACCGCTTCGGTTTGAAGAGAGAGTCATGAAGGTGTGCCAGTTTGTTCAGCATCATATCGGCAGTCCGTTATGCTTGCAGGATTTGGCTGATCATGTGTACTTAAGTCCCGGCTATTTAAGCCATTTGTTTCTGCAAAGTCTCGGCATGCCACCCATGGAGTATGTCAGACAGGTACGGATTCAAACAGCCAAAACGCTGCTGATGGACTCCTCATACTCGATCAAGGAAATTGCAGAGAAAGTAGGGTACGAGGAACAAAGCCAATTGAGCCGAGCTTTTCGCCAAGCGGAAGGCATCAGTCCCTTTCAATACAGACAAAGCATTCAAGCATCGATCACGATATAAAATAAACGATATGAGCAGGGCGGAGCCGATGCGTACCATTAAGGATGCAGGAGGTGCGCCTTTTTTGCCTTTTCTGAAAAAACGCAGGAGTCGTATTACGGGCGTCTTCTCCGATGCTTCCTTAACTGCCAATGTGTGGTATCTCAATATAACAGCCCAACACGTATTGTATTCGAACAACCTATCGGAGATAATATACCTATACCGGTATAATGGAAAGGATGAATCCACATGTCCATGAAATATGATGATGATGTGAAAAAAAGATTAAAGCGAATGGAAGGCCAAATACGCGGCATATTGAAGATGATGGAAGAGGAGCAGGACTGCAAGGATGTCGTGAGTCAAATTTCAGCCGTCCGAAGCGCCGCGGATAAAGCCATAGCCTACATTGTGGCTGTGAATTTGGAGCAATGTATCATTGAGGAAAAAGAAGCGGGCAGAGATTCCAGCAAAGTCGTCAAGCAAGCGGTGGAGCTCTTGGTCAAAAGCCGTTAAAAATAGCGGAAAAGAGGTTAAGTCATGGATGTACAGCTTATTATAAAAATCATTGCCGTTGCATTTTTGCTATGGTTCCTCTACTCACGTTTTGCCGGTGTCAGAGGATTGAAAACATTGACTACTGACCTGTTTCAGCAGGAGCTGAAGGACAATCCGAGTGCGCTGTTGGTTGACGTGCGTGAGCCTGGGGAGGTCAAGCAAGGATATATTCCCGGTGCTGTGAATATTCCTTTATCCCAGTTGAGCAGAAGATGGGGGGAAATCCCTCGCGATAAAAGTGTATATTTGTACTGCCGAAGCGGGATGAGAAGCAAGCAGGCGGCGCGAGTATTGCTTAAAAACGGGTTGCATGATGTATCACATTTACAGGGCGGAGTGGCTGCTTGGAAAGGCAAGCTGGTTGAATAGACGTTTTTTTAATTCCAAATCATGAAAAATATCCCCTTCAAGGACAATGCAAGTGTCGATATTCTTATTGATAGCCTGAAGGGGATACGAACCGTCCTCGGACGGTTTTTTTGTTACTTTTTTACTCTACTTTAATCAGTTCATTAGTTGGTTACAATTCCGGTGCCTGCATATTGGGTGACTGTTGTCGGGATGCTGGACGCGCTATCTACCGAGTAAGAATAAGGAGCGGACGTGAAAGAACCTGTGCGTGAAATTTTGTTGGCTCCGCTGTTTACGTACACATTATTTTTTCTCGTTAATGTAGCCGTCGGTGCTGCTGTCTACATTATTTTGAATAGGTGTGGATACAGTGTCGAAGTAGTTGCTCTCAACAAGCATTTGAGCATTCATGCGGGAGTGAGCGCCGGTTGAAGCGTTTTTGATGTAGTTGTTGTATACGTGGCCGGTTCCGAAGCGTAAGCTTGGAATACGTGAATTGACATTGACGAAGGAATTATGATGGTAGGTCACTTTCAGGTGGCCGGTATCTTCGGAGCTGTTGTTGTCGCTGTGACCGACTAAGGAACCTTTGTAGTGGTCGTGGAACTTGTTCCAGGATACCGTCACATAGTCAGAGCCGTGGCTAATGTCGAGCAGGCCATCGTAGTAGTCCTTGTCATGAGTTAAATCGCTGGAGAGGTCGTTATGATCGATCCAGATATGATCGGAGCTATCAATGCTGATGGCATCTGTACCTACAGCCTTAGCGATTTTTAAGTTTTTAATGATAACGTTGCTGCTGCCTTTGACGCGCAAGCCGCCCCCTGTGAAGCCGGAGTTGGAGCCTACGCCCAGAATCGTTTTGTTGGACTTCACATCCACTTGTCCAGACAGGCTGAAGTTGCCGTTAACTTTAATAATATATTTGCTGCTAGAAGATGCATACGTTTTGAAATCAGTCAGGTTGGTTACTGTTACTGTTGTACCGCCGGCTCCTCCTGTAGTTGTTCCATTGACATTGGCATATCCGACCAGACTGTAGTTAGGTGCAGCAGATGCAGCGCCAAAAGAGAATGAGGATACAACAACAGCCAAGCAAGTAGCTAAAAGTGAATTGCGGATGGACTTTTTCATAAATAGATTCATTCCTCCTTATTTTGGATAAAGCATGAATGGGTATTACGGAGTGTGTTCTTTCGTCTCCTTTCTATGTTAGAGTCATGCATCCAACAACTCTCTCCACGTTCTTCATGCACGTCAGAGCTGTTGTATGAAGCTGCATCATCATGCAAGTGTGTGCAAAAACTCCTGCGTGGTGATGCAACACCTTCATAATCATGGAATCCAAAGTAACTATCAATCGGCTTTTTTTAACTTGATGCGTGATGCACTGATACTAAGGAATAAAATACTTTGACTGTGTAGCACCAGGTAAGCTATTGATTGACAATAGGTGGAGACAGCAGAAACAGGGATTAGTGAACAAGAAGTAGTGGAATGGTCATGGCAAGGCAGACAGAGACTAATGATTATTAGGGAGAGACTTGTGATATGGCTGGAAGGAACGATGGCTTTAAACAGAAAGCTAAAGTGGAAAAGAAAGATCGCCCTCCCATGGAAGGCGATCTTTTCCTTGCTATGAACTGAGCGGGGAAGCATCTTAGCGACCGGTAACTATCCGGAGTAAAACGTCAATCTCAGGCTTTGTGTAGCTAGAGCCCTCTTGGGCGTTCAAGACCATGAGACCCGAGAGGACCGATAAATAGGAGGAAATCAAATTCTCCAGATTACCTGCGGCAATATCTCCTGCCTGCTGCCCCTCTATAAATAACGGAAGCAGCTGATCGACAAAAGTCTTCATAGAGTATTGTTCAACCAGCTGCCGTGCTTTATCGGGAACGCCATCTGATGTACGAGCCTGATGAATCAGCATGAAGTAGGGTGCGCCACTATCATCCAGAATTTCTTCCGTCAAAGCTCTAATTTTATCGATCGCAGAGCCTGGAAGATCGTAAAGACTGCGCATTGCAGCTTGTGATTCTATCATGGCCCCTTGAACAAGCGTATTAAATAGTTCTTCCTTCGATTTGAAGTAATGATACAGTAAACCGTGGCTAATACCGGCTTCGGCTGCGATCATACTCATTTTGGTTCCTATGATGCCCCTTCGTGCAAAGACCTTAAGGGCGGCCGCTATGATTTGATCTTTACGTTCATCGCGAATTTGATGTAATTGTTCATCGTTTAAAGGCGCCAATTGTCATTCATTCCTTTGCCTGAATTGGGCTAGTTACATGGATAAGTTGATGTGTATGAGATGAGTATATCATTTTTGCCGCCATCTTTTAAGACGATTATTTATTGGTTTGCGCTGGATGTGATGAGTGCTGTACAAAGGTAGCTTGAGTAAAATGTGGAAGGAGCTGATCCAAGGCTTGTTCTAGGGAATTGCCGTAGAGCTGGTTTAGCTCATCGAGCAGCTGCTTGCCTTCTTCCGAAGCACTAAGCACGGTCTTTACTATTTCGGGTTTCATAATTTCTGTTGGTGAAACGGATAACGTATTGACCGCCCAATACAATCCGTACTGCTCCCAGTTTTGTGTTGTTGTCGCTAACTGAAGATACAGGTCCATATATTTTTGACCAAACGTTATTCCTTTCAACGGCTCCGCACTGATGTATTCAACACCTTCCCATTGCAAATCATTAGAGCAATTCAGCCACCAGGCAGGTTCAATGACACCCTGTATGGTTTGAAGCACTCTCTGTTCAAAATGGGGTTGAGGGTCATCCCACTGCTGCCGCAGACAGTTTTCCAACGCCTCCGCTTCGATAGCAGCGACGGTCATACCTTGACCGAAAATAGGATCGTAGATGCAGAATGCATCTCCTAACACCAACAAGCCGCCAGGCCATTGCTGCATTCTTTCATAATGATGACGGTACAGCTTCGGCACACGGAAACCTCTTGGAGGACCCAGCGGCTCAAGCTGCTGTAAGATGTCGGAGATGATTGGGCTAGAGAGCCCTCTAATCGCTTGTTCGAATTGCTCTTCATCTGTAGGAGGAAAATGTCCACCCGGTCGGTAAAGCAGCATTTCCGCTATATTATTTTCAATAAAGGAAAAACAGCCAGAGAAAGTTCCAGCGGCAGGTTGGCCTGCCATAACTATGGCATCCCATTCCTCCCCTATATGTGCTAGCTTGGTAGGTAGTTTGTAACGGCGTGTACTGTAGCCGATATCGACCTTCAGAAAGTCCGGAGCGGGGACATGATAACCCATCTGTTCTAACCATACAGATAGTTTGGAAGCACGGCCGCTTGTATCAAACACCATATCGGCAAATAATGTTGTTTCCTCACCCAGTTGTCCGCGATCCCGGACTTGAACCCCAGTAACTGCGGTGCGGTCTGATGTTGTCACCAGTTGGAGCACATCATGATCCGGGAGGAAACGAACATTAGCAATCTGTTTCACACGTTCGCGAAGTACCCACTCCAACACGGCTCTGCTGAACTTGATATCATTCCTTGGATATTTTCCAACCATGCTTCCGTATTGATTCATATTGTGGATGGTCTTATTCAGCGATGAGGGGGAGCCTTGTGCCAATAAATCCTCTTCATAACCAGGAAAGAGACGTGCTGTTATGGTCTTGCCGCGATTTGTGAAACGATGGGGATGATAGGCTTGCGGTGTACAGTTACGTTCTTGAGGCTGTTTAGGAAAATGATCTTTGTCTACGATGAGAACTTCTTCGTAATAATCGGAAACGACTCTAGCGGTCAGCAAGCCCGCAATACTTCCTCCGATGATAACAACTTTGCCTTTTTGTTGAATGCCATTCATGTTCATCTCTCCTTTGAATTTGGGATTTCTCCATTTTAGATTGATTAGGTCAGTCAATATTCGAACAAAAAAATATAGTGAATAAAAATGTAGATTGATCAGATCAGTCAATATTAAAATAAACCATGATTTTGAAACTGTCAATAGGTAAATGACTAAGAAAAGGTTCATGTAATACTTGGATGGAAGAATGCGCATATTATGGTTGAGCATTTAGCAAGGATTTCTAAGAGTTCAATATGGAGTATTGAGGTGGTTTGAATGCTGCAAATTAATTGTGATGTATCCCCTATGAAAGAACAGCTTGAGCTGCATTTACATCATATCGCGGATAAAATCCAACGCAGCTTGGAAGATATTAATAACGAGAACCATTGTTTGCTGAGCCAATTCGATGAAATACAGGAAGCGTTTAATAAAGTGGAGTCGATAGCGGCCTCCTTTTATTTGCAATGCTATTTGTCTTCATTTACGAACAATTATTTGGACTTGTCCATTAGTATTCAGCATCTGTCTGAACGCAGACATGGGGCGCTGATTGTGGTGGAAAGGGAGGATGAGCTGGGTTCGTTCGTACACTCAGGTATCCCGTTGGAAGCGACCTTGACCAGCTCGCTGCTGGAATCGGTGTTTTACCCGGGAAGTCCGCTCCATGACGGAGCTGTGCTCGTTCGGTCTGATCGGATTGTATCGGCTGCGAATGTCTTACCCGTATCCCATGCGACAGTAGAGGATAAAAAGCTGGGCACTCGGCACCGTGCGGCAATAGGATTGACAGAGCTAACAGATGCTTTAGTGCTTGTCGTATCCGAGGAAACAGGGAAAAGTTCGTTTGCGTTTAAAGGACAGCTGCACCCCATTAATGCGGTAGATGCTATTGTAGAGATGGAGGCGGCAAATCGTTAATCGTGAGATAAGCATCAAAAAAACATCCCATGCACGCCGAAGGGCGGGCATGGGATGTTTGCGTATTAGCGCAAGCTTCCAAAATGCATGAGGTGATCCGGCTTATGGAATGTAGGATCGAGCTACACCCGCAGAGAATCGGGTCTCCATTTTTTAATGGTCTTCTTAATATCGTCGGGCTTCAAGCTTTCAGCTGCAGTTTTTTGGCAAAGGCTGGGGAACTGATCGTCGCTTGCAAAACGAAGCGCTACAATTTGTCCAGTAGTAAGACGAGGATTTAACGGCTCTCCAGTAAGCAGATAATGACGGAAGTTCTCTTCGCCGCGGATGATGCGGTCCTGGAGCTTTGTCGCGTATGTCCGCACGAGGACAATGGAAACCATCAAGCAGATGGAGCCGATGACCGCCAGCACGGAAATCCAGGAGAACGATGCAAACAAATAAACAACCGTACCGATAAATGTAATAAGCGCTAAAGGCATGCCGATAAAGTGGAATAGCGGATGAAATCTTGCATGGTTTTTGTAATTTTGCTCTTGTGTCATGAATGGACTCCCTTTCCCAAATAAAATTGGACAACGAGTAAATATGTAAGCTTCTATATTCTATTTCTAGCACCCGGATAATATATCCTTCTGGGGAGTGGTTTTACCAAGTTGCAAAAAATTATATAAAATAAATGAATTCCTTATATGTTAATATCTTTTCTCCCATTATATACTAATCTCGCATAATTGAAAGCGCTTCAATATAAGGAGGGCGTTATGAAAATGATACAACGAAAAAGCTTCCGAAACCTGTTCATGTTCGTGTTATGCCTGCTAATTGCATTATCGGTAACGCTGTGTTATCCAAAGGAATATTTCGCAGATTCATCGGGTATTTCTTTACTGCCAGATGATGCTCTCACCAAGATGAATTTGATCGGGCCTAGCTATGCAAGTATGCAGATGGTTCCTGTCGAAGGTCAACCGTTTAGCCAAGCGATCCGGGCCAGAACGTCAGTAGACCCGCAGGGAAGTCATCTAGCCCAATTGAGAATTAATATTGCACCGGCAGTCGCTAAGGATGATGTATTATTCGCCAGCTTCTACGTACGAGCCATAGAGCTCCCCAGCGGATCGGATGTGGCCAGGACAGAGGTAGCCTTTGAAAATAAAGTATCCTACGAAAAATCCACAACGACCGGAGTATATATCGGGACCGATTGGAAGAAAGTAGAGATCCCTTTCGTATCGTATATGGACCATCCCGAAGGAGGATCTCAAATGCTTCTGCGCATCGGTTTTCCACCACAGGTTATTGAAATCGGGGGACTTCAGCTTATCAATTATCAAAAAACGTTGCAGGTAAGCGATCTGCCGAAAACCGGGATTGGTTATGAGGGCTACGAAGGCAGAGAAGAGAACGCCCAATGGCGTCAGGATGCTCTACAGCGGATCGAACAAATTCGTAAGGCCGATTTGACCGTTCAAGTGCAAGATAAAGACGGACAAAATGTGCAGAACGCGTCTGTCGAAGTTAAGATGCTGAATCATGAGTTTATGTGGGGGACGGCTGTTACCGCTACGAGATTGCTCGGAACGAATGCAGATAGTGACAAATATAGGCAAGCGGTGACGGAATTGTTTAACAGCGCCGTTCCTGAAAATGAGTTGAAGATGACCACTTGGGATACTGCCAATCGTTCGAATGGTTCTAAAGTGGTCAACTGGTTGAATGAACGAGGACTTCGAGTACGCGGTCATACGCTCGTTTGGCAAAAGGAAACGTTAATGCCCGTCACGGCGAATGAGCTGAAATATTACCCGGTACTGTATCGCAATAGAGTTCGCGATTATGTGAATGAAGAAGCTGATTTTTTCAAAGGCCAGTTCGTCGATTGGGATGTGGTGAACGAACCGAAAGATAACCATTTATTAACCGATTCGTTCGGAATGTCTGAGAGCGCTCAATGGTATAATCAAGTTCGTCAAATCGAAGGCAGCAGCGGCGCTAATATGTATTTGAATGAAACTGGCGTTGAAGGAGGAAACCCGGATAATATCAACAGGTTTATTAAAGTGCTGGATGACATGCAGAACCATGGAGTGTCGATTGATGGCATCGGCTTGCAATCTCATTTTGGCCAGTATCCGGGCAGCATGAATCGATACTTGAGCATGTTTGACAAGTATGCAACCTATGCCGACAATCTGGAAATTACAGAATTTGACCATGCAACGGCCGACGAGAACTTGCAGGCCGATTTCATGCGGGATTATATGACCGCTGCGTTCAGTCATCCGGCGATGAAAGGCTTCCTGATTTGGGGATTTTGGGATTCGGCCAATTGGAGAAGCAATGCGCCTATCTATCGCAAAGACTGGAGCTTGAAGCCAAGTGGTCAAGTGTGGAAAGATCTGGTGTTTGATCAATGGTGGACGAACGAAGCAGGCTCCACAGATGCTCAAGGTAAATTTTCAATACGAGGATTTTTGGGGGATTATGAAGTCAAAGTGAATTATCAAGGCCATAGCCAAACCTTCAAGACGAAGCTAGGCAGTGGCGGTACTCAGGAGATCGTTATCATCGATAGTGAGCTGAGCGGGGACTCCACTTTGCAGCAGTTAGCTGTGGGGGGAGTACGGTTCAAGGGTTTTCCCCTAACCAGAATCAATACGTTGTTCAAGTACCTCGCATGCCCTATGGCGAAACGACAGTACCGGGTGTTACGGCGAGAGCAACCGACAAACAGGCTGCATTGAAAATTACGAATACAACGGCAGTTCCGGGAGCGGCGAACGTCCAAGTAACCGCTCATAACGGTACCCAAACGACGTATACGGTGCAGCTCGTATTTGAGCCTTTAAAGCCGATCTCCGGAATCAAGCTGGATGCAAGCAACGTTACCGCAAGCGTGTACGGAAGCGTTTATGGGGTTGGTCCAGGCAATGTCATTGACAACAATCCGCTCACTTCCTGGGTAGGGACGGAGAAGAATCAATGGATCAAGCTTGACTTGGGAGAGATACGCAATGTGGATGGCTTAAAAATCGCTTGGGAGCAAGGAAGTACGCGCTCGAACACGTTCGATATAGAAGTATCCGTGATCGGTAATAATTGGCGTAAAGTATACGGAACAACCAGCACAGGGACAACATCGGGTCTGGAGCCGTATACGTTCAGAGAATCGCCAGCCCGGTATATAAGGGTGAAGAATGCAGGCAATCAACCCATGGCTATTACCGAGATTGAAGTCTACGGACAATGGTTGACTACGGATATGTCTTTGCAAAGCATTAAGGTAAATAATGTCGAGCAGCAAGGGTTTAACGCGGAGCAACTGGAATATACGGTGCCTGTAGCTGCCGGAGATGCCGTTCCAACGATACATGCGGTTTCTACAGCACCTGCAGAACGCACACTAATACTAGTGAAACCAGCTGTGGCTGTCCCTGGCACTACCGAACTGGTGGTGACGTCGGAGAATGCGGCAACCCGGACGTATAAAGTGAATTTTGTTGCCGGGAACTAAAGCAAGATGAGTTGAGTAGTTTAGCGAGGATTAGACCATGGCTGATCCAACGCATGTGAACAGTAGAGCTACTGGTGATTTCACCAGTAGTTCTTTGTTTAATCGTATTTGCACCCTCATTTCCATAGCGCCAAACGGGTATGTGCCCCCTACACCCTGTGGGTTTTTCTAAACTTGGAGGGATTCAGGTTCGTTTGCTGGGTAAACACTTTGGACATGTAAAAGCCGTTCTGAAAACCGTTCAATTGAGCTATAGTATCGATGGTGTAATCCGTATGAATCAGCATTTCTTTAATGTTGTGGACCCGGACTGAGATGAGGTATTGCTGTGGTCCTTTCTGATAGGCGTCTTGAAATCTTCGCGTAAATTGTGAGGGACTTAGCCCGTGTTCTCGTGCAATATCTTCCATTTTCATAGGTTTAGAGGCATTTTCTTCGATATAGGCTGCAACTTTTCGAATGGTAATATCAATTGGCTTCTGGACCTCCTCTACCGATCGAACGGAATTCAGACAAAGAAGAAGCAGATCAACCACATAATGAGCCGTTAAATCTTTATCCGTAGATGCCTGTTTTAAATATTGAAAATTCGAGAGGAGTCTTTGTTCATCCGTGATGGCAACAGCGCCGGAAGGTATTGCTTTCGTTTTTACAGATGGGGGCAGCTCCTGTTCAGACCATTTAAATTCGATAAAATGAAATGAAAACATTGAAGAGTTCACCTTCCGGTGCAGCGTCTGTCCAGGTGGACATAAGACAATTTGGCCGAACCCTACTTCTCCTTGCTCATCCCCGATCGCATAGTGAAATGTCCCTTCTTCAGCAGCCAGTATCACCCAGTGTGCATAGGTATCCGACTCCCGAATAAACTGTGTTTTCGACTCTCCCCAGTAGTAATGCACAATTTTATGAGATTCCGTCTTGTCCCACATGAAGGACACCCCTCTGCAAAAATGTATATAAAATATTATAATATCCTGCATTCATTCTTGTATAGGCATCTCTTACAATGAATACCAAAGGAGGGGAAACGATTGGAGTTGAGTGGGAAAGTTGCGGTTGTCACCGGTGGGACACGAGGAATAGGAAGAGCCATTACTGCTGCCTTTGCGGCGAGTGGGGCACAAGTTGCCGTTATCCATAATGACAGTGAGCCGCCGCAGTATATTCCGTGTTCCCACGTTTCGGGAAAAGAAGAACGGATTGTAGAGCTGAAGGGGGACATATCCGAAGCCGATCAAGTCCGGCATTGCTTCGGGCAAATCGGAGAACGCTGCGCAAGAGTGGATATTCTCGTCAATTGTGCCGGAATGACGGAACGATTGCCGCTGATGCATATGAGCGAAGTATCTTGGGAGCGCACCATAGCTGTGAATTTAACAGGGCACTATCTGTGCACTAAGGAAGCAGTAAAGTATATGAGCAGTGGAGGTGGCGGAAGTATCATCAATGTTTCCTCGGTTCGAGCCCGGCGAGGTTATGCCTGTGATAGCAGCTATATTGCTGCAAAGGGAGGCATTGAGGCGTTTACCCGAGCTATGGCGGTAGAGCTTGCTGAATATCGGATTCGAGTGAATTGCATCGCGCCGGGTGCGATTGAGACGGATTTTAACCGTGACCGATTGCAAGACCCCGTGATTCGTGAGAAGACGATTCAGTCGATTCCGCTCGCCCGAATCGGGGTGCCTGAGGATGTTGCCGGTATCGCCGTATTCCTGGCGTCCGAGCAATCCGCTTATATTACGGGTGTAACGATCCCGGTCGACGGGGGCCAAATGATTAAAGGTTAACCTAAAAAATAAGAAATACTATCTTTCTTAAAGGGAGTGCTACTATGGATTGGAAAGAAAATTATGAGTATGGAATACCGGTAACAGAGCTTATTGAAAGATACAAGGAATTATATACGGGTGCCGTATACGATGTACTGGATCATTTGGGATACCCCAATCAGGCTCTTGCGCACGGGGTAAAGCCAATTCGACAGGACATGGTGCTGGCGGGACCGGCCTTTACCATTAAAGGCATTCCCGACATTAAGGGCGACGAAGACTTGCGCACTCGCCGTATTCATTTGTTTAACGATATGAGAGCGATCGGCTGCCCGCTTATCGATACGAGAGATTGCAGCATGGATAATCAGGCTGCTCATTACGGTGAGATGAATGCCGTGCTCGGCAAGGCATCCGGTGTTGTCGGTACGGTTGTTGATGGAGGATGTCGTGATACTGGATTTTTGCTAAAGGATAACTTCCCGGTATTTTGCCAATATCAGACTCCGGTGGAAGCCTTTATGCGCTGGAGCTACTACGACTGGCAAATGCCGATCGGGCTTCGGGGTGCGTTATCTTCGATCGTTTCAGTTCATCCTGGGGATTTTCTCTTCGGGGACCTAGACGGCGTCGTGGTTATTCCGCGTGCACTCGTTGTCGAGGTGCTGGAAAAAACCGAAGAGCTTGTCCGAGTCGAGAACAATGCACGTGCTGAATTTGCAACTGGTGAGGACCCGGTGGAAATATACAAAAAATACGGAAAACTGTGATCTGTGTTTTATAAAGGAGGAGTACCCTTTGAAAATTATAGACATGCGCACAAGATGTGTCGCCATCCCGACAACAGCGCAATTGAGACATAGCACAGGGGTCCATCCCGGTTATTTTCTTCGTACCGTATTGGAGTTGATTACGGATGAAGGCATCGTCGGTCTGGGTGAAGTGGGTGGAGGAGATGCGCGCGGAGCTCTGCAGAAGCTGAAGCCGAGAATCGTTGGGCTGGACCCATTCGAATTGGAATTAATTAAATTAAAGGTGCTTCGCAGCATCTACTACATGTCGAATGCCAGGCTTTATGCAGCCATTGAAATGGCATGTCTGGATATTCAGGGCAAAGTGCTGGGGCGGCCGCTCAACGTTTTGCTGGGAGGTAAAGTTCGGGACGAAGTGCCGATGATAGGGTACTTGTTTTGGAGGTATGACCGTCTCAATGGCGGCGACGACCGAAGTGCAGAAGATATGGCAGATTATTGCGAACAGCTATATCATGAATTAGGTATTACATCTATGAAATTGAAAGCAGGTGTTATGCAGCCTGAAGAAGAAGTAAGAGTGCTCGAGCTATGCCGCAAGCGGCTCGGCGATTCGTTCGGCCTAAGGATCGATCCGAACGGAGCCTGGTCGGTTCCTACAGCGATCCGGATGGGACACCGATTGGAAGCACTCGGCTTGGAATATTACGAAGACCCTGCCTGGGGCTTGGAAGGTAATGCCGCTGTACGCAATCAAGTGAGGATTCCTATTGCAACGAATATGTATCCGAACAAGTTTGACGATTTGGGACCTGCGATCCGCATGGGAGCGGTAGACATCATACTGACAGATATTCATTATTGGGAAGGACCTCGAGGTGTAAAGGACCTTGTTGCCATCTGCAATACGTTTAATATGGGGGTTGCTATGCATAGCGGGGTGGAATTTGGCATCGAGCTGGCTGCCATGCTTCATACAGCGTCAACTATTCCTGCGATGATCTTTGCTGGAGATGCCCATTATCACTACTTAACGGATGATATTATAGCGGGTGGATTAATGAGATATGAAAACGGTTGCATTAGCGTTCCAACGGGACCAGGTCTGGGCGTGGAGCTTGACGAAGAGAAGATGGCGAAGTATGAGCGCTATTATGAAGAGAAGGGCGACTATTATGCCCGGTTCCACCAAGATCCGCGACGGCCGGAATGGTATCCGACCATTGGAGGTTATTAATAGGAGGGTTATAGCATGACAGTACAAATGCCATGTGATTCATTCGCCGCCCCTTGTGTTCGGGAACTGCTGGAGTGGTTTAAGTCGTTGACCGATCAGGTGGACCGGCGTGTGGTTATAGGTCAATACATTACCCGCAATGCAAATAATTCGAATTCATACGATGCCCATCAAGCATGGGAGCGATTTTATCTGGACGTATTTCGCTTGTCGGGCGAGTTTCCAGGCTTGGTCGGATTTGACGTCAGCGGGCGTAATGTGGTTGGAGCAGGTAATGAGAACCGTCCCTCCGACTCCAATTGGAGAGAGTACGCTTTACAGCATCATGAGCAAGGCGGTTTATTGCGATTGATGTGGCATGCCAGCAATCCATGGACCCTGGAAACGTCGTGGTCTTCCATACCCGAAGGCCATCAATTGGAGGAGCTGATTACACCGGGCAATTCTGTGTATGAACGATGGAATGATTGGCTCAGCGTAATCGCGGATATTATAGCGCAATATGCAGAGAAGGACATTCCTGTCATCTGGGGACCGCTGCATGAAATGAACGGCAGGTGGTTTTGGTGGGGCACAGGAGCAACGGACCAGCTTTTATCCGTATGGCAGCACATGTTCCGGTATTTTACCGAGACGAGGGGCTTGCACAATGTACTGTGGATGTTTTGTCCTGATGCAAAAGCTTCCTTACAGCGCGCATTGGAACAATATCCTGGCAATGAGTATGTGGATATTATCGCTCCCGATCTATATTACGATTCTGATGACGTACCCGCGAATTCGCAACTCTATGATGAATTTTCGGACCCCAAATACGGCAAAGTGCTCGGCTGGGGAGAAGTAGGAATCAATATGGAGACACCGATCGATAACCTCAAATATTTGGATGACATTCGCAGCAGGTTTCCGCTCGTGACTCTTTATATGCAGTGGGGGGATGTGGTTTCTGGTCAGATTAACAAGCGATATGCCCTGACGTCCAATAACCATATCGTGGAAGTGATGTCTGATCCATGGGCAATCACGAGAAGTGAGCTTGTGAAACTAAAGAGCCTATGATGCCTTAGCTAAGCGGTGTGTCGAGAAACTCATATACGTAACGTAATCGGGGAACGAAACTAGAAGAAGGAGAGGTAATACCAGATGACCCATAGAGTCAGGCTTATTTTAAAAGTCAGCACAGCCAGTCTGTTGGCATTGTCGATAACTGCTTGCAGCGCAAGTGGGAAAACCAATACGAACACGAGCGCCAACGTCAACGTGAGCAATCAGACTGCTTCAGAGAAAACGAATGAACCGGTAGAGCTTGTTATTTATTCCGAAAGCGGCTGGTCCCAAGAAGAATTTAATGAGCGGTTCGGAGATTCCATCCGCAAAAAGTTCCCTCAGCATACCTTCAAATATATTACCAAGCAGGGAGCGGGACCGCTGTTGCCTGAAGTAGTCGCTTCAGGAACGAACATCGACATTTATTGGGACGCTGTATCCAAAATTTTTACGAACTTAAAAGATATGAAGCTTGAGTATGATATGTCGGACATGATTAAGAAACGGCAAATGGATTTGAACAAGCTAGAACCGTCCACAGTAGAGTACGCAAAGCAAAGCTCAGACGGCAAAATGTACGCTCTTCCTGTCGTTATCAACACACAAGCCTTGTATTATAACAAAGATATATTTGATAGGTTCGGGGTCCCGTACCCTAAGGATGGCATGACGTGGGATGAAATTCTAGATTTAGGAAAAAAGTTTAATAAAGTGGACGGAGGCACCGAATATTATGGAATAGGCTTATATAACAACCAGTATCTTGTTTTGAATCCATTTTCTTTATCGTATGTGGATCCTAAAACAGAGAAAGCCACGATTCAAAATGAAAAATGGAAGCCGGTTTACGACGTTCTTACGAAAATATATCAGACAGCCGGAAATAAAATGCGTTCACCGACTTTTTTTACAAAGGATAAAAATATTGCAATGACGGTTGCTTTAGGCAATTATTTCTTGACCCCGCCTATGGCGGATATGAATTGGGATATCGTGTCGTTCCCTAAATATAAGGAAGCGCCGAATTTGGGTCCGCAAACCTTGCCAACGTACTTCAGCATCACCTCGACGAGCAAACACAAGGAACTGGCGATGGATGTCATTCAGCATATATTAAGTGATGAAAAGCAAACGGAGTTGTCACGTAAAGGAATTATTCCAGTGCTGACCGATCAGAACATTAAGAAACAGTTCGGCGAGAGCAGTCCACATAAAGGGAAAAATCTGCAAACCATTGTGAATCAAAACTATTCATCAGTCGCTCCGAAAACAAAATATGATACCAATGCAGAAAAAATATATCTCAAATATGATGCGGATCTTGCGACAGGCAAAATGGATCTGAATACGGCTTTCCGTCAAATAGAGGAAGAAACGAACAATATGATTGCAAAAGAAAAAGGGGTTAAGTAAGTATTGACTAGTTCATAAGCCACAGTACGGAAAAATCCGAACTGTGGTTATTCGTTTTTCTAGGAAGTTACCGCTGAAACTATCTGGAGGGATACCCAACGCTGTATTTTGCCATATAGACTCTAAAATAGGATCTGTTAATTTATGTAAATATCATGTAAATTGTATGTGATACAAAATTGAAAGGTGCTATGAATGGTTGATGCCCACGTAATTATTTAATTTTAAAGGAGGTATTGATCCCTTGGTTCCAATTTATTTAAACGAAATACCAAATGAGTTTAATCATTACTTAGGTAGTATTAAAGACATCACATTTCCAAGGCAGGGCCATACTTCTGATGTTGGAATCATTCAAAGCGAACATGGCAAGTTTGTTCTAAAAAGAACAAAAGGCGAGCAGTATTCTACCTGGCTCTCTGAGGAAGTAGGTGTTTTAAAGAGTCTTTCTGTAGCGCCGTTATCAACTCCAAAGGTATATCATTTTGTGGAACAAAAAAGTGAAGATCAAGCTTGGGCTTTGATGGAATTTTTGAAGGAGATACACTAAGATCCACCTTAAGTAATGAAAATAATAGGGATAGAAAGCATGAATTAATATATAAATTTGGGCAAGCTTTGTTTCAAATTCATTCGACACCCTGTCCAAGAGCTCTAGTTAAAGATGGATTGTGGCTGGATGAGATGCTGCGACGAGCGGAAATTAATCTACAAAAATATAAGGTTGACGGCACGGAAGATTTATTACAATTTTTGAAAAATAATAAGCCAGCGCCGGTAGAGAATACACTCATTCATGGTGACTTTACAATTGATAATGTATTGGTTCATGAAGGAGAAATTACAAGTGTGATAGATTGGAGCGGGGGAGCATTAGGCGACCCACGTTATGATGTGTGTTTGGCAATACGACCAAAGCCGAACATCTTTGAAGAGGAATCCGAGGTTCATACATTCTTCGAAGGCTATGGCAAGCGGAGCATAGGAGAGAGCGAATTTCATTATTTTGAAAAAGGACTCTATGCCTTTTTTTGATTTGGCTTCGGTTGATAAATAAAAACAGTCATTTAAGGAGCAACCATTCATGATAGATGATCGCAAATATTTACTCGAGGCCTTTATGGAAGCTGAAAAAGCCAAGGATGAAGGGACTTACCCTATAGGGGCTATTATAGTAGATTCTGACGGTGTGATTATTAGCAGAGGCCGTAACAGAGTATTTTCGGAGGCAGATACAACAGCACATGCAGAGGTTGACGCTATTAGAAATGCGGGATCAACCATGGTCGATTTGGAGAATAAAAAACTGCTGAAAAGAAGCTATACACTGTACACGACATGTGAGCCTTGTCCGATGTGCAGCTGCACGATTTTGTTATCATTTAGTATTAAAAGGGTAGTTTGGGCTGCAAACGATATGGAGATAGGAGCTATGAGGAAGTTTAAGGAAGGGCCTCATTTCTTGGATCGTTTTAATAAAATTTCTTTTGACGCCGCTCCTTTTAGGGATTTAGAAATGCGTCAGAGAAAAATGCTCGCCGAGTGGTCCAGCCAGCGTGGGTATGTAGACAACCACTGGCAAAATGATATGGATACCTTGATGGAATGACGGAACAAGTTGGTTTCCAAGATAGCAATTTATAAGAAACCACATTATAGATCATCTGGTATATTTAAGAAAAAGGAGGTTAGAACTATGCGGCTCAAAAACAAGAACGCGGTGATTTACGGAGGGGGCGGTGCGATCGGCAGTGCGGTTGCTCGTGCTTTTGCCCTAGAGGGAGCAAGGGTTTACCTCGCAGGCCCTACGCTTCAAAAACTAGATGCGGTAGCTAGTGAAATAACTGCTTCAGGGGGAATTGTCGATATAGCTCAAGTCGATGCTCTTGACGAACAGTCAGTGGCGAGGCATTCTGATGCTGTAGCGGCGAAGGCAGGTGGCATCGACATTGCGCTGAATGCAGTAGGTTTTGTTCATGTACAGGGGACGCCGTTCGCCGAACTTTCTCTTGAGGACTTTGAGTACCCGGTCGCACGTTACATTCGGACAAATTATATTACTGCAAAGGCTGCGGCGCGGCACATGGTGAAGAATAAATCGGGAGTCATTCTCACGCTCTCGACTCCAGCGTCTCTTATGCCGGGACCAGGCTATATGGGACACAGTGTCGCCTGTGCCGGGGTCGAAGCTTTTTCCCGCCATCTGGCGGGTGAGCTTGGGCAGCAAGGGATTCGGGTTATTTGCATCAGGTCCCATATGATTCCCGAGACGGTAGAAGCAGGTTCCCACAGCCGGGAAATCTTCAGTCATAATGCAGAGCTCGCTGGGATTAAGCTTGAAGAAATGCTGGCGGGGGCGGCGGGCAGCACGCTGCTGAAGCGACTTCCCACGCTTGCTGAGGTTGCGAACACAGCTGTTTTTATGGCATCGGAACAAGCTGGAGCAATGACAGGTACAGTGGCTAACTTAACCTCCGGCTTTATTTTGGATTAATCGATAGCCTTTAAACTATAAAAGACATGAGCTGAGACTAGGACGGAAACCTCAAAAGACCAACCATGATTATAAACATTCAAGAACGCCCTATGGCGTTTTTTTTTTTTTTTTGATTTTTTTCCACTTAGTTCATAATCAGTTCATATTAGCAAGGTATGATAAAATAGGATAAGAATGCGTTCAGGTATACATAACGTTTAAATCACGGAAGTACTCAAGCTGGCTAATGGTCCAAGAGATGTCACCGAGCCGCTTGGTGTGTCAACGAAAGAAGGAACGATGATGACCAAAGTGTTAATTGTGGACGATGATCCTTTTATAAGACAACTGATCAAGCTAGCTCTACGAAACGATGAGATGCAGCTGCTCGACAGCAGCAACGGGCTTGAGGCTCTGGAATTGCTGGATCGGACAAGAGTCGACCTGGTCATTCTCGATATAATGATGCCGCTGATGGATGGCTGGGAGCTGTGCAAGGAAGTTCGCAGCCGGTATCCTGATCTTCCGCTGCTGATGGTGACTGCCAAAAGTGAGCCTGCGCATAAGGTGAAGGGGTTCCAGCTAGGCACCGACGATTATGTAGTTAAGCCGTTTGACCCGATGGAGCTGGCGATGCGGGTCAAGGCGCTGATGAAGCGATACCGGATCAATACTTCCCAAGTCATGCTGATCGGAGATACGGAATTGAACCGGAAAAACCTTGAAGTGAGCCGTCACGGCAACCGACAGACCCTTCCTTTAAAGGAATTTGAGCTGCTGTTTACCCTGGCTGGGCATCCGAATCAGGTGTTTACGCGACATCAGCTGGTGGACCAAATATGGGGGATGGATTACGAAGGGGAAGAGCGCACGGTGGATGTTCATATTAAGAGGCTTAGAGAACGATTTGCTGAGGATGCATCTGATTTTTCAATTATTACGGTACGAGGATTAGGTTACAAATTGGAGCTTAAGGTATGATCCGGTCTCTCTATGTTCGAGTCGCACTGACGTTTATCGTTTCGGTCATTTTGAGCTTGTTCATTGCCTTCTACGCTGCCAACTATTGGTTTAGGGATTTGTTCGAATCGGAGATGCAGAAGGATTTATATAATGCGTCGGAGGACATCGTCGCGATTTTTCAGGAAATGAAGGGAACCGATATGGAGACCTATTTACATAACCTTCATTGGGCCAGGCGATACAATATCACGCTGTACGATTCTAATTTGAACAAGAGTGTGTTTGGACCTCAGCAGGATAGAACGATGATTCTGGATTCGACGGTGGAGCAAGTGTTGAAGGGCCAGGTTGAGAGGCAAGCCGGAAAGCCCTTCGAGCAATATGTTGGGTATCCTTTTAAAATAAAGGACCAAAGCTATGCCGTGTTCGTACGACCGGTAATGCGAAATACGGAAGATAATTTCAATTATATTTTGTTTACCGTTCTAGCCATCACCTTGATAATGGGAAGCGCGGTTGTGCTTATTGCGGCGCGTTATTTGGTCAAGCCTCTTAAATTAATGACGCAGGCTACCCAGCGTATATCCAAGGGGGATTTTGACATTACCTTCAGTTGGTTGAAACGCAAGGACGAGGTCGGAGATCTGGCCCGAAGCTTCAGTCATATGGCGGGAGAGCTCAAGCAGCTTGAGCTGATGCGGCAGGATTTTGTGTCCAGCGTGTCCCATGAGATTCAGTCGCCGCTGACGTCGATTGCCGGGTTTTCCAAGCTCATCCGGTATACGGAGCTGCCTGAAGAGGAACGCCATCAGTATTTGGAAATCATCATGACCGAGTCAGAGCGCTTGTCCCGCCTTAGCGATAATTTGCTTAGTTTGGCCTCCTTGGAATCGGAGCATCATCCGTTTCACCCCGCATCCTACCGTCTGGATGAACAAATACGCCGGATTATCGTATCCCAGGAACCGATCTGGTCCGCCAAGCAGTTGGAGATGGAGCTGACATTACCGCCGGTGATGATCGTTGGAGATGAGGACCAGCTCAGCCAGGTATGGATCAATTTGCTTAGCAATGCGATCAAGTTTACGCCACAGGGCGGCAAAATTAAGGTCAGGCTGGAGTCGATGATCGATCGTGTGCAGGTTTTGGTGCATGATTCGGGAATAGGCATATCTCAGGATGAAATCCATCATATATTTGATCGCTTCTATAAAGCAGATCATTCCAGGCAGCGAGAGATAGGCGGCAACGGTTTGGGGCTTTCTATAGTAAGAAAGATTGTGGAGCTGCATCAAGGCGTTATTACGGTGGATAGCAAGCTGGGTAAAGGGTCAGTGTTTAAAGTGCTGCTCCCTGGTGTGATGAAGAAAAAAGCGTTAAATTCATAAGGAATAATTAAGGGAGCGGGTATCCGATGATAGGGTGCCGGCTTTTTTTCGTATTATTCATATTGAGTTCATATTGCCATATTATGCTAGATTTTGTACATAAAAAAATAGCCGAAAGACAAATCAGGAAAGGACCGAGGGGAGTGCTGAAATGAACCGAATAACCCAGTTTTCCATGAAAAATGTGTCGGCCTTGTTCATTATCATGATTCTTTTGTTCGGAAGCGGCGTTTTTGCGACGAGCAAGCTCAAGGTAGAGAACATGCCGAACGTATCGTTCCCTGTTGTAATGGTAAGTGCGACCTATACGGGTTCGCCGAAGGACGTCATGGAACAAGTGACAGAGCCATTGGAGAAGAAGCTGGCCAATATCGAGGATCTCGATTCCATGAGATCAACTTCGAGTGAAAATAATGCCAGAATTATGCTGCAGTTTAAGCAAAACGTAGATACCGAGAAAAAGAAACAGGACGTCGAGAGCCTGCTGCAGGAAGTCATGCTTCCGGATTCAGCAGGTACTCCTAAGGCTTCGACCTTCGGAGCGGCTTCAATGCCTTCTATTTATTTGGTAGCTAACGCAGAGAATGGGATGAGTCAGACAGAGCTGGACAAGCTCTATGAAGATACGATTAAACCGGATTTGGAATCGGTCAAAGGGATTGACCATTTGGATTCCATCGGTGTTCGGGATACTAGCTTGGATATCGAATTGGATGCTGACGCCTTGAATGCGTACAGCTTGACTCCGACCCAAGTCACCTCGGCAATACGTGCTGCTGTGACCAAAAGTCCGATCGGAACCGTGCAGGTCAGCGGCAACGATAAGAGCGCTCGCGTTACTGGCGATATTAAAAGCGTATACGATATCGAACAAATTGAACTAACGGGCGGCAAAGGAAACATCATTACGCTGGACCGTGTTGCCAAGGTCAAATCGATTACGGAATCCGATTTTGTCGGGCGCTTTAACGGCAAACCGGCGATCTCAATGATTTTGTACAAAACGGGTAACGCCAATGCGGTTGATTTTTCGGATTCCGTTGAGAAATTAAAGGAACAATGGAAAACGACGATGCCGAATGCGGTTTTCAAAACGACCTACGATAGTGCGGACGAAATCAGAGAATCCATTAACGGCATGCTGCGCGAAGGCGTGGTTGGTGCGCTGCTGGCTTCGTTTATGATTTTGCTGTTCCTTCGCAATGTGCGGATGACCTTGATCGTACTCGTATCGATTCCGCTTTCGATTCTCATCACGCTGCTGCTGATGTGGGAGCTTGGGTTAACGTTGAATACGATGACGCTCGGCGGGATGTTCATAGCCGTCGGACGTGTAGTGGATGATTCCATCGTTGTTATTGAAAATATATATACGACGCTCGAGAAGGCGCAAAAGCGTAATGAATCCGTCATTATGCTGGCGACCAAGCAAGTATCCATGGCGATCACCTCATCAACGCTGGCTACAGTAGGCGTTTTTGCGCCGATTGGTATGGTAAGCGGTGTGGTAGGCGGGTTCTTCAAGCCGTTTGCCATTACATTGGCATGCGCATTGTTGTCTTCCTTGCTGGTAGCCCTTACCGTTATTCCGATGTTGGCCAAGCTGCTGGTGCTCAAAGGAAAGCC
This sequence comes from Paenibacillus sp. RC67, assembly GCF_030020805.1. Taxonomy (GTDB): domain Bacteria; phylum Bacillota; class Bacilli; order Paenibacillales; family NBRC-103111; genus Paenibacillus_S. The sequence goes on from NZ_CP125098.1 coordinate 1,120,852, forward strand.
CGGCAAAGGCCACTCGTCACATGAGGATGCGCCTCAGGGCAAATTTATGCAAACCTACGAGAATATTTTACATTGGTCGTTGAAACACCGGATCAAATCACTGCTATTGGCTGGACTATTGTTTGTAGTCACCTTGGCTGCTACAATCCCAGCGTTAAGTGTATCCTTTCTTCCGGATGGTAAGCCCTCCCGAACGATGTATTTCGTGATGAAGCTGCCTAATGAAACAGCATTCGAAGCTACGACTGCGAAGACTCAGGAGCTGGAGCAGCTGCTGATGAACGAGAAGGATAGCCAAGGCAATCCGCTGTTCACCTATGTAGAAGGCTTGGCTGGGTATAACGGCAACGGTACCGATCGGGTAACCTACGCTTCCCAAATCTATGTTGAGGTCAATGAGCAAGTAGATCCCGATAAAGTGAAGGAGCAGGTGAAGCAGTTTATCCTCTCTGAGCTTCCTGCAGGCTCTGAAGTACAGCCGAGAGGTGTAGGCGGCGGTAACGGGGTGTCGAGCACGGACTTCTCCTACAATCTGAAGGGTGAGGATCAAGATCGCTTGGAACAGGCTGCAGCCATTGTCAAAACGAAGCTGCAGGAGTTCGAGGAGTTAAGCGAGATAGAGGATAGCTTGAGCGACGGGAAAACAGAGGTTGAAATTGCCGTTGATCAGAAAAAGGCTCGCGCCTTCGGGTTGACTGCATCCACTGTCCGTGAAGCGGCGAGCAACTGGGTTCAAAAGCAAAAGCTCGGCGACTTAAAGCTGGATGGAGTCACGTATACGACGACGGTATCTATGGATAAGTCAGATAAAAACTCGCTTGAGAAGCTCGGCAATATTCCTTTGAGCGGTACGAACGGTTCTGTCGTGTATTTAAAAGAGGTAGCCAAGATCAGCCTTGTTGCGGGTGCCGTATCCTTGGGGCGTGACGATCAGAAGCAGCTCGTAAGGGTAACTGCAAAGATTAAAGCGGAAAACAAGAACGCGGTTAGTGCCAAGGTTTCTGCTGCACTGCGAACGGTTGAGCTTCCAGATGGCGTAACTCGCGAGGTCAGAGGGGTTAATCAGGATATTAATGAAAGCTTCTCGCAATTATTCATGGCTATGGGCGTTGCCGTCTTCATGGTATATCTCGTCATGGTGCTTGCCTTCGGTAATGCAGCTGCACCATTCGCCATCTTGTTCTCGCTTCCGTTAGCGGCGATCGGCGGTTTAATCGGGCTGGTCATTACAAGGCAAGCTCTTAATGTCACCTCCATGATTGGCTTTATGATGCTTATTGGTATTGTTGTCACGAATGCCATCGTGTTGATCGACCGTGCCCAGCAGCTGCGTGAGGAAGGTTATACGGTTCGCCATGCCTTGATTGAGGCAGGTAAAGTCCGTTTCAGACCTATCATCATGACGGCGGGTGCAACCATCATGGCACTGTTTCCGCTGGCTCTAGGCTTGTCCGGTGAAGGAGCTTTGATCGGTAAAGGCCTTGGCGTTGTGGTTATCGGCGGATTGACGACATCGACGATTCTCACACTGATTGTCGTGCCGATCATTTATGAGCTTATAGAGGAAGTGAAGGCTTATATTTCCCGGAAGATCCATAGAAAGAATCCCCCAATGAATCACGAAGGTACTCTTGAGGGATAGGCTATCATACTAAGTCCAATAATGTGGTTCTAATAGATTAGAGATATGCAAAAGCATGGAGGAGGCAAAACAATGAAAAGGATGAGCACGGGCAATAGAAAAATAACCATTCGCCCTGTACGCATATTGGCTGTTATGACTCTGGCAGCGGTTGTGGCGGCCATGGCTGCCGGCTGTTCGGCTCCCGGTGGACCCAAGGGAATGGCTGAGGCACAGCTCAAAGTCAGAGCGCTGAAGACGGAGGCAATCACGAAGCAGCGCATCGCAGATCCGACCGAGCAGGTTGCGGACATTTCTGCAGGAACCGCCATCGATATCGTCACGAAAGCGAATGGAGAAGTTATCGAGGTATTGAAGAAGCGCGGTGATTACGTGGAGAAGGGAGACATTTTATTCCGGATTGACAGCCGGGATGCGGAATCAACCAGACGGAAAAATGAGCTTTCTGTAAGAAGCTCTCAGGAATCACTGCAAAAGGCGAAGGACGATCAGGTTAATAACCGTAAGGATTTGGCTGACGCCGTGCAGAAGGCGGAGGTAGCGTTGAAAAATGCAGAGCAGGACTATAACAAGATGCACAATGATTATGATTCCGGTTCCGCAACAGATCATCAGCTGGAGCAAGCACAGCAGCAGGTGGATAATGCGCGCATGAGCCTGGAGTCGGCGAAGAACAAGCTTGCCGCCAACGATAATAACAACACGATAGCCTCAGTCCAAACGCAGGCCGAAACGAATCAGTTGGCTCTGGAGGACTCGATCCGATCCTTAGATAATTACAATGTCAAAGCTCCGGTCAGCGGTATTTTGACGGATTTCACACCGGAAGCAGGGCAAACCATAAGCTCGTCCTCCAAGCTCGGACAAGTGCTTCAGGTCGACCCAGTTAAGATCAAAACCGAGCTGAGCGAGACGAATATGCAGCTCGTGAAAAATAAAAAAGAGCTTGTGTATTACAGCACGGACGATCCCGATCATAAAGGGACGGCCCAAATCAGTTATTTGGCGCCGGTCATGAGCGCTCAGACCAAAACGTATACGCTGGAGCTGGAGGTAGCTAACCCGGATCATCGAATCACTCCCGGCACTCGTGCAATGGTTCAGCTGACCTCGGAAGAGGAAGCTAAGGTTGTCGTTGTACCTACCTTAAGCATTATCAGGGAAGAAGGCGGAACCTATGTCTTCGTTCTTCAAGGGGATACATACCAGAAGCGTAAAATTAAGCTCGGCAGAATCAATGGTTCTTATCAGGAAGTGCTTGATGGAGTGAAGGAAGGCGAGAAGCTCGTCACCACAGGTCAGCATCAGCTTAAGGATGGTCAAAAAGTCGAAGCGGCGTCTTCGGCCTCACCGGCACCTGCAGGTGCGACTCCTGCTGATCAGAAGAAAGAGAAATAATCCGAAGGCGAGGAAAAGACAAGATGAGCAAACGATGGAAAACGACGCTGACGTCTGTTGTGCTGGGAACAGCTATCATCATGCAGGGAGGCATCAGTCTTCCTGCTGCTGCGGCGGATTCCGCTGCTTCGGTTGAGGAGGCGGTGAGCAATCATTTGACGGAGGCGATCCAAGCCGCCATTAAAGGCGTTTCAGTGGAATCAACCCCGGATGGAAGCCGGGTTGCTGTTACCGTGCGGCTGTACAACGGCAGCTCCATGAAGCAGCGTATACCGGACTATGAGCTGCGCGTACAGACTCAGGATGGTGTGGAATATGCTCTAGATGCCAGCTCCGACAATAAGAAGGCACTCAAGCCTATGGAAATCGGCGAATTGGTTTATATGAGCACGGTCGATAGCAAGACTTCGATGAAGCTGGCCGGATTGACCTTCGTTAAGGTCGATCCATACGCTTACCCGAAGACGGAGACGGTATTGCTAGGCCTTCCGCTCGGTTCGGAGGTTTGGTACGCTTCTAGTGGAACCGCGCTTCCGAGCAAGGAAGTGGCATGGGCGGAAGCTTTCACCATTCCTGGCATAAACTCAGATCTGACCTACACGCCGATCGGGTATGAGAAGCAGAACACGGATAAAGGTCCGATTGGAGTCGTGACTCTGTTGGCCTATAATCCTGCAAGCGGCAGGGAAACGATTCCTGATTTCCGTATCGATGCCCGTGCTGAGCAGAAGACATATATCGGTGCTCGGACGGAAAAGGATACCATTTCGCTTGAAGCTGGCGAGAAGAAATATATTCATTTTGCGATTCCGCTCGAAAATAATGTTGTACCGAGTCGTTTGCTGGTAATGACCAGCGACACATTCTTGTCCGGCAGCTCTCAGGCTGGAGGAACAACAGCTTCAGCAGCAAGCGGCAAAGCGGGTGTTGCTATTGACGTAGGCAGAGTAGCCGTTGCGCTGCCTAACGCCAATCAGGCTGATCCTGCGGCTATGTCCGGTTATTCCATGGGCACCCCAATCGCAGTGGATCCTCTCTCAAAAATAATGGACAATACCCAAGTAGCCCTTGTGGAGCTTCATATGAGCCAAAATCCGGGTGAGGGCTATAAAACGGCCATAGGAAAGTTCATTCTTACCAATAAGGGCGACAAGCCTATCCCTACTCCTGCCTTTGATACGGAGCTTGTGGGCAGTGGTGGAGCGACCTATTCAGGTGTACGACAAACGAATGTATCGGCTTCGCTGAACCCGGGACTCAGCTATGTTGTGAGCTACGTGTTTAACGTGCCTCAAACCGAAACTGGTGAGGGACTCTTCTTAAGGCTGCTCGATAGCCAAATGGCAGCTCCATACAAAGTCGCTGTCGCTTCCGTACCAACAGTGCTCCAGAAGGAAACGGATTCCGATACGTTACAACTGTATCCTTTCGACATCAAGCTTGTGAACTCAACAGTAGGCACAAACTATGCAGCTACTAACAGCGCCTATTCCTATAAGATGAAGCTGGAGCTGGACATCAAGCAGGCGGACAATGTGGTTGTGGATCAAAGCTTCTCGAAGCTGCATTTTGAAGTCGTGGACAAGCTGGGCCGCGTATTGGGAACGGCCGATGGAAGCTTTACCGGAGCGCAGAGACTGGTAAGCGGTACTCAGACCATAGTAACCAATAATATCCAGAGCGAACAATTTGAGTTCCCGATTTCGGTGAACGTATACGAACTGTTCGAAACGCCTAATGGTCAAGCCAAACGGTTCTTAAAAACACTGAATTAATACGAGTCGCAAGAGGCAGTCTCTACTAAGAGAGGCTGCTTCTTTTTTTATAGTAATTGGGCGACACGGCCCCATCCTACGGGTTGAACGTCATTGCTAATCATCGATATCAGTTAATAACCTTTGGTTAATTAAATCGAAATGCGAGGAAAATCAATTGGTCTGACCTCGATGTCGAATAATTGCGAAATAGGGAATTTGGGGACCTACCGAACCTTCTTTATGTGAAAATAGTTGAAAGATGTCGTTCGGTCTTTTTTTTGTGTATCTGTAGGCTTCAAATTGCCTTGTAAGAGTTCGTTAAACGACTCTGGAAATGATTTATCATTCCCAATAACATAGTTCGATCTCAAGTGAAACCAGCGAGTTTGATACGATATGGCATGATTGTGGAGGAATTAGGAGCTTAGGGATGGTGAGGTCCCCTCACTCTAGGTTACAAGGGATTTACTGGAAATATGCAAGGAGGGCCTAAATGACAGCACTGGAAAAACTATGTTAGCATTATAACTGTTCGCGCGAACGTATTCTTAAGAGAGGTTGTGATGCTGCTTGAGAAGGAGTTTAGCGATAGTGCTGTTTCTAACGCTTCTCACATCAGTCGTCGGTTGCGGGGAAGTCCACGAGGCCAATACCGGAGGCGGAAATACGAGCAAACAGGAGTCTGGGGCGGGTAACGACACCTTAGCTAAGGTGAAGCAGCAAGGCTTCGTTACGGTAGGCTTTGCCAACGAGAAGCCATATGCTTACAAGACATCCGACGGTGAATTGACAGGAGAAGCAGTAGAAATTGCCCGGATTGTTCTCGACAAACTGGGTATCAAAGAAATGAAGGGTGAGCTGACAGAATTCGGATCGTTGGTCGGCGGCCTTCAAGCCAAGCGATTTGACATGGTTACGGCAGGGATGTTCATCAACGCTCAACGCTGTCAGGCGGTTCTCTTCGCTAATCCAGAGTACAGTATTGGCGAAGCCATTGCGGTTCCCACAGGGAATCCTCAAGGACTTCGCAGCTACAAGGACATTGCAGATAAGAAGGATATGAAAGTCGCCGTCATGACCGGCGCTATTGAAATCGGATATTTGGAGAAGTCAGGAGTTGCGAAGGAGCAAATGGTGCTTGTGCCGGATCAAGCTTCTGCATTAAACGCTTTACAGGCTAACCGGGCACAAGCCGTTACGATGACGGGGCCTGCACTTCAAGCGATGCTGGACTCCGCTAAAGATAGCAGTCTGGAGAGGGTCGCAGATTTTGAACAGCCCGTTATAGACTCGAAGAGCGTAAGAGGGTATGGTGCAACGGCATTTCGTCCTGAGGATAAGTCGTTTCAGGAAGCTTTTAATGCAGAGCTTAAGAAGCTTAAGGACTCAGGGGAGCTTCTTACGATACTGAAGAAATTCGGATTTACCGAGCAGGAGCTTCCTGGGGATTTGACCTCTGAAGCTTTATGCAAGGAGTAATATGATTACTTCTTGGATGGAATTTATCCCTCTGCTGATGCAGGGGGCTAAGATAACGGTAGAAATAGCTTTCCTTTCTTCGGTAGCTGCTGTAGTTGTTTCGCTTGTCACCGGTTTATGCAGGTTATCCAAGCTGAAGATCATACGATTTCTTGCATCGGTGTACGTCGAGTTTTTTCGGGGAAGTTCGCTGCTTATTCAATTATTTTGGATGTATTTTGCACTTCCGTTCATCGGGATTGAGCTCCCTAAGCTGATTGCTGCGGTTATTGCGTTTGGATTGAATTACGGGGCTTACGGATCGGAAATTGTGCGCAGCTCCATCGATGCAATTCCTGGTGGTCAATGGGAGGCCGGTAAAGCTCTGAACATGAAATATCGGCAAACGTTGGTCCACATCGTATTACCTCAAGCCTTCGTTAGAATGCTGCCCCCGTTCGGCAATCTGCTTATAGAACTGATTAAAGGAACATCGCTTGTTTATTTTATTACGCTAGCGGACTTAACGTATCAAGCTATGGTGCTAAGAAATAATTACATCTCCTGGTCACCACAAATTTTGGTGCTTCTGCTTTTGATTTATTTTATTATTGCCTCTCTGGTATCCTTCGTGATGCGTTTTGCAGAACGAAAAATCGCTGCAGGGAGGATGTAAAATCGTATGTGGAACTGGAATTATGCGCTTCAAATCTTGCCTGAGCTTCTAAAAGCATTACAGGTCACGCTACTTGCTACTTGCTGCGGCTTTGCTATTGCTTGTATCGGAGGATTGCTTCTTGCTCTGGCTGCAGCTTCAAGATGGTTTTTGCTGTCGACCGTATCGCGTTGGCTAGTGGAATTTATTCGCAGCACACCGTTACTGGTACAAATCTTTTTCTTGTATTATACCCTCCCTAAAATTGCGAATATTTCTTTACCTGCTTTTGCTGTGGGGATCATAGGATTGGGACTGCATTACAGCACTTATATGTCAGAGGTATATCGCTCCGGAATCGAAGCCGTACCTAAGGGACAATGGGAAGCGGCAGTGGCCTTGAATTTTCCGAAAGTAAAAACATGGGTAACGATTATTTTACCTCAAGCCATTCCGCCTATTATTCCCGTGATGGGAAACTACTTGCTGGTCATGTTCAAAGAGACCCCTGTTCTATCTGCCATTACCTTGGTTGAAATGCTACTCACCGCTAAAAATATCGTATCCGAATCATACCGGGTATTCGAGCCTTATACCATGGTAGGTATTCTATTCTTAATTATTAGTTATCCTGCATCTGTCCTTATTCGTGTATTGGAAAAACGTTTGAATCTTCAACCGGGTCAACGTTCTACAGGTAAGCAAGCACAAGAAAGCTTAAGCTCTAAGAAGGAGGTGGGAGCTTGAAGCCTATAGTGAAATATTCCGAAGTAAGCAAGTCATTCGGGGATTTGGAAGTATTGAAACAAATTGATTTGGAAATCGCGCCAGGAGAGAAGCTTGCCATGATCGGTCCAAGCGGTTCAGGGAAAACAACACTGGGAAGAATGCTCATGACCTTGGAGGAACCGACTTCTGGAACGATTGAATTGGATGGAGAAATGCTCTGGCATATGCAGATCCGTGATCAGCTGATCCGAGCCAACGAAAAGCACCTGCATCGTATGAGGGGAAAAGTGGGGATGGTGTTTCAGCATTTTAATTTATTTCCTCATATGAATGTACTGCGCAATGTGACGGAGGCTCCGCGTAAGGTGCTGGGGTTGTCCAAGGAAGAAGCAGAAGACAGGGCTGTGACGATGCTTGGCAAGGTGGGGCTTCAAGATAAGCTTCATGTGTATCCCGCTCAGCTATCCGGCGGCCAAAAGCAGCGGGTTGCTATAGCGCGAGCTCTAGTCATGCGTCCTATGGTCATGGTGTTCGACGAAGTCACCTCGGCTCTGGACCCGGAGCTGGTCGGTGAAGTGCTTGAGGTCATTCGTGAGATTGCAGAAGAGGGCGACATGGCGATGATGCTGATCACCCATGAGATGGATTTTGCCAAGGAGATAGCTGATCGAGTCGTCTTCGGAGCGGAAGGACGTATCGTTGAACAGGGCCCTCCTGAGGCTATTTTCGAAAATCCGCAAAGCGAGAGGCTGCAATCTTTTCTCAAAAGATTCCGTTCATCTTAAAAAAACGAGCAGAAAGGAGTGTCCTGTTCGATGAGTACAGAAGCGGAGATTCGTTATCGCAAGCCTGTCCAAGAGGACGGGAGACACGTGTGGAAGCTTGTAAAGCAAACGGAAACACTCGACGTTAATTCAGTCTATTGTTATATCCTGCTGTGTGATTATTTCAAGGATAGCTGTATCGTAGCTGAGGATGAGGACGGTATCGTAGGCTTTGTGTCTGCTTTCCGAACACCGGAGAAGCCCGAGCTTCTGTTTATTTGGCAGATTGCGGTTGCTCCGGATAAGCAAAGAAGAGGGATAGGCAAGAAGCTGCTCAGCGAGCTGCTGTTAGCGGAATGCTGCAGAGGAATTCGTTATTTGGAAACGACAATCAGCCCGTCGAACCTAGCTTCAAGGGGATTATTTCTGGAGCTGGCCCAACAACGCGGGCTCGAATGCCGCTTATCTCAAGGATATCCGGCATCCTCATTTCCACAGGAGCACCACCATGAGGAAGAAATTTTGTTTTGTATAGGACCGATATCGTAGAACAGATGTGAACGAAAAAATACATGGATTCTGGGAGGAAACCGATGAAAATGCCTACGCTGGAAATGCCCTCAATGAAAGTTTTTGATGAAATGGAATCCGAGGTTCGCAGTTACTGTCGCAGCTTTACAACGGTTTTCGAAAAAGCTAAAAATGCCAAGCTATGGGATAAAAACGGAAATGAATACATTGATTTTTTTGCTGGCGCAGGAGCATTGAATTACGGGCATAACAATGATCGGATCCGTGAGAAGCTGCTCGACTACTTACTGAAGGATGGAGTTACGCACAGTCTGGATATGGCGACAAGCGCCAAGGAGCATTTTTTAACCCGGTTTAACGAGGTGATTCTTAAGCCAAGAAAGTTAAGCTATAAGGTGATGTTTCCAGGACCGACAGGTACGAATGCAGTAGAGAGTGCGCTCAAAATCGCTCGTAAGGTGACAGGACGAACAAGCGTAATTTGTTTTACTAACGCGTTTCACGGGATGTCGCTAGGATCGCTTGCGATAACAGGCAACTCGTTCAAACGTAAAGGTGCTGGCGTGGAGCTAGGGAATGCTGTATTCATGCCGTATGATGGCTACTTTGGCGAAGGGATGGACACCTCTCGTTACATAGAGAAGCTGCTGGACGATCCGGGGAGCGGAATTAGCTTGCCTGCTGCGGTCATACTCGAAACGGTGCAAGGAGAAGGCGGACTAAACGTTGCAAGTCAAAAGTGGCTTAGAAGTATAGAAGCGCTGTGCAGAAAAAGAGGGATTTTACTCATCGTGGATGACGTTCAAATGGGATGCGGACGTACAGGGACTTTCTTCAGCTTTGATGGATCGGGTCTGGAGCCGGATATCGTGTGTCTGTCAAAATCGATAGGAGGATATGGGCTGCCTATGGCACTGACGCTGCTAAAACCGGATATCGATCAGTGGAGTCCTGGCGAACACAACGGTACCTTTCGTGGGAACAACCTTGGATTCGTGGCTGCCACTGAGGCGCTTCGGTATTGGGAAGATGATAGGCTTAACCAAGAGATCGCGATGAAAAGCAGGCTTATACGTACATCCTTGGAGAACATGCTGGCAAGTCGCCCTGAGCTGCAAGGGGAAATTCGTGGTAAAGGGATGATTCAAGGAATCGCTTTTCGACAGGACGGTATGGCGGAACGGTTGTGTGAACGCGTATTTGCCAGAGGATTAATCATGGAAACGTCCGGTCCCCGCAGTGAAGTGGCGAAGCTCATGCCTCCATTGACGATCGGGGGAGAAGAGCTGGATAAGGGGCTGCGCATACTTGCTGAAGTAATGTCTCAATTGCCGGTTGTTGATGAGAATAAGTGAACCATAATCTTGGATAACAAGGAGCGGATAACCTATGATTGTTAAACATTTGGATCAATTGGTCAATACAAGAGACGATGTGGATACAACAACCTGGAACTCAAGGAGACTGCTGCTGCGCAAGGATGGCATGGGGTTTTCGATGAATGATACATTAATTAAAGCGGGTACGGAAACGCTGATTTGGTATCAAAATCATGTGGAGGCAGTCTATTGTGTAGAAGGTGAAGGAGAGATTGAGGTTATCGGCGGGGAAACATACGAGATTAAGCCGGGTATGCTGTACGCACTTGACGGACATGAGAGGCATTTTTTACGAGCGAAATCCCAAATGAGAATGATCTGCGTATTCAATCCACCGCTAGTCGGGCAGGAAGTACATGATGAAAGCGGAACGTACCCATTAATCAAGGACTAAGGGAGGAAATCAAATGAAGAGCATGAATGCTGTAAGTGATACGAATCAAAGACAGGACCTCTACCCTTCACGAATTTCTGAACGACCTGTCATTATTGAACGTAAAGACCCCGTCGTGTATTCTAAGTGGAGCCCGGCGAGTGGCATCAGCCAAGAACAGTCGGATTTTTATCATCAGCAGGGTTATTTATTTATTGAATCCTTTTTTACGCCTTCTGAGGTAAAAGAGTATCGAGATGAGCTGAAGCAACTATGGGCAACGAGTCGTCAATCCGATGCGAGCGAGGTCATTCGGGAACCGGATAGCGAAGAAGTTAGATCCATATTCAACGTTCATCGTAGCAACGATGTGTTTCAGGCTTTATCAACTCATTCGAAGCTCAAAAACATTGTCGATTATATCCTTGGAAGTCCAACCTATATCCATCAATCTCGAATAAACTTTAAACCGGGTTTTACAGGCAAGGAATTTTACTGGCATTCTGATTTTGAAACATGGCACGTCGAGGACGGGATGCCCCGAATGAGGGCTCTGAGTTGTTCGATTGCGCTGGAAGATAATTATCCGTTTAACGGGCCGCTCATGGTAGTCCCTGGTTCCCATAAGGATTTCGTCGCTTGCGTCGGTCAGACACCGGATGATCATTACAAAGATTCGCTTCGGCGTCAGCAATACGGCGTACCTGATCAGGACAGTCTCACTGCATTAGTGAAACAATATGGGATTGAGACTCCTGTGGGCAAAGCAGGTTCCATCGTCTTATTCGATTGCAACATTATGCACGGGTCGAGCAGCAACATCTCGCCAATGCCGAGAAGCAATGTGTTTTTAGTATATAACAGTGTTGAAAACAAACTGCAATCGCCTTATTCAGGCCAGCAGCCTAGACCGGAATTTATCGCATCGCGAGATGAATAATCGTTAGATCAATCTAAATAAATAATTTCTTGATACAAATTGACGCATCCCTGACCGTAGTGTATGATAATAATACGCTTAATTTCCGGTTTATTTATCGGAAAGCGGGGGAACCACTTTTTGGGGCGAATCATGAAGTATATGTAGGGAACCATCTTTCCCGAGCCCGGCAGCTAACCTCGTCAGCAGTGGATGGGTCAACGTTTTTTTATGCATCATTATTGCATTCATTGACCCGTATTCCGGGTCTTTTTTTATATTGTTGGACGGACCCGGTTGATAGCAATTGGACGCCTACGCTGGACTGTGTATTACGGTCGCGGTGTTATGGCCCTGTTGCTGAACGGGTCTTTTTGTTGTCGTAATAACCAATAATTATAATTTATTACTTTTTTTGTAATTTGAATCATCATACTAAAGATGAAGGAGTGATGTGGCAACCCCTTTGAGGGCCTATGATGAGCAGTTCGACGATGAAGTATAGCTCGTGGGAAAAGTAAGGTGAACGTTGTAGTCAAAAAAATCTGTCATTCCAAGGAGGATCATCAATGCCGCAACCGAAATATATTACCGATATTAATAAAATCCAGGAAATACCTGAGCAGGACAGAATAAAGCTGCAGCAAATAACGGATAAGTTCGTGTTTCGCGTGAACGATTATTACCTGAAGCTGATAGATTGGAACGATCCCAACGATCCTATCAAGAAGCTGGTCATTCCGAACGAAGGTGAGCTATCTGAATACGGCCGATGGGATGCGTCTGACGAAGATACGAACTACGTAGTGCCTGGATGCCAGCATAAATATAAGACGACGGCGCTACTTATTGTATCAGAAGTGTGCGGCGCCTATTGTCGTTACTGCTTCCGCAAACGCTTATTTCGGAATGATGTCAAAGAAGCGATGTCGGATGTCAACCCGGGGCTAGAGTATATTGCAGAGCACTCTGAAATCAATAATGTGTTGTTGACGGGCGGAGATAGCTTGATTCTTGCAACATCCAAGCTTGCCTCCATATTGGAAAGACTAAGAGCAATTGAGCATGTGAAAATTATCCGACTAGGTTCAAAGATCCCTGTGTTTAATCCGATGCGAATTTATGAAGATGAGCAGCTGCTCGAAACCATGCGTAAATATTCCACCGCTGACAAGCGCATTTATGTCATGGCCCACATTAACCACCCGCGCGAAATAACAGAGGAAGCGAAGCGAGGCTTCGAGGCGCTGCATCAGGCGGGTGCCATTGTAGTCAATCAAACCCCGATTCTCAGAGGTATCAACGACAATCCAACCATATTGGCCGAGCTGCTCGACAAGCTATCTTGGGCGGGGGTTACTCCTTATTATTTCTTTATTAATCGTCCCGTTGCGGGGAACCGTGATTTTGTCCTTCCATTATCGGAAGTGTACCGTATTGTAGAGCAGGCCAAGGCGAGAACCTCCGGCTTAGGCAAAAGAATCCGTTTATCTATGAGCCATACGTCGGGGAAAATCGAGATTCTGGCGATCGAGAATGGCAAAGCTTATTTGAAATATCATCAATCCCGTGAGGATCATTATGGCAAATTTATGATTATGGATTGCCCGAAGGATGCGGCTTGGTTCGATGATTTGCCTGGAAGTGAACAACATTGGAAACAACCGACGAAAAGATCGGATACTATAATATCTGTTAACGAGCTTCCCGATATGCCGCAAGGCAGAAGCTTGACCCTCAGCTGAAGCAGCTTCGCTGAGATGTAAGGAGGTACCTTCCATGAGAGGGTACCTCTTTTTGTTGGATGAAAGAAGGTCTCCGAAATCGACCGTGAAGCTGCTGAAGAAACTCTGATCACTTTGCAAAAAAAAGATAATCACGTTATAATATAGAAACATACGTTCTTATTTGGTCTGGTTTGTGATGGTGAAGGGAGGATGAGGACTATGTTCTTGCGAAGTGTGCAGATCATGAAGCAGCAATTTCCTAATCAAACGGCTTATCCGTTTTCAATATCCGCGTTAAATGGAGTAGAATCGATCAACCTCCAAGGCAATGTTACCTTCTTTGTCGGTGAGAATGGTTCAGGTAAATCCACCATTTTGGAAGCTATCGCATACCAATGCGGTTTTAATACGGCGGGAGGGGGAAGGAACAACTATTTTGAGGTTGATGCATCCAGTTCCTCTTTAGGCAATTATATAAGGCTGTCGTGGATGCCCAAACTTACGAACGGTTTCTTCCTGAGGGCAGAAACGTTCTATCAGTTTGCCAGCCATATTGACGAGATGCCGGAAAGCCTCCAATATTATGGAGGACGCTCCTTGCATGCGCAATCCCACGGAGAAGCGTTCTTATCTTTGTTTCAACACCGATTCGGCAAAAAAGCTATCTATCTTCTCGATGAGCCCGAGGCTGCGTTATCGCCTGCCCGGCAGCTCGCGCTGCTGAGGATTATGAAGGATTTGGAGAGAGAAGCACAATTCATTGTGGCTACTCACTCTCCGATTTTACTCGGCTATCCCGATGCTCAAATATTGAATTTCGACCAGTCTCCTATTGAATCCATCCGGTATGAGGATACGCTGCATTATATCGTTACCCGACGCTTTCTGGAAAATAAAAAAGCGGTTTTGGCGGAGCTATTCAGTGAGTAAAATGATATCATTTTATATTTTCTTCTATACCACAATGCCCGATTGTGGGAGATGTTCATTCATTAAAGTGAAAAAGAGAGGTAAGTCGACAAAATTAAGGTTGAAATAACATTGCTTTCATCTGGCTTTAATATTCCTCATCTAATATTATAAGTGACCCCCTTAATATAGATTGCTGCCCACAGCATATGGCTGTGGGCAGCGCTGATTTTAGGCTAACCGAAGCAGTGTTCGGTTAGCCTATTTTATTTTTTGTTAGAAAAAGGTTGAAAATAGTTCAACCTTTTGAGAGCGGCGCCACTCCCCTATAATAACATTATCTCGCAAACGAATGATTAGACAGGAGGTAAGCGCATTCATGAGAATCATCTATTTGGACATCGATTCGCTTAGACCGGATCATATGGGCTGCTACGGCTACAACCGGAACACAACCCCTAACATTGATAAAATTGCCTCGGAGGGTGTAAGGTTCAACGACTGCTACTGCGCATCATCCCCTTGTGTACCTTCGCGCGGAAGCTTTGTATCTGGGCGCTTTGGCATTCATCATGGAGCCTTGACGCATTGGGGACCAGGCGGAGAATTCCAGTACCCGGAAGGAGACGGACACAGCAAGGAGATTCCCTTTTTTACCCGGTATTTACGTGAAGCAGGAATGAAAACGGTTACGTTCTCATCCTTTGGAGATCGCCATCACGCCTGGTGGTATTTTGCAGGGTGGAACGAGGTCCATACTCATACCTTGAGAGAAGGCAATGAAAATGCCGATGAGGTCAATGCCTCCGTCATTCCTTGGTTGAAACAGCACGGTACAGAAGACAATTATTTCTTACACATCCAGTACTGGGACCCGCATACGTTCTATACGTACCCTATCGAATATATGGAGCAGTGGAAAGATGCACCGGTTAAGGCTTTCCCTGATGAGGCTACGATAGCTTCGCAGCAGGAGCACAGCTTCCCTCGCTCAGCCTCCTTCTTGCACTGGGGAGACAAATACCCGGCAACCATGCCTGGTCAAATCTCGAACCGCAGCGATTTCAAACATGCGGTAGACGGTTATGACGGCGGGATTAGCTATATGGATAAACACGTTGGACAACTGCTGGATACACTTCGCGAATTAGGCATCGAAGACCAGGTCTGCTTCATCATTAGTGCGGATCATGCCGAATCCATGGGTGAGCAGGGCATTTATCTCGAACATGCAAGCGCTACCGAAGCGGTTCACCATCTGCCGCTGATCATCAAGGTTCCTGGAATGCCGAATCAAGGAACGGCAATCGACGGTTTTGTCTACAATGTGGATGTCATCGCGACCATTGCTGATATGGCGGGATTGAAGGTGCCGTCCGGTTGGGACGGGAATTCATTCCTTCCTGCACTGCAAGGTGAGCATTGGCAGGGACGAGATTACCTAGTGATGGATCATGCGCTATATGTATGTCAAAGAGCTGTACGCGATGATAAGTGGTACTTCATTCGCACATACCATCCGGGCTTATACCTTCATTTCGATGAAGTCACACTGTACGATATGGTTAACGATCCGAACCAAACAACGAATGTGGCCGAGCAGTATCCCGATATCGTCAAGGAGATGGATCACCGACTATCCGAGTGGCAGCATGAGCAAGCCCGCAAGCCTGGCTACAAGGTCGATCCGCTTCAAAAAGTAATAGAGACAGGTCCTTGGAAATATTTAAGCGTCGACGATTGGATTCGTAGGCTGAATCAGAAGGGCTGGAGCGAGGCGGCTAACCAGCTTCGTACGACTTACTGCCGGGAAGCCGTTCAGCCGGCTTACGATGGATAAGGTTATAGAGACAACGTAGCAAGGCTTTCTGTTGCAAAGCTCTGCAATGTGCTGTGAATAAGCAGTGGAGCGGCGGGATCGTTCTGGAGAAGCGTTAGCGTTCGCCTTTGTCCACGGATTTCAACTAATAAGGTGGAGAAATTCAAGAAATCCGTGGACAACAGTGATCGGAAGAATGATCCGCTCGTGCAACGGCGAGCTATTCACCGTTTTTAACGAAGTTGAGCTTTCTCACGAAAGCTCTTAGGAGGTTACATCATGAAAAAATTACCACACTGGATGCTTACTTTTATCTCCATAGTGATTGGGATAGCTCTATGGTATCTACTGTCTGCGATACCGGCGGTAGGCGCAATTATTACTAACCCGACCATCGTCATCAAAACGTTCCTGTCTGAAGCGGCTAGCGGAAGAATGTGGACAAACATAGGAGCGAGCTTGTTCCGGGTATTGGGCGGCTTCTCTCTCGGCCTGATCGTAGCGATTCCTGTTGCCTTTTTGATGGGCTGGTACAGTGTCATCCGATCAGTCGTGGAGCCGTGGATTCAATTCTTCCGCACGATCCCGCCTATCGCTCTTATTCCGTTGGTCATTGTAGCTCAAGGGGTAGGCGAATCAGCCAAAATCACCGTTATTTTCGTTTCGACGTTTCTGGTCATGGTTATCTCGATCTTTCAAGGTGTCCGCAACGTTGATCCAACGTTGATCCGAGCTTCCCGGGTATTGGGAGCGAGAGACAGGGATATTTTCTTTGAGGTTATCGTACCTGCTTCGTTTCCTTACATTCTGGTCGGCGTCCGGCTCGGTCTTGCAGCTGCCTGGACGACTCTCGTAGCGGCCGAGCTGACAGGTGCGAACAAGGGGCTTGGCAATATGATTATGGAAGCGAGTCTGTATTTCCGTATGGAGGTCGTTATTCTCGGAATTATCGTTATCGGAATTATCGGCTTGGCAATGGATAAATTGGTGCTCTTTTTAGAAAGGAGGCTAACCGGATGGCAGGAAGTACGCAACACCTAGACAAGCAGAGCCATGGAATATCGACAGCGCGCCCCAAAATCGAGATTAGCCAACTATCGAAAATATATAAGGGGCGAACGGGGGATGTCACGGCATTACAAAATACCGATCTGACGATCGGGCAAAATGAGTTCGTCTGCGTAGTAGGTCCAAGTGGCTGCGGCAAAACGACTTTGCTCAATATTATCGCGGGACTTGAGGATGCTACGTCCGGTTCTGTGAAGGTGGATGGAGTGGAAGTCAAAGGACCTGGTAAGGAGCGCGGTGTCGTATTCCAGCAGTATGCGCTGTTCCCTTGGAAGACCGTACTGAAAAATGTAGAGTTCGGCTTGAAGCTTCGCGGCCTTAACAAAGTGGAACGAAGAGAGACGGCGGAAAGATATTTAGAAATCGTCGGGCTCAAAGATTTTGCACACGCTTACCCTAAGGAGTTATCCGGAGGGATGAAGCAGAGGGTAGCTATCGCGAGAGCTTATGCGGTACAGCCGGAAGTATTATTGATGGATGAACCGTTCGGCGCATTGGATGCACAGACAAGAGCACAGCTTCAGGAAGAGCTGCTCAAAACATGGCAAACGGAGAAAAAGACCTGCTTCTTCATCACTCATGACGTAGAGGAAGCGGTCATACTTGCTCAAAAGGTCATTATTATGAGCGCACGTCCGGGTCGGATCAAGGAAATTATCGATGTGGATATTCCCTACCCAAGAGATCAAGCAACGAAGCTCGACGAACGATTTGTTCAGATCAAGAACGAGATATGGTCCAAAGTGTATCGCGAATACCTGGAAGTGGCAAAATAATTGTATAAAGGAGAGGTTCCTATGTTTCTGAAACGGAAATCATCAATTCCTGTTCTGTCCGCTGTGCTCGGCTTAACCCTCTTGCTCGCTGCATGTTCTTCAGGTGGTGCAGGCAGCACTTCTCCGGCTCAAGCTCCTGAGCCTAACAAGCCAAGTGGTAAAACACCGACGATCAACGTTGCTTATATGCCCGATATGAATGGTGCAACGCCTATCGTGATCGGGGAGGAGAAAGGCTTCTTTAAGGAAGCAGGCATTAACGTCAATGCGGTTAAATTTCTGAGCGGTCCTCCGGAATTTCAAGCTATGGCCTCGGGCGATATCGATATTGCTTACATTGGTCCAGGCGCAACCTTTCTAGCTGCACAAGGCAAAGGACACATCATTGATATTGTTAGCCTTGGCAAAAGTGATATGGTGTTCGCAACGAAAAAGTCCGGAATCAAGGAATGGAAGGACTTGAAAGGCAAAACCGTTGGTGTACCTAAAGGAACCTCTGGCGAAATGGTGTTGAATCTAGGTCTGGAAAAAGGTGGCCTTAAGCCTGGGGACGTAAACATTGTCAATATGGATGTAGCAGGAGCCGTATCTGCTTATGTTGCTGGTAAAGTAGATGCTGTTGCCATCTGGTCTCCGTATACGCTTGAAATCGAGAAGCAGGTCGGCAAGGAAAACATGGTGAAGCTTGGGGATAACAGCGATTTCTTCCCAGATTACATTTTCCCAGCGAGCTGGGTTGTTAATCCGAAGTTTTTGCAGGAGAAGCCTGAGTTAGTAGAGAGCTTCCTGAAAGCGATTGCCAAAACCACCGACTATAAAATTAAAAATAAAGATGAAGCGGTTAAAATGACGGCGGCTTATACACAGGTACCTGAGGAGTCATTAAAAATGCAGCTGGATGCTCTGGAGTGGCTCGACAACAAGCGGGTAGCGGATGCATTCAAAGACGGCTCAGCGAAAAAATGGTACGAAAACCTGGAAAAGCTGTTTGTACAAAATGGCAGCTTGAAGGAAATTACACCGGCCGACAAGTTTTTGATGACGGCTCCATTTCTTAAAGCTACAGGACAATAAGGATAGTTGAAAAAGGAGGGGCGTTCCCCTCCTTTTTGTTGTACCAGTTCTATATAAATTAATGACTTTCTTCCGACAGGCTGCTTTCCTTCAGGATAACATCGTGCGCTCCGCCCTCAACGAGACTTGTCGCCGAGACGAGAGTAATTCTCGCTACACGCTGCAGCTCCTCGATACTCGTGGCACCGCAGTTGCACATGGTGGATTTGATTTTGCCAATCGTTTTATCCAAGTTTTCCTGCAGGCTGCCGGCATAAGGCACGTACGAATCAACGCCTTCCTCGAACAAAAGGTTGCTTTTCCCGCCAGTGTCATACCGCTGCCAATTGCGAGCACGATTGGAGCCTTCGCCCCAGAATTCTTTAACAAAATTGTTGCCTACTCTCAGCTTGCGCGTAGGGCTTTCATCGAAGCGGGCAAAATACCTTCCCATCATGACAAAGTCGGCCCCCATAGCTAAAGCCAGCGTGATGTGATAGTCGTGAACGATACCGCCATCCGAGCATATAGGTACATAAATGCCCGTTTCCTTGAAGTATTGATCTCTCGCTTCCACGACCTCCATGATCGCTGAGGCTTGTCCGCGGCCGATTCCTTTTTGTTCCCTGGTAATACAAATAGAGCCTCCACCAATGCCAACTTTAACGAAATCAGCTCCGGATTCAACCAGGTATAGGAACCCTTCACGGTCGACGACATTGCCTGCGCCAATTTTGACGTCAAAATTCGCTTTAACGTATTGCACTGTTTCTCGCTGCCACTCGCTGTATCCATCAGAAGAGTCGATAACGAGAGCATCCACACCGGCCTCTACAAGAGCAGGAACGCGTTCCATGTAGTCCTTTGTATTGATCCCTGCGCCTACAATATAGCTTTTGTTTCCGTCCAGCAGCTCAAGAGGATTCTCTTTATGGGCGTCATAGTCTTTGCGGAATACGAGATATTCCAGGTTCTGCTGATCATTCACAATCGGCAAGCAGTTCAGCTTATGCTCCCAGATCAAATTGTTCGCTTCCGATAGCGAAATGCCGGATTGACCATAAATCAGCGTGGAGAAAGGCGTCATAAATTCGTGGATTGGCTTCGTCAGGGGGTCGCGGCTGATACGGTAATCACGGCTGGTGACAATACCTAGCAGCTTGCCGCTGGCTGTACCATCCTCTGTAATAGCCACAGTGGAATGAGAGGTTTTTTCTTTTAAATCTAGCACATCCTGAAGGGTGTGTTGGGGAGTCAAATTGGAGCGGCTAACGACAAAGCCAGCTTTGTATCCTTTGACTTTGCGAACCATTTGCGTTTGTTCCTCTATGGATTGGGAGCCGAAGATGAATGAAATGCCTCCGCACCGGGCTAGAGCGATCGCCATCCCATGATCGGATACGGCCTGCATGACGGCTGATGAGAATGGAATATTGAGCGATATTGCCGGCTCTTCACCTTCCTTAAACTTCACGAGCGGTGTTTTCAAACGAACATTTGCCGGTGTGCATTCCTTGGTCGTCAGATTAGGAATTAACAAAAATTCACTGAAGGTGCGGGATGGTTCCAGGTAATACGTGGCCACTTCATTCATTCCTCCTTGGTTTGTATAAGATATTGAAAGCTGTAGGTAAATTTTTTCAATCTTATCACTGAACCGCATTTTGGGTCAATAAATTTTTTGTAAAAAAAGAAAACAGCCGTTTTCGGCTGTGTATAATGTTAAGAAACCTATAAAACTTGAAATATTGCTAGTATACTCCAGTGGGGTATGCCCCTCCAGCCGCTGTTGAAACCCGTGAATGTGATTAGAATTAGTGGTATATTCACGGATTTCAAAGGCGGACGTAAACTCCTCCGATGCATACCCCACTTACCAATATAGCAAATTTCACGAAGAAACGGTTCCTTGACAATCTCAAAGCCGATTCCGGCTGTTTAAGCGCTGCTAGAGGTAGCTAATTATTGCCTCTTACTTTATGAATGAGATGCTGCACATTCAAATCGCGAAGCATAGCGGTGACTTCTTTGGACCTTTTTTTGTTAAACTTTTTCAGAATCATATTGATCTGCGTTTTGATGGTGGACAGCTCGACTTGGCGGTGCTTGGCGACTTCGGCAATTTTCATATCTTTCAATAGAAGCTCTAATATTTCTAGTTCGGTCGGCGTCATTTGGGACAATATGATGGTGGCTTGGAGCAGGCTTTCTTCATTGCGGCGAATACGTGAAAATTCATTTTTAATTTTGTATGAGAACTCCGGTCTAATTTGAACAATCCCGTTGTACGAATTGCGTATGCTGGAGATGATGACCTCGGGAGAGCTGGTTTTGAGCACATAATCGACAGCACCAGTTTCAAAAGCGTTAAATACGGTTTCGTCATCCTCATGCACCGTCAGAAAAATAATTTTCATATGAGGGTACTGCATAAGCACCTTCTCAGCCGTAATAATCCCGTCGTTCTTCATATCCATTTCAATATCCATGACGACGATATCGGCCTGATGCTCCTGCAAATGCTGTAATACTTGTTTCCCGCTTGAGGCTTGTGCGACAACAATCATATCATCCTCACGGCCGATCAACAGGCAGAAATGCTCACGCAACACATCCAAATCCTCCGCCACAATAATTCGTATCGGGTTCATACGGACACCAACTTTCAATTAGGATTTCAACACGTATAGCGGAACAATGATTTGAAATGTGCTTCCCTCGCCTGGTTTACTATCGAGATGGATGCGGCCATAATGACCTAACACGATATGCTTGCTGAAGGAAAGTCCGACGCCCCAGTTTCTGGTCGTATTCTTGTTCGTATAGAAGGGATCAAAGATCGTTTCTTGAAGCTCTGGTTCGATACCGGGACCTTCGTCGATGATTTGGATAATGACCCAGTTTTCCTCTACATAGCTATTAAGCAGCACGACGCCTCCAATATCTTCGTTAATGGCTTCGATAGCGTTAATCAATAAGTTGTACAAAGCTTCCGACAAATGCTCCAAATCCGCCAGTACCATACAGTCGCTGTCAGGAATGTCGGCCTGTAGATCAACATGCTCGGGGATCACCTTCAATCGTTCCAATGTCAGTTCTACAAGGGTCTGAACGGCAACGGGTCTTAGATGAAGCTGATTGGTCTTGAATGAATCGTAGAGCTGATCCAGTCTCCCGAGCGTCTGGGTTACAATATCGCCCGCTTTGGTAAGCGGTTGCATAGGATCGTTAGGTTGAAGCGCTCCTTGAGCCGCACCTTGCTCTTTGGCCTGCTGAATAAGCAGTTGGATCATGAGCAGTTGATTCTTGATGGCATGCGTAAATACTCGCGCTCCCATGTTGGCTGTGTTCAGCTTGCGCTGAAGCTGCAGATCGCTTTTGCCCATCATTTTCTCCACTTCGGTATATCGCCAAATCGAAAGGATACTTACAAGCGACAAAATACCGGTAAAACCAATGCTGGCATACCAACCGAATAACGAGAGAGGGGGATTGAAATTGGAAAAGTCTGAATAAAGCACATAGTAGGTTCGTACGTCGAATACCTGCAGCGGTCCCATAAACCCGAGGTAAAAATAAAATAGCACCAGGGAAACAACGCCATACAAAATATGCTTGCTTTGCTTTTTGACCCAGGGGATCGTCATTTTACGATACTTGCCGATCATAAGCGCCAAGGCTACAAGAAGTGAGACTACGAGCCAACCACGGGTGATCCAACCAATAATATACGTAACGTTGCGATCAAGGACGGAAAGAGCCCATTTATAAATAATCGGATCATAAAAGATAATGTTAGCAATGGGAAGCAGGGTGTTAAGGGCAAAAATTTTCCATAACTGCTTAAAGGGGCGGTAGTAGAAAAGCGAAACGGAAAGCCCGATTAGACTGAAGACAAACAAAGACCTGCCTATTGTGATCATGCGGCTGATGCCTTCGATCTTGATAGGCAAAACCAGCAAAAAATTACGGATACTGTCATTGAAGAACAGCACAATATTAACCTTATAATAAAATCCGCCGTATTTAGCTATGAACAGGATCAATCCAGCCATACTAAGAAACCAGCCGACCAGAACAAAGCCCATCCAGTATGCAGAAGGATTATGCGACTTGGTAATAAACAGAACGATCGCAGCAATCATGAGCACAATAAGTAGAATAGTCATACAATCACCCTCGTGAGGAAGTACACCTATTTTAACATAAATAGCGATGTCATTCGCGTTTTTTCGACATCATCTCCGATGCCTGTGTACAGCAAAATTTAGCTTTTCAAATGAGGTGGTTTTGTAATATAATGATACCTCGTCTGTATCGAGGAAAAGATGGTTATCAACAATATTATCCACATTATCAACAGCATCCAAAGCTAAGCTGTGCATAAATCGGAGTTTACTTATAAACATATCCACAGTGTGGGTTATCCCCAACTTTTTCATCCACAGGATGGATGCAACAAAAAAAGCAGAATGCCGTAGCAATCTGCTTCTTTCGTGGTGCTATTAACGCTTAATAGGATGAGGTAGATCCATATGACCCATTAGCGAGTCAACAGCCTTGCCGTCAACCAAGATATCGATGGATTCCACTTCCGGGAATTGAAATAACGTTTTCTGAATCGCTTGCAGCAGCATAGACTCCCCTGGAGCGCCGAGACGCCCTTCGTTGGACATTGTCATGTCCAGTGTGAGCTTACCTTCCTTAAGGACAGCGGATTTAAATCCAAGCGCTTGAGCCAGAGGAATAAGATTGCTGTTCTCGGGAGCTTTCTTCAAAGTCCAAAGAGAAGCGGTATACTTGTCCTTATCCTCGTTGTAGTTGATAGTGACTTCCTTCTCAACCAGCTTCTCTGCCTGATCATCCCCGTAATAAGCTTTGATTTGTTTGGTTAGGGGCTCCTTCTTAGCATTTTGCGGAGCTTCCGAAGGTGTAGGAGTTGGAGTTGCCTGGCTGTTGACAGCAGAGTTCTCGGAGCCTTGAGAGGCTCCTCCATTGCTTAACGGCTTTTGACCGCATCCGGACAAAACCAATGCAACGGCACCCGTAAGAATCAAACCGCGTACGATATGTTTTTTCATTTTAAAAATCACCGCCTTTTACCCTTACTGAATGTTGAGCTGCTCTTTGATTCCTGCCACGATGGCTTCGGCAACCCGGTTTTGGAATGCTTCATCAAACAGAGTCGCGCTTTCCTTCGGATTCGACAGGTAACCGATTTCCAACAGCAAAGCGGGCATGTTTGTTATTTTTACCACGCGGAACGCTTCTTGACGCACTCCACGGTCCGGCAATCCGGTTGCAGCGGCCAAATGATTGTGCATGATATTAGCAAACTCAACACTGTCCGACTTGTAATAATACGTTTCCGTTCCTGTTGAAGTTGCTATATAGCTGTTGCCATGAATGGAAACGAAAATGTCGGCGTTCAGGTCATTGGCGAACTTGCCGCGGTCATCGAGCGGAATAAACGTGTCGTCATTGCGCGTCATCAAGGGCTGGATTTGCGGCTCTTTTTGGAGCAGGTTGTACACTTTTGTCCCCATCATAAGATTGAATTCTTTCTCAGTGCGGCCATTCGCCGCTTTTGCCCCTGGATCTTGGTCTCCGTGGCCTGGATCGATGACAACCTTATACTTGGCTTTATTGAGCACACCGACAAGCGAGGATGTGTTCAGTCCGGATTCCCACTTCAGGTCGATAGAGTCCTTCATATCCAATACGACGCGGACAGAATAGGGATTGTTGTTAAATAAAGAATAGCGAACACTTGATACATAAACGCTGTTAGATACAGTATCACCGCTCTTAGACGCTTCATTTTTGTATAAGGACGGGTTCAAAACGGCATTAGGAATATCGATAACAATTCGATTAGGATCACGCAGTGAAAACATAGTAGGCTGAAGCGCTCCGGAATCTGCTTTAATAAGCAGCTGGGTAGGAGTCATTTCAATCGATTGAATGACAGGCAGCGGATTTCCGTTGGCGTCGGTAGCAGGCTTGTCCGTTTTATCAGGTTGTCCCGTTGGAGGCAGCACCGTTTCCGTTGTTCCTGTCTTGTCTTTCAAATATACTGCACGGGCTACATCGTTCCAGTTGACCTCAATGCCCATATTCTCGGCAATAAAGCGAACAGGGAGCAACGTATTTCCATCAATCAACAATGGAGCAGAATCCAAAGGAAGCTTAGTGCCATTCACAGTTGCTGAAGGCTTGTCGATAACCATTTGTATGTTCATCGAATCCTTGGTAATTGTAACTTGTTGTTGTGCTTGATTCCACGTTACCTTGGAGCCCAGCTCCTCAGCAATGATGCGTACGGGAACCATGGTCACATCTTTAATAATTCGTGGTGCAACCTCGGGATTCAATTGCTTCCCATTAAAATATAAAGGTATGCCTACGGCCGAACCTTGAGGAGCGGCAGATGCGAAGGCAGGGATCAGCAGGGCGATAAGCAGCAGCGATAATAATGTAGTAACTAACCTTAACTTCATTGTTCACCTCTAAAAAATAATCGTTGTAAGGAACCCGTTGGGAGGGGGACAGCATTTCCTTCGTTGTCAGCGCTCTCCGCAAAAACCAGTAAATATGTAGACACTATAACCCCCTTTTCGACAGAGTACATGTTATTAGACTCATGCCTATGCGAAATGTTGCATTTTTCCAAGGCCTATTTCTTAGATTGGGTCTATGGACGCAGTAACGTGCTGCTGTATGGTTTGGGTGGATGTGAACTGAATTGAAGGTTTTTTGATAAGTGAAAGCCGTTCAGGAAATAAATGTTAAATATCAATTAACTTTAGTGTATACTAGAAGATAAAACTAATTGGAGTGAAGGTAATGAGTCTAGAGGAGAAATTCATACAAGATTTATCGAACAAAGGATATTAAGACATCAGGTTTAAGTGAACTTGATGTTTTTTATTATTCTAAGTTGGAGGAAAGCTTTGGAGGTGGATATTATGTATATCACAGGGGACATACATGGGTACGGTGATATAAGTAAATTAAATTCCAAACAATTTCGTCAGAGCAGAAACTTAACTAAAGAGGATTTTGTGTTAATTGCAGGAGACTTTGGACTGGTATGGGATAATCAAAATGACGAGATATACTGGCGTAAATGGTTACTAAATAAGAATTTTACAACTCTTTTCATTGATGGAAACCATGAGAATTTTGATTTGCTTGAAAGCTATCCGGTGGACAACTGGAATGGTGGGAAAGTACACGTAATTAACGAGAGTATTATGCATTTGATGAGAGGGCAGGTATTTACAATCAATGGATTTAAGTTCTTCACATTTGGAGGGGCTCGATCTCATGATAAAGAATTTAGGAAAGAGAACATCAACTGGTGGGCAAGAGAAATGCCAAGTAATGAAGAATATTTAGAAGGACTAAGGAATCTAGAAAAGCACGATTGGAATGTAGATTTTGTTGTAACTCATACTTGCCCAGCATCTACAATTGAGTTACTTAGGCAAGACTTAAGCTTAAACATTGAAATAGATGAGTTGAATACATATTTAGACAATATTAAAGAACGATTAAACTACAAATGCTGGTATTTCGGTCATTTTCATAATGATATTAAATTGCCAAACAATCAAACTTTAATTTTTAATAGAGTAGAAGAGCTAATTTAATATTCTTATATACATGACATCTAGGGTGCTGGTTGTAACACCACTCAGCATAATTATAAATCTTATCTTGCTCTCTTTCTCTTAAATCACTATTTCTATGGGCTTTGACAAGCCTTTCTCTTAAAAAGATTAATAAAGAATAGATTGAATCATCTCTCTGAATAAACTGGAACCTTAGATCATAAAACAATTCAAGTGCAATTCTTCTCCAAGAACAATGTTAATAACCTCCTATTTAAAGGCCTCACAAGATTGTCTGTTTGATACGACTTCCTTGGGTTAATGTTTATCTATTTGAGGACCTTATTTGAATGGATGTTGCGAAAAGACGAGGAGAGTTATAAACAAGTTAGTAAGAGAATATAACAGCATTAATAACACGAGCTTTGAATACTAAGTACTTACAATGAACTGAATAATAAAGTGTAATTCCCTTTTTACCGTACAAATTTTAAAAAGCCTATCTTCGTCAGGGGAATACCCTTCAGGAGATAGGCCTTATTTCGTGTTACAACCGATTAATTGGCGTAGACTTCAAATTCGTTGACGTTCGCTTCATCGGAAGCGGATACGACATTCAAGCGGATGTAGCGTGATGTCACAGGAGAGAACGTGATCGTTTTCGAAGCACCAATTGTTGTGCCGCTTGTAATGTCAGTGAACGTGGAGCCGTCATTGGAAGATTGCAGCTTGAACGATGTGATATTAGCAAAGTTCGTCTCTTGGATAACGACTTTGCTGTAAGTTTGGCTGGAGCCGAGGTCGACTCTCAGCCATTGCCCAGCATTCGTTCCGGAAGCGGAAGCCCAGCGAGTGCTCGTCGTACCGTCAAATGCTTTACCGGCTGCATAAGTGGCGCTCCATTCGGTCGATGCGGTAGCCGTTTTATTCAGCGCCAGATTGGTGGGGGTAGGTGTAGTGCCACCGCTGTAAGTATCTCCGCCCTCACCGCTCCAAGTTTTTTCAACAAAAGACGATGGACTTGCAGATGTGGCTGTTTTGGAGCCGGACGCATACAGCCCGCCTGCTACGTTGGTGGAAGTATAATCAGAATATAATGTATTGTTGGTGAAGCTGCTGTAAATCAGGGAGCCAGTTAAATTGTTCCCTGTTAAAGCTTTCAATTCCAAATTGCTGCCGTAGGAGTTGTTATCCGAGGCTGTCATTTTGTTGGCACGGACTCCTTGCCCTGGGCCAGCGTTATTTTTGATCGTTGTGTTGATGACCTGCACGTTGTTAGCGCGGATGAACAACCCATTATTGCCCACGGTCTCCTCAGGTACAGTATTTTGGAAATCGATGTTGGCGCCGATCACTTTAATGTCATGGGTGCCTTCCTTGAAATCGAAGCCGTCATTTTTCGTTTGAATGGCGCTGCAGTTAAGGAACGTAATATAACCGCTTTGGTCGGCATTCGGCGCGGTAGTCCAATTTTGATCTGCATCCCCAACATAGAAACCTTCGCCAAACTTGCCGCTTTGTCCCGTATATTGGGCAGAGCAATTCTGCAGCAGCCAGTATTGGCTGTTTTTACGGATTTTGAAGCCTTCAGCTAACGTGTTTTTTACGGTGACATTCGTTACGTAGCCATGGGATGCTTCGATTAAGAGCCCTTTATTGGAATTCGAATTGGAGTTGATCGTCAGGTTCTCCAGCTTGTAATAGTTATGTTTAATATACACAGAGGAATTACCGGCCGAAGCCGTGAAGTTAAAAGTAGCGCCGCTACCCGTTCCGCGAATCGTAATATAGTTACCGCTGGAACCGCTTACAGAAGTGCTTATCGTACCGTCGGAAACATTATAGGTTCCGGAAACTTCAATAATATCTCCTGGTTGTGCGCTGGCTAAGTAACTGCGAAGCGTTGCAACATCTCCGGCGGGCACGGTTTTAGTTGCAGCAAAGGCTGTGGAGACAGCAAAAAAAGGAACCAACGTGAAGCATAGTAGAAATAATACCGATACGGACATGGTGCGACTTCTTAGCCAACCGAATGGTGTTCTTGAGCTTTTCTTCATCAAGCATCCTCCTTCATTTTATGTTGCTGGTGCAGCAAATCAATGACTGCCGCACTACGCTGAGCGCCAGACTTTCACCTCCCGTTCTGTAATTAAGACGCCCGCCATGCGTAGATGATATTGCGAGCGTTACTTCTAAGCTTAGCGAAATTAATCTAGTCCCAACATAGCTAAAACTCACATTATTTTCGCGAAAACTAACGAGATTACTACTTCAAAAGGGTTGACGAAAGGGGCAAATTCCTCTACACTAGCATTTGGTTAGTTGACTAATTAAAAGGTGGGGTCGGTAATGAATTTCCAACATACGGATGCTCTGACGCGTCTTATGAAGCATGTGTTGAAGCTTCATAGACAGAGTGTCGATAAGCTGATCCAAGAATATGAAGTGTATCCAGGTCAACCCCCGCTGCTGCTAAGACTGGCAGAGCAGGATGGCCAAATCCAGAAGGAGCTTGCCTCGAATATTCATATTCAACCGGCGACACTTACCGTCATGATAACACGCATGGAAAAGGTAGGGTTGGTCGAAAGAAGAGCTGATTCAGCCGATCAGCGCATATCCAGAGTGTATCTTACGGATAAGGGGCGCTTTGCCGCGGAGAAAGTAAAGGAAGCACTGAGTATCATTGAAGAACAATGCTTTCAGCATTTTAGTTTGGAGGAAAAGATGCTATTTCGTCGATTACTGCTGCAAATGCATAGCGATTTGGAGGCACTGCAGTAATGTGATTAGCTAGCTAATAAAAATAAAGAAAGGATTGATCCCATGACAGATCATCATAATGATGCCTTACCGTCGACCGCTCCTTCGCGGCGGTTGTGGATGGCACTGGTGCTGGGAGCGCTGGCATCCTTCGGCCCGCTGTCCATCGATATGTATTTACCGGCGTTACCTACACTCGCGGACGATCTTCATACAACGACTTCACTAGCTCAGCTTAGTCTCACCTTTTGCTTGCTTGGGCTTTCGCTCGGACAGCTGCTGGCTGGTCCCTTAAGTGATGTTAGAGGTCGTCGCATGCCGCTTATTGCCGGATTGCTAGTCTATACAGTTGCTTCGCTTTTGTGTGCTTTTAGTCCGTCCATCTGGGCATTGATTGTGCTTCGATTTATTCAAGGCTTTGCCGGCGCAGCTGGTATTGTAATCTCTCGCGCGGTCGTACGCGATATGTACTCGGGAACGGAATTGACGAAATTTTTCTCCCTATTAATGCTTGTTAACGGGGTTGCACCTATTTTCGCTCCTATTGCCGGAGGACAGCTGCTTCGTGCCACGGCTTGGCCTGGCGTTTTCGTCGTATTAAGTATATTCGGAGTACTCATGCTGATTGCGGTCCTATTCGGCCTGCCAGAAACGTTGCCTGTCCAACGACGCTCCAAGGGAGGCATTGCCAATACGTTAAAAACGTTCCGAAGCTTGGCGAGCGACCGAATGTTCATGGGCTATGCGCTATCACAAGGCTTGGTTATTGCAGCCATGTTCGCGTATATATCTGGCTCTCCATTTGTCATTCAAAATATTTTCGGCGCTTCGCCGCAAATGTATAGTATGTTTTTTGCCATTAACGGACTTGGCATTATTATTGCAGGCCAAGTTACGGGTAGACTGGCTGGCAAACTTGGCGAGAAGAAGCTGCTCGTCAGCGGTCTTGTCCTGGCTATGCTTGGGGGCGTTACCCTGCTTGCCATGATTCTTGTCGGTGCTGGGCTGTACGCGATTCTGGTGCCGCTGTTCTTTGTCGTATCGAGCGTAGGGATCGTCAGTGCAACATCGTTCGCTCTGGCGATGCAGAATCAAGCGCAGGCAGCGGGAAGCGCATCAGCTCTTCTCGGATTGTTATCCTTCATTGCCGGTGGCGTTGTAGCTCCGCTTGTCGGCCTTGGCGGTAGTGGAACGGCTGTACCCATGGGAATCGTTATTGCGGTAGCGGATGTCGGTGCTGTCGTATGTTATCTATTGATGATACGGCGTAAGAAAGCTTCTGCGGTCTATTCAGCCAGTGCGTAAAAAGTTTTTTTCATCATTTATGATTTGATGTCACAAAACGGCTTCTCAATTGTCTTAATTAGTGTAAAGACAAAACAATCCTGTACGAACGGGATATGAGGAGGCCATTTAGATGAAAACAAGATTATTTATGAACCAAGCCGCTCCAGAGGGTTATCAAGCGATGCTAGGGCTCGAACAATATGTGGTGGGCACAAGTATTGATAAAAAACTGAAGGAACTCATCAAAATTCGCGCTTCCCAAGTGAACTCATGCGCATTTTGTATCGATATGCACACCAAGGAAGCCCGCAAGCTGGGTGAAACGGAGCAGCGGATTTATGCTTTGAGCGCTTGGAGAGAGACACCATTCTTTACGGATGCGGAGCGCGCAGTGCTAGCTCTCACGGAATCGATCACCTTGCTTGCTGAGACTCATGTCCCAGACGAGGTGTACGATGAATTGGAGAACTTCTTTAATGAGAAACAAATCGCCGAAATCATTATGCAGATCGTAACGATCAATGCATGGAACCGAATCGGCGTAGCGACCCGCTTAATGCCTCAATAAGCAAGAGAAACCAAGCAGGCCCTGTTATGGCTCAAAGTCATAGCAGGGCTTTTTTTTGCTACATTGGAAAGAATAACTTCACTAAAACATGATCGTAGAGAAGAACTTTCTATTGGCTGCTAAGCGTGGTCTCGCATCTAGGAAGGACATCGAGATTTTTATCATATAACATTATATGACAGAAGTTTTTGTGTGAACGGTAAAAAGATGGGGGCTGTATGTAACTCGAATCTAGCAGAGCTTACCCAATGTGTCCCTGATTGCTTTAAAAATGGCGAAAATAGCTATATCATCCGTTTGTGTCTTAGCTGCGTTATTTTACTTTCTATTTTTTTGGTGATAAGATTTGAATACTAAGTGATAGGGAATCATATCATTATTGTTTCACAGGAGGGGTTTATATGCCAAATATAGCTAACAACTTGACTGATCTTATAGGAAATACACCATTGCTCCAGCTTGCCAAATTCGGCCAAACGCATCAACTAGAAGCGACAGTGATTGCTAAGCTGGAATACTTCAACCCGGCTGGAAGCGTGAAGGATCGTATTGGATATGCGATGATCAAGGATGCAGAGGAACGAGGACTACTGCAAAAGGATTCCGTCATTATTGAGCCAACTAGCGGGAATACCGGGATCGGACTTGCTTTCGCTGCCGTGGCATTAGGATATAAGCTTATCATTACATTGCCCGAATCTTTCAGTATCGAGCGTAGAAAAATTTTACAAGCACTTGGAGCAGAGCTTGTTCTTACTCCTGCAGCGGAAGGGATGCCAGGGGCGATGCGTAAAGCGGAGGAATTAGCCGCGGAGATCCCCCATTCATTTATCCCTCAGCAGTTCGATAACCCTGCGAATCCACAGATACACAGAGTAACTACGGCTGAGGAAATCTGGCGTGACACAGATGGCGGCGTAGACATCTTCGTTGCTGGCGTTGGAACAGGCGGAACGGTAACAGGCGTTGGCGAAGTGTTGAAGCAGAAAAAACCTTCTGTACAGATTGTCGCGGTAGAACCTTTCGATTCAGCGGTTTTATCGGGAGGCAAGCGCGGCGCTCACCAACTGCAAGGTCTTGGTGCAGGGTTTGTACCTAGTGTGTTCAATCGAGACATTGTTGATGAAATCTTTAAGGTGAAAAATGACCAAGCTTTCCAAACGACGCGCGAGTTGGCGAAAACGGAAGGCTTACTGGTGGGAATTTCTTCTGGTGCTGCTGCATTTGCAGCTGTCCAGCTTGCCAAGCGTCCTGAGAATAAAGGTAAGAATATCGTTGTGATTATGCCGGATAACGGCGAGCGTTACTTATCGACACCGTTGTTTGACTAGAAATGAAAGGCACCCTGAAAAGGGTGTTTTTTATTTTATTCACAAGATGGTCATACAAAAAGACATTGACAACTTTGTACGGTTCAAGTACTATTATCGATGTGAATGAGAATCATTATCATATGTAACGGACTTGGGAGGTCAAGACAGAAATGTATTTTAAGAACGAATCCTTTCGAATAAGATCAGCGGCTTTGCTTGCTGTCATATTAATGCTGACAGTGTTTTTAGCTGCTTGCGGCGGGAAACAACAGGCACAGCCGGGCGCTGCTGATAGTAAAGCAAGTGCAGGCAATGCTACGGCAGATGCTCCACGTAAAGTTACGCATGCTATGGGCGATTCCGAAGTACCTGCTCATCCGCAAAAAGTTATCATTTTGACAAACGAAGGAACAGAAGCTTTGCTAGCCCTTGGTGTTAAACCTGTTGGCGCTGTTGAATCATACACAGGAAAGCCTTGGTTCGATCATATTAAAGCGGATATGGCCGGCGTAACAACGGTCGGAACGGAATCCCAACCTAACCTTGAAATTATCGCTTCCTTGAAGCCTGACTTGATCATTGGTAACAAAATGCGTCATGAGAAAATTTATGATCAACTAAAAGCTATCGCACCAACCGTATATTCCGAAACCTTGCGCGGAGAATGGAAAAGCAACTTCACATTGTATGCTGACGCTTTGAATAAAAAGAAAGAAGGAGAGCAAGTTATCTCTGCCTTCGATAAGCGTATTGAAGACTTCAAAAGTAAAGCTGGCGACAAGCTGAAAGAGAAAGTAGCCGTTGTTCGTTTCATGGGCGGCAAAACTAGATTCTATTATGGCAACATGTTTACAGGGGTTATTTTCCAACAAATTGGTATTCCTCGCTCCGACCCTAAGAGTGATGAGAAATCATTCGAAGACATCACCAAGGAACGCCTGCCTGAACTGGATGCCGCTGACCGCGTCTTCTACTTTACTTATGAAACTGGAGACGGCAAAGGAACGCAGCAGGAAAAAGAATGGATGAACGATCCATTGTGGAAAAACCTGAAAGTAGTTAAAAACAACAAGCTGATTAAAGTAGACGATACGACTTGGAATACAGCTGGTGGCGTAAAAGCTGCAAACCTCATGCTGGATGACATGTACAAAATCTATGACGTAAAACCTTAAACCAAAATGACGAAGCCGAGAGTTCCTTTGAGAACTTTCGGCTTTTTTTGTATTGTAAAAAACATATTCTGACATTATTTTTCATGTTTTTAGGAACTTTTTCCATAATTTTCTCGTCTATGTAATAAATAAGCTACTATAGATGGGTGAAATCAATGGAGGGACGAGTAAACGCAATGCAAACACAAACGAAGTACCGCAGTAGAGGAGTAGGACTAAAGCAAGACAAGAAGGAACAAAGCGCGGTGATGCACGGGTTACTTTTTCTGTTTGTTACGGTGTATTTGCTTTTAGTTCCCTACCTTAGGGGATTGTTTTTGTCTGCCAGGATCGATGGAGATCCAAGATCGAATATCTCTTATGAGCTGCCGATCCAAAGCATGCTTCTGCTTGCATCCTTTTTTCTTCTAATGATGGCAGTTTATATTGTGAAATACCACGAACAGTGGAGGGATCACGGCATAACGCTCGGGCTCGTTTGGCTTATGCCTATCAGTGCCATATTGTCATACATACATGCTGTATCCGTACACTATGCCTTTTTGCTTATTCAGATTCAATTGTTCTACGCGATGATGTTTTTATTGGGAATGTTCATTACGCTACATCCTTCGGGACGCAGGCTGCTGCCTCAGCTTATTGTGGCGAGCGCTTATATCGTGACTTTGTACGGACTTCTTAATTTATTCGGGAATGCGCACTATTTATCGGCGGTTGTCGTAGAATCCTATGGTTTGCGGTTAAACTCCGTCTTTCAGTATCCGAACGCCAATGCAGGATTTCTGCTGGTCATTATCGCTTGCGCTGCCTATGGTACGGTAACTGCGAGAAACAAGGCCGTGTCACTTGTTCATGCATTCATGCTTGTTCCAGCTATGCTGTCACTCTTGCTTACTTTGTCACGCGGAGCGCTATTGATGCTGCCGCTTATCGTTCTATTGCTCATGCTGCTTGTAACGATGGCTAGACAATGGATGCTTCTTCTTCACCTGCTGCTGGCGGGATTGGGCACTTTAGCGATATTGACGCCAATGACGGAAACGGCTTTGGCTGTGCAGAAGAATCAAGCGGCAGCTTCGATATGGGAAGGCTGGGGACTGCTGCTTGCCGTCTCTATGGGCGCTGCTCTGATTGGTTGGTCGCTTCAGCATTTTGTTCTGCTGCGTGATAGGAAAGAGGAGCGTCAGGACGCAGGAACGCGTAGGGGAACATCGAGATTGTGGACAAGACGTTGGGTCCTTCCATCTGGTCTGGTACTTATCGGTCTGCTTGTCTTTGGTATTGTCGCTATGGACAGTCCGCTATTGACTCTGCTGCCGCAAACATTGGAGCAAAGAATTCGGAGTATTAACTTTGAGCAGCACAGCGTTCTGGAACGCGGAGTGTTCTACTTGGATTCTTTAAAAATGATTAAGGATTATCCGATACTCGGGGCGGGCGGTGGAGCGTGGTCATCCTTGTACCCAACGTATCAGAGCTATCCGTACACAAGTCGGCAGGCACATAATTTTATATTGCAGCTTTGGATTGAACAGGGAACCGTCGGTCTCCTTTCTTTTATCGTGCTGCTTGGTTATGTATCCTTCCGTTATATTCGAGCCCTGGTTCGGACGAATGTGAAGTCGGAGCCTCATGTGCTGTACGTCATTGTTGCTGGGGCTCTGTTGATGCACAGTCTGATGGATTTTGATTTAAGCTTTGTTTATTTGGCATCGCTCGTCTATCTTTGTTTGGGAGGTATGGCGGCTGTTGGAGCGGAGAGGGTGGCCGAGACGGGCAATCCTGTCAACATAAACAAAAAGCGCTCCTGGAGCTTGGTAAACATCAAGTCCGCTACGCTTTATGGGACGCTTCTATCCGCAGCAGCAATCTTCCTGATGATCACAGGGGCATTATATGTTTCAGGCGGACGAACGATGCAAAATGCGGTGAAATCCATGTACGAGCAGCAAGAAGTGGATCTCCAGGAAACAACCGGATGGATGCAGGAAGCGTTGAACAAGCAGCCGGACAATCCCGGCTATATGCTGCTATTAATAAACCTTTGGAGATCGGGCTTTAGCCAAACAAAGGATGAACGCTTCGATCAGGAAGCATTGAAGCTGGAGGAACGGCTGCAGAAGGTAGAGCCATGGTCAAGAGAGCTTGTGGAAGAAAAATGGATAAGAGCTATAAGAAAGCAGGATTATCAGGCGGCCTTGACAGTGCTGCAGGATGCTTTAGACAAGTTTCCGTGGGAACAAATGCTGTATGAACGCTCGCTTTCTGTACGGTTCCAGCTAAGCCAAAAAGCGGAGCTTGCACATGACTCGAAGGCCGCAGCTATGCATCGCAGCGAAGGAATACAGTTGTTCAATCATTTTCTGGAAAAGCGCAAGCAGCTCGATGCGATGCCTAAAACGATCAATTTGGGAGCACCGTTCGCTGTTACTCCGGAAATGGCTATATCCGCGGGTCAAATGCTGTATATAGAAGGACGCTATGATGAAGCTGCAGCAGCCTTAAAGCTGGGCATCAATGGTCGGTTGGACGAGCAAGTGCAGCAAATTATGGCTCGATGGTATTTAGCCTCGCTTGCCAAATCGGGCAAGGAAGACAAAGAGCTGTACGAGAAGCTGATTCAGAAAAATCCTGAGGAAAAGCAGTTTATCGAGCAGCTGCAGCATGCATCCTATTAAGTCCTCGGATGGGTACAAAGCCGAAAAGGAGTTTGTTTAATGGTGGAGAATGAATAAATAGCCATGATAACAGGGGAAATGAGAACCATTGGAAGCGAAACTAACGTTTGATCAAAAAATCCAGCTGCCAAAATGGGGTATGGTAAAAGTTTTATTGAAAATTCTCTTGATTATGTCGATTTAACTCTAGTGTATTCGTCGTCCATATAGAGCTTCCGATTATCGTTTCATTCAGAAAGGATAGACGCGGACTCGCCAATAATAATTTCGGAGGGAAAACCATTATGCGATTCATGATGATTGTCAAAGCGACTAAAGATTCCGAGGCGGGCGTTATGCCTAGTCAAGAGCTGATCGAAGCAATGCAGCGCTATAACGAGGAGCTGGTAAAGGCAGGTGTTCTGCTTGCTGCCGATGGGCTGCAAGCAAGCTCGAATGCTATTCGAATCTCCTATCCCGAGCCTGGCGGTAAGCCGAAGGTTATAGATGGTCCTTTCACCGAGGCCAAAGAGTTAATCGCCGGATACACGCTTATTGAAGTCAAGTCAAGAGAAGAAGCTATCGAATGGGCTATGCGCATGCCGGATCCCCATGGATATGGCGAAGGACAAATTGAGCTCCGACAAGTGTTCGAGGCGCCAGAGCTGACTCAAAATCCTGAATCGCTGGCTAAGGAAGCTGCGCTTCGTGAAGAACTGGAGAGGCTCAGAAAATCGTGACAGCTACCGCAGCTCACCGTACGATTGACGCCATCTGGCGAATCGAGTCGGCCAAGCTTATCGCAGGTTTAGCTCGAATGGTGCGAGACGTCGGCCTTGCGGAGGATCTTGCGCAGGATGCGCTTGTGATCGCATTGGAAAAATGGCCAGACAAGGGCATACCGGATAATCCGGGTGCCTGGCTGATGGCAACAGCAAAACGGCGTGCGATCGATCAGTTAAGAAGGAACAAGCTGCGCGACCGAAAGTATGAAGAGTTTGGTCGCGATAATGATTTATACACGGAGCAAGACCTGGATATTGTGATGGACGGGGAGATCGGCGACGATCTCCTACGTTTGATCTTTACGACTTGCCACCCGATCCTTTCGCGGGATGCGCGGGTAGCTCTGACGCTCCGTTTGCTCGGAGGTCTTACTACCGACGAAATCGCCCATGCTTTTCTCGTTGCTGAATCGACGATCGCACAGCGTATCGTACGGGCGAAGAAGACATTGAGCACAGCACAAGTTCCCTTCGAGCTTCCTGAGGGCGATGAGCTGAAGGAGCGGATAGCAACCGTACTTGAAGTTATTTATCTAATGTTCAATGAGGGATACGCGGCGACATCGGGCAGTACTTGGATACGCCCTTTGCTTAGTCAGGAAGCTCTCCGACTCGGTCGCGTTCTTGCGGAGATTTCTCCTATGGAACCGGAGGTTCATGGGTTGGTTGCTCTGATGGAGATTCAATCGTCTCGGTTCAAAACCCGGGTAGGTCCAGCGGGTGAACCCGTGCTTCTCATGGATCAAAACCGTGCGTTATGGGATCATTTGTTAATCCGCCGGGGATTAACCTCGCTCGAACGAGTCCAAAAGCTCGGACGTCCGCTGGGTCCTTATGCTCTACAGGCCTCGATCTCCGCGTGCCACGCGCAAGCTCGAACCGCCGCGGAAACCGACTGGGTGCGTATTGCTGCTCTCTACGAAGCATTATCGCGCGCGATGCCTTCGCCTATCGTGGAGCTTAACCGTGCGGTGGCCATTGCCATGGCCTTCGGTCCGGTATTCGGTCTGCAGATAGTCGATGAGCTATCTGCTGAGCCGTCGTTGAAGGAGTATCACCTTCTACCAAGCGTTCGCGGCGATCTGTTAGTCAAATTGGAACGCTTCGCTGAAGCGCGTGAAGAGTTCGAACGAGCTGCAACGTTGACGCGCAACGAGAGGGAGAGAGAGCTTTTGCTAAAACGTGCCGCAGAATGCACAAATGGCCTATGCTAAAGAAGATCATGAGGTTAGGGATCGGTGTTCAGAGAGGAAACCATCCGTCTGAACCGGGAAAACGCAAATGGATATAAGGCCCATTTGCGTTTTTTTTTACACTCTGTCGATTATTCCACTTCTCATTCGTCGTATAAGTAGAGGAGGGAAATGCAATGAAATTTATGTTGATTGTTAAAGCGAGTGGGCACTCGGAGGCTGGCGTGAAGCCAAGTCGAGAGCTTATGGAGGCAATGGCGGCATATAACAAGACTTTGGACAAAGCCGGCGTGCTTCTCTCTGCAGAAGGGCTTCAGCCCAGTACTAGCGGGCTGCGGATTTCGTATCCGATTCCCGGCGGGAAGCCGAAGGTAACGGTAGGTCCTTTTGCGTGGGAGAAGCAGCTGGTTGCGGGATACACTCTGATTGAAGTGGAGTCAGAGGAAGAAGCGATTCAATGGGCCATGCGAATGCCGGATCCCCAGGGCTATGGCAATGGGGAAATTGAGCTCCGTCAACTTTTTGAGCAGGAACCAATAAGAGAGCCGAAACAGTGGGTCATGGAGGCTGATTTGCTGGACCAGATCGGTATGCTGAAAAATAGTTAAAAATATTTTTTAGTAGCTGTCGATTTGGGCATTTCCCGTTCGTCGTGTTAATAGAAGCTGATTGAATGAAAAGGAGAATGAGAGAGATGAACCCAGAGGTAACGGAATTTATTGAGGCGGTAAAGGAACCATGGCAGAGAGAGTTGAGCTTTAGTCTTCGTGAAGCAGTTCGAAGGGCGGTTCCGGCTATTCAAGAGCGCATTCAGTACAAGAAACCCCACTTTTTGAGCAAGGGCAAATACGCCGCCGTCATCAGCACGTCGAAAGATGCCGTAAGCTTTACGATCTTTAATGCAAATGAGCTTGTCCTTCCGGAGGGAATGTTCGACGGGCCTCCCGAAAGAAAAACCATAAAGCTGCGTCAAGGCCAGAAGGTCGATTTTGATCAACTTTCGACACTAGTAAGTCAAGCCGCTGCGTCGTTGTAAGTGGGTGTAGAGAAGTTATACATTTCTTGCAAAAAACCGCCATCCGTGGCGGTTTTTTGACTATAGTAATAGTAGCAGGTATGGAGTAGATAAATAAAGAAAACGTAGCGAATCTCTTACTCATTACTCATTTTTTTTGGTGAATATCTGAAAAGTAACTCCGAACTTGTCCGTTACAATACCATAAGCGGGGCTAAAATGAGTTTCCTGCAAAGGAAAGCTCACTTGGCCTTCTTGCTGTAAGGAGTCATACAATTGGTGTGCTTCTTCCATATCGTTAGTTGTAATACAGATGTATACTGCATTTCCTCCTTGGTGCGGTTGATCAGGTGTATTATCGGCAACGAACAGATCTGCTTCGCCGATTTTTAGTACGGAGTGGGCCAGACGTTCTTTTATATTCTCCGGTACAGGGGATTCTGAGCTTATGGGCGCTTCGCCGAAGGTTTGTGTAAAAAGGACTTTTGCATGTAGTGCTTTTTCATAAAATTGGATAGCCTCTTTGGCATTCCCATCCAACATGATAAAAGGGGTCATTTGTAAAATCATGGTATACAGCTCCTTTAGTTATTAATTTTTGGAGTCCAGTTTTGCTAAGTTCTGCTGGTCTTGATATTTATAATAAACGATGATAGTGACAGCTATTGTCATAATAATAAAAATAAAAAAAGAATGAAGCCATCTCCAGATCGAAACGATTGATGGAAGGCAAAATGGCCAAGAACGATATCTTTTTATGCTATCCAACCCCATGATGTGCCGAATCGGCTATTCGCTTAAGCGCTTTACCTAAACTTAACCTTTACCATGCAAAAAGCGGTTGTAAGCCGATTTTTAGCTCTATATAATAAGCAATAAAGAGGGGGGAAACCGGTTTACGTGGACACGGCGATTCAAAGAGTCACAACGGAAGATTTCAATTTGGAAGCGCTTTATTAATGTTTCGTCAAGCGAGGTGAAGGTTATTGAACATACCGATGCTGCGGAGAGACTATTCGAGACCGTACTCGTTGAAATATCAACTGATTGTCATTTTATTCATAAGCTCGTTGACTCCGCTAATATTGATCGGAAGCATATCGTATTTTTCCATGTATGCCATTTTGCAAAACAAGGCTGAAGGAGGTGTGCAGAGCAACCTGCATCAGGTACGGATTTCGTTAGAGGATACGATAGGACAACTGAACCACACCTCTCAGCAGCTTGCTTTTGACGGTAGAGTGGGCAAAAACTTGGAGAGCTACTTGGCCGCTGATTATTACGAGAAAAAAAGGCTGAATGACGACATTCGCAGCGAGCTCAGTCTGATTCATTTTACGAACCCGACGCTCGGCCTTATGTTCTATTATTTTTCGAAGGATAACCAGAAGCTGTTTGAGAATTTTAATGTGCGTGATGATGACATTCTGAAGCTTCCTGTGCTGATCCGATTTGATAAAATAACATATTTCGGACCGCATCGTTCGTTAAATCCGATTGATGGGAATGAAGTGCTATCGATACTGCGCAAGGTGGAGCTGCCGGATCGCGATGATGTTTATGTCTATATTGAGACCAACTTCAAGCTGGCGGAGAGCATTATTAAGGACAACGACCAGTTCGGCGGCCATCTGGTCCATCTCATTGTGGACAATAACGGCAAGGTAGTATACAGCGAAAATAAGACCGATTTTCCGATCGCATCCGTTGCATCGTCTGCAAAGATGAAGGAAACGGCTTCAGGAGAGTACTACATGTTCGAGGAGACGAGCAATCAGTCTTGGAAAGTGATGGCTGCCGTTCCTCAAGTCGTATATAAGCAGGAAATTAATCGATGGATCAAACAATTCGCATTTTTCGCGGTGCTTACTTTAGCGGCCAGCGGCTATCTCGCGTGGCTCATATGGCGTACGGTGTACCGTCCGCTTAATGTGCTGAATGCGGATATTCGCAGCGTAAAGCATAATTATGAGCACTTCCCAACGAGGCAATCTCACATATCGGAATTTGCCGTCATTTACCGTGAATTCGCTGAGATGAGGAGTCGCATATTCGAGCTGATTGACGAGGTCGAGCAAAAAGAGAAGGGCAAGGCTCTCCTTGAAGTTGAAAAGCTGATGACCCAGATTAATCCGCATTTTATCCATAATACGTTGGATACAGTACGCTGGCTGGCCCGAGCTAATGGACAAAGAGACATTGATCGTCTCGTATCGATGCTTAATAAAGTGCTTTATTATAATCTCGGCAAAGGAGGCCCGGCCCGCATACGCGATGAGATCGAGGCTTTGCGGCATTATGTGGAGCTGCAAGGAATACGTTACCATTTTGAATTCGACGTCCATATTCACGCGAACCCTAAGGCGCTGGAGCTGCCGATACCAAGATTTATCCTGCAGCCTTTGGTTGAAAATGCGCTTTATCACGGAATGGAGGATCAAGGCGCCATAGAGGTAGTTGTCATGGAGGATGGGAAGTCGCATGTCATTATCGAAGTGAGGGACAACGGAGAAGGAATGACACAGGAAGAGATTGATCGCCTTGTCCTTGAAGATAATCCGGAAAGAAAAAGGGTAGGTCTTGGCATTGGGCTGCAGTATGTGTATCGTATGGTCAAATTCCAGTTTGGCTCGGAAGCAAGCTTTCATATCGAGAGTACGATAGGTTCAGGTACAACGATTCGGCTCCGTCTTCCTGTTGCGGAGTCTGAGCTCATGAGCTGACTTACGAGAGAGCATCCATAGCAAGGAAGGATTATTTTACAGGACAGAGGACTCATTGGGAGGTGCCAACGATGATGAAAGTACTGGTGGTAGATGATGATCATTTAGTACGCAAGGGCTTCATCTCCATGATGCCGTGGGAAGACTATAACCTGGAAGTCGTGGGGGAAGCCTCAAACGGCCGTAAAGCTTTGGAGTTTCTCGAGCACCATCAGGTCAACCTGCTGATAACGGATTTGGCTATGCCAGTCATGTCTGGAATTGATCTGATGCGCTCCGTCAAGGAGCGGCATCGCAATGTAGCGATGGTTGTGCTTACCTTTCATCAGGATTTTGAATTCATTCAGGAAGCACTGCGTCTGGGTGCGCTTGATTATATTACGAAGGTCGAGCTTGAACATGAGCATATGGGTGAAGTGCTGAAGCGAATCGTGGACAAGATGAAGGAGCAGGCTCCTGACGTGAATTGGCGAACGGAGCTAACCGATGGTTTGCAGGAGGAAGAAGAAGGAGCTTATTCCCCTGAAGTGAAGGCCAGCGTTGCCAAGGCGGTACATATTATTCATCAAGAGCTGCAGGAGGAGCTTCATCTGCCGGATGTCGCCAGAAGAGTGAATATGAGCCGCAGTTATTTCAGCCGCTGCTTCCGGGATATCGTGGGCAAGACATTCAATGACTACATTCGGGAGGTGCGGGTCAATCATGCCAAGGAGCTGCTTAGCCGTACGGAGAGGACCATCGGCTGGGTGGCTACTCAGTCGGGATATCCGAATGAAAAATATTTTGGCAAAGTTTTTCGTGAAATTGCCGGTGTATTGCCTAGCGAGTTTCGCAAAATGGAACACGAAGTCGCAAATCGTCTTCCATAAAGTGCAATATCGTCTACAAAGCTGTGAGATAGGACGATCGTGAGATGATTTGTGCCGCAATTCAGGACACAAACTGACCTGGTCGTCTTTCTTTTTCCCTACAATGTAAGTGAAGTAAGTTTTCTAACGAAAACTCTAAGATGATGCTTACGAAGTTAGTTTTCTAACGAAAACTCTGAGAGAATGCTTACGAAGACAGTTTTCTAACGAAAACTTTGAGGAGGGGAAGTATGAAAAAGAAAAAAGCATGGCTGATGTTAACCGCATTCATTGTCTTCATGACGGCATGTTCGAGCAATACTCCCGAAGCAAGCAAGACAGCAGACACTCCTAAACCTTCAGGACAGCCTAACGCCAAGATCGATCCGTTCAAGATGCCCAGTCCTATCGAGGTAACGACCTTCAAAAGCGTGAGCCCAGGCGCCAAGCTGCCAGCAGGCGATACGGTAGAAAGCAATCAGTACATGAAATACATCTCAGAAAAAGCCAACATCAATTTTAAAATACTATGGTATGCCTCCGGTCAGGACTACGACCAGAAAATGAAGCTGGCCATCGCGAGCAACGATCTGCCGGATATGATGCTAGTTAATGAACAGATGTTCCTGGCACTAGCAGATGCAGGTCAGATCGAGGATCTGAGCAAGGTTTACGAGCAATACGCGTCCCCGTTAACAAAGGAGCTGTATGCGTCCACAAGCAATAAAGCGTTGGAGAAAGCGACATATAAAGGCAAGCTGATGGGCATACCGAACATTAGCGTTCAGGCGGATGCGGCCAGTATGGTGTGGCTGCGCAAAGACTGGATGGACAAATTGGGGCTGCAGCCGCCCAAAACGATCGATGACGTTATCTCCATTGCCAAAGCTTTTGTTGAAAAAGACCCTGATGGCAACGGCAAGGCGGACACCATCG
The DNA here is from genome assembly GCF_030020805.1 of Paenibacillus sp. RC67. Taxonomy (GTDB): domain Bacteria; phylum Bacillota; class Bacilli; order Paenibacillales; family NBRC-103111; genus Paenibacillus_S. Next base: position 1,164,688 of record NZ_CP125098.1, read on the forward strand.
GTCTGGCGGGCTCTGAAGGATCACTTAGCGTTCCGGGTAAGGCGCAGCGGATCGATTTTAAAGGCTTCTTCCAGGCCTTCGGCGCGTATCCAGGCAATTGGATCAAGGACAGCAAGGGCAATATTGTCTACGCCTCCATCCTCCCCGAAACGAAGCAGGCTCTCGGCAAGCTGCGTGAGATGTATTCGGCGGGCTTGATCGATAAGGAGTTTGCTCTGCGCAAAGATCCGAACCAGGTCGTTGTCGGCGGTAAAGCAGGCATTTTCTTTGGCCCATGGTGGTCGGGAGGCTTGATATCGGATGCAATAAAAAATGATCCGAAGGTCGATTTTGTTCCTTACCTGATTCCTGATGCCAAAGGAGTGGTCAACAACCTGATGATTCCTGTCAGCAATACGTTCCTTGTCGTCAAGAAAGGGATGAAGCACCCGGAAGCGGCAATGGTTTATGCCAATACCTTTATTGCGGCACAGCGTAAAGCAGATCCGGATTCGCTGAAGCTGGATTTCTCCGTAAGCGCCGAATATTGGCCGGTCGGAAATGCCACTTACGACTATAGTGATGCCGTGGAACGTAAGGCAGATGTTCTAAAAAAAGCGCTGAACGGTCAAACCAAGCCGGAAGAGCTCAGCCCGGAGATGAAAGAGCTCTATGACAAGGCGATGAGGGATCAGAAGAATCCGAAAGCCGATCTGAAGGATTGGTCGGGCTACTACGGTTACACCGTGCCTGCCGATTTGCTCAAAATGAATATGAACAAAATATACAGCGAGTATACAGCCGTTACGAAGACGATGGAACGCAAGTGGGCCAACCTGCAAAAGCTCGAGAAAGAGGCCTTCTTCAAAATTGTCATGGGCGAGCAGCCTTTGGATTCCTTTGACCAGTTCGTAACCGATTGGAAATCGCAAGGCGGCGACGAGATCAGCAAAGAAGTTGTAGATGAGATTAACAAGGCCAAAAAATAATACAGAAAAGATAGAGTGAGAGCACCTCCCGTGAAAGGCGGTGCTTTCTTCATCTGATCACCCGAGGTGAGACATGAACATTAAATCGTATTATAAGCATTATCACCTGATGCTGCTGCCAGGCATTTTGTTTTTGATCATCTTTCATATTGTGCCGATGTTCGGCATCATCATCGCATTTCAAAACTTCAAGATCGGACTGGGCATCTGGGATTCACCATGGATTGGTTTGGAAAATTTCACGTACATGTTCCAAATCAGAGACAGCGGGTTGATCTTTTATAACACCGTTTTCATAGCGGTCTGTAAAATCATCGCGCATCTGGTGATTCCGCTTATTTTTGCAATACTGCTTAACGAAGTCCGCTTTATGGTGTTCAAACGATGGGTGCAGACGATTGTCTATTTACCCCACTTTTTGTCCTGGGTTATCTTGGCTGGGGTCGTGATCGATATGCTGTCGTTGGACGGGATTTTTAATCAAATCGTCAAAGCGATGGGGCACGACCCGATCTTGTTTCTGGCCAGCAACAAATGGTTCCCGACCATTGTGATTAGCAGTGATATTTGGAAAGAGTTCGGCTTTGCCGCCATTATTTATTTGGCTGCTCTCGCTGGCATTAATCCTTCATTGTATGAAGCGGCGGAAATGGATGGGGCCAGCCGTCTGCAGCAGTTGTTCTATATTACGCTGCCGAGTCTGGTACCTACGGTAGTACTGCTTGCAACGCTTAGTATCGGCAATGTGCTGAATGCGGGCTTTGATCAAATATTCAATTTGTATAACCCTCTTGTCTATGAATCCGGAGATATTATCGATACTTATGTGTACCGGGTAGGGCTTGTTCAATCGCAGTACGGGTTCGCTACTGCTGTTAGTCTGTTGAAATCCGTTATCGGCTTTGTCCTAATCATCATTTCTTATCGGATTGCTTATAAATATGCAAACTATCGAATTTTCTAAATAAAGCAGGTGAAAACGTTTGGTACGGAATAAAACCGTCTCGGCCCGGTTGGCTGAAGCTGCATTACTGCTCATTATGCTCATGATCTCCATCATTTCGCTCGCGCCGGTTCTGCATACGTTCTCTGTATCGTTCAGTGACAATGCGGCTGCGTCTGGGGGCTTCGTCAAGTTCTGGCCGGTGGGCTTCAATATAGAGTCGTATCGCCGGATTATGGAAGAGCCCCACTTTCTCAATTCGTTCTTCGTCTCCGTGAAAAGGGTGCTCCTCGGAGGTGCCATTAACTTCTTGTTGACGGTTCTGATGGCTTATCCGCTATCGAGAAGCACTAAGGAGTTTCCTCACCGGAACCTTTATATGTGGTTCATGCTGTTCACGATGCTGTTTAGCGGTGGTATCATTCCGCTCTATTTGACGGTCAAGGCGTTGGGGATGTTCAACACGATATGGGCGCTAGTGCTGCCGGGGGCAGTACCGGTTTTCAATGTCATTCTGCTTATGAATTTTTTCCGCAATATGCCCAAAGAGCTGAGTGAGGCAGGCTACATGGATGGAGCGGGACCCTGGTACATGATGCTCAAGGTGTTTGTTCCGCTCTCACTGCCTTCTCTCGCTACCGTGACGCTGTTCAGCATTGTAGGACACTGGAACTCCTTCTTTGACGGGATGATCTTCATGCGCAGTGCGGAAAATTATCCGCTGCAAACCTATATTCAGCAGCTTGTCGTGAACCTGAACATTGTGGAGCTGGACTCGTCACAAGCCGAGCTATTGATGAAGGTATCGGATAAAACGTTGAACGCCGCCAAAATCGTTGTCTCTATGGTACCGATTCTTATCGTATATCCGTTTTTGCAAAAATATTTTATTCATGGGATTATGCTCGGATCGGTGAAGGAGTGAGTTTTTCTAAAGGCAAAACGTGATAGCGTATGCTTGGGGGAGAGTAGAGGCTGTCGAGAAACCTAGAAGGCTTGAAATATTGCTAGTATAGATCGGTGGGGTTGCCTTTCCAGCCGCTGTTGAAATCCGTGAATCTGATTAGAATTTAGCGGTATTTTCACGAATTTCAAAGGCGGACGTAAACTCTTCCAAGGCAAACCCCACCTTCCTTTATAGCAATATTTCACGAAGATGAGAGATTTCTCGACAGCTAATAGCTCTAAGCAGATGCTTACGAAGAAAGTTTTGCCTACGGCAAAACTCTGAGGAGGGTAAAAAAATGAACTATACGATGATGACGTTTAATTTGCGGTGCAACACTGCAAGCGACGGGGATAACGCATGGCCAAATCGCATAGAGCGAGCTGCTGATATGATTAAAGAGCATGATCCCATTCTTGTCGGAACGCAAGAAGGGTATTTTTCCATGCTGACCGAGCTGCAGGAGCAGCTTGAGGAGTACGCTTGGATCGGGATGGGCCGATTCGGCGGGTACGAGGATGAGCACAACGCCATTTTTTATAAAAAGAATGTTCTGGAGGTTGTTGATCATGGGCATTTCTGGCTTTCAGAGACGCCTGATGAAGCAGCCTCTAAAAGCTGGGGAAGTTATTTCCCGAGAATGTGCACTTGGGCAGCATTTCGGGATCAAGATAGTGACAAGGCGTTTACCGTATTCAACACTCACTTGGACCACTACAGTCAAGAGGCACGGGACAACGGGGTTAAAGTGATATGGAACTACGCTGTCCGTCATAGAAGCCATGATATTCCCCTGATCGTGATGGGAGATTTGAACAGCGCCCCCGCAGATCAACCGATTCTCTTTTTGCAAGGGCAGACGGGAGAAGAAGGACCGAATGGCTGGCTCAAGGATGCTTATACAGCTTATGAGGGGACTGTGGGGCGGACGGCACACAGTTTTTGTGGCGGAACAGACGGGGAACCGATCGATTATATTTTTGTGTCTCCCGGGGTGAGTATACTGGAGACGAAGGTCGATCGCAGGCTGATTCGAGGAGCGTATCCTTCGGACCATTACCCTATTGTAGCTCTTTTGGAGATAAGCTGAATATACCGGATGGGGGAACGGAGATATGGAGAAAACGGAAAGACGATCCGTAAGAAGAGTCTTCCAACGCACCGTTGCTCACAGCGAGCAAGGTAGATATATCGAGATTCCTTTTGATGTACCCGAGCATACGGAGGAATTGACGATTTCGTACTCGGTGGAATCGTTCGGCGAAGCAAGGGCGATCATTGATCTTGGGGTGAGAGATACTGAGAGGGTGCGTGGCTGGAGCGGAGGAGCACGGAGGGAGTTTAGGATCGGACTTGAGAACGCGACACCTGGCTATATTCCCGGCAAGATGACTCCGGGTTCTTGGGCGGTACTTCATAATGCTTATCGGGTGCCGAAGGAAGGAGGTCAGGTCACCGTTACCGTGGAAGTTTTTCTCAAAACTTACCGCTGGTTAAAGGGTGATTTGCATACGCACAGCGTTCATAGCGACGGCTTCTATTCACTGGAGGAAAACGCAGCCATCATGGAGCAGTTGGGGTGTGACTTCATTGCGATGACGGATCATAACGCAATCAGCCAAAATCAGGCTTATCCCCGTAATACAGCGATGGTGATGATTCCAGGAATGGAGTTCACGACCAATTACGGACACAGTAATTTCCTGGGCGTAGCCGAGCCGTTGAACGATTTTCGTGTAGAGAATCAAACGGATGTGAAGGAGCGGATTCATACGGCACACGAACGGGGAGCGCGGATCGTGCTGAACCATCCTCACTGTGACTTATGTCCGTGGGAATGGGATTTTAATGTAGAATTCGATTGGATCGAGGTATGGAACGGCCCTTGGACTGATCGCAATGCGCGGGCGCTGCAGTGGTGGCAGGAACAGCTGGTGAGCGGCCGTCAGCTGGTTGCCGTTGGTGGGAGTGATGTGCATCGGCCTGACCCCTACGTCAAGCATGCAATGCCTTGCACATGGGTTTATGCTGAGACCAAGACGGTGAAAGGGATTTTGGACGGCGTTGGCAAAGGGCATGTCTGCATATCGTATGCGCCCGAGGGGCCGTTCGTAGAGCTGCATGCTGGGACTTACCGTACAGGAGATTCGATTCCAAAAGAGGAGCAAGAGCAGATTATCGCCATAACGTTGATGAGCAGCGGATTGCTGCCGGGAGATCAGATAAGGTGGATTTCAGAGAGGGGACTTGTTAGGGAAGTGGTTCATCCTACTGAAGTAACGGAAACGGTCGCTTTGAAAATCCAAGGCCCTGAATGGATTGGGCTCAGGTTTGTCCGTGTGGAGATTTGGCGGCACTTTGCTGAAGTCGATCAGATGCTGGTAGCGGCTCTTACCAATCCGGTTTATTTTGAACAGAGCTAGGGTTGAAGAAGCATATCATCTAAAACAGCTAATAAATAGTGCATTTGAATGAATAGGTATTGCAACATAATCTTATTTTTAACCAGGACGGGGCTGCCAACCATGTTGGCAGCCTCGTTCTGATATTATTGATCTATTCAAGCTCTAGATGAAGTATAGGAAAGGGGCGTCCTGTTCCATCTAGCTCTGAGCGTCCTGTTTGCACAAAGCCGTAACGTTGATAGAAAGCGTGTGCTCCCTCGTTCTGTTCGTTGACATCCACTTTAAGATGGCTTCCTTTTAGATTTTCAGCATGTTTTATAAGTCGAGTACCTATACCTTGTCCGTGGTAATTAGGGTCGACAAATAACATTTCTATTTTAGATTCATCAAGTCCGATAAACCCTGTAGGAACTTCATTTTCATTAATCTCCATCCATATCTCAACACCTGTTAATGCTTCAGTTTGCACCAAATGGTGGAAAAATTCAATGTCCTCTTCTGTCAAAAAAGTATGGGTTAAACGTACAGCCCTATACCAAATATCTACCAATTTATCATGATCCTTTTCTCTATACGGGACAATTTTGTTTAACATTACAATCCTCCGAGTTTCTGTTTTGATGTTAATCACAAGGCTAATTTACTGAAAAGTATGCTGTGCTTCGTGGGGGCCGCTTTTCTTTCTAGCTTGAGATGAACAGTGTAAAAATAATTATACCACTCGTATCCAATTAATAGACCTGTAAAGAATCATTTAAATAAATTAGTCCTTGAAACAATAACAAATTATATTTCGTTTGAAGAAGCAAGGGGGGATTAAAATGAGGTTAAACAAACTGTTTTTAGGGTTGGCGTTAATCTGCGTAATATTAACAACCGCATGCTCGAACAGCAATTCCAAACAAGCTATGGGAGAACTGTATAGTTTGGCATTAGATGCATACATGCCAATTGATGAAGGTCTAAATGGTAGTATGAAGTATATTGCAATTGACATGAGCAATTTTAAGAATATTGATGGAACAGACAAGAAACACATTCTAAAATATTTTGATAAATACAACGTCGTGGTAATGGAAGCGACATACGAGCAACTAAAAGAAAAGGGGCTATATGACCCCAAGACAATGGTGCTTAATGGCGTGTTGTTACGTGTCGAGAAGACTGAAATTTCAAAAGATCGAGTTGTGATTGAAGGCTCTAAGTACAGAGCTGGCAACGGAGCAATAGGAACAAAAGTCGTTGTTGAATACAAAAACGAAAAATGGAAAGTTACAAAAGCAGATGGAACTTGGATAAGTTGATTGTTCCTTATATTTACTATTAAATCTCCAATTATCAAGTCTTCAGGAAAGCTACTAACCTATCTGCAACAAGAGAAGTATTTTATTATTTAATCTCTACAGCAAAAAAGTACGAAGTATCCCCTGAATCCCACCAAGATTTGATCCATAGGTTATAAATACCGGCTTCCTTAGGTAATAGAATCTTTTCATTTTCAAAAAGCATATCCTCGTCGCGATCGTACATTATATCATTTTGCGATCCTTCGGCAATGACTCTTGTTATCTTTATGGATTTGGGCTCCATCCCTTTGGGATATTGAACCAAAATGGACGACCCCGGAACCACTTCCACTGGAGGGTATTCAAATTTTTTTAATAAAGCGGAGTATGGTTTAACTGCATCGGCGCAGCCATACCAACAACTGCTGCCTTGAACAAGAAGGATTTCCTGTATCCATACTGTGCCGCCTTCATAATTTCTTTCATAGTACACAAAAGGAATTGGATTCGCCAAATCTTTATCGAATTTCGCACTGCTTTGTTTGATGCTAATCCTGTTACTTGAATCATCATAATTAACCGAGGATGCCATGCTGACCAGCATGCTCTGGATGGAGTCTGATGCGTATACTACGGAACCAAGCGATAAACATAAACCAAACAATAAACCCAGTATGAATTTTCTCATAAAGCGCTCCTTCCCAAATCTCATAATCAAACCATATTTTTCCATTAAGTTATATCAGAAGCTAAAAGCTGGTGCCTTACACTCTTTACATCCTCAACTTCAGGTTAAGCGCTAATCCTCCGAGTTTACACGGTGCAGGTCGATATCGTATGATAAACAATAAAACGCAGATAGAGCTTGAGAGGAGCAGGGGATGAAACCGACTATTTATGATGTGGCCGAGGCTGCGGGGGTTTCGATCGCGACCGTTTCGAAAGTGATTAACGGTACAGGCCGCATTAGTGATAAAACAAGAAAGCATGTAACGAGTATTATGGACGCGCTGAAATACCAGCCGAGCATGGTCGCATCTGCTTTGACAGGTAAAAGTACTTTTACTGTCGGGCTGACTTTGCCGGATTTGGCGAACCCATTCTTCGCTGAAATTGCACGTGCGGTGGAGGATCGCGGACAGGAATACGGCTTTAACGTCTTTATTTGCAGCACGGATAATGATCCTGATCGGGAAATTAAATATTTTTCGCTGCTTACGCAAAAAAGAGTAGACGGGGTTATTGTAGCCACCCGGACGGAAAAAGATATGTTTCTAAAAAAGCTTATCCAGCAAAATGTTCCGATAGCGCTTATTACCGGGGAAATGCCGACATTGGCTGTGGATACGGTTATGGTGGACGATTTTCTGGGAGGCTATCAGGCAGGCAGTCATTTGGTCGAGCAGGGGCATCGTAGAATCGCCATTCTGGCGGAAGATGTAAACACGATGAGTAACCGGGAGCGGATTCGAGGCTGCAAGCAGGCGATGACTGCGGCGGGGATTGAGGTGGACGAGCGGCTGGTGACCTCGGGAGATTTTACCGTTAGCGGAGGGAAAGAAGCGATGTGCCGACTGCTCGATATGGAGGAACCGCCAACCGCTGTGTTCGCTTGCAATGATTTGCTTGCCATTGGGGCCATTCAAGGTGCACGCGAGCGAGGTCTGCAGCTGCCTCAGCAGTTATCTGTCGTTGGCTTCGACAACACGATCTTGGCGACAATTATTGATCCTCCTCTTACGACGGTTGCGCAGCCGATTCAGGAAATCGGGCGTCAAGCGATGGATCTGCTCGTACAGGAAATTAAAGGGCAGAAGTCCATGAAGCAGCGGGTTGTGCTAATGCCGGAGCTTGTTGTTCGCGGCTCGACAGCACAGCTGCCAGAGAACTAAATAAGCTTGTGTGATCAGCTGCGAGACAGTGTTGGATTCAAGCGTATAGGCTCTCTCAGAGCCAATTAACCTCCGCGTTACTATGATTCCGCGCTGATCTATTTTTCTAAAGGCCACTTGACCTTTGGCAAAACGATGATTATAATGATGAACCAATAACATATTCAGGCAATGACCAAAGACATGATTTCCTTCAAGGACTGTCAGAGAGAGGAGGTTAGGTGAGAGCTCCTTCAGAGACCGGAAGCGTAAATTACCCCTTTGCAGCCGTGATGTCGAACCTGCAGCTGTTAAAGCTGCGATAGTAGATAGCACCGTCTTATCCTCGTTACCGGATACTTGAGGAACTTGCATTGTATGTTAAGGCAGCTTGCCCGCTGCTTGGCTTATTGGTGTAGGTTCGAATCAGGGTGGAACCACGAGCTGAACGCACTCGTCCCTTGGGAGAGTAGCGTTTTTTTGCGTTCATATAAATCGAAACCAAAACGAATGGAGGCGTCACCATGGGTAGTAATGAGATTAAAGTCACTTTGCCGAATGGAGCAGTCAAGGAGGTTGAGCGGGGCACCACGATCGAGCAAGTGGCTGAGTCCATTAGCCCGAGCTTGAGGAAAAATGCCGTAGCGGGCAAGCTGAACGGCAAGCTTGTGGATTTGAACCGACCGCTCCTAAAGGATGGTCTGGTTGAAATCGTGACGCTCGACAGTCAGGAAGGCTTGGAGGTGTACCGGCATAGCACGGCGCATTTGATGGCGCAGGCTATCAAACGCATCTATGGACAGCAGGCAGTGAAGCTTGGTATCGGGCCGGTTATTGCGGATGGTTTTTACTACGATATCGATATCGAGAAGCCATTGTCTACGGACGATCTCGCCGCGATTGAGCATGAAATGGAGAAGATCGTACAGGAGAATTTGCCGATTGTTCGCAGAGAAGTGAGCCGTCAGGAAGCGATTCAAACGTTCGAGAAGCTGGATGACTCGCTGAAGCTGGAGCTTATTCGCGATTTGCCGGAGGATGCGGTCATCTCGATCTACGACCAAGGAGAATTTTTCGATTTGTGCCGCGGACCACATCTGCCTTCAACAGGGCGGATCAAAGCGTTCAAGCTTCAAAATGTAGCGGGAGCCTACTGGCGCGGTGATTCCAAAAACAAGATGCTGCAGCGTATTTATGGAACGGCTTTTCCTAATAAAGCCGATCTGGAGAAGCATCTTCATCTGCTGGAAGAAGCCAAGAAGCGGGATCACCGTAAGCTTGGTAAAGAGCTTGAACTGTTCATGTTTTCTGAGGAAGCGCCGGGAATGCCGTTTTACCTGCCTAAGGGCATGGCTATTCGTACGCAGCTGGAGAACTATTCCCGTGAGCTTCAGCTTAAGCAGGACTATGACGAAGTCCGCACACCTTTCATGATGAACCAGAGAATGTGGGAACAGTCCGGTCACTGGGATCATTACCACGAGAATATGTACTTTACGGAAGTGGATGATACGAAATTTGCGCTCAAGCCGATGAATTGTCCCGGACATATGCTGATTTTCAAAAACAGCCTGCACTCCTATCGAGAGCTTCCGATCCGGATTGCTGAATTCGGGCAAGTGCATCGCCATGAGTTTTCAGGCGCATTGAACGGGATGATGCGGGTACGGACATTTTGCCAGGATGATGCGCACATCTTCGTGCGTCCAGACCAGATCGAAGAAGAGATCGGCCGCGTCATTGCGCTGATCGATCAAATGTACCAAGTGTTCGGCTTCGAATACAAGATCGAGCTGTCCACTCGGCCGGAAGATTCGATGGGGTCGGAGGAGCTATGGCAGCAGGCTGAAATGTCCTTGCAGAACGTACTTGAGCACCGGGGCATCCAATACCGCTTGAACGAAGGGGACGGAGCGTTCTACGGACCGAAAATCGACTTCCATATTCTCGATGCCCTTGGACGGAGCTGGCAATGCGGAACGATTCAGCTGGACTTTCAAATGCCGGAAAAATTCGATCTGAGTTACATCGGTGAAGACAATCAGAAGCATAGACCGGTTGTCATTCACCGTGCGATTTACGGCTCGATCGACCGCTTTATCGGTATTTTGACGGAGCACTTCAGTGGTGCTTTCCCTGTATGGCTCGCGCCGGTACAAGCGAAGCTGCTTCCTGTGTCCGACAACTACATCGACTATGCGCTTCAAGTGAAGAAACAACTGGAGGATGCAGGCATTAGGGTGGAAGTAGACATTCGCAGCGAGAAGCTCGGTTACAAAATCCGGGAAGCGCAGCTGGAGAAGGTACCTTATATGCTGGTACTGGGCGAAAGTGAAAAGAACGCCGGTCAAGCAGCCGTCCGTCGCCGCGGAGACGGAGATCAGGGTGTAATGAGCATTGCTCAGTTTGTTGAGCAAATTTCAGATGAGATTCGGAATAAACAATAATTGTATAGAAGACACTTTCGCGAGAAAGTGTCTTTTTTACTCATTGACAACAACGAAGGTATGGGTTAAATTTGAAGTAAGGGAAAGCGCTTAACCAATATTAGAGTTGGTTTGACGCTATGAATGTATTATTAACTGACTTTTGCAATATATTGTTCTAGGTGAAGCGCTTAAATCAAATAGGTGGAGGAGGATTTATGAAAACGGTAACATTAACGATGGCCCAGGCGTTGCTTCGTTTTTTGAACAACCAGTATATCGAAATCGACGGTGTGGAGCACAAATGCTTTAAGGGCGTCATGGGAATCTTCGGTCACGGCAATGTGACGGGACTCGGCCAGGCGCTGGAGCAGTACAAGGATGAAATGCTGTTTATCCAAGGGAAAAACGAGCAAGGGATGGCTCATGCTGCAATCGCTTACGCGAAGCAGAAGAACCGGCTGGAAATGTTCGCTTGCACCTCGTCTATCGGTCCAGGCGCACTGAATATGGTGACAGCAGCCGGGGTGGCTACAGTCAACCGGATTCCGCTTCTGCTTTTGCCGGGCGATATATTTGCCAGCAGGCAGCCCGATCCAGTGCTTCAGCAGATTGAATACCCGCTGGATTATACGATGACAGCGAATGACGCGTTTAAGCCGGTAAGCAAATATTGGGATCGTATCAACCGTCCTGAGCAGCTGATGACGGCAGCCATTAACGCTATGAGGGTTCTCACCGATCCTGCAGAGACGGGAGCCGTTACGCTGTGCCTGCCGCAGGATGTGCAGTGTGAGGCGTATGACTATCCTGAACAATTCCTCGCGAAGCGGGTTCACCACATCGATAGAAAGCCTGCGGCACCGAGTGCCGTTGCCCGGGCAGTAGAGCTGATCCGCAGCAAGAAGCGCCCGCTGCTCGTAGTGGGAGGCGGTGTACATTACTCTCTGGCCGTCGACGAGCTGAGAATGTTTGCGGAATCGTTCAACATACCGGTAACCGAAACGCAGGCAGGGAAGAGCGCCATCTCTTGGCAGCATCCGCTCAGCTTTGGTGGTGTAGGCGTAACGGGAACGCTCGGGGCGAACCGGCTGGCGGCACAGGCCGATCTCATTATCGGTGTGGGTACGAGAATGTCCGATTTCTCAACAGCCTCCAAAACAGCCTTCTCGCGGGAAGGCGTCGAGTTCTTGAACTTGAACGTCAGCTCCATGGATGCTTATAAATTGGATGGTACTTACGTAACGGCTGATGCTAAGGAAGCGCTGCAGGCTATCGCCAGCGAACTGAAGGCGCAAGGCTATACATCTGATTATTCCTCAGAGGAATTGGGAGAACTGAAGCAGCAATGGGATGCTGAGGTGGATCGGCTGCATCGTCTGGAGCGGCCCGACGGCTTGGTACAGACACAGGTTCTCGGTGAGATTAATGGCTTCATAGATGAACAGGACATCATCGTCTGTGCAGCAGGCAGCCTGCCCGGTGACCTTCATCGTGTCTGGAGAACGACGCAGCCAAAGACGTATCACATGGAGTATGGATTTTCCTGCATGGGATATGAGGTGTCGGGAGCGTTCGGAATTAAGCTTGCGGAGCCCAATCGTGAGGTGTACGCCTTGGTTGGGGACGGCAGCTATTTGATGCTCCACTCCGAGCTCGTGACCAGTTTGCAGGAGGGGAGAAAAATAACTATTCTCCTGTTCGACAATCACGGCTTCCAATGCATTCATAACCTGCAAAGAGGCCATGGCAGCGGCAGCTTCGGCAACGAATTCCGTGAGCGATCTGATTCAACCAGCCAGCTTACCGGCGATTACATGCCTATCGATTTTGCAGCGCATGCCCGCAGCTTGGGCGCACAGGCATATTCTGTCCGAACGGTGGAGGAGCTGAGAGATGCGCTTGATAAGGCGCAGGGTGAGCAGGTAACCACTTTAATTGATATGAAGGTGCTTCCGGGAACGAATACAGATGGCTACGAATCGTGGTGGCATGTAGGAGTTTCTGAGGTTTCAGAGATGGATAACGTGAAGCAGGCCTATAAGGAGCTTCAGACCAAATTAAGCACGGCGCCCAAGTGGTAAGCCGACGCAGGAGGAGAGGAGTCTGTCCATGAAAGTAAACTATGGGATCTCAGCGATCAACTGGGTGAATGAAGATATTATGGAGCTAGGCGATCATTATACGGCTGAACAAGTGCTTGGGGACATGTCCAGGCTGGGCTTTGAAGGAACGGAGTTTTGCCGCAAATTCCCGCGGGATACAGCGGAGCTGAATCAGCTGTTGGAACGCAATGGCATGGTGTTAACCTCTCAGTGGAAATCGGTTCATTTTAGCCAGCCGGAGCGCAGGGAGGAGGAGCTTCAAGCGTTTCGCGAGCATGCTGACTTTTTAAAATCGATGGGCTGCCGCTATGTGGTGACCTGCGAAACGGGCAATGCTTTCGAGGATTTGGAGAATAATTCGGTTCGTATCGAGCCGTTAACCGACGAGCAGTGGAAGCATATGGTCAACGGGCTGAATGAAGCCGGCCGCTACTGCAGAGACAACGGGATGCAGCTGGTCTATCACTACCATGGGGAAACCGTGGTGGAGAGCGGCGAGGAAATCGCGCGGTTGATGGATTCTACCGATCCAGAGCTGGTCCATATGCTGTACGATACAGGGCACGCTTACTTCGGCGGCAGTGATCCGCTGCATATTTTGCAAACCTACTATGACCGTATCCGCTATATTCATCTGAAGGATATTCGCCCGGAAGTGCTGGATTGGAAGCGTCAAGAGGGCATCCGATTTAGAGAAGCCGTGCGTAAGGGGATATTCACTGTCCCGGGAGACGGATGCATCGACTTCAAGCCGATCTTCAACGAGCTGGAGGCTCGCGGCTATGAAGGCTGGATGATTATTGAAGCGGAGCAGGACCCGTCTATAGCCGATCCGGTGGAATATGCACAAAGAGCAAGGGATTATTTGAGCGAAATTACTGGTGGTTAATCTAATTCGTCAATCCCCTTTCATAAAAGGGAGACGTCCGTTCGGAACCTATCTCTTGTAGAAGGTGAAACGATAGACGGTCAACATGCACTTATTCCAAGATAAAGCGCTTAACCTATTCGAGCGACAGTGAGGTCAAACTATGGATAAATTAAAAATCGGCATTATCGGTGCAGGGAGAATCGGACGGCTGCACGCGGAGCATCTGACACGTAACGGCCGGGCCGACATTCGCAAAATATCGGATGTTTTTGTAACGGATGAATTAAAGGATTGGGCTGCGGGGTTAGGGATCCCTGCTGTTACGGATAATTACAAGGAAATCGTAGAGGATCCGGACATCGACGCTGTCTTTATTTGCTCTCCAACCAATACGCACGTTCCCTTCATTACGGAATCAGCGAGAGCAGGCAAGCATATTTTTTGCGAAAAGCCTATCAGCCTTGATTACCGTCAAACGGCGGCTGCGCTGGAGGAGGTTCGGACGGCTGGGGTGGTGCTTCAAACGGGGTTTAATCGAAGATTTGACCACAATTTCAAAAGAGTCCGTGAGCTAGTGAAAGCAGGCCGTGTTGGTGAGCCCCATCTGATCAAAATTACGTCGCGCGATCCGGCACCGCCAAGCAGCGATTACATCAAAGGTTCTGGTGGATTATTCATGGATATGGCCATTCATGATTTCGATATGGCTAGATACTTGTCCGGAAGCGAAGTGACAGAGGTATATGCGCAGGGGGCGGTGCTTGTTGATCCGGTCATTGGCGAATTAGGTGATATAGATACGGCGATTATCACCCTGAAGTTTGCTAACGGTGCGCTGGGTGTCATCGACAATAGTCGCAAGGCGGTATATGGATACGATCAGCGTGTGGAAGTGTTCGGCTCAGAAGGCAGTGTTGCCGTTCAAAACGATCATCCGAATACGGCTGAAATCAGTACGGCTAATGGCATCATTCGGGATAACCCCAAATATTTTTTCCTGGAACGGTATCACGATTCTTATATCGACGAGACGCGGCAATTTATCGAATGCGTGCTGAATGGAAATCAGGTGCCGGTGGACGGCAACGATGCATTTCAGGCGGAGAAGATCGCTTACGCCGCCAAAATGTCGCTGCTGGAAGGACGTCCCGTGAAGCTAATTGAGGTCGAAGTCGGAATCGTTTAAAAGGAGGAGCGGCAATGTCCAATAGCGAGTTGATTGTAAGCAGTGCAGCAGTGCCTGAAGAAGACGGTCGTGTGCTGAGCATAACGCCTCATTCCGCAGGTTGGAAATTTGTTGGTTTTGAAGTATACCGTCTGGAAACAGGGCAGCGGCTGCAGCAGGAGACGGGAGAAGAAGAAGTGTGCCTCGTGCTAATAGGCGGCAAAGCCAGTATCGCCACGACTGATCAGAAATGGGATCATATAGGCGAAAGGATGAGTGTGTTTGAGCAAATCCCGCCTTATGCCGTTTATATTCCATCTGGAGACCGTTATGAAGTCGAAGCACACACAAGCTTGGAGCTTGCTGTGTGCCGGGCGCCGGGTAAAGGAACGTATGAGGCACGATTGATCGCGCCATCGCAGATCGAAGTGGAAATTCGCGGCAAAGGAAATGCGGAGCGACGCATTCATCAAATTTTACCGGAGAATGAGCCGGCAGACAGCCTGCTTGTCGTAGAGGTGCTAACGCCTAACGGTCACTGGTCGAGCTACCCGCCGCACAAGCATGACGAGGAGCGTTTGCCTGAACAGTCTTATTTGGAAGAAACGTATTATCATAAAATTCAGCCTGAGCATGGATTTGCGATCCAAAGAGTGTATACCGATGATCGATCGCTTAATGAAACGTTGGCTGTGAGTAACGGGGATGCCGTGTTGGTTCCGCGGGGATATCATCCGGTGTCTGCCCCGCCCGGGTATGATTTGTATTATTTGAATGTGATGGCCGGACCTGTCCGGACGTGGAAGTTCAAGAATGACCCGGACCATGAGTGGATTTTTAAGGAATGGACCAAATAATCAACACATACCGAGGAGGTCAAATATGAGCTTGATTACTTTTGATGAAAGCCGTCCAATGGATTTTATCGGCCTGGGCCGTTTATGTATTGATTTGAATGCGAATGAAATTCACCGACCGATGGAAGAGACACGGACCTTTACCAAATATGTTGGAGGGTCGCCGGCCAACATTACGATTGCCATCGCGAGATTAGGCAAAAAGTCAGGTTTTATTGGAAGAGTTTCCGACGATCAGCACGGACGCTTTATTACGAATTACTTGGAACAGCGGGGGATTGACACGTCCAATGTCATTACCGACAAATCTGGTACGGTGACCGGACTTGCTTTTACTGAAATCAAATCTCCTACGGAGTGCAGCATCTTGATGTACCGAGATAACGTAGCGGATCTGAAGCTGGAGCCGAACGATGTTCAGGAACAATACATCAAAAATGCGAAAGCAATTATGATTTCCGGGACCGCACTGGCTGCAAGCCCGTCGCGAGAAGCGGTGTTCAAAGCGGTGGAGCTGGCTCGCAAGCATAATGTCGTCGTCTTCTTCGATATCGATTACCGCCCTTATACTTGGAAATCACGCGAGGAAACGGGGATCTATTGCAGTCTGGTCGCAGAGAAAAGCGATGTGATACTAGGCGGCAGAGAAGAGTTCGATTTGTTGGAGGCTCCGTATGGTCCGCTGCAAAAGGATGACACGGCCACAGCTAACCGCTGGTTTGCTCATCATGCGAAGATCGTACTGGTGAAGCACGGCGGAGACGGCTCGGTAGCCTTCACCAAGGACGGTCAAAGCTTCACAGGAACGACCTTCCCGGCTAATGTCGTGAAGACGTTTGGTGCAGGGGATTCGTTCGCAGGAGCTTTCATATACGGCATGATGAATGGATGGGACATTGCGAAATGCCAGCAGTTTGGAGCGGCTTCTGCTTCTATTGTCGTCTCCAGCCACAGCTGCTCGGATGCGATGCCTACGGCAGAGGAGATTCAAGCGGTTATCAATAAACATACGAATCAATAATATGCTCTAGGGGATAGGAAGGGAGAGACCATTTCATGCTGGTAACCTTGAAACAAATCGCTGACGAAGCCGTAGATCGGGACTACGCGATACCGGCGTTCAATATATTCGGATATGAGGACATTATTCCGGTCATACGGGCTGCGGAGGAGAAACGTGCACCGGTTATTCTGGCGGCTAACATTCCGGCCATTCAGCATATGCCACTCGCTTATTTGGCTCCGCTCATGCTGCAGGCCGCGAAGAGCGCAACAGTGCCGGTGTGCGTCCACCTGGACCACGGCAAAGACTTTCAAACTTGCTCCGATGCTATCGAGAATGGCTTCAGCTCCGTGATGTATGACGGCTCTCAGCTGTCGTTGGAGGAGAATATTCGGAGGACGAAGGAAATCGTAGATTTCGCGCATCAGCGCGGCATTTCCGTCGAAGCGGAAATCGGTTCGGTCGGCTATAGCGATCCGTCTATTGCCATGAAGCATCAGTTGTCCGATCCAGACGAAGTTGAACAGTTCGTACGAGAAACCGATATCGATGCGGTGGCTGTCTCTGTAGGAACGGTTCATCGGATGGAGACGCAAGGGGCAAGCATTGACTTCGATCTGCTCGAACGCATCCAAAGTCAGGTGAGCATCCCGCTTGTTATTCACGGCTCCAGCGGCGTCCCGGACGATCAGCTGCGCAGGCTGGCATCTTGCAGAGTTGCCAAAATCAATATCGGCACGGCGCTTCGCATGGCGTTCGGCAACACGCTCCGTGAGGAGATGGAGCAGAAGCCGAAGGCATTTGACCGCATCAGTCTATTTGGGCCGCCGATGATTGCCGTTCAGGAAGCAGCAACCAATAAGTTTTCCATTTTAGGTTTTTAAAAGGAGACGATTCGTGATGACACAACCTGCACAGACTGCAGCTGTTCCCACTTTAAAAAATTTTATAGGCGGCCGGTGGGTCGAGTCAACATCCTCTCAATATGAGGCGGTTCCGAATCCGGCAACAGGAGAAGTGCTGGCTACGGTCCCTTTATCGACCCGGGAGGATGTCGAGTTGGCGGTAGCTACCGCAGCGGAAGCCTTCAAGGAATGGAAGCATGTCGCTGTTCCGAGACGAGCGCGCATTCTGTTCAAATACCAGCAGCTGCTGGTAGAAAACTGGAAGTCACTGGCGGAGCTTGTTACGAAGGAAAACGGTAAAAGCTTCAGTGAAGCTTACGGTGAAGTACAGCGCGGCATCGAGTGCGTCGAGTTTGCAGCCGGTGCTCCTACCCTGATGATGGGCAGTACCTTACCCGATATCGCGACAGGCATTGAATCGAATATGCACCGCTATCCGATCGGGGTCGTAGGCGGCATTACGCCGTTTAACTTCCCGATGATGGTTCCCTGCTGGATGTTTCCGCTGGCAATTGCATGCGGCAACACCTTCGTGCTGAAGCCATCAGAGCGGACGCCGCTCTTGGCGAATCGGCTTGCGGAGCTGTTGACTGAAGCAGGGCTTCCGGACGGTGTGTTCAATATCGTGCATGGGGCGCATGATGTGGTGAACGGTTTGCTCGAGCACAAGAGCATCAGCGCCATCTCCTTCGTAGGCTCCCAGCCGGTCGCGGAGTACGTGTACAAAACGGCGGCAGCTCACGGCAAAAGAGTCCAAGCGCTGGCAGGAGCCAAGAACCATTCCATCGTCATGCCGGACGCTAATCTGGATCTCACCGTCAAAGAGATCATCAATGCTTCCTTCGGCTCAGCAGGCGAGCGCTGCATGGCTACTTCAGTAGTCGTTGCGGTAGGTGGCGTTGCAGACGAGCTGGTGGATCGGCTTGCGGAAGCGGCTCAAGCCATCACCATCGGCGATGGCTCGCAAGATGGAATTTTCTTGGGCCCGGTCATTCGCGACTCTCACAAAGCCCGTACGCTGCAGTACATTGATACAGGGGCCAAAGAAGGAGCGCAGCTGATTCTTGACGGACGTGAAGTGCCTGAGGCAAGCGGCAGCGGATACTTCGTCGGACCGACGATATTTGACCATGTGAAGCAGGGAATGAAAATTTGGACCGATGAAATTTTTGCGCCCGTACTGTCTATTGTGCGGGTAGAAACGCTGGATGAGGCGATAGAGCTTGCCAATGCCTCAGAGTTCGCTAATGGCGGCTGCTTGTACACAGATAGCGCGAAGGCGATCCGTCACTACCGCGAAAACATCGATGCGGGGATGCTGGGAGTGAACGTAGGAGTTCCGGCACCTATGGCCTTCTTCCCGTTCTCGGGATACAAGAAGTCGTTTTACGGAGACCTGCACGCAAACGGCAAGGACGGCGTAGAATTCTATACACGCAAAAAAATGATTGTCGCACGATACTAAGAGCCATAGCCAATAAAATAAAACCAGCCTATGCCCATGATCTTTCATGAGTTATAGGCTGGTTTTTTAGTTAGTTAATTTCGGTAACGTATGAGCATCGAAAAGTCCATTAGCTCAACTGAAGCTTAGCCACGACCTCCTTGTGAGGCGCGTTTCCGATCATTTCCCCGGTTTTGTGAAAGCCCAGGCTTTCGTACAGCCTTTCTGCTCCGGCATTTTCGGGCTTATAGGATATTTTAATATCTTGACTGCAATCCGGCTGAGCGCGAATAAGCTCAATCGCTTGAAGGAGAGCCGCTCTTCCGTAGCCTTTACCCTGCTGCTTCTTGTCTATCATTAGACGAATAATCCAGTAGCAGCCATCTTCAGGATCGCAGCCATACATGACGAATCCAACCGGTGTATCGTCGCTATAAACCGCTAGCGGTATTTTATCCGATTCGAATTTGGATTGCAGAATCGAGTAAACGTTCGGAGCGACGAAGCGCTCCTGCTCTTGATGGACGGACAGACGAACGCATTGCTGCCAGTTGTCAGATGTTATGGCTTTGAGCTGTATAGTCAAATGACACGCCCTCCTTATGTTCTTTTATAGAAAGAAGACCGCCAAGGGTCTCCGAGCCAGACTCAACTATTCATTTTTCTTAAGTGGTCTTCTTCTTTCTATATCATAGCAGATACAAGAGCGATAAGGTTGGGACAGTATCATTCTATTTATAATTTCCCGTAGTTAAAGGGGCGTTGAGAACTGCAGCCCAAGCTTTTTTTAACAAAGAAATTCCTTGCTCCATATTGCCTTAGGATACCGCTGAAGCCTAGATAAAGGACCGGGTTCACCGTGCTCCGATTCATCTCCCCATTTTTCTATCCGTACAAGAACCCCCTTAGCTAAAGCAAGAACGATTAAAGTGTTCACACTACAGGCTGCACTCACGTTCATTTCTAAGTGACGTCCTGCGCTGTCGCCTAGCATGAATACGCTGGGCGTCCAGCAGATCTACCGGAAGCGCAGTACTATCCAGTGGAAACGGAATCACACGGAAACCATGCTGGGATCATATATCGCCTATCTGAACAATACCTGATTCCTCCAAAGCTATAGTAAGCGGCTCTCCTTTGATGCTTCATAGGTTTCTCGACAATCTGGACAAGTAAGCTGACGTGCTAACAGCATCGGTTCTAACGAAATTTCGAGAGGTTCAGACGAAAAAGTGCAAGTTCTTACCACCGTGTACTGCTTACAATAGGAGTATATTCGATCAAGAGAGGATGAACCCGAGTTGACATTATCCTATACAGATCTGCTGAAGCTGAAGCGCTGGAATACACCGACAATCTACAATGGCTGGGAGGTGATTACGAAGTGCGATATCACACAGGGCTTCAATCTAGAGGAAACTCGCGACTTCATGCCGCACATGGGGCCGATGGTTGGCTATGCAGTCACAGTACAATTCGAACCGAGCAATCCAGATCATCCCAAGAATAACCCCAACGCGTGGAGCGAGTATCGTAAGTATGTGGCGAGTGTGCCCGGACCCAAAATTGTCGTAGTGCAGGATTTGGATAAGCCGCGTGTGATCGGCGCATTCTGGGGCGAAGTGAACAGTAATATCCATCGCTCATTAGGCTGTGTAGGCACCATCACGGATGGAGCCATCCGCGATACAGATGAAATGAACAACGCCGGCTTCAAAGCCATTGCTCGGAGAACCTGCGTCGGTCATGCCTTCAGCACACCCGTTCGCTGGGGGATAGAGGTGGAAGTATTTGGGTGTAAGGTTCAACCAGGCCAGCTTATTCATGCTGACAAGCATGGTTTTATGGTCATTCCGAAGGAAGACGAGGCCCGCATATTGGAAGCTTCCATTTATATGGACGGCAATGAGTGCAGTACGGTGATACCAGCAGCACGCAGTGCAGCAGGAAAGACGGTGGAAGAGCTGCTAACGGGGATCGATGAAGCAGGCAGACAATTTGGCTTGAATGTGAAAAACCAGTTTGGTTCTTCTGGAGAATGGTAAGAAACAAGGAGTGAATCAACATGATACTTGGTGACCTGAGCAAGTGGGAGGAAGAACAATGGGCATATGCCCCAATCTTGCGTAAAGCGATTGATTATTTGCGAACGTCGGACCTGGAGAATGCTGATATCGGAACCTATAACCTTATCGGGAATGATATGTATGCCCTGGTCCAACAAGCCCATACCGTAGTTCCACTGGAACGAAAATCGGAGCATCATGCCAAGTTTATTGATGTTCAAATGGTCGTGGCAGGGGAAGAGGTTCATGCCGTTGCCAGACAATGCGAGCTCAACGTCCCAGTTGAGGATCAATTGACCGACAAGGACTACGCTTTGTATGACAAGGTTGAGAATGAATTTGAATTGCTGTTAAAGCCAGGCACGTTCGTTATTTATTTTCCGGACGATCTGCACCGACCAGCTTGCAGCCATGCAGGCGGAACGTTAACCAAACGTGTCGTCATTAAAATCAATAAGGAACTCCTGCAAGCCTAGGGTTCATACCATTAACTCAATCATTATTATGGAGTTTCAATGATTTTATTTCGCAGGTGTCGCGGTACGGTAAGAGACCCGGTACATTTTAGGAGAAACACCCTTGGTTTTATGGAAAATCCGGACAAAACTGGAGTAGGAGCCAAAGCCGGATTCCTCAGCAATGTCAGCGATCTGCATCTCTGTAGCATGCAGCAACGAGCATGCATGGCGGACACGAAGCTCGTGAAGCAGATCTATGAAGTGAATACCATATTGACGGGTAAACATTTCGCTAAGGGATGAGGGATGGATACCAAACCGCTCGGATAAATCGGTCAGGCTGAGCGGCTCCAAGTAATGCTCATGAATATAACCGATTATAGGCCAAATAGAACGGGTCTGAGCTGTTGAAGTTTGGGACGATGGATGCGTCGTCCTATCCGGATCGGCCTGCAGTCTGCTTCTTGCAAACTGAGTCAATACCCGCTGGAGATTCACTTTTAACATAATCTTTGTAAATGGCATCGGCTTCTTATATTCATTCCAAATAGAATGGAAGCATTGCCGTATCTCATCAAACAGACTGTCATCTAAATGGAGGAAAGTCGTTCTTGCCTCTACGGCGCTGCCTAACAGGATATCATGCAATCCGGTATCCAATTCGCCAAGCTCTAAGATAACATCCAGGGGGAAATTGCAAATATATAATTCGAGAGGATCGTTCGGATGGGAGACGATCTCATGTACTTGGTATGGAAGCAGCAGTACCATGGTACCGGGCAGCATGTCATGCGTGGCGCCATTGATGGTTTCCGTGCCTTGACCGTTAAGTACCAGAGTCAGTTCTACAAAATCATGTCGGTGAGAAGGCGTTTTCCACTGCAGCTTCCGTTTCATATAGAAAGGGAAGCTAGAGTTCATATTAGGATATTCGAATAAATACTCCGGATACATGCTGCTGTACCTCCAATTCCAGATACTGCTATTATATCAAGAACATGAAATTAGAAAAGAAGAACGTGAGTAAGCCATCAAACAGATCAGTACTCGAAGTTCTGGCCATATTGGAAACGAATTGGAGGGAGTTGACCATGAACATCGTCGTATTGGATGGGTACTCGCTGAACCCCGGTGATTTGAGCTGGGATGAATTAATGAAGCTTGGGAATGTGACTATATTTGATCGTACCCCTGAGGATACAATTGTGGAATGCGCTCAAGGAGCTCAGCTGCTGCTGTCCAATAAAACGCCTCTAAGTGCAACAACCCTGCAACAGCTGCCGGATCTAAGATATATCGGTGTTCTTGCTACCGGCTATGATGTCATTGATGTAAAAGCTGCTGAACTCCAAAGGGTGGTGGTTACTAATATCCCGAGCTATGGAACCCATTCAGTCGCCCAATTTGTTTTTGCTTTATTGTTTGAGCTCTGCCATCAGGTTGGACTTCATGCAAATTCGGTACAACGGGGGACATGGACGGCAAGTCCAGATTGGTGTTATTGGAAAACTCCCCTTGTTGAATTATCTGGTAAAACAATGGGTATTATCGGTGCGGGTCGGATAGGATTGCAGACGGCACGAATCGCTAATGCATTAGGAATGAAGGTGATTGCTTTAAATGGAAGAGGGGAAACGGATCGAGCGGTTCCTTTTGACGGTTTCCGATGGGTTCCCAAGGAGGAATTGTTCCAGAATTCGGATGTCATTAGCTTGCATTGTCCGTTAACGACGGAGGCCGAAGCCATCATCAACGAAGCTCATTTAAATTTGATGAAACCTAATGCATTGCTCATTAACACCGCCCGCGGGAAACTGGTGAATGAGATGGATCTTGCACAGGCATTGAATGGACGGAGAATCGCAGGAGCTGCGCTTGATGTGCTTTCCATGGAGCCTCCTCCAGCAGATCATCCGTTGCTTCATGCATCTAATTGCATCATTACCCCGCATATCGCTTGGGCAACAAGGGAAGCCCGAGGCCGACTGCTGCAAACCGCTGTGGATAATGTGCGGTCCTTTTTGGAGGGCAGGCCTCAGAACGTCGTCCGTAATGGGGATTTTTGCGATAAAATACATAATTGAAAAGCGAAAGGCTACAGGTGAACCTATGATGTCGTCATTGAAAAAATTCAAAGGAATTATTCCAGCATTGATTACGCCTTATGATTGTGAGGGGAGAATCAGCGAGTCGGGAACACGTCATCTCGTTCGTCATTTGCTGGACAAGCAGGTGGACGGCTTTTATTTAAGTGGAAGCACGGGAGAAGGGTTTCTGCAAACTGTCGGCGAACGTCAGTTGTTTCTCGAGATCGTTGCAGATGAGGTTAAGGGAGTCGTCCCCATTATAGCCCATGTAGGGGCTATGGACACGGCTACCTGCGTGGAGCTCACGAAGCATGCTGCCCGATCCGGTGCAGATGCAGTCTCTTCGGTGGCTCCGTTTTATTACAAGCACGGACAAGAGCAGGTTCGAGGACATTATCTGGATATTGCGATGGCTGCAGACATCCCGCTCATCATTTATCATTTTCCTGCCATGACGGGTGTTCAATCTACCGTATCCTTTTATAAGGAGCTGTCCAAGGTAGAGAACATTGTCGGGGTTAAATTCACTTCTAAGGATACTTTCGAGCTGCAGCAGCTGATAGAAGCGTGCGGGCCAGACTTTCGCGTGTTCAATGGTCCGGACGAATGCCTGCTTGCGGGGCTGGCTGTCGGCTGCTGTGGTGCCATCGGGAGCACATACAACATCATGCCACAATTATTCGTCCAATTGTACCGTACGTTCCAGGCCGGGGATTTGGTTGCGGCCCGTACGCTACAAGCCCAAGCAAACCGCGTGATTGCCGAGTTGTTAAAATACGATTTCATTGCTTTTGAAAGGGAGATCCTGCATTTGCAAGGAATTGAAGTAGGAACACCGAGAAAACCGATTCAACAGCTGTCTGAGGAAGAGCGGTTACAAATTCGCTTGTTTGCAGAGCAGGTTGATTTTTTGAGGATAAATACCGTCGAAGAATGATTTTGAAATATTATACCTTATCAAGCACACCCAAGGTGTGCTATTTTCAATGAAGGACGCTGAATATTTATCGACTTCACAAGGAAAGGTGCGTTCGGATGCGAAAACAATGGTATTATCGGTTGCTTTTGTCTTATCTCCCCATCTTCATTGTCGTTTCGTCCGTTGTTGTTCTCATTTCCATTATTTCCGTGCGATTAACCATCGGGAATGAAGCCAATCGGGTAAATGAGGTCGCGACGAAGCAAATGCTCCAAAGCGTCGATGACGCTCTTCGTTCCATCGATCAATTAATTGTAAAAGAAATTCTTAACAGCGTGACCTTTGATAAATTTTTCGATCCTGCCAAGGAGACGAACAAATATCTGGATTCTCTTGAAATGAGTGAACGGATTCGAAATATCATTCACGCTACGCCGTTGATAGACTCGCTGTATTTGTACCGTTTCCGGGATCAGATCGTGTTGACTAGGGATGAAAGGATTTCCATCGATCAATTCCCGGACCGGGATTTTCTACTGGAAGTGATACAACATCAGCCCAAGTCGAAATGGTCGGATTTGCGCAAGGTCTCAGAAATGAACGTGTATTCGAACGAAGTAGTGACCCGTAAAGTACTGACTCTCACCAGCAAGGTTCCGACCATTTCCGGAGGACAAGGGCTTATTGTTGTCAATGTCCGTCCTTATGCTATTCAATCCATGATTGAGCAAATGGCCAACTCCCAATACAGTCATCTGGACTTTGTAGATAGAGAAAACGGTTCTATTGCCTCCATTGGAGAGAGTGAGGTTGAAGCCGGGAAGAAAAAAATACATTCTTTTGAGGTTGCTTCGGATTATACGGGATGGAGCATGCATAGTTCGGTTAACAACTCCAAGGTGTATGGCTTTAGCTCGGCGATTTTTTATGCATGCTATGTACTATGGCTGTTGGTTATTGCTTTCGGGGGCTATTGGATGTATGCCGTTACCCGCAAAAATTACAAACCGATCGAAGCCTTAACGGATCGTTTGGAGCGATTCAAATCTCAAAAAAGCATGCAGCTGCTTGGAAGTGAAAAGCGCAACGACTTCGACTTTATTGAGGCAGCGATAGACCAGTTAATAGACCAAGTGGATGGCCAGCAGGTGTTGAAAAATGAAAATGTAAAATACCGTCATACGAAATTGTTTCTGGATCTCCTTGAAGGAAATATGATCCACCGAGACGATGAGCTGATCGTGCAAATGCTGGAAGAACGATATGTTGCTCGCGTTGCGTTAGCGGAAATCGATCGATTTCCCGATTTTGCGGTAAGATATAATAAACGTGATCAATATTTATTAAAATATGCGATTCTACGCGTATTCCAAGAGGTAGCGGAAAAACACCGTATTCGGGTATGGACAGAATGGGTTCAGGCAGATCAATTGGCCGTATTGTTTCAATCGGGCCATTTGAGCTCCAAGGTGGAGACGATCACGCAAGAAGTCTGCGATTGGATTCAAGTGAATTTAGATATTACGATTACCATCGGTATCGGGTCGTTAGCGGAGGAGATCGATGATATAGCTGAATCCCATAAGGCAGCTGTACATGCAGTCAAAATGAAATTCAAGTTCGGCGGTAATCGAGTCATCTCCGTGGACAATATTCAGCATCTAAAGGAAGAGGAACTGGTCGTACAGCCGCAATTGCTGCGGAGCATTGCACAGACCTTTCGACAAGGTGATTCCGGGTGGTCTGCCAAACTGAAGGAGTTCGTTCAGCAAACGTCGGAAGCCAGCATATCCAAAGATAGCGTCCTTAACCTGATGAAGCTCGTTTTGTTCTCCATCGATCGTGAGATGAGCGAAACATCCTCGGATCTGAAAACGATCTGGAAGAACGGTCTGAACTCCTTGAACGAAGGGTTGGAACCGATTGAGACGGAGGATGAGCTGTATTCGTATTTCTACGCCCAGCTAGACGCGATCTTCGGAGAAATAAACAAACGTAAGGACGAAGACTCTCAAACGGCGTTGCTATATAAAATTAAGGCCTATTTGGATGAGCATTATGAAGATCCGGATCTGTCTATGTCGGGAATCGGGGAGCTGTTTCAAATCAACTCCAGCTTTATGAGCCGTATCTTCAAAGAAGAAATCGGAATGAATATGATGGATTACCTTATGCTGACGAGAGTCGAGAGGGCGAAACAGCTGCTTAGAGAAACCCGGGATACGGTTCAAAGCATCGCCGGTCAGGTCGGTTACCTTCATACGATTTCGTTTATCCGTGCTTTCAAGAAGTCAACGGGACTTACACCGGGGGAATACAGAAAAATTTCGACGGAAGCTGATTGAGTGTAGTGCTTCACTCGACTATCTATACAATAAAAAAAGGTACATACGGCTTCGCTGGCCTTTCGGAGATCGCTTCGAAAGGCTGGTGCGAAGCCTTTTTTGTATCCCATCTATTGAGAAAAAAGGTGTATATTGTGCCGGGACGAGGCTCTCCGGTATATTGGGGACAATTCCACAAACGATCATACAAAAAGGAGCAGGCAAAATGAAAATGGCAGCCGTGGCGGTGAAAAAGAACATTCGTACAAACACGGAGCGAAGGAAATTATGGAGATCCAACCTACCTCTCTGGATTTTGTTTCTCCCGGTATTGATCTACTTCATCGTATTCAAATATATACCGATAGGAGGGATCATCATTGCTTTCAAGGATTACAATCTCCGTGAAGGCATATGGAACAGTCCGTGGGCCGGGTTCAAATATTTCGAGATGCTTTGGAGCAGCCCGGATTTCATAAGAGTGTTTCGCAATACATTATTAATCAGCATACTTGGGTTTACCATCGGGTTTCCTTTTCCGATCCTTCTCGCCATTCTGTTAAATGAGATTCACAAAAAGTGGTACAAGAAGGTAGTCCAAACACTGGTCTATTTGCCTCATTTTTTATCGATGGTTATCGTCACGGGCGTCGTCGTTACTATATTTTCCTCTAGCGGGGCGATGAACGAAATACTGCAAGCGATTACGGGCTCAGAGGAGCCAGTTCCTTTCCTGTATAGAATCCCGAGCTGGCTGGCGATCTATTTTGGTTCAGGCATTTGGCAGGAGGCCGGGTTTTCGGCCATTATTTATTTGGCCGCCTTATCTTCGCTCGATCCATCTTTGTATGAGGCGGCTGCTATGGACGGTGCTCCCAAATGGAGGCAAATGTGGCATATTACGCTGCCGGGAATTCGTTCGACGATCATCGTCATGTTCATTTTGCAAATGGGAAAGCTGATCGATGTAGGGTTCGACAAGGTCTATATGCTGTCCAATCCGGCTGTTTCCGAGGTAGCCGATGTTATCTCGACATTTGTGTACCGAGTGGGACTTCAAGGAGGCCAGTTCAGTTTTACGGCAGCGGTTGGGCTTTTTGAGTCGGTTATCGGGCTAGTTCTGGTATTAGCCGCCAATGCGATAGCCCGCAAATTTGATCAAGGATTGTTCTGATTTTCAAGGAGGGCACGCAAGAATGAAACCAACACAAAGTGAAAAAATATTTTACGGAATCAACACTTTATTTCTAGGATTATGGGCGTTAAGTGCCTTGTTTCCATTGCTTCATATTGTATCACTGTCATTTAGCAGCAATCATGCGATTCTGGCCGGCAAAGTGTTTGTATGGCCTGTAGAGTTCAGTTGGGACTCTTACAAGGCTCTGCTGAAAGGAACTCGTGTACCCAATGCTTTTGTGAACAGCCTGATCATTACTGGAGTCGGTGTGGCGCTCAATATGCTTATTACCATCTTTGCGGCGTACCCGTTATCCAAGAAGCATTTTATCGGGCGGCGATTCATGACACTGTTGATTATCTTCACAATGTTGTTCTCCGGAGGGCTTATACCCAGCTATTTATTGGTGAAGTCGCTAGGCATTATCGATACCTATTGGGCTCTATGGCTTCCCGGTTTAGTCAGCGCTTACAACATGCTGATTATGAAAACCTTTTTTGAAAACATTCCAGAGGAATTGGAAGATTCGGCCCGGATAGATGGATGCGGAGAATGGAGATTGGCCGCTCAAATTGTGCTCCCGCTATCTGCTCCTGTATTGGCGACGCTGGCTCTATTTTACGGAGTAAGTCACTGGAATTCGTTTATGAATGTGCTCATTTATATCAATGATTCGAGCAAGTATAACCTTTCCGTACTTATCCAGCAGATGGTGGCACAATCGAATCTGATGAATGAGCTTCAAAATATTCAGGAAGAAGATAGGCAGATGTTGACCCCGGAATCGATTCGCTCTGCCGGTATGACCGTGATGTTAATCCCGATGCTCGTCGTGTATCCGCTTCTTCAAAAGCATTTTGTTAAGGGGGTGTTGATCGGCGCGGTAAAAGGATGAGTTTAGCGTTATGATGTTAAAAGACAAGCAAACAGGAGGTCACAGGATGAAAGCGAAGAGGAAGGACATATGGAGAGCAGCCGTCGTTGGTTTTTGTATGCTTGCGATAACGGCAGGGTGCTCCAAAGAGACACAGAACGGAAGTGGAAGCTCCAATGCAGATAAACAGAAGCAACAGATTACCATTTCTGCGTACGACGCTGGCAACACACCTCCCGAAGAGGGGACGATTGAGAAAAACCGCTGGGTAACCTGGATGTCCCAGAACGGCCCGGCCCCCATTAAGGTCATCTCCATTCCAAGAACCGAGTCCGTTCAAAAATTCAACACATTATTCGCCTCGGGCTCTGCTCCCGATCTGATTCAGGAATTTAGCGGCCCGTTTCGTAACCAATTGTATGACCAAAAATTAATCCTGCCCGTCGATGATTTAATCGAGAAGCATAGCACGACTTATAAGGATTTGCTCAAACAATATCCCGCATTGAAAAAAGCGGCTACGATGCCCGATGGAAAAATGTATGGGTTTGGCCGAATAAATGGGCTGCGACCGCACAATGTGCTGATGGTAAGGTCGGATTGGCTCAAAAAGCTGAACCTTCAAGTACCCCGAACACCGGAAGAGCTCATTAGCGTATTGAAAGCTATCCGGGATAACGATCCGGATGGTAATGGAAAGAAGGATACGATTACGCTTGATATGGGCGCCCGTTCCATCCAAGTTATCGACAGTATGTTCGGCAACGTAGGCTGGGTCATTTCCGGTGACAAGATGGTTTGGGATTGGGACAGAGCGAAAGCAGCGGCTGCCTTCAAGAAGCAATTATACGATGAAGGGTTAATTGACAAAGATTATTTAACGAAAAAAGGCTCCGGTTACATGGGACTGTATGCGCAGGAGATCATTGCCGGAAAAATCGGGATGTGGGGTTCAAGCGTACATCAATCCGATATTGAAACATTCAAAGCACTGAAAAAGGCCGATCCGAATGCAGAACTGCAGGTAATACCGCTTCCTGCGACCGTATTCGGGCAGTTCAGCCCGATCTTATCCAATCCGGTTCAAGTGACCGCAATGATCAATGCGGACGCCAAGCATCCGGAGGCGGTTATGAACTATGTTGATTTCATGGCAGCCAAGGAAACAGGCCAAACCTTAAAATACGGAATCAAGGGCGAAGATTGGAAGGAAGGCGCAAACGGATGCCAGCAATTTATCGATAAGGAGAAAACTGATCTGAAGATCAAATACACGGCTGCCTACACAATGCTATTCTCCCCGATTGTGGAAGGTTCCTGCGGTCAATTTCAGGCAACATTGAATCCGAACGACCCAGTAGAGAAGCAATATCTGGATCTTATGAAACAGGCGTACGATATTTATTTGGACGAGAAGCACCCTATGCCGGACTTTACGCACCCGGAACATATTCCTGCTATGCCTGGGGAACTGCAAACGTCGTTTAACAACGCGACCAAAAATATTGGAGATATTTGGACTAAAGCTATTATATCCGGAGCTTCCTATACGGTCGATCAGGCCTTTCAGGACGCGAAAAGCACCTGGGACAAAAACAACGGCAAAAATATTGAAGAATGGTATGCCAAATGGTATCAGGATAACAAAACCAAAGCGTTTCTGACCAAGGATTTTTATGAGTTCAAGCTAAAGTTTTAATGGGAAGTTAACATTGAAGCAGGATGGATAAATAACTCCCATCCTGCTGTACTTGAATAGGAGGAAATGAAAGGGATGCGGAGTGGAGCAATCCAACACAGAATGGTAGCGCAAGCTGGGCCGGACAACCCGCGCAATGATACAGCAAGCGTCGTTCAGCTGAAAGATGGAAGCCTGCTTTTGGCATGGCATAAATACGCGGATAGCGATGAGGGGGGAAGCGATTTTGGCCTTTGCCGCATTTATGCCAAACTATCGAGAGACAAAGGGAACACATGGGGGGAGGAAGCCTTGCTCGTGGATGTAGAGCCTGGCGATCATAACGTGCAAGCACCTGGATTAACCCGGTTATCTTCCGGAGAGCTGATACTTCATTGCCTGCGCGGTCATCAGGGAGGCAGCAGCTCGACCCTTTGTTTATTCCGTTCCTCCGATGAAGGGAAAAGCTGGAAGGATGCAGGCAACGTATGGAGTAGGAGTGACGGACAATGGATTCAGGGAGGGGCCAATCAGATGAATGTCCTGACTAGCGGTCGATTGCTCCTGCCGTTTCACTTCGGAACGGGGCATCAGGGGAGCCAGCATAATACCGTTGCTTGCTTCCTAAGCGATGACGACGGCTTCAGCTGGCGAAGATCAAGTGGGACGGTCGACTTGCCGATGCGCGGTGCGATGGAGGCATCGGTGGCAGAGCTGCGTTCCGGGCAGCTGATCATGTCGCTTCGGACGCAGCTAGGGTCCGTGTTCTTGTCCTATTCTGACGATGGGGGAGAAACATGGTCGCTGCCTCAAACCTCGGGATTAAGAGCCCCGGAATCATGCACATGCTTGAGACGTATTCCCGGAACCGATGATCTAGTCTTGTTTTATAACGGTAGCTGTTACGACCCTACAAGACATCATTATGGACTGCGTACCCCGTTAACCGCCGCATTGTCGCGAGATGGTGGTATGACATGGGAGAGGGTGGGGGACATTGAAACCGGACCTTTCGAATTTATGGATTTGAACTGTTCATTCGCCGATTCGGGCAAAGCGCTGCTCACGTATACGAAAGTGGAAGATCCGCAAATCACTCAGCAGGATAAGTCGCTTCCCTTCAAAAGAACGGGAATGGATTTGATGATAGCTATTATAGATAGGGAATGGTTGTATTCTTAATCATTTCATTACCTAGGCAGTCGATAAACCGTGAGTTCTAGAAATTTGCCCTTAGAGTAGGTGAGGTATCTCTCGAAAGAGTGTTAGCATCCACCTTTGTCATTGGGAAATACCCGCTGCAAAACGATTAGATTTTCCCAATGACAACAGTGGCTGGAGGGGATATCTCACCGGATTATATGTGCAAATTAATTTTCTTAGGGTTATCGGCAAGCTCGTGAAATGGTTATTTTCACACCATTCCCTCTACAAGGAGGAACAGCTTTGAGGATACAATACGACCGTTTTCCCGGCGGAAGAACGAAAGCCATTACATTGAGCTACGACGATGGAAGAGAAGAGGACCGTATGCTTGTCGCCAAAATGAACGATTACGGTTTGAAAGGTGCGTTTCATCTAAACTCGGGATTTCTGGGGAAGCCCGGTTATATTAGTGTGGACGAGGTTCGGACTCTATACGTTGGTCACGAAGTATCTGCCCATACGGCAGCGCATCCTTTCCTGGATTTGACCCCTCCGGACCGCGTGGTTATGGAGATCATGGAAGACCGCAGTTCATTGGAAGCGCTTACTGATTATCCTGTTCGTGGCATGAGTTATCCGTATGGCTCTTGGAATGAACAGGTTGTGTCGGCATTGCCTGGCCTTGGCATTGAATATGCTCGAACGACGGCCAGCAGTCATACGTTCCAGATGCCTTCCGATTTCCTGCTATGGCATCCGACTTGCCATCATAAACAAATGCTGGAGTATGGTGAAAGACTTCTCTCCGATAAGCCCAGGCACTCGCGAATGGCTCTACTTTATGTGTGGGGCCATAGCTATGAGTTCGAGAGAGACGGAAATTGGAGCATGGTTGAACAGTTCGGGGAGCTAGTAGGGCGACACAGCGATATCTGGTATGCCACCAATTCCGAAATTGTTGCTTATTTGAGAGCTATCCGGCAGCTTCGTTATTCCGTGTCCGGCCACATTGTACATAACCCGTCAGCCCTATCCGTGTGGATCGGAGTGGATGAAACAGCTATCGAAATAAGAGCAGGGGAGGTGAAAAACTTGAAGACATACTGATTGGTTTGTTTAGAGAAAGACGGTTTGCTTTGTTCAACCACTTTTAGAAGAGGAGTGATGGTTTATGAAGGCTTTCCGACGGACAAATCCCGCCATCCGTACTTTGCTGATCATGGCTATTGCATGCTTATTAATGACCAACGGGGGCTCCTTGATTTACGCGCTCGAAACGAACAATGCCGCAATTCAGCTCCCGCCGCTGGCAGATACTTATATGAATGGGGGATCGCTCGCAAACACCAATTATGGTACGTCCCCGATACTTCAGGTTAGGACGTGGACCGGTGATCCGAATTATTCCCGGGAATCCTATATGAAATTTGATCTAAGTTCTTATACCGGGGAGCTGGGAACGGCAACGCTGAACGTTTATGCCGTTGTAAACAATGCTAACGGCAGTCCATTGGCTTTTCAATTGTACGGAATGGAGGACGATTCGTGGAGTGAGAATATGACGACCTGGAATGATAAGCCGGTCATGGACCATTATTTGGCTAATGTGAATGTAGGCTTGACCTGGAAATGGATTCAGGTGGATGTCACCTCCTTTGTGAAGGCGCAGCTCGAATCCGATCAGGTAGCCAGCTTCGGTTTTACTCAAGGCGCCAAGAGCGGTGCTCTTATCCATATCAACAGTAAAGAGAGCACAGCGAATCAGCCCTATTTGTCCCTATCGCACACCCGTGTTAATCCAGCGGCTCCAAAGTGGCCCTCCGGCGCCAGCGTTGAAGTTGTACAATTGAATGAGAACGGTCTTGATTTGAAATGGTCGGAACCGGAAGGTTCTGCGGGAAATTATCGTGTCCTTCAAAATGGCAAATCCATTGCAACCGTAACCGGCACTACCTATCATATTCCGACTCAAAATGCCGATATCGGCAAAACGTACACATTCAAGATCGAAGCTGGAAGCACTCAAAATCAGTGGAGCCAAGATGGCCCCTATGTAACGGTGAACATACCTATAACGGAGCTGAAACAAATCAAAACCGGAAATGTGTTTACCGAAAATGAACCGATCCAGTTCAAAGTAGCTGCGCTGCAGTCCACTGTTACATGGTCTGTCTACGATATGCAAGGCGCTAAAATATCTGAAGGAACAGGACACAATGACAAAGGCCAAATCCTTATTCAAGTCCCATTCTCCAAACGAGGCTACTTTAAGCTCGTGGCAACCGTGGGATCTACGAACCAGCAACCGCAAGTCTCATTAGAAACGTCGTTCGCTGTTCTATCGCCCTATGATTTTACTGCTGTAGCGGATTCTCCATTTGGGATCGCAACCCATCTGCATCGGGGACAGACCAGCACAATCCCGTTAATTCAACAGGCAGGAGCCAAATCGGTCCGGGATGGCATTGAGTGGCATGCGATTGAGAAGACCAAGGGAGTGTACACATTCAATCCAACTCCCGATAATTACATGGTTAAGCTCAAAGAGCAGGGTATCGGTATGGTGTTTGTGGCCGCATACAATAACCCGTTTTACGACAACAATGGAACTCCATATACCGATCAAGGGCGTGAAGGTTTTGCCAATTATGCTGAAGCGTACGTTGATTATTATAAAGATCAGTTGATTGCGATGGAAGCTTACAATGAGTTTAACGGTGGTTTTGGAAAAAGGGGCAACAGTCCCGCCAACTCCCGGCCAGAATATTATTTTAAATTATTGAAAAAAACGTATGAGACTGTCAAATCCCAGCATCCTGAATTCCCGGTCTTCGGCATTGTGGCTTCTGAAGATGCAGTGAGCTGGATCGAGGAAGTGTTCAAGCTGGGTGGGCTGCAATACATGGACGCAGTAACTCTGCATCCTTATCGTTACCCGGATGAACCAGAAGGCGTAGCCGACTCCATGGAGCAGATTAAGGCACTGATTCGCCAGTATAATAATGGCCAAGATAAACCGATTTGGATTACGGAATTCGGTTATCCAACCTTCAAAGCGGCTAATGGCATCGATGAAATTAAGCAAGCGAATTATTTGGTTCGTTACTATGTGTCGGCCATTTCAAGTGGAGTCGAGAAAATATATTGGTACGATCTGGCGAATGACGGGCTCCGTAATGACTATAACGAAGATAACTTCGGGTTGCTCCGAAATGCAGCTGACCCGCTCGGAGCGTTTGCTCCAAAGCCTGCTTATGCTGCTTATGCAGCTATGACAAGGGAACTCACCGGGTGGGAGTTTACTGGTGAAGAGTCATTAGAGTCCGACTTGAAAAGCTATCGGTTTGCCAAAGCCGGACAGAGTAAACGGGTCGTATGGTCACTGGCATCCGATTCGGCTGTTATCCGGACGAATCAACCTGTTGAAATTACAGACATGATGGGAAATGCGCAAATGTTTACGCCGGTGAATGGCAACATCTACATTACCTTGACTGGAGAACCTATCTATATCAAAGGGGAGATCCAAGGGATAAGCAAGGATGCAACATTTGCGGTTCACGGGGAAAGCTCGCTGACAGGAGAGCCGGTAACACTACAGGTTGAGATGAACAACACGAGCACCGAAGCACTTGATTATACCTTGGGAGTAGAGGGCAATTCCTATCCTCTTCACGCTGCTCCAGGTCAAACCAAGCTCCAGTCTGTTGTTGTTAGCGGGTTAGAGGAGCCAGGGACCCGACTGGTGAAAGGGGTTCTGAAATCCGGTGGTCAAATCGGCCTGCTTCAGCACGCAGCGACAGTGAATCAGTCTGAGTCGATCCGCATTCGTCCTATCACTAAGGATGCGACACCGCTCAGCCAATCGATCAAGGTGCAAGTGCAAAATCATTCGAAAGTGAACGCTTTACCTGTGCATGGAGTAGATTGGCAGCTTGGAGCTTTATCAGGCCATCAGGAACTGAATCAAGTGATGCAGCCCGAAGCAATAGGTGAGTTCGATGTTGCTCTGCAAAATATAGAGCTGGCAAAAAGCTATACGGCTAACGTGAACGTGGCTTACGGTAACAATAAATCATTCACTTATACGGGCTCTATCGAATTCAATCCGGTCTATAGCGGAACGGTTAACGTAGACGGAAATCCCGACCCGCTTATCATTGCAAAGCCGCCAACCATCGATTTATCCAAGGGTAACGTGAAGGTGAACGGTTATAAAGGGGCAGACGATTTAAGCGGCTCGCTATGGCTCAATCGGGATGAAAACTATTTTTATTTGACGGCATCGATTAAAGATGATATTTATGCTTTTCCGGCTACCGATGTGAATATGTGGAATAACGATAGCATTCAGTTTGCTATCTCGAACGGCTTGCCCGGCGAGGATCCGAATTATTATGAATACGGCATTTCACAAACCCCGGCAGGTCCTCAAATATACAGGTGGATAACACCCTCTGGTGTTGCCAAAGGCTTGGTTGCCGATGGAATCGTTCATATCGCGAGAGACGAGACTCAGAAGCTTACGACTTATGAAATGGCGTTGCCATGGTCGGAATTAGCGCCGATTCGGACAGAGAACGGGGTATTCAGTTTCTCACTGGTGGTCAATGAGAACGACGGTAATTTAAGAAGAGGGTATATCGAATGGGGAGGCGGAATTGGCGACGGCAAGGCACCAAGCAAATTCCGGACGATGCAATGGGTTCAGAGTCTATCCCAACAGTGAATCGATTGAAGTCGTAACGCAAAAAAAGAAGATACAGGCGCGAGCCTATATCTTCTTTTTTTAACAGTATAGATTTTATAAATTTCGGGGCTCCCCGCAAAGAGCGGTTAAGAAGAACGGAAGCAACGCAAAGCTCAGAGTAGAACAAAAGAGGGAATGGGTGTGGGGTGGAGGAGCGATAGCGTCCGCCTTTGAAGCTCGTGTTCCTACCGCTGAAAGCCTACAATTCAAAGGAACACGACTTCAACAGCGGCCGGAATCCCACACCCAATTCCCTCCCGACGCATAAACGTATGGGTTTAGACAAGGACCTGAGGCACAGCCTCAGGTTTTTCTTATAACAAGCAACTACTTAGTTCGGTTTTGCTCGATAAATTTATCCATCTGCTCGTTATATTGGCGCATAGCCGTGTTAACGTCCAGATTATCTTTCATGATTGTTTTCATAAGATTCGTAATCTGGTTAAACGCCTCGCTGGCAAATTCCGTTGGCGGGAAGGCTGGAGCAGGCTTGGTTTTGAATATGGCTTGAACGTTTTTCCCTTTAAGGAAATCAAGATCTTTACCGAATTCATCCTGGAATTTCTTATCCTTCAGCACGGAGCCTTTACCCATATGAGCCATATCCAGCTGTACTTCATCGGAGACGATGGTCGTCATGACCTTGAAGGCAGCGTCCTTTACCTTCGACGATGGGGACATCAGCATAAGATGAAAATCTGCTTGTGTGCCGATGCCGGGTCTTTCCGCAAACACCGGATACGAGGCGAAATCCCAATTATTCCACACATCTTTGACATCGGCCAAATTACCGAGGTTGTTCAAGCCTGCGAGCATGGCAATGGTGCGGTCCTTGACAAATGCATTCACGCCTGGACTGAAAGGCTGGACTTTATTGTTGCCTGGAATGCTGTAAATGTTCTTAACCATTTCCAGTACGGTTTTCCACTGATCGGTATTTACAATTGACTTGTAAGATTTAGGATCGATGAGAGGCAGAGACAACTGAGACGCGGGGCGATACACGGAGTCCGGCTCGAAACCGCGGTACTGCACGCCATTATCCATCCGGGTCATTTTTTTAGCTAATTCAGTCACCTCGTACCAAGTCATCCCGTCCTTAGGATAAGGGACTCCGAATTTATCGAAAATATCTTTATTATAGTACAGTGCATTAAACTGGACGTAGTAAGGAATTCCGACCAGGTAGTCGGTTTGATTGTTCGCTTTGACAGTATCGAGAAGCTCGGATTGGAATCGGCTTAGATCATAATTGTTTTCCTTTATTATTTTTGTCATATCCTCTTGGATGCCGAGCAGCTTCGTTCCTTGCAGCGTTAATGAATTGGTCACGTTAATATCCGGCAGGGCACCTGCTACGAGCAGCTTTTCGAAGGAGTTGTTTTTATCATCCAATTTGACAATATCGACGGTTATATAAGGATATTTCTTCTTCACAGGATCAATGATATAGCGTTGAATTTCGTTATCGGTTAAATAGCTGGGGCGGACTCCGAATGTAACCGTTACGGGGTCTTTATTTTCCTCCTTAACTTTAGATTGATCTTTGCCAACAGCTGTCGGCTCCTTGCCTCCACAAGCAGAGAGCAAGCCTGCCAGGATGACAAGACTTAGTAAAGCTCCGTTTTTTCCACTCCATTTGAACATCGCTTTTGGACCTCCTAAAAATATCGTTGTAAACGATTCCAGTAAGTAAAATTATAGAAATAGAAGCAAAAAAATGATATTCTAATTTTTAATCAATATTTATTCAAAATTGCCATTTGTTGTTTTTTAATGTTAAAAAATTGTTAAGGATTAAGGGAAGATGAACATTCAAATTTGCTCTGTTCATATTCTATGGAGTGGGAGCGGTGGGGAGAGATGGCTAAGTCTGTCGAGACGATTGCTGAGGCAAGAAATGAGCTGGTCATTTATCAAAATCCGCTGTTGTTCTTGAAAGTGTGGGAGCTGCAGCGCAATAACGTTCATATCGGGGATTGGCATTATCATAAGGAAGTTGAATTACTAGCCATTTTACAAGGAGATTTGGATGTATACACGAAGAACACGGCCCTTACTCTGCATGACGGCGATGTATTCATACTTGGCTCATCCCAACTGCATAGGTCGGATAGAAGTACGGCTCCTCTTCGCTATGTGGTGCTCCAAGTGAACCTGGCCCAATATTTGGATCAGAGCACGCTGCCCTTCCTGCACGGGTTCTCGGAGCTGACGAATCCGCTGGACGATTTGAACTATATATTCTCCAACTATCCCGATGCCCGGCGGGAGGCTCATCACTTGATCCTGCATATTTTCGAGGAAATGCAGGGGAAACGAAGAGGATACGAAATGGCTATTGCCATAGCGGTTAAAAGTCTGATGCTGCTGCTTGTCCGTAATGACAAACAAGGTCTGCTCAAGGGATCGGAGGACATCGAAATTATTCGATTAAAGCCAGTGCTGAACTACGTCGATGCGCACATTGGGGAGAAGATCACGGTGCATGACGTCTGCAGTCTGCTGAATTTGAGCTATCATTATTTTGTGAAATATTTCAAAAAAGTGATGGGAGTGACTTTCGTCGATTATGTCAATTTTAAGCGGATAAAAATGGCGGAGTGCATGCTTCTAACTCAGGATCTCAGTATCGTGGAGGTTGGCTGCAGCGTCGGTATACCGAATGTGGCGCAGTTTTATAAAATGTTCAAGCGCTACAATCCATGCTCTCCAAAGGAATTCAGATCTCGGCTTCGCGAAGGGAGCGGGGAAGCTTCTTATCCTTAGGCTTATGAATCGTAGAAGTCGAAGCTTCGCCAGACTTACTGAATTAAAGCTGAGTAAATGCTGAGCGTTTGCTTAATTATGAAAGTAAGGCAGCTTTATTTCTGGTGGTAGTTTCATATCCTAATACCAGATTAAGATATTGAGATTGATGGAAGAATGATGGCCAACTTATGATAGGAATGATTGTACTTAAAGGCGTTAACACACCTCTTCATGTTGTTATATGTAGTACAGAAGATTTTAATGTAAGCGCTATCTGATTCGGGCGTTGTACCACTGTGTCATGAGGGCCGACAACTGGATATGAAGCTGGGGCATGGCGGAAGCCTGCACCTTATTGCTGCGGTGTAAACGAGAATATTACTAAGACACAAAGGATGCGATTGAGGATGATCAATTCGAAGCTGCCCAAAATATTTTATGGCGGAGATTACAACCCGGACCAATGGCCTAAGGAAATTTGGGATGAGGACATGCGTTTATTTAAGCTGGCAGGTATTGATGTGGCGACCGTCGCGGTGTTCTCGTGGGCACTCCTTCAACCGGATGAAATTACCTTTGATTTCACATGGTTGGATGAGGTGATGGACAAGATGGCACAGAATGGCGTTTATGCGTGCCTAGCTACTTCAACGGCGGCTGTGCCAGCTTGGATGGCCAAGCGGTACCCCGATGTTTTGCGTGTCACATCGGATGGCAAGCAGCGCAAATTTGGAGGAAGGCATAACTTTTGCCCGAGCAGCCCGTCCTATCGGCATTTCTCCCGTCTTATGGCCCGTAAAATGGCAGAGCGTTACGGCAATCATCCGGCATTAGCCGTATGGCATGTCAACAACGAGTACGGTGGCAGCTGCTACTGCAACCAATGCGAAAAGGCGTTTCGCGTCTGGTTGAAGAAGAGATATAGCACGCTGGATGCGGTGAATAAGGCATGGAATACCCGTTTCTGGGGACACACATTCCACGATTGGGATGAAATTGTGCTGCCAAGTGCCTTAACCGAGCAGCTTGGTGACGGGAAGACGACGTTTCAAGGTATTTCCCTGGACTACAATCGGTTCAACAGCGATGCGCTGCTGGAGTGCTATCAGGCAGAATATGAGGAGCTTAAAGCTGCAACACCGCACATTATGGTAACGACGAACCTGATGGGTACTTTTAAGCCGCTTGATTACTTCAAATGGGCAAAGTCGATGGATATTGTGTCTTGGGATAATTATCCTCGTTACGACACTCCTGTCAGTGTAACGGCTATGAGACATGACTTGATGAGGGGCTTGAAGGACGGCGACCCGTTCATGCTGATGGAACAGACACCGAGCCAGCAGAACTGGCAAGCCTACAACAGCTTGAAGCGCCCTGGGGTGATGCGTTTGTGGAGCTATCAGGCGGTCGCGCGGGGAGCAGATACAGTCATGTTCTTTCAGCTGCGGCGCTCGATAGGTGCTTGCGAGAAATATCACGGCGCGGTTATCGAGCATGCAGGACACGAGCATACCCGGGTGTTCAGGGAATGCGCTCAGCTTGGCGAGGAGCTGCAGCGTCTTGGAGACACACTGCTGGATTCGCGGCTTGATTCCAAAGTTGCCATCTTGTTCGATTGGGATAATTGGTGGGCGGTAGAGATGTCCTCCGGGCCAAGTAAAGAGCTCAAGTATGTGGATGAACTGATGAAATACTATAAGGCTTTGTTCGATCGCAATATCCAGGTTGATTTGATCGGTGTGGATACACCCCTTGAGTCATACAAAGTGGTAATAGCCCCTTTGCTGTACATGATGAAGCCAGGTTACGCAAGCAAGCTGGAGCAGTATGTACAGCAGGGAGGGCGGTTCATGACGACGTTCTTCAGCGGCATTGTGAACGAGAACGACCTTGTTACGCTCGGTGGCTATCCAGGAGAGCTGCGCTCCCTGCTGGGTATTTGGGCTGAAGAAATCGATGCGCTGCCTCCTGAAGCATCCAATGATATCGTCATGACATCGTCCTTCGGAGAGCTAGAGGCTGGAAGCACTTACGGCTGCCGCCTGCTCTGCGACTTGATTCATTCTGAGGGAGCCGAGGTAATGGCTGAATACGGCTCGGACTTCTATCAAGGAATGCCGGCGCTGACCCGCAACCGTTTCGGGCAGGGAGAGGCCTGGTATGTCGCAACGAGTCCGAACGCCGAATTTATGGACCGGCTGCTGCTCCGTATTTGCCAAGAAAGTGGAGTCGTGCCTCTGCTTCATACTCCCGAGGGCATCGAGGTGACACGTCGATCGAAGCAGGGCCAGCAGTACACCTTCGTACTCAATCATACTGACCGTCCGGTAGCTATCGACCTTGGAGATGTTGTGTATAAGGATTTGTTGAACGGAGAAGAACGTGCCGGCGTAGCGGAGCTTCCGGCCAAAGACGTTTGGATCTTGGAGAACGAGGCGCGTTAAAGTGGAAAGAATCTATTGAATCAGCCTATCATTAAGGTGCTTATACCTTGATGGATAGGCTTATTTGCTTAGGTAAGCTTCTGATGTGTAGAGACTGCAATAGTGATATAATGGGATATTAGAATGATATCCACTATAATCACTACAGACAGAGAGGGGGGCGGAGCGATGCGCAAAAGCTTTGTCATAGAAGCTGTAATGATTGCGGTATATGGAGAACTGCTCGTTCCTAGCCAACCGGTTGAATACCTCGTTCCTTATACTACAATTCGAGAGCTGTACGAGCTGAAGGACAGCAAGGAACCGATCATGCCGGATGCGGGCGATGAAACGCATGTTAGAGTGAAAATTGCTGAGCTGATCGAGCTGTTGGAAGAGCCATTGAACCGGAAAAAAATGGAGCGCGCCTTGAACGTTCCGTGGGCCAAAAGTCCACCGATGCCGTTAAATGAGGCGGTAACGTTAACAATGGTAAACTCCTACGATAATGAAGAATATGGTGAAGCCTTC
The DNA here is from genome assembly GCF_030020805.1 of Paenibacillus sp. RC67. GTDB lineage: Bacteria > Bacillota > Bacilli > Paenibacillales > NBRC-103111 > Paenibacillus_S. The sequence continues at coordinate 1,207,070 of NZ_CP125098.1, forward strand.
GATCCAATCGAGACAGAGTTGGTATTAACTTCCATTCGAGAGCAAGTGCCGATTTTGACCGATCAGCCGGATTTTATCGAGAAAGTGATCGAAGCTTCCATTCAAGTCCAAGTATTTGATCTGGATGATTTTGAATTTGCTGTTGAGGAAGAAGGAACAATCTAGCCCTGTTTTGGGATAATCTTAATAATAAATCCATAATTTATTAAAAAAGCTGCGCATTTTGCAGCTTTTTTTTGTTATTAAGGAAATTGTATCCAGACCTGGGTACTGACTTATTATAGGGTTTTTCATAACCATGGAGGGCAAGTATGAACGCAGTTGTGCTGTTGTAATTTTGTCATAATTCCAAACATTTACTACTGTCCTTGTCGAAAGAACAATTACATTGTCAAAAAATGTATTGACTCAAGTATTGAGTATTATGTACTATGTATACAAAAGTAAAATTTTTGTTGTGTTTCATTGCACCCAAAGACCTACATGAGCTCGCTATCATTTTCGTGCAACTGCATCTAGAGGTGATGTTGAGGACATAATGGCATTCCTTTATTTAACAACTTCATATTAAAAAGGTAAATCCAATCGAAAGATGGAGACACAAAGCCACGGGTCTAAGGTTGCTTAAACTATGATAGCCGGGTTGCCAAAACAGAGGATGTTTGTATATTTTGGCTATTCAAATTTGAATAGCCATTTTTTTATTAACTTATGAGGAGAGGAATATGAACACAAAACGATTCTCAGCAATTTTCCAGTCACAGTCTTGGAGAAGCTTCAGAACGCAGCTGATGCTTGCCGTTATTGCCGTTATTTTTGTTACTGTTGCCGTTGTAGGCGGTTCTATGTACAAGTCATCATCGGATATGCTTAAGCAGGATATTGAATTGAACGTCAGTCAGCAGCTGGAATTAAATGCTCAGTTAATTACTCAATGGCGCGATAGAGTAACAGCGCAGATGAATGGGATTACCGGTCTGCCGGCGTTTGTAAAGGGCAATTCATTTGACGAACGTGTCGGAGTACTACAGGGCTATTTATCGAGAAACTCCGATTTTTTACGCTTCTCCCTCTTCGATACTCAAGGGCAAGGGCAGCAAATTGAGAAGAAAGCGATCGGAACCAAGTTTGACATCAGCTCACGTGACTATTATCAAATTGCCTTGACCGGCAAAACGTTAATTAGCGAGCCGATGATTTCCAAAGCGGATAACAGCATGATCATGAACGCGACTGCTCCGATCCGGGACGCTAACGGCACTATTACCGGTGTTATTACAGGGGCAATCGGTCGCGAGCAAATTGCAGCTATCGTTCAACGCATTCAGTTCGGCCAGAGCGGTTATGCCTACATGGTTAACGATAAAGGAGATATTTTGGCCCATCCGGATGCCAGCAAGGTGTTGACGGAAAACATTCTGGAAACGGCAGAGACTCCTGAACAAAAAGCAAGCTACGAACAATTCCTGCAAATGCAAGAGCCGTTTATCGGTTATATAAATGAAAATAAATCCAAACATTTGGTTGGTGTCCGGCAAATTCCAGACAGTGTATGGAAGCTGGTGGTGACTGCACCTTATTCTGAATTTACAGAGACTTTGGATAAGATGTGGCTGCGCACGCTCTTGGTAGGACTCATTATTATGGTCGTTGGAGTTGCTATTGCTTTGTGGCTGGGACGAACGATGTCTCAAGGAATTATTCAAGTAGGACAAGCAATGAACCAGTTGGCGCAGGGCGATTTGAAGCAGCATCTGAAGGTGCGCTCGCGCAATGAGGTAGGACAGCTGGCAACGGATTTTAATACGATGACGGAGAACCTAAGGAGCTTGATCGGTCAAGTATCTCTAAATTCCGAACAGCTTGCCGCCACTTTCGAGGAATTATCGGCCAGTGCGGATCAAAACTCCGTCGCTTCCCAACAAATAGCTCAATCGATACAAAAGGTAGCGGACGGCGCGGACGTTCAGGCTCACGGAGCTATGCAAAGCGCTAATGCGATGGAAGAGATGGCATCCGGTGTACAGCGAATTGCTCAAGGAACTTCCGTTATGGCGGAGAGTGCAATTAAAACCTCGGATGAATCGGAAAAAGGGAAAGAAACGGTTGAGAAAATTTCGTATCAAATGGATAATATCCACGCTAAGGTAAACGAATGTACTTCTGTTATCAATCGTCTGGATGAGAAGTCCCAAGAAATCGGTGATATTGTCAAATTAATCACGGAGATTTCCTCCCAAACGAATCTGTTGGCATTAAACGCCGCCATTGAGGCTGCACGTGCTGGCGAGCAAGGTCGCGGATTTGCTGTAGTTGCACAGGAAGTCAGAAAGCTCGCGGAACAGTCCGCCCAGTCTGCCAACGAAATTACAGCATTGATTCGGCAGGTTCGAGACGATACCGTCCTAGCGGTTGAAGCCATGAACGAAAATGCAAAAGAAGTAGAAACTGGCATTCAGGTCGTTGCCGATGCAGGTGAAACCTTCGACCTTATTTATAAAGCAGCACAGGAAGTAGCGGATCAGGTACAGGAAATTTCTGCTGTGGCTCAAGAAATTGCAGCAGGTACAGAGGAAGTATCCGCATCATTGGACGAGTCAGCGAACATTGCTAAGGAATCGACTCATCTTGCTCAAGAGGTTTCGTCGTCTGCACAGAAGCAAATGGCGTCGATGGAAGAAATTACGGCAAGTGCGGGCGATTTGAGCAGAATGGCTCAAGAGCTTCAAGGACACATCGGTCACTTCAAAATTTAGGGTCAGCTTCAGGAAACCGACTTATCGGCCATAGAGACAAAATCCTGTTCTTTGAAATGTTCCATATAGAATGAAATAAAAGTGGGCTATCTGAATCAGATTAGATAGGCCCCTTACCTGTTTTTAGTTACCCTAAGGAGAGCAGGTTGGATAGGTATAATATCTCATAAAAGTGTTGACCACCTATTGTGTATCACGTATTATGTGTACATGAAATAAATGAAAAAATTGGATAAAGCAACCAGATGTGAGGAGTTGTTGATTTGAAATTTAACATGAATCCGATTGTTAAACATACGACAACGAAGGAGAGAGCCTATAACGAAATTAAAAAGGTGATTCTTAATGGCTATATTTCTTCAAAGGAAATTTTCACCGAAGTTCAACTGGCTAACTCCTTAAACACATCGAGAACTCCGGTTCGCGAGGCGCTGCTGGATTTAATGAAAGAGGGCTTGATAACCTCCATTCCGCGCAAAGGAATGTCCATTCGCAAAGTCACCGAGAGTGAAATCGAGCAAATCTTTGTTGTAAGGTCATCCATAGAGAGCGAAGTAATGAAAAAACTAGCCGAGACGATTAACGAAGAGCAGCTCGAACAATTGAAATACAGCTGTGAGCAGCAGGAAAAGGCGATGCAAGAGAGCGACGAGGTTGGATTCATTCATTTAGATCAGCAGTTCCACAGTACATTGATTCATTTTGCAGGCTTTGAGCTGATAGAGCAGATTTTGCTCAGTTTTCACAATTTATCTCAGCTGATCGGTCTTAAAGCGGTGAAGAAAAGCAACCGGATGCAAGAGGTGCTGCTGGAGCATTTGAAAATCATATCGACGCTGGAACGAAGAGATCCCGAAGCAGCGGTCCTTACGATGATTGAGCATCTCAACAGAACGAAAGAATCTATCGGATAAATATAAAGCGAAAACGTTTTACAGAGAGTTTCGATATCAACATGTATACACCACACAGAATACTGAATATTTAGAAAATTTAAATATTGCATTTTATTTTGCGATGGAGGTGAGTTATTAGAACTCTTTACAGAAAGTGATTCATCATGATGAGAGGAGAAGTGGCAGATGGGAAAGCCTGAGTTGGAATTCACGGATTTTCGCGAGTTTGAGGAGAAGCCCTTCAGTGCTGTGGAGGGGCTGACAGAAAGAGTAATAGCAAAGGATCCTGATTCGGGAGTGGCCACGCGCATTCTTATTTTCGCGCCGAATACGGATACGACTCCTAACGGAGTGCAGATTCATGATTTCTGGGAAGAGCTCTATATTATTGAAGGATCCATCATTGATCTGAGCTTGAATCAGGAGTTCACGTCAGGCATGGTGGCATGCAGGCCTCCTGGAATGAAGCATGGACCTTGGATTTCACCTAACGGCTGCAAGACGTTTGAGGTTCGATATTACTCTAAGTAATTACGAAGACAAGATGACATTAACTAAACCAATGGAGGGACAATAATGAAATTTTTTAACAAGCGTTTTATGACGGCAAGTGTATTGAGTTTAATGTTAGTAGCTACGATGGGATGCGGTACCAAAGGGGATGCAAAAACTCCTGCAGCAGCACCGGCAGCGGCTAACGCTCCGAGCAGCACGATTCCGTCGAATGTTAAATTCGCTACCAATACGCAAGGCAGCGCATGGTATGTGTATGGTGCATCCATTGCGGAAATGATGCGTCCTGTACTTAAAAGCTCGACCATAGACGTCCTTCCATTCTCTGGCGGAGTAGGTAACGCTACAATGCTGAAGGACAAAAAAGCGGACATCGCATTATCCTTCAGTATTACAAGCAAATGGGCCTATGAAGGCAACATCGCTTACACCGATAAACAACAAGACCTGCGCGCACTTGTAGGCTCCATGGACCAATATTATGTTGGGCTAGTAGCCTCTAAATCCTTCGTTGACAAAAATGGAGTGAAATCGATTAAGGATATCGCCGACAAGAAGCTTCCCGTCCGCATTTATACGAACACCAAAGGAAGCTTGGCGGAATTTGCTACAAGACAAGTACTGGAAGCTTATGGTCTAACTTACGACACCGTGAAAAAATTCGGCGGTAAAGTAGAGCTGACTTCCAATGACGTTATTCAAACTGCATTCCAAAACGGCGAAGCCGATCTTCACATTCTTGTAATGCCAAAAGGACACCCAACCATCAGTGAAATCGCCGTACATACTCCAATTGCTTTTGTACCGATGGAGAACGATGTCGTCGACAAGTTCAAGAAAATGGGTTACCAAGCTGCTACTTTGCCTAAAGATTCCTATAAAGGACAAACCGTTGATGTACCGACTATCGGGTTCTCCAGCATGATTTTAACGACAATTGGCTTGAATGAGGAACTCGCTTATAACATAACCAAAACCATTATGGAAAACAAAGAAAAGCTGGTTAACGCGCATGATGCTCTAAAGGATTTCGATACGACTAAGGCCATGGATCCTGCAAGCATCAATGTTCCACTGCATCCAGGAGCTGAGAAATACTTCAAGGAAAAAGGATTGCTAAAATAATAATTGGAAGAGAGGACAATGCCATATGAAAAAATTTTTAAGTTTACCTTCGCTTATTGCTATCGCATGGTCCATATTCCAGTTATATACAGCCAGTTTCGGCAGCTTTCCTAGCGTTACCCAAAGGGCGATCCATGTTGGATTCGCTCTTGCTTTAACCTTCAGCTTATTCAATGCTAAAAAAGAACACACCAGCATGTTGTCTAAGGTTTATAACAATGCACTAGCCATATTGGGTCTAATTCCAGGGTTTTACATAGCCTTTTCCAGCGAACGATTAAATTCCCGTATTCCATACGTTGAAGATATCACTTCATTGGACTGGATCATTGGAGTATTGACCGTTCTCTTACTGCTGGAGGCATCCAGACGGACGGTTGGTTACGCTATGACTTTATTGGCGGTCGGCTTTATATTATACGGCTTCTTTGGCCCGAGCTTGTCCGGTCTTTTGCAGCACCGCGGAATGAATTTCACCGAGATGGTGGATTTGCAGTTCCTTTCCGTAGACGGTATTTTCGGTTCTCCGATTGGGGTTTCCGTAGATTTCGTATTTTATTTTATATTGTTCGGAGCCTTCCTGGAAATATCAGGGGGTGGGAAGCTATTCATTGATATAGCCCACACCATAACCCGTAGAACGGTGGGTGGACCCGCTAAAGCAGCCGTTGTAGCGAGCAGCTTGATGGGGACTATCAGCGGTAGTGCTGCAGCGAACGTTGCGAGCGTAGGGATATTCACGATTCCATTGATGAAAAAGACAGGCTACACGGCAATGTTCGCGGCCTCGGTAGAAGCATTGGCCTCTACAGGGGGACAGATATTGCCTCCTATTATGGGAGCAGCCGCTTTTATTATGGCGGATATGCTGGGAGTTAAATACAGTGCGGTTTGTTTGGCGGCCATGATTCCAGCTATTCTGTATTATTTATCCGTTTATGTCATGGTAGATCTGAAAGCTAGAAAAGAAGGCATGGGCAAAAGTGATGTCGAGGACGAGCATGCCGTTAAGAAAAACGAAATTTTGAACAGGCTGCACCTGCTCATTCCTTTGGCTCTTCTGGTTGTGTTGATTTTCTCTGGCTTTACGCTTCAAAAAGCCGCGTTCTGGTCTATCCTTGTTATTGTTATTACAAGCTTTATCCGGAAAAATACCAGGTTTACGATTGGGAAAATTTTTGAAGCGCTCGAGAGCGGTGCCAAGCAATCGATTCAGGTCGCTATCCCGTGCGCGGTAGCGGGTATTATTGTTGGTGTTATCGTCTATACAGGGCTTGGTTTAAAATTCACAAGCTTGATCATCCAATTCTCGATGGGCAATTATGTAATCAGCTTACTATTGGTATGTGCCGCCTGCATTATATTAGGCATGGGGATGCCGACGACTTCGGCCTATATTATGGCTGCTGTATTGATGGCTCCAGCGTTACAACAATTCGGTGTTGAGAAAATGACAGCGCACATGTTTGTATTCTACCTGGCTTGCTTGTCGATGATTACTCCGCCTGTTGCTCTAGCCAGCTACAGTGCAGCAGGAATCGCAGGAACGAAGCCGTTCCAGACTGGATTTATGGCATTCTATTACGGTATTCCGGTATTGCTCATTCCATTTGCGTTTATTATGAGTCCTGAATTGCTGTTGATCGGAGATTGGCAGCACATTGTTTGGGCGATCTTCTTTACTTGCGCAGGCATATTTGCATTGTGTGCAGCCGTGGTCGGTTATCTATTCCGCGATATGAATCCGGTTATCCGGATAGGCTTCTATATTGTATCGATCTGCATGATCGTTCCCGAGGTTATATCGAGTATCGTTGGTCTGGTAGGATTGATTGTGTTATGTGTTTATCAGAAGTACACCAAACCGCAGGTCAAGCAAGTACTATCCCATGATGGAGGCGGCGTATAAGATGAAAGCTAACAGTTTGAGATCCTGGTTGCAGTATATGAACGAATCCAAGCAATTGGCGGTAGTAGACAAGCATGTATCCACGGAGTTCGAGATTGCCGCTTTAACAAAGCAGTATGACGGAGTGAAGCCTGTATTCTTCCCGAAAATTTCCGGTTACACCACTTCGGCTGTAGCCGGGATTGCCAGTACCCGATCGCATTTCGCGCAAGCATTGGGCTGCAAGGAAAACGAGATGATCCCGAAGTTCCTCGAGGCAATCGACCATCCCTTGCCGACCGAGCAGGTCTCCAGCGAAAATGCTCCTGTTCATGAGGTTGTTATCGATACGGATATCGACTTGTTAAGCCTGTTCCCAATACCGATTCACCAGGAAAAAGACTCAGGACCTTACATCAGTGCAGGGCTTGCCATCGTTCGTGATCCGGAGTCAGGCAGCCAGAATGTTTCCATACACCGACTTCAGGTATCGGGCAAAAACCGCCTTGGCGCGCTGATTCTTCCTAGACATACGTTTAACTTTTATAAAAAAATGGAAGAGAAAGGTCTTCCGTTGGAAATCGCCATCGTTATCGGAGTCGATCCGATTTTAATGCTGGCCTCTCAGGCCATTGCGCCATTGGGACAGGATGAAATGGAAATCGCAGGAGCATTGAAAAATGCTCCCATCCCTGTCGTCCGCTGCAAAACCGTGAATATTGATGTACCGGCCCATGCGGAGATCGTGCTGGAAGGTAAAATATTGCCGAAGGTGCGTGAACCGGAAGGCCCGTTCGGGGAATTCCCGGCTTATTACGGTGCTCAAAGCAATAAAGAGGTTATCGAAATTCACTGCGTAACGCACCGCAAAGACCCGATTTATCAAACCTGCTTGGCAGGATCGGACGAGAACCTGCTGCTTGGGGGCATTCCGCGTGAAGCGTCGCTTCTGAGATCATTGAAAAATACGGTTTCTACCGTTCGTAACGTACATTTAACCAAAGGCGGAAAATGCCGCTTCCATATGGTCGTTTCCATGAAAAAGCGGAATGAAGGTGAAGCCAAAAACGTTATTTTGGCCGCCTTTGCCGGACATTATGATGTAAAAAAAGTGATCGTCGTGGATGAGGAAATCGATATTTTCGATATGGATCAGGTAGATTGGTGCGTAGCAACGCGCTTTCAGGCGGAGCACGACCTTGTAGTCGTTCATCGCGCACTAGGCTCGAAGCTGGATCCGTCGACGGATAACGGAGTGGGCTCCAAGATCGGATTCGACTGCACGGTTCCGCTAAGCGCAGCTCCATTTGACTATGAAGTGACCCGAATCCCGAACTTAGCGGAGTATGTTCAAAATGCGATTGTAGAGGATCAGCTGCAGCAGCAGCTCGTTGACCGTTATTTTAGCGGGAAATAAAGGATGGATTAGACCAACGATGGAGGACTCCTGAATGAAAAAAATCATCATTGGTATTACCGGCGGTTCAGGTGCTATCTATGGAGTGCGTTTATTGGAAGCGTTGAATGAATTGGGAGCCGAGACCCACTTGATTATTAGCGAATGGGGAGAGAAGACGATTCAGATGGAAACCTCGTATTCCTTGAATCAGGTGAAGAAGATGGCCTCCGTGTATCACAATGTCAAAAATCAGGCTGCTAGCGTATCCTCTGGCTCCTTTCGGGTCGATGGGATGGTTATCGCTCCGTGCAGCATGAAAACGTTGGCCGGTGTTGCAACGGGACTTGCCTCTGATCTGGTAGCCCGGGCAGCGGACGTGATGCTGAAGGAAGGCAAAAAGCTGATTTTGCTGACGAGGGAGTCTCCGCTGAATCTGATTCATGTCCGAAATATGGAGACCGTCATTTTGGCTGGGGCGATGGTATTTCCGCCTATGCCTGCTTTTTACAATAAACCGCAGACGATTGATGATATTGTGAATCATACGGTAGGTCGAGTTCTCGATCAGTTTGGCTATGATCCGGATTGGGTCAATCGGTGGGGTTCCGTTAACCGGGGGCAATAAGCGTCACATGGAAAGGAAGAAAAGGATGGTAAGGAACGGCAAGCAGTACAAAGACTCTTTGAAGGACAACCGCTGCATCTATATTAACGGTGAACGCGTTAAAGATGTGACGACCCATCCTGCCTTCTCGGGTATTGTTCAATCATTTTCCAAATTATATGATATTGCGGCCAATCCGGCTAACCAGATGACCTATACAACAGTAGACGGCACCATTGCGAATAAAATATTTATGATACCGAGAAGCAGGGAAGATTTGGCGGACCGCCGCCAAGCGATAACCCGTTGGGCTGAGGCAACCTGCGGCTTTGCAGGAAGGAGCCCGGACCACGTTGCCAGTTTTTTGTCAGGCTTTGCGAGCCACCCGGAAGTGTTCGGTGATAGGGCGCAGAACGTTCTCGATTTCTATCATTACGCAAGGGATCATGATCAGTTCGTTACTTATGTCATCATCCCTCCGCAAATCGACCGTACTAAAACGGCACATGAGCAGGAGGAGAAATTCCTCCCAGTCGGTGTGTATGAAGAAAGAGAAGACGGAATCATCGTACGAGGATCGCAAATGCTAGGTACCAGCTCCGCTGTGTCCAACTATTTGTTGTGCAGCAGCATTACCCCTCTGCGTCCAGGGGACGAGGATTACGCGATATCATTTGTCGTGCCGATGGATGTACCGGGGCTGAAGATGTATGCGCGACAAAGCTTCGCGGCGGATAAGCCGAGCACCTATGATTATCCGCTGTCCACCCAGTTTGATGAGAGCGATTCTCTCGTTGTGTTCGACGATGTATTTATACCGTGGAAAGATGTATTCGTGTATAAAAATATTGAGGCGACACGCGCACAGTTTCTATCAACGCCAGCTCATGTGCTTGGCAACAATCAGGCGCAAACCCGCTTAACCGTTAAGATGAAATTTCTGATCGGCGTGGCGAGGAAAGTGACCGAAATGAACGGGACGGACAAATTCCCTCAGGTGCAGGAGCGTCTAGGGGAGCTTGCTTCCTTAGCGGCTTCGGTGGAGGGGATGCTGCTTGCCTCCGAGTACGAATGCATTATCGACAACAACGGGGTAGCAAGGCCGCACGGACGTTTCTTATATGGTATCGTAGGCATGCAGGATACGATCTACTCGTCCGTGATCCGCATACTGCGAGAGCTGGTCGGAGGCGGTGTGCTTCAGGTGCCTTCGTCCTACAGAGAGCTTGTGAACCCCGAGACCCGGGGAGATATGCAGCAATATATCCGTTCGACCGGTGTGAAGGCGGAGCAGAAGGTCCAGCTGTTTAAGCTGGCGTGGGATATTATCGGATCTGAATTCGGCGGGCGCCACCAGCAGTACGAGATGTTCTATAATGGAGCCCCGTATGTCGTCAAAGGCTATTCCTTCCGCAATTATGGCTATGATGAGCCGCTTGCAATGGTCAATGCATTCCTGGACAGCTATGGATTGCCGTCTGCATACTACATGGATGAAGGAAAAGTCTAAAGAGTAAGAGGGCCTACGCTTGGCAAGCGCGGCCTTTTTTTATTATGAGTGGGAACTTTGTTTCTTATACGATCTACTCTTCTTTGTTTGCGGCTGTAGTCATAGACTGACTCTTTTTCTCATGATTCAGCAGCCAGCGCTTACGCGTTAACCCACCACCGTAACCTCCCAGGTCACCGTTGGAGTTGATAACGCGATGACAAGGAATGACTATGGCAAGCTGATTAGCCCCGTTGGCTTGCGCTATAGCTCGATAAGCGCTTGGTTTTCCAATCGCTGCTGCCATGTTAGCATAGGATGATGTATGACCTGGGGGGATTTTCTTCAACTGCTCCCAAACCTCTTTTTGAAAAGGCGATCCCATCATAAATATAGGTGTTTGGAATTCCATTAATTCCCCTTCAAAGTAGGCGTCTAACTCTTTTTCAATAGATCGAATGGGTTCTGTGTAACCTGGAATAATTGCTGATTTCGTTCTCAGTCTAAGACGTTCAACCTCGCGCTCCAACCCCCGGCGATCCACAAATTCAAGCAGATAAAGCTCCTTTTCATCTGCGATTGCTATCATGGGGCCAAGGCGACTATCCAACCACGATGCCTTTAAAATATGATGGTTCCCAAGCAGCGTAGGTGCTGCCCCCATAATTCGGGAGAATGCGTCCCGGAAGCCGCTGCTGGACTCATAACCCGTGGATAGTTGGGCATCGATTACAGCGCTACCCTCTCTGATATGCTTCAGAGCAATTCCCATACGTCGGGCCCTTGCATATTCAACGAATGTCATGCCAAACCGTTTTTTGAATTGTCTGCGTGCGGTTGAAGCATCTACGGATAATTTGCGAAAATCTTCATCCGTCCATCGCTGTTCCGGATTTTCTTCTACAGCATGGACGAGCAGCTGTACAAGCTCGGATACATGGTTGGGATGCGAAAGCGGACGGCAGCGTTGGCAGGGACGAAAGGAAGCCAGAAGGGCTTGCTTGGCGGTTTCGTAAAATTCGCAATTCTCAAATTTAGGCTTTCTTGCCGGACAAGTAGGTCGACAAAATACGCCGGTTGTCTTGACGCCTACATAGAAAACACCCTCATATTCAGATCTTTTATCTATTAACGCTTGATAATACTCCATTTTTATTATTTCGGACGTTATCATGTCGGTGCTCCTTTTTCTGACTTCGATAATCGTTTCTCTGATAGTCTTATTATATCGTTATCCCAAATTATCGCCGCCGAATTTCTTGCATTGATTTTTGGGAAAATAAAAAAAGGGCGGCTATCAGCCGCCCTAATTCTGTGTTGTCATATGACACTATGAATAAACTTCTCTAAGGAAGTCACATCCGTAATGTTCTTGTTGCAAGCATCGCTATGAATGCACATGTAGTTGCCGACCGCTTTATAATAATCGGAATTTGCATTCACAGGTCTTGATTTGGTTACTGCAGAAAATAAAGCAACCTCTTCATGTTTATTGCATATAAAGCAGATGCCCTTCTTATTTAATGGCGTGAACTTGCCTTCAATACCGACGATCTGTCCGTTCAAGTCATAAACAAGGAACATTTTGTTGGTGGAGATGTCTAACCAGCCAAGATAAGTTAAGCGTTCATAAGGTATCGTCGCTAATGAAGGAAGCGCCAATTTTTTATTTTTGTGAAAAAGCTTCTTGATTTGCTTCTCCGTCACTTGAGGAAAAGGTGTCAAATACGGTTCCAAAGAACGTCCATATGACTGAAAATCCTCCGCTGTTTTCAGATTTGAAATAGCGGCTAGCATTTCATGTTGAACGCCTGTAACTTGGTCAAACGCTTCTATAGTTTTGGATTCCGCGCTATAGCGTACAGATTCTACGACTTTAGGATCGGATACCGTCCTGTACGTTTGCTGCAGAAGATCCATTTGCTTTTGGATAAGGTTATATTGATGGTTTCTAATAAATGGTTGAATCATGAGGTTTCAGCTCCTTATATGATTAAAAATGATATAAGTTGCAAAACCAATTATTAGAAACGATATAAGCGAATTTGGGCGATTAAATCTTAATTAAATGTCCTGCCCCATGCAAAGTATCGCCTCCAATACTAGGCTTTGCACGAGTCGTTGCTAACTCTGGCAAAATGTTTTGCCATCATTACCACCTCCTACAGTTTATTATATGATGAGCCGCTTCCTCATTCAACTCCCTACTTTTAGTATAAAAAAACTTGGCAGCTCGTACATGCGAGTATCGAAGCGTCATTGCTATCAGTCAGGCGAGATTTTGTTGAATTTCAATCATTGACGAATAAATCGATTGTTTGTATAGTAAGTATTACACTAACTACTAATAAGGAGTCTTATGGACGACATCTATAAAGAGCTTCAGAAATTAGGCTTTTCTCAATATGAGTGTAAGGCTTATGTTGGGCTGCTAAAAAACTCGCCCATTACCGGTTATGAAATCAGTAAACGGTCGGGTGTACCACGTTCTATGATTTATGAGGTTATAGGCAAGCTGTTAGATAAAGGGGCCGTCTATACGGTGCCTTCCGAGCCAGTAACCTATGCTCCCTTACCCGCTAAAGAATTAATAAACCGGTTAAGGAGCACATTCGAGCAGTCCTTTGATTATCTCGAGAAAAATCTCTCTGCGCTTGAAAGCGAACAGGAGATCGATGTTATTCGGCGCATCAGCAGTGATGAGCTTGTCATTGCTGAAATGATCGACATGATAGGCAAAGCGGATAAAGAGCTGTGGATTTCGATCTGGGAGCCTCAAGTTCCTGCTATTAAAGAGGCCGTAGACCGCCGCGTAACCGAAGGGTTGGATGTTTTCTCTTGCGTGTTCGGAGCACCGGGTACTAAATTAGGGACCACAACTCATCATAACTATATGGCTCCGGAATTTCCCGAGCAGCGGGCGAATGGACATCTGACAGTTGTTACACGAGATCATGAAGAAGTGCTTATTGCCAATTTTAACCCGAGTTCCGCCGCAACCGCTTGGGCAGTTAAAACACAAGATCCTGTTCTGGTTTTAGTGGCTATTGAGTACATAAGACATGACATTATGTTTGCAGAAGTGGCGACTCATTTTGGACCGGACAAATTCAAAGATTTCTGGACTAATCGCCCTGATTTATATCATGTGGTGACTGGGAAAAGATTTAAGTAATATAATGCGTTGATTATGATGTTTGAGTTCTTATCAAGCTGCGGTTCAAATCATTGAACCGTATTTTCTTTCGGATTTTTATAGTAGTTAGCTGAATAACTTCTGTTATTCAAATTATGTACAGCGAAGAAGGGACGTCAATGAGTACCAAACCTATCCATGCACCAACCGTTTTGTCGCAAAAGAATGAAGAAAGCTTTCTACAAGGGGTGAAGGACTGTCTTCCGACCTTGCTAGGCTATATCAGTATCGGTGTCGCCGCGGGGGTTGTGATGACCACAGCAGGGCTGAGCATTTCGGAAATAACGCTGTTCTGCTTGCTTCTTTACGCTGGCTCCGCTCAGTTCATTGCCGTAGGGATGATAGCCTCCAGCAGCTCGATTACGGCAATCGCTATAACTACTTTTTTCGTCAATGCCCGTTATATTTTACTGAGTGCGGCGTTATCCCCGTACTTTAAGCATTTGTCCTCATTCAAGAATCTTCTGGTCGGTACACTGCTTTCTGATGAAACATTTGGCGTTGCCATGAACAAGGCTGTCAAGACCAAAGAAATTAACGAGAAATGGATGCACGGCTTGAATCTAACTGCCTATCTGGGGTGGTGGGGTGCTAATCTGATCGGTGCATTTTTGGGGCAATGGATTTCGAATCCTGAGCAGTGGGGTCTTGATTTTGCTTTGGTCGGCATGTTTATCGGACTTCTAGTGCTTTCCATGGTCGGCAGAAATAACATTAGACGGGATCTCATTGTCGGTATCATTGCTCTTGCAGTGGGGGTGGGAAGCACCTTCATCGTCTCGGGAAGTCTCGGAATTATTGTTGCGACCGTTGTTGCAGCTACGGTAGGAATGGTGATGGAAAAATGGAAATAAGATGGTACGTCTTATTAGTTATAATAGCGGCTACGGTGGTGACGATGATTCCCAGAGTCGTACCGTTAATGGTCCTTAGTCGCTTTGAACTGCCAGCGTGGGCCATGCGATGGTTGAATTACGTACCGATAGCGGTTATGGCCGCGTTAATAGGTCAGGAGCTGTTTGTACATGATGGAACCATCCCGCCTATATCCAAAAATTTTGAGCTATGGGCAGCTATTCCCAGCTTCATCATTGCCGTCTTAACCCGCAGCATATTGGGGACTGTGCTATCTGGAGTGGTTGTGTTAATGGTTTTGCGGAATTTTTTCTAAACGAGCACAAAAAGACACCGAAAAGGTGTCTTTTTGTCTATAGAAGGAGGCGAGGGGATTAGCGAAATTACGATACTATTTAAATATTGATATATTGATATAAATATTCTTAGATTGATATGGCTATTTTTTAATACTAATATATGAATGTAGTTCCAGTAGACGGAGCAGCTTGATCGTTTCACATTCATAAATGGATGGATAAGGTCCCATGCTGAAAAGGTTATCCAATCTATGTAAACGCTTACCTGTCTATAACTTGGTGAAGGAGGTCAAATCTCTCTTAAGATAATAAAATCCCAGTCAAACAGCAAATACTCCAGCCGATGGAGGGACACAAAGAGGGTATTCCTATTCTAATAACAATCGGAACTTTAATGGGCGTTCTGGCTTTTGGTGTATTTATGATTGTAAGAAAACATCACTTTTTTGCTTTGCAAAAAAAACATATCCTGCTAAGTGTACTGGTGGGCAGCTCCATCGGACTATTTTCGAACACTCAGGCTTTAGCAGGATCCATGGTGCTCGATAGCTTTGATGGCCCTGTAACTCAGAACGAAATTGATTCCTTCAAAGCATATATTCAAACGGTTGAGCCTGTAGTATGGGGGCCAAATACAAGTAACATGCAGAGTGAGTATGCCCAAGGCACTAGTGGTGAGAACATCAAGGCGTTGGGGCTCATGTATGAAATAACGGGTGACACGGAGATCCTTGATCGGATGATCTACTTCGTTGATGTACTCTTATCTCAACGCAATGACATCCTACCAGCTCCATACGGACAGAAAACCGTGTGGACTAACACTATCGCTCCTGTATGGCCAGGGACTAGTACGGACGGGATCGCATCTGCCGATTCGGCGAATGGCGACTCTATCGGCCATATGGCCTACTGCGCCAGACTAATTCTTCAGACACCATGGATTTTAGACACGATGGTTCCTAATGGCGATAAGTATGGACACGGAAAGACCTATAGAGAACGTGCGGCAACTTTCGTAAAAGAGGCTGATTATGTAGTCAGCGAATTTTTATTCCCATCGCTTCTAGATCTATCGAGAGATAATAAATACTACTTCTCTACGCAATCACCTTATATGAGCGGTGGCATTATGCCGTGGAATCAGCAGATGATGATGTCCTACGGCTTGCAAAACTTGGCAGCTGCACATGAGATTAGTGGAGATAACGCGTCTCTTGTTGCTCGATACGATGATATCGTTCAAACAAACCTCGATTGGTTTTTTAATGATGATACCGCCAAAAAAACGGATACCAGTAAGAAAGGGAACCCAATTTATAACTGGGGTTATAATCCGACATTATTGGGAGGAGAAGATTCCAACCATGCTAGCTTGGATGTAGCTGGTTTTTACCGGGCGCACTTAATTAGCCGCTATGGTATAACGGAAGAAATGTTGAAGCCCTTTGCCAACATGTATGCAGATGTAATGATGAGGGGACCCAATGATTTTGCAGGTCGTGTTGATGGAACCGATGGAACAGGGCATGGCGCTCCCACCACGAGTGCTCGGAATGGCAATCTTTTCTTGGCCGCTCTTCGTCCAGATATGTATGATGCATTGGCAAATTCCGTTATGACAAGCAAATCTAGTACAAGCATGGCTACGTTCTCAAGGTTAGTATGGGCCAAAAATAAACTAAGCAATAACAGTGATACTCAAGCTCCTACGTCACCAACGAATCTGAAGGCTACAGCCGCATCAAGCAGTCAAATTAATCTAAGTTGGACGGCTTCAACAGATAATGTGATCGTAAGAGCCTACAATATATATCGGAACGGAACGTTAGTCGGGACTTCAACGACAACTTCTTACAGCGATAAGGGTCTTACTGCTGAAACTGCATACAGCTACACAGTGAAAGCGAAGGACGCAGCGGGCAACATTTCGGAAGCTAGCAGCACAGTCATTGAAACCACTTGGGATATCCATCGCCGTGATACCGAAGCGCCGACAGCGCCGACCCATTTGAAGGGTACGGCTATTTCGAACAGTCAAATTAATTTGAGCTGGACAGCTTCAACAGATAATGTGGGTGTAACGGGCTATGATGTGTATCGGGGCCTCACGAAAGTCGCAACGGTAACCACGACGACATATAGCGATACAGGACTTCAAGGCGGAACTACTTATGATTATTATATTAAAGCAAAGGATTTAGAAGGTAACGTATCGCCTGCAAGCAATGCAATTAGTGTAACAACTTTAGTCAATTTAGCTCTAGGTAAGCCATCCAATGCGTACTTTGCTTCATCCCAGTGGAATGCAACCTATACTGCAAGCAAAGCTTTTGACGGAACTACTATATCCAGTCGCTGGTCATCAGCAAAAGGTTTAACGAAGGATCAGTTTCTCGGAGTTAATTTTGGTGCCCCCACCAAGTACAATCAGGTGGTCATTAAAGAAGTTTCATTCCCGAGAATAACGTCTTATAAGCTTCAGTATTCTAACGATGATATTACCTACATGGATATTGAGGAGATGACAGGTACAACGATTGGTGCCAATAGAACGCTCATTTTCGCTCCAGTTACTTCCCAGTATTTTCGACTGTTTATGATGAGCACCAGCAGTAATGAACCTTCTATCGATGAAATGGAAGTTTACTATATTACTGGCGGTACAGCACCTAGTGCGGCACCTACAGGTTTGACCGCAACAGCAGGCGATGGGAAAGTGGCACTGACATGGAACACAGTCACTGGGGCGACCTACTACAATGTGAAGCGCAGTACGGCAGCAAATGGAACGTACACAACGGTGGGGCTGCAATTAAACACGAATAGCTTCTCAGATGGGAGTGCATTAAACGGAACAACCTACTACTATACCGTCACAGCCGGCAACATCAGAGGCGAAAGTGCAGTAGCAGGGCCGGTTAACGCAGCACCTAAGGCTCCGATCAAAGCGCCTACCGCTGCACCAACAGGTTTGATCGCCACAGCGGGCGATGGAAAAGTGGCACTTACCTGGGACACGGTCGCTGGAGCGACCTACTTCTACAACGTAAGTCGCAGTACCGCGATAAACGGTGAGTACAAAGAAATTGGTTTTGAATTAGATACGAACAGCTATGTGGATTCTAGTGTACAAAATGGAACCACTTACTACTATAAGGTTACAGCTGGTAACGAAGCAGGTGAAAGCCCAGCAACAGAGTCCGTTAGTGCGACGCCAATGGCTGCAATTCAAGTACCTGGCGCAGCACCTACAGGTCTGACTGCAACAGCAGGTGATGGTAAGGTAGCACTGACATGGAACACGGTCACTGGAGCGACCTACTACAACGTGAAACGCAGTGTAACGGTAAACGGAACATTCACAACTGTTGGTGATCGGTTGGGTACAAGCAGCTACACGGATGCGGTTGTACAAAACGGAACCACTTACAACTATAAGGTTACAGCTGGCAACGAAGCAGGTGAAGGCCCAGTGACAGAGTTCGTTAGTGCGACGCCAATGGCTGCAATTCAAGTCCCTGGTGCAGCACCTACAGGTCTGACCGCAGCAGCAGGTGATGGTAAGGTAGCACTGACATGGAACACGGTCACTGGAGCGACCTACTACAACGTGAAGCGCAGTGCAACGTTAAATGGAACACACATAATCGTCGGTGACCGGTTAGGTACAAGCAGCTACACGGATGCGGTTGTACAAAACGGAACCACTTACTATTATAAGGTTACAGCTGGTAACGAAGCAGGTGAAGGCCCAGCGACAGAGTCCGTTAGTGCGACGCCAATGGCTTCGATCACAATATCTCCGGTATTGACCTTAGGCAGCACAGTGATACAGGAAGCTTTAGCCAATGATGGTAGTATTGCAGCAACCCAAGTAGTGACATTGACTAACGGCACGTTTATTGAAAATCTGAGCAGTGGGGTAACTGTCAATAATCTGCCAGCCGGATTAGGTATTAGTGTAACGAGAAACACTTATACGCAGTTGACGATTTCATTCACTGGCAAAGCGATGAATCATGCATCAGCAAACAATGCAGCTAACGCTAGTGTCACGGTGGATCAGGCGCATATCGTCGGAGCGACAGGACCGGTAACGTCGGGAATGTTCTCCTTTGCATTCGCTGATCCAGAATCAGGAGGCAGAAGAGGAGGCTACTCTTCTGCCTCAGGACCAGCAGCAGCACCAAACAAAGCGGATGTGGATGTGACGATTCAGAAAGGCGCCGAGCTGGTCATTAAAGACGTTGTCAAACTGTTAGTTCCAGCAGGTGCGGTACCAGCGGACGGTAAAATTTTCGTGGCGATAGTAGCTGCAGATCAGGTACCAGCTGTAGGTACGCTTCGAGCGTTGAGTCAGGTGCTTGAGTTTACGAGTACGACCGGTAATACGTTTAGCAAACCCTTAGAAATAACATTCCAATATGATGGGACGCAAATTTCTAAAGGAAATAAGGCTGCGATATATTACTACAACGAGCGGGAAAAACGATGGGTTTATCTTGGAGGAACGGTGAATGGTGATGGGACGATAACCGTAAAAGTTAATCATTTCACGAAATTTGCCGTATATGAATACCAGCCGGTCTTGTTTTCTGATTTGACGGGACATTGGGTAGCGCCATTTACCGATCGGTTAATTGGCATGAAAGTAATTCAAGGTTATTCGGATCAGACCTTCCATCCGGAAGAGACGATAACCCGCGCGCAGTTTGCAAAAATGATGACGGAAGCTTTGGGCTTACAAGGCGTGAATGGCAGCACCCGTTTTGCCGACGACAATGAAATCCCTTCATGGGCCAAGGAAGCGGTGAATGCTGCGATGAAAGCAGGCCTCATCCAAGGCTACGAGGAGAACGGGAAATCTTTGTTTAAGGCGAATCAAACGATCACTAGAGCCGAAATGTCGACAATTATCGCAAATGCACTAAAATCGTATGCCGTAAAAGCGGGCAAGGAAACCGTTCATTTTAAAGATGCTTCCAGCATTCCGGCATGGGCTCAACCATCAGTAGATTTCGCTGCATCTTTAAGTATATTGAACGGATACGAGGATGGTACATTCCGTCCAAGTGGAGTGGCAACGCGAGCCGAAGCGGCGTCGATGATTTTCAAGCTGTTAGAGCCATTGAATATCTAAGTCTGTATAAGTGAGTTTTCGAGCGACCACTATGCAGCGCTGTAACGCGCACTTGGAACTCGCGCGCGTTGCAAAATTAAGGACATCCACCATAATAGTGGGTGTCCTTTTGCTTTTGCTGAATAGAAAATTCAGACTGCGGAGCTCTCAGCTCCTGTAGAGCACGGTTTGGCTATCAGGTTGCCTTGGAAATGAGCTGCGGACCGTTTTCAGGAGATTCCCGCGAATATCATATGAGAAAGAAGTTCTTCATATCATCTCCATGAGGGTTTATGAAAACTAAGTCTTGCGAAAGATGCACCTATTCCTTTTTTATGATATTATAAATTAGTTATACGAACATGTGTTTGTTAATATGGCAGCAACTTAGAACAATCGGAGGGTAGATCATTATGCTTCAACGAACACATGGGGTGGCCGGAGTCGTAGCCGCGGAATGTGTGCTGCAGTACTTCCATGTTCCGCTTTGGTCATGGGAGACAGCGGGTGCCGTCCTGCTAGGCTGTTTTGCAGGACCGCTTGCCGATATCGATAAGCCGGGATCGGTCATGGCCAAATTATTATTTCCATTATCCGCATTACTGAAAGTACTGAAGATTCGTCATCGTACTTTGACTCATTCCATTATTTTTATGGTATTGATTGCAATGGCGGCAAAGGCAATGAATCCGCTATACTATTGGACGTTTCTATTGGCATACGCCTCTCATCCATTCATCGATTTATTCAATGAGCAGGGAGTAGCGCTGCTGTGGCCCATCCGTAAGAAGATTAGGCTGCTCCCCAAATTTCTTGCTATTGATACAGGGTCGCGTTCTGAGGACGTGTTTCGTATCGTACTTGTCTGCCTGGGCCTTTGGCTGCTCATTCGCTACACCCTTGCCGGGATGTGATTAATGGAAGAGCTCCGTATCCTGAGAGGGTGCGGAGCTCTATTCCGTTCATTATCCTATGTTCCCCAGGTCAAATTCTGTCAAATCTCTCCCAACGGTAATAGGACCGGAGTAAATCTCTTTCATACCTTGAATATAAGCTTCTTCGGCTTCCTTGGTCTTGGCCGGAGCGGGAATGTGATGGGTGAGCAGCAGATGCTTTGCTCCCGCGCGCTGTGCGATTTCCGCCGCCTGAAGCGTAGTTGTATGATACTTGGCGGGATTGTTCAAACCGACGGCTTCCTCAGGATACATACCGATTAAGGCATCCAGCCACTCTTTATTGTATGCTTCGTGTACTAGCAAATCTACATTTTGCGCATGGCGGATCATGTTGTCTACAGGAATGGTATCTCCGGATATGATAGCCGATTTGCCGTTGTATTCGAACTTATATGCAATGGCAGGATATACAGGCCGGTGATCGACCTCAAAGGCGGTAATGCGGATGCCGTCCTTATCATAAACGACCCCCTCATTGCATTCATGATATTCGATTCGGGAGCCATCAAAGGCAGATTTATTATAGTTTATGCGCAGATTGACATCAAAAGCGAACGATTCTTGCATTTTTCCAATAATGTCTTTCGTTGTTTCAGGTCCGTACACCTGCATGGGAACCGTGCGATTCGGGAATACGGCTCCAGGGATGACGTGTGTTCTCCAGCTGCTGATAAACACATCGAAGAATCCTGAGTTGTGATCGCTGTGATGATGCGTAAACAGTACGTCCGATATTCTTTGCGGCATGATCCCTGCCAGAAGCAGTTGATTGACCGTTCCGGCACCGCAATCGACCAGGAAAACCTTGGATCCGGCCAATACGGCCACTCCAGGCTTGGATACGCCGTAGACGGCTCGTGGTGAACCAGTGCCTAACAGTACAACCTTTAGATCGGAGTGGAAATCCGGTAGTAATTTTTCTTGACCTTGTATAAGCTGGTCCAATGATTGCATTAAACTTTTCTCCTCTCAGCTAAGGGGCTTGGCCGAAGTAACTCGGAAACTTTTTGACACCTGTATAATACCATAATTCCCATTGATTTAATATGAATAATATTCGATGAAAAAGAGACTACCTCATGCGATACAATTTCGCTTGAAGAGAGTCTCTTCCTTGTACTATAGCTCCTCGAAAGGAGCGTATCGATCTTTCGATTATGTATGAACCAATTAGACGACTCTTAGGATTGGCGTGATTTCTTAAGCGGCTGAGCAAGCAAAATAGAGCTTGCCAAAGTGGCGCTTGCAAACAGAATGGCAAGGGTAGAGCGGCTGAAAGGCTTTTTCATAAACTTAATTCTCCTTCATTTCATTGAATAATCCTAGTTTACAGTATGGAGAAGCTTCTAGTAACAGTCAGAAGACCAGACTTTCATCTGGACTTTGGTCTAGTGGGCAGCCTGATCGTCCTGGCGATAGAAAATCTTTAAGGTAAAAAACAATTATAGTACTACATCATTTCCAAAAAATCCTATATAGTTATTCGTGCCAGCGTGTATCAACGAGGTGAAACGAACCGGTATAAGGGAGGGAGTCGCAATGGTCGATGTATTTGCGGTAGCGGATATTCTGGTCCAGCACATCAGGAACCATTACCCGCAAGATGTGGCTATCGTCGGTTACTACGGGTCGTACTTGCAGGGGAGGGCGACGGAACGGTCGGACTTGGATTTTTTCTTCATCCCCGCCACTACAAGAGGAAAAGACGTTGAGTTACAGTTCATTATAGATGGAATAAGCTTCGATTTCTGGCCTATCCGTTGGGAGCGCGCTGAGAAAATGGCCTCGTTTGAGGATTGGGGTACGACCATTATTACGGACTGTGAGCTGCTGTATGTCCGAGCTGAGGAGGACTATGAGAAATTCTTGAGTCTTCGCGATGCTGCGGCGGCGATGAAGGAGCCGGGCCAAGCTAGTACGCTGATCCATAAAGCGGAAGCTGTATGGCGAGATAGCTTGCTGCATTTGACAAAAATGCGGTTTGCCCGAAATGACATGGATTTGTCCTACTGCCGAACGCTTGCGCACGAAGTCACGGTTCATCTTTTTCAAAGCCTTGCTTTGGTAAACCAAACGTATTATATACGCATGTGGGGTCATTTTCGTGAGCAGATCAGCCAATTAACGATAAAGCCGAAACAAATAGAGCCGTTTCTTGATACGGTGATGTTCAGCCATTCAATTCATGACATCCTTCAAGCCTGTGAACAAATGACTGCCGATATGATGCATCTCATTACCTCGCAAAAGCAAAGCCTGCCTAAGGCTCGTTCCTATAAAGATCGTATGAAAGGATACTATGAAGAGGAAAAAGGCATGCTGAACAAAATAGAGACCGCATGCGAACAAGGTCACTATGAAACGGCATTTTTTGCCGCCATTCATGTGCAGGATGGATTAGCACGAATCCTTTATGCAGCCGAACATGGACAAAGGCCCGGTGCTTTTGATTTGGGTGACTATCGGCACTATTACAAGCAATTCGGCTACCCGGATTTAATAGCACTTCTTGACCCTTATGATTTTGAGCCATTACGAAAAGCTGTATTAGAGCTCAACGAGCTGCTAGAGCATCATATTCGATCTGAACAAGTACCTTTAAATCAGTTCGATTCAGTAGCAGATTTCGAATTTTTTATTAAAGGAATGATAACCAATGAAAAAAACAGAAATTGACTTCCATTTTGCAAACGTTCCTGTACAAATTAGACCCTATTTAAAAAACGCAAACATCTATGATAGCAGTTGTTCTGAAAATGCAAAAACACTCTTTGTAGTGGGTGATGTTAAGGCTTATCTCAAAATAAGCAAGCGGGGCAGCCTCGAACGAGAATACGAAATGACCCGTTTTCTGAATCGTTATCATGCTGTTGCTCCCCAAGTCATTGCTTATGAGTCCGATGCGGACCATGATTTTTTATTTACAGAGGCCTTAGCGGGAGAAGACGGAACGGCAGAAGAGCATATTGAGAATCCCAGGAAATTGGCTGGTGTTTTTGGGAAATCTTTGAGAATGCTGCATTCACTTCCTACAGAGGGATGCCCTTATCCTCATAGAACTACGGAAATGTTGGATGAGCTGAACGATAAAGACACAAGCCATCTACAGATCATACATCAGGTGAAGAACTCTGCTATCGATAATGTGATGATTCATGGGGACTATTGCTTGCCTAACATCATAATGGATAACTTCGCGTTTAAGGGATTTATCGATCTAGGATACGGCGGGGTAGGAGACCGACATTACGATCTTTACTGGGGACTTTGGACGCTTAACTATAATTTAAAGACGGATCAATATAAGGATATATTTCTGGACGCTTATGGGAGAGAACATGTGGATGAAGATAGATTGAACCTATTTACTTCATGGATGGAGTTGGCGGATTAGATTGAAGATATGTTAGAACAAAGGTGTTACGGTTACCTGCTGAGTTGGTCAATAAACTAATGGATCCTTTAGATGAAGATCATGTTCTCCGATGGATTCGTATTGAACAGGTCAACGAATTATTCCATGAACATCAAGCATGGGCTATTAAGTGCTGGTTAGAGCAATTGCATTTCGGAAAATAAAACTATCAAAAGGAAACTTTTTACATAAAGATGCGTCTAATTATTGTGAGAACTGGGGGAATGAATGCTTAAGGGGAGGATTGCGAATGAAAGGCAAACAATTGGTACTGGTACTGCTATTGACCTCACTTTGTATCCTTAATGCTTGTGCAGATAAAGAGGGCGAATTCCAAAGTATTGTATATGAAAATACCAATCATCATTTTACGTTGGAAATTCCTCGTAAGTGGAAAGATAAATATGCAGTGGTTGAAGCCAATAATCGCATCACTTTTTCAGATAAGATCAATGGACCTGCGGGTCAGTTATTTACAGTCGAAATATGGCCCAAAGCAAAGTGGGATAGGGAAGGTACCGAGCTGGTGAAGATCATTCATATTGCAAAGATTGGTGAAATCGGGGACGCCATTTTTACCTTCCATACGCCTTCAGATGTCCAATATGCGCCGGATGATGAGATGAAGAAGCAGCAGTACCTGTCTATGTTTCATGATGTGGAGAGCATTCGCAACTCGTTTAAGCTGAAGCAGTGATTTGTAAACGCTTTCTAAAAATGGTGCAGACAGAAATGTAAAAATAAAAATAACTCGCTGCAGCAATTTGCTTTCAGCACTTAATAGTAGGTGGAATAATTATGAACTCGGAAGCTCGAGCTATAGTATCAGATTATTTTAATGGTTCATTAAAACAACAATCAGCCTATCATTATATTGAAAAAACCATGAATGAAGCTGTTATCGCAGTAACCGGCAGTTATTCTTTTGGAATGCAGAATGAAACGTCTGATCTTGATATTGAATTCATCATACCGGACTCATTGCACAATACTATAGTTGAAATGGCAGGTGGAATTCAGCATGTATGGGTTCATGATGAAATTCATCACCCATTAATAGATATCAAAGTTCGCCCGCTCACTTGGTTGCAAAACCGTTTAAGTGGGGATAATCCTGAAGTTCTGTGGATATATCAGCATGCTTGTTGTATCCAAGACCATAATTCAGAGCTTCCCCAACTGATAGAAGATGCGAATACACAATTTCAGTCCATAAATAAGGAGCTTCTAACAAAGCATTACAAAGATTTCCGCACGGGGGTGACTCTATCCGCATCACGGGAACCACTGGGGGAAATCATTACGATGACAAGGGCGATCGATGCTGCCTTGGCTTTGCCTTTTCTTTCTCGTAACGAGCCTTACCCTTATCCAAAATGGAAAAGCAGCTGGCTAAAAGCCAAGCATAAACAAGGAGAGCTTATAGTATCCCTTTGTGGACGATGGCTGGCAGGTGAACCGGTATATGAGCAATTAAGGGATGTACTTAACTCTATTATGATAGAAGCGGGACATCGGGATTTAATCAAGCACTTTTGGAGAAAAGTTTAGTTTTAATGACAGGAAGTAATTCAATATGAATATAGTGCTAGATATAGTTGCTGAAAATGGACTAGGCACTCTTGAGCGTCTATGCGAGCTTGGGGCGTATGATTTATCTGAATTCAACGGGGCAAATATGAATGAGAACGGACTGTACATTAAGCATTTTAATGCTACTTCATAACGTGATTCAGGAGATAAAAATATGAGAAAAATGTTACTAACCTCTACCGCTTTTCCGACTGCTCAAATAACCGAAGCCTTCCTCGATCTACTGGAGCAAGCTCCGACTGAATTAACTGCCGCTATTATTACTACGGCTGCGGTTGAATTAAGAGAACAGGCTCGCCCCTCTGTGAAAGCAAAGCATGCTCTTGAAACCATGGGATTTCGCAAAGTGGATTTTATAGATATTGAATTTGAAGACGCGAATCGCTTGGCCGAATACGATGTTATCTGCTTAAGTGGCGGCAATCCATTTCACCTCTTGCATCATTTAAGGCTGAGTGGATCAGACAAGCTAATCGAAGGACTGAGTAAAAAGGAGTCGTACTTGTAGGGATCAGTGCCGGGACGATGGTATTAGGGCCTGACATTCGCATTGTCGATCACTTTACTCCTCATTTTAATCAGGTTGGAATGATTCATTTAGATGCTATTCATTTGAATGATACGATTATTTTTCCGCATTATGGCAGAGAAGATAAGTTTCCCGATGATAAATCTCATGAACAAAGAATATTGGAATTCGAAGCCGCGCATCATTGCAAGGTGGAGAGGCTTACTGACAAAGAAGCCATATATATCAACGGGGATACGGTTAGGAAAATATATTGCGGTTGATTAAATTAACGGCGGACGGTAATTAAACAGTGGATCGTAATAAACAAAGCACAGGCAGCTCAAAGGGTCTGTGTTATTTGTGTTCAATCAAATAATGGACATGTTTCATGATCTTGAAAGAAAAAACTGTAACTTTTGACGGTTTCATTCGTGTATAGATTGAGGGGGGATGGAATGAAACGGTACTCATTGGACAGCGTGTATCAATTATATGTTAAAGATGTGTATCGGTATTTGTTCTCCCTTTGCCGAGATCATCACGCTGCGGAAGATTTGGTTCAAGAAACGTTTTACCGGGCTTATCTGTATTTAGAGCACTGCAAGGACGATAAAATAAAGCCTTGGCTGTTCCGCGTAGCCTATAATGCATTCGTGGATTCTTATCGAAAAGAAAAGCGCAGCATTCCTACAGGAGCAGAGTTTTTTGCCAAGCTGCCGGATACACGAACTCCAGATCAATATGTACTAGAACAAGAACAGTGGGAGCAGATCGGGGATGTCATTCATGCGTTGCCCGAGCCCCAGATGCAGGCGATCCTATTGCATGATTTTCACGGGCTATCCTATCAGGAAGCCGCAGATATTATGGAGATTAGACTGTCTCATTTTAAAATATTGCTGTATCGTGCAAGGCAGGCATTAAGACAGCACAAAGAAAGGAAGGAGCATCTATGAGCGAAGAATTCAAACGACAGCTGCAAGATTATGCGGAAGGCAAGCTTAAGGATAGCGAGAAAGAACAGCTGGAGCAAGAGCTGGATAAAATGGAAGCTTATCAAAAATATTTGAGCGAGCTACTCGGTAACGAAGAGGAGCGGGATTCGCTTAGAGAAGGAATGGCTCCGCCATTCAAGGAAGCGTCTTTGCTCCGTAAAAGCAAATGGAAGGCTCGACTGCAGACGGCCTTGACTGCCATCGGGATCGTCATTTCCATTACTATAGTCAGCGCAATATTGACCGGACTGTTTTATGGGATCGGGGACCGTTCTGCTGTGTATCAAGATGTTATTTCCTCGGCAATATCGCTGACCAGGCCGAATTTGAGTGTGAGCGGGAGCAGCAATTCGAACGCCTTTTTCACGATGGATTACAAAGGAACATTGCGCAAGAAAATAGGGTCAGTGGATTCCTCTATCGGCGATTTTCAGTTCTCATTCTTGCTAGGGTGGCCGGGGATTGAACAAACGACGTGGCGTAATGAAGCTTCTGCCTCGGGTGATTACTTGTTCCAGCTTCCTGATGCAAAGTATAAAGCAGACTCGGAATGGAGCAGATTGGAAAAGCTTCCGGAGGGCACTGTGTCCGAAGTGTTCGTCTCATTAGATCGGTATTACACAACCGATGAGCTGCTGACCCTTCTTGAAAACAAAAATATGGATCCAGTCTGGTTCGCCGCTTACACCGATCAAGAGAGGAGGAATGGGGACGATACGGCGGTGATGGCCCCTGTCGGATTTCCTTTTTACCCTATTTGGCATAAAAAAGATATGAAGGTTGACAGCTATACGGAGCAGAAAACAGGCTGGTTCAGTAAAATCGTAACAACGAGCTCATCCTCGCCGGCAATACAGTCTTATGGAGACGGACAGGTCAGGGAGCAAAATTTTATGGATACCCTCTATCTTCTGCAGCAATACGCCAGGATCAGCAATCGCCTTGCCCCTTGGCTTCAGATTGATTCTGCCGTCCAGTATCTTGAGGTGAACGGGGTTAAGCTGTACGGTGTTGTCTTGACAGGTCCAACCAAGGAGCTGTTGAAGCTGCAGCAAGAACCGTGGGTATCTACTCTTCGTGTGGGAGAAGTGCGTTTATGGAATTGGCATGACCGATAATGAATAGTGGGCAGAACCATTATTTTAGTCAAATACAACTTCTTGAGTTAATACAACCTCTTTTGGAGGTTCCTCCATAGGGATGGCATACGGAATCAAAGTGAAATGAACTTTATCAATATCATCAGGTAACCGTGGGAACACCAGAAAGCGTACTTGAGATTGACCGCCACCGCCATGAGAACCGTTTCTACGGACACGGTATTCCTCTTTGCCTGTCACTTCTAATAATAATTGAGGGCGTACATGGCCGATGCTTTCGTCATTTTGGATTTGCTGAATTTCGAGAAAAACAATGCTTCCGTTTTGATGCTGCATGGAATGAGTCAAAGAATACTGGAATCCCTCAACAACGGATTTTTTCATGATAGGTAACACGTTTAGCAGCTCGCCTGGCTCGCTAGGCAATGCAGGACGGCTTCCCTCATTAAGACTGTGCAGCAGCCAACTGATTTGTGGAATATTCAAATCGTATTGATTTGCCCATTCTTGCATAACTTCTCTTGGGGGAGAGAACCGTTTGCCTTTTGCAAGGACCTTTCGCTCATTCAAGAGAATCATCAGCTTCTCATCTATAGCTTTAAATGTTTCGTTATATTCATTAGGATTCAATTGCAGCTCTGACCATCCCATATGAATTCTCCTTTACAACTTTGATTTCATTATTATACTAATTATTACAATGATATCCTAACTATTGTGGGAGATGAAGCAATGGATTTGAAAAAAATAAATTCTTTAACCAAATACCCAAGTATTCTTACCTATCATGAATTAGGTGAAAGAGGCAGACTAACTAATGAATTATCCGAGTCAAAAGGATTCGCCAATTCGGATGAGGTTTTTGTTTATGAAAAAGTAGACGGCGAGAACTCAAGAATAATCATCTTTAAAAATAACAATGAAATCGATTATCTGATTGGTTCCAGAGAGGAATTACTGTATGCAAAGGGGGATAGGATCGGCAATCCTTACGGTAACATTGCAGAGTTCCTTAAGCCATTAGCTGAGACCCTAATTGCTGGCATCCTTCCAAAAGAGGATTGGGCTTTAACAGTAATCTATCAAGAATCTTATGGAGGAAAGACAAAAGCTGCTAAGAACTATACGGATAGTAAGACTCAAGGGTATCGCGTGTTTGATGTGTTTTCTTTAAATCAGGAACAATTAGTAAGGCTGCTTGAATTACCTCAGGAGAAGATTGCCGAGTGGAGAGATCATGGTAATCAACCTTTTTATGATGAAGCTGAGAAAAGGAAATTTGTTGAGCGTATGGACTTAGAATTCGCTCCACTATTAGAAACGGTCAAGGGCTCAGATTTTCCAATTTCTCTCGAGCATACATTTTCATTTTTAAAGCAGTTTGAGGGCACTAGGGTAGGGATGGATGCTTCTGGAAAGTCCGAGGGGATTATTGTCCGTACTTCAGATCGTAAACAAATTAGAAAAATAAGGTTTGAAGATTATGAAAGAACCTTCAGGAAGTAGGACTCAAATTAAAGAAAAAGTAACTCTTTATAAAATCTAATAAACTAATTCAACTAAGAGGTGGATAATATGAGGTCAGAAGATCAAATTAAAAGAATGATAATCCAACTACAACAAAGGTTGCAGAGATTGGATACGGTACAAAATACGGATGAAATAAATGAAACAAAAGCTAGGATTGAAATATTAGAGTGGGTTCTTGATGCGCCAGAAGGTAAGTATCATGCATGAAGGTGAATGAAACCATTTTTTCATGAGGTAATACAGGTTTAAGAGTCGCTTCGGCGGCTCTTAAACCTGTATTGAAATGGATTTACGATTGAATCGGTAAGAACTTAAGCTCATTCACATCAACAAATTAATATTGGATAATGACTACTCTATGTTTGCCATGTTACCTATGATCATGATCATTATTTATGGGTTATTGCTGTTACTTGGAATCTATAGTCTTTATTTATAAAACTGGATTTTCGTGGAATAGCGGCGTTAGATATTTATCTGGATGAGAAGAGAAATAAACGTTAATAACACTCCAGACCTTGCGTTCTCCATTTACCTCTAACATTATGTCCCCAAGCTCCTTACATACTTTCATGTGTCTAATCTCATAAATCCCTAACAGGAATATTTCTTTATTTGTTGTGACTTATGTCTTAGTGAATTCCAGTGCACTAAAGAAATTGTCCACTATCGACTCGCAGGAAGCCATTCAGCAAACTTTGACTGAGGCTGCATTTGAAATGGATAAGCAATTATCGACTGCTAAATAAGATGCTGGTTGAGTAGTTAATTAGTTTTATTTTACATACTTTTCTTCTTGTGTCTTCTGATACTGCTTATTGGCTTTATAGGCAAAGATAAGGTACAAAAGAATCATGAGCGGAATGAGCATCCAGAAGAAGCCTCTAAAGAAAGCAAACGGCGTTTCAAACCAAAAGGCGCTCCAAAAGGAAGATCCGGTTTTTTCCCATAGTCCTGGTGTGTAATACAACAGTTTAGGATTCAGTAGTGCCCCTATTTTAATCGAGCCGGTTGAAACCAAAACAGCGAAGAGAGGAATAAATGTTGACGCGAGGGTCATCCACATATCCGATATCCGTTTATACCGGCCGGCTTTCGAATCGGCATCCGAGAAAATATCTTCATTTCCGCTCTCGTCGACTTTCATAAAATATTGCGCGCCGGAGCTTTTTGTTCCTGCAATATGCTTCCAGCCGCAATCCTCAAAAAGCGCCAGGTAATCTTCAAAATCTACCTTCTTTTTAAATGTGCGGTAATCGATTTTGATCGCAGCATGTTCAAGCGCAGCAGGTTGAAATTCGTATCCGAACGATGATTTATTAGTGAGCTGATATCCTTGCTTCGCCATCTCATTCAACCATTGCTCTTCTTTATCCAAATTAAGAAAAAACTTATATTTTCTCATGTTCATTCCTCCTGTTGTTAACCAAGAATAGGTTTTGTTACTTCAACCATATGAATCATTCGTTCTAAGTCGAGCTGCAAAATCTCTCTACCTTTATCTGTAATAGCGTAAACTTTGCGGCGGCTATCTTCGCTTTGGACAGGCTGTATAAATTTTAGCTTTAACAGGTTCTCGACCGCACCGTACAGCGTGCCTGCAGCCATTCTGACTTGCCCGCCGCTAAGCTCCTCGACCTTTTGCATAATCAAGTAGCCGTGTGCAGGCTCCGTTAAAGCCAAGAGAATATAATAGACGGTTTCCGTGAGCGGTAAATGTTTATCGCGACTCATATGTGGCCTCCCTTTATTCAGCGAAACTATATATCGTGAAACTGTATAGTTATACTATATACAATCCAACTGTATATTGCAATAGGAAAAAATCCGTACAGCGATAAGGCCATTTGTGGCTGCTCCGTTTTGGGTTTTTAAGCTTGGCGAGCTTTTCTCAAAGAGGACAATCCCTTATAATATAAAATGGTAACGTTTTCCTTATAGAAAGGAGCCGTCTATGAACGTTAGAAGGTTTCAAGCTTCCGATATAAACCAGATCGTCACCCTGTTCTATGAAACTGTACATTCGGTAAACGGCAGAGACTATTCACAAGAGCAGTTAGATGCATGGGCACCTGTAGACGAGCAAGCACTTAAGCTGAAAGCTTGGGAAGAATCGATGAGCCGCAATATGACCTATGTTGCTGAGACTGGTGGAGTCATTACCGGTTTTTCGGATATGACGGTAGAGGGGCATCTGGATAGACTGTATGTTCATAAAGATTATCAAGGACAAGGCATTGCCTCTGCTTTGGTGGAGCGATTGGAGCAGGAAGCGAAACGGTGGGGTTTGACTGAAATAAATGTAGAAGCAAGCATTACGGCTAGACCTTTTTTTGAAAAAAGGGGATATCGGGTTATTGAATCTCAGGTTGTTGAGCGCAGAGGGGTACAACTGGTTAATTATAAAATGCTAAAGAGCTTGTAAAGGGAAGAAGCTGCTAATTTCCATAGAGGTGGCAGCAAACATGGAGGCGTTAGGATGAACCCAATATCAGATGAAGAGGCGGCACTATTCGGAATAGCAACCAAATACGATCTCATGGACAATGGGGAGCGCAGGTTTCGCTTGAATTGCTCTTTGGACGGAAGCTCCTACTGTCGAACTGTTGCTTCAGACCAAGGTGCTTGGCAGAACAGTCACTATCATAAGTCTGTATCAGAATTGTACGTCGTTCAGTCGGGATGGATCGTCTATGCCAGCAAGAAGGAAAGCGAAATGAAATTGGGGATTCTGCGACAAGGAGATAACATCACCTTCCAGCCGGGGGTTCACCATAATATTTATTTGTCCTCTGATTCTGTTATCCATACGATCAAATATGGGGATTACTTGGAAAATGACTGGTTTTCATCTCCAGAGCTGGACAAGCTGACGAAGCATTTGGAACCTAAGACTCTTTTTTCACTTAGTGATTAATGGCTCCTAGAGCGGAGGAAATTTTAATGAGAATCATAGACCTAACACAACCCATTCATGACGGAATGACGGTGTATCCTGGGGATGCTGAAACCGGGCTGGTCAGATCCAAGAAATTCCAACAGGACGGTTATACGAACCATCAGCTATCTATAAACATGCATGCAGGCACTCACATTGACGGGCCCATGCATCTTGTGGACTGTGAAAAGTATCTGAATGATTTTCCTGTGGAAACCTTTATAGGGGAAGGCTGCCTGCTCGATGTTTCCCAAGAAAATACAATCGATTACAAGGTGGAATATGAGGAGCTTATTCAGCAGAAGCAAATCGTCCTCTTGTATACTGGGTACAATCAATACTATGGACAACCCCGCTATTATACGGATCATCCTGTGCTGACCCTCCCTTTTGCAGAGCTGCTGGTACGGAAGCAAGTGAAAATGATCGGACTGGACTTTCCGTCGCCAGATCAGTATCCCTTTGAAGTCCATAAGTATCTGTTCCAAAACGACATTCTGATTATTGAAAATTTGACGAATGTGGAGCAGCTGCTCCATGTAAAATCGTTTGAAGTTATAGCCCTGCCGTTATCTGTTAAGGCGGATTCCTCCATTGCTCGGGTTGTTGCGAGAGCAGAATAAAGGAGGGAGCGTAAGCTGCTCTGTAGTTTAAACGAAGCTTGCCGTGTCGGATAACTTAACTTTTACAAAATAAGAAAGAGGGATCAGGATGATCTATATCGCACTGCTGCGGGGGATTAATGTTGGCGGCAAAAATAAGGTCAAAATGGCTGATTTAAAGTGTACCCTGGAATTGATGGAAGGACTAAGCCGCGTGCAAACCTATATTCAAAGCGGCAATGTGCTGTTCGAATCAGATGAAGAACAAGGAACGCTGCGCCAACGAATCGAGCAGGAGCTGGAGAACGCTTTTGGCTTCGCTATCACTGTCGTTTTAAGAACTTTGGAAGAGCTGCGAGAGGTGGCAGCCCATTGTCCGTTCTCGGATGAGGAAATTGCCGAAGCGGATGCCGCGTCAGATGCAGAGAGCTTGTACGTAGCCTTTTTACTGGAAGAGCCGTTACAGGAAAAGGTGGAACGACTGAAGCAGTACCAGAGTGAGGATGATAAATATCACGTTGCAGGACGGGATGTATACCTCTTATTCCGCTACAGTGTCCGTGATTCCAAATTGGCGATTAACCTTCATAAGCTGGATGTCCCGGTTACCGTTCGCAATTGGAAGACAGTCACTAAATTGTTGACTCTAGGAACGGCAATGGAGGCTTGAATCGCGTCAAGATGGAGCGGCCCTATCTTTCTTAGGGAAGTAACGAATAGCAGGCCTACTTGTGAACTGTACTCCAATGATTAGTCATCACTAACATTGAAGGTGCAGTTCACATGAGAGGTCTGCCTTTTTTTATTCCAAGCCATCATAGGGGCTCGTTGTTTCTTCTGCTAGTCCCTTTTAAAATCTCCGCTAGGGCTTTGACTCCCTCTACAATATCTGGTTCTGATACGTTACCGAATCCCATAATGAACCGGTCTTCATACTTTCCTTTGGCGATTGTATATTTCTCCGCAGGATAAATGGTAATGTTCTGTTCCGCAAGCCGCGCAGTGGCATAGGAATCAAGTTTGTACTTGTTTAATTCGGCAACCAGATTCAGGCCCGCGGCATCGCCAGATATTCGGACCCCGCTGCCGAACGCTTCGGATAAGCTGGTGATGAGACGGTTTCGTCTTTTGCCATAGATGCGTTTCATACGGGCGATATGCCGTTCCAAATGCTGTTCGGCTATGAACCTTGCCAGAGTAAGCTGGGGTAAGGTCGGGCTTTGCATATCTGCCAGTCGTTTCAGGCGCTGAAGAGGAGCGATCAGTTCGTTCGGCATTACCATGTAACCTATCCGAAGCGCGGGGAACAGGTTTTTACTGAACGTCCCGACATAGATGACGCGTTCTGCGTCCAGCTCTCTTAGAGCATGAACCGGCATTCCCGCATAGCGGAATTCACTGTCGTAATCATCCTCGATAACGTAACAACCGGTTTGTCTTGCGTACTCCAGAAGCTCCATACGGCGCCCTATCGACAGAATACTGCCAAAAGGAAATTGGTGCGAAGGAGTAACAAAGACGCACTTGGGTCGAACGGAAGACGGTATATCCACGATTCGCAATCCATGGTCATCAACAGGAACCGGTATGATGTTAGCGCCGGTAGAAGCAAACATCTCATAAATGAAGGTAGCGGTAGGGTCTTCTGATACCATGCTATCTCCGGGTTTCAATAAAAACCGGCACAGCAAAGCTATGCCTTGGGTAGCACCAGCCGTGATCATCACCTGAGAAGGGAGACATGTAATCCCTTTGGTATTTCGTAAGAGCTGACATATGGCTGTGCGGAGCTCTATATGGCCCTCGGTTTGGTCGTATCCGAATTCCCATGCAGCCATATTTTCAAATACAGCCTGGGCGGTTTCCTTCCATTTTTTGCGAGGAATATGCTCCAGTGCCGGGAAACTTGGGCGAAAGTCAATGCGATGGAAGCCTGAAGAAGCTTTTATAGAATCGGCAGCTCCAAGGGATAAACTTCTTTCCTGCTGCTGAGCCAGAAAAGGCCTTCGACCGCCTAAATCTACGACGTAGGTGCCTGAACCTTGTCTGCCTTCCAAATAGCCTTCAGCAATCAACTGCTCATAGACCTCTACGACAAGTGCCCGTGACACTCCGAATTCGCTTGCAAGATCTCTCGTTGACGGCAGTCTCCTGCCAGCCGGATAAATACCTTGAAAGATTCGTTCCCGAAGGAGGGTATAAATCTGCTTTGTTTTCGTCTGGGCAGTGTGGAAGTCGGGCTGTCTCGGCATGAGGATGCCTCCTTGATCTAATATAATTGGTATGCTTATTTTGATTGAAATGTGGTACTGATCGATACCAATCTACCATGATACTATGAATATTGCCAATGGAAAACAAACGTAGAAGGAAGGTGGAATCGATGAGTCTTCCGTTGCAGCTTCAGAAAAGCAGCAGGAAGAGCAAGATGGCCGGTGGATTCATGATCTTAGCCCTCTTCATGGCTTCTTTAAATTTGCGGCCAGGGATCAGCAGCCTAGCTCCTGTCCTTGAGAACATCCGAGGAGAATTAGGAATGAGTGCTTCTGTTGCCAGCTTGCTAACATCTATTCCTGTCTTGTGCATGGGCTTTTTCTCACCGCTTTCTGTCAGAATCGCTGCACGTATCGGAATGGAGTGGGTTATTGCATGGTCGCTCGTGCTAATCAGTGGGGGCACACTGCTGCGGCTAGTCGCACACTCCACGGTCTTTTTCCTGTTGACTGCGGTTCTGATAGGTTTGGGGATTGCAGCGATGGGGCCTTTATTATCGGGATTTATCCGTAGGCATTTCCTGCGCAATGTTCCTATGATGATCGCAGTTTACTCCATGGCTCTTTCCTTAGGGGCTGCACTAGGCTCCAGCTTATCCGTTCCCTTGCAAACGGTCTCCCATTCTTGGCGAATGTCGCTGGCTTTCTGGGCGGTATTGGCTGTGGCAGCAACACCGGTATGGTATGCTGTCGTCAGACAGAGAGACCAAGCTTCTGTGAGGACGAGGGATCTGGCTCAGGCAGCAAAGCTGCCATGGAGAAATAAGAGCGCTTGGCTGCTGACTCTGCACTTTGGGCTCATGGCATTCGTATTTTATTCGTTAATGGCATGGCTGTCTCCCATCATGGAAAGCATGGGGTATTCTCGCCTATATGCGGGAAATGTATTGACGATCTTTGCTGTGATTCAGATTCCTAGCAGCTGGGTTCTTCAAATGCTGCTGAAGCGGGTTCCATCCCGCTTGTTATGGCTGCTTACCGCATCGTTATTGCAGCTTATTGGATTTCTGCTGATTGTATGTACGACGTTTCCCTGGTTAGCGGCCATGCTGCTAGGTTTTGGTTCGGGGATGTTGTTTGCGCTTGGAACTTTGCTTCCGATCGATGCGGCTTCAAGTCCGCAGGAAGCGGCCTCTTTAGCTGCAATGACGCAATCTGCGGGATATATTATCGGGGCGTTAGGACCAATCCTTTTGGGCTGGATCAATGATATTACACATCAGTTTGGCTTGGCGATTCTACTATTGATCTTTGTCACACTTATGTTAATTTTGATTCAGGTTCTTATTTACTATCGAAAATGGAACAATAGAATGGGACAAATCATAACTACCGACATTCGGGAGGGAATTCGATGAAAATATTCGTAGCAGGTTCCACAGGGGTCATCGGTCGTTTACTGCTTCCCAAGCTGACCCAAGCGGGTCATGAAGTCATTGGAATGACGCATGACGAAGAACGGAGACCGCTCATTGAAGCTATGGGGGCAAAGCCTATGATAGTTGATGCGTTTGATCGCGAGGCTATGATAGCGGCAGTAGGGGAAGTGCGGCCGGATGCAATTATTCATCAACTTACTTCGTTAAGTAACTGGAATTTCGCCGAGAATGCCAGGATTCGAATAGAAGGAACCCGCATCCTGGTGGATGCTGCCCAAGCTGCAGGGGTTAAGCTTATGATTGCACAAAGTATCTCCTGGGCGTATGAGCCTGGCGATCATCCTGCGACAGAAGAAGTTCCTTTGGATATTCAGGCACCTCCGCCCCGCAAATCAACGATAGAGGGAATTGTTGCATTGGAGAGGGCAGTAGCCGAACTACCGCATCACGTCATTCTCCGGTATGGAATGCTCTACGGACCAGATACTTGGTATGACGCCAAGGGAGCCATTGCGAAAAAAGTCCGAGATGGCGAGCTGCCGGCAACCGACGGACTCACTTCGTTTCTTCATGTGGAGGACGCGGCCAATGCCGCTATGCAGGCGCTGAAATGGCCTACAGGACCGGTAAACATCGTCGATGATGAGCCCGCTGCAGGCAAGGAGTGGCTGCCTGCGTATGCGCAAGCCCTTAATGCTCCTGTCCCTCCGTATACAACAGGAAGTAATCGAGGGGAACGAGGGGCATCGAACGCCAAAGCGCGGGGCGAGTTCGGGTGGGTACCGCTTTACCCTTCATGGAGATCCGGATTTACCCAAAGCTTAAAAAAATGATCATAAGAGAATGGATAAAGGGCTGCCAATGGGCAGCCCTATTTTTAAACCTTCGTGGCTCTTAAAGTCAAGACCCCACTTTGTGAGGTTACTTTACCTAGTAGATTTATTAAGAATCGGCAGTGTATAATGCTTTTAGCTAAGATATGAATGACTCCACTCCCCTTTTATCGGTCTCTGTGACCTTATCCATTTACAAGGAGTGAAC
Organism: Paenibacillus sp. RC67; assembly: GCF_030020805.1. Lineage (GTDB taxonomy): Bacteria > Bacillota > Bacilli > Paenibacillales > NBRC-103111 > Paenibacillus_S. Next base: position 1,245,545 of record NZ_CP125098.1, read on the forward strand.
AATGTTAATGCGCGTTATACTTATCGACGATGAAGAGAATGCGCTGGATGTTTTGGAAATCCTATTGCGAGAAATTGGCAGTGTAACGATTGCCGGTCGCTATACGAATCCGATACAAGCGCTAGATGCATTGGACCAGTTTCAGCCGGATGCCGTATTTTTGGATATCCAAATGCCAGGAATGCTGGGGCTAGAAGCGGCAAGACGGATTAAGGCTATAGCCCCGCATACCCAAATTGTATTCACCACTGCCTATTCCGAATATGCAGTCGAAGCCTTCGAGATCCAATCCACGGACTATCTGTTGAAGCCGTTTACAAAGGAGCGGCTGCGTAATACCGTTTCACGGTTTATGAAGCTGCTGCCCCACAAAAGTTCAGAGGAAGCTGCGCAAGGAGCTGGAACCTACATTCAGTGCTTCGGAGGATTTCAGATCCAGACGGCAAATGGACTGCTTTCTTGGAAAACCAATAAGGAAAAAGAACTTTGCGCCTTCTTGATTCAGCATGCAGACGTTCAAGTGGATGCCGCTACCATGATTAACTCCATCTGGCCGGAATCCGAGCTGGATAAGGCGAGAACGTATTTGTATACATGCATCTCGTATTTGCGCAAAAGCTTCCAGGCGAGTAACATCAACCTGAAAGTCAACAAAGCTGGCAGAGGCTATGCTATCGACATGGAGGGAACTCGAAGCGATGTAGCGGAATTTTTGGCGATAGCTGAACAAGCGTCTTCAGAGCAAGCCTTGAGCGAGAAACAATACGAGCAGCTAACCATTTTACATAAGGGGGAATATTTCCAAGGTTGTGATTTTCATTGGTCGATGTGGAGAGGGGAAGAGTTGAAGAATAAATACTTACAAACGTTAAGAATCGCATGCGGACATTTTGCAAAAATCGGAAATATTCTGCTTGCTGTGGATAGCTTGCGGCGTGTGCTGGTGGCATCTCCTGACTCGGAGAAGGACGGAAGAGACTTGATCCGGCTGTATCTCCAGGCGGACAAGCGCAATGAGGCTTTGAAAATATTCCGGCAGCTTGATCATGCGGTTCGCGTGAATCTAGGGGTAGAGCTGGAAGAAGAGACGGTTCGTTTGTACAAGAGCTTAGCCTAATTCATTCGAGGAGACAAGCATGAGAAAAAAACTGGCCGCAGCGGCCGTAACTCTAGTCATGTTAGCTGTCAGCTACGGATTTTTGTATCAAATGTTCATGGTGAAAGAGAAGAGTACGCCGGTAGCATCGGGTGGTCGTATGGATTTGAGTGGCAGGCTCTTTTTTGAAAAAGGGGTTGTTCCGCTAGACGGGGAATGGGAGTTTTATCCCGGCAGGCTGCTGGGGCATGAAGATATGCTGCAGGACTCTGGTGCTGCTGCTTCCTCTGATTGGATCAATGTGCCCGGTTCATGGGGAAGCCAAATGGATACGCTCGGGATGGCTACTTACCGTCTGCAAGTTCGCGTAGATGATGTCAGCCGTACTTACGGATTAAAGACGTTATCGATTCAAATGTCGAACCGTATTCTAGTTAATGGCAAGGTCATAGGATCAGCAGGTACATTACCGGAGCAAAGCACCTATGCCGGGAGCAACAAGCCGTACGTAAGCTATTTTACATTGAAGCCAGGCTGGAATGAAATTATCGTTCAGGTCGCTAATTTTGATTATATAGCCAGCAGCGGGATTGCCAATTCTATATTTTTTGGCTATTCGGAGCAGATTTCCAAGCTGCGAGATACCGCACTTGCTCACGATTTAATCTCGATCTGCTGCTTTTTTATCATTGGCATCTATTTTATCGGTATGTATATGCAGCGGAAAAGCGACTTTTCTTTGGCTGCTTTTGGACTTCTCTGCTTATTTACGACCGTGTACTTATCGACGCGCGGAGAGAGACTGCTATTTGTTTTATTTGACTACGTCCCCTACAACATGTATATTCGCATGCAGACGATTTCGGTATATGCAGCTTGTATCTCGCTTTTGCTGTATGTGTATACGGCATTTCGCCCCTTTTGCTCCAAGTGGACTGTGTATCTGGGTATCGGCTTCGGAATGAGCCTGATGCTATTCGGGCTTGTCGATATTAACAATAGCAAATATCTTACGCTGCTTACGACTTTTTACGCTACAGCTCCTTTTTTATATGCGACGTATGTGTATGTGCTGGCCGCTTTTCACCGAGCGGAAGGCAGTATATACCTGGTAGTGGCGGCGATATCCTTTAATTATCATTCCATGATCCAAAGCTTTAACGTATATACGAATGTACCGCTATATCTTACCTTTCCCTTTGAGGTATTCCTCGTTCTGCTAATGCTTGCCCTGCTGATGTCGCTTCGATTCTCGAATTCGTTCAAGAAAAATGAGCAGCTTTCCCAGCAATTGCTTAAAGCGGATAAGCTGAAAGACGATTTTTTGTCGAAGACTTCACATGAATTTAAGATGCCTTTGCAGAGCATTATCATGATTTCCGAGTCGATAATTCATGATGACCACAAGCCTCTGCCTGCGGAGCAGAAGGATAAGTTGGAGCTGGTACACAGCATCAGTAAGAAGCTGTCGCAGCTTGTCCTGGATATCTTGGACTTGTCGAGACTCAGGCAGGGAGACCTGACCGTTAGGCCTGTGAAGGTGGATGTGCGTACTACGGTGGATATTGTCCTGAGGATCTTCTCCTTTTTAATAGCGGGTAAACAGATAAACTTAATCAATAACGTTCCGGAGCATTTGCCGAACGTGTTGGCGGATGAAAACCGGTTTCGGCAAATATTGAACAATCTGCTCGATAATGCCGTGAAGCATACGGATAACGGAACCATTGAAGTGTCTGCGGAGGAACGGGACGGAGCTATTGAAATTTCGGTTAAGGATACGGGAGAGGGAATTGATCCGCAAGCTATCGCACTTATCTATGAGCCCTTTCAATCGTTCGAGTCCTCGGATAGTCATAGCTTCGGTTTAGGGCTACCGATCGTGAAGCAGCTGATTGAACTGCAGCAAGGCACCATTTCGGTTTCCTCTGTAAAAGGGGAAGGCACCGTATTTACCTTCAGTCTTCCATCTGCCGGAAACCGCGAAAGAGCTGAAATTGACAGACCGACGCACAATGAATCGGGCAGTAAGCTGACGGATTCCTTCTCCACTCCTTACTATATGGAGAGTGAAGGGCAGCATACGATTCTCATTGTGGATGATCATGTTGCGAACCTGAAAATCTTGATCGATGCGCTTAAGCCGCTGGGCTGCAATGTCATCGCCGTCAAAAATGGATATGAGGCTGTAGAGCAGCTCGATATGCCCCATGCGGTCGATTTGGTGATTCTTGATCTGATGATGCCTGGAATGTCAGGATTCGAGGTATGCCAGAAGATCCGCAGCAAATATACACTGTTGGAGATGCCTGTATTGATGGTAACCACGGCATCTCAGCCGCAGGATAAGCTAGCTGCTTTCGAAGCGGGGGCTAATGACTTTTTGTCCAAACCGTTCGATGCGATGGAGCTGAAGGCAAGAGTCAAGGGCTTGCTATTGATGAAGGATTCGCTTGAAAAGGCGGTGGAGCTTGAAGTGGCGTTTCTTCAATCCCAAATTAAGCCGCATTTCTTGTACAACGTGTTGAATACGATTATTGCTTTAAGCTACACGGATGAGGAAAAATCGCGCAAATTAACAATGGATTTGGCTGATTATTTGCGTGGAAGCTTCCGATTCAGCAATGTCCAGAAGCGGACCAGCTTCTCTCAGGAATTAAGTTTGATCCGTTCTTATGTCGAGATAGAGCGTGCAAGATTTAAAGATCGGCTCAGGATTGAATATCATGTAGAAGAAGCCATGCATGGTGTCAGCATACCTCCTCTTCTGATTCAACCGCTCGTTGAAAATGCAATTCGCCATGGGATCGGAGGTTTAACCGAGGGAGGCACGGTGAAAATTACCGCGCAGAAAACCCATCATCATTATTGCTTTCAGATTGAAGATGATGGGGTTGGTATGGAAGCCGAGAAGATCGAGCAGCTGCTGGATCAGAACCTGGAGACTGCTCGAGGGGTCGGTCTGAGAAATATTATGAAGCGTCTCCAGTATGAATATCATTCCGAATTGCGGATGGAAAGCACTCCCGGGCAAGGAACCAAGGTCACGGTCCTAATTCCGATTGATGTTATCCATGACTCTATTCCAAAAACAAATATAGGATGATGAGATGCCCAAAACGGCAATCTTCACCGATGCAAATCGGAAGAAGGTTGCCGTTTTTTTTTGTTTTCTAAACAAATCTTTATGATACAATTCGTTACATAATTCGATAAATTATGAGCCTAAAGTCCTAGTTTTTAAGGTTTCTTTAAGGTTTGTTGTCGTAAGATGTAAAAAAAGCACTAGGCAGGTCCTAGTTGGCAAGATGGGATGGTTCTCTAAGACTCCGGTATACCGGACAAAAGGCAGTTCACGACAGCCTAGTCATCAAGGATTCTATTTATCAGAGGAGGTCTAGTTTTAATGCTTAATAGCAAGACGGCAAGACGATGGTGCTCAATTGTTTTATGCTTGAGCATGCTTTTTTCGCTGCTGCTGCCTTGGGATATTCCTAAGGTGGAGGCGGCTAGCGGCAGTTGTGGATCCGGGGATTTAGAGGTCAGATTCGGTTCAGCAGCAGCTAGAATCGGTAACTGTTCTTATGACGCAGAAAATGCACTAGCGAATTTCTGGAATTCAACTCCAGGCTACAGCCATAACAATATTGGTGGCAGCCAGGATTTTGCCGGCGGGAATATTTTTGTGTATTCCGGAGATACGATGAATCTAACCATTAATGTTGCCCAAAATCCTACCTTGCGTGATTTGGCCATGAGTGGGGAGGCGACGGTTGCTCTCGGATGGTCAGCACTTGACTGGATAGAGCAAGGGAGTGGTTGCGGCTTTCTTGGAGCTTTTAAGTGCTTTCAGGGAACCGAAGTGACAGCCAGTGTCGATGGCCAAGAACTGCTTAATGAAACTGCATGGGATGGCGGAGTTGGTCCAAGGCACACTAAAGAAATTACTATCAATACAAACTCCGTAATTGCCATTAAAGTAAAAGGGGTTCGTGACGAAACGGATGCTCCGTCAGGTCCAAGAGGATTATACGTTAAATTTAAGGATGTTACACGTCCGGTCTTGAAGGACTACACCTTTAATGGTAATGGAGCATGGAGAGACAACGACAAAATTGGTCAAAGAGAGCTATATGCCAAAAAGGATGAATTTATCAGCATCGCCTATAACTTCAGTGAGGCTGTAAGACCGACGTCAGTGAGTTCAGCATACAGCGATCCTTTTCTGAAGCATAAGCTGTTTGTAAATCCAGCAGATACCGGCTTGCCAGCTGCCGGCGTTCAGCAATATTTAACCAATACCAACTATAAGGCGGCCGATTTTGCTCAGGGCTTTGACAAAGTGCCCATTACGAAAAGCATTGACTATAAGTATACGGCTAGCAAGTATCACCATAGTGGCAATCTTCCTCTCGAACCGGTCATATCCAGGACTGATGCAGAGAAGAGTGCAAACAACGATATCTATGATATGGATTCGTCCCTGGAGCAAAAGTTAAGGGGAGCTGTGCTTGCCGATACAGCAGGGAATATTGTCCATGATTTTTCAGCCCTAAACAAGGTTAACAGTGCAACTACAGTAGGCAATAATTACTTAGCTAACAAAAACGTGAATCCCTTTAACTTTGACAAAGGCGGCTTCCGAGTCATCGTAGATGCAGTGCGGCCTAAGTATACGAAGGTAGGCAACGGGATTCAGCCCGAAATTTTGACCGGGGTCACCTTGAACCGGAATGACGGCTTTGATTTCACGGTGCAGTTAACGGAAGAAGCTATCGTGAAAAGGGGATGGGATAAGGATCAAACGTACCTGCTGCTGAATAACGGGATGAAAGCAAAATATATATCCGGCAATGGTACGGATAAATGGACCTTCCATCTGGATATTCCGGATGGTGTGGACATAGAGGCTCCACTCCTTAAGGTCATAGCCTTGACTCATGAGAATCAGGTCATTGATCCTGCGACCCATCAGAATAAAGATACTAACGTGCTTCAGGATTACGCAGGCAATATGCTGATTCAACCAGCTAACTACGATGGTATCTTCACAGATCCGGAGGATGGCGAGGACGCTTCGAAGGTCAATTCCAAAATAGACTGGGCTCAGCTGTCCATCGACAATACGAATCCGGAAGTCAGCTACCGGTATGAAGCAGGTGGAGCTACCGATCAGATTTATCAAAAATCAGGCAAAGTCACGATTGACGCTAACGATCCGCCTTTGATCGTCCCGTCGTTGGATCCTAACCAGCCGGGAGAGATTAGGCCAAGCAGAGGGATTTACCGTCCTTCGAATATGACGGGGGCTTCCGCTCCTGCTGTAGGGCTTGTCTACTACATGTGGAGTCAAAGCCCGAATGATCCTTTTGCAGGCAAGGAAGCCGATCATTTTGCAGCGCTCAAAAGATACTCTCTCAAGGCCAAGCAGCCTGGTGAAGATTTGTATACAACAGGGCCGCTGAAAGATATCAAGCTTAGCGTCGGCAATAATAAAACGAACCTGATAGCTGTACCTTCTGAGGCATTGGCTGAAGAGAAAAGCGGCGAATGGTACTTGCATACTTGGACTGCCGATATGACTTGGGATTCAGCCAGGGAGCTGATGCAATACCAGAAGAAACAGAAGTATGTAGAGAGTCATTCAGAGCAATATGAAGCGTGGAAAGCAGAGGCTCCGGGCTCTGAAGCGGATAAAATCTTTTATGCCGATAATAAAGCGTTAGCCCAAGTGGGTGACTACGGCAACCTGGAGGTTTGGCCATTAGCCGACTTTAAACAAGACGATTCCAACTGGGTGCACAGTGTAGGAACCATCAAAATAGACAATAAAGCACCGACGGTGGCTGTTCAAGAAATCAGCGGAGATAATACGGCTGCGGTTCAAATGAAGCTCAGCATCACGGATGAGCACAGCGGCGTAGACAGCAGCTTCTATCAATGGGTGAAAGAATCAGGCTCAGTAGAAGAAGCAGCGTGGATGCCTCTTACAGGAAACCAAGCTACGGTAACGACTCAGAATGAGGTTGTTGAAGACGGAAAGTATGTGCTGAAAGTCAAAACTCGTGATAAGGCTGGCAATGAACGGATGTTTGATAGCCAGCAGATTACGGTGAACTCCTCCGATCAAATCAGCGGCCGCTTTGAGCCTGACTCCAAAGAGGATGTCTATGTAAAAAGCCATGATGTGCAATTTAAGCTCACGGGGCTTAACAGTCTGGGACCTCTATCGCTGTTGTCGGTAACATCGGCCACCTATTCGGGAACCGTCACCCAAACAACTTATGCAAGAACGGTGACGCAAACGACGTATTCGGGAACTGTAACGCAATCGACCTACCAGGGGAAATCCCTGTTATCTGTGAACAACCTTATCTATGCAACGTATGCGGGTTACGCGATTTCTTCCAGCCAGCTGCGCCCGGGAGAAGCTTCATTTAAAGCTTTTTCCAGTTATGCTGAAGGGAACAATGGAGAGCGGATCTATACGGTACCTGCCGATACATCCCTAAATGGTAAGCCGTATATTCATATTTTGATTAAGGTTAATGACGGCGGGTTTGAGAAAATTTATTATTTCTCCAAACTATACTATTTCGATAACGAGCCTCCAACGGTTACCTTCAGCAAGACCGGTGTCAGTTATCCGCAAGATACGCAATCGGTAAACGTAACGGTGAATGAGAGCTTGAGCAAGAGTGGGCTACAAAAGAAATATCAATGGATCGACGATCAGCTTTCAGCTCCTAACGAAGCGTCCCCAGGCTGGTCCGATTTGCCGGGAGACGGTCTGGTAAAAATTACCGATGCTGTGCTTCAGCCAGGGGAGCAAAAAAGCTTCCGCCTGTACGTATGGGCCATTGATGGTGCGAAGAACAGCGTAATCGCAAAAACATCTGGAGTGTTTGTTGTATCGAAGTCTGAGGGTGCGGAAAAGCCTCCTGCCGATGTGACATCGGATCTGATTTATTTGTACGGCGATGCTGAGGATGGCTATACCGCTATTGTGAAGCTCGGATTGGCTGAAGAATCGGTAGATAAAGGCGGCTACGATTTCTCCGTATCTCCTGACAATGGTGCTAACTGGCTGAGGTGGCGCCCTTATACGAACTTTGTTGCGCTTAAGGTGCCAACGAATAAAGCAAGCGATTTGCATATTCAAGTGAAGTACAGAACATCTGCCGGAGTTGTCGGCGAACCGAAGAGTCTTGACGCGGGCAGCATATCCAAAAACATGCCGGTCTACGCATTAGCGACCTTAAGCACCGAGAGACCAGTCAACGTACAAACAGGAGTAGATATTGATATCGCAGCTCCGCTTGGAATCAAGGTTGTGCCGTCGGCTGTAAATCCTTCGACACCGGTGCGCACCGGCAATACGTTCCATGTTAGTCAAAACGGACTGTATTCCTTTGATCTAACGGACAACGCCGATGCGTCCAGAAAAGCGACACTGTATGCCGTAGTCAAGAATGTGGATTCCACTAAACCGGAAGGCACAGTTGAATATTTGACGACAACACAAACGAACGGGAATGTAACGGTTCAGCTGACAGGGCTATCCGAACCGGTTACGGTTACCGCCCCTGAAGGCCGCTCGACTTACACGTTTAAAGAAAACGGCACTTTTACGTTTAAGTTCAAGGATGAAGCGGGCAATGAGAGCGATGCTGTAGCAACTGTCACCAATATCGATAAAAGCGCACCGAAGGTGAAGGTCGTCAGTTCCTATGCTTACGGTGAGAATGGCAGCAAGACGTTCGGAACGATTGTGGATGATACCGGCAAAGTGCTGTACTCCAACGGAGTCACCTTAACGGTAGAAAAAGATGACAAAAACAATAACAAGCAAATCATCCATGTGGATGGTAAGGATAATGTGATGCTGCTCGACAACGGCACCGCTTCGTTTACGGTCTCCGACCAGTACGGCAACACGGCGGTGGTGAAGGGAGAGGTAAATAATATCATCTCCACGCCTCCGACACCAACAGCGGTAACGTATACCTTTGTCGATGAAGACGGCAATGCCTTGCCGGACAACAAAGTTGTAACGATAAACGGGCAGCAATATGCCAAAGGCAAAATGAAGGTAACGCTGGCCGGACAGCAGGAGCATAAGGTCAATAAAGTATTCACAGGAACAACACCAATTCTCGTGAATGGCCAGTATACGAATCAGATTAGCAATGCGGATGGATCGTATAGCTACTCACGCATTTTCTCAGCGGATGGATCGACTCTTATTGCTCTAACGGATCTTCTAGGGAATACAAGGAAAGTACCTGTGACGATCAAAGGCTTGGATAACACTCCGCCAGAGATCAAGCTGAATATGTCATCGGTCGGCATTACGCAAAATAAACAAGACTTCGATGTAACCAGAGATTTGGGCGGATATACCGTAAGCGACAATGTGTCCGCCGCACAAGACATCAAGGTTACGATCAGCGGCTTGGATCTGTCCAAGCTTGGACGTCAACGCGTCACTTACACCGCCGAGGATCAGGTAGGCAATACTTCGGTAGTTTATCAAGACGTGACCGTAGTCTCCAGCGACGGCATGCTCATCTTCGCCGATGACGTACTTATTTCTGGCTCCAGCGGAGAATCTGCCTTGTTCGATAAAAATACGCTGACCTTCAACATCTCGAAGTACAACATCATGGAGGTTAACGGGCAGCAGCAGGTTAACGAATGGGGTACTTACGATCTGATGTATCAGCCGGGTCTGTACCGAGAAGGGCAAATGAAGTATATTGCCAGCAAAATTTCGTACAGCGACTTGGCGAACGGCAAGTTTAAAGTAACCTTCCCTGAAGCAGGCTGGTACACGATTATCGTGAGAAACCAGGAGCGGGAACGTGAATACGCAACCTTTTTTATTGGCAAGAAAGATTAATCGTCAAAACAGTTTGGATCAAGGGCCCCTGAGAAGGAAGCCCTTGTCCTTGTTCAAAAGATGGCATTTACGGGTTCAAGATAGGAGGCAGTTGAATTGAAGCTTCTCAAAAGGACGCTTGTCTTATTGTTCGCACTTATTTTCATCATGGGCTCGAATGCCCAGGTTGCGTCCGTTCTTGCGGCTGAGCTCAGTGCTCCCAAAGTAACGGTGCTGCAAAACGATTTCATTAAAATTACAGTCGATAATGGCACCGGACGGTACGGCATAAGAACGGTAGCCGGACAGCCAATTCGGAAAAAGGACGATAACGTCAACATGCTGTTCCGTGGTGATGACCCGGAAACTTCCTTTACGACGTTTCGGATTGATGGTACCGATTATATTTTCGGAAATCCGTACAAGTTTGGGGCTAATTTTTTCTCGGAAGTAACCCCCCCTCGAGTTGTTGAGAACACTGATGGAACCAAGCAGATCGAAACGATCTGGCGGATCAAGGGCGTAGAAATCAAACAGGTTTTGATGCTCTATAGTGACAGCTCGGATAAGAAAAACGCAGGCAATGTGAACATCCGCTATGAGGTGATCAACCGAAGCGGTGCTCAGGTAGAGCTTGGCTCCCGGATTTTGCTGGACACGATGGTAGGAGGGAATGACGGTCCTGAATTCCAGATTGGAACCGCGTCTAAGGCGCCTCTTTTGGTCGAGAGAAAGCTCGTTCACGATCCGGAGAATGATCCGACGATTACGGAAGAGGACAGACCGTTATATAAATTACCGCCTTATTGGGTGATGCGGGATAAGATGGACCCGACGAATCCACAGGCTACCAACGTCATGGCTTATGGCTTCAATAACTTTGCGGAAAAAAATATTAACATCGTCGATGAAATGATCGTTGGTCATTGGAACGGTCTGGCAAATACCAAATGGGATTATACGCCGAACCCAAATCTTGACTTTACGAGAGATACGAACGATTACGGAACCAAGGATTCGGCGGTTGCCTTCTATTGGAATCCGAAATCAATTGCGAACAACGCGGTACAAACGTTTGAAACGGTTTACGGTTTAGGGGAAATTATCGAGCCGGATAAAGTATTCTCTATTCGTTATCTTGATACCCCGCAGCAGTTGGCAACTCTAAGCGACAATAGCAATTATGCCAATGAGGGCATATTCGACATGTATGCCGAAGTGGAAAATCTCGCTATGTACAACATGGAGCAAACCAAAATCGAGGTCGAGCTGACCTTGGATTCTGGACTCAGCTTCGTCAAGCTGGATGAGTCAGGCAACATTATGCGTGATGCGAGTGGTAAAGCGCTGACGGAGCCCGTTCGAAATAAGAAGCTGGAGTTTAGAAAAACGGCTACGCCGGAGGAAGCGGAGAAGGGCATCATTCCGAAATACAAGCCGGGTGAGACCATTACCGCATCCTTTAAAATACAGGCAAAGGGAAGACCTTGGCCGACAACCAAGCAATATTTGCTGACGGCAAGAAGTCCGGAAACCCAGGTCAAGCTCGAAGGGCAGACGGATGAAGGGATTAAAGCCCAGTATGAATCCAGTAAGTCCAACTTTATTTTATTGCCGGCTATCGGCAATGCTGTGCCAACGTACGCTTACGGCCTATCGCCTAAAGAAGTGTACTCCAGTGATGTGAAATACATTACGGCCAATATTTCCAATATCGATGCCTACAATACAGGGAATGAGACGAGCGAGCCGAACTTTGACCTGTTTCTTAAGGAAAAGGTGACAGGCAAGCGTTATAAGGTTCCTGTTAAGAGCTCGGTCATTATCCAGACAACCGATGACGGGTTCTCTGGAGATATGCGTATTACGTATCGGGGCGGAGACTTGGTAGATGACAAAGGAAAAGTGGTTCAAGCAGGACTTGGGCCTGAGCTGCCTTTGGGCGAATACCAGGTTGAGATTGACTACAAAGGCGACAGTGGCGGCGATTCCGAAATCGCTGCAATGTATGATATTACGACAAGCCAGACCTTTGCCGTAACGGATAACGAGAGCAATCGGGTCCGTGAGGCGAAGCTGATGGCCGTGTATAAGCAAAAGGTAGATTTAAGCCATGTAACGCCTTCGTTGAATGGGAAGCTATTGGAACAGATCAATGAAGCCTTTCCGGGAGAGCCGTTTAAAAAGGGAGAGGATTTGTACAGTGCCGTAACGGCGTACAAGCAAACCAAAACATTTTTTGGCGCAGCGAGCAAGGCATTAGATCCGGAATTCGATTTGGCGGCATTTTTGGATGATGAAAAGCTGAAGGAAGTGCCTGCATATAATTACCGAATGTTCGAATCGGAAGAAGAGATGGATGAATTTTTCGAGGATGAAGCTCGGGAGAAGCTGGTAGACATCCGCGGGATGATCAAGCAAGCGGGCTCCGGTAACGACCGGCAGGTCGTTGTCGATACGAAGACCGAGCCGGCGATTATTAACGGCGCCGTTGCTTATCGGGGTAAGGATATGGTGTTTGCCCGTGGCAAGCTGGATATTTTCGGTGCCAAACAGCGGGTGAACGGCTTTGACAGCATGCCATTCTTCGACACGCTCTTTGTGAAGGGGGACGGAACGCTTAGTGTTGCAAACAGCGGGTTTGTTTTCCACAAAGGAGAATGGACGCTCGATTTCTTCAACGGTTTTGAGAAAACCTTAGGTGAAGGCTATACCATTCCGCAAGCGGAATATCCTGAGAAAAAAGGAAATGAAGAAGACGACAGCTTAAACGGCTCCTTAAAATGGGCTTCAGGTGCGCTTGGAGACAAGGCAAATCCGCTGCGTCAAGTGATGATCGAGCTGGTATACTTCAACAAGCATAGCTTGTTCGCCGTACCGAACTTTACTTTTTCTGGGTTCGGATTATCGTTTAACGATTTTATTCTTAGACCCGGCGGCGTCTCCTTTGGCGGTACTATTTCGCTTAAGGTGCTGAACGCTGAAGTTCGCAACGTCCTGTTTAACGAGAAGGGCTTTGTTGGTATTGAAGCCGGACTGAAATTTGATTTGAATGAAGAATTAGGTTTATTCGAACCGAAGAACAAAGACAAGAAAGATGCAAAAGAGGATCCGGAAGGTCCGAAGAAGCCGAGCGGTGAGATCGACATTGTCCACTATGTACAGCCGGTTGCCGGTATTTCTAACACTTACGGATTAAAATTCGATGCTCAATTGAAAAGCATGACGGAGATCGGAGTCGAAATCGCGTTCAAGAAAGTGGATGACGGACGGATTTTGCCGGATGTGCTTGGCTTTAAAGCATCACTGAATAATCCGGGAGTGTTGATTACCGGAGCAACTTATTTAACCGGGATACGGGGAGCGGTCCGCGAGCTTGCGGATACGATTGCTGGAGGTACTAAGGATGATCCGTTCCCGCTTGTCGTAGAGGCTGGCGTCAGCTTGCGGTTCGGTATTGCCCCTGCTTACTTCTTTGGGGATATCGATCTGACACTGAAGCGGACAGGAATCACAATCCAAGGGAAGCTGGATTATTCCCCAAAAAGTGATCCTAAAGAAAAAGAATTAATCAAAATGCTGACCCAAGCTCTGATCGAAGCGCAATGGGTAACTCCATGGTTCGTAAGAATGCAGGCAGAGGTCGATATTGGCGGCTGGAATGTCATTGTAGGTAAAGTCGGAGTGTTCGTCGGACAAAATCTCGAGAAGCACCGGACGGACTTTGAAGGCTATATCGGAGCGAAGATACAAATTCCTAAAGAAGTGCCGGTTGTCGGCGGTATGCCGTTGTCCAGCGTATTTTTTGGAGTGAACAACGATAAGGTATGGGGAAGCGTAGGTATCTTGTTCATTTCTCTAGGAATTACTTATTACTGGGGCGGCGGGGTTGAATTCGGAACCTCCAGCGAGCAGCTTCCTGACGGATTTACTCATTTGCTGATCGACGATCCGGAACGCGGTCCGCGTCTGCTCGTTATTGGGCAAGGGGTCAAGACAGTCGCAACCTCTTGGGTAGAATCGGAAAAGGAAACTCATGAGATCGTATACCGCGATGTGGAAGATGGAGTTAAAGTGCTGGATAACGGTGCGATGAATATCGGCATCGGCGGCATCAAGGTGAAAAACAGCGGACGTATTCATGAAATTCCGATGAATGACGTATCTGGCAACGCCATTATTGAAGTGGAGTATGACAAGGATTTGCCGAATCTTACGCTTAAGGATGAGGCTGGTCAGCCTTACCCGATCATTTTTGACGATGAAAATAAGAATCCGGAAGCAACAGCCTTTACACAGCATATCAAGGCGGATGTCAAGAACGGAGATAAAGCGGATCATTGGAAGGCGTACATCATAGTTCCGCAGGAACGGGTCGCAAAAAGCGGTACATGGACCCTTACCTCCGAGGCGGCGGTACAGACTCGATTGTTGAATGTGCCTACTCTGCCACAGCTGCAAAATGTCAGTCTGACTAAGGATGCCAGCGACAAGAACAAATTCACGGCAAGCTGGACAGTCAGCAATGCGAAGAAGGAAGACACAGTCAATCTGTATTTGACCAAGGATTCGGTAAGTGCGGCTACTACGAAGCTTGCCAACGGGGATGATGTGCTTGAGCCAGGGGATCCGGGCATTCTGATTGCCAAAGATGTTCCGGTTGCCGACGGCCATAAAGTGATTGACGTCACTAAAGTCTCCCTGAATGTAAAGGGTGGCGAAGAGGATATACAGGATATTACCGGGCTTATGCAGCAGGGCAACTATTATTTGCGTGCCGAGCTCAAGTCCGATTCCACCTTCGGTACCAAAACTTCGGCAGAGCAATTCGAGATCATCGATCGTCTAGCTCCACAGGCCGTTAGTGACGTAACGATAGAGCCGGCAGGGGACGGGTACTTCAGTCTATCTTTCAAACCTGCTGCGAAAAAGGACGAGTTGAAGAATTTCGAGCACAGCTATGTCATTAATGCCATGCAGGAGCAGGGAGACAAGCTGAAGCCATACAGCAATTTCGGTGAACTGATGTTCACGGAAAAAGAGCTTGCAAGCCACTGGAACCCTGCAACAGGAAAGTACGAAGGCATTATGCTCGGCGGCTGGACCGCAACCACGACATCAGAAGCCAAGTCAGATCCGAAGAGTCTTGACGCCAAGCCCGTAGATCCGGCTGAGGTGAAGTATGTCGGATTGCAGGTGGGCCAAGAGTACACGATAGGCGTGTCGACTGTTGTCAAGCCTTCCAAGGAATTGGACAAAAATGAGAATTATCATTATGCGAACCGGGCGGATAGCGGGAATAAGCTGCTTCCTGTGCCAGTGAAGCCGGAGCTTCAACCAAGTAAGGAGCTGTTGCAGAAGCCTCAGCCGAAAATCGACTGGCTGACTAACAATGTGAAACAGCAAAGCATTGAGCTGTTCTCGAATCAGCCGGATGTTGCCGTAGAAGCATTCTATGACAACCAATCGATCGGCCAAGTTAATCTTAAGAATGACGGCAGTGGAAGCCACGGCGTGCTTGAGCTGAAGCAGCCGCTTACGACAGATGGCACTTACGCCATTGAATTGCTTACAACGAATACAATAACCAAAGACAGCAAGGTGAAGATGCTGTACCTGACCGTGGATACCCTCGCTCCTGTATTGTATCTGGACGCGCCGTTGACCGGTGCCAGAACGAAGGACGGCAAGATCAAATTCTCCGGCAGAAGCTCGAATGATGCTGTTCTGAAGGTGATCGGAAACGGGAAAGAGACGGTTCTGAAAGTGCAGGACGACGGCCAATTTTCCGGTGAGGTAGCTGTAGAATCCAACGGTCCGACGGCTGAGCTCACTGTCAAGGCGGTCGATGGAGCCGGCAATGAGAATATGGCTGTCGTATCGGTGACGAATGATCGTTATCAAGTGCCGGCAGGGCTCGTCATTCATCAGGTGCCGGTCATGAAGCGCGGAGACAGCCGGAAGCTGGAGACCTTCCTGCGCGTATCGGATGGTAAAGACGCTCAAGGCAAGCCGAAGTTCAAAGAGGTAGCCGTAACGGGACCCGTCAGCTATTCGATCCTGTCAGGCGACGCGATTGATCTGAAGGACGACGGAACGATGACAGCACAATCGAGAGGAGCAAGTCTTGTTCAGGCAAGCTATGAGGTCTCCGAAGGGGTTACCTTACAGGCTATGGCTGCGGCAACGGTAGAGGTTCCAGCGCCAACAGAGCTGGGAACCATCATGGCGACCACTTCGGCATTGACCAACGACAGCACCAGAACGAAGGTGACGGTAACCGATGCCGGTGAAATGCTTGGCTATCAGCTGACGTACAAAGTGTTTGCCAGAGCAAGCGTAGTGCTTCCGAAGCTGAATCAGGATATCAGTAGTTGGAGTATCCTTCCCGCGGAGGGAATTATTAAGGCAGAAGCCGGAAATGAAGTTGTTATAGCCAAAAGAACATCTACAGGTAAACTGGCTGTAGCCTCAACAGGCAGAATGTCTGCCAATGTATGGCAGTCCAAAGGAACCGGCGGTACCGGAGGCGGAGGCGGCGGAGGAATACCAACGCCAGCGGAAACCTCGGAAATTACCATTAATCAGCAGCGAATGAATGCCGAGAAGCAGGACAATGTCCTTGTTGCCGACATTACGGCGGCCAATGTGGACGCAGCAGGTAGCGGAGACATCGTGATCGCTTCTTCGGATAATACGTTGAGAGGCTATACATTCCGGATAGATAAGGATGTTGTTCAGCAAGCAGTCGGTAAGCAGCGCAACATTATCATCCAAGTTCCTTTGGCGCAATTGAAACTGACGCCTAAGCAGCTGGAGGGTATGAAGGAGAACCTGGAGGTTCATATATTCCCGAACGAAAGCTATGAGCTTGATGCTCTGGGCAGTATAGCGGATAGTCTGGATTCCTCCTTGCTGGGGGCAGGTCAAGGCGTATCGATCAAGACCAATCTTCCGGCGTCCAACTGGAATTCTTATGCATCGGTTCAAGTACCGGTTCCGAATTCCATTGACCCGAGCCAAGTAACAGCCGTTGTGCTCAAAAATGCGGAGGGTGCTTGGACACCATTGCCATGGAAGATGAACGCTGCCGGAAATTCGGCCATCGCAGATGTTCAATTGACAGGCAATGGGAATGTGGCCTTTATTCACAACGGCAAGACCTTCACCGATGTTGAGGACGGCTACTGGGGCAAGGATAGCATCAGCCAAGCCGCAGCCAAGCTGTTTGTACTCGGCAAAGACAAGGATCGGTTCGATCCGGAAAGCCATATTACACGGGCGGAATATCCGACGATTCTGCTGCGTGTAGCAGGCATGATGAACAAGAACGGTCAAGCTTCATTCAACGATGTAAATGCAGCAGATTGGTTTGAACGCAGTGTGTCCGTCGCAGCACAAATGGGTATTGTGAACGGTCTGGCAGACGGATCCTACGCACCTCAGGCAACGATGTCGAGAATCGAAGCCATGACGATGGCGGGACGATTGCTTAAAGCGCTCGGACTCGCTGAGGATGTCTCCAAAGAGGAAGCTGACAAGCTGTTGAGCACGTTCTCTGATTCAGCTAGCGTTCCGGAATGGGCTAGAATACCAGCAGCAATCTGCATCAAGAATGGCATTATCGAAGGCGATAACCATAAAGTGAATCCGCTCGACGAACTGACGAGGGCACAAGCGGCAGCTATTGCGATAAGACTTGCCTCGTGGATCGCAAGCAACGAATAAACGAAAGCTACCGGCTTAAGTCTGAACGACTTTTGCCGGTAGCTCTTCGGATTTTTACCAAACTAAGGCGGTGTAAAGATGGCATTGAAGCAAAAATCCATCTATGCGATTGGATTTGCTGTTTTATTTCTAGCACTGATAGCAGGCTTTATGACATTCCGTGCCAACGCGGGCGCGAGTCATTGGACGGATGGCAGTAATGCAGATACGAGCTGGTTTGATAACGCAACGGAATACAGAACTTATACAATAGATACGCCGGCTAAGATGGCAGGGGTCGCCAAGCTGGTTAACGATGGGACTAACCGGAATGGAGTAGCGGTTAACGGGTTTAGCGGGAGGATTTTGGAGATCAGCCGGGATTTGGACTTGTCCGGTTTCCAATGGGTGCCTATCGGAACGGACGCTAGACCCTTTAAAGGCACGCTAATTGCCGCAGGCGGAATTACCAAAGAAATTAGCGGTATGTCCGTAAGCGACAACGCCATGTACGGGGGCTTCATCGGCTATATGGACGGAGCTACTGTAGGTGGCTTCAAGTTTACGGGGAGCGGCAGCATTACCATGACTTCCGTCACTCAAAACGTTTATGTGGGTGCGGCTGTAGGTAAGATGGTGAACAGCAGCATTTTGTACGATATCACCAATGATATGCCAATTACAGTCGATTCGAAGACCCGTGATACTTACGTGGGTGGAATCGTCGGTCAAGGTGGAGGTACGTTATCCAACTTGAAAAATAATGGCGCGGTAACAGCGCTCGGCGGCAACGTTTATGCCGGAGGGGTTACAGGCAGCGTGTACGGAAAAGTGGTTAAAACGTGGAACACTGGAGCGTTAAGCGCGACAAGCAAGACCGCTCAGGATGTGTATGCTGGGGGAATTATTGGACAATCGCCGATTTCTATTGAGATGGATACGGACAATACGATCATCTCGAACTCAGGCACCATTACCGTATCCGGCGGTTTGAAAAATTATGCCGGCGGTATCGTCGGTAAGGCTAACGGGCTGGCGAAGTTTTCTGCCAATACTTCCAATAGAGGCTCCGTCAACATTAATGCTCCTTCTGCAAGCGGGTCCTACGCAGGCGGATTGGCAGGAGCATTGGGCACAATGAGTACGGATATTGTGTTCAACAATACGGGCGTTGTAACCAACAACGGTGGAAGCAACGTATACACAGGAGGAGTAGCCGGTTATATCGAGGGCGCCCTTTCGTGGGAAAAAAGCTATGTGAATAGTGTAAACGTGACAGCATCCGGTAAAGATCATGTATATACTGGCGGATTGATCGGTTATGCAACAGGTGATTTCACCTTTAAGGGAAATGCCAAAAATACCGGAGCGATTCGCGTAACGGGCGGAGCTCTAGCGGATAAACCGGATGAAGCTTATACCGGCGGTTTGGTCGGTTATGCAGAGAATCGCGTTTTATTCGAAAGTACAGCTCCATTGGCATATGAAAACAGCGGAACGATTACGGTAAGCGGCGGAACCGGCGTCTATACCGGAGGAATTATTTCCAACCGAGCCTATGCGAGAACGGGGAATTTGATCAGCAATGTGACCAGCTTGGGAGACATCAAGGTGGATGGCAAGACGAAGCTCTACACGGGTGGCTTCATCGGCCTTATTCCAGCCGATAGCCCGGATAAAGCGATAGCAAACGTAACGTTTGCCAATGCCATAACAGTCAATGCTGCATCTTCGGCTCCCGGAAGCACAATTAGCACAGGCGGTATTGTCGGCTATTTGACCGGCAGCAGCGCAAGCATCAGCAATGCTTCCTTTACCAGAACTCCTGCGGCTGTAGTTAACGGAGTTCAAACCTATAAGGGTGGTACGATCACATCCTCCGGCGGTGGCGCTAATACATATTCCGGCGGTATTGCCGGGTATGTGGATGGAAGTGTAGTTTCTAACGTCAATGCAGGAAATACGAAGGAGAGCCAAGCAGCGATCACTTCCGACGGTTTCATCGGTGGTGTGGCGGGATACTTGAAGGGTACTGTCAATACGGCGGCTGTCAAGTATTTGACGGCAACGGTTCAAACGGCAGACGGCTTTGCCGGGGGGATTGCGGGTACAGCGCAAGGAACCATTTCCGGCGAAATTATTGTCGGGGATGCTGACGCATCCGGCAGCGATAGTGTGAAGCTGGGAGCTGCAAACGGGATCGACCGATTGACAGCGGGTGGTATCGTTGGACGCAATGAAGGACCTCTCACTGTCTCAGGTACGAAGATCTGGGTAACCCGAATTGGCCTGCTGAATGAAGCGGGAAGAACTGGCTACAACTTGGGTGCCGTCGCGGGTACGCTGACGCCTGAAGCTCAAATTGGAGCAGCAGGGGCTACTGTAAAGGTCAAGCAAGTGGATATTCCTATCAACGCAGAGCAAAGTAATGTAGGTGGAGCTTTCGGCTTGAACCGTGCGCCGCAAACCTTTGTTTCTATTGAGGGGCTGTCCGTTCAAGTATCGGGTTCCGAGAATAAGGTGGGTGGTGCTGCCGGTGTTCAGGACACGGTAATAGGGAATGGGACCGACAGGAGCTTAGTCATCGAGGGCAAAGATATCACTATCACTTCCCAAGGAAATGTGCTTGAACTCGGTGGACTATTTGGTGAGAATGTCAAAACAACACCTAAGAGTTTGGCCACTAATGTTCAAGTGACGGCAGCAGGTTCGGCGAACCAAATTGGGGGTATTGCCGGTAAAAACTTGGGTGTGATTATCAATGTACAGGCCCAAAAGCATCATCTTGAGACTAGCGGTGAAGCAGGAGAAATCGGCGGTATCGTTGGACGGTCCGAAACACCGGATGGAAGTACATCGACGGCAAGCATCAGCAGCGTCTCGGTACAAGCCGGGGAAGAGGTGCTGATTCAATCGTCGGGAGCAAACAATGCTCTTGGCGGCATTGCCGGATATGCTAAAGGTACCGAAATTAAGGATTTCTCGGTAGGTGCGGAGCTGCCGGATTATGCTACATTATCCGTGTCGGGGACTCATGCCAAAGCCGGAGGTATTGCCGGTCACATTGAAAATAGCAAAATCATTGGCGACGAAGTCAAGATCAATGCGAACAACTTGTTTATCATCAGCACGGCTGCTGCTGATTCTCCCCATATCGGCGGCCTCGCAGGATACAGCAGCCAAACCCGAATGGAGAAGCTTGCATCGGGCTCCGTTAATTTGGTTGTAAATGGGCCTGATTCTGTTGTCGGCGGTATGGTCGGTTATAATCTGGGAACGGAAACGACCTCCATCCTTATAAACAATAATACGTCTGCACTCAGCTTGAAGGTGACACCGACCGCGGTAGCATCCACTGTAGGCGGCATCATCGGTATCAATGACCGCAGGGCGGGAGATCCGAACTCTGATCCGAGTAAAGCGGTCAGCACCATTCAGAACAGCCGAAGCGTGGGTACTGTATTGGTCAATGCAGAAGGTTCATTGATCGGAGGCATGGTCGGTGAGAACCGAAGCCTGATTGCCAACAATAGCATTTCCGATAAAATTTCCGTTACTTCCGAAGGAAATTCAAGCATTGTCGGCGGTTTAGCAGGACGAAATACGGAAACGGGAACTTTATATTACACTTACTCTAACGCGAACATGACGATCGAAGGTGAGAACACGCTTGCTGGTGGCTTGGTGGGCGAAAACCTGGGTCAAGTGCTGTCCTCTTATGTGGATATCGCTATCACTGGCAATGCTCATGGTACGGAAGGCAGTCCTGTCTATTTGGGAGGACTGATAGGCCGCAACAGCGGAACTATGGACAAATCCTACTCGGTTTCCACGGTTACTGCAAAAGGTAGCTACTCCATTGTCGGAGGCTTGGTGGGTGATCATGTTGCGGGCAGCATTACGAATGCCTATGCAGCTAAAGAAGTTATTGCGAGTGCCGACCATTCTTATGCCGGAGGTCTTCTCGGCAGAATTACGAACGGAATCGTAACGACCGCCTATTCAGCGGGTAAAGTAACGGCAGTGGATGGCTCGTATGCGGGCGGCTTTGCCGGACGCTACGACAATACCAATAAAGAATTGCTCTACAAAGCTTATTATGTGAAGGATGTCGACAACGACATCAACGGGGATTTGCCTGATTTTGCAGACGGCAGCTTCCTCTGGCTGAATGCTCATGCACGTTTGAGCACGATCTTGTCTGCAACGCTGAAGGACAGAAACTACTTTCCGGGATTGTCGGGCTGGGATTTCAATTCGACTTGGAGATACGGCTCGCTAGATGCTGAGTATAAATATCCGGAGCTAATCCGTGTTGCTAATGGCGGAGGAGAGACAGGCGGTGGCGGTGACGTTAATGCCAACATCAACTGGTATGTTCGGGATACAGGAGCGATCACCTTCACGCTGAAAAGCGAGGCGGAGCTTGCCGGACTCGCGGCTATAGTGAACGGCACGATACCTGGCGTTCCGAAATTCTCTTTTGAAGGCAGAACGATTAAAGTCATGAACCCGATCCACATTCAATCCAAACAGTGGATTCCGATCGGCCTTAATGAGGACAGTGCGTTTCAAGGAAGCTTTAACGGAAATGGCCAATTGATTGACGGTCTGACGTTAACGTCGGCCACCACTTATTCCGGACTATTCGGAGTGATCGGGCCGAAGGGGAAAGTGGAAAGCGTCAAGCTGGAACCATTGTCCATGGCTGGCCAACAATATACAGGCGTGCTTGCCGGATTCAATAAAGGCGCCGTATCGGGTATTAACATTAAGCTGGTAGGCGGGGCCAAGATTAGCGGCGGTACGGTTGGCAGCTTATTAGGAAAAAATACCGGTACGATTAACAAGGTTGACATTAGCATTGAAGGCGGAAGCCGGATCGAGGGCACTGGTGCCAATGCCGTTGTGGGAGGACTTATTGGCGACAATGCGTTTGCCATTAATCCAGGCTTGTATACATTCCAATCGACAGACGGAAGTATCGGCAGCTCGGCAAGTCAGGCGACAATCGGCGGACTGATCGGTAAACAAGCCGGAGATGTCACCGGGTTCAATATAAATATTGCGGCTAATTACCGGATTTCAGCTGCGGGTCCAAGCAGTATTGTGGGAGGACTCATCGGGCAGCAGGTTTCAGGCAAGCTTGAGAACATTAGTCTTGCCTTTACAGACGGTACATTGCAAGCACTCGGAGCGGGATCGACTCTGGGAGGAGTCATTGGACAATCCGGCGCGGATAATCCGATGAATCATGTGACGATTGCTGCTACCAGCGCCGGCCAGCATATGCTGGGGAACGGCATTGTCGGTGGTATCGTAGGTGTGAAGGAAGGGAAAGGCAGCAATTCCTTTGATATGGATCAAGTAAAAGTAGATAGCGTGACGCTGTCCAGCTCGGAGACAAGTGAGCAAGCCGTCGTCGGCGGTATTGCAGGAAAGCTCGTCAACTCCGCTGTGCGCCAGGCATCGGTGACCGGTTTGCTCCAAGCTGCCGGTGATCGGGTAACTGTCGGTGGCGCCGCCGGGCAAGCCGATCAATCTATTCTTTATTTGATTGATGTGAAGTCGGATATCGAGTCAGCCTCCAAGACAGGTGAAAGCTTCGTTGGCGGCGTTGTAGGACTTTTATCGTCGAACGATAGTAATAAAAGCTTTGATTTTGGCAAGCTTGCCCCGATGTATCACGGTGTTTATAATGCATCCGTATCATCGAAAAGCGTAAAAGCTGCAAGTGCCGATAATGGAGCGGATCTGTATGTCGGCGGTATCGCCGGCAGCAGTAGAACATCGTCCATTTATCATTC
Source organism: Paenibacillus sp. RC67 (assembly GCF_030020805.1). Lineage (GTDB taxonomy): Bacteria > Bacillota > Bacilli > Paenibacillales > NBRC-103111 > Paenibacillus_S. The sequence goes on from NZ_CP125098.1 coordinate 1,269,036, forward strand.
CTTATCTACTGTAGGGATTACCGTCAACGGAGGCAAAACCTCTATCGTCGGTGGGGCCGCTGGCTTCAGCAGCGGTGTTATTGTAAGCACAACAGCTCACAGCAGCATTGCTGCAGATGCCAGCCGCGTCTATCATGTCGGCGGGTTCGTGGGTCTTGCGGCAGGAGGAGAAATTCATTATTCCAACGCTGCAAATGTTGCGGGAGAGAAAATTACTGTTGGCAGCGCGGTTACGAAATCAGGCATGATACCGGCTGCACATGTAGGCGGATTTGTTGGAATGGCAGACAATACGTTGTTTGCGGATTCTTTTGCCAATATGCCGGTACAGGTCGTGTGCGACAATCAGGATAATACCATTTATGCAGGCGGCTTTGCAGGCTTGTTGGGCGATGCAGACCCGGCAGGCGCAGGGGTCATTCACCGGGCTTATGCTAAAGGCAGCGTCGATGTCCAAGGCATAACAGGCGCTTATGCAGGCGGCTTTGCAGGTTCGGCAGACCGTTATGAAATTGGTGATGCTTATGCGACAGGGAGTGTCGTAAATACAGGCTTCGATACGAGAACCGGCGGCTTTGCGGGTGTTATCGAGCGCTATGCAACTGTGAAGAATGCTTATGCGGTACAGGACCAAGTGACGACTAACGGGGTTAACCATGCCACCCGATCGTATACCGGAGGCTTTGCAGGGTATAACGATGGCATCATCCAACAGGCGTTCACAGGCAGTAAGAACATTAAGATGAATGTAACGGGCGCCAATGCGTTCATCGGTGCGCTCATCGGCTATAATTTTAGAGATGGTAAGGTATCTTCCTCCTCCTATCTCATCAGCGACATGGCTCCAGTTGGCCGCAGTTTGGGAACCGTAGAGGCTTCCAAAGCGGAGGGAGATCAAACGGGCTCTTACGGCTTCGGAAATTGGAATTTTGAAGTGGATGCTTCCTATTTAAGCGTGTACGATGCCTTGGAAGTTGTGATTCAGAATGCTAAACAACTCCATGGTGTAGTGGCACTGTATAATGATTCGGATCTGAGCTTTTACCGGTTGTTTAACCGGACAGCGGATACCAAGCCAAGCTTGAACAAGCTTTCGCTCGGGGCAGATATTACGATGGAAGGCCCTTCGTGGACACCTTTTACGGTTTTCAACGGTGAATTCGACGGTAAGGGCAAGGCGATCAAAGGACTTCAAGGTACGGCTGCAGGCGCGTCCGCTTATGGATTTGTCGCAGAAAACAAAGGCAAAATCAGCAATATCACCTTTAGCGATGCTAACCTCACTGGAGGAACGAACACAGGTATCGCCGCAGGAATCAATCACGCCGGAGCGATCCTGAGCGGAATTACAGTAGGCGGATCGGTGAAGGGTATGGAGTACACCGGTGGAGCAGCAGGTGTGAACCAAGGCGAGATTACGAATATTACGATTCAAACCTTGAGCGTAACCGGTACAGATTCCATAGGCGGTGCGGCAGGGACAAATGGAGGGACTTTGTCGGAAGTCAGCATTACATCTCTAACAATCAACGGAGCCAATAACACAGGCGGTGTTTCCGGCAAGAACTCCGGTACCATCAGCAAAGCGTCCGTCAATGGCATCATTAACGTCACAGGCAGTGTTATGGGTGGTATTGCAGGCACCAATGACGGCAAAATCAGCAAAGCCTATGCAAGAGACACTATCCGTACCATCCAGGAAGGCCAGACCGTGGTGGCAGGCGGAATTGCGGGAGAGAACGGAAAAGCAGGTGTTATCAGCGAGTCGTTCTCCTTTGCAGATCTTTCGATGACATCGGATCAAGCGACGGCTGGAGGTATTGCGGGGCTGAGTCGCGGAACGATCGCTAACACGTACAATTCAGGACGTATCCAAGCTATAGGTACGACGAAAGCGTGGGCAGGCGGTATCGCCGGTTACGCAGCGGAGGGTACAATAAGCGATTCGATGAGTTACGGCGAAGCTTCTGCAGCCGTAAACGGTAAAATTATGCCTGGCTCCACGTATTTTGGCGGCATAGCGGGTCAGAAGGACGACGGTGCCGTAATCAAAAATACCGCTTTTAACAAGCAAATGCTCAAAACGAGCACAGCTTATTATACGGCGGCAGGAAAAAGGTCCGAAGGAGCAGCAGGAGAATCTGTTGGACTACTGGCCAAAGATATGGTCAAAGGAACGCTGCCGTTAAGTCTGGATGCAGCCTTGTGGAAGGCAGCAGCAGGATTTTATCCTCAGCTCGCTGCGTTCAACGGAACCGCGGCATCCAAGCTGAGCGCTGCAGCTTTGATTCTGAGTGAAAAAGACAACTTGTCCAGCATCAAATCCGAATTCGAGCTGACTCGCGATAACGAAGTGGCGTGGACGGCAGATCCGAAGGCTATTGCACTTAACCTCACTTCAGGTTCAGCCAAAGGCACGATGATAACATCAGGCAGTGCCGTATTGACCGCTGCCATCAACGGTGACACAAGAGCAGTAACCGTTAATGCACCTGCTCCTGCATTTGCAGAAACGGCTTTGAAGCCGAAAGTAGTCTCTGGAGATACTCCTTTCACCAGTCAAGTATCTGTTAAGCTGGCTACCGATGAAGCTAACGGGGCCATTTATTACACCTTGGACGGCAGTCAGCCGGACAAATGGTCCATGGTCTACACGGATCCAATCGTATTGACCAAGACGACAACGATTAAGGCCATCACCATCGCAGAGGAAAAAGAAAGCAGCGAGGTGCTGTCCGGAACTTGGACGAAGTCGGAGCCTGACAAACCGAAGGGCGGCGGAGGAGGCTTCTGGATCCCTCCTACTGTAACCGAGCCGGCGGTTATAGCCTATATTGGCTCCAAAGCGGTTCAGGTGGATGACAATGCATCCGTGACGATTGCAAGAAACAGCAAATTGACGTTATCGGCGCCGGACGGTCAAATCATTTACTATACGACCGACGGAAGCACTCCGACCAAGAACAGCCTGCGTTATACAGGCGAGCTGATTCTTACCCGGAACATGACGATCAAGATGATTACGGATCAAAACGATCAAGTAGTGACCATCCACTATCAGGTGGAAAATGCGAAGTTCGATCTAATGAGAGATGCTGGACAAATGAAGTACATTTCCGGTTACGAAAACAACGAGTTTAGACCGGAAAAATCGCTCAGCCGATACGAAATCACGGATATGCTTGCTCCTTTGCTGAATAAGGAGGATGTAACTGTCGGCAACCTGCTGAAGGACGTCGATAGCAGCAAGGAAAATCAAATTGCGTTCTTTACCTCCGCAGGTATCATTGACGGTTACCCGGATAATACCTATGGCGGTGATAAAGGACTCACAAGAGCCGAGTTTGTCGTCATTATGTCCAGAGTGCTGAAGCTCAATATTAGCCAAGCTGGAGAGGCTGCATTATCCGATGTATCTGGCCATTGGGCGGAGAAATATATCAATTCCTTTACAAAAGCAGGCTACGTCGACGGCTTCCCGGATGGCACCTTTAAGCCTGACAGCGAGATTACAAGGGCTCAGGCTGTTGTCCTAATCAACCGTATCATCGGCAAGGAGAAACAGGATTTACCTGCAAAATTCAGCGATCTTCCGTCATCTCACTGGGCTTATCAAGATATTATGGCAGCTATGAAATAAGCTTCAGAATGAGAAAGGCGGCAATGCAAATGAGAAAAAAAGTAATGGCTGCAGGCTTAGGTATGCTTCTTTTACTGCTGGGCGGCATCGGTTTTTTTGCCAAAGCGAATGCAGATGAGGCCGCAGTATATAATGCCGAGGACATTTATGAACGGTCGGAAGCCGCCGTGTTCTACATTCGGGCTCTGAACAACGACGGAGCTTTAAAGGCAACCGGAACCGGAGTGGTGGTTTCACCTGAAGGAGTGGCAGTGACGGCCTGCCACGTTCTTTCCGATGCAGCGCAGCTGGAAGGAGTATTTAACAACGGACTTATAGTTTCTCCGATCGAAGTGCTGAACTGCGATGAGCAGACGGATGCGGCGCTATTGAAGCTGCCCGCTCTGAATGAAGGCTCACAGGGAATTGCCGAGTACCCTGCGCTCCCGCTTAGGGAAACGGCAGTAAAGCATGGAGAAAAAGTGTTTGCCATTGGTTATCCGATGAAAGATACTCCGATCATAACCGAAGGCATTGTGAACTCGCCGAATGCGGAAATCAACGGACGAGGGCGCATATTAACCTCGGCCCAGATCGTAAGCGGCATGTCAGGCGGTCCGATCATAGACAAGTACGGGCGGTTAACCGGAATTATTTCCGGCTCACTGAAGACGATGAATAATATTCATCTTGTCATCCCGATAAATGATTTACGAAGCCTGCAGTCCGCATCATAAGATGAATCGTAATTTGTAACGAGTAAAAGCCGGTACGCCAGATGGTGTGCCGGCTTTTTAGACGTTATAGCGTTATTAATGTCGGGGCTCCCCACGAGTCTGTCGAAAAACCTGATTGTTGAAAAGCCTAGTTTTGCGGGAAGTTTTGCTAAATACGGAGGTGGGGTATGCCCCAGAGGAGTTTACGTCCGCCTTTGAAGCCCGTGAATATACCACTAAATCTGATCTAATTCACGGGTTTCAACAGCGGCTGGAGGAGCATATCCCACCGGAGATATTAGCAATGGTTCAAGCCTCTTAGGTTTCTCTACAGATTAGCCTACTTTGTGGGGTCATTTTGCTAGTTAGCTATGGCTACGACTTTATAGGCCCGAATGGAGTCTAACATTCCTACCGGAGGTATTGGATTATTATGGTAAAATAGTAGACATCGAGGAGGCTGGAGTTTTTGCATTAGGAAGGGGAGAACGGGATGAATAAATTTTTTCAAGGTATTGGTGTCCTATTTACTATCATTGCCGGTATATTGTACACAGTAGAACGTTTGGGCTACTGGATTGCCATTGGATTATCATCCGGAGGCTACGCTGTCCATTCAGGTAACGGATCCTTCAGCTCTCCTCAAGTAGATTTTACGGATAACCCTTTTGTTGTTATTTTCTTAATACTGGGTATTGTCATGTTTTTATATGGTATAAAACGGAAATTACCCTAAACGGACTAAACAGTTGGACACGATATGTCAGGGTACTCCCTTTATACTGAGGGTGTAAGTCAAACCAATCAAGGAGGGAATATCCCAATGCAAATTCGTATCGCAACACACGACGAGCATCGAATGGCCGTCATTCAAGAAGCGGTGAAGCAATTTCGCAAGGAGCATCCGGATGTCAGCGTTATTCTAGAGATGCTTCCGGATAAGACGTGGATGAGGGAGAAGCTGATGGAGATGCTCCAGAGCGGCAACGGTCCTGATATTGTGGAATGGGAAGACGCAAACATAGCGCAATGTCTTGAGGGAGGCTTGTTGTCCGATTTGTCCGAATTCATTGTACGTGATCAAGTCGATCTTGACGATTATTATCCGTGCATCCGTAACGCAATAACAGACCAGGGCAGGGTAGGGGCGCTGCCGGTGATGACGGAAACGATCGGTGTCTTTTACAATAAGGAGCATTTTGACGAAGCGGGGCTGCCTTATCCGCAGGAGGGATGGACGTGGGATGAATTTACAGCTACCGCGACGCAGCTGACACGGACCGACGAGCAAGGAAATATTGTACGCCATGGCGTGTTCACAAGCTTTGGCCATATGCTCTGCATCGAGCCGGTTGTCTGGAACAACGGAGGGGCATTTCTGTCTGAGGATGGAAGGACGTTAGACGGTTATTTAAACCAACCGGCCACGATAGAAGCCTTCGAACAGTACTTGAGCCTGATTGATAAAGGAATTTCTCCAAGAATAGGCGTGGGGCAGCAATCCTGGATAGATTGCTTCATTCACGGCAAAATGTCCATGTATATGGATGCGAATTGGGCAATCAAACCGATGTCGCAAGCACAAAAGGACAAATTCGGGGTTGTCGGCTTTCCGTCGAACAAGATTCAGCCGAAAGCCAACCTTTTTCAAGTCTATGGCTATGGAATTTCACCACAATGTGCCCATAAGGAGCTGGCATGGTCGTTTTTGCGTAAGCTTGCTTTACCGGGTACCGGAGTCGATAAGCTATGGGCGGTTATTAATCTTGCCGTATCCAAAACGACAGCGATCCAAAGCGGGCAGGCGGCAGATCCATTATATATCCCATTTCTGGAGGAACTGAAATATGGCCGAAAGAGCGCCTATCAATGGCTGAATATGATTCCGACTTTCCATCACAGAAAAACATTTGATACGATGCGCCATGCATCCGATGTGAAGCGGGTACTGCAAGAAACAGTCGATAGAACACCGGTCTTACAGCCCCTTGACCCTCACTCGCTTCTTGGCTGGTAGCTGGATAACATGACGCAAATGGAGTTGATAACGGTACCATGAGCAACATGCATCGGATCCTATGGTTCGACGAACGAATCCGCGCCAAGCGTTACCCGAATGCCAAGGATTTGGCGGAGCAGTTTGAAATATCCGTTCGCCAAGCGGGACGCGACATTGAGTACATGCAAAGCTCGCTCCGCGCACCGATATCATATAATGCCAAGCATCGCGGCTACGAATATGAGGATGCGGCTTATATTTTGCCTTCGGTATTTTTAACGGAGACGGATGTCCGAATTCTTAGCTTTTTAATCTACAAGTATGAGGAAGCAGCACAGTCTATGGGGTATATCGAAGGATTGGACCGGGTCGTGCAGACGCTTAAACGATTCGTTCCCTATCAGCCCGAAGAAAGTGACATTCCAATATTTTATGTGGATACGCAACAAGCGAATATGAAGCATAGTATCGATCAGGCGATCAAGCAGAATCAGAAGCTTCAGATTACGTATCAGGAGGGGGAAGAGGAGTACACGGTTCTCATTCACCCATATCGAATATTCACTCAGTCGTCTCAACTGTACGTCATTGCATTTTGCGAGCAATCGGGCGAGGTGGAATATTATGCTCTTGAACAAATGACAAATATTGCTTTAACAGGAGCAGCATATAGCATGATGAAATAGTGGCGTTCCCCTTATGGACATGACAGATCGTTGTCCTGAAGGGGGACGCCTATTTTTTTGATGAGATTGATTCTCTGTGAGCGGCTTTGCCACATATAGTCGCTCATGATAGTTCCGTCCATCAGTATGCGGATCTGAGAGATCAGTTTCCCAGCGAGGGGCTGTTGACAATTATGCAGAACTGCAAGCTGTTTATCGAAATGTAAATTTTATTACATATAAATTATAATGTAAAAAAATTAACAATAAAGAAACATTGGCTTTACATTCCGATAATAAATGATCCCTATACTGACAATATCCAAGAAAACGGAGGTCATACTCATGATGAAGTCGTTCAAAGGAAAGACCAGCAGTGCCTTAATGGTTTCGAGCTTGTTGTTGATGTCCTTAGGTTTATCTGCTTGTGGCGGGGCATCCGCTCCAGCTGTCAGCGGTACAGCAGCTGTTAAGCCAACAGCCACCGCACCTGTAGAGAAGCCCGAAGACTTGTATGAGAAGGCGAAAAAGGAAGGGAAGGTTGTTGTTTATTCCACTTCCGGCCGCGCGAATGATGTGAAGAAATCGTTTGAAGCCAAATACCCTGGCATTACGGTAGAAGTGTTCAAAATCAAATCGAACGACATGCTGGACAAGCTGACCAGGGAGCAGGATGCAGGCTTGTATAATGCCGATGTGATCATTACGAAGGAAGTCAGCGGCGCGGTGGAGGAAGAGATGGTGAAGCCGGGCCGGATCTATAAATATTTGCCGGATGATATCGCTCAGCATGTCGAAGAGCCTTTCCGAACGCAATCCCCGGGCTACGCTAATTATGTAGAGATGCGCAGTCTCTATTACAACACGGAAGCTTATGCGAAGCCTCCAATCACGAACTGGTGGGACTTAACGACGCCGGAGTGGAAAGGAAAGGTGTATACAGCGGATCCGCTCAGCTCCCCGGCCTTTATGGATTTGTTTACAGCAATGGCCATCAATAGTGATGATATGAAAAAAGCATACAAGGATAAGTTTGGTAAGGAGATTGAACTTACCGGCACAGAAAATGCAGGCTATGAATTCATTAAACGGTTGATGGGCAATGGGCTTATTGTTCTCAAGGGCAGCGGTGATGTGCTCGAGGCAATTGGTAAAGCAGGAACGAAGAGTCCTGCAGTTGGTATTGCGGTTTCGGGCGATATGAGCACAGTGGAAGAGGAGGGCTTGAAGGTAGCGCCTATGTTTGACGTACTTCCTAAAGCTTCCGTACCAGATGCAGGCTACTTATATATGGTGAACAAAGCCCCGCATGAAAATGCCGGCAAGCTGCTGATGCGCTGGATGATGGGCGAGGCTGACGGCAAAGGGGAAGGGCTCGTGCCGTTTAATCAGCTTGGAGCATGGGTTCCGCGGACAGATGTAAAAACGGTTAACGCGTTTCCTTTTGAAAAATTGAACATGTGGGCATACGATTCGCAAGCCTTTTATAAAAACTCGACAAAGGTCCGTGATTTTTGGATCAAACTGAAATAAACCGGCTTACATTATTGCTTTAACGGAGAGGGGATTGCTTCAGTGTCTTACAGCAAGCATACGGTATCGGAACCAAGAGAAGGGGCGGGAGCCCGGATGATGTTGACTCGCGTTAGAAACAAAGGGAAAGGCATGCTGGTCAATCCAGTCTTCTGGATCGGTCTCCTGGCCCTCCTCTTCCTTGCTTATACCATTGTGCTTCCGATGGTTGAGATCATCAAAACCACGCTGCTGTGGGCACCGCAGGATGTTAGGGTATCACCGGATGCGAAGCCGGGGAGCTTCACCTGGTTCCACTGGATCCGGGTGCTCTCTAGTGAAATGAGCTCGTCAATGTTCTATAAGCCGATGCTGAACTCCTTATGTGTCGGTATTACGGTATCAGGCTTGTCCATGCTGCTCGGCACGGGACTAGCCTGGCTGGTTACGCGCAGCGACATTCCGCTGAAGAAAACGATCGCATTTCTGGCGATCATTCCTTATATGCTGCCTTCCTGGATTTTTTCCTTGGCATGGTTAACCGTGTTCAAAAATAAAAAAATCGGCGGCAGCGACGGCCTGCTTCAATCGTTGTTCCATATCAATCCGCCGGATTGGCTGTCTTACGGATTTGTTCCTGTAGTTGCCTCGCTTACGGTGCATGACAGCGTCTATTTTTATCTGCTGGTTGGTGTAGCGCTCAGCACGATGAACAGTCAGTTGGAGGAGTCCGCAGGGATTCTCGGGGCTAACCGTATGACGATTATCCGGCGGATTACGCTGCCGCTCGTATTGCCTGCCATTTTGTCGGCTTTTATCCTGACTTTTACGAAGGCGATGGGCTCTTTCGGCCCGCCGGCACTGCTCGGTCTGCCAGTGAACTATTATACGATTTCAACCATGCTGTACAGCAGTATGCGCAACCGGATGATTACGGAAGCGTACGTGCTCGGCCTGATCCTTATCGTCATCTCCATGGTTACTATCTACTTTAACCAAAAAATGATTGGACGCCGCAAAAGCTTCGTAACGGTAGGCGGCAAGGATGGCAAAAAGTCGCTCGCCCAGCTCGGGAAGTGGAGACTGCCCGCCGCAGGCTTGACAATGCTGTTTATGGCCGTCATTGCTATTTTCCCGCTTATTTTGCTGGTGTGGCAAACCTTTATGCTGAAGGACGGCGACTACAGCCTCAGCAATTTGACGCTTCATTATTGGAACGGCGATTCCAACCCAAAAATCGCTTCCGGTGAAGTGGGTATTTTCAAAAATGAGGGCATTTGGCTGGCCTTGAAAAATTCAGTCACTATCGCCTTGGCTGCTTCTATTATGGCGGCTGTGTTTGGTTTGCTGCTCGGGTATCTCATTTCCCGCGGCAGAAAGAAGCAGAGGCTGCTATCTGGATTCATTGAGCAGGTCGCTTTTTTCCCTTATTTGATTCCGGGAATATCGCTATCCGCCATATTCATCTCCATGTTCGCGAAGCCGACCCTCCTGCTCCCTGCGTTATACGGGACGCTCAGCCTGCTTATTCTGATTACGCTGGTCAAGGAACTGCCTTTCGCTACCCGGGCGGGCAGCAGCGCGATGATGCAGATCGGGGGAGAGCTGGAGGAGGCTGCGATGATCCAAGGGGCAGGTTGGTTTCGGCGGTTCATGAGAATTTTGCTTCCTCTCACCCGCAAGAGCTTGATCAGCAGCTTTTTGCTTGTCTTTGTCGGGGCGATGAAGGAGATGGATCTGATCATCCTGCTCATTACTCCTAAGACGGGAACGCTGACCACACTGACATTTTGGTATGCGGAGAAGGGATATTTCCAGTTCACGGATGCGTTGATTCTTATCATTATTGTAATCATTATGGTCGTGTACTTTCTCGCAACGAAGCTCGGGAAGGCCGATTTGACGAGAGGGATAGGTGGCTGACATGGGACTCATTGAGCTTAAGCAAGTAAGCAAAACGTTCGACGGCAATCTGGTACTCAAAAGCTTGGATCTTCAGGTAGAGGAAGGTGATTTCATGACCTTCCTTGGCCCTTCCGGCTGCGGGAAGACCACAACACTGCGGATGATAGCAGGACTAGAACATCCCGAAAACGGTCTGATCTATATCGACGGGAAGCAGGTAGATGACGGCGCTGTAGGCTATCATAAAGCTTCATCTGACCGGGGGCTCAGCCTAGTCTTTCAAAGCTATGCGCTCTGGCCTCATATGAGCGTATTCGATAATGTGGCGTTCGGTCTGACGTTGACGAAGCAGTCCAAAGCGGTCATCCGCTCGAAGGTTGAGGGGGCGCTGGAGAAGATGCGTATCCTTAATCTCGCCGACCGCTATCCTTCCGAGCTGTCGGGGGGCCAGCAGCAGAGGGTTGCAATTGCCCGGGCCATTGTGACCGAGCCGCGCATCCTACTGCTGGATGAGCCGTTGTCTAATCTCGACGCTAAGCTGAGAATGGAGATGCGCTCCGAGCTGAAGCGGCTTCACCGCGAGCTAAAAACAACGATTATCTACGTCACGCATGACCAGGTCGAGGCGCTGACGTTATCAACGAAGATTGCCGTGTTTTTCCAGGGGGAGCTTGTGCAGGTGGATACACCGAAGGAGCTGTATCGCAATCCTGCGACCCTTCAGGTGGCCGACTTTATTGGCAATCCAAGCATCAACTTCGTGAAGGCTGTCCCTGTCGGTTCGCTGAAGGACGGGAAGCTGATGACGAGCTCAGGCTTGGGTCGCTTAGAGGTATCCTGCGAGTCGTTGGCCTCAGGAAAGGAACTGATGCTTGCGTTACGACCGGAGGATATCACGGTAGGGCCTGCTCCTCAGGCGAACGGGATTCGCTGTTCTGTCACTTCTGTATTTCCGGCTGGATCAGAAACCTTGCTGCAGCTCCAGACGGGAGATGTGCAGCTGATGGCGAAGCTGCTCGGCCAAGCGGAGCTGGATTTGAACAGCGAGGTGTGGATTACGATTCCTCTGGAGAAGGTCAATGTATACGATGCGGGAAGCGGAAGTCTACTATCCAGATACAGCAGCCCATCCGCAGAGGAACAGCAGAAATCGTCTATGCTGAATTCATCCGAAGGGACTGCCGAGAAAGCGGAAGCGGATTGGAAGGAACCGGCTTATTTAGGGAGATAGGCGGAGTATTGCTTGCGTAGAGCGTTGAACTGCTCGAGATTTTTCAATGTGGCTTCTTTATTGTTCATTCCTACAGCTACAATGAGGCTCTCTACCAGGGCGGTAGGGGCGACCATGGAATGGAATTCCCACATCTGACCGCGGAATGCATACAAGCTCAGGTCCGCATTGGCAAGCATGTCCGAGACGAGTACATCGGTGATCAGAATCGAAGTACAGCCGATACTCTTGGCGCGTTCGAGCAGCACTTTGATTTCTTGATTCATATTAACGAAGCCAAAAATAATGACGACATCGCCTTGCTGAAGCAGCGGCAAATATTCGTACAGCTCGCGTCCGCTCTTAGGCAGCGATTGTATGGCATAGCCAAAACGCATAAGCCGGAACCGAAGCAGGCTGCCGAGGCCTTCCGACGGGCCAGGAGCGTATACGTACAAATGCCGGGCAGCATTGATGGCTTCGACAGCGAGCTGGAAGTGTTCTCGTGACAGCTCCGCGGCAGTTTCGTTCAAATATTGAACACCGAGCTCCATCATATTGCCGGGCAAGTCGTCCGCTTCTACTTTGTTCAACATGTTGCGCATTTTATTGGCAGGGGAAACATCTCGTTCTTCCATTAAGGCGAGCTTGAAATCCTTAAGGTTTTTGTAACCGACCGCTTTCCAGAAGCGGGAGACGGATGCAATACTGATTTGCAGCTCCGTGGCGATGTCCTGCTCGGTTAGCAGCGGCATTCTGGCGCTATTCTTCTCTATAAAATCGGCTATTTTTTTCTGGTTGGAGGATAGTTCGGCTAGATTCCACTCGAATTTCTTTTCCATGCTCGGGCAGGCTCCTTTATTATGCCTTTATCGACGATTTCCTTTAATACACTTATTGCCTATTATACTTGAAAGCTAGTTTAATTGTAATCTAACAACCGGGGAGAGACTGTCATGATTATTGATTTTCACACACATATGAAATTAACCAAAAAAGTAACCTTTTCGCTGGACTATTTCCGCAATTCCATTGAAGAAGCACGGGCTAACGGGCTGACGGCGATTACGCTGACGGAGCATTTTAATACGCTGCGTTTTACCGATATGTATGATGCCTTGGATAAGGAGTATACGTATCAGGGAGATCATTACGATGTGGACGGCTTCAAGGTGTTCTCTGGAATGGAAATCGATGTAGCGGAGGGCGGGCATATCTTGTTTGTGGGTAATATGAGGGCCATTCGTGAAATTCGTGAGCAGCTGAACGGCCATGAGGTTGAAGGACAGTTCATTTCCTTGGAAAATCTGTTCCGTCTTGGAGAGTCCTATGAGCTGCTCAAAACTGGAGCACACCCATTCCGCGAATCCAATCCGCTCCACCATGTTTCTGCTGAGCTGCTGCAGCAATTTGACAGCTTCGATATGAACGGCAAGGATTTGTACAAATACGGTGTCGATACGATGAGCGAGCAGGTTCTGAAATTCGGGGCACAGTTTGGAGTTCCGGTTGTAGGGGGGAGCGATACGCATCATCCGATGCAGTTCGGGTGTGTGGTGAACCACTTGGATGCGGAATGCTCGACGGTCGCGGAGTTAAAACATTGCATTCAGCAGGGGAAATCTCGCATCGAAATCTCGCCTTGCCTGACAACCAAGGTAAAGGCTGCTAATATGATTAAAAAAATGCTCAAAGCCAACCTAGAGCCAGGCGCAGTCCTTAATTAATTGCTGCACTCTATTTGGAGACGAGGAACATCGCCCCTTGCTAGTCTACAGACTGAAAGGGGCGATGTTTTTTTCTTCATCCCAAGAATTGATCCTCTATGATCCGCTTTGCCGCACTTAGGAAATGTTCTGGATGGAAGGAATCCTTATCGATATAGGCGCTCATAATAGCTCCATCACTTAAAATGCGGATCTGTGAAGCTAGCTCGGCCGGATTTCGTGCGTGACCTTCCCGCGCTATTTCCTCCACCTTATCCCAAGTCCGATGTCGGTTATCAACGGCTGATCGGTGCCCCGGATGCTCCAAATCCGGAAACTCCACGATTGCGTTCATAAACGGACATCCGCGAAATCCTGGAGCCTTCATCCGTTCAACCAATTCATCAAGAATAGCGTATAACTGATCTTTAGGTGAGTTAGGATGAAGCCGTTTTGCTTCTTCAATCGCTTCCGTTCTCTTGCCGTGTCTTTTCTCCAAGTAAGCAACGATAAGACTATCCTTTGTCGGGAAATTGCGGTAAAAGCTCGCCTTGGCAACTCCGGATTCTTCAATAATTCGGTCGATCCCGACAGCACGGACCCCTTCTTTGTAAAACAATTCAGAAGCGACTCGTAAAATTCGTTCTTTCGCGGACTCTTTCTTTTCCATTGTGATCACCCAATTCCAAATGTAAGGAAAAAATCTTGTTGACATGAGACAGATCTGTCTGTATCATACGAAACATTGATGGATGAGACAGTTCTGTCTCGTTTATTTTAATCGAGGTTCCCTGCGTATGTCAATGTTCCCAGGGTGCGCTAAGGAGGAAAAAAATTTATGTCCCAAGCAGCACATAGTTCACTTAATCCTCAACAGGTGGAGGTGAAAGCTCTTCAACGTCCTCGCCTAATGTTAGCCGTCATGCTGCTATCGGTCTTTATGGCGGTGGCTAATATTTTTATCGTCAATGTGGCGACGCCTTCAATTCAGCGCGGTCTTCACGCCGATTTCTTCGGGGTCCAATTCGTTATCTCGGCTTATACACTTTCCTATGCAATTGCTCTAATTATCGGCGGCAGACTTGGCGACCGGTTTGGGAGGAGAAACATGCTGCTTGTTGGCGTCGCTGGCTTTACGATCAGCTCCTTGCTGTGCGGGTTATCAAGCGGAGTCGGCATGCTCACCGTCATACGGATCGTGCAAGGCTTGAGCGCAGCGATGATCTCGCCGCAAATTTTATCGCTTATCCAGGCCCAATATGCACCGGAGAAGAGAGGCAAAATATTCGGCCTTTACGGTGCAGCCCAAGGGATTGCCGCCTCGACGGGGCAATTGATCGGAGGATTACTGCTTTTCTGGAACCCTTGGGGTCTTGAATGGAGAATGGTATTCTTCTTTAGTGTACCGATAGGCATAGCCTTATTATGTATGATCCCTTTCATTGCGGAATCCAAGGAAAAGGTTCAAACGAAACCGGATTGGATTGGTGCTGCATTAGTCGCCGTCGGTTTATTCCTACTAGTGTACCCGCTAGTTCAAGGACAAAAAGAAGGCTGGCCGCTTATACTGATCCTCAGCTTGCTCTTGTCTATTCCTGTGCTGGTCCTCTTCGTATGGGTTCAGAAAAGACTTTTGCGCCGAAACGGCGACCCATTCATGAACGTGAATTTGTTCAAGCAACGGGGCTTTGGAATGGGCATGCTTATCGTTTTTTTGCTCATGTCGTCCCAAGCCAGTTTCTTCTTAATCTCAGCTTATTTGTTTCAAATTGGGCTCGGATTTTCTCCGCTTAAAGCCGGAGCGGTCATTCTGCCAATGGGTTTAGGCTATTTCCTAGCCTCATTATTATCAGCGCGGGTAGCCTTGAAGCTAGGCTCGCACGTTCTGACCGTTGGCTCTGTGCTGACAGCGGCAGGCTATTTACTTTTAGCTATTACCGTACGAGGAACAGGAATATCACCGGATATTTATGTGTGGATTCCTGCATTGGCTATACTTGGTCTAGGTCAGGGCTTCATTGCCGCACCGCTTACGAATGTCGTTCTTTCCAAGGTGAAGAAGCAGGATATTGGCTCCGCATCGGGGATATTAACGACCGGGATGCAGGTAGCCTATGCGATTGGAATTGCTCTTATTGGTATCGTCTGGCTGAACTCGCTTAGTCATAATGCGGATAAGGCGATCGTACAGACTGAATTGCAAATGCGTCAGCAATTGACTGCATATGCGCCTTTGACGACGGAGCAGAGTGACGCCGCACTTGCCAAATTCCAATTGTGTTATCCCCAAATGATAAGCGCTCATCCCTCCATGTCGCCTAGTTGCACAGAGGATGCTGCTTCCGTTACCAATCAAGCCAAGAAGCTATATGCGGACGGAGTCCGGCAAGCGAATGCGCGGAGCTACACGGAAGCGTTCATCTTCTGTCTGTACGTGCTTGCGGCTTATACCGTTTTTTTACTACCTTTATCGTTAACGTTGGCCAGAAAAAATAGGTCTTAAAATAGCTTTTTAAATGAGGAGATCTCAGAAGAGGTCTCTTTTTTTGTGCACTTGGAAGTTAATTATTGTAAAATCAATCAAACTATGATATCCTGACTTAATTTTTATTTCCCAAATATAGGAAAGTGAGCAGTTTCAGATGCCAATTATTTGCCTTGAAGGCACCAGCGCGGTGGGTAAGACAACAACATGTAGGATGTTTGCAGAAAAATATGATGCGTATGTAGTTGAAGAAACTCATTTCCTTTTTAACCGACCAACGAATATGCAGGGTGCTCAGCTTGTTGATTGGTATCTTGATTGTCAAATAAAGCGATGGCATATAGCATTGGAGAAAAGTAAGGAGCATCCATATGTTTTATTGGACGGAGATGTTTTTAAGCTTTGGTATGATTGGGTTTATGGGCTGGACGATAAGCAGTTTGAATATGAATCCAATTATTTTCGGAAAAAGTTAGTCTCAGGAGAGCTGGCGTTTCCTCATGCCTACGTACTTTTATGGTCAGAGGAGCCAGAACTTAGAAAACGGAAGGAAGCTGACAAAACAAGAGGAAGAGGTTCATTTGAAAAGCATCTTAAGCTTGTGGAGCCTCAAATCAAATTTTTTACAGCACTCAATGAGGTCGTCCCTAATTATGTGGGAATACATAAAGCGGTAACTGTTGAAGAAAATGTCCTCTATACCAAGAAACACGTAGGAAATTCGCCAGGTGTTATGAGGGAAGTGAGCCTGGCTCTTTTTGATTTTATGGTTGAATATTTAAGGAAGACACAACCTTGAGGACTTTGTTAGCTTTTGTGAAACCACTCTCAAAATAATACTACCCTTCTATTCAAGTTATAAATTACAATAATTGTTATTATCATACATAGAAATGGAGGAAGAACATGAAATTAGCCGTAATTTCGGACACGCATGGGAATGCAACTGCTTTTGAAGCGGTAATAGATGATCTTAAGCAACAAAGTCCTGATGCCATAGTATTCCTCGGTGACGTTGGTATGCGGGGACCGGAACCCCAAGAATGTATAGATTTATTAAAGTCGTTAGAACCGTTAGCGATAATAAGAGGCAATCACGACGATAAATTTACAAGATTCCCGAAGCCGGGCTGGCAGCCTGATAATTATAAAAAAGAATTGCTCTTACGTTCTTTTGAATACGATTGTGCAAAAATATTAAGCGCTGATCAGCTTTGGTTGTCTAATTGGCCTAAAGAGTTTTGCTATGAGTTTGAAGGGGTAGCAACTGAAATGTATCATGCAACTCCAAGCTCGCTAGTGGGCGTTGTATATCCTTGGGCAACTTTGGACGAGCTTGACACTTTACATCAAAATGAGCGGACTAAACTAGTGCTGCATGGTCACATTCATCATGCTTATGTTAGGCAATGTCGCGGACGAACGGTGGTTAACTGCGGTAGCATTGGCCTACCTTTTGACGGAGATAACAGAGCGAGCTATGCTGTTGTAGATTTTAATAGAAAGGATATAGCGGTTCAGCTAAGAAGGGTTTCTTATGATATTGAAAAGGCGATTCTCATAGCAAAAGAACGAAACATGCCCGATGTAGAATCATTCGAATATGCACTCAGGGTTGCAAAATATCCTTATGATTCTGCAGTAGGGAAGGTGTCATCATGATTTATGTCATTAGACACGGGCAAACCGACCTGAACAAAGAAGGCAGGTTGCAAGGAAGACAGGGGCTGCCTCTGAATGAACACGGCATAAAGCAAGCGGAAGGTTTAAGAGACAATCTTCATAACATAAAGTTCGATTATGCATTCTCCTCTCCTCAGGAAAGAGCTGTTCAAACAGCAGAAATTGCAGCAGGTATAACAGTAACAGTGGACGAAAGACTGAATGTTTTTGATTTAGGTGAAGCTGACAGGTTAAAAAAAGGCGAAGTAATATTGAATGGCGCAGTTCCCGATTCTAGCATTTATAAAAATGTCGAGGAAATCCAAGCTTTCATTCAAAGAGTTTTTCATTTTATGCGTGAGCTTGAAGAAAAAAACGGCCAAAGTAATGTCCATATTGCCTTATCTGGACACCGATGCACGACGGGGTGTATTGGAGCTTATTTTGAAGGAATACCTGAGGATGGGAATATTTTGAGATATTCGTCAGACAACGGACAATATAAAGTGTATCGTTTCCGTTCGACTCGTGACTGATCGGGACGTTTATTCGAAACATTAAAAAAACAGGCTGCAGAGGCAGCCTGTTGTAATCATATATTTCATTCAACTAAATGCTTTTTGCGCCAATATACCTGGCTTGCCAATAAGAGCTGTAGATAGAATCAACTTGAACCCCACGGGATGTCGTAGCTGAGATGAATTGACCGTTACCTAAGTAAATCCCGACGTGAGATATTCCGCTTTTTGAAAAGAAAACGAGATCCCCCGGTGACGGACTGGCTACAGACATTCCTGTGCTATAGTACATCGCAGTAGACGTGCGCGGTAAATCAATCCCCCGAGTTTGGGAAAATACATACCGCACGAACCCGGAGCAATCAAACCCGTTGGGCGTGCTTCCTCCCCATACATAGGGTACGCCTAGATAGCCTTGAGCGTATTGAAGCACATTATCCTGCTTCTTAGTCTTGTACCAGGCCGGAGCATGGTATTTCCCATCCGCATCCACGATGGCGATCTGATTATCGTCATCCCATTGAACTTTGTATCCGAGCGTTTCCGATATGAATCGGACCGGTACATAGATGCTTCCCTTGTCCATACCGATCAAGGAATTGACATTCACCTGTTTCCCATTGACCTGCACGAACGTATCGCCAGTCTTCAAGGATAAAGTTTGATCACCCTTTTTCATGGAGACACGAACCTCGCTGCCTTCCTGTGACCAACTGATATCGTAACCGAGCGACTCCATCAAAGGACGAAAGGGTACTTGAAGCTGAGAACGAGTATCCACGACAGGCTGTCCTTCGGGAAAATAAACGAGCGTATCATTAATCTGAATCTTGACTCCTTCGTTCAGCGCTGCTGCATGAGAATGAACTGGAGAAAGGAGTGCACAAGAAAGAAATGCATATAAACAAACCGTCTTCTTACTGAAAAACTTCAAAGCTTAATTCCTCCTATTAGCCTCCGAGGTTAGTTGACGGGTTAGGGAAGAGGTTTTCCCTTACTTGCAGGCACAAGGCATACAAATATTCACCCCAAGGAAAAATATCCCCCGTACTAGCACTTATGCTGTGCTGATTCGGCATTTTCTACTAAGAGCTGTCCATTACAATTTATTCGTGATTCAATCCATAAATAGGTGGGTAACGCAAAGAAGGTTCCCATCATTTTCCGAAAAAAAGGATAAATGCACCTTTTTATGGGCTGTTAACAAGATACATCATGGAGAGCGAAAGATAAAGGTACTTTCGACATATTTTTCAGATGGGTCTAGGACTTACTTGAAGGTAACTAAATTTCCCTTGACTTCCTATCTCACCTATTTTTGCGTACTGTTAAAAAAAGACAAGGAGCGGTATGATGAGGATTGTCAGTACCGCAGGATTAAAATAAGGAGGTATTTGTGATGGAGTACACTTATTTAGGACGTTCCGGATTAAAGGTCAGCAAGCTTTGTTTGGGAACTATGAACTTCGGTGTCGCTACGGATGAGAAGGAAGCTTATCGGATCATGGATGCAGCAGTGGATGCCGGGATCAACTTTTTTGACACGGCAAACGTCTATGGCGGGTCAGGAGAAGCACGCGGGCAAACCGAGGAGATCATCGGTCGCTGGTTCGCCCAAGGCGGAGGACGCCGCGAGAAAGTGGTACTGGCCACTAAGGTATACGGAGATATGGAAGACCCTAATGACGGGCCTAATGCGGCTCGAGGATTGTCCTCCTATAAAATACGTCGTCACTTGGACGCTTCATTAAAGCGCCTTCAAACGGACCATATTGAGTTGTACCAGATGCATCACGTGGATCGCAATGTCGTATGGGAGGAGCTCTGGGAAGCTTTCCTGGTACACATTTACCAGGGTAAAATCGGTTACGTCGGCGCCAGCAATTTTGCAGGTCGTGACTTGGTGAAGGCGCAGTATGAGGCCAAAAACCGTCATTTCCTAGGACTCGTGTCGGAGCAGCATAAATACAGCTTGCTGTGCAGATGGCCCGAGCTGGAGGTGCTGCCAGCAGCAGAAGAATTCGGCATCGGAGTTATCGCCTGGAGTCCTCTTGATGGGGGCCTGCTTGGCGGCAATGCATTGAACCCGGCTGAAGGGTCCCGCAGCGTTCGTAATCAATCGCGCGCTGAGCAGCGTCGTGATCAGTTGGAGTCGTTCAGTAAGCTGTGCAAGGAGCTTGGAGAAACCGAAGCCAATGTCGCGCTGGCCTGGACGCTGGTTCACCCGGCGATGACAGCGCCAATTATCGGGCCTCGTACGCTGGAGCAATTCCAGAGCACGCTGCGTGTCGTGGATATTCAACTGAATGAAGATGTGCTGAAGCGGTTGGATGAAATTTTCCCAGGGCCAGGTGGCGATGCGCCGAAGGCTTATGCGTGGTAAGAATGGATGACTGGCACTAACCAGTTACTTAATAGACGAGCAGGTTGCCTTATGGCAGCTTGCTCTTTTTTTACTTGGAGGCTCCTTTAAAGGACAAAGACATATAGATGGAGAAATAATTTTAACAAGAAATATATTCCAATTATATATTATTCACTTGGGAGAGATGCATCCATGTCTATACCTTGGGAGGACCACTATATTTACAAGCTACGTACCCTTGTGGATGGGAAATTGCCCATCATTGTTCCATCCATTAAGACGATCATTAAGGGATGAACAAGGCAGCATCTTATTTATTGAAAGACGGAAGCCCAATGTAAAACATACTCATTCATGGGGGTTGATAGCTGGCTCTATTGAATTGGGGGAGTCTATTTACGAATGTATGAAAAGGAAGTTAAAAGGAAGAGACGGGTCTTGATGTCTATTCAGCTACCCTTTTCGCTATTTATACTGGGGCTGAAGGTTTGACTGAGAAGGGGCAGTTGTTTGAGTTTTGTTTCATAGTCCATGAATGGGCTGGAACATTGCTGACGGAAACAGAGGAAAGCACGGATGCGAGGTTTTTTCCGCTTGATGAATTACCTTTACCTTCTGACGGTGGATTTTGGCATAAGCATAATCGTGAAGTCATCAACGATTTTATGAGATATGATGGGCAATTGATTTTGAAATAATCTATTTATTACCTTTATTTGGAATGTGGAAGGGGCGTATAATAAGGAATATGGATGAAGGAGTAAGAATGGAAATAAGCCGCATACAGGGGGAAAGCTTATGTTGATGAAGGATGAGAGCAGCGTTAATCGTTTATTTCCCTCAGATGCTATCACGATTGCACGATCTCGGTGTCAATTAAAAATATTGGATGAAATTCATGCAATATGTACATCTCTTAATACACGTTTTTGGTTACGTGGGGGATGGGCGATAGATTTTCTGCTTGGAAGGATTACAAGACCTCACGACGACATTGATTTGGTTGCATGGGTTCGGCATCGGGAAAAAATCGAGCGTTCGCTGATCGACGCTGGATTTCAATGCATACCCGTAAGCACGTCGTAGACGGATTTCCGCAAGGAAGACGTAGATATTCAATTTTGTTTTTTGACACGAGCCAGTGACGGTCGCATTGTTGCGAATGGTAAGCCACAGTGGGTGTGGAGGTCGGATGCTTTACCACTACAAAAGTTCATTCTTCATGGCAGATCAGCGTATGTTTTAAGTCCCCAGCAATTACTTGAAGAAAAAGAAGTCTACGAGCAAATAGGCAGGCTACCACGCAAAAAGGATTTGGAGAGCAAAAAGCTACTTCAGGGCATCATCAATCCCAGCTTGCTTAACTGACAGAGAAGCGCATTTAATAGGGTGCGTTTGTTTGTTTTACATATCTATACAAATCCATATTGTGGTAAAATTTAATGAGGATAATGCAGTGGAGGAGCGGCTATATGGAAGTCCTAATTCAACGTGCGACATTAGAATTTTCGGATATAGCAATGCTAAAGCTTTGGCAGAGGTGAATCATGTTAGGTGCAGTGATTGGAGATGTTATTGGTTCTGTATTTGAGTGGCATAATGTCAAAACTACTGAATTTAAACTATACGACAGGTTCACGAGATTTACCGACGATACGGTTTTAACTGTTGCAATAGCAGACGCTGTTCTGAATAGAAAGAAGCAAAATAACAAGCTTATTGATCACTATGCAAGCAAGAAATTGTATGCCATTAAGCTTAAGCAATATACAAGATGGTACCCGAATGTTGGATACGGTCAGAAGTTCGAGGAATGGGCTAAGAATAACAACTCTAAACCATACAGAAGCTATGGGAACGGATCTGCTATGAGAGTGAGCCCTATAGGTTTTGCCTACAGCACGCTTGAAGAGGTGTTAATGGAGTCCAAACTATCGGCCATAGTTACCCATAATCATAGACAAGGCGTTATTGGCGCCCAGGCTGTGGCTTGTGCAGTATATTTGGGAAGAACCCTTCAATCGAAGGACGAAATCAAATCTTTCATTCAAAATAAATTTAAATATAATCTTAGTCAAAAGCTGGATGATATAAGGCCGGCCTATGCCTTTGATCCAAGCTGTCAGGGGTCTGTTCCGCAAGCAATAATTGCATTTTTGGAGTCCTGTGATTTTGAAGATGCTATAAGGAAGGCCATATCTATTGGTGGAGATAGTGACACTATAGCCTGTATAACAGGCAGTATAGCTCATGCTTACTATAAGAAAATACCCAAAGAGATCATTTCTGAAGTGATGCTCAGACTCGATTATAAGCTAAGAGAAGTCATTGGATTATTTAATGAAAAATATAACATACCTGTCTAAGCCCGATATTCCTATATTCTGCCTTATTGACCTACTGTAGTCGAGGAGGAGCAAGCTATGACAATTACCCGTGAGACCATCATAAATGAAATGGTTTCAAATCTTGAGGGCGAAGATTTTATATTGGCTATCTGGCTGGAGGGCTCCGATGGCACTCAAAGCTTGGATGAGTACTCGGACATCGATTTGGTGTGTTATACCAGGGAAGGCTTTGTAGATAATGCCATCTCACGACTGGATGATTGTTTGGGTCGATTGGGACAACTAGATATTGCTTATGAACAGCCGGGTAGACCTGCCAATAACCGCTATAAGGTATATCATCTGTTGGAAACATCGGAACATCTATTAATTGATGTCACGGTCCAGAGCGAAAGCATGCCTGTTGCCTTTATACATGAAGACCAAACGGTTATACCTGTTGTTTTGGTAGATAAAGCAGGTATTGTGAAATATGAACATGTTGAACATGCGTCGCATGGCTCAGAATTGCGTAGACAATGGTTTCGGGCTCAAGGCATTTATAGTCAAAGAAGCCGAGCAGTGAAATATGCGCAGCGCGGACTATTTTTGGAATCATTGATTTACTACCAGAAGTTTGTTTTGCAGCCACTGGTCGATATGCTTCGCATCATCCATACTCCTTTCCAGGCGGACTGCTTCCTAGTTCATGCGTCACGGGATTTTCCTGCCGATGTGGTGCTGGCTTTGGAAAATCTATATGGGGTAAAAACCGTACAAGATATAGCTGAACGGATTCAGGTAGCAGATGATCTGTTTCGTCGAGCTGCAGCTGAGGCTGAAGCTAAACTCTCGCAGCTTTACGGTAAGTAGTATTGGTTTTCATGAATATTGCTGTGTATGATATGCAAAAAAAGATCCATAACGTGGTTATTCATGCTGAGTAACCCTTGTGCTTCTCTTTACCCCTATGGTACATTATGGTTAGAATACTAACTATAGGGAGTTAAATGAAAATGTCGAGCAACCCACCTGCAATGTCACGAATCGGCGTCATTTTCCTAACTTGGCAGCGATATTTGCAAAAGCAGCTTGTGCCTCATCAGATCACATTAAAGCAGCAGTTCGTACTTCGAAAACTAGTGGCGAAACCATCTCTAAACCCATCGCAAATCGCCGAAATGCTTTATTGTGACCGTCCAACGGCAACAGTCATTATTAACAATATGGAACGGCAAGGATGGGTCCAAAAGAGCAAAGACCCGCTTAATAGGAAGCTAGTCCATATTGCGATTACATCGGAAGGGAGAGATAAGCTGACGTCATTAAAGCAAGCTTTTGATTCCATTCAGGAATTTGATCCTTTATCTTGTTTTTCAGAGGAAGAGAACGAGCAGTTGAGTAAGCTTTTAAACAAGCTATCCGATCATTTGCAGCAGATTAAACATAAATCGGAATAAAAACTTGTATAATAATTAGAACTCTAATTATAAGCGATCGAAAGTTAGTCCTATTGTAATCAAAATATTGATCTACCTAAGGAGAGATTATCCATGGCTGCATCCATTCATACAGGGCCTTTACCGGCCCAGCGTGCAAGCATCGTAGAGAATCTGCTTCAAGATCTTATATCACTTCATCCCGGTATAGACGGATTTATTCTGACCGGCTCCATATGGAACCCAGACACTCAATTACCTCATTCGGACATAGATATTAATTGGCATGGCTCCCCTAATGATAGCATCAAGGACCCACGATTGAATCAACATAGTATCTTTCAAGAGTCGGGAGTTACATTAGAGCTGGCTCATTATTTTTGGGGCAATTTATCTCAGCCGGAAACCATGCGCTTGTCGGTTATTGTTTCATTGCACAGAGCACATATTTTGTGGGAGAAGGAACGAAAATTCTCCGAACCACAGCAACAAACGTACGGACTGCTTCAAAATGCTCAATGGGTGGAGGAAGCGATTGAGAGAGCCGTTACAGATTTGCAGGACCGGGCGAATCGCTGGCTAGATCCTGTATATTGCAGGGAAAACAAAGATAATCATCAAGGATTTGATTTTGTAAGAACAGTGGTCGGCCCGACGGTTGCGCTGCTGGATTCTATTGATTTGCGCCCACCTAGTGCTGCACGCAAAGGAATGATGGATATTACGCAAACCAGTTCGTTGTACGGCCTGCCGGATATTAGTGAATCCATATTGCGTTGTTTAGGAGCGGATCAGTTAACGCCGATAGAGATAGAAAAGTGGAATAAGCTGCTGGAGGAGTTATATTCCGAAGCTGCGACTCTTTGCCCAGAGGTCCAATTGGTTAAAAGAGAGTACCATGTTCAAGGCATTCGGACCATGATTTCCATGGGCTATCCGAGGGAATGTATCTGGCCTCTTTGGCGCGGCTTTGCTGAATGCAAGCAACTGTTGAACGGTTTATCTCCCAAGGGAGAAGAAGCGTTCGCTCTTTTTGCCGAGAGGTTACAATTGAATACCGTTGAGAGTATAAGCAAGAGAGCGGAGCAATATGCAGCTGTTGTAGAGAGAATCAATAGTCAGCAAAAGAAGCTTTCAGGGCATCTTCTATCTGCAGCCGCCTTATCCAACTAAGAGATCTTACTGGGACGTTCAAATCCTGGGCAGTGTTACTCCAAGGGCACGGGATGGCATCTTCGATTCTCATAAATTATACCTCCTAATGATTTACAATTACATACGATCCGTCTATGTTTCAAATTCGAAAAATGAAATTAACCGTACATCGTGATGATCGACTGCGCCCTGGCAACAACCGCTTCACGCAGCTCGGCAGGTTCAAGAATATGCAATTGTGCCCCGAACCCAAGCACGATATCGGCTGCCGACTCCAGTGTATTGAATGCAAGATCAGCCTCCTGCCAGTTGCCATCTGACGAAGTCTCGCCCCAAGTGATGATGCGGATGTAGCGAGTCTGTTCGAGTCGCGTACGCGCGTCTTCATGCACCCGTGCTCGCGCTGGGAACTGTGGCAGATCAGCGCGAAAACGGCTCACCGAGTGCTCCCAGTAAGTGGCGAGCTCGAAGCCTTCCGGGCGTTCTGCAGGAGCGGGGAGCAATTCAGCCGAACGAATGCGTGAGACGCGGTAAGTGCGCGGCTCCGGCTCTTCTCCGTTCCCATTGCTGGTTAGGGTTGTATCCGCAGGTACGGCGACGAGGTACCAGAGCGAGCCCTTCACAACGAGACCGAGCGGATGCACGGTGCGATAGCTGGAGCCTCTCCCTGAAGTATAGTCCATGTGCAGCTGTCTGCCCTCCCAGACGGCCTCTTGGACAAGAGGCAGCAGCGGTACATCCTCACCAGATGGATGCCAGCCGGCACCGTCCACATGAAGCCGCTCACGCGTGTACTCCACATCGCGCCGCAGAGTCGGTGTCAATGATGCCAGCAGCTTAAGCAGCGCAGCATCAAATGTGCTGTTCCAACCGAGATCGGACACATGGCGGTGGGGTTTTGCCGCGAGTAGGGAGACGATCTCACTCTTATTAAGGTTGGCCCAATCCGTGCGGAACCCTTCCGTTAGTTTCCAGCCTCCATGTGCGCCACGTTCTGCATAAACAGGCACGCCTGCGGCGCTAAGCGCCTCCATATCCCGGAAGATGGTTCTCACGGATACCTCCAATTTCACTGCTAGCTCATTCGAGGTCAGACACCCCTGTGTATGCAGCAGCAGCATGATTTTCAAAAGTCGATCCGCTCTCAAGATATCACGTCACTTCCTTGCTTTAATGAATTACTTCTATCTTATCATACATATATGACAAAGGATGACATGATTAATTTGCTAAGATATGGATGAGACTAAAGGGAAAAGGAGCTGTATCCCTATGCACACGAATGAAAACAAACCGTTGGAAGGCCGGATTGCGGTTGTCGCAGGCGCGACCCGCGGTGCAGGAAGAGCTATAGCGATGAAGCTGGGAGAAGCAGGGGCAACTGTATATGTGACTGGAAGGAGTACGAGAGGCAATCCATCTCCGATGAGGAGACCTGAAACCATCGAGGAAACCGCGGAGCTTGTTACCGCACGAGGCGGTTTAGGTATTTACCAGCGTGTGGATCACACCGAGGAGTCGCAGGTGAAGGCGCTGTTCGAACGCATAGCCGATGAGCAGAATGGCCGACTGGACCTTCTTGTCAATGATGTATGGGGAGGTGAGAGCCTCGTCCAATGGGGTACAGGATTTTGGGAAAGCTCACTGGCTGATGGTCTCTTCCTGCAAAGACAAGCGGTACACTCGCACTTGATTACTTCCTATTACGGTGCACCGCTGATGGTAAAACGAAAACAGGGACTCATCATCGAGGTGACCGATGGCGTTGGCTATCATTACCGGGGGAATCTGTATTACAGCCTTGCAAAAATTGGAGTCTCCCACCTCGCACAAGCGATGGCGGCCGAATTAAAGCCGCACGGCATTGCAGCCGTATCGGTTACCCCGGGCTTCCTGAGATCGGAAGAAATGCTGGAGCATTTCGGTGTAACGGAAGAAAACTGGCAGGAAGCAGGCAAAAAGGATGTTCATTTCCTACAGTCAGAAACCCCGTATTTCGTCGGGCAGGCAATTGCTTCCTTAGCGGCTGATCCTAATGTGCTTGATAAAACGGGTCAGCTACTCAGCTCATGGGGCTTATCGGACGAATACGGGTTCGTCGATGCAGATGGCCGTCGTCCGCATTGGGGGCGATACGCAGAGGAGCAGGGATTCAACCAGAATCAATAGACCCCTTAGAATAAGCAAGCTGTATTGCAATATTTAAAGAACGGAATGAAAGGGATCGTAGACTGCCTCGCAGTAAGTCGGTCCTCTTTCTTTTTTATACAATAACTTTTCCTTTAGGCCGCATCTTAGTAAAAGATAAACTTTTGTCAAATTAGCAATCATCTAAGCGAAGTATGGTGACGCATATTGCAGTTTACAAGCAAACGTATGTTTGGTATGATTTTCTTGAATTGTAATTGAAAGGCGTGTGCGAGGCTTGGATATTTCGAGATCACTCATCGATAGCTTCTTGTGGAAATTCAGAGGGGAAGTGGATGCCTATACTCATCAAGCAATTATCTGAAGAAGACATCGTGTGGAGGCCTACGAACGAGAGCAATAGCATAGCCAATCTTATTGCACATATATGGGGAACGGTACATCAGCGAGTGGAGATTATATTTTTTGACGTTCCAGATTCAAGGGATAGAGAAAGGGACAGCTGCAATGGCAATAATTAAAATGGCTAACTCCACTGAAGCTTAGATTATACCTTAGTACAAATTAGCAAGAACTCGGACCATAGGGGGGTAAAAGATGCTGTGGAGAAAAAGTGCAGTCGCTTATTTTACTGCTTGGACGATGGTGCTTGGGGTTTCCTTTCCCTATATGACCCTGGGTGGGGAAGCTTGGCAAGCAGCTGGAAACTACGCGTCCTGGGCTACTATCATTGCGTTATACGCGGTACCTTCAATTTTTCTGTACGGCATTCTCGTTTCCTCCCTCCTGGAGTTAGCTGCTAGAAAGTTAAATGCCGCTGGTCCTGGCGAGTGGTTGGCATCTGGTTTGATGCATGTCATCTTCGGGCTTTTATTCGGATTCGTGCTTCAATCATCTCTATTTAGTATAATGGGCGGCGCAGCGGCGATCCTTTTCTTTGTTATCGACAGGTTATGGTTAATGTTTCTGCCATACCTGAAACGCAAATCACGTATGCTTCTGTTAAGCGCACCTATTCTCCTATTGGGGATTATCGTGGGGACAGTGTACATGTTATCGCCACCCAAGCCGCCATTTACCAGTTTAGATGCCGTAGCGTTTGCAACCTCAGGCAGCGGTTCCACGATAGATTTCTTCCCCAAACAAGTAGGAGTAGTAAAGCTGCAGATCGAAGGATATGATGTGGAAAGAGAAACGACAGTAGAGGGAACCGATGTGCAAGAACAGTATCTGGTTCATTTCATTGAACGTTGGCGTAAAGGGGAAGAGAGTGGAGAATACCGAATGGTCTATGAGGTCACTCGTGGTTCCATGGGTGCAAAAGGTGGAAAAGGCAATCAGCCTCCATATCAGCGATCTAGCTACGGATACATAAGGGGAATCATCGATAACTATTGTTAGATAAGACTTATTGGTAAAGGGGGGAAGGTTATGTTTTCGATCGATACAACAATTTCAGATCACGTCCTTAAGTGGGTTATTGAGGCCGTACACCCCGAAGCGACCATTGTTTCGATACAACAGCTTCAAGGGGGAATTTCCTCACTTGTTCACGGGATTTCTTTGTCCATACACGGAGAAGTGCGTTCTGTTGTGCTGCGACAGTTTAACAATGCAGAATGGGTGCAGGAACAACCGGATTTGGCTTTACGTGAAGCAGAAAGCTTGCTCCGGGCAGCACAAGTTCTTGGAGTGCAGACACCGAAGCTGATTGCCTTCGACCAAACTGGAAGCCAGTGCGGCACACCGGCATTGCTTATGACTCGACTAGAGGGTTCCGTTGTATTAGAGCCGAAGAACAAGAGCCACTGGATAAAAGGGATGGCTGAAGCGCTAGTCCGTATTCATCAGGTAGATGCGAGCCATTTTCCGTGGACATTCGCCCCTTATTGCGACGCTGCGAAGCTCAATACATCATCTTGGTCAAAGATCCCGGACAAGTGGCAGGTTGCGGCCGATATGGTCAAGAGCTCCCTTCCCTCAGCTGCAGCGCGGTTCATTCATCGGGACTATCATCCAACCAACATATTATGGAACGGGGAAGAAGTGAGCGGCATTGTAGACTGGGTCAACGGCTGTGTCGGTCCTGCAGGCATCGATGTTGGACATTGTCGCGTCAACTTAGCACAACTCTATGATGTATCAACTGCCGATGACTTTTTATCTTGTTATCAAGATCATGCGGGTGCCTCTTTTTCCTATGATCCCTATTGGGATCTTGTCACCTTAATCGATTTTGCCTACTGGCCTCCTGAGGTGTACGGAGGATGGACGGCCTTAGGTATGACAGGACTAACCGAACAAATCATCATTGAACGTTTGGACTCCTATTTGGTTAGTTTATTGAATCGTGTTTCTTAAGCTCTTCCTAATCCAGCGATAATATGAGATATCAGCATATAAAAAAGAAGTGTGCGGACCTAATGGTTCACACACTTTCTTTCGTGTTATAGCTACAAACGGATTGATGCGCGTCTTAATACAGTATCGTATTTATCCTTATGATTCGTTTCGGGCAAGCTCCTTACGTACGATGGGGGCGACACGGGTACCGAGCAGCTCGATAGCGTGCATGACTTCACGATGCGGCATCGTGCCGACGTTGACGTGCAGGAAGAAGCGGGTGACCCCTAAGTTTTTGCGCAGCAGAATAATCTTTTCTGCAACATATTCAGGATCTCCGACATAGAGTGCGCCTCTTAGGCTGCGCGCGGCATCATAAGTTGCTCGAGTGTAATGCTGCCCCCAGCCCCGTTCGCGCCCGATGACGTTCATTTGGGCTTGCGTTGTAGGGAAGAACAGATCGGCGGCTTGCTCAGTTGTGTCTCCGACAAATCCGTGCGAATGAGTGGCGATCTCCAGTTTATCAGGATCATGTCCCGCTCTAGCGGCGGCCTCCTTATAGAGGGCGACTAACGGAGCAAAGCTCTCTGGCATTCCCCCGATAATGGCGAAGGCAATCGGAAGACCGAGCATGCCAGCACGAACAGCCGATTGTGCATTTCCGCCGCTTGCGATCCACACAGGAAGAGGATCTTGAACGGAACGGGGATATACACCCAGATTATTTATGGCTGGCCGATGACCACCTTGCCAGGTTACTTTCTCTGATTCTCTAATTTTAAGCAGCAGCTCCAGTTTTTCTTCGAATAATTCGTCGTAATCGTCCAGGCTGTAGCCGAAGAGAGGGAAAGATTCAATGAACGAGCCCCGACCAGCCATAATTTCAGCTCGACCGTTAGAGATACCGTCAAGGGTAGAGAAAGCTTGATATACGCGGACCGGATCATCCGAGGACAACACGGTAACGGCACTTGTAAGCCTGATCCGCTTGGTCATCGCTGCCGCTGCAGCTAATACAACAGCAGGTGAGGTACCTGCATAATCTGCTCGATGATGCTCTCCAATCCCGTACACATCTAGACCGACCTGGTCGGCAAGTACAATCTCCTCAACGGCATCACGTAGCCGCTCGGCATGGCTAATGGTTTTACCGGTTACAGGGTCCGGTGTTGCTTCCAGAAATGTACTGATTCCTATTTCCATTTTGTTTGTCAGATTGGGCATTTTTGATTCGCCTCCTTATATCCTATACTTTACTCATTTTTTTATCGTTTCTCAACTAAAGTAAGTAAGTTAAGCTTTTCCAGAGCAGATTGCTAGATAATTTATGCAACGGCAACTAACAGATGATGGCTCTAACCTATAAGTAATAGGGTCATGAAATGATTTAGTATAATCGTTTTTTATCGAGATTTAACAGGAAGAAGTTGGTAAAATAATTATCTAGTGGTAAAGATTTATCCAAGCTCTAAGGGGGATCAAGATGAAGAGGTTTTTTCAATTGGATACCGATGAAAGCAGGCGCTCTTTGATGTCACGAGCAAGACAAGTTGCGTTGTTAGCATTGCAAAAGTATGACGTGAATTGGGAACATATTCATTATAACCAGTTATCAGATACAATTACTTTCAAAATTGAAGCGGAAGACGATGAGTGTTTCTTGATGCGAATACATTCCGATATGATGACGCAA
The DNA here is from genome assembly GCF_030020805.1 of Paenibacillus sp. RC67. Taxonomy (GTDB): domain Bacteria; phylum Bacillota; class Bacilli; order Paenibacillales; family NBRC-103111; genus Paenibacillus_S. The sequence goes on from NZ_CP125098.1 coordinate 1,300,503, forward strand.
GAGGAAATTTTATCTGAAGTTATGGTTCTCAACGCACTGAGTCCTTGCGTCGATTTCTCTATACCGGAGGGAATTGCAAGCCGTGATGGGTCCTATGTACTGGAGATTCATACGGAACAAGGTTACCACAACCCTAGCGTTACATTGATGCGATGGGTGAACGGGGAGCTAGCCAGCGGGAAGCTCACGGACAGTCGGGTGTTCAATATAGGAATCATGACAGCGAAACTTCATGAGGCGAGCATGAGATTCGTCCCGCCTACTGGTTTTACTCGTCCTACTTGGGGAGAGGATAGCTTTAGATGTGATATGACCAAGCTGGGGCAATATTATAATGTTTTCTTATCAGATGAAGCTTGGAAATCATACCAGGCGGCTGCCGATAAAATCATTTCTGAATTGGGCGTTATGCATCAAACAAACGAAAATTACGGATTCATCCATTCCGATCTACATATTGGCAATCTGGTGTTCAACGGCGATGAAGTCAGCCCAATTGATTTTGGTCGTTGCGGTTACGGATATTTTCTATATGATGTAGCAGGTGCGATATTAGGTCTGTACCCACAGCAGCGAGTCCTTTTCATTCAAGGCTACGAGAGTGCAAGAAAGCTGCAGGAGCATTATGTTAGTCACTTGGAATGTTTTTTTGTTATGTTCATGATCGAGAACTATTGCACACATTGTTCCGATCCGAGAGAAACGGCTGGTTTAATCGCAGAACAACCCTATGCCCAAGCCATCATAAGAGCGTATCTTAACGGCGAACCTTTTCTATTTAATCCGATCCCATTAATAGATATATAATATTCATGATCTTGGTAAACCAAGCCGCGGGTTCGATTGTGATTGGTTTAAAGTAATACAATTCTAACAAGCAGGCTGCTGCGATAACCCTATTCGGCAGCCTGTTAGGTTATAGTTCGTTTTATTCAGATAAGATGACTTGACACTATGATTGGGATAAAAGCTTCTTAATCTTTGAGATGGTTTCCTCATCGTCTAAAGGCAAATTAATCGTTACTGTAAGGTGAGGAGCCGTTGTTAAAAGGAACGAGATCTGATCGAATACAAGACGTCCTGCTGTCGGATGATCATTGATTTTCTTCCCTTCAGGGCCGCTCAGGACGTCGTGCTGTGGCCACCAAGCTCTGAATTCTGCGCTAGCCTGATTCAATTCCTCGATAAACTCCCCCCACCAAGGATCGCCTACGAAGTTTCCGTATTTGGCGCGAAAGTTAGCCAATCGATGCCGGGCATGATTTTCCCAATTCTCCTTAAGCAATTGACGAACATAGGGGGAAGTAAACGTCCGCCAAATAGAATTCAATTCTCGCTCCGACATAGCCTCATAATTCCCATATACCAAGCAGGCAGCCTTATTCCATGCAACGATATTAAGGCGTTGGTCCGTAACGTAGGCCGGACTTGTTCCTTGCAGATCAAGGAACGTTTGCAGCGTTGAGCTTATATGGTTATCCAATGGCGTCATATCGGCAGGCAGTTGCTGAATTGCTAGCATAAATAAATGTTTACGCTCATTGGAGTCAAGCTGGAGAGTCCGAGCGATGCTTTCCAGAACTTGAGCGGATACTTGAATATTTCGCGCTTGCTCAAGCCAAGTGTACCAATCTACGCTGACGCCTGAGAGCATTGCCACCTCTCCACGACGTAGTCCTGGCGTGCGCCTTCTGCCTCCACTAGGCAAGCCAGCTTGCTCTGGCGATATGCGGGCACGCCGAGTTCGCAAAAACAGCGCCAGCTCATGAAGCCGCTCATTAGCGTTTGGTTCCGACATGTTCATCTACCCCTATCGTTGATTATTGTAGGAGTAAATCTCCTAGGATAAACCCTCATCTTATTTTAATCTACCATCCATTATACACTGTCCGTGAAGGAAGTGACCTGTACTTCCATTTTGTAATAGAAGGGATGGATTACCTTTGGAAAAATTAATGCAAATTCAAACGGAGAGCACCACCAAGCTGACTAAGGTGCTGCTGCTTCTTGGGATTTCGCTCGGTTATTTTATGGTGCTTCTGGACACAACGGTCGTGAGCATTGCTCTGCCAGCCATTCAAAATGAATGGGGAGGAGGAATAGTCGACCTGCAATGGGTAGTTAATGCGTACACCATTGTTTTCACTGGTTTACTGCTCTCCATGGGTGGGATTGCTGACAAGCTGGGAGCGAAGCGCGTATATATAGGCGGTCTTGTTCTATTTCTTGCGGCTTCAGCAGTGACTGCTGCTGTCCCGTCGCTTCAATGGCTCATCACCATGCGTGCGATACTCGGTATAGGAGGTGCCGCGCTCATGCCTTCGTCTCTCTCGCTTCTTGCTCATACTTTTCCCAAACCGGCTGAGCGTGCACGGGTTCTTGGTATTTGGGCAGCGGTTACCGGATTTGCGATGGCGTCAGGACCGGTCATAGGTGGATTCCTGGTCGACTCGTTCGGTTGGCGCAGCATATTCCTTCTCAATGTGCCTCTTGCCGTAGCAAGTCTAATTATAACTTCGCTGCTTGTTACTGAAATGAAACGGAAGCAAGGGCAAAGGTACGACCTGTTGGGTCAAATCTTGGCCATCGCCGCTATATCTGCCCTGTCCTACGCTATTATGGAGGGGGAAGCGTACGGATGGCAATCCCTAGTTATTACAGTGGCATTTGGTTTGGCACTGCTTAGCGCTATCTTATTTTTAATCGTTGAAGCAAAGGGGAAGGCGCCAATGCTTCCGCTAGCCATTTTCAAAAACGCCACGGTCTCAGCTGGAATGGCTGCTGGTATGGCGATTAATATCGGCTTGTCGGCTATTCTTTTTGTACTGCCCTTATTCTATGAACAAATTAGTGGATTATCCGCTCATTTAGCTGGACTTGCTCTTCTGCCGATGACGATTCCACTTGCTGTCAACCCGATAGTTACCGGACGTATTGTAAGCCGTATTGGTGCCCGAATACCAATGACAGTCGGCTTTGGCCTCACGGCACTGGGGACACTTCTGCAAACGGGAGTGGACGTGAACACGAGCTATATCCTCTCATGGGGTGGTTTGCTGCTGGTAGGCTTCGGAGTGTCTTTTACGATACCTTCGCTTATGGCGGCCGTAATATCTTCCGTGCCAAAGGAACAAACCGGGATCGTATCAGGCGCGCTCAATTCCAGCAGACAGCTTGGTGCTACGCTTGGTGTTGCATTTATCGGCGCGATATTGAACGGCAGCGAATCTTTTATTGTCGGGATGCACGGGGCTCTCATCGTTACAGCTGCAATCTTATTGGGCGGCAGCTTACTTTCGTTCTTATTTATGGGGCGTTCGATGGCATAGGAAACTCGTTGATCCATTGACAACTCAAGCGAGTCCACCGATTGCCTGTTAGGATCACTTCAAAGGAAAGCATCTTCCGATACTTATTGATCTCTTACAGATGGAATAGTATGATTTTTCCAAATCTTGTTTGAGGAGAAATGTCATTGAGATACTTGGACACATGCTTTTCTGAAGTCGATATTGTGAAAGATATTTTATTTTCAGAAGCGATCAACGTACAGGGTGATCTTGATAAGCTTAAGCTGGATATTTATACTCCGACCGACGATAAAGAAATGAAGAGACCTGCAATTATTTGGATACATGGGGGCGGGTTTAGACCGGGTAAGGACAAAAGCCAGAATTATATAGTCGAGTTTGCAAAACGATTTGCGCTAAAAGGATACGTTTGTGTTGCTCCTGATTATAGAGTAAGAGAAAATCCTCGTGATGACTTTAAAGGAACGATGTCGGATGCATTATCCGATGCTTCCTGTGCCCTGGATTGGGTACGAAATAACAGCAAGAAGTATGGTGTTGACACACAAAAGCTTTTTATCGCAGGTGGTTCTGCTGGTGGAATGATAGCTGTTAACCTATGCTATGGTGACGGTACTTACGGACGGCAACCAGACAGAAGCGGCGTTCAGGCCATGCTGAATTTATGGGGTTCCCCTAAAGATTTACACTTAGATGTTCACTCGAATAGCATTCCTGCCTTAACCATACATGGTACCGCAGATGAAATTATCAAATTCGAAAATAGCTGCAGCTTCACCAACAGACTAAATGAAGCTGGGGTGAAGAGTGTGTTTCTTCCTTTAGATGGTGCACCGCATACACCCATTGCCCATATGGAGTATATGGATTCTGAATTTTCTAGATTTTTGATTGATATATTAGTTGGATCCTTTTAGTTAAAAATGTGACGGGGAAATTCGACCTACTGGGGGGATTTTCTGGGATGGATGGTGGAAGAAGAAACTTTAGAACAAGCGGCTGTCCGTGAAAGCGAGAGAGGAATCGGGATGCCTGTTCTGCGTAACGAGTTAAGATTAAGTCCATCGGTTGAAAATTCTGCCCCTTGCTATGCTTACGAAGGCACCGTGTAATTTTATAAGACGAAGTGAATGCTGGGGAGTCCATTGAATATTGAGCAGAGACTATATCAAGCTGCTATCGAATTAATTGAAAGAAAGTCCCATAAATTTAATACTCCGATAACACATTCCCTCTGTGTCATTAGAAATAACGAAACAGCTGAATATTCAATATTGACTCCGTGCGGCATCTGTCAGGAAAGACTGTTTTATTGGGGGGCGAAAGTCAAAGCGGCTGTATCCACTTCGGACGGGAGTCTTTGTTTTAAAACTTTGGAAGAGATACAGCCTTATCACTGGTACCAAGCAATTAAAGATGGGAAGGAAAATCAATGAATTGCCGCCCAAAGCAAAGAGATTCCTGAGCAAAACAGTAAAATGTCCAGCACATACTGGAACGAAACGACACTCATTCTTTGTACGACAGCCTTGGCCACTAAGGTGCCTAGCATAAGTGAGCTGCCGACGATAACTCCATTGAGGATCATGTCTAACGGGAGAGCTCCCAGCTCCTGAAACGTTACGATCTTGCTGAAATAAATAACTAGCGAACTGGCGGCTTCCGTGGCTAGGAACGCTCCCTTTGTTAGTCCGTACGAAGTGAAAGCCGGCACGCTGAGCGGTCCTGTAGATAGAACCATACCGGTCAAAAAGCCTATGACAGCTCCAGATATAGACAACTGCCATAGGGATATATGTACATTTTTTGATTTTAACCAGTGCCTGGCCGGAATAATCAGCAAGAAAAATAAAGCCAGCCCTATATCAATAATATGAACGGGTAATACCCACAATGTGCGTGCTCCTAGTGCTGCAGCAGGGATGCCTGGAAGTGAGTACGCCACAAATGCTTTCCAATGAATTTCACGCCTCCAAGTGACGACTCTAGCAATATTCGCCATGACAGCCGCTACGGCCATAATGGGTACCGCTTGCTTAGGACCGAAGGCAAATACAAGAACGGGCAAGAGCATGATGGACGAGCCTGTACCGATGATGCCGCTAATCGCACCTGCTGCCAACCCTACGATTAAAACAAAAACGTACGTTTCCAAAATAACACTCCCCATACCACCAATGAATAGCTATCAATAGATTTGAACGCACTTATGATTGTAACAAGGGCTCTTATTGAGGACAAGACATAGAACTATCTCACAGGTGATTTTGGACAAGAAGAAGCCTTCATTATTAATCTAAATTTATCCAACTTATGGTAATATGGAAATAATAGGGGAGGGAGCAAGATGAAGCTACAAGTCGAAGGAGTCTCGGAATTAGTGTTGGAGGTTCAATCTATGGAAAGAGCAGTCCATTTCTGGTCTGATCAACTGGGATTCCCCATTGTCGATCAGTGGAGCTATGCTAATGGTCAATTCGATACGAGCGGTGTGGGAACGATCTGGGCTACCTGGCTCTACATCGGCGGCAATACGCGGCTCGGATTATGGCTCCCAAGACATTTTTCGGAAGAGCAGCTGCACATCAAGGATTCCCCAATCAGTCAGTGGAAAAAGGGCTTATATGACGAAGGCGGCCTTCATGTTCATTTTGCTTTATACGTTAAGCCTGAGAGCTTCGAAGACAACATAGCCACACTGAAAGCTTTGAATGTTGATTTATTAATCTTTTCACAAGATGATCCGGAAGCAAGCAATCTGTATTTCAAAGATACGGAAGGCAATATTGTCGAGCTGTATACCAAGAATATGAATAAGTTTTATGGTTCTTGACCTAAAACAACTTGCCATTTATCAACTAGAGAGGGACGGACCGTTACACAGCAGGTTTCATCCGTCCCTTCTTGCGTTGAGAAATAGCGCATTATTCCTGCGTCCGCAGTTGTCTGGCAATCAAATCATAAACGTCGTGTCCGTCTTCAAATACGTCGGTCATGGCATAAAATAAATGGATCATGCCTTCGTACCGCTTCATGGTCACTTGGATTCCGCTCTCGGCCAGCTTTTGTCCGTACCGTTCTCCTTCATCCCGCAATGGATCATATTCAGCAGTTACGATCAAAGCAGGGGGCACATCATTCGTATCGCCAAGCAGGGGCGAAGCGAGCGGATTGGTTTTATCAGCAGCGTCGTTGAGGTAGTGGTCTGCGCAGTAATTGAGAAGCGCGCTGGTCAGAAAATATCCTGATCCGTAGGTTTGCTTAGACTCGTATTCGCCCGACCAGTCTGTCAAAGGGCAAAGCAGTATTTGATAAGAAATAGTCGGCAAACCGTTCTTGGGAGCTTGTTGAGCCACTACGGCAGCCAGATTCGCACCTACACTTTCACCTGAAACGACCATCTTATCGGGGTTTACACCAAGCGACTTGGCATTTTTGTATACCCATTGTGCGGCAAATAATGCTTCATCCACCGGTACGGGAAATTTATACTCAGGAGCAAGATGGTAATCTACAGATACGACAGCATAACCGGTTGATGAAGCCAGCTTGCTGCACATCGGGTCATAGTCACCCATTCGGTTGAATACAAAGCCGCCCCCATGATAGAAATTAATAACAGGCAATGGTTGGTCTTCGGACGGACGGTATATTCTTACTGAGAATTCTCCATGAGGACCTTGAAGCTCATAATCCTCTTTCTTTACCGACTCGAAGCTGTCCGAAATGGCATTGGCGACAACGGTCTTTCTTATTTCTTCAGGTGACATGAGGTGAAGTGCAGGGAACTCCGAAATATCCTCCAAAAATTGTTTGGTTTGCTCTGGCATTCTCATATGCGTTACCCTCTTTCTTTTAAATGGGATGGGATCAAATCCTGTAATTCAACAATAATTCATTACCGGATTGTTGTTAAGAAGGCACTTTAAAGTGGCTTACCGACTTAAAAGTGCCCGATTTGCAAGAGGTATGGCTTTGAGCGATTAGATTTGAATAGGCTCATAAGTATAATCGGCCCTAGGAATCTACCGTCTATTCGAGTTGCGGAGAAGATCGGCTTTACGAAGGAAAAGGAAGCTTTTATTTTTGAAAAATATCATTCGATCTATTCTGGAGCTGCTATTAGACGGGAATGACAATGGGGAGAAAAGGTGGAGATTACAATTCAAACCGTTCGGCATGCGGTCGGAGCCATAGCCTATCAAGGGAGCAAGTTTATTTTAGTCCATAAGGTTCTGAACACATTTGGCAAGCATTCAGGAGTGTGGGACTTCCCAAAAGGTGGGGTAGAAGCAAAAGATATAAGCCTAGAAGCTGCAGTTATACGCGAGCTTGCTGAAGAAACCGGAACCGATCAATATGTCGTTAAACAACAGCTTCCTAAGCAAATAACGTTTTCGTTCTCTGATGAGACCAGGAAGCGGATCGGATACGAGAGGCAAGAGACCACGATGTTTCTTGTTGAATTTATCGGAAATGCGAATGACTTAAAGCCTCTTGATAGCGAAATTGATGAGATAAAGCTAGTAGAGTCAAATGAGCTTTTAAATCATCTGACTCATGAAGAAACAGCTTTGTACATCCGAGAGCATGTTGGTATTCCATTTCGTCTGAAGCTGTGACCCTATCTGATAGAGATAGAGTTTCACTTTTTAGCAGCGACTAAACGGACTTTAGCTTGATGATTTCTGGATACATGCCATATCCCGAGGAACACGAAAGTACCTCCTACGAGGTGAGCAATAGAGAAAGGCTCTTGCAGTACTACATAGGATAACAGCAGAGTGCTGATAGGGATGCATCCTGTAAAGACGGCGGCTGTCCCGGCAGAAACCTTGGCAACCCCTCGAAACCATAGGAGATAGGCGACAGCGGTAACGAAAATCCCATAGTACAGCAGTAGGCCGACATCCCCCAGGCTTATGCGGGAGAAATCATACTGTGTGGCTTCAACTAGGGCAAAGGGTGTAAACATAAGGAAGGAAAACAAGGTCACGTAGGTTGTTCCTATCAGGGAAGACACGCTGCTTGCTGTCATTTTGCGCAGTATGGTGAGCATCGCTTCCCCGCTTACAGCGGCTAGAATAAGAACATTACAATTCAAACCGTTCGGCATGCGGTCGGAGCCATAGCTTATCAAGGAAGCAAGTTTATTTTAGTCCATAAGGTTCTGAACACATTTGGCAAGCATTCGGGAGTGTGGGACTTCCCAAAAGGTGGGGTAGAAGCAAAAGATATAAGCCTAGAAGCTGCAGTTATACGCGAGCTTGCTGAAGAAACCGGAACCGATCAATATGTCGTTAAACAACAGCTTCCTGAGCAAATAACGTTTTCGTTCTCTGATGAGACCAGGAAGCGGATCGGATACGAGAGGCAAGAGACCACGATGTTTCTTGTTGAATTTATCGGAAATGCGAATGACTTAAAGCCTCTTGATAGCGAAATTGATGAGATAAAGCTAGTAGAGTCAAATGAGCTTTTAAATCATCTGACTCATGAAGAAACAGCTTTGTACATCCGAGAGCATGTTGGTATTCCATTTCGTCTGAAGCTGTGACCCTATCTGATAGAGATAGAGTTTCACTTTTTAGCAGCGACTAAACGGACTTTAGCTTGATGATTTCTGGATACATGCCATATCCCGAGGAACACGAAAGTACCTCCTACGAGGTGAGCAATAGAGAAAGGCTCTTGCAGTACTACATAGGATAACAGCAGAGTGCTGATAGGGATGCATCCTGTAAAGACGGCGGCTGTCCCGGCAGAAACCTTGGCAACCCCTCGAAACCAAAGGAGATAGGCGACAGCGGTAACGAAAATCCCATAGTACAGCAGCAGGCCGACATCCCCCAGGCTTATGCGGGAGAAATCATACTGTGTGGCTTCAACTAGGGCAAAGGGTGTAAACATAAGGAAGGAAAACAAGGTCACGTAGGTTGTTCCTATCAGGGAAGACACGCTGCTTGCTGTCATTTTGCGCAGTATGGTGAGCATCGCTTCCCCGCTTACAGCGGCTAGAATAAGAACGAGTCCAAAGGATGAGTTTGATGATCGAGCCGAAGGGAACTCCATGAACCAACCGGGTATCTGGATACTGATAATCCCCATGAGGGAGCACATAATCCCAATGGCGAGTCTTGGCGTTAGCCGCTCCTTTAAGAAAAAAAACGAGAGCACAGCTACGGCAGCCGGGGTTAAACTGGTCACGATACCAGCCTCAGCAGCAGGCGCGGTTCTTAATCCATAGAGGAGCAGGACGCGGAAAAGGAACATGCCGAGAAATGCTTGTAATAATAAATACAGCAAATCTTTCTTTCCTAGCCAAATCTTTGCGGTTCGACTCATCCACACAATGGGGATTAAAAGCAATAAGGCAATGACCAAGCTTAAGGCTTGTGATAAAAAAACAGGCATTTGCATCGTTGTCCATTTGCCGGCAACTACAGAGCTTCCTATGAGAAAAGCGGCAGCTGTCAGCTCCAAATAAGCAGTAGTACGAGTGTTCATCCAATTCAGCATCTCCTTTATGATTCAGTCATGCTTACTGTAGCAACGACAGCTGGTTGGTTGTAGTGCCAATTAAGGATAGCTTTGACAGTACCACTTAAGGAGGGAATGACTCATGTGGTTTTCCATTGATAAAAATTCCAAATTACCAATGTTCCGCCAAGTGTTTCAAGCCTTCCGAAGCGCTATTTTATCTGGAACGCTGCCTGCTGGTCACAAGCTTCCCTCTACACGGGAGCTGGCCGGGGAGCTCCATGTATCACGTAACGTTATTCTTGAAGCGTACGAGCTCTTATTGGCTGAAGGCTTTATCACAGGAAGGCAGGGAGTGGGAAGTTTTGTAGCGGAAGGGACATATTTGCATGGATTTACTCCGGAAAAGCAAATAGGTTTATCAAATGCAGAATCTATGGATGGCCAAAAGGTAGAGGATGTGATCTCGTTTCGTACGGGACTTCCTGCCGTTGATCTATTCCCAGTGAAGCAATGGGGAGCGATTCTTCAGAGTGTGTGCAAAGATGCCTCGACAGCTCAATTAGGCTATGGGGATTCCTCCGGGGACTTGGAATTACGCCGGGTATTGGCCGATCATCTCTGGAGGACAAGGGGAGTTATTGCCAAACCGGAGCAGATCATTGTCACTAACGGGGCGGTGCAGGCTTTGGATCTTATCGTGAGGGTGCTGTTAACCGCGGGGGATGAAGCAATAGTTGAAGAACCGTCCAACAATGATCTACAGACCCTATTGTCATCGACAGGTGCTATTTTGCAAAGGGTACCTGTAGACGATTCAGGCATGCTGACGCATAAGCTCCCGCTCAACAGCAGACCCAAGTGTATTTATGTGACGCCATCGCACCAATTTCCGCTAGGTGGTATTCTACCAATTCAAAGACGGATCGAGTTGGTGGAATATGCCCGCCGCTGCGGCAGTTATATTTTGGAGGATGACTACGATAGCGAGTTTCGATTTGATGGGCCACCCGTTCATTCTTTGCAAAGTCTTTGTACGGATAAAGTGATCTATATCGGGACGTTCAGCAAAATCATGTTTCCTTCTCTTCGGATAGGCTACATGGTGGTGCCAGAGCCTTTGGTGCTTTCGTGCAAGCAGCTGAAGCGGTTGAACGATTACCAGACCCCGAGCATAGACCAGCTTGCGTTGACCCGTTTTATGAAGGAAGGGTATTTGAATACTCATATTCTCAAAATGAAAAAGCTGTACGGCAAAAGGCGCGGACTTCTCATGGAAGCTCTGAATAATCATGTAGACGCACCATTCCGGGTATGCGGTCGACCTGCAGGCTTACACCTGGTAATAGAATTTGAACGTCAGCTTCCAGAGAGCTTGAACGATGTACTGCAAGAGCAGCATGTAATCGCGACAGTACTTTCCCCAAACCATGTACTTCTGGGGTACGGCCATCTGAATGAAGAGCAGATTGATGAAGGCATCTGCCGCATAGGCAAGGCTTTGAAGGTGGGAGTTTAAAAACCGATATTGGAAAGCGGAAGATTATTATTTGGAGAATGAGGCTCCTATGAAGCGAGCTGACTTGGTGCTAAAATATGATGCGCAGGAGGAGTGTACCTAGCGGGTCGTTTGCAAGACATTTTAAGTTCAACGTGCACAAATATACGAAACTTCCGCTTCGAGATGAGGCGGTTTTTTTGCGTACAAATAGCACAAATGTTTTAAAAACTATTGCATGTAATATATTTATGCGATATATTGCATATAACAATAATGATTAAAGGATGATCTGAATGCCGATTCCTGCTAATTTTTCTTCGCCTACACGTATGTCTGCCAAAGAACGGGCTTTGTCGCAAATTCAACGCTGGATCATTGATGGTACCCTTCAACCGGGGGAAAAATTAATTGACGCCGAATTAGCGGAATCTCTTGCCGTGAGCAGAACTCCGATCCGAGAAGCGCTCCAGCTTCTAGAAGTACAGGGGCTAGTGTCCATGCATCCGGGCAAAGAAACGAAGGTTACGAATATTGAGAAGGACGATATTTTGAAAATGTACCCTACGCTTGCGGTTCTCCATGCTTTGGCAGCGGAGATGGCGGCGATAACCGTTCAGCCGCAGCAGATAGAAACGTTGAAGGAGCTGAATCTTCAATTTTCCAAAGCTATCGAAGCAGCGCAGCCTTATCAGGCCATGGAGCTTGACGAGCAGTTTCACAATCTGATTGTTGATGCGTCCGACAATGCATACATCGCTTCGTTCAGCGCATCTTTGCAAATTCATATTAGACGGTTCAAATATGTATTCTTGAAGCAGCAGCTAACAGCAACTCTGGCATCTGTCCAAGAGCATGCAGCAATTATAGAAGCGTTAGCAAAGGGCGACAGTGAAGCGGCCGCGGCTATGATGAAGCAAAATCTGATCCGCCCTATGAAGGAATTGCACGCATTAATTTAATCTGGAGAGGATTGAGGATGATGGCTGGCAGCGACAATAAAGATTTAAGGACTCGTAGTCATGTAATAAGCGAAGGAGTGAACCGGGTTCCTAACCGTGCGATGCTTCGTGCAGTCGGGTTTAAGGATGAAGATTTCAAGAAGCCGATGATTGGCGTGGCGAGTACATGGAGCGAGGTAACTCCTTGTAATATCCACATTAATGAATTAGCCCTTGAAGCGAAAAAAGGTGTTAAAGCGCACGGTGGAGCTCCTTTAATTTTTAACACGATTACCGTATCGGACGGCATTTCCATGGGGCACGAGGGCATGCTATTTTCGCTGCCGAGCCGGGAAGCCATTGCGGATTCCATCGAGATTGTAACGAATGCCGAACGCTTTGATGGTTTGGTAGCCGTCGGAGGCTGTGACAAAAATACTCCGGCTTGCTTAATGGCAATCGGTCGAATGAATATCCCCTCCGTCTATGTGTACGGTGGCACCATCCAACCAGGCAAGCTGGACGGAAAAGATGTAGACATTGTGAGCGCATTTGAAGCGGTCGGGCAATATCATGACGGCAAAATGACGGATGAACAGCTGCACAAGATTGAGTGCAGTGCTTGCCCCGGGGCCGGAGCCTGCGGAGGGATGTACACGGCTAACACTATGGCGTCCGCAGCCGAAGCGATGGGAATGAGTCTGCCAGGATCCTCTTCCACTCCTGCGATATCTCCTGTTAAGGCTGAGGAATGCGCCGCTGCTGGGGAGCGGGTCATGGACCTTCTTGCAAAAGGAATTTATCCGAGAGATATCATGACAAAAAAAGCTTTTGAAAATGCGATTACTCTTGTCATGGCGCTAGGGGGGCTCGACGAATGCGTTCCTGCATTTGATCGCGATTGCTCACTCGGTCGACGTGGATTTGACGTTGGATGATTTCGAACGGATTCGCCTTAATGTTCCACACATCGCGGACCTTAAGCCAAGTGGTCGATATGTAATGCAGGATTTAAGCGATATTGGCGGTGTTCCAGGCGTTATGAAGCTGTTGCTGGAGAGAGGACTTCTTCACGGTGACTGCATGACCATTACAGGGAAAACATTGGCTGAAAATTTAGCGGAAGCTGCACCTCTACACGAAGAACAGAATGTCATTCGTTCCTTCGACCAACCGTTAAAGCCCAACGGCCCTTTGGTCGTTCTTAAAGGGAATTTGGCGCCAGAAGGCGCAGTAGCCAAGATGTCGGGGATGAAAAAGCTGCGCTTTTCCGGGCCTGCCCGAGTCTATGACAGTGAGGAAGCGGCAACGGAAGCGATATTGAAGGATGAGATCCGCAAAGGGGACGTATTGGTCATCCGGTACTGCGGTCCCAAGGGTGGGCCAGGTATGCCTGAGATGCTGTCGGTCACGGCCTTGATTGTAGGCAAAGGGCTCGGCGGAGAAGTCGCGCTGATGACGGATGGCCGATTCTCCGGAGGATCTCATGGCTTTGTGGTCGGACACGTGTCACCTGAAGCCCAAGTAGGCGGACCTATTGCTCTTCTAAAGAACGGGGATACAGTCACGATCGACAGCGAAACCCAAGAGATTACGCTAGAGATTACACCAGAGGAGATGGAACGGCGTAGGAATGCTTGGAGCCAACCGCCTCTTAAAGCGTCCTCGGGGGTTCTTGCCAAATACGCAAGGTTAGTTTCATCTGCTTCCAAAGGAGCCGTCACAGATTTATTCGAATAAGGGTTGCAAGTACTGTGGGAGTAACAGTCGGAACATGAGTGGATGTTCAGACTGTTACTTTTTTATTATGATGATTGTTTACCTAATGAAGTGGGTTACCACCTGATAAGAATGAAAAGGAGTGAGCCTTCATCTCAAAATAAAATGAATTCAAGGAGCTGTTGCATGTACCGGATTGTTGATGGACTATCGAATTTGAAACGCTACTATTCTGACGAACAGGTCAGCTTCGTATTGGATTCCGTTATAGAAGGAATGACTTTGGCTGAAGTCTATGTCGATTGTGTGGAAGCATCGCTGGTCTCATATCGAAAACCGCAGCTCATTTTATAGAACAATGCAAAGCCCTGCATAAGCTTGCTTACTGGGACAGCTGGAAAAATAACGCTCCATCCGTCCGAGTGGCGGAGAAGCAGGGCTTTACCCAAGTGCTGGATCATGACATTGTATTTCTGTCGAAGCCTTGACGAGCCCTAAATGGAATGATTGATTCTGACAGGTCCCGACGATTGAATGGTTACTTTGGCGCTAACATGAATTTCTGCCTTAGCGAAGGCTTCGCTCCAACGATCTTGTACTTTTTTAAATTCAGCGTATTCATAAGCCCGAGCATAACGGCCCAGCCCTACTGGATCGATACTTTGCTTTTGAAAGGATTGAAGGAGCTGTTCGAGCTCCTTTTTCAATTGAGCTGAGAGAATCTTCTCCAGCTCTTTTTCCGTATAACGCAGATCGAGAGGGAATAACACTTCTGATAGCTCGACCTTCATTTTGGTTTGAATATCGAACTGAAATTTGCCGTCACGATAAGCAGTTGTAGTTTTGGTTCTCACTTTATTCGTTGAAAAGCTGATTTTATTCGTCTCGAGAGGCCCAGTTTTGGGGACACCGGGAAGAGTAAGGGTGAGGCTGGCCGATTTTTTGGCATCATTTTGCAACGTTTTTAGAAGGACCGACTGCTGGGCGTCCAACGACATTTTGTATTTTCCCCTATGGTCCAGCAGCGCTGTTCCATAGAGTCGGATCTCTTCCGGTTTGCCAAGACCTACCTCTGAAATCGACGGTGTGATACCTTTCTCGAACATTTGCCAGTGTAATCCCTGCATCGTCGTGCTTACAGTTTCGTTTCTGGCGCTCTTCGTATCGATCATTTTGCGCAGCAGCAAAGGCAGCATAGGCTGATTTTGTGGATTCAGGTCGATGATTTCCGAGAGCGGTCCGTCATAGGCAATCATTCGGATAGTCAGCGGATTTTTGGCATCCCGAAAAAAAACGTCTAACAGCTCGAACCAATTGTGATACTGCAGAACCTTTCTGCTGATGAGCATTACTTGAGCTTTCCTGGCTTGGAAGGCACCAGCAGAGTAAGCATCTGCCTGAGTTCTCGTTTTTCGGAAGGTTCCGCCATGTGAGATGGATTCATGGAATGGTTTTTTAACATTTTTCTCGAAAACCGGGTAGACGTTAAAAAGAAGGAGTTTATTGTTTTTATCGAGATCCATACCGAGTGATAGAGCGAAGGAAGCATCCTCTATATCCAGCCTGTCATAGCAGCCCATAATTGGGCAAGTAACAAGGAATAGAATGGCAACGCGTAACCATAACCGCATCATTCGTTTTTCCTCCATCGAAAATGTTGATGAATCCCTAAATAAATTAACAGGATGGCAGGAAGCGCATAATCGATACCTATGGCGAACATGGACATGAATTTCTCCATATAGTCGCTTTGATTAAAGCTGGGGATGTAGAAAAAGGCGACAACACCGATAATGAAGCAGAGTATTCTCAGATGAATCCGATGATCCTTTTGTTCGAAAATCCAGCTGGTCGAGTATACGGTCATGTACATGGAGGAAATCCAGGATAGAGAGAAAAAGAGCAAATAAAACGCGATGAATAACACTTCAATCCGTTCCACGAACTTGAATTCGATGGTTTTCAATACATTAATGACAGGTTCGTTGTACTCCGTTAGTTCATCAGGACCGTAATAAACGAGGCATATTAGCGTTATGAGTAAAAAAACGAGCATGGTAAGCGTGTTGGAAATAACAATGCCTATTGTTGCAAGCTGTTTTTTCTGAAGCATTGGGTAAAGAATGAATACGATCTCTGTTCCTGAAAAAGAAAGAAACGTTATGCGCAGCGCCGACAATACAGGTCCCCAGCCCTCCTTCAATACAGGAAGCAAGCTGAGGGGATGAGCGTCTTTCAGAGGAAGTAAGTAAGCGAATGGGATCCATAAGGAAATGATCACAACGAACTCTACATACCGGCCAAGTATTCGAAATCCGTGACGGGCAATATAATACGCGGGAACGAGCAGTAGCAGCATAATAATATAACCAGGAGTTTGCGGAAGCAGCCATACTTCGGTATACAAAACGATTCTAACAATCCCGACGTACCCGTATGCTAGAGTCCAGCATGCGAAGATCACGGCAGCCGCGGATCCCGCCCAGCGGCCGACATAGCTTCGCAGCAGGTCAAACAAGGTGCCGTTCGGTGATTTTTTCATAATGTGAATCATCATGAAGCTCGCGCCAAGGGAACAGATCCATCCTAACAGGATCGACATCCAGCTGTCCGTCCCCGCATGGTTCGCCAGTTCTTGTGGCAATGACAGCAAGCCAAAGCTCACTTGGGCTCCAAACGAAATAAACACAAACTGCATAAACGTAATTTCCTTGAAGGCATATGGTTTCATATCCTCACCTCACTTTACGGGCCCCATGGCTTTTATGTTGATAGTCACCGAGACTTGAATGTCGGCCTTGGCCAACTCCTCGCCCCAATGATCTTCCGCCTGCATGAACTGCTCATACTGATAAGCTCTGGCATACAGTCCAAGACCTATAGGATCAATCTTGTGCTGCTGTATTTTTTTGATAAGAGCCGCGAACTGTTTTTGAGCTTGCTTGGTTATGATGTTCGTTAATTGATCCCCATTCTTTCTCATGTCGTACGGAAACATCTTTTCTGATAGGACAGCAGGGATATGAACGGTAAAATGGAAATGAAATTGATTATCCATGTAGGAGGATTTAATTTTCGTTTTTACCTGGTCGGTATTCATACTGATTTTATTGGTTTCGAAGGGACTTCTCTTCTGTACTCCAGGGACGGTAAATGTAAGACTGGTCGTTTTCTTTGCTTCTTTTTGCAAAAGTTTGAGCAGTACGGTTTCTTGAGCGTTAAGAGTAGTAACATACCTGCCTTTATGATCAAGCAGGGCAGTTCCGTTCAGCTTGATATCGTCTTTCTTGTCCAATTTCACCTCTGCGATTGAAGGGGTTATACCCGTCTCGAAAATTTGCCGGTGCAGCTCCTGTACCGTGGTTTTTACCGTTTCAGACCGCGCGCTCTTCGTATCGACCATACCCTTGAGAAGCAAAGGCAGGTACGGTTCATCCGGAGGATTTAAATAGATTAAATCTTCGATAGAACCGTTGATAGCTATGACGCGGTCGGTTACCGTATTTTTGGAGTCGCGGAAAAGAACATCCAGCATACGGAACCAGTTTTCCTGCTGCAGAAGGCGTTGACCTAGCAGAACAACCTGGAATTTCCTTCCTTGAAAAGCGCCTGCGGAATGAGCGTCCTGTCCGGATCTGGATTGGCGTAGGGTCTCAGCAGGTACACTGATTTCGTGGTGCTTGGTTTTGACTGATTTACTAAACTCGGGGCTGGATATATACACATGAAACTTGTTGTTCTCATCAATATCAAGCCCGAGCGCAAGGGGAAGGGTGGCATCCTCCATATCCGATCTGTCACTGCATCCGGTAAGCAGGGTTATAGCAACGACCGACAGGGTGCATGCCGCAAGCACTCTTTTGTTCATGCATTCGTTCTCCTTTGAAAACGGTCATAAATCCAAATGTAGATTAACAGACAGACGGGGAATAGATACTCCACCATGAACCCAAGTCTGCCAAGGACAGCGTCCATCCGTACACTCAGCCGAGAGGTCGGCATGAAGAAGTAAGTACCTACTCCAAGAAGTATTAATACTATTTTCAAGTGATTGCGTGAGTCTTGACTGCCCATCAGACGGCTTGTACAAAAGACACCCATATAAAAGGTTGGTATCCAAGACAAGGAGAAGATAAGCAAAAAGAAAGAGATGAATAAGATTTCGACCCGTTCAACGAACTTAAACTCCACTGCTTTTAATAAGGTGATGACCGGCTCGGTATATTCCTGTATTTCTTTAGGGCTGAAGTAAACAAAGCAGGCAATAGTAATGAACAAATAACATACAAGCGTCAGCGAATTCGAAATGACCAAAGCGAGGGTAGCCTTATCTTTGTTCTCCAAATACGGATACAGGATAAGCGTTGCTCCAAAACCGACGTAAGCATAAATCGAATCGGGTAAAGCGCTTAGGATCGGGCTCCATCCGCTCTTCATGACCGGAAGCAAATGCAGCCAACGAGCGTCCTTGAACGGAATCAAGTAAACGAACGGAACCCACAATCCCATCAAAATAACCAACTCGGCGTATCTCCCAAGAATCATAGGTCCATTGCTTGCGATAATGTATGTTGGAATGAGAAAAAGCAGCATGATGATATAGGAAGGCGTTTGCGGCAGAACCCATATCTTCGTTATTAGAACGGCGCGGACAATGCCGGCATATCCGAAATAAAAGAAATACAGGGCGATTGCAGCTCCTATGATCCATCTGCCCCCGATACCTGCATATTGCGTTAACAATTCCAGCAAGGTACCGTTGTTCGCAGTCCTTTTCATAACTTGGATCAATGCCCAGCTAGCAGCAAGACTAAGGGCCCAAGCGACGATAATGGTCATCCATCCGTCCGTTCCGGCTTTCTCGGCAAGAATTCGTGGTAAGGCCAGGAAGGCAACACCGATCTGAATACCCGATGTGAGAAAAATATACTGGAGGGTGGTCATCTTATTGACTGTATGATGTTTCAATCTCCATCACCCTTCGGACGATTTGATCCTAGTTTATCTGCTTGAATGGCTCTTGTGCTGAGCGGGCGCTTCTTCATCATCCATAACGGCAAGCGAACGAACGTATCTTTCCAGTCGGAAAAACGAACCGGTGCAAATGGGCTTCCATAAGGTGTGCCTAATGATTCGAGTGCAATGACATGCCCGATCATGATCATTAATCCTATAATGATGCCGACGACCCCAAACATCGAAGCGGCGATCATCATGGCAAAACGGATCAGCCTCGCTGCCGCAACCATATCATAATTGGGCAGGATGAATGAGGCGATAGCGGTAAAAGCAACAACAATAACCATCGTGTTGCTGATGAACCCTGCCTGCACAATAGCTTGTCCGATAACGATGCCGCCTACGATACCGACGGTTTGCCCTACAGGAGCAGGCAGCCGAACTCCGGCCTCACGCATCATCTCCAGCGTAACCTCCATAATGATGGCTTCCACAAAAGGCGGAAATGGCACGCGCCCTCTGAACTCTCCAATTGAAAGCAGCAACTTGATCGGAATGATTTCGTAATTGTAGGAAATGACCGCAATATAGAAGGCCGGTAAAAAAACGGCAATGAAAAAAGCAAAAAAACGAAGCAAACGGATAAATGTTGCGATAGACCAACGCGTACTGTAATCGTCAACGGCCTGGAAAAATGACGCGAACGTAGCTGGTCCAATCAGGACGCTTGGAGATCGATCGACGACCACAACGAATCTTCCTTGCAATAAATGAGAAGCTGCGGCGTCAGGGCGTTCAGTCAATATATATTGAGGAAAAGGGGAAAACGGGTTGTCCTCTATGAGCTCCGCTAATTCTCCCGTATTGATAATGGCGTCGATATCAAGTTGACCAATGCGGTTCTGCAGCTCCTGCAGCACCTCTGGATGGGCTATGTCACCCAGGTACATGACCGACAGCTTGCTGTTTCCTCTGCGGCCGACCATAATCTCTATTGTGTTGAGCTCACGATTAGGAATATAGCGTCGAATAAGCGCAATGTTCTGGCTGCCGGTTTCTACGAAGCCTTGATGCGCTCCTTTCAAGGACGCCTCCATCTGGGGATCTTCGATAGCCCGCTGAGGCCAGCCAGACGTATCAAGGACGTATGCTGTGGTCCGGCCATTCACCAGAAGAACGCTATTGCCTTGTAGGATGATGTACTCGATTTCTGAGTAACGCTCTTTCGTTTGGATATGTCCGATTGTAAGAGCAAGCCCGTAAGGGTCCTCGCTGCCTCCGGTTTCGAACTGAAGAGGCCGCAGCACGTTGTTGTTGATCGAATTTTTATCCGTAAGGCCGGTTAAATAGAGGAGTGCAGCACGCTCACCCGACTTCTTTATATTGATGAGCCTGACGACAAGATCCGGATTTTTGATGAACATTTGCTGAAGCACAGCCACATTTTGGGTTACATTGTCCGATATGAAATCATTAGCCGAATCCTGTTGGCTAGGTTTGTGGGCGGAGGCGTATTTGCTTTTACCCAGCCAGCTTGTGAAGCGCATCTTGGTTCACCTCCCGTCGTTTAGCTGGTTATCCAGCTATTCCCTCAGAATTTATAATTTGTATATAAGTGTATTTTTATCAAAAAAAATTCAATTCGGGTCAAGGATGCGCAGCAAAATTTGCATTTAGCCATGAGGCTAATTACAATTAAAGGGTAAGGAATGAATGTTCATTCATTTTTCTTGGGAGGAGGGTGATAAATGGAAGCGACTTTAAGCAAGAGGGATAAGATTGTGGAAGCTGCCCTTGTCTTATTCGCCGAACGGGGATACGACGGGACAACCGTACCTATGATCGCCGACAAGGCAGAGGTCGGTACAGGTACCATCTATCGTTATTTTGAGAACAAGGAAGCTCTCGTTAACGCTTTGTTTCAAGACTGCGTCAAGCAGTTTAATGATGCTGTAAAGCGTGATTATCCGGACTTGGGCAGCGTACGCGAACAGTTTAAGCATGTGTTTTTCGGAATGGTTCGTTTTGCGAAAGAAAATATTCACGGATTTTATTTCGTGGACACTCACAGCAATGCGAGATATTTGGACCCGGAGAGCCGGGAATCGTTTCGTCAATTGATGGACTTTCTCCATGCTTATGCCGCTAAGGGGATAGAACAGGGGATCATTCGACCTCTACAAGCGGATGTGTTGATTGCTATCGTATTTGGAGCGTTCACCAAGGTATTCACTTTGATCCGAGCGGGAAAGCTGAAGGAAACACCGGAGATGCTGCTCCAGATCGAGGAATGCTGCTGGGATGCGGTTAGCGTCCATACGAAGAACGGTTGATGCAGCCCATGAAGAATGAAAGAATTGTGCAGAAAGACATGTCTGCGTAGTTCTGACTCCTATACGGAATGAATATTCATTCCTATGGTTGTTTTTGTATAATAAAGCGAATTAGTGGAAAGTTATCAAGATGTAATTATGACTAAATAGATGATAAAGCCCCAATAGAAAGGATGAACAGCATGACTCAACCTGAATCTGTTACAATCCCTCAACCCAAAACCTTCGGACCGCTCGGTAACTTGCCTCAAATGAATTTGGATGAGCCGGTTCAATCGCTGGTGAAGGTTGCTTATGAGTACGGACCAATCTTTCGATTCGATATGCCAGGGAGAAGTGAAATCTTTATATCCAGCCATGAGCTGGTTGAGGACGCTTGCGACGAATCCCGGTTCGATAAAAGAGTATGGGCGCCTCTACGCAAGGTACGTGCTTTTGCCGGGGATGGTTTGTTTACAAGTGAAACGGAAGAGCCCAATTGGCGCAAGGCGCACAATATTTTGCTGCCTAGCTTCTCTCAAAGAGCCATGCAAGGCTATCATGGGATGATGGTCGATATTGCGGTTCAGCTAATTCAGAAGTGGTCACGCCTTAATCCGGATGAAAGTGTCGAGGTTCCCGAGGATATGACACGCCTGACGCTGGATACGATCGGTCTGTGCGGATTCAACTACCGATTCAACAGCTTTTATAGAGAGCAGCCGCATCCATTTATCACCAGCATGGTACGCGCATTGAACGAAGCGATGAATCAGCTGCAGCGTCTCGGACTACAGGATAAACTGATGGTCATCACCAAACGCCAGTACAAACATGACATTCAGTCGATGAACTCGCTGGTGGATAAAATTATCGCAGAACGTAAGGCACACGGAAGTGAAGGCGACGACCTGCTCGCACACATGCTTAACGGTAAGGACCCGGACACAGGGGAAGCAT
This sequence comes from Paenibacillus sp. RC67, assembly GCF_030020805.1. Lineage (GTDB taxonomy): Bacteria > Bacillota > Bacilli > Paenibacillales > NBRC-103111 > Paenibacillus_S. Next base: position 1,322,683 of record NZ_CP125098.1, read on the forward strand.
TGGATGATGAAAACATCCGGTATCAGATTATTACCTTCTTGATCGCCGGACATGAAACGACCAGCGGTCTGCTGTCTTTTGCTTTATATTATTTATTGAAAAATCCGGATAAGCTGCAAAAGGCGTACGAAGAGGTAGATCGTGTGCTCAAGGACCCGGTTCCGGCGTACGGGCAAGTTCGGGAATTGAACTATATACGAATGATTCTTAATGAAGCACTGCGACTTTGGCCTACAGCTCCCGCGTTTTCGTTATTTGCGAAGGAAGATACGTTATTGGCTGGGAAATATCCTATGAAGCAAGGCCAGAGCGTCAGTGTTCTGATCCCCAAGCTGCATCGGGATGTCGAGGTATGGGGCGACAATGCGGATGAGTTTGTTCCAGAGCGATTTGAAGATCCCAGCAAGATTCCGTTCCATGCTTTCAAGCCTTTTGGAAACGGACAGCGCGCGTGTATTGGGCAGCAGTTTGCTCTTCAGGAAGCAACGCTCGTGCTGGGGATGGTGCTGCGTCATTTTGAAATTATCGACCATACCAATTATCAGCTGAAGGTAAAAGAAACGTTGACGTTGAAGCCGGAGGGCTTCACGATGCGCGTGCGTCCTCGCGGCGAGCAAACCGTCTTCTCTACAGTGGGATCAGCGGCTCAAGCGGAGAAGCGGACTGCACAGACGGAAGATTCAACGGTTTCTGTCGAATCGGCTCATAATACTCCTTTATTGGTGCTGTACGGAAGCAATCTGGGTACTGCCGAAGGCATTGCAAGAGATTTGGCAGATAAAGCGCGTTACCAGGGGTTCCGCAGTGAGGTTGCTCCGTTGAATGATTACGTAGGCAAGCTGCCTAAGCAAGGGGCTGTATTTATCGTAAGTGCATCCTACAACGGTAAACCGCCTAGCAATGCTCGCAAATTCGTGCAATGGCTCGAAGGTGTAGAGCAGGGTGAACTGGAGGGAGTGCGCTATGCCGTGTTCGGCTGCGGTGACCACAACTGGGCAAGCACGTATCAGCATGTTCCGCGCTCGATTGACGAACAATTGGAAGCCAAGGGAGCGACCCGTCTGGTCGTACGCGGAGAGGCCGATGCGAGCGGCGACTTCGAGAAGCAGGTCGACGATTGGAGTGAACAGCTGTGGCCGGATGTGCTGCACGAGATGGGCTTGAAAAGCAGCAGTAAGCCGCAGCAGGAGACTAGCACCTTAAGTATGCAATTTGTGAGCGGGCTGGTCGGAACGCCTCTGGCGGATAGCTATGATGCGCTGCTCGCCACCGTTGCGGAGAATCGGGAGCTCCAAAAGGAAGGCAGTGAAAGAAGCACGCGGCACCTTGAGATTGTACTTCCGGAGGGAGTAGCTTACCAGGAGGGTGACCATCTCGGAGTTATTCCTGAGAATTCGCCGGAGCTTGTAGGACGCGTGCTGCGCCGCTATGGGCTGAACGGCAGCGATCATCTTATTATTAGCGCAACCGGACGCAGTGTCGCCCATCTGCCTCTGGATCAGCCAATAAGCGTACATGATCTGCTGAGCCACAGCGTGGAGCTGCAGGAGGCGGCCACGCGGGCACAGCTGCGTGAGCTTGCTGCCTTCACTGTTTGTCCGCCGCACAAGAAAGAGCTGGAGGCTCTCCTTCATGAGGAGGCCTATAAGGAGCAGGTACAGAGCAAACGGCTAACGATGCTGGAGCTGCTAGAGCAATATCCGGCCTGCGAGCTGCCGTTTGAACGGTTCGTCGAACTGCTGCCACCGCTGAAACCGCGGTACTATTCGATTTCGAGTTCGTCTAAGCTGCAACAGGATAAAGCAAGCATAACCGTCGGTGTCGTCCGTGGTCCCGCCAAGAGCGGGCGCGGTGAATACTTGGGTGTGGCTTCCAATTACTTGGCGAGACGCGAAGCGGGGGATGCCATCGTCATGTTCGTCAAAACCCCCGAGTCCGGCTTTCAACTGCCTGACCGTTCGGAGACCCCGATTGTTATGATCGGACCGGGTACGGGAGTAGCACCGTTCCGCGGCTTCCTTCAAGCGCGGCGCGCTCTAAAGCAGGAAGGCAAGTCTCTTGGAGAGGCGCATCTTTATTTCGGCTGCCGCAATCCTCAGCATGATTATTTGTATCAGGAGGAGCTGGAGAAGGATCAGCGTGACGGGCTTGTGACGCTGCATACGGCGTTTTCCCGCGTAGAAGGTCATGCTGGACCTCATGTTCAGGATTTGATGAAGCTGGATTCTGCACTACTCATAGGTGTGCTGGATCAAGGCGGCATTTTATACGTGTGTGGAGATGGAAGCAAGATGGCGCCTGAGGTCGAAGAAACGATTAAGAAGGCGTATTGCGAAATCAAAGGCACCTCGAAAGAAGCTGCTGATGGTTGGCTGCAAAGCTTGCAGAAGGATGGCCGCTACGTGAAGGATGTTTGGTCTGGAGTATAAAGGAAACATGGCTCAAGGCCCATGCGATGATTCGTGTGGGTCTTGTATTGTTATATATAGTTATGTGCAGTTATCTTGCCCTGAGATCCCCTTAGAGGAAGCGGGGGTATTAGATATGATACAATAATAATGAAGATGAACTTGGAATTGAAACCAACCTGCGGCCTTGCTACCGCAGTTAAATAAGGAGGCAAATCCTATGAACGAGCGTATCCATAAACTGTATTCCCTTATCGAAGATGAATCGTTAGATGTCCTATTTATTACACTGCCTAAGCTGGTTTATTATTTTACCGGCTTTTATTCGGATCCGCACGAGCGGTTTATGGCGCTGATTTGCGTCAAAGGAGAGGAGCCTTTATTGATGGTTCCCGTGCTTGATTACGAGAAGGCTGTACGTTCAACGAACCTAAGCCGTGTTATCTCGCATCAAGATGCAGAAAATCCATATGAGGTTTTGAAGCGGCATCTCAATACGGGAATATCCCGCATGGGCATTCAAGCCGAGCATTTGAATGTGAAGCGATACTTAGCATTGAAGGAAGCAACCGGTGCTGAGGAGGTCATCCAACTGGATGACCGGATCGCTGATTTCCGGGTTATCAAAAGCGAACAGGAAATTACGGCGATTCGTCGCGCGATTCAATGTATAGAGGAAGCTGTTAGCGATACGGTGAAGCTGGTCAAACCCGGCGTAACGGAAGTAGAGCTTGTGGCTGAGCTGGAATACCGGATGAAGCGGCTGGGAGCAGAGGGCCCTTCGTTCGATACGATGGTATTAACCGGTGAAAAAACGGGGCTTCCTCATGGGATGCCAGGAACGGATGTAGTCCGTGAGGGTGAGTTTTTACTTATCGATGCAGGCGTTTTTGTGGAGGGGTATGCCTCGGATTTGACGCGGACGTTTGCTGTAGGGGAACTCAGTCAACGGCATAAGGAGATTTACGAGACCGTGCTGCAGGCAAATCGGAGTATGATTGAGGCTGTGCGTCCTGGAGTATCGTTTGGAAGTCTGGACCATGCCGCACGAAGCGTTATTGACAACAAAGGGTACGGTGAGTATTTCATTACACGCGCGGGACATGGCTTCGGGCTCGAAATCCACGAGTATCCGTCCATTCACGGAGGTAATCAAGATCTGCTTCGGGAGGGCATGGTGTTCACAGCGGAGCCCGGAATCTATATTCCAGGTCTAGGTGGCGTTCGTATAGAAGATAACGTGCGGGTAACCAAAGACGGTGTGGAAGTGCTGACATCGTACCCGAAAGAGCTGACAGTCATTGGTGTCTAGTCCTTCTCCGAAAGTGAGTTTCCCATATGGCTACCGAAATGCGAAAAGGGCTGTCGCTTCAGCGGCAGCCCCTATTCGCATAATCCGAGAAACGGTAGGTTTAGCGTTCTCCGTTCCAGGAGAAGCCGACAGCATTAAGAAATGCTCTGGCTAAGGTCATATGGCCTGTCATGTTCGGATGTACCCGATCCCAAGCTAAAGTAGCGGGATAAATATGCTTCAGAACAGGCTCGAATGCCTCTTGAGTATCAATGAAAATGGCCCCGTACTGATCGGCGATTTTCTTGACGACAGCACCGTATTGATCCATGGCTGCTCTCATACCATCGTTACGGTTCGGCTCGATGTAATATGGGGTCATTAGGATAAGGCTTTTGAGTGAAGGCTTTGTCCGTTCAACTAGTTCCCGCAGCGTTTGCTCATATTCGTCTATGTAAACATGCTTCTCAACAAGCTGTGGCAAATCGTATTGACGCCACACATCGTTGATGCCGATCATAATCGACACCCAGTCCGGTTTCAAGTTTACTACATCGGTTTCCCAGCGATCTTTCAAGTTACGCACGGTGTTGCCGCTGATTCCCATATTCGTGACACGAATGCCAAGCTGCGGATAGACAGACTGAAGGAAAGAATCGACCAGGGCTACATACCCATTCCCGAGAGAATCATTGCGGCCTTCGCCCTCAGGCTTTTTTCTGCCGCAGTCGGTGATGGAGTCTCCAATCATAACGAGTCGATCTTGTTTTTGGAATAGCAAAGAGTTTCATCCTCTCTTAAGTTAGGTTATTTAACATAGTATTCTCTGCACTGTGTTCTTTTCCTGCTTATTTTGATCTTGGTTTTATCTCGAAGGACTAAATAGGAGCAAAGCTCGCCAAACTAACAAGAGAAGGAAAAAATGGAGGTGAGTGGATGAAAAGTTCATTTTGGAACATCATGCTTGGCAGTACTCTTGTGTTCGGCACGCTGGCATTATCCGGCTGCACAGGAGGGTCTCAACAAGGTAATACGGCATCCCCACCATCAACAGTGGCACCGATACCGACGCCAGCCCCAGACCCGATCCGGGAGTTAGTGGATTCGATGACGATGGAGGAGAAAATCGGACAAATGGTGCTGTTCGGTGTGGACGGAACGGGGCTGAACGATACAACACGGAAGCATATTGTGAATGATCATGTCGGGGGTTTTATTTTCTTCGGACCTAATATAAAAGACAGTCATCAAGCCTGGAGCTTGTTCAACTCTATGCAAAAAGAGAACGTGAACGGCAAGCTGCCGCTATTCCTTAGCGTGGACCAGGAAGGCGGCAGGGTATCGCGGATGCCGAAGGACATCCCGGCATTCCCTACAAGCCAGAGTGTAGGAAAGACGCAAGATCCGGCTTACGCCTACAAGGTAGGGAGCGCTCTAGGCCATACTTTGGGGGCATTCGGATTGAATGTTGATTTTGCCCCTGTCCTGGATGTGAACAGCAATCCGAACAATCCGGTCATAGGAGACCGGTCCTTCGGCGCCACAGCCGAAACGGTCAGCACTATGGGCATTCAAGAAATGAAGGGAATTCAGTCTAGCGGCATTATTTCTGTTGTAAAGCATTTTCCGGGACATGGAGACACGTCGGTTGATTCGCATAAGGATCTTCCGGTTGTGCAGCATGATCTCGATCGATTGAGAACCGTGGAGTTCGCGCCTTTCGCCGAGGCGATCCGTCAAGGAGCCGATGCGGTGATGGTAGCCCATCTGCTCGTTACGAAGCTGGATCCACAGCTCCCGGCTTCGCTCTCCCCCGTCGTCATTCAGAAATATTTGAGGGGTGAGCTGGGCTTTCAAGGCGTAGTCATCACGGATGACATGACAATGGAGGCTATCGGGAAAACGATGCCGATCGATAAAGCTGCTGTTCAAGCGATCAAGGCAGGAGCGGATATAGTACTGGTCGGACATGAGCCCGAGAAGGAGCAGGCGGTTCTGAATGCGTTACTCCAAGCTGCGCGGGAGGGAACTATTACTAAGGAAACGATTGACGCGAGCGTATACCGAATCGCCAAGCTGAAGCGTAAAGCGAAGCTGTCGATGGAAGGTATTGCAGAGCCTAATATTGCGAGGCTGAGTTCAGATATTAAATCGGCTTTGAGCAGAGAAACGAAAAAATGAAGCAGGTGACATTCAGGCTGCCGGGAGGCAGTCTTTTTTGTAGGTAGGCTGGTGCCCTTACGGTCACAAAAAAAGAGACCCACTGGCAACGGGCCGCGGGTCTTAAGGTTTATATATTAAAAAGGGGGTCATGGATTATTATAGCCCACGTACATTAAAGGAAGATGAATGGTATATTTCAGTTGTATTACAAATGATGGTATAAATTTGGCTTGTCAAAATAAACGATTTGAATCATGATAATCTGAATAATATTTGGAGGAAACAGTGACAGGACAGAAACCGGAGCCATTGCCGAACGGTTGGATTCCAATCACGGATAATATTACTGTGAAGATTAATGGAATTTATGTTGTTGATACCGACAAGTTGGACGAGTCTCCGTTTAAGTGTTTGTTGGATGGGGCAGAACGTATGGGCGAAAAGCCATTCTATAGGACCTATATTTTTATTTACACAGTCCAATGGAATTTGGAAGATGGGGAAGATCTAGAACTCTCGGTGCTAGTGACTATTTTAAGATGATTGGCTGGGACCTCGTGAGCAATAGAGGCTATACAAATAATGTATTCCATAAAGAAGATTCAGGAATATGAGATTCGTATATAATGTTTGCTAGAGATAAGAGTTTAATGGGTAGTCTAAAGCATGCTAATCCTGATTTACAAATAAATAATATAAATACCCCCTTAATAGTTCCAGCCGACTAGAGGTTAATCATGAATCAAAAATATAGATAACAATCGAAAAAATACTCGATTTAATAATTTGCTATGATTGAAACAACATTAGGATGGATTTTACCAGACTGGAGGTTGAAAAAATGGTATTAGCTATTGATGATTATCAATATAGAGACACCTACTTCATCGTAGGAAATCCAATGGTACCAATCATTTTAATCGCAATATTAGTTGTAATTGGAGTTATTATTTTTAAACGCAAGAAATATTGAAACATAGACAATGCGATAAATATCGAGCCTGAAATTAAAGGATTCTTATCTTCTCCTTATTCACAGTGAGATTGCCTATCGGCAGCTCTTTTTCAATATTGAAATAGGAACTTATGTTTGCTATTATGGATATTACTTACAATCAATTGGGAGTAAAAAAGATTATGGTTAGATAGCGTGAAAAGCTAGCATAACTAACCCGATAGTAGTGGAGCTGATGAAGCAGATGAAGATGCACTCTCGCGATCCCTATCTGAGGCAGATCGAATTGATGCGCGAACACATTCCTTCTTTTCAACAATACCCGTTCAATCTGGGTTCTATTAAGAGTTTACATGCATTGTCCTTCCATCCCAAGGTTACCTATATTGTAGGAGAGAACGGGATGGGAAAATCGACGTTAATGGAATCTATTGCCGTTGCATGGGGATTTAATCCCGAGGGAGGCACGAAGAACTTCTCATTTTCGACGCAAGCCACCCACTCCAATCTGCATGAGTACATTCGGTTGGTAAGCGGCGGGCGCAAGCCTCGGGATGGATTCTTTTTCCGGGCAGAGAGCTATTATAATCTGGCGTCACATATGGAAGAGCTGGATAGCGAGTTTTCCTTCGGCCCGCCTATCAAGGATTCCTATGGTGGAAAGTCGCTGCATGAGCAGTCTCACGGAGAATCGTTTTTTGCCGCATTCCTTCATCGATTTGGAGGGCAGGGCTTGTATATACTGGATGAGCCCGAAGCTGCTCTGTCCCCATTCCGGCAGATGGCGATGCTGTCGCGCATTCATGAGCTTGTCCAACAAAACTCCCAGTTTATTATCTCAACGCACTCCCCTATCCTGATGGCGTATCCTGACTCGACCATCTACTATTTGACGCCGGAGGGGATAGAGAACAGGCGGTTGGAGGAGACGGATCATTTCATCATCATGAAGCAGTTCCTTAACAATAAGGAGCGTATGATCGACGAGCTGTTTGACAGCCGCGATGAAGAATAACCCTCTACTATGTTTATAAGTAAAAGGCGCTCGGTATTTACCGCCGCGCCTGAAGCAAAGCTTTATTAATCGTATTTCTCATCATCAATCCTACTCTTATTTTCCACAATAAGTTCGGCTTCCGTTTCAAAGTTTAAGTACAGCGGTACCGGAAGCCGGTCCGTAATTTCTTGAATGAAGGGCTGCTCCAACAATTCATCCAGAGTTTGAGGTCGCGGTTCTAATTCATTTACCCATTCACGCACAGCATCAATGAACTTATAGAAAGAGGCTTCGAATGCATTTGCCGTATCTTCCGCCTCATCGTGGTCCGAGCGTGACATGGATTTCCAATGATCTAAAGCCGTGTCCAGCGCCTTGGTAACTTTCTCATTCATCCTAGATCCCCCTAATCCATCGTTTGTTTCCTATATCCTATTATACTAGTGTTTCACAACAGAATCTCTCTATCTGTTACAGAAATGATTTTTGTTAGAAAAGGAAAGAAATGAGGTGTCGACATTGCTGGCGAAGGATGACCGAATATCGATCCGTTTAATGAAGGATACCCATGAAGATTATTCAAGTCTTCTGAAATGGCTCAATGACGAGCAGGTGCTCCGTTATATCGAAGGACCTGGAACCCAGTATACCCTCGAGCAAATAATGGATAAATACGGGCCTCGGGCAAGAGGTGAGCACTACGTAACCCCATGTATCATCGAGCTTGATCATGCTCTTATAGGTTTTTTACAGTTCTATCCGTTGCAACAGGAGGAGATCGAAGCTTATGAGGCCAAGGCGGATAAACCCCAGTACGGTATGGATATTTTTATCGGAGAGAGCGATTATTGGAATCAAGGGATCGGGACAGCGGCCTTGCGGCTGGCTATTCATCATTTGCTCGACGAGAAGGGTGTGGAGGACATTTACATAGACCCTCAAACCTGGAATACAAGAGCTATCAGAAGCTACGAGAAATGTGGATTTGAAAAGGTCAAAGTATTGTACGCACGCGAGTTGTTCGATGGAGAGTATAAAGACAACCAGATCATGCGGCTATCTTCGAAACCCTTAACTAACGTGTAGAGGGAGGAGGCCATGGATATCCGAGAGCTTCTAAGAAGGGATTACGCTATTGATGCGCTTGTAGAAGTATACCCGATGGGGAGAAACGACTGTTATTTGGTCATTACGGAATCGCAACAATTTGTATGTAAAAAGGTTGGCAGGTTCGACTTCGTACAAATCTACAATAAAGTTCAACGAGTACTGGATGCAGACTGCTTGAGGCAGGCAAAACTTATTCCAACCGTTAATGGAGACTTGCTGTCATCGAACGCTTGGTGTCTCCTGGAATATATACCTGGAGATGCACCGGAGCATTACGATGATGAACAGTTCACCTCCACAGTCATCTATATACACGAGTACAATCGATGCTTGACTAAAGTACCGTTTCAACCGGAAGAGATCCAGACGCTCAACAGCTGGGACCGGGTAAAATCTGTTCAATGGATGAGTAGGCATCTGGAATCTATCATAGAACAATGCCAGTTTGATTCTGCGGCGCAAGCGCTTATAAGAAATGCAGGGAAGCTGTTATCCGAGTATTTGGATTTCTTCCATTTGACACCCAAGCAGCTTATTCACGCGGATTTGGGACCTGGAAATGTTATATTTTACGAGAATCAAATCGTGTCTATCATTGATTTTACCCCTGAGTATGAGAATGAGTTGTATTCTTTATCCCAGTTTCTGTACTGGACCTGTTTGTATCATGTTCGACAATCGAGCTCGGTGAAAAGAATTAACGAGGCACTTGCTTTGTATGCAGCGTCGAGTGAACAAGCCAAGCCGTACGATCCAGACGATTTGTTTGCGTATCTTCTAAAGTCGGCTCTATTCAGAGCTTTGGGCCTGGCACAGGCCATGTTGGATGCCAAATCTTTTGAGATGAAAAAAATGAAGGGAAGACTAGTTGCGCTTGAGACCCTTCTAGATATCAAAAAAAATATAACTTAGCCCAAATGAGCGTGAGGAGAATGTTTTGTAATGGACTTACGTTTCAGCTTGTTGCAGGTTAAATCTACCCATATAATGAAGCTAATCCTTCAAATGAGGTGAAGTGGATGCATATCCGTACGATTCGAGGTATTTAGTTATCGGGCTGGGTCAAAAACGCGTGCCAGCTATCAAGGGAGAGGTCTGTCCTTTTGATCGTATACCTAACTAAAACTTGAATAATGTCGGGCAATTCCGCAAATGAACTTATTCTCATTTTGAAAGGTGGAAGCAACATGAATGTATTTGATTATAAAAAATTTTACGAAAAGGTTGGAGCTATAAACGGATGGGATTTCAGTCGAGTTAAGTCCCAATCTGAAGGAGATAAATGGGAGTTTTATCATGAGGTTACACAAAGATGCAAGCCATCGGATTTACTGCTCGATATAGGAACAGGTGGAGGAGAAGCGCTTTTAACCATCCTGGATGCTGCTCACCTGTTAGTCGGAATTGATATCTCGGATAGCATGATTCGCACAGCGAATAGCCGACTGCACCATGCTAAGGGGAAGAATGTACGTTTTTTACAAATGGATGCGGTCAATCTATCTTTCCCGGACTCATTTTTCAATGTGATTTCTTGTCGTCACTCGGAATTTGCTGCTTACGAGGTGGCAAGAGTATTGGCTGAAGATGGCGTGTTTTTGACTCAACAGGTCGCTGAGGGCGATAAGCTTAACTTGAAGCAGGCGTTCCAGCGTGGGCAAGGCCATGGTGTAGTGGACGGGATGCTGAAGCACCAATATATGCATGATCTGCAGGAGGCGGGGTTTACAGATATCCAATCCTTTGACTATGACGTAACCGAGTATTACCAGAGTTATGAAGATCTTGTATTCACGTTGAAGTATACTCCAATTATTCCTAATTTCGGTCAAGAGGAACATGACTTTGAACGGCTTCAAGCTTTTATACAGGAAAACGGCACCGTCAAAGGAATCAGGACGAATTCCAAACGTTTTATGATCATAGCAAGAAAATAATGATGAATGAGGTTACCTGACGATGTCTACGATGAGAGAAATGCAGATTCAAGATTATGAACAAATGATGGCTTTGTGGCAGGATATTGACGGGTTGGTTCTGAGCGAAGCCGACTCCAAGGACAATATAGAAGCCTATTTACTTAGAAACCCTGGGCTTAGCTACGTATATGAGGATAACGATAAGGTTGTAGGAACGATCCTATGCGGACACGACGGAAGAAGAGGATTCATCTACCACTTAGCGGTGAGTCCTAACTATCGGAAGCAGAAGATCGGCCATCAGTTAGTAGATATGAGTTTGAGCAAGCTGCAAGCACAGGGGATTGATAAGTGCCACATTTTCGTTCTTGAGAACAATGAGATTGGAAATCATTTTTGGACAGCTAGAGGCTGGGAAAAGAGAAGCGGGTTTTATGTCTATACGATAAATACCGGCCAAGAAGCAGCAATTGGCGAATAATCGTTCCTGAGGTGAGCAAGGATGATCTTTTTCGATTTGGATGGAACATTGCTGGATTTTAAAGCAGCGGAGCTTTTGGGAGTCCAAGCGTTTCAGGAGCATTACAGCACTAGGTATGATTGGGGTTGCAGTCAGGATGATTTTTACGATGTGTGGTGTCGTATTGGGAACAAGCATTACTCGCGGTTTCTGACCGGTGAGCTAACCTTCAAGCAGCAGCAGGTGGAAAGAATGAAAGAGCTGTTGCCTTAAGAAATTAGTGACGAGGAAGCGGCAACCTTTTTCCAGACGTATATCCACTATTTCGAAATGCATTGGCAGCCGTATGAGGATGTAGTTCCGTGTCTTCAAAATCTCTCAGGTCGCCGATTAGGGGTCATTACGAATGGGGATGCCAAGCAGCAAAGACTCAAGCTGGAACGGATGGGACTGACAGATTATTTTGATATTGTGATCGCCTCGGGAGACATAGGATATTCGAAACCCAACGAAGCCATATTCCACAGTGCTTGTGAACATGCAGGAACTATCTTAAGTGAAGTGATTTATGTAGGTGACGATGTGCACACTGATATCGTTCCATGTGAAGCCCTTGGTATCAAGGGAATTTGGCTGAATAGGCGGGATGAAGTCCCTGCTGCTCCTGTGAAGCATACGATAACGACGCTGAAAGAGTTGTTCGAATATTTGTAGTGAAATTCACCTGATCGACCCGGCTGGTGTTTGCTGGCATATAGCTGAAGCATCTATACGATCCTAATAAAGCGAGGGCTTAACATGCTTTCTATCGTCAAAGGACCTTATTTGCAGTGGCCTACCGAGCACTCTATGACCATCATGTGGGAGACATCAGATCTGGCCTCATCCAGTGTGGACATATTCTTGGCACATCGGATACATAGCGGACATCAGGGGAATTACAAGAAACCGGAAAAGCGATTGCATTCCGTGGCTAATGAAGAAGCTGCACTCATTCATGGAATTACCGTAGAGGAACTGGAACCAGGCACCCTTTACTTCTACAAGGTTTACTCCAAGAACGAACAAGGAGAAATAGAAGCAGGTCCTTATCCGTTAAAGACGGCAGTCCCAAGAGGAGTTCCTTTTTCCTTCACAGTGACGAGCGAAACAGGAGGATATAGCGGATTTGATCAATCCGAGGGTCAAATCAATAAGCGAATATTTGAGCAGATGAAAAGATATCGGCCCGATATCGCCTTGTTTGTAGGTGACGTTGTTAATGATGGCAAACAGTACGAGGATTGGGAAACGTATTTTTTTGGTCCGGGCAAGGAAATGCTGTTGGATACGCCGTTCTATAGCTGCCTTGGGAATCACGAAAATTACGGGTCATGGTACTATGATTTCTTCGCTTTTGCGCCTCCCCAAAACTACTATTCGTTCGATTATGGAGATGTTCATTTCATTTGTCTGGACAGCACCGATTTCATCAAACGGGACAGCTACCCGAATACGGCAGGGGAATTGAGTACGGGGAACGAGCAGTACGATTTTTTAGTCCAAGATTTGCAGGCAGCCTCTGCGAAATGGAAGGTCGTATTCTTCCACTATCCACCGTATGTTTCAGGTGGCTATCAGGTAGAGGATATGCGTCTGCTGTGCCCAGTGATGGAACAGTACGGGGTGGATGTTGTATTTAATTCTCACACCATTGTATATGAAAGAAGCCATCCGCTGCGTGAAGGTAAAGTAGATATGGATAACGGCATCATTTATATCGTGGCTGGGGGTGCAGGCGCTATGCCTAATTGGCTGCTGCCGAAGAGAGAATGGCATACGTCGCAGTCATTGGCTGTGCCTCATTTTGTGCAGGTTGTTATAACGGCAGACGATATGGAGATAAGGGCCATTGATGAAGAGGGTAGATTGTTTGACCGGTTTCTCCTGTGGAAAGATCAGGACGGGAAGAGACGCATGTTCTAGAGCCTCAACACCCAGTTCAGCTTAAGACGCTTACCCAGAAATAGTACGGTTCGAGTGGTATATCCCTACAAATGTTTCAATATATTTGGGCTAATGTCAGATTATCACCTTGCGACGGCATCCTTATTATGATCAGGCACACTGCTCTGAAATAAAATATTTAGGAGGCTTATGATGAGCGTACAGATGAAGACGGAGGACCAACCCCAAGCAGCAACATTTGAATGGAAGGGTCTAGCTTGTGTCTACATTCCAACAAGGGATGTAGTTAGGGCTGCTGAATGGTACTACCAGATGCTGGGTATGAAAGCCAGCATTCTCGAACCGGGAAGTCATGCTATGTTATCGATGCCGAGCATGGGGTTGTTTTTGATCCATACGGATCATGAATCTAAAGTTAACTTCTATAAAGAAGATGGTGGCGAGCCGCAGGCTGCGTGGTGCTTTAGCGTCAAAAATATCGAAGAATTGTACAATCATTTGAGAGCTAATGGAGTACAGGTTACGGAATTGATTGATCGACATGATTGCGGAATCAACTTTCAGTTCTATGATCTGGATGGCAACTATTTTGATGTGAATGATGACCATCGGATTTTCGTTCCACTGCATAAGGTGACGGAGGAGACTCATGTATTTACGTTGTTAAAGCGAAAGATCGGATCGAAAGAAGCTTTGTCTGATTGGGATGCTGTTTCCGATGCGCTCGGACGAACCAATCGACTGCCAGGCAGGTTCGTGCTTCAGGGTTGGGAGGAATTCCTTACCCATTGGCCGGAACAGGCTGATGAATTGATGCAGCGGCTGGAGAAGCACAATGAGGTACATCCAGATAAACAAGCAGACATTATGGTCCGATAATGTACTATCTTAAGGCTGCCGCTATGGCAGTCCTTTTTATTTTAACTCTGGCCTGACCACATTGTTTAAATGTACGATGCTTAAATATCGGTTGCTTCAGAAGGTAGTTACTGACGGTAGGAGGGGATACCACTCGGTAATATTCATGTATAAAAGATATTTTACAACTGTGGAATAGGGAGTATAAGGTAAATTTATATTATGGGGCTCGATGTGCATAGTGAAGGGAGCAAGTCGAATGGAAGTATACATATCTCATGAATTAAGCAGCGACGGAAAAACCTACATTAGAAACAAGATGATTGAGTACAATTTGCATCATTTTCCTGCTGATTTAAGAGGTAAATATGAAGAGATGCATTTATTTGCAAAAAATAAAGAGGGTCAAATTTTCGGTGGGATGGTAGGAGAAATATGCTGGAACTGGTTGGAGGTACAATATCTTTTTGTTGATGAGGAACATCGAAGATTAGGTTATGGGAAGGAACTTATGACACAAGCTGAAACTATAGCTAGGGAGAAGAATTGTGATTTCATAAAACTGGATACGTTAAGCTTCCAAGCGTTAGATTTTTATTTAAAGCTTGGTTTTGAAGTGTTCGGGACAATTCTGAATGCAGGTGGTCATAAGCACTATTATTTAAAAAAGGATCTTTCTTAATGAAAGCCGCGAACTCAGTGGAGGGAGTCATGGATATGGAATTTTATGGTATTGTGGAACGAATAGTGAATCGACCAAGAGCTTTTCAAGATTGAAAGAAAAAGAGAGGAGTTTCATCATGATCATTTTAGCAGGAAGCCGCATTTATTTACGTGAGCTCAAGTTCACCGACTGGACGGATGTACATGCCTATGCTTCGCAGGAAAGTGTGTGTCGATTCCAAGCATGGGGACCTAACGAAGAGGAACAATCGCAATTATTTGTTAAGCAGGCCATGGAAGATGCTGAACAATTACCTAGAACAAGGTATGTATTTGCGATAATGGAGCGTGCTACTGAAAAGATGGTTGGTTCAGGGGAATTTAATATTCGAAGTGTGACTGACAAAAGCGGTGAAATTGGATATATCGTCAATCCGGAATATTGGGGTCAAGGCTTTGCTACGGAGTCTGCTAAATTATTGGTGGATTTTGGTTTCAAAGAGTTCCAAATGCATCGTATTTACGCGACTTGTGACCCTAGAAATGTAGGATCTTCAAAAGTTCTTTTCAAAATTGGGATGACGCAGGAAGGAAGATTAAGGGATGCAATGTTGATTAAGGACGGATGGCGTGATTCTTTCGTATTCAGCATCCTCGAGCATGAATGGAATGCGAATTCAATGGCGAGCGGAGGATAGTGAATTTTCTTGATGGGAGAAAAGAGGGGGAGCTTCAGAAAATGGAATTGATCTTTCGATTACATAGGCGGTCAGATACGGATGTAATAGTGTCCATGATTAACCGCGAACCGCTTCATTTGATGAATGGGATAGTGGCTGAGGAGTTTGAACAAGGTTTAGATGAACCGGGTGAAAGAATACGTGATAATACATTTGTCGTCGAGACTGAGCAAACTATCGTTGCGTGCTTTTCATTATGTTTCGTTAAACGGGATTCTCACATAGCGGTATACTGCTATGGGACAGTAGACACCGATTGGCGCAGGCGAGGGATCGGTACGGCTATGTTTCACTTTATATTCTCAAGACTTGAGAAGCAAGCAAAACAGGAATGTATCCCGATTCATTTCATTCACCGCGCAATCACTCTTATTCCTGGAGAAACGACACTTGGAATTCAACTCGGCATGCAGGAGCAAAATAGCTTGGAAATTCTCCGCTTGAACCCTTTGCTGGAATTGAAGGATTTCAGTCAAGCATCTGGTTTATTGTTCCGTACCCCAACCGTTACAGATGCCCAGAGTTGGGCGGAGATCTATAATGATGCTTTTGGTGGAAATAGGAGTGTAGAAAGTGTAGTTCATGAATTCCAAGGCACAGGCTTTTCTCCAAATCTATATATCATGTGTACCGATACAGCAGGGGAACCTATGGGAATTGTCTTATCCATCCTCAGAGGAACACAGGCGAGAATACCAACCGTCGCAGTAAGACGTGAGTATCAAAAGCGAGGCGTCGGAAAGGCACTGCTTTCCTTAATTCTGCAGAGATTAAAAGCTCTAGGGGCTGAGGATGTTCGACTATCCGTAGAAAGTAAGAACATTGCGGCTAAGTCACTGTATCACCAATATGGTTTCCAGCAAGATTATATGAGAATCAACTATGCTGCGAAGTTTTTGCCTTAGTTAAGTGGAATGATTTTCTAAAACAATGAAAAAGGAGCCCCCATAATGACGATGAAAGTGAATGGGTCTAAGGAAGCCAGTCTCGTAGATCCGGTGTCAGATCTTCCTGCTGGTATATCGAAGCCGGCACTAAGGGCTTTAACTGGTGCTGGATATTTGCGTCTGGAGCAGTTCACGAAGCTTAAAGAATCCGAGGTTCTTCAACTGCACGGCATGGGTCCTAAAGCTATGGATCTGATTCGTCGTGCTCTGGCAGAGAAGGGACAAAGCTTTGCAGATGGCTCTTGAAGATTTATGTTAATTTAACTTAAAGTTAATCTGTATATGGATAATAAAGGTATATTTACTTTGAAAATGGAAGTGATATATCGTGACGGTCCGTTTAAGATTGACCTTACTTTATTCCTGTATTTTGACATGTGCTTTATTGTTGTTTGGTATTGCACTATATGTGTTCATGCAGTTTTCTATTTATAATGACTTAAAAAAATCACTAAAAGCTCAAACCGAGCTGATTCATAAAAATGTCGCCTATCAATTGGAGATTTCTCCGCGAGGATCGAATTTGTATATTGGACTTGATGATATTGATACCGTTGGCTCAGGTATATTCATCCAGATTACCAATTTCACCAGTGGTTCTAAGACGAAGACTGAAAATCTAAGTAAAGTAGAGTTTCCTCTATCCTCCAAGGCATTATTAAGTAATAAAGGGGGGGATTACTCCACGGTTCATATTCATAACACGCCTTTCTTGGTATATAGTGATCCGTTAATTTTAAATGGCAGCATCGTAGGTGTATTACAAGCTGCTTATAATGTTGGCTTAATGGAGCGATTTCTTTTGAGTCTGCGTTGGATACTTAGTTTGTTAACGATCATTGTAGTATCCTTAGCTACGTACATGGGATGGCTATGTTCACGCAAAGCTCTAAAGCCTGTATATTCATTAGTAAATGCGACAAAAAGAATCCAGCATAGTGGAGATTTCGGAACTCGGATCCTTCATAAAGGTCCATTTGATGAAATAGGTCATTTGAGTGAAACCATGAATCAGATGCTAGAACGGATACAAACCATCTATGCCGAGTTAAATCAATCATCCATGAAGCAGCGAAGATTTGTAGCCGATGCGTCACATGAGCTTAGAACCCCGCTTACGACCATTTACGGGAATGCAGTACTTTTGAAGAAAGTGTGGGAAGCTTTAAATCACAAGCTGACCCATTTACCTGAAAAAGAGGAAATTGAAATTTCACTAGAAGCGCTTCAGGATATTACAGATGAATCCGAGCGAATGAGGAGACTCGTTAATGATCTTTTGTCCCTTGCTAGAGCAGATTCAGGATTACAGCTGAAAAAGGAAGTATGGGAGTTAAAACCGATCATTGAAGCGGTCGTAAGAAAGACAGAGTCAATCCCGAAAACCGTTGAATGGTCAGCGGAAAACATAGAGCTTTTGCAAGATATCCGCGTCGTAGGAGATAGTGATGATTTGCAGCGGTTACTTTTCATTTTTATCGATAATGCTTTAAAGTTCACACCAGACGGATATGTAAAACTAAAAGTCGAAAAGATAGATTGTAAGATTGGGTTCACTATCCAGGATACTGGTATTGGTATGGAGGGGGAGGAAATCGCTCATATTTTTGATCGATTTTATCGAGCGGACTCGTCTAGAGGTACAACTCCAGGCAGCGGGTTAGGGCTATCGATTGCAAAGTGGATTATAGCGGAGCATGGCGGGAATGTTGAGGTTAAGAGCTGTAAAGGTAAAGGTTCCACTTTTTCGATATGGCTTCCCATCTACATGGGTGAGTGACAGTATGGCTATGAACTAGTTGGAAGGGGGAGAATAATGAACG
This sequence comes from Paenibacillus sp. RC67, assembly GCF_030020805.1. Lineage (GTDB taxonomy): Bacteria > Bacillota > Bacilli > Paenibacillales > NBRC-103111 > Paenibacillus_S. The sequence goes on from NZ_CP125098.1 coordinate 1,340,964, forward strand.
CATCCTCGGCTCTAGAAAAATTTATGCGAGCGACGGAAATAGACCCAGTAAAAGATAAGGAAACCTTGCTGTTAAGTGCTTATCAACTAGTTAAAGAAGAATTAATCCAATCTCATTATGCGATAGAAAGCGTGAGACTGGCCCATCAGATATTCGGATATTTGGGCGATAAAGGTTTAGATGAAAGAGTGGCCTTGTCGAGAAAGTATTTGCAAAATGCTGAAGGTGAGTCTCTAGAGGACCGATTCTGGGCAAATTGGGAGCTTGTCGACAATCTAGCTCTTCTCAAGAGATATCCAGAGATGACGAAAGAACAGCGAAATTTTTTGGCATGGTCGAAAGAAAACATGAAGCCGGATTACTGGATAAAAGTGATGTACGATAGCACTCAAGCCATTGGTTGGGTGCAGGAAAACCAAGCTCAGGCATGGTTCGAAATTTATTACGAATTAATGCATTGTATTGAACCGACAGCGAGCAATCGTCACAACCGAGTACTATACGTTGAAACGGCGGTGGGGCTTCTTGTATTTTACTTGAAACACTACGCGGAGGCTCTGAACGAACTTGAGCGTTATCGTACCGTGTTATACGAAGACACTTCATGGGATGAATTCAATCAATTTGATATTCGGTTAACATCTTATGAGCTCGGATTGTATAGTGCTCAGGAGGATTGGGATCATTATGAGCAAACCGCTGATAGGGCTATAGCAGCAATAGAGAGCTGTATGACCCTGTACAATCAAGGTAAAACCAGTAATATAGGAGAAATATGCGACATGGCTCATGAGATTGGAACTTGTCTGATGTGGGAGAAACGGTATCGACAGGCCATGCCTTTATATGAGTTTGCACTTGAACATCAAGGAGTTGGAGTCACACATTTCTTCTATGCTGTATGTGTTTGGGCAACAACCAAAAATAAAGAAGAAACCATGCGCCATCTGCATTTGTCTGAACTAAAGGTCAAAGGCAACGGAGGCTTGCGTTCAAGATACATTCATATGTTTATGGAGCAGCCTGAATTTGATGATGTACGAGAAGATGCAGAATTTCTTGCTATTTTTAATAAATAGTAATGGAGTGCCGGGCGAAGCAATTGAGAACCTCAACATCGTGTGATCATATTACAGAGAATCCTAAATAAGATGATTTGGTTAAAAGCGACAGCTCCATTTCATGGAGATATTCATGCTGCTGCTCTGTTAATTGGCTCTTATCTGCATTAAGTGTGTGATAGGTATAAGAGAATAGATGCCTGTAATTAATGAAATCATCGATCTGTGATAGAAACGTTGTGTTTGAATTGGCACGAGTATATCCGTTCATAAAAGAGTAGACAAAACCTTTAACGAATTCCTTTCTATCCAATTTCGGTACCGTATGGGCTGTATGATAAATAGCGATAGCCACATCATAAGCGAACCAATGGTGTTCACTGTCTGCGAAATCTATAATGGTCAGGTCATTTCCAGTAATAAGAAAGTTACCATGATGTAGATCCCCATGAATAAGACCGTAGTAATCTTTAGTCCTAGGTAGTTTTTTTAATTGTTTATCGTAACTGTTCCACTTCTTCATAATGAGAGGATCAAGTTGAATGGAATGTATTTGTAACAGCAAGCTGTTTTGATACCAATGGGGATGATTGCTCGTGGGTACATAGTTTTTAGCGGCGGTATGGATTTTGCCCATCGCTTCACCCCATAGTTCAAATAAGGTCGGCCCCCAAACATCTTTATCGCGCGGACTAGGGTGTAAGCCATTAATCTTTTCAAAGGTAATAAAATAGAAATCATTTGATATGGGCTGGATATAGTTACCCGATTTTAAACGCAGCGGTTTAACGACTTTGACACCTTGTGCGTGTAAATAATCTAACCATTCCAATTCAGCTCTTTGGCTCGCATATGAATAGACTGAACTCTCCATAATTTTTACTACAATCTTCTCTTCACGACCCACCTCGAACACATTATCGTTGTAACCACCAAGAAGCTCAGCACATGAGGGAGGACACTGGAGTTGAGAGAGCACTTCCGTTAAAACCTCTTCGCTTATCAATTTCATGCCTCCTTAGTATGCTTTATGCAGTACAGTACTAGCACTTCATATACGCAAAGGGTCTTATTTTGTTAAGATCTTCAGAAGATGATCTACTTCATTCAGCCAGCCTTTCTCAGGAGCTTCCTGCAGCATCAATCCTGTTATTACGGAGAAGTAAAGCATCAGCAGATCGTAAGGATTCCCTTCGCAAAAATCCCCTGTTAGTTGTCCTTTCGTCAGTATGGGAACCAGAAGATCGATGGTTTCTTTAGGAGAATATTGAAGCAGGATTTCTTTAGCTTTAATGGGGACCTCGTCTGATTTTTGCGCGTTTTGTAGTAGGAGAAAACTGTATTTGTGACTTTCATCAAGCATTTGCATCGTCAGTGCTTTGATTTGCTCCAAGGGAGTGCCTGGTAGATGATGAATGTTTTTTAATGCAAATTGGGCTTCTTCCATAGCTTCCTGCACAAGCATAGTGAAGATCTCTTCTTTGGAATCAAAATAACGATAGGAAAGCCCTTGGCTTACGCCGGCCTCGGAGGCAATCATGCTCATTTTGGTACCCGAGATGCCCCGTTCTGCGAATACTTTGAGCGCTGCTTTCTTTATCCGGTCTTTACGCTCATCCTGAACATGCTCGGTTCCAATTCCATTCAATGGTTTCAATCTTATTCACACTCCAACTTTGTTTTTCGTTTGTTCCTCACTTATTTCCCATAAACGCTTAGCCGCAGCTTTATTTTGAGCGGGTACCGATGGAGTTTTTATCTGCATATCAGCATAGTAAAGTCCGCTTTGACCTGCAACCTCGTCGGAGTCAGCCAGCCAGACTAATGTTTCAGCACCTTTCTCGGGGGTACGGGAAAATAAGTTCATAACTCCCATCGTCATACGAGCCAGTCGCCCATTATTCTGGTTGAAATTGGTGGAAACTAGGCCAGGATCAAAGCAATACGAGGAAATCTGAGTTCCTTCCAGCCGTTCAGCCAATTCAGCAGTAAATAAAATATTAGCCAGCTTGGTTTCAGCATAGCGAACGGTTGCACCCCCTAATACATTATGTGGGAAGCTGTACATGCGCTTCGCGCGGATATCTTCAAAGCGGATACCCTGCCTAGCCATTTTGTGACCGTGGGAGGCGGTCGTAATGATACGGGCAGCCTGGCTTTGTTTCAGTCGATCAAGCAACAGATTGGTTAAAAGAAAGGGGGCCAGATGATTGACGGCCCAAGTCATTTCTATCTCATCGACAGTGAGCTGATGGGTATCAAACATAGCCCCTGCATTATTAATTAAGATATCAATCCTGGGGCACCGGGTCAAAATGTCGTTTGCAACCTGGCGAATGGATGCTTGAGACGCCATTTCCGCTTGGAATATGTCTACTTCTGTGCGTCCATTAGTTAGAGCACGGATTTGAGCAGCTGCTTCACTCGCTTTGGTTTGATTGCGAGCAACGATGCCTAAGTGCGCCCCCCGGGCAGCAAGCTCCTTTGCCGCGGCCCATCCGATTCCACTAGTAGCTCCAGTAAGGACAACATACTTGCCTTGTACCGTCCAATGATTATTATTCATTATTTTCTTCATGGTTACAACGCCTCCATTAATGAATGAATGATTCATTCATTTTTGTTTATCGTAACTCCATTTCCAGTTGTTGTCAACGGGTTTTAGCCCAATCGATGCAAAAGCTAGTAGTACCGCGAACAAGGGCTGTTCAGTTAGGAGAGTATGGCCATACTTATTTTTTCACTCCAAGCGCTCTTAATCTGTATGGTAAAATAAAACAATTAAGGATGTAGTTTAAAACATACGGCAAGCAATTAATAGAAAAAGACAGAGAGTCTGAAAGGATGCTTGTATGCACATTATTGATTTATCTATGGAAGATAAGAAACCTATACATGAGGTTGCGGTCTTGTTGATGAAAGGCTTTACGGAAGCTTGGAATGACATGGAGGAAGCTCTCCTGGAAGTAGAAGAAAGCTTGCAGGAGGATCGAATAAGCCGAATTGCTGTTGTAGAAGACGGCACCGTCGTAGGATGGATAGCAGGACAAAGCAATTATAGAGGTAAGGCGTGGGAATTGCATCCGCTCGTTGTAGAGGAAAGTTATCGGGGCAAAGGGATTGGTAAAGCGTTAGTAGACGACTTTGAAGCGGTTGTCAGAGCTAGAGGAGGCATCACCATTTATCTAGGTTCAGACGATGAGACTAACAGCACGAGCCTATATGGAGAAGATCTTTACCCGAATGTGCTGGACAAAGTGATGAACATGACGAACCGGAACAGACACCCATTTGGATTTTATAAAAAGCTGGGGTTTGAAGTCGTTGGCGTGTTGCCGGATGCTAACGGCTTCGGTAAGCCGGATATTTTTATGGCTAAGCGTGTGCAAATAGGAAAGGAGCGAGGAGAATAAGTGGATTGTTTAGGATGCCGAATTGCAAATGGAAGGGAACCCAACGTCAATGTGGTTTATGAGAATGAGCATATAACCTGCGTTCTGGATATCGCTCCTTTTAACGAAGGCCATACCCTAATCCTTCCTAAAAAGCATGTACTAGATGTGGAGGAAATGGGCCTGGAAGTGGCGCATCGCATCATGGAAGCCTCTATGAAGCTATCCTCGATATTAAAACAAGTATTCCATCCAGATGGAATCACGATATGCCAAAACGGCGGCGTATTCAACGACTTGACACATTACCATATGCACCTGATTCCGAGATACAAAGGAGATGGCTTCAGCTGGAGCGAACCGTTGGTTCTTTATGGCGCAGAAGAACGGTTGGGAGAAACCCAACGTAAAATGACGGTAGCGCTAAGGGAGGAATAGCTCATATTAAAAAAGCATAGTGTACAGAAATTGAAGTAGTGAAACGAGCCGTAGGTGAAGCGTTGTCAATTAGAGACTTTCATTTGGTAAGAGTATTAAGAGGATCATCTACCTATGTGTATCGAGTGCAAACAGGTGGAGAAACGTTGTACGTACGGATATTACCTGAGATCGGCATGAGCTTCGGTGTGGAAGTGCATGTGCATTCCTTATTAAGGCTTCGTAACCTACACGTACCGGAGGTCATTTACTTCGAGCCACGACATGAAGCGCTGGATATGTCCTTGATGGTTGTAAAAGAAATCGTTGGTTCGTCTGTTAGAGACTGTACGTTAAAGAATGATTACGAGGCTGTACTGTTCGAGGCAGGCAAACAATTAGCTTTGATCCATGAAGTAAAAGTAGATGGTTATGGGATGATCCGAAGGGAATGGACCGAACCAGGGACCGAGCTGAACGGCGAAAAACATTCGATGCATGAGTATCTCTTTGGGCACTTAGATGATAATCTATCTTTGTTATCGGAACCCATTTTCACCCAACAGGAAACAACCCAAATCGCCAACCTGATACAATCCGGTAGTTCGCTTATGCTAAGGCATAAGCCTCATTTGATTCATGGGGATTTCGACGATACTCACATATTTCAGGAATCCAAGAAGTACACAGGAATCATTGATTTTGGAGAATTGGAAGGCAACAGTCCGTTCTATGATTTAGGCTATTACAAATTGCATGAAGGGCAGAACGGAGTGTTTCGTGGCTTTAGACGGTTACTTGAAGGCTATAAAAAAGGTGCACATTAAAGTGATAAAAGCTGAAATGGATGATTTATCTAACAGGTTGAAATAAGTGTAAGGGAACGGCTTGCATTACTTGATGTAGGCTAATTATAACGAAAAAGCTCCGCTGCGGCGTATAGAACAGGCGGAGCTTTTTCCAATTACCCGACTATTGCTGGCAGCCTTCTTATTGGACACCTTCCGTAAAAATTTGGAATGTAACGCCGTACTTATCCCTTACATTACCGAAAGCAGGACTGAAATGGGTTTCCTGCAGAGGCATATTTACATGACCGCCCTGCTGCAAAGCTTCATACATTTGTTTGGATTGGCTTGCGTCTTTAGTTGAGATGCAGATCGTAACCTGATTGCCGCTTTGGTGAGGCTGACCTGGGAATGTATCGGAAAGCATGAGGTCCGTCTCGCCGACCTTCAATAATGCGTGAGCAATCAGTCCCTTAGCAGAATCAGGCAATGGGAATTCTGGATTTTCTGGCATATCCGCGAATGTTAAACTTTGGTTCACCTTAGCATTTAATGCTTTTTCATAAAATTCAATGGCTTCTTTGGCATTACCGCTCATGACTAAATAAGGGATCAATCTAACTGTCATACTATAAGTCAGCTCCTTAGGTTCTTTTTTTGGTTTGAATGATGTTTCGATTACGAATTCATGATCGTAGAAAAAACATCACTTCCCATTATTACCCATAATACCAATGTATAACATAGAACGTATGTTTGCAACATTTATATTTTGACATGCCCGGTCGTTTCTAAGGTTTTATGATAAAATGAAGTAGAGCTCTAAGTTCTGACTAAATGGAAGCGGGGGTGTTCACCGTTCGGATTTCAGAATTGGACCCTGATCGTTTAACGAGAAAACAGATGACCACCTTATTGTTCGAAGGCATAGTGGACGACGGTCAGTACGGCGATTGCATTTTCGTATTTGGAAGCAATAGAAGCTTAAGATACAGGCTGCCGGCGGCAGTTGAATTATATAAAAAAGGTAGGGCACCGAAGCTTCTTTTCTCAGGAGGAACCGTATGGGCTGGTCAATCTAATAAATCAGAGGCTGTACTAATGAGAGATAGAGCTATTGAGCTGGGGGTCCAGCCGCAGCATATTTTGATAGAAACGGAATCCCGGCATACCAAGGAAAATGTTCTTTCATCCTTAATGGTGCTGGACAGAGCCTTCATGCTTCATAATATTCGAAGACTATTGGTCGTAACGTCGGCCTATCATGTAAGAAGAGCGTATTTGACTTTGAGAACCTATATGCCCCGCTGGGTTGAATATACCCTTTGTCCGGCAGACGATCAAATGACCCAAAAGGACAACTGGTGGTTAACTCCTGAGGGGGCTAAGAGAGTAGAAGCGGAATCCCGTAAAATGATAAAGTATATAAGAATGGGTGCCATTGAAGACGATATATTACCGTAGGCAAAATGAAATAGAGGGGGATTCAGCATGATTAAGGCGGTTGTATTTGATTTTGATGGTTTGATTATTGATACGGAAACCGTATGGTATGAATCGTATAAAGAAGTTTTTGAGACTTATCATCTCGAGTTTCATTGGGAATTGTTCGTGAAGTGTGTCGGGACGGACGATTCGGTCCTGAACCAATACATTGATGAGAAAGTAGCAGGCATGCAAATCGGTAGAGATGACATCAAACGTCAAGCCAAAGATCTGCATACAGTAAAAATGAAAGCGATTCCTATGAGGGATGGAGTTAGGGATTACTTGAACGACGCGAGATCAATGGGGCTAAAAATAGGGCTAGCCTCCAGTTCTTCAAGAGAATGGGTCGAGTTTTTCCTGAATAAACTGCACATTAAAGAATACTTTGAAGTGATTTCTACTGGCGATCAGGTGGAGAGGGTAAAGCCGGATCCTGCCTTATACTTGAGAACGCTAGAGCATTTGGATGTGGCAGCGGATGAATCTGTCGCTTTTGAGGATTCAGCCAACGGGGCCAAAGCGGCAACAAGGGCGGGATTAAAATGCGTGATTGTGCCGAATGAATTAACACAGTTTTTAACATTTGAGAAGTATGATTTGCGGATTTCTTCTATGAGCGAAATGAGCCTGGAACAAGTCATTCAGCGTTTGAATTAATCGAACGTGAGGTGGGGAGATGAACGTAGAGCTGCAACGGGTCTCCTACGAGGAAAAGGGGATATTACGCAATTTATTGGAATTTTATCTATATGAGATCAGTGCGTATTTAGACAGCTTGGAGCTGAATCCTTACGGACAATTCGAATACCGCATGCTGGACCATTACTGGACGGACGGAACCAGGCATCCTTTCTTCATCCGATCCTCCGGCAAAATAGTGGGTTTGGTTCTGGTGAGAGAGTGGGAGCGCGCTCCTGACCAATCGATAACATGGCTGATGGCCGAATTCTTCATTCTACGCAAATATCAGAAGCTCGGAATCGGCCGCGCTGCTGCTATCCAAGCTTTCGAGCTGTTTCCGGGCCGCTGGATCGTGTCTCAAATCGAGAGCAATGCAGCTTCGCGGTCCTTCTGGCACAAAATTATATCTGAGTATACAAATGGTGCGTTTCAGTCCATACAGTTAGGCAATCAGCCTGCACAGCAATTTGAGGCGAAGGCCAAATAAAACCCCGCAAGGCGTCCTCGGAAACCAACAAAGCTTCAGATGTGTGCGTGGTACTCCGGTGGGGTATCCCCTTCCGGCCACTGTTGTTATCGGGAAATATTAATTTATTTGCTTTACAGCGGTGATTTCCCGATAACAACAGTGGACGCGTTCGCTCCTCCAGGGGATACCCCACCTCCCGTCATCCGCCATCTTCTGAATCTTTGGGTTTCTCTACACAGGACGCCACAAGGCGTCTTTTTTCTTTTATTTATATAAAGCAGCAGACGAATGATCACCTTGAATGATATCGGTTACCGCCAAGTATAGATTCGGAGGAAACTCGGCAATTCGATGGCACACGTACAGATACCATTCCTCTCCATAGGTAAGGTAGATGCGCACAGGGACGCCAGCGGCATGCAAATTCGAGCTAAGCTCCGGACGAATCCCATACAGCATTTCGATCTCGAAATGTTGTGCATTGAAATAGCCCCTTTGTCTCATTTCCATTATTAATGCTTCATCATGGGTTGCTGCGGAAACGGTACATCCTGTCTGAATGCAGCGTGCCACAAGCTTTAAAAATTGTTCGTTCAAAGCTTCGGAACGGGGCATGGCGTCTGAGGCAGACTCTTGATAGGCGCCTTTCACGATTCGTATGCGGCCTCCTAAAGGAAGTAATTCTTCCAAATCCTGCGGCGTTCGATAGAGATGCGCTTGCAGCGTAATGCCAAGATTGGAATAATGTGCAATGGCTTGCTTATATACCGATAGAATTAGATCCGTCTTGGCGGTTTCTTCCATGCTGATAAGGATTGTCAAGTTATGCTTTTCCGCTTCTTCTGCAAGTAACCTAAGATTATGATAGGCCAGTTCCGGTTGAATGGACAATCCGATGTGGGATAAGTCCAATGAAATTCTAGAAGCCGCCCCTGATACTGCGCATGCTCTGATTAGCTCCTGAAACTCCTGCACGGCCTGTTCACAATCCGATAACCTACATATATTTTCGCCTATGTATTCTAGTGACACTTCGTAGCCTTTATTCCGGAGAAGTGTGCCGGAGTTCAATCCGTCCGCTCGAGCATCACCTGTGACATAACGCCCTGCTGCCCTGCTAAGCAAGCTATAGAGCAGTGGAGATTTGTTAATATACGCTTTAATGTCCTCGCGCCGTGCAACTGACTTTAAGGCTTCGGCAAATGGTTGTTCAATAAGTGGGTTGTTCAAATTGTAGCGCCTCCCTTATGTGGTATAGGCACATTGTATGGTCGGCGGCACAGAATGTATTGTATAAAATTGCTGTGGGTTACATTTTTAAAGATGCGTATTTTTGCGGAGAAAGGCCTACCGTGTGGGCAAATACTTTGGTCATATGGCTCTGATCGCAGAACCCGGCTTCCAAAGCAATGTCTGCAATAGGTCTTGATCGGGACAATTCCTTTTTGGCGAAGTTGATTCGCAGCAGGTTTTGATAAGTGTGCGGAGGAAGGCTGCTTCCTCTTTTGAATAAATGGCTCAGATGAAATTTGCTGACACCTGTCTCCCGCTCCAAATCGTCTAACGTAATTCTTTCCTTGAAATGCTCATGCAAATAAGCTTTGATCCGTTCCAGATGCTTAGGTTCTGCTGCATGGCGTTCATGTTTCATACTGTCTTCGCCTTTAAAGGTCATCGTGCGGATCATGTCTATAAAACAAGCTTCGGTTCGCATAGGACTCATCATGAATTCCATTGCACTAACGCATTGATTTACGCCATCAGCCAATATTTTATTGGTTTGATTTTGAAACAAGAATGGAAACTCAGGTAGTGTATCATCTCGAAAGACCGAATGAATCCACTTTGGATGAATAAACAGCATTTTATATGTCCAGTTATAATCGGACTCGGGACTGCATGCATGAGGCATATAGGGCGGAAAGCAGATGACACTGCCGGCCTCGACCTGGAGGTTTTTGCCGTCGCACCAAACCTTGCTTGTGCCTTTGTCGATGATGCCTATGGAAAGCTCTTCGTGAAAATGTTTTTTGTAGGATATAGCATAGGCCTCACACTTCTTGGCTTCCAATAAAGGCAAGGACGCATCTCGGAAATAACGAATGCCTGCCATATTCTCACAACCTTTCGTTCCAGCAGCTGCAGGATAAAAGTATTATACAATGAGCTCACAGGAAAGTGGAGGGATAACAAAAACACCACTGCATCTCTTGAAAGATGATACAGCGGTGTAGGGATTATCTGTAAACTGGAGCTGCATTACATGTTACATGGTATGAATAAATCGTTCCAGCTCATTAGCCACGGCATAGAGGCTGGCCCGATTCTCAAATTCGTGCCGAGTTTCCGGCAAAGGAAGCAGCTTGTGATATTCACGGATCGCACGCAGCGTCTCTCGCAAATGGGCAGTAGAACTTCCTGAGCTTGGGTCGCTGACCTCCAAAATAAAGTCTCCTATCCGAATGCCTTGATCCATTTTGACTGAGATTCTGGAAATATAAGGGAGCATTCGTTCCAAGATCTCGTACTGCTGCCGTTTCATATCGAAATATCGTTCGTAGGAATTGGCTTTGCGCAGCAAGTTGTTCTCGGAATCGAGCACCGCAAGCCGTTTGGCTTGCTGAAGCTCATCGCCCAGCTGCAGTAATTCCTTCCCGTCCCACAGGGTGTAGCCTTCCTTGAGGTAGGCGGCCATCTCTTTCAAAATCACGTTAACGAGCCGATCCACTTCTTCCTTGCGCCGGTTCAGTTCCTTATCGATACTGGGCATGTACCAATTCACCAGCAGCGCGACTCCTAGCCCGATCAATATGACCATGAATTCATTAAGGAAAAAGGCGGCTTCGATGCCTCGGTGCATATAGACATGCATGACGATGACGGAGCTGCTCGCAATACCTTCCTGCATTCGGAATCGGACGCAGAGCGGGATAAAAAGCAGCAGGTAAACAAGAAAGGAATAAGGATGATAGCCGATGATGATAAACAGCAGGCTGGAGAACAGAAGCCCGGACAAACAAGCGAAGAATCGGCTGATGACGGCTTGAGTCGATTGCTTACGTGATTTTTGAATGCATAGCAGGGTAAGAATGCCCGCTGCAGAGTAGTATTCGAGCTGGAGCAGTTGAGCAAGTAAAATGGAAATACTGACGCCGACGGCAGTTTTAAGAGTGCGGAAGCCGATTTGGATCTTCATCATGTTGTCACCACCATTAACGTTTTGCTATATTGTATAGCGGTTGGATTAGGGTGTAAATATAATTCACACAAAATCAACAAAATACAACATTGTTTTAGTGCGAAAAGGAGTAATACTATCGTGGTAAACGGAGGATATGTTGATTAATGGATGTTAATGTCATGATACATTACATTAGACTAACAAAGAAAAGCTTCAAATAACATACAAATGGAAAAGGCGCTCCAGAGAGGAGCGCCTTTTCCATTTGTGGTCTATGATGCAGCGGCTTGCACAGCCGTTCTGCGGTTGGATACGGCTACACCGATAAGAATTAGAATTCCTCCAGCGATTTGAACAATCTGTATGGTATCCCCAAGAACCAAATAAGCTACGATAATGGCAACAAAGGGGGGAATATTCATGAACATGGAACTGGTGGATGCCCCCACCTCGGATATGCCCTGATTCCACCAAAAACCTGCCAAGCCTTGGCCGAAAATCGCTGCACAAGCCAGCAGCAGCCACATGGTAATATGCAGGCTGAAATGCATATGCCCTTGACTCGCTTCCCACAGAGCTGCGGGGGTCATCAAGACAGTACCCATTACGGTAGCAAAAATAGTGATATCATAGGAAGGCATACTGGTTGTCAGTTTACGGATGAACAACAAGCTGACGGATAGGGCAATCATTGCCAGGAGCAGCAGGATATCTCCTTGTGATATGCCGATTGATTTGCCTCCGAACAACACAATAAGGATGACACCTACCAAGGCTAAGCCAGCTCCAGTCAATTTGTTTACCGTGATCGCCTCCCTTAGAAAAATGCGGGCAAGCAGGGTGGTAGCTACAGGCGAAAGCGCAATGATAAGCGATGCATTGCCTGCAGTAGAGTGCTGAAGGCCCATGAAATAAAAGAATTGGTTGAACAGGGTACCAAACAGACCGGCAAATAGTAAGATAAGCCACTCTTGAATGGTCGGACGCTTCATTTTCTTATTGATTAAAGCGATAGAAATTAAAAAGAGTGAGGTTAATACTAAGCGGGAGTAAGACAAGAAAATAGGAGAAAAATCTCTTAACAAATAGGCGCTCGCGACATAGTTGCATCCCCACAATAACGAGACGCCAAGCAAACGCCAAATTACAGCCTGATGGGCCATGGTTGTAAAATCCCTTTCGATTTTCATGAATGATTCGTCCATTATAATCAGCGGCAAGATTAAATGTAAAATGAGAAATTCGGCAATTATTAAAGGAATTCAAGCGTATGGCCTCATTGCTGCGAAGCAGCAAGTATTATTCTCAGGATTAGTGTTGTTCGAATACTCTAAGTCTCCCTAACGTGTAAATGGTTATCTATAGAGAAGTATCTGACAATGTTTTAGCCTTCATAGGGAGAAAACAAGAGCCCAATTAACGCGTTTTCGCGAAAGTCGGCTTTTTTGCTGTTTCGTTATATAATAGAATGGGTAATGTAAAAGAATGCCCTCTGCGGGGGCTAGTTTTGCTTTTTTTTCGGACATATCAACGAAAATCCGGACTAAAGTCCGAACTATATGAGTAAGATGGATAGGGTATTTAAAGAGAAAGGGGGCTGCATGAAATGGAAGACCGTATGGAACAAAGATATATCCCTGAGCAGCGGATCATACCGTTGGATGGCGGGATGGTTTATATGGGGAAAGATTTATCGTTAAATCGAAAGGTTATTCTGTATTCTCTCGAGATTCCGAACGAAGAGTTCGTTCAAATGTACACGCAAATGATAGGGGAAGCATCCCAATTTACGGACAGAGCTTTTATACACATTTTAGATACGGGCTACAGCAGCACAGCCAACCGGTTAATCGCCGTATTAAAGCCGTGCAACGGCACGCTGCTGATTGAAGAGATCGACAAGAAAACGATGGCCTTTCCCGAAATGGTGTCGATCGTGCATAAGCTTGCGTTAGGCATGCAAAAAGCTCTGGAGGACGGCATCGTCGGATTTTCCGTTCGTCCGGATAATATATGGCTGGATTTTGAAAGACATCCGGTTATTATGAATTATTGGGAGCAGGGCGCGGTATCGCAGCGCGGGACTAGGGGCTTAAGCAGCTTGCTGCTGCAAATGCTCGTAGGCTCAACAGAGACAACGTATAGTGTGGAGGATTCCGAGGTACAGCAAGCGCTCAGAACCATTCCGGCAGAACAAAAAAACGTGCTCGTTCCGTTGATTCAGCAGGCGATGACAGAGGATGTTCCGTTAAAATTATTCATTGCTCAGCTAGCTCGTATTGTCATCATGAGAAGCACACAGACCTTGACCAAGACAGCAGAACCGGAATCGAGGAAAAAGCCGGTTTCGACCGTGATGAAAGCACCGTTGGAGGAAATGCCTGCCCGCAAGAAGGCGGTAAACGTAGACGAGCCTGTAAGGAATATGGCTAAAGCGGAGGAAGAAGACGAGGAAGAGGAAGAGACCCGGGGAATTACAGTGGGCAGTGTAATGAAAAAGCTGCTCTTCATCGGTGGAGCGATCGTCGTCATCGGAATTTGCTCGGTGCTTATTTTGATGGGGCTTATTGAGACGTTGAAGCCTGATAAAGGCTATATTCCTCCGAGCAACGCCGTTACGGAGACGACTCCGACACCCGAGCCGTCAGCAACACCCAAGCCGGATGCGCCGAAGGAGACGAAGCAGCCTGATAGTGGTGGCAGCAGCGTGAAGCCTGATGGCAGTCCGACCAAAGTACCTAATTTCATAGGCATGACAGAGAGTGAAGCTCATCAAGCCGCTCTTGCTGCCGGTCTGCATTACAGTTTTGTTATGGAAAGCAATGGCATGGAGAAGGGGAAAATATTTAAACAGGACCCGCAGTCGAATGCGGATGCCAAAGTGGGAGATAATGTCGTTTTTTCCATCAGTAAGGGACCATAACATTTGTTTTAAATGCCTTAACATTTTGAAATGAAGAAGCCCGATAAATCGCTACAAGGCGAATTTATCGGGCTTTGTTTCACATTATAGAATTTCGGAGCTCCTCGCAAAGTACTTGAATCAGCTTCGAAGCCAAGACCTACTACCCTGGAAATATCTCTTGCTACCCCATTTCCACTCCCCATGGTGGAGTGTAAGTGGCATGGGTGGCTTTGTGGGGGAGCCTTTTGATGGTACCTGTTTTAGTATGGAATGCTATTAAGTATAGGGAAGTCCGTTTAGCTGCGGCAGCGGGATGGACTTCCAACCCGGGAGCTGCTTGGCATGCGCGGATTCAGGGTCGAACAGCAGAGAGACTAGGTCCTCTGCGGATAGCTCTAGGCTGACGCTTCCATCCGGAAGCGTCACGCGATGTTGGCCTTCCTGCAGGGCAGTGACTGCAGGAACAGGGCTGCCGCTCGCGCGCAAATAGGGAGCGGCTTGCTCGAGCAGGCGCTCGGCGCTTACGACGAACACGGTTCCGCTGTTCGTCCCCGGCGTCGAGGCTAAGCCTGCCTCGCGCAGCAGCTGCATGAGCTCGTGCTCATGCCAGCCGACCGCAACCTTGAGCTCCGCAAGGTTGAAGCGCTCTACCGCGTCGGCGAGCAGCGCGCCGACGGCTTCAGCCGGGCCGGCCCACTCGGTGGCCGTCGGCTGTCTCTTGCTGTGATAGCGGCCGGGGGCCTCGATCACAGCGTAGCTGTCCACGCCGCCGCCAACTGGGGCGGCGACGAGCACCTGCTGCGCCAGCTTCGTGCAGCTGGCGTGGGCCTCCGCACCGAGCAGCCGCTGCAGCTCGGTGACGCTTTGCGCGAACGCGACATCGCTTGCGTTCGCGGCAGCCTGCATCGCGAACGCGTCTGTCGGCGCGTGCGGGCGGACCGTGCGGCCGCTAGCCCCCGCGGTTAACGAGCGCAGCCGGGCTGCGCCTGCTGCGTCCAGCGTGAACCGCTCCGTGCGGCCGAAGTGATAGCAGTGCGCCCGCGTGTACAACGATCGGTCGCCTGAGATAAACACCAGCGAAGCGCCGGCCTGTTCGGCATGCTGCTTGCATAGATCCAGCAGGCGGCCTGCGGTGCCTTGGCCGCGGTAATCCGGATGGGTGCATACCGAACCCATCGAGAACACGTTCAGCCGCGCGTCGCCTACTTGCAGCACGAACGGGACGAAGCCCATGAAGGAGACGAGCTTGTCTTCGACGAAGGCTCCATAGGAATGGCTCTGCCCTGGCGAGAAAATAAGCGGGAAGGCGGTGCCCATCGAGACTTGCTCGGCATCGCGGAAAATATCGTCCGCCAATTGGACGGCTTGATTCAATTCACTGCTCTGTACCAATCGAAATTCCACTTCTAGCGCCTCCCATATGGATCATGTCCATTGTTGTTATGTTAAGTATGCGATCATGGATGTCTCTACTTGAATGTATACTCGCAAGGGAGCGCTTAGTCGCGGATTTCCACGATGATTTCGATCTCTACCGGCGTATGGAATGGCAGATCGCTCGTGCCGATAGCGGAGCGGGCATGGCGGCCGTCCTCACCGAACACTTCGACGAGCAGGTTGGAGGCGCCGTTCATAACATAAGGCTGGTCACCGAAGCCTGGCGCGCTGTTCACGAATCCGAGCAGCTTGACGATTTGAACGACGCGGTCCAGATCGCCGAGGTAGCCTTTCAGTACGGCCAGGCAGTTAATGATGACCTGCCGCGCTGCTTCTTGGCCTTGTTCTATAGTAAGGTCGCTTCCTATCTTGCCTTCATACATCAGCTCTCCGTTGATTCGGCAATCCTGCCCGGATAAGTACAGCAGGTTGCCTGTGCGTTTGCATGGAACGTAGGTGAAACGAGGCTCCGGGGATGGGGGAAGGACGATGCCCATGTCCAATAATTTTTGTTCGACTTTGCTCATAAATGATGACCTCCATATAATTGGGTATGATGCTGAATGGGTTGTACTTTATCAAAATGAATAAGGACTAGTGGCTGCAGCAATGGTGCGCACGAATCAGAACGCCTTCTCTGGCATGAGTATGCCGATTGCCGAGCAGCGTCGGTTTGCCGCCGACCAGCACGTGAGAGAAACCTGCCGGATATTGACGTGGATCCTCGAAGGTTGCGTTGTCCTGAATGGTTTCCGGGTCAAACACCGCAATGTCGGCGGCATAGCCGGGGACCAGCAGACCGCGTTTGCCGAGCTTGAATCGCTGCACCGGGAACGATGTCAGCTTGCGAACAGCTTGCTCCATTGTCAGCACCTTGTCCTCACGCACATATTTGGCAAAGACGCGCGGGAAGGTTCCATACAGCCGCGGATGAGGCTTACCGGTTTCGCAGGTCAGGCTATCCGACGCAATCAGCGATCGCTCGTAGCCGATAACCTGCTTCACATCCTCGTCGGCCATGTGGAAATAGACGATGGAGATGCGGCCCTGCTCTTCGAGCAGCAGATCCATCATGCAATCGGCCGGATGCAGGCCGCGTTCCTCACTGATTTCTGCCAAGTGCTTGCCTTCGAGATGACGATTCGCTTCGTTATGCACGGCGGAAATAAAGACGCTCTGCCAACCGGTGGAGCACACCAGGTTGTCCCAGTCCTTCTGCTCCTGTCCCAGTTCTTCACGGATG
Source organism: Paenibacillus sp. RC67 (assembly GCF_030020805.1). GTDB lineage: Bacteria > Bacillota > Bacilli > Paenibacillales > NBRC-103111 > Paenibacillus_S. Next base: position 1,358,026 of record NZ_CP125098.1, read on the forward strand.
CGTTGGCGCAAACGGGGATCCCGGAAGCGTTCGAGTACGCTTTCGATACCGCCTTCCAATGCCCATGGAGGGAGGACGGTTGTCAGTGTTGTGGAGCCGGCGTTGTAAGGGTAGACGTCGCAGGTGACATCCAGTCCGCGGGAGCGTGCGTCCTCTATAAGCTCCATCGCTTCCAGCACTTTGCCCCAATTGATTTTACCCGCTGCCTTCAAATGGCTGATGTGCAGGGATACGCCGGCTTTCTCGGCAATCCATATGACCTCCTTGACGGAAGGAATCAGGTTATTCCCCTCGCCCCGGATGTGGGTGGAGAACAGTCCGTTGTACTTGGGCAGTACGGAGCATAGCTCGGCAATTTCCTCCTTGGACGTATAGCTTCCGGGCGCATACAGCAGTCCGATGGAGAAGCCGATAGCACCGGCCTTCAGTCCTTCCTCCAGCATGTGCTTCATAAGCTTCAGCTCCTGGGAAGTCGCCGGGCGATTGGCAAAGCCCATCACTGCAATACGCAGCGCCCCGTGAGCTACGTAGGTGGCGATGTTCTCTGAAGGGGAAGAATTAGAAAGCGTTTGCATGTACTGCTCGACGGTTTCCCATGGCCATTCCCAGGATGTTTTCCCAAGCACCGGCTGAACATAGCTTTGCAGCAGCTCTGCCTGTTCCCGGACGAATGGAGCGGGGGCGAGCCCGCAGTTGCCGACCACTTCCGTTGTCACGCCTTGGCGAATTTTTATTTCGCTGAACGGATGATCCAGAATCATAAGATCGGAATGACAGTGGCCGTCAATAAAGCCAGGGGAGATCACCTGCCTGTGGACGTTGATCATCTCGTGCGCCTCCATATCCAGCTGCCCCACAGCTGCAATTTGCCCGTCTTTCACACCTACATCTCCGATAAACCAGGGATTTCCCGTACCATCGACAATACGTCCGTTTTTCAAGATAAGATCCAGCATAGGGTTTGTAACCTCCTGAAGGTTTCCTTTTTATTTCGCGCAGGATAGTCCGAATTTGCTAAAGAATGCATGCAATGGATGATTTCGGTTCATGAAATATGATTTTGATTATCTGACTAAGAAGTGGCAAAATTCATAATTTTCCGATAACAATATCCGCAGCTTTACTCAGCAAAGCAGAAGCCTGCTGGGTAAGCCTTCCTAAAGGGAGCATCCACCGGTTCCAGATTTCTTGATATATCTTTAAAGGGCTACAAGTCTCAGAGATACGGTTTCATCCTAGCTCTATTCGAGCATTCCCCGTCCCAATACATCGAATGGCTCCAGCTTGTCACCTTGCTGGAAAAAGACACGATTATGCAAATTAACGGTACTGCAAATATGATTCGGAATAATATGAAGCCGATCCCCAACCTTCAAATCTGCACGCTGTGCGTCAGGGCCAAGCCGCAGCATGCCATGCTCTTCGGACATTCTCTCCAATATGGCGTCCTCCAGACCAATGACATGACCGAAGCCCTGCAGAAGGAGCGGCTCGGTGTTTGGCTGCACATCGGTCGCGAATGTTTTGCTGCCTCCGTCGATGACGGCCAGGTCTGCCGATGGACGGCTCACGACCGTAACCAGCACACTGCCTGCACAGTCCTCTATCCCGCACACGCCAAAGCGGGCTTGCATCCGATCCTGAAATACGTAGGTTCCCGGACGAATTTCGGTAACGCCTTCAACGGCTGCGGCGTATGCTCCTGTCGGAGTGGAGCCGACGCTGACATCGGTAATAGGAATGCCTTGAGCGCGAATGCGGTCAGCAAGCTCTACCATCAACCGGCCCTCTTCCTCACCGGCGCTTTTCAAATCCATAGTGGGCTTCTTGTTCATCAAGGCACCGCGGAATGTATAAATGCCGGTAAGACGCAGTGACTCCATTCCATGGATTCGAGCTGCCAGAGCCAAGGCGTCCTCGTACAATACTCCCGTCCGCCGCAAGCCCGTATCGATCTCCAGCCGCACGTTCAGCGTATGACCGAGCTTTGCAGCCGTCTGCGACAGCAGCAGGGCGCCTGCCTCGCTGTCTACCCCGAGAATAAGGACTATTTGCTTGCTCAGAGCTATAGCGCGCTCAATTTTGGGGACGGTGACCAGCGGATAAGCAATGAAGATGCTGGAAATCCCATGCTGAGTCATCACTTCTGCTTCGGAAACTTTAGCGACCGTAATGCCTACGGCTCCTGCTTCGATTTGCTGATGAGCGACATGAGGCATTTTATGGGTTTTGGCATGGGGGCGCAGGTTTACCTGATGCCGGCTGGCGGTGTGCGCCATGGTCTGAATGTTATGCTTCATGATCTCGTCATGGATGATGATGCAGGGCGTTTCAGGTACAAAGGACGAAGCTCCGGTATGGTTCATGCTTCCTCATTCCCTTCCGATTCCAGTAGTGTTTTGCCTTCCTCCAAGTAGTTATACAAGGTATACTTGGAAATATTCAAATAACTCCAAATTTTCTCGCCGCCTTTTTTAATCAGGAACGCTCCCTTTGCGGTCGAGCAGCTGAATCATCTTCATCTTGTCTTCCTTGGTCATGACGGCTACCGGTTTGCCTATCTGCTCCTGTGCTTCCTGGATCAAAGCGTCGAGCAGATCACTTACGTTGCTGACGAACGATTCCTTCACTTCAGTCTGCAGACCAGTGGAGGTAAGGGAGTGGAGTGTTTTCTCCGCCATCATTAGCTCGGTAATATCAAAGTTAATGCACAGCGCTCCGATCGTTTTGCCCTCATTGTTTTTCATATACATGGACGTCGAGCGAAGAATGCGGCCGTCCTTGGTCTGAGTGACGTAATTGAATTTGTTGCCGTCGACATGGTTGCCGCGCAGCAGCTCCAGACCGAGATTCGTGCCGGGATCGCCGACCTTACGACCGGTAATATGACCGTTCTCTATCGCTGTAATCGTGCTTTCATACGAGCCTGTCAGGTCATGCAGCACGACCTCGCAATTGTCGCCGAATTGGGCCGCGATGCCCTTCACCAGACTGTTCAGAAATTCGGATTCCTCACGGATATGCTCCATAGGTAAGTGCACCTCCTTTCTCCCGACTATCACGGGACTGTTATGAGAACGATAGTATCACATCCGTTTTAAATGTCAAACAAAAAGTTTGTTCGAAAGAAAAAAAGTATGTTAGTATACAAATAATGATGAATGCGATTACAAAAAAAGTGGCTGGGGGAACCTATCATGAGGCGCTGGTTCGGAAACTCGTTAAAACGGAAGCTGTCCCTGTTTCTGCTGCTGGCTCTTCTGCTGCCTTTATTATTAACCGGGGTTGTATCTTACACGATCGCCACCTCCATTACGGAGGACAAGGCGAAGCAGTCCGGGATGAACACGCTGCGGCAGATCGGGGGCAAGCTAGATTTTATTATTGAGGATGTGGAGAGCATGTCCTTGTTCATTATCGGGCAGCGGGATATCCAAGCCTATTTGGATGATGAAAAAGAAGATGTCGTCCGCTTCACCTTGAACGTTGGTTTTTTGACGAATCTGGCGTTTTCCAAAAAGCATATTTCCAACATTACGATTACAAGCGACGTGGGAAAGCCTCCGCTGTCCAACACGACCGTACTGAGCTCGGGATTGCCTGAGATGCTGAAGCAAAATGAGCAAATCTACCGAAGCAGCACACGATGGTGGACGCCTCTGTATGAGAATCAGACGACCGAGGGCTTGAAGAAGGTCATTTCCCTTGTGCGGCCTGTTCGCAGCATTAACAATTTCAAAAATCTCGGGATGATTTCTATCAGCGTCGATGAGGCTGAGATTGCCCGATATTTGACGGAGGCAGGATGGGAGTCCAGCGGGTTTGTATTGCTCTTGGATCAACAGGACCGCATCTTATCGAGCGGCAAGCCGGAATGGCTGAATCATATGGTGACGGATATTTTTCCTGATATTGGTGCGATGGACGAGGATAGCGGGATCCTGAATTACGGTACGGGCAAGGAGCAGAAGACGATTCTGTACTACACGATCCCTGGACAGCGCTGGAAGCTGGTCGGTTTTATCCCTACGCAAATATACACGAAGCAAAACGGCTATGTGCTGATGGTTACAGCTGTGGCGGTAGGGCTTGCCTTGGTGATGGCCGCTGGACTGGTGATTTATTTTCTGCAATGGGTGACGCGGCCGCTAACCAAGCTTACTCAAAATATGAAGGACATTAACCCCGATGAACCAATCCCTCATTTCGAGGTGCGAAGCACGGATGAAGTAGGCTTGCTGCTGCGCAGCTACAACAAGCTGAGCGACCGTATCCAGCGTTTGAAGGAGCAGGTGCAGAAGAACGAGGCGATGAAGAAGGAAGCAGATATTCAAGCGCTGCAGGCGCAGATCAACCCGCACTTTTTGTACAATACGCTGTCGTCGATCCATTGGATCGCTTTGATGAATAAAGATCGAAAAATTGCCGAAATGGTAGGGGCGCTGAGCGATTTTCTGAGATTCAGCTTGAATAAAGGGGAAGAGTTCTGCCCTGTTCAGCAGGAGGTAGCCCACGCACAAAACTATGCTTACATTCAATCAATCCGGTTTCCTGATCAGTTTGAGATTGAGTTTTTCATTGATCCGGCCATGATGCAGACCCCGATGCTGAAGCTGCTGCTCCAGCCGTTGATTGAGAACAGCGTCATTCACGGGATTCAAAAGAAAAAAGAAAAAGGTCATGTCTATGTCCACGGAGAGCTGCTCGGAGCGTCACGGATGAAATTTGTTGTAGAAGATACAGGCATCGGCATGGAGCCGGCTAAGCTGCGGGAAATCCGCAGAAATATAATGGCAGAGGATACACGAACGGGAATGTCCCAGCCAAGACCCAGCTACGGACTGCGCAATGTTCACCAAAGACTGCTTCTGCACTACGGGCATGAATCGGGATTGATGATTGACAGCGAGTCGGGGAAAGGCACGGAAATATCGTTCATCATTCCGACAGGGGAGGAAATGACATGAGAATTTTGATTGTAGACGACGAGGTGATTATCCGCACCGGATTGTGCACGGTGATCGACTGGAAGGAGCTCGGGATGGAGCTGCTGCCTCCGGCTTCCTCCGCTGAAGAAGCGCTCGCCCGCATACCGGAGGAGAAGCCCCATATTTTATTGACCGATATCCGCATGTCCGGGATGGATGGAATTGAGCTGGCCCATAAAGTAAGGGCGATGCTGCCTGACACGGAGGTTGTTATTTTAACTGGCTATGACGATTTTACTTATGCGCAGCAGGCACTTAGAGAAGGGGTTACGGATTATTTGCTAAAGACGAGCCGTCCCGAAGAGATCATTAAGGCGGCATTGAAGGCCAAGCAGCGCATCTTGGAGAAATGGGAGGCGCTCAAGCAGGAGAATGTTCAAACGGCCGCTTTACGCAGCCAACTGCTGGAACGGTTAATTACGCAAGGGCTTGAACAGGAGTCTGTTCATGAGCAGCTGTTGGTCTGGTTTTGCAAAAATGGCTTACAGCAGGCTCAAAAGGAGACAGCTCCTATGCAGGTGATGCTGGTATCCGCTTTGGGCTGGGGAGATAAACCGTTGGCACGTCTGCTGCTTGGGGCGGCAGAAAATATACTGTTCGAGCTGCTGCCAACCGTGACTCTGCTTAAAAAGGATAGGCTCGTGCTCGTGCTGCCCGCTGCGTCTGGAATGGCAGATCGCGAAATGCTGGAGCGGGCGCTGCTCCGAGTGGAGCAGACGTTGAAGTGTACCGTGTATGCAGCAGTGGGCTGTTCCGTTAACGATTATGGAGAGCTAAAAATGTCGTATCTCGAGGCGGAGCATGTATTCACTTTTCGTGGATTGGTCGGTGAGCGGGGGCTGTATACGATTGAAGAGGTGAAAGACCGTAAGGGAGGAAGAACCGTGTGCTCTCAGAAGGAGGAGGCCGAGCTTTCCGCCATACTGATGAGCAACAATCCGACAGAGCTGAGGCATTGGGTGAATCAGAAGGTGCGCTCACAAATGGAGAACGATACGGTAACCGCTGTCTCTCTTCAAGCCTTCTTGCAGTCGATTCTATTGTCCGGCCACAGGTGGCTGGAGCGTGCCTGCACAGGCACAGGGGATAACAGCGGCACCCAAGATCATGGACGATCACAGCCTGCTTCTCATATATTCACTTGGGAATCGCCCGGACAGCCCGAAGAGGATGTGTTCCGTCTGCTGTCGGGGATGATGTCCGCTTATCATGAGTCTTTAGCCGAGAGCAAATTTTCCTATATTCAAAAATCCATCGCCTATATCAAAGCCAATCTGGATCAGAACTTATCGCTTCAACAGGTGGCTCAATTCGTCCATTTGAACCCGAACCACTTCAGCGAAGTGTTCAAGAGGAGACCGGACTTAACTATATCGAGTTTGTAACACAGGAGCGGATGAGGCAGGCAGCCGAATGGCTGCAGGGCTCTCAGGCCAAAATCAGTGAAATCGCCAATCGTGTAGGGTACGAGGACATCAAATATTTCGGTCAACAGTTCAAAAAGTACACGGGGCAGACTCCTTCGGACTATCGACAATTGCTAAAAGGCTGAAAAAATTCCCCCATCACTCCGAATTCTCTCCCGTTCTTCATATTGAAGCTGTCCCCTATACTTAAAACTGTAAAGAGAAGAGATGACCGAGGAGGGTACAACAATATGAAAAAAGTGGCAACAGTAGCACTAACAGCTGTGATGGCAACGGCTCTTCTGGCTGGCTGTGGTTCAACTGGCAGTACGGACGGTAAAGCGGCTGGTGACAGCGGCAGCAAAGATAAAGCGCAAGCCAAAGTAAAGCTTTCCCTATGGCATAACTACACGGGTGACGATCTTCGTGCCAAAAACATGAGAGCTATTATGGATCAATTCAAGAAAGACCACCCGAACGTAGACTTGGATATTCAAGGGATTCCGCCCGATGGCTATAGAGCTCGCCTGAAAACGGTTGCTGCGGCAAACGAAATGCCGGATTTGTTCGTTATGTGGCCAGGGGTTATGACCAAGGAGTTTGTAGGTGGCGATTTGCTCCAGCCGATCAATACGCTGCTTGACAGTAAGCCGGATTGGAAAAACGGATTCCTGCCGAACTCCTTCGACGATTTCACCATCGACGGCAAAACATACAGTGCACCGATGGCATTGTCTCCTACATCAATCCTTTACTATAACAAGTCGATATTCGATAAATACGGTGTCAAGCCTCCTAAAACATGGGATGACATGATGAGTCTCGTGGATACATTTAAAAAGAACAATATCACCCCGATTGCGCTGGGGAATAAGGCGGCTTGGTTGGCTCAATCCAGTATTTTGAGCTCCTTGGCCGATCGTGTAACCGGTTCTGAATGGTTCTTGAACGCCGCTAATCAAAAAGCCGCGAAGTTCACCGATCCGGAATTCGTTCAGGCGTTGACTTACCTGCAGCAGCTTAGCAAAGCAGGAGCATTCCAAGAGGGCTTCAACAGCATCGATAATACGCAAATGGAGCAAATGTTTGCTCAAGGTAAAGCGGCTATGATGATCGATGGCGGTTGGGCTTTGACAAACCTTGCGGCAGGGGCTTCCAAGGAAGCATTAGATAATATGGGCGTTACAGTACTTCCGTCCGTGCCAGGCGGCAAAGGGGATCCGAACTCCTTATCCGGCGTTGTAGGTACTGGTCTTGGAATGAGCAAGAAAACAAGCGGACCGGCTAAGGACGCTGCTTATGAACTGATTTATGCGTTGTCCGGTCCTGCCGCACAAAAGTCAACTTTGGAGAGCAACCAATTGGTCAGCTACAAGGTAGAGCTGGATAAAACGAAAGTATCGTCCTTGTTCGCACAAGTCTATGAAATGCTCGGCAAAGTGAAAAGAACACCTGTATATGATGGCGTACTGAGCTCTGCGGCAGCGGATGTCGTGAACAATGGCTTGCAAGAGCTGTTGATGGGCGGCAAGCCGGAGGATATCGCCAAGAAGATTCAGGAATCGCAGGCGAAATCGATGGGAGTTAAATAAATTAGCAGGACAGCACATGGCTCCAGTCTTGTCGAAAGGCTGGGGCCATTGGTTTCACTTTAGCGAATCGGCTGGCGAGAAACCAAAACACTTGAAATATGGCTAGTGTTCCTCCGGTGAGATATGCCCCTCCAGCCGCTGTTGTTATCAGGAAATATCGAATTTATTTTATAAGGTGATTTCCTAATAACAAAGGCGGACGCTCCGCTCTTCTGAGGCATATCTCACCTCCGTATTTAGCCAATTTCTCGGGGGGAGCGAGTTTCTCTATTTGCCGAGTATCGCTCAAGAGAAACTGCATTTTTATAAGATTGTCAGTTTCGTTAGAAGAAACTGGGTGTTTTTTAAATGTACTCAAAAAAATGTTAGAGGTGATGGGTGAGATACCTCACCGACAGGCTGTCGAGAAACCATATCGTACAGAAAAATGCGAAAGGTGGTAGGTGGGGTATCTCCTGGAGGAGCGAAAGCGACCGCCTTTGTTATCGGGAAATCATCGTTAGAAAAGCGGATTAATTAAAAATTTCCCGATAACAACAGCGGCTGGAAGGGGATACCTCACCGGGGTACCAAAGCAATTTTTCAGAGCTTCAGGTTTCTCGACAAACTCTAGGTGAGATACCTCACCGAAGAACCTTGTAGATTTTTTTAGGAGGGAAGTCATGACATCAGCGGCACGCATACGGGGGTTTATAACGGTTGCACTTCTTCCGGCCTTTGTGCTTTACGCCTTCTTTGTGATCATACCGGTGTTTTGGTCCGCTTACTACGGTTTTTTTGACTGGAAAGGGATCGGCGCCGCGAAGTTTATCGGTCTCGACAATTATGCGGAGGTCATCAAGGACCCGATTTTTTGGAAGTCGTTCAAAAATAATATGCTGATCGTAGCAGCATCCGTTTTCGGACAGGTGCCTATCGCGTTGGTACTTGCGATCCTATTAATGAAAAGTAACTTGTTTCAAAGAATCATCAGAGCATCGATTTTTATGCCAATGGTGCTTTCATCCGTCGTGGTAGGTATCATCTGGGGCTACATCTATCATCCGCAAATCGGGATTCTTAACTTTTTGCTGGAAAATCTGGGTCTCGCCTCGTGGAAAAAAGCGTGGCTCTCCGATCCGAAAATTTCGATGTACGCCATCATGGTGCCGATTATTTGGAACTTTATCGGTCCGTACATGATTATGTTCATAGCGGCGCTGCAAAACATTTCCCCGGAAATTGACGATGCCTCGCAAATCGACGGCGTTGGTCCGGTTCGTAAGCTATTCGTGATTACACTGCCGATGATTTGGGATACGATCAAGGTTGCGGTTGTTCTATGTATTTCCGGAAGCTTGAAGGCATTTGACTTGATCTATGTAATGACCGGCGGCGGTCCGGCTCATTCTACGGAGCTGCTCGCTTCCTATATGTACAATAACACGTTCAACGTGTTCCGTTACGGTTACGGAAGTGCCGTGTCGACAGCGATTATTATTTTAAGCATGGCATTGATCGTAGGAAGTCAATATTTAATGAAGCGGGAAACGAGATAATCGAATGGGAGGGAATACGATGGAATCAGGATACGCAGTGAAGACGACCGCCTTCCCTCAAGGGCAAACCAGGCAGAAGGTAAAGAGGGGCTCCATCAACATCATGCTCACGCTTTACGCTTTAGTTACGCTGTACCCGTTATTTTGGTTATTCATGAGTGCGTTCAAGAGCAATGAGGAGTTTTTCTCGGCACCCTTTTCTTTACCGGCGCAGTGGCATTGGGATAATTTCAGCCGTGCTTGGGAAGTATCCGGCATGGGCGTTTCACTCATTAACTCTACTATTGTTACTATTGCTTCCTTAGTGCTTACTTTGGTGCTTGGAGCGCTTGCGGCTTATGTATTGGCCAGATTCGAGTTCAAATTGAAGCCTTTGATGATGGGATTGTTTCTGCTGGGCATGCTGATTCCGATTCACAGCACGCTGGTGCCGTTATTTATAATTATGAAAAAAATCGGGCTGCTGGACAGCTACGGGGCTTTGATTTTGCCCTATACCGCATTCGAGCTGCCTCTTGCGATATTCGTAACTGCTGCTTATTTAACCTCCGTTCCTAAAGAAATTGAGGAAGCTGCGTTAATGGATGGAACCGGGTATTGGGGTATCTTTTTCCGTATTATGCTGCCCCTTAGTATTCCGGCGCTGTCTACCGTCGCTATTCTCGCTTTCTTGCGGTTCTGGAACGACTTCGCGTTTGCGCTTGTGTTTATTAGTAAGCCTGCTTTGAAAACATTGCCGCTCAGTCTCTCGGTATTCGCTACCGGCTATTCGACGGATTATAAGCTGACGATGGCGGCTTTGTCCATTGCGGTGCTGCCGACGATCATCGTGTTCCTGTTATTTCAAGAGCAGATCATGAAAGGAATGACGGCAGGGGCCGTAAAGGGTTAAAATGGAATCGAAGGAAAATAAAATCAAGGATTATGCAGGGAGGAACGGAGCATGACATTGTCCAATCGCATCGGTGTCATTGTCGACAGCTTTGGTATCGGTGTGCGTGAAGGCTTGAAAAAGGCGAAGGACGTTGGGGCCGATGGCGTACAAATTTATGCTGTGAGCGGAGAGATGGACCCTGCTGCATTGTCGGTGAGTGCGCGTAGAGAGCTGAAAGATTACATCGCTTCTCTTGGTCTGGAAATCTCTGCCCTGTGCGGTGATCTCGGCGGACATGGGTTCCAGGATCGTACGGCAAATGCGGACAAGGTAGAGAAGTCGAAGCGGATTCTGGATTTGGCGCTCGATCTGGGCACGAACATCGTGACTACGCATATCGGTATTGTTCCGGAGGACGAGCAAAGCGAAGTGTTCCACAGCATGCAGTCCGCGTGTGAGGAGCTCGGGCAGTATGCCAAGAGCTTGAACGCTTACTTTGCTATCGAGACAGGACCGGAGCGTGCAGCTCATTTGAAGCATTTCCTCGATTCGCTCAGCACGAATGGCGTTTCCGTCAACTTCGACCCGGCGAACATGGTCATGGTCACCGGTGACGACCCGGTTCAAGGGGTTCATTTGTTAAAGGACTACATTGTTCATACGCATGTCAAGGATGGCATTCGCTTCCGTGAAGTAGACCCGCGCGAGGTGTACGGAGCGCTTGGCTTCGAGCCTATGGATCACGGCAAAATTGCTCAGATGGTATCCTCCAGCGAAATTTTCAAGGAAGTGCCGCTGGGCGAGGGGAAAGTACCGTTCGAAGCTTACTTTGCCGCTCTGCAGGAGATCGGCTACCAAGGCTATTTGACGATCGAGCGGGAAGTCGGTTCGCAGCCTGAGATCGATATTCGCAAAGCGGTGGAGTTTATTCGCCGTTACAAATGAAGCTTAGCGTACAATATTGATTTAAGGCGATGAAATCATGTATTCCGTTATCTAAATAGCGCCAGCTTGGCTTTGATGCCGGGTCTGGTGCTTTTTTATCATAATAGAATTTATTTCCCAAATAACTCTATCGACTGCTGCCGATAAAAATACCTGAGGTTTTCTGAATGTGAATTTGGCCATTGGACTGGGCCATCTTTCGATCAATAAATTCCTTAAACCGATCGGCCGTCTCCGAGTCCAGAACAAACTGATCTGGGGAAAATCCATTCATAAGACTATTTCACAATGGCCTCCGACTCAGTCACCAACAATGAATCCTCATACAACCATCGCAGCAGAAAACTAACGCAATCATTACTGGAAATGGTAGATTGTTGGCGATTCTTGAAAGCTGATCGGACGATCATCTACGTAAACGGTAATGGCCGAATCCTAGGCGTAAGCAGCCATAGTGGACATTAGCAATGATGCGGCGATCAACCACCTAGCTTCGTCTGCTCAATTGCCCTTGAGAAGCTTGTACTTGTTTATTGCATACTATGAATTTAGACAAAGCGATGTGTGAAAAAACGGGCGGCAGCCTATTAGCTACCATATTTTGAGTGTACCCATCCGTAAAGAATGATGTTAAGTTTAAAAGCGGGAGGTATTTCATTAAGACTAATTCGACTTAGGAGGTTACAATGAAAAAATCTATCATCTTGAGCTCCGCATTAGCCGTAAGTATTATGTTTTCAAGCGTTGCTTCTGCTGCTACATACGATCAGTACACTGCTAAAGACAGTGATACGTTCTGGAAAATTGCCAATCAACAAGGCGTAAGTTTATCCAGTTTAATGGAAATAAATCCAAATGTCGATCCAAATAATATTTACGAGGGTCTGGTCATAAACTTACCCAACGGACATAAGCAAAACTGGGAAGCACAGGCGGATGCAATGATTGCCAAAGGAATGTCGCAACTAGGAGTTCCCTATGTATTTGGAGGAGACCAACCGTACCAAGCATTTGATTGTTCTGGCTTTACTCAATATATGTTTAGAGAGATTGGAATTGAGCTCCCTCATTCGTCCTCCATGCAAAGTGATTTAGGAGAGTATGTTCCAGCCAATCAATTACGTAAAGGTGACTTGGTATTCCTAAGTGATACCTACCAAGCAGGAGTGTCACATGTGGCTCTCTATATTGGAAACAACAAGATATTACAAGCTGGAACAATGGGAACTAGAGAAGTGAAAATCAGCACCTTATTTGGTACACCCTACTATGACTCCCATTATTGGGGAGCACGTCGTCTCGTCAAATAGTTGTTGTATGCGATAAACTAACCGTTGGTTCAAGAACGGTCAAAGTACTGTTATAGGTATTGAGATTAACCACTGCTCCAATAGGTATGGCAGCCTTATAGATTCCATGAGCAGACGCCAGGTTTGTCATAAGTACCTTACCTATTGGAGCTAAGACTTCGTCGATCAGATCATTGTAGGATTTTCCATATGCCGTTTGGCAGTTTGTGCATTCACCCATTACAATGCCAATGCAGTCATTAAGCTTTCCTGCAATTTTTAAATGATTAATCATTCGATACACTTTGTTTATGGGTTCGTGTGTTTCTTCAAGAAATACAATTTTTCCTTTCGTGTCGATTTCATACGAGGTACCAAGCGAATCTACTATGGAAGAAAGATTACCTCCAACAATAGGCCCTGTCACATTCCCGACAACTTTACTTGAAAGTAACCGATTTGGAGGGTTTCGGATAATTCTTGGAGCAATTACTCTAGAGGTCGCCTCAAAAAATTGATCGAAATTATAAGCCGGAGTAGTTGCATTAAAATCAAAAAGCAGCAAGCTGGAAAAGGTAACCAAGTTAGAAAATTGATATAAGGCATTCATTAATACAGAAATGTCACTGTAGCCGGTAAGTATTTTAGGATTCGCAGCAATGACTTCGTAGTCTAAATGAGGGAGAATTCCGAGAACTCCTACCCCTCCTCTAGTGGGAAGAATCATATTCACTTTTTGATTCGTAAACATATTCATTAGATCGGATGCTCTTTGTTCATCTGTCCCCGCAAGAAAACCATCAACCGAATAGACATAGTTACCTACAACAACTTGAAATCCCATACTCCGCAAAAAAGAAATACTATTATTGATCGTGTCAGAATGAAGTGGACTCCCTAATGTTACTATTCCTATGGTATCACCACGTTTCAAGATAGGTGGATATACAGGCATTATTCGACACTCTCCTTGTATATAATTTTCGTATATAAATTTATGTTCGGTAAGTGGAGATAATGCTTGGACCACACGGAAAGTCTGTGTATTAGGGGAATATTGGAAAAGAAATGAGCCTTACACGGCCGGATTGAGCGATATGCCGGGTCTGGTGCTTATTTGCAATAATATACTATAGGGCATTCATGATAAGATGTAGGATATGAGAATAGCTTGAAAGGAGCGTTCTCATGGATATTACATCTTTTTTGATTTACTGCATGATTGCTACTTTTACACCGGGACCTACTAATCTCGTCATCTTGTCCACCGTTAATAATTATGGGACAAAAAAAGCAATGAAATATTCCTACGGAGCAACGGTTGGTTTTGGCTTATTACTTGTGATTTCCGCTGCTTTGAATAACTTGCTAATAACGGGCATGCCGAAAATACTAATTACCATGCAGGTCATCGGGAGCATGTATATGCTCTATCTAGCTTATCTCATTTGCAAATCGGATTCGTCCAACCCAACGGTAAACCAACCGGCAACCTTTTTATCCGGTTTCTTGATGCAGTTCTTCAATCCTAAGGTGGTACTATTTACATGGACTGTAATTCCCGCCTTTATTATGCCCCACTATAGTACGGCCCCTGCTGTAACGCTAAGTATTCTGGCGATAACTTTGATTGGCTTTTTAGCTTTTACAACGTGGGTGCTTTTCGGGACGGTCTTCAAACCGTTTTTACAGAAGCACAATAAGTTAGTAAGTGTTATGATGGCTCTATTATTAGTTTACGCCGCCATTATGATCTGGATGTAGCTCAGCTTAAGTAGAGGTGTTGTGAAATGGACCGTTTTCTCTATAAAAAGTCGGCAGGTATTACGGCCTTGTCAGCAAGTATGACGGAATTTAAATATAAAAAGCACGCTCACAAGGAGTATGCAATAGGCGTAACATTGCGTGGAATTCAACATTATCATATAGATGGCAGCTTACAATTGTCTCATCAAAATGGCGTAATGCTTTTCAATCCGGAACAGGTCCATGACGGAATGGCACATGATAAGTCAGGCCTTGATTATGTAATGCTGTATTTTGATCCGGAATTGCTCCTAGAGGTTATGGGGAAAAAGGAAATTGTGCGATTTTCCACCCCTATTGTGTACGATCATAGACTTGGACAACGAGTTGTCAGCCTTTCTCGAGCCATATTAAGCGAAAAAGACGAGGCGTTGTGCAGTGAATTGTTCTTATCCCTGACGGATTGTCTGGTTCAGTCGAATCTTACTTTGGACGACAAGAAGGATAGTGCGATCATAAGAAAAGCAAAGGACATGATTCATGCAAACCTAGAACAAGTCCTCAAGCTGGATGAGCTCTGTACAGAGCTTGACTTATCGAAATTTCAATTTATCCGGTTATTTAAGGCTCATACTGGCATTTCGCCTTATCAATACTTCCTTAATTGTAGAGTAGAACGTGCGAAGCAGTTAATCGAACAAAATAGGGATATTTATTTAGCGGTAGCTGCATGCGGTTTTTTCGACTTAACCCATTTAAATAAACACTTTAAAAGCGTATATGGAACGACAGCGCTTGAATATATCTCACATATCCACTGAGACGACAAATCCCCCATCCGCTGTTGTAAGCGAATGAGGGAATGCTTCGAAGCACGATTACTTCATTCCTTGGCTTGCTTTTGGAGCTTTCGAACAACCCGCTCCCCAAGCTCTGCAGATGCTTGGTGCAGGTAGCCTAGCACGATGTTTCGCGTTTCGGAAGAAATGCCGGCAAGATCGGCGGCCAGGTTATCTATCAAGTGTTCTTGCTGCAATGGCGCGAGAGCACGATAATATTGTCCGGCTTGCGTGAAGTCGTCTTGTTTAGGGATGTCGGAGCGTTCGAGGTGTCCTTCTACGAATCGCCCATTGCCGCTGGTTACAAGGGAAGCAGGCGTCCAATTCTGCTGATGATTGATCGGAATTTTGCGGAAGTCGGGACCGAGCCGCCGGCGCTGTGAATCCCAGTAAATATTAGCGCGCCCTTGCAGCATCTTATCATCCGATAATTCTGCGCCTTCCAGCAAGTTCGAAGGGGAGAAGGCCAGCTTCTCTACTTGCTCCATATAATGATCTGGATTGCGATTTAGTACTAATCTTCCGACCGGATGCAGGGGATATTGCCGCTCATCCCATACTTTGGTATCGTCCAGCGGATCATAGGGGAGAGAGGACTCGTCTTGGGGGTTCATCAGCTGTACATAAAGCCCATATTCGACGGTTTTACCTGCGGCTAGCGTATCGAATAAGTCCTTGCCGGCATAATCCGGATTCTCGCAGGCGAGCCGGTCCGCTTCTTGACGATCAATATTCTGAACGCCTGCAAGCGGCATCCAATGGTATTTCACATAAGTACGGACGCCTTGAGCGTTTTTCCAGACGTATGTATTGACACTGTGACCCGGAATGTGGCGAAGACTCTTGACGGTACCCGCATCGGAATAGAGCCAGACGAGAAAGTGGGTAGATTCCGGCGCTCGGGCGACGAAGCTCCAGAAGTGCTCAGGATCGAGGAGATTATTGACGGGTGACGGCAGGAAAGCCTTGATTGATTCCGGAAAACGGATCGGGTCCCGGACCAAGAATACGGGGATATGGTTGCAGACAAGATCAAACACGCCTTGATCCGTATAAAATTTGGTGGCGAACCCGCGTACGTTGCGGGAGGTATCCGGCGTGCCTTTGTTGCTAACGGCCAAGGAGAATCTTACCGCAACGGGGACTTGTTGACCCGGGTGCTGTAAGAAACCAAGTTGTGTGTAAGCCGTCATAGCATTTACGGTCTCAAAATAGCCGAATGCGCCATAGCCCTTGACATGCACGGGTCTTTCCAACAGCTTCCCATGTATGAAAGTCTCCAGCGTTTCATGCAGAACGTTATCTTGTTCTAATATGGGACCACGTTTACCCACCGTCTGTGAATGAAAAGCAGCAGGTGCATCCTTCGACCGGTGGTCAGGGCGATTCTCATGGTTCTCGTTCATTACTCTACCTCCTTGTTGGCATGTGAGTGGTTTGGATATATTAAAAGGTATGAAAAGCTTCAATACGAATATGACAGTGTGGCGTTAAGAGATGATAGCTACAACAGCACTAGACTAGAATACAAAAGCAAAAAAAGCATTGACGCGGTTGCGGACAATGCTTTTTTTACAGCAAGAACATGATGATTTACTGCGTATCTCGTAACAAGCTTTACCGAACGAAACACCTTAATTCCTGTCGGCCAAAATCTTTTTTATGCTAATTAATTGCACGCAAACACATAGTACTTCAATCGCTAATTTGAGTTCATGGATCGAGGGAAAAGTAGGAGCGATTCGAATATTCCGATCTTTCGGGTCGTTTCCATAAGGATACGTAGCTCCTGCGTTAGTTAAGGTCACTCCAAGCTCAGCTGCCATATGGACAACTTCTTTTGCGCAATGATCCAGCGTGTTGAGGCTGATAAAGTAGCCCCCATTGGGTTTACTCCACTCGGCAATATGTTTGCCGCCCAGCTCAGCTTCAAGATGCTGTAAAACTAAATCAAATTTAGGCTTGATAATAGCCGCTTGCTTTTGCATATGAACCTTGAGATGATCCAGACTTGGCAAAAATCGAACATGCCGAAGCTGGTTGATTTTATCTGGACCAATCGTTTGAATTTCAAGCTGTTTTTTTATAAATTGAATATTTTCTTCACTGGATGCCAGCATCGCAACGCCTGAGCCCGGAAACGTTATTTTGGAAGTAGAGCTGAAAATATAAACACGGTTGGGGTATCCAGCAGTCTTGCAAGCCGTCAGGATATCTTTTAACGGATCGGGTGTATCAGTTAAATGATGAACCGTATAGGCATCATCCCAAATGATTCGAAAATCCCTTGCTTTTGTCTTCATGCTAGTGAGTCTATCCACGGTTTGATTGGAATAGGTAGTTCCCTCAGGATTGCTATACTTGGGAACACACCATATCCCCTTAATGGATTCATCCTCATGTACAAGCTTTTCAACAGTATCCATATCCGGGCCATCCGGAGTCATGTCTACGGTTATCATCTCGATATTCAACAGCTCGCAAATTGCAAAATGCCTGTCATAACCGGGACTTGGGCAAAGAAATTTCACTTTGGGGAGCTTCCCCCATGGTAATTCACCCGCGCTGACACCAAGAAGCATCGCTCTGGATAGCGTATCGTACATCATATTCAGGCTGGAATTCCCGCCGATCATGATTTCATTGGGACTCACTCCGAGCATTTGAGCAAACATTTCTTTTGCTTCAGGTATCCCATCGACGCCTCCATAATTGCGGCAGTCCGTACCGTCTTTTGCCTTTAAGGGATCATTCGATTTTAAACTATCAAGCATTTCCATAGAGAGCTCAAGCTGTTCTGGGCAAGGCTTCCCTCGGGACATATCCAACTTCAGATTCATGGCCTTGTATTCATTGTATTTTCCCAGTAATTCTTGCTGAATATTGCTTAATTCCTTTGTGCCTAGTTTAAAAAAATCGGTTTGCATTTCCTTTTCCCCGCTTTCACTTCAATTTTATAAGGAAAAACCAAAAAACTCCCGTCTTCAAGAATATATCTTGAGGACGAGAGTTATTAGCTTCGTGGTACCACCTCGGTTTATCGATATGTTGCCATACCAACCTTTTCGGGTACGGCAATTCAGAAAGAAATTGATTATACCCTATCCCTGTAACGGGAGATCCCGTCGCAGCATCACTAAGAAAAGAATCTATCCTAGATCCGTGCGAAGCTCCGAGCCTTTGTTCATTAAGATCCTTATTACTCCTTTCCACCGAACAGGAGCTCTCTGTAAATAACGGATCAAAATTACTTTTCTCTTCATAGCCGTCTAATGATAATTTGAAAATATAGTAGCAAATGTAAGTTTGTTTTGTCAACAGCTATCTTATTTCTGTCTGGGTTCTTCCGCTATCGTCACCCTTTAGTTTAATAATAATGTGACTATCTGACTTGGTGAATCGAATAAGTATGTTGGATTTAATGGAAATAGTCTTTCTTTCTTGCCTTCACCCCATAGAGCGGCAATGCTAGTCATATTTGCAGCGTGGGTTGCCTGTATATCAGTCGGTTGATCGCCAACATAAAAACAATCACTTGGTTTCAAATTAAGTTTTTCTGCCAGCTGTAGTAAAGGAATTGGACTCATTTTCCACTTACACCCATAATCTAAAAGTATGTAGGCCATACGGGCGGTACAGGCCATACGGGTGGTACAGGCCATACGGTGGTACAGGCCATACGGGTGGTACAGGCCATACGGGTGGTACTGGCAATACAGGCGGTACGGGCGGCACAGGTGGTACAGGCGGTACTGGTGGTACGAGCAGGAAGTAAGCCAGCTCCCTTCGGGGCTCTCCGGCCACAGCAAGATTGTGATGATTCTCAAGCACCTTAGGCTGCATGATCTATACAATTCCTTTCCGATGAGGGGTGGATTGCCAGTTGGTTCACTATATGCCCGTATCCACCGGAAAGTTAATCGTTACTACGAATCACCATCATGAAAGTTTAAATGTACATCATCATTCAGTCCCGAAAGCGCTGGTATGCTCCCGGCCATATTCGTGTTTCGTGTGCGTTTTTAATTGGAATTGAACCCATGACAGATCAGTAAATGTTGGCTTGTTGTGGAAGCCTTCAAAAAAAGGCGAACTGCTTTTTCCTCATTCTTAAGCTGCCGCAGCCGCATGAAATGAGTTACAGACACTGCTTGAGCCCAATCATATCAAAACGTGATACATCCCCGCAATCTCATGAACGTTGCCTGTCCCTCGCTGGACAGCTTTGCCGGTGACAAAAGAAAATGGCGACAAAGCCCATGATTCAAGGAACATGACTTCAACAGCGGCCGGAGTCCCACATCGATTCCTCCTCACGCACTAACATATGGGTTTATCCAAATAGGGTTTTAGTTTTTACGGAAATTTTACGCAGCAGCCTATTTTTTCGCATCCGACAAGGTTCCCGCTTTTTTGCGTACAAATAGGCTATAATAGTGTCTGAATTGACCATGATGGATCTCCATAGTTGCCGTATGATAAGAGTAGAGGATGCATGACAGGGGGCAACTCCGGACTCGACTCAACTATATGCCGAAACAACGTGTCCGCTGCTTTTGAAGCTTGTTTTACTTTGTAAAACTGTTAGGGGGTTTTCTAAGTGGAGAGACAGTTACACAGCAGCCAATTTATTAAAGAGCAGTCGTTTCCGTTCTGGATACGGCGTTTTTTTCATGATCATGAGCATGTTCCGCTGCTGCACGGCCATGACTTTGTCGAGCTGGTTTATGTCGTTCGCGGCGAAGCTCAGCATGTGTTCGAGGGAAGCTTCTATAACATCCGCTCTGGGGACGTATTTATTATTAATCCCGGAGAGGTTCATACCTACAGCATCAACCCCGGTAAGGAAATAGAGATCATTAACTGCCTATTCCTGTCCGATTTGATTCAAGGAAAATGGCTTCAGGAGCTGGGCGTATCGCAGTCGATGGACTACTTTTATGTGCATCCTTTTTTGGATAAAAGAGAGCGTTTTCATCACTGTCTGAATTTGAATGGTCAGGATGCGACCCGCACCCAATTTTTGCTGGAAACGATCATTCAGGAATTTGAGAACCGGCAACCAGGGTTCGAGCCGCTCATTCGGCTTCAAATGGTCGAGCTGCTTATTTTGTTATCCCGTGCCTACCGCCATGCAGAAGGACAAAACGGCAGGGAAAATGTGCGCAATAGCGCAAAACAGCTGCTTGTCCGACGGATTTGCGGTTATTTGGAACGGTATTACGATAAAAAAATTAGCATTTCCGACCTGTGCGAGTTATTCAATATCAGCTCCCGGCAGCTGAATCGGATTTTTAAAGAGTCGCTTGGCATAACCGTAGTGGACATGATTCATCGGATACGCATTGAAAGAGCGAAGCATTTATTGCTCGAAACCGATGAAAAGGTGATTACCATCGCCGGCCGCGTAGGTTATGAGGATCCTGCCTTTTTCAGCAGACTGTTCCATCGAGAGGTAGGCTGTTCACCCGGCAAATACCGGGAAACCTCGTAATTCATATCCGGGGAGGCTGCTTATGCGCCATTGGAATGACCGGATGCTAAAGACAAAGATGTTTATTTCTTTTTCCGTCGTCTCTTTGCTGATTGTGGGGATCACTTGCGGCATCTTTTATTTTAAAAATACGAGTGACATTAAAGATCAGACATTTTCATTATCGAAGATTATTTCCAAACAGTTTTCCGAAATGATCGATCTGTACATACAAAATATGGAAGAACTTTCTCTCTCCATCTCTATTGATCCGTCCATCCAAGGGATTCTGTTCGACTTCTATAAAGCGACCGATCCTGTGGAGAAGGAGGTCGTCGGCTATAAGCTGAATCCCATTTTGTTCAACTTCTCTTATCCTAAAACCTACGTTCAGCGTATCTCGATCTACTCTCTGGATAACCATTTGTACCAGTATTCCAAGCGGGTGGAGCCGAAGCCGATCAATCAGCTGACACCGGAGCAGTTGAGCGCGTTAGCCGTGTCCTTAAGCAAGAAGCCGTTCGTCAGTCTGCCCTCCTATGAAATCAATATGGATGAGCAGCACACCGAGAAAGGGATTTCGTTTATCCGTAAAATTACGAAAATTCCTACACAGACCATCATCGGCTTTGTGCAAATCGACCTGAATGTCAATGCGTTCAATATGGTGCTGGCCAACACGAATGCCAATGAAATGCAGCATGCGATGAACGTCTTGATTGTGAATGACGAAGGCCGAATCATCTATGAGAACGGGAGCGATGGCAGCGGAAGCCTACAGGACAATTTCGACCTTGCGGTGTTAAACCGGAATGATACGGAGGGCGAGCTGAACTGGAGACATAACAATTATTTGTACACTATCGTCAAATCCGGCTATACAGGCTGGAATACGATGATTCTTATTCCCAAGGATGTTCTTCTGCAGAAACAAAAAAAGATTCAAGAGATTGTCCTGTTGGTTGGCGCTCTCACGATGCTGTTGATTGCTGCCGTTTCCTATTTTTTATCCCATCAAATTTTATTGCCGTTGAACCATCTGATGCGCAATATGTCGAGAGTGGAGCTGGGCGATTTCAGCCACAGAATGGAATACTCAGGCCGCAACGAAATCGGCAAGCTGAGCCGTATGTACAACCATATGCTGGAAAGCATTTCCCGATTGATTCATGAAGTATATGAGTCCAAGCTGGCGGAGAAGCATGCTCAGCTCTCCGCATTGCACGCACAAATTAACCCTCATTTTCTGTACAATACCCTGAACATTATGAAGTCAATCAGCCGCTTGAGAGGCATTGAAGAGGTCGCCGAAATTTCCGAGTCGTTGGCCGGTTTGTTTCAATACAGTATGAAAAATATTCAGCATCCGGTAAAGCTGCAAGAAGAGATCGAGCATATCCACAATTACTTTAAAATACAGCAGCATCGGTTCGGCAGCCGGATTCAGCTCTCTTGTGACATTCCGCCACAACTGCTGCAGGCCGCCATACTGAAGCTTACGATTCAACCCCTGATTGAGAATGCGTTTAATCACGGGCTCCGGAGGAAAAAATCGGGAGGGTGCATTACGCTTAGGGCAATGGAAGCCCAAGGGATCCTTACAATTACCGTCCATGACAACGGAGATGGGATGAATGACAAGGCAATGACGGAACTGCAGAGGTCATTTCGAATGTCCAATGCTTTAAATTCTTATGAAGCTGGGGGTCACGGCATCGGGTTATCGAACATTCGCCAGCGGATTCAGCTGTATTATGGCAAGGAGTATGGGCTAACAGTTACTAGCAAGCCGGATGAAGGAACCTCTGTATCCTTGGTCTTACCGTTCGTTACGGAGGTCAAAGTGAGCCGCAATACGGGGGAGGCCGTGCTGTGATTATTTTTGTAGTAGAGGATGAACGATGGGCTCTGGCGGAGCTGGAGCAGATGATGCTGGCCCAATATGGCTCCGAACACCGCATTCATGCATTTGATAATGGAGATGATGCTTTAACCGCTGCCGGCAGGCTGCATCCAAGCCTCGTGCTGACGGATATCAATATGCCTGGAATCGATGGACTGGAGCTGATCGAAGAGCTGGCTAAGCAGGATTCCGCCATCAAATGTATCATCCTGAGCGTTCATGATGAGTTCGAATATGCCCGGCAGAGCATGAAGTTCGGGGTAGGTGACTATTTATTGAAGCCGGTGAAAAAAGAAGCATTGTTTCAAGCCGTCGATAAGGCGATTGCTCATAGTAAGGAAGCGAGCAGGAGAAGGACGGAATGGTTCACAGGTTCTCTGGCCCAGATGCTGTTGTCGGAGGAAGAGCGGTTGAATAAGGCGGATTTTGAACGCGAGGTGAATCGCCCGATGTATGGAATGGCGCTGCTTTCCTTGAGTGCAACGGAGCGGTTCAAGGTATGGGAGCATGTAGAGCAGGGAATGGAGGAGCTTGACCGCCAGTTGGGGCGCGATGGATCTCCAGGGATGGCTGCATGCTGTATCGATCTGGATACCAGACAAAGATTGCTGCTTATCCCTATGACACCAACAGAGGAAACCATGCTGCGGTCTGCCATGTCGCTTTTCTATGAACGGCTGAAATGCCTTCCTGTACATCTTCATTTGGTATTTGCCGTCAAAAAAGAAAAGGAATCGCTTCGTGGTTTGTTTATACAGCTAAAGCAATGTGTGGAGGAGCAGGCGATTTTCGGCATGCCGACTTATCTTACCTTAGGTATGAAACGACAGGAGGCCGATCTGCTGCATGTGTGGGATAAGGTCCGCGTTATGGAGGTGCATTACCGAAAAGGCGACTTGCTCAAGGGACAGCAGGTGCTGGAGTGCATCATGGAGGAATTGAGTCACAAGCGTGTTACCAAGCGGCAGTTAAAGCTATTTGTTCACGACATGCTATTTTCACTGCATTACCGCCTCCTTGCTTCAAGCAGCGGAATGGTCAGTCTGAATGA
The DNA here is from genome assembly GCF_030020805.1 of Paenibacillus sp. RC67. Classification (GTDB taxonomy): domain Bacteria; phylum Bacillota; class Bacilli; order Paenibacillales; family NBRC-103111; genus Paenibacillus_S. Next base: position 1,381,670 of record NZ_CP125098.1, read on the forward strand.
GCTGCAGGAGGATTTGCGCAGCCTGAACGGCTGTACCAGCTATGAAGAGCTGTTGGAATGGCTTCAGGAGAAGCTGGTTGATCTGTATTGCGGTATGGAGAGCAAAGAGCTGAATCCCAAAGGACTTGTTCCTGTCCTGCTGCAGCATATCCATACCCATTATCAAGAGAACATTTCTTTGCAGCAGTTTGCTTGCGACCATCATATTAGTCTTGGCTATTTGTCGCGTATGTTCAAGAGCCAGACCGGTACGACCTTCTCCGATTATATTGCCGGATACCGTATTCGCAAGGCAAAGGAGCTGCTTAGCGGAGGCATCGAACGGCTGCAGGAGGTCAGCCAACTGGTCGGCTATGAGGATACGAAGCATTTTAGCGCTCTGTTCAAGAAGTATGTCGGTCAAACCCCTATTACCTACGCAAGAGAGAACAGTGCCATTAGGAAAAATTCCCCCCTTTAATCCGTACAAATCGCCTGTATTCGCTGTATGGAGGCCCGACTTACAATAAAGCTACAATAAGCCCTTGCAGCTATCGTCATTAGAATGTCCTTCACAAAAGCGAAGGCTTACGAAGCAGGTTTTTCCTTCAGAAAAACTTTAGGGAGGAACGAAAGATGAAACGAGCCCAACTGTTTACTGTTGTTTCCTATGCAGCACTGATTTCAGTTCTTGCAGCGGGATGCAGCACTTCCAGTCAACCGTCAGGAGGAGGCAGCTCAGCCCCTGGCAGCACACCTTCCACAGCACCCTCAGCAGGCAAGACGAATGAACCGACTACCTTGACCCTCCTCATCGGATCGACCGGCACGGCATATCCTGCCACCCAAGCGGTTGCAGCGGAAGCAGAAAAAAAGCTAAACATCAAAATCAAATTTGACATCAAGCCGGACGGCACCGAAGGGGACAACCTGGTCAAGACGCGATTGGCAACGGGAGAAATGGCCGATATTTTGTTCTATAACTCGGGGTCGCTGCTGCAAGCCCTGAATCCGGAAGAGAATTTCGTTGATCTGTCGAAGGAGCCATACATGGCGAATCTGCTGGATTCGTACAAGGAAACGATCAGCTCCGGCGGCAAAGTATTCGGCGTGCCCGGCGGTTCCTCCAATGTCGGCGGCATCCTGTACAACAAAAAGGTGTACGCAGAGCTAGGGCTCTCTGTCCCCAAAACATGGGCGGATTTCATAGCCAACAGCGATAAAATCAAAGCCGCAGGAAAAACCGCTATCATCGGATCGTATAAAACGACCTGGACGTCGCAGCTGTTCGTGCTTGCCAATCAGTATAACGTCCAATCGCAGGTGCCGACCTTTGCCAAGGATTATACGGCGAACAAAACCAAATATGCTACGACGCCAGCGGCGCTTCGAGGGTTTGAAATGACCAGCGAGGTGTTCAAAAAAGGATACTACAACAAGGATTTTCTAGCTACCACCTATGATACGGGGCTTAAAATGCTTGCGGAAGGCAGTGGGGTTCAGTACCCGATGCTGACCAGTGCTATCGATGCCCTGGCTCAAAACTTTCCGGATAAAGTCCAAGATATCGGCGTGTTCCCGATTCCTAGCGATAATGCAAGCTTAAACGGATTCACCGTATGGATGCCAAGTTCTTATTACATTAATAAAAAGAGCAAAAATATCGACGCCGCCAAAAAGTTCGTCGAATTCCTGATTTCCCCGGAAGGTCAAAAAGCCTATATGTCCAAAAGCAAGGCGAACGGACCTTTTGTCGTCAAGGGCATTCAGGTTCCGGACGACGCGTATCAGGCGGTTAAGGATATGCAGACTTACTTTGATAACGGCAAAACACTGCCGGCGCTGGAGTTCATCTCGCCTGTCAAAGGCCCTAACCTTGAAAGCATATTGATCGAAGTCGGAACCGGGCAAAAGACAGCAGCCGAAGGAGCTGCCGACTACGATAAGGATGTCAAGAAGCAGGCGCAGCAGCTTAATCTTCCAGGATGGTAAGAGCTGATCTGCCCTGTATTGCTGGCTGGTGAGGGTTCTAACTACACCCCAAACAGGAAGTCTATATCCGGCCCTGCATAACGCTGCAGGGCCGATTTTATCCACATGAAAGGAAAGGATTCAGATGACGCTTACCCAAAAGAAAATGTATTCCTATTTGTTTCTGCTTCCTGCCGGAATCATTTACTTCGTGTTTTACCTGCTTCCGACCATCATGTCGCTCTTCTTCAGCTTGACCCGTTGGACGCTGACCAAATGGCAGTTTATAGGCTTTGACAATTACATCATGTTTTTTGACGAATCATCGCTTAAGATCGGTTTCAAAAATACGCTAATCTTCGCTGTCGTAACCTGCGGCTTGAAGGTCATTCTCGCGCTGCTGCTTGCCACGCTGCTGACGTCGCGAATCTGGTTTAAGGATTACTTCCGGTCGATGGTGTTTTTCCCGACCCTGCTCAGTACGATTGCCGTCGGTATTGCCTTCAGTACGATGATGCATCCGACACAAGGAGTTATCAACACCGCGCTGGCTGCCATGGGCATCAACGGTCCCGATTGGCTGGGCAATACCAGCATTGCTCTGCTGTCCGTTGCGCTCGTTGACGTCTGGAAAGGCGTCGGCATTGCGACGGTCATTTACATTGCCGGCATCATGTCCATTCCCCAGCATTATTACGAGGCCTTGAAAATAGACGGAGGAAGCTCATTCAAGGGCTTTTGGCATATTACTTTGCCGCTCAGCAGACCCGCCATGAACTCCGTTATCATCCTGGCGTTCATAGGCGGCCTACGGACATTTGACCTGATTTGGGCCATGACGAAGGGAGGGCCCGGCTTTTCGACCGACCTTATCGCCTCGATTATTTATAAGCAGTATCAGGCCGGTTTCTATGGATTGGCGACTGCAGGCAATGTCATTCTGTTCATTGCCATTTCGGTTCTGGCATTTCCGCTCTATATGTTCTTGAACAGAAGAGAGGTGGACCTGTGAACCGCGTTGCGCAAAAGACGGTCGTCAGCATCTTCATGCTGGTTCTATCCACCGTTATATTCTGGGTGCCTTTCTACTTCGTCATTATTAACTCCTTCAAATCTCCGACCAAAGCGGCGGATATGAGCATGGCATGGCCCGATTCCTTCCATATTATCGAGAACTATAAATCGGTGCTGCAGGCAGCGGACCATATGCTGGTTCGGGCGTTTTACAACAGTACGCTCCTGACCGTTCTGTCTATCGCTGGGCTGGTTATTGTCAGCTCGTTGGCAGGCTTCGTGCTTCAGAGGAGGGAGAGGGGGAGAGGTGCGGCGACACTCAATTTCCTAGTTCTGGCTGGCCTAATGATCCCTCCTGCCGTCGTACCTACGATTTGGGTGCTCAATTCGGTGGGGCTGTTCAAGACGCTGCCGGGGCTTACCTTGGTCGAAATCGCTCTGCACTTTCCGTTTTGTGCCATTTTGTATAAAGCCTTTACAGCCACGATTCCCCGGGATATCGATGAAAGTGCGTTCATTGACGGGTGCGGGGGCCTCAAACTGTTCACTCATATCATTTTTCCTTTATTAAAGCCCGTATCCTCGACCATCATCATTATTCAATCCGTCAGCGTGTTCAACGATTTCGTCAATCCGCTCTATTTCTTGCCCGGCTCGGAGAATGCGACCGTTCAGCTTACGCTGTACAACTTTATGAGTATGTACATCACGTCCTGGAATCTGCTGTTTGCCGATGTGGTGCTGATCTCCATCCCTCCGTTAATCCTGTTTATTTTCTTCAACAAAAAGATCGTCGCCGGCATGACCGCCGGTTCTGTAAAGGGCTAGCCGATTGCTGAATTACGGCCGCATCGACCATGCGATTGGCGTAATGCACAATGAAGCCTCCTCTGGAGCGAAGTAAACTGAAGGAGAAAAGAAGTTAGTTTTCGTTAGAACTTTGTGCAGTTGCTTACAGGGAGTTTTAGAAAAAACTCGTCAGGGTGTGAGAAGTCCTTACTAAGAAAAGTTGAAGGCTGGAGGTGGGGTGTCCCCTGTAGGAGCGAATGCGTCCGCCTTTGTTATCGGGAAATCACCGCTATAAATTGTATGAAAAATTTCCCGATAACAACAGCGGCCGGAAGGGGATACCCCACCGGAGCATACAACCACCTTCTAGATTGGGTTTCTCAACAAATTCAGAGTTTTCTAACGAAAACTAAGTGAAAGCTTACGAAGCAAGTTTTCTAACGAAAACTTTTAGGAGGAGAGTACATGGAAAGCTCCAGCGGTAGTGTACTTTGGTTCACAGGTCTCTCAGGCTCTGGCAAAACGACTACGGCGCAGCACGTATGCGCAAGGCTGAAGGAGATCGGCCGCCCCGTCGAGCTGCTGGATGGCGATGCCGTCCGCGCAGCCATTGGGAAAGGCTTGGGCTTCAGCCGGAGCGACCGGCTCGAAAATATTCGGCGCATGGCTTATATTGCAAATTTGCTGTCCGGGCACGGCATAACGGTCCTCGTCTCGGCCATCACGCCCTATAAGGAAATGCGCGATTACTTGCGGAGCCATGTCAGCGGCTATGTCGAGGTGTATGTGAACTGCTCTCTTGAGCAATGCGAAGCACGGGATGTGAAGGGACTGTACGCCAAGGCAAGAAGGCAGGAGATCCCGCAATTCACAGGCATTTCGGATGCATATGAGATACCCGAACAAGCGGATCTCATCATCGATACGGAGAAGCATTCGGTAGAAGCGAATACAGAACAGCTTCTGGAATGGCTGCGGAGAAACCGCTGGACTGCCGAAGAATGGATCGTGCAGCCCGCCATTGCCGCCGGGAAGGAGCAGCTTAGCGAAGACAAGGCGAACGAAGAGGAGAGGATCATCCGATGAAAATCATCATGATTTCTCTTGATACGCTGCGAGCGGACCGTCTTGGCTGCTACGGCTATCCTAAGCCGACAAGTCCGCATCTCGATCGGATCGCCTCGGAAGGCGTGCTGATGGAGCGAGCTTATGCTGCGGATATCCCTACGGAAGTAGCGCATACGGCTATTTTTACCGGAAAGGTAGGTTTGACAACCGGCATTGTATCTCACGGCTCTGATCTGGCCTACTTGCACAAGAGCGTGAAATGGCTGCCTTCCATGCTGAAGGCTGCAGGGTTCGCAACCTGTGCCATAGACAATTTATATAACTTGAAGGAGTGGTTTGCCCGCGGGTACCAATACTACTTGAACAGCTCCGGGCCCAAGCGATGGATTGACGGGCGTACTGTCAACGATCTGGCGCTGCCCTGGATTTGCGAGCATAAAGAAGAGGATTTCTTTCTGTTCCTCCATTATTGGGATGCTCATACGCCTTATTTGCCTCCTGAGAAATATATCGAACCATTTTACGACAAGAACAAGGACCCTTACCGGAAGGATGGCTCGGGCATGATTTCGGCTTACGAGCATCCGGCGTATCCTTTTTTCAAGCATCATCATTACAAGCTGCTGGGCCCGGTGACCGATGCGGAATATATGAATGCGTTGTACGACGCCGAAATCCGCTACCTGGACGATTTGCTTCGAGAGCTGGATGACACCTTGGAGCACTTGGGGATCAAAGAAGAAACGCTGCTCGTTCTGTTCGGCGATCACGGAGAAAGCTTGACCGAGCATGATATTTATTGGGATCATTGCGGGCTGTATGAGCCAACGGTTCATGTTCCCATCATCATGCGGTGGCCGGGAAATATTCCGGAAGGGGCACGGGTTAGCGGCTTTGTTCAGCATGCGGATCTGGTGCCCACAGTATTGGAGGCGGCGGCAAAAGCCGCAACATCCGAACGGAATAAAGCTGCGATGGCGACACCGGACGGGATCGACGGCAGAAGCTTGTGGTCTTCCATTCAAGGAGAGACGGATGGGACGCTGGAGGAAGTATTTTTGAGCGAATGCGCATGGCAGGCGGCAAGGGCTATCCGAACGGAGAGATATAAGCTGATTCGTTACTATGATCCGGGGCTTTTTCAACGTCCGGTAACGGAGTTATATGATCTGCTTCACGATCCGAAAGAGCTGGTCAATATAGCGGATACCGAACCGGAATTGGCTGAGGAACTGGAAATGAAGCTGAATCAACATGTGAGGACTAAATTGGCCGAGAGACCGGACCCGATGCTGAGACAAATTCAGGAAGCGCAGCTGCCGTTCCGCCGGAGAATCGAAACGATTCTTGGTGAGGTAGGCTTAACGTGGGGAGAGTGGATTCGAAATCCGCAGAGAGAGCGTTATGATGCTTTGGAGAATGCCGCTTCAACGCATGGCGGATAAACTGCCGTATCGCAGGCAGCCATGACGCAATCGACTCTAAGGATGTCGCAATCGGCAATGCTGCGGCCTAAACTGTGGAATATGATGGAGACAGCTGTAACACCTCAGAACCGGGAATTCAGATACACGGCAAAAGGCTCGCAGAAAAAAGTTTCGTATACTAAACCAGGAAAGGTGGTGCAGTCCCCGCTTGTTGATTGAAGGTGACGGAGCAAGTGGAGGGGCGCAAACAATGGCACTGAAAATCGGAATAGTCGGAATGAATGGAATTGGAATGCGGCATGCGGAATGCTATGCCTCTGATCCATTGGGTGAGGTTGTTGCAGTCTGTGACGTAGTCAAGGAAAGGGCCGATAAAGCGGCTGAGAAATATGGTGTCCGGGCTTACTACAGTCTGGAGGACATGCTGCAGCAGGAGCCGGAATTAGATATCGTCGATGTGACGACCGGTGGGATCGATAACGGAAGCTGGCATTTCGAGCCGGCTATGCAGGCTATTGCTGCCGGAAAGCATGTACTGATTGAGAAGCCGCTGGCGAACGATATTCGTGAAGGTAGAGAGCTGGTACGCTTCGCTGCCGAGAAGAAGGTGACGCTTGGCTGCAACCTGAATCATTATTTCTCCGCTCCTGCTGAACGGGCGAGACAGTATATGGACTCCGGAGATATCGGCGAAACCGTCTACTGTCTGGCCAAAATGGGCTTCAACGGCGGGGAAGAGCTGTATTCGGCCCCGAAATCTCCCAAAGATAAAGGCCAACCTTATTTTCATATGAAAGCGTTCTTAACTCATCCTTTCAGTGTTATGCGCTATTACTGCGGGGATATCACTCATATCCAGACGTTCTCCAATCAGGCGGGCTTCCGCAAAAGCGCCGGGGATATCACGGTATCTATCAACAGCATTCACGTGAAGTTCGCAAGCGGAGCTGCAGGTTATCTGCTTAGTCAAAGAGGGGATGCGACCTATGGGCTTGGCGGCTGGTGGACAATGGAGGTCGGCGGTACGAAAGGAACCTTCTGCATTGAAAACTGCGTGGAAAAGGTATCCTACTGGCGCGCGCAAAAAGGCGTTCCGGCCATCGGATCCCATCCGCAGCCGGAGGTCACGTCATCCGGTGTAACGGAGTTTAACAGTACCTTCAATAATAGGCTACATGCCTTCCTTGAAGATATTACGAATGGTGTTCCTCGGGAGCATGTCCGTGCCTCCGGCCGGGATGCGCTGGCTGTGCTGGAATATACGTATGCGGTGATGGAGTCGTATGAACAAGGCGGCGCAGTCGTCCGGCCTCATCCGCTGCCGGCCTTCCACGGTGATCCGCTGACCATGAAATAAGGTGTACTGTCATTCGGAATCAATATGAATATGGGCAATGGTTAAACCGTATTTCATTCCAAAATTCATATATGGATAAAAAAGGGAGCGTGTGATCGATATGATAAAGCTAGGCGTCAATTCGGTATTGTTTAAAGAGTTTACTTTTGCTGATGCAGCACGGCACATTGCGCTTAGCGGTTATGACGGCGTAGAAATTTCGGCCATCCAAGGGATGTGCGAGCATCTGGATCTGACCCGCTGGAAGGATCAAGCCGCAGAGCTGCGTTCTATCGTTCAAGATAATGGATTAAGCTTTCTGTCGATGGAATTCGGCAGCGTGAAGGAAGAGCAGAGACTGCTGACAGCATTCGAAGCTGCGGCGGAAATCGGTATCTCTATCGTCAATATTGGTCCCGGGGGCAAAACGGGTGTCGAAGAAGATGTGCAGCGCTCGATAGACCAGCTCCAGCGGATGTCGGAGAAGGCAGCTGCGCTGGGGGTCACATTGTGCGTGAAGGCACATATCGGTCAGGCAATTCATGATACGCCAACTACGCTGAGAGCGATGTCCGAAGTATCTTCCTCGGCATTCGGCATTGATATGGACCCGAGCCATATTTACCGCGCGAATGAAAATCCGGAGGATGCGCTGCCGGCTGTGATCAGCAAGGTGAAGCACGTGCATATTCGGGATTGCCGAGGACGCGAGCAGGGTCCGGGACCTATCGAGCTGCAGGCGTGCGGACGCGGAGACATTAACCTGTTCGCCTACTGCAAGGCAATGGTTGACAATCAATACGACGGTCCGGTAGTCCTGGAAGTGATAGGAGCCAAGCCGGAGCATTCGTTGGCACAGGTCTCTATCATTGCGGCGGAAACCTACGGCTATCTCAATGCTTGTCTTAAGCAGCTGGGCGCCCGATAATTACAGGCCCCCTTAACCCAATCTCAACGGATTTGAAGGAGCGTGCAAATCATGTCTATATCCCCCAAAAAGCCGAATTTGATCCTTCTCGGCATCGATAGTCTGAGAAGAGATAGAATGAGTACTTATGGTTATTCCCGATTAACGACACCGCATCTCGATAAGCTTGCGGGCGAAGGGGTCTTGTTCGAGCAGCACTTCAGCCCGAGCATTCCTACGACACCGGCGTATGCGGCTATGCTTACCGGCCGGGACTGCTTCGGCACCGACGTGGTCGCCCTCCGTCATAAGGGGCCGCTGGAAGGCCGGACGTTGGCCGAAGTGCTTAGCGAGCAAGGCTACAACACGACCTGCGTGGGCTTTACGGGCAATCCATCCTCACGCGGATTCGATAAGTATTTGGACTATGAGGCATGGATGCCTGATGAAACGGGCCGATGCCCGAAAGCGGACAATTTGAACGCGGTAGCCATCCCTGAACTGAATCGTCTGGCGCAGGACGACAAGCCATTCTTCCTGTTCCTCCGGCATATGGACCCTCACTCCCCTTATTTGCCGCCGCAGCCGTATGAACGAATTTTTTATGGAGGCGATGAGCGTGACCCGGACAATCATTCCATGGAGCCGGTGTATGATTTCAAGCCGTTTGCGGATTTCTTGAAGTCTTGGATTCCGGAAGGGGTGACGGACCATGAATATGTGAGTGCTCAATACGATGGAGCCGTCGCCTATATGGATGCCAGCATTCAGAACATCCTTCAGGCTGTCGATGCTTTAGGCCTGACCGAGGAAACGCTGATCGTTGTCACCTCCGACCATGGAGAGACTTTATACGAGCATGATTGCTACTTTGACCATCATGGACTGTATGATTGTACGTTGGTCGTGCCTCTGATTATCAAATATCCCGGGAAGGTGCCTGCCGGAAAGCGAGTTGCTGAGGTCAGCGTAATTCAAGATATTATGCCGACGATTCTGGAGCTGCTGGACATTGATGAACCATTGGAAGCGGATGGTCAAAGCCTGCTGCCTTTCATCAGCGGTCAACCTGAGCGCAGAATCAGCGAGCTGTACATTACGGAATGCACATGGATGCGCAAGCACGGCTGGCGTACCCCTCATTGGAAGCTCATTCGCGCGCTGGAGCCGGACTTTCACTTTAAGCCGGAGGTCGAGCTGTACAATTTGATTGAAGACCCGTCAGAAAATCATAATGTGGCAGAGCAGGAGCCGGAAATCGTAGAGCTGCTGACCGCAAGGATGGAGGCGCATATTGCGCGCCGTGAGGAGGAGACCGGCCGCACGAATCCTATGTACACGAACCTAGCGTGGCACGGCAAAGGGGACGCTCCGTTCACCTCCTCCCAGCAAGCCTACGACACGCTGCATATAGGCAGCTCGCTTACGGCCCGCTCGCTTCAGGCGAACAAGAGGAAGTAGATCTGAGAAACCGTATAGGAGGCAGCCGCAATGATACGAATTGCTGTAGTCGGGGTCAATAATATCGGCAAGATTCACTGCCGTTATTACCATCAGCATCCGGATACCGAGCTTGTCGCGGTTTGCGACATCATGGAAGACAGGGCGCGGGAAGCTGCATTCGCTTATGGCGTAAAAGCTTATACCGATCTCCGACGTATGCTCGAGATCGAGGAGATCGATATGGTCTGCGTAGCGACCGGAGGAGAAGAGAAGGGCAGCCATCACTATGAACCGGTGATGGTTGCGATCGAAGCGGGCAAGGATGTGCTTGTCGAGAAGCCCATCTCGAACAACATTGAGGAAGCCCGCGCGATGGTGAGGGCAGCGGCCGACAAGGGCGTTCGCTTCGGCTGCAACCTGAACCATCGCTTCACACCGGCAGCCGCCAAAGGGAAAGAATGGATCGGGCGCCAAATGCTCGGCATGCCCTTATTCTTGAACATGCGGCTCACGATCGATAACAAGGCGGATTTCACCGAGTGGTTCCATATGAGGGCGCTGCATCCGCATTCTATCGATGTGATGCGGTACTTTTTCGGGGATGTGAAACGGGTACAGTCCTTTATGACCAAAGCTCCGGGACGTGTGACCTGGTCGACGGCCAGCGTGAATATGGAGTTTGCTAACGGTGCGGTCGGCCATTTGACGGGGAGCTACGATATGTCCATGCTGCACCCGATTGAATGGTGCGAGGCAGCAGGAACCGAAGGCAGGTTCGTCATCGACAACGTATATGAAAGCATCGTCTATTATCCGCGTCAAAGCAGCGAAAAGCTGGTGATGCAAAACTCGATCATGAGGGGAATGCAGGGTTTCAACGATACGTTCGGCAACCGGATTAACCGGTTCATCGAGCAGCTGAAGGAGCAGGCTTCTCCGGAAGATATCGAAGGCTCGGGTGCCGAAGCTCTGGCAGCGCAGGAAATTATAGAGGCGGCGATCCGCTCCCATCAATCGGGAGGAGCTGTAGTTGAGGTGCCCGCTCTAGGGTAAGGAGGTTGGACGAATGGCAAACCGGATGCCTATCATGGATCATCCCGCGAAGACCCGTCCAGGGGGCTTCAGAACAGGGCGGCTTAGGAAGCATATGAAAGCCTATTTATTCCTGGCTCCTATTCTGGTTTCGATCGGGCTGTTCAAATATACGCCGTTCGTCCATGCTTTCCTTCAATCGTTCTACGAATGGAACGGCGCTAATGTGAACCGGTTTATAGGCTGGGATAATTTCAACCGATTGTTCCATGATCCTACTTTTTACGTCTCGCTGCAAAACATCGTATTGTTCACCGGAAGCTTTCTCTTCATACAGCTGACGTTTCCGCTGCTCGCTGCCATCGGTGTATTCCGCATCAAGCAAGCGGGCGCGCGGTCTCTTTACAAATTCATGTTTGTGCTGCCAATGGTGGTGCCGCAGATTATCGTCTTTTTATTATGGAAATGGATTTATGTAAGCGACGGTTTATTGGACCGTCTTCTTGATGCAGTTGGTCTCGGGCAGCTGATTCACGCTTGGCTCGGAGAGAGCGGGACGGCACTGTGGTCCATTGTGTTTATCGGCTTCCCTTGGGTATCCGGCATCTTTTTCCTGATTTATCTGGCGGGGCTCATCGCGATTCCTACGGAGTTGTTTGAAGTGGGCAGCATGGATGGGATGAACGGCTGGCGGCGGTTATGGCATATCGAGCTTCCTCTGGTTCGCAATCAGATCCGAGTGGTACTTATTCTTGCGTTCATTCAGCAGTTTCAAAGCTTTGAGAATGTGCTCGTCTTGACCAACGGCGGGCCGGGGTTCTCCACGTTGACCCCTGCGCTGTATTTGTACAAAAAAGGCTTTGAGTATAACGAGCTCGGCTATGCATCCGCCGTTGGAGTTGTCGTCTTTGTCATTTTGCTGGGATGCACTCTCGCGGCAAACCGTTTTATCAAGCCGGCAGATCAGACCGAATAGGGGGATGAACCATGAGAAGGCTAGGTGCTGCAGCGAACTACTCGGTTCTGACACTGCTGCTGCTTTTGACGCTCGTTCCGTTTTATATGCTGGTCATCTCTTCACTGAAATACCGCGATCAGATGATCCATCAATTCTGGTCTCCGTCATTCCCGCTGCACTTGAACAATTACGCTCAAGCGTTCGTTCAGCTGTGGCCCTTTTTATGGAATTCGCTTCTGATTACTTCGGGCATCATTATCTGCGTTCTGGTCAATTCGACTTTGGCGGGGTATGCGTTCGCCCGGTTTTCTTTTTTTGGCAAGAGCGTGCTGTACTACTTGATTATTATGCTGATGATGGTGCCTTCCTTTCTCATCCTGATCCCTCAGTTTATCCTGTTCAAAAATCTGGGTCTGATCAACACGTATTGGGCGCAAATCTTCGGTCCGATGGCTGGGGCTTCCGCTATGGCGACGATGCTGATCCGAACGTTTTTTGAAGGGTTATCGAGCAGTGTGCTCGAAGTGGCTGAGGTGGACGGGGCTGGGGATATGAGGATTTTTGGGCAAATCGCGCTTCCCTTGTCGATACCGATTGTATCCACTGTAGCTGTTATCAACGCGCTGCTCGGCTGGAACAATTATGTCTGGCCTCTGGTCGTAACCTCGGGGGACAAAGTCAAACCGATTATTTTAGCACTCGGAAGTGTTCACGGTCCGATGGATCAAGTGCAGGGTATGCAGTTTGCAGGGTATATTATAGCGTCGGTTCCCTTGCTGCTGCTATTTCTGTTTGCCACGAGGACGTTCGTATCCGGTATTACGGCAGGTGCAGTGAAAGGGTAGCTCCTGATAAGTTTGATCTAATGAGGTGATGACTATGAATGCTCGCAAAAGGTGGACGATTCCACTCATTGCCATGAGCTCCAGCATGCTGCTGCTTAATGCCTGTACGGCTACCGATACGGCGGCTCCCGGAGGCGGGGCTCCAAGTGGTGGCGGCAAGACAATCGATTTGAACGTGATGGTTATGCTGGAGAGCGACGGGGATGAAGCGGAGCGCAAATCATGGGAAAGCATTGCAAAGACTTACACGGACTCGCATCCCGGGGTGAAAGTGAACCTGCAAATGCAAAGCTTTGCCGGAGTGGAGCAGCACCGGACTTGGGTGACGACCCAGTTGATCGGTAAGACAGCCCCGGATATTTTCACAACCCGCTATATTTGGGATCAAGAAGATTTGAAAAAAGGGCTGTTGGTCGATCTGACGCCTTATTACAAGCAGAAAACGGCCTATTCCGGGGATCAGACCTGGGAGAAGCTGTTCCCTCCAACGATCCTTCAGCAGCTGATCGGGGACGATAAAACATATGCAAGCGTTCCGAATTATGTCAACTCGGTTCGCGTTTTGTACAACAAGGATTTATTTGCCCAGGCAGGCATTACGAATGTGCCGAAGACTTGGAACGAGTTCCTCGATGCGCAGGAGAAGCTTCTGAAGATCAATGTCGTGCCTTTCGCATTCCCTAACTCCAAGCCGGGCGACTATAACTACAACTGGACGATCCGCATCTTGACGGAGGAGCTGTTGGCCGGCTCGTACGATAAGCTGGATATAGACAAAAGCGGCTTTATCGAAGTGAATGAATACGTGAGAGGTGTAGATCAGGGCATCATCGATATTGAAAAAGCTCCGTTCAAGGATGTCTTCCCCATCGTCAAAAATTGGAGCAAATATTGGCCCAAAGGGTATAACGGGCTGGATTTTGAAACGGCGGGAGATCTGTTCCTGCGCGGCAAAGCCGCTATGGTCATGCGGACGTCGGGACAGAGCAAGGCTCTATTCGAGACGAGCGCACGCAAATTCGAGATGGCGGCTTTTCCGTTGCCGTATTTGACCAAGGAGAATCATCCGAATGCCATAGGCAAGCTGATGGAGATCGGGGGGCGTGCCTGCGGGGAATATGGCGATTCCCAAAACCATTGCTCCGGAAAAAATGGAGGCTGCCGTCGATTTTCTCGCCTATACGACCTCCCCGAAGGTGCAGGGACTGCTGGCGGAAAGCTTGTACCGCACGCCGGTCATTGCCAATGCCGCACTTCCGGATAAGCTGAAGGGCTTCCAGTTTGTCGGCGAGCGGATGCAGCTCAACATTTATGCCGGCGAGGTGGATAAGAACGTAACGGAATATAATCAGAAGCTGGGCCAGCTGTATCTGGAGGGATCGAGTACCCTGGATAAATATTTGGGCGAGCTGAAGAAGCTGATGGTGGACGGAGCCAAGAAGAAGATGAACGATAACAACTGGACCAAAGAAAATAATTACGGGATCAAAGTGCCATGAAGATGCCCAACCTGTTAGTGATTATGCTGGATCAGCTGCGCTTCGACTGCGTGGGACACCATGGCTCACGCCTTATTAAGACACCGAATATCGATCGGCTTGCTTCGGAAGGAATCCGGTTCGAGAAGGCATTTACACCCATTCCTACTTGCTGTCCTGCCAGGCAGGCGTATATCAACGGCAGGAGGCCGGAAACGTTCGGTGCGCTGTGGAACTTCAAAAACGGCCTGCCCGTTCCCGCGCTTGCCCCAACGGAGTACGCATGGCCACGGGAGCTTAAGCAGCGGTCCTATCGAAATGTGTTATTAGGCAAATGGGATGTTCATCCTGAGCACACCCCTCTGGATTATGGCTATGATACCTTCGTCAGCTTCGCTTCTTACAAAAAGATGGTGGAGGAGAAGTACCCTGAAGTGCAGTTTCACGCAGGATATGCCGGAGAGCGAAATCCGATTCCGGTGGAGGATTCCCAGACGCACTGGCTATCGGCTCAAGCGTGTCATCACTTGAAGGAGCTGACCTCGGGAGAGACGGAATCTCCCTGGTATATGCAGCTGAACTTTACGGAGCCGCATCTTCCCTGCCGGCCGTCGGAGCCATTTGCTTCTATGTATGCGCCTGAAGCCATTCCTCAGTGGGGAGGCTTCAAGGAGACGTTCCACAACAAGCCGTACATTCAAAAACAGCAGCTGCTTAGCTGGCAGGTGGACGCTTTTACATGGGAGGACTGGGCGCCGATCGTTGCCAGGTATTACGGCGTTATCAGCCAAGCGGACGATGCTATCGGCCAAGTGCTTCAGACACTGGAGGAATCGGGCGCGGCCGAGGATACTATCGTCGTGTTCACAGCAGATCACGGGGACATGTGCGGCTCCCATCGGATGATGGATAAGCATTATATTTTATATGACGATGTCGTCAAGGTTCCGTGCATTGTGAGATATCCTCGGATCATACAGCAAGGCGGAGCCCAGTGTGACTCCTTCGTAAGCAATCTGCTGGATTTACCGCCGACTCTATTGGAGCTGCTGGACATTCCGGTTCCTTCCTTTTTCCATGGACGCTCGCTTGTCCCTTTATTCAAAGGAGAGGAGGTTCCAGATTGGAGGGAGGACATTGTCTCCACTTATAACGGGCAGCAGTTCGGACTGTATACCCAAAGAATGCTGCGTACAAAGCGATGGAAGTACATCTGGAACACGACGGATGTGGATGAGCTGTATGACCTGGAGCAGGACCCCTATGAATTGACGAACCGGATTGATGATCCGGACTGCAAGGAGCTGTTGATCCAATATAGGGCTAGGTTGTATGAGGGCTTGATAGCGGAAGGCGACGGGCTGGTACAAAATGAGTGGATGCGGAACCAGCTGCTGCATAATGCCATAGTGTGATGCTGGTAAATCAAGGCCCGTGCTTAGCACGGGTTTTTCATTTTAAGCTTCCCTGAATGCTATAAATGATAGGTTAGCAATTCGGCATGTAAATCCGATCCTGAAGATATTGATTGGATGACATATCCAATATATGGTTATATAATGAGAACGAGTGTTTCTGTTTGTTAGAAGTGTAAAAAGAGTTTAGGAGGTTCTTTTTTATGCCGTACATACAAGTTAATGATTTAGAAGTGTTTTATGAAAAGATGGGTGTCGGTGAAACCATACTATTCTTACATAGCGGCTATTACAAAGGCATATTAGCTTTTGCAAGCCAATTACTTGATTTTCAAAAAAACTATACTTGCTACTATCCGGATTTCAGAGGACATGGCAGAACTAGGTGTGAGAGTCTTGAGTGGAGTACACCGCAGCTTGTAGAGGATACGATAGATTTCATAAAAGCGCTAAATATTCAAAAAGCTCATTTTATCGGCTATAGTCTGGGAGCGAATGTTGGATTGTATTGTGCCGTTCATCATCCAGAGAAGGTAGCTACGCTAACAACGATTGGCACTAGCGGATTTGCGGACCCGACGGGAGTGGAAAAGTTTGAACCGGAATGGCTTATTGCGAATGACAAGCAAGATACTATCAACCAAATGATTGAACGGCACCAGGATGCTCACAGAGGAAATTGGCAGGAACACATGCGTCAAGCAGCTATGGACTGGCGTCTTTATCCTCAGTTAACGAAGGAACAGCTAAGCAGCATAAGTAGTCCCTCGTTCTTCATTACAGGAGAGAATGATCCGTTTGTTGGTGCAGAGAAAATAAAATATTTAAGCTCTCTGGTTAAGGGCTCACGTAATCTTGTTGTTAAAGGCGGCAGTCATAGACCGCATATGGCAAGAGAACAGCCTGGTCTGGTGAATGATGAAATTCTTGAGTTTTTAAAAGCTAATCCTTATAACATAAATGGACATTAGGTTTAAAAGGAATAAAACAAGGAGAGGACTGTTAATATGGGGGAGTTGCATGTAAACATATGATGGCTAAAGGAGGAACATATGAACTTCAATTTTATGTGGGAAGCGTTAGTCGTATTGTTTACCGGCTTCTGCTTGCTGAGGGTCTTAGGCAAAAAAACGGTGGGAGAGATGACTGGACTCGAAATCATTACCCTCTTGGCAATGGCCTCCATGATCGGACATGCTATACACGGTCAAGGGGTATGGCAAACCATCATTACTTTATGCATTTTTGTTTCGCTTCTGCTCACCATTCAATTTCTTTCCATTAAATTCGACTGGGTTGAGAAATGGTTTATGGGTAAAGCGACTGTGGTTATTCAAGACGGGCAAATTGTGCCTGCAAATCTGAAGAAGCTGCGCTTGTCCGTTGATCAATTGGAAGCTAAATTAAGGGAAAAAGGCATTACTTCTTTCAGCGATATCAAGACCGCTACCATCGAAATGAGCGGACAAATTGGCTATGAATGGATGAAGCATGCAAAGCCCTTGACGGTAGGGGAATTTGAAAAATTTGCAGCATCCTTACAGTTGACAAAACCTCAAAAGCAACAAGGTCAAGAAGATAATATTTTTAATGAAGTCGTACACCAAGAACACCACAAACATATCCCCTCTGAATTAGACTAATGACCTAAATGCGGGTTTATTTATTGAACAGTCATCCTCTATCTTTTGATTCATACAAACTCCACTCAGTGAAGTTCCTTGTTATGACCGGCTGGAGCAAAGCTTCTATGATTACTCATCGCTACAAGTGGTATGATCAGGCGCCGCCGGATTTCGTTGCATCGAATTTTTTAGATGCTGTGAAATGGCTTATAAACGAAAAACAATAACATGGCTTAATATAAGTTTTAACTTGGATTGGGGGCAGCCGTTATGGCAGCCCTATTTTTATTAGGTTTTAGAAAATATGGTTAAAACAGGAAAAAACTTATTGCATTACAGAGTAAAATAAATTACTGTTAAAAGTAAATATTGGAGGTGATTCAATGTACGATGATTTACAGCTCAATGTTCCGTTGCTTCGTCGACGGGTTCCTAATCTCACAACGGCAGCAAGAACAGCCGGACTACGGCCGGCAACGGTTTCCAATCTGTGTACAGGGAAAACTCCCGTAGGAAAGGCAGAGGTCAAAACCTTAGTTATCCTCGCATCCCTTGCTGGTTGCAGTCTTGACGAGTTAATCATTCGCGGAGGTGGGACGGCAATGATTGAAACTGGAATCAAGGTGGTTGATTTATTCGCGCCAATCGTTAGAGGAGGTACTGTAGGTCTTGTTGGGCGCCAAGGAAGCGGGCAGCTGGTTATGCTTACTGAGCTATGCTACCGATTGAAACGCCGCGGCTATGTAACGATTTTTTGGAAGCCGGAAAATGAAGTCCAAGGTATTCAACATGTGCAAAATGCGGCAGATTATACTTTTACAGAAATGGATGCGGTGTACCGGCAAATAGCGGCCCTTAATAATGAATGTGACGTCTTTCTTTGTGCAGATCGAACGGTAGTGGTTTCAGGAGAATTGTTTTCTTTACGGGAGCGATTGGAGCAGCTTGGGGTAAGGCCCGTTACTACAGCATTGGTGGACATTTTGTTTGAAGCCGTGGATGAGGAGGTACCTTATGGACCATTGGAAACCTACTTGAAATTTGACCTGGAGCTTTCGACACGGGGATTGTATCCGGCAGTCGATCCCGTTTTTTCCACATCTACCATGATGGAGGGGGCTTTATTGGAAGCGACGCATCTCGCTATTCAGCAGCGAGCTCGTAAAGTGCTTCGACGTTATCGGGAAATACGTGCACTGGTTGCTATTCGTGGAGAGAAGGTAGTTACGGAAACAGAAACGCAAGTCTATCGATTAGGAGAGCGGTTGGAAGCGTTTCTAACGCAGCCATTTTTTGCGACGGAACGGTTCACCCAAATCACAGGTGAATGGGTGTCATTGCAGCATACATTGGATGATATACGGCGTCTTTTGGATGGGATAAACGAAGAGGTAGAGGCCAAGAAGCTGTTATTTATCGGTAGACTGAACGGAGAGTGATAGTCATGTCCAAGAATTTTTCAATTCCAATGCAGCATCCAGATTGGATACAACCGCACAGCTCGGAATGATTGATAGATTGGATGTCTCACTAAAAGCATTTCCACGTCAAGCCATCAGTGATAAACTAGAATCATAGAATCATTGTAAAATATGACATTGTTCAGGAGGCTGTTACTGGAATGCCCAAAATATTAATGACCTATCCGCAAGGGAAATTTAAAGTGCTGACAATGAGCTATGATGACGGGAGAGCAGCGGACCGCAGACTTGTTAAAATATTTAACGACAATGGAATCAAGGGAGCCTTTCATATTAACTCCGGTTTGATGGGTACAGGCGATAGAATTACGCAAGAAGAGGCAGCTGAGCTGTATAAAGGACAAGAGGTGTCCACGCATACCGTCACGCATCCGACCATTGTTAGATCTCCGAGAGAGCAGCTCCTCGAAGAGGTACTGGAGGATCGTAAAGCACTTGAAAGCATCGTAGGGTATACGGTTCGCGGCTTGTCTTACCCTAACGGCTCTTTTAACCGTCAAATCAAAGAAACGCTGCCTTACCTTGGCATCGAATATGCAAGAGTGGTAGAAACGACCGGAGGCTTCGGGCTGCCTGACGATTGGATGGAGTGGAAACCGACCTGCCATCATAACAGAAATTTAATGAACCTGGCCGAAGCTTTCGTGGAATTACATAAAAAGCAGTACCTGTACATGATGTATGTATGGGGGCATAGCTATGAATTTGATAATGATAATAACTGGGATTTGATCGAGAACTTCTGCAGTTATATCAGCAATAAAGATGATATCTGGTATGCGACGAATATCGAGATTGTCGATTATTTCAAAGCGTTCCGCCAGCTTCAATTCTCTGCTTCAAGCGATTTTGTATATAATCCGTCAGCCAAGTCCGTATGGATTAGTGTCGATGGTGATATCGTTGAAATCGGTGGCGGTGCGCATGTCTCCTTGATCTAATGGAAGCGTGGAAATAAAGGGAACAATTGGGTTACAATAGAGTGGAAACCGCCAATAGATTAGGAGATGCTTTCATGGAAAACACCAAATGGATTACTTACTTCGGTTCTTATGCGGATAAACAATCGCCAGGGATTCACGTATATGTTCTGGATGAGCAGACAGGAGAGCTATCAAGCGTAGATACCGCTTCGGGACTAATTAACCCTACCTTTTTAGCCGTAAGCCAGTCCAAAGGTCTTCTGTATTCTTACACTCAAGCGGATGAGGGGCAGGACAGCGGTGCCGTGCTAACCTACCGGATTGATGCTGAATCGGGAGCTTTGTCCCTGGCTGGACAGCAGCCGAGCTTGGATAAATCGGGGACACATATTAATCTTGACCATGCGGAGCAGTTCGCGATGACCGTCAGTTATTCTGAAGGAACCATTAATCTGTTCCCTGTTCAGCCGAACGGAGAAATCGGTCCTTTATCGGACAAGGTGAGGCATGAAGGATCGAGTGTAGTGCCTCAGCGGCAGGATAGTGCTCACCCACATTCCATCTATACCGATCCGACGGATCAGTTCGTCATCGTCCCGGATTTGGGGATGGATACGATTAAGGTATACCGTTTGGATCGTGAGCAGGGTAAGTTCGTCCCTCATGATGATGTGAAGCTGACTCCGGGTTCCGGGCCGCGCCATTTTGCCTTCCATCCGTCCTTGCCCTATGCCTATGTCATTAACGAGTTGAATTCCACGGTTACGGTATTTGCTTACAACGGGCAAGCTGGGAAACTGCAGGAAATCCAAACGGTATCCACTTTGCCGGAAGATGTTAACGGATCAAGCAGCACTGCGGAAGTACAGATTTCCGCCTGCGGCTCATTCTTATACGGCTCTAACCGGGGACATGACAGTATGGTTGTGTTTGCCATCGATAAAAGCAGTGGCAAGCTGAGCCTAATTCAGCATATTTCCACAGGCGGAAAGCATCCTCGCCACTTCAGCTTAACGCCAAGCGGTCGCTGCTTGCTGGCTGCAAATAAAGATTCCGATTCGGTTCACGTATTTAAGGTTGATCAAGATAGCGGCAAGCTGACACCGACAGGACAATCGATTTCGATTCCTCAACCGACCTGCGTGCGATTTTATAAACGGCCTTGATATAAGATAAGAAAAAAACGGTCCTTTCCCCGGAAACGGGAGAGGACCGTTTTGCTGTCTTTTAGAGCTTACTGAAACTTTTTGTAGTCAGGATCATCGTTGATCGGTTCGTAATCCAGCTCCGCTATTTTGGAGTAGGAGTAGTGACCGTATTCATCGTAATAATGAAACGGATTATCCAACTGATTTGGAAGGAAATAGTCTTTGAGAAGTGTAAGGAAATTACGTATCATAGTTCCACCTCGGCAAAATGATTTATGTAAAGTATTTACAGTTTGGATGATACTATGCATCATTTTGCTTATGAGGTTCAAAGATTTGTTCGATAAGGCTATTCTTGCTTTCTCGTACTCAAATTAGCGAAGCTGAGTAAAATGGTTAACACACCTAAGGCTGCGCCGATCCATAATTGTTTGTGGTCGATGATCCGTTGAATGAAAGGCGTAATGGCCATAAACAAGCCAGTAAGCAGAGTAATGAGATTGGGGAGTGAATCTCCCGTTGATCTACGCAAGGACCAAAAGGCAGCTGCGATTTGGATGAACCCTATCAAAATACTAGCCCACAGAGCCGCAACGGATTCAGTGTAGCCGAAAAACCAAGGAGCACCTATTAACCAAAGTCCGAAGAGTGAGATTAAGACACTTCTAACTTTCATAAAATAATGCACCTCCCATTACTTATCATATGTGTAAGGTGGGCAGTTGGTTACTAAAATTAAAGCGATTTCAATTTTCTCATTGACAGATGACGAGGTTTATTTTACAATTTTGGTAACGTTTCCGGTAACGTTACCAATCACAGCCAAACTGACTTATTGATACGCATTCTCCTGATGAAATAGATTGGGAGATATTTTTAACACAAAAGGTTAAGCGCTTTCCCTTTTTATTTGAAATTGAAAGATGTCAGTCACTAGGAGGGGGTGGATAGAATGATGAACATCCTCATCATTACCGTAGATCAGCTGCGCTGGGACGCGCTCTCATGTGCAGGCAACCAAGAAATCCATACGCCTCATATCGATAGGCTGGCAGAAGAAGGAGTTCGATTCACTCACGCTTTTACAAACGCTCCGGCATGTATGCCGGCCAGATCTTCGCTGCTCACAGGACGTTTCCCGCATGCGCATAAGGTGCGCGGTGGAGGTGTTCGATTATCCGAGGAGGAGGTAACCTTCCCGCACATTGTTAGCCAGCGCGGCTATCATACGGCTCACATTGGCAAGCTGCATGTGCAGAACCATACGTACCGCGATCATACGGCGCCGCATCCTAGCTACGGCTACCGCACACTTCAGGTTACGGATGAACGGGGCACTTATCGTGATCCGTACACGCAATGGGTGGAGCGGAATTATCCTGAATATGCGGATGCGATTCGGATGGAGCCGGGTGCGCTCCGCGTCAGAAACAGCACGGACCATCTGTCGGCCAGAGGCAGCTTTCCTGCGAGCGCTTCGCACAGCAAATGGGTTAGCACCGCTTCCATTGAATTTTTGGAGCAGTATGGCGGCGCTCCCTTTTTGCTGTGGTCGAGCTTCTTTGATCCGCATTCACCCTTTATCGTTCCGTCCGATTTGAACGGTCGCTACGACCCTAAGGCAGTGTCTCTGCCAAGAAACTGCGAGATTACACCAGACAATGAGGAGGTGATTCGTGAAAAGAAGGCGGCATATTACACGTTGGTCTCACATGTGGATGACTGTGTAGGCGAATTGCTTCAATACTTGAACGAATCAGGATTGGCTGATCGGACGGCTGTTTTATTTTCCAGTGATCATGGAGAATTTCTTGGCGATTATGGACGATGGGGCAAAGGCCGGTCTGAGGATGAGAGCACCCGCATTCCGATGATCGTTAGAACGCCGGACATGAAGAGGCAGCCTCCGCCGTCACGCGTAGTTGAAGATGTTGTCCAGTTGTTCGACCTGGCTCCTACGATTTGCGACTTGACCGGCAGCATGAAGCCACACTCGATGCAAGCGAGAAGCTTGCTTCCTCTGCTTAGGGGTGAGCCGGATGCGTATAGAATACCCTTCGCCTTAATCGAGCATAACTTCGAGGTGTCCCGTATTAATACGGCCGAGGTGTTTGAGAAGACGCTGCGTAGTCGCGACTATCGCTTGACGGTATGGAGCGATCGGGAGGAAGGGGAGCTGTTCGACTTGCGCAAGGACCCCCTTCAATCTGTGAACGTATGGAATGAGCCGGAGTATAGAGAAATCCGTGCTGAGCTTGTATGGAAGCTGCTTCACAGGCTGATGCAAACGGAGAATACGCTTCCGGTGAGAACGAATCCTTTTTAACCGCATAAGGAATGTTATAGTTCACTACTGTCCATAAACCTGGAAACAGAAAGGAGCTGCAAGAATGCTAAGTCAAACAGCACAACGCATCATCGACGTAGATAATAAGCAGGCATTGCCTAAAAAGTTCAGGATGACCACTCCGTTACCGAAAAGGCTAAGCGAAACGGCTAATTTAACCGGTCTGGCTGAGTTGAATATATCCGGCAGCGGGCAATTCTCCCAAAAAGGTCTTCGGCTTATGCAAGAAACGATTGGCAAATCGCGCATTACGGTCGTTGATCTGCGTCAGGAAAGCCATGGCTTCGTCAATGGGATGGCGATCAGCTGGTATGGGCAGAACAATGGCTGCAACAAGCATCTCACGCAAGAAGAGATTCGGACGGAGGAGGGGCGGCTGCTGCAGGAGGTTACGGATACTCCTGAGCTTGTTTTCGACCATTTGGAGAAAAAATCCGTCGATCTGGATGGGCCCGTGACCGGTCAGAAGTCGGTTCAGACTGAAGAGGAGCTCGTTAAGTCCGAAGGAGCAGACTACATCCGTTTCTTTGTTACCGATCACCATAGGCCGCTGGACAAAGAAGTCGATCGCTTTATTCGTTATGCGATTGCGCTGCCTCAAGGGACATGGCTGCATTTCCACTGCCGCGGAGGAGTAGGGCGAACGACCAGCTTTATGCTTATATACGATATGCTGCACAATGCTCAGCGGGTCAGCAGAGACGACATCCTCCAAAGACATATTCTGATTGGCGGCAAGGACGTTAGCAGTGCAGATCCGAAGGATGAGTTCAAATATGGCCCTGCCTTGGAGCGCTTGGCTTTTCTTCATCGGTTTTATGACTATTGCTCCTGCAACCAAGATAATTACGTCACAACCTGGTCGCAATGGTTTGCAGCAAACGAAGCGCAAAATGGAATCAATTGAAAATAGGCGGCTGCACAAATATGTTTTCGTTGACAAAGAAAGCGGTTTATTTTACACTTTTGGTAACGTTACCGGAAACGTTACCAAAGGAGAATCCCAACTATGCTAACTATTAAAGATATCGCAAAACAGCTCGGTGTTTCCGTCTCAACCGTTTCACGGGCACTTAACAACCATCCGGATATCCGGGAAGAAACGAAGCAGGAAGTGTTAGAGGCGATGAAGCGGTTCAACTATACCCCTAACGCTTTGGCTCGAAGCTTGATTCAACGCAAGTCCAATACGGTAGGCCTTATGATCCCGGATATTACCGATCCTTTTTTCTCGGCCATGGCTCATGACGTTGAAGAAGTGCTCTCGGAAAACGGGTATCAGGTCGTCTACGTCAATACGTCTAGAAGACCTGACAAGGAAAAACGGTTTCTGACCAGTGTCATGGAGCGGAAGATGGATGGCATTATCGTAACGCCGGATTTTCTGGATGATGAGGCTATGGAGCTGATGCAGAGGTTGAACATCCCGGTTGTATTTCTTCGCAGACGGCCGCCGGAGACATTGAATATGCCATTCGTGGACGTTAACCATTACGAAGGAACCTGTCGCGCGATGGATTATTTGTTCTCCTTGGGACATAGGCACATCGGCTTTATTGGGATGCCTCGCTATTCGTTTACCGGTCAGGAACGGTATCGCGGTTATATAGACAGCATGGAGAAACAGGGAATTACCCCGGACCCTCAAGGTATTTCATGGAACGGTCGGACCATTGAGTGCGGATATAAGGCCATGGGGCGATTGCGGGAGCAATTACCGGACATGACGGCTGTATTTGCAGCCAACGATTTGCTCGGCATCGGCGCTCTGGAGTATACGGCGAAGCACGACATAGCCGTACCGGATCAGATCAGCATTATCGGCTTTGATAATTTGGAAGTGACGGATCTGCATTGGATTAAGCTGACGACCGTCGCCCAGCCACGCAAAGAGATGGGAAGAAAGGCTGCAGAAATGTTAATGCAGATGATGACGGACAATATGCTCACCGCAGATTCGATTACGCTCGAAACGCAGCTGATTGTGAGGGGTACTTGCTCTTCAATTGCTCAACAATTGGCGTCCAAAGAATAGAGACTTTGCTGTGCTAAGTCTCTCCATTTTTCAGTGAAATGATAACGCTTACTTATCGTCAGTGATTTTGTAAATCGCAGGAGGTCGGCATAGTATGTCAAACACGGAGGCAAGCGTTGTGATCCGTTTGGTCGTAGAGAGGGAAGATATCGATCGTCTGCCCAAACGATTTCGTATGTCCACGTCCTTGGTGCCAACAGAAGCCGGAGGTGAGCCCGATCTAACGGGATTTAGAGAGCTTCAGGCATCGGCAAGCGGTCAGTATTCCCAAAAGGAGCTGAAGAGTCTTATACGCAGCGTAGGGGATGTGCCTATCATGCTAGTGGATTTGCGGCAGGAAAGCCATGGGTTCGTCAACGGGATGGCGGTCAACTGGCTTGATACCCACAATGGTGTGAATAAAGGGCTGACGAACGAAGAGGTGCAGACAGTAAACGCCAGGCTGCTGAACAGCCTGCTTCAAGAAGAATCCATACGATTTGATTATGTCGAAGGCAAGTCGGTATTCATAGAGCATCCAATTGAACAGCCTGTACAGGTGCTGAGCGAAGAGGCTTTGGCACAAGCAGAGGGAGTCCAGTATCAGCGTTTTTTTGTTACAGATCATCATCGCCCTTTAGACGCGGAAGTGGATCGGTTCATTGCTTGGGTCCAAAAGCTTCCGAAGGGGATGTGGCTTCATTTTCATTGTCGCGGAGGCGTTGGTCGTGCCAGCACGTTTTTCTGTATGTATGACATGATGAATAATGCGGTGAACGTAAGTCTACACGATATTTTAAATCGAAACAACGCTATCGGCGGAAGAGATTTCAACCGGATAGACCCGAATGATACGTACAAATATGAAGCGGCCCAGGAACGGCTGGCGTTTATCCGACATTTTTACACTTATTGCGTTCACAACGCACACAACCAGTATGAGACTTCTTGGTCACAATGGAATGAAGAACAAGGCTCCTGATCGTTTTACTGAGAGGAGCTTGTCATTGTCCAATGGAGAAAGCGCTTAATCAAACCGAGTGTACTATTAAAAAGGGGGGTATCCATGAGTAAGACAATAAGAAGATCAACCCTGGCGGCATTGTTATGTTCTATCGTATTAACTGTAAGCGCATGTGGCGGGTCAGGGGGCAACAGCAAAAGCACCGGCGCTCAGGGGAGTTCAGGAGCGTCAGCGGGTTGGGCTGAGAAGGCGGGATTGAATAAGACGGAGACGGCGGCAGAGCTTTATGCCAAGGCAAAAGAGGAAGGCAGCGTTGTCCTATACTCCATGTCCAGTCGGGTTAGTGATGTCAAAGATTCTTTCGAGGCCAAGTACCCTGGCGTGAAAGTGGAAGCCTACAACATCAGCTCGGTCGATATGCTGGAGAAGCTGGTCCGTGAGCATGGCGCGGGTATTTATAATGCGGATGTTATTTTCACGAAAGACACGGGCGGCACCTTCACGATGGAGCTGCTGAAAAAGGGTATCGTACACAAATATATGCCAAGCGATCTTGTCGGTAAGATGGTGGAGCCTTATAAATCTCAAGTAGAGGGACTTGTCCCCTATGTTGAAGTTAGAGGGATCTTCTATAACTCGGATGTGTACAAAACACCTCCGATCACGAATTGGTGGGATGTCACAACACCTGAATGGAAAGGACGCTTAATGATAAGCGATCCGATGAAATCGGCGGATACTATGGATTTGTTCCTGGCCTTCGTACAAAATGCGGAAGATATGAAGCAGGCTTATAAAGATAAATTCGGCAAGGACATTGAATTGAACGGTTCACCGAATGCGGGATACGAATTTATTCGCCGGTTATCCAAAAACGATCTCATCCTGACCAATTCGGGCGGAGATATCGTCAAAGCAGTCGGTAAAACAGGGCAAACCAAGCCACCCATCGGGCTGGCTGTCTCCACCAAGCTGCGCGAAGCGCAAGGGCAAGGACTGAAGCTAGGTGTATCCTACGATATTAAGCCGAAGGTGTCTCATGTGGAGCAGGCGCTCCTCTATGTGGGAGATCAATCGAAGCATCCGAATGCGGCTAAGCTGCTCATTCGCTGGATGTCTGGAGAGGCAGACGGCAATGCCGACGGGCTGAAGCCGTTCAATATTTGGGGGGCATGGCCTACACGATCGGATGTGAAGCAGGTGGAAGATTTACCTCTTGCGAAGCTGAATGTATGGAAATATGATCCGGTCTTCTACTATGAAAACTCGCCTAAAGTTCGTGATTTCTGGCTGAAGCAGCAGTAAACGGACTGCAACCGCAAGAGAATGAATTGCAAACGTTATCATCGATGGATGTGCCTGTAAATTAGGAAACGGGAGGCTTCATCACAATGAGAAAAAAGCGCAAGGCGGTTAACGCGTTGCTGGTTGCCTTTTCGATGATGTTCATGCTTGCTGCATGCAATGCCGCTCCTGGAAAAGGAAGTCAAGCGGAAGGCAACGGCAAGCAGGCGGCGGCAGGAAACGTTCAGGCAGCGAATGAATGGGCAGAGAAGAACGGTTTGAATAAGACGGAGACCGTCGACGAGCTGTATGCCAAAGCGAAGCAGGAAGGCAAAGTGGTTGTGTACTCCCAATCCAGCCGAATTAAAGATGTGAAGGCGACCTTTGAAGCCAAATATCCGGGAATCAAGGTGGAAGCCTTTAACATGTCGACGAATGATATTGTAGAGAAGGTGATTCGGGAGCAAGCTGCGGGCATTTACAATGCCGACGTCATCTTCGTCAAGGATGCCAGCGGTGCTGTTTCCACGGAGCTGACTACGAAGAAGCTGGTTCACAAATATTTGCCGACCGATTTGTCAGCGAAGATGGTCGAGCCTTATAAGAGCAAGAGCAGCGGTCTGGTGCCGTACTTCAGTTTAAGAGCCATCTTCTACAACACCGATGTATACAAAACGCCTCCCGTCACGAACTGGTGGGATTTGACAATGCCGGAGTGGAAGGGCAAGGTGCTGCTGAACGATCCGATCGATTCG
Source organism: Paenibacillus sp. RC67 (assembly GCF_030020805.1). Taxonomy (GTDB): domain Bacteria; phylum Bacillota; class Bacilli; order Paenibacillales; family NBRC-103111; genus Paenibacillus_S. The sequence goes on from NZ_CP125098.1 coordinate 1,409,873, forward strand.
GCGGATATGATGGATTTATTCCTCGCCATGGTCCAGCATGCGGATGAGATGAAGCAGGCCTACAAAGATAAATTCGGCAAGGACATCGTCCTTGAAGGAACGGAAAATGCCGCCTATGAGTTCATCAAACGTTTCCTTAAAAATGACCCCGTTCTAATGAAGTCAAGCGACGAAGTAGTGGAAGCTGTTGGCGTCACGAGCCAAGGAAAACCTCCTATAGGCATAGGCGCATCCAGCAAGCTGAGAGATGTCGTCGATAAAAAGATGAGCATAGCTGCTACCTATGACGTGCTTCCACGCATATCGGTAGTTGGACCTTCTTACTTGTACGTGGCAGATAAAGCGCCGAACGTCAATGCAGCCAAGCTGATGATTCGTTGGATGGCTGGGGAAGCCGATGGGAAAGCGGACGGATTCAAGCCTTTTAATGTGATGGGCTCCTGGTCCACTCGAACCGATAACGGACGGACCGACCAGCTTCCGATCGATAAACTCCATGTGTGGGATTATGACTCCGACTTTTTTTACAAAAATTTTGTGAAGTTCAGAGAGTTTTGGCTCAAAATGCAGTGATGAACTCACTATAGGAAAGCAGGGGATTTTAATGAAAAGAGCGAGGATGACTTGCGCATTGCTTCTGACCTTCAGCATGGTAATCGCAGCCTGCAGCACTTCAACCCCCAAGACTTCAACAGATAAAGCAGCAAGCGGAGGAGCAGCCACAGGAGGACAAGGCAAATCGGAGTGGGCGGAACAGAACGGCTTATATAAGACAGAGACGGTGGATGAGCTTTACGAAAAAGCTAAAAAAGAAGGGAAAGTAACGGTTTATTCGACTTCAGGGCGGATTAACGATGTGGAAAAGACGTTCGAGAAAAAATATCCCGGCATCCAACTGGAGGCGTTTGATCTAAAGTCCAATGTCATTATGGATAAGGTGATTCGTGAGCAGGCGGCAGGCATTTTCAATGCTGATCTGGTGTTAACGAAAGAAGTAGGCGGAGGCATCGAGGAAGAGCTGGTCAAGAAAGGCATGCTGTTCAAATATCTTCCCGATGATATCGCAGCGCATGTCTTCGAGCCGTGGCGGAGCAAAGGGATCGCTTTCGTTCCGTATCTGGAATTCCGTACGTTGTTCTACAACACAGAGCAGAACAAGACGCCTCCGGTCAATAACTGGTGGGATTTGACGACACCGGAATGGAAGAACAGGGTGCTCATGGTTGATCCGCTTCAGTCTCCGGCGCAAATGGATATGTTTGTAGCATTTGTTGTCAATTCAGATGAAATGGCCAAAGCCTACAAAGAGAAGTTCGGTTCGGACATCGTTTTGAATGGAACCCCGAACGCGGGCTATGAATTTTTACAGCGTTTCTACAAAAACGTCATTCTCGTCAAAGCGAGCGGTGACGGTCAAGATGCAGTTGGTAAAGCAGCGCCGAACAAACCGGCTCCCGTGTTCATCGGCGTGTCGGGAGACATTCGCAAAATGGCGGACAAAGGCTTGAAGGCCGACATCATTTGGGATATGAAGCCGAAGCTGTCGGTCGTGGACGAAGGCTTGCTATTCGTAGGCAACAAAGCGCCCCATCCTAATGCGGCGAAGCTGCTGCTGCGATGGATGGCTGGGGAAGCGGATGGCAAAGGGGAAGGCACAGCGCCGTTTAACGAAATCGGCTCCTGGATGACCCGCTCTGATGTGCAGCACAAGAACAGCAAAAACATCAATGAGCTGAATGTGTGGCAGTACGACAGCGAGAAATTTTACAAGGTGTATCAGGATGTCGTCAATTTCTGGATCAAGAATCAATAGATCGACAAGTACACAATCGAAACGGAGTGTTGGCCTATGTTAGGGTTTTCGATACAAAGCCCTGTATTTCTTGGAAAATCGAGCAAGGACAGTCCCAACGATTTAATTGCTCATTATGACCGGGTGGAGCTGCTGCTGGATGCGCTGAAGTCTAGTGGAGTAGGATCGATCGAAATCAGGATATTGCCACGGGGGGCGGACGAGTGGGCTTATCGTGATCTTATCCAAACCATTTGGGATGTAGGGCTTCAAGTGACGATTCACGGGCATGTGGCGGGGGAGCATCCGGGCTCCCGATTCGCCGAAATTTATCCTTCTATGTCCTATGTGCTGAAGCATTTTCACAAATATCAGGATAGCTTGACGATGGCGCTGCATGCCTTCGATGCCAAGACAGGTTCGGAGGAGGAGCTTCATCGCCAGACGGTCGAACTTCTGCAGGATTGGGTCGGGATGATAGATGCCGAGCAGCTTCCGCTTCGTATCGGAATTGAGAATAATCGCAAAAAGTCGAGTAAGGTAGATCCCGGCGACTCCATTGAGGGCGTTCTAAGGATTGTGAACGAGGTGAACAGCCCTTATGTCGGTATCACTTGGGATATGGGGCATTTTTACTCGAATCTGCTGGATGTACACGGTTTGAAAGAGCTGCCGGAGGAGCCGATGCTCGATTTGCCTCCCGCTGAATTTTTGCAAAAGGCCATCCATACGCATATTCACGGCATGGGAGCGACGGGAACTCATAATCCTTTGACACGCAGGAACAGTCTCCCATTGGAGCATTATGTCTCAGCTCTTCAGCAAGCTGGATATAAAGGAAAATACAATTTGGAGCTCACAATGAACAAGTTCGATCAGGACCAATCGCTATGCGCGCATGTTCTGGATTCGGTCAGACGATTGCAGGCTGCGGCATTACTCGAATCGACAACATAACAGCAATGGGCTGTAAAGGGGTGTAAGAGGTGAACAATATCGAATATTCAGGCAGGTCGGCTCCCAAGTACTCGATGACTCGTGCCGTCAATCTGATAAAAGGCTTTTTTACGAATCCGTTATATTTGATCAGTACTATCGCCATTATTTTTCTTGGCTACACCATTGTTATTCCTATGTGGGAAATTGTATCGCACACCTTCACATGGCATCAGGAGGATATTAGGGCCAATCCGGGAGCCGTACCAGGTGAATTGACGCTAAATCATTGGATGCATGTGCTGTACAGTGATATCAGCCAATCGATCTTTTACAAACCGTTGTTAAATTCCTTCAATATCGCAATATTCGTCTCGATTTTCTCTATGATTATCGGAGGCGGCCTGGCGTGGCTCGTGACACGAACCGATCTTCCTTACAAGAAGGCATGGGCGTTCCTGGCGATTATTCCTTACATGCTGCCTTCCTGGATTAAATCGTTCGCCTGGCTGATCGTATTCAAGAATGACCGCGTGGGCGGGACGCAGGGGATGCTGCAGTATGTATTCGGTATCAATCCTCCTGACTGGATATCGTACGGCTTTCTTCCGATCTCCATCGTGCTGGTTGCTCACTATTACACCTTCTTTTATTTGCTCATTGCCGTATCCCTCAGCTCGATCAACAGCAGCTTGGAAGAAACAGCTGATATTTTGGGAGCAAGCCGCTTCGCCATTCTTAGAAAAATTACGTTCCCGCTGGTGCTTCCTGCTATCCTTTCGGCATTAATATTGACCTTCTCCAAAAGTATGGGAACGTTCGGGGCTGCAGCGTTTCTCGGTCTTCCGGTCAAATACTATACGATTGCGACCATGCTTTACGGCAGTATGAAGAACCGGATGATCTCCGATGCTTACGTGCTGAGCTTGATCCTGATTATCATCTCGTCACTGACCATCTACTTCAACCAACGCGCTATCGGTAAGCGCAAGAGCTACGCCACCATTGGGGGCAAAGATTCAAGGAAAAACTTGAATCCTCTCGGACGCTGGAAAATTCCTGCTGTCGCTGCCGTCTTCCTGTTTATGTTCTCTGCGGGTATTTTTCCCTTGCTGCTTCTCTTATGGCAAACGTTCATGCTGCAGGACGGCAACTACAGTCTGAGCAACCTGACAACACACTATTGGTTCGGTGATTCGGACTTCTCTATCGCTTCCGGTGAAGTGGGAATTTTGAAAAGCGATACGATTTGGCTGGGCTTAAAAAATTCTTTACAAATCGCATTGCTGGCGGCTTCAATCGCGGCTATAATGGGTTTAATATTCGGATATGTTATTTCCAAAGGAAGGAAAACGCTTTCCGGAAAACTGGTAGAGCAGCTTTCATTCATGCCTTACCTGATTCCAGGCATCTCCTTCGCCGCCATTTATTTGTCCATGTTCGCACAGCCGCATTTGCTGCTTCCCGCCTTGTACGGAACCTTGTCCATCGTCATCTTAATTACGATCGTCAAAGAGCTGCCATTCGCTACCCGATCGGGTACGAGCACCATGCTGCAAATCAGCGGAGAGCTGGAGGAAGCAGCCAAGCTGCACGGGGCCTCCTGGTTCCGGCGATTCTTCAACATCATGGTGCCGCTTAGCCGCAAGGGTCTCATAAGCGCCTTCCTGCTCTTGTTTATAAGCGCAATGAAGGAACTGGATCTGATCATCCTGCTCGTGACGCCGAAGACAAGCACGTTGACGACACTGACGTTCCGCTACGCGGAGAAGGGTTACCAGCAATATGCTGACGCTATCGTTATCATTATTATCGGAATTATATTGATTACGAATTTTGTTGCGACGAAGTACGGCAAAGCCGATCTTTCGAAGGGCATAGGAGGATAATATGAGCGGAATTCAACTGAAGAAGATTAATAAATACTTTGACAACAATCATATACTGAAGGATCTGGATTTATTTATCGAGGACGGCGACTTTATGACGCTGCTCGGTCCTTCAGGCTGCGGCAAGACGACGACGCTTCGCGTGATCACCGGATTGGAGAATCCGGAGGGAGGCATCCTGACGATCAACGGCAAGGAAATGGTCAACGGAGCCAAAGGCTACTATGCCCCTCCTTCCAAACGCGGATTGAATCTTGTATTCCAAAGCTATGCTTTGTGGCCTCATATGACAGTATTCGATAACGTTGCCTTCGGACTTTCCATTAATAAAACGCCTAAAGCGGAAATTCGCACCAAGGTGGAAAGCGCTTTGGAAAAGATGCGGATCATTCAGTACAAAGACCGCTATCCATCCGAGCTATCAGGCGGTCAGCAGCAGCGGGTTGCTATTGCAAGAGCCATTGTGACCGAGCCGAGAATCTTACTCCTGGATGAGCCGCTGTCCAATTTGGACGCCAAGCTGAGACTGGAGATGAGAGCGGAGCTGAAGCGGCTGCACCGCGAGTTGAAGACGACGATTATTTACGTTACTCACGATCAAGTTGAAGCGTTAACGATGTCGACCAAGATCGCGATTTTCTTCGAGGGCAACCTTGTGCAGGTGGACACCCCAAGGAATATTTATCGTCATCCGGTTGATTTACGTGTTGCGGATTTCATCGGCAATCCCAAAATCAATTTTATCGATGCGGACGCAGCCTATCATAACGGGAGTCTAACTGCTGAATCCGAGCTTGGCACTCTGGTTATTCCAGGCGTACAGCCTGCATCCGGTAAGACCGTATTGGCCGTATATCCGGAAGATATTCGTATATCGACGGATAAAAGTGAAGGTGCCTTCCCTTTAAGCGTCTATTCCGTAATGCCGGCTGGCTCGGAAACATTGATCCAACTTACGACCCGCGGGGACAATCTTTTGTTGGTAAAGCTTATCGGCGAGTTGGATTATCCGGTCGGCATGGTTGTCTGGGTTACGATCCCGCCTGAAAAGGTGAATGTGTACGATAAAGAAACTGGAAGGCTTATTCCGCGAGTGAGCGAGTCTGCACCAAGCAGCGAACGGAAACGAAATATTATTTGATGATAACTTAATTTACTGGGCTGGGAGAGAAAGACATTGACAATGGTAAGCGGAAGCGTTTGGGAAATTACACACTGGGAGCTGGTGCTCCGAATGATATTGGCCGTCGTGTTGGGCGGTTTGATCGGGATGGAACGGGAATGGAGCAACCATGCAGCAGGCTTTCGTACTCATATTCTGGTTTGCCTGGGATCGACTACGATCATGCTGCTGTCCAGCTATGGTTTTTCCCAATTTGTCAATGAGGCGAATGTGCGTACTGACCCTGCCCGTTTGGCGGCACAGGTTATCAGCGGTATCGGTTTTCTGGGAGCGGGAGCTATCCTGCGCAACGGCAACATGATTAAAGGCTTGACGACAGCGGCATCCGTATGGGTTGTAGCTGCTATCGGCCTTAGTGTAGGCGCAGGTTTTTATACAGGTGCGTTCTTCTGTACCTTCCTCGTGCTGATCAGCTTGTTCTTGTTGAATAAGTGGGAGAAGCATTTGATGAGAAACCGCAGATATCACGATGTCGATATCCAGATTATTGATAAACCCGGTGCATTAGGCAGAATAGCGTCTATCTTCGGCGATCATGATGTTCAGATTGCGAATTTGAGAATGATGCCTGACGAGCACGCGTCTAGTGACAGTTCCGCTTCACCACCCATGAACCTGCATTTCAGCTTGAAAATGAAAAAGCAGGAGCAGTTGATCTCCGCAATGGAACAAATCGCTGCCATGGACGTCGTTATATCTTTGGAATCCCAGCTGGTCTCAGGCCTGAAAACAGGTGGAAGTAAAGAGAACTCTCTTTCCCTATAAAACAGACAGGGTGGCTGGAACATGTGAAAAATATACTACTCATTTCCGATTTGGACGGAACCTTATTGAATCAAACGCATCAAATTAGTCTTGAGAATGAAAATGCCATTAGGCGGTTTAAGGAAATGGGCGGATTGTTTACTCTGGCAACAGGACGGATGGAGGATGCCGTAGAGCCTTTTGTTCAAAAGCTTGGCGTCGATGTGCCTGTCATTTTATATAACGGCGCCAAGATTGTGGACCCGGTAACGAAAAAAGTACTGTATGAAAAAAAGCTTACTATCCCGCTTTCACTCTGGTCTCAATTCATGGATAGCTTGATAGCCTCCGATGATATGGCGCTGCTGGTGTATCGTAACGGCCAAGTGTATGCGCCTGTACGCAACGCAGTTCTGGAGAAGCATGAGCACAAGGACGGCGTGGTCTGCTTGCCTTTCACCGATGACATCATAGCAGAGCCAGTAACGAAGGTAATGATTATTAGCTCTTCGATAGATAAAGTTAAACAGCTGGAGCAGGCTGTTCTAGACAGCGGCTTGCCTTGCGAGATGGTCTATTCGGAGTCGAACTATTTGGAAATATTACCTCAGCATACAACCAAAGGAACGGCTTTGATAGAACTTCTGCGTATATTGCGAATCGACCATCCCTACACGATAGCGGTAGGCGATAACTTGAACGATCTGGCGTTGATCCAACAGGCTGATCTCGGCTATGCCGTCGAAAATGCTCATCCCCAATTGGCGGCAGCCGCCGATGCGGTAACCGTACACCATGAACGGCATGCCATTGCTGCGATCATTGGAGATTTTATCGAGAAGAGGAGAGAGCTGGCATGAGCTATTTGGAAATAGCAGGGAGAATAGCGCGAGAGGCTGGGCAGATGATCCACTCGAAGATGGGCACGGATTTCTCCACCGAGCAAAAGAGCTCCGTATTTGATGTCGTAACGGAAATTGACAAGGCGTCGGAGCAGCTGATAAGGCAGCGGTTGAAGGAAGCTTATCCGGAGCATAGCTTTCTTGGAGAAGAAGAATCATTCGCCCATGCAGGAGAGCTGGCTGACCGATTGGAGCAGGCGAAGACAGAGCCGTTCATCTGGATCGTCGATCCGATTGATGGCACGAATAATTACGTGCAGGGGATTCCTGGCTTTACGGTTTCCATCGCATTGGCTTCCTACGGAGAGCTTATTGTCGGGGTTATCTATGACCCGTGCAGAGACGAAATCTTCTGGGCGGAAAAAGGAAAAGGAGCTTTTATGAACGGTAACCCGATTGCCGTCTCCGATGCGGCCGAACTGGCACAAACGGTAGTAGGGACAGGGTTTCCATCCAAAGCGGCAAACCGGCAGGCGGTCATGACAAGCCTTCAGGAGATCGCTCCTCAGTGTCGTTCTATCCGTTCACTTGGCTCGGCTGCACTGCATTTGGCTTATGTTGGAGCTGGCAAGCTGGGCGCATTTTGGGAGTATGGGTTGAATGCATGGGATATTGCGGCAGGAGTTCTTATAATAGAAGAAGCCGGTGGCAGGGTCACGGATACGATGGGAAATCCGTATAATTTGAGTGTAAAACATATCGTCGGGAGCAACGGAAGTGTTCACGATGCATTGTTAAAGCCTATGATACCGATAGGGGTATAAGTAAAAAAAGCGGATTTGCCTTGCGCAAGTCGGCTTTTTTTGTGTTATGAAAAGGGGAGCATGGTTCTATATTAACGATTCTTTCTCTATGGGTTTTAAGGGATAATATGGTAAATTTTACATTATAATAAACACATCAGTACGATAGGAGAATTTTATGATCGTAACTCTAGAACTAGCTGCGTATCCGCAAAAGAGTGTATTAGTCCATATGGTTTCTTTATTTCTACATGATCTATCGGAGTTTAACGAATACGAATGTTTTAATCCGGATACGGGCAAGTTCGAATTCCATAATATAGATCATTTTTTGGGAGAAGGAACACCTGAAGCCATATTTTATTAAAAATGACGGCCAAATTGTCGGTTTTGTTTTATTTCATTATAATCCTGCAAGATAATCCTGCAAGAAAAGACTATGAATGTTACATTAATTCCTTTTTTATTTTGAGAAAATATAGAAACCTAGGTATTGGGTCCGAGGCCGTAAAACAATTATTTCGAATGTACCCAGAGAGATATTTGGTTACTCAAGTGATTAGAAACACTTCGGCCCGCAAATTTTGGCATCGAGTGTATGAAAAGAATCATATCTCTTTTATCGAGCGAGAGAGGGAACTGGAAGGGCAGATGTTCTATGTCCAAACTTTTACCGTTTCTGAAATAATGGATAGTCATTCCTAATGCAACCCTCTTAGTAGAGGAAAAAGGGGACGAACCGATGGATCAACGATTATTGGAGGAGCAATTAGAAGCCTATATGGAGGGACAAGCGAGCATAGATTGATTTTGTGGGGCCCTTCTCGTAGCACAATCAGGAAAACAGCTGCTTTGTAAAGGTTGGGGCTTGGCTAATAGGGAGCATGGAGTATCTAATCAAGCGCAGACGAAGTTCCGAATAGGTTCCGTGAGTAAACCATTTACAGCCACCGCCATATTATTGCTTCACGAACAGGGAAGATTATCGCTAGATGAACCATTAAGTCGTTTCATACCAGATTATCTGAATGGAGATCAAATAACGATTCACCACCTTCTAACACACACATCAGGAATCCCTAACTTCACTCATTTTCCAGAATATCGGTCCATTGTTCGCCATGACTCTCCACCTGAGACGACACTGAGCCGTTTTAAGCATAAACGACTAGATTTCCAACCGGGAGAAAAGTTTTTTTATAGTAATTCAGGATACGTTGTGCTGGCGCGAATTATTGAGCTAGTGACTGGCGAATGCTTCGGCGACTACTTGTGCGATGCTATTTTCAAACCTTTAGGTATGTATAATACAGGATGCGATCAATACGATATGATACTGCCTCATCGTGCCTCCGGTTACAAGGTTTGGGGGGATTATGTGCATGCTGATTTCATAGATATGTCCATTTATGCTGGAGCAGGCAATTTATATTCAACTGTAGAGGATTTGTATTTGTGGGATCGCTCTTTTCATGGAGGTACGCTTCTTTCCGAAATATCGCGTGATTTAATGATAACTCCACATGTTTCAGTCAACAGAGTAACGAGCTATGGGTACGGGTTAAACATCAATAATGAAAATCTCATAACCAGCTCATCGCGAGCATATAAGCTCATTGGACATAGCGGCGGGATCGATGGCTTTATGACAGAGTATAAGACCATTATTGATGAAGATTTGACCATCATTGCGATGTGCAATGTTCATCCTTCCCAACCAGCTGCTATCTTAAAAGATTTGGCTCGCATGGTTCTTGGAGAAGAGGTTCCTATTCCTCAAACTTCTTCCTACGTCGAAATGGATACTGCATTATATCATGCTTATATCGGCAGCTATTCAACCGATAGCAAAAAATTTAACCCTGTAATTACTTTGGAAAAAACGAAATTATACATAGCTTATGAGCCTTGGTATAAATACGAGCTTAAGCCTATAAAAACAGTCTATCACGAGAGAATAATGAACTTCCGAACCGTTGGTGCTGCGGGGAAACTGAAGTTTGTTCATGATTCAGGCGGCAGCGTGGTTAGTGGGGAGCTTCGTTTATTTGGAAAAACACTAAATCTTATACCGGCAGGGACGGTGGGAGGTGCATGAGTGTAGGTACTCACCACAATAATCTACCTATCATAACGGAACGCCTTATTATAAGATGGCTTCACAAGATATAGATTCACACTTAGACACCGCCGAAAGGCGGTTTTCTTATACTTCATAAATCCCTATGACAAATACCCCATGCGGTATCCAATGTGTTAGTATGTAAGGACAAGTACGTTACAATGATATGAAAGTCGAGGTGCCAACTATGAAACATAAAGTAAATAAAATCATCTTGTTCACATTAAGCGCATGTCCGACCGGCAGGTCTATGGGAACCGTATTAAGGGAAGTCAAAGAAAAAGTGATCACAATCGAGTTTGAAACGATATACGTCGATATTCAAACCGAGATTACGAATGAGTATCGTATCAAGACCAATCCGACCACACTATTCCTTGATCATGAAGGCAAAGAGTTGTACCGCGTAGAGGGTTTCCAGGAAACGGAGCATATTCTCGAGCTGTTGGAACAGTTGGATTCAAAAGAAATTAAGGGGAGCCAATCGTACGAAGCGAATGTCGAGACTGTAGAAACCTATACGGTCTACCTCTATAACCAAGATTCCCTTGAAGCCGTAGAAATACAGCAGGCTAATAAAACCTCCGTTCGTGCGCCGCGTATAACGGCAGTTCAGATTTTACTGAAAGTACGCAAGGAGGGCTTTGAGAATCCGTTCCCTGCATCGGCATCACTTGAGCTGGTTCAATTCAATGGAAGCTTTGGAGAAATTACGATCCGTATGACAAGAGAAGATGAGCAGCAAGGTGATAAGGAAAAAATGAGGTTGGCGTTGGTAAAAACGTTGAATCATTTTGGAATCGACGATGTTAAGCTGACGGTTACCCACTAAAATAAAAAGCTGATTCACGCAAAGTGAACCAGCTTAGCTCTAGGCTGTCGAGAGATCTGATTATTCAGAAGATGGATGATGGAAGGGGATACCCCACCGGAGTACCACATAAACTTCAGATGCTTCATAGGTTTCTCCCGACAAACTCAAGCTGATTCACGCAAGGGTGAATTCAGCTTTTTTCGCATGCTCAAATGAAATTATTGCCGAGGAAATTGTAGGATTCGATATTCGAAAGTACCTATCTCCAACGTACCTGGTTGAACATTGGTTTGTGTCAAGGCATCTATCGCTGGCTCAGGTACTGTAACGGTTCCTCCATTGCCATTCATGTTAACAATGACCCATAGGTCATGAGTGTCCGTATGTCTTGGTGCTACAATAGTGCCGGAAGTCACGTCGGTTCTAAGCGTTACCTCGGCCACCGCTGCATAGTGATCAATAAGCTTGCGCAGCAGGAGATCTCCTTCTTCTCCGGTTGGCATAGAGCCGAGCATCACAATCTTGCCTTTGCCACAGCGGTATTCAGTTATAAAGGCTTTGCCTGGTGCTAATCCTTCCTCTAAAGTACCTATGACAGATGCTCCAGCTGCTTCAAATACCGAGCTCCACATTCCCAGCGGTGCGGATACACCAAATGCGCTCCCGAGCGTACTGGTGCCTTCCATCGGATAAGTATATAAGGTTTCAATTCCGGCTAGCTGCTCTAGCTCTTGACTTAATGCAGCATCGGTATGTACGGTGTGATTCTCGGTTCTTCCTCCTGTAAGCGGTCCGATAACCCAAACCCCGCCTCGTTCTGCAAGCGCCTTGGCACGTTCTCTATATTCTGGTGAGACATAATGAAGGAACGGAGTAAAAAGCAGCTTATAGCCATCAAGATTAGCTCCTTCCGGAGTCAGATCGCGATGAATCCCCATAGATACGAAGCGCTCGTAAAAGGAAGTAACGAGACCGCGATGATTCAGCTTGCGGTGCGGCTCCGTTTTGAGAAACGCCTTGGAGCGGTCTGAATAAGTGATGGCCACTTCGGCTTGAGTTGGCCGTGAAGCTACAATGACTGGTTCGATCTGCTTACGAGCCTGTTCTACCTCCAGGACACTTTGATAGCCGATAGTTGGCTTACCCCATGCGCTTAGGACGGAACCGTGAGGCTGCTCACAGCCTGCTCTTTGCTGACGCCACAGCCAGTAGCAGAATGCCTCTGCACCAAGCGCGTAAGCGGCAACAGCTTCTGAACGAAGGTAACCGTTCGGGTGCGGCTTGGCATAGCTTTCTAACGAAGCGCTGAATGAAGTGCTTGTTTCCATGATCCAGTAATCTTTGCCCTGCTTGAAGTTGCGGAACAGATCGCAATTGATTAAGTACCCCGGCACATTATCAAAGTTGGCATACGTATCGAACGAGGCGAAATCTAAGTTTTTGAACAGACGCTCATTATCTACATGGAAGGCTACACTGCTGTTATGAGTGATTGGCGCCTTCGAATACTTCCGGATAATAGCAGCCTGCTCGTCCGAAAACTCCGCGATTTTTTCATAAGAGAATAATTGATACATCGTTTTCAATGAAGAGTTATGCAAGAACGGTGCCGCTCCCGGCTGCGGTACTTGTTCAAAAGTATGGTAATATTCGCTCCAAATGTCTGTTCCCCAAGCTTCATTCAACTTTTCAACGGTCCCATAGCGCTCCTGCAGCCATTGATGCCACAAACCTAGGCAGGTACTGCACATACACTCGGCCACATGCGCTTTGAATTCGTTATCGATCTGCCAACCGATGACACCTGGCAGAGGGCCAACCGCTTTAGCGATATGTTCGGTTATGATGGCAGCTCGTTCTCTGAAATAACCATGGTTGGTGCATGCATGCTGTCTCGAGCCGTGGCCCATCACCGTACCGTTCTCATCCACATACATACGCTCCGGGTGCCCGTGAGTAAACCAGATCGGGGGAGTCGGCGTCGGGGTACACATGACGGTTTGAATCCCGTTTTGGTAAAGTTGGTTGATTACATTAACGAAGAAGCTCATATCAATATGACCTTCTTCGGGCTCCATTTTGGACCAAGCGAATTCTCCAATCCGCGCTACATTAATACCAGCTTCCTTCATGAGCCGAATATCCTGAGCGATAACGTCTGCACTCCATAATTCCGGATAAAAGGCAGCTCCGTGATATAATCGTTTTTCCATTTCTCATCTCTCCAGCCTTCAGTTAAATGAACTTTATTCTTCGATTTTAATCATCTTATTAAACTATGGGCTAACGTTCAATTGAAGATTCTTGTTACCCCCCGCCCATTTCCTTAAACATTATTGATTTGTTTGCACTTTTTTGAAAATCACTGATTTCGAACGGTTTTGCCTGTCTTTTTCCCAGTAACATCGATATGCTCAAATGGCTTTTTTCAGGTTCTTCATGAACAAGTTAAATCAGGCTGATGGTGTGGCATACAAATTTAGCTAGAATGGAGATAAACGATGAAAGCAGTTGTTTCCCAAGGAGGTTGATACTTTGCTTCGAGCAAGCAAGCTCTTTTACAAATGCCTTAGTCTCTGTTTTGTTTGCAGCACGACACTGGCTATCGCGGAATTGTTTACAGGGAAAGGTTCATCTTGGAATTTGTATGTACTCATCTCAGGCTGCTTAGCTTTGATGATGATGGGGCTGCTTTATTTGCAGAGGCGCATTATTGATCCAGAGCCCCTGATTGACAAGCAAGAGGAAAAAAGTAAACCGGATGCCATAATGGCAGCGCAGCTTCAATATTTAACGGATATGAAACAGAGGCTGGAGCATCAACTGGACGATCAGGCAGCGCTGCTGAACCGTTATTTTTTGCAGCAGCTGTTCCTGGGAGGCTATACGCAGCCCGAGCTGCATACTCGGTTGGCTCTAATCGGTGGGGCTCCTTTGGAACAAAAGCTGCTCTCTGTCATGACGTTTCGCATGGAGCCGTTAGAACAGACTCGATTCGCCGAGAATGACCGGTATTTGCTTCTATTTGCCATTCGCAATGTAATGGAGGAGCTCATTCCTACCGCTTCGCGTTTAACTCCGGTTTCGATCGAGGATAAGATTGTTCTTTTGACGGCAAGTTCTACCCAGAATAAAGAGATGTTCAGAGCTATGATGGATACTTGGATTGAGATGGTGCAGACCGCAGTTTCACAGTATTTGTCTCTTAAAATAAGTGTAGGGGTAAGCTCTGCGTTTGTAGACCGGATGGGCATTCCCGATGCCTATCAAGAAAGTCTGGAAGCTCTTAAATACCGCATTTGGACTGCTAAGCAGTCCGTTTATTATTACGAAGAACCAACTGTAGGAACCACGAACCTATATCCGCTGCCGCATGAGCTGGAGCAGGAATGGCTGGAGGCAGTCAAGAATTGCGAGATCGAGAGAGCGGATAACCTTTTACATCAGGTTGTTAGGGAAATGGTTCGTCATGCCGGCAGTCCGCAAATGTTGGAGATGTCCATGGTACGCTTATTATTTGCATTTATGGAGCACATGCGGCAATGGGGAATCGTATTCGATATTTGGCAGAACAGCCGTACATCATTGATCCAGCAAGTCTTGAAGCTGCAATCCGAAGCCGAGATCGAACGTTGGTTTAAGCAAGTATTAATGGATCCATGTCTGACTACATTAGAGGGGAACATGAAATCTTATAAAAAAAATCTGCTTGATCAGATCGTAACCATGATTCGTGAAGAATATGATACCGAATTGTCACTTGAAGCTGTAGCCTCCAGGCTGCATTATAATCCGAATTATTTAAGCGGCCTTTTTAATAAAGAAATGAACATCACATTCAGTGAATATTTAGCTAAACAACGGCATGAGATGGCACGTAAATGGCTTATTGAGACCGGCTTGCCGGTCAAGGAAATCGCTTGTAGGCTGCAGTATAAAAATTCCCAGAACTTTATCCGTTCCTTCCGTAAAGGGCAAGGCATGACGCCGGGAGAGTTCAGAATGAAATATGGCAGAAAGCCGATATTTGATGAGATGGCCTATAGGGCTGAAAGGGGTAATGAGCCTGTATTCGAGTAAGTCGGCTATCCATTGAATAATCATAGGATTACAAAGATAATCACAAGATCATCTTTGATACACAGGTATACATAAGATGATAGACCGTAATGATACTCTCTTATATTCTGTTGTTGATAGTTCAAAAAAGAGCTGAAAGAACAAATTAGGAGGGGTTCGAATGAACATGGGAAAGGGCAGAGCAACATATTATAAAAGAAAAGCCGTTACTTCTATTGTATGGTTAGCCATGCTTTCTTTGACGGTAACCGCTTGCGGCGGAAACAGTGCTGGTCGAAACAGCGGCGCGGATAGCGGGAAGAAGGAAGAAACCCCCAAACAACAATCCCTGGCTCCGGAAAAAGCAGATTTGACAATTACGTCCAGCGGCGCGCTAAGCGAAGAGTCGTTTGAGGCAAACTATGGGAAATATTTAAAAGCCAAATTTCCTAACTACACATTCAAATATATTAAAAAGGCTACCGGAAGTCTAATCACTGACCTTATGACCGCAGGCACACCTATCGACATCATATACGAAAGCTCAGGGAATATTTTTGATGGGCTTATCAATCCTGGCTTGGCAATGGATATCAGCGATAAGCTTAAGCAGCATAACGTGGATTTAAGCCGATTTGATCAGGGCTCGATCGATGTTATGCGGCAGCTGGCCAAGGGCGGAATATACGGTCTGCCGGTGAACGACATGACAATGGTGACTTACTATAACAAGGAAATATTCGATCGCTTCGGAGAGCCTTATCCGAAAGACGGCATGACTTGGGAAGAAACGCTTGAAATAGCCAAACGGCTGACCAGAACGGATAACGGAAAAACGTATTTGGGGCTCGTCGTTTCACCGCTGCACTATATTAGGTTAAATCAGCTTTCCGTAGGTGCCGTAGATCCGAAGACAGAGAAATCCTTGGCGCAGGAGGAACGCTGGAAACGGATATATCAGGGCATTTATAAGGCTCAAGGGGATATGCCGGACTATAAAAAATTTGTCGCCTCCAACTCCAACAAAATGCCATACAAAAATGAGTTTTACAAAGAAAAAAATCTCGCTATGTTCGTTTACCTGTCCGACTTGTACTCAGCCAACACGAATGAGCTGGATCAAATGACTTGGAATATGGTTTCTTCCCCAGTATTCAAGGATTCGCCGAAGATAGGAACGCAATCGTACCCGACTTTCTGGAATATCGCATCCATTTCCAAGCAGCAGGATGCTGCCATGGAGGTCCTTAAATATTTGACATCCGATGAATTACAGATGATTGTGTCCAAGCGAGGCGAAATGACCTCATTGAAAAACGATCAAATCCGCAAAGCGATGGGGCAGGATTTAAAGGTGAAAAATATTAATTTCCAATCCACCTACTTCCTTACTCCGGCGGCAAGCTCATCGCGCAGTTCCTTAGAGCCTCTTGCGCAAAAACCGTTGGAATCGGCCATTGTTGAAGTGGCTACCGACGCGACGGATATTAACTCGGCCTTACGGAAAGCGGAAGAAACGGCTAACAAAGCCATTGAAACGGAGAAGAAAAAATAAGCCTTTGAAGAACAAATCAGGCGTTTTCGGGATGTATTCCGAAGCGCTTTTTTTATTTGGCTGCAAAAGTTAAATTTGGACTATGGATTGTAATCGTAACGTATACCAAGATAGAAGGAGGAATTGAGTCATAAAAAGTGAATTTTATATAGTGTAACTCACTGTTTTTTAAGATAAAGTACGCGGCTTTGTTGATTGCAGTACCCTAAGCATTACTGTATAATGAACCGAAGCAAACTAATGGTGGTTTGGTATACTAAACAAGAACAATCAATTAGGGGCTTTTTTCTCATGTACAGTACGTTATCTGTAGTTCTGAAGTAATAGTTTTATAAATACAGTCCATCTCCGCTGCCAATCGTTCTTTCTAGGATGTTAAGCGGTTTCATAAAATAGAGAGCAGCTAGAGCTGCCAGGCTGCTCCCAGGAGGGAATCGTCAGATGCCGAAATATTTAGTGCGTTTGATCAGTTTTACTTTCATAGTAGCGGCGATTCCTGTTATTTCCATTGGCCTTATATCTTATTTCATAGCTTCTGGCGATATAGAGGATAAAGTCAAAGACGGAAACATGCAGGTTTTGCTGCAAACTCAGATGAGGGTCGAGCAGGTTCTGAAAACGTTGGAACTTACCTCCCTTCAATTTGTCAATTCACCGTTGGTCGCTTCGTCCGTGAATGAGAATTTGAGCTATGATGATTTCGCGAAGCTTCGTGACTTATCCAAAGGCTTGTACAACCTGCAGACGTTTACGAGTGTAAGGGAAGCTTATTTGATTAATTTCAATATGGACTGGATGGTCAGCTTTTCTACATTCCGGCGTCTCAGCACTTACCCTGATCGGGATGTATTGACCTCTTATGCGAAGTATC
Source organism: Paenibacillus sp. RC67 (assembly GCF_030020805.1). Lineage (GTDB taxonomy): Bacteria > Bacillota > Bacilli > Paenibacillales > NBRC-103111 > Paenibacillus_S. The sequence goes on from NZ_CP125098.1 coordinate 1,427,483, forward strand.
CGAACAGTTTGTTTTGGATAACCCAAAGTCCCAAATCACAGGACAAGCCAGTCGATGAGGAAGGCAACACTCAGGAAGCGTCTACACCACCTGTAATTCGGATGGTCTATAAAATTCCAGTCATCCCCATGACCAACCAGCCCAAAGGTCTTCTCGTTGTAGAAATATTGAACAGCCAGGTCAAGAACCTGTTGATGAACAACAAGAAGCTGGGTGAAGTGTATGTATTGGACAGGGAAGGTCGCAACTTCCTGCTAGAGGATAACGAGGTAGACAACAATCAGGCTATTCATGCGCTAGTAGCTGATAGGGTTCGCGAGACGCAGGAAGATTCCGGTTTTTTTAACGCATACGTCAATGATAAAGAATTAGGCATTTCGTACCGATCTTCGCCTTATAACGGGTGGACTTACATTTCTGCCGTATCCATCCAGGATATTACGAAGCAGTCGAAGAAAATTGCCTGGGTTACTTTTATAGCATGCACGGTCATCTTCGTTTTGGTTGGGATTCTTGCCTTTTACGGCAGCCGACGTATGTACTCACCTATCAAACGATTATTCGAATTCACGAAGCAAATCGAGGTGGAGGGTCAGGAGCACAAGGACGAAATTGTCCGGATTGAACAGCGCTTCCGAACGTTATTCAGTACGGAGAAACAGCTGCAGCAGCAGGTGCGTGGGCAATTCAGCCAGTTGAAGGAGTTTCTTGTGCTTAAGCTGTTTACGGGACAAATCTCGGACAGTGACTTCGCCTACCGTTCACAAAAGTTTGGCTTCCCTACAGAGTGGAAATGTCTTGGTGTCCTAACGGTACAGATCGATACGCTGCAGGAGAGCAGGTATCGCGATCATGATAAGGAACTTCTGCTGTTCGCCATTAACAATATGGTCGGAGAGCTGATTCCGCAGCAGGATAGGTTCAGTCCCGTATTACTCGATCAATCGCAAGTGACGCTGCTCGTTTGTCGTTCCGACAATGAAGCTGAGCGTAAAGCCTATTTCTTCCAGACGGCTGAAATGATTAAGCAAAAGATTCACGAATTTTTGCAGCTGCCGATCAGTATTGGAATAAGCCGACCGTTCGAGAAAGCGACGGAATCGGTATTGGCTTACGGGGAATGTCTTGAGGCGTTGAAGTGCAGAATCAGCCTAGGTAATGAAATCATAGTTCATTATGAGGATATTGATGCAGGCAAGAAGGAAATGGAGATTACCGTCTACACTCAGTTGAAGCTGCTTGAAGATCAGCTCGTAAATTCACTCAAGCTGGGTGAAGTCGACCGTGTAGATATGGTGTTCGATAAATATATTGCCGTCATCGTCGAGAAAGGCATTCACTTTAACGAGTATCCGGCGCTTATGATGCAGCTAATTTCTAAAGTATATCAACTGGTACAGGAGCAGGGCGGCTCTGTGAAGAAGGTACTCGGCAGCAAAGCGACGATAGACCATTTCCTCAAATTAAATACGTTGGAGGATATTATCAAATGGTTCAAAGTGGAGCTGTTTGAGCCGATCATCAGCTTCTTGAATCATCAGGCTGAGTCGCAGTACGTCAATATAGCCAATCAAATGGCGAAGCTCGTACATGAACGGTTTGACCAGGATATTTCGCTTGAGGCTTGCGCGTCGATATTGAATTTCCATCCGGTTTACTTAAGCCGGGTGTTCAAGAAAGAGATGGGCATTAATTTCAGCGAATATTTGGCTGAATACCGCATGAATACGGCCAAAACATGGCTGGAAAATACGAGCTTGAAAATATCGGAAATCGCGGAAAAGCTGAACTATACCAATACGACCGCGTTCATACGAACGTTCCGTAAAATTGTAGGGATGACGCCAGGACAGTATCGCGACCAATATAATAAAGATTAAGCATTAAAACGATATAAGCACAAAAAAAGGGCTATCCCAATGTTCATCATAGATGACGAAGGGACAGCCCTTTTGCTGCTTAATAAATAGAGTTAGTAATTAAACCCGCTTATTACGACAACGGCCGGTCGAGGAGCATGGCTGCCTGGGAGGCTGCCCCAACGGCTCGTAGGTTTGGAAGCCTCGGTTGTATTTGCACCCGGATGCTGTACCGCTACAAACATGGAGCGTTCGTCGGGTGTAAAGCAAGGACCGACGAGTGCAGCGTCGTTCGGAGCGGAAGCGAACTGCATTATTTTGCGTTTGGGCGAAACCGGTGAAACGATGGCGAACAAACCGTTATTTTTAAAATCGGTGTAGGCTCCTTGATTTAATTGACCAGGAGCTATGTTTGTGCCAACCCACAGATTGCCGAGATGATCTGCGATCAAGCTGTCCGGAGAACTGAATTCACCTTGGCGTCCGCCGCTTAGAATGGTCTCCAGGCTGAACTCGAGCGCTCCATAATTACTGTCCTTCTCGATGAGGCGGCTAATCTGTCCATGCAGGTTGCCATGCCGAACATTGTTTGTATGAGTGATGAACAATGTCCCTTCCTCCGGGCTGAGTTGTACGGTTTCCGGACGGTCGGAAGGTGTGGCGCCAAGAATGAGCGCCGCTTCACCAGCATACACATACACATCCGCTTCTTCTTTAAACAGCTCCAGCAACTCTTCCCTGGTGTATTCGATGGGTTCAGGGAGCTGGAAATGCAGGTCATTCAATGCGTCACGCACAGCATCAATGGATAGGGCAACCCAGCGTCCATGAACAAGATTTGCGGCATATAACGTACCCTCAGTCAGCAGCTCGGAATTGGCTTTTCCTTTGGCTGATGCGTAGGTGCCTTTACTTATGTATTTATAGATGCAGGCATAAGCAGCGCCGTCTCCCATATAGACAACAGCTTGGCCTTCCTTGCTGAGACTCATTGCGATACTGCCATGTTGAAACCGTCCAAGTGCCGTTTGCTTACGCAGCTTGAAGCTGGTGTCGAAAGGATCGATCTCAGTTACCCAGCCATAGTGCGTCTGAGGCAGTCCAAGCTCCCGGCTGGTGTCGGCAAAGCTTCTCTCTCCAGAGAGCTGTGTGCCCCAGAGCGTTTTGCCTCCAGAACCGTTGCCTAGAGAACCTTGAACTCGGCTAGCCCCATGAACCGATTTAGCGCCACGTGCCGGTCCGGCCAGATCAATTGCCTCCAGACCCGTGACCCGGCGAGCGTAAGGGGATGTCTTGTCCAATTTCCAAGTGCCATCCGTATCGCGATAAACGCCGATGACCGAACCGCCTTGATTGTATAGTAACTTCTGAATTTGCGATGGGGAGTAATGTCCGTTCGGTTTGCTCCCTTCTACCCATAAAGGATCTGTCGATTCGTGGTTCACCCAGAGTAAGCCGTTGACAGAGGAGCCATCAATAGGGTGATAACAGGTGTAGCTGTTATTGAAGCCGAACGTATCTCCTTTTGCATTGATGGTGTCGCCGTATGCTGCGAGAATATGGGATTTGAAGCCTTTGGGTAGTACAAGCTCGTCTTGATTAGATGGCTCAATGAGTCCGGGAGATGTGGTCAGAGGGGTGCTTGGGTAACTAAAAAGAGCCTTAGGACTCTCCTCAGCTGATGCTTTGCCGCTGAATAGGCCGAGGCCAGAGGAGGCGGCGAGCAGTGTAGCCGTTCCCGAGCCGACATATGCCAAAAAGGAGCGTCGGGAAATTTGCTTGTTTTCGTTCATTATGATCCTCCTTTGAATTTGTAGATTCACATGATATGTAAGCTATTTATATGAAAATATATCTAGTAAAAGAGAGGTTATAAACATTATAATAGGGACTAAGACTTATGTATATAGTGTACCTCGCTAATATGACTCTAGAGGTGAGACATGATTACTCAGATATTGTCGACTCCTGACGATGATCCTTTTTTATACGACTTGTACGCCAATGTCCGCAATGAAGAAATTAGCGCCTTCGGATGGAATGATACCGAGAAACAGGCGTTTCTTGGCATGCAGTTTGAGATGCAGCAGCGTTCATACCGTATGCAGTATCCGAATGCAGAGCATCGGATCGTACAACTGGACGGCAGGCCGATAGGCCGGCTCATAACAGCAGAAGCAGCACAGTCCATGCTGCTGATCGATATTTCGATGCTGCTGGATTACCGTAACCAGGGTATAGGGACTCGGTTAATACGCGAATTGCAATCCCAAGCGGTGGCATTGGATAAATCTGTACAGCTTCATGTTAGGATAGGTAACCCTGCCAAAAGCTTATATGAGCGGCTAGGGTTTCGAGTCCATCAGTCAACAGAAGTGTACGAAGCAATGGAATGGCAGCCTGCCTATATTAAATAACAAAGGGGGTAAATCGTAACCATGGAGTTTTCACTAGCTGCTTTCAGAGAAGCAGTAAATACGAATTTTATTGTTGTGTTGGATGGAATGGAAGTGTCTCTGCAGCTTAAGAGTATCGATGAATTGGCTATTGGGCCTGAAATAGAGCAATTCTCGTTGCAGCTAACAGGACCACAGGCACCGTTTCTTCCGCAGCAACTATATAGGCTGCAGCATGAAAAATTGGGGGAGCATGATTTGTTTATGGTTCCGATAGGGCAGGATAGCGATGGCTTCTGCTATGAAATTGTATTTAATCTATTAGTCAGCCGTTAATCAAAATTTTAATATAAAAGGAGGAACATGAGATGGCTGATCCATACGTTGGGGAAATCCGGATGTTCGCGGGAAACTTTGCTCCCGCAGGCTGGATGTTATGTCAGGGGCAAATCTTGCCCATATCAGAAAACGATACGCTATTCAATTTAATAGGCACTACTTATGGTGGAGATGGTCAATCGACCTTTGCTTTACCGGATTTGAGAGGACGGATTCCGATACATGCAGGGATGTCAAATGGAAATTCGTATCAACTGGGAGGAATGGGCGGAACAGAGCAGGTTACTCTCACAGTCAATCAAATTCCTGCTCACACCCATGCAATGATCGGGCAACCGAAACGAGGAAATACGAACTCTCCCCAAGATGCCTTTTGGGCGAAGTCTACTTTGAATCAGTTTGCCGCACCCTCCAATTCTCCGCAGCCTATGAATCCAGGTAGCATTTCGCCTGCCGGCGGCAGTCAACCACACGAGAACATGATGCCTTACCTCGCGGTCAATTTTATTATTAGTTTGTATGGAATTTACCCTTCGCAGAATTAAGATTCTCAATGTTCAATGTGTACGATTTCTAATTCTATCATTTTTTATCATCCAATAGTAAGGAGGACAATGTTTTATGGGAATGCCCATGTTAGCTGAAATTAGGCTTTTTTCTTGCAACTTTGCCCCCAAAGGATGGGCGTTGTGCAACGGTCAGATAATGACAATTGGCCAAAATCAGGCGCTATTTTCATTGCTGGGTACGACTTACGGCGGCGATGGACGGACAACGTTCGCTCTTCCGAATTTACAAGGCAGGGCCCCGGTACATACAGGCAACGGCATTAATTTGGGACAAGTTGGCGGCGAGGTTGCCCATACACTAATAATGAATGAGCTGCCGGCACATACGCATCAAGTGAAAGGAAGCAGCAAAGTTGCTCTTACCCCTACTGCTATAAACAACAGTTGGGCGGTGACGGCCGCGAGCTCGTATAGCAGACAAAGCACTTTAAATATGGGAGAAAACGCACTTCATCCGAGCGCGGTATCCTCAGTAGGAGGCAATCAGCCGCATCTCAATATGCAGCCGTATTTGACTTTGAACTTTTGTATTGCACTAGTAGGAGTTTTTCCATCACAGAACTAGGTTAGGGGGTCAAACGGTGTCAGCACCATTTGTAGCAGAAATTCGTATCTTTGCAGGCAATTTCGCACCTAAAGGGTGGGCTTTATGTAACGGACAGCTAATGCCTATTTCGCAAAATACGGCTTTGTTTTCATTGCTGGGCACAAACTACGGCGGAGATGGCAAGTCCACCTTTGGTTTGCCTGATTTGCAGGGCAGAGTACCGCTGGGGCAAGGCAATGGGGAGGGCCTATCGGATTATGTCATCGGGCAATCGGAGGGAAGCGAGACCGTAACGCTGCTTTCTTCTGAAATGCCGCAGCATACGCATAATGCTATGAGTGCCGGAGCAAGCACTAGTGGAACAGAACCAGCTCCTCAGAATGGAGTTGTGTGGGCGAACACAACAACTGGGTCGGCTTATGATACGGCAGCACCTACGTTACCTATGAGTGGATTATCTATGGGTGTTTCGGGAGGGAATCAGGCTCACAACAACAGACAGCCTTATCTGGGATTGACGTTTATTATTGCGCTGCAAGGAGTCTTTCCACCACGATCGTAGTTGTGTAGTTTGCAAGAAATTGAGAAGAAAGGGGGAGTTACAATGCCAAAGCATCTCGAGTTAACAGGTAGCTTAATTGGAAGAGAGCGACAACAGCTTATCTTGAAAATCGGCAGCATACTGCTTATACTTGCTTGTCTTACCATAGGGATCACGGCGAAGGCGTCAGCTGCTACTTTTACAGTAGACAATCTGACGGATCAGACGGATCGGGATTGCGCAGTAGCATCCAAATGTACGCTTCGTGCAGCCATCGAGAAAAGCAACGCTACAGCAGGTCCGAATACGATTGCTCTAGGTACAGGTACGTATGAGCTGAGTCAGGGGCCTATTGTAATTTCAAACAATAGTGTGTCGATTAACGGAACGAATGGTGACCCTACCCAAGTGATCATTGATGGTAAAGCAAAGCGAGCCTTTGTCATATCAGGTGTGAGCGTTACGTTTAACAAATTAACAATCCAGAATGGTAAGGCAACTCCTGACGCTTATGGTTATGGTGGCGGTGCCATTGCTGCCAAGCTTCAAGCCGGGAATGTACTGACTCTTAACGGCAGCATGATTAAGAACAATACGGCCGAAGACGCGACGGGCGCAGGGTATGGCGGCGGTTTATACGTGACCGGTCTGGCGGGAGCCAAGGCTTCCATAGTAAATACAGATTTTACCTCGAACGTTGCCGGGGAACGAGGCGGCGGCATGTATATAGAAGGAGACTTGGACGTACAAATTGATCAAGGATCATTTGTTACGAATACAGCCAAGACAGAGTTAGGCGGCGGTCTGGCTATATTAGCGGGCTCGCCCAGCAACTCAGCCACCATCACGATCGTGAACAGTGCTTTTAATCAAAATAAAGCATTAGGATCATCTGATGACGGGATCGGCGGCGGGTTGTATCTTAATGCCCCTGCGACACTTACCGGTACGACCTTTACGGGAAATACGTCTAACAGTGACGGCGGCGGTATGTTCTTGACCGTCTTTGATCCCGCTAAAACGACCGGGCTTACGAATGTGACTTTTACAAATAACATTTCGACGACAGGCAAAGGGCCGGGATTATTTATTCAAAACGGCAATCCGGTTATAACCAATACGAAATTCGCTGGGAATCTTCCGGCTTCTACCCCTTCTATTGGAATGAACTCGAGTCCTGTGCCTCCGCTTTCGCCTGCAAGTCCGATGCAAACCTCAGACAACAAGGCCTACATAGGGGGAAGCTGGACGACGAAGGATGTAACGATCGCAACGGATGCATCGATCGACGGAGGAGCGACTTGGAATAAAGGCCCGATCACCATATCGACGGACGGTGATTATACGACGATCTATAAGCAAGAAGACCAGCTCCACAATGCGGTTGAGTCACAAGCGGTGCAAGTGAAGCTGGATAAAACGAAGCCTGTTCTCAGCGTAAGCTTGACATCTGGCGGACAAAGCTACACTGACGGGACATGGACGAAAGACGATATTATTGTGGCCGCTGCTGCCAGCGACACTACGAGCGGCGTAAATGCAAGGCAGTACTCCATTGACGGGGGAGGCACATGGAAAACGTTCACGGATAATGTGGCGATTTCGATTGCCACCAGCGGGCAGTATTCGCTACATATTAAGGCAACCGACAATGCGGGGAATGAAGAACTCCAGAGCTACTCAGTCAAGCTGGATAAACAGGCTCCGTCACTTTCGACGAGCTTGAACTCGAACGGAGCTCCTTATGTAAGCGATACGTGGGCGACGAATCCAGTTGATCTGGAGATCACCGCTTCGGATAATGACAGCGGGCTAAGCTCCACTCAATATTCATTCGACAACGGAATCAATTGGAACGATTATACAGCACCGGTCAGCATAACAGCTGACGGTACGTATCAGGTTGTAGTTAAAGCGGTCGATAAGCTCGGCAATACAGCTCAGCAGAATTACACTGTGAAAGTTGATACGACAAAGCCTACTTTGTCGGTGAAGTTAATATCAGGCGGAAGTGATTATACGAGCGGTACTTGGAGTAAAAAGTCTGTTACCATGGATGCTTCTTCGACCACAGATAGTGGCAGTGGGTTGAGTTTACGCCAATACTCATTGAATGGAGGCGTCAGTTGGACTGATTACAACAATCCTTTGAATATCAGTGCGGATGGCTCTTATGACGTGCAATTCAGGGCGACAGACCATGCAGGCAATACGTCCCAACAAAGCCTCAATGTGAAGATTGATCAGACGGCTCCAAGTTTAGGAGCTTTGGTGAAAACTAACGTCGGCGCGCCTTATGTCAGCGACACATGGGCAACGGAGAGCGTGACACTGGAGCTTCAGCCAAGCGATGCGACGAGTGGAATTGCATCTGTTCAATATTCTTTGGATAACGGAACCATTTGGAACAGCTACAGTAACCCTGTGACGGTAACCGACGGAGTCTATAACGTTAAGGCCCGTGCAACTGATAATGCCGGAAATGAAAGCTTAGCCAGCTGGATTATAAAAGTAGACACAGTCGCTCCAGAGCTGGACGTTACGATGGAGGTAGACAGTCAAGCTTATCCTAGCGATACTTGGGTGAACAAGCCAGTTACATTCAAGCTCAGCGCAAACGATAATGGCAGCAGCCAAGAGCCGTTGAAACCTGTGCTGCGGTATTCCTTGGACGGCGGTACGAAGTGGAATAACTACACGACAGGAGTTACCGTGACGGACGGCGTGTATTCCGTTAAAGCGCAAGCTTCTGATACAGCAGGAAATATGACAGAGAAATCAGTCATTATTAAGGTCGATCAGACCGCACCAAGTATAGCAGTCGATATGACCTCTAACGGTCAGCCATACGTTAGCGGTGCGTGGACGTCACAGGATGTGACTTTGCAGGTTACAGCTAATGATAATGTAAATGGCTCAGGGCTAGATGCTACGCAATATTCACTAGATGGAGAAATGACTTGGGAACATTATACGGCACCTGTTACCCTATCCGCGGATGGTACGTATGCTGTTGTTATCAAAGCGTCTGATCAACTTGGAAACACCTCTCAGGTGAACGTAACTGTAAATATTGATGCGGCAAAACCTGATGTATCAGTGGAACTCAAAACCGGTGATGCAAATTACACGGAAGGCACTTGGAGCAAGCAGGCAGTGACTGTTAAAGCTACATTTGCAGATACCGTAAGTGGTCTGAGCTCCAAGCAATACTCATTAGATGGCGGTACGAGCTGGATCAATTATACAGGAGCATTTGATTTAACGTCCGACGGAACTTACGACGTTCAAGTCAAGGCGGTAAATAATGCGGGGAATGTCACTCTGCAAAGCTTTACTGTCAAAATAGATCAGACCGCACCAAGTCTAGCTGTCGATATGACCTCTAACGGTCAGCCATACGTTAGCGGTGCGTGGACGTCACAGGATGTGACTTTGCAGGTTACAGCTAATGATAATGTAAATGGATCAGGGTTAGATGCTACGCAATATTCATTAGATGGTGCAAAGACTTGGGAACATTATACGGCACCTGTTACCCTATCCGCGGATGGTACGTATGCTGTTGTTATCAAAGCGTCTGATCAGCTTGGAAACACCTCTCAGGTTAACGTAACCGTAAATATTGATGCAGCGAAACCTAATTTATCAGTGGAACTAAAAGCTGGTGATGCTAATTACACGGAAGGCACTTGGAGCAAGCAGACAGTGACTGTTGAAGCTACATTTGTGGATATGGTAAGTGGCCTGAGCTCCAAGCAATATTCGATAGATGGCGGTACGAGCTGGATCAATTATACAGGAGCATTTGATTTAACGTCCGACGGAACTTACGACGTTCAAGTCAAGGCGGTAAATAATGCGGGGAATGTCACTCTGCAAAGCTTTACTGTCAAAATAGACCAGACCGCACCAAGTCTTGCAGTCGACATGACATCTAACGGTCAACCATACGTTACCGGTGCGTGGACGTCACAGGATGTGACTTTGCAGGCAAGCGCCAACGATAATGGAAGTGGGCTGAGTCACTTGCGGTACAAGCTCGAGGATGAAGCAAGCTGGAGCGAATACAGCGGGGCTCTTACCTTTACTGAAGCGGGACATTACAAAATGATGCTTCAGGCTGAAGATCAGTCAGGCAATCTTGCCACAGCGGATACTACGGTAAACATCAGTAAATCAGCGGCAAAGGTTAAGCTCGTACCGAACTCTTCTTCATTGACTAATGGAGACGTCGGTGTATCCGTTACGGCAACAGTATACGGCCAGAACCAGGGTAATACGGTTTCTGTAGCGAAGTTTACACCAGGCGACCAACAGGCTGCTTTCTTCAACGGAGGCGGAGGGCAAGCTCTGCCTGTGGGTGATTTGAAGTTCAATGCGCATGATAACGGTATGTACTCTGTATATGTTCAAGATGCTGCGGGGAATGAAACTGTACAGAAGATTGAAATTACGCAGATCGTACGCGATGTGCCCGGATTGGAGCTGAGTTTCTCACCAAGCGGATTAACTAACGGCCAAGTTACCGTATCCGTAACCGCAACGGTGTACTGGGAAGAGAAAGGTAACTCCTTACAGTTAAAATGGGCTGATGGCATCCGGGATGCCGCTTATTTTGCAGCCTCAGGCAATGATTTAATCGTATCGGAAAATAAGGCGTCTTTTGCAATTTTCAATAACGGCATCTATTCCGTCTATGCGAAAGATCTGGCAGGTAACCATAGCATTGAAACGATTGATATCCAGAACATTAGCCGGACAAAACCAACGATATCGCTTAGAGCAGTGCCGGTAGATTCTACATATGAACAGTTTGAAATTACGGTTACTTCAGCCGTTTACGGCAGCTCGAACGGAATTGATACGATCAAATGGGCACCGGGACGACTGGATAACACCTATTTCGAAGCTGGCAGCGGCAATGTTTTAGGTAAAAATAATCCGGTTAGCTTTAAGGTTACGGAGAATCGAGACTATACCGTTTATGTCAAGGATTTGCTGGGCAATTCGGATACTCAATGGATTACAGTAACTCAAATAAACCATGCTCCGACGGTATCTGGTCATACGGTTTATGGAACTCAAGATACTGAGTTGACGTTCTCTCCTGCGGATTTTCCATTCATAGATGCAGATGGAGATGCACTTGTACAAATCAAATTATTGTCCCTACCGGCTTATGGCGTATTGCAGTGGAATGGAAGAGCAGCGACGGTCAATCAAGCCGTTTATCTAGCTGACTTAACGAATCTTACTTACAAGCCGCAAGCGGGCTGGGCAGGAGAAGACTCGTTTGAATGGAACGGTTCGGATGGCAAGACTTTAGCTGCTGTGCCTGCAATAATGAAGATCAACATAAGACCGGGTACAGGCCCAGTCAACCATCCGCCTAGCGCTGGAACGGTTCAACTGACAACGGCCATGAACACAACGGTTCAAGGCAGGTTGATAGGTCATGATCCCGATGGAGATGCGCTGACTTATAGTATGGATACACAAGGTAAGCTGGGTACATTCGTTCTGTTGAACACAACCACAGGAGATTTTGAATACAGGCCAATACCAAATGCTACAGGCACCGATACCGTAACGTATTCTGTGTACGATATTCAAAGGGCTTCAGCTTCTGGAACGGTTCAAGTCACGATTTCTCCCAAGAGCGTTTCGAACCGGGCGGAGCTAACATCGCTCTCGTTATCTACAGGATCGTTAACACCGGCGTTCAACGCTCAAGTGTTCAGCTACAATATGAATGTAACGAATGCGGTGTATGCGACAACGGTCACGGCGTCTGTGTATGAACCGCGTGCAACCCTAATGATCAACGGTATCTCTATAAGCAGCGGTAAGACTAGTGATCCGATTGCTCTTCAACAAGGCTATAATACGATTGTAGTGAAGGTAGTTGCAGAAGACGGGAAGTCAACTAACACTTATACGATTACAGTATATCGCGAACCGATTCACTATCCTTCAAATCCTTCGAAGGGTTCTGGCTCTTCGGGTACAGTCCCTGCTGTGACTGATCCGAATACCGATTTAAAGGGACAATTCAACGGAAAGACGATTGATGATTTAGGCACTGTGGTAACTGAAAAGGTGGACGGACAGCTTGTTGCGACTGCAACCATGGATTCCGACAAAGTCAAGGAATTGCTAGAGCATGCAGGCTCCAAGCCTTCGTTTACGGTTGTAATAAATGGGGATAACGATCGTGCTGTTCTGAATATGGATTCCGCAACTGTAGGCATGCTGCAGAACAGCGCGGCAACGCTGCAGCTTCAGTCCAATTTGGGCAACTATGTTTTACCTTTTAGTGCATTACGCATGGATGCGATAGCAGGACAGTTCGGTCCTCAAGTGAATCCGGCCGATATTTCGCTCAAAATTACGATTTCCAAGACTGCAGCAGAAGTTGTAAAACAGGCGCAAGAGCGGGCCAAAGAAGGACAATATTCCATCCTGTTCCCACCGATTGATTTTACAGTCACCGCGGTGTATAAGGACAGAACCTCTGAGATCCATGTCTTTAGCAGCATGGTTAGAAGAGAGCTTCCAGTTCCGGCCGATGTGAATGCGGATCGGATTACAACAGCGGTTGTGGTGCAGCAAGACGGAACGGTGTATCATGTGCCGACTCGAGTTACCAACCATGATGGCAGATCGTTTGCTGAGATCAGCAGCTTAACGAACAGCACTTATACCGTGATTGCCAATGCCAAAGCTTTTGATGATATGACGGGACATTGGGCACAGCGCGAAGTGAATAACATGGCTTCCCGCATGGTCGTACAAGGAGTTGCGGCCGGGAAGTACAGCCCGGATTCACCAGTTACTCGGGCTCAGTTTGCAGCTATTGTCATCCGCGCGCTGGGACTCTCCGATCAAGGGCAGCAAGCAGGAACGTATAGCGACGTACGGAATCATGAGTGGTATGCCGGTGTTGTTGCACAAGCCAGCGCGTTCGGTCTCGTATCCGGCTATGAAGACGGTACCTTCCGTCCAGACCGGACGATTACAAGGGAAGAAGCACTTGTCATTATTGCACGGGCAACCAAGCTTGCAGGGCAAACGATGAATCTCAATACCGCCGATCCTAAAGCGATTTTGTCCGGCTTCCAGGATCAAGAGGAGATTGGTGATTGGGCGCTGCGTGAAGCAGCTCAAGCGGTACAAAGCGGCTTGATCCAAGGCAGTGATGATGGCTTGAAGCCGAAAAGCGATATGACCCGCGCCGAAACGGCTGTCATTTTATACCGTCTGCTTGTTAAGACGAGCTTGATTAACGGTTAACTTATAAACTGTCATTAAGCATGATAGTTGGATCTGATGAGAAAAGGGGCTCCCCCAAGCCATTGGTAATGGCTGAGGGGAAGCCTTCTTTTTATGAATACGTAATCCGATCCCCCTTCTGTATGGGCTATTCCTACCGTTATTTTGGTTGAAAAGTGTATATGGATTGTTATGGCTCTTGACGGCATAATGAGGGGAGAGAGTTTATTATTGAAGTAAACGTTTTGTTTTTAATAAGGCATTGCATTTGACGGATACGCTCTAGTCGCTTATGATTCCGAGTGAGATCAGTATTCATCTTGAGACAGAGGAGGACCTTAAAGAAATGAAGAGCAAGAAATGGGTTGTATCTTCTTTGGCTCTATTCTTATTGAATGGAATCATCACAGGCTGCAGCAGTGGAAAGACAGGTGCTACGGATTCGATTAAAAAAGGTGCCGACAGCAGCCCTCCATTCACGATAAGCATCGCTACGGCGCAGGTTGGCGATGTTCCCGAGAAAGATAACGAAGTGGAATTGGCTATAGAGAAGTACACGAACACGAATTTGGATATCCAATGGATTCCGACTGCGGCTTACGACGATAAAGTAAATATTATGATGGCTTCTAATGAAATGCCGATGATGCTTAGAGTAAAATATATCCCTACAGCGATTAGCGCGATGAGATCGGGTTTATTTTGGGAGATAGGTCCTTACTTGAAGGAATTCAAAAATTTGTCTGCACAAAACGCCCAATTCTACGATAATATTGCGGTGGACGGCAAAGTATACGGTCTTCCTATTTATCGGGATATCGCCCGAAGCGCCATTGTCTATCGCAAAGATTGGCTTGATATTCTGGGACTTAAACCCCCGACAACGCCGGAGGAATGGTATAACGTTTTCAAAGCGGTGGCTACGGGAGATCCGGATAAAAACGGTAAGGCGGACACGTATGGAATGATTCTCGCCAAAAAATACAATGATGGTTCTGCAGCTGTAACAACCCGTATTGCAACCAGCTTCGGCGCGCCGAATAAATGGGGTGTAGACGCTAGCGGGAAGTTCACGCCTGAGTTTATGACCAAAGAATTTATGGACATGCTGCAGCTCTTCAGAAAAGCATACAGTGAGAAGCTGATTAACCAAGACTTTGCGATTCTGGATGATGCAGAGGTTGAAAAGGCTTACGATGTAGGTAAAGGTGCTATTCGAATCGCCGTTGCCAGCAATGGTAAAAGTATGCAGGATCGTCTGGTGAAGAACAATCCGAACGGGAAGTTTGATGTTATGCCGCCAACAGGTCCTAAGGGAGTTCGAGTAGCGGGAGAGGTAGGCAACAACGGACTGTACGTCATCCCGAAATCAACAGTGAAAACCGAAGCGGATTTGAAGAAAATACTCGCTTTCGCCGATAAGCTGATGGACGAGCCGATGTCTACATTGCAGCTTCGTGGTGTGGAGAACAAGCACTATGTCAAAACATCCGACGGTAAAACAGAAATGAAAGATTTTACGGCCTTCCAAAAAGAAGTAAAGCCGTATCGAGATATCTTATTTAATAATGAAGGCTATAACGTGCTTCCCTTGAAGGACACAGAGCTCGGCGAGAAGGGTGCCAGAATCGCTCAAGACAATTTGAAGTGGGCGGTACCTAATCCTGCTTTAAGTCTGGATTCGGCAACCTATACCGAGAGAGGGAAAGAACTCGAGATTTTAATGATGGATGCTCAAACAAAGTATATAATGGGGAAGATCGATGATGCTGGATTCCAGGCTGAAATCGATAAATGGCGCAAAGCAGGCGGAGATATGATGATTAAAGAGTATGAAGAGGCTTACGCTGCAGCGAAGAGTAAACCATGAGGATATTTTGTGGTAGGAGGTTCGTTAGTGAGACTGAAAAAAGGGATCGCCGTCCTCAGCACAGCCGTTCTGACAGCAGGAATTGCAGCAGGCTGCGGAGATAACACTACAAAAAGTGGAACCAATAAATCGGCTGCGAATAATCCGTTCAATATATCCATGGCCTTAATGCAGGTTGGGGATACTCCGAACAAGGGCAATGAAATTGAGCAGGCCATTGAGAAGTACACGAATACAAAGCTGGATATCCAATGGATCCCGCAATCCGCATTTGATGATAAGGTTAACGTGATGATAGCAGCCAACGAAATGCCCAAAATAATGAAGCTTAACTATGTACCGACAACCATCAGTGCCATCCAATCCGGCTTGTTCTGGGAAATCGGTCCCCTGCTTAAAAATTATAAAAATTTGTCCGTCCAAAACCCGCAGTATTACGAAAATATTTCTGTGGAAGGTAAAATTTACGGGATTCCTAATTTCCGTGATATCGGCCGCGCAGGCATTGTATACCGTAAGGACTGGTTTGATTCAATGGGGCTGAAGCTTCCTACTACCATCGATGAATGGTATAACGTTCTGAGAGCGCAGACGCTGAATGATCCGGATAAGAACGGAAAAGCGGACACCTACGGCACTGTTTTATTTAAAAAGTATAATGAAGGCACTCAACCGGTCCTCACTCGCATTGCCGTAAGCCAGGGGGCTCCGAATAGGTGGGGTGTGGAGAATGGCAAGTTCACTCCAGAATTTATGACCAAGCCCTATTATGATGTGATGAGAATGTTCCGGAAGCTGTATGAGGAAAAGTTAATCAATCAGGATTTCGCTGTGTTTGATGATACGGAAGCGATTAAGCTGATGGATGCAGGCAAAGTGGGAATGAAGCTTAACGGGGTTTTTAACAATGGGAAGAGCTACCAAGATAAATTAGTGAAAGCGGTGACTACGGGAGAGTATGATGTAGCACCGTTTACAGGCCCTCAAGGCATTCGTTTAGCGGGTGAGCCAGGTAATTTTGGCTTTCTCGCAATTCCTAAATCTTCAGTCAAAACCGAAGACGAGCTGAAGAAGGTGCTTGCTTTCCTGGATAAGCTGATGGATCCTGAAATGTCCACGCTGCAGCTGCGCGGAATTGAAGGAAAGCACTATAAGAAAGTAGATGGCGATAAGACCGTATTTACGGATTTGACCGCATATCAGAGAGAAGTGAAGCCGTACCGCGACAATTTGGTTAATATCGAAGGCTTTAATGTGGCGGAACAGAAGGACACCCCGCTGGGCGAAAAAGGAACCAGAATGACTCGCGATAACATTCAATATGCGATTCCTAATCCTGCTTTGACATTGACATCGGCAACGGTGTCCGAACGTGGAAAAGAATTGGATCAGCTCATATGGGATGCTCAAACGAGATATATTATGGGTAAGATAGATGACGCAGGATGGCAGGCTGAAATCGATCAATGGCTCAAATCAGGCGGAGCCGATGTGATCAAAGAATACGAGGCTGCGTATGCCAAAGCCGGCAAAAAATAAGCAGTATAGAGACATTGGACAACGGGCTATTGCACGTCTCTAAAAAAGGCTTCCCACGAGTGGTTGGACTCAGGGAAGTCTTTTCTTTTTTTCACTTCGGTCGGTTTTATTTTATTTTTGTGTTGATCCCGGAATTCTTGAATATCCGTTACTTTTGGGTTTCTTGCTTTTTTTCGGGAGCTGAAATAGGTAGGCAGGTAAAATACAGCAGATAGCAATAGGATAAAAAGCAGAACAGCAATATCCGTATGCACAAGCATCACCTTCTAAATTTGGAATTTCGAACACTTTGTGACAAAACGATTGTAACACAGGATTTGTTATGATGGAAATGCATAAAAAATATAAATCCTTATGCATATTTTGAATAAGTGTGCCGGTGTAATAATCCTTCAGATCCGATGCTACTTGATGTGAGGTCGGAAAACGAAGAGAAAAATGTGATCTAATGATTACTTTAGTATGTATGTTAAAACTGGAAAAAAATAAGGTTTCCCGGTACAATTAAACATATGAGCATGAATGCGCAGCAGTCAGAAGACGAAAGTCTCTTGGCTGCTGCGCATATTTTCATCAAGCAGACGTATTAGTTAACTACAAAAGAATGATTTGCGATAAGCCATAACAGCAGGAGGAGGCGGTTGAGATGAAAGAAAAGGAGAAACAGACGGCACAAAGATACATTCAAGCGGTGCAGCACTACGCTGACTTGATGATGGACAAAGCCCGTGACCGATATGGCGCAGAGGCGACTCCGCTTTTTGTGGATGGGGTTCATTCGGAGACGTATGAACCGGTTCGGTGGCTCTCGGAGGGGCAGACCTGGACGTTGTCCAACCTTGCAAATCAGCAAAACTGGCTGAGAACCTTGGACGGATTGAGTGAATTGACGGGTGATTCTCGTTATAAGACTGCCGCTGAAAGCGCTGTCCGTTATTCCTTCGATAATCTTCGTTACGGCCGACTGATGTGTTGGGGAGGTCATATGGCTTTCGATCTGGAAAGAAAGCAGCAGGTTTTTGCGGCAGATAAGGGGCCCCAGCATGAATTGAAATGCCACTACCCGTACTATGAGCTGATGAACCGTGTCGATCCGAGGGAAACCGCTTCTTATATCGAAGCAATGTGGGAAGGGCATATTGCCGATTGGAGCAATCTTGAATTCAGCCGTCACGGTCAACCCGATGACAGGAATGGGCAAGAGCACTCTGCTTGGGAGCAGGAATATAAGGTTGATTCTCCTGTGTTTTTTACTGGAAAGGGCTTGACCTTCATTAATGCAGGCAGTGATCTGTACTATGCTGCTGCGATGCTTCACCGTTTCGGAGCCAAAGAGAAACCATTGATGTGGGCTAAGCGCTTGGCTCACCGGTATGTGGAAACAAGAAATGAGACGACGGGACTTGGGGGCTATCAATTCAGCATTTCGGTACTCCCAGGGCAGCGGGGAGACCGTGCTATTGACCAATTCGGCGAGCAATTGAAGGAGCATGCACCGATAGAAGCGACTTTAACTACGGCAAACCAAGCGCACACGATCATCGGCGAGGCTGCTTTATGCCGGATGACCTTAACCGAGACGTTGGGTGAGGCAGGCAAAGATTTTCTGGATTGGGCTGTTCAAGACTTGATGGCATACGGTAAATACGCTTACGATTTCTCGGACTATTCCATTCATCCTATGTTGACCAACGGTACACGTTTGACAGGATTGGTTATGGAAAAGAGCGGCTACTACGGACGAGCAGGACAGCAAATGCAAGCCCATAAAGCCGATTACCTGCTGCTGTGGTCATACGTAACGGCTTATCGCTTGTCTGGTCGAGAAGAGCTCTGGACGATTGCGAGAAGTATAGCTGAAGGGCTTGGATTCGGAAATATAGGGGATTCCGCAGTTAATGGGCCTGCTTTGAACATGGAAGTACAATGCACTCATCCTCATGGGATCTTCGTCATGCTGGAGCTGTTCAAGACGACGAAGCAGCGCAAATTTTTGCAGCTTGCGCAAAAAATTGGAGACCGTCTGCTGTTGTACCGCTTCCATCGAGGACTGTTTATGCCGAGCGCCGACCATGAATACGCGAAGCTGGATGCGTTAGAGCCGCTGGCCCTACTCCATCTAGCAGCAGAGCTGCAAGGAATGCGCAGTCGGATGCCGATCTATTGTGGAGGCAGACCCTTCTTTGCCGCTGCTTATGATGGACAAGGACATATGACCGATAACACCTTCATGTACACGAGAGTAAAGAGCCATGCTGCTCAATAAACGAGTAATCCGCTATGTACGGATTCTCTTTTATACTTTAAAGCGAAGACTGAAACTGGTATCATGATAAGAGATTTGCTATAAAAAAGGAGATGACTGGAAATGTCCGTAGGTATTTTAGCACACAATGTAGGCACGCTCCCGTACGCAGAATTGGCGGCCAAGGTTGCCTCATATCAATATAAATATGTTCAGCTCGCTTTATCCAAAGCGATTTCGGACGTGGATTGCAGCTTAGGAAAGCTGAGCCCTGGCTTAGGCAACAGTATTGCCGAAGCCTTCGACAGAAACGGAGTCGGGATTCCCGTCCTGGGCTGTTATGTCAGCTTGATTGAGTTGGATGATACAGCATTCAGACATAATGTAGACCGGTTTAAAGAGCATCTTCGCATGGCTAAACATTTTGGCACGGCGATTGTAGCTACGGAAGTAGGAGTTCCGGATACGGATCAATATGACCGCTATTCTAAACGGCTGAAATCGGCTGTCGAGGAGCTCGTGGAAGAAGCGGAGAAATGGGGCGCATTTATCGGTCTGGAAGCCGCTAATCGTCACTTGATCGGTTCTGCACCTCAATTGGCGGAGCTGATAGATGAATTTCCATCCTCGAACATCGGAGTCGTCATCGATCCGGTTAACCTGATGACCCAAGACAATTTCGAACGCCAGCATGAGGTTATGCAGGAAGCATTTCGTCTGCTGGGCAATCGCATCGTGAGCGTGCATGCCAAAGATATGAAGGTGAACGAGGCTGGCAAGCTTACTACCGTTACTGCTGGCAGAGGTATGCTGGACTACGGGATGTTCATGGATCTGGTTCGTCAGCATAAACCGCTTGTACATATGACATTGGAAGGCGTAGATATGGAAAATATGGATTTCTCCCGTGAATACGTGTTGCGGTACCGGGCGGGGGTATAGACGTTCATGTCTATGGAAAAGGAATCCCTGTCACTATCGAGACCCAATACGTTCCTGGATCGACTGTACTCGAAGAATGCAAGCAGACACACGTCCTTTTTCGGAATGGGAGGGGATCGTGAACAGGCGAAGCTCCAAATGAGGGAGAAGCTGCAAGAACTACTCGGTCCATTGCCGGGACATCCTGCAGACCTCAATCCAGTAGTGCTGGAAACGGTAGATTGCGGAGAATATATCCGCGAGCGAGTCGCATTCTCTACTTATGACGATTTAACGATGCTCGCTTACGTATTGGTGCCTAAGGAATTGGAGACAACGGGTAGCGGCAAACGACCTGCCGTTCTTGCTGTTCACGGACATGGCTTCGGCAGTAAGGAAGTGGTAGGTTTAACGGCAGACGGCTTGGACAATACGGGCAATTGGAATTTGTACAAGCATTTCTCGATTTCGCTCGTACAAATGGGCTTTGTCGTCATTGCTCCGGAGCTGCTCGGTTTCGGAGATCGCAGATTGGAGCAGGATGCCCAAGCGGATCCTACCAGCAATTCCTGTTTCCGGCTGGCGTCATCGCTCATGCTTATGGGACAGTCCTTGGCTGGGATCAGAGTGTATGAACTGCTGCGCACATTGGATTATGCTCAGACTCGGGATGAAGTCGATCCGCATCGTATCGGATGCATGGGAATGTCCGGAGGCGGCATGGTAACCGCACTGGCTTCCGCAATCGATGAACGCATACAAGCAACGGTCATTAGCGGATATGCGAATATTTTCAAAGCCAGTATCATGGACCGGAATCATTGCTTGGACAACTATGTCTCTGGGCTGCTGCAATATGGGGAAATGCCGGATTGGATCGGATTGATTGCTCCTAGACCTCTTTTCGTTGAATCGGGCACGGTGGATACAGTATTTCCAATTAAGGGTTCCCGTGAGGCTATTACACGGCTGCAGAAGGTTTATGAGGATGTAGGAGCAGGTTCACAGTTCCAGTACGATATATTTGAAGGAAAGCACGAAATTTCCGGTGCGCTATCTTATGATTGGCTTGCATCGAAGTTAGAGCTTTAACAGCTTCGGATAGTAGTGTTATTTCGGTATTTTTTTATATCTATAATAGATAAGGGCTCACCGTCACGAAGGCGGTCGAGTCTTTTTTACGTCCAAATGGGCTGGAACACTGAACTATATTAGCCGAGGTCTATTCGGTGCATAAAAACAGGAGAATAATCCCAACCTATAAAAAAAGGTGGTGAGAGGTCATGCAAGGAGATCAATTGAAGACTATGGAGAAGGTTGTTCAGTGCTTTGGAAATCAAGCTGATTTTATAACCAACTCTATGGTCCTGCTTGAGCAGACGGTCAGTGTATGCTATCTCGAGTCGCTGGTTGACTATAAGCAAACACAAGAAACTCTGAATCTATTGGCCTCTAGATATAAAGACTCTAGCGTTCCGCTGCATAAGGTTCTATTTCCTCTGAAAGGCAGCTTGAACAGAGAGTCGGCTGGTATCATAGAAGACCTCCTCAATGGGAAAATGGTGGTTTTTTTAACGGAAGACGGATCTCAGAATATAACCTTCGATCCGGCACATCCTGCGCTTGAACGCAGCATATCCGAGCCTCAAGCGGAAAATGTGCTTCAATCCTCCTTCGATGCGTTCACGGAAAACTTGTCGACGAATATCGGGCTTATCCGTAAGCAGCTCAAAAACAAGGATTTGGTCATACAAACCTTCCCCATCGGGAAGGAAAACCCTTGCAGTGTTGGCCTTTTTTATGTGAAGAATAAGGCCAATCCCAAGGTTATTCAACAAATAGTCACTCATTTGGAAAATGGAAAGGACGAGGAAGCCTACAATATCCAAGAATTAACCAAAGTACTGGGGCTTCCACGGTATTCGCTCATACCTACTTACCTTTCTACCGAGCTTACTGCCGAAACGATGCATGATCTGCTGGATGGCAAAGCTATCGTCATGGTGGATCATTTTCCCATTGCGCTCTCGCTGCCAGTGATCATTTCTGATTTTTGGGCCGTTAAGGTAGATAAAAACCAGCCTATCCTGTTTATGCGGTTCTACCGTTTGCTTCGAATAATTGGAATGATTGTTACCCTGCTGATGCCTGCGCTGTATGTGGCTATCGTATCAGTTAACCCTGAAGTGCTTCGTATACAATTGGGCTTGTCTGTAGCTCAGAGCCGAGAAGGAGTCCCTTACCCCGCGCTGGTTGAGGTGCTTCTTATGATGATTATTATGGAGATGGTTGTTGAAGCCAGTATTCGATTGCCCAAAAGCATCGGACCTACAATTACGATGGTCGGTGGGATCGTTCTTGGTCAAGCTGTCGTACAGGCAAAATTAGTCAGTAATTTGCTTATTATCATTTTGGCGGCAACGATGATTGCAAATCTGACTTTAGCCGGTTATCAGAATGCCGTATCCGTTCGAATCATGAAATATGTCATCTTGTTCCTAAGCTCCATGTATGGTGTGATGGGGATTGCTGTTGGTGTAGTATGGATTTGCTTTTATTTGGGAGGGGTCACCACATATCAAGTGCCTTTTCTAAGCTTAAGTGTGAAGGAACGTGTTCCCGATGAGTAAATATGCTTTATTGACCACGTTTTTCATGATTCATTTTGATTTGGCCGTATTCATTTATCCAGGGAAGGTTATCGCTTCAACGACCTCGGGTTTTTGGGAGCCGACCTTACTTGGCTATATTTTTGAAGGTCTTTTGATTTGGTTTTATGTCAAGGGTCTATTTTATTTCCGGAAAGAGGATTTGATCGACATATTCAAAGACGCTGCGGGGAAATGGGTTGCGCGTATTTTGCTGCTTCCATTCGCCGTGTATTTGTTTTTGTACATTACCCTAATTATGTGGCACCATTCTGAAATGGTGATTATCACTTTCCTTCCAAGGTTTCCTTTATGGTCGGTCATGGCGCTTTTGGTGCTGGTCTTTTACGGCGCCTGGAAGGGAGTCCATGCGATATTTAGGGCCAGCCTGATCCTATTTGTCCTTTGTATTCCGTTGATTTTATTCTCACTTGCCGCCTCCATTCAAAATTGGGACTATCGTTATGCACTTCCGCTTTTGAATAAAAAAATGGACTTTTTGTCGAGCAGTAAATTTTATTTTAGTATGCTTTCATTCTCATCCTTTCTGTTTCTGGGAATGATTCCTGTTCATAAATTCCCTGCTCTTCAAAAAAAAAGATATTTGCTGTGGACGTACGTCAGCTTGCTTCCTGTTTATTTATTGTCGGTTTACGGTCCCATTTTGATTTTTGGTCAGAAATCCGCATTTAAGCTGGAATACCCCACAATTGCCGTCATGGATACAATAGAGATTTCCTGGCTTATTTTTGATCGATTAACTTTGTTTTACACGGTTGCTGCGCTCATTGGGTCGTTCTTATATACATCGCTTGCGGCATGGATGTTCAGTAAGCTGGTGCAGAAGCTGTATTTGCCAATTAACAATCAATGGATTACTGCGTTACTGATTGTAGCCGTGTTTATCACCGGTATGCTTATTCCAAGCTGGAAGTGGATAGGGCAGGTGGAAACCTACATCTCAGCAACCATTATGTACTGTATGCTAGTGATCCCAATGTTTGTTTTTGTCCTAAGCAAGGTGAAAAGGGGGAGACGGGTTTGACGGTCAAGATGCTTGCCCGACTGATGCTCGTATGCTTCTGTGCCTCTCTTCTTACGGGCTGCGGGGGTGGGCATAAAGATATCAATAAACGGCTGCTCCCGGTCATTATGGGGATTAGCGAGGGCGACAAGGAAAATTTTAAAGTTATCCTTCGTATTCCTCAGCCGGGAGAAAAGAAATTCAGAGTCATTGAAGCAGAAGCTCCTACCATCTCCAAAGCGTTTGACATTATGCGTACCAAAGCTGAGGTCAGCATTGATCTGCTTCATTTAAAACTGGTTCTTTTGACAGAAAGCATTGCCCAAAAAGGGATTAAGGACATTACCGAATATGCGTTTCGCTCAAGAGAAATTTCTCCTAAGGTGTTGGTAGCGATTGCTGAAGGTCTGGAATCATTAATGGCTGACCAAAGGGCGACCAATGTCGGAGCTGCTGCTTTTGATTTCTTTAGCAGGGAAGCGGGTTGGACACCCAATATTTCAATTGTCCCTCTGTGGAAAGCTTTCCGCAGCTTGAATTCGGAAACGGAGGATGTAGCTATCCCGATAATATCCAAGGGCGTGGATACATTATTCGATTTTCACGGCTCCGCTATGATGCGCAAAGATCGAATGGTGGCTAGAATTTCTCGCGATGAGACTTTAATTTATAACTTGTTCGAAGGATTATTTATCGGAGGAATAGTAGAGGTGACAGATCAAGCTTCCGTTACCGTTGTAAAGACTACTGTATCTAACCATGCGGCATGGAAAGACGTTCCCAGGCTGCGTAGCGAGATGAAAATGAGTGTCGTCATTGAGGAGGAAAAAGGGAATCCAACCGAGGAGGAGATCAAAAAAGGGCTGGAAGCGGTAATCCGAAAACGATTTGAACAGCTAATGAAAAAAACGCAAGCTCAAAAATCCGATATTCTTGGACTCGGTCAATATTTTACAAATCGTATGACGGACCAACAAAGAAGCCATTGGAAAGAAGAATGGTTCCCCAAGCTGAAGCACGAATTTACACTGGAGATCAACATTCGTAATACCGGTAACCTGAGGTGAGTATTCAAGTGAGAGGGGCCTCCATATAGTAGGCTGGCTGTCAGGAAGCGGAAGCGCAAGTCCGCCCCGATAGAGGTCTTCTTTTTTTCCACCGATGCGCATAAGCTTTAACGTACATGCTGAGGATGTCTTATGACCGCATAGGAAGCTTTGCGCACGTTAGGGGGATACCGCGGATGCTGGTGCTTAGGCGAAGATGGAGGAGCAGTCCAACAGGTGCTAAAAAGATAAAACGGAATATGCTGCTTCTCCTCATCATAGTCTTTTTATTTACGGTGCAGTCGTTCGTTTATATTGAGAAAAACTTGCGGCCACCCTTGACCAACCTAGCAAAAGTCCGAGTAAAGCAAATAGCCACGCAGGCTATTAATACGGCAATCTCAGACCGGATTGCACGCGGCACCAACGTGGAACAACTGATCGACTGGCGAACCGACAAGAACGGGAAAACAACCGGATTCATGCTCAATTATGCCGAGCATATGCGGATAACAGCGGATACTATTGCTACGGTAGAAAGTCAGCTTACCCAGCTTCAAGCAATTCCTGAGCATATACCGCTAGGTCAGGCTATGAACAGCTCTATCATTGCTTCATTCGGTCCGAATATTCCGGTGAGGCTCGTACCGGCAGGCAACGTCAAGGTGGATTTGAATACAAGATACCAGAACGCGGGTATTAATATGATTCTTGTTGAGGTTTATATTCACGTCACGGCAGAAGTTAGTATTATTATTCCATTTGATTCCGAGCCCGAGGTCGTAGAAACTGAAGTGCCTGTTTCTTACGCGCTGATCGTAGGTGATGTCCCGACGTATTATTTTGACGGCAAAGGAAATTCGACAGGCAGCAATACGCCCCCGCCGAATTTATCATTGCCTCGCATGAACGGTCAGCAGACAAAGGATGGGGCGGAATCTGGTACGCATGGCAAGACAAGTACCGAGCTCCCGGTAAAATAGCAAGTAAGGAAAAACCGACGGTATTTGACTTCATTGACCGATCGGTTTTTTTAATGGAAAATAAAGGGAAAAGGGGCTGCGTTGTAGAATGTTAAAAGCATTAAAATTGCGACGATTAGTCAAGGCTTAATAGAGGAGAGATCGATACAATATGAATGGCGTTACCTATGGGATGTATACGATGTGCTTGGTACAAGATGGAGATAAGGTTCTGTTGATCAATCGCCCGGATAAACGAGGCTTTCCTGGGTACCTAGGGCCTGGCGGGAAGCTAGATTTTCCTGAAAGCTTTACTGAAGGGGCTGCTCGAGAGGTAGGGGAAGAAACAGGGTTGAAAGTTCGACCTGAGGATCTGATTTATAAAGGCGTAGATGAATATGTCGTTCCAAAAACCAATTATAGATATATTGTATTTAATTATCTAGTCAAAGCCTTTGAAGGCGAGCTGCTGCAAAATCCTCCGGAAGGGGAGCTTGCATGGGTTACAGTTGATGAAGCCTTGCAATTGCCGATGCAGCCATGGTTTAGGCGTAGATTTCCGTTATTTTTTCAGGAAGGTACCTTTGAAATCTCAGTGGTTTGGGATGAAGACGCTCAAGAGGCTTTGGAAGACAAGGTTAGAATTTTAAGCTCGATATAACGTAGAGAATTTCCAATTGTCCCTATGCTCAAACCTGCAATAAGTCAAGACCGCCCTCCGTACAGCCCGCTCAGGCTGCAGTAAGGCGGTCTTGTTTTACTTTGATTTCGATAGAGGGGCTTCAATAGCTTATTTCTTTTTGCGCATTCGTTCTTCGCGTTCCCACTTCCGCAAGTGCGGATAAGGGTCAAAGGACCAGTCCGTTAAGCCATTGTCGCGGTACATACCGTAATGCAAGTGTGGAGGGAACTTTCCTGATGTACCGGGCTTACCGTATCCGGAACTGCCGACATACCCGATGATCTGTCCGGGAGGGACGATATCGCCATTCTTGACTTCCTTGTTGAATCCTGACAAATGAGCGTAATAATGATATACATTGTTAAGGTCGCGTATTCCTATTCGCCAACCTCCGTAAGGGTTCCATCCCATCTCTTCGATGATGCCGTAGGCGGCGCTTCGAACGGGAACGCCATAACTTGCGAATAGGTCGGTTCCTTCATGAATTCGATAGCCGCCCCAGCCGCGGCTCGCTCCCCAAGTACTGCGATAAGAGTAGTCTGCTTTGAGAGGGAGAACGAAAGCATGCTCATGCAGTTCGAGGGTATCATATTTGCCATATATTTTCGCGAATTGCTGGATTCGCTCCACACTTCTCGTGTTTTGGTAATATTCCCACAATCCGATGCGCAGATCTTCTTCTACAGAGCCGTACTTCAGCAAGAGACTGGCCATGGAATAAAGCAGGTCCTGGTCGTTTTTTCTGTCTGCCTTGCCATCTCCAGAGCCGTCTTTGCCAATCCCATCAAATAGGGCAATGGTGCCCACATTGGTATCCTCATGATCCGGGTTCATCATTCCGCACCATTGAAGCTCGGTGAAATGAATGCCTATGAGTCCGCTGCTCTGAGGGCGCTTGCGGGCCAAATTAATGGTACGCTCGTACTGATCGATAGCTGCGAGATAATACCATGGTATACCGGTTACAGCGCTAATCTTATCGAATAAATCTTTGCGGTCGGCAAAAATAGCCTTCATATTTTTGCTTTCCGTTCCTGGCTTCGAAGCTTTGGCTGCCGGAGCGGCCAATGCAGGTGAAGCCGTTCCAAGGAACAGACTGCTGCATAACGAAAGAATTAGGATAGAGCTCATCCATCTCGCTGCCATAAGTGTCTAACCTCCACAATTGGGCATATGACTTTTACAGTCCATTCATCCATAGTTAAACATAGGATGCGAAGAGATTAAGCATTTTATCCAAAACAGAGACAGAAGGAAACATAACGATTTATTTTCAGAGTACACAATATTTGATATAATGATGGAATTTATAAGTAACTGCAGAGAAAAACTGTTATGGGAGGGATATACCTTGGGATTTCAACACAGGGAAGAGCATACGGATGACGGAATGCTCCTGCTGCAGGCTAATATTGACGATATGAATCCGGAGCTATGCTCTTATATTGGAGACATGCTGTTTGAAGCGGGAGCGAACGATGTATATTGGGTTCCAATTATAATGAAAAAAGGACGCCCGGGCATCATGCTTAACGTGCTTACAGATGAGAATGAGCTTGAGCGGATGGAGGATATTATTTTTCGCGAGACAACGACGATCGGACTGCGATATTTACGTGCCTCCTGCCACAGGCTTGGGAGAGAGTTTCAGCAGATTGCAACGCCTTGGGGGCCAATTAGCGTAAAAGTAGGTTACCATAAGGGAAAGATGGTTCAGTTTGCGCCTGAATTTAAGGAGTGTGAGCTAGCCGCGAAGAGCAATGGTGTTCCACTTAAGCGAGTATATGACGAGGTTAGGCGGCTTTTTTTAAACGGAGAAGAGAAGCCTGAGGTTTGAGGTTGAAGCTTAAAAACCTCGTTGGAGTCATATTAAAGAACCGTCCGAATTTTTTCGAACGGTTCTTTTTGGCGAAAACATGGTTATTGCTTCACGCATGATGAGTTAGTGCTGCAGTCTTCATGGTCATGATCGTGCAAAAGTCCATGCTCATGCTTATGGTGATGATGATCGTGCGAATGTTCGTGGTCATGCTCATGATGATTATGCGAATGATCATCATGAGCATGTGAATGTCCGTGGTCATGCTCATGGTGATCGTGAGAGTGCCCGTGGTCATGCCCATGGTGATCATGCGAATGTTCGTGGTCATGATTATGATGATCGTGCGAATGTCCGTGATCATGGTGATGATGATGGTCGTGATCGTGATTGTGATCAGCAACTGGCTGTAGGGCCTCATGATGCAGTTGGAATTTATGCATGAATGGGTCGGCCTTGCCGATAACCACTCTCAGAACGTTAGGTTGGTTTGGCAAATCCCGAGTGCCTGCGCCATAGCCGATCGATTCAACGATCATCGGAGGAAATCCCTTCGTAAATTCATCCACCAGTCCGGAAATAATCCCAGCGCCTGTCGGTGTTGTCATTTCAACGGCGTAAGAGGTTGGAGCAATCGGGAGTCCACGCATCATCTCTAAAGTAGCCGGTGCAGGAACCGGATAGATTCCATGATCACAGCGTATTGTACCTGATCCAAGTGGTACCGGTGATGAGAAGATTTTTTCAATGTCCAGAGAGTCCATAGCCAGTGCGACACCAATGACATCTACAATGGAATCCATGGCTCCAACTTCGTGGAAATGAACCTTCTCAACAGGAATACCGTGAATCTTTGCTTCCGCCACCCCGATTTTCTCGAAAATCGCTAAGCTAAGCTTAACTACACGCTCATTTAACCCTGCGCTGTGGATATATTTGACAATCTCCGAGTAATGGCGGTGGTGGGTGGGTGCTGTCTCGGGATCAAGCACAACGTCCATTTTTAAGGCGGAAATTCCTTTTTTGTTGACGCGCTTCCAATCTAATGTAAAGGGTTCGATTTCAAGTTTACGCAGCTCTTCTTCAATATAAGCGCGGTCCGCGCCTGCATCTACCAAAGCCGCTAAGGTCATATCGCCGCTAATGCCTGAAAAACAATCCAGATAGGCTATTTTCATAGTTAATCCCTCTTTAATGTAGTTTTATGTATTAGAGCTGCATTGTAGCCTGCCCCAAAGCCGTTATCGATATTGACTACAGAAACACCGGAGGAGCAAGAGTTAAGCATGGCCAGCAGCGCGGCTAATCCTTGAAAGCTTGCGCCATAGCCGACACTAGTTGGAACAGCAATGACGGGCTTGGATACGAGTCCTCCAACAACACTGGTCAGAGCACCTTCCATACCTGCTGCGACAACGATAGCAGTCGCGTCACGAATAACGTCAAGTCTCCGGAATAAACGGTGGATTCCGGCTACGCCAACATCAAATATTCGCTCTACGCGGCAGCCCATAATCTCGGCAGTCAGAGCTGCTTCTTCAGCAACCGGCAGGTCGGATGTTCCTGCACATACTACTGCAATATAGCCTTTACCTTCAGGCTTGCGAGCCGCTTCCGAACCGTACCAGGTCAATACACGAGCCGCTTGATGGTAGGTCACGCCGTTCATTTGGCTTTGGACATAGTCGGCTTTCTCTTGGCTGATCCGAGTTGCTAATACACGGTCCGATTGCTGCATCAATCGTTCGAAGATCATGGCAACCTGCTCCGCTGTCTTGCCTTCCCCATATATGACTTCAGGAAAGCCCGTTCTGCGCTCTCGGTCAAGATCGAGCTGGGCAAAGCCAAGATCATCGACTCGATCATCTATGGAGGTTTGACTCATGATTTCATCCAGATGTTTTTGTGCCTCGGATACGTCAAGATCCCCAGAACGAACGAGCTTTAGAATTGATTCTACATTTATCATAAAAAACGCATTCCTCCGAATATGATTTGTACTGGAATTGTTGTCATAATGTCTCTCCTAGTGTATCACAAATAAAATGGAAAGTGGATTGTTCTGACGTTCGTTGATATAATAGCTTCAAAGAGGTTGGACAAAGAACTAGAAAGCAGGGACAGAATTATGTCTACTCGTCAAATAGAGCGAAAACCGGACTGGCTCAAGATTAAGCTGACGACCGGCGACAATTTTAAAGAATTAAAAAATATGATGCGCGGCAAAACGCTGCACACGGTTTGCGAAGAAGCGAAATGCCCGAACATTCACGAATGCTGGGCGAATCGTACGGCGACCTTTATGATCTTAGGTGACATTTGTACACGTGCCTGCCGATTCTGTGCGGTGAAAACGGGACTTCCGACGGAGCTTGATCTTCAAGAGCCGGAACGGGTAGCAGAAGCTGCGGAGCAGATGGGACTCAAGCATGTCGTAGTCACTTCGGTAGCAAGAGACGATTTGTCCGATGGAGGAGCCTCTATTTTTGCAGCAACGATTACAGCGATCCGGAAGCGTAATCCGATGTGCAGTGTAGAAGTGCTGATTCCTGACTTCCTGGGTAACGAGTCTTCGCTTCGCACGGTGCTTGAAGCCAAGCCGGATATTCTCAATCATAACATTGAGACGGTGGAACGGCTTTCCGACAAGGTCCGTGCCCGTGCCAAATACCGTAGATCATTGGAGCTTCTCCAGCGTTCCAAACAAATTGCGCCTCAAATTCCTACCAAATCGAGTATTATGCTGGGTGTGGGGGAGGAATGGGAAGAAATATTGCAAACGATGGATGATCTACGAGAGGTTCAATGCGATATTATGACGATTGGTCAATATTTACAGCCTTCCTTGAATCATTTGCCAGTTTCCAAATATTATCCACCCGCTCAGTTCGCCGAACTGAAAGAAATAGGGATGAAGCGGGGATTCAACCATGTCGAATCCGGACCCATGGTACGCAGCTCTTATCATGCACATGAGCAAGTGAAATCAGCTCAGCAAGCGTAGCCTGACAGCAGCCCCGGGACGACTTCGGTCCGTATTATACCATTTATAATTCCGGGGACAACAGCGTTAAGTCAAATCATCCGCCCGCGCAGCGTGCAGTTTTTCACCGGACTCTTAGGAGGGACCCAAATTAGTGATCCATATATCCAATAAAACGTACGAAGTGGTAGTTGACCATAAAAACGGCTGGAAGCCAGATGCATTACGCGATCGTTACAGCGAGGTGCTGGAGCGTTATGATTTTATTGTCGGAGACTGGGGATACAACCAGCTGCGCCTGCGCGGTTTTTTTAAGGATACCCATCCCAAAGCGACCAAAGAGACCTCTATTGCGACGCTGCAGGATTATCTGAATGAATACTGCAATTTTGGGTGCGCTTATTTTATTATTGAGAAAGTACCGAACAAGCAGCAAGCGAATCAGCCACAGGAAACCACAGAGCAGGCGGACCAGGAACAGCTGGAACCACCGGCAAACGAACAGGCTCAAGGTGAGCAGCGGGAATCTTCAGCGAACCGGGAGCAGCAGCGAGAGCCTTCGACAAATCGAGAGCAGCAAAGGGAGACTCAACAGCCGCAGCAGAACCAAAATCAACAGCCTCGCCGGAACCATTCCAACAACCAGCATAAAGAAAATAATCAAAATCAAACGAGTCAAAGACCGCATCGTAATCAGCATCACAAGCAAGCTCAACAGCAAAAGCAAGCTCAACAAAATCAGCAGCAGCATGTGAAGCAATAAGCTGCAATTTTATATAGTGGCTAAAAGTAAGCCAGTCCTAACACAGGACTGGCTTTTTGACGCCTATTTTGTGTATGGGGCCATAATGAAAAAAGCCTGGACCGGTGGTATTATCCCCTTCAAGTAGACACTCAAAAAAACCTTCATGTTATCATGGAGGCTTGAGTGCCACTTGGAGGGGATTTTTTCATGGCTAAAAAAGGACAAACATTTCAAACGTATACAGAAGAATTCAAATTAAAGGCGGGTTAGAGCGTATGTAGAGGGTTCTGCGAGTTACAAGGTGGTAGCTCAGCGAGAAGGGATCCGTAACTGTTCTCAACTGAAGGTGTGGGTGAGGAAATGGCAAAACGGAGAGTCGTTCGATGTGCGTAAAAGTGAGCCAAATCCAATGAAAGGGCGGCCACGCACGTCCTTCCAAAGCATTGAGGAAGAACGAGATTACCTGAAGGCGCAGGTGGATTACTTAAAAAAGCGGTATCCAAATCTAGTAAAGGAGAAGCGCCAACCCAACGAATGAATTATGGAATCATGGAGGAGCTGCGCCACCAGCACGGCATTACAGTCCTGTTAGCTATTGCGGGAATACCACGGGCCAGTTATTACAAATGGAGAGCCACACAGCCTCAGCGAAAGGCAAGTCAAGAAAAGGATCATGAGATCAAGGAACACATGATGGCCATCCATTTTGCACATCCCTACTATGGCTACCCTCGGATGACGACCGCCTTGTGGGAGGCTGGCTACAAAGTAAATCACAAGAAAGTATGCCGGATCATGAAAGAATTATCGATCCAGTCGGTCATACGTAGGAAGCGGAAACAGTCCAACTACACGCCTTCTGTTGTGTATCCAAATCGTTTAAAGCGACAATTCCATGCTACGGCACCGCAGCAAAAAATGGTCACGGATATTACCTATATTTCCGATGGAACGAATTTCCATTACTTATCTGTTATTCAAGATCTTTTCAACAACGAGATTGTCGCTTGGCAATTGTCTGAACGTAACGATCTCCAGCTTGTGCTGGATACGATTACGCAGTGGACAAGAAAAAGAGACGTCTCAGAGGCCGTGCTCCATTCGGACCAGGGCTTCCAATACACGTCTCAGGCGTACAACACACGATTAGAGGCATTCGGCGTTAAAGGCAGCCACTCTCGCAAAGCAACCTGCCTGGATAACGCGTGCATCGAATCCTTCTTTTCGCATCTCAAAACAGAGAAGTTGTACCTCAACCAGTTTAAATCAGGAGCGGCAATTCGGCAAGCCGTGGAAGAATATATTTACGAGTACAACTACCACCGTTTTCAAGCCAAATTAAAACAACGTGCACCGATAGAGTACCGGTGCGCGTTGGCAGCTTAGCTTTTTTCATCTGTCTACTTGACAGGGGTATGACCACCGGTAAGGTCAAGGCTTTCTTTCCTGGATAGGTTCATATCCGATAAACGCTTCGCGTACACGGCTCCAAAAAGGGAACGGGCGGAAGCGGGCAAACTTTATTTTTTTCCCTGCGGCGACCATACTGCGAATCGATATGATATCATTTCGCTGCATAATGACGTGATCGAGGGAGAGCAGAATCATTTGAT
Source organism: Paenibacillus sp. RC67 (assembly GCF_030020805.1). Taxonomy (GTDB): domain Bacteria; phylum Bacillota; class Bacilli; order Paenibacillales; family NBRC-103111; genus Paenibacillus_S. The sequence goes on from NZ_CP125098.1 coordinate 1,461,106, forward strand.
GGCTTCGCGGATAAATATCGCAGTGGTGATGCTTAGGCAAAATAATCGGAGAGCCGAGCGTTCGGAACACTCTGTTATTTATGGACGCGATCTCAGCGATTTGAATGGCATCCAGTGATGGATGCACGATAGCTCCGCCCAAGCTTTTGTTATAGGCTGTACTGCCTGCGGGCGTAGAGATGCAAATACCGTCCCCACGGAACGTCTCGAATGGCTCGTCGTTAATATGAAGCTCGGCCATCAGTGTGACATCCACACCCTTTAACGTAAATTCATTAAGGGCTAATTGCGTTTCAATTCCTTGAGCTGTCGTAATTTGAATTTCCACAAGCGGATATTTGACGACACGAAGGTCGTTTTGCCGGGAACTTTCTCCCATCAAATCTGCCAGGAGTTCCACTTCATCAGGCTTCCAATCCGCAAAAAAACCAAGCCGGCCTGTATGGATGCCGACGAATGCTATGGTTTCCAACTGCTCCTTGTACTGATGAAATGCATGCAGCATCGTTCCGTCACCGCCGATAGATAACACGACATCAGGTTCCTTTTCGTCGTGTACCAGACCGTGATGTTGGACGAGTTTGTGGAAGGTTTGCATTAATTGGAAGGACACTTCATCGCCGCGGTGTACCACATTATATCTCAAATGAATATCCTCCTAAGGGTTTTCCGAAGGAAAACCTAACTTCGAAAGCGTAGACTTGGGTTTTCCGAAGGAAAACCCGTCCTCTTAGCATACCATGTTAGTCCTCTGACCGCGAGCAGTACTCATCGATCTGGTGGGTTAAGCTTTCCGGAACATCGCGAAATTCGACGGCTATGCGGTACGAATCATTGCTGAAGTGAGTCACGCGGACGATTTCGCCATTAATGACGAATTTGTTCGGGTGATCGGGAAGGACAAAGCTAAGCTCGATAAACAGCGGATAAAAAATCCGGGTATTCGTAATAAACGAAAGGCCGCCTGCGGAAATATCCTGAATTTGTCCGGAGAATGCGATTCCCTGATGGGTGGAAGCTTTACGAACGCCAATGATCCGACAGGTAAGAGGAGTCCGCACCGGAAGATGAATACGTTGAAATCTGCGGTTTTGAAATGTACTCAAATCCTGTGGCGCAGATAATGTCAAAGAACAGACATTACGTTTGGTCTCCACATGGAGCAGATCAACGAACGCGTAGTAAAGAATTCCACGTTCACGGAACGAGAATTCGATAAAGCACACGTGGTGCAGTTTTTCTAATGGATTCATCGTGTGAAACTCCATAGTGGCGACGAGCTGCTGCTCTTCCACCTTTTGCAAGACGAAGCTGTCCTCATAGCAGAACGGCATTCCTTCTTTAGTCTCACCGACAATAATGAGATTGCAGCTCATTCGAGGTACAACCATTTCAAATGATAAAGCTTGGTTCCAGTTCATAGGATCACCATTATGTAATAGTAGTAAACATTAATTCCATAATAATCAATATTCACGGAGAACACAATGCCGGATCAAGCGAAAACGCAAATAACCCCCTACTTAAGTCCTATTTAGGTCTTAAGCAGGGAGCTGTCAAGTTCACAAAGTTGTCACTAATGGAATCTCAAACGAAGTTGCAAAATTAGGGCTGACAGGGTGAACGCGAACCGAGAAATGGGCTCGATGGCGCAGGTGGGAGGGGATGGCAGCCCGGAATTGAACGATTCGGTCTTCGAGTTCCTTGGATGGCTCCATGGTCACGACGATGGGATGCCACTCACCTTCTTTTTCTTCAAAGTATACCAACTCAACAGCCGTGTCCTTATACCAGATGGGGCCAAATCGGACCGTAGCGGTCACTTCTTTTACCTGCTGCCGCGAATCCGTCAAAGGCGATTTGCTAACTGAGGCCTTGCTTGCATTGTCGTTTACTTCCATGATGCGGACGTAATGCCAATTGGACTGAATAAACTGTTTGAAATCCGCAACTTTGGTTGCTGTATCGTAGTCGTCGGCAATAAAAGCAAGAGTGCGCTTCAATGACGGAATGTAGGTGTGATTCGTGTAATCCATCACCATGCGATCCGTATTATAAACGGGAGCCAAGGTTTGGATGGATCGTTTCATACGGGCGACCCATTGGTGCGGAACTTTGCCCTGATTGTAATAGAGAGGGACGATTTCTTGCTCCAGCGTACGATAAATCGATTCCGTATTATCCCGTTCCTGAGTCTGCCAATCGGCATCATTATTGCCGTTAATACTCCAACCGTTACTGCCGTCGTAGCCTTCTTCCCACCAGCCATCCAGTACACTGAAGTTAATCACTCCGTTCATAGCGGCTTTCTGTCCGCTCGTTCCACTTGCCTCATAAGGTCTGCGCGGATTGTTCAACCATACGTCGACCCCTTGAACCAAGTAACGCGCCAAATTCATATCGTAGTTTTCAAGAAGAACGATTTTACCGCGGAAACGGTCCAATTGAGCTACTCGATAAATCTCCTTTATCATTTCCTGACCAGGATGGTCGGCAGGGTGGGCTTTACCTGCAAACAACAGCTGAACAGGACGATCAGGATTATTGATCAAACGATCCAACCGACCCAGATCATTAAAAATCAGATTAGCTCGCTTGTAAGTGGCAAACCGGCGGGCGAAGCCAATGGTTAAGGCATGAGGCGATAGGAAGGTGCGCACTTCCTCTACCTTTTCGGCAGGGAAGTCGTTGCGTCTGCGCTGTTCCCTCAGATTGGCTCGAGCGGAACGAATCAGTCTTTCTTTTAATTGCATATGCACTTCCCACAACGATTCTGAAGGCATTATTTCAAGTGATTTCCACAAATCAAGGTTAGTTTGATTATGAAGCCATGTTCCCGGTAAAAAGCGGCTGAAAAGCTCCTTTAGCTCCGGGGCCAACCAGGTAGTCATATGAACACCATTCGTAATGTGACCGATAGGCACTTCCTTCTCGCCGATGTTGCCATGGAAGGACCGGAACATATTTCGTGATACTTGGCCGTGAAGCTTGCTGACTCCGTTGCGGAGCGCCGCGGTGTTTAACGCCAAATGCGTCATATTGAATAATGGCTTTGCTTCCTCAAGTCCAAGACGCATCCAAGCTTGTTTATGCTGCTTCCACCGGGAAAACAGAAAGCTGAAATAATAGTCCACCATAGGTAGAGGAAATGCATCATGTCCGGCAGGAACAGGTGTATGTGTAGTAAATACAGAGCTGGCACGAATGATTTCGACAGCTACATGAAACGGCACACCGGCCTCCAATTGCTCGCGAATTCGTTCGATAGCTTGAAAAGCGGCATGCCCTTCGTTAATATGGTATACCGCTGTAGGCAGATTCAGTGCCCGAAGCGCCTTAACACCACCCATACCAAGCAATATTTCCTGAGCGATGCGAATATCCTGATTCCCTCCATACAACTGACCGGTGAGCTCTCTATCCCATGGGCTGTTATCTTCGATATCCGCGTCGAGCAAATAATTAGAATTACGCCCCACGAGTACCTGCCAAATATGAAGCTTGACGATACGGTCGGCGAGTGGAACCTCAATTGTCAGCTTTTCACCTTGATCATTCAGGACGGGGAGAATGGGAAGCTTGGAGAAGTCATATGTGATGGTTTCTGACTGCTGCCTTCCTTCAGAATTAATCTTTTGATTAAAATATCCTTTCTTGTAAAGGAGGCCAATTCCAACGAGTGGAATTCCGAGATCGCTTGCAGATTTACAATGATCTCCGGCAAGAATGCCAAGGCCGCCCGAATAGATCGGAAGTGACTCATGAAAGCCAAACTCAGCGGATAGGTAAGCAATTTTCTGTTGAACGTCAGGATACGTTTTTTGAAACCAGGTCGGCTCATTGCAATAATCGTCCCATTGGTCAATAACCCGTTCATAATGATGGATAAAGTCCTCATCCCGAATTAACGCTTCCCATATCTCTTGTTCAGTCTCCAAAAGCAAACGCACCGGATTATGTACAATTTGATCCCAACGCTTCCGGTCTATTCGGGCAAAAAGCTCCAATGCATCAGAATTCCAGCTAAACCATACGTTGTAGGCTAGCTCCGGCAGGCGCTCTAATGCTTTGGGCAGATGCAAGAAAGCACATGGAAATTTCGTACTCATAAGTTCACCATCCTTTACGTCGTACGTCTTTAGACGGTCTTATTATCTTGTTATATCAACCTCTTCATACATTGCTTAACCACATAATGCACGCTGAATAACACGGCGATAAAAATAAATACACAGGCAAAAGTCAGCAATCCCCATGGCACTGTAAATCTCCATAAAGTAGTTAACGGTGACGTAACATCTATCGCAGGAACGAATGCAGCCAAGGTACTTCGGGAGGGTTGCATTGGCTCCCACAGAAAGAATACGGCAACGAAGGCCATAAGGCCGTGAGCTAAGCGGGATAAGCAAAATGGAATGTATCTTAAATCCGTGCGGTGCAGCAGGCTGACAATTTGAGCATGCACCGACAATCCGGCCCAGGATAATACGAAGGCAGCGATAGCAACTTTGTATACGAGCGGAATTTGAGCGCCAGCCCCTCCCGCGGCTTTAGCACCCAGTGTAACCTCAAAAAAACCGTTAGCAACCGCTTGGGAGAGTGCGAGCGGGACATCAAACTGTTGAAGCACCGCATTAATCCCTATGTAGAAAATGTTCATGATATTCGCAGAGGCGAGCACTTCCATAACAGAAGAGAAGAAAACAACCAGACCGCCAACGACAAAAGTAAGCTGTAGAGAAGAGGAAATTGCTTGTCGCAGCATCTCCCCCAAGGGCCGCCCATCCTTCATTCGTGCGTCATGCATAGCGTTAAACGCTCGAATCCAAATGGGCTGAGATGGAGTGGAGGCCTTGATAGAAACGGCTGGAGCGGCCGCTGTCCGTTTCCTACCGTGATAGCGCATGAGCAATCCAATCAGCATCGCCGTTCCGTAATGGGCAGTTGCAAGAATACCTGATAGACTTGCATCATGAAAAAAACCTATGGACACGGCGCCGATCAAAAATATAGGGTCGGACGTAGTCGTGATGGCAACGAGCCTCTCGCCTTCCTCGCGGTTCACTAGCTTTTGATCCCACAGCTGCGAGGTGAGTTTGGCTCCTATCGGGTAACCGGCTGCAAAGCCCATAGCAACGACGAAGCCCCCGATGCCTGGAATTTTAAACACTGGACGCATCAAGGGATCGAGCAGCATGCCGAAGAAGTGAACAATGCCAATGCCAAGTAATATTTCGGAAATTACAAAAAAAGGGAATAATGCCGGAAATAAAACGTCCCACCAGATAGACAAGCCTTTGATGGATGCGCGGAGTACCTCAGTTGGAAACAGAAGCATGAGGAACATAAGGCTTAGGATCAGCAGCGAGATCAAGGTGAGCGAGCTGTATTTTTTTATCATGAGGTGATCCTCCTAAGAGTTTTTGCGCCAGCAAAAACTGGCATCGAAAGCATGTGCTTGAGTTTTTCATAATAAACGAGCATCGTAACCATGCATTGAACTTTTGCTCCAGCAGGTGTACAACCATCATTTACTTATATGAAACACAATGGGTAGACATGCCTCCAATGCCTTGAGGACAAACTGTCAGAAAAATATGATATTTTGCTTTGGAGTTGCTGAATTTAAAGAACAACTATGGTACAATAGTACCAATATGAGAATAGGAGTTGGTCAAATGACAGGTGTGATTGCTGGAATTCTCGTATGTGCGTTCGTTTATGTCATTAGGGAAACCTTAATGACCTCCGGTGAAGAGGATTTGGAAAGTTAATGCCTCGGATATTGCGGTTTCTTCTAAGGTCTGGATGCTAATCGCGCATGCATTAGCATCTTTTTTTGTGTTATAAAGGAAGTAGGTCTAGATACATTTAGAAAAGAGCAGGTGAGAAGACGAGATGTCCGATCAGCAGGAATCGCGCGGCATAACACCCTATGAGGCATTGGGAGGGGCAGAGACGTTTCGTCGGATCGTCGAGGAGTTTTACCCTCTGGTACAGGCTCACCCGTTAATAGGGCCTTTGTTTCCGGACCATATTGATCCGGTTATGGAGAAGCAATATATGTTTTTGACACAGTTTTTTGGCGGACCTTCGTTATATTCGGACGTGCATGGACATCCCATGATGCGCGCACGCCACATGCCATTCGGAATTACTTCGAAGCATGCAGACGCATGGCTTGGCTGTATGAAGCAGGCTTTAACTCAGGTAGGGCTAGACGCGGAGCTTCAAGCGTTTGTACTTGAAAGGCTGAAGGGGCCGGCGTATCATTTTATAAACCGTAACATGTAAATTCGGAATGGCATCATGACTTATGGATGGTTGGCTGCCATTCCAAATCATTGCGACAGATGACAAACTAGATGACAAAGGAAGTGGACTTGTGGTCGAGCCTTTATTTCAGGTGAAGGTGGATTGCGCGTACTGCGAAACATCTTTCGAGACGTCAAGAGTAAGGCCGAGCTTCAAGAAAGCGAAGCATACGGACACGGATTTCTGCATTCATTACAAAGATATTAACCCTGATTTCTATGTCGTAAGGGTATGTCCATCTTGTGGATACGCCAGTACGGAGAATACTTCGACTCAATTCTCTCCTGTACAGAGAGAGCAGTTCAAGGCTAAGGTCGCGGCACAATGGTCCGTGAAGGATTATGGCTTGGAGAGAAGCTGGGATGATGCATTGTATACCTACAAGCTCGCTCTGCTGTGTGCTCAGTTAAAAAATGAAAAGGGCCGCATTATTGCGGGCTTGCTGCATCATATCGCTTGGCTATATCGTTACAAGCAGGATGAGGAGCAGGAAAATCGCTTTTTGCAGTTTGCTCTCGATGCTTATACAGGGGTATTTGAAACGGAGGGCGCCGATCTTAACAATGCCCGCCTTATGTATTTAATGGGAGATTTGAATCGCCGACTCAAGAAATATAATGAAGCGGTCAAATGGTTCGGCAGAGTCATTAACGACAAGCGGATTATGGATGCTGCAATGATTAGAGCTTCCCGGGAACAATGGGCTGCTACCCGCGAGGAAATGCTTGCAGAGAGACTGGAGCTTCCTCAGGAAATGATGGAGTAAAGTAAAAATTAACATACATACGCAAACAAATAACGCATAATGCTCATTCTCAGGTTGAATGATCCATTATGCGTTATTTATTGCCAGGGGTGGTTCGGTTATGTAAAACGTATGGCGGTTCTTTCCATTGTTCTTGGAAATATAGAGCGCCTCATCCGCTTCAGAAATAATTCGCAGCAGATCATCCTTGCTGCTTCCAGAGACGGAGATGCCGATGGAAATCGTCGTAGGTGTCGAACAAGTACCTTGATACGGATGCGCTGCAACCGCATGGCACAGCCTTCGCGCGTATTGCTCTAGCTGGGGAAAGTCAACCGTATGGCTCATAACAATAAATTCTTCTCCGCCATACCGGGCTGCATAATCGCGCTCGTCTATTAGGGAGCGGAGCAGCTGCCCAACTTCACGAAGCAGCTTGTCTCCCTGCAAATGGCCGAATGTATCATTGTATCGTTTGAAATTATCGATATCGATCATCATGATGGATATCGGTCTTTGCTGGAACGTATTTCGCGCGATGCTCATGAAGCTTCGCAGATTCGGCAGTCCAGTAAGACCATCCTGATTGGCAAGCAGCTCAAAGCGGCGCTGCAGGATCATCGACCGGTTATCGTCGTTGTACATCACAATCAATACTAGAATGGCCAGAACAGAAAGGGCCAGCATGATGAGGTGCGAAGCAATCAGACTGGGCGTCAATTCATACCGTAAGTAAGCTTGAATGCCGAGACGGATGGCAGCCATGATCACGCAGATCTTAATTCCGTCTTGAAAAGGAATCATCGCATAACCGGAATCATGGTCTTTTTTATAAAACTGCGAGCTAACTATAGCCGGAAGAACCAAATCCTGCATAATCCGGACTAAACCAAGCGGCTCCCCGATATGAAAAATATACAAAGAAGGCAAGATGGCAGACAGCAGCGAAACAACCGAGCCAAACCGCAAACCGGCCATGATGATCGGTGCAAACCGCAAATCGGTTAATAAACTATCGTTTGGAAAAGGCTGGAGCATCATAACAATGCAGGCAATTCCCGTCAATAGGGAAGCGATGAGCATCGTATGTCGCTCCATGAACAGCCTATTTTTCAATTTTAAAGCTACATAGCTTAATGCAATCAAGGTGCAGGCGTGCGTAAAGGAAATATAGTACATGCGTCTTATTCCACTCCTGATCAGAGTCAGCATCCGCTGCACGAACCTTCATTCAGCGTCGATTTCTTAAAGGCTGATTGGAAAGCAAATAATCTTGATCGGCATCTACAATAGTTATTTTATTATGACAGCAGTTGAATACCAGCAGCTTCTTGGCTCCTTCAATAATTTCAAGCAAATCTTTTTTCTTGAAAGGAAGTAGTACATTAGACGCATTGCAAAAAGGACACTCATGGACATAAATATCCTGCTGAATCTGCTCATAAGGCCATGTGTTTTGAAAAGGAATCATAAGCTTAAGACTCCTGTTTGGAGCTGTCATCATCTGTTTTATCGCTGGTGGAAGCGATTTTAGCAAGCTCGGCAAGCTTCTGTAATAAAATATGCTGGGGCATGTGCATGAGATGCTCCAAAGGAACGTTAAGCTGTTTGGCCAGTTTTTGTGCTGTTTCTGGCGAGATCTGTAATGGTTTCATGTTGTCTTTCACTCCTGTCAATAGATCTATAGTCACCATTTAAACACACCCGCGATAACAATTCAACCAAAATTTGGTGGATTTGCTATTTTGGGTTCCGCATTTTTTATGGTTTAATATGTATTGTATCTAATTTTGAGGAAAGGTGCGATGTTTGCATGAAAACACCATTGCAGCAGACATGGAATTTGGAGCGTTTTTTCCCAGGCGGAAGCGGATCCTCGGCGTTTCATGCTTTTTTGGAAGCACTTGAAAAAGATTTGAAGTCATTATCTACCATTTTGGACGGGCTGCAAGCGCCTCAAGCTGCGGATACCTCCGTTTTGATGCCAGCACTAGATTTACTTCAATCGATCTTGAAAAAAATTAGGGAAGCGGACTCGTTCGTTGGATGTCTTGCCGCTGAGAATCAGGCAGATAAAAAGTCCATCATACTAGCCGGTCGAATCAAGACGTTATCAGCCTCCTACGCATCGGAACTGACCCGATTTGATCAAATATTAACGGAAATCCCGGATGAGGTGTGGGAGAAGCTTTTGGCGAGTACAGAGCTTCAGAATGTTGCTTTTCCGTTGACAGAACGTCGCGAGCAGGCTGCAGACAAACTGCCTCCGGAGCAGGAAGCTCTTGTCAATGATCTGGCTATCGACGGCTATCACGGCTGGGGAGAAGCATATAATACGACAGTGAGCAAATTCCGGGTCCCATGGGAAGAGAATGGAGAAACTTTGGAGCTATCTGCGGGTCAAGCCGCTAACCGGATGCACAGCGCAGATCGGTCTGTACGTCAGCGATTATTCGAGCTTTGGGAGAAGCAGTGGGGAGAGCACGCTGATTATTGCGCCGATGCGCTGAACCATTTGGCAGGCTTTCGGTTGAAACTCTACGAACGCCGTGGATGGGATACGATACATAAGGAACCGCTAGCCATTAACCGGATGTCCAAAGAAACGCTGGATTCGATGTGGGGAGTTATCGATCGGAGCAAGGGAATCTTCGTTCAATATTTGGAGCGCAAGGCTAAGCTGCTCGGAATAGAGAAGCTGAGCTGGTATGACGTGGATGCTCCTGTGGGTGAAGGCAGCAAGCATTTCAGCTATGATGAAGGAGCTCAGCTGATTGTTGAGCAGTTCCGACGCTTCAGTCCGAAGATGGCCGATTTTGCCGTTATGGCGTTCGAGAAAGGCTGGATCGAAGCGGAGGATCGTCCAGGCAAGAGACCTGGGGGATTCTGCACCTCGTTCCCAATCGCCAAAGAAACTCGTATTTTCATGACCTACGCGGGCACAGCATCGAACGTGGCTACACTCGCTCACGAGCTGGGTCATGGGTATCATCAGCATGTCATGAATGATCTGCCTGCCTTGGCGCAGGAATATGCGATGAATGTAGCGGAGACAGCTTCAACCTTCGCGGAGATGGTAGTCGCCGATGCGGCTGTCAAGGGCGCTGCAACGGAAGAAGAGCGTCTCACGCTGCTTGAAGACAAGATTCAACGCTCGGTGGCCTTCTATATGAATATCCATGCTCGGTTCTTGTTTGAAACGCGGTTCTATGAAGAGCGAGCCAAAGGAATCGTTAGCGTGGAGCGTCTTAATGAACTGATGATAGAGGCTCAGAAGGAAGGGTACAGCCAAGCCCTTGAAGAGTATCACCCGCATTTCTGGGCTTCGAAGCTGCATTTTTACATCACGGAAGTACCATTTTACAATTTCCCGTATACGTTCGGGTACATGTTTAGCTCTGGTATCTACGCAGAGGCGCTGCGACAAGGAGAGGCATTCGAGGATAAATATATCGCCATGCTGCGCGATACGGGCAGTATGACGGTAGAAGAGCTTGCCCAAAAGCATTTGGGTGTCGATCTGCGCCAACCCGATTTCTGGCAGCGTGCGATGGATTTATCTGTCGAGGATGTCAAAGCGTTTATGAGCTTAACCGAATAAACTTGAGATACTGCCGGTGAGATAGGCTGGCTAGGCAGGCATCCGCATCAAAAAAAGCCGGGGACATTTGCGCCCCGGCCTTTCTGTCCACCCTCAATTAGGGTTGGAAGGTATGTAGTTATAATTTGAACACTTGCATGGTTTGCTGCAATCGAGTGACCAGCTTGGTCATTTGCTCAGACTGTTCAACAATCACCTGTACTTCGTTAATTTGATCATTCATGGAGGCAGATACCTGTTCGGTACCGGCAGCAGACTGCTGGGTTATCGCCGAGATGCTTTCCATCGTGCCTGAGATACGTTGCGCGCTATCCAGCATTTGTTCGCTTTCTCGAGCAAAGGAAGCGATTTGCTCTGAGATGAATTTGACGCTATGTACGATTTCACCGAAGACCGTTTCTGTTTCCAGGATCAATTGCGTTTGCTGAGAAACGATTTGTTCGTTTTCAGCCATATGGGTCAGAGCTTGACGGATGCCTTGTTCAATGCCTTTTACCAGTTGGAATACTTCCTTGGTCGAGGTTGTCGATTCTTCCGCGAGCTTGCGAACTTCTTGGGCTACAACGGCAAAGCCTTTTCCATGTTCACCTGCTCTTGCAGCTTCTATAGAGGCGTTTAACGAGAGCAGATTGGTTTGCTCTGCGATATCCGAGATCGTCCTTGTTATTTGAGAAATGCCGTTGGCTTGCTGTGCGAGTAGATCAATCGTTTGCGAGACATTAGCCGTCGCAGTAACGTTGCGTTTCATGCCTTCGCTTTGCGATTCAACGGACTGCATTCCTTTTTCAACAAGAGATAGCATTTGTCCGGAATGGGAATCCATATCTTTGGTGGAGGTTGTGTAGGCGGTGACTTTTTGCTCGATGTCTTTGGTTGCTACGGAAATGCCCGAAATCTCCTCCGATATTTGATTAGCACCGGATGCTAGCTCATTAGAGGAAATAGCGACTTGCTCGAGCACGGTTTTCAAGTTCTCATTCTTCAGGAAAATATCGCGGCTTGAATCGAAGACATGCTTCGACATATTGCCGGTATCCTGCAAAATATCGCGGAGTTTGTCCATCATTTTGTTGAAGGCTGTACCGAGCTCACCCAGAGCGTCGTCTGTTTGAACGTGTATTTTTTGGGAAAAGTCTCCTTTGGATACGTTCAAAGCGACTCGAGAAATCGTATTAACCGGGTCTGTAAGCGTTCTCTCAAACCAGCTTATAAAAGGGAAGCTTAGCCCAATCATCAAGATGAGAAACGAAATACCTGCAATAAGATGCTCTGAAGTTTGAATGATGACAATCAGCAATGCGATGGAATAAATGGTAACCAGCGTGTAGCAGCCGAACTGCAGTTTCTTTTTAAATGACAAGGCTTGTATCCAGTTCATCAGCATGTCCCCTTCAGGAATGAAATGTTAAAATCTTACTATGATGCATTATATCACCCAAAAGTACCATGGTCTATAGAATATGTCCTAGTGTTTTTCTTGAAAATAGGGTATATAGAACGAGAGAAATGTGACCTGATAACATCTTCTCTTGGGAATATGCCAAAAGTCACAATGTTGTGGAGTATCACGGCTTTTTAGCTTACTAGCTTATTGGGGAGGAATCAAAAATGATTACAATTGAAGGCATTCATCATGTCAGTATTTGCGTACGGGATTTGGAACGGGCGAAGACTTTTTATAAGGAAATTATCGGGCTTCAAGAAATGGAGCGCCCGCCATTTGATTTTCCAGGTGCGTGGTATGCTTTAGGCCCTAATGGCCAGCAGCTCCATCTCATCGTTCATAATGGAGAGACCTTGAGGGAAGGCGACATTCATACTCGCGACGGGCATTTTGCTATTCGTGTACGCAGTTATTCGGAAACCATCCAATGGTTGAAGCAAAAAGGGATTCCACATGAAGCAAGGCCTCACCCGAAAGCCGGATTTCCGCAAATTTACGTGTTGGATCCGGACCGGAATATGATTGAACTGAATGCGGAAACGTGTGACGAGTTATAAAAAATATGGCTCTAAATGAGTCGCACTTTCCCTTCGAATCGGTTAGAAAACACGATTACAGCAGGCAATCGCCGTCAGGTGCTTGTCTGTTTGTGTTGTATTTTGTAGAACTATGGGAACTTTTCAGAAAATTGTAATTTATTGTTGATTAACACTTAAATTTTACATATAATAGGGCTACAGCACTAGAATTACATAAAGTTTTCTTTATTTTATTACAAACGAACTAGATAGGAGGATGTTGATGATTTTAGAAAATGTACCTTTAGCCAGACAGCTGGAATTTGTTTTCCGTGAGATTAGGGAGGAGCTAGCTCATCTGACTTCAGGGACGGTCTTTGTGCAAATCCGCAACAATGTAATCGGTAAATTCGGGGTTAGGGCATTTCCAGTAGAGAGTAAAGGGAACCATTTGGAAGTTATGGACTCGGGCTTATCGGAGGTCCATGTGCAATCGTTTCGTCAAACGGCAATGGAGTCTCTGAAGTTGAAAAGATGGACGCACGGAGAAATATTGTTCGAATTCGCGATGAAGAAGAATACGCTTTGCACTAGTGTTGCCTTTGAATCGAATTACAATATGGCGAGCATAGTTGCTGATGCGGACAAAAAACGTAAAATTTAGTTTTCTTTTGTATGATGTATATGACTAAAAACCGATATCCAATTCGATTTTGCACTTTATTCCTTATTCCTTATTTCATTTAATTTGTTTTTCTAATATCGGTTTCCCTGCTGGCAGCTGTCGTCGGCGGGGTTTTTCATTATGAGGTGAGGCATAGTGAACAAAACATAAAAAGGGGCAGCTCTGTAGGAGTCGCCCCTTGTGTAAGTATGGAAGTGAATCATTATCTTGTGAACTTGCCTGCCAATTGCTGTTCAGCGATTTGAACAAGACGACGAGTGATGTGGCCACCGATTGCACCAGTGTCACGAGTTGCCATGAAACCATAGTAACCGTCTTGAGGAATTTGAATTCCCAATTCTTGTGCCACTTCATACTTCAGTTGATCCAAAGCTTGGGAAGCTTGCGGTACCACTAAAGCATTGCTGCTGCGGGATTGTCCTTGTGCCATTGTAATCACCTCCGTTCACTAGGTAGTATGTACCAAAAGTTAAATTATACGCACGAAATAATTGGAAATTTATAGCAGCGTTATATGCCGCAAATGGGATGCTTCTATACAAGTGTTTCTCGTTTTTTTATAATGAAGAGACTTACAAAAGGCAACGTAGCAAATGCTTTGGCAGCGAGAGGAGAGAGACGTATGTTTGAATTGACGTATAATGGATGGTCATGGGATTCGGATTTGCAAATTATTCAAGCGGATGTCAAGCTGGAAATAGACGGGGAAGTACTTATAGATGAACCGTTGTGCGTGGACGTCGGTCTGCCGGCTTTGCTGCTCAGCACAAGATCCGATGTGGAGCCCAATCGTTGGTCTGCTCCAGATAGGTGGCAATGTATTCCGTTTTTTTGCTGCGGCTGCGGTGATCCGGAATGCAGAGCTTACTCTTTTCGTGTAAAGCATATGGGAGACGGAACGCTGGAGTTGACGGAATTGGAGGAGCGAGAGCAGGAGTCTTCTAAGGAGCTTGGCTTATACAGCGTATCAGCTGATTCGTATAAAGAACAAGTCGTTGCTATTGCAAAAAAGTATTTAGATTTCGTGGAAGGCTTGGATTACCGGCCCTATTTCGCTGATACGGTTAAGGTGATCCGTGAGCTGTTGACAGCAGATCCGTGAGCAGAAACATTGATAAAGGCGGCATTCGTCTTACCAACCATAATCGGCGAGATGAATGCGGTCGTCAGGCCAACTCTACAACTACATAGATTGCATCGATTTCATCTTTCTTCTGAAGGTAGCTGGAGGACAGCCGTAGAACGAAGTGAATTGGCGTGTAAAATAAAACGGGTTGTTGAATCCTACCTCTGCGGCGATTTCCGCAATAGACAGAGGGGTGAGCTCCAGCCTTTTTTTGGCGTGCTGCAAACGAATTCGTATAAGCATTTCCATGACGGATTCACCCGTCTGTTTCTTGAATAAATGAGCGAAGCGGGAAGGAGACAGATTGACTTGTGAGGCTAAGGAAGCTATGGTAAAAGGCTTATAATATTGCTGGGACAGCAAATCGAGCGTTTCCTGAACGCGAGGGTCGATGTTTTGCAGCTTGACGGCACGGCTGCTCGCAATGAGAAGCAGTACTTCTTCCAATGCATTAGTAGCTAGGCGCTCCGCGAAAGGTCCTGTCTCAAGATTGTACTGTATCAGACTGGAAAAAGCGGAGGAAATCCGCATATTCATTAGCTCCGTATCGATACGCGCCCATTTAATGCCTTTGATCGCTTCCGGCAGCTGCAGCAGAGGCATCCATTCTTCCCGGGGGATGAAATGGCACCAATAAAACTGCCAGATCTCATTTTCGGAGGTTGCATAGTAATGAGGCGTTCCGGGCGTAATAATGCTGATCTCTCCTTGAGCACACTCATGCGACTCGCTTCCGTTATGGAAAATACCTTTTCCAGAGCATGTATACGTTAAGTAAAAATCCTCAGTTCCCTTGGACCTTGTGACTTTGTAGCCATGAGGCCGCTTGTAGCGATCCGAAATTAATATCCCCGGCACGGTAGTCAAATTCTCATTAGCAGTATTGTGCAAAAAGCTAGCCATATCCATCATTTCCCCCCTTTTACGTGTATATTATAATGAACTCAAAAGCAAATCAATACATTCAAAAAAAATCGGGTAAAAAATGTATCCGTTTACAGGGGGTAAGACCGTATGTCTAGAAAACAAGTATCTCTGTTGCTCGTTATGGCCGCACTAACAACTTCGTTAACCGCATGCAGCGGAGGAAAAGAAGAGAGCAAGGCTGCCGATGCTCCCGCAGTTAAACCCAAATCGAATGAACCTGTAGAACTTGTTGTTGTGTCAACCAGTGGTGATTCGGAGGATAGCTTCAACGAACGATTTGGAAACGCTATCAAATCCAAATTTCCCAATTATACTATCAAATATATCCCTTCAAAAAAAGAGTATGGGATTAAAGAAATGCTGGTTGCCGGACAACAAATGGATATTTATTTTGACTCGATCAGCTTTTTAACCGGTGGTCTTATAGGCAACGGACTTCAGTATGATATGAACGATTTGATTAAGCAGACCAAGTTCGACTTGAGTACGATGGAGCCTAGTACGGTCGATGCAATGCATAAGCTATCCGGTGGTAAAATGTACGGGATTCCCGTGTTTAACAACAATGTAGTGATGTATTACAACAAGGATATTTTCGATAAGTCCGGTGTTCCTTATCCTAAGGACGGAATGACTTGGCCAGAGTTTACCGATTTGATGAAGAAGCTGGTCCGTAATGACGGCAACAAGCAGATTGCGGGCTATGCCTCTTCGGGAACGCATGTTTTCCGGATGAATCAGCTGTCTTTGCCTTACGTGGATGAGAAGTCGGGGAATGCAACTATCAATAACGAGAAGTGGAGCAAGTTTATCGATACGGTGTTCCTGCAGCCTCAGGTTGCCGGGGGTTGGAATGATTTTGTCAAAGCGACCAATAAAGCCCCTTATACAAATGAGTTCTTCAAAACATATGAGGTAGCAACGTTTGCGTTGTTATCCTCCAGTATATTTATTGATAAAAACTTTGAAACGATGAACTGGGATATGGTATCGCTGCCGACGTTCCCAGACTTGCCGGGTGTAGGGTCACAGCCGTATCCGACCTATTTCAGCGTGACCACAAACAGTCAGCACAAAAATGAAGCGATGGACGTTATTACTTATTTGGCATCCGAAGAGGTTCAAGCCAAGCTGTCCAAGATGGGGGTCATGCCGGCAGTCAAAAAAGAAGAGATCAAAAAGATGTTCGGTACGGAGAGTAAGTTTAAGGATAAAAACTTAAAAGCGATTTTTTACAACCAATTTGCTCCGATCCCTTATAAATCGATTTATGACTTAACGCTCGAATCCCCTTATACCCAAGCAGTCACCAATGCGTTAAATGGAGATATGAATACGGCGTTACGGAGGGCGGAAGAGGAGGCTAACAAACGAATTCAGGATGCAAGAGCTAAATAAATGAAATAGGGCTGCTACAGCAGCGATATTTTAATGGGGGGTGAAATGATGAGATCGATCAGCGATACATCCTGATCTAAACACGGCTTACGAAGTAAGTTTTTCTGACGAAAACTCTAAGTTAATGCTTATGAAGCAAGTTTTCTTTAAGAAAACTCTAAGGAGGTAAATTCATGCTGAAAAATGTGAAACGTAGGCTGAAAAGAACAGGTACAGTATTGCTCAGCTGCGTCCTTGCAAGTTCATTTCTGCTCCCACTGCAATCGTTCGTAAGCCCACAACAGGCTTCTGCCGCTGGCGTCGCCAGACAAATGGAAAAGCTGGATCGTGGCTTGGTTGCCGTGAAGACGGGTACCGGCGTGTTCGTAAGCTGGCGATTGCTCGGTACGGAAGCAAGCAGCACTTCATTCAACTTATATCGAAACGGAACGAAGCTCAACAGCTCTCCGATTACTACTAGCACGAATTACCAGGACACCGGAGGCACCACTAGTTCGACCTATTACGTTCGTGCTGTGGTAGGAGGGGTGGAGCAAACGGCTTCGCCTACGGTAAGCGTGTGGGGTACCAACTATTTGACGGTGCCTTTGCAGAAGCCAGCAGGGGGCACAAGTCCTGATGGAACGGCGTACACCTACAGCGCCAATGACGCTACGGTAGCTGATTTGGATGGTGACGGTCAGTATGAAATCATTTTGAAATGGGATCCTTCCAATTCCAAGGATAATTCACAGGATGGTTATACTGGCGAAGTGTTTGTAGATGCTTACAAATTGAACGGCACACGGCTTTGGAGAATTAGTATGGGGAATAACATTCGCGCTGGGGCACATTATACGCAAATTATGGCCTACGATCTGGATGGAGACGGTAAAGCCGAAGTAGCGATGAAAACAGCTGACGGTACCAAGGACGGCACCGGCGTAGTCATCGGTAGTGCAACGGCGGATTATCGCAACTCGACAGGTCGGGTATTGTCCGGTCCCGAATTTTTGACCATCTTCCGGGGGACGGATGGGAAGGCACTCGTAACGACCAACTACGATCCTCCTCGTGGCACTGTAAGTGATTGGGGTGACAATTACGGCAACCGTGTCGACCGCTTCCTTGCTTGCATCGCTTATTTGGACGGTCAAAAACCAAGCTTAGTCATGGCTCGGGGATATTACACCCGCACAGTGCTTGTAGCCTATAACTGGCGCGGTGGCCAATTGACGAAGCTGTGGACCTTCGATTCGAATACTTCTGGCAATTCCGCTTATGCGGGCCAAGGCAACCATAACTTGAGTGTCGCGGATGTCGATGGAGATGGCAAGGATGAGATCATCTACGGCGCGATGGCTATTGACGATAATGGCGGCAAGCTCTATTCGACGGGACTAGGTCATGGAGACGCTATGCACGTAGGCGACCTAGATCCCAATCGTCCGGGCTTAGAGGTGTTCCAGGTACACGAGGATACTTCCTCTCCTTACGGATTGGAGTATCGTGATGCCAAAACAGGACAGACGATTTGGGGCGTCTACGCCGGCAAAGACGTTGGAAGAGGGATGTCCGCCGATATCGACCCTCGTTATCCTGGCGAAGAAGTATGGGCGAATGGAGGCTTGTACACAAGCACAGGCACCAAAATAGGTACAACGCTTCCATCTTCCACGAACTTCGGCATTTGGTGGGACGGAGATTTGTCCCGAGAGCTGCTGGATGACATTCGTATTGATAAATGGAACTACACCAACTCCACTACGACGAACCTCTTGACTGCAACCGGAACGGCTTCTAACAACGGCACCAAAGCGACGCCTACGCTGCAGGCGGATCTGCTGGGCGACTGGCGCGAGGAAGTAATATGGAGAACGACAGATAGCACTGCGCTGAGAATTTATACAACTACAGATGTCACTAGCACACGACTGTACACGTTAATGCATGATCCAGTATACCGGTTGGGTGTAGCGTGGCAAAATGTTGGCTATAATCAGCCTCCGCATACGAGCTATTTCCTCGGTACCGGTATGAGTACTCCGGCGCAGCCGAATATGTATACCCCTTAACTTAATAACCGTTAATAAAAAGTGCGAATTTGGCGATGATACTGCCGAGTTCGTGCTTTTTCTTTTTGTATATAAATGTGTTTGTTTGTGTTTAGTTGTATTTTGTGTTGACTAATTGTAAATTCTTAATACAATAAAAGAGCAGGGAAGTTTGGAAAAAACTATCGGGTTAGGGGAGAGGAACATGAGCGAGCAAAATTTAAGTCCTATCAAAAGGGTCATTGTGATCGGTTGGGACGGTGCAGGCAGCTTTGTTCAGCATACTTCAACGCCTTATTTGGATCAATGGATGAAGCGAGGGGCTTCAACCTTACGGGCGCAGACCGTATCACCGACGATTAGCGCACAATGTTGGGGATCGCTGCTGCATGGAGTGAGTCCGGATAAGCATATGCTGAATAATGATATAGCGGCCGACCAGCGGTATCCTGATGATTCGCCATACCCATCCTTTTTCAAATTGGCCCATGAGGCTTATCCGGGGCGCAAATTAGCGGCCTTTACATGCTGGCAACCGATTATGGACGGGATTATTGAAGAAGGTATCGGAGTACATAAAGTGTCCTTGCCCGATGTTGAGCTGGGAGAGGCAGTAGCCGAATATATAAGAAACAACCAGGATTTATATTTGTTATTTGTGCAGTTCGATTATCCGGATTATGCCGGTCACAAGTTTGGCTTTGGCACACCGGATTACCTGGAGGCCATTACGGAAACAGATCGGTTTAGCGGAAAAATATTCGACGCGATGGAAGAAGCCGGTTGGCTTGACGATAGCCTCGTTATTATTACGACGGATCACGGCGGAGGTGGCCTGAATCCTAAAGGGCATGGCAGCGATGAACCACTGGATAAGACGGTATTTTGGACTTGCGCAGGTCCAGGGATTGAGGCAGGTTCCGAGGCCCCAGAGGAGCTTGGACTTTTGGATACGGCAGCAGTTGCATGCCGAGCAATGGGTATAACCCCTCCTGTGGAGTGGGAGGCACGAGTGCCTGAAGGATGGTTTACAGCTTGATCATAAATGGAGCGAATACTAAGCTCAGATTATTGAGTTAAAAAAAGAGACTGTACCGCGAGCAGCAATTTGCTTCCGGTTACAGTCTCTTTATCGTTATTTATATACTACATCAAGGATGACTTCAAGCTCCAATGCTGCTCCTGGATCGATTCCGAGTAAGCCTGTAACTTCTGCAGGCTGGTCGATATTCGGAGCGTTGGTGACCCAAGTGTAAGGCTCAAGGCAGATGAAATCATGTGCTTCGCCCTTGGTGTAAATGACCCATTGCTTGAACAGCTTGGAGCCGCTGTAACGAATCTCAACATTTTCCTTGGACAGTACGGCCAGACACGGATGGTCGCCGATTTGGAACACAGTGTCCAGATTATGGCCCTTCAGAGTCACGCCTTCAAGGAGGGTTTCGTATTGACCGAGCGGAACGATATCCCCAGTTGGTAGGTTCGCTTCATCAAGCTGCCAAATACCGCTGACAGGCAGCGTTAGCTTCCAGTTCTCCGGCTCGCCGTCCAACAGAAACCAAGTATGAAGTCCGTAGCCGAAAGGAGCAGGTGTAGTTCCTTTATTCAGAACCTTCAATTGCTGGCTTAGACGGCTGCCCTCCAACACATAAGTGACTTCCAGCTCCAACGGATGAGGATATTGACGTTGAACGTTAGCATCGTCTGCAAGATGGATAGCAGAGGTAATGAATACCTTGCCGTCTTGTTCGCCTGAGGCAGTAACGGTCCAAGATTGGCTGCGCAGCATACCGTGAATATGGTTGCCAGTGGCATGATTCACATCGAATTGATACGATTGTCCGTTAAATTGAAAACGGCCTTCTTGAATCCGGTTCGGTGGCATCAGGATCGGTGTGCCGAATTGAACCGGCTGCTGCTCCATTTCGCCAGGGGAGGCGGGTACCCGAAGCATTTCACGCTCCAGCGTTTTATCCCAAATGCTGTAAACATTGTTGCCGAGTGCAGGGCAGATCGATACGATCAGCTTATCGTTCTCAAGGGTGTAGGCAGGTGTTCCCTGCCAGTCTATTTGCTTGATCATGAGAAAAAAGTCTCCTTTTCCGTGTAAGAATGAACGGTAGTATGTAAGGTGCTTAGCTCTTCCGCTTTATTGTATCAAAGCAGGCTCTGTCTGTCATGATGAAAAACAAGAGTTAAGCGAGAATCAATTGAGAGCGGCCTCAGCACTAAACCGCTGAGGCCGCTCTGTATTCAATCTTCCGCCATCAAGTGCCAAAATCGAAATTAGGATAAACGTACTGCGATTTGGACGGCTCGGCTTTGGCAATTTTCTCAACCTTGAGCACCATAATATCCATGTCGTTGAATTTTGTTTTTTGAATGGTGCCAGTGACAGTAACCCAGGCATCGTCGGCGAACGTGCTGGCCCTGTCATATTCAACTAACACACCGAATGGCGCCGCATCGGCGGAGCAGCATTGGATGGAGAAGCGGCCGACGACGAACTGGTTGTCTTTCATATCCTCCTGCCGGTAGACGAATCCGGTGAGCTCCATCTTTTTACCTATAAATCGATCTATGTATAAATCTACCGTTGTTAATGTCTCAAGAAATAGATCTTCCTTTACCTTGATTATGTCGGACTTATAGATTTGTTTGGCGTACTTGGCATAGTGTTCGGTAAATTTATCCGAAGGGAACATTTCATCCAAATTGGTTGAGGACGCCGCTTCGGTTTTGGGGCTTGCCGGTGTTGATGGTATTGTAGCCCCGGATGCTCCCGAGCCAGATGAAGGCGAAGGGGGCAGTGAAGCGGGAGGATTAGGCACCGCGCTGACGGCCTCTTTTTTTACACTGCTGGAGCTGCTTAAATTCATGCCTTTTTTAGCTGCAAGACTGCTTCCCATGGACGTATCCGGCAGCAGGAAGCCAAACAATAACGGAACGACGAATAATCCGTAGATGACCGTATTTTTGAGCAGAGATGAAGAGGGGGTGTGGTCGTGATCACAATCGCATTCGGCGGCTGTCCCCCAAAAGGAGCGGATTCCCAGGTACACTTGATAGACGGCAATGGCATACAGTCCGAATGCAGACCATTTAACATAATCGATCATCCGTGGAGCGATATAGAACAGGATGTTATCCGTTTTGACCAGGTACACAATATACATGGCGAATCCAAAGAGGATCGCGGATTTTATTAGGTGATGAAGGCTTAATATTCGCGGACTCACAGGGTCACGCTCCTTTATGTCAAAAATATTCGTTCGAACAGAATCGAGCATACAAATACAACAAGGATGATCAATAACGATAATTTCAGTACGAACTTGGTTTTAAAAGCAGATAGCAGCATCAGTGTGCTTTTAATATCCAGCATCGGTCCAAACACAAGGAAAGTTAGCAGCGATCCTGTAGAGAAAGTAGATGTGAAAGAGGATGCAACAAAAGCATCCGATGTCGAGCAGAGCGATAGGATGAAGCCAAGAGCCATCATAAACAAATGGGATTGGATATCGCCCTGCCCTATCGACACGAGGCTTTCACGCGATACGACGGTTTGTATCGCCGCGGTAATCATAGCTCCAAAAATTAAATATTTTCCCATATCAAAAAACTCGTCCGATGCGTGACCTAACACTCCTAAGAAACGACCTGTGACACCTGTACGGGAATGAGTATGAGCATGATGATCGTGTGTGCCGCCTTCGTGAGCATGATGATGGTCCTGATGCTTGTGATCATGGTCATGGTGGTGAGAGTGATGGTGATTATTTTCGTGTGAATGATGCCCGTGGCTAGCGGCTGAAGCCGGCAAAGAGCCGCGCAGCGGATCCGCTTTGAAAAACTTGTACACGATCAGACCAAGAGCAAGTGCTACGATGAACGCAAGCCCCATACGGGAATAAGCGATTTCTGGACGGCTGCGAAAGGCCATATACGTAGAGGCATAGACGACGGGATTAATGATCGGACCGACCAGAATAAAAACGACGGCTACATAGACGGGCATGCCCTTTTTCATCAGCCTTCGAATCACGGGGATCATCCCACATTCGCATAATGGAAATATGATGCCGACGACACAAGCAAATAAAATGCCGAGGACTGGATTTTTCGGAACAAGGCGACGAATTGTTTGCTCAGAGACGAACGTTTGGAGCAGAGCGGAGACAAGTACGCCAAGCAGGACAAAGGGAAATGCCTCTAGAATGATGCTTAAAAATAATGTTTTGAAGCTTTGCATCGCAGGGCTGCTAAGAAAGCTGAGATCCAGCGTCTGCTTTTGGGTGTAAATAAGCAAAAGCATGATAACGCATAGAAGGGCAAGTATATTGGTGCCCCAGCGCATGAGCGTAGTTTGCAATGGACATTTCTCCCTTTCTAATTCGTAATTATTATTATTATATAATATGCTGGACGGGCGGTATATAGGACAGGCGAAATACAAATTTTTCAAAAGAAATTAATGTACAAAGGGGGAGGATTGACACCGGAGGATCGTTTGTTTATGATAACAAGAAGCAAACTGCACATTATAACAAGTATAAGCAATGACAGGAGCAAGTAGACGACAACGAGTCTTTCAGAGAGCCGGTGGGTGCTGTGAATCGGTAGATAGGTGGCGTTGAATGGGTCCTGGAGCTGATAGTTGAACGATTAGGCGCACAATAGCACAAGCTGTGTAGGCTTGCAGCAGCCCTGGTCCTAGGCTGGTCCGGTTACTCTCCGTTACAAGAGCTTAAGGCTTAACTGATACGATACGTGCATACGTGTCGAAGTTAGGCAAATTAGGGTGGCACCACGGTCCTTCGTCCCTTGCGACGGGAGGGCCTTTTTTGCGTGGAAAATTGAAAATAGAACGATTCCAAGGAGGAATTCATCATGAAAAGAGTATTATCTGGCATGCAGCCAAGCGGCCTACCGACTCTCGGAAACTATATCGGAGCGATGAAAAATTATGTGGAGCTTCAGCATACGCACGACTGCTACTTTATGGTAGTAGATTTGCATGCGGTGACGGTACCCCAAGATCCAGCGGCGCTCCGCGAGCAAACGGAAGCAGTAGCTGCACTATATATCGCGGCAGGCCTCGATCCAGCCAAAGCGACCGTCTTCTTGCAATCGCAGGTTCACCAGCACGCAGAGCTCGGATGGTTGATGACTACTTTAACGTATATGGGTGAGTTGGAAAGAATGACTCAATTCAAGGATAAAGCGGAGGGAAAAGAATCCGTAGGAGCGGGCTTGTTTACTTATCCTTCCCTGATGGCTGCAGATATTTTGCTGTACAATGCCGATCTGGTACCAGTAGGTGACGATCAGAAGCAGCATTTGGAGCTGACGCGTGATTTGGCACACCGCTTCAATCAACGTTTTGGCGACACATTCACCATTCCGGATCCTTACATTCCGAAGGTTGGAGCACGGATCATGTCACTGGACGATGCCTCCAAGAAAATGAGTAAAAGCAGCACGAACCAAGGCAGCTTTATCGCTATGCTCGATGCGCCGGATGTCATTCGCAAAAAAATAAGCCGAGCCGTTACCGACTCGGGTCGTGAAGTGAAATTTGATCCTCAGAACAAGCCTGAGGTTAGTAACCTGATGAGTATTTATGCTCAATGCTCCGATAAATCCATTGCGGATATCGAAGCTCAATACGAAGGCCAAGGCTACGGACCGTTCAAAAAAGAGCTGGCCGAACAGGTTGTCGCTCATCTTGAGCCGATTCAGCAAAGATATTACGACATTCGTAAGTCAGGAGAAATTCGTAACATTTTACGCCAAGGAGCTGAGCGTGCCTCAGTGGAAGCGGAGAAAATCTTGAATACCGTCAAAGAAAAAATGGGTTTCATTCTCCGATAATCTTTAATTGCCGTTACGTCTTCTCATCCTCGCTTTGACGACGAAGCCGAAGCCGATAAAGCCGATAGATAAGATCGTGAAGAGCAGGACGAGCCAAACGTTTCCTAGACTCAGACCGAGACTGATGCAGGCTAAAAGCAAGGCTCCTACGATGGCGAAGAAGAGAGCTAGTCCTTTGTTCATGCGGGAAGCACCGCCTTTCTGAAGAGTATTTGAAAATCAAAAAACATTTTTCAAAATGAGTGAATAGTTTTTGGCGTACGTCACATAATAACTTTGCAAGCTTGCAAATACATCAAAGATATCATTCAGATTGAAAGGAGTGCTGATCATCATGGCACAAGGACAATCCGGCAACAGTAACACATTGGTAGTTCCACAAGCTTCCCAAGCTTTAGATCAATTGAAGTATGAGGTAGCTCAAGAGTTGGGTATTCAAATCCCACAAGACGGGTACTACGGTTACATGGCATCCCGTGACACGGGCGCGATCGGTGGTCACATCACTCGCCGTCTGGTACAAATCGCGGAGCAATCCCTGGCAGGTCAATTCCGTTAATCGAATGGTTGTTGATTCAACGTATCATCATAGAAGCTCAAGGAGCAATCCTTGGGCTTTTTTGTTGCATTGTTTTTAACGGCAGAGACTAAGACAGCTTGTCCGCCTCTAATAAGGAGAAAGAAATGAAAAAGGGCTGTCGCAACAGCCCTAACGAACGTCAACGATCTTAATAGAGCTATGGACTGAGAAAATACTCGTAGAAGCACCAAGCTCTTACGTGTTGACACGCAGCTTCTTCTCAAGCCTTGAATCACTCAGCCAGCCAACGTAAGAATCCAGAAAGTTCAGTTCTTTATCCATCATGACTACAGCGACAAAAGGATACTGTCTCCGGTGACGGTAACGCACATCAATCCATCGTACCTCATAGCCCCATTCGTGGTTACGCATTTCTGCGCAAGCGAAGGAAGTAAAATATAAGAAGGAGGCGATATCCTTGTGCTTTTTGGATGCATCGACAGCCGGATGAACCGCGCATGACGTTTCATCCACCCATTTAAGCTTATTATGTCTGTATTCACCGAGAACGAAATGGCCGTCCGCTTTTTTCTTAACGATTTGCCAAACATATAAATGAAAGGTTGGAATCAGGTAATAGCGATCGCCCTTTTCATAGCTGGAATCTTTTTGGTACAAATGAGACTCCAAGTAATGATGATACCACGATCTCCAAATATAATATACGGCCAAGATCATGTATAAAATTGGAAAAATGATCTCAGGTCGGACCAAATGAACGGACCACATGAATATAGCAATAAGATGGGAGATAAAAATAATCGGATCAAATATATGAATGATGTTCCAGGAAATCCATTTTTCCGAAAACGGCCTTATTGCTTGCGTCCCGTACGTATTGAACAAATCGGTAAACACATGGAACGCCACCGCGATAAATACCCACATAGCGACATGCCATAATGGGAGGCCGCGGAACCCAATCATAAGCCCCAGCGTAATAAGTGCGGTCCATATGAGAAGAGCGGGTAGAGAATGGGAGCGACCGCGGTGATTTTTAATGTAAATAGCATTGCCTTTGAGACGAAGCAGCGTATCTACATCGGGCGCTTGCGATCCCAGTACGGTTCCAATTAATACGGCAGTGGAAACGGTAGAGTCCGCTGCAACGACAGGGTCGATGTAAGCCAGTCCGGCTAACCCGAATCCTATCACTAGGTGTGTCCCGCTGTCCATGGTGTTTGTCTCCTCCTAAGAGCTTTCCAAAGGAAAGCTTTCATCGTAAGCATCAACTGAGCTTTCTGTAAGAAAGATTTAGCATAGATTTGCTTGTCTTTCTTCTTTTTTCTTGAGAAAAGCAGGCTTGAGAGCATATTATTAGTGTATCATTTTATTGTTTAAAATAAAGCAACGGGGTGAAAAAATGTCTAAAGTATTTGTTGAATATCAAATCTTACCCGCTTACACGTCAAATTATTCAATTTGGATGGCTGAAGTTCGGGCGCAATATGAAAATGTGGCGTTTTATGAAGGAAGCGATCAGCCGGGCTTGTTCGTCGAAATATGGACAGGCTTGTCGAAAGAGCAGTACATATTGTTGAAGCAAGCAAGAAGGAGAGAGGCATCAGAGGAGGGTCAGTCAGCTTTCATGAACAATCCATTCGGCCAAACGGAGTGGAATAAGCTAGATGAATGGATTAAGGGAGGAAACGAAAAGGTTCATATTTGGCATTTTGAAAAAGTAAAATAGTCCATAATATGAAGCAAGTAAATCCATGGCAACTTGAGAGCAATCGCGGTAATCTTAACATTAGCTTATATACAAGACTCAGATTTTGCTTATAGAATTAGGCATAATGGGGAATACCGCGGGGGGAATTACGGATGGAGAGGCGTAACATTTTTTGGGAGCATGTAAAGAGAAACCGATGGCCTTACCTGATGGGATTTGCATTATTGTCCATATCAAGTTTGCTGCAGCTGCTTATTCCGCTTATGCTCGGTCAATTCACAGACAAATTGCAGAATTCGACACTGACGTATAACGAGACGATGAAGTTCGCTGTCTGGATGATTGCCGTCGGTCTAGGAATCGCTTTCTTTCGTTCGACAAGCCGGATTTACTTGTTTCGCTTATCCCGAATGCTGGAAATGCGAGTAAGAGGAGAACTGTTCAACCATTGGGAGAAGCTGTCGGCGCAATATTTTAACAATCAACGGATCGGGGATTTGATGTCCCACGCTATCAGCGATGTCGGCGTTGTCCGCGAGGTAACGATGCAAGGGTATTTCAACATTATGGAGTCCATGATGCTGATTGTCATTTCGGTCATTGCCATGGTCACTTCCGTCAATCCGCTTCTGACACTGCTTACCATGCTGCCGCTGCCATTGCTAAGTCTATTGGCATATAAGTTTAACAGGCGCATTCAGCAGCAGTCGGTGGACATGCAGAGGGCCATCTCGGATTTAACTAGCCGTGTGCAGGAATTTACGGCAGGTATTCGAGTTGTAAAAGCGTTTGTGCAGGAAAAAGAGGAAAGCAAGCTGTTCACACAGGACAATCAGCATGCGGTAGACATGAACCGCAAATTCGTCAAATCCAACTCGCTGTTCGGTGCGCTGAGCTCAGGCATTGTGGGCTTTAGCTTTCTCGTATCGGTCGTGCTTGGAGGTATTATGGTGCTCAAAAACATCATTACGTTGGGCGAATTCGTTGCTTTTAATACTTATTTATCTCTCTTAATGGGACCTATCGAAAACTTAGGCAAAGTCGTCAATTTGTTGCAGCGCGGCAAAGCGTCTGAGCTTCGATTGATGGAAATTTTCAATACGCAGCCGGAAATTGTCGATGATGTCGTGGCGAAGCAGGACATTAAGGATATTGATGGAGAGATCGAAATCCGTAATCTAACCTTCTCTTATCCTGAAGCAGTTCGTCCGACATTGAAAAATATTTCTCTTAAAGTGAAAAAAGGGAGTAGTCTTGCGATTGTCGGAAGAGTCGGCAGCGGGAAGAGCACGCTGGTGCATCTGTTGGTCCGTCTGTACAATCCGCCCAAAGGAACGGTGTTCATCGACGGGCAGGATATTCATGAAATTCCGTTGCAAACGCTGCGCGGCCAAATCGGAATCGTTCCACAGGATCAGTTCTTGTTCTCTTCCACCATTCGTGACAATATCGGCTTCGATCCGAAGCCTTACACGGATGAGCAGGTAGTCGAAGCTTCCAAGGTAGCGCAGGTATACGATAATATCGTGGAATTTCCGGAGCAGTTCGATACGGCTCTCGGTGAACGCGGCATATCGTTGTCCGGAGGACAGCGTCAGCGTGTCAGCATTGCCCGGGCCATTATTAAGAAGCCTTCCATTCTTATATTCGATGACAGCTTATCGGCGGTCGATACGATCACGGAGGATTTGATTCTCGAAGGCTTGAAATCCGTGATGAACAAAAGAACGACGATAATTATAGGGCATCGGATTTCCTCTGTTCAAGGAGCGGATCAAATCGTGGTCATGGATGAAGGAGAAATCGTGGAATCCGGCTCTCATGAGAAGCTGCTTCGCCTAAATGGAATTTATGCGGATATGTACCATAAACAGCTGTTGGATCAAGAGGCGGAGCGCCAAGAAGGCCAAGAGCATGAACATTCCAAAGGCGGGCTTTTACAGAGGGGAGCAGGGGCATGAATATTCATAAAGAGAAAGACGTCAAAAATTTCAAAGACAGCCAACTGCTAACCCGGCTAATGTCTTATGCCTTACCTTACTGGAAAATGATCATGCTGTGTATCGCGCTATCTTTTCTAATTGTGGTTGCTGATTTGGCTAGACCTTATTTGATGAAAATAGCCATCGATGGTCATATTAACGGGCTGCACAAGCCAATGCTCGCGGTGGAGAACAGTCAAACCGAAAAGCTTAAGGTGTATGGGGGGGCTGAGGCCTCCTGGGATAACCGCAGCTACGTCAGGCTGGACCCAGATGCAGCGGCGAAGGCAGCGATCCCTGATGGGGTGGAAAAGAAGCAGATCGTTAATTTGGGGAACAAGGACTACATGATCTCAGGCTGGCTGCCTACACAGCAAACGGAGGTCAAGTTGGAGCAGGAGACGAACCCCACGCGCCTGAATGCGGATGGCAAGACATTTGACGCAATTCTAATGGACGAAAATGCGCTGGATGCCTTTAAAAAGCAGGATTATAGCGGTTTTACTACACTAGGAATATTGTTTCTTCTAACCGTTGTGACGGGTTCGATTCTGAATTACCTGCAAAGTAACCTGCTTCAATTTACGGGCCAAACGATCATTTTCAACATACGGCAAAAGCTGTTCAACCATTTGAGTCGGATGTCGATGTCGTATTTTGACCGCAACCCGGTTGGTCGGTTAGTTGTTAGGGTTACTCAAGATACGGAGTCGCTGAACCAACTATATTCTCAGGTTGTTGTGAACTTGGTTAAGGACGTCATCTTTTTAATCGGGACTATCGCTATTATGATGCAAATGAGTATGAAGCTCGCGCTGCTGTCTTTTGCAGTTATTCCGTTTCTAGCAGTGCTTACGTTTTGGTATCGTTCCGTTATACGGGAAGCTCAGCGTACATCGAGGGTGATCTTGTCCCGCTTGAACTCATTTTTGGCTGAGAATTTATCCGGTATCCGAATTACCCAGCTCTTTATTCGCGAACAGAGGCAGTGGGAACAGTTCGATCACCATAATACGGGATTTTACCGCGCTGGGATGAGAGGAACGATCATCAACTCGATTTTCCAGCCCGCAATTGGATTCCTGGGTAACGTCGCAATTGCTCTCTTGTTGTGGTATGGGGGGGCGAGCGTGATTGAGGGCGGGATAACTTTCGGTATCGTGTATGCCTTCACTCATTATGTCCGTCAGTTCTTCCAGCCACTTATGAGTCTTGCGGAGAAATATAACCAGATTCAGACAGCGATGGTAGGGGCGGAAAGAATCTTCGATATGCTGGACGAAAAGCCTTCCATCGTAGATGCGCCTGTCACTAAAAGCTTACCGAAGCAGATGCGCGGTGAGATTACGTTCGATCACGTATGGTTTGCCTATAATGGCGAAGATTGGGTACTAAAGGATGTTAGCTTTACGATTCAGCCTGGGCAGACGATAGCTTTCGTCGGAGCAACGGGGGCAGGCAAAAGCTCAATCATTCAGCTAATCAACCGATTTTATGATATTCAACAAGGGAGCATCCGTCTGGACGGTGTCGATATCCGGGAAATTCCGCTCGACGAGTTACGCCGCAGCATTAGTATCGTGCAGCAGGATGTCTTCCTGTTCACTGGAGATATTGCATCCAATATCCGTTTGAATAACAAGGAGATAACGGACGAGCAAATCCGCGAAGCCGCTCAAATGGTACACATTGATGAATATATCAATGATTTGCCTCAGGGATACAAGACGCCTCTTGGCGAACGCGGCGTTAACTTGTCGCTGGGTCAGCGGCAGCTGCTATCCTTTGCTCGTGCGATTGCTTTCCGACCGGAAATTCTTATTCTCGATGAGGCGACGTCGAACATCGATACGGAGACTGAGATCGTCGTGCAGGATGCGCTTCACAACATTTCTGCAGGTAGAACGACTTTGATTGTCGCTCATCGCTTGTCCACGATTCAGCATGCCGACCAAATCGTCGTTATGCACAAAGGCAAAGTGCGTGAAATCGGTAACCACTACCAGCTGTTGGCTCAACGCGGTTATTACTACCGCCTGTATGAGCTGCAGTATAAGGAGCAGAAGCCGATGCCAGCGGCGAAGTAAGAGAAAATAAATTGCTTCTTTTTTTATTATTATTCATGCATATAGAGGATCTTCTCTCCAGTTTATAAAGCCCGGCAATATGCTGGGTGAGGCCAGTGTGATGCTGTATTGCGCAAAGGCAATAACTGTTCTGCTGAATATGCGGGCGCGAAAGAGAAAATAAAGGGAATGTTAAGCAAGGCTGCTTTGAAGTCAAATTCAAGGAGCCTTGTTTTTTTATATCCGTCGGACCACATACTGCTAAAATAGAGTTCTAGTTCAAGCAACAGTCTATTGGGTAATAAAAAAATCCCCCAATCGGGGGACTCAAACCAAAAGTTTCACTCAGACCAGCGTCTCTAGATCCTTGGTACGCTGCAGCGCCTTCAATCGATTATTGACTTGCAGCTTTCTATATACATTTTTAATATGTGATTTTACGGTTTCACCTGTGATGTTCAAATGATGGCCGATTTCCTTATTCGATAATCCTTCTGCTATCAATCGCATAATTCTTTTTTCCTGCTCGGTGAGCAATTCTTTTAGTGGCTCTTTCACCGTCACATTCATAGCAAGAAGCAGCTGCTTAACATAACGTATCGAAACCGAACCGGCATTTCCGGATGGACCGCCCTGGTGTAATTTTAAATAAGCGGATAGCATGTCAGCGATCTCAGGACCTTCATCAATGAAGCTGCGGACATAGCCCTCCGGTTCCCCCAATTGTAAAGCAGTCTCCAGCCGTTGCAGAGCTGTGTCCAATTGCCCCAGACGCTGAAGAGCCATACTTTGCAGAATCAATACCTTGATTCGATCCCGCAGACGATCCTCCTCGGATAGTAACAGATACATCCGTTCCAACAGATACAGCGCATCTTCCATCCTCCAGCATACTGTAAGCACTCTAGCCAAAACTAGATGCTCTGCCAAACGACTCAGTGAAACCTCATCCGTATGCGATAAACCGCATCTTCGCAGCCAATCAAGCGAGTATTCCAATGAGCCTTGTCGAAGGGATAAATACGATTGCTCCGCATCAACTTTCAACATAAATAAATCATAATCCGGAGAATCAATCTGAGACTTCAGCTTCTGAAGCAGTTCGGAGGCAAGGCTGGCGTTCCCTTTGGCTTGTTGAATCCGCGAGGCACTGACAGCAAGATGAATCATAATCCGGGCAAAAGGCTGCACGTCCTTACGTCCGAGTGCCTGACTTACATAAAACTCTGCTTCCTCCAGCATGTTCCACTCATACAGCAATTTACTATAAGTAGCGTACAAAAAACCGACAAAAGGGTACTCTGCTTTATATTCCCAATGTTGAATCCACTTCAGCAAAAACTTATGGGCCGCATGAAGATCATTGATAAACGCCAGATGATCGTCGAACGAATCATAGCCTTGATACCTGTTACGCCCCATCGTTTGAAAAAAACTGCCCTCCGGCACATGTCGTTCAACTAACTCAAAGTATTCTGACGTCCGTACCAAGTCTTTCTGAAGATAAGAGGTGATTGCGCTGAAAAAGTAGATATTCCCCATAATCCGATTCCATTCTGCATCGGTGAGTTTCTCCTTTAGTGCTTGAAACAGGGCTCTAGCTTGCTCGACTCTTTGAAAAGCGGCTTCCCATTTGCCTACACCCAGCAATACAGAAATATAAAACATTTCGATCATAGGTTTCTCCGCAAAGCAGTCTTCCGGTAAAACGGAAACCCACTTCATCAACGCAATACTCTTGAATTGCATCAAGATGTGCAGATTTTTCTCGATCAGCCGCACGGCATCCGCATACTGTTTTCCTTCTAAAAAATGCTCTACCGCTTCTTCGTCAAATCCATGCTTCTCTAGCCAATTCGCCGCATGAATATGTGCTTGTGCCCATTTATTCGGGTTTGTTCTGTACAATATTTGTTGTAAAAATGCAGAAAGCAAATGATGATACCTGTACCAATTCCTTTGGTCGTCCAAAGGGTGGATGAATAAGTTCAGCTGTTCTAACGTTTCTAATAATGCTTGACTATTCATCTGACCTGTTACAGCCTCACACAAAGAACGGTTCATCCGGTTTAAAATCGAGGTCTCCATTAAAAATGAGCGCATGGGCTCCGATTGATGTTGAAACACTTCTTCCAGCAGATAGTCCGCAATATGGGACTGCTTACCGCCGAATTGATGAATCGACTCGGCAATATTATTGCTGCGTTTCAGCGAAATCGCTGCGAGCTGCAGCCCGCTAATCCAACCCTCTGTCTGATCATGCAGCTCCATCACCTGCTGATTCGTTAGCGATAATTCCGTAGTTTCACGAAAAAAAATAATTCCTTCATCCAGTTGAAACCTCAAATCCTGCATGATGACTTGATGAAGTTCACCTTTGGCCAGAAGCCTGGCGGTAGGAAACGCCAAATCGGATCGGCTTGCGATATATATATGAATATGAGACGGCAAATAAGAGATCAAATAAATCAGTGACTGATGAATAGCGTCAAGTTCAATGAATTGATAATCGTCGAAAATGATAACCAGTTCGCCGGGCAGACGATTCAGCTCGTTCACTAGCGCCGTAATGGCATGGCTGAAGGACAGCGAAGTTCCTTTTTCAATGAGAGGCAGAACCTCTATAGCAAAGCCGGGCACTCTTTCCTGAATGGAAGCGATAACGTAATTCCAAAACTGAGTCCAATCATTATCCTGCTTATCCAACGAAATCCACGCTACATGCGCACGGCATTGTTTCACCCATTCACACAAGGCAGTAGTTTTCCCGTAACCGGCCTGAGCGGAAACAAGCGTTAGCTTAGCGTTCATCCCTTCATCAAGATTGTTCATTAGCCTCGGTCGGGAAACCAATTTATTACGCACATGGGGAATATGAAATTTCGTACTTACAAACACTGGAATCCCTCCGAATTTTGCAAAAATGCAAGCAATCTGAAAAAAGTTCACTTGGTGATTTTTAAGTAATTTGGTATCCTTTCCAATTATACTTCATTTTCACCTCGCATGCTTATTTATGTAAAAAAAGTTGACATGGAGATGGCTTGTATGAACTTGCTTAGATAGATTGGTAAGCGTGAAAGGAGGGGCTTGCTTGGACTGTAAATTGGAGACACGTTATTAACGGCAGTTATCTTCTTTTAAAACTGATTTTGTTAAATCAATTTTAGATAGCATCAAAAATTAATGTCATTTGGCCACTGCACCTACAGAATGTGCGGCTTCTGTTAATGCAGATTCTAATTATTTCTTTCCTTTCATTCCTTTTAAAGATTTTCGTTTGCTTGCGCTCTCATTATGTCCGGGTACGAGTGCTGTTTAATGACATAAGTGGGCCGCGCTTGGATATTGGTGTTTAATATTTGTTCCTATTTCAGCTAGTATTTGTTCAGCCATCCGAGTTGCAATACCAGGTACAGAATCTAATCGTTCTATGTCTTCTTGGTCTGAGATGACTCTTTTGGCAACCTCTTGGGCTCAGAGAGGAAGTCAATGTGGTATCAAAATGAGGTAGAGCAAGACAATTAAAATGTCTGGAGGTGACCTATGATCGTAGAACTTAACAGACAATTCGCAAGAAAAATAGGCATTATGCTTGAATCAAAGCTTATATGGTATAAGCACTATTTCATATTTTGTGATGAAGTCATTGAAAACATGGATAGACCTCCATATTGGATTATCGAACTTGCAATAAAAAAGTATATTGGAGATGCAATTACAATTGCAAATACGTATGCTTTTTCGGAACCGTTTGAAACTTTCCCAAATTCATTATATGATTTTCATGTGGGCTGTCTGTTTTTAAGGTATGAAAGAAAGGAACTTTCATGGGCATCTTTCTTGAAAGAATCTGGTGACTTTGCTGACGGATATCAGTTAGTTAAACGTGAGTGTGAATTTTTTTATTATAAGCTGAGTGACTATGAAGAGAGCGAATACTCAATTGATTTGGAAATAAAACAAGCAGAAATTATTAAAAAAGAGTTTAAGAATGAAATTCATGAGGTTCGAAATATTTATGCCCCATTTGTTGATTATTTTCGTAAGTACGTCTCATCACAAAATAACAAGTTGAATTGAAAGATACTGTGGGCATAAGGGTAGGGTTAAAAAACCGCTTTATAAATTATTAAAGTCTTTTCAGTTACGCTGACGGGACACTATAGCTCAGAAGAACGAGGCTGCTGACATGGATCGGCAGCCTCGTTGTGCTGACTGGCTGGTTAGAGCAATAAAGCTTATTAATAATTTCAGAATTAATGTGTTAAAATAATGGAAAAAAATTTAAAGGAGAGTATACACATGATCGTCGTTACGACCGAAAACATTCCAGGATATAAAGTCAAAGAAGTCAAAGGAATGTGCTTTGGACTGATTGTTAGGAGTCGCGGGCTTGGCGCTGACATCAAAGCAGCATTCAAAGGTTTGGTGGGAGGCGAAATCAAACAGTTCACTTCGTTGCTAGAAGATCTCCGGAAAGAATCCATGGACCGCTTGGTACAAAACGCTCAGGCAATGGGCGCGAATGCCATTGTGATGGTCCGCTTTGATTCAGGAGAAATTGGAAAATCAATGGGTGAAATCGTAGCATACGGCACCGCCGTAGTGGTTGAAAAAGAAAGAGAATGAATTGGATCCTAGGCTATTATGGCGTTCAGTTAGTCATTGTTCTGATCATCATTATTTTATCTGTGCTTGTCTATGACAAACGTTACAAAAAAAGAAAGGCTGGGGTTATTCCCAATGGGTTTATCCGCACGGAGGAAGTTAGCGTAGATCCCGTTACGCATGAGAAGCAGCGAGTTTATTACAACCCGGATACAGGTGAGCGAATCTATATTCGTGAATAATAGAAGACGCAGTTCACTCATTTTTAAAAGCGTCTGAAAGGTGTGGGTGAAATGCTTTGCAACTAGGAATTAGCCGCAATCGTTACTGAATAACCTAAGCACTCCAGTCTATGAACGGCATACTTTACAATAGATTGTTACTTCTGTTTGTCATAGTAATCCTCACCAAGGTCTACATACATTTCTTTACGAGTTAGTAGATAAAACGCAATCCTTAACATAGTATGAGCAACATTTACTGCTGCTCGCTTTTTACCTTTTCATGCTGCTGTACGTCTATACATGGCTCCGAGAAAGTTTTTTGATGCAGGAACGGAATGGGCTGCTTCT
Organism: Paenibacillus sp. RC67; assembly: GCF_030020805.1. Classification (GTDB taxonomy): domain Bacteria; phylum Bacillota; class Bacilli; order Paenibacillales; family NBRC-103111; genus Paenibacillus_S. The sequence goes on from NZ_CP125098.1 coordinate 1,497,255, forward strand.
ACCAAAGCAGATTTAAGATACTTGTTCCCGTTTGTGGTTTTGGCAGATTTCTATTTACCTGCACTCTCTTTATGTTCAGGTACCAATCCAGCCCAAGAGCATAAATGCGCTGCACTGGGAAACTGTTGATTAATGTCCGTTCCAATCTCCGCCAGGATCTGCTCCGCCATTCGAGTGGTTATACCTGGGATTGAATCTAACCGTTTAGTGCAGCAACTTCTTTGTCGAGAACTTCAGCCTGTTCACTCAAAAAATCAATGTGAGTTAAAATGGTCTTAATCATGTCACGAGAGGAGACACCCATATATCCGAGACGACGGAGCCAAGCTTAATGTTTGCTCCTTCCAGCACCTTCTGAATGCCGTTGTGTTGTCTGGCTCTCTCTGATGCTACGGCGATACCGAACAAGCTCTCGAAGTTCGCGTTGATTTCGGTTTGGAATGAAGCTTGCTTTGAGTAGTCCAAGACGGAGAAGTTTGGCGATCCATTCGAAATCCTTGACATCTACATCACCCCAAGTTTTCAACAAAAAAAAGATGCTCCTGTTAAATAAACAGAAGCATCTCATTCAAAATCTATTCGAAAATAGAAATGTAAACATACCATATTTATAAAATAATGACAAATATAGAGTTGTTAAATCATATTGTGGGTGAATGCGGCTTCTTGTTTATTTATTAAGTTATTTGCTTTTATAATAAATAAACAATGGCTCAAATGATTCACCCTCCGTTCAAAAATTTGTTAATTTCAATCTAGCATTTTACTATGCCTCAAACTGGGATACACATACCGAGTCATGTGCTCTAATTATATAGTTTATATGGTACATGTGGCCAACCAGATACCTCATTAGGATAAGATAAATTGATACTAACGGAGAACAAGAGTTCAATAAACAAGGAAGCAGCCAATAGCGATTGAGCGGCTGCCTTTTCCTGCTATCAGGCAGGAGGTCGTGTGAAATGAAATTCAGTAAAGGGTAGGAATTGGGGGGCAGGCCACGGCATCAATGATTCTTGGGTCAATTCCGTAAAACATCCAAAAGGCTCCATCCCACCTATAACCTGATACTTCACCATATTCTACACGAGTAGGATAAAACCAGAAATGGTCTCCGTTCAATAGCCAGACGTATGTGTACTCATATAAACAGTCAATTACATAGGATACCGCAGGTTTTTGGGGGATGAACGTTGGTGGAGGAGATAGCGGTTGCCTCATGTACACCTGTGGTTGCGGGATAAAAAACATTGAATTCCACACCCTTTTAAGAAGTTTAAATTAACTCGTATCCCATGTTATGTGGGTGAATAACTATTTGACTGTGCACTTGCCTAAGATAATGAAGACAGTCGATCACTTGTGATTTGTCCCCCAGTAACTAACGGAGAACTAAAAAAAATAATCAACTAAGACGTGGCTGCAGCCGTGTTATGCTGACGGGGAGATTACGTTAATGCCAGGAATAAGACTTCAAAAGAAAGCATTTAAGAGTAATGTGATTCTCCATAGAGGGAGGATAATATCACATAAATTAGTTGTTTAAAAATGTAAATATATGGTATATTTTGAAGAGGACCTTTTTTGCTTGGTGAGGAGGTTGAGTGTTGAGTCAGGTTAGCTTTGCCAAATCGTTTTCAATATTACAAATAACCATAGGTATTTTATTTTTATCTCAAGCATTAAAGCTGATTTTTACAGCCCAGCCTGATTTCTCAATTGGGGAGTATCATGTTTTTTACTCTTTTTTAATAAGCTCCCTGGCGTGGCTAGTCCCAGGAATAGTACTTCTAAGTAAAAGAAACTGGGGATGGATAACGGCATTATCTATTTATATGGGATGTTTATTTTATCAGTGTTGGAGCTTATGGAGAGTAATGATTGATGCTCCTTACTTGGAAAGATTAATTCAAAGACACTTATTTTCAATTAGCCTGTTTATAGTAATAGTAATACTTCTATTAGTTATGAGAAAGAAATGATCTCGCTAACCATTACTGATAAGACGGGACACGATAGTTGAGGGGCTAGCATCGCAGCAGCTCCTCTTTTGCTTGATTTAAAGAATCTCCCGATGTATTTAACGAATATTTCGTAGAAATGATAAGGAGGGTGGTAACCATGTTTTCTTGGACATCTATGATTGCCCAGATGGTATTTTTAGGGTTAATCCTATTATTTTTCTTTAGTTTATATAGATTTGTTAAGGGTATAGTCGATAGGAGCAAAGTTTCAAACGATACATTAAGGAGGCTGGAACAGAAGATGGATACCTTAATAGATCAACAAAATGATCAAAGGAAATGATAATCCTTCAAGGTGCACAAGGGACTGACTGTAAACAGTAATTATTAACCTATGTGTAATGTTGATTTAAGATATTCCTTGCCTATATCCCATACATTCCCAATGATATGATGTTCATATATCAGTTGCGCAACTGTTATAATTTGAAAAGGAAAAGGGGAAAAAGGATGGGGAAGGACAATATAATTAAATCGATGCTTTCTGTAAAGGTAAGTATGACACCGAATGGATTTGTTGCAAATCAATTAACTCCAAAACAGTTTGCAGATTGCTATGAATTGTTTTTTGACGAGATTTTAGAAATTAGTTCATCGGATATAACAGGAGTAGAAGGCTATGGTCAGTTTAATGATGAATGTACAACAGAATATGGGACCTGCAGAGAATTCCTGATTGATACCTTTGTAGAAGATAAAGAAGGCTACTGGTATAACTGGAAAGAAATGTTTGAAACGACGGTTTTAGAGCGTGAATTTTTCGAAAAATACTTCAAGGAAATGGACGATAGAATTCGTTATTGTGAAGGAAGACGTTATTTGGTTTATAACAATACGTTTTTCGTCAATATGATCACAGATGGAAAGACCATGGTCGGTTTCCCTGATTGGAGCAGATCCGGCATTTGCGATTTCCTTTTGGATTTTGCCATTATGGACTTAAATAAGCCTTACTTAAAAATACCGGAATTGTTCGTTGAGTATTGCAAAAAAAGGGATATCATCATACCCGATTTTAAAGAAAGATTCTTATGTATGGCTTATTATAAAGGGATCGATACCTTGCGTTGGCATGCTTCGATTGATGATACGGAATCGTGCATGTCCATCATGAAATCCATCAGAGAGCTGAAAGATCGGCTATACGCCTAAATAGATGGTGATGAGATGAAATATGAGAATGCCTGCGATGTATTACCAGAAGAACTATTGAAAGAAATCCAGAAATACGCGGCAGGAAAACTTCTATATATTCCTTCTGGAGAGGAAAAAAGGGCTTGGGGCGAAGCGTCCGGTTACCGAGATCAATTGCAACGGCGCAACCTGATGATTCGCAATAAGTATGCCCATGGAGTTACGGTTTCGGAGCTTGCGGACGATTACTTTATATCCTTGGATTCCATTAAGAAAATCATCTATTCAAAGAAAAATGATAGGCATTTAACCTATTCTCCGACTATAGAATCAGCTGTACAATATGCGAATGTCGGGATGATCGAAATATGGATTCAATGCTATCTAATGCTTACCCGAAAAGCTGCTCCCATTTTACATGATTTCATGAACGAAGATCATCTGTATTTTGGAGTTGTTAAGTTTCCACTGCGTCTTATTCAGCGTGATGGAATAGAGTCCGGGGAAGATCATGTAGATGAAGATGAGGACCCTGTAGCCGCTCTCCCACCGCTTCTTATTCAATATGCAGAAGGCAAATTTTATTGCACCGTACAGAAAGAGTTAATGGGCGCACTAAAGCAACGCAAAGTAAATGCTTATTCGACCATTATTGTTTTGAAAGGAAATAACGATTATAAAAGATTTATGAAATACTATGGAACCGTATTATTTTTTGTTGAGAAAGTATGACTTTGATTGACGTACTATAGAGACATGATAGCTAAAAAAGCACTCCTCTAACCCTTTCGGGATTAAAGAAGTGCTCAACGTACGAATGATGAGATTCACTTAAACGATACGATATTTGAACGATGGTTTAATAATTCGTAAATTCAGGACCGGTATATTCGGAAGGAATAACAATTTCACCTGATTCAATTTTCTCGGCGAACGTTGCAATTTTATCCTTCACGTCTTGTGGAACAATAGGGGACAAGGTAAGTCGAACGGCATCCGGATTTTCAAGTCCGATTTTTTTCACCATATTCGGCTTCCACTTACCTTCGGTCAAATCCTTGATTGCTCCGTATACTGTCAAGCTTGCATCCGAAATCGCAGATCCAATGAAAACATCGGGTGCATCGGCATAATAATCGCGAACGTTAGCGAATTGATACACGCCATTCTCACGTGCTGCATCCGTAACCCCGGAACGAGCTGTATTCAGCATGGTGAAGATCATATCCGAGCCCGCGTTAATTTGCGCTTGCGCAACTCGTTTCGCCAAATCGGCATCTTCCTGATCACCTGTAAACGTGGTAAGGAGCGTTGCGTTAGGATTCGTGTATTTCAAACCGTCGGCATATGCTGCGCGTCCCAACAGACCAGGACCTACGCGAGCACCGGAAATATGAGAAACCACATTCGTTTTGGTGAGAAGTCCAGCTGCTGCGCCTGCCAGCCATGCGGATTCTTCTTGTTTTACCTGATAGCTGGACAGGTTATCACCGGTCAAATTCGTTTGCGTATTAACAAATTTAATTTTTGGAAATTCTTTAGCTACTAGCTTCACGGCTTCCGAGCTTTGCCCTGCATGAGCAATGATCATATCCGGTTTTTTCTTAGCCAATGCGCGTAATGCGTCCGCAATTTGAGCGGTATCATGCGGGATATTTTCCACATAGGTTGCCTTGATTTTGAAGTCCTCTTCTGCCTTAACCAATCCGCGGTAAGCAGATTCCATAAAGCCGCCATCCTTGGAGGAACCCGGAATTAATAGAGCGACTTTTGCTTTTTTATGATTGGTGTGTGACGGGCCTTTGCTAGCTTCTGCTGTAGACAAACCGGATGAAAAGACAAGTGCCAAAGCCAAGCTCGACAAAGCCAATTTCGAAAGAAGTTTTCTCAAGATGTACCCCTCGTTTCCAAAAAATAGTTTTGTCCGGACAAATCAGAGAATAAACTAGACTTCATTTTTTGTCAAATAATGCCGAAAATAAATATAGGGAATAAAACCGATAATTGCGCAATAACATCATTTGCAGGCCTATTCTCCCGATATCGTCCATGACGATTGCACTAAAATTCGACATTTCGGTACGTAAAGTAAGTATTTAGTTTTAGTAAAGAGGTCTTGTATTTTTCAAAATGCTATATTATACTTTGGCCAAAGAATACCCATATCACGAAAAGGCAAACTTCTCGAAAGAGGAGGACGCAAAGCCACGGACCTAAGGATTTCGATCTACGGCAGCCGGGCCACCGAAAATTGGGGGGTAATCCATCCCTTTTTTTGGGGATGGATTTTTTATTTTTGTAATATCTCAGTAGGGGGATGCTAGGATCATGAAGTATATACAGAATCTGAGAATCAAAACGAAAATTGGCGGAATGCTTGGTCTTTCCATTGTTTTCCTGCTCATTATCGGCATTACAGGCTATTTCGTCATGGACAAGATGGCTAGCAATGCCCGTGCTATGTACGAAGAAACCTTGATTCCGAACAGCCTGGTCGAAGGGCTTTTGTTCGGTAATTCACAAATGGATTCTTTACAGCTTGAATTACTGCTGGCCAAAGACGAAGCCATCATCAAGCAAATCCAGCAGCAAATTACTCAAACCCGTGATAAAAATCAGGCGACACGAAAAACGCTGGAGCAGATCACGCTATCTCCGAGAGCGCAAGAGCAGTACCAGAACTTTATCGATTTAATCCCTAAAAACAACGAAGCTAAGAAAAAAGTAGATGACTTAGCAGTTGTCAATCAAAAAGAAGCGGCGCATAAGGAATATGTGAATTCGTTCAAGCCGATACGTGCTGAAATGATCAAAAGTTTAGAGAACGTTGTTAAGTTCAATGAAGACGACGCAAAAATCTTTTACGACAAAAGTATTCAAAGCTCCAAGCTGGCTATTTCCATCATCCTTGTCGTTACATTGCTTGCCGTCATTTTATGTTCCTTGATTGGATACGGCATTGCTAATATGATCACAAGACCTGTTCGCAGCATTCAACAATTGATGGCTAAAGCACAGGACGGAGATTTAACGGTTAATGCTACATACCAATCCAAAGACGAAATCGGTCTTCTTTCAAAGGATTTCAACGGGATGATCACTGGCTTGAGAGAAATCATTGCAAAGATCGTCCTCGAGTCTCAAAACTTGTCTGCGAGCTCGGAGCAGTTGGCAGCAAGTTCTGAACAATCCAGCCAAACCACCCATCATGTCGTTGCGGCCATTCAAGACATTGCTGAAGGTGCCGATCAGCAGCTGCAAAGCACTACCGAAAGCGTTAGAGCAATGGAAGAGATGGCGACAGGCATTAACAGGATTGCAGAATTTTCGGGCAATGTATCCTCCATGTCCATGGAAGCTTCCAAGGAAGCCGAGGAAGGCAATATTTCGATCCAGAAAGCAATGTCCCAAATGGATTTGATCCGAGAATCGGTCAACAATTCGTCTAAGGTTGTTAACCAGTTGGGTATACGATCTCAGGAAATCGGTCAAATCGTTGATGTTATTACTGATATTTCGATGCAAACCAATTTGCTTGCTTTGAATGCAGCGATTGAAGCTGCAAGAGCGGGCGAACACGGAAGAGGCTTTGTTGTCGTTGCCGACGAGGTTCGGAAGCTGGCCGAGCAATCTAGACAATCGGCGGAACAAATCGCGGAGATCATTCAGCAAGTTCAAGGCGAAACTCGCTCTGCGGTTACAGCTATGGAAAAAGGGAGCCGAGAGGTTGAACACGGAACTGTGATTATGCAGGAAGCAGGAGAAGCCTTCCGCAATATCATGAATGCGGTACAGCAGGTGGCTTATCAGATGCAGGAGGTTTCTGCCGCATCGGAGCAAATGTCAGCGGGCACAGAGGAGATTACCGCTTCCCTGCATGATATGAACAGCATTACGAACGCCGCCTTCTCGAAGACAGAAGGTGTGGCGGCTGCTTCGGAGCAGCAATTAGCTACGATGGAAGAAATTGCTGAATCCGTGAATGCGTTGACGCGGATGGCTCAAGAACTGCATGAAATAACTTTACGTTTTAAGAGCTGAACGCCCTGTCGCCGGGGATTGTACAATGAAAAACCGCTGTTGGTTTCGACCAACAGCGGTTTTTGTATTACAAAATCTTGTTCCTCTGCTCAAAGCTATACCTTTGTCTGCCTATATCACGATACAGGGCTCAGGCGACCCGATTGTTCTCCTACACAGTCCCGGAGTGGGCATGAGGGTATGGAAGTTCGTCGTTCCGCAATTAGCGCGTACAAAAAAAGTTATCGCTTTTGATGGTCGGGGAACGGGTCAATCGTCGTCACCTACGAAACCGCTTGATCTTGTACATGATTTGCTAATGCTGCTCGTGTAGGACACCATTTGGGGTCGTGTCAATAGTATTTTTTCATCTTCGCATGAGAACGGTTGATTAGCTACGGAAAGAAGGTGGATGTTTCTTATTGACGGGACTCTATATAGTGTCCTAAAATAAAGGTACCATTTGGTGTAATTTATTTCATGCGAGGGAGTGAGAGATGATGAGCGCAATTGCACAGACACGGGATGTCTATTATGCCGTGGCCGATCCGACCCGGCGTGAAATCATTCGACTGCTGGCGGATGCGGAAGAATTGCCGCTCAATCGGTTAACTCCGCATTTTGCGATGGGCCGAACCGCAGTCTCCAAGCATTTGACGATTTTGAAGGAAGCCGGCCTCGTGAGTGAGCGTAAAGTCGGCCGTGAGACGCGAAACCGTCTCAATCCCGCACCGCTGAAGGAGCTTCAGGATTGGTTGTCGTACTACGAGAAGTTTTGGAAACAAAATATGGTTCGTCTGGATCAACTTCTTAAGGAGGAACAGGAATGAAGCAAGATCTGTCGCTCGATTTTCAGTTCAAAAGTTCAATCATGCAGGTGTGGAACGCCTTGACCGACTCCGATAAGCTGGCGAAATGGGTTATGGACAACGATTTCAAACCGATTGTCGGCCACCGTTTTCAGTTCCGAAGGGAACCGGTAGAAGGGTGGGATGGCATCATCCATTGCGAAGTGCTGGAAGTCGTCGAGCCGCACCGTTTGACATATACTTGGGACAGCGGCGGAGAGAACACTACGATCATCTGGACATTGCGAGAACATAAAGACGGAACTGTTCATCTGCATCTTGATCAAACCGGCTTCAACAAAGTTCAAGCGCTCGGAGGCGCAAAATACGGCTGGACGAGCATGTGCGGACAGCTTGAAAAAGTATTGGTTGAATTGTAATACAATTCTGATTCAGATATTCAATGCTTTGTTCGCACCAATGGGACAAGATTGCAACATAATTGCAAGCTAACGAATATTTCAATTGCTTGAACTATCGCAGCCAATATAATTGGATCTTGAATGACTCGAATCAACATAATCCGAACGGCTTAGTTTTTAGTGAAATGTGGATTCCTGTTGATATAAAAAAGTGATAAAAGGAGCGATAAAAATGTCCTATATTGTTGATTTTAAAAATGTGTCTACGGTTGGTTTAGAATCTTCACCTGTAGCAGATGCGCTTGCTGGTTTACGTGCGAATGAAGCTCGTTACTTCATGAACAAATACAAGCATGAATTTACGGTGGTACCAGCTAGTGAAAGCCAGGAGACCCTTGATTATGTGAACAGAATTTTGAAAGAAGAACGTGATATTGAGTTTGAAGCCAAACCTTTAGAAACGTCGCGTCTTCAAGTGGAAAATATCAAATGGACCTTCGTCTTTTATGAGGATGGTCTAGCGGTCAACGTCCTGTATACGGTTGATGACCCTAAGAAGCGGGCCGTTGGTTTTAAGCTTTCTGAGGGGATGGAGGTACCAAAGGAGTTAGAAGAGAAGAAGTTTAAGTTTGCTAGACAGAAGTCAAAACTAGCTGGAACCATTCGAGGCACGTTTTTTGTAATTAAGAGAGAATATTAGAAGAAGCAAAACGCAAGCATAGCGGTGGATACGATATTTCGTTCGCAACACCGCGCTACACCACATTGCGCTAACGGGTACGTTAACTCAATAAACCAACAAAGACGCGGCTGCGATCGGCAGCCGCGTTATGCTATATGGAAGGAATAATCAATATTTCCATCGAATAGGAAGTGGAAAAGAAAAAGTGGGAGGCGAAAAGAAATGAAAAGGGAAAGATTTGAAAGGATTGACGTTGAAAACCTCAATATTGTTGACAAAGACGGAAATATAAAAATGACACTTTTTAATAAAGAAAACATCCCTCCAGCAATGATGGACGGTGAGGATATTCTGCCCGGACATAGAAAAGATTGGCCGATTTCTGGAATTATGTTTTATAACGGCGAAGGTGACGAATGCGGTGGATTGATATTCGGAAGTGAGAAGGATGAAAATGGTCACTACAAGTCTTCTGCTTCATTAACTTTTGACCAATATAAGCAAGATGAAGTTGTCACAATGTCTTACTATAATGAGAACGGAGTAATGACTTACGGATTCAAAATAAAGGATAGACCACAGATTCCACTATCTGAGCAATTAAAAATACTAAAAGAAATCAATGAATCAAACAAAGATAATGAAACAAAAAAGAAAGAGATTGACGCACTATGGGAAGGAAGTACACAACGAGCATTCATGGGGAAGAATGAAAAAGGGGAAGTAACGATTTGTCTGATGGATAGTAAAGGAAAACAACGGATAAGAATGCTAGTGGATAAAAATGATAATCCTAGAATGGAGTTTCTGGACGGAAACGGCAATGTTACATATAAGCTACCTCCTGATTTGTAAAGTCGTAGCGGATTGAACTAACGGATACGATAGCGTGGAGCTGCCGCAAGGACAGCTCCTCTTGATTTTTATTGAAGTAACGGGCAGTATCGTTCAGTTAATGCCCAATAAAAAGCAACCGAAACATTTCAATTTCTTCAACGTCTAATAACTTGAAATGGAGGAAAGGTGATGAGAATCAATAAGCGAATCCTTACTACGTTCCTTATTGTTGTTCTTCTGTTCGGAGCATTGTTTTATTCTCTAATTGGTATGAATATTCGAGTTAAACTTGCAGAAATGATTATCGAAACGAGATTCCAACCTTATGTTTCGATACTGGTTGGCACTACCCAAAGAGACCAGATGTTACAAGAGAGAATCATCAGAGTCTGTGGGTATCTCCCCGATGAAAATCATCCATGTATGTAAGTTAAATTAAACTAACGGGTACGATAGCTGAATAACTATAAGATGGCAGCCGGTTAGTGCAAACGGCTGCCTTTGTTCAACTGGGCAGGTTAGTGGGAATATCTGGATAAATTGTTGCAGATATGATAGAGCATTTCATTGGGTTAGTATTTGATTTCAATTGTCCAAAAGAGGAGTAACGTCATGTCGACCGAGATTGTGATGGTTCAACCTGAAGAAAGAGAGATATTACGCAATATTTATCAGTTTTATTTACATGATCTATCGGAGTTTAGCAATTTTTTAAAGATTAGCGAAAGTGGATTCTTTCCTAACTATGTTTCCGATTCTTGGTGGGAACGAAAAGACAGACATCCCTACTTTATAATGGAAAATTAGCAGAGAGTCGGATTTGTCTTGCTCTCCCATCCACCCACAGCTCCGAAAGACGTTGATAATGAAGTTTGCGAATTATTCGTTTTGAGAGGATTTAGAAAAAAAGGAATTGGTGAAGCTGCGATAAAACTTATATTCAAATTGTTTCCGGGTAAATATGTGATATGGCAATTAGTTGAAAATAAAGCAGCAATTCATTTTTGGTACAGTGTTTATAAGAAACAGTCTATAAAATACAACGAAACAACATCTGAGTTTGATGGCGATCAAGTGATAAAACAGTGGTTTGAAATTCCGAAGTACAAATAGAGGACGAATAGATTTTTGTTGCGCTCCCTCGAAATGATTTAGTTTCCTCACTCAGACTCATGTATTCGTAGGATATCACCCTTAGTAAATGCGAGCAAAAAGAGCATACGTAGGAGCCGATAGCTGAGGATCGTAGAAAGGGCATGCGGGAACAAAGGTGTGGTGTCAAACACCCATATCATTCCTCCACGTAGCCCTAGTGATTCTCGCTCCCATGTCTCAACGGGTCTAAGCCCTTTCATTCCTTCGTCACATCTAACTAAGGGGTGGAGGTCGGTCTTTCTAACGGAACGGGTCCGAGCCCTTTTGCGTAACGTCTCCCGATACTCCGTGCTTCTTATCATCCTGCGAATGCATGAGCCGGTGAGGATAGATTATTGTTAGGCTGCTTGCGGGAAGACCTTGGCCGAGTCGTAAACTTCGCCGCTCTTGGCTAGTCCAACAAGCATGCGGGCGACTTTACCACACAGTTTCATGATGGACTTCATCCTCTTTAACTTCTTTCCTTCAACATTATGGTGGTGCAAAGCCCTAACATCCGGATTAGTCATAACCATACACATTGTCATGAGATAGAGAAAATGACGCAGGCGAGGACATCCCCGTTTGCTGAGCGCCATTGTTCCACGCCACTTCCCAGAACTGGCCTCAGCTAGATTCAATCCAGCATGGCGAAGCAACGCATTTCCGTGCGTATATCCACTTAGATCACCAGCTTCACCAAGTATACCAGCAAGACTCGTGGCGTTAACGCCGCGTATTTCAAGCAGCCTCTGAGCATAAGGAATACGTTCAAGAATGAGATGGACCTCATGCTCAATCTGCTCAAGCTGGCTCTGGGCCAGGTCATATTCTTGGAGCAATTGCCCTAAGTGAAGCTTTTAAACGTGAAAGCTTCAATACCTTGGTCAACAAGCCAGCGTGCAAGGCTGAACCAGTAGTGACCGGTTGGTTCCATGCCAACCATGACGCGGCTTAGATTGTAGGTTTTGAGGAGATCTTGGATCCAGCGCTCGAATAGCCTGAACCCCTCACGATGATTACCGAACTCGAGGGGAGTTCCCAGAGCTAACCCTCGAAAGCTGACAGCGCGTGCGACATGGGCTTCTTGGGCGATGTCTACGCCAACAACCAGATGATGAACGGTAATGTTTTCTATGAGTTGATTTTGTTTGTCCTGTGCCTTATACTTCATGATAGAGCGACCTCCTAGATGGGCTTTTTGAGGCTTTTGACCTCGTGCGAAACCCCATCGTAACGAGGCGCTCGTTTTTGTTCAAACACCAAATTTTTCGTTTTACAGGAATTCTAACGGGAAACGATAGCTCAACAATCAACAGCGGCAGCCAGAAGATCAGCAGCCTTTCGTTACACTCGTCGTACCCAGAAACACTCATATTCTAGCCGGTGAAAATATAATGGCAGGGCCAAGCCCCCGTGCAGCTTGGATTCCTGCGCACGGCGAAAGCTTTGCATAGAAGCGCATTTCCCCTTTACAATCAACGGGTGAAAAATTGCTTGAATACGGAAAAGAGCTGCCGCAGAAAACTGTAGAATTATTTCGATAGGTAGCGATAGTTTGGTTGAATTAGCTATCAGATGGGGTAACATCAAGCCTTTTGCTGCTTAACTAACCTGAAAATTTGGAACATATGGTCATACAAGAGGGCAGAGCGACATCCCTGCTCTTTTTCATAATCACATTTCAAAGAAATCCAAAGGAATATCAAGATTTTTGTCGAAGTAAGTGGAACTATGATGACAAAAAGAAAAGCAATCTTTATTACTGGAACATTCTTTATCGTCTTAATTCTAATTCGTATCATTTGGGCTACTTTTCAAGCGCCGCCAATTCATCCTCTTGCGGTTCGTGGGGAATTGGATTTGAGCGGTCTCGACTTCGCTAATGATCGTACAGTTACATTAGACGGTGATTGGGAGTTTTATCCCGGCAAGTTTGTAATGCAGAGTGAGTCAAACACAATCTCATCCAATGAGGGGAGAACATTCATTCATGTTCCAGGAGATTGGAGCCCGGCTTTATCGGTTAACAACTCGCCGTATGGCTATGGCTCCTATCGCTTGCGCATCAAAGTCAACCCGGAAAATGAGTTAACCTATGGCATCCGTGTCTCAAGCGTGCGCACCTCGTCCGAACTGTATGTGAACGGGCGTCTACTGGCTAAGGCTGGGCAGCCGGCAGAGATCAAGCAGGAATATTCTGCACAAAGCATGCCCTACACGGCTACTTTCAAAGCCAATACCGGGGAAATCGATATAGTCGTTCAAGTTGCGAATTATGATAATAGCAAACTAGGCGGTGTGGTCGGATCGTTCAAGTTTGGCAGTGAGCATGCAGTGCATAATGAAACATGGTTTTCCATTAATATGCAGATCATTGTGTGTGTCGTTCTGATGCTCCATGCCTTGTATGCACTTATTCTTTATCTGATCGGAACCAGGCATAAAGTAATGTTTTCCTTCTTTATGCTCGTTATTTGCGCCGTTCTCATGACAATGCTTGACGATGATAAACTGTTGCTTGTATGGCTGCCGGCCATCAGTTATGAGTGGTCCACTAAATTGATTTTGCTATCTTTTATTGGAGTAGGAGCATTTCTGTCACAGTTTGCGAGGGTTCTTTTACCGGAACATGTGAAGAACAGAGTGTTCCACTGGTTCCTCTTATTTTGTGTAATTGCGGCAATATCGGTTGTGCTTTTGCCAGCCAGAGATGCAGTAAGTTTATTATCTGTATACTACTTCATAGATTTATTTGCTTGTTTGTTTGTTCTCACGCTTTCGTTTCGTACGACCATAAAGAGTGATAAGGACGCTATATATTTGGTGCTTGGTTTAGTTAGTGTCATGTCTAATGTAATTGGAGGTTATTTTAAAGGTCTACTAAGTATAGGCTATTACCCGATCGACCTAATAATCGCGTTCCTCGCTTTTGCGACGTTCTGGTTCAAACGTTATTTCCGAATTTCCGCTCAGACGGCTAAGCTCGTACAGAAGCTGCAAAAAGCGGACAAGATGAAAGATGATTTTCTAGCCAACACATCTCATGAATTACGCAATCCACTGCACGGCATCCTTAACATCGCCCAGATCGTTATGGATACCGGAATTAACGAACAAGACGTAAAAAGCAGAGAAAACATGAAGTTACTTATTACTGTAGGCAAACGAATGTCGTACATGCTCAACGATCTGCTTGACATGACGCGGCTTCAGGAGAATGGTATACGATTACAGACGGGGAGTGTCCGCGTTCAAGGAGTCGTGTCCGGCATAACCGATATGCTTCGTTTCATGATGGAGGGCAAGCCAATTCGTATCATCAACGACATCCCTGCCAACTTCCCAAATGTCATCGCCGATGAAAACCGGCTTACGCAAATTTTGTTCAATTTGATTCACAACGCGGTGAAATATACAAATCAAGGACATATCCTAATAAAAGCCGAGGTCAAGGACGATAAGGCGAGCATTGTCGTCGTCGATACCGGCATCGGAATGGACCAAGATACACAACAAAGGATATTTGCACCCTACGAACAGGGAGACTCCAGCATTACGGCGGTTGGAGGCGGAATCGGGCTCGGGTTAAGCATATGCAAGCAATTGGTGGAGCTGCACGGAGGCACGCTGGAGGTACACTCCATCCCAGGGCAAGGTTCGGTTTTTAGCTTTACCTTGCGGCTATCCGATCCCTACATCCCACAAAACGGGACGGAATTCATCGCCTCGGTATCGGCCGATACAGAAATAGCGGTTTCCGTTTCTTCCGCACCTCATAGTGACATTTCACAACCGGAATCGGATGCCGGTTCGGATCGGCCAAATATTCTGGTCATAGATGATGATGTTGTCAATTTAAATATATTGAGAAATCTCCTTGTTTTGGAAAATTATAATGTCGTTACGGCTGTAAGTGGTCGTGATGCACTTGCCATTCTGGATACGAGGGAATGGGATTTGATCGTTACCGACATCATGATGCCACATATGTCTGGATACGAATTGTCCCGTATCCTTCGAGAGCGCTTCTCTATTTCGGAGCTACCCATTCTGCACCTGACTGCTCGTAGCCGACAGGAAGACATAGAAGCCGGATTCCGGTCAGGTGCGAACGATTATGTGACGAAGCCAGTAGATGCGATGGAATTAAAGTCCCGGGTACGGGCACTGACTGTATTAAAGCAATCGGTACGTGAAAAACTGCGCATGGAAGCGGCATGGCTTCAGGCACAAATTCAACCCCATTTTCTGCACAACACCCTTAATTCGATAGCTGCGCTTAGCGAAATCGATAACGAGAAAATGAGCGCGCTGCTTGAAGCATTCGGTCATTACTTGCGGGCAAGCTTCGACTTTCGGAATTTGGAGCGACTCGTTCCGCTTGAGCATGAACTTGGTCTTGTTCGCTCATATCTGTATATCGAAAAGGAACGTTTTGAGGATAGACTACGCATTCGGTGGGAGGTGAGCACAAAGCTTCGTTTTCAAGTCCCTCCGCTCTCCGTCCAGCCTCTTGTCGAAAACGCAATACGTCATGGCATACTAAGTCTAGATGAAGGTGGGGAAATTCATATTCGGATTACCGAGAACGAACACGAGGCAGAAATTTCGATAGCTGATACCGGAGTGGGGATGGATGAGGAAACGGTAAAGCGTGTACTCGAAAGACGGATGGGGGATAGGACAGGAGTTGGCTTGTTCAATACGGATCGGAGATTAAAGCAATTATACGGCAAAGGGTTGCAAATCCGGAGTGTTCCAAATCAAGGTACTATCGTCAGCTTTGTAGTTGCAAAAAATGAGAGGAGAGCTTAATTTATATAATTAACGCAAAGTTATCTTCCTTATCCATTATAGACTGAATGGCGCGCTGGTACCAAGATTCAAATTAACTGGCCGACAAACTGTTGTCGGTCGGCTAGGCGCCGTTTCAGTGTTGCTTTCGATCATCGTTTTAGTAGAAACTGAAGTCTCCGTTCGTTCATTAAAGAATAATGTTGCCTCCCATTCGTCCGTATACGATTCCAGTTCAATCGTCAGAAGCTTATCTTCATTTTGGGGTAAATTCTCGAGCTGGATTTTCGATTATCGCTCAGCTCCTCAACTAATGTATCGAAATAATCGCCACTCGACAAATTCAACGTTTTGGTTCCTGTATAACCAATTCCTAACTACATCAGATTAATACTTCCCCAAAAACAGCTTTCATGGAAGAACTGCCGTCTAGACGGAACACACTTTTGTATCATTTTTCCATCGTACATACCATTCCAATATTGCAGGAGTAGGATCGACGCCAGCTTCCTGATTCAATATTCGAATCATAAATTGATACTGTTTATCGACAGAATCTGTGTCATTTAGTCGGGCATATATATTCATAAGCTCGAGATAACTATCTTCATTCAGAGGATCTCGCTCTTGTATTTGGTGGTAAACTTTAAGTGCTTCTATATTCATGTCATGAGAAGAATAAAATTGCGCCAAATGCCGGGCAAGTTGCAACCATAGTGCCTTGAGTCTTTGGCGTTCTCCCTCCGCCCACACATAATTATCCTCTTCGTAGAAATTTCCACGATACATATCGAGCAGTCGCTGATGTTCTGTGACATATTCGATTGAAACAGGGCTTAATTGGCGAAGCTCTTGCTCCCATTCTTCAGCATCGATTCGCAGTTCTTTCGACTCAAGGATATACCCATACTGTGAATATCGGATCGAGATATAACCGTCTCCAAATGTGTTTTTCCATGCGCTGCGAATTCGATTAATACTTGTATGCAGGTTGGCTAGTCCCTTGGAATCATCCAATTCCGGCCATAGTAACTCCAGCAAAGTATTCTTATTAATTACTTTCTCCCGATGAAATAGCAAGTAGGCAAACAGTTCTTTCGCTTTCATCGTCCGCCACTTCAGGAATTCCAATTCCCCGTCCGTCTTCCGAATCTGCATGGCTCCTAAGCAATGATATAATAAACGTGCTTCATTTGAAGACTTCGTTATCGAAATACGTTCCCGTAGACGCTCTATTGTTTGGCCCAATCGCTCGCGTCTTAACGGCTTCACTAAGTAATCAGTTGCCCCTAGTTCGAATGCCTCAACCGCGTGTTCGTCATAGGCAGTCACATAAACGATTTTCGTATTCGGTGAGATCGTGTGTATCCGCTCTGTTGCCCTCAGGCCATTCAATCCCGGCATGTGAATATCCAAAAAGACGGCATCAGGCTGGAACTCGCTGATATGATTGATCGCTAACTCAGCCCTTGAGAATGATCCGATCACTTTGCAATCCCCATACTCCCCAAGCATGTTTTCTAATCTGACTAACGCCAACCGCTCATCGTCTACCAGCATGACTTTCATTCCATAGCAGCCTCCATCCATATTGTATAGTCATTTCATATCTATATCGGCAAGATAGCTTTCTTATTATATAGGAATGTTGTCAATACCAAATGGATACAGAGGTGTTACGGTGTGCTTTAATCCAACCCAATTAACTATGGTTAGAGTTTGGTTAGTAGGCTTGTCTATAATGTAGTTCAGAGAATACCTCTTTAACGGTCTCTCCGTTATTGTTGTTTTATTGCATTAATAGATATAAGGGCATTGCCCAAATGACAAAAATAGCAATAGAAAAATGCACATGGTGGGAGAGGTGATGCAACTGAAAAAATTGCTGAACAAATGGATTAAACAGAAAGAAGTCATTTTCTATAGGCTTTCGATAGGAGGAATAAACAAAAAATGAAATTAAAAAACCGAAAAATGTTATCTCTTCTAATGGTAATTGTTATGGTACTGACGATGATCCCTTTTCATCCATTAGAAGTAAAAGCGGCAACAACACCAACACTTGATCTTGGTAATCCTGTTAGGGTAACCAAAGCAACCTATCAGCTGCCCAATGCTGCATTCGGAAGCACAGGCGTCGTTCATACAGCCGGCGGATACTTTACTGTAGCTGTAAATAGCGGCTCAATTGCTGTTGGAACTCTTTCAAACGGTATTACCGAATTGGTTGATGGTATCAAAATTAGTACCATTGTTACTGACCAATCTACACCTACAAATAGAGTGTTCAATTTTTCGGGTCGTACTACTTATGAAGACATTCAAGATGCAATTCGAAATATGACATTTACACAAGTTTCAGGGCAAACTCAAAGTGTCACCGTCAATGTAACGCCAGGGGCGCCATTGACCGATGGAAAAACCTCTGTGCGTATCTACAATGGACGCTATTTTGTTTATGTAGCAAGACAGAATACCATGGCGTTTAAGGATGCTGTAACTACTGCAGCGAGCATTAACGGACATCTTGTAGAGCCAGCAGCAAATAATCCTGGAGAAATGCTTGCGATTGCCAGTATGTTTAAAGAATTTAAGAGTTTCTGGTCAGGAAGCTGGTATTTTATAAGCTTTATTGGCGCTACCAAAACCTACTCACCTAATTGGGACACTTCTGTTGGTAGCTTCACAAGGTATGTATCAACGGGTTACCAAACAGGTCTTGATACCTCGAATGAGATTGTACCTAATGGATCCTATGACCATATTACACTTGTACTAGATACAAATAATACCAAAATAGGTTACTTACCCGTACTTAATATACACGGTAGTGGCACATATAAAGACCCGGGAGTTATTGTTGAGTATAATCCCGGTGTCATTAGTAACATCATTACTGCCACGAAAAATATCAAACTTCCGGTGATGGGAGGCAGCGTATCCATCAATGGAACTTCCAAGGTCGGTCAGACGTTGACGGCGAATGTAACGGGAATCACATATACTCCGAACGTAACAGGTAATGTGCCGACCTACCAGTGGTACCGTAATGGAGTCGCCATCACGAATGCGACGGGTTCAAGCTACGCGTTAACCGCAAATGACTTGGGTGGAGTCATCACCGTAACGGTCACAGCCGACGGTACGCATGCGACAGGCAGCGTAACGAGCGCAGCGACTGCACCGGTTATGGCCGGAGAGCCGGCTGTAGATAAAACACAGCTGCAAGCAACAGTCGATCAGATCAATCGAGAGAACTTGCGGACAACCGACTATACTCCGGCAAGCTGGCAGGCATTGCAGGATGCGCTGAATAACGCAAAGAATGTGCTAGGCGATCCGAATGCTACTCAGAAGCAAGTCAATGATGTTTTGACTGCGCTGGAGGCGGCCTGCACAAACCTTGTGAAAAAGGAGCCGGTGCTGACCGATTTGAACCTGGGTGTTGCAGAGGCTGTATATGGAAATCCTCCGGCAGTATCCGGCCGGCCCGTTTCGTTGACCCCGAAATTTGACGGGAAAACGCATCTGAATTACACGGCAACGGTAATGGAAGACGTTTATAGCGTCGCCATCGCTCCAAAGGCGGACGACGAGAACAGTACGTCGAAGGTTATCTTCAACGGTCAACCAGTGGATGCAGCAAATTGGGCGAACTTGCCGCTTCAACAGGGTTTGAATGTAATAGAAATCGTCGTTACTCACACGAACGGAAAGCAGAATACGTACCGAATTGAAATCATGAAACCAAACAAGACCGTCGACAAAGCCGCACTGCAGAAGAGAGCGGACGACATTAACGGCGAGCATTTGAACCCGGCGGCCTATACGCCGGAGAGCTGGCAGGCACTGCAGGATGAGCTGAAGCAGGCCGAGAAGGTACTAAGTGATCCTAACGCTACGCAAGCAGAGATCGATACGGCGTTAGAGGCTCTGAACGATGCACGAAATCGTCTAGTTTCGGCGAATGTCGGACTCGTCTCGCTCAGTGTGGGCGATGAGAAAGGGAATCCGATCGCATTGACCCCGGCATTCGACGGACGGCAGTTGAATTACAAGGCGATCGTATCGCACGAAGTGTCTACGGTCGGTATCGACCCGCAAGCGCTCCAGCCGGACAGCAAGGTCGCCGTTACCTTGAACGGCAACCTGGTCAGCGCCTCAGATTGGAAGAACTTGCCGCTCAAGGAAGGCCTGAATACGATTCAGGTGGAAGTAACCGGACCGGACGGCAAGCGGTCGACTTATACGATGGAAATCATGCGGACCACGAACAAACTGGTATCACTGACTCCTTCCATTGGTAGCTTGAGCCCAGCCTTCGATTCGAATACGGGAGCTTATACGATGACCGTATCCAACAGCGTATATCAGCTGCAATGGATGCCTGTAGCGCTCGATCCGGGAGCGAAGATCGAGATTAGCGTCAATGGAGGAGCTTATAGCGAAGTGGCCAGCGGTGCAACAAGCTCGTCGCTTCCGCTGAATATAGGTGTTAACACCGTAACGGTGAAGGTGACGGACCGGGACGGCCATATCAAGGAATATACGATCACCGTAAACAGAGTATCCTCCGGAAGCAGCCATCGACCGGGCAGTGGAAGCGGAAGCGGTAGTGCTTCCAATTCCGGCGATATCATCACAACGGTGAACGATAACAAGTCCTCGTTTGCAACACAAACGACGGAGCCATCCGGAGACCGGACGGTCACAACCGTTAAGATCGATGGTGACAAGCTCACTGGCATCTTATCCCAAGGGGGCGCACAAAATCTGGCGGTTCGCATTCCGGGCGACGGAGATGTTCAAGTACAAGGCTTGACGGCAGCGATGGTCAAGCAGATGAAGGATACCGGCTCGAGCCTGGAAATCGGGAACCTGCTGGCGATCTATCCGGTGCCTAGCAGCCAGCTGGACCTCGGCGCGATCGCAAGTCAGTTTAGCAAGACAGCGCTTGGCGATATTGCCGTGAATATCCACATTCAGCGTTCGAAACAAGCCTTAATCGACAATGCACGCAGCCGTGCAACGGCTAATGGTTATGAGCTGCTAGTGAATCCGGTCGATCTGGATTTGACTTTCTCCCACGCAGGACAGACTGTTCGTGCAGAGCAATTGAGCGGGTATGCGGCAAGATACATTGCGCTTCCCGAAGGTATCGACCCGAACCGGATTACGACTGGGGTGATTGTGAGCCCGGACGGAACCGTACACCATGTACCGACTGTCGTTACGAAAATCAGCGACCGGTATTTTGCGAAGATTCAGGATTTGCGGAGCCATGGCAGCTACTCCGTCATTTGGAATCCACAGGACTTCAATGACGTTAAGAGCCATTGGGCGCATATGACGGTCAACAATGTTGCCGCCAGACTCATTCTTGCCGGATCCGGAAACAACGTATTCTCGCCGGATCGTAATATCACCCGTTCAGAATTTGCAATTATGTCCGTAACGGGCATGGGGTTAATAGGTCAGGAAGCCGCACAGAATGCATTCCACGACGTTACTTCCACCGCTTGGTATCGCACTGGCGTCTCTGTCGCCAGCGAATTCGGTATCGTGGAGGGCTATGAAGACGGCATGTTTCGTGGCGAACAGCAGATTACCCGGGAGCAGGGAATCGCGATGGTCGCCCGGGCTTACAACCTGATTAAGCCGCAAAGTGCGGCAATGAGCCAGACCGAGATCGCATCGGCGCTATCGGTGTACGGCGATGCGGCGGATCTTTCCGATTGGGCGCGCGAGATCGTTGCCCGGATGATTCGCGCTGGTATTGTAGAAGGAAGCGCCGGCCAATTGCTGAAGCCGCAAGATAATATAACGCGGGCGGAAGCAGCAGCGCTGATTGAGAGAATGCTGAAAACAACCAGTTTGATCGATAAGTAACAGTTATCTGAACAACCATTGTCGACTTTCATGTCGTCAATGGTTGTTTTTTTAGAACCGTTTAGTTGAAATCGTGGCCATAAAATTATAGCTAAATAATAGAGCATCTATCACATCCCAATAACCTCAACCTTCTAATCTAATTAAATTATGGCAATTTATAATCAACAACCGCTGCTAGACTTTACATTGGACACAAAGAAGCGAGAATGCGACAATAAAAGCATTCATAATCGAGGTATCCGACATGACGAAAAAATACAACAAGGAATTCAAACTTCTAACCGTACGACTAATTCAAGTGGAAGGGAAGTTGGTGGCGCAGGTAGCCCGGGAAATGGATTTGCATCAGAACACCATTTACCGATGGATTGCTGAATTTAAGCAAGATGGCCATCACGCATTTCCAGGTAGTGGTCAACTGAAGCTGGAGGACAAGGAATTGCGAGACCTCCAAAAGCGGCTTCGTGACCTGGAAGAGGAAAACGAAATTTTTAAAAAGGCGATGCACTACTTCGCAAAAGACCGGTGCTGATCTACAAATTCATCCATGATCACCGCTTCAATCTCCGTGTCGCGAAGATGTGTGCCGTTTTCAATGTATCTCGAAGCGGTTACTACGAATGGATAAGGCGAAAGGAAAGTAACCGCAGTAAGCGGCGCAAGCAATTGGACGCTTGTTTTGGAGGAGTTAGATCAAGCTTATCGCCACCAACGCCCGAAGGGCAGCGTCCTGCATCATTCGGATCGGGGGAGCCAGTATGTCTCACATGAATATCAAGCACGGCTGAAAACGTACAGCATGGCAGGCAGTATGAGTCGTAAAGGAAATTGTTACGATAATGCATGTATCGAATCATTTCACAGCGTATTAAAAAAAGAACTCATTTATCTAGAGAATACGCTTCTGTCTTTAAGGATTGGACATGTACGCGGTCAATTGCAACCCTCAAAGCATTTCCGTCACCGTCCGATCTGTGTGGCCAAACTATTGTAGGGGTCATTCATGGTTGGAGAATAAACATGAAGCGAGCCGGCGGTACCACTGGCAGACAGAAGGCCGCTTAACTCTTCTATAAAGCCAGACAGAGTGTAGGAGAGGCTGTTGCACTAAGAGAGGCAAAGCAAGACCTAAAACGCTTGTTAGAGCAGTTTGAACGGGAACTCGGAACGATACTGGAAGGAATACCGCTGGTGAACCAACTTCGCTCGATCAAAGGTCTTGGTACGATTTACATTGCTGCGATTCTGTCTAGTGCCGGTGACTTGAAACAATATGCCCACGGGCGCCAATTGCTGAGGAGAGCCGGCTTAAATCTGGCAGAAAGCATGTCAGGAAAGCGCAAGGGAGAGATTGTGATCTCGAAACGCGGAGATGCAAAGCTACGAAAATATTTGTATCTAGCCACACTGACACTGGTAGGAACCAATCCCGTCTTCCGGCAACTGCATGAAAACAATGTTCGTGTTAAGCACATGAGCAAGCAGCGGTCCATATTCAAAGTACTGGGGAAGCTGGCACGAATCCTTGTCGGAATTGTTCAGAACGAAGACTCGTTCACCCCTGAAAAAACAATCTGCTCATACGTACAAGCAGCATAAAAAGTGAAATAACGTAGACTGATTCATTCGCAGGATTTCAGAAAAAGAAAGCACGGAGGACCGAGTTCGTACCCGATAAGGGCATAGACCCATCAGCTAAACGCTATCGGTCTCCACACCTTGGATAAGTGTAACGAAGGAATGTTAGGGCAGGGACCCGTCGAGCCGTGGGATGGTAAACTTCCAGGGATCTTGTGAAGGATGAGTGCAGCAGAGTATAATTGGATAAATGTCCCAAAATGTTCGTTTCTTCTATTTCCGCATGCCCAAAACACTAACCTTGCGGGTAAAAAAGCTATATTTCCTACGGACCACTACATTCTAAAGTGATGAAAACCTGCGAATGAGTGAGTTTACGTGGGATAAACCCTTAAACTAGCGAACGAGCTGGCGATCCAGGAGCAAATTCCGATGGTGTTCGCTTTCGCATACAGCGTCACCGTAGATTGGCGAGAGGATGACGAGGAGATTGTCCGATTATTCGGTAAACGGCTTCCAAATGAGGTGGTCGAGGTGGTGACTACGGACAAAGGGCTGGATATTACCTACAATGGACAACTGCATTCGATTGCACTCACCTTTACAGGAAAAGATCGCTATATCACGATTCGCGGGTTTCAGGAGTTGATCAGGGATAAATATGAAATTCGTCTTTTTGCGGATTCGTATTTTTCCGATACTCACGACTTTTTGATTTTGCCGAATCAACAGTGGGAGCAACTGGATGCCCGGTTCCCGGCGCGGTGTAGGGAGATGTTCCGTGTCATCGATAACAGACTTGATTTTCCTTAAATGAAGTAAACCCGATCTTTTATCCGTCAGTCAATAAGTTTGCTAATTCGTTATATTCGGGAAACTCTCTGAAGCCATCGCTTGTCTTTTCTAACTTAGTCAATCGCTGGCCTAAGGAACGAATGAATTGCTTTTGGATTAGAGATAAATCCTTCGGGCCTACTCGTCGAAAAATTCGATTACATTCTTATACTCGGTAATATCGATATGGTTTTGCTTCATAATCTTTTTAATAAAGATGGCATCCGTAAAGATTTTATTGATGATCATTCCGCACCATAACGGAGTGCCTTTAAAGTAATCTACCAAATCATGAATTTCATCAAACGTAAAATAAAGGATATAAGAGAATAAAGGATATAAGAGACATAATTTTGAAGCAAAGTACTGAAACAATGATCGCTATACGGGTTGGAGCAATTGTCTGAGAGAAAGTCTCTCATGATACCGAATAACGTTGTTTTGTTTTCGGAGTAGATATGAATCAAATAATCAACGTCATTTATCAACTGCAATACAGCCTCTAACCCTTCTTCCGGAGGCATTGCCAGCTTGGTCGATTTACCCTCTATTGACCTTAACAGCTCCATAGTAAGATTTTTGCAGGCATTTATTTCATGTGGTGCTATGAACAATTTATCTCTATGCTTGTCCAGATTCTCGATGTAGTAATCGTGATATATAGAAAAATAATGCTCCATATTTATATTGGTTTTCGTATGGACCAAATCTTGCCCACTGAATGAAAAGGAGTAGAGGGTCTCCTCATTAACCGGGTGTGCATAAAGGTAGAAAAAGCTACCGGACGTTAGGCTCATTGTTCTGGAATGTGCCGGCATGTAAAATAATAGGAACATGGGAACGTTAATCCGTATTTTTAAAATAGATACGTTGACGGGCATGGCGAGATCAGCTGTTGAAACACGTGGAAAGGCGGGAGACGATGAACACATTGCAGGAAGAAGCGCTGGAAGAGATGAAAACGGCGATTCATGAATGGTTTGACGAACAGGAAAATCGGAAGGACGTGGAGGAAGCGGTCAAGCGAACCACGCTGCAAATGGGCATATTTAGCGGCGTTATGCTGGATTACCGGCCGGGCAGGACCCGCGTTGACAGTTTGAATTCTGGACGGAATGCTGCAGGCAGCAAGTCGATAAAGGCCACACCATTTACGCGGGAGCAGGTCTTGCATGAGGTTCAGCCCCTGCTGGCGGAAATCGTAAAAGAGAAGCTGGACAAGCTGGAGACGTCGCCGTTGATCGACTACCGGTTTACCTTGCAAGGAACCTTCGCAACGACAGACGGGCGCGTGAAATTAACGGTGCTGGAAATCGTATATGAAGAGAAAAAGCGGCAGCTTTTGGAACGAATTCAGTCCTATATCGAGAAAAAATTAGAGAAGGGCTCTTACCCGACAAAGCCACTGGAAACCTTCTTTTTGATGCGTCATCTGCTGGACCCATATTTGTTTCACGAACCGGAAGTGGCAAGGATGACTGCTTTATTTGACCGGATTCAGGAGCTGAACAAAGAACGGACGCAAGCGCTGGCGGATCATCGAAGAAATATCATCCGGGCCTTGACCGGCTGGGCCGAGAATGTCTTCCTGCGACGTTACTACGATTTCACCCGTTTCGAATACAGGATCAATGATTATAAAATCAAGCCGGATGCTGCTCTGGAGAACAAGGATGAGCCGAATCAGCCTGTCGACTTACTGTTGTACGGCGCGGTGATGATTCTTCGTTACGAGCCCAGCTACAGCAAATTCAAGGGCCAGACTTTTCTGGAGCTGGCGACGCAACTTGGCAGCGGCAAGGCCGAGCGCATGCTGAAGGAGGGCAGCGACAGCTTCTCGCAAGAAGATGTCCATATGTGTCATGAGTTGGCCGAATGCAAGGCTAACGATGTTTTTTCCCTCATTACGGTCGTTATTTGCAAGGAAGAAGCCGGGGCGTACGAACGGGCGATTTCGTTTATTCTCTCCCTGCTCCGAAAGGGCTTCCCGAAAAGCTACAAAATCAAGCTACAATCAAGCGTGAGAGAGGTATTGCCCGTCATGGGGCTTGCCAAATCGGATACGCACCGTTTTTTTGCGAATGCGCTGGCTTATTCCGAGCTGCATCCGTTATTGGAGGAATACGCTCGTGAGGCGATGGAAGAGTTTGAATGGTACGAGGATACGGAAGGCGAAAAAAGCGTAATGCCGGGCAGTTATGCCGTATTCGGGCTGGGACTTTCGGCCGAGCGGTATTTTCCGTTGGTCGAAGCTTACATGGCCCTTGTGGACGATGAGCATCAGCTGGTGCAGGACAAGTACACTGCCGTTTTTGCCGAAACCCATGGCGTAACGGAACGTTCGACTCCCGCCTTGGTCGCCTGCCTGCGGCGCTCTCACAATTCGCTAAAGCTGAAGATTCAGCCGGAACTGGAAAGCGAAGACAAGCTGTCGCTGTTGGTGCAGCATGTAGAGGCCCTGACGGATTACGAGGCCGAGCGGGTGCTGTACCCGATCTGGGGCAAGGCGGAGAAGCTGGCTGCATTGGCTCGCAAGGAGCAGGAACCGCGCAAGGAGCTGCTGCTTCGTCTGCTAAAGGCGGCGGGTAAAGCCTGACGGTACGCCAGGGCGGAATTTCTTTTGATTCGAAAGAAACTAACCTCGAAACTCAATATGTACTTGAATATAAATTTTCTTGTTTTGGGATTCTCAGGTTTAATGTGGCAGAACCCACCTCAAAGGTGCCAAGAGGAAAGGATTTCACTTGTTCATCATCCCAGTTAATGGTCTGAATGGTTGCAATAATGGTGTCACCTGCAGAAGGATTCCAGGACAACTACCATTTTTGATTGCGGCTTCCAATGTAATTTGTAAATCATCTAGCTGTCCGGAAGGGTTGTCCATGTTATGGAAAGCGGGTGGGGGCAATCAGCCCCTGGCTTTTACTTTTAACTATTAGGAGAATAAGTATGGCATTGTTCTGTAGAAGCTGTGGAAATGAATTAATAAGAGATAGTTTGTATTGCAATCAATGTGGGATTAAAGTCAACGGAATGGACAAGGAGAAATATCTATCTGTACTAAAATTAAAAAATGCAATCGAGTTAGTTGCTAAAAAAAAGAAAATTGATGAAATAAAAAAAACGAAAAAAATCCAAGTTCAAAATGCTTCATATACAAATCTTGAAAATGCAACTATTCCAAATAATGAAGCAGTTATAAGCAAGTGGGCAGGAATTGGTTGTATAGTTGTTATTATATTAATTATTATAATAATCTTCGGTTCTTGCAATAACAGTAAAGGGTAAGAGTAATGACCCATTAAAAAATTGCAAAGATG
The DNA here is from genome assembly GCF_030020805.1 of Paenibacillus sp. RC67. Taxonomy (GTDB): domain Bacteria; phylum Bacillota; class Bacilli; order Paenibacillales; family NBRC-103111; genus Paenibacillus_S. Next base: position 1,524,720 of record NZ_CP125098.1, read on the forward strand.
AGGGATTTTCTGTATCAGATTGCAAAAAAGGATTAAAGGAATTGCAAAAAATAAAATAAGAGCCTTATCAAAAGCCCGGACAATGCACGGGACTGACCCCATAACGTGAGACAAATTAAAACACCTTCAAGAGAATGGCCCCCTGTCGTAAGATATGGAGGACAACTTTGGAGGTGTTTTTGCATTGGCAACAAGAGTCAGCTACCCGGTGGAAGTAAAGATGCAAGCCATTCGAATGAGATTGGCTGGTGTGTCGGTTCGAGAGGTTATGGATGAGCTCGGGATTAAGAATGTGACACAGTTGAAGGTTTGGGTGGCGTGGCATCGCAAGGGTGAACTTCATCGGCTTGAGCAACCTGTCGGCAAGCAATACAGCTATGGTAAAGGCCCTGAGTATGCTTCAGAACTCGAGAAGGTGAAGGCGGAGAACCGGTTTCTGAAACAGCAGTTGGATGTGCTAAAAAAGTACAAGGCGTTGGAGAGGATGTGTCACCTGAGGCCGTAATCGCCTGGATGGAAGCAATTCGAGGAGAACTGTCTGTAAAACAGGCTTGTGCATTGCTAGGGATTGCACGTGCTACGTACTATCGTTGGAAAGCGACATATGAGACGAAGCAAGCGGATCCAATTGTGGAGAAGATACGTCAACTCTGCAAACAGCACAAATTTCGTTATGGGTATCGCAAGATCACCGCGCTGCTTCAAAAGGAACAGTCAATCAACCACAAACGCGTGCAGCGAATCATGCAGCGTGAAGGATTGCAATGTCGAGTCAAGATCAAGAAACGCAAACCAACTGGACAGCCAGCACAACCAGCAGAACATCTGTTAAAACGGCAATTTCAAGCAGACGTACCGTTCAATAAGTTGGTAACGGATATTACGTATTTGCCCTTCGGCGGCAAGATGTTGTATTTATCGAGCATTTTGGACTTGTATAACGGAGAGGTTGTGGCCTACAGTATAGCTGACAAGCAGGACACTGAATTTGTACTGGACACGCTAAGCCAGCTTCCGAATCAACCAGGGATGCTGCTACATAGCGATCAAGGCAGCGTCTACACGTCTCAGGCGTATCAAGAAGCCGTAAAAGGAAAAGGCATTACCATGAGCATGTCCCGCAAGGGAACGCCCGCTGATAATGCCTCCATCGAATCGTTTCATTCCACACTAAAGTCTGAAACATTCTATCTCGAAGGGCTCACTTGTACAACGACGGCAATCGTTGAACAAACCGTTCGAGAGTACATCACTTACTATAACTCAATTCGCATTCAAGCGAAACTAAATAACCAGTCGCCGGCTGATTTCCGACGACTGGCCGCTTAACTTGAAAGGTGTTTTGATCCCTGTCTCACAGATGGGGTGCAGTCCCGCACATCGCTCGTGGGCTTTTTTGTGTATTTTAAAACGAGCTGTCTACTTTTAATCATCGATCAAAATATATACATCCATCTGTGTGAATGTAAAGGAAAAGCTCCTCCCGCAATTGATTCGGCGGAAGGGCTAGGTTTAAAAAATGTGCTTCCTCATCGAGTAAGTTTCGTCAGCAGCAAGTTGAATGAAGGATCCGGCCTTTAAGTATAATAAAGGAATTATTCACTAAATTTCCCATCGACAACGTTATGTGTTACGCGAATAAAATAAGTGAGGTAAGAATGAAAATGAGATTGCGTACAACATGGTTTATTTATGCCGGTATTGTATGAACATTGCTTTTTGCTTTAATGAGTTTTTACTGGGCTGCTGGTTGAATGATCGGGGTCAAGTCATTGGGTGGACAAATTTATCAAATGGCATTAAACCGTGACCCAGGATTTATTCCAGTAGTATGGGCAACAGGAATCTTTATGATTTTGTATGGAGCGGGAAATTTCATTACAATTTCGCTCTCAACTATAAAGGTGTTGGATTTTGATTTGGAAACTTATGCGATAAAATGGAGACTCTTAATCTGGGAGCCCCATTAAATTACATTAGCAGTGAGGGGAAAACATATAAAATCGTATTAAACAAGCTAAATAAAGATTCCACTGTGAATTCTACTTCCAATACTGATGCAGGAGAAATTCAAAAAATCAATTTGAATTCAGGGACTGGTTATTTAACGGTTGTAAAAAACGATCTTGTGAATTTAGATTTTATGCTTGGGGATGTTGTAATAATTATTATTGGTGATCTTCCTAAAGAGGAAGTCATAAAAATTGCTAACAGTATTAAGTAAGAGGACAGGGCAAACCCCTGTCCTCTAGCTGTTAATTATTTTAAGAGAACTGTTGAACTTGTTACTGTTCCATCTTCATACACATTTCCTTTTTTTATCCAATGAATGGTTACTCCTCGATAGTAATATCCCGATTCACCAGTATAAGTTAATGTGTTCGTGAATTGATCATCGTCCCTAAAACTCTGTGTAACACCCCGGTCCACGTCTTCCCATGTACTACCTGTCCATTTCTGAAGATAATAGGTTACTCCAATTTGATCCACATACTGGTTGGCAATTGTTGTCGCAGAAAGGCCAATTTGGTGATTTCCATTATCTCCAATAGAATTCCAGCCTTTCTGAAGATAAATATCATTTGGATCAAATATCCCTTGAATTTGTATTGAATTTGTTTCTGGAGGCGCTGATGTTTTAGCACCATTTGGCTTTGCCGGTTCTGCGTTGATAACAGATGCAGACATAAACAATGCGAATAAAGCAATAAATAAAAAACTACCGATCCTTTTGTTTTTGTTCATATTAATCCCCTTCACTTTAGTATGCAGTCCATAATTATAAACACAAAGTAATATGCTAACGGATCAATCTAATAATCCAGTTGCAGACGGTCATACCTCCTCATCAAATGGTTGGCAATATCAAAATACATTTACACCGGCAAATAAGAGTCAAACCTACACCGTTCGAATCGTTTCGGACGACGGCGATGGTGGTTTTGGTTACGGTTATGACGTTGCTGTAAGAGCTTTTTAAGAAATTTTATAATTGAATCAATAGAGGCCTGTTGAGAAATCTCAACAGGCTTCCATTGATTTCAAAATTTATATAAATGATATTATTAAGAAGGAAATGAGTTTGAAAATACATCTTCTGGAGGTAACTTTCATAATGAATGATAAAATAAAAGGATTTATTTTGGGCGTTGTTACTTGTGGGTCTTTAATCGGCACTGCCGTATATGCTTCAGACACCACTCAAATTGATGTATATTTTAAAAATTTTAAGTATATGTTTGATGGAGTAGAAAAGAAAGTGGGTAGCGAACAAGGATTTATTTATAATGGAACCACCTATGTACCGCTCCGGTTTGTTGGAGAATCGTTTGGTAAAAAGGTAGAGTGGGAGGAGGCAAGTAGTACAATTTGGATAGGAACAGGTGGGGGGAGATTCGATAATTTGACGGATCTATCAGTTGCGAGAGAAAACGAAGGCGCAAATGGGGGGGCATTTTATAATAACGTACTTCAAATTGCAGGTGCTCCATATGGAGAATGGTATTAAAGTGGTATTGCCTTTATTTAATACTGAACAACGTACTGCAATTAAAAGTGGTTCAATCGAATATAATTTGGAAGGAAAGTATACAAAGTTAACAGGAAGTGTAGGTATTGACGATAAAACAAAAAATAGTAATGCACTAGGGACTTTAAAAATAATAGGTGATGGTAAAGAGTTAACAGTACTTGGAAACCTTAAAGGCGGAGATCTTCCGAAAAATATTGATATAGATATTACGAATATTTCAAAACTACAGATCAGTTTCACACGTGACGATAATGGCGAGCTTATCATTGATTTGGTTGATGCAAAACTTTACTAATATTACATTTAGCAATGCTATGACGAGTTTTATGTAACTGCTCCCACAGCGAATCGTCTAATTCAGCAATTATTCAAAGGGAATCAGCGTATGATCAAAACATTGATAATAGATGTTCATGTTCTGGTACCGACCAGAGCACCTTACAACTGCGGTTATAAAACAACCATTGTTTTAGTAGATTTTATCGATCATAATAGCGAAAAAATTGGTGTGAAAAAAGGCACTCTTACTCCATAATAAAGCAAGCACTTTGGGGATTTACAAGGAGTTCTTATAAATTCATATAGCAGAAAGGCCAGTCACATACCTTTAGGCTTTTCAAGCCTACTTAAATTAGGGTGGAGGGTTTAGTGTGTTTCAAGTTAAGTTAGAAAGATTAAAAAAGTTTTTCTACGTTTTGATTATTCTTATCATATGGTTCGTCAGCGCCTTTTATTTTCTTTGGCGTAGGAAGCCGATCTGGAAACTATAATAACAAAATCAAACCAATTGATTGTGACACACAAACGCAAAGAATAAAATTATCCAATGACACAAATGTGCCAACAAGCTTGAAAAATCAGGATTTTCTTTTATATATAGGAACATTTGTGTAAATGTTCCTATATATAATCGTTATCAAGAGGTGGCTACTGGGTGACAAGAACTTGAATACATTACAAGCCGCTTAAAATGCGGCTTTTTTTAATTTATGTTATAAAGTTCTTGTCAAAGCTCAATGACAAGAACTTTATAACATCCCGACGGATCGCTACGAGTTCGAAAAGGAGCATCGCAAAAATGCAGGCGCAGCGGCAGGTGTTATGGAACTTATGTCCCCTTTGAAATCATTTCAAAGGTACCACATTTCATTTTACAGACCCCAACTTTTTCACCTTTCCCTTTGATAACCCGGGTTATCGAGTGCCCTCGCACTACTTATTTTGCGCTTTTCCTGCCATAGCTGTGGGCATAATGCATCATCCGGTCGTAAGCTGCTCGGTCGAACTTTTTGAACGGATGGAATTGAGGATGGTTGCTGTTCACTTCCAGCACCCAAAGCCGCCCGCTTCGGTCGTAGGCGAAATCGACGCCCATCTCGCACATGCCCGATTGTTTGGCGCTTAGCGTCCGTACGACGTCCAGCGCTTTGCGGGTTAAATGGCGGATGCGTGCCTTGCCTTGTTCTTCCAGCAGTCCTTTTCGATTATGCAGCGACTCCATCGACATTAGTTCTCCGCCCTGATAATAATTGGTTATAATCTTGCCCGCCCGTCCGACCTTGGCCGCCATCCCGGTACATGTCCAGCTTCCTCCCGGCTTACGCTGCACCATAACGCGAATGTCGTACGGTCTTTCTCCCGCTCGGTCAAGACGTACCGTCTTCTGAATAATCATTCGCCCCTGGCGTTTCGCCAGTATATGCCGGTAAACGGAAGACGCTGAATTGAACCGGCTGCTCCGTTTGCCCCGCTGCGAGGAACGCAGCTTGAACCCGCCTCGCGTCCGCGTCAGCTTGAAGATGCCGATTCCGTGCGAACCGATATCTGGCTTAATATAAAGCGAGGAATGGCTAGCCGTCATCTTTCTCATATTGGGGAGCGTGAACAGCCTTGTAAGGGGAATGTTTTTTTTCAGCGAACGATTCGCGGACAAATATCGGCAGACCCGCAGCTTGGCTCTGATAGTGCGGCTGCGATAGTTCTTTTTGAACACAATGAATCACCTCCCCAGTACTATATGACCTGCTTGGCAGAAGTTCGTGTGCGCTTGTCAAATTCCGCGAATGGCCCCTCGTGCCGACAGGAGAGGGTGGTTTTTTGAGTACGGAAAGCTCAATTTACATATATACAAAATACAATGTAATTATAATTTACAAGTTTCATTGACGATCCTATGATTCTACTGTATTTTCATATAGTATTACACACCATATATGGAAATTCTCGACGAATCGCTACTAGTTCGAAAAGGAGCATCGCAAAAATGCAGGCGCCTCGGCTGCTGTGTTACGAACGGGCAGAAGAGTATCAATTATGGTAATATTGGGATCATTGTTCGTTTGGGTAAGGAGTGAATTTCCCATCATGTCAGTAGTAGCCTATATATTAGATCCGACTGATGAATTAGAAAGGGTGTTCTCAATACCTGTGGCATCTGAATCATTTTTTAATGAGTGTTGGGTCCCTGCGATAAAAGCAATGCAATTAAAGTGGGTAGAGCAATTTTCATGGGGAATAGATATAAGGAAAGAAGATTTGGATAAAGTCATTAACGAGCTGCTGCAAATTAGAGAGTGGTCACTTCACAATTTATTTGAAGTGAAGCAGGCACATATCCTTTACCGTATCGATTTGTTAATTACTAAACTACCAACGGCATTTGGACGAGAAAATGCTGTGATTTTCATTGGCTAGAAACTTATTATTGTTGTTCAACTAACGGGTACGATAGTTTAATAAAGTCAGTCTAAAACCTTCCATAAGAAGCAAACTAGATTTAGTAGCTATTATGGGAGGTTTTATTTATGATTTTAAGCAAGTTATGGCGACTGTATGAAGCTGATAAACGTATCCAAGGGTTTAGTCCCAGTACATTGAAAGCCTACACCCTTCAGTTCAAGATGCTTGTAAGAGAGCTAGGAGACCTGGATATTTCTGAGATTACTTTGAACTTGTTGAAAGAATACTTGGCAAAGCAGTCCGATCGCTTGAAACCCAGCAGTCTAGCACATCGCATACGTTTTGTTCGTTCCTTGTTCCGCTTTGCCTATGAAGAGACATACTTATCATCGAACCTTCTTTGAAGCTACGCGAACCCAAAATGGACAAGCGTATTCCTAATTTTTTGATTGAGGAAGATGTCATTCACTTGAAAATCTCTTGCCAGTCCCTGAAGGAAAGGGCTCTTCTAGAGTTCCTATATAGATAGTACCGGCTGAAGGATTGGAGAGGTGGAGAAGTTGAACATCGAAGATCTGAACTGGGAGAACTGCTCCGCAATTGTAAATGGCAAGGGTTCAAAACAAAGAGAGGTTTACTTTACCACCGAATGTAAAGTGTGGTTGAAGAAGTACCTCGCGAGCCGTGAGGACTCTTGCAAGGCCTTATTTGTAACTGATACACATCCTACAACGGATGGCTATTCCGACGATCAGGTGGGCATTAAAACGTCTTGCTGATCGGGGAGAACTCGAAGCTAATGTATATCCACATCGGTTTCGTCATACCTATGCGTGCAAGCTCCTTGATAACGGAGCGCCATTAGATTTCATTCAAGGCATGTTGGGGCATGAAAAAGCATCAACCACTCAAATATACGCCCAGCTGCGCGGGGAACGCCGGCGAGAACTCTATCGTCGTTACTTTTAGGTTGTAGCAGCGGTTGTAGTCTTAATGAAGCCGCCGCTCAACAAAAGGGCAGGTTAGCGTGGCGACATAGGCAGTTATGAAAACGAACAGGCAGCCAGCAACTGGACGGCCTGTTGAATGATAAGGTATGCTAAATGTAGAAAGGATTTATAACACTTATAGAGAAATCTAGAAAAGTGATTGATTCAGGATTCGGAGGTTATTACGATGATAAGTGTTCGGACAATGACTGGAGCTTTTCTTATTAATAATGATGATGTGTTAATGCTCAAACGATCAAAAAACAAAAAGATAGCCCCAGGCTTATGGTCGTGTATCGGAGGTCATGTTGAGCCACACGAGCATGGTTCACCCGAAAATTCTTGTTTACGTGAAATAGAAGAAGAGACGGGTATATCTCATATTGAAATTGAAAATTTAACATTGCGATACATACTACTGCGACAAAAAGAAGATGAACTAAATCAACATTATATTTTCTTTGGTGATTCGAACACTAGAACTATAAGTAGTTGCGATGAAGGTGAATTACATTGGGTGAAATTATCAGAAATGGCTAATTTGCAGATGTCTTTGAGTTTAAAACTAATGTATGAACATTATCTCCATAATTCTAAAACAGACAATGTTTGGACGGGAACTTTTAGTGATGGAAAGATGTTATGGGCACAGTTGTTGAAGTAACGGGTAACGATAGCGAAATAACTACACCATGAAAAAGCTGCCGCTTTGAACGGCAGCTTTGTTACGTTACAGACAGGTTAGTTGAACATAACTTGTGTTAAAATATGGATATATTATCTAAAAAAGGTGGTATGTCTCAATGGAAAGCTATGCAAAGATAATGGGAATTCGGTTTCCAAAACTCACACTTGACGGAACTGTGGAAACTCTTAGTGACGAAATCGAACAGAATAAATCAGAACTATTCCATGTTATTAAAGTAAATCCAGAGATCACAATGGCTTGTCAGAAGGATAGTTCGTTACGCTCAATTGTAGATGAAGCTGGTCTAATAACAGCTGATGGTATTGGGATTGTTAGGGCGTCTCGTTTAAGAGGAGGAAATCTTCCTGAACGTATTACTGGTTATGATACCTTGCTAAGGTTGCTCAAGTACGGAGCACATTGCCCTGACGAAAACGGATCTTATCTACTTGGGGGTAACTTAATATGCATATGAGGGAGTATTTAGTCCAAGTGGCGGAGCAAATGACTTCTCGCCCATTACCAGAATTCACTACGGAATCAGAATTGCAAATTTGGCGAAAAGAAAAACAACGTCAGTTTCATCGGATGTTAGGAATTGATCAATACCTACAACAAGAACGCTCTCCTTTAAACATAAAAGTTACAGGGACGCTGAAGCGAGATACATACAGAGTAGACAAATTATATTATGAAAGTTTACCAGGTTTATATGTTGCGGGAAACTTGTATGTACCGAATAACATTGTTCGATCTGTACCTGGTATTATCTATGTCTGCGGACACGCCAAGAACCAAAAGACTCACTATCAAGAGCATGCCCGGAAGTTTGCTCAATTGGGTTTTGTCACACTAATTATAGATACCATTCAAAATGGTGAAGTGCTCGGTGAACATTACGGTACAAACAATCATGGATGTTTTCACTGGATTAGCCGGGGATATTCGCCTGCAGGCGTGGAAGTATGGAACGCCATCAGAGGCTTAGATTTACTCAGCGAGTTGAAAGAAGTAGACGAGACGCGTTTAGGAATGACGGGAATCTCAGGAGGTGGAGCAACAAGTTGGTGGACTGCTTGCGCGGATGATAGGGTAAAGATAGTGGCACCTTCTTGTGGTACCGGAACCCTAGCCTCTCATCTTAGTGAACGTACAATCGATGATCATTGTGACTGCATGATTCCCACTAATCCATATGGCTGGTCGATGATTGAAATGTATGCCCTCATTGCACCGCGCCCATGTTTGATTGTAAGTGCATCTGCGGATAAGTTATTTAAGAGTGATTCGATACATCTTGTATATGAGAAGCTAAAATTGTTTTATCAACAAGTCGGAGCAGAAGACAAGCTCGGGTTGATGATGTTTTACGGTCCTCATTCCTATAATTCCGATTCGCGTAAGGAGATTTTTCATTTTTTCATGAGCCATCTGATGCCTACTACTATTCATAATGAATTGTCTGACGTAGATGGGTTTAAAGAAAAAAATGAAGATTTGCTTGTCTATAACGGCATTAATCCTCCTAATGATGAGTCAACCACGGTTCAGGATTGGTTTATCCCCTTGACGAAGACATATATGATTAGAAATCAAAGAGAATTAAATTTTGAGAGGGATGAACTGGTAAAAAAACTGTATACAGAAAGTTTTTCCGCTTTTACACAAGACCATGAAGTTGTTGATGTTCGAATAGAGCAGAGCTATATAGACAAGGAAACTTATTGGAGTACACATAAATTTTCCTTTTCGCCTGATTCATATTGGCGGTTAAATGGTGAACTACTCTGCCCTCTAACAGTTTCTTCATCCCCTGCTCCGGTGGTGATTGCCCTTAGAGAAGCTGGTGCGGCCCGCGGCATTCTAAAAAGTTATCCTCTATTAGAGGGATTGGACGATAAATGGGTACGCACAAGAATCGATCCGCGAGGTACAGGGGATACATCATGGGGTCCAGAACTTAGTCTGCATTTACGTCGTGCATCTAATTGGACAGGACGGACGATTGCTTCCATGAGAGTTTGGGACGTTTTACGAGGAGTTCAGGCGGTTCGTTCCTTTCGTGAAATAGATCCTAAACGAGTGGTATTGGCTGCCAAAGGAGAGATGGTTGCCGTCGCTCTCTATGCTGCGCTGCTTGATGATCAGATTGCTGGTGTCATTATACAGAATCCACCTGCCACACAAAATGCTCTAAGTGAACCGAATGGAACCGGTCCGGCGATAGAAATAATTCATAGCTTACGTTATACTGATTTGCCACAAGTTGCCGGATTACTTTGGCCGAAGCCACTGGTGTTTATTGGGCAAAGACCGGAAACGTACCGTTGGACAGAGCAATTATATCGTCGAATCGGTCATCCAGGTGGGATATGGCACGTTAAGTCGTTAGCAGAATGGCCTGGGTTAGTTGAGTAATAGAAACGAAGCGATATCCCCCGCTAGAAGTACGGATTCCTTGTTTGGCTGAATTTCATTGTACAGTTGATAGCTCTCTTACACCCGCTCTGATTGAGCTAAAGGGCAGGATAATTCAATCATAAAGGGAATTACCATATTTGTGTAATCTACTATAAGGGGGATATTTTGTTGATACTTAAGGCTGTTTTTGTGGATCGTGACGGAACTTTAGGTGGGAATGGTCACTTCATTCATCCTCAAGATTTTGAGTTGTTCCCTTCGTCTTTAGCGGCACTGAAGTTATTAAAAGATCATGGAATCAAAATATTTGCCCTTACTAATCAACACAATATTACTAGAGGACTAGCGACGGAATTAGAATTTCAAAAAGAATTTGAAAGTTATGGATTCGATGCGGCTTATATATGTCCTCATGAGCCTGAGGAGGGTTGTGAGTGTCATAAACCACGACCAGGCATGCTTCAAAAAGCAGCAACTGAGCATGAACTAGATCTTACTCAATGTGCTGTTATTGGTGACGTGGGTTCTACAGATATGCTTGCAGCTGCCGCAGTCGGAGCCAAAAGAATCCTTGTAGAGACAGGCTGGGGCAAACAATCTTTGGAGATATACCGTCACAAGTGGTATGAGCAAGCCTCACCAGATTTTGTTGCGAGGGACCTCTTAGATGCTGCAAAATGGCTAGTTGGTAGCATTCGTAAAAATCAAGAATTGGTATGACGCTTTACGCTAAACAATAACACCATGACAACAGGTTGCCGAGATCATCGACAGCCTGTTCAGCTAACTGCAGTTTAACGTAATTTCTGAACTACGGAAACGTATGAGTGGATGAGTTCTTTTTAAAGGAGTGTGATTGTGTTTGTTGATTTCGGAGTTTGATTATGACCAGCTTCCTCGCTATCATATTGATTCGATACTATTTAATAATCTAGTTGATGACGGAGCTAATGGCGATATAATTTTTGTGTTTGGAAGTAAAAAAAGTCTAAAGTATCGATGTCCTAGAGCGATTGAACTATACAAGGAGAAGCGAGCTTCAAAAATCTTATTTTCTGGAGGGGTACAGTGGGACGGACAACATGATGTCGAAGCAATGGTGATGAGCGAGGAAGCAAAAAAACATGGAGTTTCAGAAATGGATATTTTGGTCGAACCATTATCCAAGCATACAAGAGACAATGTATTATTTTCTTCTAAAATATTGGAGAGCAGCATCGGGTTAGCAAACATTCGAAGAATTTTAATTGTTACAACTGCTTACCATATGCGACGTTCTTTTATGACCATGATGACTTATTTGCCTGCTTCAATAGCTTATACATTTTGTCCAGTAAATGACCAGAGCACAACAAGAGACAATTGGTTCCTGAGTGAAAAAGGAACTGTGAGGGTACGAGAAGAGTGCAGAAAAATTATCACATACACAAGGAACGGGCAATTAAGAGATTTTGACATAGAGTTGAACTAACGGGTACGTTAGTTGAATAAAGGACTCTATACAAACGATGAAGGAGCTGCCGTGGCAGCTCCTTTTTACATGTTCACAAAATATTGAATTTTATACAAATGTCCTGCTGGGCGTTTACCTAATGGGCAGGATAATGCAGGAAATATATGGTGCTTTCCTAAATAGTAAAATAAGGGGAATATGTCTCACTATTCCCTAAATCTATCAGCCAACGATTCTCTCCATTTGTGACAAAAGTCAGAAGCTGTACAACCAAAAATGTTCTCAAGGTCAGATGGATTTCTAATTAGTTTATTTAAGACGGTTGCTCCATATTGCTTTAATACAAATTCAACGAGTGTATAGGAGAATTGAAACCCTTTCTTTGTTTCGAAATCCCAGCTATTATCACTTAAATCCTCTAAGCTAGGGATCAGACCTTGCTTAACTAGCTGAACGATAGACTTATTAATGTATCGCTCAGTCATTAATTCTGCTTGATAACCACCTAGTCCTTGATATATCCATTTAGGGGTAGCAGGGTTTATCTCTTTGACTAAGCATATAGTGAAAAGATGAACAACTGATTTTAGAATCGATTCATACGTGTGTTCTGGACCAGGTTGGAGAGGGGATGTGATTTTAATCGTGTTTCCCTCGACAACGCCCATGAACCAATTCGGAGCATTCGGTTCATTAACAGCCAGATGAAAGGCTTGAAGGTCTTCATAAATTTCGATGGTAATCTTTTTTGAAGGCTTCGCCTTCACTAAGTTAAATATTTGCCCAACTTTGAGGCTCATATGGTCGATAATGTTTTGATACACTTGTTTATTTGCAGGATCGCTGCCGACAGAATGACCGGCGCTTACTAGATGAATGAAAGCAGCAGCGGATGGTGCGTTGTTAACTTCAACATCATAATGGAATTGATGGTTTAATTTCTTTAAAGCACGATATAAGCGATTTTTAACAGCGCTTAAACTCAAACCAACCATTTCAGATATTTCGAATAGTTTAAAGCCTCCGTCATAGTGTAAAGATATAATCTCACGATCCAGCTCATTTAAGCATGTTAATGCCATTGAAATATCGATTCGCAGTTCAACATTTTCTGTAAATTCAAAACTAACAAAGGTATGATGCTGCTCGATCTCAACAATGGACTTATGATTTCGATGCTTTCTCCGGTATTCATTTTTTAGATTATTATTTGCTATTTTGAATAACCAAGTAAATAAAGTCGATTCACTATTAAAAGCGTGATGGTTTTCATATGCTTTTATAAATGTTAATTGGGTTAAATCTTCAGCGCAGTGAGCATCTATCTTTAGTGAAAGATATCTCTTGATTCTGTCATAATATAGTGCAATAACGTCTTCAAAACGTTCTCGAGGGTCCATTTATTACCTCCTCCCATATATTAGACACCCGGCGAGAGGAAAAAGCCACGATTCATTTTTTTTTTGATAAGTGGCTTTCTGTGGCTTTCGCGTGTCTAATGTGGTGAAGTCGAAAAATTATGGAGGTTGATGAAAAGCATGGATATTCAAATTGTTAATTTGGCAGATCGGATGGAGTATGTAGATGAAGTAAGTGAATGGTTTTGGCACAAATGGGGTAAATACCAAACGAAAGAAAATATGAAGTACACCACTATTCATACTGCTCAACACGATCGAGTTCCTTTAACGTATATCGCGCTTTCTGGTGACAGATTGGTCGGTACGATAGCGATTTGGACAAATGATTTGCGCTGCAGACAAGATTTGTTTCCGTGGATGACGAATTTATTTGTTAAAAAAGATATGCAGGATCAAGGGATAGATATTTTATTGCAAAATCACATCATCAAAGTTGTTCAAAAGTTAGGCTTTACCAAATTATATCTTATCTCTACAAATGATAACGAGTACTATGAAAATACAGGATGGACATTCATGGAAACTGCACCAATGGTGATGGGAGATATGACCAAAATCTATTATAAGAATTTGTAGTTTAAATTAAGATATCCGTAATTACATTCAATACGCCAACACAGAAGGTTTAAAGGAAATTATGTTTAAAGTTTCATCACATCGGCGACGGAATTAACTAACGGGTAACGATAGTTCAATCAACACTACGGCAGCCGGCCAGACGATCGGTTGCCGTCTTTCGTTGAGTAACGGGCAGGATAACGGAATGATGGTTCTCAAATTATTAATAATCATCCAATGTTCCTAGCAACATTATTGTTGTTTCACATAATTTTCGTATTGTTCTTTTGTACCAATAAAGAATGTTGCAACTGTTTGATTATCTTCGCCTCCACCATGCGAAGACACCCCAGAAAAATGCTCATGGCTTACTTTCTTACGCTGACCCTGATTGTCAACATAGTATACCTCAACAGGTCCACTTTCCATGGTATTTGAGGTTTTCAACTTACCTGACCTAGGTATGTGATAAATAAATGTATTTCTTTCTTTGGTAAGTGGTGGGTAATCTGATTGGTCAAAAGTAACTCTTACTTCTCCAACAAAGTTTTCTGGTAAGAGGTAAATATGAAGTGGATTTTTATTTGTTGTAGTTATTAGAAAGATTAAGCCTAGTACCATTATTGTTAAGGATATAAATACATACTTCTTCAAATGAAACTCTTCCTTTCAATGGGATAGTACATTAGTATTGACGCAAAAATATACAAAAAGTTACCAATTTCATACGTTGTAAATTAGTGGGAAACCGTTAAACTAACGGGCAGTAGAACGTAGTACTAGACAACTAATAATTACAACGCTTCTTCTCCACATAGTTGTTGTAAAATCCGTTTCTCCGTATGATGGAAGTTATCAAGGCGTTACTTAACAAGGAAGGTGTTAAAAGGATGTATATATTTCAAGCAATAGAGATCCAACAATTTAAGCTTGGAAGCTCGAAAATTATAAGCCCGGAGGTCGGATTTGGACAAGAAACTGCTCAGTTTAGAGGCTCTCTGCTGACTTTGTTTGGGGAACCAAATTTCAAGACTTCGAATGCCGAAAATGCTTTCCAGTACGCCATTAGAGCGACAGACAACACAGGACAAGCCTATACATTCACTGTTTATGAAGGATCAAGTGGCCTAGCGATCGGAAGCCATCACAGAGATACTTCAACCCTTCTGGCTGCGCAAACATTCGTTCAGTATGTGAAGGAAGCATCACCTGCTGATTTTGAAGAAAAAATGGTCTATGGTGATACAGGAAGTAGAATCGTCTATGGTTGCAAAGACGGCGTTTGCTACTACAATGAAACTTTACCATTCTCAAATGTATCACATAATTATGAGGAACTGCCGCAGTTATCCCAAAGCCAACTGGACGAGGTGCTAGCAATCGATTTTTCGAACACGACAGATGAGGATTCATGGTTCTGGAAAGAAGAATTATTGAAATTTTCCAACGTTCATTTCCCTTCGATTCGTGATTTAATGCGAAAGGATCTGAGTTTGAGTCGAGCGAATACTGTTAGCTTGAAAGAAGTAGAACAGATCGGCCTTGAGGAAGGATTCCACCCGAATTTCAGCGCCAGTACTCCCGAAATGGCGTTGATAGCCTTAGGAGAAGTATGGGCATGGAAAACAACGGCAGGAAAAGCAACCCAGAAGAGACACCTTGATTGCTCTTCATTTGCTTGGACGCTTTCGCGTGCTGTCTATGGGTTTCATGGCGGTAATTTGAATAAAAACCATGCTCGTGCAAATGCACTGTACGAAGCATATGAAGATAAAATTTCTTCTCAAGAAGATACACTCAGATTCTTCTATGCCTTACTTGATCTCTTTAAATTTAAGCGGCTGTAATATGGATGTACGCAAAAGGGATTAAGCTCCCATGAAAATTAAAACCGCAGTTTCAGAAAATGGCTGCACTAAAGAAGACGCAGTTCATTCATTTTTTAAAAGCGTCTTAAAGGTGGGGGGAACTAGGAATTAGCCGCAATCGTCACTGAATAACCTAGGCACTCCAGTCTACGAACGGCATAATTTACAATAGATTGTTGCTTCTGTTTGTCATAGTAATCCTCACCAAGATCCACATACATTTCTCCCATGAAAATTAAAACCGCAGTTTCAGAAAATGGCTGCACTAAAGAAGACGCAGTTCATTCATTTTTTAAAAGCGTCTTAAAGGTGGGGGGAACTAGGAATTAGCCGCAATCGTCACTGAATAACCTAGGCACTCCAGTCTACGAACGGCATAATTTACAATAGATTGTTGCTTCTGTTTGTCATAGTAATCCTCACCAAGATCCACATACATTTCTTTACGAGTTAGTAGATAAAACGCAATCCTTAACATAGCATGAGCAACATTTACAGCTGCTCGCTTTTTACCTTTTCGTGCGGCAGTACGTCTATACATCGCACCGAGAAAGTTCTTGGATGCTGCAACGGAATGGGCTGCTTCTACCAAAGCAGATTTAAGATACTTGTTCCCGTTTGTGGTTTTGGCAGATTTCTTTTTACCTGCACTCTCATTATGTCCAGGTACCAATCCAGCCCAAGAGCATAAATGCGCTGCACTGGGAAACTGTTGTTTAATGTCCGTTCCAATCTCCGCTAGGATTTGCTCTGCCATTCGAGTGGCTACTCCAGGGATTGAATCTAACCGTTCAACATCTTCCTGAAAAGATTCCACCCGCGCAGCAACTTCTTTGTCGAGAGCTTCTACCTGTTCACTTAAAAAATCAATGTGAGTCAAAATGGTCCTAATCATCAGACGTTGGTGGGGGTTTACATAACCTTGAAGAGCAAGTTCGAGTTCGTTCTTTTTCCGCTTCAGGGTACGCCTAGCGAAGCTCGCTAGTTTTTCGGGATCATCTTCGCCATCTGCAATGGCACGCAGCATGTCACGAGAGGAGACACCCATAATATCCGAGACAACGGAGCCAAGCTTAATGTTTGCTCCTTCGAGGACCTTCTGAATGCGATTGTGTTGTCTGGATCTCTCTTCGATGATGCTGCGGCGATACCGAACAAGCTCTCGAAGTTCACGTTGATTTCGGTTTGGAATGAAGCTAGCTTTGAGTAGTCCATGACGGAGAAGCTTGGCGATCCATTCCGAATCCTTGACATCTGTTTTACGTCCAGGCAATGCCTTCATATGCTGGGCATTCACCACTAAAAATTCAATGCCCTCAGCTTCAAGCAGGTTGACGATTGGCTTCCAAAATACGCCTGTGCTTTCCATCGCAACGTGGGAACATTCATGTTGTTTAATCCAATCAATGAGTTGCAATAGATGCACCGTTTTAGTTGAAAACGTTTGAATCTCCTTTCCTTTAGAAGTGAGGATGCACGCTGTAATATTATCCTTATGAATGTCCATACCGCATGCCCGTTCAATGACAACTTCCACCTTAATGACGTCCTCTCTACGGCTAAAATAGGTAAGAGGCTGGTGCAACAATCAGAGTAGGATTAATCTCCCATGAGTGCTTCCCGAAAGGGAGCGACAATCTGTGATGCACCGTGATCGTTGGAGTCAGACTAACGGATGGGCTCTAAGGCACCATAGCTTATCGACCTTCCTCTCCCAGCCATGGTAGCAGTATTGACGGATTCTTCGTCCCATTTTCATCATCTGTGGTGCAGCGCTTGCGCTGCATGTGTGGCTAACGGGTACGATAGCTCAATGAGTACTTTGTAAAGGTAGCCGGCTTATGTCGGTTACCTTTTCTCAACTAACGGGCAGTTTACGTTAATACGGCTGAGGGGTTCAACAGCTTCCGTACGAATAGATAAAAGCAGATAAATGTAAAGACAGTAGAGGAGAGCTAAGAAAATGGAATTAATTGAACTTCGGATACCAGCAGGTTTTGCTATTTGCTATAACAAGTTTCATGATGTTGAACCAGAACCAGATGAAAACGGATATATCAAGAATTGGCACTATTTCACCGAAGATTTGTTGCAAATCAATAAGATGGAGTTAGTGCAGGGCGAATGGATTGTGCCGAAACGTGGACAGGAAAGACTTATTATCGATTTAGGATGGTCTCCAGATTCTAGAGCCGACGGAGAGTACTTACTGGTAGTCGTAAATGATAATTGGGATACGATGAAGGAAAAGCGGTCAAAAAATCGTTTTGAGATTAAAGAAACTCTAGAAAATTGGCTAGAATTGATTCTTACAAAGCAATTCAAATGAGATACCTAAATGCTCCAAATATGGAGGCAGAAACGGTCTGGACAGCCAAGTTCGTAAGTTTCATTGCACTAAAGGGTACAATAGTGTGGAGCAAGGATAGCTCCTTTTTGATGTTATTGAAGGGCAGTTATGCTTAACAAGCTACTATGGTAAAATGAATTTGATCTAAGACTGCTGGTGATCTTTAAAAAGGAGTTTTATGAGAAAACTAAGAAAACACCTGTTGAATCTAGCGTTGGGTGAGTTAGTAGCTGCTTTTACTTTTTTGGTTGTATTTAAACTTTATTTAGATTTAGGATTCGCGAGCTTGCTTGCGTTATCATTCCTTGTGTTTCAATTAATTCAAGGTGTGCTGTATTGGGTATTTAGATCTCAATCATTAGGTAAAGAGAAATCATTGTTAATGCGGAAAACCCTAATCATGCTAAGAAGAACGAATCTTCTTTTGGCTGTGTTAGTAGTTATTTTATTGGTAATGCTTGCACAGAATAAAAGAGACCTATTTCTAGGTATGTTAATTTATGTTTTTTCCGTGATAGAATACATAAATTACTACTGGTATCGTTTAAGCTATGGGAAGTCGGGTTTCAATATCAAATTACTTATTCAAGCTGGTTTAAAGCCTTCGAGTATTCATAAATTATTAAAAAGAAAATAATTCTCTAAATTATTGGATAACTGATTGACAAAAGGCTGCCAACATAAGCGGTAGCCTTTCCCAACCGGGAAACAAGAGCACAATAGGTGATTCAGTAGGCTGCCGGCGATCGGCGGCCTATTGAAGTAACGGGCAGTATCGTTCAGTTAATGCCCAATAAAAAGCAACCGAAACATTTCAATTTCTTCAACGTCTAATAACTTGAAATGGAGGAAAGGTGATGAGAATCAATAAGCGAATCCTTACTACGTTCCTTATTGTTGTTCTTCTGTTCGGAGCATTGATTTATTCTCTAATTGGTATGAATATTCGAGTTAAACTTGCAGAAATGATTATCGAAACGAGATTCCAACCTTATGTTTCGATACTGGTTGGCACTACCCAAAGAGACCAGATGTTACAAGAGAGAATCATCAGAGTCTGTGGGTATCTCCCCGATGAAAATCATCCATGTATGTAAGTTAAATTAAACTAACGGGTACGATAGTATGGAGCTGCCTCAAGGATAGCTCCTTTTTTGATGTTCATTGAAGTAACAGGCAGTTTTCTTCCAATATGTGTTAATATTTATGTAGACTAAAAAGGGGTGATATGCTTGGCTTTTAACGATACTTTTAGGTTTGGTGCCCATGCAATAATACTTAATTCCAATGGACAAACACTGCTATTAAAGAGGACTTATGGAGATAAGGGGTGGAGTTTCCCTGGTGGTAGTGTTGAGCCTGGCGAAACCATTCATCAGGCATTACACCGAGAATGTCTTGAAGAACTTGGAATAGATGTAAGGGATGTAGTATTAACGGGATTTTATTATCACAGTAAGTATAATTCGCAAGCAGCGATTTTTCGCTGTTCAATCCCTGAGGAAATGGAAATAACACTTAATTATGAACACTCCGAATTTAGGTGGATGCATTTATCAGAATTAAGTGAGACTCATCGAATAAGGGTCTTAGATGCTTTGGAGTTTAATGGGCAAGTTACAAGTCGTGCATTTTAAATCTTTATTGAAATCATGTTATTTATTGAACTACCTATACGTATACAGCAGCAATGGGTCCCCAAATAACCAATTGCCGCTGACTCCTGAAGGTTAGGAAGCCAGACGGATTAATAAAATGTAATCCCATTCTTTTTCTGGTTTGCATGTTACATTGATGAAGTTGATGAGGCAGTTCTTAAATGGTGTAAGTCATTGAGCTAACCGGGTACGATAGTTCAATGAAACCAGCGGCAGTCTAAGACTTTTTTCAAGTCTCGGCCGCCGCTGTTTGATTTTTTATCCAGTCAAATACTTAAATTTGGAATAGTACCTGGAATCAATCAATTGGATTGTTGAGCTTGTTGGGATTGAAGAGAGGATTGTACTTGACTTACCATAGTCTGAGCTTGTGCTATCTCGGTAGATGCTTGTTTTAAAGCTTCTTCGCATAGCATGGGATCTGCTGCTGATTTCTCAATAGCCTGTGTAATAAGTTCTTTGGCAAGGGTCGTCATTGCTTCCGCTTTCTTTAATTGGTTCGTATCGACTTGTTGTGGCATTTTTTTCTCCTTTGATCATGGTTTTGGACACCTTGATATAATTTTCATTTGTACTTATATGTATACATGTCGGTTTGAACTATTGTTTGATCAATTGGCGAATCGTTCATTCGAATAATTCTATAATGAGATTTAATTGCGAACGGAGGGGCAGCTATCACAGGACCCCTCTTGCAAATCCAGCTATTATGGACCAAGTAACGGGCAGATTAATACAACATAACAGTTTAGTCATCTTGGGTATGTCTCAGAGATAGCAATCTGTAAGCTATATTTTTGATGTTTTGGCTATGATGATGGTATACTCAACGTTACAGAGTCTATGTAGTAGCAGTAGAAAAAATAATGTATTAGGATTGTGATGAGCATATGGTTAAATCAGTTGATCAGACCTCCTAAAATGAAAAACGCAATAATTTTAGGAGGTTATAATAAATGATTTTCAATCCGATTGTCATTGATAACTGGAGTAGAAAAACCTATTTTGAACATTATTTATACAATGTCAGATGCACCTATAGCATGACTGCAAATATTGACATTACCCGGCTGCTGGCAGAACTTAAGAATAAGGGGATTAAGCTGTACCCAGCACTAATCCACATGATAACTACGGTGGTAAACCGCCACAGTGAATTTCGCACATGTCTTGATTCTGAGGGTAGGTTAGGTTGTTGGGACAGTTTGTCTCCTAGCTTTACAATTTTCCATGATGATGATAAGACTTTTTCAAGCATCTGGACTTTGTACGGTGAAGATTTTAATGATTTCTACAGTCGTTATCTTGATGATATGAAAAAGTACGGAAGTGTTAAACAATTTGCTGCCAAAACAAACGAACCACCAAACACCTTCCCCATTTCTAGCATCCCATGGGTCAGCTTCACGGGCTTTAACCTGAACGTCTATAACGAGGGAACCTATTTACTACCCATCTTTACAATGGGGAAATATTTTCAGCATGACGAAAAAATACTGTTGCCATTATCGGGACAATTCCATCATGCCGTTTGCGACGGCTACCATGCCGGCTTGCTGTATAATGAGCTACAATTACGTGCAGATACCTGTACGAAATGGTTGCCAAACAATTAATTAGCTACCACATTCCGCAAACGGAGAGCGATAGTTGAATCAAATTCTACGTAGGCAGCCGGCCAGAGCGATCGGCTGACTTTTCCACGCTAAAGGGGAGAAGAGCTATGGGGATATCGATGATTAGGATATGAACAAGAATCTGATATCCCGCGGATCGTTAACTGGAGCGATCTATTAGACATCCTCAAAGTATGAAGAAGTGTAATGCAAAAATGCCTTCAAACCACTGATTGTGGATTGAAGGCATTTCTATTTATGTGACGAGCTTGAATTGTAAGTTGGTTGCGGGGGCAGGATTTGAACCTGCGGCCTTCGGGTTATGAGCCCGACGAGCTACCGGGCTGCTCCACCCCGCGAAAGTATAATCGAGCACTGTGATCATTAACGTCGACCAGAGTTCTTATAATACAGCAATTCACTCCAACATGCAAGCCTTGGCTGAGAAGCTTTATGTAATACCCGACACCACTGGGGCGTTAAGCTATCGGGCAGGATAATTTGACTAATATTTATAAAAAGATGGTAATTTTATGCCAATAATGGTCCCTAGCCCCTCTTTAGTATTAATATTCAAACCATAGTTTTTACCATAAGATAATCGGATTCTATTGTGTACATTTAATATGCCATTTCCTGACTTTTTATTTCTTAGTGTAGCATTAATGATGTCTTCTTCCATTTCGTTGAATATTTTATTTATTATTTGTGGGGGTATTCCAACACCATTATCTCTAATTTCAATAATTAGATTCGATTGCAAGATTGATGCCTTAATTTCTACGTAGCAATCTTCATTAACTCCATCTCTGAAGCCATGAAATATACAATTTTCTACTAATGGAAAAAGGCTTAACCTTAAGATTTGGGAGTCTTTCAGTTCTTGTGGTATCTTCAAAATAAATTTAATATTTTGCTGTCGATAGCTCAATAATTTCAAATAATTTTCTATATAGAGAATTTCCTCATTGATTGTCGCGTATTTTTTTTCCACATAAAAAATGTAACGTAGAATAAACGAATAAGACTTTAGAATCTCCGATATTTCCTCTACCCCTCCAAGAATCGCATAACAATCTATAGTATTTAGTATGTTGAACATAAAATCCTGATTAATATGAAGTTTTGGAGCTATTGCATTTGCCAAGTAATCTTCTAAAAGGTTCATAACGGTAACTGGGAACTTTTCAAAATCTTCAATCATACATGCTCCTCCGTTATTTAGGATTGTTGCATCTGATATAGTCATCTATCCCATTTTGATATATATATGAATTATGTAAAAACGTTATGACAAAACGATCAAAAAGGCAGGTGCAAGTCGTCACGACAGGCACCCGATTTTCCCACCGCAGCTGTCCCGTACGATGAATTCGGTGGAAAAAACGACGGATCGGTTACCGCCGTCTTCTTTGTCTTCAATCCGAGAAATCAGCAAACTGACCGCCGTTTTACCGATGTCCTTGAGCGGCTGGCGCACCGTCGTGAGAGCGGGCTTGACCAGCGCGGCCATCGGAATGTCGTCATACCCGATGACGGCCACATCGCGGGGAATCGACAATCCCGCGAGCTCCAGGCTTTGAATGGCTCCGAGGGCCGTCATGTCGTTCCAGCAGAAGATGGCCGTAAAATGCCTACCTTCTTCCAGAAGGTGGTTTACCGCTTCGGCGCCGAAAGCAAACGAACAATGCTGGCTGCGCACAACCAAAGTATTGTCGACGGTGATGCCGCTTGACCCCAGCGCATGGCGGTATCCCCACTCCCGGTCGGAGGGAGATTGTCCGATGTACGCGATGCGGGTATGACCCAGTCTGATCAAGTGTTCGACAGCCTTGGCCGAACTGTTAAAATGATCAATTCCGATATAGTCGGCATTCGGAAGTTTATGGCCCCCTATCGAAACGATGGCTATGTCGGGCAAATCTATCTTTTGCAACTTTCGCAGCTCCTTCGGCTCATAAATGCGGATGCCCGCAATGATGCCGTCCACCTTCCTCTCAGCAAGCGTCGCCATGCAGTTCATATGAGGGTCCAAATCGTACCCGGCGGTACACAGGAGAAGCGTATAGCCTTTATCCCAGGCTGCTTCTTGAACCTGCTCGGAAAGGGCGGCCCAATATTCGTTGGAAAGAACCGGAACAATCAGGCCGATGGATTGGGTCTGCTTGCGGACCATCGTGCGGGCGATGCGGTCGGGCTTGAAGTTCAGCTTTGCGATCGCCGCTTCGACCTTGGCTCTTGTCGCTTTGCTCACGCGATCCTTTCCGTTCAGCACCCGCGAGACGGTGCCGATCGATACGTTCGCTTCTTTGGCGACATCTTTAATGGTTATGTTCATAGAAAATAACTCCAGTTTGTCCGCATTGTGGTGGAAACGTTATGACAAACTAAAAATAACATTATCTTGTAATACTCGTCAAGTCACAAAAATACTCTGTCTAGGATAGCGGGGGTGGTCGTCCTTTGAGTGAGAGGTTTTCCATTTAAGTATATATCAAAATGCATTGTGTGTAGTTTGTGTGTAGTCTAAGCTTAACTGGTTCTACCCAAATTTACGTCTAGGTGGTGACAGAAGGATATAAACTGTCCGGCTGATTGGAGAGAAAACGGGCCTGTGTCTATTTCGATATACTTTGCCCTGGTGACAGCTACACTGGTACTACCCCTATTAAACGAAATAATAGAAGAACAATTGACTGAGGCAATAACAACTCATCCAATTATGAATATTTGGGAAAGATGCAGGGGTGAATTTTATTTGAGGACCAAGTGTTTACAAATGGGAAATGAAGAAGTATTCGAGCATTTGCAAAAATGCAAGGAAATCGAAGGTAGATTTTTAGAGATTGAATATTTCTTTGCCATCAGTGAATTGGGGAGACTAAGCATTGTCTAATGGGCAGTTATCTTTAGAGCGCCATGTTCGAAGGTGCTAATCCTGTAGTCGAAACAAGCGTCTTTGAAAAGGAAGTAGTTCGGTTAGTAACCGATTCGTTTAAGAAAATGATTTTAGAAAATAGAGATGTTAGTACCACACTTCAAGAACTCGAAATGATCATAAATAATGCTGTTGTAAAATTAAAAGATTAATTACATGCCTAAAGGACCACGGCAAAAAAGATCCTTCAATTGATGTTATTGATTGCGCTAACGGAGAACGATAGTGCAGTAGCTGCTTCAACGCGGCTCCTTTTTTCTTTATTGTAGTAACGGGCAGAATTGTTTAATATAACCGCAAAAAATTTATGATAACATTAAATGATGTTGAAAATTGGATGGTCGAGCAGCGGAATAGTGGAAGTGAGGTGTTTTTTTCGCTTCGTGATGTAAAGGCTATATTATTTGAAAATACGAAGAGGTGGGGGACCGTGTTTAAAGATGGCGAGAAAATTATGGAGACGGGCGAGATCATAACGGTGAATGTGTACAAGATTAGTCAGGAACAGAAGGAAATGCACGAACGTCAAGCGGAAGAAAGGGTCGATAAAGCTCGCAAGGAAGCATTGACGAAAATTTGCGAACGATACGAGCAAGGAATAAAGAAATCGAAAAGTCAGTGGGCAGCCTCCGACGACGGAATGAAGGAATAACAAAAGAATGACGGACGGTTTTAGCTTTGATATTGAACGGATACGATAACTTAATAAAGTAAGCTATAACTAGAGGAGTCATCGGGTCACTCTGTCTAATTATGGTTTTGCGCACTCACGGTTAACCTCCATATGCATTATTAGAAAAGCGACTCTTAACAAGTCGCTTTTCTTCAGTTTATGAGTTCTTCTTTTTGCATTTTGTGGGGACTAAAAATAAAAACCATTACTCCAAAGAAAGTATCTGCTTCTATAGAACTTTAATTTATTGAGGAAGTAAATCGTCACCGTAAGTTAGATCGTAGTTGACTCTTGCTGCCTCAACATGCACATAATTTTCTCTTCCCCATTGCCGTAGCTCTCTCATCGGCTGGAGTAAAGTTTCTCCTAGAGGAGTGAGTGAATATTCAACCATTGGTGGAACGGATGGCGTGATATGGCGTTGAACCAGTCCATCGCGTTCAAGCTTACGCAGGGTTTGAGTCAGCATTTTTTTGGAAACACCCTCGATTCTTCTCAACATTTCCCCGTAACGGATACTTCCGTTTTCCATTGCGTAAATGATAAGCGCGGTCCATTTATTAGAGATAATGTCAAGCACTTTACTATAGCCACACACCGCAAGCGAGATGTTGGGGTGTTTTGGTTTGACCAAAGATGTCAAATGATTTCCCTCCTCTGCACCTTGAAGTTCACAGGACACTTTAAAGTGCCTACTTACGTAGGTTTAGTTTATGCATTATTGTATGACTATATCATAGGCAAAGCAAGCATTAAGCCCATTGCGCCTAGTTCATTACTAAGGCTGACATCTTGAAGAGGATGATAACTAAATTCATTTATTGGGAGGAAATGAACATGTCGAATATCATAAAACCCCGCCCTAAGCTGTATGTGATGGATAACGGTCGTATGAGCATGGACAAAAACTGGTTGATTAACATGCATAACCCAGCAACGGTTAGCAATCCTAACGCGGCGACGCAGTTTGTGGAATTTCCGATTTATACGGTGTTGATTGACCATCCGGAGGGGAAGATTTTATTTGATACGGCTTGCAATCCGAATTCCATGGGCGTTGAAGGACGCTGGGCGGAATCCACCCAACAAGCGTCCCCTTGGGTGGCAAGTGAGGAATGTTACCTGCATAACCGACTAGAGCAGCTCCGCGTAAGACCTGAGGACATCCGATACGTCATTGCCTCTCATTTGCATCTGGATCATGCCGGTTGTCTAGAGATGTTCACGAACGCTACAATAATTGTCCACGAAGATGAACTGAATGGCACACTGCAGAGCTACGCACGTAATGAAAAAGAGGGGGCTTACGTTTGGGCAGACATCGATGCTTGGATCAAAAACCATTTACAATGGAAAACGGTCAAACGCAATGAAGATTATCTCGATCTGGCTGAAGGCATCAAAATTATGAATTTTGGAAGCGGCCATGCTTGGGGTATGTTAGGCTTGCATATCGAAATGCCCGAAACAGGCGGGATCATCCTCGCTTCGGACACCATTTATATGGCTGAGAGTTACGGTCCACCGGTCAAGCCGCCGGGCATTATCTATGATTCAATCGGTTACCGGAACACAGTCGAAAGAATCCGTACGCTAGCTAGCCGAACAAACTCCCAAGTGTGGTTCGGACATGATGATAATCAATTCAAGCAATTGCGCAAATCAACCGAAGGATACTACGAATAAGAAGGTTATTTGAGCCAAACTGAACTCTTAGCTAATTAACTTCCTGCGACGGATTTTGGATCTCATAGTTACGCTTCGCTTTTTTGAACCAGTCACAGGACTAGTAAGTAAATTACCAAAGGACACTTTGCTTAAGCTAAAGCCAGATATATCTAACAGGGCATTTAATTCCAAAAGCTCCAAGAAAGTAAGTGAAGTAGATGAGGCTGCAAGAGAAACGATGGATTTGATCAAATCTCTATAAGAAGGCCGGATATCAAATTTACAATGGAAGCTGCTGAACTAACGGGTACGATAGTTGAATACTTTACATTGTTGAGCAGACTACCGCAGTCTGCTCATTTTATTAAGCTCCCTCAATATGATGTAGTTTTCACACTCTAGCTCATGAATTCGCAGGATTTCACCTTTAGTTATTTGAGAGATAAGAGAAACAGAGCATGCGGGAACTAGTTGTACCCTATAAGGGCATGCGGGAACAGAAGGGATGTAAACTCGCCCAGATTATTCCATATTATGCACGTCTCCATGCTGCCCTTAGAGATTCTCGCTCCCATGTCTCAACGGGTCTAAGCCCTTTCATTCCTTCGTCACATCTAACTAAGGGGTGGAGGTCGGTATTTCTAACGGAATGGGTCCGAGCCCTTTTGCGTAACGTCTCCCGATACTCCGTGCTTCTTATCCATCCTGCGAATACATCAACTGGTGAAGAAACAGTTCTTAAGCTACTGGAAGAAATACTTTTGTAGAGTTGTATACTTCATTGCTCTTAGCCAGCCCGACTAGCATTCTTGCCACTTTACCGCATAGTTTCATAATGGATTTCATTTTTTTTAACTTTTTCACTTGGACATTGTAATGGTGCAGGGCTCTGACATCCGGATTGGTCATGACCATGCACATCGTCATAAGATAAAGGAAGCGTCGCAAACGTGGGCGTCCGCGCTTGCTGAGCACCATTTTTCCACGCCATTTCCCAGAGCTGGCTTCAGCCAAGTTAAGTCCTGCATGACGTAGCAGGGCATTCCCATGTGTATACCCACTTAGATCACCTGCTTCCCCCAACACACCTGCTAAACTGGTTGCATTTAAGCCTAGAATCGCAAGCATTTTCTGGGCATAAGGGATGCGTTCAAGAACAAGCTTAAGTTCATGTTCAATAAGCTCAAGTTGGCGCGTCGCTAAATCGTATTCTTCAAGAAGCTGACCCAAATGCAGCTTGTAGGCATGTAGAGCTTTTGTAGCACCGACGCTTCGTTTTGCCAGTGCAATGAGCTGCTCAGCCCGCCATAAACCGGCATGACGCTGTACATACTGCTTCCAACCGGCAATGACTTGCTCTGTTGTTAGACGGCTAATGTCCTTCGGAAGAGGAAATAGCCTTAATGTAGCAATGGCACTTGTACAGGTAAGGATTTTAAAGACCTGCCGAAGTTCGGGAAACACAATATCTACCCAGCGATGTATCTGGTTCACTGCGCTGTTAAGCCGTTTAGTAACCGTATCCCGATTGGCCATCAGGATCCGCAGTTCTTCGTATGTCTCTGGGTTGAAACGTACGGGAGAATAGTAGCCGTTTTTGATCATGTCTGCGATGACAAGAGCATCTTTACGGTCGCTTTTTGACGGGGTGTTGTCGCGATTTTCTTTATTCTTTTTGACAAGATGGGGGTTTACGAGAACAGCCTCAATGCCTTTGTTTGTAAGCCAGCGCGCAAGGCACAGCCAGTAATGGCCAGTGGGCTCCATGCCGACGATAACTTTGCTCAACTTGTAAGACTTAAGCAGATCTTGAATCCAACGACTGAACAGCCGAAAACCTTCGTCATTGTTAGTAAACTCCAATGGAGTTCCAAGAGCAATGCCCCGGAAACTGACTGCACGAGCGACGTGACTTTCCTGAGCAATATCTACGCCGATGACCAAATGTGAAGAGGTAATGTTTTCAATGAGTTGATTTTGCTTGTCCTGAGCCTTAAACTTCATAGTAGAGCGACCTCCTGATGGGCTATTTGAGGCTATGACCTCGTGTGCAACCCCATCGTACCGAGGCGCTCGTTTTTGTTCAAACGCCAAATTATTCATTTTACAGGAATTCTAACGGGCAGGATAATTGCAAAGGTATGGTATAATAATTGAATTAAAAAATGAAAGGAAAAAACAACTTCCATGAAGAATTTTATTATTATTGGAGCGAGCAAAGGATTAGGTGATGCCTTTGTTAAAAGATTGCCAGAAATCGGTGATAATGTATGGATAGTTTCTAGGAGTTATCCTACTAGTTTAAACCTTAACGATGGAATCAATAGATATTGGATAGAAGCTGATTTATCGAAAACTGATGCATACAATCTGATTGCGAATACAATAAATGGCCACATCATAGACGTATTAATATTTAATGCAGGGATATGGGAGAGCAACGGATTTAGAGAAGACTATGATTTTGAGAAAGATGACCCAGATGAAATTTCAAGAATCATAAATGTGAATGTAATTGCCGCAATTAAATGTATACAAAAGCTCATACCGAATTTAAAAAAGTCGGCTAACGCAAAAATTGTTTTAATTGGTTCTACTGCAGGACTTGAGAATAATGATTTTACACAAGTTTCATTTGTAGCGTCTAAGTTCGGTTTGCGAGGTATTGCCAATTCCATAAGGGAACATGTTAAAAAGTTTGGAATCGGTGTAACTTGTATAAACCCTGGTGAAATTGCTACCCAAGTTCCTTTAGAGGATGGAATTGAAAAAGTCTTGTCAGCTTACAATTATACACAAATCCCCCTTCAAGATATCGTTTCATTAGTTAAATGCGTCATAAGCCTTTCCAAAGCTTCTTGTGTAAAAGAAATAAATATCCCAGCAATGTTTGATGCGAATGCATAGTCAATTATTTTTAATTAAGTTAACGCAGAACGATAGTTGAATATAACAGAATAACACACCCATAAACTGAATAAAAACGATCATTTACAAATCGAACAAATGTGCGGTATTATATTGGATAAATATTCCTTATAATCCAATTTGGTGGTGACGAAAGAATGACTGAAGCAAATGAAAAGCTAGTTGAAAGAATTGACGCGGTATTTCTGCCTGTCAAGAACCTTGAAGCTTCTGTAGAATGGTATCAAGAAGTGTTTGGTTATAAAATACGTTGGAAAAATCAACGTATGGCAGGTCTCGCAATCGCTTCGAATTGTGGCTTCCATCTTGTACAAGTTAAAGACCACGCTCCAAATGACGGCTATGTACCGTTTAACTTTGCTACTAAGAACATACAAAAGTTACATCAGACACTGAAAGAAAAAGGCGTCAAAGTAACAGGTGTTGATTCCGATACAGAGTTTAAAGAAATGAAACTGTTTGATTTCTGGGATTTAGATGGAAATATCATCAATGTCATAGCTATTTAACATAATTCTTCTTTAATGGAACGAGAACGATAGTGTGGAGCTGCCGCCAGGACAGCTCCTTTATTAATGACCATTAAAATAACGGGCAGTATAATGCATGAAATTTGTTCCTGTAAGTCAAAAGATAGTTTACTTAACGGGAGAGTTATATTGGAAAATCTGATTGATAAAAAAAGCTATTGACTGGAGGCTAAGCCTTGGAGTGTAGTGTACAAATTAAACAAATCACTCATGATAATCGAAAGATATATCCTCAAGTCTATGCTTTGAAACCAGGACATGTACATATTCAGCAAATTCCTAAGCTTCATTATGTATCGCAGGAAATGAATACGGCTTTTCATATGAATTGGGTTAGTCACCCTGAACCTACAGATGAACAGTGGATTGTAGTGAAAATTGTTAATCAGTTAAAGCAGATTTCAAAGAGGTCTCTGGGTTATAAATTTAAGCTGATGCCTCACGAAATCATTTGGCATGGTATTTTTGAAAATAATAAGCATTCAGTAACATATATGATGCAAGTTCCAGATTGTATTACTTTGGAAATGTACGAAGAGGCACGAGCTAAAGTAGAAAGGAATTTACGTGGGCAGAAAATCTCTGAAACGAAGTTAATTGGAGAAAATTCTGTTCTTTGTGCGCAAAAACTTCATGTTGGACATTATCGTGATACTCAGCTGACTCTCAAAGAAATTGAAAAATATGTAGAAGAGCAAGGGTATAAAGTAAAGGGGAATCGAAAAGAAATATATCTCAACTCAGGGATGTGTTACCACCCCCATGAAACTTGGAAGACGATTGTCAGCGTTCACATCGAAAAGTTAAACTAACGGAGAACGATAATGCAGGGGCTGCTTCAACGCGGCTCCTTTTTTCTTTATTGAAGTAACAGGCAGGATAGCGTAACTTCCAATAGTTGGAAGCGTATTAAGGGTAAAAGCGAAAGGAGATGATCTTTTGGCTATGTTAACTATTTTTATTGTAATGAATATTATTCTGGTTTTTGTGCTGTTTTCAGCTTTATTATTTGGACTTATTCAATGTAAGAAATATTCATTTTCGGGAGGATTTTATTTTTTTCTCTTTATAATTATTGGAAAGATTTATTCCTTCTTTATTCCTTATTTTATTTCACGAATAATTAAAAATTATATTTCCTTGGATAATACCACTGAACGTACATTGGGAATGACTACGGGTGAATTGGTAGCCTGGATTTCTTATACTGATAGTTCAATAAAGTATATATCTGAGATTATTGCTTATAGCTTTTTAGTTTTCGGGCTATATCGTATGTGGAAATCCAAGGTAAGATCATAAGGGCATCATCCCGTTTAACTTCCTCCTGACTGCAGGGGGATTTTTTAAATTTAATTTATTACCAAAAATAAGACTTGTTGTTGAGCTAACGGGCAGTATTCATCATAGACGAAGGCACAATTCGAAACTTTTCCCCGTTAATATTCGTCTTAAGGAGGTAAACACAATCGACATATAAAGGCGGTGAATTCTTATGAATACAACAACACGTCACTTATTTTTAGGTTTGTTTTTTTCGATTTTAACAGGTATAGGTTTATGGATATTAGAAACCATTGAAGGTAGTAAAATAACAACTTCTCTCTATATAGATGTTAGCTACATAACTGTTACTTTCGGTAGTTTTTTGGCTTTCCCATTTTATTTTATTTCCTTTTTTGTTTTGGGTTTACTCGTGGACAAGTTCTTAAACAGTAATGTTTTTACCAAACTGTTTGGCTACGCTGGTCTGGGTGGGATTTGTGGATTTGGGATTTTTAAAAAATATTACGGTGAATTTTTCGTAAGAGAATACGGGCTTAATATTGAAACATCTATTTTGGTGTTCACTTGTATAGGTTTGATTTTAGCTTTTTTGGATAAATTTGTTAAAGAAAAAGTGCAGAAATAGGCTGAACTAACGATGAACGATAGTTCAATCAAACACGACGGCAGCCGGCTTGACACATCGGTTGCCGTCTTCCATTGAAGTAACGGGCAAAAAATAAAACCGGCCCAAATGATGTGCCAGTTTACTCAATATCACCAATCAAGATTGCGAAAATGTACCCCGAAAAATCCCTTAGATACATAATATTCCATAAATAATTTCAGTATAAGTCTATTACTTTTTTTGAAAAAATTGTATGTTATTTAAGCAACCGCGGCGATTGCACTATAAGTATAGCCAACAAGGAACGATAGGTTAAAATGCAAAGGAGTGACAATCTATGGATTATACTGAATGTTTTAAAGAAGTTGTACTGAAATTTTCTTTTCTCGAGCCTATCGTTGAATTTATCCGTCATAATGAAAACATTACTTACAAGATAATGGATAGGGGAACTGAAGATACTTACTTGTTACGAATGCATAAACCAATAACAATAAACATGCAGGGTGTACAAAACAAACGTGAGGCGATTCAGTCGGAACTAGAGTATTTGTTATCTTGGTCGTCTCAATCCGAATTACCTGTTCAAATCCCTGTTCCGAATCTAAACGGTGAACTCGTAACAAGCGTTGTCATTGAACGCGAGGAAGTGCATTGTTCCGTATTGAAATGGGTTATAGGGGATACCATGTCCAAAATAGATTTCACCAATAAGGAAATGGTTAGTACCTTAGGAAAGCGTATTGCAGATTTACATCAGTTTTCGTGGAATTTTAAAAAAGGTCCAAGTTTTATAAGACCCGAATATGGGCTCGCGTGGATAAATAACATGTTGACCAAATTGCAATCAGGCGAAGGAATGGGTGTGATCGCTACCGTGGAATTTCAAATTCTTAAAGAGGCCATTTCGCTAGTATACGATCGGATGAAAGGGTTGAGCAAGAGTTCCGAAACATGGGGATTCATCCATTCCGACATTCACTATAGCAACTTAATCCGTACATCAAAGGGAATATCATTCATTGATTTCGGATTATCCGGGTTTGGATATTACGCAATGGATGTCGCTTTGGCTGCCCTTTTTATAAAAAATGAATTACGGGATGATCTGCTTTCCGGCTATTCTAATATGATTTCACGAAGAATAGACATCGTACAGTTAGAGGACTTGATGTTTTTGAATATTTGTGATTACTACGCATTTCTGATAAGCAGAGAAGAAAAGCATATGTGGATACGCGAACATATACCAAGCCTGATTGAACTTTGTAGATCTTTACTTAAAGGCAGAATGGTTTTTTATCAAATCAATCAAGTAGGTTTATCAAACTAGAAAAGCCTGCATGTAATTAATTACAGAAAACAAAGTAAGCAGCCGATCAGCACTCTCTCAATACTAACGAAGTTCTAATGCTTCATAAGATAGCTAACTGGCAGGATTGTTGAATATGATTTGATTTTTGATAGAATGGAATAGGTAATTAATTACATTTTGAAAACGAGGTGATGAGCAAATGGGTTCAGACTTATTTAATAATAAAACAATTAATGAGCTTTGCCGTGAATCGTTTGAGATTGCAAAACAAAATGGTTGGCACGAGGAAAAAAGAGAATTTGGAACATTAATCGCTCTAATGCATTCAGAATTATCCGAAGCACTTGAAGCATACAGAAAAGATTCGGAAGATGTTATGTGGTCCAACATAACCGAGGAATTAGCAGATGTCTGTATAAGGATTTTTAATGCATGTGGAGAATATAATCTTGACCTTGCTACAGCAATTGAAAGTAAGATGGAGAAAAATAAAGCAAGAGGATATAAATATGGTGGAAGGCGCATCTAAAGGAATAACAGAGTTATTCTTTACTTCATATACGAAACGCGACACGAGAGTTCGATAAAAAGACGATGCGTGGCTGGCGGCTCAACCCGTCGGCCTTGTTACGCTAAAGGGCAGTAGAGCGTGACGAGATTCTTTAACATGTCGATTTCTTCTGAATCGGAAATTGTAGAAGGATTTATAAAAATTAACTATAATAATACTCTCTAATGACTGATAAGTAGAAATCTTGTAAAATGATTAGTCTACTGTAAATTCATTTAGAGAGAAGGACTGACAATATTGATGGACTATGGTGCAGATTTATTTAAAGGTACTGCCTGGTATTACTCTAGATACAGACCTCTTTATCCTTCGTCACTATTGCGTTTCTTAGTAAACAAGTTTTCACTTAACGGTGAAGGTCGTTTGCTTGATTTAGGATGTGGAACAGGTCAATTAACTTTAAAATTTAATGATTGGTTCCAAGAAATTATAGGTGTAGATACTGAACCGGAGATGCTAAATGAAGCACTCCATTTGTCCAATGTTAACAGAGTGGATAACGCTTGCTGGTTACAAGGAAGGGCAGAAGAGCGTTCGAGTGATTGGGGGTCTTTTCGACTCATGTTAATAGCAAAAGCATTTCATTGGATGGATAGAGAATCGATTTTAGAAATCCTATATAACAGTTCTGATGATAATGGCGGTATTGCTATTATTGATTATGATATTGATAAGTGTGAACCATTACATTGGAAGCTTAAGGTAGCTGAAATAGTAAAAGTTTGGCTAGGTGATGAAAGAAGAGCTGGTAATAGTACTTACACGCCTCCCAAAGAAAGATTCGAGGACACCATTACAAAATCTAGATTTAGGGATGTTGAAAGACACGTTTTACCGAGTTATTCCTACAATTGGACCATAGACACTATTCTCGGAAATTTGTATTCCACTTCATATGCCTCCAAACGTTTTTTTGGTGAGAATCTGGAGAAATTTGAAAATGAATTGAAATCCGCTTTAATAGATATTGATTCAACTGGTATATTTACCGAAGAACTATCCGTATCAGTCATTACGACTTATAAATAACTAAGAGTAATTCGGTCATTAAACTATCGGGCATGTTAGCTTAATAAAACAACTAAAACGCGGCTGCCGGCATCGATCGGCAGCCGCGTAGACATATATGGATATTTTTCATTAACTGGGGTAACATACCAGAAAAATATCAGGGTGATTTCTTTGAAGTTTAAGCTATTCTTATGCTTATTTGTTCTTACATGCATGCTATTAAGTAGTCCAACTCCAACATTCGCTACTCGCCCAGAAGCTAGAGAAAAACAACTTGAAGAAGCCTTGTTACAACAGCTACATTCCGTTATAGTTGCTTCTCTTAAGACTATTTACAGTACAGAATTTGCTACTTATAGTTGTGAACGAATATCCTCGATTAACGAACTAATAACACAAAAGATTAAAGATGAGGGTAGTATACGTGTAGATGCAATACACGGTGCTAAGTACTTTGAAATATCCGTTAGTTTATGTAGTGTTGGGGTCAAAAAAGATGATGTTGAACTTTACCTGAAAAATGACTCTCCAACGGCTGATTATTACATGGTTGGTTATAGAATAGCCCCTAAAGATTAATCTAACTGGGCAGATTAGTACAACCATACCCATTGAACATATTACATAAAAAGGATACGATAGTTGAGGAGCTGCAGTAGTGCAGTTCCTCTTTTTTATTGAAGTAACGAGCAGATTAGTGGAGTAAAACTATGATAAAATATATAACATGCCCCCTTGATGGTTTAAGAGACCGACTTGGAATATTCTTAAGTCAATCGGTTGCAAATTATACAAGAATAAGGTGTGATGCGGCTGACTGATTTTACAATGATTAAAAAGCTGTTTCATATTACGAAACGAAACGGGTTTAGTCATGACGAGATACAAACCATTAACAATAATTTTGGTGAATTGCCCCAGGTGTTTATAGATTATTATTTGGAACTCGGTAAAGACGAGTGGCTGAATCATACGCAAGATAGTTTGATCAAGCCCGAGCAATTCCAATACTTCAAGCATAGCGAATATTTAATTTTTTATTGCGAGAATCAGCGTGCCTGTGTCTGGGGAATCCATAAGAACGATTTATACAGGTCCAATCCCCCTGTCTATATGAGTTACGATGAAGAGGTATGGGAAATGGAATTTGAAACATTGACCGATTTTTTTCATGCGATGGCCTATTTGCAAACCGTATACGCTCTTGAATACGGCTGTAAATCGTTCTATTCCATTGAACAAACCGACTTGGATATTATTCGTGAAAATTTTAAAAACAAAGGTATTTCCTTTCGACATTGGATTGGCATCGAATAGTATGGGAATTACGATGACAGCATAATAACGGTGATGAATAATGACGATAGTTTTGATTTGATTTATGCTTCAAGCGACAAAGAACATTTTGATGAAATGGGTCGGGTTCTCTCAAAACTAGGAGTAGTAATTTGAAATTTTCTATTTCAATTATACGCCCAGCTGCGCGGGGAACGCCGGCGAGAACTCTACCCTCGTTACTTTTAGGTTGTAGCAGGGTTGTTGTCTTAATGATGTCACCGCTCAACTAAAGGGCAGGTTAGCGTGGCAGGTGACTGTAATTTTTTTGTGAAGTGAAGGAGTTTATAATGTGAGAGAGAATATTTGATCAAAGAATATATGGATCTTTAACTTAAATTTTTAAAACAAGGATCGTGAAAACCGTGTGGGTGGATCTAATCAAAGAACTGACTAAAAAATACAAGTTTCAATTACCTGTCACAGAGTCTCAATTGTTAGAATTAGAAAGTATGCTGCATGTCGAACTTCCAAAATCATTAAAGGGATTATTGCTTGAGAGTAACGGAGTAATTGATGAGTACGGGTGTGACATTATTTGGACAATTGAACGGATAAAAAAGGACAATCTTGAGTTTCGGAAAAAAAATGATTTTAAAGAGCTTTACATGCCATTCGATCACCTTTTGTTCTTTGCTGATGCAGGAAATGGAGACCAATTTGCTTTTCCTATTCTAAACGGGAAGATTGTAAAAAACGATATTTATGTTTGGAACCATGAAGATGATAGTAGAACATGGATAAGTACTTCTCTATCTAGTTTTATAAAAGGCTGGATAAATGGGACAATTAGTGTATAAATCAAAACCCATAGCATTTCGACAGGTACGATAGCTCAATAAAACACGATGGCAGCCTTCTAGACGATGGCTGCCGTTTTTCATTGAAGTAACAGGCAGAATCCTTTAACCTAACTTGAAATAATTTTGCTCTTGTCCACACTTTATACATGGTGTAATCTGGAAATATCTTTCATTAGAGTAGGTAAGAAAGGGCGGTTAAAAATGAAGTTCATACTTATATTTGGTCCGCAGGCCGTGGGTAAGATGACTGTGGGCCATGAACTAGAGAAAATCACGCCTTTGAAGTTGTTCCACAACCATCAGACGATTGAACTGCTTCATCCTTACTTTGGTTTTGGACCTGAGATGTGGAGGTTGGCAGGTTTATTTCGTAAGGAAATCTTTGAGCAGATGTCTAAAAGCAATAGTGCTGGGTTCATGTTTACATACGTATGGGGATTCAATTTACCAGGTGACTGGAAATTTGTCGAACAAATCTGTAACATTTTTGAATCTAATGGGCATGAGGTATGTTTTGTAGAACTTGAGGCGGACATTGGGGAGAGGCTCGCACGGAATAAATCCCCTCATCGTTTACAACATAAGCCGACGAAACGGGACATCGAACAATCGGAAAAGGATTTACTTCATACGATGGAAAATCACCGCTTAAACTCACTACCAGGTGAGATCACAAGGGAAAACCACATTCGAATTCAAACAACCAATCGAACACCAGAAGAGACGGCATTAATAATTAAAGAGCGATTTCAGCTTTAGGCCATTCTGCTAACGGAGTACGATAGTTCAACCCAGCAAGAAGCGTCTGCCAAGCGGTAGCAGCTCCTTTTACATTAATCTGAAGGGCAGTAATTAATATGGAAAATGGAAGTGAATAAAATATAATTTGATCTTCTGAAACGAACATATATTCGATAAAATAGGTATGGATATAATTTACCGTGCCATAAGGAGGTTTTAATTATTAACACTTACCAAGTCGATACAGTCGAAAGAGAAGAAATCAAGTTGGTTGGTTTTTCATTAATGGAAAGTCTCAACAATCTTATAAAATCAAAGATTGGCGGAACGCTGCGTGAGGAATTGGACAAACGAAAGTCTGAAATCCAAAACAGACTGGGATCAGGGATGTATTTAGTTCAAATATATCCTCATGAAGTTCGGTGGACTCCCAATGTACCGTATCAGCATGTGATTGCCTACGAGGTGGAATCCTTCGGAGAGATACCTAACGGTATGATATATTACACATTACCTGCAGGTCGTTTTATCAAAATCGTACATCAAGGCGCAGAATCGCAGCTTGGCTCTACGTATGATTATATAAATAGCACGTATGGCGTGAGACCTATTGATATCGAATATTGGAATGATATTCATAAATTAGAACGAGAGGATGCTCAAATAGATATCTATATACCAGCTATTTAATCCGCTTGTTACTGTATAAATAAACGATTCCGCTAACAGGTACGATAATTCAACAAACCGCCTTTTGGGCGTTCCGCCGAATACCTAAGATTATCTCATAGAACTCGACGACGATAATGATGCGTACAGAAGCAAAATTCACGAGATGCCATCCTTCCTATAATAAGTGATACAATACCGTACATATTATTTGGGCCAAAATATTAATCCCTTTACTTAAACGATGATCGAGGCGTATAATCCGTTAAGACATCGGAGTGAGAAGAGGGAAATTGATTATGAACAACGGGTTGTTCAATGCTATTATCGCGTATATCATGTGGGGGGTTCTCCCGCTTTATTGGAAGTTATTTAACGATGTGCCGGCAGGCGAGATTCTGTCACATCGGGTTGTCTGGTCGTTCGTCTTCATGGGTATTCTCGTCACCATCCAGCGTCGCTGGGGTGACCTGAAGCGGATTGCGGCTAGCCGCTCGCTCCTGCTGTCTCTCACCGCTAGCGGACTGCTGATCGCTGCTAATTGGCTCATCTTCATCTGGGCGGTCAACAACGACCATGTCGTCGAGACAAGTCTCGGTTATTATTTGAACCCGTTGCTGAACGTGCTGCTTGCGGTTGTCTTCCTTCGTGAGAAGCCAAACCGTGGTCAATGGCTCGCGATTGCCATCGCTGGCGCCGCGGTGCTCATCATCGCCATCGACTACGGACGGTTCCCATGGATCTCAATCTCACTGGCCGCGACGTTTGGCTTGTACGGCCTCGCGAAGAAGAAGATCGGACAAGACGCTTCTGTAGGCTTGCTGTCGGAGACGGCTGTAGTCCTGCCCGTTTCGCTCGGCTACTGGATCTATTTGGCCACCGTGGGAAAGACGACGGCATGGACGCTACCTGTATCCACGTTCGTCGAACTGCTTCTTTCCGGCGTGGTAACAGCGCTACCGCTGCTTTTCTTTGCGCGAGCGGCCGCCCGGATGGCGCTGTCCACGCTCGGCTTCGTACAATACATCGGGCCGACGATCATGCTGTTATTGAGCGTATTCGTGTTCAAGGAATCGGTCTCGCCGGTTCTTCTCATCGGCTTCGCGCTCATCTGGACAGCGCTTGTCGTATACGCTACGGCATCAGTTCGCGGCACGAAACTCGCGAAGCCGCGCTGACGGCAAACACGTCCAGCCACCCGGTACCGTAATAACAGCCATTTCCGTCCGCTGGGGAGGAGATGGCTGTTTTCTGTATGGGGTTAAGCTAACGGGTACGATAGTGCAATGACTAAGAAGCAGACTGCAGCGGCAGTCTGCTTCTTGGTGGATAACGGCAGACACTTCAAAAAAACTCTTATCGGGAATGTTACTGAGCTATTCTTGGATTTAATGCCATCGCTTCTTGAGCCAAACGCGGTAGATAACGTAGACGGACGCCAAAAAAAGAACATACACGCCGACGGACAAAACGAGCTTGCTAGTACTAGCAAACAGATTGCTGCCGATGAACGCAAACAGGAGCATAGCAGGAATTTTGCCCAATGCGGACGCAACAGCGAATGTAACGACCGGAATGGAAGTAATGGCAGGAATGACATTAACGACAGCCTGAGGGATAACCGGGATCAGTCGAGCCAATAAAATAGTCAGGAACGGATTTTTTTCAATCGCGGCTTGGAGCTTTTCCAGCTTCTCGTACTTGGACAAGTAAGCACGGCCCTGCTTTTGGAACAAGTAGCGTGCCAGCCAAAAAACAATGACTGACGCGATGGAAGCAGCCGTCCAACTAATCAAAGCGCCCAGCAAAGGACCGTACATAAACCCGAGCATGCCGATAACTATTTTGTAGGGGATGACCGGTACGATAATAAAACCGAGCGCAGCCGCAAAAATAAGCAGAACAGGCGCATCCCCATACTGCATCCAATGCAAAATTTCATCCTTGAATACATAGACAATGAGTATGAGCACGAGATATATGCAGATAGTGAACCATTTCTTCATTTGGTAGGGTGTCTCCCTTGGTCTAAGTCTTTCTTCTGGCCTGTTGATCATACTTAGTGTAACACACAAACATTCTTCATTGGTGTAGATAGTCCAATTGACGAGCTTACGGCTTCGCGGCGACAAGCATGACCCAAACGTACGTCTCGTTGCCGTCTGCGGTGACTAACCGGAAATGCAATGATGTATGGTAGAGTATAGAAAGCGGCTTGAGTAATAAATGTTTAGTAGTGAAAAGGTCAATTTGCACAGTGTGGCAACATGTCCTTTTCGCCTTATTTTATATAAAATGACCAGGTAATCAAAGTGGACGAACAGGTGAAGGCGGACATGCATGATTACCTTGAGTCAGTATCTTTTGAAGTAACATTAGATGAAGCGGGAAATATCGTCAATCAAAGGAATACAAAATGATATATAACAGTAGGGGAGATGGATTAACGACAGATCCTCTACTGTTATATTAAGAAACGGGCATACTTTAGTTCACTATTTCATTACTATCGACCCAACTAAAACAAAGGATCCGTAATAGCGGCTCCTTTTTGGGTTGTTTTGTTTTGGGTTAGGCATGTGCCGGAGTGTGATTTGTACCCGTTCCCGCAGTGCGATTAGTGTCGTCTTGTTTATGTGAACAGCTGGCAGGTATGGCATTAGGTAGTAGCACCGAGAATCAAACCAAGACCTACTAAGATGCGATGTTATCCCGACGATCTAAGGAGAGCCTTATTCATTTAATTCATATTATACAATGAGCTTTATTTAACTTCTGAAAACTGATGCAAGGTATTACATGAAGTCCTACAACACGAGGATGATCAATAGATCATGTTTTTGTCGGAAAGAGGAGAAATGTTGAAAAATGATAATTTAAGTTAAAAGAAGTTAAAACTAGTTTATTTACTTATACTGAAAAAATGGCTTACTTTGATAAGTAGTACACAAAACTTGCAGAGCAAGGGGCTAAAAGATTGCAGGAAATAGAGACCCGAGAAAAGAGGTGCGGTATTTTAATGAAAGTATTGAAAGCGCTATCTTCTGTTTTACTGGCATTACTACTGCTTTTTAACGCAAGCCCGAAGGAGGTGGCAAGTGCTGCAGATTTGATTCTGGATCCCCCGACAGTTATCCAGACAGCCCCAGGTTTTAATAGCGTAACACTCGCATGGAATCGTGTTGCTAATGCCGAAGCTTATGACATCTACATGTCTGAAGCAGCTAATGGAACATATGAATTGGCGGAAGCGGGTGTGAAAAGCACTATTCATGAGGTTCATTTCTCGAATGGCAAGAAGTTGCAGGGGAGGCAGACCTATTATTTTAAAATTAAAGCCAAAACTAGCAACACTGTAAGTGATTTTTCACACGCGGTATCCCAAAAAACAGATGCGTTTAATCCCGCTGACGGCTGGGCTGCTACGGGAGACGGTACAACAGGTGGAGACCTTAGCACAGATTATGTCATCGTAACCACCTATGATGAGCTGAAAACGAAAATTGCCGAGCGTAAAGATACAACCAATACGCTTGCGAAATCTCCCTATTTAACGATTTATGTGAAAGGCTTGCTGAAGGGCAACGCCGATATTACCCTTCAAGATGTACATAACGTATCGATTGTAGGCTTAGGTAGCGATGCGATCATAGACGGCTATGGCTTTATTTTTAAAGCTAGCAGTAATGTCATTGTTAGAAACTTAACGATAAGAAACGCTCTTATAACTAAAGGGGTAGACATACAAAGCTCCAAAAATATTTATTTCGAGCATAATAATTTTTCCAATGGCAAGGACGGTTTAACTGACATTAAATCAGCTTCTGACCTGGTTACGATGGCGTGGAATAGATACTCCAAACATGAAAAAACGATGTTAATCGGCTCAGGCTGGAGTGCAACCAGCTCAGACAGAGGAAAACTCAGCGTCACCATACACCATAACTGGTTTGAAGGCACACAGGAAAGACATCCACGAGTAAGGTTCGGCAAGGTGCATGTTTATAATAACTATTATACAGATATTATAAATTACGGTGCGGCGAGCACATCTGAAGCGCAAGTGCTGCTCGAAGGCAACTACTTTCAGAATGTACCGATTGTAGCTATGTATTCGCGAAGCCCCTTGGACAAGAGCCTGAACAATCTGCTGTCCAATGACCCGCTGGGATTGATGAAGGTGACTGATACGAAT
The DNA here is from genome assembly GCF_030020805.1 of Paenibacillus sp. RC67. GTDB lineage: Bacteria > Bacillota > Bacilli > Paenibacillales > NBRC-103111 > Paenibacillus_S. The sequence continues at coordinate 1,567,224 of NZ_CP125098.1, forward strand.
AAAATCGTAGGAACCGGCGGGCTGTATGACCAATTGTTAGAGGCAACTTATGAGGATGCAGCGAATGTGCCTAATCGGGGACAAGCTTATAGCTGGAGCTTTTATCCGGATCGGATTCCTGGCTATACGTATACAGTCGACAACGCGGATAAGGCTAAATCGGATATTGAACGGTACTCAGGCGTCGAGAAAAAGCCCGTTTTTACTATTGACACTTTGGAAACGCCTACAAACATTAAAAGCACATTCACGGCCAAAGGTATTGACCTGGCATGGGACCGCGTACAAGGTGCAACCGGTTATGAGGTGAAATACTCCACATCGGCAAACGGTCCGTTTAAGGAAGTAAGCGCCAATATGCCTTCTGTTACACTTCCGGTAGGATCGGTTAGTTTGGGTGCAGCTTATTATGTTTCGGTAACGGCATCTAGCGGTAATGCAATAAGTATCGATAGCAGACAGGAAACGATAAAAGCTGCTCTCCCGGATGTGCCTTCAAAGCCTACTCTGCAAAGGCTTGACAAGTCGTTTAAGGTTTCGTGGAACGATGTTCCGAATGCGGATAGCTATACCATAACCTTAACAAACAAAACAACCAACGAGACAACGGCAATTCCGAATGTTAGAGACTCATTCTATCTTTTGAGCAGCCTCGATACTGGTACAACGTACTCTTTTGCGGTTCAAGCGGTTAACTATTTTGGATCGAGCGCAAAGTCCGCGGCATCGGAGGATAAAGCCGCCGCAGCGGCCATCGTTCCCGGTGTGAATTGGGTCGTTAAAGACATTTTTGACAATGCAACGGAAGATACGCCAATTGAAGATTTCGGCTATGTCGGAAGCAAAACCGGTACTCCCGGCGCCTCTGTCGGCGAAAATTATGTGAAGTTTTTGAGCGGAGATGTCGATGGTTCCAACAAAGGCCCAATGTCTTTATTCCTCAAAGATTCGAACAGCAATTTTGCAACAGTGGTAACGAAAAATTTAACCAAAAATACAACCGAAACTCCATTTTTGGGAAAATTCGTGTTCGATATCGACTTTAAAGAGGCTCCGCCGGAGGATTCGAAACCGATCCGACTGTTGGATTCGGACGGAAAAGTAGTGGTAAGCCTGAGAGTAGACAGCCAGAGCGGAAACTTATACTATTCGGTTAAAAATGGAGCCGACGAGACGAATACGAATCATTTGCTCGTATTGAGCCATAACGTTTGGTACAACATCAGAATTGTTGTCGATATGGATGCCAAATTGGTTGATGTTTATATTAACAGTCAGCTTTACCTTGCAGGTGCTCCTTTGTATGATCCGACAGCTAAAGATATTACCTCATTCAGAGGGGAAACATCCAATGGGGGCATTAAGCCGATCCAATACAGAAATGTAAAGGCGGGAATCGTCACGGAAGCCCCTGGAAACATCACGGGGGATCTGAACGGGGATGGTAAAACCTCTATTCTCGATTTGGCCATTATGGCGAAATATTATGGAAAATCCGATAAGGATCCAAACTGGAACGATTTCAAGATTGCGGATCTGAACAAAGACGGCAAGATAGAACTATTAGACTTGGCCATTGTGGCTCGAATGTTAATCGATCAAGAGTAACTAATGGAGGAGCATTTCAATCATGATACGTAAATCGTTTTCGTTGAGTTTGGCGATAGTACTGTTTGTTGTATTGCTTGTTCCGCAGGCAGTGATGGGAGCAACCGATCTTCTTGCTTCTGTCACAGCTTCAAACAGTATCACAGTCGTGGGGAATAAAATTTCGATTACTGTTAAAGGACAAGAAGTCAAGGATGTATATGCCTATGAAATCAACATCGCCTATGACCCCAATCTGCTAGAGTTTGAAAAAGATAGTGTAAAGGCCGGCATTCCAGGATTTTCGGTTCCGGCGATCGTGGATCAACAGGAGGGAAGATTCAATTCGCGCATACCAAGACAGGGAATAAGCCCGGTGAGAATGGGGATATCACCTTCGGTACCCTAAGCTTTATTGCAAAAAAACAAGGGGAAGCCTCCATCGAGCTAGGAACAGTGAAATTGGTGGATAGTCAGCTGGTCAAGACTCAATATGCGGCGAACGCAAAGGTGTCTGTTGTTATTACACCGCCTGGAAGTCCATCGAGCAGCACCTCAAGAGGTAGCAGCGCTCCATATGTTAACCAAATGATGCAAATTTCGAAAGGAACGTCGCAAGATGGAAGGGATGTAACGAGAGCGAGCATCGATGGAAGTCAATTGGCCAGTGCGTTATCTTCCGCAAGTTCCGGCCAAATTGTTCCTATTGTAGTGCAGAGCAGCGATCCAATTGTCATGGTAGAACTGCCGGCAAGCGCTTTAATCGATGCGATTAATAATAAGTTAAACAGGATCATACAGATCCAAACCGATGCAGCGACATATAACCTGCCATTGAGCGTGTTGAAAAACATGAAGTCGGACGGGGTCGTTACGGTATCGATCGTTAACGTGGCCGGACTGACAAAGGACGCAATTAATAAATCGTTGCAGAACGCCGGAGTAAAATCCTTGATATCGTCTCCAATAGACTTTAACGTATCGGTCAACGGTCAGGAATTGCGTGACTTTGGCGGCGTATATGTAGAACGTGCTTTACACATGGGCAATACATCCATCAATTCGAATAACTCGACAGCTGTCTGGATGGATGAGAACAACCAAATTCATTTTATTCCCTCCGTCTTCTCGGTGACTAACGGAGAGAGTGTGGTTGTGATCCGTTCTCCCCATAACGGAACATTTACCGTTATTCAATCGAACCATTCTTTCGCGGACATGAAGGATCATTGGGCGAAGAACGATGTGGAGATGCTGGCCAATAAATGGATTGTGAATGGAAAGACAAGCGACACGTTTGCACCGGATGCGCCCATTACGCGGGCTGAATTCGCTACCTTGCTTGTTCGCTCCCTTGGTTTTGTGGAGACGAAGGCCGATGGATTTAAAGACGTCAGCTCGAAGGACTGGTTTGCTGGTGCTGCAGGAGCTGCCCAGAAGGCCGGATTGATCAATGGATATGAGGATGGTACCTTCCAACCGGATGCCAAAATTACAAGAGAACAATTGGTTTCGATGATGATCCGTGCAATACATGCGGGGGGCAAGGAAGTTAAGGCAGACGCTTCGTTATTGAACCGCTTCTCCGATCGTTTGCAAATTAGCGATTGGTCTAAGGAAGCCGTTTCGCAGGCGCTCTCAGCCAACCTCATTCAAGGAATGTCAGAGGATACCTTCGCGGCGAATGAAAATGCAACACGAGCTCAGGCAGCCACCATTTTAAAACGTATGCTGCAATATTTGCAATTTATTAATTAAGTATTCGCCCGGTTTTTATAGTCTTCGGAGGTGTTCAATGCTGTGAGAAAGATGGGAAAAGTTAGTGCACTGTTAGCTCTGCTTCTTGTTCTTCAGGTTTTCTCGGGTATTCCATTCGGGATTACGGACGCATCGGCGGCTACGGTCCCCGTATCGGCGACCGGCTTACCAGATGGCTGGCAAGCGGTAAAGATGATGGACGTGACGGACAGCGTTTACGATCCGGGACCCACAAATGTCAGTTTTGACAACGGCAAGTTTACCTTATCTGCGGCAGCCGGGAAATTAACCGCCGATAACGACAATATCGCATATGTTTATATGCCGTTCGGTGAAGCCGTTGGCAAGGACTATCAGTTGACAGCAAAAATCACTATGTCAGGCGTTTTGACGGACTCTAATACATGGGCCATGATGATGGTCCGGGATGGTACGGAAAGCAATTCCAATCATTTATCGATGGGGCTTGATCGCAATTCAGGAAATACCAGGGTTCGGGATTATCGAAGAGTAGACACCTCTAATGGTGGAGGAAACTCTGCGGTTACAAGCAATTCGCTTTACGTAAGAATGACGAGAACAGGAGCCGGGTCTTCATCGAAGCTTGCATTCGAATATTCTGACGACGGATCTAAATGGACTAGTCGAACCAATTTTACCAGTAACGCAAACAACCACTATGCTTTAAATAAATTGACTGCCAACGTAGGGTTCGCTGTTTCCTCGGTGTCAGCGACTTTTGAACAAATTAAATTTACTGTAGGCGGTACGGGAGGAACCGGCTCGGGTTCCAAGGTTATCTTCGATTCGGCGACGGCCAGTTCGGGTAATCCTCCGACTAAGCCGGATACGGGGCCATCCATTACGATGCCGATTACACCGCTCAATAGCAGCAGTGTACCTCTTTCATGGAGTGCGGTATCCGGTGCGACAAGCTATAACGTCAAAGTAGGTAAGGCTCCGGGAAATTATAACGTTAAGACGGAATCCACTTCCGGCCTGTCAACGACCGTTACCGGATTGGAGCCAAGCACTACCTATTATTTTGCGATCAGCGCAGTTAACAGTACCGGAGAAGGTCCGAATGGAGGCGAGGTTTCCGTTACCACCCCCGCCTTAGTTATAACGGCGCCAACATCAGCGCCAAGCCTGTCCCAACCTACTGCGGGGGACCGAAGTGTGGCGCTATCCTGGAGTACGGTGGGCGGAGCGACCTATTATGTGGTTAAAGCGGGTACATCCCCTGGGAGTTATACGATGGTTGATCAAACCACAGCCACTTCGTACACCTTTAATGGACTGCAGAATGATACGATACACTATTTCACGGTAATCGCTGGGAATAGCGCCGGAGAAGGCCCAAAAGGAACAGAAGTCGCGGCAACGCCTAGTAATAAATCAGAAGCGCTGCTCGCACCGGTAAATCTGAGAGTTCCGACTTTGGCGTATGATGAGAAGAGCATCATTTTGGTATGGGATAAGCCGGAGCAATACTCCCGCATTGTCGATTACAACGTTTACCAGAACGGCGAGTTCATCGGGACGGCGAACCAGAATACATTGCAGCATTCACCAGCTAAAGAATGGATTGACAAATTTTATCAAGCAGATAACACAAACAAGCATGTAAAAGTATCGATGCATAATTTCACGGCTACCGGACTGAAATCGAATACTTCTTATACTTATACGATAAAAGCCGTCGATGCTCTCGGTAATGAATCGCCGGCCAGCAATCCGGTAACTCAATCAACGACCCGGGTGCCAGAAGTATTCAATATTGTGAATTATGGTGCTGTAGGCGACGGAGTAACGTTAAACACCAAGGCGATTCAAGCAGCCATAGACGATGCCACCCCTGGCTCCAAGGTGTTGATTCCCGGCGGAACCGGAGTGTTTAAAACCGGAGCGATCTTCCTAAAGAGCGATTTGACCTTCGAGATCGGTACGGGCGCAACGCTGCTCGGTTCAGAGAATCCTCAGGACTACCCGTTCGACTATTACTTGTATGATTACTCAACGGTTCCGAGATATTATTCTCTCATCAATGCACACACCTATGATTACGGAAGCCTCAAAAATATCCGAATTGTTGGAGAAGGTACTATTGACGGAAACGGGTGGAAATGGAATAATCCGCCGAAGGTTAACGATGGATTTTTCCCAGAGCAGCCTTCAAGCAGCAATAGCAACTACGGGACGTATGGAGTTCTGGCTAAGGCTCAAACGGATTATGCAAGAGACAATTTCTTCACGGGGCAAACGAACGCGCAAGCCAATGGTTATGCTTCCAGATCGAACCTGATTACGCTGCGGGGCGTTGACAACGCGTTCTACGGCGGCTTTACGGCATTGAATCCATCTAACCATACGTTGGTTAACCTTGAATCCAACCATGTTACGATTGCCGGAACGAAGCTGTTGACCTTCGATGATAATAACGCGGATGGAATCGAGTTCGGCGGAGGGGACGGTCTGACGGTATTTAACAACGTGCTCGATACGGGGGACGACAACATCAACTTTGCCGCCGGGCAGGGTGCAGTTGCGGAGCAGGAACAACCGACCCGCAATGCATGGATATTCAATAACTATATGAGAGAAGGTCATGGCGGCGTCGTTATGGGGAGCCACACCGGCGCATGGATTGAAAATATCCTGGCAGAGGATAACGTCATGAACCAGACGGAAATCGGACTGCGCGCCAAGACGAATACCCCGACCGGAGGCGGAGGAAGAAACGTAATTTTCCGGGATACAGCTATGAAAAACGGAAAAAATCAAGCATTCATCTTCACGTCTTCTTATTCCGATGTTAACTCGGTCAGCGAATTCGAGCCAGCTTCTAAAACCGCCCAATTTAGAGACATTACGGTTAAAAATGTGACAGTAGAAGGCTATAAGGGCGATTCGATCAATGTGGCCGGGGTTGATGGCGGATTTCATGAAGGCATTCACTTTGACAACGTGAAGTTTTACAGCAACAGCAATTCCGCCGTGAAGCCAGCGAATATTAGCTATATGAGAAACAGCTCGTTTAAAGATGTCGTATACGACATTGCAAGTCCTTGGAAGATCGTCAACTCGGTTGGACTTACCTATACCGGTACGACTACGATGGACAATGTTTCAAAGAATGCAGCGTCGGCGCCAGTCTGGCCGGTCGGCAGCACGCTCACGCTCTCCGAAGAGAGCAATACATCGGTGAAATTGACTTGGACACCGGCAACAGATAATACGGCTATTACAAATTATCGCGTGATTGCAGAGGGCAAGGTTATTACCAACAGCGTTGCAGGAACCACAAATACGTATACGGTGACCGGATTGTCTCCGGGGTTGACCTATACATTCAAAGTGGAAGCTATGGATGCGACGGGCAACTGGACCGCGACTGGACCAAGCGCTCCAACGCTGACGATAGGGGCGGCAAGTACAGCTGCTCCGACAGTACCGACCGGCAGCAGCAGTATCCAGCTTGTTGGCTCAGCGAATACCACATGGGCCAATATTAAGTGGACGGCAGCAACGACTCCGGTGAAGGAGTATGTCATTTATGCCAATGGGCAGATTAAGGGCTCTGTGGCAGGAAGTGCGACTACCTTCAATGTGACTAGACTATCGTTCGCCACATCTTACACGATGGAGGTCGAAGCGGTAGACGCCTACGGTAATAAAGCGAAGTATCCGTACAAATTACAGATAACTACCGCAGAGCCGTATGATACCGGCGCGCCGAAGTGGCCATCGAATAGTAAAATTACCGCAAGCGGATTAACCAATACAGCCGTGACATTGACCTGGACACCGGCAACGGACGATATCGGTGTTACGGGGTACAGGATATACAAGAATGGAAAGCCGATCGAGGGCGATGTGAAGTTTACTCCGGTCAATTCAGCGAATACGGTTCCTGCAACCTCAACATCGTATACAGTGACGGGTCTTGCACCTGGAACAAACTATACGTTTAAAGTAGAGGCGGGCGATGGAAGCTCGAAGTGGACCGGTACCGGACCGGTCTTGGCCATTACAACGGCAGGTGATTCGGCAGGTATGACAGGCATTGCCACACTCACCGGAACGAATGCGGTACAATCCGGAAATCCGTTCGACCTGAACTTCGGACTGCAAGATGTGAGTAGCCCAATCTACGCGCAAGACATAACTATAACTTATGACCCGAGCAAAGTGGAATTTGTTTCTGCAGATTCCCTCAAGAACACTCTGTCGATCGTCGCTCAAGAGAAAGTGAGCACAAACAAAGTCAGATTGATATTGGCCAGTCTTGGAGAGAGTAACGCAGTGAATACCGAAGGCGATTTGGTCGTGCTGCATTGGAAGGCTAAACAAGTCTCGGTAACGGGAACTGCACCAATCACCTTATCCAGAGTCGTTATCGCCAGTGATCAGGAAGAAAAAACGTTAGCCCCGGTTACCCACTTCGTTGACATTATTATTAACGTCAATGTTGACAAAGCCTTGTTGACTAGCTTGATAAGCGAGGCTCGAGCCGCACATGATACGGCAGTAGAAGGGACTAACGTCGGAAATTATCCGGCAGGTTCGAAGGCCGCATTACTTCAAGCTATTAACAGGGCGCAATTAACTGCTGATGACGTACAAGCGACTCAACAGCAAGTAGAACTTGCAAGAAATGATCTGAATGCAGCGATGCAGACTTTCACCACATCGAAGATTACCGGAATCCCAGGAGATTTGAACGGAGACGGCAAAATCAGCATCGGGGATTTAGCTTTGGCCGCACAATATTACGGCAAGAACTCGTCCGATTCGAATTGGAACATCTACAAAGTTGCAGACCTGAACCATGATGGCGAGATAGATATTGCCGATATTTCGGCGATCGCCAGAAAAATTCTAGAAGTTCAATAAGAGTTCAAGTATGGTTTGATGAAAGAGGAGGGAGGTTCTGTCCTCCCTCCTGCATACCATAAGGAGATGAACAGATGAATCTGTCAAACAAATTGAGAACGGTTATGCTAGCATTGGCTGTCACGTTGTGTTCTACCGCATTATTCGCCCTTGCTGCTTCCGCCGAGGATAACCATTTGCCGCAACCAACCTATGCGTACGACATCCTTGTAGATAGCAGTCTTCCACAGGACGACCCTGCGAACAAAAAGTTTAAAACGCTGCAAGCGGCATATGCGGCTGCCCCTGCCGGAACGGCAGCGAAACAGACGGTTATCGGAATTAAGCCGGACGTTTATCATATTACGGGAACAGAAACGGAATCCGGACTCACTATTACGAAAAATTACATTACCTTGCTCGGACTTACCGAGGATCGCAGCAAGGTTGTGCTCGCAGATAATCGAGGAAACAAGCAGGGAGCAGGTACGGATACCACCTCCAATAACGGGTATGTGATCATTGTCAATGCAACCGGATTTACAGCCAAGAACCTGACGTTCCTTAACTATTGTAATATTGATTACGCATATCCAGGTGATCCAAGCAAAAATCTGTACAAGAGATCCAGCGTTGAAACGCAGGCAGTAGCACTTCAGTCGTCTGGGGACAAGCACACGTATGAGAATGTTGCATTTCTCAGCAGACTGGACACCTTCTTTTTACAGACAACCCGTTCCTACTGCAAAAATTGTTATTTAGAGGGTACGGCAGACTTCCTCGGGGGCGGTACGGTTAGCGTCTGGGAAGACTCGAAGATTGCTTTCCCGCCAGGAAACGGACCGGTCCTAGCGGCTTCAGGGGTTGTCTTTATCAACACGAAGTTTATATCGGATCGCGGCGTGGGCTTCTATAAAGGCGTATCGAACCCAGTAGCCGTTATCAATAGCGTGTTCCCCGTATACACGCCGGAAACCCCCAACTCGTGGGTGGCTAAAGGCTGGGGGACCATCGTTCGCCCTAATCTATACTCCCTTACATACAAATCCAAGGATGCGAAGGGCAATCCAGCCGTAATTTCGGATGGCGTAACAACGGTACCGACCTTCAATGGATCTAGAGAATTATCGGACGAAGAGGCGCTAGCCTTCAACCCGTGGAATCTTCTACGGGCGACCCCCACCGGTGCAGCGGATGACTGGGATCCGGCAGGAGTCAAAGATAAATACGAGGCTTTGGGCCAAGGAAGTTTGATCTATAGAATGGCTATGACCGGGGGATCTCCCTCTATTCGTACCGGCGGGCCCGGAGCAACGATCGGCGCAACCGTATCGCCAGCAAGAGCGCCTGACAAGACGATAACCTGGTCAACGGATTCGGATTTAATCACTTTAAGCGCAACAACCGGTCCGAGCGTTGTTGTAACAGGTAATAACAAGACGGATAAAGCGGAGTACGTTACGGTGAAAGCTAAGGCTGCCAATGGTTTTTATATCACGGCGAATGTTTTCGTAGAGCCCGCATACATTGATCCGCCTGTATTTATCGAACAACCGACTTTAAAATCTCCAACGAAAGGAACCATTAGTGTTAATTACGCTCTGGACTTAGGGAACAAAGAAGATCAGTCCGTAATTAATTGGTATATTAGTGACGATGCTATCGGAACGAATTCAAGGGCGGTAGCGGTGAGCAGAGGCAATGAGCCGTTGAAGTCGTACACATTAACATCTGGCGATATAGGCAAATACATTCGGGTAAGTGTCGCACCCAAGCATCAAATCAGCGATCCCGGCGCTGCTGTAGATGCAGTAGCCGCAAGACCAATAGCGGCATCGGACATTAACTCAACGACCGTTGCTCCTAACTTTAGAAACTTTGTAACGACAGCTAACAATTCGTACGTCAGCGGTTTATGGACGGTTCTCGGCACATGGACATCTGTTGCTGGGGATAGCTTTGACAACGGTTATGGAGTCAGAGTAGGCTCGCAAGGCGCATCTCTTCTTTATCAGCAGGATGCGAAAGCCGGAGACATGCAAATCAATCTGAAGATGACGCCCGAAAAAACGGGCGGCCAAGGCTTCGGAAGCCCAGGGTCCGGAGTTGATGGAGATACGATCCAAAAATCAGATATTTTTATTAAATACGATCCGCGCACCAAAAACGGATATTCCCTGAGATTTTGGAGAACTTCGCAGTCTACAGAAAAAGTGATGTTTCAGATTTACAAACATGTCGATGGCGTAGGCTCTCCAGTCAGCAACACGCAGGTGCTTTCCGGCGTGTTTAAGCCCAACACTTCTATGTCTCTCAAGGTTATCGGCAATAAGTTTACAGTGAGCGCGAATAATGACGTTGACGACGAAGTGTTATTCTTGGAGGAGACCATTGCTCCCAATGATTTTGGTGGAGCCGGTGCGTACTGGTCGGGAACTGTTTCCAACGGAAACAGCAATGTGTACAGCAAGTTTGAAATTTCCTATCCGCAGCCATCCGATGGCGTGCAAGCCGTTGTGAGCGGGGATAGCCAAGTAAATGCCGGTGGAGCATTCGAGATGAATTACGGACTGAAAGGCGTGACGAAGCCGGTATATGCCCAACAAGCGACCTTCGGCTATGATCCGTCCAAAGTGGAGTTCGTAACTGCGGAATCGCTGAAATACGGTTTCTATATTGTGGACACGTCGATTGAAGGCAAAGTCCGGTTTATTGCGGCAAGTACGGGCCAGGAAGTGGATGCGAACGGAGATGTGCTGAAGCTGCAATGGAGAGTCAAGCCGGGCGTTTCATCGTCTGGGACGTCAATCGCTCTGACCGGTATCGTGCTTGGTCTCGCCGATGGGAAGGAAACGGATGTAAACGGAATTACACATACTGTGGGAATCCCCCATATCGATAAGACGGCGTTAAGCACTCTGATTGCAGAGGCACAAAGCACCCATGATGCGGCAAAAGAAGGAGCAGCTGCCGGAAACTATCCGGCAGGATCGAAAGCGACTCTTATGGCGGCCATCTTGAAGGCAAGCCAAACCGCTGACAATGCCAATGTGAGTGCAGCGCAGGTAGAGCAAGCAACAAGCGAGCTTTACGCAGCTTTGACACAATTTAAGGCATCGGTCATTGCCAAATTACCGGGAGATTTGAACGGAGACGGTGTAATCGGCATCGGAGACTTGGCTATCGTAGCGCAGTATTATGGAAAAACGAAAGACGATCCGAACTGGAATATTTATGTAGTTGCGGATCTCAACGGGGATGGCATTATCGATATTCTTGACTTGGCTATTGTAGCAAGTCATATACTTGACAACTAAGTAATGAACGGCCAAACAAACGATCGTGGCGAGGCTGCGGTCGGTTTGTTTGGTGCAGCATAGGCGCTATCTGCCAACTAATCGAAACGAATATGGAGAGACTTGGAGCAATTTCAGATGTAAATCAAACTGAGATAAGACTGAATTTGCAATAACAGCAAACAATTTTGGGTAACAAGAACATTATCTCATTAATAGCCGCGTAAATCGCGGCTTTTGTGGTTTATGGGATCAAGTTCTTGTCAAAACCAAATAACAAGAACTTGATCCCATTCCCGACAAATCTCTTGATCTGCAAGGAGCCGAAGCACTTGCCTTGAATAGTTCCAAAACATGAAGACCGGTTTTGTAAGCATGACTACGAATCAGTGCAACTAACTTGATTCTTTGGCAGCTCTGGGCGCAACTTCTGTTATACTGTCGGCTTGGGTAGACTGAGTCTTTCCGATTGGTCGTACGTGCCGAAGCCGCGTAACGACAAGGATGATGGTAATAAGCATGATGGCGCCGCTGGCTGCCGCAACGGCGTGCATCCCGCTTGTAAAGGCTTCTCGTGCTCCCGTGAGCAGTGTCTTGCCGACTTGTTCGGAGAGGCCTTCCGCTATAGCCGTAGCACCTGCCAGGCTGTCGCGGGAAGCTTGTACGGCGGACGCCGACAAGTCGGAGGGGATAGAGTTCGCCACCTGGTTGCGGTAAATGACCGTGCCGATGCTGCCTAAGACTGCGATGCCCAGTGCGAAGGCGAATTCGCCGCTCGTTTGCAGCATGGCGGCCGCCGATCCTGCCTTCTCTGGCGGGGCCGATCCGATGACAAGGTCGCTGGACAGGCTTGGTAGCGGGGCTGAACCTATATTAAAGCAGATGTACCCGAGCACCAGCAATGTGAGGCCTGATTCAACTCTCACCTGAGTTAGCAGAAAACAGCCCGCGGTCGATATCAGTAGTCCCGTTCCGATAAGACGCGCCGGTCGGATCCGGCGTGCGATTAGCGGTGAGAAAAACATACCGACCATCGAGGCAAATACCCCAGGGAGCGTGTACAACCCTGCCTGAAGCGGCGACATTCCTTGCACGAATTGGAGGTATTGCGCGATAAAGAGCATGGTCCCGCCTGTCAGTGTAATACCGAACATGCCCCCCAGTGCAGCGCTGAATCCGGGACTCGCGAGCAAGCGTAAATCGAGTAGAGGACTCGTCAGCCTGCGCTGCCGCGACACAAACACCGTGCCTAGGACGACGCCCGCTAGTATTAACAGCGCAGGCAGCATCTGCAGACCATACTTAGCGATTTCCTTGAGGCCGTATATGATCGGCAGGATGGCGCCCAGCGATAACGCAACACTGGTCAAATCCAGCCGGTCGGCTTCGGGGTGCCGGTATTCTGGCAGCAGTATGGGTCCGGTTATTAGTAGAAGCAACATGACCGGCACGCCCAGAAGGAACACCGAGCCCCACCAGAAGTGATCTAGCATGATACCCCCAACCACAGGCCCGAGCGCCATGCCACCCATAGAGCACGTTAACCATATGCCGATGGCAAGGGAGCGCTGCTTATGGTCACGGAACATGTTGCTAATCAAGGCTAGTGTAGAAGGAGATACAGTCGCTCCGGCTATACCGAGTATTGCGCGGGCTGCAATGAGCATCTCAGCACTTCGGGAGAATGCTGCCAATATCGATGCTACCATGAATGCGCTCCCGCCGATCAACAGCAGTTTACGGCGACCGATTCGATCTCCCAGCGTCCCCATGGTGATCAAGAACCCGGCGAGCATGAATCCGTAGATGTCGATGATCCACAACTGCTGAGCGCTATCGGCACCGAGGTCGGCACCAATGTGCGGCAGCGCGAGAATCATTACGGAGAGATCAATCGTGACAAGGAGGGCAGGCAGGGCTAATACCGCAAGCCCTATCCATTCCCTTATGCCAGCCTTCATTTCATTTCCATGCAATGTGTTGTTCATTTGTTCTGCAGCTCCAAGCCCAGCTTATCTAGCAAAAATTTTGTGCCGTGCTCACGATGTTCTGGTAGATCGTGACCATCGAAGAAAGCTCCTTGTTCGTTATAGATGAGTTGAGTGCCGTTGTCCGATCTCTTTATTTCTACTGTCGTCAAGGAGACTGACATCCGTGTCTCTCCTTGGTCCAGGGTGTAAGTATAAACGATGCGACTGTCCTGAACGATCTCTTGGTAGCAAGCGTCGAAAGTGTAAACGCCGCGGTTGATTTCCCGACCACCAACCTGCAAGTCGAACTCGTCGGCTTTCGGGTACCAACGGGCTTTGGCGGAAGGGTCCGACCAGGCGGAGAATACCCGCTCGGGCGATGCACTATAATTTTTCTCGATAACAAAGGTTGAATACTTTACAGATCGTTCGTTCATGGGTTATTTTGTCCTCCCTAGGAGATCGTCATTTGGATGCTCGCCAAGAAAGTCGTCAAGCTGATCGAGAGGGGATTCCCAGTTCGCTTCCCGCTCGGCAAAATATTTATGATGGCTCATCCTCATGGCGCTCAATATTTTGGTGAATTCTTGAATGGTCAACGGTTCTTTTCTCTCCATAAGGCTCGCTACATGCTCTAATTCCGGAGTCGGTATGACCGGATGGCGAGTATAAACCTGGTCGTTAGTATCGCAATGTTCGAACTGTTAATCCCGCTAATTTCGCAAGTTCTCCAACTTTCCACTCCCGTTTCATGATCATCCCCTTTTTTTTGCGCGAGGTTTTTACCGGTATCCACATCATAAGACATTCCGTTACGTAAGTTTCAAGTACAAAATTATGAGGAGTGTCATCTTCTTCAGAAAACATGGAGAATTGAGTGAACGGGCTTTGCAGGATCTACTGCAGCGCGCGATTGCTTTGAACAACCTGGTTCTGCGGACTGCAGATAATTCCGCTACGACAGTGAAATGACTTCAGTTGGAGCTGGCGCCGTGGCGAGCTGCTCCAGATCGTTGAAGTAATGGACAGTTATGTTACATACGAAAAAACTTCCATAAAATCCAAAATATAGTACAATAAAAATTAAATATAATGTAGTTAAAATTAGCACAATACAAGTCACATAGAATTGAGGGTATTCCATGAAAGAATACTGGAATAAGAGATTTATGAGTGAAGGGCTTATCTGGGGAGAACAACCAAGTGAAACAGCGTATCATGCGAAGGAACTATTTTTGAAGCACCATCAGGACAGTTCTAGTCCCAGGAGCAGGTTACGGTAGAAATACAAAAATACTCTCCGATACATTTGAGGTAGATGCAGTCGAACTTTCATCAGAGGCGGTTATACTTGCACGGCAATGGGATGACAGGAGCTGTTTTATCGAAGAATCTATATTTGATTTATCAGTCACCAACAAGCAGTACGATGCTGTATACTGCTACGACCTTCTACATTTATTCACTGATATTGATAGAGAAAAATTAATACTTAAGTGCATCGAGCATTTAGGTCAGGAAGGTATTTATTATTTTACATGCTTTTCAGACGAAGATGCGGCTTTTGGTAAAGGAATGGAAGTAGAAAAGAATACATTTGAATATAAGAATGGAAAGTTAGCACATTTTTTTAGTGAAGACGATCTGAAAAATCATTTCAAGGAAACTAACATCATTGAGACAGGATCAATACAAGAAAACTTTGAATACTCAAATGGTGCAATAAGAACATATAAATTAAGATATATTTATGGAATAAAAATATTAGCTTAACAAGGATCATTCCGCTAGCGGATATTTTATTTCAATGAAGGACTCTATACAAACGATGAAGGAGCTGCAGCTCCTATTACATCTTCATAAAATAAATGTTTTTATATGTAAGTACCGGGGGACTGAATGGAAATATACAAGTGGATAATAAAACTAAAGGGAGTTGATGTAATTTTGGCTAAACCCTTTTTATTTTTACTGGAATTAGTAAGGATAGTCATTTTTCTGGCTATTGGTTTTGGAGTATTGGGGTGGGTAGAACAATTAATATATGCTCCTATTAAAATTCAAATAGAGGATTACTTTTCGGTTTATTTGATAGGTAATCTCTTAATTTTGTTTGTCTTTTATAGAAATGTATTTCAATTTGGAGGGTGGTTTAAATCTACACAAAACAAAAAACTACCAAGGACTCTAACTGCTCTCCTTTCTCTATTAGCTGTTCTTCTGATTGCTTCCCCATTTATTGCGTAAAACAAGCACAAAGTTTTGAGTTTACAAGACCCAATGTACAAACTAAAAAACAATATAAAAAAATATTTACTTCCTTTGTCGATTTCACCATGTTCCATTCGTCGTTATTTATGTAAGGACAAATTCAAGTGGAAAGGTTGTTAAACATGGGAGCACAAATTCATTCTTATCTGATGTCGGAGGATGCAAGAGGTCAGGCGAATTTTTACATCGAGTCACTTGGTGGCAAAATTCAGTTTCTCACCACATTCGGTGAGACACCGGGAACACCCGAGGCAATGAAGGATAAAGTCATGCATTTGGCTTTGACAGTGGCGGGGATGAATACGCTAATGATTTCCGATTCATTCGAGCCGGTTTCGTATAACCGCAGTATCAGTCTTGCTTTGACCTATGACGATGAGTCAGAAGCCAGAAAGGCATATGCCCATCTAAGCGAGGGTGGCGAAAGCAAGTATCCTTTCGCTCTTCAGCCATGGGGGGCTTATTATGGAGAAGTCGTAGATAAATTCGGTGTCACGTGGATGATTACGAAGCAGTAAGTTATCGAAAGGTATGTTCGAGGGTCCCGTGGAAAGAAGAACGGTGAGAACACTCGTTTATTCATAATTCAACTATCGGATAATGATAGTGGAGGAGCTCCTATCGAGGAAGCTCCTTTTTGTGACGGCAAGTTTTTTTTGTTAAAAAGCTTGGTTTGCATGAGCATCGAAAGCTTTGGCAGAAATATCAAAATCAACATCCTCAATAAATTCGATAACTTCCCCATTGGGACTATGAATGACAGCATTCTTTACGACAAGGGGCGGTTCGCCAAGAGAAAGGCAGCCTGGTTCTATATAAGCTTTTGCTCCATGCGCAAGGGCTTTTTGAAATATTTCATTTACATTATTTACATAGAAGGCGAAATGTAATAACGCTCCGTGAGCTATATCATCTTCAGACAATGCTTTCTTCCCTTGAGCAGGGATGATCGCTTCGTTATCGAAGACTTCAATACAGGTTCTTTGGTCAGGTGAAACCAGCATGGAAGCTTCTTTGAGCTGAAAGGATGGCAGACTCCAGTGATGACCTAACTCGAACCCTAAAACTTCAGTATAGAACGCAATAGTCGCTTTATAATCCTTGGCTTGGATAGCCACATGTGCAAGGCCTTTTATGCTCATCTACAATTTCTCCTTATATAAGATGGTTTTATTATAGTGATATTAGTACGTCAAATACATACGAAAGATAAGTATTTTGTAGTAATATAGTTATTAAATATAAGGTAAATGAGTTGATTAAGGTTATTTTATTAAAATGGGTTAGGAGGTCCTTGATACGGAGCATCCAATCGATGATATTGATAAAAAGATCATGCAATTACTTCAGCACAATGCACGAATGTCTATTTCTCAAATCAGTAAAGAAGTTTCCATGTCTCAACCATCCGTTAAAGAACGGATTATCAAGTTAGAAGAGAAAAACATTATTTCTGGGTATACTACG
Organism: Paenibacillus sp. RC67; assembly: GCF_030020805.1. GTDB lineage: Bacteria > Bacillota > Bacilli > Paenibacillales > NBRC-103111 > Paenibacillus_S. Next base: position 1,584,448 of record NZ_CP125098.1, read on the forward strand.
GTATTTAATTTAAGGGATCTGAACCGGGGTACGACGACTTTTATTCTATTAAAAACAGAACATTGCCAAGAGATCGTTGATTTTTGTAAGGATGCCAGGGAAGTAACTGATTTATTTCGCATCAGTGGAGAATATAATTATCTCATCAAGGTACAAACAGCATCCATTGAGGAGCTTGCTGAATTTCAAGATTCGCTTATAAAGCTAGGACCTTCAAAGTCTCATATCAGTTTGAAGAGTATATTGGAACATAGAGTTTTGCTTTAATAAACAACTAAGACGCGCGGCTGCAGGTATGAATCGGCAGTCGCGTTGTACTGTGAGGATAGCGGTAGCGATGGAAATCAGGGATGTCGTCGGACAGGTACTCGCAATGGGTAATAGATCTGCTTGTTGTATGCAACTGAATCCGTACTTTAGTTATAGCTTCAGACTATAGCAGGTTATAGGAATAAGAAATTATCTTTTAGCCGATAGACAATGCTATCATTACTATATCCAAGGTGAGATGAAAAAATGGTTACTGTCTTAACTGCCTAGTTGGCTAGGTGTGATCCTACAGTTCTGGAGGGTGAAAAGAAAATGCTTAAAGAAAAAATATTGGGTAGAGAGGCTGGCATTTTAACATATGGTATGACGCCACCGAAGATAGCTAATACCCCAGAAAAGATAGAAGAGATTTCACTGAAGCAAGTTGAAAGAATAAATGATCTCGAAATCGATGCATTAATTCTTTACGATGTTCAGGAAGAAGCTGATCGAGCTGAGCAACAAAGGCCTTTTCCGTATTTGCCAACGATTGATCCTGCAACATATAGCTATGAATATTTAAACCAACTCCGGGTTCCCCAAATAATATATCGCTGCGTGGGTAGATATAGTGAAGAACAGTTCATAAAATGGGTCAAAGCCGACATAGATAGAGAAAGATATTCAGTATATGTAGGTGCTTCTTCCAGTAAGCAGGAGATAGACTTAGATCTTTCTGAAGCTTCTAAATTAAGCAAGAGTTTAAACAGCAATTTAACTTTTGGGGGAGTAGTTATACCTGAAAGACACATGAAAAAGAATGATGAGCACATACGGGTTAGAAATAAGATGCAAAACGGATGTGCCTTTTTCGTATCACAGGCAACATATAATGTAGAAGCATCGAAAAATTTCTTATCGGATTACTATTATTACTGTACAAATAACGGATTAGAAATGGTACCTATTTTATTCAACCTTGCCCCCTGCGGATCTGAGAAAACTTTGGAATTCATGAAATGGTTAGGAATAAGTATACCAACTTGGTTAGAAAATGAACTAAAATACTCAAACGATGTACTGGAAAAATCAATCAGATTGTCTCAAAAAATCTTTGAAGAGATTTTAGATTTTGCATTGGAAAAAAGAATCCCTGTTGGATGTAGTGTTGAAAGTGTCTCAACAAGGAAAATAGAAATAGAGGCATCTATACAACTGGTTAGGGACATAAAATCTATGTTAGACAAGAAGCTGAAAAGAACCGTAATAAGTTCACTACAATAATCATTGCACTAACAGAGATCTTTAGCACAATAAAAACAGCAGCAGTCTAGGACTTAACCTTCAAGTCCTAGTCCGCCATCGGTTCACTTTTTGATTTAATCTAATAACTATTTTTTGTGTTCTGACCATATTTTAACGTATGGTAGGCGCGGACTAAAGAGGTAGAGGGTAGCTTTGCAAATGTAATGGAGCACATCGAATACTGGGACAAGACAGCTTTTAATCTACGCCTTCCCCCAAATCTTTCGTGTGTTATATGCCTTTTTTAGCAATGTAATGAACAAGATCAACCACTCGGTTGGAGAAGCCCCATTCATTATCATACCAAGAGAGGACCTTTACCATCGTACCATCAATTACAAAAGTAGACAGTGCATCAACAATAGATGAACGGTCATCTCCTTGATAATCAATTGAAACCAATGGAAGCTCACTGTAACCGAGAATTCCCTTCATAGAACCTTCAGACGCTTCCCTTAGCGCATTATTTACATCTTTGACTGTAACTTCTTTAGACACTTCAACGTTTAAGTCAACTAGACACACAACGGGAGTGGGTACACGCAGAGAGTAACCACTTAGCTTCCCTTTGAGCTCAGGCAGTATGGAACCAATAGCTTTAGCTGCACCCGTAGAAGTAGGAATCATCGAAACTGCTGCTGCCCGTGCACGTCTTAAGTCTGAATGAGGCTGATCCTGAACATGCTGATCATTTGTGTATGCGTGGACGGTTGTCATCAGACCATGCTTAATTCCAAATTTATCATGGAGTACTTTAGCGAGTGGACCTAAAGCATTTGTTGTGCAAGAAGCATTTGCAATGACATGATGCCGCTCAGGGATATACTTTTCTTCATTCACACCCATCACAATGGTAATATCTTCATTCGTTGCAGGCGCCGAAATAATGACCTTTTTAGCTCCTCCCCCCGTAATATGCCCTTCTGCTTTTGCTTTATCTGTAAATCTTCCAGTCGATTCAATTACTAATTCAACTCCGAGATCTCTCCATGGGAGCTGCGAAGGTTCTCGTTCAGCCAAAACAGTGATTTTGCGGTCATTCACATAAATATGTCCATCCAATGCAATTACCTGTGCTGCTAATTCACCTTGGTTGGAATCAAATTTCAGCAAGTGTGCTAAGGTTTCAGCGTTCGTCAAATCGTTTACGGCTACAACCTCGATTTCAGGATTATTTAATGCTGCTCGAAAAACATTACGACCAATACGGCCAAATCCATTAATTCCAATTTTGATTGTCATAAAATTACCTCCAATTATTTAATTTATTTCAAGGTAAATGCGGTGATTTACCGAGAAAACAATAAATTTTGTTGGACGTTATATGTCCATGTGAGTCAATTTACGTCCCATAGTGACATGATTAAATAGTTTTGTTAACAAGGGTTCTATTTAAGGATTTGGGACATTAATTGTCCCTCAAAGACATTTTACGTCCCATATAGACAAGATTAAATTAATAATCTATCTGTATTATCCAAATGTAACTCAAATTTTTTTTATTGTCTACCCCCATTTACACTAAAATACCGTTCCCTAAGTAATAACACTGCAAATGGCAAGAATCGCATTCAATATAGCACGTCAATCTCAGATTGTAATTTCATTGGATATTAAGGAGTAAGGATATGCACATTTCTAAGCTCAAATTTATCCTAATTATGGAATATTATTAACTGTATTATGGTACTATTAATGTAAATAATGCTGCTTTCATTTTTCAATACGCTTCCTTGTATTTGCATAAATGATTTCAAAATCAAGGGGGTTGCAAATGAAAAAAATCGTCTTACTGTGCTTGGGTTCATTGTTTTATTGATCATATGGCCACTACACATGACATCAGCATTAGTTGAAAACACTTATATAAAGTTAGTATTAATATTTGTTACAGTATTACTGGTTACAACCGGATTTCTTTTCAGTTATTTTGGTTTAAAGAATGCTAGAAACAACTCACAAGTCTTCTATATATTACTTGGGGGCTTAGGGGGATTAATCCATACCTATCTATATGCCTATTTTCTCATTTACAGTTTAGCTGTATTAGGGTCAGCAAACACCTTGTTTGGTTTAATAACTTACGCTTTGATTGTGATAGCTCCCATATCAATTGGATATAAAACATTTGGAATAGAAAGAAGGACTGCGAAAGGTAAATGATGGTGCGCAGAGCCAGCAGCTCTCTTGGGGCATTGCCTTGCTTGCATAGAGAGGCAGCCTCGTTATTTTTTTCAACGAAAAAGGAATGGTTTGACCTAGAGAGTAAATGAAGCCAGCCAGCAAAATCACTATCGTACCATGCTACAAGCGTAATCTTACGCCGTCTTGGAATCGGTAGTGCATTGATGGTGCAATAGAACAGGTTGCACTTGATAAATTCGGAATCGTAGGTGTAGGTCTACGTTAACTGGAATGATATGAGGCTGTCGCTAAAATGAGCGGCAGCTTCACTGCGTATTTGACAGGTTGGTTATAGCTCCATCCATTAAAAGGTAATTGATAGTTTATGTCGAACTCATCACCTGAACGCAAAATTAAAGAGGTGAAATGAATGGCATGGAATATGGGGTTGCTTTGGTGTTGGTCAAGTTGGGCCATGGACGTTAATTTTTGATATAAATGCCCGATTTATATTAGATGAGAAGCTCCCACTTGAGGTATCAAAGAAATTCAAAGTTAAGGCATTTTGGATTTCAGAATCACTACTATACAGAGATTATCATTTCGGTATTTTCAAAAAAGGTGGACTTAAATCGGAAGTTAAAGGGATTAAGTGAAATATTCGAAAACGGTCTGTTCCCAGCTGTCATTATTATTTTTATAATTCGGATTGTGCATGTTTGGATTGCATATTATTATTTAGGTAAATTTGCTTAAGGACTATTCCTATACGATCTTTCAGGATTGGACGTGAACGGCTTTGAGACTAAGGCTTCATTTACGCTTGTTCGGCAATCGCAGAAATGCGCTCAAGACCCTGATTGTTTCCAACCTGTTCATTCTGCTAATTCCGATGGCCATGGGGCTGTTTCTGTATGCTAAGGTTGAGCGGAGTTTAGACAATAGCACGAACCGCTCCAACGCGGCGATGCTGGAGCAGCTTAGGCTCCTGCTAGACAACAAATTGTCGGAAGTGGATATTTTATCGCGTCAAGTCGTGTTTGATCCCAAGCTGGATTACATGCTGAAGATTCCCGATCATGCGAGCAGCGCTGACGAGTATCAGTTTATCGAGTTCATGCGGGATAAAATGACTCGGTACCGAAGCATGACCAGCAGCTTTATTTTCGATTACTTCGTCTATTTCTCGCGGAGCGATAAGATCGTCAAAGCGGACTTGCTTACCGACTCGCACACGTTTTATTCAACCAATTACACGTTTAAAGGCCAGTCATACGAGCAGTGGCGAATAGGACTTCTGACTGGTTTGCACAAGGCGTCCTACTTGCCGGTAACTTCCCTTGCCCGTGGGCTTAACCCGTTAGCGAGTATTGAAAATTTTCCAAAGGATGTTATCGTCTATGCGCAAACGCTTCCCGTGAGTTCACAGGCTGATAATCTCGGCAATTTTATCGTTCTGATCGATGTCGATCAGATCAAGAGCATGTTCGCCCAGCTCGAATCGGCCAGTAACAGCGCCATCTATATTATTGACAACGACGGCCAAACGATCATGAGCACGAGCGCGACGCCGTTTCCCGACGAGCTGCTCAAGCGAATGGAGCATACCGATGCTCCATTCACCTACCAGCTGGCGGGCATAGATCAGATGGTATCGTTCGTGTCATCGCAGAGAGCTGGCTTCAAATATGTATCTATCACGCCGAGCGATGTATTCATGCAGCAGGTCAATCAAATTCAAAGATGGTCCCTAGGCTTGTTCGTCCTGTGCCTGATCGCCGGTCTGCTTGCCGTCATCGCCGGGGTATACCGCAGCTATAAACCGCTACAAAAAACGGTGAATGCGATCATGCAATGCAAACATATGAGCAGGCAGCCTACTTTTGACGAGTACGAGTTTATTCGCCAGACCATCGAGGGTTCGATTCATGAAGAGAAGCATTTGCGAAACAAGCTGACAAAGCAAACGCCGTTCATCCGCGCGAACTACTTATCCCGTCTTTTGCACGGTTATATGGATGTGGACGTATCTGCGGGGAACGAAGATTCGCTGCGGTTTATGGATCTGATGTTTATCAGTGATCGATTCGCCGTTGTGCTTGTCAAAATAGAGGATATTCATCTCTATACCGAGGAAAACGAGCAGCAATGGGCCTTGGCAAGGTTTATCGTATCCAATATAGGCGTCGATCTGATCGAGCATCCCCACAAAGGCTTTCCCGTAGAGCTTGACCGGGACCGGCTCGCACTTCTAATCAATCTGGAGAAGGAGCGGGAGGAGATCGCGGAAGCCGAAATTCGGGATATCGTTCAGTCCCTCTATGAAATGATTTCACAAAGGTTCAAAATTGGTATAACCGTCGCTGCCGGGGGGATTCATCAAGGACCTAAAGCGATTAGAGATTCTTTCCCGGAAGCGCTTGCAGCGCTGGAGTACAGACTGATCTTGGGGAAGAACGCAATCATTCATTTTCAGGATATTGCCAGTACCAAACAGCACTATTATTATCCGCTTGAAATCGAAATACAGCTAACCAACTTTGTGCGCAGCGGGGATACCGATAATGTCGTGAAGCTGCTCGATAAAATATACTCAATGAACTTCGACTCTAGTCACTTCACACCGGAGCTCGGTAAATGCTTGTTCTTCAATGTCATAAGTACGTTTTTGAAAATTTTAAACTCAACGAACACGAATCAGTTGGACGTGCTTGGCAAGGATTTCGACCCGATCAAAGCTGTGTTTAGTCACTCGACTGCGGAGGGGATGCAGCTGAAAACGAAGGAGCTGTATGAAACACTCACCCGATCATTTAACGTTGAAAGGTCCGATCATCGCATACAACTGCTGCAGGACATGGTCGACTTCGTCGATCGCGGTCTCAGCGATCCGAGCCTTGGACTTGCGATGGTTGCGGATCGTTTCCAGATGACGCCGCAATATATTTCTACGTTCTTCAAGAAAAATCAGGGGCAAAATCTGCTCGATTATATCACTCACAAGAGAATTAAGGCCTCGAAGAGACTCATGGACAATAAGAGTCTGACGATCGCGCAAATCGCACAGATGGTCGGTTACAATAACGACGTCGTCTTCATCCGAGCGTTCAAGAAGCTGGAAGGAGTTACGCCAGGGAAATATAGGGAAACGATCAGGTCGGACATGACCAGTCCAGATGAATAGCGGGCAGTCTCCAAAGAGACTGCCTTTTTCCTTACCCGCTTCTTGTTGAAGACATCCACTGACGATTTTTAATGTAGGACTGATTTCTTTTATACATCCCCGCATTTCTTACGAAAGTACAACGCAGGTGAAAAGGAGAAAGTAGGCAGAACCGGGATTCTGATTATACACTTGAAACCAGAAGCCGCAACGACACGCTGGGGCTTCCACCTTACAATAGACCATCAACGAATCAAAGGGAGGCAAGAGAATGAACAAAAAGATGAGAAGGGCAAGCTTCGCCATGGTGGTTGCCGCGCTCGCGGTTTCGGTTGCCGCATGCAGCGGGCAAAGCGGAGGGACCCCATCCGTATTGCAGCAGGACGGCAAAGAATCGCAGCCGCCGAAGCTATCTCAACTGACGTATTGGGTGGCGAATCATCCTGCGGCTGCAGCGCAGATGAAGACATACGCTGACATGGAAATGTATAAAGAAATGGAGAAAGTAACCGGGGTTAAAGTGGAATTCCAGCATCCTCCACTGGATTCGGCGCAGGCGAAGGAGCAGTTTAACCTGATGATTGCCTCGAACCAGCTGCCGGATGTCATCGAATACGGCTGGACCGATTATCCAGGCGGTCCGGAGAAAGCGATTCAGGATAATAAAATCATCAAGCTGAATGATCTGATTGATAAATATGCTCCGAACCTGAGGAAGCTGCTTGCTGATCATCCTGACTGGAAGAAGCAAATCACAACCGACAATGGCAGCCTATATGCGTTTCCGTTCCTGCGTGGTGACGATAAGGTTAGGGTATTTTTTGGCCCTGCGATTCGTCAGGATTGGCTCGATAAGCTCGGCTTGAAAACACCGACGACGATTGACGAATGGTACAACGTATTGAAAGCGTTTAAAGAGAAAGATCCGAACGGCAACGGCAAAGCGGACGAAATTCCGATCAACCTGGATAAAGACTTATTGAATACCGACGCTCCCTTCCTTGGCGCATGGGGCATTAATAACAGCTTCTATCAGGATAGCGGCAAAGTAAAATTCGGTCCTATTCAGCCGGAATTTAAGGATTTTCTCATTACGATGAACAAGTGGTACAAGGAAGGTCTGCTGGATAAAGATTTTGCGGCACCGAACGCCAAGCTGCTCGACAACAAAATGACAACGAACCTGCTCGGCGCAACAGCCACTTTCAACGGCGGGGGGATCGGCAAATATGCTGGCCTAATGAAAGATAAAGATCCGAGCTTTAATCTTGTCGCCGCTCCTTATCCCGTCTTGAAGTCCGGAGATAAAGTGATTTGGGGGCAGAAGGATTTTGCTTTTAACGGTATTGGCGCAGCTATTACGACAAGTGACAAAAACCCTATCGAAACGGTCAAATGGCTGGATTACGCTTATGGGGAAAAAGGCGAATTGTTGTTTAATTATGGTATTGAGGGCCAAAGCTATACGATGCAGAACGGCAAGGCCGTATTAAAACCGGAAGTATTGAACCCGACGAGCGGCATCAGCTCCCAGCAAGCCATTGCCAAGTATACCCGGGCGACGTGGAGTGCACCGTTCGTACTCAGTGACAATTTCCAATTGCAATATCTAGCGCTCCCGCAGCAGAAAGACGCATTAGCTATCTGGTCGAAGCCGACAGCAGAGCGCAAGATGCCGCTTGTAACCCCAACACAGGACGAGAGCAGCAAGTTTGCCTCCATCATGACGGATATCAATACGTACAAGGATGAAATGCTGCTGAAGTTCATTATGGGTGTGGAACCGATCAATAACTTCGATCAGTACGTCAAAAAAATTCAAAGCATGGGCATCGACGATGCCATTAAAATTCAGCAAACGGCGCTTGAACGCTTCAACAAGCGCTAAACAGGTGACGCGGTTGGGGGAGAGCGCAATTTCATCTTCCCTGACTTCACCGCAGCCCCAGACAGAAAGGTAGGGAGAAACGATGTCGAGAAGCTTCAGCAACCCGACTGCGCTGCAAATGATGCGCGCTGATTGGCGGCGGCATTGGACCATTTATTTGATGGCACTTCCAGTCATAGCTTACTATGTCATTTTTCATTATGGGCCGATGTACGGCCTGCAAATCGCTTTTAAGGACTTTCAGCCGGCAAAAGGAATTTGGGGAAGCCCGTGGGTTGGATTTAAACATTTTGAAAGCTTCTTCAATGGAATTTACTTCTGGCGATTGATCAAGAACACAATTCTGATCAACGTTTACGAGCTGTTGTTCAGCTTTCCGGCGGCTATCCTGCTGGCACTGCTGCTGAACGAAATCCGCAGCAGCTTGTTCAAGAGGTTCGTGCAAACCGTCTCCTATTTACCGCACTTCATTTCGATCGTCGTGTTGGCTGGGATGATGATCGATTTCCTTGGCCGCACAGGCCTCATTAACCAGATTCTCGGCTCCTTTGGCATCGAGCCGATCGACTTCCTTAAGGAGGCTGGCTGGTTCCGGTTTCTGTTCGTGTCGTCCGGGATTTGGCAAGGCATCGGCTGGGGCTCGATCATTTACCTTGCGGCAATCACTGCCATTGATCCGACACTGTACGAAGCGGCACGGATCGATGGAGCCGGTCGCTGGAAGCAGACGCTGCATGTTACGCTTCCGGGCATCATGCCGACGATTGCCATATTGTTTATTTTGCAAATGGGCAACATGCTGTCGGTTGGCAGCGAGAAGGTGCTGCTGCTCTATAATCCTCTGACCTATTCGACGGCGGACGTCATATCGACGTATGTATACCGCAAAGGGGTGTTAGAGGCTAGCTATAGTTTTACAGCGGCTGTCGGTCTGTTCAACTCTGTCGTAAGCTTCATTCTGATCGTGGCAGCCAATAATGTCATTAAGCGACTTAGCGAGAACAAACTTTGGTAAGGAGATACGCAAATGAAACCAACCTTGGGGGAACGTGCATTCAGCTATTTAAACACGCTTCTGATGATCGGTCTATGCATTGTGACGCTTTATCCGTTCTTGTACGTTCTGTTCGCATCCTTCAGCGAAGCGACGTCATTTCTGCAAAATCGTGGGATACTGCTCGGCCCAGCCGGTTTCGATCTCGGCGCATACAGAGCGGTGTTTAGCAACCCGATGATTATAAAAGGCTACGAGAATACGCTTCTGTATGTAATAGTAGGAACGGCAATCAACCTTGTGATGACGGCGATCGGCGCCTATGTCCTATCCAGACCGAATCTGTATTTCAAACATATCCTTATGTTCTTCATCGTAGTGACGATGGTATTTAACGGCGGATTGATTCCAAGCTACTTGCTAGTCAATCAACTAGGAATGATGAATACGATGTGGGCGCTTCTCATTCCCGGCGCCATCAATACGTTCAATATGATCATCATGAGAACCTCGTTCCAGGGCGTTCCGGTCAGCCTGGAGGAGTCGGCGAGAATGGATGGAGCGGGAGATTGGACGATATTATTCCGTATCGTTATTCCTCTGTCTATGCCGGTTATAGCCGTGATGATTCTGTGGTACGCGGTAGGACATTGGAATTCTTACTTCAATGCGCTCGTTTATTTGCGGAATAGTGAGAAGTACCCGCTTCAGCTTGTTCTCCGCGACATATTGATCGCTAACAGCACCGATTCGATGATGACCAGCTCGGCCAGCGACGACAAATATGCCATTGGGGAAACGATCAAATACGCAACGATCATCGTTTCAACGCTGCCGATCATTTGCTTATACCCTTTCCTGCAGAAGTATTTTGTCAAAGGGGTCATGATCGGGGCGATCAAAGGGTAGGAGGAACCTAAGGTGACAACAGTGACATTCAATCATGCGCCGAGCGGCTGGAATGAGGCTTTGCCGCTTGGCAACGGACATTTTGGCGGCATGATGTACTTCGAGGATCAGCGGCTAACGATAGCGCTTAATCATTACGAGGTGTATTATCGCAAGCTCCATCGATACAGCAAGAAATACCTGCAAGGAGAAGGACGCGACTATAGCGTTCAATATGGCCGTACTTTCGAGCAGCTCAAGGAAAGAGCAAAGGAAATGTACCGCGATCCCGGAGAGGGGCCCATCTTTCTGTACGGCGACGCTTTGTCCAACAGCAGCATGTACCGCAAATATGGCAAACCGCACGGAGGTACCTCCCATTATCCGACCGGAGAAATCCACCTGCATCCGTCAACAGAGTTGGAGGAGCCGGATTCTTATTCCTTGCAGCTCGATGTGGGGAAGGGAGTCGTGCACCTTCAAATCGAGAAGGAGGACAAGAAGCTCGATGCTAGTACATTCGTAGCTCAGGACCATGATGATCTCGTAACGGAAATCAGACAAACATCCGGTTCTTTATTAGAATCCATTGTCCTGACAGTCCCGGCAAGACGCTATGTGGACATGAGCGTAACCTATCATCAGCATAATGAGTCGACTTTTTACTATGTAGGCTCGTTTTATCCCTATGGGGAGGATAAGGAGGCTTATCGCTCGTTTTCCTTCATCGTGATGTTGAGGCTGATCGGAGCGAAGGGCAGTCTAGAATGTTCGCCGGACAATGCAAGCATAAGGCTTCTAGACGCAGAGGAATGCTTGACTCTCCTTACGACGGTGGTAACGGAAGAGCAGGCCGATGATCTGCTGCACACCGCTTTGCAGCGTTCGAATAAGTCCAAGGAACGGATTATGGACATGAAGAAGTATCATCAGAAGCATTGGCGAAGCTTTTGGGAAAGGTCATCGGTGACGCTGCCCGACAAGTTGCTTGAGGATTTATGGCATATCAACCTGTATGCTCTCGCCTGTTGCAGCGGCAGGGGTGGCACCATGCCAGAGCAAGCCTGCGGATTAAACGGCTTGTGGGACATCAAGCAGCCGACCAAATGGGGCAGCATGTGGTATTGGGACGTCAACATTCAAGCCGCCTTTTGGCCCTTGTACACAGCAAACCATTTGGAAGTAGCCGAAGCATTCAATGAAGGGCTGCTTACCTACGCCGCCAATGCCGAGAAGATGGCGAAACAATTCTACGGATTGGAAGGGATTGCAGGGGATTACCCGCATGCACTGTATTTCAGCATATGGCCGTGGTGCGCGCAGTTTGTTTGGGATTATTACCGCTACAGCATGGATATGGGCTTTTTGCGGGAGAAGGCGTATCCGCTGTTTCAACGGATTGCTCGGTTTTTCGAAGGCTATTTGCAATACAATGCGGAGAAGGGGCAGTACGAGGTGTTTCCGGATATTTCACCGGAGCAGGGACCCCTTACGCGCAACTCAACGTGCACGTTGGCGTCGGTCAAATATTTACTGCAAATTGCAGCAGAGGCCAATGAGCAGCTGGATGAAGCTGCTGAAGACCGCTATAAGTGGAGGGAGATTGCGAACCGACTTGCTCCTTATCCTTGCGGCATCTCTTCACACTACGGTGATGTGCTGCTCGATTCTGATTGGGCGCCAGCCGATCTGCATCTACGGCATCCTTCGCTTCTTATGCCGATTTATCCGATCGGTGAAATCAACAAATACAGCGATATGTCGCTCCGACAGCGGGCTGAGAACACGCTCCGCTATGCCGAGGAGAATACGGAATACGGGATGTTCCAGTTCGGCTGGCTGTCCTGCACGGCCTCCCGTATGGGCCAAGGGGATACCGCGCTTCGCCTGCTGTACGAGCAAGGCATCGACCTGTCCCTAAGGTGCAACGGGTTGTTCGCGGAAGAGACGGAGCGCTGGATGAATTACTGCAACATTACGAATGAGCCGCTGTACCATCCACACATGATGGAAGCTTCCGGTGAAATCGTCGCTGCCGTGAACGAGATGCTGCTGCAAAGCTACAACGGCGTGATTGAGGTTTTCCCGGCTATGCCACAAGGGGGGAATGAGCCGGAACGGACGGTTGGCCTGTACGATCATCATGCCGGTGAACAGATTCGTCCTTACAGGCAATGGAGCGATTGCGAGTTCCGCGGATTACTGGCTGTCGGAGGGTTCGAGGTCAGTGCCAGAATGCAGGAAGGACGAACGGTCTGGATCTCGATCCGAAGCCAAGCAGGCGGCAAGGCCGTACTACACAATCCGTTTACCGAAGAGGAGCGCGTCTCCATCTCATACGTTGCGGCTTCAACGAGGACAGCAGTGGAGTATGTCCTGCTGGACGGACAACTGTACTTCGATACGGTTAGCGGAGGCGAGTATATCCTTTATTCGCAGGCAAATGCTTTCAAGCCCGATAGGCCACCGGCGCATTCGGTAGGAGAGGAATGTACCACCGTTGAAGGCGACGTGCATCCACGCGTTCATGAGGCTCATACCCACCGGAGAGTATTCCTAGGTAAAGACAAGGACACTCATCACTACCGGCTGATTGATCATTTCACCTTTGACTATTATGCAGGCAATAGCCGAGAATCAAGGCTTGCCGCCTATCGGCTCGACTTCGGGGTCAAGCCGGAGCAATTGCTCAAGGATTATAACCAAGCTCTCCCCCGTCAGGTTCATGTCGAAGGGGTGCTTGGACAAACCTTTCGCAAAGTAACGCCAGAAACCATCTTTACACCCCGCAACGGGATGGGTTGGGAAAGCCCAGACAACATCACGGCGGTAGATCGTGGGGGGCCGGACATGCTTCGCCGGGATTTCGTAGGAGGTATGGAAGAAGCTGCATTTATCGTCGAGCTGCCCAAAGGGAGGTACGATCTGCTAATTGTATCCGGGGACAGCACTACACCATCCTTTACCGTACTTGAAATCGAGGGACAATGGTTATGGCAGACGGAGAAAATGCTTAAAGCAGGAGAATATGCAACGGATATCATACCGCTTATCCAAAGAAAAGACGGTTACGTGACCCTTAGGTTCCGTTCCAACGCAGGCTTGCACTGGAGAGTGAACTTGCTGGTGATTAATAAAAACTATTCATATTTGTAATGGAAGGTGTCGAAAGGGGGGATGAATGTACCTCTAGGAGCCGAGGCAGGCGGATTGTATCCTCCTGAAACAAGAATCCGACTCACCCCTGCCGCCCACAGGGAAAAGGAAAGAAGGCCGAAGGACCTTCGACAAAACCTATATGAGGAGGTAATCGTATGCGAATGAAAAAGAAAGTCAAAAAGGCAGCTCGGATCGTGATTCCCGCTCTCTTGATGGCCCAAGTATTGGGAGGGTTCACGACTGCTTATGCAGGGACAGAGAAATTCCCGACTTATGTGCAGAATTCAGCCGTCCCGAGCCTCACTGCAGGCAAAGCGGATATTGCCGGCTCGGCATTCGTCGATCAAGATGGAGAGTTTCACTGGATGTACTCGGTCGCCAACTATGAGCAATCCGATAGCGGAGGCTCCTGGATTAAGTACAACACGAATACGGATTTGGGTGCATTGAATACCAATTGGGGCACTACAACCACTTATAATTCCTACTGGAACAGGCCGGGTACCATCAATTACAAGATCGATCAAACCTACGGCATTCCTACTCCCTATCAGGATGACCATAACGATGGGATCGGCGTATGGATCGACCCGGATACAGGTTACTGGTACGCCCTAACCAACGATGAGTATCAATTTAATCCATTTGCAACAGGCAGTCCGACTACAAATGACCGAATCGCTTCAGGTCTCCATAACAACCGCGTCCTGGCTTCTTACTCGACGGATAAGGGCGTTACATGGAAGCTGATTGGGCAGGTAGCTACTTCACCATGGAATGACAGCAATGAAGCAGCAACTGCAAGCAACTTTCCGGGTTCGACTTGGTCCTACGGTGTTGCCGGTACCCGCCTTTTTGTGGATAATGTCAATGGCTATTTCTATGTTCTTTACAATAACCACATCAATTGGAAACCGGGCTATTCCAATATTCTCACCTACTTCAGCCTCGCCCGTTCTCCGATCAGCGCCAAGATGGCTGAAGGCTCATGGGATGTCTGGTACAACGGGACATGGACCCGATCCGCGCTTAAAGGTTATGCAGGCTGGATAGGCAGTCCTATGGGCGCTGGCAGTGATCATAATCTCACGGTGAATTATACGCCAGCAACGGATAGTCTGACTTTAACAGGTGCAGGAATGGACGGCTCAGCCTTAAGCATCAGCTACGAGAAAATTCCAAGCAGTGGAGACTTTACCTTCAAGGACGCCGCTGGCAGCACCTACACTGCGAATACAGTCAACGCCACGATTAAAAATGCAAGCGGAACCAGCATTCCTTCCGTCTCCTACTCCGATCCTGCTTTGGATGCAACGATGACCATATCCATTGAGAACGGCAAAGTAACCATCAAGCAAGAAAACAATTCGACCGGATACTTGACTACCGTCACTCCTGGCGGCAGCACTCCTATATTTAAAAATACATCGTCCCAAAGGCTGTTTGTTCCGGTCAATACGCAATATGAGAATGCTTTCTCCTACAATGCGTATAGCGGCAAATATCGTTCCGTCGGCTATGACGGATACGTGTATGAGACGGATGATTTAGGCGCTCCGGACACTTTTAAAATTGTAGGGAAACTGCCCGCTACCGTAGGCAGCTATTTGTCCCAAATCGACACCGGTAGCCTGACGAATCAACAAGTCAGCGGTTATTCCTTTAGGACGATCTCTGATTTGTCGGGCAAACAAATCAATTACTCCACAGCGGATCCTGGTGCTGGTCAAACTTACTATTCCACGTACAATCCGCCAAAGGATAAAAATGGAGCTGCCATTTCACCATCATCCACCTATACCATCTCCATTGGGGGAAATGCGCTTAAGGATGGTACGGCGGATAAGTGGCTATTTGTTCCCGTTCCTGACGAGTTTGATTCTTCAAAAAACAGCGGCTTCTACCGTCTTCAGAATGCATCTACTGGTAAGGTTCTGAAAGGAACCGGAACGACGCCAGCAGCAACGCGAGCGATGGGAGCTTCAGTGACCACCGGTGCAGCGGATGCCAATGCTAATCCTAACGCAAATGGTGGGAATGGAGCAGCAGGAGGCAGCGACCAATGGTATCTTCTTCCTATTGGCAATGCAACCCCGGCCTACCTTACGCCTTCGTCTTCCTCATCTACGATTTCAGCAGCAACGTATACAAGCTTAAGCGGGATCACCAAGTACCGATTGGTCAACAGAGCAAGCGCCCTGGGAGTCGAGTTTGCCTCAGGCCAAGCGGCCCTGCAAAGTATGAAGTTCGACGCAAGTAATCCTCAGCTTATGACCATCACCCCGGTAGCGTCGAATCCCAACCTCCCGTCAGTACCAACGGGTTTGACTGCGGCTGCTGCAAGCACATCACAGGTCAATGTCAGCTGGAGCGTCTCTTCAGGTGCTACAGGCTATGACCTTTTGGTTGACGGCGTAACGATTAGTAACGTTAGCAGTCCTTATTCCCATACAGGACTTGCAGCAGGCTCAACCCATACCTATCAGGTAAGGGCTAAGAACAGCCAAGGCTCAAGCGCATGGAGTTCAATGGTAAGCGCAACCACCCGAACAGGAATTGTATCGCAAGGCAAGACAGCGACGGCGAGCTCGGTGCAAACAGGGAATAATATTAGCAATGCCAATGACGGGAATGACTCTACCCGATGGGCGGCAGTAACGAACACGTACCCGCAGTGGTGGAAGGTTGATCTCGGCAGCAGCATGAATATTACCAAGCTCGAAAGCTACTGGTACAACAGTACAACATATCCAAGATCATACCAGTACAAGATCGAGGGCAGTAATGATGATATAACCTATACGACCATTCTGGATAGGACGGGAAATACGACCCAAGGCTTAACAACGGATACCTTCAGCGCCACATACAGGTATGTCAGAATTACCGTAACGGGCTCCAGCTACAGTGGAGGAAGTGCATCCTGCTATGAGTTCAAGGTATATGGAGACGCTAGCCATTAAAGTCACTGAGCTCCTATAACGATTGTTCCTGAAAATGAATAAGCCCAGACTAGCGGATTATATGATGAAAAAAAATCTTCCTCACGATACATGGGGAAGATTTTTTTATTGGTGCGTTCAGCCTACAAACCGATCTTGCACAAGATCAATCAATCGTACAGTATTAAGTCTTTTTGCTTAAATTGCGCATTGGATGGCGAAATGAATGGTTGTCCGGCAAATGGCCATTCGATATCATAAACCCGTAATTCATGAACCGACCCGACAAGAGTACCTGTTATGGATGGAACTATTAATAAGGTTTTATCCTGCAAATGGAACTGGGATGAATACGTTCAAACAATATAATGATCAGCAGAGGGTGGAAAGAATGACACAAAAGAAAAAATACGTATTGGTTGGAACCGGAGGAAGAGCAGAGTTCTTCTATTCGGCGATAGTGACGCAATTTAAGGAAACGTCGGAGCTGTTGGCATTCTGCGACATTAACCAAACGCGCATGGATTATGCCAATCGGATGCTGCAGGAAAAATATGATCATGCCCCGGTAAAGACATATAAATCGGATGAGTTCGATCGCATGATTGCAGAGATGAAGCCGGATGCCGTTGTTGTAACGAGTGTGGACCGTACGCATCATACGTACATTATTCGGGCTATGGAGCTGGGCTGTGATGTTATTACGGAGAAGCCGATGACGGTAGATGAAGATAAATGCCAGCAAATATTGGATACGGTTGAACGGACGGGTAAAAATGTACGTGTTACCTTCAACTACCGTTATGCACCGCATCATACGAAAGCTCGCGAGCTTATAGCCGACGGTACGATCGGAAAGGTGCTCTCCGTCCATTTCGAATGGCTGCTTAGCACCAAACACGGCGGGGATTACTTCCGCAGATGGCACCGTGACAAACGCAACAGCGGAGGCCTTCTGGTGCACAAGTCGACACATCATTTCGACCTCGTCAATTTTTGGATCGGCTCCGAGCCTGAATCGGTATTTGCTTTCGGAGATCTGCTCTTCTATGGTCGGGAAAATGCCGAACAGCGCGGGGTAACAAAGTTCTACGATCGGGGAACTAACAATGTGGTGGCAGCGGAAGATCCGTTTGCGCTTCAATTGGATACAAACCCACACTTGAAAGCCATGTACTTGGATGCAGAGCATGAAGATGGCTACCGACGCGATCAGAGCGTATTCAGCGACGGCATTAATATTGAGGACACGATGGGTGTATTGGTCCGCTATAAAAATAAAGCCGTATTGACCTATTCCTTGAACTGCTACATGCCATGGGAAGGCTACCGTATTGCATTTAACGGTACCAAGGGCAGAATTGAAATGGTAGTAGGCGAGAAAGCCTATGTCAATTCAGGTGGAGATAAAGCACAAGAAGGAGCTGTGAAGCACAGATCCATCCAAGTGCAGCCAATGTTCGGAAAGCCGTATGAAGTAGAAGTGGCAGAAGGTAAAGGCGGTCATGGCGGAGGAGATCCGATACTACTAAATGATATTTTTGGTACCCCGGTGGAGGATAGGTTCAACCGCGCTGCCAATCATATTGATGGAGCTCGATCCATTCTGACAGGGATCGCGGCAAATCGTTCCATCCGTAAGGGAGAAGCGGTGAGGATTGATGATTTGGTACAATTCCATTCCTAAGCAATAGCTGCATGTAGATATATATGGATCGTGAACCCCGCCGCATAGAAATATGTGTCGGGGTTTCATATTAGAAGCAGCCAGCGAACAGGACATTTGGGGATATGTTTCGAGAAAAAAAGGGATTCCGAACCGCTATGTTGAACCTAAATGAAATAGAGTGACTCATAGAAGTTGCAATAATAGTGGCGTCAATAATGGAGACCCAACGCGTATCCTAGACAATCAAGCTGCACAGAAGGCGGGGGGAAGCTATGGTCAAGCCTGCACAATGGCTGAAATATTATTTATCGGACACACAAACCCGACTGGTCTTGATGCTGACGATTTTCGTTTCTTTGATTATTTTAGCGGTCGGTCTGACGTCTTACTATACGTCGAAATCTGTACTGCAGAGTGAATTAAGCGAGCCGCAGCATCAGTCTTTGCGTATTGGTATGAATTATATAGATAAATATATTCAAGATACGAACTATATTGCCATCAAGGTAGCCTTGCAATCCAACGTCTATAATTTCTTGACGATGCAGGAGCAGAACTCGTATAGCAACATCAATCAACTGTATCAGTTTCTTGAGACGCTGCTGGGCAACTCGCCTTATATCGAGAGCATTTATATATATGACCGAGCCCGCGAAAGCTTTGTCGGTTATCCCCAAGGCTTCAGCTCCAGGGCGGTAACGTTCGCCGATTCGGATTGGGTTGATGTGGCTGAAAGGTTTGGAGATAAGCTCATGCTTGTAAGTTCCCGGGTAGTGGCTGCTTCCGGGAATAACCCCGCCTCTAATAAAGTGACTTTGTTCCGCAAAATATTGATCCAGGGACAGTTTAAAGGGATTGTTGCAGTCAATTTTAAAAGCGATCCGTTATTCAATAACATGAATCCCGAATATGTATCCGGCTTGAATCGGATGCAATTCATCCTTGGCAAGGAAGGCGAGCCGATCTACTCTGCAGGCAAGGGGACGATCGAAATAAGCACGGTGCGCAAGGCGCTGCAGCAGCTTAATGGCGAACCGTTCGGCGATTTTGTCCAAAACGGCAAGCGCCTGTTAGTTTCCCACGCCCGTTCTCCTGTTACGGAGTGGGATTATGTATCGTTTGTTCCACAGGACAATTTGCTGGCTAAGTCGACATCGATCCGTAATGTGGTCATCGCAGTATCTTTTATTGCCTTAGTATTTGGCGGCATTGGGATCTTTTACACGCATTCCGTTGCTTTTAAGCCGGTACGGAGGATGCGGAAGATGCTCACGACTTACGGACAGGACGAGGTCAGCCCGGATCTGATCGATTTGGAGAAAATCACGGGCAAGCTCCTTAAAGACCATGAAAAGCTGGCTGGACTTGTCCGGCAAACGATGCCTGAAGCATCTTCTAAATTTTTGCATGATATGTTTGCAGGGAATATGAAATCGAACCGTGAAATATCTGAGAAATGGAAGAGCTATTTTCCGGAGTGGTCTGATGTTCCTCTTACCGTAGCTGTCATTTCGATTGACCGTTATTCGGAATGGGCAAAGGGTTTTCCGGAAAAAGATCATTTGTTGCTTAAATACGCACTGGCAAACATCGCTTCGGAGCTGCTGTCTACTGGTTGGCGGAACGTTTGTGTAGATTTGGGAAGAGATCAGACGGCCGTATTGCTTCAGCCTATTGCCGGCACAGCGCAGCCACTGCAAGAGAAGCTGACTGAAACCGTGATGATTATACGACGTCTGCTTAATTTTAGCGTATCGGTTGGATACAGCGAGCCCCATGCGGAAGCAGGCAAGCTTAAGTTGGCGATTTACGAAGCGGACAACGCGCTTAGCTACAGATTATATCGGGGCTATGGCAGTGTCATTTCTTACGAAGCGGTGTCAGAGCATGAAATGTCCGATACCTTTGCTAACGAGGCTATCATTGATGACTTGACGAGCTCTATCGAAACGGGTATCGAGGAGCGGGCACAGCGTATTCTGGAACGGATTCTTCATGATATCCGGGAAGACTATTGGTATCCATCTGAGGCGCTCTCATTCCTTGATACCGTCACGGCCAAGCTGAACCGGATTACTCGCGGGAAAGAGCCTGGGGTTTGGGAAGAACCGGATGTGGACCGTTCCTATCGAACCATGGATCTTCATGATATCGGAAACATCTTAACCGAACAGACGAAATCCTTGGCCGAACGCTTCGGCGATCTGATCCAAAGCAAAGAGTTTATTATGGTACAGAACATGATCGATTATATGAAAGAGCACCTGGGAGAAAATGTAGGTGTTCAAGAGATTTCAGCTTCCATTGGCATCAGCGTTAGCTTGGCGAGTCAAATATTCAAACAGGAAACGAACGAAACGATACACGAATATTTTACAAAGCTTCGAATCGAACGTGCTGCTGAGCTGCTTTTGGAAACAAACAGTAAAATATCGGATATTGCACAGATGGTCGGCTATCAGCATGAAAACAGCTTTATTCGCGTATTCCGAAAATATAAAGATATCACTCCCGGGAAATACAGGGAGCTGATACGAAATCATGATGCTACGTTCAACAGTTTGAATTCGTAAATGAGCATCTCCTCAGTTCGCATGAAGCGGCTATTCGGGGAGGTGCTTTTTGTCAGTAACAATAAGAGATATGTTTGGACAATCAACCGATGCTCCAAAGGACAAACCGATCCTCCAGGCATGGTCCCTATTGCATAATCTGCGCATGAATTGGTCAAACGATGTGTTGTTTCAGACTCGGAGCCCGGGCTAAGATAATAAACGTCAATGAACAAATCCATACAGATAGGTGGTCGGTTGCATATGGCCAGGGCGATGCTCAGCGAGAAGGCAGGTCACACAGCAACAACAGCGAGAGTGTCAAAAAATCGGTATCTCGAAAACATAAGGAAACACGGGCTGCTGTATTTAATGATTCTTCCCGGCATCGTATTTTATATCGTTTTCAAATATGTACCGTTGGCAGGAAGCGTCATAGCGTTTCAGAAATATCAGATTATGAGGGGGATTTTTGACAGTCCATGGGTCGGGCTCGATAACTTCCGGTTTATATTTACTTATAAGGATTTTTACAATGTGCTTAGAAATACCGCATTAATTGCGTTCTATCAGCTTGTATTCGGATTTCCAGCACCGATTATACTGGCCCTTTTGTTTAATGAAGTGCGTTCAGCGCTCGCAAAGCGGACGTTTCAAAGCTTTTTCTACCTTCCCCACTTTTTATCATGGGTCGTGGTAGGCGGGATCGTATTTGAATTGTTAGCCACTAAGGGAATTGCCAACACGATGAGAGGATGGTTCGGGTTGGAGCCGCTCCTGTATATGCAGGAACAACGGTTTTTTCGCTCGATTCTAGTCATCTCGGGGATTTGGAAGGAAATCGGTTGGGGCACGATCATTTATCTGGCGGCGTTGGCCGGGGTAAACCCACATCTATATGAAGCGGCGGTTGTTGATGGGGCGAACCGATGGAAGCAAACATTGTACATTACGCTGCCATCGCTGTTTCCAACGATTTTGGTTCTTTTCCTGCTGCGGATCGGCAACTTTCTGGAGCTTGGATTCGATCAGGTATACAACCTGCTGACGCCGATGACTTATTCGGTAGGGGATATCATTGAGACCTACGTATATCGTGCAGGTGTTCTGCAAGCGCAGTACAGCGTAACGACGGCTATCGGCTTATTCCAATCCGTCATAGGATTTGTTCTGCTATGGATTTTCAACCGATTTGCAAGAAAAATGGAACAGGGGTTGTGGTGATGAAGCCAACATTAGGAGAAAAAAGTTTCAGTGTCGTGAATTATGCGGTTCTTGCAGTAGCTTCATTGACCATGCTGTTCCCGCTGATTCAAATGCTTGCCGTATCGTTCAGTTCGCCTTACGCTGCCGACGCCAAACAAGTTTTTATACTACCGGTTGAGTTTACGACAGCATCCTGGGATTTCATTTTACACAAAAAGGATTTGTGGCATTCCTTCTGGGTGACGATATTTATATCTGTCGTTGGTACCTTATTGAGTATGCTGTTCACCGTCATGACGGCTTACCCGCTTGCACAGCAGGCGTTTCTCATTCGCAAGCAGGTCATGCTGCTCATAGTGATCACGATGATTTTCAATGCTCCGATGATTCCTTTCTTCCTTACCGTCAGGGAGCTTGGGATGCTGAATTCAGTTTGGTCCCTTATCATTCCGGGCTTGATTAGTACCTTTAATATGATTATTATCCGAACGTTCTTTATGGGGATGCCCCAGGAACTGGACGAATCGGCCAAAATGGATGGCTGCAACGATTTCCGGATTTTATTCCAAATTTATTTGCCTTTGTCAAAGCCTGTTTTGGCGACGGTCAGTTTGTTCTACGCTGTCGGCTACTGGAACACATTCCAAAGGGCGGTTATGTTTATACGCGATCCGAATTTGTGGCCTCTGCAGATGAAGTTGAGGGAGTACCTTATGAATACGGAGGAGATTCTTCCTGTTAATCAGATGATCGGGACATTCGATTTTAATGCAACGACGCTGAAGGCGGCGACAATCATTTTTGCAACGGTTCCGATTTTGCTGGTATATCCTTATTTGCAAAAGTACTTCGTCAAGGGAGCATTGCTCGGCTCGGTGAAGGGATAACGTTAGTTAGGCCAAGCCCCGGCTTAATATATAAGAGCTTAAGGGAACTAGAAACGAAAGGGTGAGTCAAGCATGTCCAAACGTAAACGTATGAAGAAAAGTATTGCTCCAGCAATGGTTCTAATCCTTGCGGCTTTATCCGCAGCCGGCTGCAGTACAGCAGGCAAATCGGAGGGAGGGAACGCCGCGCAAGGAGGAGGAAACGGTCCTGTTACCGTTAAAGTATTTAAAACCCATATGGGTAAGGGAACGATTCCCGACAACAATAATGCTCACGTAAAATATGTTGCTGAAAAAACGGGGGTACAGTACGCGCTATCCACTAGCCCACCGGGAGCTGATCCTACAGAAAACATTAATGTGATGATCGCTTCGGGCGATCTCCCGGATATTATGCGTCCGATTGGCGGCGTGGAGCAGACGATCATTCAGCAGGGCGGAGCTCTTGCGCTTGACGATTTGCTGCCTAAATATGCGCCGAACGTATGGAAAAGCATTCCGAAGGAAGCTTGGGATGTTGTGCGTACGGCCTCGCCGGACGGCAAAATCTATTATGTTCCCAAGGTGTACATGATCCCGGAACGGGTTCCGATGATCCGCAAAGACTGGATGGACAAGCTGAACTTAAGTATGCCTAAGACGAAGGATGAATACGTTACTTTGTTAAAAGCGTTCAAAGATCAGGATCCGAATGGCAATGGCAAAGCGGATGAAATTCCGACATTGGGCCGGGAATTCGGAACTTGGATGGATCATCTGTTCGCCATGTACGGTGTCGCCATGTGGGAAGGGAAGCCAGAGTGGGATATTTACGAAGGCAAAATCCAATATGCAGGCACTTCGAAAAATATGAAAGCAGCCATCGGTTTTATGAGAGAGCTGTATTCGCAAAAGCTGCTGGATAACGAAACATTCTTGAATAAAGGCGATGTATGGCAAGCCAAAATCAACAACAATTTAGTAGGTAACTGGTATCATCTTCCTGCTTCATTGAAGGATAAAGTGGACGCCATGCGCAAAACGGCGCCAAATGCTTATGTGACGGCTCTAGCCTTACCGAAGGTGGACGGATTTAACGGATTTATCACCCAGAAAAGCATTGGGGAAGCCGAATGGCTGATTCCGAAGGCTTCCGAGAAGCTGGCACCGTACTCCTTGAAGCTGCTCGACTTTTTCTATGACCCGGCCAATGAAGATTTCGTCCGATTCGGTGTTGAAGGACTTCAGCATGAGGTTGTGAACGGTAAGAAGAAGCTGCTGCCGCAAACCGAAGACAAACCGCTCGCGTTGGATATGCAAAACTTCACGACGAAGGAATCGATGGACAAACGGTTGGATCAGCTTTATCCGGAAGATCAAGCCAAGATGGTCAAGGATATTTTTGAGGTTGGAACCAAAGACGCACGGAGAATCGCAGGCGATGGAATGCCGAGCTCCGTCTACGAAGGGTTCCCTGACATTCAATCGCATAAGCTGTTCCAGGAGTATTTGGCAAAAATCATTATTGGTGAATGGCCGATTGAGAAGTTCGATGAGTTCGTGGACAAATGGAATAAATCCGGCGGTGACGCTGTAACCAAACGTGTTCAGGAATGGTACGACAAAGTGCAAAAATACAGTAAACAATAACCATATGGCGGCATTGCCTTCTTGCTGAGGGCAATGCCGTTATGATAAGGAGAGCTTGTAATGAAATCGAGCATTGACCGCAAAGCACTGGTTACTCGACATAACCCTGTAATTCACGCACTGGACCCATTATCACCACTTTCTGTAGGCAATAGCGAAATCGCCTACACCGTAGATTTGACCGGAATGCAGAGCTTTCCCAACGACTACACGTTCCCATTAGGAACTCAATCGCAGTGGGGATGGCACAGTTCCGGTAATCCGGATAAGCACCAGTTGGAGGAGCTTCGGTTGAAGGAATACGAAACCTATGGTCGTAAGGTCGGTTATGAAACCGATCCTGAAGGTCAGGAAGAGGTATTTCATTGGCTCCGGCAAAATCCCCATCGACTTCAGTTAGGTCGGGTTGGGCTGGTTATTCGGGCAGAAGATGGTAAACGGATAGCCATCGCCGATGTGCAGGATGCCAAGCAAACGCTCGACATGTGGAGTGGAACCATTACGAGCCGCTTTCGAGTAGAAGGATTGGCGGTACAGGTGATAACGTGCTGTCACCCACATAGTGACCAGATTGGTATCCAGATTGATTCACCACTTTTGGCACAAGGCCGACTATGTATTGAGATTGCTTTTCCAGATCCGGAGCCGGTATCTCGTAACTGGGGCAAATGCATGGCCGTGGAGTGGGGGCGTGATGAAACCCACGAGACGAAGGTTGCCGACGTTTCGTCGGGAAAGGCCGTATTTGAACGAACGATGGATAGCGACGGATATCGAATGGATGTCAAATGGTCTGACAGCGCAGAGTTGAGCCGTGGTGCCAAGCACTCATTTTCGCTGACCCCTTCGGCGTTAACAGAAACATTCTCTTTCACTTTCGGGTTCGTTAGAACCGGAGGAGAGATTGAGATGCTACCTGCCGATGCGATTCAAGTGGAGAGCAGCCTCCACTGGGAGGCATTCTGGAACGACGGAGGCGTGATTGAGCTGGCAGAAAGCCAAGACGCACGAGCCCTCGAGCTGGAGCGTCGTATCGTGCTGTCGCAATTTTTGACGGCAATCCACTGTGCAGGGTCACTTCCTCCTCAGGAGACAGGTTTGCTGTACAATAGCTGGTTCGGCAAGTTCCACCTGGAGATGCATTGGTGGCATGCGGCACATTTTGCGCAGTGGGGCCGCATCGGGTTGTTGAAGAAGAGTCTCGATTGGTATCGGAGGATTCTTCCGGTCGCTGAGAAGCTGGCCCGCTCGCAGGGGTACGAGGGCGCAAGATGGCCGAAGATGGTAGGGCCTGAAGGCCGGCAAAGCCCTTCACCGATCGGAGCGCTGCTCATTTGGCAGCAGCCGCATCCAATTGATCTTGCAGAGCTATGCTACCAGGCGGAGCCGACCCGCGAAACGCTGGATTGGCTGAAGGACGTCGTCATGGAAAGTGCGCGGTTTATGGCTTCTTTTGCCGTATGGGATGCCGATCGCAAGGCTTATGTGCTTGGACCGCCGGTGATTCCCGCTCAGGAGAATCATCGCGGGGAGGATTCGATCAATCCTACGTTTGAACTCGAATATTGGAGACATGGCCTAGAGATCGCTTTGAAGTGGAGAGAGAGACTCGGGATGCCGACGGAAGCTCTTTGGGAGCGGATACGGGACGGGCTTGCCCCGCTGCCTGTAGGGGAAGAAGGCGTATATATGGCGCATGAGCGCTGCCCGGATACGTATACGAAGATGAATATCGACCATCCTTCGATGCTCGGCGCGCTGGGGATTCTTCCCGGCAAAGCGGTTGACCACGATGTGATGCGGGCGACTTTGAACAAAGTGGTGACCGAATGGAAGTGGGATACCTCATGGGGCTGGGACTTTCCAATGTCGGCTATGACGGCAGCTCGTCTCGGTGATGGGAATAGGGCCGTTGACCTGCTGTTGATGAACGCCACGAAGAACACTTACCTGCCTAACGGCCACAATTATCAACGCGATAATCTGCTTGCTTATTTGCCTGGTAACGGTGGACTGCTGGCAGCTGTCGCGCTCATGGCCTGCGGATGGCAGGATGGTCCGGACACACATGCTCCGGGATTCCCATCAGACGGTACTTGGACGGTTCGTTGTGAAGGACTGCATCAACGACTGTAGCATCAGGAAGTAAAGCAGATTCGCGCTCCCTTATTCCACCCCGGTTCGCCATTGGTTCATCAACTGCTCGCGGACACGAGCTGCTATATCGAAGCGGTACGCGGGATATAAATTTTCCAGCTTGACGGAAGCGAGCAGCGGATTCACAGGAATGTCGGGTGTAACCGGAAAAGAGAAGGCGATATTCATATAATCCGCCTGAACCTCGCGCGACAGCATGAAGTCGACGAACTGCTTCGCTGCAGCTGGGTTGTTGCCACCCTTTAGGATTGAGATAGCGCCTATCTCCCAGCCGGCCTGCGGTGGGATGACTGAACGTATATCGTAGCCTGAGTTTTTGAAGCGCAGCTGGTCGCCCAGGAAGCTGACGACGGCAGCGACCTCGCCTTCTGCTAGACGCTGCGCGCTTGTGATGCCGGCGAACGTTGTCGAGGCGCTTTGCTTCTTCAGCTTCTGCATGAGGCTGATGGCCTCATGCTCACCCCGCTGCTGCGCGAGCGAAGCAAGCAGTGTGTATCCCGTACCCGATGTTTCCGGGTCGGGAATTTGGATCTTGCCCGCTAGCTCCGGCCGCAGCAGGTCTTCGTACTGCTGCGGCATTGGCAGGGAGGCCAGCTGAGGATCGCGCTGCCACACGCTCTGATTGACGCCGATGGCGAGAGCGCCCATATACATGCCTGTCCAGTAGCCGTCGCTGTCTTTGTATTTGGCAGGGATACTGCCGACAGCGGGGGACAGGTAGTGAACGGATTTGCTCTTGTTCTTCAGCTGCTCATGAAGGTCGGCAGGACCGCCAAGCACGACGTCGATGCCCGTTTTGCCAAGCGTCAGCAAGCGGTAGCTTGCTTCTCCACTGGACATACGGATGAGCTCATAGGGCTGATCCGTCTTTTTCTTGAACGTCTCCAGCAATATGCGTCCCTCATCCTCTTGGAAAATAACGTACACCTTAAGCGGCTGATTGCTCTTTTTTTCGCTGAACAGCATAATGCCGGCAGCGACTGCTATGACCAATGCCAACGCGATGAGCCATTCCTTTTTCCGCATGATCCTGCCTCCTCCTGAACAGCCAAAAAAGGAAACACAAGTTTCCTTTTGGTTGAATCATAAATTATGCTGTGGTTTTAATCAAATGGATTTTTTCTGCGGCTGCACTGATCATAACATTCCCCTCGAAGCGGGTTTGACCGATATCATAAACGTCGACAATCCATTCTTTCATCGTATCGTCGAGAATAAAATAACGCTCCTTCTCGCCGAGGAACATGGAGGATTTTACAAAGCCGCTGATGACAAAATCGGTGTCGGTGTAAGCAGCGTTGATGCGCATGGATTCAGGACGGATGCTGAGCAGCACCTGTTCGCCCGGCTGTACGGCTTCATCACTAGTAGCTACTGCAGTACGTGTCTTCCCTTTGATAGCATACTCAACAGTAGCTTGCCCACTGGCGGTTTGCTGTACGACAGCATCCGCAAAATTCGTTGTGCCTATGAAATCGGCGACATAAGGTGTACGCGGCTTATAATAAATCTCATGTGGCGTACCGTATTGATCGATGGCGCCCTTGTTGAAGACCACGATGTAGTCCGACATCGACAAAGCTTCCAATTGATCATGCGTAACGTAAATGACGGTTAAGCCAAGCTCCTGCTGGATCGTGCGCAGCTCGACGCGAACCTCCTCGCGAAGCTTGGCGTCCAGGTTGGAGAGCGGCTCGTCGAGCAGGATGATCGGCGAGTTCATGACAAGCGCCCGTGCCATCGCAACGCGCTGCTGCTGGCCACCGGACATTTGGTGCGGATAACGCTCCTCCAGCCCGGTCAGCTTTACCTTGGCAAGCGCACCAGCGACGCGCTCTTGTACTTCCGCCTCAGGCCGCTTCTGAATATCCAAACCGTATGCGACATTATCGAATACGGTCATGTGCGGGAAGAGAGCGTACTCTTGGAACACCATCGGTGTTCCCCTCTTATAAGGAGGAAGATCGTTAACGAGCTTGCCGTCAATGCGAATCTCGCCTTCATCAATCGTATAGAAGCCTGCGATGGAGCGAAGCAGCGTTGTTTTGCCGCAGCCGCTCGGCCCAAGGAATGTAATGAATTTACCGCGTTCAATTTGCAGATGAATCTGCTTGAGGACGTGATTATCGCCAAATACTTTGTTGACATTTTTCAAATCGAGTAACACTTGCGAGCTCATGCGCCTCACTCCTGACGTTTTAGAAATCAAATATTTTAACCTTTGAACGGAATATCAGCTTCATAATACCGAGCGTTGCCAGTGTCGCGCCCATCAAGCCTACGGCGACTGCGGCTGCCCAATAATAGGTGCCGGTCTCAGCATAGTTGAAGATAGAGACCGCGGCGACAACCCATTTGGGGGTAATCAGGAACACGATGGTGCTTAAGGTGTTCATATTTTTCATAAAAGCATAGACGAAGTTGGCGACGACGGTTTTTTGCAGCATCGGGAAGACAATCGTAGTGAGTGTCTTTCTGCTGTCCGCACCCAGGTTCGTAGCTGCTTCTTCAATCGATTTGTCTACCTGCTTGAATGATGCGGTCAGTCCTCGATAGCCGACAGGCATCTGCTTGAGCAGCATGGCTACGATAATCAAGACAGCGGATCCTTGAAGGACGATAGGTCCTGAGCTGAAAGCGACGATTAACGCCAGTCCAACGAATGTACCAGGAAGAGCAATCGGCAGTACGGCGATGAAATCGAGCCATCTTTTGCCTGGAAAAGGCTTGCGGACGATAACATAGGCTAATACAAGCGCAAAGGCGACAGCAAGGAACGAGCTGACTAACGACAGCACAAGACTGTTCATAACGGCAGGACTGGACGGATTAAATACAATTTTCATAATATGGTCTAATGTAAAAGTGTTGTCCCGGCCAAAATTGTTGGTAAAAGCGAACAAAATCGTAATGGCGAACATCGCCAGGATGAAGACGGACATGAGGCTGTTGAACGTAAACAACACGATATCGGTTTTGCGGGACGTCGTCACTCGGTTCAGACCCGATACCGGCTTGCCTGTAATCGTCGAATAGGAGCCCTTGGACAGCAGCTTGTTCTGGATGACGAACACGAGCAGGGCAGGGATGACCAGGATAATACCCATGACGGATGCGAGACCCGGCTCATTATTAATGATTTCACCATAAATTTCAACGGCCAGAAGCGAGTAATTGCCGCCAATCAGCTTCGGATTCCCGAAATCCGCGAAGCAGTTGATGGCTACCAGCAGGAAAGCGTTAATGACACCCGGCAGCGCCAGCTTGAGTGTAATCGTACGAAATAGGTGGAAACCACGGGCACCTAAGTTTTGTGCTGCGATTTCAAGATTGGGAGAGATAGCTCGAAGGACGCCGGTAATTGTCATATAAGCAAGCGGGAAATAGGAGATCGTCTGTACGATCCATAGTCCCGGCAGGCCATAAAGATCAAGCTCAACGCCGAACCAGGCTTTCATCCATTGGGAAACCATGCCGCCTCTGCCGAACAAAAGCAAGAAGGCGAGACCGGTCATGACCGACGGCGCAAGGATCGGGAGGAAAGCGATGAAGCGGAAAAATTTCTTTCCTCTGATGTTGCTGTAATGGATCGAATACGCATAAATAAATCCGCATACTGTTGCGGTCAGAGCGGATAAGGTGGAGCTGACGACGGTGTTAAGCAGAGCGGTACCGTAACGGCTTTTGCTGAAAAAGGTTATCCAGTTGTCCGCGCCTGGCAAAGCTACGACATAAATGAGAGGATACACGACAAAGAGACAAAGCACGGCAAAGCTGATGAGAACCAAAATCAGGGAAGAAGGATCTTTGACCAGCCGACCGACCGATGCGCCCATGCCTGTTTTTTCTATAATCATAGGAGGCTATGACCACCTTCCGAATTCATTGTTGTGAGGGAGGGGAGTCCGAGAGGACAAAGCCTGCACGGACTCTAACAGCATCCCGGGAATACCGACGGCTTATTTCAAGTCTTTCAATGCGTCCTGCAGCTCTTTACGCTGATCGGCCGCTTTCCATAAGCTGTAGGATTGATTGTACTTCGTTGTTTTAATATCGATACCGTTTTTCGGAACAGGAACGCCAGGTTTTACAGAAACAGCCATTGCGGACTCGCTGTAAAGGACACCAGGCTCTTTGGTAAGCATGTAGTCCATTAACTTCTTAGCGTTAGCTGTGTTAGGTCCACCTTTGACAATAGCCAGGCCGCCTACTTCGTAGCCTGCAGCTTCAGGAACGATACTCACAATTGGATTGCCTTGGTTTTTGATCTTTAACTGGTCGCCGAGGAACGTAACACCGATAGTGTACTCACCCTTAGCAGCTTTTTGAATCGGCTCGATGCCGGACTTCGGTCTTTCTTTCAGGTTAGGCAGAAGCTGCCCTACGTACTTGAGCATTTCATCTTTGCCCCATACTTGAGCGAGGGAAGCGACGGCGGTGTAAGCCGTACCGGATGTGGCAGGGTCGGACATGCCGATCTCGCCTTTGAATTTAGGGTCCAGCAACTCCTTGAACGTTTGCGGATAAGGGGCAGTTCCATATTTCTCTTTCCAGCGCTGCTCGTTAATGCCGATGGCAACAGGATTTAAGTAAAATCCGGTCCAGAAGCCTTCCTTATCCTTCATGTTGTCAGGAATGTCTGACGCGTTCTTCGAAATGTAGCTCTCCAGAGCACCTGCTTTCTTAAGTACTTCATGAGAGTCGGCAGGACCGCCCATCAGGAAGTCAGCCTGCGGCTTGCCCATTTCATTCTGAACGCGAGTTACCGCTTCTCCACTTGGCAGGCGAAGTACTTCGTAATCAATGCCTGTTTCGGCTTTAAACTTATCAAGAATTTTACGCGCTTCCTCTTCCTGGAAAATCGAATACACGGTAATCTTGCCTTTAGCTTTGTCAGAGAACATCCCTGATTTGTAAGTGAAAAATCCTGCTATCAGGACAACGATAATAACGGAAACGATCATTACCGAGCTGTTGCTTTTCTTTCTAGCCATTTCTACCAACCATCCCCTCAATAAGTTAGGAGGCTTCTCTTAGCTTGAAATAGGCTTTATGGTTCGTCTCGTCGAGCAAATCAAAGACAACGAAGTAAGCGTTGTCATATCGATCGATATGCAGCCAATGCTTACGGTTTTTCTCCTCTCCGGCAAGCTGCACGACATAGTGGGAGCTCGGCGGTTCTTCAGTGAAATTGAAGTGACTGAAGTCGATGAGTCGCACGGACGTACGCATTTGCATCGTTAGAGAGGCTCGTTCGCTGGCAGACAGCGGTGTAAGAACGCCGTTCTCCAGCCTGAAAACCTCATGCTCCGCATTGTCGATCGCTGCACTTACCGTATCCGCAGTCAATGTTTTGTCTATCAGCATATTCTGAAGCTTGCGGATCTCTGCGCTAACCTCCAACGAGTTCACCGAATCGGAACCGAAAAGAAAGCCGCTTGTTCCTATCTGGAACGAGACGTCTTCCTGATCCAGATAGGCTATGGAACCAGATAGCAGCAAACGGGAAGCGTTTGCACGGTTTTCCTGACGGCCTGAGCTGAGCAGGCGGGCAAAAGATTCCTTCCACGCAATAAGCTCTTTCGGATCCTCGATGGAGATAGTGCCGATCCCGGGATAAGTGATGTTCATACGCATAGGAACGCCGTCGAACATATCACGGCTGTTCGGTTCCCGGGGAATAATCCTGACTTCATCTACGCCGGTGCGGAACAAATAGGCAAAGATACCGATCAGTGTACACCCGATGACGATTTGTAACAAGATGAGACGTAACCATGAAAGCCCTTTCTTCTCCTCTTGCATGTAGAATACTCTCCTTTTATCTCAAAAAAATCGTAGGTTTGTATCAATTTTGTAACAAAACGGGGGAAGGCAATTTTTGCGTCTGAAAATGCAGCTGAACCACGGTGCCTTGTCCAGGCTTGCTGCGGATATGGATGCTTCCACCCTGCAGCTCCATCAGCTGCTTGCACAGCGGCAGACCAAGTCCATGAGAATGGCTCGATATCGGACGGTGTTCTTTTTGCTCGGCCGGAAGAAATAGAGCCTGAACTTCCTGCTCGGTCATGCCCTTCCCGTTGTCGGAAATGCGAATAATGCTGCTGCCGTCCACGCTCTCGGATTCCAGCTCAATATGGAGCTGAGTGCACTCGCTGTGTTTGATTGCATTGTCGATCAAGTTGAAAAGCACCTGTTGGGTGCGCTTCGGATCGAAATAGGCATAGCAGGCTTCCATGGATAGCGTCGTCGCGATCAGAGACTTTTGCAGCGTCGGTTCGACGATTTGCAGACTGTCTGCAAGCACAGCGGCAAGGTCAGCGTTCTCCGTCTGCACTCTCCATGCTTCGTCGCCTTTGAGAGAAGAGTGAAGCAGCTCCTCAACCATCTGCAGAAGACGAGTACTTTCTTTGCGAATATACCCATTGCAGCTGCGGATATCATCGATCCGCTCCAGCTTGTCGATTAAATCGGAAAATCCCATAATCGAGGTGAGCGGCGTTTTCAGCTCATGAGTTACGTTATCGTAAAACTTTTTCTGCTTGCCCTGCTCGTAATGCAGCAGCTCGATATGCTCCTGCAGAGCCCTGGACATCTGATTGAAATCGTTCGCGAGCTCCCTTACTTCGTCATGGCTGCGTACGGTGATCTTCCGGCTGAAATCGCCTACGGCTACTCGCTTCAGCGCCTGCTGGAGCGCTTGCAGGGGCTGCATGATGAAGAACGAGAAGGAGTAGCTCGCCAGTAGGGCGATCAGTAGGCATCCCACCGCAACGCCAATGAACCAGCGACGCATTTCGGTTAACGTCTGCTCATGCTGGTTCAGATCGAGAAGGTAGCGAAAGCCGCCGACAATTTTTCCTTCAAAGGTAAAAGGGGAGGCATAGATCAGCAGCTTCTGGCCTTCAACCTCGGTGATGACCGATGCAGTCTGGCCGTCGAGCGCAGCGTCAATGTCACTTCGCTTGATCAAATCTTCCCTGTTACCGCTATCCCCGACAATAGTACCCTCGGAGTCGAACAACTGCACTTGAAAGTTGCTGTTGGCTGCCAAATGCGATGCAATCAAGGGTGCATATGTACCTGAAAATAGCTGTTCAATGCTAATTTTTTTATCATTAACAATCTTGAGCGCCTCGATTCGATGCAGAGAGTAGTATTGGCTTAAAGTCTGGGTATCGCGCTCAATCATGCTTTTGCTCAATGTGTAATTAATGACCACGTACATTGCTGCTAACAGCATGATAATGGTGATCATATGCTGAATGAACAATTTATTGCGCAGCCTCATGATTTAGACCTCCAGCTTATAGCCCATCCCGTGAACGGTGGCGAGTACATGCTCATGGGGTCTCAATTTCTCCCGGAGACGGTTCACCAGCATATCTACGGCACGCGTTTGTCCATAATATTCGTAGCCCCATACTTGATCGAGCAGATGCTCGCGGGAGAACACCTTTTTCGGATTTTTACATAGCAGCCACATGAGCTCGAACTCCTTGCTTGTCGTCTTCACCAGCTTGCCGGCTACCTTGAGAGTACGCTCGGTCCGGTCGATTTCCAGCACACCAATCTGAAGGCAATCAGCAGAAGATTCTATTGTATCCGCTTTCATGCGACGCATGACGGCGCGTATCCGCAGGATCAGCTCCCGTGTTTCAAAAGGTTTCGTCAAATAATCGTCGGCACCGAGCTGGAAGCCGAGTATTTTATCGTTCATTTCGTTCTTGGCTGTCAGAACAATGACCGGAATATCTTTATAAGTATGCCGAAGCTGCTTCAACAGCTCGAATCCTGATTGATCAGGCAGCATCAGATCTAGCAGGATCAGGTCGATAGGGGTGGAGGCTAGCTCGCTTAGCCCAGCGCTAACGGTGCCGGCAACGATGGGTTGAAAGCCTTCGACTTCTAGGCTGAGTTTCAGCAGCATTTGGATGCTGGAATCGTCTTCGATAATTAAAATGTTCACCGGGAGGCTTCCTTTCCGTAAACGATTATAGTTCTGTAGTCCGTGATCATTAACGTTAGTTTATACGTTCATTCTACACGAGTCTTTTTTGTTGTAAAGCTTGGATGATTGGAAACGGATGGCGATGAGGTAACGTGACGTGACGTGACGTGACAATTCATTTGATTGCTTTATTGAATATGTGGTACAATACTATTGTACTTAGGTCCGTAGCTCAATGGCAGAGCAACCGGCTCTTAACCGGTAGGTTGTGGGTTCGACCCCCACCGGGCCTATCCAACAAATATTCATACGCAAAGCCCTCTTTCCTTTGGGACAGAGGGCTTTTTTTGAAACAATCTAACCATGCATCTATGATCAGACAATAAAAGGAGCCTCTTCGCTTACCGAAGAGGCTCTTTAACAAACTTTTATCTGAAATCCGGCGGAATTCTGCGAGCCACTCCGGTCAGGATGGCGGCTTCGATAATGCCTTTCCGTACGTTGGTGACGACGCGCTCGTTGAATATGCTCGGGATGATGTAATGCTTGTTGAGCTCAGCTTCTGTCACTACCGCAGCGATAGCACGCGCAGCGGCGAGCTTCATAGGCTCATTGATGCTCTTGGCCCGGCAGTCAAGCGCCCCGCGGAAAATGCCGGGGAACACAAGTACATTGTTGATTTGATTCGGATAATCGCTTCGTCCCGTAGCGAATACCCCTACATGTGGCAGTGCTTCTTCCGGATCAATTTCCGGCTTAGGGTTCGCCATGGCGAATACTATACTATCCGAAGCCATGGTTTGGATATCTTGAGCATTCAAGATCCCGCCTCGGGATACTCCGATGAACACATCGGCACCCTGTAGAACATCCTTTAACGTTCCTTCTGTTGCTTCAACTTGAGGCTGCTCCGATAACCACTGCCACATCGGGTGGTGGGAATAAGTTCCGCCGCGAACGATGGCACCTTCCCGATCTACGGGAACGAGACGGGTTACACCGGACCCGAGCAGCATTTTGCAAATAGATACGCCGGCTGCCCCGATGCCGTTAACGACGACACGGATCTGATCAATCCTCTTACCAACCACCTTCAAAGCATTCAACAGACCCGCAATGACAACTACAGCGGTACCGTGCTGATCATCGTGAAAGACAGGGATATCGAGTTCATCTCCAAGCCTTTTTTCGATTTCAAAGCAGCGTGGAGAGCTTATATCCTCTAGATTAATGCCGCCGAATATTGGGCTAATCGCTTTAATGGTACGGATGATTTCCTCCGTATCCTTGGTATCAAGACAAATCGGGAATGCATCGACTCCAGCAAGCTGCTTGAACAGCATCGCCTTGCCTTCCATTACAGGCGCGGCTGCATGAGGGCCGATATCGCCAAGTCCGAGAACAGCTGTTCCATCTGTGATTACGGCAACGGTATTGCGTTTGATCGTTAGCGAGAACGCTTTTTTCGGATTCTCATGAATAGCGGTACAAACCTTGGCTACCCCCGGAGTATACACACGGGATAAATCCTCGCGGTTTTTGATAGGCAGCGTAGGCTGTGTTGTAATTTTACCGCCCAAATGCACGAGAAACGTACGATCCGATACATTAATCAATTTAATCCCGTTCAGCTTCGATAAGGCATCAATCACGCTGGATTCGTTAGACTCCGCTACATCGACGGTAATGTCACGAATAGAAGATTCTTTCCCTGCCCTAATGACGTCGATGGACGTAATGTCCCCGGAAGCTTTACTGATTGCAGAAGCAACATCACCGAAGGTGGTTGTTTCATGAAACAGCTCCACACGCAAAACAATACTAGTATGTGACATCTCTACTCTCATCCATTCCTATATAATGTATTTTATCTATTGTAGTGGTATTGACTTTGTTAGTTTTGTTTAGCTATCTTCACCTGCAACATGGCTCGCTTCAGAAAGGGAGAGGTACTTGGTCTCCGGAGCCCATGCGATGGAAACAATAGCACCAATGACTAAAACGGCGGTAAGTCCAAGCATCGTAGTATTAATGCCAAAGCCGTCGATGCTTATAGGTAGCAGGAATGTACCAATCGCTGAACCTAGCCGGCTAACCGATGTAGCAAGACCGACCCCGCTGGAGCGTACTTCAGTAGGAAAGCTCTCGGCAGGGAATACCCCGACCAGATTGCTCACAGCTGACATAATTAATGAAAAAACGCTGAAAACAATAATCATCAATACAGTCGCATTACCTGGCAGAATCGTAAGCAATAACAAGGCAACAGCCAGTACGATAAATGAACCGATCAGGAAGCCTCTGCGTGAAAACTTCACTGTAAACCAAATACCGAGAAAGGCTCCGACCAGAAGCAGCAAATTCAACAGAAGGTCGGTTCCAAAGCCTTCACTAAGTCCCATGACTTCAAGAATGGCTGGAAGGAACGTATAGATAGCAAAGTATGGAATGACGATACAAACAAAGAACAAGCAGTTGAACGCGGTACGCTTTCTAAACTCTTTGCTGAACAACACGGCGAAGCTTCCTTTTTCAGCTTTGGCAGGTGTCTCATCATCAAGAACAATGTTTGGACCTAGATGTTTCATAACGATGTTTCTTGCTTCTTCAACACGCCCTTTGTTAATAAGCCAGCGCGGAGATTCGGGAGTACCGATACGCAGGAAAAGAATGATCACTGCAGGAACAGCTGACGATGCAAGCATCCAACGCCAGGCTTCTGGTCCCATACTGAGCAGATAAGTTCCGATAAGCGTCGATCCGACATATCCTACTGTCCATATAACACTGAAGGAGCCGAGCAGAACGCCGCGATGTTTTTTCGGTGAGAATTCGGCGAGCATGGTATGTCCTACACTATAGTCTCCGCCTAGCCCGATCCCTATTAATACCCGTAAGATAAAGAGCTCAGTCGGACTGTTAACGAAAAATTGTAAAACGGATGCAAGGGTAATGATAATAAAGCTGAGCACGAAAATTTTTTGCCTGCCGATAAAGTCAGAAATGTATCCGAATACTAGGCTTCCCAAAAAGAGTCCAATTAAAGCAGAGCTGCCGATTAAGCCTGTCCAAAATGAATCGAGATTCATTTGTGGTTTGATTAAACTGAAAGCGATTCCAATTATGCCTAATACGTACCCGTCAGTTAAGTGAGCGCCAAAGGTAAGACCGGCCATTTTGATATGGAATTTGCTTAATGGCGCGTCGTCCATTTTTATGGATTGGTTAACGTTCAAGTTGGTTTCCCCCTTGTAAGTAGATGGGCGTTACACATTTTTCGCCAGAATAGGGGTT
Source organism: Paenibacillus sp. RC67 (assembly GCF_030020805.1). Taxonomy (GTDB): domain Bacteria; phylum Bacillota; class Bacilli; order Paenibacillales; family NBRC-103111; genus Paenibacillus_S. Next base: position 1,622,505 of record NZ_CP125098.1, read on the forward strand.
GGCGATCCACGTCATGATGTAATTTTAAAACTTGAAGGCTTTGCAGATTGGGTATGACCTCATCAACGTGATAGCAAGAAAAAGGGAATGAATATTGTTCATTATATGAACAATAAATTCGTAATATGAACTACACCTGAATTATATGATTGTCTCTCCCAAGTTGTCAATAATTTTTCACACATGGCTATTGCCGTATGGGACACGATTGGATTATAGACATTCTAGTATGTTTTAAATTGTGCAGGTTTATTACGCGAGTAAGAAGTTCAAGAGGGAGAAAACAGGAAAAAGAACCTGAAGCCGTTTTTTAATACGGACCAGGTTCTTTTTTTCTCCTATTTCTCTTACAAATGGCTTGAGATCTCTTCTGTCGCTGAGAGGAGAGAATTGGTGCATGCCAGGACCTTATCGTCGGTGAACCGGAAGCTAGGTCCGCATACGCTCAGGAAAGCGACAAGGCGGCCCTGCTTATTATAGAGCGGAGCGGAGATGCCGTTTTCATTTTCGTCCAATTCACGGATCGCCGTTGCATAGCCTGTAGTTCTCACCTTTTCTATTTCTTCAAGTAATAAAGTAGGGTCTGTAATAGAAAACGGTGTTCTCTTATCCATAGGCTGATTCAGAAAAAAATGGAGTTCTTCCTTGGAAAACGAGCTAAGCAACAGCTTTCCATTGGATGTGCAGTGCAGTGGAAGAAATGCGTTTACGTAATCAACGAGTCGGATGCTGTGCGGCGGATCAATCTGGTCGATAGTCAATGTTCCATAATGCTTGGGCACGCTGAGAAGCACGGTTTCCTGTGTTTTCTCCTGCAATTCCTCCATGCTTTTACGTGCACGACGGATCAACGACCCGTACTGGGGAGCCTGAGCGGCTAGTCGATTGGCTGCATAGCCGAGCAAATAGCCTTTTGTCAACGGATCGCGTTCGATGAAGCCGTGATTTTCTAGCGTTCCTATCAGTCGCCATACGGTTGTTCGATTCATGCCTGATTTATCAGCCAGATCGACGATGGAAACGGGTTCGGTGCTATCCCCTACCAATTGCAAAAGCAAGAGCGCCCGGTCGACTGCTTGAACGGATGAGTTGTCCTGTTTCATTCAATTTTTGCACTCCATGATTCAATTTATGATGTCATTATAGCTTAGTTATTGGGTTTAACGCTATTCGTTTATACAGATTGTCCTAATATTACTTCAAATACTGATAGATAGCGGGTGGAAATTACGGAAAATAGTTGGATTGACATGACCGGAAAGCCGATTTATAATAATCACGAAGTTCGTATTATGAACCAAATGTTCGCAATATGAAAAATGCAGAGTGATGTAATACGTGTTCTCAAGCTATATGGGTAGGGGCTGTATAGCTTGAGGATTATGCCTTATCTGCAGACTGCCGAGTCATCGACGGGATGAAAGCGTTGCAAGAAGTTTCAATCTTTGGGAGGTGGTCTGTATTACCTACGATAGATTGCAGGGAACAAGACAAGAATCGGATTCATTCGGCACCATGCAAATTCCGCAAGATGCTCTTTATGGAATTCAAACGATGAGGGCCGTGACCAACCTTACGTTTTCTGGACGCTTGCTCCAGCAATATCCGGATTATATTGAATCTCTCGCATTGGTCAAGAAAGCGGCAGCTTTGGCTAATCGGACCGTTGGAGAGATTGAAGAATCCATAGCAGCCGCGATTGAAGAGGCTTGCAACGAGTTGTTAAGCGGGAAGCATCGAGAACAATTTATTGTTGATATTCTTCACGGCGGAGGCGGAATCGGCACCAACATGAATGTGAACGAAGTCATAGCCAACCTGGCGAATGAACGGTGGGGGAACAAGCGGGGAACATACTCTCCCGTTAATCCAACCGATCATGTGAATGCTTCGCAATCAACGTCGGACGTATGTCATACAGCCATGAGACTTGCCATTACCAAAACGTATTCAAGGCTCCATGTTGTATTAACAAGAGTCCAGACTGAATTGGACGCACTAGCTGAACGCTTGTTGGATATTACAACGATCTCGCGGACTTGCTTACAGGATGGCATGCGGGTTCAACTCGGAGAGACGTTCAGCGGCTACGCAGCTGTTGTGCGACGGCGTCATCAATCGCTAACGAATGCGGTAGAGGAGCTATCTCGTGTCAATCTCGGCGGGACGGTCATCGGCTCCGGAGTCGGAGCTTCAGAGCCTTACAGGGACATCGTAATCGATATGCTGTCCCAGGTTACAGGAATGAACTTACACCGTCGCGACAACTTGTTTGACGCGGCGCAAAACATAGACGATTTATCCCAGGTTTCCGCACAGCTTACCTTGCTTGCAACGAGCCTTCTGAAGATCGCCAAAGATTTACGTCTCTTGTCTTCCGGTCCGGAAGCAGGTTTCGCAGAGATTACAATCCCAGCCGTACAGGCAGGATCGTCGTTTTTTCCAGGTAAGGTAAATCCGGTTGTACCGGAGACCGTCATTCAGAGCTGCTTTCAAGTCATGGGGTGCGATCGTGTCGTTCAGGCGGCACTCGAACACGCCGATGTGGATTTGAATGTATTCGAAGGAGCGGCGGGCGCTAATATATTGGATGCTCTAGGCATGCTTGAGAAATCACTGACCCTATTTGTAGACAAATGCTTGTCAGGAATTACGGCAAACGAGACACGGTGCGAAGAGCTGTCCAACAGCTTTATTCCGCTGGTTGTCGACTTAAAGGAGAAATATGGATACAGCGTTGTATCCAAATTAATAAAAGAACAAGGACGGGAAGGCGTCAAACGGTTTTCCCAAAATGGAGGGATTGAGAATGAGCCAAATGAATAAGAAAGCTCTATTTGAAGGCATCGATCAACCTAAGCTGGAATGGGCCATGAACTGGCTGAAGGAAACCAAACAACTCTACATTAATGGCGAATGGGTGGACAGTACAGGCAACGATAAGTTTACTTCTACCAACCCTGCCAACAGGCAAGTTAACGGTACTTACCAAGGAGCGGAGCAAGCGGACGTGGACAAGGCGGTCGCTGCGGCTCGCGCTGCTTTTGATAATGAGAATGGGGCATGGCGCACGATGACTCGCAAAGAGCGGGCGAAAGTAATGCGTAGAATCAGCGCGCTGATCGAAGAGCATCAAGCGGAGCTGGCGACATTGGAAACATTGGATAACGGAAAGCTGTACACCGAGTCCTACAAGGACGGCGTGCAAGAAGCTATTGATATTTTCGAGTATTATGCTGGCTGGACCGACAAGTATTATGGAGAAAACAATCCGGTAGAAGGTAACTTCCTTAGCATTACGACAAGAGATCCTATCGGTGTATGCGCTCAGATCGTGCCGTTCAACTTCCCGATCGATATGGCCGCTTGGAAGCTTGCTCCTGCTCTGGCAATGGGCAATACGGTCATTCTTAAGCCATCGGAAGAAACCTCTTTCTCGGTAATCCGTTTGTTCGAGATTTTGCATGAAGCCAACGTATTGCCTCCAGGTGTCATTAATCTGATCTTAGGTGACGGCAAAGCAGGCTCGTTCCTGAGCCGACACATGGATGTAGATAAAGTGGCATTTACAGGCAGCACGAATGTAGGCAAACAGCTTGTACGCGATTCCGCGGACACCAATCTGAAGCCGGTATCGCTGGAGCTTGGCGGTAAATCGCCTAACATTATTTTCAGTGATGTAGCTAATCTGGAAGGCGCTATTGAACGCTCTTTCTACGGATTGTTCACCCATAAAGCGGAAAAATGCTCTGCGCCGACTCGTCTGATCGCTCATCGCGACATCTATGATCGAGTGGTTGAACGTTTGGCTGAATTGGCTAACAGCTACAAGCTGGGTGACCCGTTCGATCCGGAAACGAATCAAGGACCGCAAGTATCCAAAAAACAGATGGAGCGCATTCTTGGCTACATCGAGAGCGGAATCGCTCAAGGCGCACGTCTTGTAGCGGGCGGCAAACGGGATATGACCGGCGACAATGAGAACGGCTATTTCATCCGTCCGACTATCTTTGCTGAAGTAGACAATAAAATGAAAATTGCTCAGGAAGAAATATTCGGACCTGTATTGTGCGTCATTCCGTTCGACACGGAAGAAGAGGCTGTAGCTATTGCGAATGACTCCATTTACGGGTTGGGAGCCGGTCTGTGGAGCGGCGATGCATCCCGTTCTCATCGTGTGGCAAACAAGCTGCAAGCAGGCATGGTCTTTGTGAACAAATATGGCTGCTACGACTTCGCAAGTCCTTTCGGCGGCGTGAAGCAAAGCGGCTGGGGTAAAGAGTACGCTGTTCATTCGTTGCAATCCTATACCAAAACAAGAGCGATCTGGTTTGCTTACTAATACTGCAAGGTCATCCCACTGAAAGAAGGAAACCATAATGAAAATCAAAGCTGCCGTTATGACGGGAGTCGGTCAACCACTTGCCATTCAAGAAATTACTTTGGATGAACCTAAAGCCAATGAAGTGCTTGTCAAAATAGCTGCAACGGGCGTATGTCACAGCGACTTGAACGCGCTTGATGATGCAACGACACCTTTCCCGACGGTTCTCGGACATGAAGGAGCAGGGATCGTGGAATCCGTTGGTCCTAACGTGACGAAAGTAAAGCCAGGGGATAAAGTAGCATTGAGCTGGGTGCCTTACTGTGGAACCTGCGAGTTTTGCGTAACGGGTGCTGTCCATCTGTGTGAATCGGCTTTCGGTCCTATGTTCGACGGTACGCTTTTGGACGGAACGACTCGTCTAAGCAAAGACGGAGAGAAAATCTACCATAACTCGCTGCTGTCCACCTTCGCGGAATATGCGGTTGTTCCGGAAATGTCCTGCGTCAAGCTACCGGATGAAATGCCTCTGGCACAAGCTTCCTTGATCGGCTGCGGCGTAGCTACCGGTTATGGCGCGGCGGTTAACGCAGCAGGAGTCACTCCTGGCTCTACCGTTGCCATATTCGGAATCGGAGGTGTTGGGGTCAATGCGATTCAAGGCGCCAGAATCGCCGGAGCTTCCAAAATCATTGCCTGCGACATGAAACCGGCTAACCTGGAAATTGCCAAGAAATTCGGAGCTACTCATACCATTAACGTGGGTGAGGAAAATGCAGAAGAAACCTTGAAGGCTATGACAGGCGGACTTGGTGTACACTTTGCCATTGACTGCACAGGGAACACCAAAGCGACTGAAAGCGCATGGAAAGGAACTCGGAAAGGCGGAACCGTTGTAGTTATTGGGGCATTCAATCCATCAAAGGAATTGAACCTGCCAGCAGGCGGCTTCCACCGTGTCGGTAAAGTGCTGAAAGGCAGCTTCTACGGCGATACGCAGCCGTTTCGCGATTTCCCGATTATTGCCAAGCTCTATTTGGATGGCAAGTTTAACTTGGATGATCTTGTATTGGAACGGATTCAGCTTGAAGACATTAACAAGGCGTTTGATGCGTTCCACGACAGCTGCTGCATCAACGTAGGTCGTACTGTAGTCGAGTTTCCTTCAGGGAAATAATATGTTTATCAGATGATTCTCGCTATCCTATATTTTTTATATGAAAAAAGGCAGATCTAGATAGTCTAGATCTGCCTTTTTTCAATTTCCGAATCATAGCATCTGCACCTTCATGCCAGCAAATCGGACGTACTTCAGAATTCTACCGATCCCCGCCTCGGGTACTAAGAATAACCGAAGAGGGAGAATAGCCTCTATACTGCTTGAATTGCTTGGAGAAAGAATACGGATCAGGGTATCCGAGCAGATTAGCTAGCTCTTTCACAGAATGGTTCGAATGCTTAAGCAAGTATTCGGCATACTCCATTCTAGTTCGAATCTCATACTCCTTTAACGGCAGGCCGAAGACTTGGTGAAATAGAGCGGAGACATATTTGGGAGAGAGCGAGGCTATATCCGCCAACTCCCGCTGACTGTATCGTTCTGCCGGATGCTCATCTATTGCTTGCTTTATTTTACTTAAGCCGGGATGTAACGGATAAGGTCGGTTCAGCCCCTCAAGCTCAAGAAGAAGAGACGCTAATGTTTCAGCGACGGCTGAATGACATAATGTTTCCTTTATAACGGATGGTTGAAGCTGGTTATACGTATGTATCTTTTCAAAAAGCTGCTGCATGGCAAAGCCGTTACGCGGAGTAAAGTGAAGATAAAATCGATCGGCACGATCGGTTATCCATTTCTCATCCTTGGGAGCATACAGCCTAAAACGGAGCGGAATGATCCTAAAAGGAATGTCCTTATTACGGAATGCCTGATGTCTTACCTGATTGGATATAAATAATACGTTGTTTTGTGTCAATTCAACAGCCATATCCTCCACGATATAAGTCCCGGAACCGGAGACAACGTACAGCATGTGAAAATCGTCCAGCATCCGCTCGCGAATAAGCCAATTGGTACTTACGCTCACGTTATAGCTGGCCATAATGCGAATAACATAAGCTTTGGCAAGCATCTCTCCAAGCAGCTGTTCAAGCCCTTGAACGGAGGTATAAGGAGTATACCTATTTGACATGATTGTCCTCCTGCATTGGATTCAATAAAATCATCATAATGACTAGTTAGATTAACTGTCAATAAATATAAGATCAGGCTAAGTTATTGTACTTTTTTGACATGCGTTTCTGCCATTATGACATGGGATAAAAGCGATGGGTCTTGTACTCTTAAAAAAACAAAGATATAGGGAGTGACAGGATGTCCAAGCAGCCTAATGTTATATTTATTATTTCTGATGATCACCGTTACAGCGCGCTTCGGTGCGCAGGGGACAAGTCTGTAAGCACACCGAATTTGGATGCACTGGCATCCATGGGGACGCGTTTCGAGCAGACGCATATTATGGGTGGGATGAGTGCGGCGCTATGCATGCCATCGCGGTCTTGCATTCTTTCGGGAGCAAGTGTTTTTCGCTGTGTTAAGGAAAATGCGCTGGATCCAGGGTTTGTCCTTTGGCCCGAGGCGATGCGTCAGGCTGGTTATTTTACCTATGGTGTCGGCAAATGGCATCATAGTACCCAGGCGTTTAATCGGTGCTTTGCCGGAGGAAGCCGTATTTTTTTCGGGGGAATGAACAGCCACTATGAAGTGCCGCTGCAGGAGTTCGATCCGACGGGAAACTATTCGAATGATCAGCGCTACACCTTGAAGGAGCATTCCACGGATATATTCACCGATGCGGCTATCCGATTCTTGGAGGAGCACGATAGCGAAATGCCGTTTGTGCTGTATTTGGCTTATACGGCGCCGCACGATCCTAGGACAGCGCCTGAGGAGTTCCGTAGTGAATATCTTGATGAAGACATCCCACTGCCGCCGAATGCGTTACCGGTTCATCCTTTTGATAACGGGGAAATGAAGATTCGTGACGAGCAGCTGGAAGCTTGGCCGCGAACGCCAGAAGCCGTTCAACGGCATACCGCGGATTATTATGCGATGATTACTCATATGGACGATCGAGTAGGGAAAGTAATGCAGAAGCTGGAGGAACGTGGCTTATCGGAAGATACGATCATAGTCTATACCGCGGATCATGGTCTTGCCGTAGGACAGCATGGTCTTATGGGCAAGCAAAATTTGTATGACCACAGTATTCGGGTTCCGCTTATCCTGAAAGGGAGGGGGATTTCGGAAAATAAAACCGTCTCGGGTCTGCACAGCCAGATAGATATTTATCGTACGCTTTGCGATTTAACCGGAACCGCTGTCCCGGCTGGAGTGGAAGGGTTGTCATTGCAGCCCTATATGGTGCAGAGGGATAATGAATCATCCGCAATCCGTAAAACCGTATTTTCTGCATATAAGAACCTTCAACGTATGGTGAAAGATGAGCGTTGGAAGCTTATCTACTATATCAGCCCGGAGGACACAACAAAGGTTAAGATACAGCTCTTTGATCTGGAGAAGGATCCATGGGAAATGGACGATGTATCAGGACTCACGGACAATACCGATAAGATGAAGGAATTACACCACGAGTTGATCCAATGGCAGAGGTGGGCAGGGGACTCTTTAGCTTTGCCACTGCCTTATTAAGAAGAATGCTAGACACGCGGACACCGATAGGTACCGCTAAATGCAAAAACCGGCTTTATCTGCGTAATGCGGATAAAGCCGGTTTTTTACGTATGATGGGACTACAAGGCCAATCTAACCGTCCAGCTGATTCCAGCGGGAGAGGGCTTCCTTCTTCATACTTTCAATATGGGCTTGTAAAATGCCGGTAAATGAGTTCAAGTCACGTTGCTGCAACGCTTCACAAAGCCGGTTGTGGTCACTATGACGCTTCTTCGTGCTTTCCAAAGACGTGGAATAAACGACCCGCGCTAAGGTGGCGTGAGCGTTCAAGGAAGTGTAAATGGCTAAAATTTTTGTGTTACCTGTCCATTCTACGATCGTTTGATGAAATTGCTTATCCAGCTTGCTGTACGTTTCAAATGGAAAAGGGTCGATCTCTTGATTGTTCACGAGCTCGTCCATTTCAGAGGTAATCTGCAGCAGGTCCGCTATTTGCGATTCGGATACTGTGTTGATGACCTGAGTGATTGCCCAAGTTTCTATCATGAGACGGGCAGCAAGAATTTCCACGAAATCCTTTGGGTTCGATTGGGTTACATAAGTGCCTTTACGCGGCAGAACCTCAATTAATCCATCGTGGACCAGTTGATTGAACGCATCCTTGACCGGGGAACGACTAACTCCAAATTCGGAGGCTAATTTATGAATATCCAGCTTATCACCTGGAGCATATTTTCCGCCCATAATATTTTGTCTCAATACTTTGTACACTTGCGTGGCTAATAGGGACGTTTCAACTATAGTGTTACTCAAGGTTATTACCTTCTTTCCGCGTTACACCCGAGAATTCATGGTTAATAGAATTATAATTGATTTTTGCAAATTAGGTCAAACCGCATTCCGCAAATAGGCTTAAAGCAGGTATTGACGAAAAGGCTTTCATGAGGTATCTTTATTAAGCGTAATATGTAACATGTTACATGTGATATGTCACATTAGATGAAATTGAAGGTACTATGCTTACGATTTTTGAACAAAAAGGAGATATTACGATGAAATGTATTGTTTGCGAGCAACCAAACCAATTTACAATGACGGAAGTACCGATGCCAACGGTAAAAGCGGGTGAAGCCTTAGTTCGGATTCGCCGCGTAGGGATTTGCGGAACCGATCTTCATGCATACCGCGGGCGTCAGCCGTTTTTTTCATACCCTAGAGTTCTTGGTCATGAGTTGGCCGGAGAAATTGTAGAAAATCATAACCCAGCCAGTGATTTGCAGCCTGGAGATCGAGTGACGGTCCTGCCTTATCTGGAATGTGGGCATTGTATTGCATGCCGTAGCGGCAAACCGAATTGCTGCGAGCAAGTGCAAGTGCTTGGTGTTCATACAGATGGCGGAATGCAGGAGTATGTATCGCTCCCAACTACACACTTGATCAAGACGAACGATATTACCCTGGATCAGGCAGCTACTGTAGAGTGCCTCAGCATTGGAGCGCATGCCGTTAGACGTGTAGCGATTCAGCCTGGAGAATATGCACTTGTGATTGGCGCAGGACCTATCGGCCTGGGTGTGATGAATTTTGCAAAACAAGCAGGAGCCAAAGTAATCGCTTTGGATATGAATGAAGGACGGTTAGCATTTTGCTCCAAATGGGCGGATGCAGATTATACAGTCAAAGCTTCGGAAGATGCTGAGAGTCAGATTAAAGCGATTACCGAAGGTTCTTTCCCTACTGTCGTGTTTGATGCTACAGGCAGCGCAGGTTCTATGATGAATGCATTCAAATTCGTAGCTCATGGCGGCAGACTGGTATATGTAGGACTGGTTCAAGGCGATATTAGCTTCTTCGATCCAGATTTCCACAAACGCGAGATGACGCTTCTTTCAAGCCGCAATGCTACCCGGGAAGATTTTGAGCATGTGATGAACGCGATAAGACAAGGGAATGTGGATACGGATTCCTTCATTTCTGCAAGAACGACATTTGATGAGATGATCGACGAGTTCGAAACGTTCTTGAAACCTGAGTCCAATATTATCAAAGCGGTTGTAACTTTATAACGACTTGGTAAAAATAAGACATAATAGGGAGGACATCCACAATGTTATCTAAAGGACGCGGTTTTATATTAGTGATGCTGTTTATTGCTGGGGTTATCAACTACATGGACCGCTCGGCGCTATCCATTGCGGCACCGTTCATTCAGAAGGATCTTCAGCTTGATGCAGCTCATATGGGGATGATTTTCAGTAGTTTTTTCATCGGGTATGCGATATTTAACTTCATTGGAGGCTACGCCTCCGATTATTTCGGTGCCAAAAAGGTACTAACGACATCGATGACCTTTTGGTCCATCTTTGCCGGTGTGACGGCATTAACCTTTAACTTTATCTCGCTATTTATAGCACGCGTTTTATTTGGTATGGGAGAAGGTCCTCTTTCCGCATCCCAAAGCAAAATGGTCAACAACTGGTTTCCAAAGAAATCCCGGGCAAGAGCATTGGCCATCGCTATGGCCGGTACCTCTCTTGGGGGGGCGCTATCAGGACCGGTCGTCGGTATCGTAGCTTTGAATTGGGGCTGGAAAATTTCGTTCGTTGTCATCGCGCTTATCGGTCTGATCTGGACAGCCATTTGGGTTAAGTTCGTAAGAGAGCTTCCAAGCAACCAGGAAGTCGATGAGGAGGACGATGATGTGGTTCAAGTCAACGCACCTGTCGGCAAGTCTGGCAAAACTCCATTGTCCTTTTACTTGAAACAACCGACGGTTTTATTTACGGCTGTCGCCTTCTTCGCTTACAACTATATTTTGTTTTTCTTTTTGACTTGGTTCCCAAGCTTTTTGATAGATGCAAGACATTTGAACGTTAAAGAAATGAGCTTTGCTACCATGATTCCTTGGACAGTAGGCTTCATTGGCTTTACCTTGGGTGGATTTATTATCGATTTTATTTATAAAAAGACAGGCAATGCATTGTTCTCCCGTAAAGTTGTATTGGTAACCTGCTTGCTCGGTTCTGCTGTAAGTATCGGATTTGCAGGCTTAGTTACTACTACTACAGGAGCCGTTACCTTAATGGCACTGGCTGTATTCTTCCTGTATCTTACTGCTATCACTTACTGGTCTATCATTCAAGATACAGTGGAAAAGAAACGTGTGGGCGGTGTAGGCGGTTTCATGCATTTTCTTGCTAACATATCCGGTATTATCGGTCCTACAGTGACGGGTTTCATTGTTCAATCGACTGGCAAATTTACAAGTGCTTTCCTACTAGCTGGCGGTATAGCCGTGATCGGAGCTTTATGTGTTGCCTTTTTTGTAAAACCAATTAGTGATAAAAACAATCCTGCAGCAGTGAACAATAAGTAGTGAATGCGGATAGAGGTGAATGAGTATGGCCCGATTCAGAGTCGTTATTACGGACTACGAATATAACAGCCTGCAAATCGAGCGGGATGTGCTAAGACAGCTTGACGTGGAATTTATTACGGCGCAATGCAAAACGGAACAAGAGGTTATCGAAGCCGCGAAGGATGCCGACGGAATTTTGAATCAATATGCACCCATTACTGAACGTGTAATCGAGCAGCTTAACAGATGCAAGGTGATTTCCCGCTATGGCGTAGGTGTCAATACGATCGACGTGGAAGCGGCTACACGAAAGGGCATCATTGTCGCCAATTGCACCGATTATTGCTTGGATGAAGTGGCGGATCATGCACTGGCCTTATTGTTAGCCTGCGCTCGTAAAGTATCCTTGCTCGACCGTTATGTGAAGCGCAGCATATGGGATTATAAAAAGTCGATCCCAATCCACCGATTGAGGGGACAAGTATTGGGACTGGTCGGATTCGGTAAGATCCCTCAAAATCTTAGCGCGAAAGCCAAGGCGTTCGGACTCCAGGTAAAAGCGTATGATCCATTCATGAGTCCTGAACTGGCTGCTCAGCATCAGGTGGAGCTTGTAGATCTGGACACCTTGTGCCAAACGGCTGATTTTATTTCCGTTCATGCGCCATTAACGAAAGATACTCAAGGTTTGATCGGAAGCAAGCAGTTCAGTCAGATGAAGCCTGAAACCGTAATCATCAATACTTCCAGAGGTCCGTTAATGGATGAGCAGGCACTTATTGAGGCGCTTCGTTCTTCGCGAATTGCTGGTGCAGGGTTGGATGTGCTGGAGAACGAGCCCATTCATCCCGATAATCCGCTGTTGAACATGGAACAGGTCATCCTCAATCCGCACGTCGCCTGGTACTCGGAAGAGTCCGAGCGAGAATTGAAGGGAAAGGTTGCCCAGAACATCGTAGATGTTCTCTCCGGCTTCTACCCTGATTATTTCTTCAACCGTGATGTCAGACATCAGGTGCACCTTCAAGAAAAACTTAAATGAAATTTAACATTATTTCATCATGAAAGGTCCTGCTTCCGATAGCAGGGCCATTTTTGTTATTCCGGGAAGCTCCTTGATGTATAAGAACTATTAATATGAAAAAAAGTGAACTTTTTGTTTGTTTCCATCGTCTATATATATCGCCTATAATTAGAGGCAAGAGAAAGAGATAAGCGGAGTGCAGGGTCATTGAGCATTAGAGCATAGTGAGGATTGAACCAATCTAGAGGATGGATCGTCCATAATTGAGGTGGCAGTATTGGAATCGGAAGCAAATTTGGAATATTTGAGATATTTATCAGCAAGCTCTGATAAAAAGGCGATATTAGAAGAGCTGATGCTCGCTTACGGCAAAGATGTTTGGAATTATGCGTTTAGTATGACGCGTAAGTGGGATCAAGCCGATGACATCACTCAGGAAGTATTTATTAAGGTGTATCGTAATTTATATACATTTCGTCAAGAATCATCTGTGAAAACATGGATTTTGACCATAACGCGCAATATGACGGTGGATTATCGAAGATCGGCCTTCTATAGGAAGGTAACCCTGATGGAATACATAGCTCCTTCGAGCACGCAAGCGACCACGGAACAAACGGTCATTGAGCAGATGGCAGTCAACGATATGTGGAAGTGCGTACTGAAGCTGCCCGTCAAGTATCGTGAGGTGCTGATTTTACATGGCCATTACCAGCTTTCGATGAAGGAGATTGCGCAAATCTTAGATGTTACAGAAGGAACAGTCAAGTCTAGATTGTTCCACGCCCGCAAAAAAATGGTCAAACAGAAGGAGAATCAAAGCAATGGAGCCGATTGACGACGAATTGAAACAAGGGATGGTTGATGGACCTCTGACCCGGCATGGATTTTCGGATTCGTTAAAGAAGCGGATCGGGGAGCGTATAGACGAACAAGCCGGCAGGAAGAAGAAGCAGTGGTTACCTTGGAGTGCCGGTGCCTGTGCTGCTCTAGTTGCAATCGCGCTATTCTTGTCCTTCGATTGGCATAGTCCTCTTGCGGAGATTACAGCAGATGTTTCGGCGAACGAATCCTTCATTCCCAAGTCTGCGCTCCCATTGCTGAATACGACGATCAAGGCGGACCCGATCCGGTCTGCTGTATTAATAGGTTTGAGAAAGGATCATCCTTCTGAGGGTGTCAATCCGGAATACAGTACATACCGTACGCTGCTGGTGGCGGAGGAGCATGGAGAGCTTCGCAAAGCGGCCGAAGGCAATGGAATTTTGATGCCGTATAAAACGGAGTTTATGAGAATTGGTCCTCAAAATATGCAAAGCGTTGATGCGACATATCAGAAGCTGGCTGTTTCCGTTGCAACCGAAAAGAATAGGAATCCAGCTCAAGAAAAGGGAACTTCACTGCAACAGGCGAACCTGACGGAGAAGCTTGTTTTTGCTGGGAATCGGTATTTATCCGTATCCCAAACCGTACAGCAAAAAGATAAAGGCAAACAAACGGCGCATGATTATGTGTGGGTCAAGGATGTGGAGGATTTAACAAAAACGAAGCTTTCATTCACCCTTACACCCGATAAGGAACCTCATGTTTCTTTAAATAAGCTGTACGGCCGCTCGTTAGCCGCGGATTTGCAGGAGGAGCAAGGCGAAAGCTGGACCATTACACGTAAAGAGGGACAGTGGGTTCCTCAGGTTTCAACGTACACTCCGGGAACTGAGCTGACCCAAGCTCCACTCCAGCTAAAAGAAGTTCCATTAAAGCTGCCTGAATCAGTTGTTTCCTACGATAAGCTATCAGCAAGCTGGAGTGATATTAAGCGAACGAAACCGGATGCAGTAGATGCCTTTTCTTCGCCAAACGGGGAAATGGTCGGTATCGTGTCATCGAAGGACATTGTCGTGTATCCGTTCAATGGTCAGTTGATCCCTACACCACTGCTGTCCGTTAATCTGGCTGCCAATGAATCTATAGTCATGATACAATGGGCCGTAGACGAACCGTTTATCGAGTTATGGAAGCAGCGTGCGAAAATATTGCTTGGGAAATGACGTTGGTTTCATAATGAATAGGAAACAATAATAGTCAGGTCGATATTGTACAGGAGCGGATAAGAATGAAACGAATTACCATTCTGATAGCGGATGATGAGGCCGAGATTGCGGATCTGATTGCGCTGCATCTAGAAAAAGAAGGGTACCAGCTTATTAAAGTCCCGGATGGGAAAGAGGCTCTTCGCGTTATTCAATCCCAACCGATTGATTTAGCTATTTTGGATATTATGATGCCTAAATTGGATGGATATGAGGTCACGCGGCAAATCCGTGAGCACTATCATATGCCTATCATATTTTTAAGCGCTAAAACTTCGGATATGGATAAAATAACGGGGCTTGTGATGGGTGCCGACGATTATATGATCAAGCCGTTCAATCCGATGGAGCTGGTTGCGCGAGTGAACGCACAGCTTCGCCGATACATGCAGCTGAATCGCCCCTCCGTTGAAAATGAAGATATATTGGAAGCGGGCGGAGTAAGCATCTACCCTGATCAGCGAAAAGTGGTTCTATATGGTGAGCCTATCGAATTAACGCCTAAAGAGTTCGATATTTTGTATTTGCTGGCCAGCCATCCCAAGAAAGTATTCAGCGCCGATCATATTTTTCAGCATGTGTGGGGCGAGGCTTATTATGAGAGTGGCAACAATACCGTTATGGTGCATATCCGTACGCTTCGCAAAAAAATTGGCGATGATAGCAACAAAAATAAACTCATCAAAACCGTATGGGGTGTAGGATATACGTTTAATGGCTGAGATGATCTGTTAGAAGCAGCAGGAATATAGTCGTTCAGCTATCCAATACAGAAGCTCCCCCTTGATGTTCTACACAGCACATCAAGGGGGAGCTTTGGTTTGCGTCAATGGGGCTTATATTTCCATAATAATAGGCAAAATCATCGGTCTTCTTCCGGTATTCTCATATAAATAACGTCCCAAAGCATCTTTTACACTCACTTTAAGCGAGGACCATTGATAGATGTTTTCCGCCTGCAGCTTATTGATCGTTTCACTGACTATCCGATTGGCATTTTCCAGAAGTGCTTCCGACTGCCGGACGTACACGAAGCCGCGCGATATAATATCCGGTCCGGATAAAATATGTCCTTCGGTTCGGCTTAATGTAATAACTACGACAAGAATACCATCCTCGGAGAGATGCTTCCGGTCGCGAAGCACGATGTTGCCCACATCGCCGATACCCCAGCCATCTACGAATGTATTTCCCGCAGGTACCTTCCGGCTTTGACGGGCGGTTTGATCTTCGATGTCCACGACATCTCCGTTGCTGAGGATGAAGATGTTCTCATAGTTCACTCCGACGGCCTCAGCCAACAAGCGATGCTGATGAAGCATCCGGTATTCCCCATGAATTGGAATGAAATAAGTTGGTTTCATTAAGGTGAGCATCAGCTTGAGCTCTTCCTGACTGGCGTGCCCCGAAACGTGCATACCAGTGACCGTGCCGGAGCCATAAATAACATTGGCCCCCAGGCGAAACAAATTATCGACGATTTGCGCCACATTGCGCTCGTTCCCAGGAATCGGGGTTGCAGATAAAATAACGGTATCCCCAGGCATAATCTTAATTTGCCGGTGTGTGGAGGACGCCAGGCGGGCTAGAGCCGCCATCGGTTCTCCCTGGCTTCCCGTGCATAGAACGGCTACACGTTCGGCTTCCAGACCGGCTGCTTCTCCGGCTTCTACAAGCATGCCTTCGGGAATGTTTAAATATCCGAGCTCCGAAGCAATTCTCACTACATTCACCATACTTCTTCCTAATATGGTCAGCTTGCGATTAGTTAACATAGCTGCGTCTATAATTTGCTGAAGCCGGTGAACGTTAGAGGCGAACGTGGAGATGACTACTTTTTGCCGCGCTTTGGCGAAGGCCTCTTCAATGGATTCTCCAACGTTTCGTTCGGATGGAGTAAACCCGGGACGCTCTGCATTCGTACTTTCGGATAATAAAACGAGCACACCATTTTTGCCGATTTCAGCCATTTTGTGAATATCCGGGTATTGCTCGTTTACGGGAGTAAGATCAAATTTAAAATCTCCGGTATGTACAACCGTCCCTTCCGGCGTTTGGAAAGCGATGCCTAGACAATCGGGAATGCTGTGATTGGTTTTGAAAAAGGTCGCGCTGATGGAACCTAAGTCAACGGACGATTTCGAGGTGATTTCTATTAACTGCGTATCTGCCAGCAATCTGGCTTCTTTTAATTTAATTTCAATGAGCCCTATAGTTAATCGCGACGCGTAGATGGGCATGCTGCATTGCTTCAATATATAGGGAATAGCGCCGATGTGGTCCTCATGTCCGTGGGTCACGATCAAGGCGCGTACTTTATCTTTGTGTTCCATTAAATAAGTGATGTCTGGGATAATGAGATCAATCCCTAACAGGCTTTCATCAGGGAATTTAGAGCCACAGTCAATGACGACGATATCGTCCCCGTACCTCAGTACGTACATATTTTTACCGATTTCATTAACGCCTCCAAGGGCGAAAATGGACAATTTACTCTTCTCGCTGCTCAACAAATATCCCCCCGTCCATGATTCCAGTACTTTTCATGCATAGATTGAACCAAGCACAGATCTCCTATTCGTGGCAATTAGTGGTGAGTCATGAGTTTGTTATTTTAAGAAAAACTTTAGGATTATCCAAATTCTTTTTAAAAGGTTTCCTCTATCCTAGATGGATATTAGTGAAGGAGGAAATGAAGATGAAGAAGTGGGTCTTTCTGGTCGTAGTCTTGCTGCTGCTGGGCTATGAGTCTGTTCAACATAAAATGGAGGATGCTGCTGGAAGCCCGGAACACGAAGAACCAAAGGCTCAGTTGTCGAACTCTGATTCTGCTCAAAAGAAGCAGGACAAGCAGATTAATCAAGATAAACAGACTAAACCGTCTAAACAAACAACGATTTCGATCGCGAAGGACCAGATGTACAAGGGGAAGCTGGTTCTGGTCAATAAAAAATATGCCGTACATCAAGAAGGGGTTCAATCGGATATCATCCGATTGTTTAGTCATAAAGAGCTGATAAAAGGCTATGGTCTGCTGGATAACACGATTCGGCTATCCCAGGCAGTGACGAAATCGTTCGGAGAGATGATAGAGGCTGCTGATAAAGATGGCGTTCGGCATTTTATGATTAGCAGCGGCTATCGGGATGAAAACGAGCAGGAGGAGCTGTACCGGGAGATGGGCTCCGATTACGCTTTGCCAGCAGGCAACAGTGAGCATAATCTGGGGTTGTCCATGGATATAGGATCTACACAGATGGAGATGAATCAAGCGCCTGAAGGGAAGTGGCTGCTTAAAAGTGCGTGGAAATATGGCTTTATTCTGCGCTATCCGAAGGACAAGACGGCCATCACAGGAATTCAGTACGAGCCATGGCATTTCCGCTATGTCGGCTTGCCTCACAGCGCTATTATGAAGGATAAAAATATGACGCTGGAGGAGTATTTGGATTATTTGAAGGAGCAAAAGAATGTATCTATCCAAATAGAAGGAATCTACTATGAGATCGAATATTATCGTTATGCCAAAAACATGACGATTTCGATCCCTGATCAACGGCGCTATGACATTTCAGGCAATAACGTGGACGGAATTATTGTAACGATGTCTCCATAACAACACAGACTTGACAGAAGCGGGAGGGGATTTTATGAAACCAACCAAGCTAGGGAAGGATATCGCACTGCCAGCCCTACTAGCGATTTATTTGTATGTGCTGGTTAAAGTGATTTTATTCAAATTCGGTCCTATAGAAGTGGATTATTTGATGGAGCGGCTTCAGCGTAATTGGCACAACCCGAATGATATACTGCAACGTTTCCATGCAGGGGGGAATATAATCCCGTTCAAGGAAATTACAAGGGATCTGAATCATACAATTGACCTGTGGCAATTTCCACCGGATAATCTCATCGGCAATATTGAAGCATTTATCCCGCTAGGCATTTTGGTCCCCATGGTATTCCTAAGCCTTCGCAGAGCATGGATAAGCATGTTCTGGATAGCGTTCTTTTTGAGCAGCGGCTTTGAAGTCACGCAGCTTGTTCTGTCGATAGGAACCTTCGATGTGGATGACGTGATCTTGAATGTAACAGGAGCCATGATCGGCTATACTCTGTTCCGGCTGTTCACTTTGCGGGTACAACCCGGCCGCCCCGTGGCAGCAAAGTTAAAAAACTCCAGCCGAAAGCTGGAGTCCATAAAGGAATGAGTGCAACCAGTTAAGCAACCGGTTTTTGCTTAGGACAAGGCAGGGTTTCGAGAGGAATCCCGCACGATGAGCTGAGACTCGAGTATAATTACGCGATTCTCCGTTATTTCGCCTCTCTCCAATTGATGAATCAGTCTATCGACGATAGCGCCGCCCATTTTGTTCTTCGGTTGATTCACCGTGCTTAATTGGGGGGAGATATATCGACTGATGCGATTGTTGTCAACGCCGATAACGGCAAGCTGCTCGGGGATTTTAATCCCAAGCTCTGTGCAGGCTTGATAGACGCCAAGAGCCATTTCATCGTTAGCCGCATAGATGGCAGTGAAGCTGACCTGTTTGTCTACAAGCCGCTTTAAAGCCTCGTATCCGCCCAGCTTATTAAAGTTTCCATTCTCTATCCATTCAGGACGGAATGAAATATGATGCTCGCGCAAGCCCTTCAAGTAGCCTTCCAATCTTTCATAGCTGTCAATGGCATCCGCATAACCGCTTAAGAAGGCGATTTCCTTATGCCCTTGCTCTACGAGGTGGTTGACCACTTCTTTAGAAAATTTCACATTGTCCGTGTAGACACAGGGAATTTTATCATGCTCAATATACCGACCTACAATGCCGATACAATAATCCATATCCGCCCAATGACATATTTCTTCATCAGACATCATGGGAGTAACGAGGATCATACCGTCAACAGTTTTATTCATGAGCAGATTGATGAATTCCAGCTCTTTCTCTTTGTTGTTTGACGTATCGCATATAAGAACTTTATATTTCAACGCGTAAGCCTGGTTTTCGATGCCTTTGATCACTTCAGCATAGTAAGAATTGTTAATCTCGGGAACGATAACGCCGATAGCCATTGCTTTCTGGGAACGCAGATTTTTGGCAGCTGCGTTCGGTTGGTAGCCAAGCTCATGAATAATCTTCAGGACTCGGTCTTTTGTCTTGGAAGTAACATTGCTGTTGTTATTCAATACCCGGGACACTGTTGCGGGAGATACGCCTGCTTTGGCAGCTACATCGACGATTTTTATGTCCATTCTCATCAACCTTATAAGGAATTAAGTTCTGAGAAGACTATAACCTATTAAGAAATCGATTGCAATACTATCCTGTTCATAGTTAGTGGAGTATATCGATAGGATAATAAAGCTTATATAAGGAGTTTGATATTATGAACTGTGATTGGAAGATGTGAAAAAAATTAGAGGTAAATGTAAAATCGATTTCATATAAAGCTGCTGTTTGTTTTATCTCTGATATACAAGTGATATTAAAGAAAGTGACTATAAACATAAAGACTATACAAGTTTTTTGTATCTTTTGTTTGACAATTATTCCAACTGCTGAGTATAATATTTCATGAAATCGATTTCACTTATTTACCAAGCTAAGAAGTGCCTTTATCAAGACAATGCACCTCAAGTAGAACAAAAAAATGAGGCGTTGTATCATCGTCGGTCGGTTGTTGAAACGTATCAATTATGAAAGCGGTTTTACGAATCGCATAGGGAGGTCAATTTAATGAAAAAGCACACTTTAGCGTTGGCGGGGACGCTGCTGCTTGGATCGATTTTATCAGGATGTTCCAGCTCGAAGACAGAGCCGGCTGCAGCGGGCGAAGCGGCAGCCGCAGCCAATATGAAACCGGTGGAATTATACTTCTATCATAACGGGAATCTGCCAGAGGAACAGTTTCAAAAGCAGTATGGAAATTACATAAAGCAGAAGCTGCCGAATGTCACGGTTAAATTTGTCCCTAAGGACAAGAACGTGAGCTTGGCAGAGATGATTACGAGCGGCACGACGAAAATTGATATTTTCATCGATTCTATTGGGCAAATCGGGTTAAAGGGCTCCCTGCTGGATATTGGTCTGAATCAAGATATCAGTGACTTGGTCAAAAAGCATAACGTGGATTTAAGCCGGTTCGAGCCTTCGACTATCGATGCCGTGAAAGTGATGGGGGGATTGTACGGTCTTCCGATCAGCAACAGTGCCTTGGTCTTAATGTATAATAAAGATATTTTCGATAAATTCGGTGTTGAATATCCTAAGGACGGCATGACTTGGGATCAGCTGGCGACCCTGTCGCAGAAGCTGACCCGGAGCGATAACGGTGTGAACTATGTTGGGTACACGACATCAATCAATCACTTCCTGAGATTGAATCCGCTATCCCTTGCGAATGTGGATGGTGCTACTAAGAAAGCAACGCTCGAAACCGACGCTTGGAAAAAGCTCGTTCAAGAAACGTTGATCAAGCCGATGCAATCCGACGGTTACAACCAAGTGTTGGAGGATCTCAAAAAACAGTGGTACAAAGTTCCATACATTGACGAGTTCTCCAAAACCCGCAACGTCGCGATGTTCAGCTTCATGTACGGAGATTACGACTGGACCCGTGAGATGAACTGGGATGTAACGGCACTGCCTACCTTCAAGGACAATCCGAAAATCGGCAGTCAATCGTATCCGACCTATATGTTCATCACTTCTACGAGCGAGCATAAAGATGAAGCCATGGAAGTAGCGAAGCTGTTTATTACGGATGAATATCAAACGCAATTTTCCAAATCAGGCGGTATTACCATTTTGAAAAACGACGCCATTAAGCAAGTATTCGGGCAAGAAACGACAATGAAGGATAAGAACATCAAAAATGCTGTATTCAGCAATACCTTCGCAACGGCTTCGCCAAAAACCAAATATGACACGTTCGTGGAGGACGCCATTCGGAGTCAGATTACAGACCTGCTGCAGAACAAAACCGATTTGAATACGGCTCTTAGAACAGGTCAGGAGCAAGTGAATAAGAAGATAGAAACAGAAAGTAAGTAATCAACTACAATGAATCGGTTCAAGCACAGGGGGCAGCCTTTAGACTGTCTCTTGTTCTATTTTGTAAGGAAGCACTCCTATGTTCAGAAGTTGACAATGCAACTTGGCAGTGTTAGTTTGTAGACAGGATTATAGATGCAGCTGATGTCGACCGTACCGATGGAGACATTTTCTTTTCTGAATGAGGGAGAGGAATGTCTTTTCTCTTATGTTCGGAGGGAACAATCCTATTTTATCGAAAAGGGGACTTCATCTTGGAACGAACTGCGCAAAATACGGTAATTGGTTTTATTGGAACAGGTGTCATGGGCAAAAGCATGGCAGGACATTTAATGAGCAAAGGATACAAGCTCCATGTGTACAGTCGAACAAAGGAAAAGGCGGAATCACTAGTTGCTCAAGGTGCGGAATGGCATAACACACCTTCAACGCTAGCTCCACTATGCAACGTGATCATCACAATGGTCGGCTATCCTCGAGACGTAGAAGAAGTGTGTCTGGGGGAACAAGGCATTATTCCTCATGCTAAACCCGGTACTCTTATTATAGATATGACAACCTCGAGTCCAACGCTGGCTAAGCGTATAGAAGAAGAGGCACAGAAGCGGGAAATGCTTTCCTTAGATGCTCCGGTTTCAGGCGGGGATATCGGAGCTAGAGAAGCTCGTTTATCGATCATGGTGGGCGGCACCAAGGAAGCCTTTGATCAGGCGACTCCCGTGCTTGAAGCTATGGGTACTCAAATCGTTCATCAAGGACCTGCCGGTTCGGGACAATTTACGAAAATGTGCAATCAAATCGCCATTGCATGCAATATGATGGGCGTTTGCGAAGCGCTGAGCTATGCCCAAAAGGCAGGACTCGATCCGTCCACCGTGTTGAAAAGCATTCAGACAGGAGCAGCAGGAAGCTTCTCCCTGAGCCAACTGGCTCCTCGAATGCTCAATGGGGACTTTGCACCCGGTTTTTATGTGAAGCATTTTATTAAGGATATGCAAATTGCTCTGGACTCTGCGAAGGAAATGAACCTGGAGCTTCCGGGATTGTCGCTTGCCCATTCACTCTATGAGAAGCTGGCTCAGATGGGGGAAGAGGATAGCGGCACGCAGGCTTTGTTTAAGGTTTATCAGCAGCAGATTTAAAGCATATCAGCTTGTAAGAAGGGGGAGTCCTTTATAGGGTTCCCTCTTTTATTATGCCTGTCTTTCTAATGAGGAAATGAAGCAAAAAAGATGATAAATTAATTTCCTAGTTGACACATTGGAATTAAAGGCATTATCATGAAGATATATCAAGGGTAATTTCATAGTATCCTTTTAGCCGATCGGAAAACCGAAGGCCTTATTGTTTAGTGGAAGCAGCACAGTAAGGTTTTTTTGTGTTAACTACAAAGATGGGATCGGAAAGAGGAGTTCAATATGAGAAGAATAAAATGGGTGTCACTTTTTTTAGTTATAACATGGGGGATGCTGCTGCTTGCAGGCTGCGGCAGCTCACAAAAAACAGAGGTCAGCAGCAAGTCCGATAACGGAGCAGCGCCAACCAGCGCGAGCAAGAAGGAGCCCCTGGTCGTCAATATCGGAATTCAACAAAGCATATGGCCGATTTTGCTGGCTAAGCAGAAGGGCTGGTTCGAAGAGGAATTCGCCAAGGTAGGAGCTAAGGTGAATTGGATTGAATTTCAAAGCGGACCTTCGTACTTTGAAGCAATAGCTTCGAATCGGCTTGATTTTGGCAGGGTGGGGGACCTTCCAGTCATTTCTGGTCAAGCAGCCGACGTTGCTTTTACAGAAATCGCAGCTGCGAGCTTCGGTTCCAAAGGGAATGCAATCCTAGTGAAAAAAGACAGTCCAATCAAGACGATTCAAGACCTCAAAGGGAAGAAGATCGCGTTTGCCAAAGCGAGCTCAGCTCAAACCGTCGTCTATAAAGCGTTAGAAAAGGCTAACCTGAAGCCCTCCGACGTTCAGATCATATCGCTTCAACCGGATGAAGCTCAGCCTGCCTTCGAGACAGGTTCTGTAGATGCTTGGGGAATATGGGAACCGTTTATGTCCACTCAGAAGGTGCTGAATGGAGCTCGAGTCTTGGTGGATGGGACTTCTTTTGATGCTAAAGGCGCAGGCTTCCAGATCGTGCGCAACAAATTCGCTGAAGAGCATCCGGATCTTGTGACGTTGTATCTTAAAGTTGAAGAAAAGACGCAGCAGTGGCAGAAGCAGCACCTCGAGGAGGCCATTGACGTCTATGCTCAACTGAAGAAGGTAGACCGCGAAATTATACGCCAGGTTATAGAAAATACGGAACCGACCAACATGCCTATTACGGATGAAATAATAAAAATCCAGCAGGACACGGCCAACTCGATTTATGAGCAAGGCGCAATCAAGAAAAAGATCGACACATCGAAGGTCGTCAATAACCAATATATTAATAAGGCGTTAGAGCAGTATAAAGCCGAACAGAAATAACGTGTGACAAAGAGGCTGACCTTAATTTTTTGTGTAAAAAGGCCGCCTCTCTTTTCTATTAAACATACCTGGTCAACCGGACCACCGGAGACTTCCTTAAGCTGTAGGCCCTCATAGGGGATCTATTGGCTATGAAGGGGAGTCTCTTTTCTGTTTCAATGATTAGCCCGAGAGGAGATTATCCTATGTCCAATACGCTAGAAATTTATGGTCTGCATAAACATTTCCCTACTCCGCAAGGCTCCGTACAAGCGCTGCACGATATTAAGCTTCACATTAAACAAGGAGAGTTCGTTACCGTTATCGGACCCAGTGGCTGCGGCAAAAGTACTTTGCTGAAAATTATTGCAGGGCTAGATACAAGCTATGAGGGAACGGTTTTGCTGGAGAATCGGCCTGTCGATCGACCAAGCATTGATAAGGGATTTATTTTCCAGGAGCACCGTCTGTTTCCTTGGTTAACCGTCGAGAAGAACATTGCAGCCGATTTGCGCTTGAGCGACCCTGAGGTTCGGCGTCAAGTTGATGAGCTGATTGAGATTGTCAGGCTAAAAGGATTCGAGAAGGCGTATCCCCGTGAATTATCCGGAGGAATGTCCCAAAGGGTAGCTATAGCCAGAGCGCTTCTCCGCAAGCCCAAGGTACTGCTGCTTGATGAGCCATTCGGCGCGTTGGATGCTTTCACAAGAAGTCATCTGCAGGAGGTGCTGCTTGATATTTGGCAGCAAAACAGAACGACGATGATTCTCGTCACGCACGATATCGATGAAGCGGTTTTTCTGGCTAACCGGGTAGTTATTATGAACGCCCGTCCAGGAACGATTCGCAAAATTATTCCTGTAGATCTCCCATTCCCAAGGAAAAAGACGACCTCTTCCTTTCAGGAAATGCGCCATAAAGTGCTGAACGAGTTTGAACGAGTCGATGAGCTTGAATTGATAGACAGCTCGGGAATTTAATAAACAATTCAGAGAGGTGATTGGAATGATCCATTCAACAGGTACGATAACGGGAGCAGCGAATGCTGAAGCTATAGGAGGCAAGGTGGAACAACCTGTTCCCAAGGATACTACAGCTCGTCAAAAGCGCAACGACAAGTGGGCGATTATAATCAGAGGCTTAATACTGCCTATTTCTGTACTGATCATCTGGCAAATTGCCGGCAGCTTGGAGCTTATCTCCAAAACGCTGCTGCCTACCCCATTAGCGATTTTCCAGGCTTTTATCGAACTGACCGCCTCCGGAGAGCTGGTCAAGCATTTGAAAATTAGCGTGTACCGTGCGGCAGTAGGATTTTTGCTGGGGGGAGGGCTTGGACTGCTGTTAGGACTAGTGAGCGGTTTGTTCCGGAGGGCAGAGGAAACGTTGGACCCTACGGTACAGATGCTGCGCATGATCCCGCATTTGGCGATTACACCGCTATTCATATTATGGTTCGGCTTTGGAGAGCTGTCCAAAATATTGCTGATTGCCAAAGGAGCGTTCTTTCCATTGTACGTGAACACGTTCTTGGGGATCCGCAGCGCTGACTCCAAGCTGTTTGATGTAGCTCGCATCTTGGAATTTAATCGTTGGAACCAAATTACCCGTCTTGTGATCCCGGCAGCGATGCCCAATTTGCTGTTAGGCTTGCGCTTGTCTCTTGGGGTAGCTTGGCTGGGGCTTGTTGTTGCTGAGCTGATGGGATCAAGTGAAGGGATTGGCTACTTAATTATGGATGCAAGACAGTTCTCCCAGACACAAATTGTGTTTGTCGGCATCATTATTTTTGCTATCGTAGGAAAGATGACGGATTCATTAGTGAGGCTATTGGAGAAGAAGCTGTTGAAATGGCGCGATAGCTATAACGGATAGCATTATAATAGAAGGAACACGAAATAAAATAGCTGAAGGAAGGGGAGCGGGTAGGGGATTAAAGCGATGTAACGCAACCACTAGCCTCCCCTTAACGATTGGGCTCGTTTACTCCCAGCGTTTATTCATTTCATCATCCATTGAAGTTCTCCCCCTACAGAGATCAAGAAAAGAATTAGCGACATGAACACTTCCCTCGTAATCCAAGTACCCCGAATGTGCGACAAGAATAGGGTACTCATTGTCTGTCATATCCTCTCTCATATCAAAAAGATAGTGATTACCACAGCCATCCATAGCAAAGGATGACGCAAACTTCATATATTCCGGCAGTTCATAAGCTAGATTATATTCTCTAAACTGATCTGTGCTGAAAAACTGAAAATATCGCTCTCCGGTTTGAAACTCCCCGCCGTTTGAATACTTCAAAAACTCCAAATAGCTGCCTGGCAGCTGCTTCTGCGGCATAATCCATAAAGCGGGATCAAACGGCTGATATTGGCTATGCAGCTCGTGGCTAACAGGAAACGGATTGCTTTGTCTGCTGACGATCTCGGCAATTTCCGCTTCTGATAATTTCTCATTCCAATTAGTAAGAAATTGACGAAGCTCTTCCAAGGCTGCTTCCGGTCTTTTCATATATTCGGTTTCAAAGATGCTGCTCCACATGAATCAAGCCCTCCGTATCTTTTGGATTGATAGCTACATTTTATTTGAACTCCAGCTTATGATATAGCTTGACGAAAAGCTTGGCAATATTCCCGGTCTCGACCGATCAGCTTCCTATGCTCTGATGCTTAATACTAATAGGATGGTTCAACCAGTTCGTATTCTTCATTTCCAGCTTACTGCTGATTTTGACGGCTCGAATTTCAATGGTTTCATTCTGTTTGGATCTGTCATTCTCCCAGCAAGTGGATTCCAAGTCCAGTATAATGTAGTTGATGATGCATCATTCCATTTCGTTAAATTAGTTAAACCTTATATTACAATATCATACGAGATTATTCCAAAAGAAAGACGGATCAACCAAATGTACATTTCGTTGACCCGCCAATTTATAATTATGAAACTATAACGATCGCTGTACATAATGAAGACACTTATTTTTTATCCTTCAGCTCCTTCAATGCTTGTTCTACGAATTTGCTTTCGAGTACTTGGCTCGTATCGAGCTTCTTGTTAATAGCGCCAACGGAGAAGAGGAAATCGGCTTGCTCTTGATGGGCCTTGGCAAATTCTGGTGTGATTGGAGAAAGGAGCGGTTCCGTGTTTTTCAGTACGGTGCTGATGATTTCCCGTTCCAGCTTCTGAGATTTAGATAGCTCTTCGGTCACTTCGTCGGTATGCTCTGCATAGTATTTGCGCACTTCTTCATAAGTTTTGAGGAATAATACGGTTAAGTCAGGATGATCCTTGGTGAATTTGGTGCGGGCAATAAGGAAGCCAGGAGCGTTAATATTCAAATCTTGACCGGTCACCAATATTTTCGCCCCCGTCTGAAAAACGGCAGTTGTTGCGTAAGGCTCCCAGATCGACCAGGCGTCAATAGCACCCGAATCAAGGGCTGGTCTTGCTTCGTCAGGCTGAAGCTGAATGACTTTGACATCATCGCCCTTGAGCCCAATTTTGTCTATGGCCAGATAAAGGAAGTTGTATGCGCTGCTGCCTTTGGCAACCCCGATCTTTTTCCCCTTCAAGTCCTTGAGCTCTTTGATCGGACTGTTCTTGGGAATGACAATCATATTGCCTTTCTTGCCGTCTCCCGTCACAGCAATGGCTTTGAAATCGATGCCTCCCACCTGACCGGATACAACAGGAGTCCCTCCAACGGAACCGAAGTCCAGACGCCCGGCGGCCAAGGCTTCAAAATGCGGAGGTCCGCTTGCAAATTCATTCCATTTTACTTCAGCTCCAACAGCAGCAAAAGCTTTCTCGAACGCACCTTTGTCTCTTGCATAAGGAAGAATGCCTGTTTTGCCTTGGACGCCTATATTGACGACAATCTTCTCTTTTGGCTTTTCCGTACTTCCTGCTTGAGCAGCGGATAGGGTATCGGAAGAAGTAGTCTTACCGCAGCCGGTTAGCGCCATTGTAAAGATGATAATGCCGAGTAGAGTGGAATGGATTGCTTTATGGTTTCTCGCTGCCATGTGGATAACCCCCTTATAATAACTGAATCCATGCTTAATTGGCTTGCTGCTGCTTGTGACGCTCTTGTTGGAACTTATTTCCTGGAATCTCAAGTCCCAGGTGATCGCGCAGTGTCGTTCCGTTGTATTCTGTTCGGTATAAGCCTCTCTTTTGCAGTATAGGGATAACGTGATCGACGAATTCATCCAGTCCGCCAGGGAAATAGGGAGGCATAATGTTGAAGCCGTCGCAGCCCCCATTAGTGAACCAGTCTTCCAGATGATTTGCAATTTGCTCAGGTGTACCGTGTATAGTTTTATGGCCACGCGCCCCTGTAACTCTGGCTACGAGCTGCCGGATAGTCAGCTTGTCGCGACGCGCCATATCGACTAGAAGCTGGTAACGGCTTTTGCCTCCATTAATGTTAGTTGCGTCTGGAAGATCGGGAACTGGACCGTCGAGAGGGTAGGAAGACAGATCCACCCTTAGTGTTCTGGATACCATAGATAGGCCGACTTCGGGCAGCACGAGCTCTTGAAGGTAAGCTTCTTTTTCACGTGCTTCTTGTTCTGTTGAACCGATAACCGGCAGGATGCCGGGTAATATTTTTAGACTTTCCCGTTTGCGTCCGTATTTGCCAAGACGTCCTTTTAGACTGCTGTAGAACGTTTGTGCTTCCTCAAGAGTTTGCCATGCCGTAAATACGACTTCTGCTGTTTTGGCAGCAAAATCTTGCCCGGTCTCGGAGGAGCCGGCCTGTACAAGTACGGGACGGCCTTGCGGAGTCCTAGGAATGGACAAGGGGCCTTGTACGGAGAAAAATTTGCCTTGATGGCGGATGGCATTCACTTTGTCAGCATCGGCGAACAGGCCTGAGGCTTTATCTATATGGAGCGCTCCTTCCTCCCAGCTGTCCCACAGGGAAGTGACAACTTCCACGAACTCTTGGGCACGCTCATATCGAACAGCATGATCGAGATGATGATCTTGGCCGAAATTTTGGCTCGTAATCTCCATACTCGTTGTAACGGCGTTCCAGGCAGCACGGCCACGGCTCAAATGATCGAGGGAAGCGAATTTTCTGGCTACATGAAAGGGCTCGCTGTAGGTTGTAGACACGGTACCGGCTAATCCGATATGCGAGGTGACAGAAGCAAGGGTGGACAGCAGAGTTAGCGGTTCGGCTCGGACGGGGACGGTATATTGGACGGCGGTTTTAAGCTGCTCGGGCAGTGAGGGGATATCCTCGATAAAAATCATGTCGAATTTCCCGCGTTCGGCCGTTTGCGCAAATCGTTTATAAAATTCAAAGGTAAACAATCCTAGCGAATCTGTCAGGGGATATCTCCATGCAGCAATGTGATGCCCTACCCCATATAGGAAGGCTCCGAGATGGAGCTGACGTTTTGTTTCTCCCATAGTCGTTTCACTCCTTGCTTAAGTATGAGTTTTGTTACAAGTTAGTTGATTGTTGAAACAGGGTAAGTAGGATTCACATTTATTGGATAGAGGACGATGAAGGGCTTGTAAATTTACTGGAAGGACGGTCCAAACCAAGATGATCGCGAAGCGTTGAACCGCTGTACTCCGTTCGAAACAGTCCGCGATTTTGCAGCTCGGGAATGACTTGATCCACGAATTCCTCCAAGCCTCCCGGCAAATATGGGGGCATGATGTTGAAGCCGTCGCAAGCACTTCCCTGGAACCATGCTTGCAGCTGATCGGCAATTTGTACGGGGGTACCGTAGATGGTTCGGTGACCTCGTGCTCCAGTGACCCGATAAATCAGCTGTCGTATCGTAAGCCCGTCGCGTTTGGCCATATCCGAAACGAGCTTGAACCTGCTTTTACCGCCGTTAACGGCTTCGAGCTCAGGCAGCTCCGGCAAAGGACCGTCGAGAGGATAGCTCCTCAGATCGACATTCAACGAGCCGGATAGCATAGATAAACCGACTTGAGGGAGCACCAGCTGCTGCAGCAATTGCTCCTTTTCTCTCGCTTCGGCTTCTGTGCTGCCGATGACCGGGAAAATACCAGGCATGATTTTCAGATCATCCTGAGACCTTCCATACCTTGCAAGCAGCGACTTGACATTGCGATAAAAAAGCTGTGCCTCTTCAATCGTTTGCCATGCGGTAAAAATAACTTCAGCGGTTTCCGCTGCCAGCTGCTGACCCGTGTCGGATGAGCCTGCCTGGATAATAACCGGACGCCCCTGGGGCGATCTCGGTGCATTAAGCGGCCCACGGACTCTGAAATGCTCCCCTTGATGATCGATTCGATGTACTTTATCCGGATGGGCGAATTGGCCGGTCGCTCGATCTAAGAGGATAGCATCATCTTCCCAGCTGTCCCATAAGGAAGTCGCCACTTCGATAAACTCCCTTGCGCGGGCGTAGCGAACAGCGTGTTCCGGATGCTTTTCCTTGCTGAAATTGGCTGCTTCCTCATTGCGGCTTGACGTAACGACATTCCAAGCTGCCCGGCCTCCGCTTAAATGATCGAGGGTGGCAAATTCTCGAGCCAAATTGTAAGGCTCATGATAAGTTGTCGAGACTGTGGCGGCCAAGCCGATCCGTTGGGTGACACCTGCCAAATAGGATAGCAGGGTAATAGGCTCCGGGCGGACGGAAGCCGTGTGGGAAGGGGAGCTTCCGAGCAAGGCCAATGAATCTGCCAGGAACAGCATATCGAATTTCCCGCGTTCCGCCGTCTTGGCGAAGCGTTCGTAAAATGCAGGGTCCAGAATGCCCTGCGCATCCGTATCCGGATAGCGCCATGCTGCGACGTGGTGCCCGACACCGAATAAAAAGGCGCCTAAATGCATTTGTCTTGCTTTACCACTCATAAGAATTCTCCCTTCCTTAAGCCGGATCAGATTATACACTGATTATTTATTGATATTGCGGTAGTGCAGCGAATGAATTTTGCGGATGAGGCAGTCCGTAATGCTCACGCAGTGTGCGGCCTGTGTACTCTGTGCGGAACAATCCGCGACGTTGAAGCTCAGGCACGACGTGATCGATGAAATCGTCCAAGCCGCCATTCATCAATTGAGGCATAATGTTAAAACCATCGGCTGCTCCTTCCGTGAACCAAACTTCAAGCTCATCGGCAACCTGCTTAGCGGTACCTGCAATAGTACGGTGACCGCGTCCTCCCGCAAGACGCAAGAGCAGCTCACGAAGGGTCAAGTTTTCTTTATGGGCAAGCTCGATAATGAGCTGTGCCCGGCTTTGATGTCCACGGGACAAGTCATTTTCCGGCACATCCGGCATCGGTCCATCCAACGGATAGGAGGTGAGATCAAAGCCAATACGATTGGAGAGCTGCAGCAGACTATACTTTGGATTGGTTAGCTCATGAAGCTTGGCTTCCTTTTCCTTGGCTTCAGCTTCGGTCTCGCCAATAATGGGGCAAATGCCCGGCAAGATAATGACGTGCTCAGGATTTCTCCCGCTTTGGCGAACGCGAGCCTTGACATCGGCATAGAATGCTTGAGCATCGGCAAGCGTTTGTTGAGCCGTAAAAATCGCATCCGCTACCGTCGAAGCAAAGTGGCGTCCATCCTCCGAGGAACCAGCCTGCACGAGCACAGGGCGACCTTGTGGTGAACGGGAAACGTTGAGTGGACCACGTACGGAGAAATGCTCTCCTTTATGATTCAGCTCATGTACTTTGCTGCTATTAGCATAGGCTCCGGCAGCTTGATCGAGAATCAATGCATCTTCTTCCCAGCTATCCCACAGGCGTGCCGCCACTTCGACGAACTCTTGCGCCCGCTCATAACGCTCTGCATGCCCAGGAATTTGCTCAAAATTAAAATTCCTCGCTTCCTCATCGGTACCGGATGTGATGATATTCCAGCCAGCTCGGCCATCACTTAGATGATCGATCGTAGCAAATCGGCGCGCTACATTAAAAGGCTCGTTAAAGCTTGTGGATACGGTGGCGATGAGTCCGATCCGCTTTGTTACAACAGAGAGAGCCGTTAGAAGAGTGAGAGGCTCAAGTCCAGTCAATGCTCCGTAAGCGACGGCTTTCTTGGATGCAGAATATCGATCGGCCATAAATAATGAATCGAATTTGGCTTGCTCTGCCTTTTGGGCGATTCGTTGAAAATGCTCGAACTGTAAAAGCTGGTTCACCTCGGTATCGGGATGTCTCCAAGCTCCTTCGTGGTGTCCTGCAGGGACAAGGAATAAATTAAGGTGCATTTCCCGTTTTGCTGTACTCATATGGTAACTCCCCCTGGTCTGAAAAAATGAAAAGACTCCCGTTATTGTCGACGTTATGTGTAACAACGACAGCGGGAGCCTTTGGTTATCCAATCGGCGCTTTGAAAAGGATTAATGATGTTGATAGAAATATTAGCACTATTAATCCGACAATTCAAGTAGGAAAAGTAAAATTATTTCTGTGTAAAAGAAAAACCGCGTGCGAACGCGGCGAGGCTGTCGAGAAACCAGTGTTTTCGAGATAATCAAGTTTTACAGGCTTCGGTCTATTCTGGCGCTATTTATGACTGAGCCGCCAGCGAGCCTAGCTGAAGACGAAATCGGACCTCTTGAATGAATTCGTCAGTGGAGGCTGTAAGGCGCTGATCAAGCTCCTCATCCAGCTCGAACGTACCGTCTTCGTTCCGTTGAACCTGCGTATCGAGGGCATAAACGCCAGCCAGCTGAATCCTTGCACCTAATGCGGCAAGCACAGGTTTAAGTGCATAATCCAGCGCAAGCAGGTGGGCAATCGTCCCCCCAATAGCGACAGGGAGAATGACTTTACCTTCAAGCCCTTTTTGAGGAATCAGATCCAGAAAGGTCTTGATTACACCGGTATAAGAGGCTTTATAAATGGGAGTGGCAACGACTACGGCATCAGCACCAGCTATTTGATTGATAGCTTCTATAATAGCAGGACTTTTGAAATTAGTGTAAATAAGGTCCTCTGGTGGAAGACTGCGGACATCGATCCAATGCAATTCGAGTCCAGCCGTAAGAAGTTGGGATTGAATGCTTTGAAGTACTCCGTTCAAACGAGAACTAACGGAGGGGCTTCCAGAAATCACAGCAATTTTGGCCATAGAGAGTTCACTCCTTCATAATAATAAAATCAAAAAGAGACTCCAAGCCCAAGAAGCGGGTAAAGGAGTCTCCAGTTAGCTGGTCGACATATAGAATTAAAACCAAGTAAATAAGTATGAATAATGGATGTTTTGATCGTACCATCCCATTTGAGAGCCGTCAAGTAATATCTTAATCCCAAGCAAAAGCAAGATAGTACATGTTTCACAGCATGGAAATCCATGGTTTCTTTCGTTCTTTGGGAGTAATCTAACAATAGTCCTTATGGCTAGTGCATTCCAGAGGGTTGTTGCACAATTTACTAGTAAAGAAGGTCTATCCAGGATGGAAGCATGGAAGCGCAATTTGTTCATATTATGGTTCGGTACATTTTTCAGCTCCGTCGGGATCGGGATGATTATTCCATTTTTGCCGCTGTATGTTCAGGAGCTTGGCATTCATGATGTGAAGCAGGCCGCTCTATGGGCTGCCATGATTTTCGGGATCAATCATTTGATGATCGCCATCGTATCACCCTTTTGGGGAAAATTCTCGGATAAATATGGTCAAAGGATAACCATGATTCGGTCGGGCTTCGGTCTGGCAATTATCATTGCCGCCATGGGGTTGGTCCATACGCCGCTTCAATTGCTGCTGCTTCGAGCTCTCTTTGGTACAATGGGCGGGTTCTCCACCTGTGCGGTGGCTCTCATGGCTATTGAAACGCCAAAAGAGCAAGTAGGTAAAGCACTGGGGACGCTCCAGACGGGCCAGGTTTCAGGACAGCTGCTCGGACCCTTGCTGGGCGGTATTATGGCCGAATGGCTGGGAATGCGGAATTCGTTCTTTTTTACGGGTTTTTTCATTTTTATTGCCGCTTTATTCGTATTGTTTGGGGTCAAAGAAACGCGGAAATATGCTAAATTCCGTTTCCAGGATTTGAAGTGGACAGCATCAAAGGAGAAGAAACCAGAGAGAGCTAGCTTAAAAGAGGTTATGAAGCATAAACCGGCCATATTAACGTTATTCATCTCTACATTTCTCATTGCAGCAAGCTTTCAGAGTATCAGTCCTATTATTACGCTCTATGTCAAAAGCATGCATATAGACAATCATGTGGAAATTATGGCAGGGCTTATTTTCGCCTCCAGTGCTCTGGGAACGATGATTGCCGCTCCGATCTTAGGCAGGCTGGGGGATAAGCACGGTCATTTAACCATTTTGCTATGTTCGCTCTTGCTGATATCTGTATTGTATATTCCTCAAGCACAGATTTCTAATCCGTGGATTTTAATGGGAGCACGATTCTTGTCTGGCTTGTGCGTAGGTGGCTTAATTCCAGCGATCAGTTCGCTGCTGCGGAGCTTGACACCATCCACGATTCAAGGGAGCGTCTTCTCCTATAATGCAAGTGCCAATTCATTAGGCAATGTAATAGGCTCCTTGTTCGGAGGCGTTGTTGCAAGCAATATGGGGATTCCGATTGTGTTTTATATTATCTCTGCGGTGTTCTTCCTGCATTTCATTATGCTGACCTTCCAAGCCAAGAAGATTACAGAATCGCGTAAAACAGTAGAATCGGCGTAAGAGAAAAAAGCGTCCTGTCCAAAAGAACAGGACGCTTTTTGAGAGTGTAATTACTCAAAGTATAATTTACAAATATTGTAAAATCTGCACTGTTAGTGCTCTGGATCCGGATATACATCTACGGATTGAGATTTGTTTCCACTAAACACAGTAGCAGTGAAAGAGATGATACGGCTTCCGCCTGGACCCGGCTCATATACGTAAACACCTGTGCCCGCTTTAGTGTCAATATCGATTCGAAGAACACCTGGATTCGCGGGATCGGACCATTTGGCATTGCTAATAGCAAATTTAGTGCCATAGAAATCCGCTGAACGATACACACCATAGTTTTTATACTCGGTGTAACCATATTGATCCTTAAGCTTTAAGTCTCCGAATGTTTTCTTGCGTTGTGTGGCTCCATTTACTGCAGAATCTCCAGAGTGGAGAGCCAGATTGTTCAACTGGGATAACCAAATTTCTTTGGCCTTGCCGTTTTCGCCTGCTGTGAGGGAAGCAGTTGCTGCATAGTCTTTTTTGATCTGAATTTTGCTTAATGTAGCCAAGCGAGTGCCAGCAGCATTAGAAGGGATGAAGGTGACAGCTACATCGGCAGTGCCTTCATAAACACCCACAATTCCATAAGCATCAAAGTTGAACGAGTCTACTTTAATTTTGGCAATAGGGACGGCTGCTCCACCAGTTACGCTGATTTGTTGAATCAGGTTATTCGGAAGGGCAACATTATCATTCGTCGAGTTGGTAGCTGACAATTCAATTTTGCCGGCGAAATATCCTTTCAATACGTCGATGTCCGTTACCGGAGCTTTTACTATTGGCGTTGTGAATGGTGCTAAGCTAGCTGACGGATTACTTGTGAACGTTTCCATTTTAAGCTCGTCAGTGGCAACAAGCCCGTTTGCAAAGGCTTTTAATGAATATGTTAATTTATCTGCTTTCTTAGCCTCAATTAGATCGACGATACGTGTTACTGATGAAATCTCAGAACGGCTCGCATCCGATTTGAATAGCCTCGCCGTCATCTGATACGTAACCTCGTTATTATCTCCAGGAATCGGTGTAAAGGTGAGATCTGTATCCCTAATGGATTTGATCGTGTTGCTTGCAGCGCTGTAGCCTTCGGCACGAGTATCGTCGCCTTTGAACGTAAGAACGCTTGGATACTTGGATGAAGCTTCATCAGCAGCTAAGGCCCATGTCGGTGTCCCTGTAAAAGATCCCTTAGAAAAGTACACGGCATTGGTAACGGTACCGCCAGTGCGTTTTAGATTTAAATCAACTTCATAGCCAGAATAATCTTTGTCGAAGTCTTCACCATACTGATCTTTAAATTTCAGCTTCATTTTGTTTTCCGTCAGCATGTTATTAGTTGAGATTCCAAAAGCCGTCATCGAAGGAAGCATTTTTTGTTTAGGCTCGGAGGAAACGTAAACTTGTGCCGGATATCTTTTTTCCGATACAGTCGTATTGAAGCTGGCTTTTTTGTCCGAATTTCCTATAATGGCTTCGATCTTCAGAGAGCCTGCTTTGCGAGTGTCCTCATCTGCGACTTTGAGGCTGCCAATTTTAATTTTTCCTTTGAACACACCTTCGGTATCTACTCTTGAGTCCACGTTTACTCTTGCTGAACCCGAGCTGTATATGCGAATGTCATTGACGAATTGTAGTACATCATCGGTACTCAATACATTCCCAGATTTATCTTTGACCTCAATAGGAAGATAGGCATCGTCATCCCCCCATGCAAGCACATTCGTGCTTAGTTTGCCGAAGCTAATATCATACGGGACATTAAGAGGAGTCACAACGATTTTCGTTGTCACAGTTTGTCCAGTTGCATTAGCTGTTACCGCAAGTGTCATTTCTTGGTCAGAGGAAGATGACCTGGAATCTATTTGAGCCGTATTGATCTTCAAATCCGGCTTATTGTCATTATCCTCGTCTTCATAGAAGCCGAAGCCTTTGTCCACCCGAGTCTTGCCTTCTGTTATCGACCCTGACTCAAGGGCGTAGGCTCCAGTGACAGAGGTAATCGTTTCCTCACGCAGTGTAGTAAGATCGGTCACCAAGAATCCATATTGATCGTAGGCTTTGTAATCAAGGGTTGCAGAATCTCCGGATTCCAGCTTTTTCTTGCCGCCTTTCAGATTCAGCTTTCCTAATTCGATTTTAGCAACCGATTGCTTGTCTCCAACCCGATAGGCTTTACTCGCATGAGTTGTGTTGTCAGGTGCTGAAATGGTGAAAAAGATATTATCGTTACGATCAAAGGAATCATCATCGATCTTAATGCTAAACGTTTGATCATTAACGGACGACTGAATTGTTAAATTTGGACTGGTCTTAATTTCAAATCGGGAAGCAGGAATATCGGATTGTTCACTGTATTGATTCATCGCCTTGAAAGAGATGGTCACTTTATTTCCTTTAGCAATCGAATCGGATGCAGAGAGAAAATCAATTTTGGTTATGTTCTCCTTTTGCACGGTGACGTCTGCTTTTCCTTTATCTACCGATAAACCGCCATCTTTGACGGCTTCCAGCTTGACAGTATAGGTTCCTTCACTCATGGCGGTTTCTGTTACAATTGCAAACTGATGTTTGGTGTCATTCCATTTTACTGCTGCAGGAACGGCCGTCGAACCCCGGGATACGGTTGCATTCAGCTTGCTGGTATCCGCCAACGCTCCGTTAAGCGTGACGGTAATTGTCTTGGCTCCGGTCACCTCGGCTTTGTCTATAGAGACCTTCGTTACCGTTTCGATCTTGGTGGCTGTATTAAGCTTGCGGGCTTCATAGGCCGAGAATACCAGCAAATCACGGGTGACAGGTGAAGTACCGTCGAATTTTCCAGTGGCTCCATTGGACATCAGCTTATTCTCGATCGCTAGAGCGACATAGCCTTTTGCCCAATCCGATACGGTATCATCCTGAACGCCTTTTGTTTCCTTCAGCTTGGCATCGAGCTTCAAACCTTTGATCAAGAAAGCAGCCAACTGCTCTTTGGTTACTTGTCCTCCTGGATTAAACAGCCCTTCTCCGTATCCATCGGTAATGCCTGCTTTGGAAATAGCATCTATGTATGGCAGTGCGTAACCATTGCTAGGATCATCAGATAATACATCTGTAAAAGTAGATGTCTTTAATGTCATGTCTGTTTTTAACTGAAAAATAAGCGAAGCGACTTTAGCAAACTGTGCACGAGTCATTTTATCTTTAAGACCAAAGACCCCATCTTGTACTCCGTCAAGAATACCTGCTTTAAGCATTTCATCAAATTTGGCCTTCGATGCCGCATCGAGATCCTTCAGATCGCTGAAGGATGAAGAATCCTTGGGAGCGTCTGTCGCTCCTACGACACTAGGTACCATTGCAAATGCCATCGATAAAGATAAAACCGTAGAAAGAATACGTTTCATTGCTGACCCTCCATAACATGTTTTTTGTTGTATTGAACCCACTCGGTATCACTTAAATCTCTCTCTTTTTTGTTGTTCTCTTTTGGAGTTATCTATAATAAAGTGCGTGCGATGAGCCTCAGCTAACAGACGCAAGCATCTTATTTTTTTGAAGAAATAGAATAAATTTCCTTGATAACCAAAGTGTTAGCGCTTACAATAGGAAAAAGTTAGCGAGAGCATGTTCATAATTTACAAAATAGGGTACAGCCGAATGAAGCACATAGATTCACGTAAGTTCTAAAGTTGAGAATATGATCTGGTTGAATTTGGAAAGGGGTTGTGTTCCGTGTCACGCTAATTAGGTATTTGGTGCCAAGCCAGTATCGCAAGCACGATGTGCAGAATGGATCTTATAGGTCCTCAGACGGAAAGAAGAAGATAAAAAGTATTATTTTTTGAATGTACTTGTGTCGTATTATACCCCTTAAAAATAAAGCGCTTGCAATAATAATAGTCTTACTAATTGCAAATATTACCAGTAAAGAAAAGCATAGTTTATGATAGAAAACCATTGGAACCATGCTAATCTTGTCCTCATTTTCATTAAAGATCAAAATTAGTTTAATTATTTAAATTGTGTGCCCCTATGACATGATTCATAATAACATCTAATATTTTATGGAATCAATCAGACTATTTTGTGATAATATAACAATATTAAACTGTTAGGGGGAGTGGTAGAATTGAATCCTAGCCGGAACATATGGAATACACCGTCAGAAGTAGACGTACATTTGCCTCTCTATATAGCGTCCATAGGGGGTTGGAGGAATCAGCCGGAAGTCAATCGAAGGAACGGTGTGCCTACTTTTCAGTGGATTCAATGCCTCAATGGACAAGGGGTTCTTAAAATGGACGATAAGGAAATAACCGTGTCCGAAGGACAAGGCATGCTGTTGTTTCCTACGGTACCTCATCATTATTATGCCATTGAGTCTCCGTGGACTGTGCAGTGGATTGAGTTCCAAGGCAGACTAGCAAAAGAAATATTGCGAACGCTTCATTTTCACGAGTCCACTGTACTCGATATTGCCAACCCGGACCAAATTCTGAACCGAATCCAAGAGATGCTTGCCTTGTTTAATGCCAAAAGGGCCCCATTGAGCCATGATTGCTCACAATCCGTGTATGCACTATTGTTGGACTTGCATCGCTGCTCCGCAAATTTCTCCAGCAACGATACCAATGACGAGTACTATGAGATGATTCAGCCGGCCTTGGCTTATATCGATCAGTATTACAGCCAAACCATTACATTGCAGGACTTGGCAGATCAGTTGGGCGTATCCACTCCCTATACATGTGTGCTTTTTCAGCAAACGCTAGGAACACGTCCGATAGAGTATCTTAACCGTATTCGTATTCAAAAAGCGAAAGAGCTGCTGGCTAAGGGGAATCATGAGGTTAAGAGCATTGCGGAGATGGTGGGATTCGACCATCCAAGCTATTTTATAAAAATCTTTAAGCGGAGCGAAGGGTTAACTCCGACCGCTTTTCGTAAGATATATCAAGTTAAATAATTGAATTACATAGAGTCGAAAAATGACGAATCTCGTTGTATAAAAACGACAGGTTGTTGTTGTGATTGTAGAAAATTGTCGATTAAGACTGTGCTGAAAGGAAGGATCAGATTCTTTCAGCACAGTCAGCAACGGATTATGCCGGTTCCGAGACATTCTTTTTACGAAGAGAAAACGATAGTACCGCAATGGCCAAGGCGGCAGTTATGATGCAGCTAGCAATCCATGGATGGTAAAAAACCGTAGATGTAGTATTAACAACAATGCCTCCCGCACTTGCACCTATGGCTATACCTAAATGAAGTATCGAAGTATTCAATCCGAGAACCAGATTGGACGATTGAGGAGCCTGTTGAATAAAATAGGTCTGAAT
This sequence comes from Paenibacillus sp. RC67, assembly GCF_030020805.1. Lineage (GTDB taxonomy): Bacteria > Bacillota > Bacilli > Paenibacillales > NBRC-103111 > Paenibacillus_S. Next base: position 1,662,515 of record NZ_CP125098.1, read on the forward strand.
GGCTGGAACCATCATCGACATTGCGATCATCCAAACGATGATTAGGAGGATTCCGACCATTAACGAAGAATGAAATATAGGAAGCAGTGCCAGAGAAGCAGCTAGAACCGTCAAACAGATTGAAATCATTCGAACGGTACCCCAATGATCAACTCCGAATCCTCCGATCCGAGAACCAATTACGCCCGCAATACCTAGCGCAAACATCATGAGGCTAATAGACGATACCTGCATATGAAGAATGTCCAATAAAAATGGGGTTAAATAAGTATTCATAAGCGAGCAGCTTGTAGTCATAAACAAGGAGAGAATCAGCCCACTTACAATAACCGGATTACCAAATACATTGAACTGCTGTCGAAAAGGGATCGGGATGTCCCCGGCAATCTGCGGAAGTAACCGGGCCATTCCAAGCAGAACTAATAAGCTGACTACCGCAAGAACGGCAAAGATCGCCTGCCAGCTCCACCATTCAGCAATCATAACGCCTATAGGAACTCCCAGTACCATGGCGCTGCTTATACCGAGCGCTATCATACCGATGGCGCTGCCTGTTTTTTCAGGGGGAACCAGCTTGGCAATCGAGCTAAATGCAACGACGGTATACACGCCTGCACTTAGTCCCAGAATAATTCTTGAACTAATTAAGAAAGCATAATCGGAGCTTGCAAAAGAAATCAGGGAACCTATGATAAATACACCTAATGAGCTTATCAATACCGTTTTACGTTTAATGAGGGAAGTTACTGCTACTACAACAGGAGTTCCAACAGCAAAAGCAAGAGAAAAAATAGTGATTAATTGCCCGGCCAAAGCTATAGAAATGTTGAGATCCCTGGCAATGGCAGGCAATATCCCGACGACGATTAATTCTGCGGTACCTGTAACGAAAGCCCCTAAAGCAAGAAGATAAATATATAAACGATTCATTTGTTATCATTCCTTTCTACGGATCTCTCCTTAAAGCGAACGGGTGCAGCAGGATGGCTAGCTCATGCCTGATCAGCCGTTTAACTTCTATGTTGATCCCTTGATTGACATTATAAGGAGGTCAGTATAATAATGAAAGAAGGCAAAGTATTTGGATATTGTCCTGATAAATGGACTAACTAACTAATTGTAAGTGAGGTGCTCTTCGGATGGAACCTTTACAAGATAACGAACCTGCTGGCTCCAACATATGCGAGGTGCTTCGGATTCTTGGTGCCAAATGGGCCTTTCTAATCATTGCGGAGCTGCATAAAGGTCCAAGAAGATTTAAACAATTGCAAAGAGATGTAGCTATCGTTAAAACCCAGTCACTGACGGATACGCTGCGCCATTTGGAACAAACCGGGGTCGTACGACGTGAAGTTTTCCCTACTGTGCCGGTGACTGTGGAGTATTCTCTAACAGAAAAGGGGATTGACTTCCGGGCAGCCTTAAAGGAGATGGATAAATGGGTGGTGAAATGGGGTAACCAACAGCCATAATAAAACCAGCCGCTCTTCAAGAGAGTCGGCTGGCTGCTTGGGACGGTGCTTGCGCTATAGTTGCAAGGGCCTTTTTTGTGTGGTCTTAGCTCGCATAGTTTACATTTTCAATGAAATGGGTAGAACGAACAAAATTTGTCTAGGATATGGAGAGCGATTCAAAAAAAGCCTCCAGACGGCTTTCCTAGGGAAAGGTGTCTACAGGCTTTTTTGATTTGAGCTTATAAAGTAATATGCTCTCCAGGATGCATAACAGTTCCTTGAATTCCGCGGCTTTTCAGCATTTCCACGAAGTTGGCCCCGTCCTGTTGAATCAGCTCGAAGGTATTGTAGTGCACAGGAACGACCTGCTTGGCCTGCAGCCACTCGGCTGCTACAGCAGCATCCTCTGGTCCCATGGTGAACAGGTCCCCGATCGGAAGGAATGCCAAGTCAATGGAATTGCGCTCTCCGATCAGCTTCATATCCAGGAACAGGTTCGTATCTCCTGCATGCAATATCGTGTGGCCGTTCCAGCGAATAATAAAGCCGGCTGGCATTCCAGCATAAATGATTTCCTGCTTATTGTGATCAATGATACCGGAGCTATGGAAGGCTTGGACCATTTGCAGTTCTGCAAAGCCTAGCGATAGGCGGCCTCCGATATTCATATCTCTAGCTTTCACGCCCTGCCAGCTCAGATAGGTAGCAAGCTCATGGATGGCGATCAATGTAGCGTCGTTTGCTTTGGCAATTTCTACAGCATTCTGAATATGATCGGCGTGAGCATGAGTGAGCAATACATGCTGAACACGAATCGATTCCGGCTTGACGATAGCCGAAGGGTTATCGGTGAGGAACGGATCGATGATAAGGGAATGCTCTCCGTCAGACAGCTGAACGCAGGAATGGCCATGATATTCCACTTTTAACATAACGGCACCTCTTGGTTATTATTTTGATCTTATGTTTTATTATAATAGACCCATGAACAGCATTCAAACAGGGGGGCCGACTCCTTCAACATCAGCCTGCATGCCATCGCCTCCTACCGAATCCCGATAAGCGCCTGGAGTCATGCCGACCTGCTGCTTGAAGACGAGGGCAAAGTGTTTAGGGCTCTGGTAGCCGGACAGCCGAGCTACGTTGTATACCTTCAAATGAGTGCGGGACAATAAATACTTGGCCCTTTCCATCCGGACGTCGGTAATATAATCGGATAAATTTTGGCCGGTTTCACCTTTGAACAGATGGCTGAGGTAGGCAGGGTGCAGATCAATGAAGTCGGCGATCATCTTGAGGCTCAGATCGTCCTCGGGATGAGCGGTAATGTATTCCTTTACGGTTCGAATGGTAAAGTTATGATTTCCTTTAAAGACAGAGGCGGCCGGATCCTCATTTCCGTCTTCCTTAGAATCCATGCCGTGCATTTTATTAAGCTTACCGAGAATTTTCTCCAATGCCGTCAAAAAGGCCCGCCGATTGATCGGCTTCAGTAAATAGTCGGTTACCTCACAGCGAATCGCTTGCTGGGCATAATGAAAGTCCTGATAGCCGCTGATGATCATGATAGGGAGCTCCGCATAGCGCTTGCGGACTTCTTGTATAAAAGAGAGTCCATCCATCTCGCGCATGCGAATATCCGTAATGATCAGATCAGGCATCCCGCTGCCTAAGTAAGCTAACGCTTCTTTACCGTTAACCGCTTCCATTGTGACGGTAAAGTCACTGGATAACTGCTCAATGAGTCGTTTGATCCCTTCACGAATTAACTGCTCATCCTCCACTAGCAGCACTTTGTACATAGTCCTCGCTCCTTTCAATTACTGGAATAGAGACTGTAATAGACACGCCCTGCCCTGGGCTTCCGTCGATAAGCAATCCGTACTGCTCTCCGAACATAAGGACCAATCGTTGATTCATATTACGCAAAGCCAATCCGTTCGTCGATTCCTCCTCTGGACCCGGAGTGGAGATCTTCTGCTGCAGCGCTTCAATCTCATCTTCGGTAAGCCCCTTGCCATTATCCGTCACGGTTAGCAGAAGCTCATCTTCGAAACGCGCCGCGGAGATCCAGATCGTACCTGGTCGGTCAATTCCATCGATACCGTGGTAAATGGCATTTTCTACCAACGGTTGCAGCAGCAGCTTGGGAACGTAGAGAGGAAGCAGCGCTTCATCTACCTGAAAAACGGCATTAAGATGGTCACCGTACCGGAGCTGCTGAATGCTCACATACGAAGCGATGGAGGCGATTTCATCCTCCAACAAAACGAGCCGACTATATGTACCGATAGAATGACGGAGAAGCTGACCAAGCGATGACACCATATCGGAGATCTCAAATGCTTCTCTTCGAATGGCCATCATATTAATGGATTCCAAGGTATTGTATAAAAAATGGGGATTCATCTGTGTCAGCAGGACGGATAGCTGTGCTTCCTTTTCCTTCAACCTGACGACATATACCTCATTTACAAGGCGATCGATTTCCTCCGACATCCGGTTAAAGCCGCTGCTAAGCTGCCCAATCTCGTCCTGAGAATGAATCGTCATTTGCTGCTTCAGCTTCCCCTTCTCGACCAAATGCATTTTCTCCTTCATCTCAATGAGCGGGCGGCTCAGCTTATAGGAGAACCATATAGCGGCACCGCATGCAGCAGCCAAACAGACAATCAGAGTAAGCAGCGTAAATCGTCGGAATTGCTCAGTCTCTTGATGGAGCGATGATACCGGGATAAAGCTGATGACTTTCAAACCGGAAAAAGAAGAGCGATCAACGATTGTCAAAAAGGAGGCCCCCGGTATACGGCTGCTAACAATCCCATTTTCATTAGGCAGACCCGATTGCAGCAGAAGGGACTTGGTCTGGTCATTCAAATGCTCGTTATTTTGTTCATAGAACAGCTCGTTGTTCTCGTTAAGCACCATCAGATTGCCGATTTGGGCAAATCGGTAATTTTCCGAAATATTTTGGAACACGTCCAGTCTAAAGTCGATTTTCACCAAGCCCTTGACCTGCTTTGAGCCCGGTTCCCGAATTAATCGTGCAGCGGCAATATAAGGCCCTGATTTGGAATCCTCCAATAGGTAGTCCGGTCGATGCTGAGGGATGAGCACCCATTCTCCGTTGCCTTGCTGAACTTTATCATACCAAGGCTCGTGATCCCAACGAATGGAGGGTCGGACCAGATAAGGATCCATACTGGAAAAGAGACTCCCGTTATTGCATATGATTTGAACGCCTCTTATTTCGGAGTAGTAGGAGGTTGTGCCGGCGATAGCGTGAAACATTTGACTGCGCTCTTCAAGAGTAGGTGCTGCTGGAGAGAGCTGCGGGTCGCTGTATTTATCCAGGATATTGCGGACCTCGGTATTGTATAAGGGAAGAAGCGATAAATTTTGCATCTGCTCCTTGAGTGTTTGATCCATACTTCGGTTAATTTGGCTTAAAATTTGAACCGTATAGTCAACGGTCTTGCGTTCCACGGATGAGGAAAAGTCTATGTAGGTAATAATTCCTTGGGCTATGAGCGGGATGGCTATCAATAAAATGAACATAAGTACAATTTTTTTTCTTAACGTCATCGACATAGGCAGCAGTCCTTTTTTGTACTGTAACTCGCAGAGGCGCGATCCGCCGCTGTTGAATTTCTATTTTATCATAAAAGGTTTCGCGGAAAGGCTCCTACCTTAACATTTAGTACCTTTCCTTAAGGATAGAGGGTTTCTATCCATAATGGATTTCCCTATAATGATGGAAACCGAAGCAATGAAGGAAGATGGATATGAAAATAAGGATGAGTACTAGAGCTACCGCCGTTATTCTTATCACGGTCCTTCTAGCAGTTGGCTGCAATAACAATAAATTTGCTTTGCAGGGAGGCTCTGAAACGCCACCTAAGACGAAGACGGAGCTGACTTTTTATTATCCGATCGATGTCGGAGGCCCGGTGACGGCAACCCTGGAAGGCATGGTGGAGCAGTTCATGAAGGAGTATCCGGATATTCGCGTAAAGCCTATTTACATGGGCAACTACAACGATGCAACAATCAAAACGCAAGCATCCGTATTAGGAAACAATCCGCCGGATGTAGCCGTGCTTCCTTCCACGCAGCTATTCACCTTGCTTGATATGAATGCCATAGTTTCATTGGATCCGTTTATAGCCAAAGAGGGCGGAACCGCATACTTGTCGGATTTCTATGAGCCTTTCCTCGTGAATTCCCAGACGGGAGGCCATACCTACAGCATTCCCTTTCAACGCAGCACTGTGCTGCTGTACTATAACGCAGATGCATTTCGTGAAGCGGGACTTGATCCCTCTAAGCCTCCGGAGACATGGGACGACTTGAGACGTGTCGCCAAGCAACTGACCACCGATAAGCGGTGGGGGATTGAAATACCTTCCTCGGGAAGCACGAACTCTACGTGGATGTTTCAAATGCTTGCTTTGCAGAACGGGGGTATGCTGATGTCTCCCGACGGTAAGCAGGTATATTTCGATACTCCCGAAAATGCGGGTGCACTGGAGTATTGGCTTCGTCTTTCCAGAGAACAGCATGTGATGCCGATACATCCGCTTAATTGGGCAGCAGTTCCAGCCGATTTTTTAAGCGGCAAAACAGCTATGATGTACTATACTTCCGGGAATTTGACCAACATGAGAAAGACGGCCTCATTTCCTTTTCACGTTGCCTTCCCACCGAAGAGCAGGCGTTTCGCCACTCCAACCGGAGGCGGCAACTTCTATATATTCAAAGGAACGAGCGAAGAGCGGCATAAGGCGTCATGGATCTTTGTACGCTGGATGACGGAGCCAGAGAGGGTAGCTCAATGGAGCATGGACACCGGCTATGTTGCCGTTCGCAAATCCGCTTATGATACGGACAGGATGAAAAGTTACACACAGCAATATCCCGCCGCGCTCGTCGCAAGAGATCAGCTCGTCTATGCAGACGAGGAGCTGTCTACACACAATAACGAAAAAGTGATAAGAGTGCTGGAAGAGGCGATTCAGGAGGCTTTATCTGGCAGAAAGTCCCCAGCCGAAGCCCTTAAGCAAGCCCAAAACGAAGCGGATAAGGAGCTGCAGCCATTCCAATAGAGTACTCGCACGGCGATTTAGGGTAATAAGAAGGATGACAGGAGGCTGAATCGATGGAATATGATTATTTAATACGCGTTATTATTGCCGGCATTTGCGGAGCATTCATAGGATACGAACGCAAAAACCGAATGAAAGAAGCGGGAATTCGAACTCATTTCGTTGTTGCAATCGGAGCATCTCTCATGATGTGCATCTCCAAGTATGGCTTTCAGGATCAGATAGGATGGGAGAACCTCGTGGTTGACCCTTCCCGTATCGCTGCGCAAATCGTTAGCGGAGTAGGCTTCCTTGGAGCAGGTATGATCTTTATGCATAAGCATACGGTTAAAGGATTGACGACCGCAGCAGGCATTTGGGCAACAGCAGGTATTGGCATGGCGATTGGTTCGGGTATGTACTTAATGGGAGCCGGGGCGACAATTATTATTATTTTGGCGCAAATCATTTTGCATCGCCGATTCAATTGGTTGGCTTCGCCGAAGACGGAGCAGGTCACCATGCAAATTTCGAACATACCCGGATGTATGGAAGGCATTCAGCAAATGCTGAAGCAAAAAAATATTACAGTGTTGAGTCTACAGGTTGAAGAGCATTCGGACGATATGATTCACTTGGTCATGCTGGTGCGACTTCCAGGCGCTTATGGCGTTGAAGATTTCCTTACGTTCATACAAGAAAACCGGATCGTCAAATCGATCGAAATTCATTAGATTAACTCAAAGAGACCGTCCCTGCTATCCTAATAGGGACGGTCTCTTGTTATACATGCATTATTTAGCTGCTGCATGCAGCTCCTGCCAGTATTGGCATAGGGTTGCGATACCCTTATCGAAATTTTCCAGATGGAAATGCTCGTTAGGCCCGTGCATGTTCTCTCCAGGGAGTCCGAAATCCATCATGACGACAGGAGCGCTCAGTACTCGCGCGAATACTTCCACGATTGGTATGGAGCCGCCGCTGCGAATATAAACCGGGGCTGTGCCGAATCCAGATTCATATGCCCGTGCAGCCGCTTGGATATAGGGATGCTCCGGTGAAATATAGAACGGTTTACCGCGGTGAGTTTGCTGAACCTTCACCGTCACGCCTGCCGGTTTGTGCTTTTGGATGTGAGCTTCGATCCGTTTCATAACCTCGTCAGGCTCTTGGTTATCGACCAGTCTGCAGGAAATTTTGGCTCCAGCCGTTGAGGGAACGATAGGCTTGAGTCCTTCGCCCTGGTATCCTCCGTAGATGCCGTTAATTTCGAGCGTTGGGCGGGCTGTTGTCCTCTCAAGGAACGAGAAGCCTTCTTCACCAGTCAGCTCGGGAACTGCCAAATCTTTGGCTTGCTTAGCGTCATCGAAATGAAGCGCTCGGAATGCGGCGCGTTCGGTTTCGGATAATTCATTGACTCCGTCATAAAAGCCCTCGATCGTAATATGTCCATTATCTGAACGCATAGAGGAGAGCAGTTGGACTAGTGCAATCGTTGGATTCGCAACACCACCGCCGTACAAGCCGGAGTGCAGGTCGTTCTTCGGCCCTTGGATGTCGAGCTGAAAGCCGCATAGTCCTCTTAGTCCGTAGCAAATCGAAGGAATACCTTCGTCGTGCATAGGCCCGTCAGAGATAACGATGGCATCGGCCTTCAAGCGTTCGGCTTGATTCTCCAGAAAGGCTGGAAGGCTTGGGCTAGCAATTTCTTCTTCCCCTTCGATGCAGAACTTCACATTGACAGGAAGCTTCCCGCTAGTTTGTAGAAAGGCCTCAACCGTTTTAACGTGAGTGTAGAGCTGCGCCTTATCATCTGTTGCGCCACGGCCATACAGCTTATTGTCACGAATAACGGGCTCAAACGGAGGGGTATTCCATTGATCTAAAGGATCGGCAGGCTGTACGTCATAATGACCGTAGATCAGAGCGGTTGGCTGACCGGGTGCATGAAGCCAATCCCCATAAACAACAGGATGCCCTGCGGTAGCTAGCACCTCCACATTTTCCAAACCAGCTTTGCGAAGCGCCTCGGCCAACCATTCGGCGGCTCTTGTCATATCAGGCTTATGCTCCGTACTCGCACTAATGCTTGGAATGCGGACAAATTCCATCACTTCCTCCAAATGGCGGTCCCGATGCTCTGTCAAATAAGCTTGCAATGCAGATTCCATAAACGATTCACCTCAAAAATTAATAGTTTGGGTTCTTCTGATTGTGTATGTAGTCGTTCCTCTTTCGAAACTTTAACAGAGGTTGATTTCAATATATCATAGTTTCTCGTTGAGACCGAATAATGAGGATGGATGTAAGGTGATAGAGCAGGGAAAAACCGGGTTTACGGAACTTGTCAGATCCGTTATGCTGATCATGAATGCATGGTTATCTTAAGTCTTCAGCAATATTCTGATTACAATCGAAATAAATCGATAAAAGAGGAAGTGAGCTCAATTGAACTTATCAGGTCATCAGGAGTCTTGTAAACCGGAATCATCAGCCGCAGCAGCTATAGCTGCATCTATTCAATCGTTGGATGCTCCGGCCCAGGGGCAAACCATTCTCTCGCTGCCGACAGTACCTTCGGGGTTTGAGATCCGGATCATAAGCTCAAGCAGAGAAGATGTCATCCCTAAAGATGCACAAATTTTTCCGGTCATTGGGCAGGATACCGTCGTGATGCTGGTTCTTGGAGTGGTGGAGCAGGCTAATGGAGGTTCAGCGGAGACCGTGCCTCTTCAGCTTATCGTTCCAGGTCTTGCGTCATCCGTTATGCTTTATACTGCATCACTGCAAAGTGTACTAGTTCAAGCAAAGCAGCAGTATGAGGCAGCGGAGCGGAAGTTGGCTCATGCAGGTACGGAGCCGCTGAATGTTCTGAGGGATGCCATACTTGAGGCAGAGAGACTGTGTGCAAACTCGCAAGCAAGCCAAGCTGGGCTTGATTCTGCTCAAGCTAGGCTGCAGCGCTCGATAACAGAACTGTTAGTCAACGAGGGGAATAAAGACTCCCGGCTACAGCTAAATTCCGTCATATTGACAGCGGATACATCGATCCTGAGGTTGGATGGCCGGGCATTCCTAACCCTAAGCGGCATCATGAGTGATGGAAGTGAAGCCGATCTTCGTTATGCGCAGATCCAATACATAGCAAGCAATGCCAGTAGAATCGCTTCGCTTCTGCCGACGCCAACAGGTGCAGAAGTGCGGGCAGGGACAAAGCTCGAGTCAGCAGGAACAGCAACGGTTACGGTGCTTGTCACCATGGATGGAGTGACTAGGACGGCCGATGCCGAGATAACAGTGGAGTTTGCACCGGACCGACCCTTCAACTTTGCGTACCATCAAACGCTGACGATGAAAATGTTCATGGCTAATCGGGAGGGCGAGGTGTTCATCACATTCGAGCAGGCTCTCGAAATCATAAAAAAGGTAGATCGTTTGACAAGAAGCATCCCCAAAATCATCTACTTGGTGGGCTGGCAATTCGAAGGGCATGATACGGGCTATCCGGCGCTCCATGTCGTCAATGAGAAGCTGAAGCGCAAGGAAGATTCGGCTGCGGAAGACAGCCTGAAATGGTTGATGAGCGAAGCGCGCCAATACCATACGACGGTCAGCCTGCATATCAACTTGTTAGATGCCAGTGATACAAGCCCGTTATGGCAGGAATATGTGGACAAGGATATTATTGCGAGGATGGAAGACGGAACCCTGCGCACCTATGTATGGGGATACCCGATTAGTTACACAAGGGAGTGGGAAGAGGGACTAACCCAAAGACGTATCGACCAGCTGCTCCAGCTGCTGCCTGTACAAGATGCTGGGACAATTCATGTCGATGCGTTCCACCAGCATATTCCGCGTCAGCAGATCGATCCGATTAGTCCGTTTCACGGCATTCCAGTCGAGAAGGAAATCGAGACCCAGAAGCAGATCATCCGCTATTTCAGGGAACGAGGGATAGATTTCACCGCTGAATTTGACAAAAGCTATCGCAGCGATCCCTTAATCGGGCTTCAGCCGTTTGCATGGCATGTCCGATTCCAAACGCAGGAGCAGCTGCAGGTGCCTGCCAGTTTGTATGTTGGCGGTGATGGAGGCGATCCCCGTTTCGGATCAAGTATGCTCGGAGAAAGCATTATGAAGCAGGACCCTGCCCAACTTGCAGGTTTCCTTCAAGACTTTGCGTTAAATACACTTCCTTGGTATTTTTTAAACCGTTTAGAGCGGTTGGAAGAGGATTCCGACATCATTCATTTCTCGGAACAGGTCACAAGCTCCAATGGGGACAATTATCGGATCATTAGACAAGAGAATCGTATACTTCGGGATGGGGACGACGTCTTGTTTCCAGCGCTGTGGAACGAAGAAGCTGCCGAATGGATTGCGTACAGTAAGCATGGGTATACGGAGAAGGAATGGCAGCTTCCGGATACCTGGAGCGAACTATCTCAAGCTGTTCTTTATGAAATTAGTCTTGAGGGGCTTGCAGGAGAGCCGATCCATATTCCTGTCGTCAATGGGACAATCAAGCTGACTTTACAAGCAGATCAAGGAGTATCTTTATTTCCGACGGGAACGGAACCCGTAAATCGCTAGATTGTTTGGCAGCCCTGAGTGCAAGAATTGTTAAGTTGCTTTTTTCTGAGCATGTATTGTGTAGAACCGTGCAGTGGAATTGCTTTACAATGTTATTGCATGCAGCAAGTCGGATCCGGCCTTATATGGAAATGAAAAAGGAGCTTCTCGATGACTGAGCAACATAACATGGATGCGAGCAATGCGGGTTTCCGTACAGAAGATGTCCGCATCCCTATTTTCCCAGAATGGACCTGTTCCGTTACCGATTACGGAGCAATAGGCGACGGGATAGTTAAAAATACAGATGCTTTTAATGATGCAGTGGCGGCGTGCGCGGCTGCCGGCGGGGGAACCGTCATCATCCCCAAAGGAATTTGGCTGACAGGACCAATCAGGCTGCAAAGCAGAGTAAGGCTGCAAGCTGAGGAAGGGGCCCTTGTTACTTTTAGCCGTGATTTTGATGATTACCCACTCATTCTGAGCAATTATGAGGGGCTGCAGGCTGTAAGAGCGATGCCTCCTATTTACGGTGAGAACTTAACGGATATTGCCATAACGGGCCAAGGAATTTTCGACGGCTCGGGAGATGCCTGGCGGTGCGTCAAGAAACATAAGATGACCGACCGTCAATGGAGACATATAGTTGCTTCTGGAGGCTTCGTTGATGCCAATAATCTATGGTGGCCGACGCAGGAGGCGAGCGAAGGAAGGCGTGTGACCGAGGCATTGCAGGCTGAAGGCGTGATGGAAATTGCTGCCTATGAGCCTTATAAAGTGTATTTGCGTCCGGTTTTGGTTGGACTGACGGGCTGCAACCGCGTATTGCTGGAGGGGCCGACCTTCCAAAACTCTGGCAGCTGGAACCTGCATCTGCGACTGTGTGAGCATGTGACGATTCGTCATGTCACTGTGCGCAATCCATGGTATTCCGTTAATGGAGACGGACTTGATCTGGAATCATGCCGGTACGCTAACGTCATGGATTCGTCCTTCGATGTTGGTGACGACGCGATTTGTCTTAAATCAGGCAAGAACGAACAAGGACGGCGGACAGGCGTGCCGACCGAATACGTGACGATCCGCAATTGTACAGTGTATCATGGCCACGGCGGTTTTACGGTCGGCAGTGAAATGTCCGGCGGCATCCGGCATGTGAACGTATCGGATTGCACGTTTATTGGTACCGACAATGGACTGCGCTTCAAAAGCACCCGAGGCCGCGGCGGAATGGTTGAAAACATTAAAATATCCAATATTTGGATGAAAGATATTATCAAAGACGCCATAGTTTTCGATATGTATTACGAAATTAAGCAGGAATACGCCGATATGGCTCCGGTGACGGAGGAAACTCCATGCTTCCGGAACATTTCGATAACGGATACGTACTGCTCCGGAGCTGAAAAAGGAATTTTCATCCGTGGACTTCCGGAAATGCTTTTGCAAAATTTGCGTTTCGAAAGAGTGACTGTGGCTGCGGATGAAGGACTGACTTGTATCGATGCGGAAAATTTGGTGTTCCGTGAAGTGAAGGTGGCGGCTAAGCCGGACACAGAATTTATGGAGCGGAACTGCCGAAACATTCGCTTTGAAGACGCTGCAGGCAAAGAGTGCGAAGGACCTCGAGCTTATGGGTTCGAGACATTATCTAAGTAAAAGGAGATTGGAAAACATGAGTGTCAGCAGTCAACAACAACCGGTTTGGTATGCCGACTTGGGTGACGGAACTTACCGTAATCCGATCATTTACGCCGATTATTCGGACCCCGATGTCATTCGTGTAGGGGAAGACTTCTACATGACGGCATCCAGCTTTAACAGCACGCCAGGACTTCCTATCCTTCACTCGAAGGATTTAGTGAACTGGACGCTTATTGGACATGCAATCCAAGAGCTTCCACAAGAGTTTGATGGTGTACGTCATGGAGACGGAGTTTGGGCTCCAAGCATTCGCTATCACGATGGGAAGTTCTGGATTTATTTCGGCGCGCCGGACGAAGGGATTTTTATGACAACGGCGACCAATCCTGCGGGTCCATGGACTCCTCTGCATCTGGTGAAGGAAGTCAAGGGCTATATAGATACATGCCCGTTCTGGGATGAGGACGGTCAAGCTTATCTGGTGCATGCTTTTGCCAAAAGCCGCTGTGGCATCAAAAGCAAGCTGCAGGTGTGTCGGATGAATCCAGATGGCACAGCACTTTTGGATGAAGGAACTTTGATCTTTGATGGTACGGAGAATCATCCAACTCTTGAAGGCCCGAAATTTTATAAGCGTAATGGATATTATTATATCTTCGCTCCAGCGGGCGGCGTATCGGTAGGATGGCAGACCATTTTGCGGTCTAAACATATTTTTGGACCTTACGAGGATAAAATTGTTCTTCATCAAGGAGATTCCATTGTTAATGGTCCTCATCAGGGTGGGTATGTGGAGCTGGAGTCAGGAGAATCCTGGTTCATTCATTTCCAAGACCGCGAGGCGTACGGACGGATTGCTCATCTACAGCCAATGACATGGGAGAATGACTGGCCGGTCATGGGCATCGATACGAACGGAGACGGGATCGGCGAGCCGGTGCTTGTTCATAAGAAACCGAATGTTGGACATGAGTATCCGTCAGCAGTACCAGAAACTAGTGACGAGTTCGAAGAGTCTGTATTGGGACTCCAATGGCAGTGGCAGGCGAATAACCGTACGGAATGGTACTCTCTTGAAGATCGGCCGGGGCATCTTCGACTTCATGCGCAGCCGCTTAGGGAAGGAACGAACACCTTCTATGATGTGCCAAGCATTCTATGTCAGAAGCTGCCTGCGCCAGAATTTACGGCAACAGCCAAGCTGGAATTCACGCCTGGTACGGCACATGAACGAGCTGGTTTGACGGTATTTGGCCACGATTACCGTTATGTGGCCTTGGAATCCTTGGAAGAAGGGCTGCAGCTCGTATTCGTCAAAGGAAGAGGCAACAAGGAAGGTTCTTCTGAAGAAACGGCTGAGACAATCGCGATACCTGCTTCCACGAAGACGGTATATTTCAGAGTCAAGGTCGTACTGGAGGCGCAGTGCACCTTCGAATACAGCTTGGATGGAACAATCTATACAGCGATCGGAGAACCATTCGAAGCTGTTCCTGGTCATTGGGTTGGCGCTAAGCTAGGATTGTTCTGCTTAAAACAAGATGCTTCGTCCAGCTCCAAAGGTTTTGCGGATTTCGATTGGTTCCGAATCGAATAGACGGGATACATCAACGGGATCGGTATCCATACCGGTCCCGTATCCATCTTTACTTTTCGCTTCGGGATTTACCGTCCGGCTCGATTTGAATCATTTTTTTGTACGTAAGCGGTGCCATGCCCGTTACTTGCTTGAACGTTCGATTAAAGTGCGTAATGCTGGAATATCCGACCATCTCAGCGATGTCGATCATTTTACCATGTTCTTCCTTCAATATTCTTTGTGCTTCACGGATGCGAAGTGTATTGATGTATTCCGGGAAGTGGAACCCCGTTGAGCGTTTGAACAAGCGGCTGAAATAGTATGGGCTTATAAAAAACTGGGAAGATACGGTTTCTAGAGTAAGCGGTTTCCTATAATGCTCATTGCAGTAACGGATGATCTCCGTCATTTTGCCATCCATCGGCTTTGGCGTGATTTGCTCGGATTCCATGCAGATTCGGGACGTATAGAGCAGCAATTGAACGAGCAGCGCCTCGAAGAATTCCGCCCGGCCCGGCAGCTTAGTGTCCATATATTCTTTCTTCATTTGAAAAAGCAGGTTCTCGATAAAGCTCTGCTGTTGGTTATTGAAAGGGATCACCTTGCTGCTTGAGCGAAAAGGGGACAGCAGCAAGCTCAGCTGTTCCGGTTGAAACCGGCTTAAAAATCGGTCTGTAAAGTAAATGACCGCCCGATCATGTCCTACTCCGCCTTCAAGTGTTTTATGAATATCATTCTTATTTACGAAAACTACGGACCCTTTGGTTACGTGATATATATGATTTTCTAAATAGTAGTAGCGTTCTCCGCCGAACAAATAATAAATTTCATAAAAGTCATGGTAATGGTACATATCCATTGCCGGATTCTCGGCTTGCTTGGCAAAATGGATTTCAAAATCCGTATTCAATGCGGGTTCCCCCCTCTTCGCCTAGCATAGCAAGACAAGGTCGGGAGTGCAAGGGTAGGTATAACAGCCGGATTACCAAGCTGATAATGATGAACTCTGCTTTATGCTCGAACTAACGGTTGCAACGCAAGGGAAGGGGGATAAGAAGATGTCCAAATTTTTAGTTCGGCTGCTTAGCTTCAGTCTCCTGCTTGGGGCGCTGCCAACCGTATTTATAGGTCTTGTTTCTTATTATTTGTTATCACAGGATATGGAGAAAAAGGTCAATGAGGGCAATATGCAGCTGCTGCTGCAAACTCAAATGCGGGTCGAGCAAACGTTGAAATCATTAGAGATGTCGGCAACCCAGCTGGCTAATTCTTGGTTAGTGCAAACGGCTATGAACGGTTCTCTTACAGGTGAAGATTTCATTCAGGTGCGGGAGCTTACGGCAGAACTAACTAATTTGCAGTCCACCTCCGTTATAAAGCAGGCATATCTTGTCAATCTGGAAAAGAATTGGGTCGTGAACCTCGGGGTCATGAAGAAGCTGAGCGAGTATGGGAATAAAAGCGAATTCCTCAATTACGCAGCCCACCCTGCAAGCATGTTTTGGAGTACACAAAAGTGGGCTCACCCTTCAAGCGAGTCCTCGGATGAAGATGCTCCCGTCAATCGGTCCAAGACAGGGCAGGATCCGACATTGGATACGGTCAGTCTGGTAGAGAAAATTCCGCTGCTGCCAAGAACGAGCACGCCAAGAGGTTTGATCATTATTCAGGTAGCAGCTGCAGACCTACAGTCCATATTGATGCCGAACAGCAGTGCAGGGAGCACGGATAATTATATTCTGGACTCTTCAGGGCAAGCTTTTGTGTCCTCACCGGATCAAAAAGCAGCTTATGAAGAAATTAATCGCAACGTCCTGGGGCAGGTTCGCGGTACATCGCCGAAGCAAGGTTTTCTGAATGCAACGCTAAATGGAAAGGAAGTCGCAGTGCTGTACCGTGCTTCCGGCTATAACGGATGGACTTACGTCTCTGTCGTTTCCATTGCTGAAATTACGAAGGATACGAAAAAAATTGCTGTGCTTACCGTTGCTGCTTGCGCTTTTATCTTCATCATTGTATTGATCATCGGATATTTCGGAAGCCGACGCATGTATTCGCCGATTCGCGGCTTGCTGGAGCTAACGCAAAAGATCGAGTTGGAGTACGCGTATGAAGGCGCTAAAAGAGATGAGCTGGAATACATCAAGGGAAGCATTGAAACGTTGGCAGTGTCCCGCAGTCGCTTGGAAGAGCAGATGCAGGGACAATCGGGGCATTTGAAGGAATTTTTTGTTCTGAAGCTGTTTACGGGTCAAATCTCTGACGGTGATTTTTTGTACCGTTCCAGGCTTTACGGTTTTCCAACCGAATGGAAGCGTCTTGGGGTGCTTACACTGCAGATCGATAATCTGCAGGATACGCGATACCAGGAGCAGGATCGCGAGCTGCTTTTATTCGCTATCAATAACATAGTTGGAGAGCTTCTGCCTGCCGGGAGACGGTTCAGCCCGATACTGCTCGGCACCTCTCAAGTCACTTTGCTGGCGGCAGCAACCGATGATCCAGAACAATTGAAGACGTATATGTATCAGGCTGCTGAATTGATCAAAATCAAAGTGGAGCAGTATTTGCAGCTTCAAGTCAGCGTTGGGATTAGTAGGGCCTTCAGCCAGTTATCCGAGACGGTTAAGGCTTATGGCGAAAGCATAGCTGCATTGAAGTGCAGGATCAGCTTGGGGCCAGATATTATCGCCCATTATGAGGATATTGAGCACAACGAAGAGGTAGAGTCGGCTGTATACTCTCATCTGAAGTTGATGGAGGATCAGCTCATTCAAGCGCTTAAGGAGATCAAGCTGGAAAAGGCTGTTGATATTTTTAACCAGTATTTATCCTCTGTTTTGAATAATGAGGGCTACATGAGTGAGCATCATATATTGCTCGTTCAGCTCATGTCACGAATATTGCATATTGTTCAAGACCAAGGAGTGTCTGTGAGGAGAATATTGGATGGTGAAAGTGCTGTAGAGCGTCTCTTAAAGCTGCAAACCCGGGAGGAAATTGCTCTATGGTTTCAATCCCGATTGTTTGCTCCCATTATCACATTGCTTTCCGAGAAGGCAGATAGCCAGTATGTAAATATTGCCGACCGTATCGTCAAAATGATCCATGATCTGTACGACGGAGAAATTACGCTGGAGTCGTGCGCTGCTGCGTTACATTTTCATCCGGTTTATTTAAGTCGTGTATTCAAAAAAGAAATGGGGGTGTCGTTCAGCGATTACTTGTCCGAATACCGGATGAATATGGCGAGGGTCATGCTGGAGACAACGACGATGAAAATTTCGGAGATCGGCGAAAAGCTTCAGTATAAGAACATTAGTGCTTTTATACGCACCTTCCGTAAAACATTCGGGACGACCCCAGGACAATACAGAGAGCTGCTTGATAAGTAGAAGGTGTGGTGTCTCGCAACCAGAAGCTATAACTGCCGAATGGCCTGCACTTGAGTTAACTCTTTACCACGCAAGTTTGTTAAGGGCTATAGTAGAGTTATGTGCAGACTATTGTCGAATCACATTGTTGTATTAGCTTATCCCAGCGATTGTGCGTAAAAAGAGTTAAATGCAAGCTATAGCCATACATAGACTCGCGTTGGATAATACGTGAATATCAGACTTTTGGCCGGCGCATCACTTTTAATGAATTGGGTAGGTCACAATAGAGACAGAGTAAAATGGAGGGCTCGCAGATGGGGAATAAGCGGTGGATACTAACATGGGGCTCTTTATTTCTGTTGCTATCCTTACTGCTGGGTTGCTCTGGCGAGAAATCATCGGATGGAATGAAAGATGCAATGGCAAATGATACCGGCCCACCGTATCCGCTAACCCTGGTTGTGAATCAGGTAGGAGAAATTCCACCTAAAGATAACGCTATGAAGAAAGCAATTCAAGCTTATACGAATACCGATTTGCAAATTCAATGGATTCCAACCTCCAGCTATGACGAGAAAGTGAATGTAATGATCGCTTCCAATGAGCTGCCTAAGCTGATTAAGCTGAACTATACGGCTACAATTACTGGGGTATTGAAATCAGATTTATTCTGGGAGATCGGACCTTATTTAAACGATTATAAAAACTTGTCTGCGCAAAATCAGCAGTTCTACGATAACATTGCCGTAAACGGCAAAATATATGGGGTTCCGCTATTCCGTGAGCTGGGTCGCGCTGCCATTCATTACCGTAAGGATTGGTTCGAGGCTGCAGGTGTGAAGCTGCCCAAAAGCCTTGATGATTGGTATAACGTGATCAAAATAATGACCAAGGTCGATCCGGACAAAAACGGTAAAGAGGATACGTATGGATTCATGCTGGACAAACGATATAATCAAGATGCCTCCTCGACCTTGACCCGTCTCTCGGTTACCCAAGGCGGACCGAATAAATGGAAGGTGGAGAATGGCAGCTTTATTCCGGAATTTATGACTGAGCCCTTCTTTGATACGATGAAGCTGTTCCGTAAGCTGTATGATGAGAAACTGATTAACCAGGACTTCGCAGTAGTTGACGCAGCCGAAATTGACAAAGCTTTCGAATCGGGCCATACAGCTATCCGCATTTCCGGGGGGAATGCGCAAACTATGCAGGACAAACTGGTGAAGAGCGTACCTTCCCCAGTGGTAGAGGTGGCCGCCTTAGAAGGCCCCAATGGCAGAAGACTGCCTGGTGAAAGCGGCAACGCCGGCTTTCTTGCCATTCCGAAGGATACAGTAACATCGGTCGATGAGATGAAAAAGGTGCTTGCATTCATGGATAAACTGCTTGATCCCCAGATGGCGACATTACTTGTCAAAGGAATTGAAGGCAGGCACTGGGAGGACAAGGGGGAGTTTACGGCGCCATTGGATCCCGAAGCAGATGCCAAAGAAGTAAAGCCTTACCGGGACACGCTGCCTCAGCGTAACGAAAGCTATAACATTACGAAGCCTATGAAGCAGACGGATCTGTTCCGCAAAAACAATCAAATAACCAAAGAAAACGAGAAATACATCGTTGCAAACCCGGCGTTGACACTGGATTCAGCGACCTTCTCCGAAAGAGGCAGGCTGCTCGAGCAAATGATTAATGACGCGGAAACCAACTTCATTATGGGAAAAATCGATGAGCTGGCATGGAAAGAAGAAATCGAAAAATGGAAAAAAGCTGGCGGTAACAAAATGGCTCAAGAGTACAAGGAGGCTTACGAGAAAAGCCTAAAAAGGTAAGTGTTAATACGCATCTCCTTACAAACAACCGATCTAAGACATCCAGGTCTCGCATTGCGGGAAGGATGTTTTTTTATTTAAGCGGCGAGCATCCGCTCAACCGTGTGGGCGCTAAAGCGGTGCTCTCATTTAGTTAACGGATGGTTAAATCGAGCGTATCGCAAGTTATATATAAGCTATAGCCGTGGATACCGAATAATATTCTGGCTGTATCACGATGAAGTTGTCTTGGAGGTATAGCTATGTATGAAGGTTCGGAGCATAATCGGATCGTAATAGGTTAAATTTTATTAGAGCGTTTTCAAGTAACGCCACAATAGGGTGAGAAATCAAGGATCGGGGGGTGGAAGGGCAATAAAGAATAGTTCAAAAACGATGTTTTGTAACCGTATCCATTTTAAAGAAGTATTTGCTTACAAAGGCTGCATAGGAGGGGAAGTATTTTGAAAAAGGTTTTAAGTTATGTATTAATAGCTGCTATGATGCTATCATTTGTGCCCGTTCAAGTATTTGCAGACACACCCGAATCGCAGTTGCCCGCATTTCCGGGAGCCGAAGGGGGAGGCAAATATACGACTGGCGGACGCGGTCAAGAAGTATATATCGTGAATACGTTGGCCGACTATAAAAAAGGTGAAGTCGTCATTCCCGGCTCCTTACGGGACGCAGTGAGTCAAAGCAACCGTACCATCGTATTCCGTGTCGGTGGCACCATTCATTTGAAGGAATCCCTCAAAATATTGGGCTCCAATCTTACTATTGCTGGACAAACCGCCCCCGGGGACGGTATCACGGTAAGTGATTACACGACGAGCATCGAAGCGGACAACGTCATCATACGCTATATGCGTTTTCGTTTAGGCGACCGTTTTGCAAGTGAGGATGATTCGTTCGGAGTACGCTATCACAAGGACATCATTATTGATCATTGTTCGTTTAGCTGGTCCGTCGATGAAGTAGTAAGTCTGTATGAGAATACAAATACAACGGTGCAATGGTCTATTTCGGAAGAAAGCATGCTGATGACGAGCCATCATAAAGGACGTCACGGGTATGGGGGTATATGGGGAGGAAATAACGCTACGTTCCATCATAACCTGATCGCCCATAGCGTAAGCCGCAATCCACGGTTTCCTACCATAAAGCAGCTTCTTGATATAACGGATGCAACTAACAATGTTATTTATAACTGGGGCTTTGCTTCCTCTTACGGAGGTGGAGAGGGCTTCTACAATCTCGACCATAACTATTATAAATACGGTCCGAATACTTATCGCAACGTGCGTAATATTTTGTTCACCGAGGTCATTCCTGAAAGCAAAATGTTCATCAACGGCAACTATATGGATGGCGACCCGGATGTTACCGCCGATAACTGGAAAGGGGTTTTAAGCGTAATTGATCCATTATCTTCTAAGCAATCCACCAGAGCCGATGTTGCCGGCTACGTTCCGGAATCAGCTCAAGATGCTTATGTTAGTGTACTGGCCAACGTGGGTGCCACGCTGCCTAAACGGGATGCTATTGATGCAAGGGTTATTAACGACGTCAAGAATAGAACCGGGCAGCACATTAATTCTCCGAAAGAAGTGGGAGGCTTTGCCGAATATCCGGAGGTTGTTTCTTCGGTTGTGGACCAAGATAGTGACGGCATGGATGACGCTTGGGAGGCGGCACACGGGCTTTCCTCGACGAATCCAAATGACCGCAATGCAACAACGCTTTCTCCGGAAGGCTATACGAATCTTGAGGTTTATTTGAACGATCTGGTTGAAAAAGGCAATGCTTCTGGCAGCAATATCGATAATCCGATTGCGGTGATCACTTCTCCGGCAAACAATATCATCAAAGAAGCCGGTAGTGATGTAATGATCCATGCAACGGCAAGTGATAAGGACGGTATAGCCAAAGTTGAATTTTTCATAGACGGAGCGAAGGTAGGCGAGGCTAACAATGCCCCCTATAGCTATAATTGGACAAATGTCGAGGATGGGACACATTATGTGGTCGCTCGCGCTATCGATAATACCGGTGTCGGGACACAATCCGATAATGTGACGGTTCATGTCAATACAACCGGGTCGCTAGGTCCGTGGCAATCGAAGGATATTGGAAATGTGGGAATTAAAGGGCATACCCAACTAGGTGCTGACTCTAAAACACTTACGGTCAAATCAGCTGGAGATATCGATGGGGCGTCGGATGCTTTTCAATATGCTTATCAGAAGCAAATCGGCAATGGAGAAATTATTGCAAGAGTAGAGCAGGTGACTGGAACGGATGATAACGCGGAAGCGGGCGTGATGATTCGTGAATCGCTTGATCCTTCATCCAAAATGGCTTTCCTCTCCATTCCTTATGTAAAAATGGGTAAAAAAGGTGTCATGATCAGCCGTTCCTCTATGGGAGGAAAGACAGCCAGAATTGAACCGGAAACGTTCATTAATACGCCTTATTGGGTTAAGCTGGTTCGGCTTGGGGATAAATTCACAGGACTTATCTCGGACGATGCGGTTAACTGGCAAAAAATCGGTACCATTACTATCGATATGGCTGACGATGTGTTCTACGGCTTAGCAGCAGATGCTTCCAAGGTCGATAATGATATTGATAAATATAATACATCTCGCTTTAGCGGCGTAGAAATCCATGCTTTGGAAGCAGACTATCCGGCAGAACCGACAGGCCTTAAGGGCACGGCTGGGGATAAATCAGCTGTACTCAGCTGGGATCAGGACGCTTCAGCAGATTCCTATAATGTGAAGCGCAGTGATGTATCGGGCGGATCTTACACTACTATAGCGACCCACATTACGAATACAAGCTACTCGGATACGAAGCTAATACCAGGTAAGGCTTATTACTATGTAATCAGTGCTGTGAATAGTAAGGGAGAAAGCTTCGACTCTTCCGAGATCAGCATAGAGCCTACGGGAGAACCAGAACCGATTTATTATGTTGATGAAGATTTTGAAAATGTCACGTTGGATACGACACCGGCGAACTATGAAATAACGCCAAATCCGCAAACATCCCTAAATAAAGTGGTCGTTTCAGGAGTAACGGCAGATTCAACAGGGAATTCATCGAGCAAAGCACTGTATTTATATGACAAAAGCAATGTGAATACTCAATTTATCCGAAAGTTCACACCTCAATTCGGGACCGTGATTATTGATACGGATTTTTATTTCCCGGAAGAGTCCGGAACCTCGGTACCGCTTCAAGTGCAGAATGCAGATGGATCGAAGACGGCTTTTGCTATCGAAGTCAGGAAGCCGACCCTGCCTGCAGCTTCAGGCTCATATACTTTAACTTACAATAAAGGAAGCAGTAACTATTTTAAGCTGATGGACCCTCCGCAAAGCACTAAGACCTGGCACAACATGAAATTGGTGGCTAATGTAGCAGCGGATAAGGTAGATATATATATCGACAATGCCTTCGTGCAAACCTTTGACTTTACAACAACCAAATTCAAGGATTACGGAATAGGTCGTATATTGTCCAAAACGCCTGGTGGAGGAAACGGAAGCTTCTATTTCGATAATATGAAAGTATACGTCGAACCGGCGGCGACTCCAAAAGGACTGAAGGCGTTACCGGGCAATAGAGCTGTTGAGCTGACATGGACCGAGCCTCAAGGCGCTGACTCTTATAACATTAAGCGAAGCGAGACGAGCGGTGGTCCTTATACGGTCATTAAAGCCAATGTAACTGGAAGTTCTTATATCGATACTACAGTGACAAATGATACTACCTATTACTATATTATTACCGCTAATGGAGTTGGAGGGGAAACAGGCAATTCCAATCAAGTGCAGGTGACGCCGACAGAAACAGCGGAGAAGCCATCTGCACCCGGTGGTTTGAGAGCAGAATCAAGAAATTCACAGATTGATTTAAGCTGGAATGTGATGAACAATGTTAATTTTTACACGGTGAAAAGAGCGATCAACCCACCGGGGACATTTGAAATTGTCGCAACAAAAATTACCGGAAATTCCTATCGAGTAGGAGGGTTGACTAATAACACGTCGTCGACCTATGTTGTTTCAGCAACCAACGTAGGGGGAGAGGGAGCGAACTCGGCACCAATTACGGCTTCAGCCTATGCCCCTCTGGATACGCCACAAGTGACGGCTCAAGCATCAAGCGGTCAAGTGACGCTTCAATGGTCTTCTATCCCAGGAGCTGATCATTATGTGGTGAAACGTTCGTCGTCTCCAGATGGAACTTATACGGTTATTACTTCTAATGCAATGGGAACCAGCTATATGGACAAAAATCTTACAGATGGGACACCGCATTATTACAAAGTGTCTGCTGCTGGAGCAAATGCGACAGGAATGGATTCGTCTGTTGTTGCTGTAAAGCCAGGGGCAGCCTTTGGGCAGCCGGACGTGCCGACAGGTCTGAAGGCTGAAGCGGGAAAAGAGCAGGTTACACTGACGTGGAACGCTGTAAGCGGAGCTTCATCCTATCAAATCGTTCGCAGCACGAGTAAAACCGGACCTTATACTTCAGTAGGCAGCAATGTGACAGCACCAGCATTTACAGACCATGGCTTGACTCTAGGGATTGCATATTATTATGCGGTCGCAGCGTTGAATGATAAAGGTTCGAGCTATACGTCGGAGCCGGTTAAAGCAGTACCTACAAATGTGATTCTTGTGTCACAAAATGCAGCTGATAGGAGAGATTATGCTACCATTACCGAGGCGGTTAATGCGGTACCGGACAACAGTACAATCCCTACCATCATCCGCGTTAATAACGGGACTTATCATGAGAAGCTGTATATTACTTCTTCCAAGAAAATGATCACCATGATAGGGGAAAGTCGCGACGGAACCGTACTGGTGAACGGAGATTCAGCCAAGACTCCTGGTCCGAATGGAACGGAGCTGGGCACCAACGGCAGCTACACACTAAGAGCCGGCGGAACCGATTTTACATTGGAAAATATGACGATTGAAAACAGCGCGGGACTCACAGCGGGTCAAGCGGTTGCACTGTATGCTGAAGGGGATCGCGGCATATATCGCAATGTGAAGCTGCTCGGTTACCAAGACACGTTGTTTGCCGATAAAGGCAGACAGTATTTTACGGACAGTTATATTGCGGGCAGCGTCGATTTTATTTTTTGGCAGCTCTCCGGCTGTGTTTGAGAATTCCATTCTTCACAGCAGAGCACCTGGCTATGTGACGGCAGCCTCTTCTGCTGACGGTCAACCCGGCTATGTATTTATTAACAGCACATTGACAGCCGATCCCGGCTTAACGGCACAAGTCGAGCTTGGGAGACCATGGCGTCCGAATGCTAGCGTAACCTATATTAACAGTACAATAGGTGACCACATTAAGCCAAACGGTTGGAACAATTGGGGAAATACTGCAAATGAAGCTACGGCAAGATATGCGGAGTATTTAAGCAAAGGGCTTGGGGCCAATGCTGACAAGCGTTATACATGGTCAAAACAATTGACTGCCACAGAAGCAGAGCAGTTCACTATTCAGTCCACCCTCGCAGGTGCTGATAATTGGAATCCGAAGGATTCTGTATGGCTATGGGCAGATACGGCGGCTCCACCTAAGCCGGGACAAGGAGCAACAGGCATCACGGTAGATAAGCCATCAGTCCAGCTGGAAGCGGGAGAAGCGGTACAGATCCAAGCGACGGTACAGCCTGCAACAGTGGACCAGAAGGTAGCCTGGTCAGGCGGTAATGACAAAGCGAGTGTAAGCTCAACAGGGCTTATAAGCGGTTTGAAGCCGGGAACGACCAAAGCAACGGTAACGAGTGTAACGTACTCGACGTACAGCACGGATGTGAACGTGACGGTCGTGGATACAAAAGCGCCGGTGTGGAACGCAGGCAGCCGCTTGTCGGTTGGAAGCATCACAAGCAGCGGAGTGACATTAAGCTGGCCTGCGGCAACGGACTTTGTTGGTGTGAGCAGCTATGCGATCTATGTAAATGGTCAGTTGAATAATACTGTTCAAGGCAATATGCTAAGCCTTCCAATATCTGGGTTGAACGCCGATACGGCATATACGTTCAAGGTAACGGCAAGGGATGGGGCAGGAAATGAAAGTGCAAACGGCTTATCGACTGTGGCGACAACAGCGAAGGCCGATGTTGATCCAGGTACTAATCCACCTAAGCCCGGACAAGGAGCGACCGGCATCACGGTAGATAAATCGATCGTGCAGCTGGAAGCGGGCGACTCGGTACAGATCCAAGCGACGGTACAGCCTGCAACAGTGGACCAGAAAGTAATATGGTCAGGCGGTAATGACAAAGCGAGTGTAAGCTCAACAGGGCTTATTAGCGGCTTGAAGCCGGGAACGGCAAAAGCAACGGTAACGAGTGTAACGTACTCGACGTACAGCACGGGTGTGAACGTGACGGTCGTGGATACGAAAGCGCCGGTGTGGAGCAGCGGTACGCTAAGTGCAGGCATCGTGACCCATACGTCAATTGCTTTGAATTGGCCTGCCGCAAAAGACTATGCTGGAATAGCGCAATACAAGCTTGTATGGAACAACATTGAGGTAGTCTTAGACGGCAATACTCAGTCTTATACCGTAACAGAGCTGCTGCCTGGAGCCCCCTATACGTTCCAATTAACGGCGATGGATGCAGCAGGAAATAGCAGTCAGCCTCTATCTGCTGCTGTAAGAACCTATAGCAGCAGTAGTCGTGGTCCTTCTACCGGAGGAGCGAGCAGTGGTGACGGCACCGGTAGTGGAAGTACCTCTATGGGCGGAGATAACGGAGCAACAGGTGCTTCGTCGAACGGGCAAGTGAAGCTGCCGACTGATGCGATGCAAGTGAAGAATGAAACGAATCCAGATGGAACGGTATCCTCCAAGGTAACGGTTGACGGGGCTAAGCTTGCCGAAGCTCTTAAAGAATCAGCCAATAAAAAGACAACTGCTGTGGTATTGGATCTGAGCTCTTCGTCATCTGTGAATGTTGCACTGCCTTCTCAAGTCTTATATCAAGCTGCGGCAGCATCACCAAACGCAGTTGTTATTATCAATACCAAATCGGCTTCCTATGAGCTGCCTCTTCAAGTCATCTCCATGCTGGCAACCGCCAACTCGAAGGAGGGGACGCTGCTTGTGAGTATAAGTCAAGCGAATCAACAGGTTCAGCAGCTTGCAGCTGCTCAAGCGAAACAAGCAGGAGGGACGCTGCTTCAGCAGCCGATGGAATATCGTTTATCAATTACAGTGAATGGTGCAGCGCAGGAGGTGCTGAGCAGCGGCTTGTATATTGCCCACACGATGATTCTTTCTAAGGCTGTTGATCCTAATAAAGTAACTGGTGTAATCGTAGATCCGGTTACAGGTAGAATGAACTTTGTGCCTACTCTTTTTGTGACAGAGAACGGGGTAACAAAGGCAAAATGGATGCACCCTGGCAACGGCGTATATGCAATTATTGAATCATCTAAAGCTTTTGAAGACATGAAAGATCACTGGGCGCAAAAGGAAGTAGAATTGCTCGCTTCCAAGTGGCTTATTCAAGGAAGCTCCTTGAATGCATTTGAACCGAATCGTTCGATCACTCGTGCTGAATTTGCGTCTATTCTGGTTCGTGCACTTGGTCTCCAAGAACAGGCGGCAGGTACTGCATTTACCGATGTGAAAGCTGATACATGGTATGCAGGTGCAGTTGGTACAGCAGCGGCAGCAGGGTTAGTGCAAGGCTTTGAAACAGGTCAGTTCCAGCCTGACGCGACCATTACGAGAGAGCAAATGGCCGTTATGGTGGAAAGGGCAGCAAAATTCGCGGGAATGAGCACAACCGAATCAGCGAGTTTATCTCAAGCCTACTCAGATGCTTCATCGATCAGCGGCTGGGCACAAACCTCAGTTGGATGGGCTGTGAAAGCAGGTATTATGCAAGGCACTGATGAGCGTTCATTCGCTCCAGAAGAGCTTGCCACCCGAGCACAAGCAGCCGTAATGCTGATGAGAATGCTTCAGAAATTAAATTTTATTAACTAATACCAAACCGCGGGGTCGTAAAGCTATATTACGATCTCGCGGTTTTCTAATTTAGCTTAGGCGTCCCGCAGAGCATTGGAACGAAGTGCTTCAACTTAGCATGGGAGCCTTATACTCCTTGCAGTTTACGTTTCTCTGCTTTGCGCCGTGCTTCTGATCGCGACAGCCCTAAGGATGCGGCAGCAGTTGCAGCAGCGACGGTCACTCCAGCTGCTCCTATCCAGCTGATGGATGTGAGGGATGCTTGCTCCACGACAACTCCGCCAATGCCAGCGCCTGCTGCCATGGCCAATTGCAGCACAGAGCTGTTCAAGCTGAGCATAATCCCGGAAGCCTCCGGTGCCTGTTGAATCAGATTATATTGTTGGGTCGGCCCAGACGACCAGGCTGAGAAGGACCACAGCACAAGCAGCGGGATCATGAAGGCGGGAGATTGACCAGCAACGGAGATGAGGACCAGAGCTACCGCGTGAACCAGCATGCCCCCGATCAACGTACGGGGAACGCCCCATTTGTCTGTACTGTAGCCCCCGAATTTGGAACCAAGTAAGCTGGCGATACCAAAAGCGAACAACCCTATGCTTACCCCTTGCTCGCTCATGCCGGTAACCGTTAGAAGGAAAGGGGAGATGTAGGTATAAGCAATCGCATAACCAGCGATCCAGAAAAACGTAATAAGCAGTGCCACCGCGATTCTCGGCTCTTTCAGCAGCGCGAGCTGTTTGCCTATCGGCACGGGCTCCTCTCCCTCAGACTTCGGTATAGTGAGGGACACAGCAAGCATGGCGAACAACCCTAGCACGCCAATTCCTCCAAATACCATCTTCCAGTCATAGAAGGAAGCGACGACTCTACCAATCGGAACTCCAACGATCAGTGCGGTTGAAAAACCCATCACAAGAGTAGCGATAGCGCTGCCCTGCTTCTCTGAAGGAGCAAGCTTGGATGCAACCGTCAAGGCGGTAACGACGAATACGCCGGTGCTAAGCGCCAAAATGATACGTGAAGCAACCAGGAAGGCAAACCCCGGTAATAGAACGGCAATTGCATTGCCAATAACGAATACCCCGAGGGAATAGACCAGCAGCTTTCGCCGCTCCATCCGAGATGTGATAGCCATCAGAACAGGAGTCCCAAAGGCATAAGCGAGCGAGAAAACGGTAATGAGCTGACCCGCAGCGGATACGGGAACCCCGATATCTGCTGCAACTTTATCTAAAATTCCTGCAATAATAAATTCCGACGTGCCGACCAGGAAGCTGACAGCCGCAAGCATATAAATTTTCCATGCATAGGACATTATGGTGTTGCTCCTCTCCACTTTTATTATTTTTATATTTCTATAAATATAGAAATAAAGACTAAAAAAATTACTCCAACAAATAGGGTGCATATTTTTGCGCGATCTCACGGTTCACACTGTAATAAATGTACGTACCGTCTTTGCGAAGATCCAGCAGTCCACTATCAGTCAGCTGTTTCAGGTGATGAGACAGTGTTGAGCCGGCGACGGATTCCAGCTTACCCATAATATCTGAGCAGCACAGATTCCTTTCCTCGGTTAGCAGTAAGGCAATTTTGAGCCGGGTTGGTTCCCCAAGTGCTTTGTATACTTTGACGGCTTGCCGAACATCTGCGTTTTCCTCGACCATAGTAACCTCACCTTTGCCCTTAGTTAGATATTTCTATATGTATCGAAATTTAAAATACCACAGTTTTCAGTGGAAGTAAATAACTTATTTTGGAATTGGGCAATTATAAATTTATAAACCTTCTTCTACGAGAGCAGAAGCACTGGGGACATTCCCTTCCTCAGAGTGCAGAAGCAGAATCTCGCCTAGATGGAGATGGAGGGAGGATTCTGCTTCGACAGCCACTATTATAAGGACAGGACTGTCTCCAGCCAACTCCTGCATACGTCAGTCCAACCTTTTACCGGACCTTCCGTAGTCCCCATGCCAAAACCATGCTTCCCGGCTTTATAAGCATGCAGTTCCGCAGAAACACCTGCTTTTCTAAGTGCTAGATAGAAGTTCACACTGTGTTCTGCAGGCGTTGTTGCATCATCATCTGCAACCATAATAAAGCTAATGGGGGTATCCTTGGTAACAAGCTCATCGGTACTATATTTCGTAAGCAATTCGGTAAATATGGCTGGCCTCTGACTTAACCACGCCCTATCAAGCTCCCAACCCTTTGTGGATATAAAAGGATAACAAAGCACAAGAAAGCTAGGCTTTGCACTAAAGCTATCCATAGTATCAACAGGCTCATAAACCGGTTTGTCATAACAGGTTCCTAAGGTAGACGCGAGATGACCGCCTGCAGAAAATCCCATGACGCCAATCTTATCCGGGTTTATTCCAAATCGGGATGCATTGCCGCGAATCATTCTTATGGCTCTTTGAGCGTCCTGAAGCGGAACATCCGATGCATTCCTATGTCCGTCAACTGGCATTCTGTGCTTTAAAACAAACGCCGTTACCCCGAAAGAATTCAGCCATTCTGCGATATCGGTACCCTCCAGATTGAGAACCTGTCTTCTGTAGCCGCCTCCTGGTATAACTAAAAGTGCAACTCCGTTAGGTTTTTCCGGAATATAAGGAATAATGGATGGGGCCGTTACACCCTGAACAATCTTTTTGTATTTATTTTGGTCCCATGGTTCTTCGAAAATAATTTCTTCTATCTCCAAATTCTCAGATCCAGGTGCACCACCTGGAAATAACAAAATTTCATTCTCCATAAAAATCACCCTCCTTGTTCTATCATAATACTTCTTTGGATCATTTTTTACCCTTATTATTTGACTTTCACATCATTCTTGCAAGGTTGGAATACGCCTGCTATTGCAGTTACAATTGTTAAGCCTCACGCGTCTAAATAGTGGTATGAAGCAGGGCAGGGGGCTTTTGAACGCCCAACGGAACAATATACTATTATTTCTGTCTACAAAACAGCAAAAAACGTAAGGCTTCTTGTCTTTAGATATGCTAATGTAATATCGAAGAAACTATGTAGACAGCCTTTTGCACGACAATCCAGATTATCGGGGGCGAATGTGAGGCTCCTGTTGGCTATAAGAAGAAAAAAAGTGTAAATGACCCAACTTTTAATCAAATAAGAGGAGGAACTAAATAATGAGTACGATTTGGTCTACAGTAATGGCAGATTCCTTTATGACAAAATACCCTATCGTTTCCGATATGCCGTTTCAAAAAAGAAGAAGATGGAATTATGAAAACGGATGCGCACTGACTGCGATGGAGCGTTTGTGGCTGAAAACAGGCGATGATAAGTATTATCGTTACATTAAAGAGAACATGGATCTGTTCATCCATGAAGACGGAACGATTGATACCTACGAGTTGAATGAATATAACGTGGATCAAATCAATCAGGGCAAATCCTTATTCTTGTTATATGAAAAAACGGGCGAGGAAAAATATAAAAAAGCTATCGAGCTGCTCGTTACTCAACTGAAAAGTCACCCTCGTACAAGCGAAGGCGGGCTATGGCATAAGAAAATTTATCCGTTCCAAATGTGGCTGGACGGTGTATATATGACATCTCCGCTGCTCGCAGCTTACGCTAAGCTATCCGGTGAGCACGAATGGTATGACGATGTAGCTAACGAGATTTTATTGATGGAAAAGGTTTCCCGCGATCCGGCTACTGGACTTCTCTATCATGGCTGGGATGAGACTAAGGAAGAGCGTTGGGCTAATAAAGAAAACGGCTGCTCTCCTCATTTCTGGGGCCGTGCTATTGGTTGGTACGTAATGGCGATCGTAGACGTGCTCGATTTCTTGCCTTTGGATCATCCAAAACGCGGACAAATCGTCGGGATTTTCCATCGTTTGGCTGGAGCTATCATGCGTTATCAGGATCAAGAATCGGGTCTGTGGTATCAAGTGGTGGATCATGGGGACCGTAAAGGCAACTACTTGGAAGCTTCCGGTTCCTCGATGTTCGTTTGTGCATTAGCCAAAGGCGCACGCAAAGGCTACTTGGGTAAAGACGCCTTGAATGCGGCACGCCGCGGACATGCTGGACTCATCGAACATTGTGTAGGCAAAGACGAGAACGGCAACTGGTATCTCGATCACATTTGCAGTGTGGCAGGCCTTGGGAATAGACCTTACCGTGACGGCTCCTACGCATACTACATCAGCGAGCCTACGCGCAGAGACGATCCGAAAGGCTCAGCTCCGTTCATTATGGCTTGCCTTGAAATTGAAGCTGCGGACGAATAGCAAAAATAATGGTTGCAGCATGAATACAGTACAGGGTTGTCTTTCGGCAAACGTCGAGAGGCAGCTCTTTTTTATTATAGGGAAGCAAAGCGGAGCTACCGGAAAGCTCTTTAACTCAAGGTTAGAACAATTTTCATTTTCATGGTACATTATAAACCGTAAAGTAAATAAAAGTAGGACAAAGGGAGGTGAATACCGCTACATTCAACATGTAACGGTATTTAAATGAGTATCCATATTAACGCCCAAACAGGCGAAATTGCAGAAGCTATCTTATTGCCAGGAGATCCGCTCCGTGCGAAGCATATTGCGGAAACTTACTTGGATAATGTTATTTGTTATAACCAGGTTCGAGGCATGCTCGGATTTACGGGAACGTACAAAGGAAAGCGTATCTCCGTTCAAGGAACTGGCATGGGGATGCCGTCCATCTCGATCTACGCGAATGAATTGATTCGGGATTATGGAGCCAAGAAGCTTATTCGTGTAGGGACTTGCGGTGGAATTCAGCAGGATGTGAAAATTCGTGATGTAATCATCGCCATGACGGCGAGTACAGACTCCAACATGAACAAGCATATTTTTCCTGGATGTGATTATGCCCCTCATGCGGATTTTGAGCTGCTAAGACAAGCCTATCTTGCCGGATTAGAAAAAGGCCTTTCTATAAAAGTCGGAAGCGTCCTGACGGCAGACGCTTTTTATCGGGACAGCATGGATTTGGTCAAAAAGATGGCCGAATACGGCGTACTGGCGGTAGAAATGGAAACTACTGCATTGTACACGATAGCAGCAAAATATGGCGTACAGGCCTTGTCGATTCTCACGGTTAGCGACCATTTGTTCAGCGGTGAAGCAGATACGTCAGCGGAGGAGCGCCAAACAACGTTTAATGATATGATCGTTGTTGCGCTTGAAGCTGCGACTAGTGAAGATTAATATTGTTACTGATATGACTTCCCTCTAACAAAGAATTTTAAAAAGAGCACTTCCCCATTTGGAGGTGCTCTTGCTGTGTCATCATATTGTTAATATTGAGTGCTTTTACCTGCTAGCTATGGCTAACTTGACGGAATTTAATAAAGCTGCCTATACGCCACACACAGATATATACGTATGCCATGACCATGGTCAATACGGTGAATTCGGTATAATCCAGGCCTTTGAAATATTGGGACAAGCCCACCCTGATCAAAATGACCGCGATGATCACGTACTTGAAGTTTTTGTTGCGCTTGGCATAGATCAATCCGTCCTCACGTCTCTCATACCCTGTGTGATAGAGCATAATACTGCCTAGGGCGATTCCGAGAACGCCGGCAATCAGCATCTCCCATATCGCAGGAAGCTGGAACGGATGATTGGGAATATGGGCTAAGGAATTGATTGAAAAGCCGAAAACGACGAGCAGCAGAACCAAGGGGAGCAGCATGCGATAGCCTTTACTCCGTATGGGCTTATTTTGGCGCCGGGATCTGAGCCAGACGACAAGTACAATGACTGCGGCAATGATGATGAATTGGATTAACGTTTGAGTCGTCATAATCTACCCCCAATTTATGTTATTGTGCTAAGTTTGCTTGGGTATTATTCGAGTACTGAAGGAACCCGTTTCAAAGGAGTCAAACTGTCGCCCTGCGCAGCAGAGCATAGGAAACCAATGCATAAAGGATAATCGCCAGCGCCAGACAACCTAGGAATAGGGCAAAGTGTCCGACAAACCAGAGAGCGATTCCTACCCATAGCTTATAATGAGTCAATAGAAGTGCAAGGCTGCTAATCACAATTAATGCAGCGGCTAAGAACGTGAATAATCCTACCAAGCCAAACCGGCGATGGATACTGGAGATGGCAAATCCAAGAAAGTGCTGATGCATCAGGAGAACGAAATAAACCACGAAATGTCCTAACACATTGAAGGTATCAAGCAAAGGCAGGTTGAAGAAATGCATTTTGACCCCCCAGCCATCCGTAGCATTCTCCACAACCGATAATAAGCTCAACAAGAGGGCGGAAACCACATTGATAAGTATCGCGGCTAAGGAAGTGCCTAGAAAATAATCGGTTCTCCGTACGCTCATGCCAAGGGCAAATGGAAAGGTATGAGCCATCGTAACTGCGCCAATGATCGTAATGCTTATGAAAATTGATGAAAGACCTCCGGTATAAAATGACTGTTGGTTATGGATCAAATAGCTTATAAACACATTAATAAGAAAGCTTGAGAGCAGAATGGCCCATGGGAGAAAGAACGATATCCACTTGTCTCTTAAATGCATTTTGATAATGGCTGAAACGCGATTCATCAGGTTTCCACCGCCTTTTTATTGAATTTCCCGTTTGTGAGATGTACGACCAGCTGCTGCAAGGAAACCGGAACAAGCTCCAATCCTTGATCTGCCGCACGCCTCCGCTCTTCATCGCTCAAGCTTCCCATGATGGTAGCCGTAACTAACGCGCCGAACGGCTCGCTTGAGATGATTTGTTTACCGGCTATGAAAGCATCGACTACAGAAGCCGCACCTGCCACGGCAACCGCTTGCCCACGCAGTGAATCCGCTTCTTCGTCAAGAATCAGCTTCCCTTTATCAATGACGATGACATGCTCCAGCATGCGGCTGACTTCATCGATCAGATGGGTAGATAAAATAATCGTCCTTGGATATGCGGCATAATCCTCAAGTAATCGATCATAAAATAAGCCTCTTGCAACGGCATCAAGCCCCAAATATGGCTCATCGAATATAGTTAGAGGTGCCCGGCTTGCCAAGCCGATAACAATACCTACGGAGGAGAGCATTCCTCTCGACAGCTTCTTGATTCTTCGCTTCAGAGGAAGCTGAAATTCCTCGATGAGGGAATAGGCAAATTCCTCATCCCAATTCGGAAAGAGGGTTGGAGCAAGCTTCATGATGTCTTCAATCCGATAGTGCTCCGGATATTTCTGGCTTTCCTTGATAAAGCAGATTTGACTCAGAACACCGTTGTTCTCATAAGGAGCTTCCCCGAACACTTTCACATCTCCGTGCGTAGGAAACAGCTGTGCTGTGATCATATGCATGATCGTCGTCTTTCCGGCGCCGTTCCTTCCGAGCAGCCCGTAAATTTTGCCGGATTCGATGACAAAACTGATATTATCAACCGCTTTGACGCTGCCATATGATTTGCTAAGTCCTTGAACCTCAACAACATAACTCATGAATAGGCATCTCCTTTCCGGATCATCTCCGTCAATTGCTCCTTCGTTATCCCAAGCTTCTCCGCTTCCCGGATCATTGTCACGACAAACTGCTCATAAAACTGATGCTTCCGCTTTTCCAGCAATTCTTCACGGGCTCCCGTCGATACAAACATACCGATCCCTCGCTTCTTGTACAAAATTCCTTGATCCACCAACAGATTGACACCTTTAGCAGCCGTTGCCGGGTTGATCTGGTAAAAGGCGGCGAATTGATTCGTTGAAGGAACCTGCGATTCTTCGGGCAGCCGCCCTTCTACGATGTCGTCCTCGATTTTTTCGGCGATCTGCACGAAGATCGGACGGCTGTCATCTATTATCAACCCCATAATGTATTCACCAACTCTCCATTACCAAACTGGTTAATTACTCATGTAACTAACTATATAAGCGAGAGGCATATTTGTCAATGGTCATTAGACTATAGAATAAATCTATGGATCTAAATATTTTACATAGATAAAATTAACATAACCTTTAGTTTCAGATAACATATCTCATTACTTAAGCTAGTAAACTGAAACTAGTTTTGTAATAAATGGGTGTACAACTGAGAGCATAGAGGGGATTGTTTTTGATGCGTAATCGTTTAGGGCGACTATTGAACTTGAAGGCTGTGAGTGGCGCTGCACAACTGACCGTTCGAAAAAAATTAATTAGTTCTTTCCTGGTCATAATCATAATGCTGTTGATTGTAGGAGCAACCGCTATGAGTCGGATGTCCTTAATGCAGCAGGAAATGAATGAAATTACAGGTTCATGGATGGCCGGGATTAAAACCATTAACCAGATTAACCTTCTGGGGAAACATATGCTGGCTCTTCAAGCCACAATGATCATGGAGCCAAGTGATGACAAGAAGAAGATGTTCATGCCGGAATCGGGTACTATCTTCAAGCAAATTGACGATCTTCTTGAGCTGTACGGACAGCGAGCCGGAAATCAGGAAGACCAAGAGCATTTGGAAAAGCTGCAGCAGCGGTGGTCCGAATACAAAAACGTGTACTCAGATTCCTTTGTAATGGCTAACAGAGTCAACTTCGTTGAAGGGGCTGGTGCCTATGCAAGTCAAATTACAGCTATGCTAACCAAATCAGAGCAAGCCTATAAAGCTATGCAGCAGGAGATCGATACATTAGTTAAGCTGAATGAGGACGGTGCGCAGGCGTCTACTCGACAGAGCCAGCAGTTGTATGACAGCGCGGTGAGAGGGATCGGGATCACAATGCTGCTTACGGTTATCGTATCGATCGTAACAGCAGTCGTGATGGCGGGCAACGTGGCTAATCCCGTCCGGCAGGTGTCAGAAGCTCTTCAGCATATTGCCCAGGGGAACCTGTCCCGTGCCTCTCTACAAGTCAATAATCGGGATGAAATCGGACAGCTCGTGCATTCTCTGAATCAGATGAGGGTGCAACTGCGGACCACCATATTGCATATTCATGATGCCTCGAATGCGGTGGCTGCTTCTTCTGAGCAGCTTCTCAGCTATAGTGAGCACAATGCTCAAGCTGCTGGAGAGGTTAGCGAATCGATTCGAATCGTAGCCATTGGATCGGAGCATCAAATGGCTAGCGCAGGCGAGACTGGACAATCGATTGAAGCCATGACTGAAGGCGTACGGCTTATAGCCGAGTCTACTACAGAAGTGTCCGACGTCGCCGCGGAAGCTTCCCTGCAGGCCCAGGAAGGCCATGCATCGATGCAATTGGCTATGGATGCCATGCGTAATATTAGTTCTGTTGTGATGCGTGCGGAGCAAGGGATGAAGCAGCTTGGAGAACACTCGCAGCAAATCGGCGGCATTGTTCAACTGATCGGTGAGCTGGCCAGTCAGACGAGTCTGCTTGCCTTGAATGCGGCTATTGAATCGGCGAGAGCAGGAGAGCATGGTCGAGGCTTTGCTGTAGTTGCCAGCGAAGTGCGGAAGCTATCGGACCAATCGGCCAAAGCGGGTCAGCATATCGCCGGCATTATTAGAGTGGTGCAAGCCGACACCCATAAAGTAGCAGAGACTATGAAGCAAGGGATGCACGAAGCGGAGATCGGATTAGCTTCTATGACCCATGCAGAATCATCCTTCACAGATATTGTGCAAAGTGCTGAAGAGGTGAGCACGAATATTCAACAGATTTCCCATGCGGCTCAAAGGCTTGCAGACAGCGCTGAGCATGCTCATGCCTCCATTAAGGAAATGAATCAATCGGCCCAGCATTCAGCCACTGCCGCTCAATCCGTTGTGACAGTTACGGACAGGCAGCTTGAATCTGTGAACGATTTGGCTCAATCGGCGAATGCATTGAGTGCGATATCTCAAAATTTGCGTCAGCAGGTCAAGATGTTTACTGTGTGAAAAAATCCCAAAATAAGCCTTGGAATAGGATTGACAGTGATGGCAAATAAGCCTATATTGATTTTAGTATCCTTTTCGTGTGCGCACACGAAAAGAGGTTTTGGATATTATGCGCACTGTTCTAGGAGGAGCTATGGGAGTTACGATTAAAGAAATTGCAGTCCTCTGTGGGGTATCTCCCGGTACCGTGGATCGCGCCCTGAACCATCGGCCAGGAATCAGCGAGAAGACCAAGGCTCGAATATTGAAGGTTGCCGAGCAAATGAACTATCAGCCTGATCACATGGCGAGAAGCTTAGCTAAGGGGCGAACGATGACCATCGGCGTTGTGCTGTTCGATCTGTACAACCGATCGTTTTCACAGCTGATGAATTCGATAGAAGCGGCTTCCAGACAGCAAGGCTACTTTGTCGATCTGGTGCTCACGAATAAAGACCCGGAGAACGAGAAGAAGTGCATCGAGCACTTACTCCTTCGCAAGGTGGATGGCATTATCATCTTTGCTATTAACCAAGGAGAAGCATTCAACGCTTATTTAAAAAGCTTGAGCATCCCCATCGTCACAATATGCAACTATGTGTCCGACGAATGGAGCTACATCGGTATCGATGACCGGCAGGCGATGAAAGAGGCCGTTCGCTATATTTGCGAGAAGCGATACGAGCGTTTCATCTATGTATGCCCGCCGCTATCTTATCGCGGAAGGACGAACATTTTCACGCAGGAGGAACGGCTTGCTGGCTGCCTGGAAGGGCTAAAGGAAAGCGGGATCGAGCAATTGCCGATCATCATCACGAATAAAGATTACATCGGGGCTATAAGTCAGCTTGACCTCGCGGGCAATTCGAAGACGGCCATTATATGCTCTTGCGATATTTACGCTTTGGAAGTAATGAATCATTTGAAAAGCAGAGGCCTCCGCATTCCAGATGATGTAGGGCTCATGGGCTTCGATAACATCGACGTATTGAAGTACGTCTCGCCTGCCTTAACTACAGTGGAATATGCTGTAGAGGAATTCGGCTCCAGAGCCATTCAATGCATGATCGAGCAGATCGAGCAAGGTACCTGTACACCTGTGCCGCTGCTGCCGTATCAAATCATTACCGGTGAATCCATTTGATCCCGGTAAATTTTTCGGCTTTTATCGTGTGCGCACACGGAAACGGGTGAAGGAGCATAATCAACCCTCAGGGGCACTCTTTTTCCCTAAACCGTGTACGCACACGGCCCAAATACAATGACATTTCTAAGGAGGATGTACACTTATGAGCAGCAGCAAAGCAACGATGATTTTAGATAAGGATTTCATTATTTCATCCATCGATAAAAGAATTTACGGGTCGTTCATTGAGCACTTGGGCCGTGCGGTTTACGAAGGTATTTATGAGCCGGGGCACCCGCTCGCCGACGAGCAGGGCTTCCGTAAGGATGTCATTGAACTGGTGCAAGAGCTGAATGTGCCGATAGTACGTTACCCTGGCGGTAACTTTGTGTCCGGCTACAATTGGGAGGATGGAGTAGGTCCCCTGGAGAATAGACCACGTCGGTTGGAGCTCGCATGGAGAACTATTGAAACGAATGAAGTGGGCACGAACGAGTTTGCTGATTGGGCGAAGAAGGCCAATACCGAAGTGAATATGGCGGTCAACCTCGGAACACGCGGCATCGATGCAGCAAGAAATCTGGTAGAGTACTGCAACCATCCATCCGGATCGTATTGGAGTGACTTGCGGATATCTCACGGCTATAAGGAGCCGCATAAATTCAAGACTTGGTGCTTAGGCAACGAGATGGACGGTCCATGGCAGATCGGGCATAAAACCGCCGAGGAATACGGGCGTATCGCCTGCGAAGCGGCAAAGGTCATGAAATGGGTGGACCCTACCATTGAGCTTGTAGCATGCGGGAGCTCCAGCAGAGGAATGAAGACCTTTGCCGATTGGGAAGCGACGGTATTGGATCATACCTATGACCATGTAGAATACATTTCGCTACATACTTATTACGGCAATAAAGATAACGATACGGCTAACTTCGTAGCCCGTTCCCTTGATATGGATGCGTTCATCCGCTCGGTAACCGCTATTTGCGACTACGTGAAGGCTAAAAAACGGAGCAAGAAGACGATCAATCTATCTTTTGACGAATGGAATGTATGGTACCATTCTCATGATGCTGATCGAAAGCTGGACCCATGGCAAATTGCCCCGCCACAGTTGGAGGATGTGTACACATTTGAGGATGCAATCCTTGTAGGCTGCATGCTGATTACTTTGCTCAAGCACGCTGACCGCGTCAAAATTGCCTGCATGGCACAGCTGGTGAACGTAATCGCCCCTATCATGACCCAAAAGGGCGGCGAAGCTTGGAAGCAAACGATTTTCTACCCATACATGCATACTTCCGTGTATGGCAGAGGCGTGGCGCTTAATCCTATTGTTTCGTCTCCAAAGTACGATAGTAAAGATTTCACGGACGTTCCGTATTTGGAATCGACCGCTGTGTACAATGAAGAGAAGGATGAGCTGGTCATCTTCGCCGTCAACCGTCATTTGAGCGAATCCTTATTGCTGGAATGCGATATCCGCAACTTCAAGGATTACCAAGTAGTTGAGCATATCGTGCTTGAAGACAATGATGTCAAAGCAAGAAATACGGTGACTCACACCAATCGTGTAGCGCCTCATAACCGCGGCAACGCTCAAGTTAAAGACGGTATTATCGAATCCTTATTACCGAAGTTTTCTTGGAATGTCATCCGCTTGGCTAAGCAACAACACTAATCTATTAATCTATCGATTATACAACAAAGGACAGGTCGCTTTCTGCGAGCTTGTCCTTTTTCACTTCTCACCCCTGAGCAACCATAGCGGTTCTGCGATACTCACTTGGCGTCATCCCGGTCCATTTCTTGAACATCCGGTTGAATGACGTAGTGTTCCTGTAGCCGATCTGTTGACCTACGTCATTAATGCTTGTATCGGTGCTGGACAATAGCTCCTGGGCTTTGCGGATCCGGATATCATTCAAGTGATCGCTGAAGTTCGTTCCGGTCTTCTCCTTGATGTACACAGATAAATAGGCACTCGACATATTGAGCTTATCCGCCAAGAAATCGAGAGATAGCTCTTCACCATACTGGGTATGAAGAATATCCATAACGAAGGTAATGATCGGGTCACTTTCCCCCTTTTTCTCCGTAATCAGGGAGGCTGCGAGCTCGAACATTTCGCTGTATACCTTCTTATATTCCTCTAACGTACAGCATTCCTTTAATTGCTGCATCAATGGTTTAAGCGGCCACGAGTCTCCCTGCTCAATTTTGTAAATATCCATGAACTTCCATACTTTCGCTTCGATGGATTCAGCAAATAATGTAAACTGCGTTACGCTGGCCTCTTTGCCATACATATCGTCGAGAAATCTTCCGATAAGCGTTATAGAGCCTGCCTCATCCCCTGCCTGAAGGCAGGCGTTCAGTTCCTGATCCTGGGCAGGGCTTAAAGTAAAGGTAGCGGGAAGAAGGCGACTTCCGAACATGATCTGGGTCTCTTCCACCAGCTTAGCCTGTCGGACAATCTCCAATACTTGGCGGTAAGCATGATTGAACTGTGACGAATGCTCGAACCAAGAGCTAACGGCTACGGTAAACAGGCTGTACTTGCTGTCCCGATCGAACACGACTTTAAGCTCCTGCAGCACCTCTTCCATTATGTCGCTTTCATATCGGCCGTTAATGACCGTCAATATTTGATTCTTCTCCATTTGAAACGTATGGCAACCCGGGATTTTCTCCGAGAAAATAAGCGAAATATGTTCCTTGAAGTAATAGGCAGCACGATCTTTTTTCAATATCGTATCATCGAAGGAGCCGCTTCGGAACCGGAGCATGAAGAGTACGATCGTAAAGCTTTCCTCTGCTGCAATAAAACCTTTCCATTCGTTAATGTCTGTATTGATGCTTTTCAGCTTATTGATGTAATTATAGCTTTTGAGTATCGACTGCTTGCTGGACAGCTCGGTCTGAATCGTGTTCTTCTCGGACGCCAGATCGAGAATTTTTTGATGAATAAAGGCAAATTCACTGATAGAGCTGGTCAGGTCAGCGGATTGCCCGTTCACGATAGATGAGATTAACTGTTTGACCGGTCGATGAATCCGTTTGCTGTAGAAAAAAGAGACAACCAACGCGATGGCCAGCGACATGATGAAGATGACCAGCAAAGTGACCATCAGGCGATTTAACTGAGCTGCCATAGCGGCATTGGGCACAGCGGTAATGTAAGTCAGTCCTTCACTGTCTTTTTCCTTAAAATAATAAATGCCGTTCTTCAACTCGTAATCAAGACCGGAGGAGAAGATAGGGAACTGAGAAGCTGACGTGTCCTTAGACGATTGATATAAAACGGATTTGTCTTTATCCAAAATGATGAATTGACGTGCCTCATCTTTATCGTCAAAGAAAGCCTGCTGAGCTTTGTTAATATCCAAAAAAGCCGTAACCATATAGCTGCTGTCCGGAAGCTTGAAGCTGATGGGGAGCAGTTCTTTCTTGTCCGGCATGTTCCAGGTGGTCTGAAACCCGGAGGCAGGCAGCAGGTTGAAATTAGATTTCTGGCTCAGCTGAGAGTTCCAGAACGACAAAGGATAGATCCCGCTCGTATACAGCAGATTGAATTGATCCTCCGCATCGCTGCTGCCTTCTTTATCCAGGGTAAAGGAGTTAGTGCCGTAGTACACCATAATATTGTCCAGAAACAACTGCGGATTGTAGACCTCTGCACGCAAAGCTTCTATGATTTTTTTCCCTTGAAGATAGTTGACTTCCAGATCCCTTTTGGACAATAGCTGCCGGTTAAATCCGGTAACATCCGTGTCATTGTAAACCTTATATAAAACGGACTTGATTCGAGCAAAATGGGTGTTGTAGCGTTCCGCTGTATTTTGCAGGCTGAGTCGGTTGAAGCGGATAAGCTCATCCTGATACTTGCTTTTA
This sequence comes from Paenibacillus sp. RC67, assembly GCF_030020805.1. Taxonomy (GTDB): domain Bacteria; phylum Bacillota; class Bacilli; order Paenibacillales; family NBRC-103111; genus Paenibacillus_S. The sequence goes on from NZ_CP125098.1 coordinate 1,704,928, forward strand.
AAGAAGGCAAACGCAACCATGTTGAACGTGAAGAACAACAGAATGATGACCAAAAAGCTAATAAGGATGGTTAAAAACAAAGATGTTTTTTTGGTTTGAATTCGTTTCATTCGAGAGACCCCTTTGGCAACGTTGGTTGTTCTTTCTATTCTACAGGATGCGGTTAGCACAGGGAAGGAACAAGATTTTAGATTGTTATCATTTTTTTAGAAACCAAGGTAAAGCCCGAAAACAAAAGAAAAGACAATAGTCAGAGCGTGCCTGAACGTCGTATGATCCGAAACAGGAACAGACCACCACGAGCGTTTAACGCAGAAAGGAAGGTGACCATGAATACAGCGATGAAACGAATACGAAGAAATGCGGATTTGTATTTGCTGTTCCTGCCGGTCCTTATTTTCTTCATCGTATTCGAGTACGTGCCAATGTATGGGGTTCAAATTGCATTCAAGGATTTCATTGCAACTAAAGGAATATGGGGGAGTCCATGGGTCGGGTTCAAACATTTTGAACGTTTTTTCTCCAGCTTTTATTTTTGGAGGATTATAAAAAATACACTCGGGATCGGCTTGTATCAACTGCTCGTCGGTTTTCCTGTTCCCATCCTGCTGGCGCTCATGATTAATGAAGTGCGTTCGAGCCTCTACCGGCGCTTTATTCAAACGGTAACTTATGCGCCGCATTTTTTATCGACGGTCGTAGCGGTCGGGATGATTATGATGTTTCTTGCGCCGGAAAGCGGAATGATCAACATCCTCATCCAATGGTTCGGAGGTGAGCCGATTTCCTTCCTGACGGAGCCGGCTTGGTTCAAGACGGTCTATGTATTATCCGGCGTGTGGCAGCAAATGGGGTGGAGCTCGATCATTTATTTGGCTGCATTATCAGGCATTGATCCTCAGCTTCATGAAGCCGCAAGGATGGATGGGGCAAGCCGGCTGCAGCGAATATGGCATATTAATCTGCCTGGAATCCTGCCTACGGTCGTTATCCTGCTGATCCTGAACGTGGGTTCGATTCTTGGAGTAGGCTTTGAGAAAGTGTTCCTAATGCAAAACTCGCTGAACATGTCGGCATCGGATGTCATATCCACCAATGTATATCGAAGCGGTATTCTTGGGGCGGAATTCAGTTATTCCGCGGCGGTCGGATTATTCAATTCCGTGGTCAACTTTGTTCTGCTGCTGTCGGTAAACCGGATTGCGCGCAAAGTCAGCGAAACAAGTCTATGGTAGAGAGGGGGAGCTGCAATGCTGGAAAGCCGGACGGATAAAGGGATAGAGATTAGCATTAACTTGATTCTGGCGTTAGTCACCGCAGCCGTTCTGTACCCCCTGATCTTTGTATTGATTGCATCGGTCAGCAGTCCCGAGATGGTTATCCGGGGAGAGGTATGGCTGTGGCCCAAGGGGTTGACGGTCGTAGGGTACGAGCGGATTTTTCAAAATAAAGAAATATTGTCCGGTTACATGAACACGATTGCCTATACCTTGGTTGGAACAGCTATCAATCTGGTTATGACGGTAGCTGCGGCGTACCCATTGTCCCGTAAAGACTTCCTTGGGCGAAATGTGTTCACGGCGCTCATATTATTCACGATGTTCTTCAGCGGGGGGATGATTCCTTCGTATTTGCTGGTCAAAAAGCTGGGGATACTGAACACCTTCTGGGCGCTGGTCATACCATCAGCCGTATCGGTGTGGAACATTGTCATCATGCGCACGTTTTTTCAGAACAGTATTCCTAATGAAATTCAGGAATCTGCCTCCATCGACGGATGCTCTAATATGCAGACGCTGCTGCGCATCGTACTGCCTTTATCAGCTCCGATTCTTGCCGTGATGGTATTGTTCTACAGTGTAGGCCACTGGAATGCTTATTTTAACGCACTTATCTATTTGACAGATCGGGCCAAGTACCCGCTGCAGCTTATATTGAGGGAGATTCTCGTGCAAGGGCAGATGCAGGAGATGGTCGATGTCAGCGACTCTACGCTTGCCAAGAGCGTCATGGATGCGGAAGCGATCAAATATGCGGCGGTCATCGTCGCTAACTTGCCGGTGCTGCTGCTTTATCCTTTTTTACAAAAATATTTTGTCAAAGGCATTATGGTAGGAGCTATTAAGGGATAACTATGTTTACGATTCACGCTATAATTAATCTTGGGAATGATTGAGGAGGAAATGGTAATGAACAAACGGAATAAGTGGATCGCTTCCATGCTGACAATGACGATGGCCGGGGGAATGCTTGCCGCCTGCTCGTCGAATACGGATAACTCTGGAGGGGCGAAGCCTGGTGCAGCAGTTGCGGACAAGAGCGTCAATCCTAGCGGGATGCCGATCGTGAATGCGCCGATATCATTGAAGTTTTTTACAGGTAAATCCGCAACCAACGGTAACAAGTTCGAAGATACGCTGGTATGGAAAGAATACGCCAAAATGTCCAATATGAATGTGACCTTCGAGCTCGTTCCCTTCGAAAACTTAACGGAAAAGAAAAAATCTCGTTCTGGCCGGCGGCGATTATCCGGATGCCTTCTACTCTGCCAGATTGTCTGCAGCCGAACTATCCAAATATGGAAGCCAAGGGGTATTCATCAAGCTGAACGATATGATCGATAAATATGCGCCGAATTTCAAGAAGCTGATGGATAAATACCCGGATATTAAAAAAGGGCTGACGATGCCGGACGGCAATATTTATTCGCTTCCCTCCTTCTACGATCCTTCCTTCTTACCTATGCTGATCGGTACGCCGCTGTGGGTTAACAAGGAATGGCTGGATAAGCTCGGCATGGAAGAACCGAAAACAACAGAGGAATTTTACCAATATTTGAAGAAAGTAAAAGATACGGATCTTAACGGAAACGGTCAAAAGGATGAAATACCTTATAGCAGCGCTGGCATCGGCAACCTGATCAATCAGGTGAAGGGAGCTTGGGGGCTTGGAAACCGAGGTCTCGGACATGCCTATGTTGATGTTGATCCTGCAACGAACAAGTTAAGATTCACCAAGACAGATCCGAAGTATAAGGAAATGCTGCAGTATGTGAACAAGCTGTATGCCGAGGGTTTGTTGGATAAGGAAATCTTCACGATTAAGGACAGCGCGCTATACGCTAAAGGTCAGAAAGGAGTGCTCGGTTCCACCGTTATTCCGAATCCGGCGACATTGATGAATCAGAAAAAATTTATCGGCTTAGGCGCCCTGAAAGGGCCTCAAGGCGATCAATTGTATTCTCATGTCAAAGTGCCAATGGTCCATGTGGGTGCATTTGCGATTACGAACAAGAACAAAAATCCGGAAGCTACCTTGCGTTGGATGGATTATTTCTACAGCGAGGAAGGCGCGAAGTTTTACTTCATGGGTCAGAAGGACGTTACCTATAAAGAAAGCTCCGATGGCAAGATGGAGTACGTAGATGATATTACGAAAAACCCTCAGGGCCTGACGCAGGACCAAGCATTAGCTAAATACTTTACATGGCTTGGAGGCAGCTACCCGGGCTATGTGCAGGAAAAATATTTCAAAGGCTCCGAGACGCTTCCGGAAGCAGTGGCAACCGGGAAAAAGGCTCAACCTAACGCTGTTAAAGAAATTTGGAACAACTTTAACTTCACCGATGCAGAGACCGAGCTGATGTCCTCTGTAGGTAAAGACATTCAATCTTACGTTTCCGAGATGGAAGCGAAGTTCGTTAATGGGTCCGCATCGTTCGATGAATGGGACAAATATGTCGCAACCGTGCAAAAAATGGGATTGGATCAATACATGAAAACATACCAAGCCGCTTATGAAAGGTATAGTAAAAAATAATGACGGACCGGGAGCCTGAATGGAAACATGAAGGTACTCCGGTCGGCAAGAGCCGTTTACGCAAACGGCTCGAGCTGGCCGGGGCAGTGCTGGTGCTGCTCGCGTTGGTAGGAGTCGGTTTGTATCAATGGAAGCCGATTCAGCAGGCGGAGCCGGCTGCGGTCTCCAGCGCAGCTCCAAGCACGGCACCTGAGGAGAAGTTACGAACCGATGAGGTGTTCGATGCATCCCTCTATAAAGGGATGCTGACCGTTCGGTATTTGTACTTGGATGGTGAAGTGCTTATGGGTGACAGCATCGTCATTCAATCGCCCGACGGGAAGACCATGCTGATCGATGCAGGGGTTAATGATGCGGGTCATCAGGTAGTGAAGTATTTGACCAAGCTCGGGATCAATAGCATTGATATTGCGCTCAACACCCATCCGCACTCCGATCATATCGGCGGATTTGCTTCAGTGGTTAACGGCAAAGAAGTGAAAGCGTTTTATATGGAGAACTTCCCTTATACCAATTCAAGCTACTACCGTAGAACGATGGAAGCCGTCAACGCGAAGAAGATTCCGGTCACCTTTCTCGAGGAAGGTTCCAATTTCCAACTGGGCAGTGATGTGTCCATTGAAGTGTTGAGTCCTCCCAAGGGAGTGCTGCCTGATGCTATTAAGTCTTACTCAGCAGCGGAAATTAATGATTTTGCTTTGGTGTTCAAGCTAACCTATAAAGATACTTCGTTCCTGTTTACTGCGGATATTTATAAACATCGGGAGTTGGAGCTCATTGGCTCCTCTGCGGAACCGAAGCTGAAGAGTGATATGATGCATGCGCCGCATCATGGTAATGAGTCGACATCTTCATCGGACATTTTTCTTAAAACGGTGAGTCCGAAAATTTCTGTTTTAAGTCAGAATCTGTTCGTCAGTCCGAATCTGATGGAGCGTTACAAGAAGAAAGGAATTACAGCATATTCTACCGGTATGCACGGTAATGTGCTGATCACCTCAGATGGCAAGACGCTGAATGTCGTAACGGAACGAGAGGGCAAGCGTCCTATCAAATCGGGTATGGCAGGTACACAAATGGATGAGAAGTGAGAGGAGTTCATGTCATATGAAGGTAGCTGTTGTAGGCTGCGGTATTATGGGTAGAACACACGCACGCAACTGGAGCTCCGTTCAAGGAGTCCAATTAGTCGGAGTATGCGATATCGACAAGGAGCTGGCTGATAAAATAGCCGCTTCGAATGGAACTAATGCTTATACGAGCTTTGAAGATTTGCTGGCGGCAGAGCAACCGGACATGGTGAGCATCTGCGTGCCGACTTACCTGCATAAACCGCTCGTGCTGCAGGCAGCGCAGGCGGGTATTCACATCGTATGCGAGAAGCCGATCGCTCCTTCTCTTGCTGATGCGGAGGAGATGATCGCAGCGTGCCGTTTAAACAACGTAAGACTGTTTATCGCCCATGTGGTGAGGTTTTTTCCGAGCTACAAGGATTTGGCCGCCAAGGTGCGTGCGGGTGTGATTGGAGATCCGGGCGTTATGCATACCAAGCGGATCGGCGGCCATCCGGGACGTGCGAAATCCTGGTACTATGACGAGGAGAAAAGCGGAGGTGTCATTCTCGATCTGTTGATTCATGACATCGATTATATGCGCAGCGTATTTGGAGAGGTCGATTCAGTGTTTGCGATGAAACGGACGTCTGAGTCATTGGACTATGCGCTTGTGACGCTTCGCTTCAATAAAGGGGCTATAGCGAATCTGGAAGGGTATTGGGGATATCCTGGGCCGTTTACGACGGCAGTCGAGTTTGCTGGGACAAAAGGCATTCTCCGCTTTCATTCGGATGATGCAGTTTCTTTACGGGTGCAAACTTCGCGTCAACCGGATGAAGATAGGCCTCGTGTTGCTGTGCCGAGGAGTCCGGCTTACCACGACCCGTATTATTATGAATTGGAGCATTTTGCTGATTGTATTCTGAAGGGAACAGAGCCGATCGTCAGTACGGAGGATGCATACAAGGCGATGGAAATCGCTTTTGCCGCACTAACTTCCGCTCAATCGGGTCAACCTGTCCGAATGGACGCAAACGGATTCGGCTTGAAAGGAGGGGTGCCACATGTCTAAATCAAAGAAAGTAAAGATTGGCATGATCAGCTTTGCCCATTCCCACGGGCGCAGCTATTTCCGTGAGCTGGTGTCGATGCCAGACGTTGAAATCGTAGGTATTTCGGATGAAAATAAGCAGAGAGTGCAGCCTATCCTTGACTCTCACGGAATCGTTTATTATGAAGATTATGGCGACCTGCTAGCGCTGGAGCAGTTGGATACGGTTGTCATCTGCTCGGAGAATGTTCATCATGCAAGGCTAACTATAGATGCTGCTAAAGCAGGCAAGCATGTAATCTGCGAGAAGCCGCTCGGTACCACGGTACAAGATATGAAGGCGATGATCCAAGCTTGTGAAGAGAACGGGGTTCGCCTGATGACCGCGTTTCCATGTCGGTACTTGCCAGCGGTAGTCGAGGCGAAGGAAGCTGTGGATCGTGGTGATATCGGTCAGATCGTCGCCATTAAAGGCACGAACCGAGGTTCGATGCCTGGGAGTTGGTTCGTAGATCCTTCCTTGTCCGGAGGCGGAGCAGTGCTGGATCATACGGTCCATGTCATGGACCTGATGCGTTGGTTTCTTGGGAGCGAGCCATCTCAAGTTTACGCGGAGATGGGGACGCTGTTCCATGATCTGCCCGTAGAGGACTCGGGGATGGTGCATGTTACCTTCGCGAACAGCGTCATCGCCGTGCTCGATACGAGCTGGTCACGCAGCAAGTCATTCCCGTTCTGGGGTGACGTTACGATGGAGCTCATAGGAACGAACGGAGTTATCCGTGTCGATGCGTTCGGACAGAAGAACGAAGTGTACAGCAACGACGCTGAGAAAGCGCAGTGGAGCCACTGGGGCGACCGGATGGATGCCTATATGCTGAAGGACTTTGTGCGAGCTATCAAAGAAAACGGAGAAGTACCTATCAGTGGTGAAGACGGCATGCATTCCGCTGCTGTTGCATTGGCTGCTTATGAATCCGTTAAAAGAAAAGCTGCTATCGATATGAGCGAGATATTAGGATAGTACGCGGACGGCGTTTATCCATGGCTTGGTAAGCATGGATATAGCGCCGTTTGTTATTTGTAAATAACTTTACGTTATCGTTGGTTAAGAAAGGTTGGTAGCCGGTGAGCCGTTGCTTCATCTTAGGTTTCATTGGATGTGTACTGTTGGTCTTTTTATCCTATCCATCAGTTCAGGCGCACAACTATAATAACGGATACTCGTATCTCACCATGAAAGACAATAGGGTGGAATATGAGCTGCTCCTGCCGTTTCCGATCATGCTGAAGTATGACATGAATGGTGATGAGCTGCTGGACGACGGAGAGCTCGCAGCGCATAAAAACGATATTACTGAATATGTAAAGACACATCTTGAGCTGTTTAATAATGAGCAGCGTATGGATGTCGATGTGTTAAGCCTTCAGACGACGGTTCAGAAACAGACGGAGGATACCGTTGTCCGTATGATTCTTGTGTTCGTTTCCCCGATGCCGATGGGCAATTTGTCGATACTATATGATTTGTTTATCCATGATATAGATGACGGTCATCAGAATTACATTCAGTTATATAAGGAGGGGCACGAGCTTGTCGGGCACTGGATTGTCGAAAAGGATTCTGGAGCTATCCGATATTTGCCGGATGGTAACTTTCAATTTCATTCAGCGCTACTGGGAGCCTACGTGACATTCGGTGCTCAACATACGATTCGCAGTGTGTTCGCGTGGCTTATTTTGTTATGCATTGTGTTCCCTATAAGATCTATGAAAGAATCGTTTATTTCACTATCCATCGCTTCACTATACAGCTTGATCGGACTTACTGCTGCGGATAAGCTGTCCCCGAGGCTTCCTGTCGAATGGCTTCATTACGGTGTATTGATTGCACTTGGTGGGGTTATTATGTATCGGCTTATGAAGGATTTAACGAGTAAGGTAAGGCTAACTTCTGCACTGTTCGGATTGGCTTGGGGCACCGGCTCCATTTCGTTGATTGGGCAGCTGGAGCTGAATCATCAGTTCAAAATGGTTTCTCTGCTTCTATACGCATCCGGTGGCTGGCTTGCATGGCTTGGGATACTCTATGTTTTGCATATCGGTGTCATGCAGCTTCCTGCATCGACTGGAAACTGCTGGATCAGTGAAATGGGAATGAGATTGCTGTACAAGCCGATGCTTATTCTTGTGTTCGTAACAGCTTGGCTGGTCCAATAATTTTGGAAAGAGAGGGCAAGGCATATGGATATCATGACGGTCATTTTCATGTATATGAATCTGGGGCTGGAACACATCCTTACCGGGTACGATCATTTGCTCTTTCTATTGGCTTTAATTATCGCAGCAGAGCGGTTTACGGTCATTTTAAAAATCATTACGGCATTCACGATTGCCCACAGCATAACGCTCTGTTTGGCTGCGCTCGGTCTCGTTCCGGTATATCCTAAATGGATTGAAACGGGAATAGCTCTTACGATATGCTATGTTGCTATTGAAAATTTTTTCGTCCAATCGTTTCGTTGGCGGTGGGTGCTTACTTTCCTGTTCGGACTGATCCATGGTCTCGGATTTGCCAGCGCGATTAGCGAAATCGGGTTTCACCAAAGCTATTTGGTCACATCGCTTATTTCATTTAATGTAGGAATAGAACTCGGACAGCTCGGAGTTGTTGCTATCCTGCTTCCACTATTTGCGCAGCTGAGGCGGCAAAGATCGGTCTATTCGTGGTTTTTCAGAGGAACGTCAGCTTGTATTTTCGCCGTGGGGCTGTACTGGGTCGTACAGCGTTTAGGCTGGATGGCGTGACGTGATCTTAAAGCTCTTTTTATGATGCTCATGGACACATGGATGCCAAGTTTTGCATAATGAGCGGAGTGTCACACACATGACCAAGACCTTGGTGAGGCAGTTTAGGCTTATGGTGCATATAGTAAAGATATCCATAGGCAAAGGTGGAATCTAGTACAATGGCATTGAATAAACCGTACGCTGCTTCATTCGATAAAATGTATGGATTGCTGCTGCAGCTGAGTGTGAGCGGCCAGCAGATCCAGGACATTCTTTTTCAGATTACAAAGAGAAGGGAGTTAGTACTTCCTCAGGCATGGAACGGATTTCATCATTTTTTTAATAAGGGGCTTTATTTTCATTATCGATCTCAAGGCTTTGTAGAATGCTTCCTGTCAACGGACAGCTATTCTTTGAAGTCGATCCGGATTTGGGCACATCAGCTGGTGTATCCGGCGAACGATAGCTTTAAGCAGGCGATGCTGTACTTGGATAAGGCAAGATATGCCCCGAATTTTGCAGCGCTTCCGGAGTTTGCTGAGCTAGAGCGGCAGCTTAAGACGTTCTGGGCAGCAGAGGGACAGATTATGGTGCAAACCAATGAATTGATTGGAGTGGGTCCTGTGCCTGCGACTGCATCTTCACCTGTATCCGGCTCTGAAGAGTCCCCAGAAGAAGCCGTTTCGCAATCGGCTCCATGAATGCTTACGCTTGCAAAAGGAAATTTTAAGCTGACCTCCGTATCAGGAGTGTCGGCTTATTTGTTTATTCATTCAATATGCCTCACGAACGATGGTGCAAGATGTTGAATCTTTGCAAAGCTGCTGTGTTAAACTATTGTTAAAATGCAGATTCATCTAACTGCTATGTGATGGCTGCGGATCGGATGAATGAACGGCTTTTCTACTTGACGGAACCTTTCCAGCCTGCCGTGCTGCGCATTATTGATCATGTCATTAAATGTAGGCTTCCAGCCTGAAGAGCGAAGAGGTTCGTAAGGCTATGGGATTCGGATTATAACAAGGAGCTGAATTGGAATGCTGTGTTTGATAGATAGCGCGCGTAAATAGTTCAATAACGGAAAAATTCTGATTTCGATCAGATTTTTTTGTTTTATATGCTAAAAATGGAAATTATCTGCTATAATACTACATTATCCGCTTCACAAGCTTCAGGGGGAGATGATAGAGAATGTCATTAATCGAAGTGAATCACGTGAGAAAAGTGTTTGAGACAAATGTAAGACGTTCAGGGAGATTTGGAGCGCTGCGCAGCTTGATAAGCCCGGAAAAGCGTGAGGTCGTGGGAGTAGAGGACATTAGCTTTTCGATTGAAAGGGGAGAGAGTGTAGCTTATCTGGGTCCCAATGGAGCAGGGAAATCGACCACCATCAAAATGCTTACTGGAATCCTGGAACCGAGCGGTGGAGATATTCGAGTGGCTGGCAGGGTGCCGACGCAGAACCGGAAGCTTAGCAGCTATCAAATCGGAGTCGTATTCGGACAACGGAGCCAGCTTCTCTTTGATCTTCCGGTGCATGATTCCTTTGATATGCTGCGGTATATGTATAGCATTCCATGGGAGCGCTATCATAAAAATTTAAAAGACTTTTCGGACGTACTTGAAGTCGGTCATCTATTGAAACGACCTGTAAGAACGTTATCGCTCGGACTAAGAATGCGTTGTGAAATATTGGCAGCATTGCTGCATGAACCCGAGATTTTGTTTCTGGACGAGCCGACGATAGGTCTAGATGTGGTTGCCAAGGAACGCATCCGGTCATTTATTCAAAGTATAAACCGTGAGAAAGATGTCACTGTGCTTTTGACAACCCATGACATGCATGATATTGAGAGACTTTGTTCGCGCACGATGATTATCGATAAAGGAAGCTTGATTTACGATGGAAGCCTTCAATATATTAAAGATCATTTTGCGACGGAGCGCCAAATTCGAGCCGTGTTCCCGGACGCGCAAGCGGCTATAGCGGCAGCTGGAGTATTTGCTGGAATGGCAGAGGTTTCCGTACATACGGAAGAGCAGGTTATTAAAGTAACGTATGATCAGCACCGGACAGATACGTCAGAGCTGCTAAGACTGCTGCTGCAAAAGGCGGACCCGCGGGATTTAACCATGCAGGACGAGAACATCGATGCGCTAATCAGCCGCATTTACCGGGAAGGCATTGAGGTCAAGCCGAAAGCGGATTATGCAACCATGGGGGGATCAAGCAGATGATGCAAGCCGTGGAACGCATGGTAGGCATGTCGCAGATTGCCGTCCGCCAAAGGATGCAGTTTCGCTTTGATTTTATAATGACGCTGCTTTCTACTCTCATGTTCAGCGTGATGTATTATATGCTCTGGAAGGCGATCTATCTTTATTCGACAGATACGGCACTGCCATGGGAGCAGTTGATCACTTATGTGATGGTAGGACAAGCGATCAATTTTGCCCGTTGGTCACCTGCGGAGAGGGCTCCAACCTATGCTATGGCACAAAGAGTCAAGAATGGCGATATTGTGCTCGATTTAATTCGGCCCGTCGATTTTCAAACGCAGCGGTTTTTGGAGGCGGCAGGATTTTTCATTGTGGAAATGTTATGGGTCAATATCCCGGCGATGCTGCTGCTGATTTTTATATTAGGTGTATCACCTCCAGCGGACATAACCGCGGCCTTAGGCTTTGGGATCAGTCTCTGTATCGGTTTTCTCGTTGCGTTCAGCATTAATTCCATCATTATGATGATTTCATTTATAACGACCAATACGTTTGGCGTTCAGTTAGCCAAGAGAGCGGTAGTGGATATTTTTGCGGGTACGCTTATTCCTTTTGAGTTCTTTCCGGATACCTTGCGCAAAGTGATGGAGTATTTGCCATTTCAGTCGATGGCTTACATACCGCTGTCGATTTATACGGGACGTCTGACGGGCTGGGATATGGTTCAGTCGCTGCTGGAGCAGCTGGGTTGGGCTCTTGTAATGATTTTGATCAGCCGGTTGCTTTGGATGAAGGCTGCCAAGCGGTTAACGATCAACGGGGGGTAATATCAATGATTGCGCCACAACGCAATGGGGTTCAGCAAGCCGCCTATTTAATAGGGATGTATGGACAATATTTGAAAATATATTTCAAGACGTTAGTAGAATATCGGGCGGATACGTTGATTGCTTTGATAGCTGGGATTATTGCTCAAGGGAGTACGCTCGTATTTTTGTCAATCATCTTTCAGCGCATACCTAAGCTGGCGGATTGGAGCTTTTATGAGCTTGTATTTATATTTGGTTTAGCGGCAACAGGAAAGGCGCTGAATCAGACATTATTTAATGCTCCTTTTTCCTTAACGAGTCTGATTCGTCGCGGACAGCTGGATGTTATGATGATACGCCCGGTTGGAGTGCTGTTTCAGACGATAGGAGGTTCACAGGAACTGAACGGTGTTGGGCAGCTGGTTACAGGAATTGCGATTATGGGCTTCGCAGCTGCTCATCTGGACATGCATTGGTCTGTCGGGATGGTGCTGTACGTGATTATCGCACTGATCAGCAGCGCGGTGATCCAGTTTGCTGTTCTTTTGACGATAAGTGTGTTGACCTTCTGGGTTCAGGAAATACGTTCGGTCATTTATCCTGTCAATTGGCTCTACGATTTCACACGGTATCCGTTGGAAATTTTTCATCCGCTGCTTCGCGGGCTTTTGACGTATTTGATTCCTTATGCCATCGGAAGCTTTTTTCCAGCAGCGTTCTTGCTCAGGCCTGAACAATACGGTTGGGCGCTGTGGGTAGTACCTGCTACGGCGGTAGTGGTGATGTCTATAACTTATTGCATTTGGAGCTTCGGTATAAAGCGTTATTCGAGCGTAGCGGGATAGTCTTTGATCACATAAAAAAGAGTGCTGCTAAGCACTCTGAGTCTGTCTAGAAACCTGTTTCTCCGGGAAATATGCTATATAGGTAGGTGGGGTATGCCTCGGAGGAGCGAAAGCGTCCGCCTTTGTTCTTGGGAAATCTCCGCCGTAAAGCGAATAAATTGAAAATTTTCCGAGAACAACAGCGGCTGGAGAGGCATACCCCACCGGAGTATACTAGCAATATTTCAAGTTTTATGGGTTTCTTGTCAACCTAGAGTGCTGCTAAGCACTCTTTTTTATTGTGGTCCGTTTTAACGTGGAGTTGGAGCGAACGGATAAGTGTACGCCAGCTCTTCATCGAAGGTTACGTAGTCCAGATTGACCATCAGAAGAAGGTAGCGCATCCCTGTCTTCGGATCACTGATAATAATGTGGTCACGTCCGGCAGCTTCAATGCGTCCTTTGAAAATTTTGGCGTTCCACTCGCTGTTGTTTTCATAGGTCATGTAAAAGGTACCCATTTTGCCGAGATTCAAGCGTAAAATATTCTCGATATAGGACTGCTCGATCGGCAATATCCCAGGCGGAGAGATGGGTGGAGTTGAGCCGCCGCCAGGCGTTTGTGCTATGTACGCTCCGCTAGGGCCGGGAGGGGGCATCGGCTGTGAGCCTTGTTGACCCTGACCATACCCCTGAAAGCCTTGCGGATACCCTGGGTATCCGCCATAGCTGCGGAATTGCTGGGGTCCCACATTGTTGTAAGGGTTGTTTATCATCTTCACAAATTCCTCCTTAGACAAGAATGATTACTCCTACATTAATACCTATTATGATGGCTTGGACAATTAGACTTGTTTTGTTGAAAAAACAAACAGCCGCCGTGTATAGGAACGGCAGCTGCTACAGGTTATCATTATAGGTTTAAAAGTTAATATGATCCGGATGCGGTCCGAAGCGGTGATCCTTGTTTAATGCATCAAGTTGTGCCATTTCGTCTTGAGTCAGCTGGAAGTCAAACACATTCCCGTTTTCCTGAATTCGGCGAGCTGTAATTGACTTCGGAATTGTGACGACGCCATGCTGCAAATCCCAACGCAGCACGATCTGTGCAGGCGATTTGCTGTATTTGGCTCCAAGCTCCTTAAGTAGAGAAAGATCGAGATTTCCTTGCATTAACGGGCTCCATGCCTCAAGCTGAATCTGATGCTGCGGGCAGAAGCTTCGCAGCTCCGATTGATTGAGCAGCGGATGGAATTCCACTTGATCGACCATAGGCTTAATTTCGCTATGAGCAATGAGATCTTCAAGATGGTGAACCAGGAAGTTGCTGACACCGATCGCGCGTACAGAGCCGTCTTTATACAGCTTCTCTAATGCACGCCAAGTATCTTTATATTTGCCTTTTACCGGCCAATGAACAAGATAAAGGTCGATGACATCCAGGCCCAGCTTGCGGCGGCTATCATCGAATGCTTTCAAGGTAGTATCGTACCCTTGATCGGAATTCCATACTTTGGTTGTAATGAACAATTCATCGCGGGAGATACCGCTTTGCTTGATTGCTGTGCCAACGCCGTCTTCATTGCCATAAGCGGCGGCAGTATCGATACTTCGGTAGCCTGCTTGAATGGCAGCTTTAACGGATTGAATGACTTCTTCTCCATTTTGGGTTTTCCAAACGCCAAGTCCTAGCCATGGCATTTTGACGCCGTTGCTAAGAACGGTGCTGTCGGAAATATGCTGAGTCATAAGGGTTCCTCCTCCATAAGTTAAGTTTTCCTCATTCATCATACCATATATCTTTTTCAGGAAAAAATGCGTAACGGTTATAACACAGCCTAGGGGACCTCTTAGTACGAACCGCCAAGGGTATGTTGAAAATTAAAATGACGGCCCTATTAATACCCACTGGGGTAAAGGCCGTCATATGATTTGCTGAGGCAAACATAGGTTGAAAGCATAAAGTGAGGGAGAACTCCCTTGACCGATAATACGTTGCCCTGTTTACACTGCAAGATGTTTCTTAACCTGTTCTTCGCTTAAATCTGTTGAGCTGCCCTCAGCAACGATAGTGCCTTTATCGAGCACGTAGTAGTAATCTGCAATACGGGTGGCAAAAGTCAGGCTCTGCTCAACCAGCAGAACAGACATTTCTCTGCGTGCTTTTATCGACTCAATAACATTCTCAATCTCCATTACAATAGAAGGCTGAATCCCTTCCATCGGTTCATCGAGCAGCAGCAGCTCCGGTTCTCCAACGAGTGCGCGGGCGATAGAAAGCTGCTGCTGCTGTCCGCCACTCAAGTCCCCACCTTTCCGGCGACGCATTTCCCACAGTACAGGAAACATCTCATAGACATTTTCCGGTATTTTATGCTTGCGATTAATGGAAGCTTCCAGTCCTAACAGCAGATTTTCTTCAACGGTAAGCTGAGGGAATATATCTCGCCCCTGTGGTACATAGCCGATTCCGGCTTTAGCACGGCGATCTGGAGTATAATCCGTTATCGGTTTCCCTGCATAAGAAATGCTGCCTCCCTTTGCCTTGATTAAGCCCATAACGGTCTTCATAAGCGTCGTTTTACCTACGCCGTTGCGTCCCATCAAGCAGACCACTTGACCTGGCTCCACGGTCATATTAACGCCCCTTAAAATCATACTTTCGCCATATGCGGCCTCCAGTGCATTAAGAATCAGCATCGCGTTCACCTCGTCTGCCCAAATAAACCTCGGCTACTTTATCGTCGTTTTGAATCTCCTCCATCGTTCCTTCCCGCAATACCGTACCTTCATGCATAACGGTAACGGTCTTGGCGTAATTGCGTACGAATTCCATATCGTGCTCAACGACGATAACGGTTTGTTGATTGCTGATTTTATGCAGCAGCTCTCCGGTTTTTTCGGTTTCACTATCTGTCATCCCGGCTGCAGGCTCATCAAGCAGCAGAAGCTCCGGCTCCTGAATAAGCAGCATGCCGATTTCAAGCCATTGCTTTTCCCCGTGGGAGAGGGAGCCTGCGACTTGCTTTGCTTTCTCAGCGAGTCCGATCATGTGTAAATAATATTTGATGCGGTCGCGCTGTTCTGGCGTTGTTTTCGCAATAAGGGAGCTGAGCAAACCGCGTTTTTGGCGCATCGAAAGCAGCAAATTTTCTAAGACCGTCAGCGTGACGAAAATAGAAGGAGCTTGAAACTTTCTGCCGATACCGAGCTGCGCAATTTGATGCTCTTGAAACTTGGTCAAATCCGTATGCTTGAAGCTTACTTTTCCTTTGGACGGCTTTACTTTTCCGCATAGTACATCCAACAGTGTGGTTTTTCCGGCACCATTGGGACCGATCAAAAAGCGCAGTTCTCCGGGTTGAATAGAGAAATTGAGCCCCCGGATTGCCTTAAAGCCATCGAAGTCTACCTCTAGCTGCTCGATACGGACCAATTCGGCTGCCGTTTCTTTTCTTGCTGATGATTTTATCATGGGTTATGACCTCCCTAGAGTTTTCCGAAGTCTTAATCATTGAATATAGTTATCCGGATGAAAACATCGCTCTTTGAGCAACACGTCATAGTATGCGGTGGGTATGATTATGCAAACGGCTGAAGTCCCGGCAAAAGGGTTCGTTTTTCTCGACTACTTCGTTTGAAGCGGATTCACTTCAGGCTCCAAACCAGGATACGTCAATGGGGGCGAGGCTGATGGAGCGGAACTGGCTTTGGGATGGAACCATCCTCGCTTTGAAGCAAACTGCTTGCAGGTACCGACGATTCCTTTGGGCAGGAAGAGCACAACGACGATAAACATAGCCCCCATAATAATAGGCCACCACTCGGGATAAGCTTCACTGAAGGTTGTTTTGGCCGAGTTGGTAATGACTGCCCCAAGAATGGCCCCAAATATGGAAGCCCGGCCACCAATAGCAACCCATAGCACCATTTCAATGGAAGGTACGATGCCCATCTGTGCAGGAGAGATGATACCCTCCTGAAGAACAAACAGCACTCCGGCTAAGCCCGCAAGTCCGGCGGAAAAGCAGTAAATAAACACTTTGTACGTTACAGGGTTGTAGCCGATGAACCGGACGCGGTTCTCTGCATCCCGAATAGCTACGAGAATTTTCCCAAGCCGGGTTCCGGCAAGCCATAGACAGAGCAGCAAGGTGCCAATGACCACAAAAACGGTAATGTAGTATAACGCCAGCTTGGTGGAATGCTCCGCTACGGATAGACCAAGAAACGTATTGAAGTTAGTAAGTCCGTTTGTCCCGCCGGTATAGCCTTGCTGGCCGACGAACAAGGTGACGGTAATGATGACGAGCGCCTGAGACAAGATAGAGAAGAAAGTGCCTTTGATGCGATTGCGAAAGGTCAAATATCCAAGGACGAAGGCAACAGCCATAGGGACTAGCAGCGCTAGTATAAAAGCCCCGGCTGCGGAATGGAAGGGTGCCCAGAACCAAGGGAGCTTATCGATGCCGCTCCAAGACATGAAGTCGGGAAGTTCACCATCAGAAGCGACCAGCTTCAAATGCATGGCCATGCAGTAGGCTCCGAGCCCAAAATATACGCCATGTCCCAGGCTTAGTATTCCTGTATAGCCCCAGATGAGGTCCAGTCCCATGGTGAGTATGGCGTAGGCCAGAAATTTGCCAAGCAGCGAGAGGCGGAATTCGGACAAAAACATAGGTGCTGCCAGCATAATGATGAGCAGAATTACGCTGAAGACGATTTTCATTTTTGTATTGGATATGGTCATGGTATCAACTCCTGAGAGTTTTGCGAAAGCAAAACTGACTTCGAAAGCATAGGCTGAGTTTCCGAGAGGAAACTCACTCTTTTAATCCAGCGCACGCGACTTGATCGTGACAAGTCCGGAAGGCTTCCATTGCAGGAAAGCGATAATGAGAGTGAACACGATGACTTTCCCGATGGTTGCGCTCGTCGTGTACTCGAATGCGGTGTTAAGCACTCCGATGCCCAGAGCTCCGGCGACCGTGCCGATGATCTTGCCTATGCCGCCGAGAACGACGACCATGAAGGCATCGACGATGTAGTACGTACCGATCGTAGGTCCGATCGGACCTAGCAGCGTTAACGCACAGCCTGCGATACCTGCCATGCCGGAGCCGAAGGCAAAGGCTTGCGCATCGACACGACGAGTCGAGATGCCAAGGCACGAGGCCATGCTGCGGTTTTGCATAACGGCCTGCATATTGCGGCCACCCCGAGTGTGGTATTGGTAAATATAGATAACCGTGATGCACACGATGACGAGCCCGATAATAAAGAGCCTTTTATACGGCAGCATAAGGTCTGCGGTGATCGCCCAGCCTCCGTCGAGCCATTCCGGAGCTTTAACAGCCACATTGGGCGCACCGAAGATTTGCCGTGCCAGCTGCTGAAGCACAAGACTCACGCCCCATGTGGCGAGTAGGCTGTCGAGGGGTCTGCCATAAAGGAAGCGAATTAATGTGGCTTCAAGCAGCCATCCGATTCCAAAAGCGACCGTGAAGGCTACGCCCAGTGAAATAACGAAGTACCAGCCAAACGCTGAGGCAGGCATAAATTTTTGAAACAGCTGTTGGATCGTATAAGCCATATAAGCGCCAATCATGATGAACTCTCCATGCGCCATGTTAATCACATTCATCAGTCCGAACGTAATAGCCAAACCGAGCGCGATTAACAGCAGGATGGAGCTTAGCGAGATGCCGTTAAATAATTGTAGAAACAGTAAACTCATTGGCCTCATCCTCCGTGATAAAACGGGGGACCGCCCGCTGAAGGGGCAGCCCCGTTTTCAAGATTCATTGGTTGTTTAGTGCTCGAACTGGACTGCGGCTATTTTTTGGTTACTTCTGCTCCCCAAGGGTATGTTTTTAAGAATGGATCCGGTTTAACGGGTTGACCTGAATTCCATACTTCTTTAATCATGCCGTCCGCCTGGATTTGACCGATACGAACGGTTTTGAACACGTGTTGATTATCACCGTCGATTTTGACTTTGCCGCCCGGCGCACTGAATTCAATACCTTTAGCTGCTTCCTTCACTTTGTCTACGTCCACGCTACCGGCCTTTTTCACAGCATCAGCCCACAGATAGACGCCGAAATAGCCAGCTTCGATCGGATCGTCCGTCACACGTTCCTTGCCGTATTTTGCTTTATAGGCTTCAACGAATTTTTTGTTCTCCGGCGTATCTGTTGTTTGGTAGTAGTTCCAAGCTGTATAGTGACCTTCCAGTACGGAAGCGCCGATACCACGAATTTCTTCCTCAGCGATACTCACTGACAACGTAGTCAAGTCTTTGGATGTAATTCCTGCATCCTTCAGCTGTTTGAAGAAGGCTACGTTAGAGTCTCCGTTCAATGTATTGAAGACAACATCCGGCTTCTCTTTTTTGATTTTACTAATAATGGTGTTGTAGTCCGTATGTCCAAGCGGTGTATATTCTTCAGCAATCAGGGTGCCGCCTTCGGCTTTCAGCTGCTCTTTAATAATTTTATTGGCCGTTCTAGGGAAGACGTAGTCAGAACCGAGGAGGAAGAATTTTTTACCCTTGTTCTGTAACAGCCAGGTGACCGCGGGAACGATTTGTTGGTTCGTTGTAGCCCCTGTGTAGAAAATGTTAGGGGATGCTTCAAGTCCTTCGTATTGTACAGGATAGAAAAAGAGGCCTTTGTTTTGCTCCACGACAAGGGAGAACCGCTTTCCGGCTAGCCGATGTCCAACCGCCGAAGATGACCGCCGTTTTGTCTTTTTGCAGCAGCTTTTTCGTTTTCTCTGCAAAAGTAGGCCAATCCGATGCGCCGTCTTCAATAATCGGTTTCAGCTGCTTACCTAGTACACCTCCGGCTTTGTTAATTTCTTCGATAGCCATCATTTCTGCATCTTTTACAGAAACCTCGCTGATGGACATAGTGCCAGTAAGTGAATGCAAAATACCGACTGGAATGGTGTCATCTTTTCCCGTATCCGCTTTGGCGGTTGTTGGGGTTGAAGCAGGAGCAGCTGCCGGCTTCGTTTCAGTGGCGCATCCTGCCAGTAATGCTGAAATCGACATGCAGACTGCCATTAATACGGGAATTCCTTTTCTCTTTAATTTCATGACCATCCACTCCTCTTCATATTTCATTCACAATCGAAAGCTCGCCGCCATAGACAGTATGGTTTTTATAGAGGGGCTGGCTAACCTGTTCGAGCGATGCCTTTATCCCATTTGGGGAAGTTTAACCACCATGGGAATAATTCTCACATGACATATCATAGTTTGCGCGTTACATAAATGTCAATATAGTTTACATAAAATTTTAGAAATGAATAAATTATCAGGTTTTCTTTTGTGTATTTATTCAGAAAATCATCATTTTGGGTAAAAATATGCATAATAACGGAAAATATAACCGGGTTATTGTTATAAAATATAACATTATCAGTTTACATGAGATGGAATTGCGAATATAATAAACGAAAAGGTTCTTGAATATTCGTATTTTAATGTTATATAAAGTAACATATGTTTTGATAAGGAGGACGCTTCATCATGCATTTAACAGAAAGGGAAAAAGAAAAGCTGCTTATTACGGTAGCAGCCGATTTGGCAAGACGCAGGCTGCAGCGCGGAGTGAAGCTCAATTATCCGGAAAGCATTGCCTTGATCACATCTGAAATTTTGGAAGGGGCACGCGATGGACTGACGGTTGCTCAGCTAATGCAGCATGGAACAAAAATATTATCAGCAGATCAAGTGATGGAGGGTGTGCCGGAAATGGTTCATGAGGTTCAAGTAGAAGCGACTTTTCCAGACGGCACCAAGCTGGTCACCGTGCATCACCCCATCGTTTATAGAGCGAAGGGGGTTTGAAGATGATTCCTGGCGAGTATCGTGTCCGTACGGGGGACATTGAATTGAATAAGGGAAAAAAGACCTTGAGGCTCTTTGTTACCAACAAAGGTGACAGACCTATTCAGGTAGGATCTCATTATCATTTCTTTGAAGTGAACCGCGGGCTTTCCTTTGATAGGGAGACAGCCTTCGGTATGAGGCTCGATATTCCTGCGGGTACGGCTGTAAGATTCGAGCCGGGCGAAGAAAAACCGGTGCAGCTTGTTGAATTGGGTGGAGAAAAGCTTTCTTACGGCTTAAACGGTTTGTCCAAAGGTAAGGCGGAACACGGTTCGATGTCCGAAGAAGTCAAGCAGCGATTGGATGTATGGAAGGAGGGCCCGCTAACATATGGTGCAAATCAATCGTAAAGCTTATGCGCAGATGTTCGGCCCGACGATGGGAGATTCCGTACGATTGGCGGATACCGAGCTTTGGGCACAAATAGAGAAGGATTACACCGTCTTTGGAGATGAATGCAAGTTTGGCGGCGGTAAGGTTATTCGGGACGGGATGGGGCAGTCAAGCCGACATACTCGGGACGATGGCGTTCTGGATACGTTGATCACCAATGCTATCATCATTGACCATTGGGGTATCGTAAAAGCAGATATTGGAATTAAAGATGGCATCATTGTTGGAATCGGCAAAGCAGGGAATCCGGATCTAATGGATGGTGTTCAACCGAATATGATCGTCGGAGCAGGAACGGAAGTGATAGCAGGTGAAGGTAAGATCATAACGGCCGGAGGTATTGATACGCATATTCATTATATATGTCCGCAGCAGATTGAGACGGCGCTCGCCTCTGGTGTAACAACTATGATTGGTGGGGGGACGGGGCCAGCTGCGGGGACAAGCGCTACGACATGCACTCCCGGTGCTTGGCATATGTATCGCATGCTGGAGGCAGCGGAAGCGTTCCCGATGAACCTAGGGTTTACGGGAAAAGGGAATGCGGCTTTTGTAGAGCCATTGATAGAGCAGGTCGAAGCGGGAGCAATCGGGTTAAAGCTGCATGAAGATTGGGGGACGACTCCTGCGGCTATCGATGCTTGTCTTAGAGTAGCCGATCGCTTTGACGTTCAAGTAGCTATTCATACCGATACATTGAATGAGTCCGGCTTTGTGGAGGATACGTTGGCAACCATTGGCGGCAGGACCATCCATACGTATCATACGGAAGGTGCCGGTGGTGGCCACGCCCCAGATATCATTAAAGCAGCAGCGGAGTCCAATGTGCTGCCTTCCTCCACGAATCCAACCCGACCGTATACGATCAATACGGTTGAGGAACATCTGGATATGCTGATGGTGTGCCATCATCTGGACAGCCGCATTCCTGAAGACGTTGCCTTCGCGGATTCGCGTATACGCCCCGAAACGATCGCGGCGGAAGATATTCTCCACGATATGGGCGTGTTCAGCATGTTAAGCTCCGATTCGCAGGCTATGGGCAGGGTTGGTGAAGTTATTCTCCGCACGTGGCAGACGGCAGATAAGATGAAGAAACAGCGCGGCTACCTGTCAGCGCCGGATGAACCATCAGCAGAAGCGCATGGCCAGGGGGTCACATCAGGTCATTCGACTGAGCAGGTTTCCTTCGAACAGGATAATTTCCGAATTAAGCGCTATGTGGCCAAATATACGATCAATCCCGCGATTACTCACGGCGTAGCGCACCTCGTCGGTTCCGTTGAGGTAGGGAAGCTGGCGGATCTAGTCGTATGGAGCCCGATGTTCTTTGGGATCAAACCAGAGCTTGTGCTCAAGGGTGGTTTGATCGCTTACGCGCAAATGGGCGATCCGAACGCTTCCATTCCGACACCGCAGCCGGTGTTCGGTCGACCGATGTTCGGGTCTTTCGGCAAGGCACTGAATCACTGCATTACGTTCGTATCGCAAGCAGCCTTCGATAAGGGCGTTCATAACGAGCTGGGTTTGCAGAAGCGAATCGAGCCGGTGAAGAACTGCCGAACTGTTACGAAGCAAGACATGATTCATAATGGAGAAACACCGAGAATTGATGTGAACCCCGAAACCTATGTAGTGAAGGTGGACGGTAACGTAATTACGTGTGAGCCTGCTCAGGAGCTGCCGATGGCGCAGCGGTATTTCTTATTCTAACAAGGAACTACCATAACGCAGGAGGAGGAATCGCACATGCAGACTGACAAGTCCGCGACATCATGGCTCTCCTACGTGCAGCTTCTGGATTCCGCTTTGCCCATCGGCGGATTCTCCCATTCTTTTGGCTTGGAGACCCTTGTGCAGTTGGGAGCTGTGCAGAAGCCGGAGCAGCTTCAACAATATATTGAAACGATGCTCAAGCAGAGTTGGGCTCCGGTCGATGCCCTCGCGGTCAAAGCAGTGTATTTATATGCTCCTAAACAGGATTGGCCGTCATTATGGAAGGTCGATCAGATACAGCATGTACAGCGTGCAGCGTTAGAGACGAGAGAAGGCGTACTCAAAATGGGACGGAGGCTGAATCAATTAGCCAAAGCAATCCACCCAGAGCTTCCATGGGAGCCACTCCAGGAATCGATCCGAACGAAGCAATGCTTCGGTACCCATCCCCTGATTCATGGATGGATCAGCTATCATCTGCAGGTGCCGCTGGATATGGCTGCTGAAGGGTATTTGTACACTTGCACGATGACTTCTATTAATAGTGGTCTGAGATTGATGTCGATAGGTCAGACCGAAGGACAGCGAATGCTTGCTCAATTGCTGCCTGTCATTTCATGTGCTTGGCAGGATGTAAGGCATCTCGATCCGTATGAGGACGGATATGCCAATGTTCCTTCCGCTGAAATAGCCATGATGCGCCACGAGTCGCTCTATTCTCGATTATTTATGTCGTAACTATTTATCATTTGTTCATTATATAAAAGGAGGCAACGCCTATGTGTCAAGGAGGAACGCATCACCACCATCAATGGGAAACACCCAAGCATACCCATCATGAACGCCCGATGAGAATCGGAATCGGAGGACCTGTAGGCTCCGGTAAAACCGCTTTAGTGGAGCGCCTGGCCCGCAAATTGAACGATAAATACAGCATCGCAGTTATTACGAACGATATTTATACGAAGGAGGATGCTAACATTCTTATACGTTCGGAGGCTTTGCCTGCGGAACGGATTATCGGTGTGGAAACCGGAGGATGCCCGCATACGGCAATTCGCGAAGATGCGTCAATGAACTTCGAGGCTATCGAAGAGCTGGAGGCTCGGTTCTCCCACTTGGATATTATCTTTATTGAAAGCGGCGGTGATAATCTGGCTGCTGCGTTCAGCCCGGAGTTGGTAGATCGCTTCATCTATATTATCGATGTGGCGCAGGAGAGAAGATTCCGCGCAAAGGCGGCCCAGGCATCATCCGATCCGATATGCTGGTTATCAATAAAATCGATTTGGCTCCTTATGTCGGCGCCAGTCTGGCTGTCATGGAAGAAGACACGTTGAAAATGCGCGGAGACCGCCCATTCGTATTTTCCAATCTGTTCGGCGGTCAGGGACTTGACGATATCGTCGCATGGATCGAAAAGGAATATCGTCATGCCTAGAGTAACCGGCCGTGTAGCTGCCTCGTTTACCGATGTGGACGGGGTAACACGGCTCGGAGACCGATATCATTCCTATCCGCTTAAAATTGCTAAAGCATTCTCATTTGATGAAGGTCAACTGGGGATCTATATGATGGATGCTTCCCCAGGCATTATGTCCGGAGACGCGTATGAGCTGGAATGGCGCTTTGGGGAAAATACGAAAGCATTTATTACGAATCAGTCTTACACGAAGGTACATCCTATGCTTTGTGATGCTGAGGGGGGTTATT
Organism: Paenibacillus sp. RC67; assembly: GCF_030020805.1. Classification (GTDB taxonomy): domain Bacteria; phylum Bacillota; class Bacilli; order Paenibacillales; family NBRC-103111; genus Paenibacillus_S. The sequence continues at coordinate 1,729,218 of NZ_CP125098.1, forward strand.
CTGACGGGCCTAGCCAGCAGATTCAGAGACTTCACCTTTCACGAGGCAGCTATGTCGAGTATTTGCCGGAGCCGTTAATGCTGTATAAAGACGCTAGCTTTGACAGTCGTACGGAAATTAGGATGGAGAATGATTCGACACTGCTCATCTCTGAGGTTGTATGCCCGGGACGAACGCAACGAGGAGAGCTTTTTCAATACCTTCAGTATAAGAACGAGTTCACCGTTTATTATGAGAATGAATTAATTTATTGCGCCAAGCAAAGGATAGAGCCTAGCATGCAGCGGCTTCAACATATTGGTGGTTGGGAAAACTACACGCATTACGGGACACTGTACGTGTTCTCCGAGCGTGCTGATATCGTATTCGCCGATGCATTGAGAGATTATTTGGACAAAGTCGTTACTGACGATCTAGTGTCTAGCGGCGGATCAGCATTATATTATGGCATAAGCCGGACATACAAATACGGTATTCTCGTATCGGTAATGGGAGTAAAGGTATATGAATTACAGGAATTTCTGGAAAGAGCCTGGAAATTCGCCCGAGGTCGGTTGTTCTCTGGGGATCCATTTGTTGTACGTAAATAATAGAGAATGGGGTCGCTCCAGTTGGCTCACAGGATGTCGAAAAAACCAAGAATGGCCGTGAGTCACAAAAGTGACTCATTTTTTATTGCCTATAATGGGTTTTATAAGGAGCTTAAGGATATATATCGACAATATTTTGAACTCCGGGTCTACTTTGTTGTCAAATGGGTTCCGTGTTGATATTATTAAGAGGACAAATCGGAGGACATTAGGTTCCTCCTTCATCTTTGTTTGAACATATAAGTTTTCTTACGGGGAAACTTTAAGGGGGCTATAATGTGGAAGAGCGAATGAGGCTTGACCTTCCGTCGGATGGGATAGCAGCGGCGTCGGAAACACAACTGGAGACCACTCAACATGAACCCGTTACTTGGAGAGATTTTGTACAGCTTGCCAAACCGGGTATTATTTTTTCAAATTCCATTACGGCATTCGGCGGGTTCTGGGTTGCTTCCGGATGGAATGTCAACTGGCTTCAACTTCTGTATACAATGATCGGAACAGCCTTGGTTATGGCTTCTGGTTGTGTACTCAATAACTATTTGGACCGGGACATGGATATCAAAATGGCACGTACACAGAAGCGTGCATTGGCGACCGGTAAAATTTCTCCGCAAGTGGTGCTGACCTACGGCATCATTTTGGGAGTCATTGGTTTGTCGGGGCTATGGCTTCTCGTCAATCCGATGTCTGCGCTTCTCGGTATGATCGGGTTATTCGTTTATGTATGGATCTATACGGCATGGTTTAAACGCACTTCCGTATGGAGCACCTTTGTAGGCAGCTTCTCAGGAGCTGTGCCTCCGGTAATCGGCTACTGTGCTGTTCATCCGACACTCGATGCGGGAGCTTTGATTTTGTTCGGTATTTTGTTCTTGTGGCAGCCGCCGCACTTCTGGGCACTGGGTATCCGTCGTATGGAAGAGTACCGTGCTGCAGGATTTCCGCTGCTACCTGTTGTAAGAGGGACCTATGTAACTAAGATCAGTATGATGCGCTATATCGTATTGCTTGTACCTGTATCATTGCTGCTTTATGTTTACGGCTATGTGAATGTTTTCTTTTTCATTGCCGCTGTGATTATGGGCTTGTACTGGGCATTCCTTTCCATGAAGGGCTTTAAAGCAGAAGATGAAGTATTATGGGCGAAAAAGACGTTTATTTACTCCATTAACTATTTGACGCTGCTGTTCATTATCATGGTTATTACAACAGTGAAACAAGGATAATGTGGCGGGAGTTTAGGTGAAATAAAGTGACTAATCCCATGGCAACATGGGATATTTTTTTTGAAGAAAGTGGGAGATCGACGGTGAATGCAAAAGCTCAAAGTAACGTGTTTAAAATTGTAACCATGGTCATTCTTTTGGCTATGATCGGAACGTTCGGTTACATGCTATTAAAAGGCAAGGAAGAAAAGATGGGTGTCATTAAAAAAGCTCCCGATTTCAAGCTTGAAAATATAGATGGCAAGCAAGTAGGCTTAACGGACCTGCAAGGAAAGTCGAAGCTGATTTATTTCTTCTTCTCTACGTGCCCGGATGTTTGCCCACCTACTACCTATTCGCTTTCCAAAGTACAGGATGAGCTTGTGAAAAAAGGTGTTTTTGGAGATAAAACAGCCATCGTATCTATTTCCTTCGATCCTACTAAGGATACGGTTGCTCAATTGAAGGAATTTTCCGGACGTTATCACGCGGATCCGAAGGGCTGGTATTTCCTGCGGGGGGATGAAGCGGCAACAATGGATTTAGCTAATAAATTCGGTGTTATGGTTGTCAAAGATCAGCAAGGAAACTTTACTCATAATAACGTCATTCTCCTTGTTGACAAAAAAGGTGATTTACGGACCTATTACAACGGTAACGACGCCGATCTTAATATAGATAAAATTGCCCAGGATATGATCACGCTCAGCAAAGAATAGTTCGGAATTAAGGAGCTAAGGATGACGTATTTTACTCACATCTTAATGAACAATGTGATCCCGCTGTCGGTTATGATCGCTCTGGGAGCTATTTTGTACCGAGCGTTTAAGCTGGATATCAAAACCTTGTCAAAGCTTAATTTCTATTTATTTTCACCTGCACTTGTATTTAAAATGCTATATGAATCGACGTTGACGTTTGGGCTATTGGTCCAAACGCTTGCTTTTTTTATTTTATTTTTTATCGCCATGTTTATTTTGGTTGAAGTGGTTATCCGGTGGAGAGGCTATAAGGGTGGAATGGTGCCAGCCATGCGCAACAGCGTTATTTTTTATAATAGCGCCAATTATGCGATTCCCCTCAACCAGCTTGTCTTTGTCGGGGATGCGTTTACACTCTCTATCCAGATCATCATTATGATGATGCAAAATTTGCTGCCCAATACATATGGCATTTACAGTGTCAACGCCCACAAGAAGGATACGAGGCAGACGTTGAAAACGATTCTATCCCTGCCGGTGATTTATATGATCCCACTGGCCTTCGTAATGCGTTGGCTGCACATACCGGTGCCGGAACCGATCTATGCACCAATCAATTATGTTTCCAATGCCTTCATAGCTACAGCGCTCATAACGCTGGGCGTTCAGCTAGGCAGTATGAAATGGAAGCTAAAGCTATCCGATGTTGTGCTGTCGAACGTACTGCGTTTATTGATAGGGCCGACAGTCGGGTTCGCCATTGTCAGTATGATGGGGATTCACGGCGTTATGGCTCAAGCGCTTGTGTTATCGTGTTCTGTACCTACTTCGTTAAGTAGTGTTTTAATTGCTGTGGAGTATGATAATGAGCCTGAATTTTCCTCTCAGGCGGTGTTTTCTTCGACGATACTTAGTATTTTTACTGTGACACTGGTCATCTACTTGATGAAGTTCATCGCTTAGGACGAATAATACAATCATGTAATTTAAATAGAAGTAGGATAGCCTAAGGCCGGATCCTGTGGAGGGTATATAATGTACTCTTCCAGACCGGCTTTTTCTAATTGCTGAATTAAATATTCGTCCGGCGTACCTTCCACACCAGCATAGCCTCGCCGAGTATAGATTTGTTCAGCATCGGGGAATGTGTCCCTCAGAATGCCCCGTATTTTTTTGCCGGATGAATCATTGTCGGTGAACAGATAGACGTCGCTAGTACCGACTTTTTTCTTTAAATCCTCCAGCCGATCCGTGTTAAGCGATCCGAATGTGCACAAGATGGTTACTTCCTCTAATAAAAGCCGACGCAGCCGGCTCTTGTCGTTTTTACCTTCTACAATAATAGCTATAGTCATCCAGTTACCTCCTGATCCCCAATAATTTCGACTACTTCTGTAGTATATCCAGTTTTATTATGGGTTCCAAGTACAAAGAATGCCAGTAATTTCCCAGGAAATGTCGAATAAACAGATGAGAGGGGTAACGGGTCTTGTGTCTTAAAAGTGGATTCACTGGGAATTATAACGACCAATGGTTGACGAAAGCTGCTAGTTTGTATTATACTTAATTCAGTAACTATAAAATAGTAAGTTATTAACGAGTATCGATTATCATTTTTACATTAGTTATAAATAGTTAGAAGGAGGACTACACATGAAACTGACCATTTATCCACCAGCTAAACAAGCCAAAGGAGCTTTTGATGGAGGAAAAATTACCGAGTTAAAACCCATAGGGTTTCCTGGTGAAGGATCGGCAGTGAAGAGAATAGGGCCTTTATTTTACTGGGCATGGGCGCTGGCTCCGGAGGAAGGGTATATTCCTATGCATCCTCACCAAGCATTTGAGATTATAACTTATATGGTTCATGGTCATGCCGAGCATTCAGATAGCTTAGGTACGCAAAGCCTTGTCTCAGCAGGAGGTGCTCAAGTCATGCAGACCGGTTCCGGGGTCTCTCACAGCGAGCGTTTCATTGGTCCCAACTCGGAAGGTTTCCAAATATGGTTCGAGCCTTTTATTCGTGAAGCCTTGACACGTACTCCGACGTACAATCAATATGAACATGAGCAGTTTCCTGTAGCTTTATCTGAAGGTGCAACTGTGAAGACGGTAATAGGCGAGGATTCACCGGTTCAGCTGGTAGCGGACGTGCGGATGTGGGATGTTGAGCTTGCTGCTGGAGCAGAATACTCGTATTCATTATCTGCTGGACGTACTTTGGCTGCACTCGCTATCCGAGGTGATGGAAGCTGGTCTCAAGCCGAAGTTGGGAGAGTAATGGCAGCAACGGATTTTAATCATCGCGATTTCTCTGTTCTGGAAGCTGATTCCGAGCAAGCAACGGATGTTTTGCTGAGATCGGAACAGGGTTTGCGGATAGTGTTAATTGAGATTCCGACCGAGGTAGATTACCCTTTATATCAAAAAAGATAAACTAGCTCCACGTATCGCATGGCATTTAAGAAGGCAAAATAAAAGGACGGCCCGACATATTGTCAGGCCGTCTTATTTAATAGAGAAGAAATGGAGAGTGGAGAATAACCTGGTAAAACCTAGTTAATGAAATTGGATTTCGTCAGCAAACGTTTCAGCATAGCAGCAGATTGAGCGCGAGTAGCTTGTTTCGTAGGAGCGATTGTAGTATCAGTCATACCGTCTACAATGCCTGCTTCGATAGCTACGGCCAATTCTTGCTTAGCCCAAACGATTTGGTTGGCATCATTGAATTTAGCCAACAGCTCTGCTTGACGATCGGAAGATACATCCGGTTTAGCGCCCGCATAAGCCAATGCGCGTACAACCATAGCAGCTAGCTCTTCGCGATTGATAGGCTGGTTCGGTCTGAAAGTGTTGTCTTCATAGCCGTCAATGATTTTAGCTTTAACAGCTGTTGCAACTACACTGGAGAACCAGTCTGTCGAAGATACGTCCGTGAAGGAGCTTGCTCCTGTGTTTTGGTCAAGACCCAATGCGCGAACGACCAATGCTGCGAATTCAGCGCGGGTGATGTTGCGTTCAGGCTCGAAGGATGTGTCAGTAACACCGTCAATGACGAGCTTGTTAGCAAGTAAATCGATGTAGGATTGTGCCCAATGGCCTTTGCTGTCAGCAAAGCTTTTGTTCATTTCAATTACAGAATAGATGCTGTTGCTGTTACGTTTGATAGTAGCTTCGCTGCTGTCATCCGAAGAAGAGAACAAAGCAGGTACGAAGCTAAGTTTTTTGGTAGTTGGATCGAATACAACGGCAGTTGCTTTGGAAGAATCAACTGCTTTTGCAAGTGGAATCGTACGGCTGATGTAGTTGCTACCCAGGTCGATGGCTTGCGTTTTGTCGGCATCGCTGCCCAATGCTACCAATGTAAAGTCAACAGAATCGCTTGCTACTGTAGCGCCTAACGCTTCTGCAGCTGCTTTAATGTCGCTTACGTTCGTGTCACTTGCAGCGCTGATTCCCACTTTGATGAACATGTCATCTGTGTCAATGGAAAGCTTGCTAGCAAGATCACTCAAATTCAGAACATATATAGGAAGCGTATAAGTTCCTTTGCTGTTGGTGATTTTCAGCGCTTTGTTTTTGTCGCCTACAAAGTCAACCAAAGCTTTGGCAGGAATCAGTGCGATGTCACCGTTCAATACCAATTCAATAACGTCGTTGTTAGTCAAGGCTGTTTTCAGCGTGTTAGCGTCAATAGTACCATCGGAAGGAACGTTGATGCTCGGTCCGGATGGAATATATCCGCCGCCACCACCGCCGCCGGAACTACCGCCGCTGCCGCCGCCACTACTTGTTGTGTTATACACTGTGGTGTAAACGGAATCCGTTACTTTTTCCAGCAGGTTCAAGTAACTATGGATATTTGGAACACTTGATGAGAAATTGTAGGTGTACACGCCCTCATATACGCTATAAGTAGCGGTGTTGGCTGTACCTACATAATTTCCGCTTGGATCATAAAGGTACACCTGCGCATTCACGCTGTATACATCGGAATAGACTGATCCGGAAACGGTGCCATTGCGGTAAGTGACGTCTTTAAAACCGGTCGCCGCAAAAGCTAGAACGGGAAGCAAGGCCGAAATGAGTAACATCAGTGCGGTTACTTGCGCCGTCTTTTTAAAGACAGCTGGCTTCATGAATGGTTCACTCCTATCTTTACCTGAAAAATGTTTTGAATTGCCAGTAGGCTCCTGCATCGAAATACTTTCACCTCCTCCTCGCGAATTCTCATTTACAAACATTCGAAGGCAATTCAACTTTTGGGGCCGTCTAAATCTGGGAATTAAATCCAGTAGTATCTAACCCCCTCAAAAAGTGAATACGGATTCGACATAACAATGCTTTACCCTAGGGAGATTTTTTTGAAACATAAAATAAAAAACCGTCCGAAACGGACGGTTTGTTTGCCAGTGTATTTAATTAGATAAAGCAGCCTCTCAGTACGATAACCAAAAGAATGAACAGGACCAAGATAACACCTGTCGAAGTAAAGATACCTCCTACATCTCCCATTGATTCCACCTCCTCACTCAGAAGAATTCTCCTGACACGGTTTATAATATGTGGATGTGGCGTAATGGTCTGTGTGTTGACCTATTTTCAGCAAAATAGATGGTTAGTCGACAGGGAATCTTTGTTGTGACGGTACATTTATCAGGCCTGGACAGTTTTGAACGTTTTGAGCGGAAGCAGGCTGAGAGCCAGCATTAGGCAGAGAAAGGCCATAAAAAATGGAGAGGTATGACTCCTTAGATGTCCGGCAACAATGGGACCTATAAAAGCTCCGATGGAGTAGGAGATCGATAAAAAGGAAAAAATGCGGCCGTACCGCTGTGCGCTCGATAAGCTGGCTAACAAGGAAGCGATAGCAGGGTAAATGACCCCTTTGGCCATACCGATCAGGAACAAAGATACATGGAGAGGAATAGGCCAGTTCACTGACATTCCAAAAAAGATCAGCGCCAAGGCAAGACTTCCCATGCTTGTTCGTAAAAAGGCGGAGATGCGGTTGATAAACAGCATGCTCAATGTTACCAAGGCACCGAGGCTCACCAGTGAGAAAAGGATACCTGATGTCAGGATCGATCCACTGGCTTCTTTCATTAAAGGGAGCTCGAAAAACAGAATGCCTTGCGAACAGGAGAGGGCAAGCGGGATGCCAAAAAATAGCCATGGGATTGCCCGGTTCAATGTTTCATTCTCACTATCGGTTTCTTGTGGGATTGACGGAGCGCCGTGTACCTGAGGGAACAATTCCGCTGCAGACTCGGTATACTGCTTTTCCTTGACTCCGAATATAGCCAGCACCCCGGTAATAATAAGGATCCAGCCGAGAAGGGTAAATGATTGGACAAAACCTAGCTTGGCTACTAAGTAAGCGCCGGCCGCCGGACTTAGCACCGATGCCATAGTATGAACAAAGCCGTTGCCCGCCATCAGCTTGCTTTGCTGTACTTTATCCTTGGCGATCTTGGCCAGCATGGACAAACAGGCGGGGGACAGGAATGCTAGTACGAATCCACTTATAGAACGGATATAGAGCAGCTGCCATGGATCGGTAACGCGGGATTGAACTAACAGTACGATACCTGCTACAATCAGGCTAAACACAATAAACCGTTTGCTGCCGTACTTATCGACACCATATCCGGCCAACAGATTTCCTGGCAGATGAGTGATAGAGTACACACCTAATATAAGCCCTATAAAAGAAGGGGCGGCACCAAGTGAAATGGCAAACGGCGATAGAATGGGGTACTGCGCATGAAGATCGAAAAAGGCGACGAACATAAACAAATAGAGCCATATTGCGGTTTTCAACATCTTCACCTCGTATCTCATGTTTGTGTATCGTTTCATTGGAATGCCTTATCATTACTTGTACGTGACGAGCTGTAGGGTTAGTACCATTATTTTGCAACTCTTTGTGACCGTATGCGTACAATTAGATGGCGGGCGCTGATGAGTAAGAAAGGCGGCTTAGTGTGGATCCGGTTATACTCATGATGGTAGTCATTATCGTTCTTTTTGCTTTAATGCGATTAAGATCTACGTTCCGCAAAACAAGACAGACGGACGAGTCGGAGCAAATTCAAAGAAAGCTTGCGGAGCTTAGGCGCCGTAAAGAGGAAGAAGATCAGTAAGGCAAGGTAAGGGAGAAGGAAAACAGGCTAAGATTAGGGGAGAGATGGAAGTTGGATTTTTTGGTGCCATTTTTACAGGAACGTTGGTTTATTATTGTGGCGGCGATTGTCGTCTTGTTTCTGGTTATTAAAATTGTTAAGACAGTAGTAAAATGGGTAATCGTGCTGGCTGTTATTGCAGGGCTTTTCTACTATGGAGCCAATTACAAGGATCAACTGATGGACATGGGAACTGCTGTGACGGCTGAGGCTAAGAATCAGGCCATCAAAGCCATTTCCGGGGAAATGAAGGACGCTCAATATAAGCAAAATCCGGACGGAACCTTTACTGTAACGACCAAAAGCTTGAAGCTGGAAGGAAACCCGGGGTCCAATGAGGTTAAGGTTACCTTTATGAATCAAACCTTTACAATGAAAATGGACGATGTGGTTAATGCACTCATAGAACAAGCGAAAAAAAATACGAAGATATAAGCTAGAACCTGCTACTTAGAAGGTTGATATTAATGAGGTGAGAACGTGACGGATTGGATCGGCGTTATCGGATCGACAAATTGGATTACTTTACTATTGGCGGTAACGCTGGGCGCATCCGTCATTCAAGGAATGTTTCGTGGAGCTTCTTCTTCAGCTCGTCACTTGATGCTAATGGTGGCGGAAGCCGTAGCCAGTGTCGTTAGCGTGCTGTTAGCCTGGAGACTGGCATCCTGGCTATCACCTCAGGTACAAGCTTGGTTAACTTCGCTGCAGCTGACTATTCCAGCCAAAGATATCGGATTTTTCGAGCAGCTGTATTATACGTTGATGACAAGTACGCGAGATTTTACGCTGCTTCGTTATGGTATCTTGTTCGTCCTCGGCTATGTACTGATTAAGCAAGTGCTGTATCGAATCATTGATCCCGTGATGGATGGTTGGGTTGCAGAAACATTGAGGCATGAGGCACGTCGACGAAGTGGGGCTCCTACCGTGATCAGCAGTCTTCTGGGTGGAGTCATAGGCTGTATAACGGGGGCTGGACGCTCTTTGCTTATCATTGCCATCCTGTTTATTGCCGCTTCATTATTCCCGCAAACACCGGCAGCCAATTACATTCAGGCCTCGGATTTGTATCAAAAAGGGGCAAATGAGATCATTCGGCCTGTAACTGGAGATTTTCTCACCAATAGGCTTCCCGTGTTTACCAGAGCCGTTGAGCAAGAATTTGATAACATACTGCAGCGCAAATACGAAGTACTGGATGCCAAAATTCCGAATGATATTGCCGAGGCAGCCAAAGAAGTAACAGCCAAAGGCAGTACGGACGAAGAAAAGGCACGACTGCTTTACCGTTGGGTGGGAACACGAATTCAATATGATTGGGATAAGGTCAACTTATATGAGCAAAAGCGAATCTGGAAGGAGCAAACTCCGGAGGAAACGTTCGCTACCAAAGAAGGTGTCTGTATTGACTTCTCGCGGTTGTATGCCGTTATGGCCCGTTCCGCAGGACTTGATGTGAAGGTGGTAACGGGACTTGGCTATGATGGGCGAGGAGGCTATGGTCCTCATGCTTGGAACGAGGTGTACTTGTCGGAAAGTAAAAAATGGGTACCGTTAGACTCGACCTGGGTTGCCAGTGGAGGGAATTGGTTTAACCCGCCGAATTTCAATGAAACACATATTCGTGAAGCTTAACTATAGGCAGGCCGGTTATCCCCAATTAAGTTTAGAGGGATTCCGGCTTTTTCTCTTTCGTACAAATTGTGATAAACTACTGTATAGCCCCGATTTGGGTGGAAAGTTGTCGAATTATCAATGATTTATGGATATCTTTAGGAGAAATACAACAAAAGGAGTACTATTCCATGTTACCCAAACCTTTAGAAGCGTATAAAGCGGTCTTTTTTGACGTGGGAGATACGCTGATGACCATACCGGCCTCAAGGATTATTATGCAGCAATTTTTGGCTAGCCGCTCCCTTCATCGCGGAGAAGAGCAGGTGGGAGATTTATTTACGGAAGCATTCCGTTTGTTTTATTACGGCAAACAGCTGGATCCTTTTGAAGTCTGTACGCCGGAATCGGACCGTGCCTTTTGGATGAAGCTGTACAACTACATATTGGAGAAGCTCGGTGTTCAAGAGGAGAAGTGGACAGAGGATCAAATTCATGAATGCTGTCACGGAATGTATGATTTGTTCACGGGACCGGAGCCTTACCAATTGTTCGAAGATGTCCATGAGAGCATTATCGCGCTTAAGGAGCGCGGCCTGCGTCTTGGGATCATATCTAACTTTGCCGCTACATTGCCCACCATTTTGGAGCAAAAAGGCATTTTGCATCACTTTGAGCCTGTCATTGTATCGACTCTGGTCGGCTTGGAGAAGCCGGATCCAGCCATTTTCCATTTGGCATTGGAGCGTTCCGGTTTGTCGGCAGCCGATGTGCTGTACGTCGGGGATCATGATAGGAACGATATTTGGGCGCCGAATCAGGCGGGTATCGATGCTGTTAAAATCAAACGTTACGATTATCATTCGGGCGTAGGCATTCATTCTTTACGTGAGCTGCTCGCGTAATTTTAAAGGAGCTGTCACATCATGAGAAAATCCATGTCGACGGATGATCCGCAAAAGCATGAAACGAACAAGCGGCGTCATTTTACCGTTCGAATTAATTTATTGTTCTTTTGTACATTCTTTTTATTTTCAGTTCTTATCGTTCGGCTAGCTATTCTGCAATTTGTGGAGGGCAAGCAGCTGAAGGCGGAGGAAGCCCAGACGACCAAGCGGGATACACCAATCGCGCCGATCCGCGGCAATATTTTCGATAGCAACGGTTACCCTCTAGCTTACACCAACTCAACACAATCGCTGTATTTCCGGATGGAATCGGACCAGAAGAAGGATGATGTTATCGCATTGGCTCAAAATCTGGAGAGCTTATTTAAGCAGTTCGGCGACCCTGCCAAAACTCCATTGACGGCTGCGGACATTATTAAGTCGATGGATGTAGGGTACGATTTGGACAAAAAGTCGACGACATCTCCAAGCTATTCCTTTGTTCCGCGGCGGATCAAATCCGGTTTAACGGATAAAGAGATTGCTTATTTGCTGGAGCATCGGGATGAGCTGAAATGGCTTGAGGTCATGGAAGAAAGTATTCGGAATTATGATCCCGGACAAATCGCCGTTCAACTGGTTGGCTATATGCGGCCGTTTTCTCAAGCAAGGGAGCCAAAGAACGGGCTTGAATTTTATAAAAATAAAAACAATACGGATGGCTATCTGGATACCGAGGATGTAGGGTACGACGGTATTGAACTGATGTATCAGGAAGATTTGCGCGGGAAAAACGGGATGAAAACTTATCCTGTCAACGCCTCTCAGAAGATCATAGGGAAGGTTTCGATTGAAGCTCCCAAGAAAGGCAATAACCTTACTTTAACCATCAATAAAGACATGCAGAAGGTTGCTCAGCAGGCGATTATGGATCAATTGGTTTATGCCAAGAGTTCAACAGCCCGTGCTTCCCATTACGGTTATGCTCCCAATGCTAAAGCTGGCTATGCCGTGGCCATGGAGGTTGATACGGGACGGGTAGTGACTATGGCCAGTATGCCGGATTATTATCCAGGCGTGTGGAACGGTGGATTGACTGGAGATGAATACCGCCGCATCCAGCCTTTTATCAACAACGGAACGATTACGACCGCTTATCCGGATTATCCGGAGAATGAGCTGAAGAACCATCCAACATCCATCGTATATGTCGGTTCGATCATCAAGCCACTATCTGTATTGATTGGCCTTAATGAAGGATTATTCGGGGTCGGCACGACCTACAACGATACTGGCGAATTCAGCTACGGTAAAGACAATAACGCCAAGCTGACGAACTCAGACAGGGCCGCTTATGGACCCATTAATGCTGCGGATGCGATCTGGCATTCTTCGAATACATTCATGTCTGCGATGATTGGGAATCCGCTCTATATGCGCAGCGGCCAAAAGGCCGTCGATATATGGGAATCGTACTTAAACAAGTTCGGCATGGGCGTGTTGACGGGCAGCGGACTGCCTAGAGAATCTGCAGGGATCAGCGAGTTCAAGACGAACACGAAGGAGACGCTGCAGTCCCGGATGGTATATGCTTCCTGGGGACAGAACGAGAAATACACGACATTGCAGATGGCCCAGTATGCGGCGACATTAGCGAATCGCGGCAAAAAAATGAAGCCGCTCTTAGTGGACAAGATTGAAACTTATGATTTTCAGCCGGTCAAGGAGATTAAGCCGGAGGTATTGGATGAAACCACATTCCCTAATGCTTATTGGGATTCAATTACCAAGGGGATGCTGAAGGTTAATGTGCAGGGCTTCGAAGGCTTTCCATACTCAGTTGCCCGTAAAACGGGAACCTCAACCCAATCCGTCGGCGGTAAAATGATCGATAATGCGGTCTTCATCGCTTATGCTCCTGCCGAGAAGCCGAAGCTTGCAATCGCAGTAGTCGTACCAGAGGGTGGTTTCGGAGCATGGAATGCAGCTCCTATTGCTCGTAAAATTTTCGACGCCTATGATCAAGCCTATGGCTTGGACGGAGTGCCGAAAGGAACTAAAACAGATACGCAGAAGCCTTGATCGATCGTCAAGATTAAAAAAAGGGACCAAGCCATTGTGATAAGTCGCACATACAACCAAGGGGTAGCGTAGTAATCTGTAAAGAATAGATTATTACACATTCCTTGGAGGTGCGAACCATGAATATGCACTACAAGCCTCAGGTTACGTCGGGAACCGCTCATTATACGGAGCTTTCCGAGCTGGTGGAGCGTTTGAAGCAGGATCATACCGAATTAATGCAGGTGCTCCTTGATATGAAGGAGCAATCGATCCAGGCGGAACAAGAAGCCGACAAGGGCAAAGCAAGAGCGATGCTGGTGCATTTAAGGCTATGGGCGATGGCTTTTCAAGAGGAGCTGAGTCGTCATTCGGACTGGGAGGAGCAAGAGCTGTATCCTTTTCTGAATATATATTTTCACAAAAATAATAAGCCTTCGATCGTACCTTCATTATGGATGCTTGAAAAAGATCACGAGCTGGCGATGGATCATTTGAACGCGTTTTTTAGAGCCGTCCATGCTTTGAAGCCGGATTCCGATGCGATGCAGATCAAACGCGCGGGAGCGTATTTGACTCATGCATGCCGTATCCTGATAGATCATTTGGAGAAGGAAGAGGAGTTTGTTTTTCCTTTGACGGAGCGAGTACTTACCGATATCGATTATTTATTTTCATAACAAAAAAGGGGGCGCTTAGCGTCCCCTTTTGGTTTGTTAAGAAGCCTAAAGAAACTTGAAATGTTACCACTAGACTCCGATGGGGCATACCCCATCTCCCTATAGGGCAAATTTCTCGGAAACAGGCATCACAACAGACTCAAGGGCGTGCAAAGCGCCCCCTTTCTACACAGGCTAGAACGCCCAGTTCCCGTTACGGAACACAGGCTCTTCCTTGCCTTCTGCTGTTACCCCGAAAATATTCATTTCCGCCGAGCCGATCATGAAGTCGACATGAGCCATGCTCGTGTTGAGACCTCTTTCCTTCAACTCTTCCTGTGACAAGCCTTTGCCGCCTTCCAAGCAAAAAGCATACGCGCTGCCGATAGCCAAATGGTTCGATGCATTTTCATCGAAAAGCGTATTGTAGTACAAAATATTCGATTGTGAAATCGGAGATTGATGAGGTACAAGGGCTACCTCTCCAAGATAGTGTGCCCCTTCGTCCATCTCGATGAGCCCTTTCAGCGTCTCCAAGCCTTGCTCGGCAGATACATCGACAACACGGCCTTGTTCGAACGTAAGGGTGAACCCGTCGATAATATTGCCTCCATAGCTTAGCGGCTTGGTGCTGGACACTTTGCCGTTAACACCTGTTGCGAGTGGAGCGGTAAAGACCTCCTCGGTAGGCAGGTTGGCGACGAAAGCATTCCCTTGCTCGTTAATACTATCGGCAGCTACCCAGATGTGACCCTCTGGCAGCTCGATAGTTAAATCTGTACCTGGTGCGACGTAGTGCAGCTTCTTATATTTTTTGGCGTTCAAATAATCGGATTTTTCGTTTAAGGTTCGGATGTGCGTTTCCCATGCGGCTACTGGATCGGCCTGATCGACGCGTACGGTTTTGAGAATAGCTTCCCACAATTTGCTGAGCTGTTCTTCTTCTGGTATGTTCGGGAATACTTTGGCCGCCCAAGCCTTGGAAGGAGCCGCAACGACACACCAGCTAAATTTATCGGATTGCATGTACTGACGATATTTGGCCATCGCTTTACCGTACGTTTTCTGATGATTCACAATCCGTTCTTGAGGCACGCCTTTCAGCAGATCGGGATCCGATGAAACCACACTGATGACCGCGAAGCCTTTCTCCGCAAGCTCCAGCATTTCCCCCGCATACCATTTGGGCTCTTCCAGAAAAGAAGCGTCCGGTGCCAAATCATACCGCAGGCGGGCAACCGTATCGTCAGACCAATTCACTTTGACTTGATGAGCGCCGGCTTCATAAGCTTTTTTGACGAGCAAGCGAACAAGCTCCGCCGCGTCGATAGCCGCATTAACAACCAAGATTTGCCCTTTTTGAATGTTGACACCGATGTTTACAATGATGTCGGCATATTGATTCAACTGCTGTTCGAAATTTGCCATCAGAGGCCTCCTGTTAAAAAATGTTTTCTTTAATATCTTATCAAAAATAGGGGAAGAACTCCAAGTTCCTTCGGAGGACCGTTTCACAACAAAAATTCGGACTTTGAAAAAAATTGTTGCACTACGGAAACATTTTTGTATATAATAAACTAAAGTTGCACAAAGGAAACAAATATTATCACGGGAAACTTTTAAGTATTAGGCAAACTTTTTGGTTCTAAACAAACATTATTCTATGGGAGTTGGAGAAACATGAGGAGCAGAGGCATTGCGTCATCGTTCAAGAGATTCATCATGACACTGATGTTTTTATCGGTAGCTATTGCATTAACAGCATGTGGTGACCAAGAAAAAGGGCAGACAAAGGGAGGTCAAGCAGAGGGCAAAATCAAAATCACAACGACTATTGGTATGATCTCCGATGTGGTAAAGCAGGTTGGAGGACAGCATGTAGAAGTAACCGGTCTCATGAAATCGGGAGTCGATCCCCATCTTTATAAGGCTTCTCAGGGAGATGTTAAGAAGCTGGAGCAGGCGCAAATGATTTTTTACAACGGTCTACATCTCGAAGGAAAGATGGTGGAAATATTCGAGAAGATGGCAAAGGATAAGCCGACAGTCGCTGTATCCAGAAATATTCCTGAAGCCCAGCTGAGAGGATGGGAAGGCGGTGAGGCATCACACGACCCCCATATTTGGTTCAACGTCAAGCACTGGATCTCGGCTGCAGAAGTTATACGGGACGAATTAGGCAAACTCGATTCTGCTCACGCGGAGGATTACAAGAATAATGCGGAAGCCTATATCAAGCAGCTGAAGGAGCTGGACCAATATGCGATGACACAAATTGGTTCCATTCCGGAAGCGCAGAGAGTGCTGGTAACCGCTCACGATGCATTCGGTTATTTTGGGGATGCTTATCACATTAAAGTCTTGGGGCTGCAGGGAATTAGCACGGCATCCGAATACGGCTCGAAGGATGTCAGTGATTTGCGCGAGTTTTTGGTTAGCAATCGAATTAAAGCGGTGTTCGTAGAATCTAGCGTTCCGAAAAAGTCTATTGAAGCCGTTATTGAAGGCGCCAAAAAACAGGGTCACGAAGTGAAGATCGGCGGAGAATTGTTCTCCGATGCAATGGGTGAGGACGGCACGCCGGAAGGAACGTATATCGGGATGGTACGCCACAATGTGGATACGATAGTGAAGGCATTGAAATAAATAAGATGAACGGGAGGATGAAATATGAAGCGTGAAGAAGCTCCTTTGAGCGTTGAAAATTTGACGGTAGCTTATCAGAAAAAGCCTGTGCTCCGGGAGATTTCCTTTTCTATTCCGGAAGGGAAATTAGTCGGCATCGTCGGCCCGAATGGGGCTGGCAAATCGACGCTTATTAAAGCGGCGTTGGGCTTAATTCCGCGGGTTACCGGAGAGGTGTCCATATACGGGAAACGTTACACTGAGCAGCGTAAGATGGTGGGTTACGTACCGCAGCGGGAATCGGTGGATTGGGATTTCCCGACAAACGCGTTGGATGTAGTCATGATGGGCCGTTACGGGCATTTGGGTTGGTTTAAAAGACCGGGTGCCAAAGAGCGGCAAACAGCGATGGACTGTCTGGAAAAGGTCGGTATGGCCGATTTTGCTGGCAGACAGATCAGCCAGCTGTCAGGAGGACAGCAACAGCGAATTTTTCTAGCACGGGCTCTTGCACAGGATGCGCGGTTGTATTTCATGGATGAACCATTTGTCGGTGTCGACGCCGCAACGGAAAAGGCTATTATCACCCTTCTTAACGAGCTGAAAAAGCAAGGGAAAACGGTGCTGGTCGTACACCATGACCTTGCTACGGTGAAGGAATATTTTGATTGGGTGATGCTGCTCAATGTGAAATTAATGGGGATCGGACCGACGCAGGATATTTTTACAAAAGAACATTTGCAGCAAACCTACGGCGGCAGATTAGCGCTGTTAGAACGTGACGATGAATCGCTTATCGTCAGTGCGAGGTGAGGAAAGATGGCGGGTATAAACTGGTTGGAGCTGTTATCGGACCCGAATACGCAGTGGATTTTGCTCGGCAGCATTCTGCTTGGCTTGAGCAGCGGGGTGCTAGGCAGCTTCGCTTATCTGCGCAAGCAAAGCTTAATGGGGGATGCGCTAGCACATGCAGCACTGCCGGGTGTGTGTATCGCTTTTATGCTGACTGGGTCCAAGTCGATTGCATTTTTCCTGATTGGGGCGGCTGTTTCCGGGTTAATTGCTACATTCGGAGTTGGCTTTGTCACAAGAAACTCCCGAATAAAGCAGGATTCTGCGCTGGGGATCGTTCTATCGGTATTTTTCGGTCTCGGTATTGTGCTGTTAACGCAGATTCAACATGGCAGCAGCGGCAATCAAAGCGGTCTGGATAAGTTTTTGTTCGGGCAGGCGGCTTCTATGGTGCATAAGGATGTCGTTATTATGACGGCAGTGGCTGGTGTGCTGCTAGTAGTCTGTGCCTTGCTATTTAAGGAATTCAAGCTGCTGAGCTTCGATTCGGGGTTTGCCAAGGGATTGGGATACCCTGTTGCTTTTCTGGAGCAGTTCATGATGTTTCTGATCGTTGTAGCCGTTGTAGTCGGCATTCAGGCGGTAGGTGTCGTGCTGATGTCGGCGCTGCTAATTACACCTGCGGTTACGGCAAGGTATTGGACCGAACGTCTTGGCGTGATGGTCGTGCTCTCTGGCTTCTTCGGAGCCGTAAGCGGTTTTGTAGGCACGTTAGTCAGCACTACGGCTAACAATATGCCGACAGGTCCTCTTAGCGTTTTGGCAGCGACGGCCTTATTCGTTGTATCGGTGCTCGTTGCGCCTAGGAGAGGGGTGCTCTCCAAAGTACTCCAGCGGCTATCGGTTAGAAGAGCGGTGTTGGAGGAAAAAGCCTTGCTCCAAAGGGGTTTAGAGATAGCTTCGTTTGAAACTGGAAAGGAGGGGCGGGGAGCATGAACGATTTTTGGATTATCGTAACGGCTGCGCTTGTTGCTTGCTCCTGCAGCTTATTAGGCTGCTTCCTCGTGCTGAGGCGCATGGCGATGATAGGGGATGCAATCAGCCACTCCGTGCTGCCTGGCATTGTCATTGCATTTCTGATTAGCGGCTCGCGCGACTCGTTCTTTATGCTGTTAGGAGCATCTATACTTGGATTGATCACCGTGTTCCTCATCCAACTGTTTCAGCAAAGCGGAGTGCAATCGGATGCCTCGATAGGCGTTGTATTCACAGCGCTGTTCTCCATCGGTGTCGTACTGGTAAGTATGTATACGCGTCAGGTGGACCTCGATTTGGATTGCGTGCTTTACGGTGAAATTATCCGAGTACCTTGGGATACGATAACCTTGGCAGGAATGGATATAGGCCCGAAAGCCGTCTGGATACTCGGGCTAGTGCTGGTACTTAGCGGAACGGTAATCGGATTATTGTATAAGCAGTTTAAAATTTGCTCCTTCGATCCGGCGATGGCAGCTGCAGTAGGCATCCCAGTCGTTTTGTTTCATTATTTGTTGATGGGACTCGTCTCCGTTACAACGGTTGCTTCTTTTGAGAGTGTAGGAGCCATTCTAGTCGTAGGCATGCTAGTAGTTCCTGCAGCAACGGCCTACTTGCTTACGGAGCGACTAAGCATCATGATTGTCTACAGCATGATTGTAGGCATCATCAGCGCGATAGCGGGCTATTATGTATCCATGCTGCTCGACGCGTCGATTGCCGGCTGCATGATTACGGTAGCTGGAGCCCTGTTCGTGCTGGCTTTGCTGTTCTCGCCGTCTCACGGCGTCGTCTGGCGGAAGCTGAGGCAGCGGCGCAGCATGATGGAAACAACCGCCTAATCTTCAAGGGCGTTAGTCTGGACACTAGTCGTGTGTCCGGGTTGTGCTCCCGACAAACATTTCGCATTGAATACGAATATGCTCATAGGGTAATGTCGGATTGGCTATCCGCCACAGCATTCGGTCTGCGGCGCGGTAGCCTGTTTCGCGTATCGGCAAGAGCGGGCGCGTGAATACAGGTAGCGGGCTGTCCTCGCGCTGCTCGTTCAGAAAGCCGATTAGGGAAACATCTTCAGGTACTCGCAGCCCAAGCTGCGTGCAAAGCCGAAGTATCAGCGGCACTTCTCCGTCGATGCCGCAAATGATTGCGCTGGGCTTGTGCCGCTTCAATTGCCCTTTTAGCTCCTCAAGCCATTCCGCCTCGGGTCTTCGATGGTGTGTAGAGTGAAGAGCAGGATCAATGGCTTCTCCATATTCGTTCATGGCTTGGCAGAAGGCCTGCCAGCGGAGAGCGAACCCCCTCTGCAGTTGGATGTCCCCCACATACATGATGTTCGTATGACCAATGCTGCGCAAATAGGCGACCGATTGATACGTCGCCTCGTATACGTCCCAAATGACACTATCCACCCTGGTTCCTGGGGGGAGGAAAGCTGAGCAGCATACGTGGCATTTCAAGCTCGAACAGAGGCTTCTCCCAAGCTTTCGGCAGTATGCTGGGAGCGATAAAGACTCCGTCAGCATAATGGACTTCATGCTCTTCCAGCCATCGTCCCATAGCTTTTTCGCGGATTGTTTTGGGCAGCAGCAGCGTATTGATCTGATGACCGAAGGAAGCGAATCGTTCATGCAGCCCTTCAAGCAGCAATCGATTGTAATTGACAGATTCCTGAGTTTGAACGAGTAGGAAGCGCTGTCTTTCTATTGGATAAGGGGCGATATGCTGCAGCCGCAGACTGCGAATCTGTTCCTTCGTGTAATAACCCGATTTCTCAGCCGTTAGGACAATAAGCTGTCGGGTCGCTTCGGACATTCCAGGCTTGCCTTTCAGCGCTTTGGATACGGTTTGTATAGTAAGCCCCAGTTCATTAGCTATTGTTTTCAGCGTTACTTTTTTGCGGACCGGCATGCCTACGACTCCTCCTCGTATTCCCTATCGATTGCAGTTCCTCAAATTAGCTTCATCGTACCATGTTCTCTTTTTTTAGTGAAACTAAAGTTAAACTAGTTCCCTCCAACCGGAAATCTATAATGAAGGTAAATAAACCCGTGAGTCGGGTTAAGGAGGATGTTCAAGATGTTATCGAATCACCAATCGACGGTTACCGTTCCTTCCCAGCAGTTGCCCGTATCGTATACTCCCGATGTGGTAGTTGTAGGAGGCGGTCCATCAGGCATCGCAGCAGCGATCGCGGCAGCACGCAATGGAGCCCATACGCTGCTTATTGAGCAAAGAGGATATTTGGGGGGCATGGGAACAGCGGCATTAGTTCCGGCTTTTTGCCCGTATACGGATGGGGACAAGCCGGTCATCCGCGGAATCGGCTTGGAGCTGCTGGATAAGATGAAGCAGGCGGCAGGAGCCGATTTTCTCAGTCGATACAAGGAGCGGCTGGATTGGGTGCCGATTGATGTGGAAACGCTCAAGCGTGTCTACGACGATGCAGTGCTCGAGAGTGGAGCGAAGCTGCTCTTCCATACGTTCGCCGATCAGGTTCTTCTTGACGGTGACCGAATTCAAGGGCTTGTCATCAGCAACAAGACAGGCCGCTCCGTCGTACAGGCGAAGCTGTACATTGATGCAACGGGCGATGCGGATCTGGCTGCGTTAGCCGGGGTTCCATTTCTGTTGGGAGGAGATCAGGGTGAGCTTCAGCCGGGCACGATGTGCTACGTCGTCACAGGGGCCGATAAGAGCCGGTTTGACCAGTTTATCAAGGAAACGGGGCAGGGAGGCCAGCTGGAAAAAACGATAGTGGAAGCCCAACAAAACGGCGATTTACCAGACGGACGGAAACGGGTTTCCGGTATTGCCTGGATTTCGGATACGGTTGCTGGTTTCAATTTTGGACATATTTTCGGAATCGACGGCTCCAAGGCGGAGGATTTGACACGGGCGGCCGTGGAAGGCCGCAGGCTGATCGACACACAAATCCGATTTTTGCGCAAGTATGTTCCAGGCTTTGAGAACGTATTTCTCGTTCATTCGGGCGATCAGATCGGCATCCGTGAGACGCGGCGCATAGCAGGAGATTATACGATTGTAGTGGACGACTTTTTATCTATGAGAACGTTCGAGGACGATATCGCAAGAAACTCTTATTTTATCGATATTCATCTGGCTAATGCCTCAAGCACGATGACGATCAAGCATTTGCCCAAAGGACAATCACACGGTGTGCCTTACCGCTGCATGCTCCCGCAGGGCAAATCCAATCTGATCGTAGCAGGCCGATCCGTCTCCTCCGATCGTCCGGTTCAGGGTTCGCTTAGGGTTATGCCCAACTGCTTTGCCATGGGGCAGGCTGCGGGTACAGCTGCGGCGATGGCGGGTGTGTCTGGAGCAGGCTTCCGCGAGGTTCCGGTAAAAGAGCTGCAGCGCAAGCTAGTGGAGCAAGGAGCGTGGCTAGGTGAGGAGCCGGGAAGAGCTGATAGCGGAATTAAGATGGCTGCAGGGCATATCGCCTACGACGAGGAGAATGCTTGACCGCTTTGATTACATGCAGCTTCTTGCTCTACGTGCTCTAGAGATATAGGGATTCAGCCCTCGGAGTTTTTGCCTCCCGGGGCTATTCTCTTTTGTGCTCCTGTAAGATAATGAAATCAAAATCACGAAGGGTGGCCTTCCTTATGTATAAGCTTGTCATAGTGGACGACAAACCGCATGTCCGATCCGGCCTTCGACACTATTTTCGCTGGAGTGATTTTCATATCGAGGTAGTAGACGAAGCAGACGACGGACTTGCAGGCCTGCAGTTGGTCGATAGAGTCAAACCGGACATCGTGCTGACCGATGTTCGGATGCTGCACATGGACGGGATTCGGATGTCTACAGAAATCCGCGCGAAATACCCGCATATTAAAATTGTGTTTGTAAGCGGTCACGACGACGCGGATTACTTGAAATCTGCTCTGCAGGTCAATGCCATCGATTATATATTCAAGCCCGTCAACATGCAGGAGCTCGAGACGGTAGTCAAGCGCGTCACCGATGAGCTGGAGGAAGAGCGGAGAGAGCAGAGCCTCGTTGCTGATATGCAGGTGAAGCTGACCCAAAGCATGCCATTGTTGAGGGAGAAGTTTCTTATGTCGATGATTCGTGACGGAGCTGCACGGCCGCTGGGGTTACAAGATCGCCTTGATTTCCTCGGCCTGAGACTTCCTGTGGAAGCGTCGTATTGGGTTATCATCGTGCAGATCGACGATAGCGCCGATGTTGTTGACGTTCGCTCGGCCCGAGATCAGCAACTGCTCGCCTATGCGGTATTGAATGTATGCCAGGAGCTTATTGCAAGCTATTTGGATGGATACGCTTTCGAGAACCGAAGCGGCGAATACGTCGGAATCGTATATGGCCATAACGACCGTGAGGGAGTGGAGGATCAGCTGTTTTTGCTTGCCGAGGATATTCGGGACAACTTGTCCCGTTACTTAAAAATTAGCGTAACCATCGGCGTTGGAGAGCGGGTAACTGGATTGACCGCCCTGCCAATATCGTATATGCGAGCTAGGGAGGCGACTGATCGCAAATGGTATCTGGGCAAAAACCGCATCATCACGATGGACAGTCTGGAAACGGACGAGGACAGCCCTTACCGCTTCGATACGTCACAGAACGAGCGATTTTCGTCGGCTTTGAAGGCGGGAGAGCCGGAGCCGCTGCTTCAGGAGCTGGATATATGGTTTGAGCGTGTAGCTCGAAACCGTAAGGACGGGTTTCATTATGGACGTATTTTTTCATTGGAGCTGATCTTACTGTCAAACCGGCTGCTGCTGGAGCTTAACATTAACGACCGGGAGCTGGAGAAGAGAGAGACAGAGCTCTGGAGCCGAATTCATAAACAGGAAACGATCCGTGATGTGCGTCTGCTGCTCGAAGAGCATCTTCTTGATGTTTGCGAGCGGATTCAGGATAAGCGGAGCGGCAAAGCCCGTAACGTCATCGACCGCATTCGGGCAGTGATGGATCATCGTTACGGCGAAAATCTCACCGTAGCGGACGTGGCGGCGAGCGTCTATTTAAGCTCTACTTATGTGAGTCTTCTGTTCAAGCAGGAAACCGGAGAAACGGTGTACGAATATTTGACCAAGGTGCGTATCGAACGGGCCAAGGAGCTGCTGGGCGATCCCCAATACAAATTTTATGAGGTATGCGAGGCGGTCGGCTATTCCGATCCGAGCCACTTCAGCAAAATTTTCAAGAAATATACAGGCTTCACGCCGAGCAGCTTCAGGGATCAGTTGACATAAAAGGGGATCGATTCGGATGAAAAGGGCCTACCCTAGATGGATGCACCACCTGCCTGCGCTGCTTCGAGGCATGATTGAAGCCAGAAACTGGCTGCTGGCTTACGTCCTGCTCATCTTAGTACCTGCCGGCTTTCTGCTTTATACCTATTATCAGAAATCCTCCGCCATTCTGGAGCAGGAGATCACAAGAACGATGCTGCAAACGATCAAGCAAGCAGGGATCAACCTGCAGTATCAATTGGATCGTGTGCGCGACACCTCCAACTCTTTGTTTATGAGTCCCAGTCTATATAAATATTTGGTTGAGTCGGAAGAGGCTTTTCCTATTGATGTAATGAAAAATTTGCGATCGCTGCTCGAGGTTGCGGAGAACAATGAGAACGTTTTCCGGGTCCGATTGTTCGTTGATGACTCCAAGCTGTATGCCGGAGAAAAGGTTAATTTTTTTTCAGTGGAATCACTGAAGGGACGCCCGTGGTATCCCCGTGTTCTTGAAGCGAGCGGCACGCTCGTATGGACGGGGGCCTACAACGAGCATTACATTGACAGGGACGACGCCTACGTGTTTTCCGCAGCAAGGATGCTGCGTGATCCAACGCGATACGATCGGTTTGCGGGAATCCTAATCGTCGATATGAACGAGCGGACAGTAGGCGATTTGTTGGGTAAGGTGGAGCTGTCCAAATCTAAGTCACTGTATCTCATGGACAAGGACGGTACCCTTATTTGGCATGCGGATAAATCTAGGATCGGCCAGCCGGCTGCAGCTCCAGAGCTTCTATCCCGACTCGCCTCGGCCCCGGAAGGAATAGAAAAGATTTCTCAGGGCCATGAGGGCAAATATGCGGTCTATACGTCTATCCGTAACACGAACTGGAAGCTGGTAGCGGAAGTGCCGGCAGGTGAAATTTCGCGTCAAGCAGTGACACTGAACCGTTTTTCGGGGGCAGCCGTTCTGTTGGGTGTTTCCGTGTTATTTCTGCTGCTTGTCTTCGTGCTGTTAGCCTTCGTGATCCGCGGAATGAACCGCAGAGTACAGCTCGTTATTCGTGCTATACACCGGGAAGGCATCGAGCGGTTGGACGACTATAACATTCGGGAAGGGGGCAACCTGAACCTTTTGGAGCGGAGCGTCGACCACATGATGCTTAAGGTCAAAGGATTAATGGAAGAAACCTATACCGCCAAGGTTCAGGAGCGGGAGGCTCAGCTTCGGGCGTTACAAGCCCAGATCAACCCGCATTTTTTGTACAATACGCTCGATATGATCAATTGGATTGCCGTTGGACGCGGGGCAACGGATATCAGCCAAATGATTGATGCGCTAGCCAAATATTTTCGGCTTAGCTTGAACAAAGGCAAAGACAATGTCAGCGTCGAGGATGAGCTGAATTTGGCTAGAGTCTATCTGGAGATTCAGCAGAGCCGATTTCCGCAAAGCTTTGATTTTACTATTGAAGCAGATCCCAGGGTGATGGATTTGATGATGCCCAAGCTGACGCTGCAGCCGATAGTGGAAAACGCACTTCTTCACGGTATTCGCAAATCTAGCTGGGGGAAAGGTTTTATTCGCATTGAAGGACGTTTGGAAGGAGAATCCCTGATGCTTTCCGTTACCGACGATGGGGCGGGGATGGAAGAAGAACTTGCTGGAAGGCTGCTGGTTGAGCCTCTTTCTCAAGTCCGGACGGATGGAACTGGCAGTTCATACGGTTTGTACAATGTGAATGAGCGCATCCGGCTGTTCGCAGGCGAAGGCTTTGGTGTATCCATACGCTCCAGACCGGGAGAGGGTACAACAGTGAAGGTGCTGCTTAAACCAGTAAGGATCAACCCATCGCAAGACGGAGGGGCAAATAAGTGACTTCTTCAAGCTGTCCCCAAACTCCATAGGATTCAACCAGAAACCATAGCTTTACCCTCTACAGCCGCTGTCCGTCGCCTCCTATAATGACAATATAAGCATTTGGAGGTGACGCTACCATGAGTAACACAACGGCTGCCGAAATCGACAACAAGCAGGCGGCAAGAGTTAACATTAAGCAGGATGGCCGCTGGAAGCTATTCCGAAGCCATCTCGACATGTATATCTTGCTGGTGCCGGGTCTTATCTTTCTGTTTCTATTCAAGTATGCGCCCATGTACGGCATTGTTATTGCGTTTCAGGACTTTAACATTTTCGATGGGATTTCGGGCAGTAAGTGGGTAGGGCTAGAGCAGTTCAGCAAGCTGATAAAGTCGGAAGAATTTATTCAGGTGTTTCTGAACACCATGCTCATCAGCATGTACAAAATCGTATTGCTGTTCCCAATCCCGATCGTCGTGGCGCTGCTGTTGAACGAGATTAGGAGAATGTTCTTTAAACGAACGGTTCAGACCATCATTTATTTGCCGCACTTCCTATCCTGGGTCATTATTTCTGGATTGTTCATCAATATTTTGTCGCCTTCCGGAGGACTCATCAATCAAATGATTGCATGGCTTGGAATGGAGCCGATCTCCTTCTTGCTCGATAATGACTTTTTCCGCAGTGTCGTCGTGTTCACGGCAGGCTGGAAGGAAGTCGGCTGGAACGCCATTATTTTCATAGCCGCCATATCCGGCATCGAGCAGGAGCAATATGAGGCCGCAGCCATTGATGGAGCAGGACGAATTAAGCAAATGTGGTACATCACGCTGCCAGGCATTTTGCCTACTATTGTCCTCATGTTCATTTTGCGGATAGGCCATCTGCTGGATGCAGGCACGGAGCAAATATTGACGCTATACAATCCGGTCGTCTATCAAACTGGTGATGTTATCGGAACCTATGTATACCGCATTGGTCTTGGCAAAATGGATTACAGCTTCAGCACGGCCGTCGGACTCTTCAACTCGGTGGTTGGCTTTCTGCTTATCGTATTTGGCAACATGCTCAGCAAAAAACTGCTTCAGCGCAGCATTTGGTAAAGGAGGAACTTCCGATGCGCAAAAAAACGATCGGCGATATTAGCCTGGATTTGTTCTCCTACACGCTTCTCTTGCTGATGGCTGTAGCTACGCTGCTGCCCTTTGCCAATGTGCTGTCCAAATCGGTAAGCGAGGAATGGGCGGTTGTCTCAGGAAAAGTAGGCATTTTGCCGGTGGGCTTTCAATTAAAGACGATGGAGTACGTAGTGACGTCCAGCCAGTTTTTGAATTCGTTTATCATTTCTGTTCTGGTAACGGTCGCAGGTACGGCACTCTCCATCCTCATTACGGCTGTGACAGCTTATCCGCTGTCCAAGAGGAATCTTCCCTTCATGAATGTCATCATGGTGCTGTTCGTCTTTACGATGATGTTCAGCGGAGGCATTATACCGAATTACTTGCTGATGAAAAATCTTGGACTCATCAACAGCTTATGGTCTTTGATTCTTCCAGCCACGATCAGCGTGTTCAATCTGCTGGTGATCAAGAGCTACTACGAGAGCTTGCCTGAGGCGTTGGAGGATTCCGCGAAAATAGACGGAGCACGCACCTTCACGATTTTGTTTCGCATTATATTGCCGCTTAGCGGTCCGGTTATCGCGACGATTGCGTTGTTCTACGCAGTGTATTATTGGAATGATTTCTTCAATCCAATGCTGTACATCAACGACCCTTCGCTCAAGCCGCTCCAGCTGTATTTACGCGATATAGTCATGGATGCCGATTCCTCTTCAGCCGTCAACAAGAGCGTGGACGATTTGATGAATGTTTCGCCTGAAGGAGTACGGGCTGCTACGGTTATAGCCTCTACCGTACCCATTTTACTCGTATATCCGTTCTTGCAAAAATATTTCATTAAAGGCGTACTGATAGGCTCCGTCAAAGGGTGAATGAAGGGATAGGTTTCATGGGCCGGGGTCCCGGCTTGAGGAATTGATGCCATAGAGGACAAATCCAAGGAGGGTTCAACATGAACAAAAAGAAATGGCTTGTCTTAGCGCTGACTGCTGTAACGCTCACTTCCACCGCATGCTCTTCAACTAAAGGAGGAACCGGGAACGGAGGCACCTCCACAGCTTCTACCGAAACGGCTGCAAGCAGCAAAAATGAAGCGAAGCCGCAGCTCAAATCGCTGCAAATCTGGCAGAAGGATGATTACAATACGTATCCTGTTGCCAAATTGCTTGAAGAAAAAACGGGCTACAAAGTTCAGTATGATATGCTGCCGCAGGACAAACCGCAGGATAAGCTGAACCTGCTCATTGCTTCTTCCGAGCCCTATGATGCCGTTACGACAACGGGGGGGAGCGAGTTCAAAGCGATCTATGCTGATTATGCAAAAAAAGGAGCTTTGACCGACCTTGGCCCGTTGATCGACAAATTTGGTCCCAATATTAAATCGTCGATTACCCAGGCGACGCTGGATGCTGCCAAAGTTGACGGTAAGCTGTATGCGATTCCGACAACAACGCTTTCGTTCGCTAGTACTGGCCTCATGATAAGGCTGGATTGGCTTGATAAAGTAGGAATGAAAACGCCTACAACATTGGATGAGCTGGTAGCTGTATTAAAAGCTTTCAAAGAGAAGGATCCTGGCGGTAACGGGGATAAAAATATCCCATTCACGATTAAAGGTGATGATCCGATCGTAGCCAATATTGCTGGTGCCTTTGGACTGCCTAACTTTTACAATGACCTCAACGGCAAGCTGACTCCCCGCGTGCTCGATCCAGGTTATAAAGAATATGTGTCGTTTATGACCGATTTGTTCAAACAAGGTTTGCTAGATAAGGAATTCGGAGTCAATAAAGACGCAACGATGAAAGAGAAGTTTTCAAGTGGAAGAGCGGGCATGATCCCGCTGAACTGGTCCGATGTTCCAACAGTGGCGGATGCGCTGAAGAAAACTCAGCCGGACGGCAAGATGTTCTTTATTCCGACGCTAAAAGGAAAAGACGGCAAAATGGGTCACTCGGCATCTGCCGGGTTTGATAGGATCACCTTTATTCCTAAAGCATCCAAACATCCCGAGGATGCGATCAAATGGATCAACGCCAAGCTGGACAAAGATACGTTCAAGCTGATGGCTATCGGGGAAGAAGGCAAGCACTATACGTTCAAGGACGGAGCGTATACACCGATCCTGCCTATCTTTACCGATGAGCGTAACCAGGCGAACAACTTCCTGATGGGAGTCGATGAGAAAAATTATCCGACCTACTGGCAGGCGCGTGTACGTAAAGATCCACGTTTGTTCGAGGCATGGGAGTATCTGAACGTGAAGCAGCCGCCGGAAACGAGAAAAGTGGATATGCTGGGCATCTCCCCATTCATGCCTGAATACTCCAAAAATTTCCAACAGCTAAATACAATGGTGAGCGATTACACCGTGAAGCTGATCTTTGGCGCTGAGCCGCTGAGCGGATTGGAGGCGTTTCAGCAAAAATTCAAAGCTGCCGGTGGAGATGCAAGCTATAAGGAAGTCAACGACTGGTATGCAACCGTAAAAAAGTAATCGGCACAGTAAGGGAATAAAACTTCAAGCAGGCTGGCGCACAGGAGACTTGTGTCAGCTTGTTTCAGTATAAAGGTAAAAGGATTGTTGCTGACGTAGTCGTCTGCGGAGGAGGGCCTGCAGGCATCAATGCAGTACATACTGGAAGCAGAGGGCGCTTTACTTAAATAAGGGAGCAAGGTGGAGTGAACGCATTTATGAATGAATTAATATGGCATGGAAAAACGTGGGGGACACTTGGCGACAGTATCACCGCTGCCTTCGGCTATCAGCCGATTGTCCAGAAGGCTGTGGGGTTTCGTGATGTATTGAATTACGGGGTAAGCGGCCGTCCTATGACAGCGGGCGGGGAAACAGACGATGGCGCTACGGTTCATGTCGGGAAACGAATTGCTCCTTCGCTGCACTGTGTCACAATTTTTGCCGGCGTGAATGATTTTCGTTTAAACAAGCCGATTGGAGTACCGGGATCCTTCGACGAGCGAACATTTCTCGGAGCTTATGCTTCCGTGGTGGAACATATCATCTGTCAAAATCCGGCTGCAAAGCTATCGGTATGGACACCTCTTCAGCGGGATAAAGACGGATATGATATTCATTATGTCAATGAAGCGGGACACCGCCTGATCGACTACGTGGAAGCGGTGAAGCTTATCGGTCGAACGTATACTATTCCCGTTCTGGATCTATACTCCTTGAGTGGTTTTACTAAAGATACATTGCCCCAGTACACCTCGGACGGATTGCATCCGAATGAAGCCGGTCATCATCGGATTGCTTCGCTCGTATCGGACTTTTTGTTGCAGTTGTAATACATCCGCCTTTGAAACTCGAGAATATACCTCCACTTAATTTCTAATCAAATTCTCGGGTTTCAAAAGCGGCTGGAGGGGCATACCCCACCAGAGCACCACGTGACATCTTAAGTTATATAGGTTTCTCGTTATTCTGGAGCCTTCCAAAAGGGAGGCTTTTTTCATTGAATCTTATGATTTTTTTGAAACATTAAATTCAGATACAGCAGCTCTTAAAGCGTTAAAAACGAAAAAAAGACGGATTTTAGGTTCCATTTCCTGAACTCGCTGCGAATATGGTATACTAGACTATCGAATTCTAACCGTTACTGTACGGACGTTTGAGGAGGAAGCAATACGATGTGCGGGATTACTGGAGCAATGTATTTTGAAGATAGAGAACCATCCCAAGCCATGCTTAAGGCGATGACGGATGTTATTATTCACCGCGGACCTAATGATGTAGGATTTTGGAGCGAGAACCGGATTGGGTTAGGTTTCAGAAGGTTATCCATTATTGACATTCGCGAAGGGCATCAGCCAATGGCCAACGAAGATGACACCGTGTGGATTGTGTTCAACGGCGAGATTTACAATTACAAGTATTTGCGTCACACCCTGCAAGAGAGAGGTCACATATTTAAGACGCATTCCGATACCGAAGTTATCGTACATATGTATGAGGAGTACGGCGAGGACTGCGTGAAGCAGCTTCGCGGAATGTTCGGCTTCGTCATTTGGGATCGCCGCAAAAAGCTGTTGTTCGGGGCGCGCGATCAATTCGGCATTAAGCCGTTTTATTATTTCAAGAATAATAAACGTTTCTTGTTCGGATCAGAAATTAAAAGCTTGCTGGCAGCCGACGGGATGGATCGCACGATTCACACGGAAAGCTTGCTGAATTATTTGACATTCCAATATGTTCCAGAACCGGATACCATGTTCAGAGGTATTCATAAGCTTCCTCCGGGTCATTCCATAACGGTGACGTATGACGGAGATATGAAAATCCAACGTTATTGGGATCCGATGTTCGAGCCTGTGGAGCGTCCGTTCGAGGAGTATGTGGAGCAAATCCGCGAAGGCTTGAAGGATTCGGTTATTCATCATATGCAAAGTGATGTGGAGCGCGGCTGTTTCTTGTCGAGCGGGATTGATTCTACCGCCATTGCGGCGCATATGCGCAGCATTGAGCCGATTCGCACGTTCTCCGTAGGCTTTGAAGGGCCTAACAATGAGACCGAGATTGCTCGTCAAACGGCACAAGCGCTGGATACGGAGCATTTTGCCAAAATTATTACGCAAAAGGATTTCTTCGAAACGCTGCCAAAGGCTGTATGGCATCAAGATGAGCCGGTTGCCGATCCATCGGCTATCGCGCTTTATCATGTGGCTCAGCTGGCACGGGAGCAAGTCACGGTGGTGCTCTCAGGCGAAGGCGCCGACGAGCTGTTCGGCGGTTACCGCATCTATCGCGAGCCGCAGGCTTTGCAGCCAATCGAACGGCTTCCTCATGCGTTGAAACGGATGATGCATGCTCTAGCGAGACTTCTTCCTAACGGAGTGTACGGCAGAAATTACATTTTGCGCGGAACAACTCCTCTCGAAGAGCGGTTTATCGGTAATGCCAAAATATTTACCGAAGATATGAAAGCCGATATCGTCCGTATTGACCGTGAAATGCTGGGCAGTTACACGAATCCGCTCCAGATCGCGAAGAAGTTTTACGATAAGACCCGCCATCTAGACCCGGTTACACGGATGCAGTACATCGATATGAATCTTTGGCTGCCTGGAGATATTCTGATGAAGGCGGACAAAATGACGATGGCTCATTCTCTGGAGCTGCGCGTTCCGTTCTTGGACGTAGAGCTGTACGAAGTGGCGCGTAAAATTCCGGCTCGATACCGGATTGCTGAAGGCACAACAAAATATATATTCCGCAAGGCGATGGAGGGGCTTATTCCCGACAATATTTTGACCCGTCCGAAGCTAGGCTTCCCTGTACCGATTCGCGATTGGGTAAAGGGTAACCAAGGCAAGGTGATGATGGAGCAAATTGCTGCGAGCGGTATCGAGGATTACATTAATCTGGATACGGTTCGTCAAATGCTGAGCAAGCATCAGAATGGTCAAGGGGACTATGCGCGTCGTTTATGGACCATTTACATGTTCGCATTGTGGCATGTTACTTATATGGAAGAATTGCCGAGACCGACGCTTGCAGAAGCGTTATAGGAGGAATAGCTGCATGGGTAATTACAAGCTGGTTGCTTTGGATATGGACGGAACCTTCCTGATGGAGGATAAAACAGTTTCAGAGGAGAACCGCAAGGCTGTCAAAGCCGCAGCAGAAGCAGGTGTCACGGTAATGTTTGCAACAGGCCGCGGCATCCCTAATGTCCAGCCATACGTGGAAGAGCTGAATCTGCGGTCGCCGATCGTTGCGGTTAACGGCAGCGAGGTATGGTCTACACCAAACAAGCTGCACAGCCGGAGTCTGTTCAAGCCGGAGCTTGTAATCCAAATGCGTGAGCTTGCATTAAAATATGATACTTGGTATTGGGCATATTCCGTTAACGGACTTTTCAACAAAGAGCGCTGGACTGATAAGGTATGGGACGAGCAGTGGCTCAAATTTGGCTATTACTATGAAGATGAGCCTACCTTGAATGCGATTCGAGAGAAAATGATCGAGTGGGGAGAGATGGAAGTGACGAATTCCCATCCCTGCAACATTGAGCTCAATCCTAAAGGGATAAGCAAAGCAAGTGGTCTTAGAGAAGTGTGCGGATTGTTGGGCATCGAGATGTCCCAAGTCATTGCAATGGGAGATAGCCTGAACGATGTTACGATGATTCGTGAGGCGGGTTTAGGCGTAGCAATGGGAAATGCTCAGGATTCAGTAAAGCGGGTTGCCGATGTTGTAACCGTATCGAATGAGGAGCATGGAGTAGCGCGGATTATTGAACAGTATATTTTGTCCTAAACAGAGGGCAAAAGGAATGAAGCGAGGTGTCTGCTCATGGTCGTAGCTGCCTGGATAATCGTCGTCTTATTGTTTGCTGTTGGGATGGCCGGTGCCGTGTATCCGGTCCTTCCCGGAGCTTTAGCTATTTATGCGGCATTTTTCATTTATGGCTGGATGGTTAGTTTTGAACCATTCGGCTTTTGGTTCTGGTTTATCCAAACGACGATTGTGATAGTACTGATGATAGCTGATTACTTGGTTAGCGCGCTTGGGGTCAAAAAATTTGGAGGAACCAAAGCGTCCGTAATCGGCAGTACAATTGGCCTGCTGCTGGGGCCCTTCGTTATTCCTGTGGCAGGACTCCTGATCGGCCCATTTCTTGGAGCGGTGATTGGAGAAATGATCGTTGGGACCGAGTGGAAACAGGCAGTAAAAGCCGGCGTAGGCGCGCTGGTTGGGTTTTTCTCAGGTCTAGTCGTTAAAGTAATTTTACAGCTCTTAATGATCATATTGTTCGTTATTTGGGTGCTGAAATTTTAGCAATCCATTCTTTATTGGGGAAGAGGGAAAGTCTTGGCAAAGGATTCGCTAGTAAAAGGTACGTTGATTTTGACTTTGGCGGCGCTGGTGGCACGGGCTTTAGGCGTGGTACAGCGGATTCCGCTTATTTTACTGTTAGGCGATATCGGGATGGCGGCTTACGGAATCGCGTTCAACCTATACTCAATGCTGCTTGTTGTCGCAACGGCAGGGATTCCTAGCGCACTTAGCAAAATGATCTCCGAGCGGACAGCTCTTGGACTCCACGCTGAAGCGAACCGTGTGTATCGGGCGGCGCTGTGGTTTGCTGCCGCAGCTGGCGTTGTCATGACGCTGTTCCTGTACGTCATTGCGCCTTATTATGCGGAGAGCATCATTAATCCGCAGGCGCTGCTTCCTATTCAGGCGTTGGCCCCAGCACTGCTCTTGTTCCCGCTGATCGCGATTATGCGCGGATATTTTCAGGGCCGTCGGATGATGATGCCCAATGGCTTGTCACAAATTATTGAGCAAATTTTCCGTGTCGTGACCTCAGTGATACTGGCCTATATTCTTCTTGGACATAGTGTGGAGTGGGCGGTTGCCGGCGCATCGTTTGGCGGCGTAATCGGCAGTATTGCGGCAGCAGCGGTCATGGTATATTATGCGCTGCGACTTCGACGCAGTGATGCGGCTGAAGGGGCTGCTGTGACGGCAGGCACCGATGCTTCCAAGGAAGGCGTTGCACGCAGCACGCTTTCTTTTAAAACGATATACAGTCAAATGTTCAAGCTCTCGATTCCTATCGTTATTTTCTCTATGACGGTAACACTGATCTATACGATTGATTCTTCCATCGTGACGCTGCTGCTTAAAGATCAGGTAGGAGAAGAAAGTGCTCGGGAAATTCTTGGAATACTGGTAGGACGTGCGCAATCCTTAGCAGGGATTCCGATTATTCTAGCGGTAGCGCTAAGTCAATCCGTTGTTCCGATTATCTCGTCCGCGTATTCACAAAAGGACATGAATCAGGTTTCCGATCAGACGGGTAAAGTGCTTCAGCTTTCCATATTGAGCGGCCTGCCGATGGTACTTCTAATCTGTCTGGCAGCCTCGCCTATGAATGCTTTCATTTTCGGGATACCTAAGGATTCGGCGATCGTAGAGACGTATGCGGCTCCGATCATTATTGTCTTAACGATCAGCGCTATATTTCAAATCGTCATGCAGACATCCGGTGCGGTGCTCATGGGTATGGGCAAAATGCGTGCGCTTATGCTGCATGTGGTTGCCGGTATTGCGGTGAAGCTGGTTGTCAGCTTTGTACTGGCACCATCCATCGGCATTTACGGTATTATCGCTGCGACCTGCTTATGTTTCGTTATTATGACCTGGCTTAACCTGCGAGTCCTTCGTGGGAAAGTCGCTTTCCGGGTGCTTGGAGTACGGCGCTGGGTTGGCTTGACAGTTACAACTGTAGTCATGGTTATCGTGGGCATAGCATTAGATTGGCTGACACAGAGTTATGTAACTCCCTTCGGTAATTTGCGGTGGGATGCTTGTATTCAAACGATCATTATATGTGCTATCGTAGGGGGCGCTTATCCGCTTCTACTGTTCGTGACTCGAACAGTAGGGTTGTCTGATCTGCAGCATATGCCGCGTCCGCTTCAGCGCTTGATCGGACGGGTTGCGCCGAGACTTCTTCAAAAAGCCAAGTCCAATAGCTAGAAACCATTGTCATCATTAATAAATGAACTAACCGCCGTTGAAGGTTGAGATGCCTTGGAACGGCGGTTTTTTTTGCTGAAAATCGTCTCCCCGCCTGGGCTAGTTAAGAAGCTTCTGTTATGTTACGCGCCCGGCTGTATCTTGAAAATATGTTATAATACAGAGAATCTTAACATTCGTATTTTTTTAAGGGGTTAAACTATGCTGAAGAACAGGAAATGGAATATCAGTTCCAAAATCGCTCTAGGTTATATTTTGGTCTTTTTGTGTATGGGTATTTCTATCTTTTTTCTTATGAATCGGATTTATGATCTGCAAAAAGAAGTTCGTTTCATTGCGGATCACGACATCGAAGTGCATAATTTGGCCAACCAAATCGAAAAGAACATTCTCGACATGGAAACGGGCCAGAGAGGTTATGTCATCACGGGGGATAGCAGTTATTTAGAGCCCTATAATGATGGCAAAAAGAATTGGCGCCAGGGCTACAGCCAGCTTTATGAACGTCTTTCCGATAATCCAGATCAACAAAAAAATCTGGACGTTATCAAGAACAATATTGAAACATGGATGTCTGTATCCGGAGATACTGTAATTCCGCTTCGCAAGGATAATAAGACTGAGGAATTGCTTCAGTATTACAAGAATGACAAAGGCAAGAAATACATGGATCTAATGCGTACCCAATGGGACGATTTCCGTACTATTGAGAAGCAATTGACGGCAACCCGCGTCGAAGATCTGGAGTCTAAGAACAATGAACTTCAGACTGAATTATATTTGTTAATGCTGCTTGCACTAGTGCTCTCGATTGTTGGGACCATGACCGTTTCCCGATCTATCGTTAGCACGATTCAACAAGTGGTCTTTGCCATCAAGCAAATTGCTTCTTCCGAGAAAAATCTGAATACCCGTATTGATGTGAGGACGAGAGATGAAATTCGCGACCTCGCAGAGGCGACCAATCTACTGCTGGACAATGTCCAGAAACAGGATTGGTTAAAGACGGGAATTGCGGAGATTGCGTCAATGAACCAGGGGGTGAACAATTTAGAGGAATTGGCCCGATTGTTTGTGACCAAGCTGGCAATCATTATGAATGCGTCTTACGGGGCGTTCTATATTCGTAGAGGGCAAGGAGATCAGCAGCGGTTTATTCAGATCGCCTCCTATGCAGGTAGTGCAAAGATAGGCAGGACTGATATACGCTTGGGAGAAGGGCTTGTTGGGCAAGCGGCTTTAGAGAACAGAATATTGCACTTGGATAATATTCCTGAATCCTATATCCAGATTTCCTCAGGGCTGGGTCAGGCAGCGCCGAAGTGTATTATGGTTACACCTGTACAATACGAGGGCCAAATAGAAGCTGTTTTTGAATTGGCATCTTTCGAACCGTTCAATGATCTTCATCGAGAGCTGCTAGAGCAAATTCGAACTTCATTCGGTGTTGCAGTGAATAGTGTGCAAGGACGAATGGAAATCGCTCGCTTACTGGCCGAGTCACAAGCGTTTACCGAGGAGCTGCAAACGCAGTCCGAAGAGCTTCAAGCTCAATCAGAGGAGCTAATCAGTCAGCAGGAGGAAATGAAAGCCTCCAATGATTCATTGAAGAAATCCGAAGAACGCCTCCAACGT
Organism: Paenibacillus sp. RC67; assembly: GCF_030020805.1. GTDB lineage: Bacteria > Bacillota > Bacilli > Paenibacillales > NBRC-103111 > Paenibacillus_S. Next base: position 1,765,944 of record NZ_CP125098.1, read on the forward strand.
CAGCAGGAGGAGCTCGAGAAGGTCAATACCGAATTGTCCAAGCGCTCCTATCAGCTAGAGGCTCAGGTACGTTTTTCTGAAGAAGTCAATGTGGAGATTGAGCGACAGAAGGAAGTTTTGCAAAAAAGGACCGAAGAACTCACAACCATGTCCAAATACAAATCCGAGTTTTTGGCGAATATGTCTCATGAATTACGGACTCCGCTTAATAGCATGCTAATCTTATCGCAGTTTCTTGCTGAGAATAAGGACGGCAACCTTAGTGGCAAGCAGGTTGAATTTGCCCACACTATCCATGGTTCAGGCAGTGACCTACTGCGTCTGATTGACGAAATACTCGATCTATCGAAGGTGGAAGCAGGCAAACTTGATTTGAATGTAGATATGACCGTTGTTGATGAAATAGCAGGAATGCTTCGCCGTAATTTCCAACCGGTTGCGACGAAAAAAGGACTCGAATTCCGTTTCGAGCCTGGGGCTGATGTGCCACCTTTCTTCTATACGGACAGTCATAGATTGATGCAGATTTTGAAAAACTTTTTATCCAATGCATTTAAATTTACGGTACAAGGTCATGTTGCTCTTCGCATTTACATGACGGAATTTGCATTTGCCGATGTACCGGGTACAGCCAAACAGCCAGCTATTGCATTCGCAGTTACAGATACTGGAATAGGAATTCCCGAGGACAAGCAGGATTTGATCTTTGAGGCGTTCCAACAGGTAGACGGCACAACAAGCCGTAAATACGGAGGAACCGGATTGGGACTAACCATTAGCAGAGAGCTTGCTCAGCTGTTAGGTGGAGAAATACGCGTTGAAAGTTATAACGGACAAGGCAGTACGTTTACGCTCTTTATGCCAGCGATTACCGATCAGGACGAATCGATGGTGTTAGCTACAACGACCCAAGAAGTCGCCGCGGCTGTAGAGTCAGCGGTCATGGAAACAATAAGCTCCAATAATGTTCCCCATATCAGCGATATTGTGATACCGCAAGTCGTATTGTCCGATCCTATGCTGCTATCACCTGGTGAGGTTGATGACGATAGAGAGCAGATCGAGGTGGGCGATAAGGTCATGCTCATTGTGGAGGATGATGCGCCTTTCGCGAGCTTCATTCTAGAGATGGCTCGTTCCCGTGGTTTTAAAGGCTTAGTAGCCACACAAGGAGATAAGGGGCTGGCTCTGGCGTACACTTATAAGCCTAGTATGATCATGTTGGATATTCATCTGCCTGTGATGGACGGTTGGACCGTCTTGGATATGCTCAAGCAAAATCCGGAAACGCGCCATATCCCGGTTCATGTGCTTTCCGTTGTGGATGAGCCTCAGCAAAGTCTCGTATCGGGAGCCATGGCTTATTTGAAAAAACCGATCAGCAAGGAAATGCTGGAGCAGGCATTTAACAGCATAGAAGATTTATTGAACCGGATTCCAAAACGATTGCTTATTGTCGAGGACAATATGCCGCTGCGTGACAGCCTAGTAGAACTAATTGCTCATGACGATGTGGCTATTACTGCGGTAGGATATGGAGAAGAAGCGCTTCAAGAGCTGAATGCCGTACATTTTGACTGCATGGTGCTCGATTTGGAGCTGGCGGACATGTCCGGATTCGAGCTGCTGGACCGGATTCGTAATATAGAAAAGCTGCGAACACTGCCGATTATTATTTTTACAGGCAAAGATTTGGATATGAAGCAGGAGCGTGAGCTTCGTAAGTATGCCGAGAGCATTATCGTGAAAAATGTAAAATCGCAAGAACGGCTATATGCCGAAACGGCGTTATATCTTCACCGTGTCGAATCACAGCTGCCGGAGGAACGGCGTAAGCTTCTGCACAAGCTGAACAACGCGGAGGATGTATTCGAAGGCAAGCACATTATGCTGGTAGAAGATGATATCCGTAACGTATTTGCGCTTACTAATGTGTTAGAAGAACATAAATTGAAAGTAACCTATGCCGAGAACGGACGGGAAGCATTGAATGTGCTGGAGATGAACCCGGATATCGACTTGGTGCTGATGGATATTATGATGCCGGAAATGGACGGCTATGAAGCGATGAAGCAAATTCGCAGCAATCCGGTGCACGAGCAGCTGCCGATTATCGCACTCACCGCGAAGGCGATGAAAGAGGATAGGCAAAAATGCATCGATGCCGGTGCTTCCGATTACATCAGCAAGCCTATTAATACGGAAAAGCTGCTCTCCATGTTAAAGGTATGGTTATATAAGTAGTTAGGGGGGAGAGGTTGACGGATTACCCAGGCCATCCGCCACATTCCGAAGAACTTATTGATGATGAAAGGCAGAAGATCGAAATCGAGCTGCTGCTTGAAGGTATTTACCGTATGTATGGCAACGATTTTCGAGATTATGCCTACGATTCCATAAGTCGTCGCATTACGCATACTGTTAGACAGTTGGGGCTGCCTTCGATCACGGCCCTGCTGGATCTGGTGCTGCACAACTCGCAAGCGATGGAGCAGCTCCTGCGCTGCTTGACCATTAATGTGACCGAAATGTTTCGTACACCCTCCTTGTTTTTGGATTTTCGAACGAAGGTAGTGCCTTTCCTGCATACGTACCCATCGATCCGGATATGGCATGCGGGCTGCTCGACAGGCGAGGAGGTGCTTTCCATGGCCATTCTTCTCCAGGAGGAAGGACTATACGAAAAGACACGCATCTATGCTACCGATATAGATCAGGAAGTGCTAGAGCAAGCGCAGTCGGGGAAAGTACAACTCAGCAATATGCAGCAGTATACACAAAATTATATTTTATCCGGCGGGAGAGGCTCGTTCTCGGATTACTATGCTGTCGATCAGGCTGATAAAGTGACCTTTAATAGCTCGCTCTTAAAGCAAGTTATTTTTGCCAAGCATAATTTGGTAACCGATCAATCCTTCAATGAGTTCCATGTCATTTTTTGCCGAAATGTTATGATTTACTTTAACCGGAATTTACAGAAGCGGGTTCACAGCTTATTCCACGAGAGTCTCCCTCGCTTTGGCGTGCTTGTTCTTGGAGAACGAGAGACGATGCGGTTCACCGGTTTCGAGGCCTATTATGAGCCTTTGAGCGAATCGGAAAAAATATATCGAAAAATCAAATAACCATAGAGAAACCTTCTAGCCTCCCACTTTTTCCTTCAGGAGAGATTGGGAGGTTTTTTTGTTGGAGCTTGCTTTTGTTTAGAGGAATACCGCGAGGGTTAAAGAGATGTTAGAACTTAAACCCTGGATGGAGGCTGACGCTATGCTGTTGGAATGCTTTTACCATGTGGCACAAAGCAATTGGGCTTATGCTTACGATAATGAGATGATTCATTTGAGGCTTAGAACCAAGCGCGATGATGTGGAAGAGGTCGTAGCGGAGACAGGCGATAAATACGATTGGGACCGGACCTACACAGAGTATTCGCTGGTTAAGACTGCTGCTGACGGATGGTTCGACTATTGGGAAACTAGCATTAAACCGCCATTCCGACGGGTTAGCTATTGCTTTCGGTTGCGAGCGGGGTCAGAGACCGTGTGGATGACGGAGAATGATATCCGACATGATCGGCCGACGCCTACCGGAGATTTCTACGATTTCCCGTATATTCATCCAATTGATACGAATTCTGTACCTGAGTGGGCCAAGTCAGCGGTGTTTTATCAAATATTACCCGATCGTTTTGCTAATGGTGATCCGTCCAATGACCCGGAAGGTGTGTCTCCTTGGGGAGCAGAGCCAACCATGGATAATCGGTTCGGAGGTGATTTGCAAGGCATCATCGACAAGCTGGATTACTTAGCGGATCTAGGGATCAATGCGATCTATTTAACACCTGTATTCGAAGCTCCGTCCTATCATAAATATGATACGGTTAACTATAAAAAAGTGGATCCATCGTTCGGGGATAATGAGATGCTGCGCAAACTGGTGGATGCTTGTCATAGCAAAAATATCCGTGTCATGCTGGATGCGGTATTCAATCATTGCAGTGAGCAGTTTCCGCCGTTTCAGGACGTATTGGAAAAAGGGGAAGAATCGAAGTATGCTGACTGGTTTCACGTTAATAGCTATCCGTTAGAGTTTAAAGATGGAGTCCCGACTTACGATACGTTTGGTTTTTTTGGCAATATGCCCAAGCTGAATACGGCTAATTCGAAGGTGAAGCATTATTTGCTGGACGTGGCCGAATACTGGATTAAAGAAATCGGCATCGATGGCTGGAGGTTGGATGTAGCTAATGAGATTGATCACCACTTTTGGCGGGATTTCCGTAAGGTTGTTAAGGCGGCCAATCCGGAAGCATACATAGTAGGAGAGGTATGGAGCGACTCTTTAAAATGGCTGATGGGTGACCAATTCGATTCGGTCATGAATTATCCGTTTTCGAATAAAGTGCTGGAATTTTTCTCATCATCGGCTATGGATGGCTCTACGTTTGCCAATAGCATGGGCGGATTACTGATGCGTTACCCGAAGCAGACGAACGAAGTCGTATTTAATCTGCTGTGCAGCCACGATACTCCACGAGTTCTAACGAGGGTCGGAGAAGACAAGCGGCGCTTAAAGCTATGCATCGTTTTTTTGATGACGTATATGGGAACGCCTTGTATCTTTTACGGGGATGAGATTGGCCTCACTGGCAACGACGACCCGGATTGTCGCAAATGCATGGAATGGGACCCTGAGAAACAAGATAGGGAGCTGTTTGATTTTTACAAGCTGTTGATAGGGCTTCGCCGAAATCAGGAGGCATTAGTTAAGGGAAGCTTTCGTTTCCTAAAGGCAGACCGTGGGGACAAAAGGGTCATTTATGAGCGGCTCGGCGATGACGTGCATTTTACGATATGGATGAATAATACAGATGAACCTACAGTGCTTTCGCATCCAATGGATACCAATGATTGGTGCGATGCATTAACAGATGAGGAGGTTCATCCTGTTGATGGAGTCATGAACATTGAATTAGAGCCCCTCGGCTACCGTATTCTGTGGCGCAGCTTGAGTTAAAGTTTGTATTTGCAGTTACTGCTACCCGTGTTACTATATTAAAAAAGTAACCGAGTACAGACAGTAAGGAGATAGGAATAAAGATGATAGATAGAACGATTCGACCTGTGGAACCCAAAGATACAGATCAGCTGATACAGTTGATGTACCAATACATCGACTTCTATGAAAGACCGCGTCCGGATGAGGGTACTCTTCGGCTTTTTATTGCAAACTTGCAGCAGGAGCCCTCTTCCGGCATGCAGTTCGTAGCTGAGCAAGGAGGAGTATTGGTAGGCTTTGCGACGCTCTACTTCACTTTCAGCACCCTTCAGTTGAAACGTGCTGCTATAATGAATGATCTGTTTGTAGCCTCAGCGCAAAGGGGTTCGCGAATAGGCGAAGGTCTGTTTCAAGCTTGCCTGGAGTACATTAGGTCTAACGGTTATGCCTATATGACTTGGGAAACAGCTCAGGATAATACAGCAGCCCAGTCGTTTTATGACAAAATGGGCGGCCATCGTTCCGATTGGCTAGTCTATGAAATAAGCTAATGATTTCATGAAGATAGAGTAATCTCGACACGTTGTCTCTCTTTACACCAAATTCAGCTGCAGGGTGTGATGAGTCGCGAGCTGAGGTTACTCTTTTCGTCTTGGGCAAAGGAGGGATGAGATGAGCAAAAGGTTGCTGCTTTATTGCATCTTCTGTGTGGTTATAGCTACAATTTCGGCTTGCAGCCAGACGTATTCAGTTACGACAGCCTCCACCACAGCTTTAAAGAAAGAGCTGCGAGAGATGTCCGAAATGATAACGGGCTTTCGCTGTTCTTTTACGCGTCCGCAGCTCACATGCAGAGTTGCCATGTCCCGCGAGCCGAATGAGCAGCTGCTAGAGTCCATTCTAGTGAAGGTCAAGGCATTCTCCACATTGGAAAATCTTGACGAGATTGCTCGCAAGGTTCACTGGAATGATCATGTTTGGAGAATAAGGCTGCTTATCGAGACGGATCGTAAAGCATCAAAGCCGCAATATGAATATTCCGCCGAATATTACCGATATAACTTTGACCCTAGAGTTCAGGAGGTTGATGCCTACCAAACGTGGCAGCGCTACGAATAATTATGGCAGCAAATCCCCAGCCAACACCGCAAGCTCAATCTTGTTCAAGCCGAAGCAGTACTCATGAGTCATTTCGAAGGAGAACGGAGGCTCAACCGAAGTTAAATAGGCAAGGCTTTCCTCGCGCTTCGAAGGCTGGTACCAATCCCCTGCCTCAGCCGCTGCTAATGGGCGGTCTCTCCATACATCCCTCAAGCGTGGGCTGTACAGAGGCGAAGCACCTGGGCGGAGGCTGCATCCGTCAAGCCATTCCTTGAGCTGCCCTCTAGGGACGGGAGGTCCTTGGCGAATGGGAGCGAACAGGTGAGGCCAATAATCCGCTCGGGAACCGGTATGGTGAATGGTTGATGCGAATTGCAAGGCCCCTTCTGTTACAACAGGGATTCCGAATAAAATGGCGTACAGCTTCTTCCCGACCTCGATCCGTTCTTCTAGTCGGCTGAAGTTTTCCAGAATGAGACCTGCCATTCGCAGCTTTCCAATATCCATGTAAGGAAGCACGACTTGGTTCAGCTGAAGTAATGACTGTGCACCGAAAAAAAACGTGTCCAGCACGGTTTTGCGGAATATAGGATGCTGCACAACCCGTTGTTCGATATAATTCTGCTCGTTTACGATGAGTGCCATTGTCAGAAGAGCGGAGTTACGGCGCTCCCAGAACTGCTCCCATACCGGCTGCATGAGGGCGGAAACGTTGAAGTGATGCAGATAATGAAACAGCGGCTTGCCTGCGTGCAAGCTGGCTTCGTACAGCAGCAGTTGAGGATAAGCATCTTGGAAAATCAGTGCGTTAGCTCTTTCGAGAAACGCAAATAAGTGTTCCTGCTGAGAAGTGTTCAGCAGATGAGGCAGCAGCTCTCCCTTCAAGTCGGTCATATTCCAGCCGCCATTGCGAGAGACCATATGGGCTAACAACGACCAATGCAGCTCAGGATGCTGCCGATACATATTCAAGTAAGCTTGCGTCCTCGTAACATTATTACGATTATGAAATGTGGTCGTCGAACGGATGCGATCAAGCAGCGCTGTATTTGCTTGCGGGCTCGTTAAAGGTACGGTTGCCGTTGAATGGGCTATACTCAGCCGTGAGCGCAGCTCTTCCACCGTCTCTTGAGGCAAGCGGATGCCTTCGATATGATCGAGCTGGGCGCTCTCATATAGCAGCGTTGAAGTTTTTTCTTTTGTCCATTGGACAATTTCATGGGGCACGTCTGCGAGCTTGCTAAGCAAATCCCAGCTGTTCCATCTGAATTTCCCTCGCTTCATCTGCGCCTTCAGCCCTTCCTGCAGCAGTCTTTCACTTTATTATCGGTAAAAAAAGGAATTGAATTCCTGCTGTCGAATTAGATATATGTGTGAAAACGAATCATTTTTCCACTTTGTGCGTATATAATTATGCTTTGATGCAACGCGCACTTATTATAATTTATGGAGGTACGGAATGAAAAACAAAAGAATGAACCGATGGCTGCCTTTGTTATTGGTCGTCATGCTTGTGGTTCTGGCAGGTTGTCAGTCCGTAAGCGGAGTCGATCTGAACAAGGTGATTCAAAACTCAGCAAGCGTGAAGTCTTCTCAAGGAACGCAGACGATGACTCTGGAGCTGATTCCTAACGCATCGGCTAAGCTAACTGATGAGCAGAAGCGTATGATGGATTTATTCAGCAATGTGAAGCTGAAAATTACCGACATGAAGCAGCAGGATACTACGCATGTATCGGTAAAGGGAGCATTTGAATATAACAAAGGACAAATTCCGTTTCTGTTGGTGATGTCCGAGCAAGATTATATTTTTACCGTAGAGGGCGCGAACAAGCCGATCATTCTACATAACAGCGTATCATCCATGGATCAGATTCAAGATCAGCTATCCCAGGAAATGAAAGAGCAAATTAAACAATTGTACAAAAAGTCTACCGACTTGGCTCCATCCTTTGCAGCTTATTTCGGAGGCAACCTGCCTAACCCGAAAAATATAACGATTTTCGATGCAAAGGAATACGTCAATAACGAAGGCTTGAATTTGAAACGGATTCATGCTGAAATTAAAGGCGACGAGTTAGCCGATCTAATTAAAGGCTTTTTAACGAACATACTTAAAGACGAAAAGGGAATGAAAGATATTCTCGGTCAGTTGTATGATCTTGTGCTTCCATTAGTGCAGCAGGCAATGAAAGAAAGCAAGGCTCAAGGCGGCAGCCCGATGGATGACATGATTACCCCTTATTTGAACAACAAAACATTGGCTGTCGAATTAGCCTTCACCTTCCTTCAAACGAAGCTGAAAGAGCTTGTCGATAACTATGATCAATCCTTGCAATCTGCACTAAGCTCACCGAATGCCGGTACTAACTTGCAAACGCTGCTCAGTGACAAACAAAGTTTCACATTTGATCTTTATGTAGATAGTGATCTTATGCCGCGCAAGTCGACTATGGAAGTTAAGATTACTGTTCCTGATAGCACTGATGAACCAATAAGCGGTATCAAAATTACATCGACTCAAGAAACATGGAATATTAACAAGCCAGTCATTGCAGATACGATCAACACTAGCGCTGGTCTGCTGGAGATGAACACTCTCAGCAAACCAAGCAAAATTCTTGCGGCGCTTGACCCTAAATCTCAGTTGTACCAGCTGCTTAAGAATGATTTGAGGATTACGAAGAAACAAATTAATCTGTTCATGGACGATTACTATGATGAGTCAACAAAACCGTACATTAGTCACGATGTCACTATGGTGCCTGTCCGTTTTGTTACTGAACAGTTGGACTCCGATGTGGCTTGGGACCCTGCTACTAAGCAAGTGACCATTACCGATCCTGTCAGCGGCGCAGTTATCAAGCTGAATATCGGCAGCAAGCAGGCATCCGTAAACGGAGCAATCAAAGCTCTGGAAACGGAAGCGGAGCTTTCTAACGGTACAACGTTCGTGCCTGTCCGTTTCATTGCGGAGAGCATGGGAGCGAAGGTTGAATGGAATCAAGAGCTTAAAATGGTAACTATTACTCGTGATTAGTATATCCGTTTCTTGTGGAATCATAAGCATTGTGTAAAAGAAGGCCGCTGAGAAGCGGCCTTCTTTTCTCGTCTCATAACAGATTCAACAATACACTAGGAAGCATAAACGCTAGTCCTGAAAGCACAAAAAAAGCCTGATTCCGCCGGATCAGGCTTTTTCGTATTTATTAATTATATGCCCTTATTCTTCTTCCACGGAATCTGCTGGTTCAGCCGGAATACCGGGAGGACGAGGCCCTGGAAGCCTACCTGCACGTGATGCCGCTTCGCGCAGCAAGAACTCAATATGTCCGTTCACACTGCGGAATTCATCCTCAGCCCATCGTTCAAGTATTTGATACAGCTTCGGGTCCAATCTCAGGGCGAAGTTTTTCTTAGGTGCCATAGGCGCAAAGCCTTAATACAGACTTCCGGTATTAATGACAGGATTAGCGGAACGGTCAGATACGATAGCTACCAGCAAATTATTGATCATAGCGGCTTTACGTTCCTCGTCGAGTTCAATGACGCCTTCTCTTTGCAGCTGTGCAATGGCTAATTGCACCATACCCACAGCGCCTTCCACGATTTTGGAGCGTGCGGAGATGATAGCCGAAGCCTGCTGGCGCTGCAGCATAGCACTTGCGATTTCCGTGGAATAGGCAAGGTGAGTCAGACGCGCTTCAATCACCTCAACCCCTGCAACGGATAATCGCTCTTGCAGCTCTCTGCTGAGTTCCTCCGCGATCTCCTCCGAATTGCCCCGCAGCGAATATCCGGTATCCTCGAACACATCATAAGGATATTTATTAGCGACATGGCGCAGTGCCGTTTCGCTTTGAATTTCAACGAATTGTTCATAACGATCTACATCGAATGTAGCTTTAGCTGAATCGACGACTTTGAAAACAACAACCGCTGCAATTTCAATCGGATTGCCTTCGATATCATTCACCTTTAACTTAGCGCTATTAAAGTTGCGAACCCGAAGCGATACTTTCTTACGCGCGGAGAAAGGTAAGGTTAACCATATTCCGCTTTGGCGAATCGTTCCAACATAGCTTCCGAAGAAGGTGACGATATAGCCTTGATTCGGCTGAACTACAGTAATTCCCGTTGCAATGATTGCACCGACAATTATTGAAATAACGCCAAGCAGGCTGCTATCGTTAATCAAAAAAACAATTCCTGCTGCAACAAAGATTGCCATTAATAGTACCCCGAGAAATCCGTTGAGAACCCACGCTTTTTGTTCTTTCATTTTCAGCACTCCTTCTGAGTCGTTTTGTTATCAAATGAATATCCTTTTGATATTTTTATGATATCATTTTTGTTAATAATTGTAAAGTTCCTGTATTTACCAAAAGGCATTCTCACGTTGACACATTTCATGTGGCATGCTATAAAGTGGTTGTAAAGACTCATTTAAGGTGGTGTATACGATGGAACAAGTCAATTCCGAGCAAGTTTTCCAAGAAAAAATAGCGGGTGCTAAACCGACAATAGCTATTTTTAAAACAACCTGGTGTAAAGACTGCCACTTTATCGACCCTTTCATGCCAGAAGTGGTGGAAGCTTATAAAGATCGGTTAGAATTCATCCAGCTTGACCGTGATGAAGTGCCTGATTTGTGCGAGAAGCTGAACATTCTCGGCATCCCTAGCTTTATTGCTTTTCGCGAAGGGCAGGAGCTGGTTCGCTTCGTAAGCAAATTACGTAAAACAAGAGACGAAATCGAGCAATTCCTCGATCGGGCTCTGGAAGTTTCCGATGCTTTAAAGAAATAAATTCGCCATGTAAAAGCCGCTCTTTGTTCAGGATAACCTGAAGAAAGGGCGGCTTTTTTCATCATTATAATAATTTATTAGTTTCGGGGCTCCCCGCAAAGTACCTGAATCCTCTTCGAAGCTAAAGGCTCCACTTTGTGGGGTTATTTCACGGACAAGAAAATGTCATTTTTGCATACCGCACGGCCTGTCTAGGTTTATGGGAATGCTATGAAAACCGTATGGTTTGTTTCAATGGTTTGTAACAATTCCGCATGGATTTGCTCCAGTTTTATGGCTATAATGAAACATGAGCGATTGACTTGACTCATCATGTCGAGACTTAAAAAAGTAGGTGAGTTCATCACATGAATACGCAAAAATGGTTGAAATGGTTTTCCTTTGCCAGTATGTATGGAATGCTCTTGATTCTGATCATGGGCGCTCTGGTCACCAAAACAGAGTCGGGTCGCGGCTGCGGAGATGATTGGCCGTTATGCAACGGAAAATTCGTTCCAGCTTACACCATCGAATCCATCATTGAATACAGTCACCGTTTTGTGACAGGCATTGTAGGTATGATTTTACTTGTTACACTGATCTTGGTACTCCGATATAGTCACCGAAAAGATGCTAAATGGTTTGTGAGCTTAGCGATGTTCTTTACCATTCTTCAAGCGATTCTTGGGGCGATGGCTGTGATGTGGCCTCAATCCTCGGCAACCCTTGCGCTGCATTTTGGGATCTCCTTGGTAGCCTTTGCATTAACACTGCTGCTTGCCTTGGTATATACCCGATTCGGATCGATGCTGTCGGAGACAAATCATTCTTTATCACCGGGAATCAAATGGGCGATATGGATTATTACCATTTATTGTTATGGGGTTGTGTATTTAGGCGCTTTCGTAAGACACACGAATTCGGCAGGCGGCTGTATAGGATGGCCGTTATGTAACGGACAAGTTATTCCTGAGCTATCAGGAGCTACGCTCATCGTGTTCATCCATCGCTTGGGTGCGATTCTGATGCTTCTACTTATCGTATGGTTTTATCTCAACGTTAAGGCAAAGATGGGAACAAGGAATAATATTTATCAAGCGGGCAAATGGGCATTGATCTTCGTCGTGCTGCAAATATTCAGCGGCGGCTATGTAACTTTGTCGATGGGGTATGACTGGTACTTGCTTGCAAGTATGCTTCACACGATACTCATCTCCTGCTTATTCGGAATCTTGTGCTACTTATGCGTGCTTACCTTGCAGGGCAGAAGAGGTATCCGCTAAAGACGGGCTTACGGAGCTTTCTTATGAGCTGCGTAAGCCTTTATTATTCGTTTGAAAGAAACGTAATGAAATTCCATTCGTTATACATAACGCTAGGGGAAAAGGAGAAGGTGACATATGGTATTTACGAATCTACGAGCATTTGTGGAAGCGCTGCGCAAAGAAAAGCAGCTGGTAGAAATCAGTGCCCCGGTTGATCCGAATTTGGAGCTGGCCGAAATCCACCGGAGAGTAATTGACGAGGAAGGACCTGCTCTTTTATTTACTAATGTGAAAGGCAGTTCATTCCCGGTCGTTACCAATTTGTTCGGCACGAGCCGAAGAGTGGATCTCGCCTTTGGCCCGAAACCGGAGCAGTTCATGAAGCAAATCATTAATGCAACCGATACGCTTATGCCTCCAACGCCAAAAGCATTATGGAATGAACGTGGCCTTCTTATGGATCTGATGAAGGTCGGTACTAAAACCGTACCCTCATCGGCTGCACCTGTTATGCAGCAGCAGCGCAAAGATGCTCCGCTAGCAGGACTGCCTGTGCTGACCTGCTGGCAGGAGGATGGCGGCCCGTTCTTTACACTGCCGCTTGTATATACCGAGCATCCTGCTAACGGACATCATAATCTTGGCATGTACCGCATGCAGGTTTATGATGACCGGACGACAGGGATGCATTGGCAAATTCATAAGGGCGGCGGCTTCCATCACTACGAAGCGGAGCAGCGGGGAGCTGCGCTGCCGGTTACCGTATTTCTGGGCGGCCCGCCTGCATTGATTGCATCAGCCATAGCGCCGGTGCCGGAGCATCTGCCTGAGCTGATGCTCACATCGCTCATTATCGGGCAGAAGCTGCCGATGGTAGAAAATCCGAATGGGGGCCACAGGCTTGTGGCTGAGGCCGAGTTCGCCTTCTGCGGCTCCGTTCCGCCGCATGTACGCAGACCTGAAGGACCCTTCGGCGACCACTTCGGATATTATTCGTTAACACATGATTTCCCTGTGTTTAATATTGATCATGTGTGGCATCGCAAGGATGCTATTTATCCAGCGACGATTGTAGGTAAGCCTAGACAAGAGGACTACTACCTGGGAGAGTTTCTACAGCGTCTGCTCTCACCGGCATTCCCTATGGTTATGCCAGGTGTCAAAGAACTGTGGACGTACGCTGAGAGCGGTTTTCACTCCCTTGCAGCAGCAGTCGTTCGTGAGAGTTACAGTCGTGAGGCATTAACGACTGGCTTTGCAATTTTGGGACAAGGTCAGCTGACCTTGACCAAATTTCTAATGCTTACGGATCAGCCGATTTCTCTTGATCAGTTCACCCCTTTATTGGAGGCTGTGCTGGAACGCTTTGATCCGTCTTGCGATCTATTTATTTTTAACAATACTTCCCATGACACACTCGATTATACTGGAGGCCGTCTCAACCACGGAAGCAAAGCGATTATGCTTGGGGTAGGAGAGCCCGTTCGCAGCTTGCCAGGTGCGTACGAAGCCGGGGAGATTCCAGAGATCGACCGTTTAGCGGTTTACTGCCGAGGCTGCCTCGTTGTCTCCGGGGCTAGTTATGTGCAGGAGCCCCAATTAGCTCAGCGGCTTGTTGAGCATTCCGGCGATCGCTTGAAGCAGTGGCCTCTCGTTATCCTTGTCGATGATGCCAAGGCAGCTACAGCTAACCAGACGGCATTCTTATGGACGGTATTCACTCGGTTTAACCCGGCCAGCGATATTTTTGCCCGAACTCAGGTTAATGGGCATCATTTGGCTTATGAGCTGCCTATCGTTATCGATGCACGTATGAAGCCGGGGTATCCGGACGAGCTGATTCCGCGCGAAGATATTGTGAAATTGGTCGATAGTCGCTGGAACGAATATTTCAACTAAATATAATGATTGGTGTTTGATGGTTCTTGTAACCGGTATGCTGCGGCGTTTGCTGAAGCATATCGGTTTTTGCACTTTATAAGGGGGATGGCATTTAATGGGACTCCGAGCATAATTAACAAGCTGTTTCTATGGGTATACTTACAATTATTTGCTTAGTAGCGAGATAGTTTGGCTCGAAGGCCAAAGCGTCCGTATCCGCTGCTTCTCAAAGCCCGCAAGGAGGCTGTGCATTATGTTAAGAATGCTATTTAATGACCCGCGCCGCAATGACCAGGGCGAGCTGAAGAGAGCCAATCAATCGATCCGCGACTATATTCAATTGATAAATGATATCCCGGAAAATGAGCGCAATCACCAGGAGAGGCGCTATATGATATGGAGCGGCAGTTTCATAAGATCGCTCGATGAGCTGGAGCAAAGCCAATATGCGGCTGAACGCTTCGGAGAACGGGTCAGGTCCGTATATTTAGATGAAATGAACGAAGAAGAGCTCGATGACTATCATCGCCACCTTTACTTTTATAAAAATGCGATTATTCGTCTTTTCGCAATTTTAGATAAGCTAGGTCAGTTCATGAATGAGCGGTTCAGGCTTAAAACTGAGGAAATTAAGGCGCGTTTTTCTTATTTTACCGTGCTTAGGAACATGCATACGAATCGATTGTATGTTGAACTAGAAGAACAGCTTTATGAGCTGAAGGAACAATTCAATGACCCGGTAGAACGTTTGCGAAGCGAACGCAATTTGGAGATTCATACGATCAATGCGGATTTATTGGATGACCTCTTGAAAGCCGCTGAAGCAAAGAACGGCAAAGAACAACGAATCCAGACGGAAAACATTCAGGAACATCTCAGAGACCTTTCATCCGGCTGCGACATGACTTATCATGCTGCCCGCATGATATTTACTTATATAACGAAAATGGCGATGTCTTCCAGCCGTTATCCACATGAACAGTCACAGGGTTGAATGATGGGCATGGTTCCTCTATACTTTGAATAGAATGTACAAAAGGTCCGTCCAAACCTTTGAATATGAGAATCTCGAAAGACTAAAGAACATATGAGGAGGAAGCTCATGGACGAACAGAGAAAAGTTGCATTCATAACAGGAAGTGCCAAAGGGTTAGGGAAGATGGCTGCGCTGTTGCTGGCCGATTCCGGTTGCGATATTATTATTAATTATGTGAATAGCGATAAAGAGGCAATGGAGCTAAAGGAGCACATTAGGAGCAAGGGTGTGCGCTGTCTGGCCCTTCAAGGCGATGTTACCATTCAGGAGCAAATGAAGGAGCTTGTCCATCATGCCATCGATGAGCTTGGCAGTATCGATATACTAATCAATAACGCTGGCCCATTCGTTCGTGAACGTCGATTGTTCGCTGAATATGAGCCAGAGGAAATCAATTATTTGATGCAAGGCAATTTGCTTGGCGTCATGCAGTTGGACCATCTGGTGCTCCCTTATATGAGACGCAAACGATGGGGGAGAATCGTTCATTTCGGTTTCGGACATGCTGCCGAGGCAAGAGGCTGGCCTCATCGTGCGGTTTATGCCGCTGCTAAAGTCGGGCTCGTCTCCTTTACCAAAACGTTAGCTGTCGAGGAAGCGCCCCAAGGAATCACTGTCAATATGATTTGTCCAGGTGATATAAGAGGAGCCAATAAGGAGAAAACCATCGCAGAGGTAGAGCACGAACAGGATGAAGAGTCACCGCGCGGCCGACCGGGGACTGGAGAGGATATTGCCAGAGTCATCGCTTTCTTGTGCGAAGAGCGCTCCGATTTCATAACAGGCAACATTATGGATGTGTCAGGCGGGTTAGACCCTATTCGTACGATGATCGGTTCTCAGAAGATGTCCGGCTTTAATTGAAGCCGTGGGAAGCGGGTAAACGGGAAAAGACCCCTTGTGATCGATCCGATAAGGAGACGAACGCAAAGGGTCTTTTTACTTCTCTATCCTCAAAGAAGATGGAATTAGAACACTTGAACGACTTCTTGAACGCCTTCCACTTCTTCAAGCAATGCGCGTTCAATACCCGCTTTCAGTGTAATGGTCGAGCTTGGGCAGCTGCCGCAAGCACCCATCAACTTCAATTTAACGATGCCGTCTTCAACATCAACTAACTCAACGTCACCGCCGTCGCGCTGCAGGAACGGACGCAACTTATCTAAAACTTCCAGTACTTCATCGTACATGGTGCTTTGTGCATTTTCACTCATTTTGATTCACTCCTTTCTATACTTATTATATTACAATAGTAACAAAAATAAAATGGTTAACAAGGTGGCTGACAAGCAATGAGACCTATCATAGAATTTTGTACGAATAATATGCACCACGGCACCGAAAAGCTGATGAAAAAGCTTGAAGCCAATCTGGATTATGACGTTATTGAATATGGATGTCTTGGTAACTGCGGAGAATGCTACATGTTTCCTTATGCCCTAGTTAATGGCGAAATTGTTGCCGCACCCAACGTAGAAGAGCTTGAGGTTCAAATCGATAATAAAATAAAAGAGATCGAAGCGATGTTCGATCTCTTGGGTGAATAACAGTCTGTACTATCCGAAGTGACGCTTGGACATCCAAAGCACGCCGCTTTTTATAGCACGAGGCACCATGCCTGTCATAGGACGTTTGCCCAATAATGCAAAGCCTGATTTTTTGCCGAGCGATCCCAAAACCCCTTTGAGCTTGATTTTGCCAAGCCGAGGGGTTTCGTTTTTCCAGACAGCTCTCATCACTTCAGCAACTTGACGGCCTTGTCCTTGCGCTGCTTGAGCGCTTGGGCTAAATGGTAGAGAAGCGCAGTCGCCTATTACATACACTTCCGGATACTCAGGGATCTGATGATACGGATTGATGACAACTCTTCCCTGGCTGTCCTTAGGAAGCTGCAGCTGCTGAACAATCGGGCTTGGTTGAATACCGGCCGTCCAGATGGTGACATCTGTATGGATGAGCTCCTGCTGATTGTACAGGATTCCCCCCCTCTAGACGGCTGAGACAGATATGAGATCTCATTTCGATATCATGCTCCAGCATCCAGTCGCGCACGAAGGATTGAAGCTTGCCAGGGAATGCTGATAATACACTCGCACCCCTGTCCAATACACGGATATTCAGATCCGAACGGCTTTCACGCAGCTCAGCTGCCATTTCTACGCCGCTGAGTCCGCCGCCGACAATGGTAACCTGACCATAAGGAGCGATATCATTCACTTTTTGAAACGTCTTACGAGTGGAGGATAGGGTCTGAATGCTTTCTGAGTATTGCTCAGCGCCTTCCAGGTTGTGATATTTGTCGACGCAGCCGAGACCAAGAACAAGCCAATCATACGAAAGCGGCTCATCGTTCTCGAACAGAATT
Organism: Paenibacillus sp. RC67; assembly: GCF_030020805.1. Lineage (GTDB taxonomy): Bacteria > Bacillota > Bacilli > Paenibacillales > NBRC-103111 > Paenibacillus_S. The sequence goes on from NZ_CP125098.1 coordinate 1,783,377, forward strand.
AGCTTTCTGTCCAGATCAACACCCGTTACTTCACCGAACTTAAGAATTAGTCTTGGGTCTACAGGGTATTGCACTCGAATATCGATATCGGCCAACGTACCGGCAGCAAGAGCATAATATTCGGTCTTCAAGCCTTGGTAAGGCATGCGGTCAACGAGTACTAGTACCGTGTCTTTAGGCAAATCTTTTTCCAGCAGCTCGTTCGCTACGGTCAAACCGCCATAACCGCCGCCTAATATAACCATTTTCTTCATTTAGTTAACCCTTTCTATAAGGAACATCCGTTTCCGTTTCAGCTTAGTAAACTTTAATTTCGTTGTAGAAGGTATCGCGTTCGACTGGAATACGGCCTGCTCCTTTAACGAGCCAAACAAGTTCATCGCGTGTCAAACCTTCTGGAGACAATGCGCCTGCAGCATGACTAATTCTTTCCTTCACGATGGTTCCGTGAACGTCTGAAGCTCCGAAGGAGAGGGCGATTTGAGCAAGCTGAGTACCAAGATTGATGAAGTAAGCTTTAATATGCTGAATGTTGTCAACCATAAGTCGGCTGATTGCGATGGTTTTCAAGTCGTCAAAAGCCGCGACACGGCGTTTAATGCCTGCATTGACATTAGCAGGTTGCACAGAATTCGGAATGAAGACCATGAAGCCGTTCGTATCATCTTGAAGCTCACGCAATAAAATCATATGCTGGATACGTTCTTCCAACGTTTCAATCGATCCGTACAGCATGGTTGCATGAGTTTTAAGGCCAAGGGAATGAGCATCCCGCTGCACTTGAAGCCATTGGTCTGTAGTCGCTTTGCCTACGCCCATTTTCTTGCGGTAACGTTCGGATAGGATTTCCGCTCCGCCGCCGGTCAGAGTAGCAAGCCCAGCGTCCATCAAAGTCTGTAGGACTTGTTTATAGCTTAACCCACTGATGCGGGAATAAAACTCAATCTCAGCCGCTGTGTGAGCTTTAATTGTTACATCAGGATAACGCTCCTTCAGAGCACGGATGCAGTTCACATAATACTCGAATGGAAGATGCGGATTATGCCCTTGGGCAATGTGGAATTCACGCATACCCGGTTGAATGTGAGCGTCGATATACTCGAACATTTCCTCGGGGCTTAGCGTATAAGCTCCTTCTTCACCTTCATCGCGGCGGAAATGACAGAACGCACAGTGCGCCTCACAAACGTTAGTGAAGTACAGGCTCATATTGTCAATGAAATAAACTTTTTTGCCATTCTTCCTTAAGTTAACTTCATTGGCTAATTGGCCAATAGTCAACAAATCATCGGATTGATATAGAAAAACGCCGTCCTCCAGGGAAAGTCGTTCTCCATGCTTTACTTTCTCGGCGATCTCCGCCATCCTTTGATCAGGATTGCTAATTACAATGCTCATAAAGCCACCTCCAGATTAGTAGTGTTATAATATAAAAAGAATACGTGTCCAGCACGCATGGAACCGGTGATGTAGCATAGCATGCCAGAAAACCGCTCGACCCTCGGATCATCATCTAGCGGTTGGATAACGTGCTTCAGCTGAAGCTGTGAAACCTTGCACATACATTTCCGTGAAGTAGAGAATGGAGAGTCTAGAACCAGTAAACATTACATCTTATTATAAACCTCATAATGGGGACGAGCAATACATAGTTCGACAAAAGGCCATAGGAGCCTGGCAGGATGAATTTATAAAGCTCTACTTAGATGGAAGTCCTTGAGCAGAATCCTTATAAGGAGTATACTGTAATAGAAGTAGCTTTATGAAAAAAACGAATGTTCTAAATAAGCTGACTTAAGCTAACTTATAAAAGCAAGGAGGAAATCAACATGGTTAAAATTAGCGATACAGCATGCGATAAAATTAAAGAGTTATTGGAGAACGAAGGAACGCCGAACTTGTTTTTGCGTCTTGGCGTGAAGGCTGGTGGCTGCAGCGGCTTTTCTTATGGTATGGGCTTTGACGATCAAGCACAGGAAGGCGACAAAAGCTTTGAAATCAACGGCTTGAAGGTCGTTGTTGACGCCGACAGCTCCAAATATTTATATGGCGTGGAGATCGACTTCAAGGAATCCGGTATGGGCGGTGGCTTCACCATCGATAACCCGAATGCGGTAGCAAGCTGTGGCTGCGGCTCTTCCTTCAAAGTGAAGGATGAAGAGGGCGCTCCGGAGAAATGCGACGATAAAGTAGAGGCGTAATAGGCTCTGGTTTTTAAACTGTTTAATTATAGTCTCCTCTTACGGTACGTGCCGAAGGGGAGGCTTTTATTTTTGTTTTAAATAAACAACAAAGTGGCTTGCGGAAGAATTCCGTAAGCTCTTTTCTATTTTTCTATTAATTTGTAAAAATGGTACATGATCACAGCAGGAATTCCAGACGATACCGTAGAATTTATCTGTAAAATATATACAACTAGCCACAGATGGAGAAGCGAATGTCGTATTTAAGAGCCAACTTAACCGTTGGATATTCAGATAAACCTTTATTTACAGCGGGAGTCTACTATCCCATTGATTATCAAACGGATAGTCACTATGTGGTAGTGAGTGATCATGGTAAAACCAAATACATAGGATTTGAATGGGTAGGGGAAGGGGCTGGAATGGACTTTACCTATCGTGATGTAGGTTGGTTCAGCGCCTTTTTTAATAATTGCTGGCGTTAACATTTGCTTTTGAACTCGGTTATCTCTATAATAATAGAACAAATGTTCTTATTTAGAGGTGAGGTAATGAAAGCGAACAATCCATTTTTAAAACTTGATGAGCCTACATACATAAATAAACAGCAGCATAAAAGAAAACGCCCGGAGAAAGACGAGCAGGAGCTGGAATCACTTATACGAACTCTTGCCGTAGCTATTTTTACGGAGCGGGAGAATATAGTGACCGTTTGGAGCGAATACGAAGACCAGACGTTCCGAGGCAAAATAACCGAGCTGGACAAAGTACATAGAACGATCCGAATAGAGAATGAAGAAGAGTACACCTGGATTCAATTTGACGATGTAATGGATATTGAGATTATTACTAGCGATTTAACCGCTGAATCCGTTTTAGCTAAATAACGATGAATGAAGAGGAACCTCATTATGAGGTTCTGAGTCTGTTGAGAAACCTGATTTCCGAGAAATATGCTATATAGGTAAGTGGGGTATGCCTCGGAAGAGTTTACGTCCGCCTTTGAAATACGTGAATATACCACTAAAATCTAATCAAATTCACGGGTTTCAACAGCGGCTGGAGGGGCATACCTCACTGGAGTATACTAGCAATATTTCAAGTTTTGCAGGTTTCTCGACACTCTGGGAACCTCATTATGAGGCCTTTTTTCGGAGGATCAACATTTCCCGATAACAAAATTGGACGATGCCTGCGGATGGCGTCGTTTTTTCTCTCTTGCAAGGGGTTCTCGTCAAGCTATGGAGCATTCCAGAAAACAATACAAAATTTTTACTTTTTGACTTCAAATTTCGAGCACCTTTTCAGCAAAGATCCTTTATAATCCAACATATCGGCCATAAGACTATGAAATCCATCAGGAATAGGGAGATGCGAATGACCCATATCAATCATATTAATCTTGCCAATACGACGGGAAACGTTTACTGCTGTCTGCGCAATAAAATTGTGAGATTGAATGAATCTCAAATTACGGACTATTGCAGCGGCTGTAAGATGAATAGAGGAGCGGAGCAAGGAAAGAGCGTTCAATGTCACTGGGATGACGTGCGTGATATATCCAATCCTTACATTGTGGTTGACCCTCAATTGGAGTTTATTAGTATGCAAAATAGAAAGCTAATGATAGAGCTTCCTTGGGGTCATGCCGGAAATGCGCTTGCATAACCATTATGCAGCAAAAAAAGGGCAGTCTTTCTGATAAGGAAAGACTGCTTTTTCCATTTTCTGAATTAATTTTTTTTATCATGATGAGGGTGGATAACCTGTGTATAACCTTGTCCACATAATCCACCCCATAATCATACAGGAAATTACACTTATTAACAGTGTGCGCACAGGTTATGCACAAAAAGCTGTGGATATTCGAACGCTTGTTCTATTTTTCTAGGCATGATACTATAATTTTACTTTAACGAAGTTAGGTGATCTAAATGAGATTGATGAGCAATGAGATTTTAATCGATTCGTACTTCAAGGCACTGAACCTGCAGTTGGAACAGGAGTTTGTCGAATTGTTGTTGGAAGAGATCAGACGTCGTCAGCTTAATTTGGAATACTTTCATAGAGAAGCTCAGGTCAATTGACCTGGCTCTTTTTTTGGCTGTTGGTCCGATTGGCTTCAGCTGTGGTACGGTTTAAGATTAGTCAATGTTTCGCAGTTCCTCGAAGGCATCCCTATCCAGCACTACATCGCCTGCCGCACAAGAATCGTCAAGCTGCGCCGCGGTTTTGCAGCCTGATATTGGGAACACAGGAAACGAATGAGCTAGCAAATACCCTAAAGCTACTTGAGACATGGTAAGCTGAAGCCGTTCTGCGATGGCCTTGACCGCTTTTAATTTGTGAAGGTTGTTCTCGCTGCACAGCTTCCACACCTTTTTGTTGTCTGCGGTTGGCTCCTGGAGCATTTCACTTGTATATCTTCCGCTGAAAAAACCGTTGGCCTGAGCATTGTAAGGGATAACAGGCAAGCCTGTTCGCTCATAATAAGCCAGCTCTCTTTCGTTCATGGTTATCATCGTTGGATCATTTCCAGGGCGATAAGTTGCCAAGCTCCATTTGATTTGACTGGCTGCGAAGCCCTGTAAGCCCTGTTGGCTGGCATATTGCTGAGCGGCATCAATTCGTTCCGAGCTCCAATTGGAGCATCCGAAATACCGGATCTTTCCCTGATGAACGTATTCATTTAGCGCATCAATAATTCCTTCGACCGGTTGCTGTGGATCGTCTCTGTGAAGCCAGTACAGATCAATATAATCCGTCTGCAAATTCCGTAAGCTCTGCTCCAGATCGTGAGCAATATCTTCCTTCGACAAACGAGGGATATGCATGGTATCCAACTCGGGGTGAGCGCCTTTGGTGGCAAGGATGATTTGACTTCGGTTATTTCGCTCCTTCATCCATTGCCCGATTACCTTTTCACTTCGGCTTAGCTCTCCGGGTACCCAGTCGCTGTATACCTTGGCCGTATCCAGAAAGCTGCCTCCATGGTCTAAGAAGCGGTCCATGAGCGCAAAGGAACCGTCACGAGTAATCGTTTCACCGAAACTGGACGTTCCTAGGCAAATTACGGAAGGGAACAATTCCGTCCCTGGTAGATGTCTAACCTTCATGATGAATCAGCCTCCAACATGTTATTATTACTAGATTGTTTGATTCTTGCCATCCTACCGTAATTATAAGTAAACCAAGAGTGCATTGTAAGCAGTTACATTTAGTTGTATTAGTATACTGAAAGTAAGGTGTTGCGCGTATCCATATTTGGTAATAAAAAAAGACGCTTCTGTTGAAAAGATCAACGAAGAAGCATCTTCGATTGAAAGCTGTATATGATTACATTTTCATGCTGCTGCTGTGCCCAGGAGACAATTTGGCATTCGGATCAATGTACACTTTGGCATTATTGATCGCTGTCGGAGCTTCACCGAAACCTACGGCGATAAGCTTCAGCTTACCAGGGTAAGTCGTAATGTCGCCCGCAGCGAAAATACCTGGAATGCTGGTTTCCATACGCGAGTCAACAACGATAGAGCCGTTATCGAGTTCAAAGCCCCACTCCGCAATCGGGCCTAAGGATGAGATGAAGCCGAAGTTGACGATAACCGCATCAACGTCCAAATCGAAGGTTTCACCGGACTTGCAATCGGCAAGCGTTGCTTTTGTAATCGTATCTTCACCATGAAGAGCCGTAATTTCTTTAGGCGTCAGCACTTCAACCTTGGAATTTATCAAATTCTCAACGCTATGCTCATGTGCGCGGAACTTGTCTCTGCGGTGAATTAAAGTTACTTTATCTGCGATTGGCTCAAGCATGAGCGCCCAGTCTACTGCGGAATCTCCGCCTCCGCTGATGAGAACTTTTTGGCCTGCGAACTTGCTCAGATCGCTGACGAAGTAGTGCAGGTTTTTCTTCTCATACTTAGCAGCCTCCGCAAGCTCAAGACGTCTTGGCTCGAAAGCCCCCACGCCGCCGGTAATAATAACGGTATTGGATTGGTGAACGCCTTTATCCGTTGTAACTTCAAACAAACGCTCGTCTTTCTTCTCAACCTTCAGTACTTTTTCTTCCAAACGGATATCGATGGGGAAATGCTGCATTTGCCGTGCCAAATTGTTGACCAGCTCTTGAGCTGTCACTTTCGGGAATCCGGCTACGTCATAAATGTATTTTTCTGGATACAAAGCAGCCAGCTGACCTCCCATTTGAGGCATGCTCTCGATAATTTTTACCGATGCCTGACGCATACCGCCGTAAAAAGCGGCAAACATACCGGTCGGACCACCGCCAACAATGATAATATCAACTATTTCGTTTTGCATTGATAGTAAACACCTCCGGGGCATAATATCAATCAAACTATATTATAAAACTTATGGGAATAAAGGGAAACTGTTCCAAACGCTATAGATAAAAAAATGAAGATAGAGATAAACTATATTTGGCAGGGTCAGTAATAATACCTTATGTGGTCTAGGTTTATTCCGTTATTTTTAATCAAAATAATACTTGCTATTTGTCAATATAAATTATATTATGTCTTGAGAACTGATTAAAAGCTAACTGTAAATAAAGAACAAAAATGTTTTTTCTTTCAAGGATTTCTTTGAAATCAAGGTGCGGAAATCGAATTTTAATTTACTTTGTGTAATTTTTCACAATCATTTTTGTACTATCATACAATACAGAAAATAACGTGATGGAAGGGATTAAACCATGAGTCGAATACCAAGAATAGTCATTTTGGGAGCAGGATACGGCGGCATCGTAACGGCTATTCGCTTACAGAAGGAATTAAATTATAACGAAGCGGACGTTACACTGGTTAACAAACATGACTACCACTACATTACGACCCATCTGCACATGCCGGCGGCAGGAACGGATAATCCGGAGAACGCACGGGTAAATATTCTTAAGCTGATCGACGAGTTTAAGATTGATTTTGTTAAATCCACCGTCGTACAGATCCGACCTCATGAAAAGAAAGTTATTCTGGAGGAAGGAACGTTGTCTTACGATTATCTGGTTATCGGCTTGGGCGGTGAGCCCGAAACTTTTGGAATTCCCGGATTGAAAGAGTATGCGCTAAGCATTCGTAGTATCAACAGCGTTCGTTTTATCCGTGAACATATAGAATATCAATTTGCCAAGTTTAAGCGTGAGCCTTCCCGTACGGATTATTTGACGTTCGTAGTGGGTGGTGCAGGATTTACGGGTATTGAATTCGTGGGCGAGTTGGCAGACCGTCTTCCGCAGCTGTGCAAGGAATATGACGTAGATCCATCACTGGTCAAAATAGTTAACATTGAAGCGGCTCCAACTGCATTGCCGGGCTTCGATCCCGAATTAGTGGAGTATGCCATGAAAGTGCTTGAGAACAAAGGAGTCATTTTCAAAATTGCGACAGCTATTAAAGAATGCACGCCGGAGGGCGTTCTTCTAGCTACTGGCGAGGAGATTAAATCGACGACGGTTGTATGGACCGGAGGTATTCGCGGAAATCACATGCTCGATGAAGCGGGCTTTGAGACGATGCGCGGACGCATTAAGGTCGATGAGCAGCTTCGCGCTCCAGGTTATGACCATATCTATGTATTGGGCGACTGTTCCATCGTGATGAATCCGGAAGGACGTCCATACCCGCCGACAGCGCAAATATCGATGCAGCAAGCGGATGTATGTGCTCACAATCTGGTTGCATCCATACGAGGAGAGCAGCTCAAAACCTTTGAATACCAAAGCAAAGGAACCGTTGCATCCTTGGGACGCGGTGAAGCTATCGGCATTGTAGGCTCACGCAAAATTAAAGGTGGAGCAGCTGCCGTTATGAAAAAGATCGTTGATATGCGATACCTGTATATTATCGGCGGTATTCCACTAGTATTGAAGAAAGGTCGCTTCTAATCATGCGGCACTGCAGCGTACAGGTACGCGGATTGCTGACTCGGGACGAACTCGATCGCTACAATGCTCTCATAGAAGTAGGCCATTTTCTCGAAAGCCAAACCCGTTATGATTTGGTGTATACCGTGCAAAAAGAAATCGATACGTTGATTATCCCAGCTATCGAGCGCCTGAAGGAGAAATCCCGTCAGCGTGACCGGGATACAGAAGCGTATTTGGCAAGCAAGGCGGAAGCAAGCCGTGATGCTAGGTTTGAAGACGATGACGAAGATGAATAGCCTGTGAATAACAGTCTCATAGAACATATATAAAAACCGGGTTCAAGAGCATTCGCTCGAACCCGGTTTTTGTTGGCTTACAGCTTAAGCATAGCTTCCATTTTAGTGCGGTCGAGCAAATTGCCGACATAGAAGTCACCGAATTCACCAAAGCGTGCACTTGTTTCGTCGAAGCGCATTTCATGAACGATTTTCTTGAATTGCAAAGCGTCGTCTGCGAACAGCGTAACGCCCCATTCCCAGTCGTCCAAGCCGATGGAGCCAGAAATGATTTGTTTGATTTTACCGGCATAGTTGCGGCCGATCATACCGTGGGCACGCATGAAATTGCGGCGCTCCTCAGTGGAAAGCATGTACCAGTTATCGTTGCCTTCACGGCGTTTATCCATTGGATAGAAGCACACATGCTTAGCTTTAGGAAGGATCGGTTTCAAGCGGGCCAGGATATCTGGATCCTGCATTGGATCAACGCCCGGTTTGGCCATGTAGCCGCCAAGCTCTACGATCGAGACGTAGGAATAAGTAGGAACTGTTACTTGAGCAAACAACGTTTTGTTGAATGCTGTTTCCAGCTCGTTCAGTTCTTCCAACGTCTCGCGAAGGTGCATGAACATGAAGTCGGCTTTTTGTCCTACGATGCTGTAGAAAGCAGTACTGCCGAGCTTCTGATCTTCCGTACTTTGATATTGCGCCAGCAAGCTGTACAGTTCGTCCTCGGCGCGGTTTCTTTCCTGGTTCGTCAAACTTTTCCAAGCTGTCCAATCAATAGCACGAAAATCGTGCAGAACGTACCAGCCTTCCAATGTGTTTACTAAATCGCTCATGGGGTACACTCCTTTATATGTAAGATTTTTCACTAACAACTTGTTTCATTGTATCTAAATCAAGCTTAAAGGGCAAATGAATGCCGTGTATTTGAAAGGAAAGCAGGGTAAAAATAAAATCTCATGTTCATGAAGCGTTCACTTTACCAGATGACTAAAGTTATATAAAATAAACATAACTATATCTAATGTTTTGATTAAAGGAGTTGACCGAATTGCTGCAGTTGATCATCGTAACGGTACTGTTGTTCGTGCTATTTTTCGGACTCGGTTTTATATTGAACATGCTGATGAAAACAACGTGGTTCCCTATCTACGGTTACATCGCTCTCGTTATTGGACTGGTCATATATTGGGGTTGGGAGACAGGCTCGCTGACTACCAATCTTTCTGAATATTCCTTTGCGGATTATATTCCGGCTATCGGCGGTCTAATCGGCGCTATTTTGAGCGGGTCTACTATTAAGTCTCTTCGTGAAAAAGGCTTCAGAATGTTTTAATATAACTCCATAGAAAGGTTGTGCTGCTCATGAACGGCCAGCTGCGCAAAGACGTAATACCAGGCATCAAGGTCCAAATCGTTCAGAAGCAGGATCAACGTTCAGGTAAGCTCACATCGGGCATAGTGAAAGATATATTGACGAATTCACCTAGCCATCCGCACGGAATTAAGGTTCGCCTTACGGACGGGACCGTCGGCAGGGTAAAGGAAATCAATGCGGACTAGTTTTGTGAAAAACATGGTGGCGGCAGCATCCGTTTACCATGTTTTTTTCTTTTCTACTCATCGCGCAGCTGTCGATTTATGTGGTAAAATGGAGGTTAATACGTTAGACCAAAGATGGGATTGAGTAAATGCGGATTACGAATTTGCTGCACTTTTCGGAGTATCATCGCTATTATGTCATACGCGATTTTTCATTGAGCAGTCTGGATATGAAGATGTTATCAACTATCTACCAGCCGATGATTGGAGCCTTTGCGATCAGTCTGTATCATACGCTATTTCAGCAGCTTCCAGCCGATAAGGTCGGGTGCTCCTTGATGGAGCAGCAGCGCAAGCTGTTCTTGGGATTGGAGCTGGAAGGCGGAGAGCGGGGACGTAAATTTTTCATAGAGCAGACATCCAAGCTAGAGGCGATAGGACTGTTGAGAACGAACCGGCGGTTCGTTGAGGCATCGGATGATTATGTGTACGAATACACGCTGTATGCTCCGCTTTCACCGAACGAATTTTTCAAAAACCAGCATCTGACGCTGCTTCTGCGCGACAAGGTTGGTAAATATATGGTATTTTCATTAAAGGATGAGCTGGTGTTGCCGGATCTCGATGAGCTGAGTCAGGCTAACTCGGAAAATTTGTCGGTTCCGTTCTATGAACTGTTCCGCCTAAATACCCAGGTGGTTGATTATGAGCTGGAGCAAGCCTTGTTCGAATCGGCAGCTTCTAAGCCTGCGGAGAGACCAGAGGTCGTCATTAAAGGATTCCAGTATTCGGATATTATTATGCATTTTCCGAGAGGGTCAGTGAATCGCTCCTATGTGGAACGGCTCAAATACGAGCCTGAGCAAATGGCCAAAATCAATTATGTCGCCAAGAAATACGGTTTGTATTTGACGGATATGTGCCGTTTGCTGGATGAGGACGGCGTTTTTGACCCAGATGGAGAAGTTGCGCTCGAGGTGCTTCAGCATAAAGCGAATGCCGTGTTCCGGCAGGACAAGAAACGTACCGAAGAACGGACACGCTATATGGCTCGTGTAGAGCAGGGGCGAGCTGCAGCGGCGTCAGAATCAGCCGTACCGTCTGAAGAAGTCGAGGACAAGGCGGTAGAGATGGAGTTTTATCTGGAGGTACCGGATATATTCCAGGGAGAGTGCAACCAGCACCAATATAATTACATTTTGCGCAATGAGCCCTATACGTTTCTTCTTGAGAAGATTTTTTCCAAAGGAACGGTTCCGGACGGCTTGTTGGACACATTGTCCAAGGTAGATCTGAACTATCGGTTAAGCGAAGAGGTTATAAATGTTCTCATTCATTACCTCTATGTAAATAAACGTTCCTGGTCCAAGGCATCCATTGAATTCAGCGTTACGGATATGTTGGCTAAGCAGGTCGGCACGTACGAACAGGCAGTACAGTATATCCGTGAGCAGAACAAGTACAAGGAAACCAAATCAGCGCGCGGAGGAACAAGACCGGCTGCGGCGTCAGGCAACCAGCGGGGTGGCGTACGTGGTAGCGGCAAACAGAAGCCGCAGCTTCCAGTGGTGGGAGACAATCCGGTAACGGCCAATCAGCGTACGGCAGAGGAACGAGAAGCAATGCGCCGCAGAGCACAAATGCTCGACGGCAAGCTATAAGACGGGGAAGGGGTGCAGCAAGGCATGGAATCACTCGGCGAAATGTTGAGGTCGTTGCCTAATCCTAAATACCGCCAGCAGGCGGAAGAAAAGATCAAGCAGATCATGGCTGATCCATTGGTGCAAAAGCTTCGCGCCAAATATCCGATGCTGGATGACTACACGATAAAGATCAATATGAACCGACTGTATCAATATGTGACCGAGCACAACACATGCTCCAGCTGTCCGGGGCTGGACAAATGTCCGAATGATTTCACAGGACACTATACGATGCTGTCCGTAGAGGAATCTGACAAAGGACCCCGGCTGTACGACTATAAAGTATCCTGCAAAAAGTTTGTGGCCCAACAATCGCAGGACGCGATTCGAAGCCGTATTCGCAGCTTTTATGTAGACGAGCAGGCGCTTTCTCAAGGATATTCGTCAACCGAAATCTTCGATAAAGATCCGAACCGCGAGGAAGCGGTCGACCTGCTGATCAGTTATATTTTGCAGACGAAGCAGGAAGGGCTTCAGAAGAAGGGATTATACCTGGCAGGAACCTTTGGTACCGGTAAAACGTTTCTGATGTGCTACATGCTTCATGAGCTGGCCAAGAGCGGATTTACGGGGGCTATTGTCTATATGCCTGATTTTGCCGAGGATCTTAAGGCAATGTTCCAGGACCCTATGAAGCTAAAGGAAACGATTGATGTTCTTAAGGAAACGGATCTGTTGGTGTTTGATGATATTGGAGCGGAGAATTTGAATCCATGGTTGCGCGATCATGTCATGGGGGCCATTCTGAATTACCGTATGAACCGGAAGCCTACCTTCTTCACTTCCAATCATGATCTGAAGGCATTAGAGCAGCATTTCAGCTTCACCAGCAAGGACGGGGACGAGGAATTCAAGGGACGGCGAATTATGGATCGTATCCGGCCTTTTGTCGAGGTTGTTCTGGTCAACGGATATAACAAGCGTGGCAGTTAAACAATAAGAGTATGGAACCGGTCTTGTCGGCATCAGCTGCAGGCCGGTTTTTTGTTATGAAAAAAAGGCTGTTTCTGGAACCTTGCCCCTGTAAAAATCATCCGATAATGGGTAATTAATAATAGGAGCATTATGGTGAAGATAGGGGAGGGAACTTATGACACTGATTGCGGAAAAGGGAGCTCAAGCTATTCAAAAGTACATAGTAGCGTGGAATCAGTATGATGAAGATGCTTTAATCAGTCTCTTTACTGAGGAGGGGAGCTATCAGGATAGCGCTACAGGTGTCCCTTTAACAGGCAAGGCGATAGGAGTGTATGCCAAAAGCTTGTGGACGGCCTTTCCTGACCTGCGCTTTGAATCTGGCAGATCGGGCGTGCAGCCAGATGGAACGGCTTTTATCGAGTGGGTGTTGAGCGGAACGAACCAAAGTTCATTTAATGGGTTCCCATCTACGGGCAATCGGTTCTCTATTGAAGGAGTAGATATTTTCTCAATCCAAGAAGATAAAATTGCTTCGGTTAGAGGTTATTTCAATGTAAACCATCTTATGCAGCAGTTGGGAATGCTTTGATTCATAGTATGCTGAAATAAAAAAGCCTGCCCCGCGGCTTCAGCAGCAGGACAGACCTTTGATAACCTCTTAGCGTGTCATAACCTGAATAACGGTTGCGACTACAGCAATTAGCAGAAGAACACCGAAAAATGCGCCGAATGCCAATGCAACGTCCATAAAGTCATTGGTTGGTTCTTCCATAACGTGAAGTTCTGGGTGTTTTGGATCGCTCATTATTGATTTCCTCCTTAAGAATTTCCGTAGGAAAGTCTTGTGCATAGTCCTAATTATGAATAGTATACCCAAATTCGAAGATAATTGTAAAGCAGGTGAAAGTGACAATTATGCGACGTTTTTCTATTTTCGATCTGAATTGCTAAAGCCGGATGGAAACAGATGGACGAGTCGATGGGCGGTTGAAAATAGGGGGTATTGTGGTATACTTTACTTGTTGACAACATTTTTATTTTATCCGGTGGAAGGAGAAGACATACAATGGCTATCGTTAATGTAACGGACCAATCTTTCAAGAATGAAGTTGAAGGATCCGGTACGGTTCTTGTTGATTTCTGGGCCCCTTGGTGTGGACCTTGTAAAATGATCGCGCCTGTATTGGAAGAGCTTGATCAAGAAATGGGGGACAGCGTGAAAATCGCTAAAGTGAACGTGGATGACAATCCTGAGTCCGCATCCCGTTTCGGAGTGATGAGCATCCCAACATTGATCGTGTTCAAGGATGGACAACCGGTTGATAAAGTGGTAGGTTTCCAATCGAAGGACGCTTTGAAAAACGTTGTAACCCGCAATCAATAATCAGTTTCTAACGAAAACTGTTAATGAGAAAAAGCTCTTTTTCTGCTATGCTGAAAAAGAGCTTTTTTGTTGTTTAGGATCATTTTCCAACGGTTTGCTGGTAGAAGGGAGAAGTCAAAGCAATGACGATGCACGAAGAGGAGCAGGAGCGCAAACGGCGAACGGAAGCGATCCGTAACAAGCTGGCGCTTCTGCCGGAGAAGCCCGGCTGTTATTTGATGAAGAATAAAGAAGATAAAATCATATATGTCGGCAAGGCCAAGGTGCTTCGCAACCGGGTCCGTTCTTATTTCACAGGAAGCCACAGCGCCAAAACGCAGGCTCTGGTGAATGAGATAGCCGATTTTGAATATATCGTAACGGGAAGTAACGTTGAGGCACTTATTCTTGAATGTAATCTGATTAAAAAATATTATCCTCGGTACAACGTGCTGCTGAAGGACGACAAGTCGTTTCCCTATATAAAAATTACGAACGAGAAGCATCCGCGGCTCGAGGTCACGCGCAAGGTGTTCAAGGATAAGGGCAAATATTTCGGGCCCTACCCGAATGCATTTGCCGCACAGCAGACCAAGAAGCTGCTCGACCGGCTGTATCCGCTTCGCAAATGCAAGACGCTGCCGGATCGCGTCTGCTTATATTACCACCTTGGACAGTGCGTAGCACCGTGCGAGTATGAAGTAGCCCAGGAAGAGTATGACCGCATGGTTCAGGAGATTTCGCGCTTCTTGAACGGTGGTCATGATGAGATTAAACAGGATCTGACCCGTAAAATGCACGAGGCGGCGGAGGAGCTTAACTTCGAACGCGCTAAAGAACTGCGCGATCATATTGTCCATATCGATGCCGTTATGGAGAAGCAGAAGATTACAACGAACGATGTTGTAGATCGTGATGTGTTCGGCTACGCCGTTGATAAGGGCTGGATGTGTGTGCAGATTTTGTACATGCGTCAAGGTAAGCTGATCGAGCGTCGAGCCTCTATGTTCCCTTACTATGGGGAGGAGTATGAGGATTTCGTTTCGTTCGTTACCCAATATTACAGTGACAATCCAGCGCTGCCTCGTGAGGTCTTTTTGCCCGGGGAACCAGAGCAAGGGCAAGAGCTTGGGGAAACGGCTGAAGATGCTGCTGTCGAGGGTTCTACAGATGAGGACAGCGCACAGGCTGAAAGCTTGAAAACGGATGTTAAGGATGCCCTGGAAAGCTGGCTCAAGGTAAAGGTCCATATTCCTCGCCGCGGCTTGAAGAAGAACATGGTTCATATGGCCTGCGACAATGCCCGCGTTGGGCTGGAAGAGAAGTTCCGGCTTATCGAGAGAGACGAGCAGCGTACGGTTAAAGCGGTGGAGAATTTAGGAGAATGGCTTGGCACCGGTGTCATCCACCGGATCGAGGCCTTCGATAACTCGAATATTCAGGGATCTGATCCCGTATCAGCCATGGTTGTGTTTACGGATGGCAAACCGGACCGTAAGGAATACCGCAAATACAAAATCCGTACCGTTCAAGGCCCTGACGACTATGAGACGATGCGTGAGGTTGTACGCCGCAGATACGAGCGGGTTCTTAAGGATAACTTGCCTATGCCTGATTTGGTTGTTATCGACGGAGGTAAAGGTCAAATTTCGGCTGCTGTCGATGTGCTGGAGAACGAGCTGGGTCTTTATATCCCGGTCTGCGGACTGGTCAAGGATGCTAAGCATAAGACGGCGGAGCTGATGATGGGAGATCCGCCTGAGATTGTCCCCCTGCCACGAGATAGTCAGGAGTTTTATTTGCTGCAAAGAATTCAAGACGAGGTGCATCGATTCGCCATCACCTTCCATAGGGAGACGAGGGCGAAGTCGATGGTCGTCTCTACTCTCGATTCGATTCCAGGGATCGGGGAGAAGAGGCGCAAAGCGCTCTTGAAGCATTTTGGCTCGCTTAAAAAAATAAAAGAAGCCGGAATAGAAGATTTCCGGCCTCTAGGAATCGGGGAGAAGCTGGCGTCGCAAATTTTGCGTTCACTGAATGGTGAAGCAGAGGATGAGTCACAAGCCGATCACAACGACGAGCTGGATGAGCAGCAGGATGATAATGTCAACGAATAGCTCCGTTGCGGGACAATAAAGAGCATACCAAGCTTTCTAAGAGGAGGAGTCTAATGATCCAGATTCAGGGTCGGCGGATTCCTCCTAAATTTCGTGTGCAGCCAAGCTACAGCTAAGCCTACAAGACCAGGGAAAACGATATAGAATATGCCTACTGCAATAAGCGGTGTGCTTTTCATATCAAACAGAGATAGCCCCATTAGAATGCTGTCCATCGTTGCGTGGGCAAAGAGAACTGTCATCAAGCCGTACTTCAAAAAGGCGTAGCCGAAAATAATCCCGATAATCGTTACCTCTACAAAACGTGTGTAAACAGGATAAATAGGGTATTGAGTATGGCTAAGTGCCCAAATCATGCTTGGCAGTAATATAGCAAGGAACCGATTGCGCACAAGCTTCAGGAAGAAGGCAATCCCGAAAAGCCGGTAGATCGCTTCTTCGGAAATGGCCGCAGCCCATGCCATCAAAGGAAATGCAGCCGGCCAAGTCATATTCAGCACCGAATCTGCCGGATCGTTGACAGCCCACACGTCAAAGTATTCTCCTGCGATAAAGAACAAAGTCTGCTGAACGGCCAATATAAAAATACAGAGCAGATAGCCCCGAATCATCGATGTTCGCACATGAGCAGCAAAGGTGGAATCCTTCCACACAGGCCATGTAACTAAGCCCTGGCGCTGCCACATATGGCGGCCTGCTTGGAATGAGAAGTAAACGCTGATCGCCATAATCGTAATGACGATATTAAGAAACCAAACGTTAAACATGGCCTCCCATTGAGAGGGTCCATTGGAGTGCATTGTCCGTAAAGCTGGAATCATATTGCTGATGTAAATACCGAGAAAAAGAACGGTCAAAAAGAGTCCACGACGAAAGGTTAGTTCTTTACGATAACGGATGACGATGAATAAAGCGGCAGCAGCCATAATGACAGACGCTCCAAGGCTAATCCGGGTCATTTGAGAGGCGTTGTTGTTTTGCTGCTCCTTCCAATCGGTGAACGAAGTAGGAATCGAAAAAAAGGAATGGAACGATACGGCCTTGCCGTTGTCTATGGATATGCTAAGGCGCAGCTTGGCGTCCCCGATCTTTTTGTCGTTGCTCTCATAGATGAAGCCGGTGCCACGCGCATCGGATTTTTGCTGTTCCGATGATGGAACTGGATTTATCATTGTGAAATCGGTTAGGACAAAGCCTTGGTCCTTCAACGTTTTTTCTGCAATTGCCTGAGAATCCATGGCACCTGTTGGGATAGTCTGCTTCTTGGCAGAAGGGGCCGTGTATGCATTCCAGCCCATAATATTCAGATTAGTAAAATTAACATCCACATAGTAGGTTGTTTGTGAGGCATTATCGTTAATCTCTACTTCGAAATAATCAATCGGGTAGGCTGCAAACCGCTTGACGTAATCATCCAGAAGCTCTTCCTTTTGTAAATAGCCGCTTCTATCGGAATGGGACTGAAACAGCGTTCCGCTTCGGTAATCGGTGGATAGCCCGAATCGCTCCTTAACAAAGTGGATGGCTGCCTCCGAGGCCTGCTGTTTGGTAACGGCAGGAAGTGATGCATCCTTCTCCTGTCCCGTCGGCTCGTCCTGCAGCCAGGAAGAGGCAATAGCTATGGATACATACAGGATAATTCCGATTACTGCTAACATCACTAGAGAAAAATCCGCTTGACGTTTTGCCATGAAAGGTCTCCTTACTTTGGATTAGAAGCTTACACAAAAAATATAAATTTGTGAGGATATGTCATTGTATTCATTAAACTTAGCATACATGCCCAGCCAAAATCCAATGAAATTAAGAGCAAGGAAGGGAAAATCGTAGAAAAGCAGAGCGACACCTCTATCTGTTTCATGCCAAGTATTCTAATAATCTGTTTATTACTTGTTTTCGAGCAAAAGCGACTTTGTGAATAGTTGAAAAGAACATTATAATTCATATCAATTGAATAAAAAGCCGAATTTCTTTTTGAAAACGGGGGAACCATTTGTAGTAAGGGGTGAATTCGATTCCATTGATCGCGAGATGGAATTGATAGGGTACCTGTGCATCCGAATCCGTCAGCTAACCTCGTAGGCTTTGTTACAGGAACCTATACACGGCATTGGGTTTCCAGTGTCTTTTTTTGTTGTCTGAAAACGAAATTGAGGTGAACAATGAAGCCCGTAACGAAGAAATTTCAACTAACGCCGCCACAAATTTTAGTTATCGGCTTTGCAGCCATTATTCTGGTTGGAGCAACGCTGCTGTCTCTGCCCATGGCTTCGGCGTCAGGAAAACCCTTGCGATTTCTCGATGCGTTGTTTACAGCGACTTCCGCAACCTGTGTAACGGGGCTAGTTGTTGTTGATACGGGAACCTTTTTCACCAAATTTGGACAAATCGTTATCATCCTGCTGATTCAAATCGGCGGTCTGGGCTTTATGACGATGGCGACCTTGTTTGCTTTTGCGTTGAAGAAGCGAATTTCATTAAAAGAACGGCTGATTTTGCAGGAAGCAATGAATCAAGGGAGCATGGAAGGGATCGTCCGTCTGATTCGTAAGGTCATTCGCTACTCGTTAACGATTGAATTGGTTGCAGCCATTATATTCTCCATTCGATGGTCGTTTGATTTGGGCCCCGCGAAAGGTATTTATTTTGGCTTCTGGCATGCCATATCGTTCTTCAATAACGCAGGCTTTGATTTGTTCGGATCCATCAATGGACCGTTCACCAGTCTTACCTCTTATGTGAATGATCCTGTTGTCAACATCGTCACGATGGGGTTAATTATATTAGGTGGTCTAGGCTTTATCGTCATGGCTGATGTTATGGATTACAAAAAGAGCAAGCGGCTCTCTCTGCATTCCAAAGTGGTGCTTAGCGCGACTGGATTGCTCGTATTGGTCGGGGCACTGGTCATCTTCATTTTTGAATTTACGAATGCCAAAACATTAGGGTCCTTGACCTGGGGGGGAAAATTTGGGGAGCCTTCTTCCAGTCTGTTACCCCAAGAACAGCAGGAGCCAACACAGTGGATTTAGGAAGCTTGCGGCAGGCGACACAGTTCTTCATGATCATTCTCATGTTCATCGGTGCATCGCCGGGCTCGACGGGGGGCGGTATCAAGACGACCACCTTCACAACACTTATTGGTGCAATGATAGCTATGGTACGGGGAAAAGAAGATATTGTTCTGTTCCATTACCGCTTAGGTAAGGACCGTATTTTGAAAGCTATTACGCTTACGATGATCGCTTTATTTATGGTTATTTTCGTAGCGATGATTTTATCCACGACTGAAAATCATCCATTCCTAATGATTTTGTTTGAGGTCACTTCCGCCTTTGGCACGGTGGGCTTAACGATGGGAATGACGACGGATTTAAGCGATATCGGGAAAATATTGATTTCCTTAATGATGTTTGCTGGCCGTCTAGGTCCACTTACGCTGGCATATGCCCTCGGACCCAAAACGGAAAAAGAATTGTATAGATACCCAGAAGGGAAAATTACCATTGGATAGGGGAAAAATTAAGACAATGAAACGTAGTCAGTATGCAGTGATTGGATTGGGGAGATTTGGATCGAGTTTGGCCAGAGAGCTGGTGGATCTCGGTTACGAGGTATTAGGGATCGATAAGGATGAGGAAGCCGTGGAGGAGATGAGCGACGTGCTGACGCATGTAGTCGTCGCGGATTCTACGGATGAAGATGTGCTGAAGTCGCTTGGTATGCGTAATTTTGATTGTGCGGTTGTCTCGATCGGCGATGATATTCAGGCAAGTATCATGACAGCGATCCTGCTCAAGGACCTAGGTGTTAAAATGGTGGTCACGAAGGCACTCACGGAGCTCCACGGGAAGGTGCTGAATAAAATCGGCGTCGACCGCGTCATTTTTCCAGAGAGGGACATGGGAATTCGCGTAGCGCATCAGTTGGTTTCCCCGAACTTGCTCGACTATATCGAGCTGTCCAATGACTACACGATCGCGGAGCTTTCAGTGCCTAAACGGTTGTCTGGGCGCACGCTTAAGGAGCTGGACCCAAGGGCAAAATACGGATGCAGCGTTGTTGCTATTAATAAAAAGCATGGTGTCATTATCGCTCCAACAGCTGTGGATACATTGGATGAACAGGATATTATGGTCATCATTGGAACGAACGAGCAGATTGATTTGTTCGAGAGTGAAGTGATCCGATAACAATACTATGGCCGGCATAGCGGGAACGCTGCACACCTGGGACAAATGGAGTGAAAGGTAGTATGGCAAACGACGTTTCGGAAATAGTCCACCATATATTGCTATTGTTAATATTAATTCTTACATTAGGGATGATTTTTGGAAGAGTCGCCGGTAAATTGAAGCTGCCCGATGTCGCTTTGTTTCTTATTGCAGGCATCATTGTAGGCCAAGGGCTGCATTGGGTATCTGAGACAAGCAGCTCATTGACGAATCAATTTATTTTGACGATAGGCTCTGTACTGATTTTGTTTGATGGGGGACGCAACATCCGGCTGTCCGGACTGAAAAAGGTATGGATAACCGTCACGTTATTGAGCGTGCCAGGAGTATTAATTACTTGCGGAGTGGTCGCAATTGCAGCCCATTGGCTGCTAGGCATTCCGTTATTATATGCTGTGCTGCTTGGGGCTATTATTTCCTCCACAGATCCTGCGACTTTAATCCCTGTGTTCAAGCAGGTGACGATCCGAACGAAAGTGAGAGAGACTGTAGAAAGTGAATCCGCATTTAATGATGCGACAGGCTCGATTCTAACCTTTACTGTGTTGGCTATTGTTACGGGGAGCCAAGCATTCTCCATTGTTGGGAGTGTGAAGGAGTTTCTAGTTACGGCTGTCGGCGGTATAGTGGTCGGTGCCGTGATTGGAATGGTGTTGGCCTTTGTAACCGCCCATTTGAAGCTTGGCTGGTTCCGTGATTATGCCACCATTGCGCTCGTCGTAACAGCTCTGGGCTCCTACTGGGTAGGAGATACACTGCATGTCAGCGGATTTATGGCGACCTTTACGGCTGGCCTTGTCTGGGGCAACTCGGATGTGTTCAGGCTGGATATGAACGACAAGCTGCATGAGATGGGCCATTTTAGCGAAAATATGACCGTAATCATGCGTATGCTAATCTTTATTCTGCTCGGTAGCCAGGTTAACTTTCAAGTGATTTGGGCGCATTTGTGGCCAAGCTTAGCTGTCATCGCTGTATTTATGCTAATTGCTAGACCGTTGGCTGTGCTAGCCTGTACACTTCCTGACCGCAGAGCCAAGTGGAGCTGGAGAGAGATCGTGTTCATGTTCTGGGTCCGTGAGACTGGGGTTATTCCGGCCGCATTATCAGGCATGGTGGCGGGGCTAGGAGTTCAGCACGCTGATGTGATCTCTTCCGTTACATTCTTGGCTGTCCTCTTAACCATTTTGCTGCAGGCAGGAACAACCGCGTTTGTCGCCAAAAAGCTCGGTATAGAGGAAACAAAGGGATCGACCGATGACCGATTGAATTCCGAGCCTAAACCGGCTGTCTGAAAAATTCCTTGGCTTTCTCTATGAAACGTTCCGCTGATGGATGATGGACTACCTCTTCTGTGAATAGCAGGGAGGTCGTTCTTGTCATTTGCTCTAATGAAGGAATAAAACGAACGACCAGCTCGTTATCTTTGACTAGGTTGCTTCGCAAGTACGATTCCGGCAGCAGCGTCGCTGTCTTGCAGGTAGATACAAGACGGATGATCGCCTCGAACGAGTCAATCTCCATTTTAACGTCGGGTTGGACCGCATAACGGTGAAACATTTCATCCATTAAAATGCGATACCAGGTTCCGCGAGAAAATAGGATCATGGGCAGCTCATGCAGGTCGCTGATTTCAATAGAAGCTTTATCTACAAAAGGATGCCCAAGCGGCAGGACAAGGCATAAATGATCGTCAAACAAAGGTACGCATTTAAGTCCCGGATGCTCGATTTTGGAAGCGACAAGACCAATATCCACTTTCCGTTCTTTTACCATGGGAACAATTTCGTGAGTCTTGCCTGTTACGGCTTTAATATCGGTATTGGGGTAATTCTTAGTATAGATCGTAATGAGATCCGGAAGTGTCGATTGGAGCGTTGTCAGGCTGGCGCCGATAATAATGCTTGCGGGCTTAATAGTTGTTTTGAATTCCTCGATGGAGCGCATCAGCTTTCTTTCCAGATGCCGCTGCTCGATAGCGTGTTCGTAAACGATTTGGCCTGCCTTGGTAATTTCCAGCCGTTTCCCTTTGCGGATGAAAAGATCTACCTCGAGCTCTTCTTCCAGCCTCATGATTTTACGCGAAAGGGCAGGCTGGGATATATTGAGCACTTGAGACGCTTTGTTCAAGCTTTCCAGCTCGACAACCTTGGCGAAAATATCGATATTTTCCAGCAAAAAAATCCCTTCTTTCATAAAAATGGTTTCTTATTGTGATTAAGTTTATAGCATATGTCAAAACTGAATAAGAGTATATAAATAATCGGCACTTCCATTATAAGCGATAATGGAGTACTATGGTGTATGTCACTTATCGTTCACATTTTTTCAACAGGACTGCATAAAAATTTGTCGATTCATGGAAAATAGGCGTAGCGAATCATGTTGACGCTTGTTTCTTGCGGGAGTACAATGAAAAATGGTTTGTCAATGATGTGAACTGAAAAATCTACATACTTTTGAGGGGGGAAAGGATTTCAATGTTTCGTAATTCGTATTTTTCACGCAAGCTGCATTCATTGCTTGGTGTAATCCCGGTCGGCTTCTTCCTGATCGAGCACCTGCTAACGAACTACTCGGCAACTAAAGGCCCTGAGAAGTTCATGGAACATGTGAATTGGCTTCATGATTTGCCTTTAATGCTGCTTTTGGAAATTGTAGGGATATGGCTTCCTTTGTTGTATCACGCAGTATATGGTTTGTATGTTGCTTATACAGCGAGAAATAACGTATCCAACTACGGTTATTTCCGTAACCAAATGTTTTTCTTGCAACGCGTAACTGGAGTCATTACGTTCTTGTTCGTGGCGTTTCACTTTTTCCAAACACGCCTGCAAATCACTTTGGGCTTGCCGCAGGATGAAATCGGGATTCAAATGCATAACATTGCTTCGAACTCGTTATTCTTCGTGCTTTACTGTATTGGGATTGTGTCCGCGGTATTCCATTTCAGCAACGGAATGTGGTCATTCTTAGTTAGCTGGGGGATAACTATTGGTCCACGGGCGCAACGGGTATCCACCGTTATCTGGATGGTTGTTTTCGTTGTTATGTCAATCATGTTTATCATGTCTCTGAGCGCGTTTGTTAATCCGGAATTCCAAAGCGTGCCGCAGATGACTAAAGGTTAAGGAGGAGTGAACAACAATGGCTAATCAAAAAGTTATCGTAGTCGGTGGAGGTTTGGCCGGGTTAATGGCTACCATTAAAGCCGCAGAAGCCGGGGTTCACGTAAGCCTGTTCTCTTTGGTTCCTGTGAAACGTTCCCACTCTGTTTGCGCACAAGGCGGTATTAATGGAGCGGTGAATACGAAAGGTGAAGGCGACTCCACTTGGGAGCACTTTGACGATACAGTATATGGTGGAGACTTTCTTGCCAACCAGCCTCCTGTAAAAGCAATGTGTGATGCTGCACCTGGTATTATCCACTTGATGGACCGTATGGGGGTTATGTTTAACCGTACGCCGGAGGGCTTGCTTGATTTCCGCCGTTTCGGGGGAACACAATATCACCGTACCGCATTTGCCGGCGCTACAACAGGCCAACAATTGCTATATGCATTGGATGAGCAAGTACGTCGTTGGGAAACTGCTGGTCTTGTTACGAAATATGAGCACTATGAGTTCCTTGGAGCCGTAGTTGATGACGATGGCGTCTGCCGAGGCGTGTCTGCTCAAGATCTTCGCAGCATGGAAATTTTGACGTTCGGTGCCGATGCCGTTATTCTTGCATCCGGTGGTCCAGGCATTATCTTTGGTAAAACGACGAACTCCGTTATTAATACTGGAACGGCTGCGAGTGCGGTTTACCAGCAAGGCGTTAACTATGCAAATGGTGAGTTCATTCAAATCCACCCTACAGCGATTCCAGGCGATGACAAGCTGCGCTTGATGTCTGAATCTGCACGTGGTGAAGGCGGTCGTATTTGGACTTATAAAGACGGTAAGCCTTGGTACTTCCTTGAGGAAAAATATCCTGCATACGGAAACCTAGTGCCTCGGGATATCGCGACTCGTGAAATTTTCGCAGTCTGCGTTGACCAGAAGCTTGGTATTAATGGCGAAAACATGGTTTACCTTGACCTTTCCCATAAAGATCCGCATGAATTGGATGTTAAACTAGGCGGTATTATCGAAATCTATGAGAAATTCATGGGCGACGATCCGCGTAAAATTCCAATGAAAATTTTCCCTGCCGTTCACTATTCGATGGGCGGAATGTGGGTTGACTTTAACCAAATGACTAACATCCCGGGCTTGTTCGCCTGTGGTGAGTGCGAGTATCAATACCACGGTGCTAACCGTTTGGGAGCGAACTCGCTGTTGTCTGCTATTTATGGCGGTATGATTACGGGTCCTAAAGCGATTGAATACATTAAAGGTTTGAACAAGCATGTAGATGACATCTCCTCCTCCATCTTCGACCGTGAGAAGAAGAAGCAAACCGACAAATACGAAGGCTTGCTGAAAATGGAAGGTAAGGAAAATGCGTACGTGATTCACAAAGAGCTTGGTGAGTGGATGACTAACAACATGACCGTTGTTCGTTACAACAAGAAGCTGGAAGAAACCATTGCCAAAATCAATGAATTGAAGCAGCGCTACCGCAACATCAGCATGACGGATACAGCTCGTTGGAACAACCAAGGCGTAGCGTTCACACGTCAGCTGTGGAACATGCTGGAGCTGTCCCATGCGATGACTTTGGGTGCTTTGCTGCGTAACGAGAGCCGCGGCGCTCACTACAAACCAGATTTCCCTGAGCGTAACGATGAAGACTTCTTGAAAACGACGAAAGCCAAATGGACACCAGATGGCCCGACTATCGAATGGGAAGATGTAGACACATCGTTGATCAAGCCGCGTAAACGCGACTACTCGACAGACAAGAAGGGAGGACATTAATCATGGCAGAAACGAATACGACCAACAAAAAGGTTAAATTCATTGTTACCCGTCAAGATTCACCTGAGAGCAAGCCTTATACCGAGGAGTTCGAAGTCCCGTATCGCCCTAACATGAACGTCATCAGTGCATTGATGGAAGTGCAGCGGAATCCGGTAAATGCTAGCGGCGGCAAAACGACGCCGGTATGTTGGGAATCGAACTGCTTGGAGGAAGTATGCGGCGCATGTTCGATGGTCATTAACGGCAAGCCGCGCCAAGCTTGTTCTGCGCTTGTAGACAAGCTGGAGCAGCCGGTTCGTATCGCGCCAATGAGTACTTTCCCTGTCGTTCGTGACTTGGTTATTAATCGTGAGCGTATGTTCTCCGCTTTGAAGCGTGTTAAAGCTTGGATTCCTATCGATGGTACGTACGATTTGGGTCCTGGACCACGTATGGCGGAATCCAAACGTCAATGGGCTTACGAGCTGTCCAAATGTATGACCTGTGGTGTTTGTCTTGAATCTTGTCCGAACGTAAACGATAAAACGACGTTTATCGGACCTGCAGCCGTGTCTCAAGTGCGTCTGTTCAATGCTCATCCAACAGGTGAGATGAACGCAGCTGAGCGTCTGCAAACCCTGATGGAAGATGGCGGTATCGAGGGCTGCGGTAACTCGCAGAACTGTGTGCGCTCATGTCCTAAAGGCATTCCATTGACAACTTCGATTGCTGCAATGAACTTGGATACAACAAAGCAATTGTTCAAAAACTGGCTTGGTATGTAGTCTTATCTATTCATTCAATCAAAAGCCCTTTTGTGAGCTTAATACTCATAGAAGGGCTTTTCTGCATAGAAAGACGGCGTTAGAAAAAAAGGATTGACTGGATGCTGTTTATTGAATACAATTTATTTAAACGTTTTAATTGAAACGTTTAAATAACAATTAAAGGAAATGGCTATGAGCAAACACCGTTCCGTTACAATTGTAGACATAGCAGAAGCCGTCGGAGTCTCCATTGCTACCGTATCCAATGTATTGAACCGCCGTAAGGTTCCTATGTCGGAGGAAACAATTCGCAAAGTTGAGAAAGCCGCTGAGGAGCTAGGATACCGTCGTAATGTAATGGCGGCCAGCTTAAGCCGTAAGAAGTCCAATGAGTTAGGCTTAATCGTTCCTGGCTATATCGGTTATTACGGTCTTTTTGCTGAAGAGATGGAGCGTACAGCGCATAGGTTCGGCTACCATATGTCTGTCTTTTCCGCCGGAGGCTATGATCCTGATATGGAGAAAAGGCATCTGGAGGTGCTACTGCAGCGCAGGGTAGACGGACTCTTCTGTCATGGTCTTGCCATGTCTACAGAAACGACCAGACAGATTGTCAGCGATGGAACGCCTCTTGTCTTATTCAATGGTTGGAATTGGCCCGAGGATATCGCTATTGGCGCTGTCAATCTTGATTTTGCCGAAGGCTGTGTCATGGCGGTCAAGCATTTAGTGGAACAGGGCTGCCGAACGCTGTTTTATTTGGAAAGGACAAGAGCTCACGAGACGAATAAGCAGCGGTTGCTTGGTTTTCAAACTGGGATTGCTCAAGCAGGCGATAACATTTCTGCTTATGTCATTGATGGAGACAAGCAGCCGATTCAGGAGCTCGTTCGGAAGACGAAGGAAATGAGCGGAGGCAAGGGTCCGGTTGGAATTCTCGCTTTTGACGATTTGGTAGCGCTTCGATTCATGTCGGCAGCTATTGAGCAAGGAATTCGGGTACCGGAGGATTATAAGATTCACGGAATCAATAACGACATCATCTCCTCCTCCTGTTACCCTCAGCTGACGACCTTGGACATCCCGTACAGTCAGCAGGCACAATTAGCGATTCGTCTCATGCTTCGAGAGCTGGGAGAAGAGGAGAAGCTGGATAGGGCACCGCAGCTTGCGCAGCTGCCAGAACATGAAGAGCACGAAATCAAAATTCCATTGATACCTACGTTTCGAAAGTCTACCGCAGCAAAGCTTTAATGTGTTCATCGCAAAAACGGTGTATAGCAAAATGAAATGATTAGAGGAGAGATCAGGATGAGTATGTGGCAGCAAGCAATTGAAGATGCAGTACAAAAGACGAGAGCGAATATTGAAAAATATAACGGTCAGTTCCCTCATGTAAGCAACGACGGGCGTTACTTGCTCAACGATAATACCGATTGGACGGACGGCTTCTGGTCGGGGATTTTGTGGCTGTGCTATGAATATTCCGGTGATCCTGTATTTAAAGAAGCAGCTGAGCAAACGGTAGCGAGCTTCCGCAAACGGATGGACGCCAAAAGTCAAATCGATCATCACGATATCGGTTTCCTATACTCCCTGTCCTCCAAAGCACAATGGATCATTGAGCGTGATGAAGCGGCCAAACAGCTTACTATCGAAGCTGCAGATTGGTTGATGACTCGCTGGAGAGAAGAAGGTCAGTTCATTCAAGCATGGGGCCCTAAAGACGATCCTCAAAACGGCGGAAGAATCATTATCGACTGCATGATGAATTTGCCACTCCTGTACTGGGCTTATGAGCAAACAGGCGATGAGAAATATAGAGACGTTGCGATTAAGCACGCCGATAAATCCCGCAGATTTTTGGTTCGCGGAGATGATTCTTCTTATCATACATTTTATTTCAATCCGGAAAATGGCGAGGCGATTCGCGGCGGCACGCATCAAGGCTATCAGGACGGCTCCACTTGGACTCGCGGACAAGCTTGGGGTGTGTACGGATTTGCGCTTTCCTACCACTATACGAAAAATCCGTTGTACCTCGAAACGTCGAAAAGAATGGCGCGCTTTTTCTTGGAAAGACTTCCTGAAGATGATGTTGTGTACTGGGACTTCAACGTTCCGATTCACGAAGGAACCGAACGGGACAGCTCTGCTTCAGCCATTACGGCTGCCGGCTTGATTGAACTGCTATCCCATCTGGATGCGGATGATGCAGACCGCAAGTTCCTGGAAGAAGGACTGGAGCGTTCTTTGAAAGGACTAATCAAAGGCTACGCTACTATCGGACAGCCTGATGCTGAAGGCTTCCTGGAGCACGGCTCCTACCATGTCCGCGGCAACAATGCGCCGGATGATTATATGATCTGGGGCGACTATTACTATCTGGAAGCTTTGGTACGTATGGAAAAAGGAATCAAGGGATATTGGTACGAAAGATAATCCTGCAATGACGATAATATAACAACATAAGCTATAAAAAACAGGCACCCTCGCTCTGAGAGTGAAGCGTAAGCTTCATGCAAAGACTGAGGGGGCTGCTGCTTTAAAGTAAGAGATACAAGGTATTAAACGGGT
This sequence comes from Paenibacillus sp. RC67, assembly GCF_030020805.1. GTDB lineage: Bacteria > Bacillota > Bacilli > Paenibacillales > NBRC-103111 > Paenibacillus_S. Next base: position 1,811,843 of record NZ_CP125098.1, read on the forward strand.
TTGAACTTGGTTTTTTCTTCCTCTTGATGGCGTAAAAACTCTTTGCCGTATTCGCCATGCGGGTGAATATTAGCATTTTCCATCTGGATTGTAGAGTGTTCGATGCCGTATTTTTCTTTCAACGTTTCGTTTATGGCCAAAATAATGCAAAACGGTTGTATTTTATTATCGATGAATACGTGAGCGGTCAAGGAATAGTGATCGGAGGAAATGGCCCAGAAGTGCATTTCATGCACATCTTCAACGCCCTCTACCTGTGCGATTGCACTGCGGATTTCATCCAAGTTGAATCGATCCGGTACGGATTCCATCAGAATCATATAGGACTCTTTGATGATTTTCCAGCCGCCGATAAAGATGATGCCGCCAATGACAACGCTGATTAACGGGTCGAACCACTGCAAGCCCGTAAAATAAATAAGCGTAGCTGAGATGATAACACCGACAGAGCTGAGCAAATCCCCGATAAAGTGCCACAGCGCGCTCTGGACGTTCAAATTCTCTTCTTCCTTCATACTGCGGCTTAATACGACGGTCAGTACTACGTTGACCACAAGACCTATGGAAGAGATAATGAGCATAAGCTTGAAATCAATCTCTTCGGGATGTAAGAATCGGCGAACCCCTTCGACAAAAATGCCGATGGCAATAATAGCGAGAGCTAGTCCATTCAAGAAGGAAGCGATGATTTCAAAACGTAAGTAGCCGAAGGTAAACCGGGCATTAGGTGGACGAGTAGCCAAATAAATGGCTACCATGCTGAGTCCCAGCGCTAGCACGTCGGATATCATATGGGCTGAATCGGATAATAGAGCGAGCGAGTTGGAGAGAATCCCTCCAATAATTTCCACGATCGTAAAAAACAAAGTTAGGATTAGGGTAACCCATAATGTTTTCTTGGATTTGGATTGTTCTTTTACATGATGTAGATGATGGTAATCGTACTCTTTCATCTATGTTCACCTGCCTTAGTTGATAATTTTCTATGTTCGGATTATACGTCAAGTCCGGAATTTTGGCAAATACTTTAATTGAGAGCGTTTATCGCTGATTTGAGAGGTATTATCACCGTTTTGAGAAGTTTTATCATTGTTTTGATAGCTTTTCTCAATTGATTGATAACCTTTATAAGTAAGCGTTTTCTTAATTGTTACATAACTGAAATAATTCTGTTATCGTTTTAACATGTTTCTTGTGTATTATAATAACCAAGACCCCCTTTTTAATATAAACACTTCAAGACCTGGCCCCGTTGGCCGGGTCTCTTTTTTTGCCCATATTTGAATTTGGAGTTGCTTCCTAGGGGTTCTTTGGCTTATAGGGTTGGGAATAGGACACTCAAGGGTGAGAATGCTGAACCAAGTAATCCCCAAAAAGATAGTTGCTCATATAAAGGAGTGATCTAGCCATGAATTACGACAACCGTCCAGTCGCAAAGGAAGATTTTCAAATCATTGCAACTTTTCCTCAGAATGAGTCGGAGTTATTTTTTATATATCCGAAGTGGAACTATCCCGTTCAGCCAGAACAAATGGAGGAAGTGGCTAGTCAACGGTACAATGCAACCGTCATCACTCATAATCAGGAAGTCGTTGGATACTGCAACCTATATAATGTAACGGAGCGGGAACATGGTTATCTCGGTAATGTCATTATTGCACCGGACTATAGGGGGCAAGGGGCTGCAGCCTACTTGATTAACGTAATGAAGCAAAAAGCCAAGCAGGATCGAGGAGTCAGACAGTTACGACTCATGTGTCATAATATCAACACAAGAGCACTGCTTTTTTATAATAAAATGGGCTTCAAGCCATTCGATTTTAAGGAGCTTTTGGATAAGCAGGGCAATAAATTAGTCTTATTAGAGCTGGCAATCGATGTTGAAGGGATGTGAAACGTATTTTTCAATTGTTATTTGTGTGCAGCAGAAATAAGTGGAGAAGCTTAACGGCAGAAACCATTTTTAAGGGACGATGCGGGGTGGAGGTTAAATCGGCGGGCACAGAGGAAGGCGCAAGAATTAAAGTAACTGAAGGCCATGTCGGTTGGGCGGATATTATTTTTGCGATGGAAAAGAAGCATGTAAGAAGACTGAAGGAACGATTTCCGGCTCAAATGATGAATAAACAGCTGATCTGTCTGGATATTCCTGATGATTACCGATATATGGATGAAGAATTGATTGAAATTCTGGAATCAAGAGTCGCTGATTATATCGAAATTTAAAATTTATACGATTGGAGGGGACCGTGCTACTTGCTTTCCTCCATTACTTGCTATCCTGGATCGGGCATTTCTATTTCGAGGGCAATAAGCCGGCTTCCTTTCGTTATCCGCATATCGGTTTCTAAATCGGGTTTGCTTGGTTTTTCATACGCACTTTGGAAGGGATAACGCGGCAAGAGGTGTTAAAGCGTTGGATGGAATAACGTTTGGAGTCTAAGTCTAACCAAAAGGGTCCGTTAGGGTAAGCTGCTCTGACGGACTTTCTTGTGTATTCATTACTTTTATTTATACATCGTACAAATAATATATTATTAATGGAAGAATGGTCTGTGTATACTTGAGCTACCAAAGGAGGTTGACACATGATCAAGACGACGAAGTATATGAGAAAAAGCGTATTATCGCTCATCGGTCTAGCTTGTTTGCTTATGTCTTCTGCTTGTTCCGGAGCCATTGATACAAAAAGCAGCTCAGCACAAGCGGTTAATGTTGATGTTAAAACGGTTCAGAAGGCGCTTTTGCCCGGACGAGCTATTCTTATCGATACCCATGTAACCCAAGGGAATAATAATGTAAAAGATGCGAAGGATGTCAAGGTAGAGCTTTGGAAAAAAGATAGCGAGAACCATCAAATGATTACTGCGACTCATTGGCTTGACGGCACTTATCGTATTAAGACGATGTTTCCAGAGAGCGGAACCTATTATGTGCGAGCTCATGTCAAGGATCAAGCAGGTGATGTTACAACAACTGAACAAGAATTGATCGTTAAAGATGTACTTCCTTCCAGTAGCCTAGCACAGTCCTAATGTCGTCATTAATTCATATTTTAGATAGCTCAGGAGAACTCCGCGGAAATGACTGTTTCCAAGGGGTTCTTTTGCTTGTGTACTCTTCCTGCTAAGCTTTATTTTTAAGAACGATTGAAATAAAATCGCGAATATAGCCTTCCAGATAAGCCGGTGGGTGGGAACATAGCACGATTTTATTAGTAAGCCGAATCCCTTCAACCTCTACCATAGCCAGCTCACCGCGACGGATGAATTGGCTTGCTACGAGAAGAGAAACATAACTAGCCCCATATCCCGCTACAACCGCCTGAATCGTTTCATTTAGTCCGTTAAATTGCAGTTCGATACTTGGCGGACTTACGTTGTGAGCTGCACATACTTCATTTAACCTCTTTCTAGTCGTGCTTCCTTCTTCTCTCATGATAAACGGTTCCATGATCATTTCTTCCATGGTAATATGCTGATTTGCATATTTATGGTTAGGCGCCACTACGAATACAAATTCGTCGCTGTATAATTCCAAGCACTGCAAGGAGTGGCTAGTTTGAGTTGTTATATTACTATTCCCGAATATAGCAATATCTACTTCGTAATTATTCAAGCTCTCAAATGCATTTTGTGAATTGACTGTCGAGATTTCGACTTCTACCTGAGGGTATTTTTGTTTAAATAGAGAAGCCCACTTCGGTAGGAGGACACTCGTCGCAAGATAATTGCCGGATATCCGCAATTTCCCCTTAGGATGACTTTGGTAATCTTCTATCATTCCTTGGATCTGTTCTTCCAAAATAAACAGTTTCTCTGTTGGTTTGAAAAGCTTTTGTCCGAAAGGGGTTAGCACCAAGTTTCTACCCTTCTTCTCGAATAAAATAACGCTATACTGCTTTTCGAAATTTCGGATTTGTGCTGAAATGGCGGGTTGGCTGATGTTAAGTCTTTTGGATGCCTCTGTAACACTCCCAGCCATAGCGACATGATAAAACAACATCAAGGCATGCAGATTAATGGACATTCCAGCACCTTCTATACATTTTGTTAATGCATAATATAAAACCTATATTATTATTTTATGCATTGCGAAGGTATACTTCAAATAATTGAGAAAGGGGATGGGATTATGGACAAGAGAGACTTACATCGAGTTATAGGTACGGGCGGTCTTTGCCAAGGAAGGAAAGTAAATGAACAGAGATAGAAAAATTCATCTTTATTCATACACGGCTGCCTTTGCTCTAATCATCAGTATGGTTAGCTGCTCCGTTATATTTCATAATCATGAGTTTATTCTCCCCGAAATAGCGGCTATGGCTATTGCTATGTGGGCCTATCGGGATCCCAATTGGTTAAGAGATCCTCTCAAGATATGTCTGGCACCATCTATGACTTCGGTCATTGGCTTCACTATCAATCAATTAAACTTAGCTCATCTGGAGAAAGTAGGCATTACATTAGTACTTATCATGCTCTGTTTACGTCTTATTCAATCGAACTTTGCTCCATCGCTTGCCACGGGTCTGCTTCCTCTAATCACGGATTCACATGATGGGTCGTTGATCTTGCTGATTTTTGCAGCAACCTTTGTATTAATGCTTGTAGTCATCCTATTTGGAATGCATAGCTCGCTAAATAAGAAAGTGAACATGTCTTATAAGAACACAATCTTTTTCTTAGGCTTAACATTTCTCTGGTTCGGTATTTGCTGGATCACTGGATTTGAAAAGTTGGCCGTCATTCCCCCGATCCTTGTTGTTGTCTATGAATCGCTTCAGAAAGCGGACTATAGTGGAACGATAGCGCTTAAGCAGGGATTAGCGTTAACGATATCTTCAACGATCGGTACTTTATTGTTTTTATCTATAGAGTCTTTGATCGTTATTACATTACTCGATATGTCCCTAATGCTTATTTTGCAAAAGATGATGAAGATTCGTATGCCTGCCATCTATGCCTTTCCACTGTTCCCCTTTATTCTTCCCAAAGAAATGGTTTTGAATTTGCCGCTCGGAACGTTCGTTACATGTATATTCATGTTTGCTATAGTAACGGTTTATAAACAATATAATGCACTAGCCAAATCTAAAAGTACGGACGTTTCTATGTAAGTAAATAAAGATTCCAATCCAGGATGGATCGGAGTCGGCGGGTCATCAACCATTCTTAAAATAGGTCCAAATTATGACCAATTCATATCAAAACGTTGAACTTGGAGGGTGGGACTATGTCCTCAAGCGGTTGGTGACACTTCTGCTGCTCTCTTTTAGAGTGATACGTAATGCAAGCAAGCTGATACAAGGAGTTGAGAAATATGAAATTACCCCAAACGCTGCGATGGTTCGCAGCACTATCTATGCTAATGGTTGTGCTGTTCGTTTTCACCGGATGTTCCGATGTCAGCGTACTTAATCCGAAGGGGCCGATTGCAGAGCAGCAGAGGGATTTGATGTTCCTGACCACCGCTCTATGCTCCATCGTCATTGTTCCTGTTCTCATTCTTACGGCTATCATCATTTGGCGTTATCGAGACAGAAAAGGCAGAAAGGCGGCCTATTCGCCGAATTGGGAACACAGCACCAAGCTGGAGGTTATCTGGTGGGGGATTCCGATTATCGTCATCTTGGCGATCGCGGTTATTACCGTCCAATCCACGTATGCTTTAGAACCTTCTAAACCGATAAAGTCAGACGTTAAGCCGATAACGGTCCAGGTGACTTCGCTGAATTGGAAGTGGCTGTTTCAGTATCCTGAACAAGGAATCGCTACCGTGAATGAACTGAAAATCCCTAAGGGCGTGCCTATCCGCTTCCAGATAACGGCTGATTCTCCGATGAATTCTTTTTGGATTCCTCAGCTTGGCGGTCAAATCTACGCCATGTCCGGGATGGCTATGACGCTTTATTTGCAAGCAGATGAACTAGGGAAATTTTGGGGCTCAGGCGCTAATTTTACCGGTAAGGACTTTGCGAAAATGTATTTTGACGTCGATTCCATAACACAGGACCAATTTGATCAATGGGTAAAAGGGGTCAAAGCGGACTCGCCGGTACTTACACTGGATGGCTACAATCAGTTAGCTGAGCCGTCTTCTTCGAAAGTATTAACTTACTCATCATTCCCCGAGGGTCTGTTTGAAAAGATCGTAACCAAATATGCGGCATCTCATCATCATGATATGTCAGTACAGGAAATGAATACTATTATGCACGAGCATAAGTGAACTGTAGGAAAGGAGAATTAACTTCATGCTGGATCATGCCAAAAGCTTCGCTTCCGAATTTTTCGTAACCGGTGATCCGTTGATCTATGGGGCGGATGTAAGTATCGTACTGACGCTGTTGGCCATTTTATTTGCACTGACTTATTTCAAGAGATGGGGGTGGCTGTGGCGGGAATGGCTGACGACGGTCGATCATAAGAAAATTGGCATTTTGTATATTCTTTCCGCTTTTCTAATGTTGTTTCGCGGTGGGGTGGATGCCCTGCTGATGAGAGCACAGCTCGCTGTGCCAGAGCTGGATTTTCTGCAGCCTGAGCATTACAACTCGATATTTACAACGCATGGCGTCATTATGATCTTATTTATGGCTATGCCCTTCATGTTCGGTCTGTTCAATGTGGTTGTGCCGCTACAGATCGGGGCGCGGGACGTAGCGTATCCGTTCTTGAATGCACTCAGCTTCTGGCTGTTCTTCGCTGGAGCCATGCTGTTCAATCTTAGCTTTGTTATCGGTGGTTCGCCTGACGCAGGCTGGCTCGCTTATCCGCCTTATTCGGAACTGATGTACAATCCTGGTGTCGGACAAGACTTCTATATATGGGGTATCCAGATTTCCGGGATCGGCAGCTTGATGACCGGTATCAACTTTATCGTCACCATAATCAAGATGCGCGCGCCGGGAATGAAGCTGATGAAAATGCCGATGTTTGTTTGGTCGGTGCTTTCGAGCTGTATTGCTATTATTTTCTCATTCCCTATCCTTACAGCGACACTGGCGCTATTGTTCCTGGACCGCTATGCCGGAGCTCACTTTTTTACGCTGGATGGCGGTGGAAATCCTATGATGTACATTAACCTGATATGGATGTGGGGACATCCCGAGGTTTATATTATTGTACTGCCGGCTTTCGGTATTTTTTCCGAAGTGGTGGCGACGTTCTCCAAGAAAAAGCTGTTCGGCTATAAATCGATGGTGTATGCCATGATGATTATCAGCGTTTTATCGTTTCTTGTGTGGGCGCATCATTTCTTTACGATGGGCTCGGGAGCGGACGTCAATGCGTTCTTCGCTTTATCGACTATGCTGATTGCCATTCCCACCGGGGTTAAAGTGTTCAACTGGCTGTTTACGATGTTTCGAGGCAAAATTACTTTCGAATCGCCGATGCTGTGGACGGTCGGGTTTATTCCGTGTTTTGTAATAGGCGGTATGACGGGAGTGCTGTTGTCGGTTGCGCCGGCAGATTTTCAATACCATAACAGCTACTTTCTGATCGCCCATTTTCATCAAGTGATCATCGGCGGTGTCGTGTTCGGCTACTTTGCCGGTTTGTATTACTGGTGGCCCAAGTTGTTTGGTTTCAAGCTGAACGAGCGGATCGGCAAGTGGGCATTCTGGTTCTGGAATATCGGATTTTATGTATGCTTTATGCCTCAATATGTACTAGGTTTAATGGGAATGACTCGACGTGTCGTCACCTATAGCTGGGATAAAGGCTGGTGGGAACTCAATCTAGTATCTACCATAGGTGCTGGATTGATGGGGATTGCGTTTCTGTTCCAAGTATGGCAAATTGCCCATGGTGTCAAGCATTTCCGGAAAAATCTCGATACGACGGGAGATCCATGGAACGGACGTACATTGGAGTGGTCCATTCCTTCACCGGCGCCGCTTTATAACTTCGCTGTGATACCACATGTATCGGAGCAGGATGAATGGTGGGAGAAGAAGCAGCGCAGGGAACAAGCTGTACGTGTTCCTATTTCTGCACAAACATTGGAGCCGATCCATATGCCTCGAAACTCGGGCATTCCAATCGTGATGGCAGGTTTCTGGTTTGTGGCCGGATTTGGCTTCGTGTTCCATTGGCTGTGGCTAATTATACCTGGATTAGCGGGCGTAGCAGCCTGCATGCTTGTCCATTCTTTCAACTATGATACCGACTATTATATTCCGGTCAAAGAAATACAGCGCACGGAGGCGGCAATAAGGAAGGTGAATAAACCGTGAGTGGAACCCATTTGACCCAATCATCCGCAGCAGGGAATCACGATCACCCCGACTTGGAGGAGATGCGTACATTCGGCTTCTGGATTTACCTTATGACGGATATTATGATTTTCGGCACCTTCTTTGCCGCATATATCGTACTGAAAAACAACACTAATGGAGGACCGGGTCCAGCCGATCTATTCGAATTGAATGGAGTGATCGCCAGCACATTGATTTTGCTTACAAGCAGTTATACCTGCGGCTTGGCCGTGCTTGCGATGCACAAAGGAAAGCAGCGGGCACTGATAGGATGGCTTGGCCTAACCGCAATGCTTGGAGCTTTGTTTATCGGACTGGAGATTAAAGAGTTTGCAGCGTTTGTGAACGAAGGGGCAACAATGAGCACCAGCGCTTTTTTATCCGCGTTTTATACGCTGGTAGGTACCCATGGATTGCATGTGACCATTGGATTGGTATGGATGATCGGATTAATGATACAACTGACCCAAAAAGGAATCACACCCGTAACCAAGCGAAAGGTCCATATCATTAGCCTGTTTTGGCACTTTTTGGACGTGGTTTGGATTTTCGTATTCACCGTTGTTTATTTGATGGGGGTGAACTAAGATGGCACACGTGGATTCGGCTCATTCACAGGAAGAAATGCACGGATCTTTTCGATCGTATACGATAGGATTCTTATTCTCCATTATCCTAACCGCCATTCCGGTGGCCATTGTGTTAGGGGGCTGGCTTGCGGGAAGCACGAAAGCTATAGTATTGATGGCGGCCGGAGTATTGCAATTGGTCGTGCAGCTGTTTTTCTTCATGCATCTGCGGGAAGAGAAGAAGCCGCGCTACAATCTGATTTCCCTCCTTCTCGGGCTCGTGATTCTGATAGTTATCGTTGCAGGGTCGATGTGGATCATGTTATACAACACGGTGGCTGTATGAGCCAGACCTCTTCATTCAAAGATTGGATTGAACTGACCAAACCGCGCATTCTTCAATTAAATCTTATTGCCGCGTTTGGGGGCTACTGGTTAGCCTCCAAATGGACGGTGGATTGGGCACTTTTGCTGTGGGCTTTAATAGGAACCACTCTTACGATGGCTTCCTCTTGTGTCATGAATAATGTATGGGATTATAGGCTGGACCGAAAAATGAACAGAACCAAGGATCGGCCGCTTGCAACGGAAAGGATTAAACGCAGAAGCGCATTGGCATACGGATTGGCGCTTGGGATTGCGGGAGAAGCTATTTTGTTTTGGAAAGTAAACTTACTTTGCGGCTGGCTCGGCCTTATCGGCATGTTCGTCTACGTGGTTGTCTACACCATGTGGTTGAAACGAACCTCTACCTGGAGCACATCGATTGGCGGGATATCCGGAGCGATACCGCCGGTTATCGGTTATTGCGCGTATACCAACGAGATAGATGCGGGAGCGCTGCTTTTATTCGCACTGCTGTTTCTTTGGCAGCCAGCCCACTTCTGGTCTCTCGCTATTCGGCGCGTGGAAGAATATAGAGCCGCAGGTTATCCGCTGCTGCCAGTCCAAAAAGGCATCAAACGAACGAAGCTGCAAATGATTCCTTATGTTTTTTTACTGCTTCCGACGATGCTTTTGATCTATGGATTTGGATATTCCGGGCCTGTCTTCTTGATCGTATCCTTGCTGGCAGGTGCAGCTTGGGGATGGCATACGCTTCGCGGGAGCATGACCGTCAACAACGATGCTTGGGCCAAAACTAATTTTTTGTTTTCGGTCAATTACTTGATGATTGTGTTTGTCATAATGATTCTGGATACGCCAGGGCGCCCTTTTTGAGTTAAACGAAATGGGAGGAATGGAAAAAAGGTTGGCATGGAGAATGCCAACCTTTTTGCTATATGGTTACTAGGAGGCTAGACCATCAATTCCCGTAGCGCTTCGGCGAATTTGGAGATTCCAGCACTTATTTCCTCTGCTTTTGCTCTTGCATACGTGAACCGAACGAAGCCCGAATCCGAGCCATACACGCTGCCGGGAACAAAAACGACTCCTTTTTTAATAGCTTCTTCAAGCAATTTACCGTCTGGCACTTCGTATAGCAGCTTACACCACAAATGAAGCCCGCCTTGAGGTGGTATGAAAGTAACCAAATCCGGTAGTTCCTTCTGTAAGGCTTCGATTAGCAGGTCTCTTTTAAACTGCAATTGGATTTGTAAACGTTCCAGATGAGGCTTAAAGTACGATGACTTGATAAATTGAGCTGCTACCTGTTGAGGAATAACACTTAGCCCAAAATCCATCTGCTGTCTGGCATCCGCCAGCCTTTCCACAATCGAACGCGGGGCAACCATCCAACCGATTCGCAGACCCGAAGCGGCGATTTTGGAAAAAGAGCCTATATACAGAATGGAACCATTCCTATCCATAGACTTGAGCGGCATGGGAAATTCCCCTTCAAACGCCGTCAAACTGAAAGGATCATCCTCTACGACAGGGAGCCCTAATTCACTTGTAACGTCAAACAATTGTTTACGCCGTTCCATGCTGAATACAGTCCCTGTTGGATTTTGAAAATTGGGGTTCATGAAAACCATCTTGATACGATGCTTTTTATATAAGGAACGGATGTCTTCGGGACACACTCCATATGGGTCAACGGGCAGCCGAAACAGGCGGAGGCCAGCGGATTGAAACATCGGCAAGGAGTAGTAATAAGAAGGATCCTCCATCGCGACGGCATCTCCAGGAGACAACAAGCATTGCGTAATTAAATATAACGACTGCTGAGAGCCGGATGTTATCAAAATGGATGATTCGGTTGTCTGGATTCCTCGATACGTATCCAAATACGAAACGAGCGCTTCTCTTAGCGGAACATAGCCTTGTGGATTGTCATAGCCCAAATAAGAGGTGTAACGATGTTCGCTCATTAGAGTCGCAATTTCGTCAACAGGAGCTAAATCCGGAGATAATTCACCACTTGCAAAATCAATCAAGGAGGGCTGCTGAGTCAACGCTTCCCGAATTCTGCGCAAAAAGGGCAGATTGGGTAGAAAGCTCCCGCCCTCGGCGTACCGGCTCCAGTTAGGTGTATGCTTCGGCATGGCTTCCCACTTGGTTCTGCTTACGCGCGTTCCGCTACCTGGCCGACTTTCAATGATACCCATCGATCGAAGCTCGGAAAACGCCAGAATGACGGTGCTTCGATTAACACCCAGTTGTTCAGCTAGTTTTCTTTCGGATGGAAGCAAGCTGCCCGGGGGAAATTCGCCGTAAGAAATTCTTAATTCCAGATGGTCAGCAATTTGTTCATAAATAGGCTTCTTGCTTTGTCGGTCGGGTTTCCACATCATTTCATCACCCTTTGTTCGTAAATAAAACGTCGTTGTGATATTTATCATACCATTCTATTTTAAAAGCAGAGGTACCGGTTTGCATCGTAACGTTGACAATTGTTTATCTATTTATTGAACATGGATGGGTTTAATCTATCCGAAGTGGATGGGTTTATTTTAACTCATTTTGGATGGTTTATTTTGACCTGTTTTCTTTTAACATAGTAATCAAATCGGAATGGGTTGAGGAGTGTGAGTTCTTTAATAGCTCATGACTATCAAAGTGCATCGGCACAGTGAGGGGATGACCGAATGAAGAAACAGACTATGAAAGTGGCAGTCGTCCAAGCCGCACCTATCTTGTTTAATAAACAATCGGCTATGGACAAGATTGCAAGCATGACGAAGGAAGCGGCTAATCAAGGGGCGGATTTGATTGTTTTTCCGGAAGTGTTTTTACCGGGGTACCCACGAGGTCTGAGCTTCGGGACAAGAGTCGGAAGCCGTACGGCTGACGGAAGAAAGGACTGGGCACGCTATTGGGCAAGCGCTATCGATATACCGGGAGTGGAAACCCAGATTCTTGGCGACTTAGCGAAAGAGTTGGGGGTTTATCTGGTCATTGGCGTTGTGGAGCGGGATCAGGAGTTTAGTTCAGGCACGTTATTTAATTCTATGTTGTACATCGGACCGGATGGCGAACTGCTAGGCAAGCATCGAAAGCTTGTTCCAACGGGATCCGAGCGGCTATTATGGGGACAAGGGGACGGGAGTACACTGACTGTTATTGATACCCCCTTCGGCAGAATCGGCGGTTTGATTTGCTGGGAGAATTATATGCCGCTTGCCCGTACCGCGATGTACGCAAAAGGCATTGACATTTATATTGCTCCTACAGCAGATGCGCGCGATACTTGGCAATCTACGATACGGCATATTGCTTGTGAAGGCCGTTGTTATGTTATTTCCTCCAATCAGTTTGCAACCAAGGTGTCTTATCCATCAGATTTGACTTGTTATGAGGACATCAAGGATGATGGAGACATTCTTAGTAGAGGGGGAAGTGCCGTTGTCGGCCCGCTTGGCGAATATATTGTCGAACCGCTCTATAATGAAGAAGGAATTTTAATTGCGAGATTAGATCTTAACGAGATCATCCGAAGCCGGTTCGATTTTGATGTTGTTGGGCATTACAGTCGTCCGGATATTTTTCAATTGGTTGTGAATGAGAAGAAACAAGAGATTGTACAGTTTAATAGGACATTAGAAGGCCAGAACTAATCTTTGAACCGAACAGGCCTTAGGGTTCTTGTCTTATATTTCCACTTCGATTAATCTCATAATAGAGGCTTGGTAGCAGTCCCAATTGGAGACCGTCCAACGTGCGGCTGTAAGCATTAGGGTTAAATTAACTTTGTCGGCATCACTTATCTAGTCAATATAATCCCATATAAGGAATAAACTGATGGAGGCGGCCTGGTGGCTGTTCTCCCTTTTTTATTTGATCTATTTTTTTAATAATTTTTCGTTCGATTTTACAAATAATTTACACTTTATTTATACGACGGTCAGTAAAAATGCTGTATAATGCTCGTATCCCAAAGGAGAGAGGAGATTATTTTTGATTAACAAGAGAGTAAAGAAATGGGCGGCCCAATCGGTAGTTGGGTGTTTGCTGGTCTCAACGTTCTTTGGATTCGGGGCTTCTGTAATGGCTCAAGATACCAAAGATGCAGCAGCCAACGGGTATAAGGATCTGAATGATTCTTATGCTGTCAAAGAAATTCAGACATTGTCTGAAATGGGAATTTTATCCGGGTTTGATGGAGGTTTCTTCAAACCGCATGATGCAGTAACACGTGCGCAGCTTGCCAAAATTCTAGTCATGTCAATGGGCCTGAAGGAGGATGCATCCTCAGCAGCTGGTTTTACTGATGTGCCCCAGGATGCTTGGTACCGCGGTTTTGTTGGAGCTTTGGTGAAATCCGGAGTGACGCAAGGAACCGATGCTAACCAATTTTCTCCTGAAAAAACGGTAACGCGTGAAGAGCTTGCTACTTTTTTCATCCGTTCGTTTGGACTTGAGGGGCAAGCCTCTCAAAGTGGTACAGATGCAAAGCTTAGCGATATGAGCTCTGTGTCGGACTGGGCGAAGGCTGACGTGGCGTTTGCGTTTAAAATCGGATTTATCGGGGGTATAGATGATGGCAAAGGCGGTGTGAAGTTCCAGCCGAAAGATACCGCCGAACGACAAGCGTTAGCGCGCTTAGGCTATGAATTTAAACTCAATAATGCTAAGTACATGAGCAAAGCGGAAGAGCTCAACAAAGCGGGCAGCGGCACAAACAGCGGCTCCACAGGCTCAACTGGCAAGGACAACGCAGAAACAACCTCAGTTGTAAGCGATCTTGTCGCTACCACTAATACGACTATGGAAGTCATTTTCAAAGCACCGGTTGATGCGGTAAGCACAACGGATTTTCAATTCGATAACGATCTAACTGTCTCAGCGGCTTCGATCAAGTCAAGCATGCCGAATGTTGTCCAGCTTACTACAAGCGCTCAAACGGCAGGTCAAGTTTATAATCTAACATACAAAGGCAAGCAAACTGGCATCAAAGCAACCGGAGTAGCTGTAAGAACCGGAGGAAGCTCTTCGCTTCCATTCAATCCTTCCGATCCATTTGCTTTTGCAGGGACTTATGAATCCGATTTTAACATTACTTCCAGCGGTACATATGGGCCTATTAACGGAACTTCCGTTATTAACGGTACACTCACTTTAGATCCGGGACCATCCGGAGAAATCACACTGAGGAATGTAAAGGTCAGCAATCTTGAAGTAAAATCAGGTGCTGCGAACTCGATTCACTTTGTGAACGTGCTAGTAACCGGGGCGGTTAATATCAATGCAACGGGCCAAGATAATCCCGTCCATGTAGTAACGGAGGGAACTACCTCTTTCGGAGATTTGAATGTTATCTCTCCTTCGACATTGGATTTAATGAGCAGTGGTACTATTGGCAGCATTACTGTCAATCCACAGGCAGCGGGCACTACGTTGCAGCTTGGTACCGGAAACAATGTTCAGAGCTTGAACGTACTGGGTAACCTGACCTTGAACGGTGATTTCAGCCAAGTTCTGGTTTCCAAAGACCGCAACGCTTCTATAGCTACTACGGATGCTTCAGCTCAGTCTTTGCTGGACCAATTGTTGTCCAATATTAAGGATGCAGCGCAAGCCGCTATGGAGCTAAAAAATAAGCTATCGTCCAATGAGCTGACAGCTGATTTTGATTTGCCCGTATTAAATGCATCCCAAGCAGCACTGCAATGGACTAGCAGCTCGGATGCCTTGAAAATCATCGATGGCGTTCATGTGAAAGTTACACGCGGTGAAACGGATACGACTGTAACGCTTACCGTCAAGATTACAATCGGTAAAGCGGTTCAGGAAATCAGCTTTACTTTCAAGGTTAAAGGATTGCCTGGACAGCCGGGCATGACAGATGAGCAAAAAGCACAAGCGGATAAAGATGCCTTGAACTTGGGCGATCTGTCTGCTGTGATGACGAATTTGACTCTGCCTGCAACTGGAGCCAACGGTTCGGTTATTACTTGGGCAACCAGTAATGCTGGAGTTGTTACTGTAGCGGGAGTTGTGACACTGCCAAGCAGCGGTCAGCCTGATGCCCAAGCTGTTCTGACAGCGACAATTACAAGCAATGGCTATTCCACGACAAAGACCTTCAATATTACAGTCAAATCATTAACGGCCCTCGTAAAAGGATTTGTGTATAACGATAAGCACGAGCCACTCTCTGGTGTAAGTGTAACGTTGGGAACTTATACAGTTGTTACAGGAAGCCAAGGAGAATATGTGATCAGCAATATTCAACCGGGCTCTTATTCGTTGAAAGTAGAACTGTCCGGTTACGAGTCATACAACGGTGAAGCTGTTACTCTAGCAGCTGGTCAAACCTGGAATGTTTCGGATATTATTTTAGTTTATTCAAATGGACAGCCGTCCACTGCCATCTCGATTACAGGATTGCCAAGCAATCCATTGCCTACACGCCTCATCAACACATTGAACCGTACACAGGCTGATCTTAATGCTTCCTTGGAGCAATCCATTGCAGGCATCGTTCCTATGCAGGTAAATTTCGATCATTACCAAGAGCCTTACTCGTTCCGTGCAGCTTCTGACCGCAACAGCGATACGCAGCTTTGGACGAAGAACAATAACGGTGATTGGATTGAGTTGAATCATCTTGCAGCTAACGATTTTGTAACCGTTCCTGTCACTGGTTCAACCGTTCATCAGAATATCTACGTATTCTCTGATGAAGCAGGTACATACCAGCTGCATTTTGATTTCAAAAAAGGAACAGCTGATGTAGGTCAAAAAGACACAAGCGTAACGTTCAACACACCTTCAGGATTAGTTAACGTACAATTGCTAGGGTTTAACGATCTTCATGGCAAAATCGATCAAACCTATCCTTTTGTTAATACCGATATTAACGGTGACGGCAAGTATGTACTTAACGGCAATTATGGCCGTATGGACTATTTTGCAACCTATTTAAAACAACGTCAAGCAACCAATCCAAATACAATCCTTATTCATGAAGGAGATGCAGTGGGCGGAAGCTCTCCGGTATCTGCTCTGAACAAGGAAGAACCAACTGTAGATATTTTGAATACACTCGGCTTTGATGTGGGTACTGTAGGTAACCATGAGTTTGATAAAGGTGTAGACGAAATGCTCCGCTTGATCAACGCTGGTGAACCGAAAGGCACTCCAGACTACTTGGGAATGGGCTTCCCGCTAGTAGCGGCTAACGTTTCCTACAAGGATACAGGCAAGCCTGTACTTCCTCCTTATTTCATCCAAAAAGTAGGAGGCGTTCAGATAGGTTTTATCGGTGTCGTTACGACATCCGCAGCGGGTATGGTCATGCCGGCAGGCATCAGCAGCATTCAGTTTACGGATGAAACGGCTGCAGTTAACAAGTACGTTCCGGAATTAAAAGCTAAAGGTGTCAAAGCGATCGTTGTACTGGCTCATATGGATGCAACGATGGACAACAAAGGCAATATCACAGGACCTGCTGCAGATCTAGCCAAAAATGTGGATGATGAAGTCGATGTTATTCTCGGCGCGCACAGTCACAAGCTGGCTAATGGAATGGTCAAAACGAAATCCGGTAAAGACATCTTGGTCACTCAAGCTTATGAGTATGGTAAAGCAATGCTTGATATTGATTTGGCAGTAGATCCTACTACAGGAGATATAGTCGATAAAAAAGCGGAAATCGTCTTTATCGATCAATCCAAAGTAAGTCCTGACCCTCAAGTAGCTCAAACCATTAAGAAATTCTCCGACCTCATAGCACCTAAGCTGAATGAAGTAGAGGGCTATGCATCCGTAACTATGGCCGGTGGTTATGCAAGTTATGAAGATAACGCACTAGGTAACCTGATTGCCGATAGCATGCGTAATGAAATGGGAACTGACTTTGCAATGATGAATGGCGGAGGAATCCGTCAAGATTTGCAAGCTGGCCCGATTACATGGGAATCCTTGTTCAACATTTTACCTTTTAATAACATCTTGCAAAAAGTTGAAATACAAGGCTCCGATTTGGCGCCAATTTTAAATGCGCAAATTTCTTCTCAATACGGTTCTGATTTCAGTATCTCTGGTTTCTCTTACACATGGGATAAATCCACATTCAAGGTAACTGATATTAAGCTGAAAGACGGATCTCCAATTGATCCAAACAAGACTTACACTTTGACCGTCAATAACTTCATGTATACAGCGACGGGTGCGAAGTATGTGGAAATGGGCAAACGCGGAAAGAACCCGGTTATTGGTCCGGAAGATCTGCCTGCGCTAGTTAACTACGTGAAAAGCTTCGGAAACCAACCGATAGCTTATCCAGCAACAGAAGGCCGCATCAAAACGGTTGAGGGTGGAAGTGGTGGAAATACACCTGTATACTCCATCGCGGAAATCAGAGGTAAGGCCGATAATACGGATGCCGCAACCTCTGGCATTGTTATTTCTAAATCTGATAGTACCAATAGTTTTTATTTACAGGATGGTACAGGCGGAATCTATATTTTCCGTCCGACTACTCAAACAGCAGTTGATGTCGGAGATCAGGTAACTATCAGCTTTTCAACTAAAACTACGTATAATGCCGAAATTGAACTAAAAAATGCAGTATTTAAGAAAACCGGAACAATAACGCCACCAGCTCCAATCGTCATCCCGGCTAGTGAAGTTGCTAACAAGGGTGGACAATTGGTTACTGTGAAAAACTTGAAAGTTTCCAGTTTATCTGGAAGTACTTTTAATGGTACGGACGCTAATGGTGTTGTCCTAAAAATTTATGGAACCAAGTACGGCGTGACCTTCCCTACTCTTAAAAATGGAGACGTAGTGGACGTAACGGGAATCTCAACTCTACTGAATACGACCATTGAGATCGCTCCGCGTAATGCATCGGAAGTCATTATTTCCAATCAGCAGGGAATGACCGATCAGCAAAAAGCACAAGCAGATACGGATGCACTGAACCTTGGTGATTTGTCTGCGGTAACGTCAGATTTGACATTGCCTACATCAGGGGCTAATGGTTCGGTTATTACTTGGGCAACCAATAATGCCGCTGCGGTAACAACTGCAGGTACTGTAACACGTCCGGCAATCGGACAACCGGATGCTAATGCAGTATTGACGGCTACCGTTACTAGCAATACGTATTCGACGAATCGCACATTTGATGTCATCGTTAAAGCTCAAACTGCTAATGGATTGACGCTTGCTGAAGTAAGAAGTAAAGCGGAATCTGCGGTAGTAGCTACTTCTGGTGTAGTAACAACGAAAGGCGACACATCCAACACGTTCTATATGCAGGATGCAACAGGAGGGGTTCTTGTTTACTCTCCTACTACGAAAACTGCAGTAGTTCCTGGCGATCAAGTTGCAATTTCTTCTGGTGTGAAAACAACGTATAACGGGGAAATTGAGCTAACTGGGGCTGTATTCATTATCATTGGCCACACGGATGTTCCGGCTCCGCAAGTTGTTGCTGCAACCGAGGTTCCGGCCAAAGGTGGTCAGTTGGTGACGGTTAAGCACTTAATCGTATCTAACTTGTCTGGCAGCAATTTTGATGCAACTGATTTAGATGGTAATTTGATTAAAATTTATGGTCAAAAGTATAAAGTGAATTACAACGGAGCGATTGCTAATGGAGACATCGTGGATGCAACAGGTGTATCCGTCATGTTCAACTCGACCGTTGAGATCTATCCGCTTTCTGCAGCAGATATCGTTAAGCAAGGCAAAGTATCCGATGCGGATAAAGTACAGCTTGACAAAAGCACTCTGAATCTGGGAGATGTTTCTGCTGTTTATGCAGATCTTTTATTACCAACAGTAGGGAATAACGGGTCAGCTATTACATGGACCACAAGTAATACAAGCATCCTAACAGCGGCCGGTCAAGTGAAGCAACCTGCCTATGGAGAGCCGGATCAAACGGTTACTCTTACTGCCAATTTGAATTTGAACGGTAACCTGGCAAGCAAAACA
Organism: Paenibacillus sp. RC67; assembly: GCF_030020805.1. GTDB lineage: Bacteria > Bacillota > Bacilli > Paenibacillales > NBRC-103111 > Paenibacillus_S. Next base: position 1,831,010 of record NZ_CP125098.1, read on the forward strand.
TTCGTGGTAACGGTGAAGGCTCAAGCCATTTCCGATACCCAAGCAGTAGCGAATGAGGCAGCAGTACTATATGTTTTCTATGACGGTGTTGAAGAAAATGTCGTGCTTGCTGACCGTGGAGTTGATGGTACCAAAGTAACTTGGCAGCTGGCCGATGCTGCACAGGCTTCCATCGTCAATATCGCAAACGGTAAAATTGTTCGCTCCGCATTGACTACCGATACACAAGTTGCCTTAAATGCAACGATTACTCGTGGTAATAAGTCGGCTGTGAAATCATTTACGATTACCGTGAATGCGGTAAAAGAACAACCAAACGTTAATCCAGTTACAATTAATGATAGCGTAGTAACAGGTACCGCAAAAGCAGGAACAACCGTAACGGTAAGCACTGCAGGCAAAACGTTGGGTAGTGGTGCCGCTGCGGCAGGAACAGGAGATTTCTCTGTAACGATTGCACCGCAAACTGCAGGTACATTGCTGGAAATTTCCGCATCTGGCTCTGGCTACACAAGTGATTCGAACTATATGCTTGTGACTGAAAAAGCCAGCAACGATCCTTCAGGAGCAACACTTAACGTTTCCCCCAATACTCCTGCTGCAGGTGAATCCTTCACGCTAAGCATTCTGAATGCGAAGGGTCAGGATGGCAATGCATTAAATGGCAGCATCGCAATCAGCGTGTCCAGTAGTGTATATGGGAACGTTTATTCCGCTCCCGTTCAGTTCATAGCTGGTTCTGCATCTGTAAAATTGACACTGAATCAAGTAGGCACGCACAAGCTTACTGTTGCGATTCCTGGTGTTACGGTTTCACCTATCGTAGATGTGACTGTGAGTCAGGCTACCGGTCCTTTAACTATTGCTAATGGTGGATTTGAATCTTGGACTGCTGGAAAGCCTGATGCTTGGATGGCAGCAGGTACTAATATTTCAGCAGGCAGCGTATATCAGACGGTAGATTCACATTCGGGAAGCTATGCTGTAAGACTAGAGAATAATGGAAGCAGCCATGAGAGATTTGTAAGCCAAGCTATTCCGCTGGTACAAGGTAAAACATATGTTATCACTTATTATGCCAAGGGGAATGCCCAAGTAAGGAACGGTAATGTTTTGGTGAATGGAACTACAACTAGTGTAGATCCCATCTATTCCAAATATCATGTATTGACTTCCACTTGGGAGAAATTTTATGATTATGAGTTTACTCCAAAGACATCAGGTGATTATGGCATTATTTTCTCAGTTCTTAAAGTAGACAATAACAATAAAGAAGTATTTATCGACGACGTTACGATTTCAGTTAAACCATAACCGAACAGGAGGAAACGCATTGAAAACATGGCGTCAACTTATGCGCCGCATGATCCCTACCGTATTGGCAGGGGTCGTGGCGCTGAATATAGCAGCACTGCCTTCCGTATGGGCAGAAGGAGCGAACGATCCTGCTCCTTTCATTAATCCGACGGGAGTACCTAACGGGAAAAAAGTGCTGTTCGACAACACTCACGGACAAACGGCCGGTGCGGCCGACTGGGTTATCGACGGAGGCTTTTCTGACTTTGCAGATGCGATAGCCAAGGAAGGCTATTATGTGAAGGAGCTCCGCAAAACTACGCCGATCACCTACGAGGATTTGAAAGACTACGCCGTATTGGTAATAGGCGAAGCGAATATTCCATATAAAGTATCTGAGCAAGCCGCTATGACAGAATATGTGCAAAAGGGCGGAAGCATCTTCTTTATCGCAGACCATTATAATGCGGACCGCAACGTAAACCGTTGGGATGCATCCGAAGTTATGAACGGCTATCGCCGCGGGGCATGGAACGATCCGGCCAAAGGCATGGATTCCGGCGAACGTATGTCGGAAGAGATGCAGGGTGTGGTGAGTTCAGAATGGCTTAGCCAAAATTTTGGCGCGAAATTCCGTTATAATGCGCTTGGCGACATCGAAGCGACGAGTGCGGATATTGTTAGCCCGTCTCAGTCCTTTGGTATTACTAACGGTGTGAGTAAAGTTGAAATGCATGCCGGCGGTACGCTCCTGATCACGGACCCGCTCAAAGCTAAAGGCATCGTGTATATGCCTAAGACGAATGTGAATTGGGCAAATGCAGTGGATAAAGGTGTTTATGCTGGCGGTGGCGTAGCGGAAGGGCCTTTTGTAGCCATTTCGAAGGTTGGCCTAGGTAAAGCTGCATTCATTGGAGATTCTTCTCCAGTAGAAGACGCAACACCGAAATATAAGCGTGAGGATACTGGCAAAGCGAAAACAACCTACGACGGCTTCAAAGAAGGCGATGACGGTGTTCTTCTCGTGAATGTTATCAATTGGCTTGCTAAGAGTGAATCGTACAAAAACCTCGGCCAAGTTCAAAGCTTGCAGCTCGATCAAGTGACTCCGATCATTACTTCCGGTCCGGAAAACGAGATTCCAGAGCAAAGCATCGAGCCTCAGCCTGAGCCTTGGTCCGCTCCAGCGGCAGGGTACAAATGGTATGATCCTTCTACCTTTGCCCCTGGATCGTACGGGTACAGCAAATAGTAAATAAATTTCAAAAGCACAAATGAAAGAAGGAGCTGCCCGACTTTAAGTCGGCAGCTCCTATTTAATTTTCCAAATGAGTCCCAGTCACTCCACTTTGGCCCCGTATGACCGCAGAAACGCTATGGCTTGTCCCGGATCCATACGTGCACCTTTCACATCGAATGACTTGAAATTTACGCCGTCCAGAACGGCTCCCCGTAAGTCTGCCCCTTGAAGCTTTACTTTACCCAACTGTGCCCTTGTCAAGTCAGTATCCCTAAGATCACATTTTTCCAGATTGCATTCATATAAATCAGCTTCTACGAAGCGAATTCCGCGAAGGGATTGCTTGCTTAAATTGCTGTGACGCAGATTCGTATAGGACCAATCACCACGTAATAATGTAATGCCGTCAAGGTTACATTCAGAGAAATCCGATCCAACCATCTTGCACTCCTCGAATTTGGCAACAAATAGAGTAGCTCCTGCAAACCTGCAGTTTGTGAAAGCCGATCCATTATGAACGGAAGCGTTGAGCTGAGCTCCTGTAAAATCGCAATCCGAGAATTGGCATCCGATAGTCCACATTTCCTCAAGCAAAGCACTCCTGAATCGGCAGCGGATAAATGTACAATTGCGAAGCTCGCCTTCGCGCAAATCTTTATGGCTGAAGTCAACTTCCGTATATTGCTGATCTATGTATTGGTACACTTCACGCACCCCTTCTGCTTTTTATCCTATTATGAACCTTCAATTTTACAGCTGCAAGAGTAAGCGCACCAGTCGCCCGTTTCCATATAGTAGGGCTTCCGAAGGAGGACTCTACGACTTCTTGCGCATACTTTGTACTATAAAGAATCGCTGCGTTTAGCAGCTAGTGAGGGGAGAGGATACGATATGGCCAAGGGATTCGATTGCGCAACACCGCTGACGGATAGTACGGCCGCGGCATTTAAACAAGACGGCTATGAGTTCGTAGCTCGCTATCTCGTGCCAAGCAGCTGGAAGGCGTTAACTACGAAGGAGGTTGCATCCATTTGCAATGTGGGACTGCAGATCGTTTCCGTATTTGAGACGACGGCAGACCGTGCGTTAGGAGGGCGAACTGCTGGCTTGAACGATGGAGCTACCGCATTGGCTTTAGCTGCGCAAATGGGCCAACCTGAGGGCAGTACGATCTATTTTGCTGTAGACTTCGATGCGACTCCTGCCCAAATGTCTACTGTTATTGCCTATATTAAGGGAGCAAGTGATGCCACTCCTGGATATAATACCGGGGTTTATGGGTCGTATGCCGTTGTCGAAGCGGTTTATAGTGCAGGGGCTTGTTCGCGGTTTTGGCAAACCTATGCTTGGAGTGGGGGGAAGAAATCAGCTGTCGCAAACATTTATCAATATTTAAACGATATTGTTGTTAATGGGGTTGGCATCGATTTGAATGAATCTTACGGACAAGAAGGCTGGTGGAGTACGGTTCCGGCTAATTATATGCTGAGTGCGGACGATGCCAATAAGCTCATTGGTTTTATGAAAGCCGGCTATGCGGCAATTAACGATGCTGCTGGCAAAGAGGACTTTCATCGTTTGGCGAACGAATTGCGTAAAGCATCAGGGCAGCAGGAAGAATAAAGCCAATAATAAAAAATCCCTGTGGCAATGGGCCACGGGGAGCTCGATTACAAGGGAGGCTTGCGGAAACGGGCGCTGCCTGCGGTACGCAATTGTTTTTTGGCAACGAAAATCATCACGGTTATAGAAAATGCTATAAGAAGACAGCCTTCAAAGAATGAAATATGACCGTCATTTGCCCACATTAGTGTTAAAAATAACAAGATCCACATGTTGACGTAAATATATTCATATAGCAATCTCGGCATCAAATCCACCCTCTTTTCCTAGACTATTCCATTATGCGCTGACGAGTGGCATAGACTTGCGTTCATCATAATTTTATAGGAATTCGTCGAAAAATTAAAGCCAAAGTAACTATTTGTCAGTTTAAATGGGTTTATTATGGTGTGGGCTGGTTCTTTCTTATATTATGAAGCGATTGCATTTAAGGGACCTCCTGATAAAAAAATATAGATGAACAAGGATTATACGCAGCGGCGAAGGACCCATATGGGTTTACAGAAGGAAATGCGGGTGATACGATGAACTTTGTAAAGAAATGATTAACAAAGTCATCAACTGCGGAGGCTATTATGGTTACCTGGAAACGAAACTTATGGCTCCTGTGGGTAGGATGCTTTATAACGTCAGCGAGCTTTTCGATGGTTATTCCTTTTTTGCCGCTGTTTCTGTTGCATATCGGTGTAAGCCAGCATATTGAATTGTGGTCCGGCCTGTTGTTCAGCTCTGCGTTTTTTGCAGGTGCTATTTCTGCACCCTATTGGGGTGCTCTTGGGGATAAATATGGGCGAAAGCCTATGATTATTCGTGCGGGCTTTGTCCTTTTTGTCATTTACATACTGACATCCATGGTAACGAATTCCTATCAGCTTCTGGTACTGCGCTTGCTGCAAGGGCTGTTGAGCGGTTTTATTCCTGGCTCGATTGCGCTGGTCGGTACCAATACACCTGAGAAGCATGTAGGCTACGCGCTATCTCTAATGTCTACCTCTACAGCTACAGGAAGTATTATGGGCCCGCTGCTCGGAGGGATTATTTCCAAAATTTTCGATAGCAGAGTAGCTTTTGCGAGTGCGGGCGTATTCGTGTTGCTAAGCACATTGCTCGTATTGTTTTGGGTCAATGAGGAAAAATTCGTCCCGAGCAAGGATCGAACTTCCATTATTGAGTCGATGAGGCTGGCGGTGAATAACAAGCCTTTCTTGACGGTTCTGCTTCTGACACTGCTTACACAGTTCTCCGTAATGACCATAGAGCCTGTACTGCCGTTGTACATTGTGCAAATTGGCGGATCGGCTAAGGATGCGTCTCTGCTAGCAGGTATTGTGTTTTCTTTGGTCGGGATTGCAAGTATATTGTTTGCCCCGCGGTGGGGCAAATTAGCGGATAAAATCGGCTTTCATAAAATACTGGTCATCGGTCTGCTTGTCGGAGGACTTGGGAATTTGGCGCAAATCCTGTTTCACGGCATCTGGGGCTTCTCCATTGTACGGTTTGTATATGGCGCCTTTTTCTGTGCGGTATTCCCAGCTTTGAACGGATTGGTAGTCCGGTCTACGCCAACAGATTTCCGTGGACGAGCCTTTGGTCTTAACCAGACGGCGAATCAGCTCGGGGGCATGCTGGGGCCGCTGGTAGGCGGAGCAATTAGCGGGATATTCTCGATTCATAGTGTCTTCTGGGTTACGGGGATTTTACTTTTGTGCGCCGGTGTGCTTGCTAATTTATCGTTAAAAAATAAGCCGTCTACGCTGCAAGGTTAAATTGTAGCAGAAAATAAGAAAATCCCTGTCCTCAGGGATTGAGTCTGTCGATAAACCTAATTCTTCGGGAAATATGCTATATAGGTAAGTGGGGTATGCCTCGGAGGAGTTTACGTCCGTCTTTGAAATCCGTGAATATACCACTAGTTCTAATCAAATTCACGGGTTTCAACAGTGGCTGGAGGGGCATACCCCACTGGAGTATACTAGCAATATTTCAAGTTTTTCTGGTTTCGCGACACTCTGAATCCCTGTCCTCAGGGATTTTTTAATTACGACTCCTTATGGTATGCTCCTGCTCGTAATACTTTTGCCATGTTCAAAAGGTAGAAGCTGTGGGAAAATGAATTCAAATATTACACGGCTGTGGGATTCAACAGTTCGTAGTTTACAAGGAGTTGAGCAAGAATGACTTTTCAAACGATAGACGGAGTAAAAGTATGGGGAAATCCGGATGCGGGAGCCTTGGCGCAGGCCAAAACCTGTTCAGTGCACGGGAACGTTGTACAAACGCTCCTAATGGCAGATCATCATAAAGGCTACAGCCAGCCAATTGGAGGCGTTGTTGCTTACGATGGACAGATTTCTCCTTCCGGTGTCGGCTATGATATCGGCTGTGGCAATAAAGCGGTCCGAACGAATCTGATGGCTGCTGACATCCGCCCGCGATTGCAACAAGTGATGGATGAGATCGCGCGGAAAATATCTTTTGGCGTAGGACGTGTCAACAATGAAAGAGTCGATCACGAGCTGTTCGACGATCCGGATTGGTCCGTCTATAAGGCAGTGGGACGTCAGGAGCATGACAAGCTGAAGGCGTTAGCCCGTGAGCAGCTTGGAACGGTAGGCAGCGGAAATCATTATGTGGATTTGTTCCAGGAGATCGAAACCGGCCGCTTATGGCTTGGAAATCATTTTGGAAGCCGAGGCTTCGGTCATAAAACGGCCAGCGGCTTTATGAATTTGTCATCGGGTCGCGAATTCTTGGGTAACGCGCCTGGAGAAAAGATGGATCAGCCGCCCATATTGCTTGACATGGACAGTGAACTTGGTGAAATGTATTACCGTGCTATGAAGCTTGCAGGTCGGTATGCGTACGCAGGAAGGGACTATGTAATTCGCCAGCTTCTGTCTATAGTGGGTGCTGAGGCTGATTTAGAAGTCCATAACCATCATAATTTTGCTTGGAAAGAACAGCATGAAGGAAAGGATACTATCGTTGTGCGTAAAGGAGCGACACCTTCAGCTCCAGGTCAGATGGGTTTTATAGGTGGAAGCATGGGCGATATCTCTGTCATTGTACGTGGGAAAGACACGGAAGAAAATCGTGAGTCGTTGTACAGTACCGTTCACGGGGCAGGGAGAATAATGAGCCGGACCCAAGCTGCAGGGAAAATGAACTGGAAAACGCGAAGCCGAACAGGAGGACAAATAACAGCTGCACAAATGCGGGAGGCGGTAAAAAGCTTCGGAGTCGAGCTGCGTGGAGCAGGAACGGATGAGAGCCCGTTCGTCTATCGTATGCTGCAGGATGTGCTGGATGCTCACGCGGAAACGATTGAAGTTCTACATGTGCTGAAACCGATAGGCGTCTGCATGGCTGGAGCGGATGAGTTCGACCCTTATAAGGATTAAGAGAAGAAAATTAGTAAAGCCCTGACATCTGTTCGCTCTAAAAAAGAGGGAAGCAGATGAGCAGGGCTTTGTCATACATAAAATTATTGATACTTTCTGTAAGCGGAATGCATCGTTGGACCAACAAAGGAATTGATCGGGAAGCCGTGCTGAATCGCGCTCATAATGAAAGCTTTAGCTGTGGAGATGGCTTGCTTGACGTCGCTGCCTTTGGCCAATTCAGCGGTAATAGCAGCGGAATAAGTGCAGCCTGCTCCGTGAGTATAGGTTGTAGCGATTTTTTCCGATTCGTACAGTTCAAAGGATTTACCATCATACAGTAAATCGATAGCTGTCGGATGATCAAGCTTGGCTCCGCCTTTAATAAGAACGTACTTAGCACCGGAAGCGTGAATGGTTTGAGCGGCGTCCTTCATGTCGTCCAATGTTTTGATTGGAGCGCGGTCAGCGAGCTGAGCGGCTTCAAATAGGTTCGGTGTCACTACATCAGCCACTGGTACAAGCAGCTCTCTTAGAGCAACTGTTGTTTCCGGATGAAGTGCTTCATCGTTACCTTTACATACCATAACCGGATCAATGACGATACGGCTTAAGCCCTGCTTCTTAATCGTATGGGTCACAAGCTCGATAATCTCGACAGACCCGAGCATGCCGGTCTTCAGCGCATCGACGCCGATACCGCCGAGAACGGTTTGAAGCTGCGCTTCAATTGTTGGCAGCGCCACAGGATGAACGCCGTGATGCCAGTTGTTGGCAGGGTCCATCGTAACGATAGTCGTAAGGACCGTCATTCCGTAGACGTCTCTTTCTTGGAACGTTTTCAAATCGGCTTGAATTCCAGCGCCCCCGCTTGTATCCGAACCGGCAATCGTTAATGCTTTGTGCATACTCATAATGCTTCTCTCCTTATAGCTATGTGCATAAATAATGGTTGGTAAGCGATCGTCTTTGAGACGTCTTCTTAACCATAGGTTGGTAATCTTTATCCTATCACTTTACGTGGAATTTTCAATGGAAAAACAAGAATATTCATTTTATTAGATTCATCGTCAATCTTTCCGATACCCTGAATCCTGAGGTAAAAGCAGAAAAACAAGCGATAGGCTAAGGCTGTTATGTTCGTTATGATAGCGGAGAAGCAAAACTGCTGATCAGCTTGGACCGTTGAGGTACAGCTGTGATCATAAGGAACCGAGAGGGGATAATCGATGGGATCAGGCAAAATCAAGTTTGCAATTATCGGGGCGGGAGTTATTGCACCACTTCATGCAAGAGCGATTCAGCTCCATCCGGAAGCAGAACTTGTCGCTATTGTGGACAGCGTGATGGAGAAAGCACAGAAGCTCGCAGACGAATATAGCGTACCTTTTATTTATGAGCATATCGATCAACTGCTTCAGCAGTGTGATGTAGATGCAGTCTGCATCTGCCTGCCAAGCGGGCTCCACAGTGAAGTAACGATTGCTGCGGCTGAGGCCGGCAAGCATGTATTATGTGAAAAGCCGCTGGATATTACACTCGCGAATATGGATGGGATGATTGCAGCATGCCGCAATAATAACGTCAAGCTAGCTACCGTGTTTCAGAAACGTACGACCGAGCTGGCGATTCAAACACGGCAGGCTGTTAAGGAAGGCAAGCTTGGCAAGCTTGTGCTGGGGGATGCTTATTTGAAATATTATCGTAGCCCAGAGTATTACAAAAGTGCCGATTGGCGGGGGACGTGGGAGGTCGACGGAGGCGGTGCCTTAATGAATCAAGGTGTTCACGGCGTAGATATTATTCGTTGGATCATGGGTGATGTGGACAGCGTATTCGCTTATGCGGCTCCGATTGTCCGGGATATCGAGGTTGAAGACACGGCAGTTGCGGTTGTGCGTTATAAGAACGGGGCTTTCGGCGTTATTCAAGGAGCGACATCAGTCAATCCTGGACAGGAGCCGAGATTCGAAATCCATGGCGAGCACGGCTCGATCATTTATGCGGACAGCGGCATTAAGCTCTGGAAGACGCTGGATGGCGAAGAGCCGCCTGCAGCAAGCTCCGAACATAAAGCGGAGGGCAGTGATAACCCTCAGGCGATTTCCGAGGACGGTCATTATATTCTGATTGATGACTTGATTCATGCTATCCGGGAAGACCGGGAACCGTTAATCTCCGGTGAAGAGGCGCGTAAATCGGTAGAGCTGATCCTGGCGATCTATGAATCGGCGAGGACCGGTAAGGAAATTAAGCTTTAAACAAGACAGTTACTGAAGGCGAATGGCTGAAAAGTCTCTTAAGAATTAGGAAACGGAGAGAAGTTTATGAATGATACAAAAACATTAAACATCGGAATGATCGGATTAGATACAAGTCATGCTCCAGCCTTTACGGAGCTTCTCAATGATCCGAAGCATCCGTATCATATTGCCGGTTCGCCGGTAACGATCGCTTATCCCGGCGGTTCTCCGGACTTTGAGCTGAGCTATTCACGGGTCGACGGGTTTACCGCCAAGCTGCGGGGTGACTTGGGTGTGGAGATGGTCGGAACGATCGAGGAGGTACCTAAGCGTTCCGACGCCATCCTGCTTCTCTCGGTGGACGGGCGGGTCCATCTGGAGCAGTTCGAGAAAATAGCGGCTTACGGCAAGCCGGTATTCATCGACAAGCCGTTTGCCGTCAGTAGTGCGGATGCCATAGCGATGGCAGAGATCGCCAACGAGCACGGCATACCGCTGATGAGCTGCTCGTCTGTCCGCTACGCGCAGGGGCTTAGCGAAGCAATTGCGGACGATGCGAGGGGCCGCATTATCGGGGCCGACTGCTACGGACCGATGGAGCTGCAGCCGACGCAGCCAGGGCTGTTTTGGTACGGCATCCATACAGCGGATATGCTGTATGCTGTGATGGGCAAAGGCTGCAAAGAGGTGAGGGCGTTCACAAATGCCGACCACGATGAAGTCGTCGGTGTATGGGAAGACGGTAGAATAGGTACGATTCGCGGCAACCGCAAGGGCAACCGGACGTTCGGCGCGCTAGTCCATAGAGAGAAGGCAAGTCAGTTCGTCGATGTGTATGCTGCCCCGAAGCCTTATTACGCCAGTATGCTGGAAGCGATCTTGAAGATGTTCCGTACGGGAGCAGCTCCTATCGACATGAAGGAGACGTTGGAGGTCATCCGGTTTATTGAGGCGGTTAACGAAAGCAGGCAAACGGGTGCTGTCGTAAAGCTGGGTTGTTAGATTGAGAGCAAACTCATGTAAAGGAGCTGAACCAAACAATGAAGTTGCCTTTTCAATTAGGCATTATAACCGACGAGGTGTCACAGCGGATCGAAGACTCGATAGCTTTGGCTCGGGAATTCGGGCTTACGGCACTGGAGCTGAGATCTGTGGACGGCGTACAGCTCCATCAGCTTGAGCCTGAACGGCTGGATGAGCTGCACCGTCAGATTCAGGCAGCGGGCTTGCATGTATGCGCGCTATCAACGCCGGTGTTCAAATGCCAGCTGGATAACCCGGAGGAAATCGCGCAGAGCAAGGCTCTATTGGTTCGGGATTTGGCGATCGCGCAGCTCTTCGGAGCACAGAAGGTTCGAGGCTTCAGCTTCTGGGCGAAGGAAGGAGTGGCGTTCGATGCGGTGTTCACGGATATCGTCGAAGAGCTGAGAAGCATCGTGCCGCTGCTGGAGGAATCAGGGGTCACCTTCATGCTGGAGTTTGACCCGGCAGTCTACGCCACCAACGGATCCATGGTAGCGCGCCTGGTGGAGGCGGTCGATTCACCCTACTTCAAGGCTCTCTATGATCCCGGCAATGCAGTATGGGACCCGAACGGCGAGATTCCGTATCCTGACGGCTATCGGCATCTGAAGGATCATCTGTGTCACATCCATCTTAAGGACGCTGTCCGACAAGGCGGGAAAATAGAAGCGGTGGCCATAGGCACAGGGCTGGTCGATTATAAAGGGCTGCTTGTAAAGCTGCTGGAAGATGGATATGACGGGTATTTGATGGTGGAAACCCACTACCGCTTACAATCGACATTGACGGAGGAGCAGTTAAAGCGCCCTTCCGGTTATTCCTTCTCCGAAGGCGGAGAACAAGCTTCCAGACAGTGTCTGGAGCACTTGTTCAGCTTGCTGAAGGAGATAGTGCCAACTTGGCTGAGCTCAGTGCATAGAGGAGGAGAAGAAGTATGAGGAGCTTGCAGCTGCCGGAAAGCAGCTTTGCCGTAGATCAGTTAAAGGTAGAAGTTTACCGGAACCGCAGAGAACTCGGGGAAGCGGCAGCTGCCGCTGCGGCCGAAGCGATACGCGCCAGGCTGCGCAGCCAAGCGAACATTCGTATCGTATTTGCCGCCGCACCGTCGCAGAACGAGTTTTTGGATCGACTCTGCGAGGAGCCGGATATCGACTGGAGCCGGGTTACAGCGTTTCATATGGATGAATACATAGGGCTCGCTCCAGATGCGCCGGAGCGGTTCTCTCATTATTTAGATCAGCGCTTCTTTGACAAAATCAGCTTGGGACAAGTTCATTATATCGACGGAAGCAACGACGTCGAGGAGGAATGCGCTCGCTATACCGACCTTTTACGGGAAGTCCCCCTTGATCTTGTATGTCTCGGGATTGGAGAGAACGGGCATATCGCCTTTAACGATCCGCCTGTAGCCGATTTCGAAGATCCACATACCATCAAATGTGTCGAGCTGGATGAAGCGTGCAGGCAGCAACAGGTGAATGATGGCTGCTTCCCTGATCTGGCCTCGGTGCCGACGCATGCACTGACCTTGACGATCTCAGCTTTATTCGCCGGGGCGCAGCTGTTCTGCATGGTGCCCGGCCCGACCAAGCGGGCGGCCGTGCAGGCGACCTTGACCGCGCCGGTCTCCACGGCTTGCCCAGCGTCCATTCTTCGCAGACATCCAAGCTGCGTGCTTTATGTCGACAGCGATTCGTATGGAGGGTGACCCAGTGAAGGAGAATACAGAAGAACGTCTGGAAGCTATTCATTACCGGACAGGAGAGCGGATCTCGATCGAACTGAGCCAAGGCCGGATTGCTGCGATAACGAAATCCGAAGATGCTAACGGGAATCCCGATGAACTACCGTGGGTTGCCCCGGGATTGGTCGATTTGCAGGTCAACGGTTGGAACGGCCTTGACCTGAATACGCTCCCTCTGTCGGAGAAAACAGTAGCTCAGTTGACTGAGGCCTTATGGCGTGAGGGGGTGACCGCTTACTGTCCGACCATTATAACCAACAGCGACGAAGCGATTGAGGCGGCGATGAGTACGATAGCCGCAGCCTGCAGCGGCAGCGAGTGGCTGAATGCATGCATCCCGGGCCTGCATCTGGAAGGCCCGTTCATCTCGCCGCAGGACGGCTCCCGCGGCGCGCATGACCGCCGCTACGTCAAAGCCCCGGATTGGGCTTTGTTCGAGCGCTGGCAGGATGCGGCCGAGGGTCGCATCAAGATCATCACCTTGTCGCCGGAATGGGACGGCGCCGCACAATTTATCGCCCGCTGTGTGGACAGCGGCGTGAAAGTATCGATCGGGCATACGTCGGCAGCGCCCGAGCAGATCAGGGAAGCGGCTGCGGCGGGAGCGAGCATGTCGACGCATCTCGGCAACGGCGCCCATCCCCTGCTGCCGCGCCATCCCAACTATATTTGGGAGCAGCTGGCGGACGACCGGCTGTGGGGCTGCGTCATCGCGGACGGCTTCCATCTGCCGGCCTCTGTGCTGAAGGTGGCGCTTAGAGCCAAGGGCGCCAAGCTGCTGATGGTCAGCGACGCCGTGTACTTGAGCGGGATGGAGCCGGGAGAGTACGAGACGCATATCGGAGGAAGGGTGACACTGACTCCTGAAGGACGGCTGCATCTGTCCGGGCAGCCCAAGCTATTGGCCGGTTCGGCGCTGCCGCTGACGGCGGGGGTTCGGCACATGTGGGCCGAGGGGCTGTGCAGCTTCGCCGAAGCGTGGGAGCTAGCGTCGCTGCGGCCCTCGGAATGCATGGGGCTCCCAACGGCGGAAGGGCTTGCCGTGGGAGCTCCAGGTGATCTTGTGCTTTTTGGTCGCAGCGATGATGGGATACGAATAGAGAGGACTTATAAGAGCGGCAAGCCGGTCTATGAGGCTGCACACGTTGCTGACGAATATGCCGCTGCTGCCTCTGAAGACGGAACGCTTTGTAAACGGTAGATGATACGATCTCTTCTTATCAAGGATTTAAACTAGGAATTGGCAGTCCAAAAGTCTCCGAACTCCAAGCAGCGATAGATCGAACTGCACAGGAAGACGGAGACTTTTTTTAATAGAAGTAAGCTTTCAGTTCAGTAAGCATTAACTCCGTTTATTCAACCGACAACCGCGAAGCATATTTCTTGCGGTATTCCCCTGGCGTAATCCCGGAGTACCGTTTGAACATCCGGATGAACGAATTGGCGTTCTGATAGCCGACATGAGCGGCCACGTCCTGTATTTTCAGCTCCAGATTGTCCAGCAGCAGCTTCGCTCGCTGAATACGGAGATCATTCAAATAATCGCTAAAGTTCATCCCCGTCTTTTCCTTGAAATACGTCGATAAATAACCTGGTGTAATATTCAGCTTGTCAGCCATCAGATCGAGGGTAATGTCCTCATGCAGATGGGCGTCCAAATAGTCGATGACGAAGCGGGTGATCGGGTCCTGATCCTCCGTATGCTCTCGAACCAGCTGAATGACCGGCTGCAGCAGCGCAGCGAACCACTCTTGAAACTGCTCCGTGCTGTAAAATCCGCTCAGCATATGGAAGGATGGCTTCACTATGCCGCTGCCGCGCTGCCCGTGAAGGTTCAGCTTTTGCAGCGACTTATCTGTCTGCAGAGAAACCTCCTTGGCAAACTGCCAGTAGGCTTCCACTGGGGCCCCCCGTTTGCCGAGCTGCTCCAAATGCTTGGCTACCCATTCATAAACGGCTTCCTCATGGCCGCTCATCAGCCTCGTATGAAACTCCTCCTCCATCAGAACGGTGAAAGGATATGGCTCAGGAATAGACTGCTTACCGTGGATCACTTGAGTTAAGTTGAGCAGCTTCCGCTGCTTGATGACCTGCGTCATTTCCTCGTAGGCGGTCGTAAACGCCGAGGAGGCTGGGTATAGAGGGCTGACGGCCATCGTGACCAAATACAGATCGTGCTCGATATCGAACATGTTTTTCAAATAATCGATAGGCTGGTTGACGCTGCCCTGTTCGGTATCCGCTGTAAAAATAAGCGAGAGCACGAGATTGCGCTCCATCTGGAACGTCACCGATTCTTCGTAGGATCGGAGCAGCACGCTATCGATGAATTCACGGATATAATAGGTTCCTTTTTCCTGATCGATGCCGAGCTCCGCGTACTGCTCCTTGAAGTGGATTTCAAAAAGAAGAATCATGAACGGCATGCTCGTATCGGCCATTTCTCTTAACTCCGCCAGATTCATATGGATGTTTTTGAGCTTATTGGTTAGCGCGTATTTGCGCAGCAGCGATGTCTTGTGAGCCAAGTCCTGGGTCATGCTTTTATTTGTTTGCATCATTTGGTTCACTTTATGGCTGATCAGGTCGAATTCGCGGATCGGCCCATGCTTTGACTGCCCCTCTCCGGTATCCCAAGCCTGCATCGAGTCGATGATTTTACGCAAGGGCGTTTGGAGGCTCCGGCTGAACACGACGGAAGCGGCAATGCTGACAAGAGCTACCACGATGAGAAGCGAGATAAGAATGGTATTCAAGCGGATCAGCTGCAGGGAGATCGACTCGGTCGGCACCATGCTGACATAGGTGAAGCCGGTCTCCTGACCTTTGCGGAAAAAGTAATAATAATGGCCTTTCATGACAGGCTGTCCTGTCGTATCGAAGGCGGATAACGGCTCGATCGGCATATCTGGCGTTGACGTGTAGATCGGGTGTCCGTCAGGGTCCAATATGTAGAAATGCTGATCAGACGAAATATTGTGAATTTGGAACAACTTCTGAGCGTCGAGCATGACGATCAGGTACATGTCGTTGTACGGCAGCGGCTTCATCAGCATCGGCAGCAGCAGCCCTTTACTAGTCTCGATCCCGGCGGATTTCTCGGTGAAGCGGGAGGCGGGCAGCACGCGGAAGCCGATGCGCTCCTCGAACTGGCGGTTCCAGAACGACAGCGGGTAGTCCGGACTGCGGTAAAATTTACCGAACATGTCCTGTGCGCTGCTGGTGCCGTCTTTTTCAACGACATAAGCATCGTTCTTGAAATAGATAATGACGTTCTCGAACTGGAGGAACGGGTTGGCATAGAGCGTTTTCAGCTCGGCTTTAATATCTTCGATACTGGCGTAGCCGTTGTTCTCCTTAACCTTCCTTAATATGTTCAAGTTGGTGATCCACCGGTCGTTCTGGTTAAGCCCCAGCACCATATTTTTCGATAAGCGGAAATGATTCTCGTATCCTTCTACGGTATGGTTGATGCTCAGCTCATTGTATTTCACGATCTCGTCGTGAATTTTATTTTTCAAATAAATGGAAGTGACAAAATTAAAGGTAACGAGAAGCACGATGACAACCAGGAAGCCGGTCAGCATTTTGCTAAAGAGGGATTTCGGTTTGATCGATCTGGGGACAAATTCGGCCATCATGCTTCCAACCCTTCGTCGCTGTAGTCACCTCTAATGAAAACTGACGTCTCCAGGTGCGAGTACCTCTATCATACGTTGTTTTTTCGGTTCGGAACAATATGCACTTTCTCCACTTCATGCACACTCCTCTATCTGATCAAGAAAAAGCGGATGGGATCAATAACATGCAGATTTATTCCGGGCCTCCAGTTGGATTATGATAGCCCTACAAGCAGGATGGACTGCCAACGACAAAATGCAAGGGGGTGTATGGAGAATGACGGCGTCCTTGTCCAAAACATGGCGCAAAAGCAAATATCTCTGGCTGCTGTTTCTACCGTGTCTTGTGTATTTTATTCTGTTCCGGTACGCCCCGATGTTCGGTCTTGTCATTACGTTCAAAAACTACAATACGTTCAAGGGCATTATGGCGAGCGAATGGGTCGGGCTCAAGTATTACCGGATGTTTCTGGAGAACCCGGATTTTTTCCTGCTGCTTCGTAATACTTTCCTGCTGGGGGCGTACAAACTGTTGTTCAGCTTCCCAGCACCGATAGCGCTGGCACTATTGTTGAACGAAGTGCGGACCGTGTTGTTCAAAAAATTCGTGCAGACAGTCAGCTATTTGCCGCATTTCATCTCGAATGTGATCGTGGCGAGCATGGTCATCATGTTTCTGTCGCCTACTGGCGGGCTGATTAACCAGATGATCAAAGCTCTTGGTTTTCAACCGATCAACTTCATGATGGAGCCTGGTATGTTCCGTACGGTATACGTGATCTCGGAAATTTGGCAGCATATCGGCTGGGAGACGATCATTTACTTGGCAGCTTTGACGGCGGTTGATCCTCAGCTCTATGAGGCGGCGGGCATCGACGGCGCGAATCGCTGGAGAAAGCTGTGGCATGTGACCGTACCCGGTATCGCACCGGCGATCGTCATTGTGTTTATTCTGAACGTCGGTAAAGTGCTGGAAATCGGTTTTGAGAAGGTCTTCCTCATGTACAATCCGGCGACCTATGGCACCGCAGATATTATCAGCACGTACGTCTACCGGGTGGGGCTTGAGCAGGGCAATTTCAGCTATGCGGCAGCGATCGATTTGTTCATGGGTATCATCAGTCTGATCTTTATTTGGACAGCTAACACTATTAGCCGCAGGGTGGGAGAAACGAGTCTGTGGTAACAAGGGGGGAGTGAGTGTGAGAGAGAAAATAGGCTTGTTTACGATCGTGAATACCATCATTTTGCTAGGCGTCATCGTCATTACGCTGTATCCGTTCGTCTACATGCTGTCGGTTTCTTTAAGTCAGGACGTCTATGTCATGAAGGGGGAAGTGACTCTTTGGCCAAAAGGGATTAATCTGAAGATGTATAAGCTGGTGTTCGACGATCCGAAAATATGGCTGGCTTATAAAAATACGATCGTATACGTCGTCCTTGGGACGCTGATCTCTGTCATCGTTACCTCGATGGGAGCGTATGCGTTATCCCGCAAAGATATGGGCTATCATAAGTTTCTTACACTTTTCATTGTGTTTACGATGTTTTTTAGTGGGGGAATGATCCCGACCTTCCTTGTTGTTCGCTCACTAGGGCTAATGGATACAGTATGGGGCATGGTGCTGCCTGGTGCGGTGAACACCTGGAATCTGATCTTGATGCGGACGTTTTTCAGCGGTATTCCGAAGGAGCTGGAGGATTCCGGCCGTGTAGATGGCTTGACCGATATCGGCATCTACTTCCGCATAGTCATCCCGCTGTCGCAGGCGGTGTTCGCCACGATCGCTTTGTTCTATGCCGTTGCTATGTGGAATAATTTCATGCTTCCGCTGCTGTATCTGCGCAATCCGGATTTGTTCCCGCTGCAGGTGCTGCTTCGCAATCTGGTGCTGGCCGGAAGCGTCAGCTCAGGAAGCGTGACCGGTATCGGCGGAGACAATCTGGTGGTCGAGGATTCTTTGAAATTCGCTACGATTATGGTCTCGACGCTGCCAATTTTGCTCGTGTATCCGTTCGTTCAAAAATATTTCGTCAAGGGCGCGATGATCGGCGCCGTCAAAGGTTAGCCTTTTTTTACTCAAACCTATATGAAGGAGAGGGTCTTCATGAACAAAATGGCATCGCTATCGCTCGCTTCCGTCATGGCGTTATCCGTCGTGGCCGGCTGCAGCGGGAATGAAGGGAAGGAACCGGGAGGAGGGGCTGCTCCAAACGGACCGGCAGGAACACCGGCCAAGAAGACGTTCACAGCGCTGCTCGACAATAACGCAACGTTCCCGTACAGCAAGGATTGGCCCATCTGGAAATGGCTCGAAGAGAAAACGGGGGTAACGCTGCAGGTGCAGACCCCGTCCGGCAAGCTGAACGATACGCTCAATTTGACCATCGCCTCGAACAATTTGCCTGATTTGATGAGCATGCCTAGCCGCAGCGATTCCGACCGTTTTGGGCAGCAGGGCGCACTTGTGAACATTCTAGATTATCTGGGTCAAATGCCCAATTTGAAAAAGTGGATGGAGAAGTATCCGGACGAGGCGAAAGCGATGATTTCGGCGGACGGCAAAATGTACATGTTCCCGAATCAAGGCTTCGGTGAAACGAACCGCATGATCTGGCTGTACCGCGAAGACATTTTTAAGAAGAACGGCCTGACTCCGCCCAAAACCTATGAAGAGCTGTACCAGGCGATGAAAAAGCTGAAGCAGGCTTACCCGGACAGCTACCCACTGTCGCTTCGCTTCGGTCAAATTCCCGATGAAATGTACACGAATCTGACAACCAACTTCGGAACCGGAGCAGAAACCTATTACGATTTCGACAAGAAGGAATGGCGATACGGACCGATTGAGGATAACTATAAGGCGATGGTGGAGATGTGGCACCGGTTTTACGCCGAAGGCCTTATTCCTCCTGATTTCCTGTCCATTCAGACGAAGCAGTGGCAGGACACGATGTCTACCGACAAATCGTTCATTACGATCGACTATATTAGCCGGGTCGACTTCTTCAACAATGCGATGCAAAAAGAACGGCCCGATTACAACATGCAGTTCATGGCTCCGCCGGCCGGTCTGACTGGCGGCAAGCAGCTTAATCCTTACTTTCATTATTTGGATGGCGGGTTGACGGTGGCCTCCACCTCCAAAAACATTAAGGATGTTATGGCGTACATGGATTTCTTCTATACGGAGGAAGGCCGGACACTGACGAGCTGGGGCAAGGAAGGTGAATCCTACGTTAACGAAAATGGGCAAAAGAAATTCAAGCCCGAATTCACTGATGTGACGGAAATGCGCAAAAAGACCGGCCTGCAATCGAGCAGAGGGACGTACACCTGGATCGATTACAATGCTCATCTGTCCTTATTCTCCAAAGATTTGCAAAATGCGTACAAGGAAGCAGCCAAATACGATCCTTCGGCGATGCAGCCGAGACCGTCCTTCACGGAAAAGGAGAACGAGGTGCTGTCCGTAACCGGTCAGGCGCTTAAGAAGCATCGGGAGGAAAGCTTCGCCAAGTTCGTGCTCGGAACAAGAAACATGAGCGAGTGGGGCAAATATGTGGAGGAAATGAACAATTTGGGTGTGCAAAAGCTGGTCGATACGTACAAGGCTGCGTACAAACGGGTGGAAAGCACTCAGCTGAAGCCATAAGCTCTTCATCAAGGCATTAGGTGTCAAAAGTGAACGGTTCTTCCGAAACGATCGGGAGAACCGTCATTATTAACAAGGAGGCTAACGAGATGGTAAGCAGAATAAGCGTCTGGAGCCGCTTTATTTTGGCCGTATGTCTGTCATTCCTAGTTATAAGTTCTTCTTTAGTAGTTCCTCCTCCTTCGGCTTGGGCGGCTTCCGCCATCACAATCGATTCGCCGGCTTCAGGCGGAAGCCTCACATGGCCGAAAATGGTGCTGACCGGCACCTACACAGGCCTGTACGACATCAAGCTTAGCATCAACGGAGAGTCCCAGGTCAGCGTAACGATGGATGACCCGGACGCTGATGATGCGGGAACATGGCGCTTTGAGCTGGACACGCGGGATTACAGCGGTGTCGTCCGGCTTCGCGCCAGCGGGTCGGACGTACAGACGCGTTACGGAGTGTGGAGTCAAACGCTAGAGCTGCAGGCCGATCCTTCCCGAGGAGCGGCTCCGCAGGTTATCATTGAGAGCCCAATAGAAGGGAACCCCTTGAGCGGAACGGTTCCAGTCACCGTTGCGGTTTATGGCGATGTACCAGTAATAAGCGTTCAGGTACGAGTGAACGGCGGGCCGTGGCAGCATGCGATCCGTCATGGGAAGCAGTATATATATTCATGGAACACGAAGGGACTAGGAGACGTAACGAGCAGTATAGAGGCTAAGGTGACGGATGTGAGAGGCCGCACTGGCTTCAGCGGTACGACCTACGCGACGGTGGGGCGAGGCACGCACGAGCAGGTAACGGTGAAGCCACAGGACCGGGCGATGTGGATTTGGGAGCCGGAAGCTTATCGGCTGCTGCTGAATCCGGGCTCAAGGACGGTTCTGAATGCCTTCGCCAAGGACACGGCAACCTTCGGCTCGGATCCGGTTACTACACTGTACTTGGCGGTCGGACCAATGGCAGATATGGATATACTGGCGGACGATCCCGGCAAGCTGAGAAATTTCATTGCATGGGCGCATAGCCAGGGTTATCAGGTGTATGCCTGTATTTCCGGGGGAACGACGCCACCCTATATGGGGGCTTATACGATCTATCATGACAAAGCCGTGCGGGAAATGGAGCGAGTGTTGAACTACAACATAGCCTCTGCCTCCAATGAACGTTTCGACGGGGTGAATGCCGATATCGAGCCTTATATTTCACCGGATTTTAAAGACGACTATCCGTCCTTGCAGCTTCAATATCTGGATATGCTGCAGAAAATGATAGACCGCCGCAATGCGTCCGGATTGAATCTCCCCTTCGGACCGGCGATCCCCAAATGGTTCGATTCGTCCGCGCAGGCACAAAACATCGTTTGGAAAGGCAGCGCCAAATGGCTGTCGGAGCATGTGCAAGATATAACCGACTACATATCGATTATGGATTACCGTGATACGGCGGACGGATCGGCAGGAATCATCGCCGGAGCACAGGGCGAGATCGATTATGCGGACTCGATTGGCAAGCCGCAATCGGTCATCATTGCAGTGGAAACCCTCGATATTGCGAACAGCGGCGACCCGGAGACGATTACGTTCCGCGAGGAAGGGCGAACCGTCATGGAGGCAGAGCTGGATAAGGTCTACGCCGTATACGGCAGCAGAGCATCGTTCGGCGGGATCGCCATGCATCATTATGATTCGCTTCGCGCCTTGCCGTCCTATTGGGGACCAGGCAGCGTCTCTTGGCAGCCGCCTGCCGATACGAAAGCGCCGTCTCTCGTACACGGCCTCTTGAAAGCTGTAGCGGTTGATTACCAGCGGACCGAGCTTTCGTACGGCATGGCAAGCGATAATACGGACATCGATCGGTATGTCATCTACCGCGGTATGACGCCCTGGTTTACACCTGGTCCAGACCAAATGGCGGGGGAGTCCCGATCGCTTACATTCCGTGATAGCGGCTTACTCCCGGACACCGTCTATTATTACAAAGTAGCTGCACGGGATATGAAGGGGAACATCGGCCCGGCTTCCATGCCTGCACTTGTTAAGACGAAGACAACCGCCTTGAAACCGATGGTGCTCACAGGGATGAGCATTACGATGAAAGGCTCCCTCGCCGCAGTTACGATGCAGGCGGTGGATAAGAATACAGGGCAGCCGCTGGCCAACGCCTTGATCGAAGGCCGCTTTCAGTTCGCAGGCGGCAAATACACGGGAGGCCGGACCGACGCGAAAGGGATGATCACCCTCACTTCAGAGACGATTCCGTCAGGAAGACAGGTCGGCTTCGAGCCGCGACGCGTTACCTCGCCGGGCTATTATTGGGCTCAGGCTTACGATGAGCCCCATACGGTCAGCTTGTATCCGCCTCGGTAATCAGGAATTAAGGCTCTGTAAAGCGGCATCGAGGGACTTGGAAGATGAAGTCCCTCGATGCCGGTGTTTTTTTGTATTTTATGAATTCCATTTAAATGCTGTAAAACAGGTATGATGCCGGGGAGTGAATTGGCGAATCACAGAAACCTTATTCGAGACGGGCAAGCCGGTCCGGCCCGAGACACTCCTTTATTTCACGGCTCCCGCTGTCAAACTGCTAATAAAATATTTTTGCAAAAAGAGAAATAGAATAATTAAAGGCAAGCTCGACACAAGGGACGCAGCCATCATATCGTTCCATTCTATTTTATAAAATCCGTTTAGTTGAGCAATGCCGACAGGTAATGTCTTCATGTTCTCGGAAGTAGTTAAGATAAATGCGAACATGTACTCATTCCAACCTACGAGGAAGGCATAAATCGCAGTGGCCGATAATCCCGGCAGGCACAGAGGAAGAATGATTTGTACGAAAGTACGCAGTCTGCTGCAGCCGTCAATCATGGCGGCACTATCCAGCTCTTTGGGGATGCTTTGGAAGTAACCCATCATCATCCACGTGCAAAACGGTATCGTAAATGAAATATAGACAAGGATCAGCCCAAGATGAGTATCGATTAAACCGAATGCTTTTAATACTTTGTAAAAGGGAATCAACAGCATAATGGACGGAAACATTTGAGTCATTAGTAGAAAGGTAAGAAACGAACCTTTACCGCGGAAAGTAAAACGTGAAGTTCCATAACCTGCCAATGCGGAGAAAATCAGTGAAATAACGGTAGCCGCGATGACTATGTACACGCTGTTTAAGAAATAATCACCGAATGGATAATCCTCCCATATTCTAAGGAACGAGGTAAACGTTATCTTGTCCGGTATCCATTTCAAGGGTGTGGACATAACAAGTTCCGACGGTTTAAATGCAGTGGAAACCATCCATAGAGAAGGTACGAGCACAACTAAAGATGATACGATCAGGATAAAGTAACTGAGAAGGTCAAGGAGCAACTTTTTGCCTCTAGTCGTTGTCACGGTTGAGCATCCTCCTGTATATATAGCCTATAAAAGAACAGACGAATAAGACGATGACCGCCATTGCTGCAGCCTTACCGAACTCAAAATAGTCAAACGCTGATTTATAAATATCAATGCTCACGATATTCGTCTCGTTAGCCGGTCCTCCTTGCGTTAACAGCCAGATGATGGTGAAATGCTTAAACCACCATACGGTATCTAGAATAAGGGAGAC
The DNA here is from genome assembly GCF_030020805.1 of Paenibacillus sp. RC67. Classification (GTDB taxonomy): domain Bacteria; phylum Bacillota; class Bacilli; order Paenibacillales; family NBRC-103111; genus Paenibacillus_S. Next base: position 1,854,438 of record NZ_CP125098.1, read on the forward strand.
GAGTAACACAGGAACCAGACTGGGGATTGTAATGTAGCGAAAGGACTGAACACCGGAGCAGCCGTCTATCTTAGACGCTTCATATAAATCCTCAGAGATCGTTTGCAAACCAGCCAGCACCATAAGCATCAGCATAGGGAAGCCCTTCCAAATACAGACGATAACGACAGCGCCATAAGCGACGGAGATATTGCTCAGCCAAGAGAATGGTTCCGAAATCATATGAAGCTTGATCAAGTAATGGTTAATCAGCCCATACATCGGATTGAAAATCCATTTCCATAGCAAACCCACAACAACCTCAGGCAATAGCCACGGTAAAATAAGAATGGCCCGGAAAAGCGTTTGCCCTGGAAGCTTCCTATTCAATAAAATGGCAAGCCCTACCCCTAGGATGACATGGCCGCCGACTGTCGCAACTGTAAATTTCAATGTGAGAACAATCCGATTGACAAACTCAAGGTTTCTAAATATTTCCACATAATGGCTGAAGCCGACAAAATCCCACTGGTTTAATAAGTTAGTGTTGAAAAAACTGATGTATATTCCGTATAGAAGAGGGTAGGTCACTAACAGCATTAAAGTGATAACTGAGGGGAGAATAAATACATACCCGCTCCATTGTTTTTTTTCGAACAACTCCTTCACCTGCATACGCCCTCCTAGCATTCGGAAGGGACAGTCCGCCCCTCCAAACGCCGATTGTAGTTCGACCTGAATTATTTTTGCTTGGAAATCAGTTCATTTGCCCTACCTGCCGCTTTGGCCAGGGCTTCATCTGTTGTTGCCGATTTACTGATCATCAACTGATAAGCTTCTGTTACAATATCGTTAAATTGCGAATAAGAGTCAAAATCAGGAGTAGGGAATGCATACTCAATCGCTTTAACGAACCCTGCATAATCCGGGCTGGCTAGCTGCTGATCTTTCCCGACTTCCATTCGGGTGGGCAGACGGCCGCTTATAGCGTTAAACTTCAAAGAATTTTCCTTCGTAACAAGAAATTTTAAAAAATCGGCCGTTTCATTTTTATGCTTACTGCTTTCCGAGATCGAATAACCGAATAAACCAAAGGTAGCGGAATGCCGTTCCTTCTTAGGAAGGGGGGCGCTGTAGAGCTTGCCTTTTAGATCGGGATTTTGTGCTGTGATCGTACCCATGGCATTTGGGCCGCTAATTGTCATTGCAATCTTGTTGTTAGCCATAAGATTGGCTATTTCAGGGAATCCGTTCTCTAATGTACCTGGCGGGACAACTCCGTATTTATTGTTAAGATCCGCAAAAAATTGAAACGCTTCTTTGGCTTGCGGCTTGTTAAGCTCCGTAATCCACTTTCCATTGGAATCTTTTTTTATTTCATCTACCCCGAAAGTACGTAAAAATGGTATGAACCGCGCAGCTCCCGAAGAGTTTCGCGTGCCTATCATCCCAAAGCCCCATTGATCGACAGTGCCGTCACCATTGGTGTCCTTGGTAAATCTTTGGGCTGCTTGAAGAAAATCGTCCCATGTCTCCGGAGGGGCAATTCTTTCTTTTTCAAACCAATCGCCCCTGTATATTAAAGCTTGAGGTGTAGCGAACCAGGGGAGAAACTGCAGTTTTTCATCAACACTGGCTTCGTTGATCATGTTAGGGTAAAATGCTGCGATATATTCCTTGCCGAGCAGTTGAGTGAGGTCGGTTGTTATCTTCATCTTATAGGAGTTTCTCATAAACTCAGGTGTATTGAAGAAAGCATCAGGTAAATCTCCTCCTGTAGCAAGAGCCGTAACCTTCTTGTACAGGTCGTTATAGGGAACGCTTATAAATTCAATTTTGATATCCGGGTGCTGGGCTTCGTATTGATCAGCCAGCGCTCTTTCTGCCGGCCCTTCGGGCTTCTCCGTCTGCTCTACGGATAAAATGCGCAATGTGATCTTATTATTAGGTTGAGTATCTTTCATAAGTTCCGCATTCTTGCTGCAACCGCTTACTATTAGCAGCGTCGAAAGTAGGCATGCAGACCATAAGACGAATTTACGGTGCAATCCTTTCATTTCTGCCCCTCCTTTTCAAGCCGATCGTTAGCACATCACCGTTCTTACTAAAATTGTGGTGAATTCACTACGGCGGCCATTTGATCTTCCAATCGCTGTTGAAATCGGAATCTTTTGATTATCTTCATCGTGTTGCCGGAGAGATTCCGTTTTCAAAGGCGAACACCGCCGCTTTTCCAGATTCAAATAGAACCTCCGCTCATTATTTCACCGGTCTTCTAAAAATGAAGCAAATTATCAAGTTCAAGGTCGGGCTTACGAGGATGATTGTCGTGTCTCGGTCTAATTTCGCGTGCTTTAAATTCCTTAACCAGTCGGGCTAGTCGTTCGATTGTCGTGTCATACAGTATTTTTCCTTTTTCCTTCGTGGAGGCACTCGCGGTTCCGGATACGCCGGACTTGGAGAAGGTAGTCCACCATTCCATCATCAGAATAGGGGAGGGTGCCTGCAGTTCGTTCCAATGAAACTCCGATTCAGGCAAGCCGTATTCGTCCTCGATTTTCTCCGACCTGACTTCTTTTTCGTTTAGGTGCAGGTACATCGAAGTTTCCCATTCGCAGGCATGGCCCATCCCGCCTTTTTCAGTCGTCCTGATCTTACCTGCCACATCCAGCGCCAGACTGGTATGAATCAAAGCGGTGCAGAGCGCCATTCCTTTGGATTCGATATTGGTTTGTCTTGCCACGATATCAAGGAACGGCATATTAGATCCATGGCCGTCTACAATAATGATTTTTTTAAAGCCGTGATAGATCAGGCTTTTGGTTACACATAAGCAATATTCGATGAAGGTTTTGCCGGTTATGGTGATTTGTCCGGGGAAGTCCATATGATGCGTATTAAATCCATAGGGTATGTTAGGCATGACCAGCACGTCGTCGGGAACCAAATGGGCTGCACCGATCGCAACTTCTCTTGCCAAATAGTTATCGACCTCCATCGGTAAATGTCTGCCGTGCTGCTCCGTGGAACCAACGGGAAGCAGAATGACCCTATTCTCATCAATGCCCTGTTGAATTTCTTCCCAAGTCAGCTTTTCGTAAAAAAATGTCGGTAGTTTGGTGCTCATTTCAATCAACCTCCAATGTAGTTTTGGTTCAAAAATTATAAATGACCACGCTTACAAATGGAATTATAGTAAACGTTATTGTTATTGTCAACAATTAAAGTATCGATTTTTTTGAAAATTAACACATTCATTCATTTGTCGGGAACCCTACGCAAACGGCAAATAGCGAAACCCTTGGAGTTATGAACATCCAATAAGTTTCGCTCTGTTGTACCTGTAATTTGGAAAGATAAGTCCAACGTTGTGGCAGAAAAAATCAATAAATGTGCTCTTTTAAAATGGGTTCAATATGCTCCCAATTCTTTGTCTTAATAGCCTCAAGCAGCTCTTTATGTTCATTAATCAATTTTGTGAAATTGTCAGCCTGATGCTGTTCCCGTGTGTTCGTCATAAAGTGAAACACAATTCTGGAGGATACGCTTTTCCAAAGAGTAATAAGATAGGGCTCGCCTGTGAGCGAGACCAGGTATTCATGGAATTCCAGGTCCTTCTCAACAATAACTTCGATTTCTCTCTGTCTGCACGCCTGGTAGAGCTCATTGAGAATTTTTTCAAGTTGAGTAAAGTGGGCTTCACCAAGAAGCGGGAGGATTTTTTTGAATAGAAAAAGATTCCAGAAGAACTCTGAGAGGATTTAATAACATCGTTACTTCGTCTTTCTCCACTTTGGCAACCATGGTTTCTTTATGAGTTTGAGTTACCAGCAATCCTTCTCTTTCGAGCAGTAAGATGGCTTCACGAATCGGTCCTCTGCTAACGCCCATTTCCTTGGAAATGTCATTTTCCCTCAGTCGTGTACCCGGTTCAATTTTGCCTCTTATGATTGCGCTTTTTATGTCTTTGTACACTTGATTTCTTAGTGTATCGGTTTTCTTGACGGTAAAGCCGTATTCATTCATCACATATCCTCCTGCGCTAATAATGTTCTTTTATCATTATACATGGTTATGGCAAAATAACAAATAACGTTTTTGTTAATGTCATTGTTGACAATTAAAAAAGCGCGATGGTACAATCCGTTCATAGGCGTTCCCTACTATATTTTTACATGCATCGTGAAAATAATAGGGGCGCTGCGCCTTATGGCGCAAAATAAACCCTAATCCATGCGGGAGGTAGAAACATGAAAATTATTGACGTAATGACAACACAAGTACAGATTCCATTTCGTAAACCGGCGAAATGGTCGGGAGGGACAAGAAGAAGCGCTCCGGCTCTACTCGTTAAACTAATTACAGACGAGGGAATATTCGGTATCGGGGAATGTGTAGGGCCAACCATACCAACGATTCAAACCATTGTTGAGAAGGAGTTCAAGCCTTTCCTTATAGGCTGCGATCCGATGCGAACCGAGTGGATTCTTCACCGATTAGAGGAATATACGCTCAATTGGAAGCAATTGGGGCTGTATGCTTTGGCGGGAATCGATATTGCCCTGCTGGATCTCAAAGCCAAGGTACTGCAAACTCCATTATATAACTTGCTGGGCGGGATGTATCGCAGCCGCGTTGACTTTGCAGGTTATTTGTTTATTGACGAGCCGCTCGCCAATGCCAAAGACGCGGAGGAAATCGTACAGCAGGGGTACAAAGAAATCAAGATCAAGGTAGGGCGCGATGTCGAATTCGATACGGCGAGATTAAAGGAAATTCGTGCTGCTGTCGGCCCGAACGTCAAGCTAAGAATTGATGTCAATCAGAATTGGAGTGTGTCCACGGCTATCAAGGCAATTAATAAGATGGAGAAATACGATTTGCAATTGGTGGAGCAGCCTACTCCGTATTATGATATCGAGGGTCTGGCGCAGGTCAGCAAATCCGTGTCCGTACCCATCACTGCGGATGAGTCCTGCACGGATTTTGAAAGCGCTATGAAACTAATTGATCAACGTGCCGTTGCTGCATTCACTGTGTATCCTTCCGAGGCAGGGGGCTTGCTGAAAGCCAAGCAAATTGTCGATTTGGCCAATGAAAACGGAATTTGGTGCGTTACGGGAACTTGGGCTGAGACAGGTATTGCAACCATGGCCAATGTCCATCTGATAGCCTCGTCCCGAAACTTTCCATTTGCCAACGATACGCACTACGATTACTATCACAGCGATGTTTTAACAGAGAACCTGTCCTTCAGTAACGGACAAATGGTTGTTCCGAACAAGCCAGGTTTAGGCGTAGACTTGAGCGAGGAGCGTTTGGCCGCACTTTCGAAGGAAGAAGTTCGTGAGATGGTATTCTATGATTCACAACAGCAAGACGATGAATTTATTCCTCGTATCGGAAATCTTCTATAAATCTTCATGGTGGAAGTGAGGGGCTCTATATGAAAAAATTTCATATTGGTATATGGATAGTCTTGTCTTCACTAATCCTTGCAGTCACAGGGTGCTCTTTCACAGGAACCGCCAATACGAGCAACAGCGTAGAAAGTTCCATTTTATCGAAGGTTATTCAATCCAAAAAATTAAAGGTAGGAGTCATTCTCTCGTACCCGCCGTTTGGTTCTAAAGACAACCAAGGCAATCCTCAAGGCTATGACGTAGACATTGCCAAGGAATTGGCAAAATCGCTTAATGCGGAGCTTGAGATCATCGACGTCGATTCGTCTGCGCGAATTCCGGCTCTTGAAACAGGTAAAGTAGATGCCGTTATAGGCAGTTTCTCGCGTACCTACGAACGATTGCAGAAGGTCAATGTTTCTGCGCCTTATTCTGCTGCCAGTGAGAAAATGCTGGTCAAGAAGGAGAGCTCGATTCATCAAGTCCCGGATCTAAACGATAAGAAGGTTGCCGTAGTAAAGGGTTCGACCAATCAAGCCGTTACGGAGCTTGCTCCCAAAGCACAGCTTGCCTATTTCTCGAATGCCGCGGAATGCGTTCTCGCGGTTAAAAATGGCCAAGCCGATGCGTTCGTTGAGGACGAGAGCTTCCTTGCTTACCAGGCCAAGCTTTACTCCGAGCTAAAAGTGGTCGGCGATCCGCTTGTGCCTACGCTTTATCAAGGCATAGCTGTCCGCAAAGGAGACCAGGACTGGTTGAATTACTTGAATTTCTTCGTATTCCAAATTAATAATCAAGGAACGAATAAAACGATATATACCAAGTGGTTCGGTATTAATCCTCCTTACCCGCTTAACCCGCAGTACTAGAACCAAGCATGAATGCGAGGCCTGCTGCCCCAAAAAGGCGGGCCTCTTATTGTAAGGAGGAAACCAGATGATATTCGATTGGTCTGTCCCCATCCGCAACCTGGATTATTTGGTGGGGGGAGCTGTTATGACCCTGTGGTTAACCGTTCTCGTTTTTGCTTTGTCTTTTGTTCTCGGGGTTATCTTGGCGGTATGTCGGTTTAATAAACAAATCTATCCTGTCTACTTCGTTTCAACGATGTATGTGGAGTTAATTCGCAACACACCCGCTCTTGTCCAAGTCTTTTTTATTTATTTCGGTCTTCCCCAGTTCGGCATCCATTTTACGCCCATTGAAGCAGGCATTATAGCTTTGACCATCAACAATTCAGCTTATATGGCGGAGATTATAAGAGCCGGTATTCAATCGATATCCAAAGGGCAATGGGAAGCAAGTAAAGCTTTAGGGCTTACCTACACGCAAATGTTTAAATATGTCATTTTCCCGCAAGCATGCAAGCATATTTTTCCAGTCACCGCGAATCAGTTTATTATGGTTATCTTCAATACGAGTTTGCTCGCAATTCTTGACGTTAAAGAACTTACCGACCGAGCTTTAATATTGAACGGTCAGACATTCAGGACGTTAGAGATATTTGTTTTCGTTACCGGAATTTATTATGTGCTGTATTTTATAGTTTCCACGGTATTGCATTGGGCAAATCGCCGATTATTTCCTATTAAACGTGAAGTAAGGTGACAACTATGGATTGGAGCGTAATCTATGAGTACCGATATCTTTTATGGGACGGATTTATAGTAACTTGCAAGCTTTCCATTACAGCCATTGTTTTGGGTACACTAGCCGGATTGATAGTAAGCATGGCTAAGACTAGCGGGGCAAAGTGGTTAAAAGCCCCATTTGAAGCGTATATTCAACTGTTTCGTGGCTCGCCGCTTCTCATCCAGCTATTCATGTTTTATTTCGGTTTATCTTATGTTGGAGTAAATATTAATGTATTCGAAGCGACCACAATCGTATTTACTTTGTACTCAGGCGCATATATTGCCGAAATATTCAGAGCCGGAATAGAATCAATCCCCAAGGGGCAGTTCGAGGCAGCCAAGGCTCTTGGTTTCTCCTATCTTCTCCTCATGTCCAAAATCATACTTCCTCAAACTTTAAAGGTAGCCCTGCCGCCATTAATCGGATTTTATATCACACTAATCAAGGACACATCTATAGCATCCGTCGTCGGTTATGTGGAACTGTTAAATCAGGGAAAGGCGATTATGAATATTTCTGGCAAACCATTTGAAATTTTACTGTGCATATCTCTTGTATACTTTATCCTATGTTATCCGCTCTCTTTGTTTGTAACCTGGATGGAAAGGAGAATTTACATTAAATGATTTCATTACAACATCTGAACAAATCGTTCGGTCAGCTTAAAATTCTTCACGATGTATCCCTTCAAGTGAAACAAGGGGAAGTTGTGGTTGTCATCGGTCCGAGCGGCTCCGGTAAAAGCACCATGCTTCGTTGCATCAACCATTTGGAATCTATCGATTCGGGGGAGATTACTATAGAGGGGCTACCGGCAACAGGGAAGAAACGGACTATCAGGAGGATGGGAACGGAAGTGGGGATGGTTTTCCAATCATTCAATTTGTTTCCGCATTTAACCGTTTTTGATAATATTGCCTTAGGGCCCCGCCATGTACGTAAATTAAATCGAAAGCAAGAAAAGGAAATCGTCGAGAATCTTCTTATGAAGGTAGGCCTTCTCGATAAAAAAGACCGATACCCGGAGCAGCTGTCGGGCGGGCAGCAGCAGCGAATAGCCATTGCACGTGCACTGGCGATGCAACCTAAAGTGATGCTGTTCGATGAGCCTACTTCCGCCTTGGACCCTGAGCTGGTCGGTGAAGTTTTATCCGTCATGAAAGAACTGGCAAAGGAAGGCATGACGATGATTATAGTGACTCACGAAATGAATTTTGCCCGGGAAGTAGCCGATCGTGTTGTTGTAATGGCAGAAGGACGTATTATTGAGCAAGGTTCACCGGAGACCATCTTTACCCATCCGCAAAATGCCAGAACTCAAGAATTTCTTAAAGCAGTCATCCAACGATAGGAGGCAGTGATTGTATGAAGGTCACGGAATTACGTATTGGAACGCATAAAATTAAAGCTCAGGCGGTCGGTTTTGATAAGGATGGAACGTTATTCGACGCACTGAGCTATTGGAGATATATGGATCAGATCCGCAAAGAGCTGTTTTTGAACATCGTCGGTTCCGGCCATGAAAAAGCCTGGGAATCCATCATGGGTTTCATCCACCCCGATGCAATCAACTATAATGGTGTGCTGGCTGTGGCTACGACTGAGGAAGAAATCGTACTGGTTGCCGGTGTCATGTTCCAATTGTACGGCTGGCCCTGGTTTCAATGCAAGAAATTAGCCAGAGATTTATTCATAGAAGCCGATAAGAAGTTGGATTACAGCCAGGCTTTTGCCCCTGCTCCCGGCGTTCCGGATTTGCTTATGCAATTAAAGAGCGCTGACATGGAAGTGGGCATACTGACTTCGGACAGTTCGTTAAGAACAGAAGCTTGTATGGAGCTACTAGGCATGCATGGAGCTTTGGATTTTATCGTAACTCCTGAAAAAGTTGAGAATGGCAAACCGTCCCCCGATATGGTCTTATTAGCTTGCAAACAGTTGGGTATCGATCCGGGGAGTATGGTTGTTGTAGGCGATTCCATCGTGGATATGCGTATGGCCAAAGATGCGGGAAGCATTGCGGTAGGTCTGGTTACACATGAAGGGTCCGAAGACATATTAAGAGAAGAAGCGGATTATCTTATTCGCTCGTTAACGGAAATCGAGATTGTGTTCTCGTAATGATTATTCATAATGCAATAAAAAAAGCGGACCTCTGAATGATTTTCAAGGGTCCGCTTGTTTCTTATCGCCCACAAATATAAGTTTCCGGGTCTAACCCTAACCCTTGAGATGATTGACAATTTGTCTATTAATTCCGGAAGTGTTTATTAAGTCCATGGTGAGACTCTAAAAAACGGATTCATTAGTTTATTAATTGAACAAATTCCTCCGGATTGGATCGGATATACCCACTAATCCTCTCAATGCTTTCTGGAAGGAGGCTTTGAAATCTTGCAAATAGAGGGTGGAGACTTGCTTGAAGCTCCGTATTGTGTTCGGGTTGAATTCCCTTATCATGAGCTTCAAGAATCGTTTCCGATTCCTCCAGCAGTTGGATCAAGGAATATTCACTAAAGAATCGCAAACCGCTGATAACGCCAGACCAGTAACCTGGTTGCTCGATCAAGTACGATAACCAAGAGTAATAATCAACTGCTGAATTTTGTGCGGGATACAACAATCTGAACATAAACATAGCTTGTTGACTACGGTTAAGCTCGGTCATAATCTGAATTTTTTCAGATGGGTCACTTACTCGCATCTGCACAAGGGTCGGTTCCGTGCACCTAATAAAAAGCTCAGTACTACCTAATGAATTAAACTCCTGTTGCTCTATTTCCAATAACATAATATCACCCTCCTTATGACATCATATTTTTGATTGATTTATAAGTCAATATTAAAATCAAAAAAATTTATGGATGCTTAAATAAAGCAACGGACGACCCTACCACTTGATCCAAAACTTTTCTCAGTTGTTCCTTCAATTCTGCATCAGGGATTCCATGAGTGACAAGCTCTTGCCGCATTTGATCCAAATAATGCATCCCTTGAGAGACAGACCCCCAGAATTGCACAGCCATCAGGCTAGCGTCGCCTTGTTGAAGGGCACCTTGTCTGATCCCTTTTTCAATGGCTTGAGTCATAGGCTGCATAAAGCTTTTAACCCATTCGAACGGAGAAAATTCATCTGGGGAGTACAAGTGATGCAAATCCAAGCTAATCCGCGTATAAAAGCGAGGGATTGCCGGATTATCCAGTACACGCTCACAAACGATCCGGGTATAATTTTTAAACAAATCCAAATCCGGACTCTCATGCTCAAAATAGGACTTCGTAAATCGTTCGGACTCATCCATCATATATTCATATAGTTCACGGAACAAAGTTTTCTTGTTTTTGAAATAATAAAAAACCAGCCCATGGGCAAGACCGGATTGATCCGCTATATCTCCCATTTCAGATGCTGCATAGCCTTTATCGACATAAACGCGAAGAGCCGCCTGTAATATTTCTTGTTTCCGCTGTTGACGAATTTCTTCATTTTGTTCTTTAGTACGAGGAGACATGTCTTTATTCACCTTTTTATTTGACTTGTTTGGTGCAGCATAAGAATACAATTATGGGCCAGGGTAAGTCAACATTGCCCATTTTTCCCTCTGCACCAACTTGCGATATAATACAATCAAATTCAATTTCCTCAAAATCCCTACATAAAAGGAGAAATGATCATGACTGAAAAAGAAAAAGCGCAAAAAGGACTGCTGTACGATGCTAATAACGACAAGGCTTTAATAGAAGAGCGTCTTTATGCCAAGAGTATGTGCTATGAATACAATCAACTGCATCCGCAGAAGATGGAGGAGAGGACAGCACTGTTGAAAAAATTGCTCGGGAAAACGTCAGAGCAGTTTCTTATCGAGCAGCCCTTTGTTTGCGATTATGGCTACAATATCGAGATTGGTGATAATTTCTATATCAATCATAACAGTATCATGCTGGATGGGGCTAAAATTACTTTCGGCGACAATGTGTTTATCGCGCCAAATTGCGCCTTTTACACGGCGGGCCATCCGCTGGATGTGGAGCAGCGTAATCAGGGATTGGAATACGCCTACCCGATTACTGTTGGGAGCAACGTTTGGATCGGTGGTGGAGTAACAGTTCTGCCAGGCGTGACGATCGGGGATAACACTGTCATTGGCTCGGGAAGCGTGGTCACCAAGGATATTCCCGCTAATGTTATTGCCGTGGGCAACCCATGCCGTGTCATCCGAGAAATTACGGAAGCGGATAAAACCAAATATCGCAGGGATTGATAAATAGTCCGATTCACGTGGTAGAGCCATTGGGAGAGGTTGGTAGCCTTCCCCAAAGGCTCATAGGAAGCGACAACTTTCGCAGCATATAAATCTAGCAGCAGCAAGCCAAGCGGTCACCTCGTTTGGCTTGTTATTTTTTTGTGTATACGAACTTGGTCAATGAATAATTCTTTTTCAATATTTAATAGGTAATAGGAACTAGAGCGAAAAAAAGAAGATTTTGTCTTTTTTAGGGCGGTCTGACCTAACAATTGTAAAATTATTGTCGATTAATGTATACAATAGCTAGATTTGCAGGGAGAATTCATTTAAAATTGAATAATGTGTTTGTAAAATTATACAATTGTACAGCTCTATGAAGTACCTTTAATAGGAAGAAAGGAATATTGACAATGCAAGACTTAAAATCCGGTTACTCGTTCTCGCATGTATATCAGCCTATTGTCTATATGAACAATAGAGAGGTACTGGGATTCGAAGCACTGATTCGAAGCAACAGAGGAAATCCCGAGCAGTTGTTTGAGAAGGCACGTCAAGACGATAAACTGTTCGACCTGGATACGCAATCCGTTCTGGGAGCGGTAGAGCAGTGCAATGCAATGATGACTATGGCTAAGAAAAGTCAGCTGTTTGTTAACATATATCCGTCCACGCTGCTGCATCAAGATTTTACTTCCTTTCTGGATTTGCTTCTTCAACAGCGCACGAACCATGAACTGGACATCGTCTTTGAAATTAACGAAGCGATTGAAGAGTTTGATACATGGAAGGAATTGCTTGATCAAAATATATTAAAGCTGCTGCAAAAAAAGCTATTCTCATCGCTTTCGATGACGTTGGCGAAGGAGCCATTTCTTTAAAACAATTGGTAGACTTTGAGCCAGACTATATTAAATTGTCCAAATATTTTACTAACGGATTAGAGCATTCAAGAGGCAAACAGAAAGTCATCAAAATGCTAGCCGATTTTTGCGGCGAACAATCCAAACTCATAGTAGAGGGCATTGAGAACGAGCGGCAATTTGAAATCCTTGAGCAGCTGGGCGTCATTTATGGTCAAGGTTATTTATTTGCCAAGCCTCAGCCATTGGAAAATCTTATGTTCGCCAAATCCATTTTGTAAAGGGAGTTTACCATGAGCAATAAATTGAATTACTCTCGCAGAGCAAGCTTATCGATGAAATTAACCGAATTCGAAGTGCCTCCTATGCAGGATTTGCTGATTATCGGCAGGGGGGCTCCTATAGGCCCGGAGGCCGTGAGAAGAATGGCCGAAGCGTTATCGCCAGAGCAATTCTCGATACTTAAAGTAGATCATCCCAAGGTGGAAGCGGTTTTATTAAGAAAATCACTGCTTGAGATGTTGGATAAACAGATGCTTCTGGAGATCATACTCGGAGAGGCCGACAGGCTGATCAATGAGCAGATGGTATTGAAGGCGGAGTTGAACATTACGATATCCATTCAACGGGAGGTTGAACTTCAGTGAAGGTGGGGCAGATCATGTCGGAAAAAGTATGCTGCATCTCTTCCGGCAAAAGCGTGAGATACGCTGCATACCTGATGAATGAGCAAAAGATCGGGTCGCTGGTCGTTGTCGATGAAGAGGAAGTCGTAGGCATCATTACTTCTCGGGACATCCGTTCTGCACACCCTAATCGGATTGTTGCCGACGCGATGACACATAATCCGTTGGTAATATCTGAGACGGCCTTTATCGGAAATGCTCTGTATGCAATGGAACAGCACCATGTGGAGCGTCTTATCGTGAAGGACGGCAATGAGATGAAAGGCATTATAACCCGGGAAAGGCTCAGAAGCACGATAGGAAGCTATATTGATCAATCGACCCATTTGTACCGGTCCAAATACATAGAGTATATTTACGATTATCTGGCTAACGAGGGGACAGCGTTCTACTTGTTGTTTATCGATTTGAATGATTTCGGCAGCGTGAACAAAAAGTTCGGACATGCTGTCGGGGACGATCTGCTGATCCAATTTTCCGTACTGCTTAAGGAAGCAGCGCACGAACAGGATTACGTTTGCCGGTACGGTGGGGATGAGTTTGTTATCATTACGACAAGGAAGTATTCGGAGGTTCAGGAGCTTGTAGACCGATTGTCTCAGCCTATGAGCATGGATTCTCTGAGTTCATTCGCCATATCCGCTGCCATCGGAGTTTTGAGTGGGTATGACGATAACGGGATTGCACTGTCTTACCGGGAATGTCTCAGTAAAGCTAGCTTACAGTCCACGGAGAAAAAACAAAAATGACATTCAACAGAACGATACTATGGGAGGCTCGCTAATCTCTTTTGGAGAGGGATATGGCGAGTCTCTTTGATATGTGTAAAAGAGCAGACAAAATGACAATAGGATCATCCGACGAAATGCCATTTTCCAAGCGATCTTCGAACTGTATGATGAAATAAAACAAGCAGAAGAGAGGCTATCGGATGAAAAAACCAAATATTTTGCTCATCACAAGCGATCAGCAGCATTGGAACACGATTGGGGCACATAATCCTGAAATTCAAACCCCCAATCTGGATCGACTCGCTGCTCAGGGAACGATGTTCACAAGGGCGTATTGCCCTAATCCCACTTGTACGCCTACAAGGGCCTCTATCGTTACGGGGATGTATCCGAGTCAGCATGGAGCGTGGACGCTCGGCACTAAGCTGCTGGAGGATCGCCACACGGTAGGGGAAGATTTAATGGCCCATGGGTACAGAACGGCTTTGGTGGGAAAGGCGCACTTTCAACCATTGAAGGGAACGGAGGAATTTCCGTCTTTAGAAGCGTATCCTATCCTGCAGGACCTCGATTACTGGCGGGAATATAAAGAGACCTTCTACGGATTCGATCATGTGGAGCTTGCACGTAACCATACGAATGAAGCACATGTGGGACAGCATTATGCATTGTGGATGGAAGAGCAGGGATGTATGGAATGGCGCGATTATTTCCTGCCTCCGACTGGCAATATGGACCGCTCGATACAGCATACATGGCCCATTCCTGAGAAGTATCATTACGATAAATGGATAGCCGACAGAACGAACAACCTGTTGGAGCAATATAAGGAGGGCGACGAAAGCTTCTTCCTGTGGGCGAGCTTCTTCGATCCTCACCCGGATTATTTGGTTCCGGAGCCGTGGGATAAGATGTACGATCCGGAGAAGCTTACGCTGCCTCAAGCGGTGCCTGGAGAGCATGACAACAATCCTCCACATTTTAAGCTGACACAGGAGGCGCAAGCAGATTTCTCTGCGTGGAAGGAGTCAGGTTTCGACATTCACGGCTACCACTCGCATCAACGGTACAACGAGCAGGAGCAGCGGCGCAACATGGCGACATATTACGGAATGGTCTCCTTAATGGACAAGTATATTGGAAGTATTCTCGATAAGCTTGAAGTGCTGGGGCTGGCGGACAATACGATCGTCGTGTTCACGACCGATCACGGCCATATGTTCGGTCATCACGGCATGCACTTCAAGGGTGGCTTCCATTACGAGGATTTGATTAAGCTGCCGTTCATCGTTCGTTACCCTGGGAAGGTGCCAGCAGGACACACATCGTCGGCTATGCAGTCCTTGGTCGATTTGGCGCCGACTTTCCTTGCCTTCTGTGGCATTCCAGTTCCTCATGCAATGACCGGAGTCGATCAAAGCGCCGTCTGGCTTGGAGAATTAAGTGCCGCGCGAGATCACGTGCTGTGCGAATTTCATCATGAGCCGACCACTATTCACCAGAAAACTTTGGTGACGGAGAGATACAAAATCACGATCTATTATAACCAAACCTACGGAGAAATTTTTGATTTGATTGAAGACCCGCAGGAGCTGTACAACCGGTGGGACGATCCGCGGTTTGCACAGCTGAAGAGCGAGCTGCTGCTTCAGTACGCTTGGGCAGAGCTTGGCAAAGAATCGCTTCCAATGCCGCGTATTGCCCAAGCTTAAGATTGAGCTGTCGGCGTACCGATAGGGCTCTCCCGATAAACGCTTGGGGATATACCGTAGTAATTTTTAAAAGCTCTCGTAAACGAATACAGGTCCGGGTAGCCAAGCGTAAGCGCAATTTCCGTAACGGCTAGCGACGTAACACGAAGCAGCTGGGCCCCTTTGTCCATTCGCAGCTTTTGTAAATACTGCATGGGGGAGATGCCGATTCTCTTGGTGAATTGAGTGGAGTAGTAGGTCCGGTTCACTCCCGCGAATCGCGCTAGCTCTTCGATCTTCAAATGCTCGGTGTAGTGAAGCTGTAAATATTCGATGCTTTTGTCAAACCACTCTTGATCTGTCTGAACGATTGGAACGGCATTGAGCTGCGTAAGTCTGTCTAACAGTCGGTACAGCTCGGTTAGCTCTGTGAGTTCTTTGGTAGAAGACTGAGTTTGCAGGCTAAGGATGCGATGCAGGATTCCTTTGACCTTCGCATCAACGATTTTTTCCAAGTAGGGTGCAGCTTTGGTGATAGATAGCCGGTGAATAGCCTCCGATACTTGATCGCCTTCTAAGGCGAGCCATACCATTCGAAGAGGAACTGAGTTGGAACGCCTGCTGTACATGTATGAGGTGTAAGGAAACAGACAGAAGAGGTCGCCTTTCTTCAAGAAGACTTGCTTCTCGTCGTATTCCAGCGTTAGTTCTCCCTCTAGAATGAAATGGAGGCTGTGGCATTCAATGATTTTGGGTCCTATCCGGTAGTTGGGCTTGGCCTCATTTCGTCCGGCACGGACAATCCATATTCCGCCTTTTTGCTGCAGGGAGGAAGGAAGCTTCAGCCATATATCAGCGAATTCGTTTGCATATTCCTGCATTGAAGGACCCTCCGTTAATCTTCTTTCATTTAGCATACTACCAGACAAAATGACAATCAACCAAGACTGTGTAGCAGCGCGAACGTCCGACTTCAATCGGGCGTTTTTTTTCGGTCATAAGGCTTGATTCGGGCGCATAGATTAGGATCAAAGTCAGCCTTTGTTAATTATTTTAACTAATGAAGGGGGTGAACGTTACCATTGTTCGGTCGGGGACAGACAGGAAATACCAAGCTGGTCAAACAGCTCAATCGGGAAGGCATCCTTCATCAACTGAAAGAAAAAGCGCCGTTATCGAGAGCCGATTTGGCCAAACTGACAGAATTGAGCCGACCGTGCGTTTCTGCGTTAGTGGATGAGATGATTCGCGAGGGATTGGTTCATGAGGTTGGGGTCGGGCAGTCCAAGGGCGGGCGCAAGCCGATTTTGCTGGAATACAATTCTCAAGCCTTTGGCGTAGTAGGGGCAGTATTTGAAGGAAGCTCCATACAGCTGGCTATTGCTGATTTGAAAGGCGAGGTGCAGTTCCAATACAAAACGCGGTTTACACAGCCACTGGATGGGGTAATGGCGATTGAAGGTGTAGAACGAGGGCTTGCTGTGCTGCTCAAGCAAAGCGGCTTTGATAAGAGCAGGCTGCTCGGTATTGGTTTAGGCTTGCCGGGCATTACCCAGCGAAGGGAAGGTACGGTAAGCTATGCCCCGAGTACGGGGTGGATGGGGCTGCCGGTTCAAAAGGAAATTGAGGAACGGCTCGGCCTTCCGGTCGTTATCGACAATGATGTTAATTTAATGACCCTAGGGGAGTTTTACAAGGGTGCAGGTGTGGGCTGCTCCAACTTGGTTTTCATGTATGTGGGCACGGGAATCGGTGCTGGCATTATGATTGACGGGCAAAGCTATCGAGGAGCGATGGAGGCAAGCGGCGAGATCGGCTACATGATGATCGGACCCATTGGAAAGCGGGGGCGAGGGGAGTTCGGTGTATTCGAGAACAATTACTCAGAGCCTGCGATACGAAAAAAAGCCAGATCATTCCTCCCAGAAGCAGACGATAGCAGCAAGAGCATCATGACGCAGCTTATCGAGCATGCGCGTCAAGGCCAGGCAGCTGCGAAAGGACTGCTCGATGATGTGTACCGGCACTGGGCATATGGAATTGCCAATATTGCCAGTGTGATGGACCCGCAGCTGCTCATTTTAAGCGGCGAAATGGTCCATATCGGAGAAGATGGTGTTCAATCGATGCTTCGTCTGCTCGCGGAATGGGTGCCTTTTGTGCCTCGAATCAAAATGGCTTCTTTGGGTGATCAAGCGGGTATCATCGGTGCCGTTCATTGCGCTTTGGAAGCCTTTCCATCGCGATTGAAAGGAAAATAGAAAATAGTAATGTAAGAAAAACTTGTGAAGGTTTGTTCAGCTGGTGAGAAAATAACGCCCCAAAAAATAGGATTGGAAGTAGGTGGGGTGTCCCCTGGAGGAGCGATAGCGTCCGCCTTTGTTATCGGGAAGCTACTGCTATAAGCAGATTAATTCAAAGTTTCCCGATAACAACAGCGGCTGGAAGGGGATACCCCACCGGAGTACCATGTCCTACATTTTTGAAATTAGTTTTTCTCAATAGCCTCTCGCTTACGAAGCAAGTTTTTCCTACAGAAAAACTCTAAGGAGGAATTATCCAATGAAACAATGGTTAGGCAAAAGGGGTTCATGGTTTACCAGCCTGGCTCTCAGCATCGTAATGCTGGGAACCACAGCTTGCAGCGGCGGGGCAGCGCCGACGGCTACTCAGAAGCCTACGGCTACTCAGAAGCCTACGGCGGAAGCGCCGAAGGCGACAGAGGCACCTAAGCCTAGCGCCACGCCGAAGCCACCAGAGAAACAAAAGCTCGTCATTTATACTGCGAGAGATAAAAATGTCGTTGACGAAATTATCCCTAAATTCAAAGAGAAAAATCCGAACATCGATGTAGAGGTTCTCACCATGGGAGCTCAACAAATATTGGAGCGGGTACGTGCGGAGAAAGCGAACTCACAAGCCGATTTCTGGTGGGGCGGCACGCAATCGGCCTTGATGACCGCAGCGAACGAAGGGCTGCTGGAAAGTGTCAAACCGAGCTTTGCGGATAATGTGCCAGCCTTGTATAAAGACGCTCAAGACCGTTGGTATGGGGAAATGCTGCTTCCTGAGGTCATCATGTACAATTCCAAAGCGCTGAAAAAAGAAGATGCGCCCAAAGATTGGGACGATCTGCTGGATGCCAAATATAAAGGAAAAATCATCATTCGCGGCGTGTTAGCTTCCGGAACGATGAGAACGATATATTCGGCCATGATATTCCGTCAGGATGCCGCAGATCCGAAAAAAGGCTACGACTGGCTGAAAAAGCTTGATGTGAATACAAAGGAATACGCTCAGGACCCTACGAACCTGTACCTGAAGCTGGCGAGGGAAGAAGGTACGCTGTCACTATGGAACCTTCAGGACATCATGATTCAGAAAGAGCTTCAAAAGCAGCCGTTCGATTTCATCTATCCGGCGAGCGGAGCTCCGGTACTCGTAGACGGTGTCGGTGTCGTCAAAGGCGCCAAAAATATGGATGCGGCGAAGAAATTCTATGAATTCCTCTTCGACTCCAAGCTGCGCGTCGAGCTGGCGGAGAAGCTATACCAAATTCCTACTCGTACGGACATTAGCAAAGATACGCTACCAGCGTGGCTGAAGGGCATTGAGCTGAAGCCGATGAATCTGGATTGGACTATAATGGCGAACAAAGAAATGGATTGGATGCAGTACTGGGATGAGAACATCAAAGGTAAAGGCGCTAAGTAATAAGAACTGCTTATTAGTAACAGATATTGACGGACATTATGTATAATCCATCTGCCGGCGGGGGATTCAATGATCCCTCGCCACGGATGTCCTAACCAAAAAACTATTGCGTCTCAGGCACACGCAGCTCAGCTCCGCCTGATCAATAAGGGAGGGGAACCCCGCTTGATAGATGTCACATTGGATCATGTCAGTAAGCAATTTGGTCAAGTTAAAGGCGTTGAAGATATTCATATTCATATTAAGCCTGGGGAGTTTTTCACGTTTCTCGGTCCGAGCGGATGCGGCAAAACGACGACGCTCCGAATGATCGCCGGATTTTATTATCCGAGCGCAGGCCGTATCGTGTTTGGACAGCATAATGTGACGAACTTGCCTCCGAACAAACGAAATACCGGCATGGTGTTTCAAAATTATGCTTTATTTCCCCATATGACGGTATTTGAAAATATTGCTTTCGGCCTTCAAGTGAGAAAAGTACCGAAGCCTGAATTGGTGCAAAGAGTAGAGCGCGCGCAGCGGATGGTACATCTAGAAGGATACGGTCAGCGCCGGATCGACCAACTCTCAGGCGGTCAGCAACAGCGGGTTGCCTTGGCAAGAGCGCTTGTGATTGAACCGCAAATCTTACTGCTGGATGAACCGTTATCCAATTTGGATGCGAAGCTTAGGGAAGAGACGCGTTTGGAAATCAAGAGACTCCAGTTGGAGCTTGGTATTACCACCATATATGTCACACACGATCAGGCGGAGGCTATGGCGATGTCGGATCGGATTATGGTTATGCAGGGTGGTGTAGTCCAGCAGATCGGAAGTCCTGAGGAAATATATAATCGTCCCTTGAACAGGTTCGTCGCTTCGTTCATTGGCGAATCGAATTTATGGGAAGGTACGATCGAGCGGATCGAAGGGGATGTGGCTTTCGCACGCTTCGGTCCAGATATAGTACTTAGCGGCTTTATACACAACGCCTCTCCTGAATGCAAGCTGGAGATTGGTTCCAGGATTACCGTGTCGATACGACCTGAATCCGTCATGGAGGCGCAGCCCTCTGAACCTAGCGAGAACAATGTGGTTCGAGGGACGGTGACGATTTCTGAATTTACAGGAGTCAGCGTCAACTATTTAACGCAAATTGGTGAAGCCTCTCTGAAGGCTATGTTTGTGAACATCGGGCATCGAGTTCGTCAACGTGGTGAAGAAATCTTCTTTCATATTCCACAATCCAGTATTTATTTCTTAGGTTAGATAGGGGGACGAATGATGAACAATGCTAGACCATCCGAATCCCCGTCCATACGCCCATGGACCTCTATAACGTCGTCGCGATATTTCATATATGTCCTGGTAGCTCCCTTGTTTCTCGTGCTGCTGGCTTATGTGGTGTACCCGTTGTTCCAGACCTTTGTTCAAAGCATTGAAGTGAAGGACCAGTTCTCGTTAAAAAACTATGCCAAATTTTTCAGCTTGGAGCACACATCCAATTTGGAAGCGCTGTGGACCAGTATTTACATTTCGGTGCTAAGCGTCATTACTTGCGCCATTGTGGGAGTGGCTATGGCTTTCCTGCTCGAGCGTTACGAATTTCCAGGACGTAAAATACTGACGGTATTAGCGATGGTTCCTATGGCGCTGCCGCCACTGGTTGGGGTTCTGTCCTTTACCTTTTTGTATGGAGAGAGCGGAATTATTCCCCGATCATTGAAGCTGCTGCTTCAAATGGATCATGTTCCCTTTTCGTTAAAAGGCATCTGGGGCGTTCTGATGGTCCATACGTTCACGATGTACACATACTTTTATATGACAGCTTCTGCGGCAATCAAAGGGCTCGACCCCTCACTGGAGGAAGCTGCATCCAGCCTTGGGGCAGGGCGGCTGTACGTATGGAGGCGCGTCATACTGCCTATGCTTACGCCGGCGATGGTCGCTTCTTCGCTGCTCGTCTTTATGATCTCGATGGCATCCTACACGGCACCGCTAATATTCGGTATCGAGCGAACAATGACCATGCAAATTTATTTATCTCGAACCAATGGGAATTTGGATATGGCGGCGACGCAGTCCACCATATTAACGATCGTCTCGATCCTGTTTCTCATGATCATGAGGTGGTATCAAAATCTACGCAACTATCAAAATATGAGCAAGGGCGTCAGCGTTCACCGAACAGAGGTAAAGAGCGCTGCCGGTAAATACGTTTCTATGATCCTCTCGTTCATCGGAGTCGTTATTTTGCTGCTTCCTATTCTGGTTCTGGTGCTGATTTCATTCTCTAAAGACGCAACCTGGACGACGCAAATCCTGCCTCCTGAATATACGGCGAATCATTATGTGAAGCTGTTTACGGACAGCAAGACATGGAGACCTATCGGCAACAGCTTCAAGATGAGCTTCATCGCCACCATCGGCAATGTCATCTTCGGTGTGGCGGCGGCCTATGCGATGGTAAGGATGAAGTTTAGAGGGAAGACACTGCTCGACGTGCTCATTATGCTTCCTTGGGCATTGCCTGGTACGGTCGTAGGGGTGAACTTGATCGCAGCCTTCAGCCAGCCGTCCGTATTCAGCTTCAATCAGGTGCTGATCGGCAGCTTCTGGATTTTGCCGCTTGCTTATTTTGTCCGGCACCTGCCCTTGGTGTTTCGTTCGACGTCGGCTACCTTGATGCAGATGGACGGCTCAGTGGAAGAAGCCGCACGTAATCTTGGAGCATCCTGGTGGTACAGCTTTCGTAGGGTGGTGTTTCCTATGGCTTTAAGCGGAGTGCTTGTAGGGACGCTGCTTGCATTTGTTCAAGGGATCGGTGAATTCGTTTCTTCCATCCTCTTGTTCACGACGAGAACAGCACCGATATCGGTTGAAATTTTCCAGCGGATGTATTCTTTTGAGTTTGGCACTGCTTGCGCTTATGGAGTCTTGCAAATTTTATTGATCGTGATCGTGCTGTTCATTTCCAGAAAAATTTCAGGTGATACGACGACCACAGCAGTATAACTCAACGGATAGCTTTAGGATACGCTGCTTGCACCTACCAAAGATCGTGGATGCGCGTTACTTCTGAAGAGCTTGGTGTTCGGTCATTTCGTGGGAAACCCACGTGACATATACAGCGGGAACTTGGCCAATTCCTGCGGTAAGAACAGTTGAAGACAAAAGGAGGAGTTAGCTTGAAACGAGGGAAGTCAACATCGAAATGGTTGGCGACGCTAACAAGCGTTGCCGTAGCGGGAGGTCTGCTGTTTCCGGCGGCACAACCTGCTCAAGCAGATCGAGGTGTGGTGGATCTATGGAAATCGATCAAGCCTTTAACGACGATTGCAAGCGCCATGAATACGGGGGCTCACCCCGATGACGAGCACAGTGCGACACTTGCTTATTTGTCACTGGGTCAAGGCGTGAATACGTTCAGTATTATCGCTAACCGAGGCGAAGGCGGACAGAACGAGATCGGCAGCGAGCTTGGTAACGCACTTGGCATTATTCGTACCCGCGAGCTTCAGGAAGCCTCCAAGGTAACGAATATTACCTTAAGCATGCTGAGTGAGGACATTAACGACCCGATCTATGACTTCGGATTCTCCAAGAGCCCGGATGAGACTTTGCAAAAATGGGGCGAATCCATAGCCTATGAACGCCTGATCCGCAAAATTCGCGAGGACCGTCCGGATATCGTCTATCCATCCTTCCTGAATGAGGATTCGACCCATGGACATCATCGAGCGATCAATGTCATTACGGTCAAAGCATTCAAGGATGCTGCAGATCCTAACGTGTTCCCTGAGCATTTGCAAAAAGGTCTTCAGCCATGGCAGGTGAAGAAGCTTTACGTACCGGGAACTGCTAAGGATTACAATGTAGTCGTGCCTGTCAGCGAGTACAATGAGATTTACGGGGCATCCTATTTGCAGCTTGGGGAAGAGTCGCGGTTTATGCACAAAAGCCAAGGCATGGGACGCGTGTATGATGAAGGCGCTGCAACCCCAGACCTGTTCGGCAATTATTACAAGCTTCTATCGACTACAGTGAAAATGCCAGATAAAGAATCCGGATTTTTCGACGGTATCGCTTATACGTATGAAGACTTGGCCAAAGAAGTGGACGCCAAGGCCAAAGATCAGAAAATAGCGAAGGATCTGCGTGTTCTGCAAAAGGATTCCGAACAGGTGATTGCGGCCTATCCGAAATTTGCTGCCGTAACGAAAGAGGTTCATGGAATGAAGGCGGATCTGCAGACAGCGATTGCGGATCTGAATGCTTCAAGTCTCGATAAAGCAACCAAAACAGATCTGATGTATCGCTTGAAGGTGAAGGATGAGCAGCTGAATAAAGCCAGTATGGAAGCAACTTCCGTTGTAGCTAAGGTGAAGCCGGCTACAGGCGAGCTGGTGGCAGGGCAAACGACGAAGGTCACAGTCACGGCCTTTAATGGCGGTAACGTGGAATTGAAAAAATTAATCTGGCTCTGAACGTTCCTGATGGCTGGACAGCCAAAGCAGCAGGCAGCACAAGCTTCGATCGTCTAGGGAACAATCAGACGGTATCGGCGACATACGATGTAACGCTTCCTGCAAATGCAGCTAAATTTAAACCTTATGCGCCATCCGTACTTAGTGCCAATGTCGAGTATCAGGCATACGATACGGTCACAAAGCTGAAGGTTACGCCTCAAAACACCGTTGCCGTGTTACCGCCATACTCCATGTCTCTTAACCCAAGTGCAACCGTGTTGAACACGTTAAAAACCGATGAAGCCATCCCTGTAAAAGTCACGGTTCGCAATTATACCCCTGGAGCGTCTAAAGCTTCGATTTCGTTGAATGTGCCGAAAGGCTGGACGGTAGAGCCAGCAGTAGAGGAGCTGACCTTCGCATCCAAGGGAGAAACGAAGTCCGTAGCGTTCTCGGTCAAAGGGTCTTCGACCGTTACGCCTGGCAGCTACACGGTATCGGCTGTTGCACAGAATGGCAGTGTGGTAAGCAAAGAGGGAGCTCAGGTCATTGAGTACCCGCATATTGGCAGAACGTATATGGTTCAACCAGCAGAGCTGCAAATTCAGGCCTTTGATCTGGCTGTGCCGGAAAATCTGAAGGTCGGTTATGTATCCAGTGGTTTTGATAATATCGATCAATATTTGAGTCAGGTCGGTGTTCATGTCGAAAAGCTGGAAGCGAAAGATATTCAATACGGCGATTTATCGAAATATGACACCATTGTACTTGGTATTCGCGCCTATGCTTTCCGTCCAGAACTGATCCCGAGCAATCAGCGCCTGCTCAGCTATGTTCAGAATGGAGGCAATCTTGTAGTGCAGTATCACAAGCCGGAAGATAAGTGGACACCAGATCTAGCTCCTTACCCGATTACTATTGGTTCTCCGTTAATTCAATGGCGGGTAACCGATGAGGATTCCAAAGTTACGACGCTTGCACCGGATCACCCGATGTTCAATTATCCGAACAAAATTACCGATGCAGACTGGGATCACTGGATACAAGACCGTTCGGCTTACAATCCGTCCCAATGGGGTAAGGAGTACACCGAATTGATCTCTAATGGTGATCCAGGGGAAAAACCATTCACAGGCACGTTCCTAACAGCGCCATACGGAAAAGGCGTTTATACTTATAGCTCAATTGTCTGGTATCGCGAAATTCCAAGTCTGGTTCCTGGTTCCATCCGGATGTTCGTTAATATGATCAGTCAAAAGCAGTAAGCTGGTATCACAGCCGGGGAACGCTTTCGCAGCGTTCTCCGGGATTTGAATAACCGATACGGGAGTTGAATGTGCCTTATGCACGCAATCCATGTTCATGGTCGGGATATCGAGCAGGTAAAGAAAAAGGTGCAATTTGCCGTGCTGCCTCTAGGATCGATAGAATATCACGGACCTCATTCGCCTTTGAGTACGGATATCATCTTGGCAAACGGCTTTGCCGAAAGGATCGAGGAGACGCTAGAGCCCTTGCTGTATCCCGTTATTCCTTACACGGCCTGCCCAGGGAAAACCCGTCACTATCCTGGGACGATCTCCATAAGACCGTCTGTGTTTATCGATTATATGATGGATGTCGTTGAAGGCATATGTGAATTAGGGATAAGGAATATTGTGCTGCTGAATGCTCATGATGCCAATATGGGACCGTCTCGAACCGTTGCGGAGGCCGTTACTGGTAAATATGCTGACGCTCGTTTTCTGCTTATTAACTGGTGGCAGATGGTATCGTTGGAAAGCGCGGAACGCAAGGGGATTTTTCATGGGACCGCTGGGAGAGGTCATGGAGGTCCATATGAAATGTCCGCCGTAAAAGCGTTTCGACCTGATTTGGTTCATGTGAAGGAATCGGACTTGTCTCTATATGCAAGCCAGCCCCTATCATCTCTACCTTATGTACTGGTGGAAGGATCACCTGATGGATGGGACGGATATACGGGAGATATTCAACAAACCTCGTTGGAAGCGGGGCAGTGGATTGTAGAGGAAGCGGCTAACAACATGAATGAGCTGCTGAAGAACTGGTTGGGCACGATAAAAGGGAATGGAGAGGGTGAGCAGCGTGGGATTTCGTGAAGAGTTGTTGAGAGTAGAAGGAGCTTCATTTCCCGGCAAGACCTATGCGGAGGTTGTTTTGGAGCCTGCATTTAACGAAGCGAAGAATCAGCTGCTGGATCCTATGATGGCTATAAATAAAGCTCATTTGATCATGTTGAAGGAAAGAGGGCTTGTAAAGGAAGAACAAGCGCAACAGATTGCGAAGGCAATCAGCGCTTTGGATTTGGAGGCGCTCAGAAGCTCGAGCTACACCGGACAGTTTGAGGATTTATTCTTTCAGGTGGAGCATCAGCTGCTTGAACATGCAGGCGATATTGCTGGCAATCTGCATTTGGCCCGAAGCCGCAATGATATGGGCATCGCGATTTACCGTATGGTGCTGAGAGAGAAGCTATCGGTGACGCTAAGCTCGGCACTTCATTTGATGGAGCATCTACTCGCCTTTGCGGAAGAGCATGCAGAAACGGTCATGATAGGCTATACCCATACGCAGCAAGCCCAGCCCACTACGATGGCGCATTATATGATGGCTGTAGTCGATTCCTTAGGCAGGGACATTCGCAGGCTAACGGCCGCATATACGAACTGCAATCGCAGCAGCATGGGATCGGCTGCGCTTACTACCTCTGGCTTTGCTATCAGCCGGGAACGGATGAAGGAATTACTGGCCTTCGACGAACTGATCGATAATTCCTACGACGCTATCGGCGGAGCGGATTATTTGGGGGAAGTGGCATCAGCGGTACAGATGGCGGCTATTAATTTAGGACGAGTCGTCCAGGATTTGTTGCTATGGTGCACCCAGGAATTTGCCGTATTAAAGGTCGGGGCTCCTTATGTTCAAATAAGCTCCATCATGCCGCAAAAACGGAACCCGGTATCACTCGAGCATATGCGCGCACTGTTGTCCAGCTGTGCCGGTAATGCGGGTACCGTGCTCACCATGATCCATAACACTCCGTTCGGAGATATCGTCGATACGGAGGATGATATGCAGCCTTATGCATGGAAGAGCTTGGACATGATGGACCGTATATATCGTCTGCTGGCAGCCGTCATCGGAACGATGGATGTGAATAAGGAAGTGCTTCGGAAGCGAACTGAAGGAAGTTTTGCAACGGTTACGGAGCTTGCCGATACGCTAGTTAGAACGGACGGCTTAACCTTCCGCAAAGCGCATCACATCGTAAGCGATGTTGTGCATAAAGCGCTGGCAGCCGGCTTGGCAGCTAATCAAATTACTTTATCGCTGGTTAATGAAGTAGCGATGGATGTCATCGGGCGTAAGGTCTCGATGGATGAGAAGACACTGCTTCAAGCGTTGGATCCCGTTCATTTCATTGCGATCCGAGATTTGCCGGGCGGACCAAGCCCTAAGGAAGTGAAACGGATGATCGAGCTTCGCAAGCAGCAGCGTGCTTCCGATCTCCAGTGGGTGCAGCAGGTCAATGACTCAAGGCAGCGTGCTCAACAATATTTGGATGAAACTATACAAAGATGGAGCGAGACCTGATGGCGCGCCTACACATTCCTCTGCTGGCCGTCGACGGAGGTGGAACCAAGTGTCTTGCTGTGCTAATGGATACCAAGGGGACGTTGCTTGGACAAGGAAGAGCAGGCTCTTGCAACTATCAAGGTGTGGGTAAGGC
This sequence comes from Paenibacillus sp. RC67, assembly GCF_030020805.1. Taxonomy (GTDB): domain Bacteria; phylum Bacillota; class Bacilli; order Paenibacillales; family NBRC-103111; genus Paenibacillus_S. The sequence goes on from NZ_CP125098.1 coordinate 1,881,582, forward strand.
TGCAGCGATTAAAGAGCTAAGATTAGGTATTCAAGGAGCGATCTCGGATTTCATGGAGCGAAACGGTCCCCATGAGGAGCCGGCAGAAATCGATATTGAGAGTGCAGTTATGGGCATTGCCGGATTGGACACGGCATATGATAGAAGCATCATCGTAGAGCTGGTACACCAGGCGCTCGAACCGCTGCCTATTCATATCCGGAAGCTGATTGTGGAGAATGACGGATTTGCTGCGCTGGCAGGGGCGACGGATGGAAGTCCGGGCGTTCTCGCTATTGCCGGAACCGGGTCCATTGTGTTCGGGATCAATGAGGAAGGCTTGACGGCAAGGGCCGGTGGGTGGGGGCATCGTGTTGGGGATGAAGGCAGCGGATATTGGATTGGCAAGCAGGCTATCATGGCAGCGTTAAGAGCATATGATGGCAGGGGCGAAACTACCCAATTAGGCGGTTGGATCGTACCGTACCTAGGCTTGCTCGATGAGGAGGAGCTCTTTAACTGGACCTATGGACCGGATTATTCGGTGGAAAAAGTGGGCGAGCTTTCCCGGTTGGTCAGCCAGGCTGCAGCAGCTGGAGATGAGCAGGCTAAGCATATTTTGGCTCTGGCAGCAGAAGAGCTTTTTCAAGGCATTCGGGCCGTTGTAGATCGCCTTGGCATGAAGCACAAACCGTTTCTGCTTATTTTGCAGGGCGGCGTGCTGCAAAATGACAGCCTTGTCCGTCAAATGCTGACTCGCAAATTTGAAAACCTGGCACCCTATGCTAGACTTGACGATGCGAGGGGGGAACCGATTGATGGGGTTACGGCAATGGGCTTGTCTCTATTGAATTCCGCTTCACGCAGGGAGGCGGAAGGCTAGCTATTATTGATGGCGGGGAGTTGGATAAGAATGAAGCAACAATGGTTATTCGTCTACGCCCATCCTGACGATGAATCCTTCGCAGCCGGAGGAACCATTGCCAAGGCACATCATCATGGTTATGAGGTATCCTTGATTTGTGCTACTTCGGGATGCAAGGGAAAATCCGGCACGTTCCAATTCAGCTGCCGTGAAGAGTTAGCGAAGCACCGCGAAGAGGAGTTGAGGAAAGCATGCTCCTTTCTAGGTGTACACAACCTGATACTATACCGTCATAAGGACGGCTTCTTGATGGATCTGGACAGCGATCAGCTTGCGCGCCAAATTTGCGAGACCCTACTGGAGCTAAAGCCGCAGGTCATCATTTCATTTCCGCCGGACGGAGTTACGGGACATCCGGATCATATCGCCATTTCGAGGGCTACAGAGAAAGCCGTCATCCTGGCGGAAGCTCAGTATCCCCCGGGGGCTTGCCCCCAGTTCTACTATAATTCGATTCCTAATTATTACGATCACTGTCCGGATTCCGGACCAAAGAACCGCTGCTGCATTACAAGCAAGATCGATATCAGCCCTTATCGAACGATGAAAGGCCAGGCGCTTCAGGCTTATCAAAGTCAGGTGTATTCCGTGAACCGGGCTTATCCCGGTGTCATGCAGGGAGATTACTCCGTCATTGGAAACTTCGAATATTACACATTGGCGCGTGCCAATGGTCAGACCATAGAGCCGTCAACGGCAAAGGATTTGGAGCATTTACCGACCATGGAGCTTGGATACAAATTATGATTGCGATAGGCATGGAATAATGCATCGCTGCAAGTAATTAAAAAGGGAAGTCGTCCTCCAAAACCGTAGGAGAATGACTTCCCTTTTACGTTCTAGTTCCCTTTCAGTTTCACTTCAATGGTCGTCGGAGCAGATTCTTCATTGAACTGGTTGACTGTTGTTACACTGAAATGATGTTTTTTCCCGTTAGGCAACCCTGTGATTTTATATTTCGTTTGCTTGATCGGCTGGCGGGTCAACTTCTTGCCGTCCTGATATACGCTATAGCCAATGACATCGCTTTGCTTACTTGCATTCCAATGCAATATCGCTTCACGATGCCCCTTCTCGGCTTCCAAGCCAGAAGGCGGTGCAGGAAGAGGATGGCGGTTTACGGTGAGGGTATACGTACTGACGGTTGTGCCGTCAGCTGCCGTAACGCGAATCGAGAATACATTGGCACCTTCCGTCAGGTTGACAGAACCGCTCTGATATACGGCCCCGCTAACGGTATAAGTGACGTCAGTAACGGTTCCGTTGCGTTGAACTGTTATCCCGCTGAGCTTGGATTTGGAGCTCACGAGAGCAGTCTGTAAACGAATACTGTCGGTGGAGTGAGCCACTTCTTTCGTATAGCTCTGCTTTTGCGGGTCGAACCCGGTAACAGGCTCATTGTTCACAGATAGGCGGCTCAATAAAGCGACATTCTCAGGAACGACCTTGATAATGTACGATGCCGTTTTTCCGTTATAATTCGCGCTAATGACAGTATCTCCGGCTCGGAGTGCTGCTATTTCGCCCGCATTAGTGATCGTGGCTACAGAAGGGTCGCTGCTGGAAAGCAAGGATGCGGAAGTAACGTCGAACGTACCCTTTTCACCCAGAAAATGCTGTACCTTCAGTGTGCCGGTTTGCTGTTCAATCAAAGGTACTGAAGGACCTTCAATGGCAATATGATCATACTGCTCCCAAGCTTTCAACTCGACGATTTGCACACGATCTAGCGGATAATTGATGTCTGGGCGGTAAATGTTAGCGCCGGATTCATACAAGATGTACAGCTTATTGTCATTGATAAAGTTCCCTTCTGCGGAAGGCGGCATATCCAAGGAATCTTCCATATTCAGTCCATCCAGAAACCATACGGGAACGGTAGTATTTTCAATCGTCACTGTAGTATGGGGAGCTTCTTTTACCGATGCCTTATATTTTAAAATATTACTCTTCGGATTTCCGTTCGTCTGGCTGAGCATGACTTCATCATCTGTGACAGTCACGCCTTGAATACGATCCGTTACGGAATAAATATAATCTGGAATGACAAGTCCATCACTTGTGAGCTTGCTATCGGCAGGAAGGAGGTCCGTTGCTTCATCCAGCTTATAGCCTACTATCCATGCGTTGTAAACCTTGTTGTCGCGCGTCGTCATTTTTTGAATCGGAGTCGTCAAATAATTCGGGGAGCTGTAGTAATCGCCCACCCATAGGACTCCGTCTGAGTAGGATGCGAAGGAGGCTCGTGTATTCGACTTAAAGCTGTCGATAAAGGACAGGTTCGCATTGTCCGGGCTATCAATCACGTCCTGTAGGGATAAGCGAAGCAGCTCTTTTCCATATGCGATCCATACATTTTGGTCGCTCACCGCAACGCCTCCGGCATGTCCAGTAAAAGGCTGGCCGTTTTTATAAAGGTGTATCGTTTTGACAAGAGATCCGCTTTGAAGATCGACGATCGTTAACGTGCTTGCTCTGCGGTCGTCTCGGTAGCTGGAGATGATGGCCCAATTCTTTTCTTTAATATAATGCATCCCTTGAGGGACAAGACCCTGTAACAGTCCAGGAACAATAGGTCCTGGCTCGCTGACGTTAAGAAACCGTTGGTAAGCTGACGTATCACCGACAATCGGCGCTCCAGTTTCTTCCTGAGTCAAAGGTTGATGCGGCAGCGTGATAGTGACTGGCTGCGATTTAGCTGATTCATTGGCAGATGAATCTACAGCCGATACTTGGAGCTTGTATTCGAAGCCGCCCGACAAGGAACCCAGATCGGCCGAATACGTCGATGAGGAAACGGTGGTTACGTAGGCTCCGTTTTTATACACTTTATAAGAAGCTACATCGGACTCGGTATTCGGAGACCAGCTCAAATGAACGGAGGCAATACCGTTAATAGCTGCAGCCGTTCCCGTCGGTGCGTCAGGAGGAATGGAGTCGATGATTTCAGGGCGTGGTGTGCTTTTGACCACTTCAGAAGGAATGGACATTTGTGTACCTGTAACTGCAACGACTGCAAATTTATTCTCCGTAAAGTTGGTAAGTCCGGTTACCTTATAGGATGTTTCTTGGATGACCGTGCCATCAAGCACGCCATTTACGATAACTTGATAACCAACTACATTCGGATTTTCACTGGCAGTCCAGAACAGCTGTGAAGAACGGTCGCCGGGTATGGCAAATAGCCCTTTCGGAGGTATCGGAGCAGACTCATCAGGCGCTTGTCCGGCAACGATACGTCCCGGTGTAGGAGTCTGCTGGTTGGCGGTTTTGCGCATGACGATCGTACCGTCCGTCGGATAGCTGTAAATGACGCTTTTGTTGAGAACTACGTCGTCGTCGGCCCCTGTGCCGTCGCTGTACGATACGCTGCTCAGCTTAAAGCCTTCGCTGTTAGCTAAAATGAGCGTGCGAGAGCCGCTGTTGGACAAGCCTTGTCCAGAGATAGGATAAAATTGGTCTGGTCGAATGTTTGAACCGTAGTTCGCGTTGAAAGTTTCAACGCTTCCGGACAGCCCTGGTGATTGAACCCAAAGTACCATCGCATCATGAGGCTGGATGGTCATATCCTTGTCCAAATTCCACGTTGATGTTGTGTTGTAGATGATTTTGTACCCTTTGAGTGGAATTGGAGCGCTGCTGTTATTGTAAAGCTCTATGTACTCATATCCGTCAACGGAGGTGCCGGAGGAATTGGTTACGTTGCTTGTGTCCTGAACCAGCTCGGTAATGGATAAAGGAGGGATGAAGAGTGAGTCCGCTGCAGCCCATGCCGCCGACTGTCCGAGTAAGCCGCTGAGTGGTGCTGCAAGAAGGGATAGTGCCAATCCAATGCTGCTTATCTTTCGTTTTTTTGCATTCATTAGAACTCTCCTTAGGATTTAATAGCTTTCATTGTTGCAGTTATTGCAGCACAAAAAAGACGATAGCCACCCCCCATACAATTCATCTCCTTCGGCTAGGAAGGGAAAAGTTGTAGGATCAGGGTATTCTCATCGTCTCCACCCGTATTCCTCATATTGTTCGTGATTCGACCACAGTATAGCATAAGCACAGTTCCAAGTATATACATCATAAGGCTCATCACAGCCATTTACAAATTGTTAATACAGCAGCCTAAACCTGGGGATTGCTTGACATTTAAAAATATTGTCACTACAATTTGTAGTGAGAGGTGTGGCAATTGAAAATTCATCATTTTAAGACGAACGAAAGCGGTTTGAACCGTTTCTTCGGAACCCTCGAAGCGAAGATTATGGAAGTTTTGTGGGAGGGACCTGAGAAGGCCATTAAAGAAGTTCAGCAAAGGCTTGAGCAGGAGAAGGCGGTTAACTTCAATACCGTAATGACGGTGATGAACCGGCTAGTGGAGAAAGGGATTTTGCAGAAACGGATGGAAGGCAGATCGTTCTTGTACTGTCCGGTACTATCCAAAGAGCAGTTCATCGACACCCAGTCCAAAGAGCTTACGCATGAGCTTATCGAAGAATTTGGGCCGCTGGTCGTCAATCATATGCTGGATGCTTTAGATGAAGCGGATCCGGTATTAATGGAGAAGTTGGAACAAAAAATAAAGCAGCTGAAAAAGGAAATGTAATCCATGCGGGATAATCGGTGGGAGTATCGATCCAGGTTGATTTTTATATCGGGAATGCTGGTGGCGGGCTTGATGCTTGTCCAAATGGGCATGTACATATTGCATCTTTTGGCCGGCTGGGAGATCAGGTATAACCTTATCCAATTATGCCACAGTGTCATGAAGTCTCTTGGTATTCAATGGATAGGGTATGTTTTGAACACGGTCGTATTTTATACATTTTCGATGTCCATCTGGATAGCGGCGAAGCAGCTGTATTTGTCGAGATTATTTAATAAAAAGCTGCTGGCCCGTCGTCATGAGCTGCTAACAAGAGAGATCAACCAGAGGTTTCGCGGAGCGAGTGTAGAGGAACAGAAGATCATCGTTATAGAGAATGCCGCCCCATTGGCGTTTGCCATGGGTTTCATCAAGCCGCGGATCGTGTTATCTACCGGACTGATGGATCTGCTTGATTCGGACGAGCTGGAAGCCGTTGTCCATCATGAGATGTTTCATCGCAAGCATGGCGACCCTTTGAAAACATTCCTGATGTCACTCTTAGCCTCTGTTATGTGGTATATTCCGATTCTCAAATCATTCCATCACAACTATAAGATTGTGAGAGAAGTGCTGGCCGATAGCTATTCGATTGAGAAATCCGGCAGCTCTATCCCTCTGGGCAGTGCTTTGTTAAAGCTCCTCAAAGGAAAAGCGCCGGCACCTATGCCGATCTCGCATGTCTCGTTCTCCGACACTTCCATTAATATGCGGATTCGACAACTGCTTGAGCCGCAAGCCGACTTTCCTTTAAATTGGCCGTTTACTCCAGCGCTAATTTCACTGCAGGTGCTTTTTGCTCTATGTTCGATGTTTGTTTTAGTTATGCATTAGATGGCCGCCGAAAGGCGTCTTTTAAGGCAGAACACTACGTTCTGTAGTATCATTGCTGCAACGAATGGAAACATTTTGGGAATACTTAGGCTGTTATCAGCCGCCGACTACGGAAAGAAAGAAGAGATCTCATTGAAGCCTACAACGAAAAAATCCGTTTATAAGGAACAGCGCAAGCAGGAGAAAATACAAGAGAAAAAGCGGATGCGTATGATCATGTGGATTACGGGCATATGTGTCGTTGCTATCATTGCCATTATTATCGCAGCTCTGCCTAAGCCGGCTCCTGTACAAATGCCTTATGAGACGATGCCAGCACTCGGAAGCTCGGATGCACCTGTCAAAATCGTCGAGCTGGGCGATTACAAATGCCCGTCCTGCCAAGTCTTCAGTCAAAAGGTGGAGCCTCTGCTTAAAAAAGATTACATCGATACGGGCATCGCATCGCTTCATTTTATGAACTACACGATCATTAGTCCAGAAGCGGATTCCTTGACGTCTGCTTTGGCTGGACAAGCCATCTTCCACCAAAATAACGAAGCCTATTGGAAGTACTACGATGCAATGTACAAGAACCAAGGCGATGAAAAGAAAATATGGGCGACATCCGATTTTATTACGAATCTGGCGCGAAAGGAAAATCTTCAAATCGATTATGATAAGCTCCAGCAGGATATCGCCAATAAAACGTACAAGAAGGAAGTCGACGCACATAACGCCTTTGCCCGTAATAATCAAGTATTCAGCACGCCAACGTTATTCATTAACGGCAAAAAATTCGAAGACGTGTTTGACTACAATAAACTTAAGGCCGCTATTGAAAAGGCTCAAAAGGGTGAATAACAGCCGCTATGCGATCTTTCAGTAAATTATACGGACTTTATATGGCGTGGGCCGTGTCGTTGGTTGCGGTAGGAGGGAGCCTCTTTTTTAGCGAGGTGATGCGTTATGAGCCGTGCAAGCTGTGCTGGTTTCAGCGTATTTTCATGTACCCTCTCGTCCTCTTGCTGGGTATGGCATGCTATAAAAACGACCGCCGACTGATTCCTTATATTTTGCCGCTGAGCATCATTGGGGGCATGATATCGTTATATCATTATTCGGAGCAAAAAATTCCGGGACTAGCCAAGCTGCTGCCCTGCACGGTTGGCGTTCCTTGTAACGAAGATTATATTAATTGGCTCGGCTTCATTACGATTCCTCTGCTTGCTTTGATAGCGTTTATCCTGATCACTTGCTTATTGTGGATGGGCAGAACGAAAGGTGAGGAGTCTGAGGAAGAGCTAGACTAATTGTCGGAAGAAAAGAGACTGTTACGAGGTCCAAGTCTGACGAGAATCCTGTTTTATCAGAAAGTGACTGATGGCGGAAGGGGATATCCTACCGGAGTAGCGTGTGACATCTGCTGTTTCATAGGTTTCTCAACAATCTGGGACCGTTAATGCGGTCTCTTTTTTGCGTGGAGGCATGATTGCTTCAGCCAGTCCATATATTGGTACTGTACAAGCGAGCATCCTTATAAAGGTGGAGTGAATCGAATGAGTGTGACCTCTCCTACGGCAGTCCGGCAGGTTGTGTTGAATATATCGGGAATGACGTGCGCGGCTTGCGCCGTACGCATCGAGAAAGTAATAGGTAAAATGGATGGAGTCGAGCAAATTCAGGTGAATTTGGCACTTCAGAGGGCGTCGATGTCGTTTGCTCCGGGCAGGATTACACTTCGTCACATTGAGGACAAGATCAAACAGCTTGGTTACTCTTCCAGGGAGCATAATGCGTCTGAGGAGAACCGGAGCCGTACTGATCCATTTGAAATCACAAGGACCGGGACGATTCTTCTTATATCTTTTATATTTATGGTTCCGTTTCTGTGGGCGATGGCCAGCCATCACACGTTGACTTCCTCCTTGTGGGTGCCCGAGCTCCTACTTAATCCATGGTTCCAGCTGGCTCTAGCGACACCGGTTCAATTTGGAATTGGACTGCCTTTTTACATACGGGCTTTCCAAGCAATCAAAAATGGCGGAGCCAACATGGATGTGCTCATTGTGATGGGAACGTCGGCGGCGTATTTTTACAGCCACTATTTGATGTTTCATTCCGTAATGGGCCATACCGTAGGCTCCGCTCATCACGGCTCCCTGTATTTCGATGCCAGTGTCATGATTATGACTATCGTCTGGTTCGGTAAATGGCTAGAAGCCTTATCCAAGCGTCGCACGCTGAAAAGCTTGCACCAGCTTCATCAGCTTCGGCCGGAAACGGCTCAGGTGTTGAGGGAGAATAAGGAGATGCGCGTTGATTTGCAGGATGTGTCGGAGGGTGAGACCATCATTGTCCGGCCGGGTGAGAAGATTGCAGTTGACGGCATTATTCTGGAAGGCTATGCTTCCATCAATGAATCTATGATCAGTGGAGAAAGCATACCGGTTGACAAGCAGGTTGGGGACCGCGTCATTAGCGGGACGCTGAATCATAACGGGATGTTGAAAATAAAAGCGACAGAGGTGGGCAGCGAGACGACGCTTGCCAAGATGATTCAGCTGATGGAAGAGGCACAAAATTCCAAAGCGCCTATTCAGCGGATGGCGGATAAAATCTCGGGAGTTTTTGTCCCGATTATTATCGCTCTAGCCGCGATGACGTTTGCCTCATGGTATCTCATTGTTGAGCCAGGAGCGATGGGAGGCGCGTTGGAGAAAGCCATCGCGGTTTTGCTGATAGCATGCCCATGCGCATTAGGCTTGGCAACACCGACTTCTATTCTGGTAGGCTCGGGAAGAGCTGCGCAGCTCGGCATCTTGTTTAAAGAAGGCAAGCATCTGGAGATGCTCCCCGGCACGCAGGTCATTCTGATGGACAAAACAGGTACGATTACGATAGGCAAGCCGCAAGTACATGATGTGATGGCTGTAAAAAGGTCCAGTGAATCGCTAATGCGTCTGCTTGCAGGCGCTGAGCAAAATTCTGAGCATCCATTGGCTCGGGCCATTGTGGAGGCTGTTGTACAATCACACGCAGGCCAAGGTCAAAATGCGGAGAAGCTTCCGCTATGTGAGCGGTTCGAAGCTTCGGCGGGAAGCGGCATTCGCGCGGTGGTGGAAGGACAGACGATAATAGCCGGTAACCGGCATTGGCTACAGGAGCATGGAATCGCTCCGATTCCGCCATCCACCCGTATTGAGCGCTGGGAACAGCAGGGAAGCAATGTCGTCTATGTGGCGGTTAACGGGGAATGGGCCGGAGCCGTAGCTTTAAGCGATCAAATTAAGCCTTCCTCGCGACATGCGATCCAGCAGCTAAAAGCAATGGGGACAAGTGTCGTTATGGTAACCGGCGATCATCCGCAAACGGCACGGGCAATAGCTAAGCAAGTAGGAATACGGGAGGTTTACTCGGAGATGCTGCCGGAGCATAAGGCGGCTCTAGTGAATGAGCTGAAGCGGCAGGGGAAAAAGGTGGCTATGGTCGGCGATGGCATCAACGATGCTCCAGCATTGGCGGCAGCGGATACCGGCATCTCCGTATCGAGAGGAACGGACATTGCCAAAGCAGCTGCTGATATTGTGCTGCTGAAGGGCGATTTGAAAGGCATGGTCCGTGCTATCGGGATCAGCCGCCGGACGATGCAGATCATTCGGCAAAATCTCGTGTTCTCGTTATTTTATAATGCACTTGCGATACCTTTTGCGGTTACAGGTTATTTGGCACCATGGGTTGCCTGTACTGCTATGGCATTCAGTTCGGTCACCGTCATTTGCAATTCTCTTCGCCTGCAGAAGGCCTGAAATTGTTTAATAAAAGAAAGAGAGCCTTCTCATGGCGGAAGGCTCTTTTTGTCCATTTTATTCAAATAAACGTATTCGGTTTAGCAGAGCACTCTTAAAAAAGTGCGGAAGTTCACGTGCTGGCAGCGAAAAAAGCCCGATAACGCTGAAAATGGACCTCTGTCAAGAAAGTGGACACAGTCGTTATTCGAAATTATGAAACCTTCTTCTTTTGTAAGAGGGCTGCATACTGAACCGGCGACAAATAACCCAGCGCACTATGAATTCTTTTGCGATTGTAAAAGAATTCAATGTATCTGAAGATCGCTTGGTGGGCCTCTTTCTTTGTTTTGAACCTCGTGCAGTAAATGAGTTCTTTCTTCAATAGGCTGTGAAACGACTCGATGCAGGCGTTGTCATAGCAGTTCCCTTTTCGGCTCATGCTTGCTATCATTTTGTACTCACTAAGTTTGTTTCTGTAATCTTCTGAGGCGTACTGGGAGCCACGATCAGAGTGATGCAGGAGTCCCTTTTGGGGCTTCTTAGCCACATAGGCATCCTCTAACGCGCCTATAACGAGTTCAGTAGTCATGCGGTCGCCCAGACGCCAACCCACGATTTCACGGGTACAGAGATCCAGAATACTGGCTAGATAAAGCCGTCCTTCTCTACAAGGGATGTAGGTGATGTCAGCTACCCATACCTTATTCGGTTGATTGACTTTAAAGCGTTGATTCAAAATATTGCGGGCGATAGGTAGATCGTGTTTCGAGTCAGTAGTTGGAACCTTAAAGCGGCGTGATACGCAGGAGCGTAAGCCTAACTCCTTCATGTAATTGCTCACCGTTCGTTCGGTGACCTGAACTTTCTCATTCAAGAGCATCTGAGTCAGCTTTGGGCTTCCATATCGCTTTTCTGAATCATCATAATGATATTGTATCCGCTCAAGAATAGCGGCTTTACGCTTGGTTTGGTTGCTTGGTTCTGCTTTCAACCATTTATAGAAACCGCTACGAGACACCTCTAAAACTTCGCACATCTTCTCTACCTGAAACTCGGAACGATGAGCCTCAATGAACTGAAATCTCAGTTTTTTTCCTTGCTGAAGATGTGCAGAGCCTTTTTTAAGATCGCTAATTCTTCCTGCAGGTCTGCTATTTCCCGTTCCTTTTGTTTGTTCTCTCGTTCCTGATCTTTGAGCTGCTGCTCCAGTTGACGTACTTTCTCTGGGCTAGCTAGGGTCTCATTTTCGAATTTCCGGTATTGTGAGATCCATTGATGTAGCGTATTAGTTGGTATATTCAATTCCAAGGCTATATCCGCCACACTTTTCGTCTGCTCTTGAATGAATTTTACAGTTTCTCTTTTAAACTCTTCATTATACCGTTGTCGTTTTTCTCCCATTTCGGACACCTCTTTCTCGTTAAAGTCATTATGAGACCTTTCTTAACGTTGTGTCCACTTTTTATTCTAGTTGCAAAAACCGCGTTATCCTCCCCCATAGAGCAAGGCAGCTCATCTTAACGCTGCAAAACAACGTTAAGTCCCAACAACCCCGTCCAAGCAGCACAATAAGCACATGAGCGACCAGATGAAGTGGCTACTCCACACTGAATTAAATATACCTTCCAAATAAGTCCTCAAATCAGTCTTAATTGGCATAAAGTAAAGGCTGCTGTGCCGAACATGAGGGATACAATGCTCGTAATAAGCTTTGGAATAGGCAGACCCTTCCCAGCTTAGCATCTCAAGCCTCATCAGATCGGGTATATTCACGGTATTAATAGAAGGAAAGGACGAACGGAAAAGCTGGAGCTCGGATTACATCTGGATAGTCGCTATGATCTGGTATGGGCTCAAATGGAGCCTGTTTCGAAAAAAAATTCTATAAATATGAAAGATATTTCACAATACTTCGTTATGACTATATGAGAGAATATAAAGCTGTGTAAGCGGCCGCACATAGCAAAGAAAGGAGCACGTACTTTCATGCATGAAAGATCTGAGCAAGAGCTCATAGAGCAGCTGCGTCGTGGAAATTTAGAAGCTTATTCGCCTCTAATAGAAAAGTATAAAGGCAGAATATACGGTCTCATGTATCGGATGGTCGGTCACGCGCAGGATGCCCAGGATTTGGCTCAGGAAGCTTTTATTAAAGCTTATAGTCGTATAGATAGTTTTCAAGACAACACCCATTTCTCATCCTGGTTATTTCGAATCGCAAGCAATCACTGCTTGGATGAATTGCGAAGGCGCAAACGAGCTCCACAAATCACTTCAGAAGAGGTCCGTATGATTGAATCCAAGACGCCCGAATCCATATATTTAGAAAAAGAACGGATTACGGTGCTGCAGGATCAGATTATGGCGTTGGATGAGGATTACCGGATGGTTGTCCTCCTGCGTTATGTAGAAGGACTCAGCTATAAGGAAATCGGTGAGGTTTTATCGCTTCCCGTTACTACGGTACAGATGCGGTTATATCGTGCGCACAACCGTCTGCGAGAACTTTGCATGAACTTGATCCGTAAAGGAGGTGCCTCCTATGAAATGCACAATATCTGAACAACTGGATTCCTATATCCAGGATCGACTTTCGCCACTGGAAAGCCAGAAGTTCGAAAAGCATGTGGAGCAGTGCGTTTATTGTCAAAATCAACTTGCAGGCATATACGAAACCTTACCGGTGCTGGACATTCAATTGGAGGAAGCCCCTCTGCTCTCTGAAGCTTTTACGAAGGGGATTTTGCATCAATTGAATGATAAACGGCGAATGAGGGCGACAAGAAAAATAAGGTGGGGCACCGTATGGAAAGCGGTTGCTGTTTCATTCATAGGCTTCCTATTGGTGTTATCCTTGAGCGCTTTCTTATCTCCGACTTTAGCTAATTATGTGAAAAGCTTTTTCATGACAACCCGGGGAGATCAGGGACTTAAGCATGCCGCTGAGATGGGAATGTCAACTCCACATGATGTGAGGATTGTAGACCAAGGAATTACTCTCCATATTCAAGAAGTGCTTGCCGATACGGAACGGGTGGCTGTAGTGTGCGACGTGCTGGATGCAAACGGTCAATCGCTTGTTGGCAGGGATGATGTTGATCTGATTAAAGGAATCAAGCTGACGGATGTAACAGGGCAAACCGAGATCGGATCTTGGACGTACAAAATGATTCAGGAGCGTGCGCTTCTGGAAAGCGAGATAGGCAATTTGCTGTTTCAGGGAAAGTTGCCTGATGAAGTCGTTATAGATATTAACTATACCGAACTGGGAGGAATCAAGGGCAATTGGAAGAAGCAAATTCCTGTTCATCTCACCAAAGCCAAAGCTGCGTCGAAGACAGTTAAGATTGAACAGCGCTATACGTCACCGCAGGGCTATGTGATCGGACTTCAGCGGGTTGAGCTTGCGCCAAGCGGTGTTGGCGTCGTATTGGAGACGAACGAGGAAAATGTGTTGCAGGGCGAGCCTCCTATGTACAATTTTGCCTACCGGTTGTTGGATGATCAAGGCCGAACCCTTCGGGTTCATGAAGAGTTCATTGAAGAGGAAGGGTATAAATCGGAACAGCTTACGTTAATGGGGCCCGTTACTCAACCTGGCAGTGCTCCCGGATGGAAAGTATGGAGTGATTTGTTCGCTCCGTTAAAAGAAAATTCTACGAGCAAGCTTACGTTCAAGCTCGATGCTATCTATGTCCAAGAAAAGGTGAATGCGAGTAAGGAAATCACACCAAAGCAGCTCAAGGAACAACCAGTGGCTCTTGAAAGCAAAGGAAACCGGATTACATTAAGCCATTTCCGGATCAAACAAGATAAGGCTGAAGAGATGTTTCTTGGACAACCTGTACCGAAAAATGGCGCTATGATGGAGTTTGAAGGAACCTTAGCCCAGCATGTTATTGCGATAGGCGATATTAGGGTTACGGATGACAAAGGGGGCATGCTGCCGTCAGGGTTCTCCATTCATGAAAGATGGAAGGATTCAGAAGGTTTAGTTCACATCCGCGGTCTGCTATCGATTCCTGATATGGTGGAGGAACCGAATCGCTTGACCATTGGCTTCCACCAGCTTAACAAAAAGAACGTGGATGTCGATTGGGAAGTGCCTATCCTCTTAAATCCCAATTAATGCGGCTCGACCCCCTTTAAACGCTAGATCACTTACGAAGGTGTGTAGCATCAGAATGTACAGATATCGGACAGTGCTATGTATCGAACGACGGGGGCTTTTTCATGAATCTATCGAACTGCCGCGGCTGCGGCAAGCTTCACATGCAAAGCGAGAAGGTGCTGTGCGCCGATTGCTTCAAGCTTCATCTCGAACAAAGTCATCAGGTCAAGATGTTCCTTCAAGCAAACCCACGCGCCTCCGCGATGGATCTTGCAAGAGAAATGGGACTCTCCTTAAAGCAAGTTAACGAGCTCGTCGGCCGGTAAACTCTTCTTGAGAGTTGCCGGTTTTTTATTTGATTTGGTAAGATGCATTTATTTTGTTTTTTTCATTCCCAGAAATGAAGTATCTCCGTTATCGTCAATTGTAAATTCACAATCCCATTCGTACCAAGTATGATGAAATTTGGTTTCCGACACCGGATAGAATGGGAGATACGCCTCATCGTTAAAGATGAAGAACAATTGATCCTCGTTTCTATCCACTACGGCTTTACAATCATATCCTTTTCCTTCGTAATTCCCTATATATCTGGCATATAAGTCATCTCGGAGAGGGTACCTATTAGGTTTGTTAGGAACCGTTGCCTTCTCCCCAAAAACCAAGCTTGCTAGCCTGTCAGTCAGCTTTAATATGGGGACGAAATCATAGTTGGTCAACATAATGATCGTAACTTTCTCGTTAGGATAACGCTGCATATCACTTCGATGGCCGCGATAAGCTCCTGAATGATGGATTCTTTTACGATTATAACGTTCATCAATAAACCAACCGAATCCATAGTTAAAGGTGGGTTTAAACACTTGGTCCAAAGCAGCCTGTGAGACGAGCTTTTCGGTATACAAAGCTTGGTCCCATTTAAACAGGTCTTCAACAGTTGAATACATGGCCCCTGCCCCAAACATACCGCTCATGTTCAAGTATTCACATTGAATAAATTGTTCCCATGAAGAATGATATCCTGAAGACATATGGGGAATTACTTTTCTTTGGTGGAAGATACCCGTGTTGTCCATTCCTAAAGGCTGGAGTATATTACGAATTAAAAATTCCTCAAAACTCAAACCAGTGGTAATCTCTATAATCATCCCAAGTAAATAATACGCTGAATTGGTGTAAGAGAAGGAAGCTCCTGGCTTAAACTGAAGCGGTTTATCCATTAATTGTTTAATGACGTCCTGGTGCGTAAGCTCTAACTTGTTAAGTCGGAAATGGTATCCAGGTAAGCTAGTATAGTTAACAAGTCCAGCAGTATGATTCAATAAATGAATGATAGCAATACCTTTATTCGCAAATTCGGGTAAGTAAGCACCAATATCATCTTCAAGCTTAAGAAGGTTTCGTTCATATAGCATCATAATCGCTAAAGCAGTAAAGCTTTTGCTTAGTGACCATATTCGAAATTTAGTTTCAATGGTGTTGAGTACTTGGTGTTCGATGTTGGCATAACCGTAGGCTTTTTGAAAAATAATATTTCCCTCATGAGCTATTAACACCGTCCCGCTTAACGTCCATTTCCTCTCGTATTCTACTAAATAATCCTCTAAAGCATCAACGATTGCGTCCATTAGAATGACCTCCACCTTATTTAGAGTGCCAATATTCGTTCTGTATACAATAACGCTCTATCAATTATATTACACAATATTACATATTGTCCTTATTTTATAAGACACACAAAAAAGAAAAGCCATTTCTCAAGCTTTTCTTCTCCGTATTATACATGCGATAAAATGGTGGCGTTCAACAATAATTCTTACACACATCTATCTATATATAGATTTGAATTTCCTAGGCGTGTTTCCAAGTAGTTGGTTGATGGGATTTTGGACAATTCGGGAATACATCGCCTTGCTTTAATTCGATCCTTTGCCCGTCATTATCTGTGTAACTACCGGCCTCAGTTACTTTATCACCTGTTCTATGCTGATGATCAGCATGTCTCCAAGTAGTCGTTTTGTTGGTTACAGGACAATTGGGAAATTGATCTCCTTTTTCAAGAGTTCGAGTCTCCCCTGATGCACATACATATTTTCCTGTTTCAGCAACACTTTCATTGGTCTGATGTAAGTCTTTGGTCAGCATACTAATCATCCTCTCATACTGTTATTACTTCGTCCTTCAAATACAACTAACGAAGTTGTCATGTATTACCCTTAAAATTACATGCTTAACCACTCCAAAACTGAAACATCTCGTCAGTATGCGAATGTCAAATGTCTGCTCCCAATTTTATCTGAATGAGAAAAGAAGTCTTTTTTTGTTAAACGTAATAAATACTATTTACATTTGGGCAGGCATCATATAATATAAAACCATATTATTAGTAATTATTACGAATATAACACTAGTTAGTGTTTCAGAGCTGAAAGGAGTGTCTTCTTAGGATGGAACTAGCGTCTATGAACAAAGTTGTCTTTGGTTACTCGGAGTATCCTTGTCTGGACGACGTTAATCTTACGATAACCTCAGGGGAGTTCGTGGCTGTTACTGGCCCTAATGGGGCAGCGAAGACAACACTGTTGAAGCTTATGCTCGGCCTGCTTAAGCCTTGGAGCGGTCAAGTCCAGCGCAGCGGTCTTGGTGCTCAAGGTGGAAAGCTGATTACAGGCTATGTACCGCAGCAGATGGCTTCTTTTAACAGCGGCTTTCCCAGTAAAGTGATCGAATGGGTCCGATCGGGTAGGTGGAACCGAAAGCGCTGGTATGAGCGATTGAATGAAGAAGATCACCGGATTGTAGAGCAGGCGCTTAGAGAGGTAGGGATGTGGAATCAACGAAATACGAGAATCGGCGAGCTGTCTGGAGGTCAAAAGCAGCGCATCGGCGTGGCGAGGGCATTGGCACAGGAACCTGATCTGTTCGTTCTGGATGAACCGACAACGGGCATGGACGTGGAAAGCCGACAACAATTTTACGAGCTGATGCATAGGCAGGTGAAGGATTGTGGAAGATCCATCGTTATGGTAACTCACGGTTTGGAGGAAGTGCTTCCCAAAATCGACCGTGTTATCGAATTGAAGCGAAAGGAGGGAGGGGATTGGAAATGCTGCACTACGAGTTCATGCAGCGGGCATTTTTGGCCGGGGGGATAGTGTCTATTCTTGCCTCAGTGCTCGGGGTCTATTTAATGCTTCGCCGACAGGCTTTAATGGCTGATACGTTATCCCACGTTTCCTTGGCAGGTGTCGCGATAGGTGGGCTTCTCCATTGGAATCCAGTAGTAACAGCCTTTGCTGCGGCAGTGATCGGTGCGTGCGGTGTTGAGTACGTTAGAAGATCGTTCAAAGCTTTCAGCGAAATATCTATCGCGATCATCATGATAGGCGGCTTGGGCTTTGCGGTTGTTACCATGAATATGAACCAAGGTCTCAGTAAAAGCATGAGCTCCTATTTGTTCGGCTCCATTCTGGCTGTGAACACGGTAGAGCTTTGGTTGATGTTAGGGGTAGCTGCAGCCGGAGGCTTATATTTTTACTTCATGCGCAGATCTTTGTATGTGCTGACCTTCAATGAGGATACAGCGGAAACGAGCGGGGTGCACGTAAGGCTGCTCTCTTTTTCATTCAGTGTAGTGACCGGTATGGCGGTAGCTGTAGCGATGCCGATTGTGGGCGTACTGCTGGTATCTTCGTTAGTTATTTTGCCTGCTGCACTGGCGATTCGGATTGCACCGGGTTTTGTGGCTTCGATCTGGCTATCGATTCTCATCGGGCTCACAGGTGTGTGTACGGGGCTTGCTGCGTCTTATCAGTTGAGCACGCCACCGGGAGGGACGATAGCGCTCGCGCTGCTGCTGTTCTTAATAAGCGGACTGTTGTTGAAAAGAGGCTGGCTGTACATAGGGAAGCTTCGCAATAAGAGACATCCGCAAAGAGTGGAGCAACAATCGGGGGAAGATGTGGTGATGATTTCTCAGGGGACACCGTGAGGAATCCATGGACCAAGAGGAAAAATACAGGACTTGTACAGGAGTCCTTAAGATTTTAAACAAACAATGAAAGATAACGGAGGATGAAGATGAAATCATTATTTCTTACTAAATTATTAAGCTTGGTGCTTGTGACCGGTATGATAACAGCGGGGTGCGGCGCAGCCGAGCAAGCATCGGCTCCTAAATCGAACTTAAAGACGAATACGGAGTCTAACGTGTCCGGGAAAGAATCCCCTTCGCAGCAATCTAAGCTGAAAGTAGTGACGAGCTTTTACCCGTTGTATGAGTTTTCACGTCATGTCGCAGGTGACAAGGCAGAGGTCGTTAACTTAATTCCGAGCGGCGTGGAGCCTCATGATTGGGAGCCGACGGCACAGGATATGAAGCTGATACAAGAGGCCGGTGTGTTTGTATATAATGGTGCAGGATTGGAGAGCTGGGCGGATAAAGTGTTAAGCAGCTTTAACAAGAATAAAGCTGCTGTAGTCGAAGCCAGCAAAAATATGGAATTACTAGAGGGTGTAGAGCTCGATGAGGATGACGATCATGACCATGATCATGGCAAGGAGGCTGATGCTAAGCAAAGCGGAGGACAAGAGCAAGCTCCGGCCGATCCGCATGTATGGCTCGATCCTGTGTTAGCCCAAAAAGAGGTTCTGTCTATCCAGGCTGCACTGGAGCAGGCTGATCCGGCCAATAAAGAGGCGTACAAGAAGAACGCTGATGCTTACATTGCCAAGCTGCAGGAGCTGGACAAGTCGTTCAAGGACGGACTTGCCTCCGTCAAACGTAAGGAGTTCGTTACGCAGCACGCAGCCTTCGGCTATATGGCTAAACGATATGGCTTGACGCAGATACCTATTGCAGGCTTATCTCCGGAGCAGGAGCCAACCCCAAGCAAGATGGGGGATATAATCAAATTCGCCAAGGAGAAGCAGGTGAAGACAATCTTCTTCGAGACGCTGGTCAATCCGAAAGTAGCTGAGGCAGTAGCCAAGGAGTTGGGAGCCAAGACGGCTGTGCTGAACCCGATCGAAGGACTAACGGATGAAGATAAAGCCAAAAATCTGGATTACATCGGTATTATGAACAATAATCTGGCTGCGTTAAAGGCCGCGTTGAATGAATAGTTAATGTAAAAAGATCGATGCTTCTCCACTCATAGACGAGCGGGGAACATCGATCTTTTCTATTTACTGCCGATCATAACAGACAGCAGACAACAAGTTGACTGCTGCAGTCTAGCTTACACAGAGGCTTCGTTATGAACTGGGCCTCCTGGCGGGACAAGCCGCTCAACACCGTTCATATAAGGCCGCAGAGCAGGAGGAAGCCAAATCGAGCCGTCCTCCTCTTGATGATTCTCAAGCAGCGGAATCAAAATCCGCGGCGATGCTACTGCCGTATTGTTCAAGGTATAGCAGTAACGCGGCTTTCCTTGAGCATCGCGGTATCTTATATTCGAGCGCCGGGTCTGGAAGTCGAGTAAGCTCGATGAAGAATGTGTCTCTCCGTAGCTGTCTCGGCTCGGCATCCAGCTCTCGATGTCATATTGCTTGTAGGTTTTCTGCGACATATCCCCTGTGCAGACCGACATAACCCGATACGGCAGCTTCAACAGCTGCAGCAGCTCTTCCGCATTGCCGGTGATCTCCTGGAGCAGTTCCTCCGAACGCTCGAGGCTCGCTTCGCAAAGGATGACCTGCTCGACCTTGGAGAATTGATGTACTCGGTATAAGCCGTGCACATCCTTGCCGGCTGAGCCGACCTCGCTGCGAAAGCAGGTGGAGGCAGCGGCAAGCTTAATCGGCTCTGCTACATCTACGATTTCATTGCTGTAGTACGACACAAGCGGTACCTCGGATGTTCCGACGAGCCATCTTTCTTCATCGGGAATCGCATATACCTGATCCTCTCCGAGAGGGAAGAACCCGGTTCCGGTCAAAGCTTCGGCTCGTGCCATAAGCGGAACCTCCAATGGCTGGAAGCCTTTGCGTATAAGCAAATCCAGCGCCAGTTGTTGAACTGCGCGATGAAGCAGGACACCTGCACCCTTCAAGTAATAATTTCGGCTTCCTGCTGTTTTCACGCCCCGGGGAATATCGATCATATCATGAAGCTCGCCCAGTGCGACGTGGTCTCTGAGCTTGAAATCCAAGCGGACGGGATAACCGACACGTCGGATCTCCACGTTATCCGCATCGGAACGGCCTACGGGTGTATCAGGCGATACGATATTGGGTGCCTGATGCAGCAGCCTCTTACATGCTTGCTCGGCCGCAGCAAGCTTCTTCTCAAGCCCTGCAAGCTCTCCGTTCCATTCCTTGACGGTCTGTTTACCTTGCTCAGCTTCTTCGAGTTTCCCAGTTTGCATGAGAAGATTAATGTCCTGAGACAGCTTATTCCTGGCTTGACGAAGGGGCTCAATCTGCAGCAGCAGAGCTCGTTTGTGCTCATCTTGCTCCAGCAGCTCCTTGATGGATACCTCCATTCCTTTTTGATCGGCTATCGCTTGAAGCCGTTCTCCGTTCTCTCGAATCCATTTGATGTCTAACATGGTACCGCGCTCCTTTTCGTAAAAAAATACAAAAAGCGCCCTCATCCGTATGGGACGAGGAGCGCTTAGCTCGCGGTGCCACCCAACTTGACCGAACAAACAAGGTTGTTCGATCCTCTTTGGTTCCGCGGTAACGGGCGGGTCCGGTTAGCTTAGGGAGCATGAAGCCCCTTGACGAAAACGCCTCCGAGTTGGATTCTCTTCATAGGCATAATAGACACGATTTAATTTTTCCTAGTATAACGTATTCGGCTTTGGTTATGCAAGTGCCGGCTTTTAACAGCTGTGTTCTATGGCTGATAAGTTAGCGCCTTCAAATTGCCCTACCTTTGTATGAGCAATTAGGGTCCAAAGTATAAGTTATTCTTGCAAATAGAGAGAAAACGTGAATATTGTCTAAATTCATCTGTGTTTTGTTCATGGTTCGAGACTGTCAGCCCTATTACAATAAGATAAGTCGTGCATGCATGAATACATGAATGATTCGGGAGGGATCCATTGTGCAATTCAATGAACAAATACAGGAAACGAAGCTGTGGTATCGTAAGCCGGCCAAAAAGTGGCTGCAGGCGCTCCCTATAGGTAGCGGCCGAATTGGCGCAATGGTACATGGAGAAATCAACCGTGAAGTGATCCAGCTTAACGAGGATACGGTGTGGACAAGAGGGCCTGTTGATCGTAACAATCCGGACTCGCTGCAAACGATCGATGAAATACGCAGGCTGCTTGCTGCAGGCAAGGTGGAAGAGGCTCATGATATTGCCGATATGGGCATGATGGGTGTATCTCGCCGCCAGCCTCCCTACCAGACATTAGGTGAGCTTAATTTATTTTTTCCGGGGCATAAGGAAAGCAAAACCGAGGAATACCGCAGAGAGCTTGATTTGGAAACCGGGATGGCTAAGGTGAGCTATCGAATGGAGGATACGGTTTATACAAGAGAAATTTTTGCCAGCTCTCCAGACCAGGCATTAATTGTTCGATTGACAGCAGAGGGTCCGAAACGACTTCGCTTTGGCGCCAATCTGTTCCGCAAGTTTGATGCGATTACGGAAGTGGCAGATGCGGACACGGTCTGTTTGGACGGGCAGTGTGGCGCCTGGGGAACGAAATTTCACGTTCGATTGAAAGCTGTATTAGAAGGCGGGAGCAGCCGCATATTAGGCGATCATATTTATGTAGAAGGTGCGGATGCCGTCACATTGGTGCTGACCGTGTCTACTGACTTCCGGTATGAGCAGTATCGGGAACGGTGCAAGGAGGAGCTTCAGCATACGGCATCAACTCCCTACGTATTACTGCTTGAGCGGCACCTTGCGGAATATCGACCATGGTTCGATCGGATGAAGCTTTCACTTGCTAACGAGGCACGTGAAGAGCTAACCAAGCTTCCAACGGATGAACGGCTAGCTCGCATGAAAAATGGGGAAGAAGATACAGGACTTTCGGAGCTCTACTTTCATTATGGACGTTACTTATTAATTGCTAGCAGCCGTCCCGGTACGATCCCTGCTAATTTGCAGGGAATATGGAACGACAGCTACGTTCCCTCCTGGGATTCCAAATATACGATTAACATTAATATTCAGATGAATTATTGGCCAGCAGAAGTATGCAACATGGCGGAGCTTCATTTTCCCTTATTTGACCATTTGGATAGAATGCTGCCGAAAGGCCAGGAGACGGCTCGTATTCAGTATGGCGCTCGCGGATTTATGTGCCATCACAATACGGATTTGTGGGGGGATACGGCGCCGACCGATTTTGCTCGAGCAGGTTTGTGGCAGATGGGGGCGGCATGGTTATGCTTCCACTTGTGGGAGCATTATACGTTCAGCTTGGATAGGTCCTTTTTGGCGGAGAGGGGTTATCCGTTGATGAAAGAAGCCGCCTTGTTCATTCTGGACTTCATCGTGAAGGATACGGACGGGAAGCTGCATATAGGACCTACTGTATCACCTGAAAATATATTCAGGCTGCCTAACGGCGAGGTAGGAAGAATATGCATGGACCCGGCTATGGACATTCAGATCGCCAAGGGGTTGTTCGAACGGTGCATTGAAGCAGCCGAGATTCTTCAGGTAGATGAAGAATTGCGACAGGAGTGGAAGGAATCGTGCGAGCTGTTACCTGAACCCAAGGTCGGGCGATTCGGGCAGCTGCAGGAGTGGGAAGAGGATTATGAAGAAGTTGATCCTGGGCATCGACATCTTTCCCATCTATTCGGTATATTCCCGGATCATCAGCTGCTGCGTGACGAACAATGGTCGCAGGCGGCGCGTGTTGCTTTGGAGCGTCGCTTGGAGTATGGCGGAGGAGGTACGGGCTGGAGCCTTGCATGGATTATTAGCCTATGGGCGCGCTTCTCCGAAGGGAATAAAGCCAATGAGATGATTACCAAGCTTCTCCGTGTCAGCACGGCAGACAATATGCTCGATTTGCATCCTCCGCTTATTTTCCAGATTGACGGAAACTTGGGAGCTGTAGCAGGTATAGCCGAAATGCTGCTGCAGTCGCATGAAGGAACCATTCGCTTGCTCCCTTGCACTGCCTGGCGCATGGTCTCAAGGCTCTGTCGGTGGTCTTCGTGCTCGGGGTGGTTTCGAAGTCTCGATGGCCTGGAAGCATTCGCTTCTGGAGCAAGCCCAGATCGTATCGCTGAACGGCGGGATATGCAGGATTCAATCCGAGCTGCCCCTTGAAATTGATCATGGAGGACAGCCGGTAGTCATAACTGCAGGGGGTTACGGACTCATTGAATTCCCGACTCAAGAAGGCGCAGCCTACGATATTCGTGTACTCTCCTAGCAGGTGTTAACAAAATAGTTAGACAAAAAGGATGGTATAGTGCCATCCTTTTTTGCGTTCTCTTATCCTTTACAACCATTCTAGTTTCTCAAAATAGTACCTCTTCTACTCGAGGAGGAGCCTTCTTTACACGACTCTATAAGTGCCATTAGAAGACATACATCAACGATTGATAGAAATGGAATTAATAGAAATACAGGCTAGAGCGCGGTTCAAGTTATTTATAGGAAACGTATTAATACAGTATCAACGGATTATTAAAGCTATTTGGAACGGAGGGATGAATAACTATGAAGACTATTTGTCTGTATTGCTAGAGTCGACAGTAGAAATCGCGGACCGAGAATAGTAGATTTGTTACCGCTGATAGAAGTGGCAACATCATAAAGGAGAGTGAAACGTATGGTTGAGCTAATGGTCCCGATCACAATTCTTGCCTTTCTCTGCACGGTTATGTTTATATTTTGGAGACCTCAAGTCAATGAAGCGATACCCGCATCCATAGGAGCCGCTTTGGTCTTATTGAGCGGCAGTGTTACATTAGCCGACTTGGGAAAAATATTTGATACGATAAGTGGAGCGGCAATTACAATTATTGCAACGATTGTGATGGCGATTGTTTTGGAAAGCTTCGGTTTCTTTCAATGGGCAGCGGAAAAACTGGTGGACAAGGCTAGGGGCTCGGGTGTGCGCCTATTTTGGTATATTAACCTGCTCTGCTTCCTTATGACTTTATTTGTCAATAATGACGGCAGTATTCTTATTACAACCCCGATCCTACTCCTTCTGCTGCAGCATCTCGGCTTGAAAAATCATCAAAAAATACCTTATTTATTGTCCGGTGCTTTGGTAGCAACGGCATCAAGCGCTCCTATTGGAGTGAGTAACATTGTCAATTTAATAGCATTAAAAATCGTCCATATGGACTTGTATATGCACACAGCCATGATGTTTGTTCCTGCTACTCTGGGTCTTGTTCTTCTCGTTGTCATGCTTTACCTCGAGTTCCATAAAGTACTGCCACGCACCTTGCCTGGAGGTACACGGAAATTTGCTCTCGCCAAAGGAAGTCATCCACTCCAGGGGGATGAACCATCTATGTCTGTGGAGAAGCGCAACAAATTTATGAGAAATATTTTAATCTTCGTTTTTTGCGTCAGGGTCAGCCTTTTTGCAGCGTCCTACTTTCATGTTCCCGTTTCGTTGGCGGCTATTCTTGGTTCCCTGATACTGCTTGGTTGGCGTTGGTATCGACTGAATATTTCGCCTGCCGATATGCTGAAAAAAACGCCTTGGTATATATTCATCTTCGCCTTTGGTATGTACGTCATCATTTATGGCTTGAATAACATCGGGTTGACCCAGTGGCTTATTCATTTCCTACAGCCGTTCGTTTCGGGCAGTATCCTTCAAGCCAGTATCATGATGGGGGTGTTGGTATCGGTTCTATCCAATCTGTTCAATAATCATCCCGCATTAATGGTTGGAACATTAACGTTGACTAACATGGGACTCGATCCTTTAACTTTGAAAATATCTTATTTGGCTAGTGTTATTGGCAGCGATATTGGGTCCTTACTGCTTCCGATCGGAACGCTGGCAACCTTAATGTGGATGCATATTTTGAAAAAAGGCAAGGTTGTTATCACCTGGGGACAATATTTGAAAGTGACATCTATCGTTATCCCCGTAACAACGATGTTTACGCTGATCGTGCTAGCCTATTGGGTCAATTGGATTTTTTAAAAGCAATGGTATTGTAAAGCCTGGAACATATCCATTTTTGGTATGATTCCGGGCTTTTATTTTGCTCCATTAGAATCTTTTCCTAGCATATTTTTCCATATTGAGGGTCGAGTTTTATCGGAGTGCTTAAAACTAACGTGAAGGTTCTCATGAATGAATCAGAGTAACATCAGTCCTATCTATAGGAATTAAATGGTATATTGGATATATCATTTTTAGGAGTGATGAAATGGAATGAGTCTCGTATTTGCTATTTTTTCGATATTTGCTGTACCCTTTAGCACCTCAAATAGATCGTTTCTATTGTTTTATGGGCATACTGGGATTAAATAGCGTTCAAAACGGTGACGTACTTGCTGCTTCGGCCAGAGTTCTCTATTAGGTACGGGCAAAAACTTGCATTACGCTACGAATGATATGGGTCAGACGGCAGATGGGATCGTCGGTGGTATTACGAGAATGCTTCAACAACTGACGGGATGCCGTGATCCTCATTTGGAGTATCGGTACGATTGGCTAGGTAAGGCTCTTTGCAGTTATTGCGCTTAGTACGGCGTATGTTATACTGGGTAAACGATTTGCTGCACAGCGGAAATCTGTGACTGCTGCAGGGACTCAGATCGTTTTTTGTACCGCAAACTCGTAATGAAGCAAGAAGAAAAGAAGTGGACGCCTACTGCGTCATAAATAATTATGATCTAGGCGAACGCACAATGAATAATATTACATATACTGTAGGCATGTGACTAAGTTGTTGCGGAGGGGTAACAATGGCGAACTATCATTTTATCGGAATTAAGGGCAGCGGTATGAGCGCGTTGGCGCAGATGCTGCATGATCTTGGGCACCGTATTCAAGGCGAAGATATCGAGGAATATATTTTTACACAGGCCGCTTTGGAATCCCGGCGTATTCCGATGTATGCTTTTGGGGCTGCGCCACTGCCGGCTTCAGAGATGACCGTAATTGTATCCAATGCATTCCAGGATGATCATCCTGCGGTTGTCCGCTGCAAGCGGGCTGGCTATCCGATTCGTCGGTACCATCATTTTCTTGGAGAATGGATGAAAAGCTACACGAGTATTGCGATAACCGGCTCACACGGCAAAACAACGACGACTGGAATGATGTCCCATGCACTGGGTGCTGTTCGGCCGACGTGCAGCTTAATTGGAGACGGTACAGGCAAAGGAAGCCCGAAAGCCAATCTTTTTGTATTTGAAAGCTGTGAGTATAGAAGGCATTTCCTGGCATATCGGCCAGAAATCGCTGTAATTACAAATATTGATTTCGACCACCCGGATTATTTTGCCGATATTGATGATGTCAGATCTGCATTTGAAGAAATGGCCTCTTTGGTAGGCAGCCATCTTGTCGCTTGTGGCGACGATGCTCAGGTTCGTTTGTTGCAAACGGGAAAGAAGACTCTGCTTTATGGCTTAGGTGAGCATAATGAGTTGAGAGCGTCGGAACTTGCTGTTGAAAACGGAGGGGTCGCTTTTAACGTCCATTGGCGTCATACGCAGCTTGGCCGCTTCTGGATTCCGTCTTTCGGCAAGCACAATGTTCTTAACGCCCTGGCAGTCATCGGGACGGGAGTGAGCTTAGATCTTGATTTGGAGCAGATCCGTCATCACATGAGAGGCTTTGCCGGAGTGAAACGACGTTTTACAGAGAAACAATGGAGAGGGAATGTGCTGATAGACGATTATGCGCATCATCCTTCTGAAATTACAGCTACGCTTGAAGCAGTGAGAAGCAAGTACCCGGAGAAAAAAGTAGTCGGAGTGTTTCAACCGCATACGTTCAGCCGCGTTGAGAAGCTGATGGATGATTTTGCCGTTTCCTTGAGGGGGGCGGATGACGTATTCTTATGTCCTATCTTCGGTTCGGCAAGAGAAGCGGCTGGCAGCGTATCCATTGAGCAGCTGCGCGAGCAAATTCCTAACGCTCAGCTCATATCGGAGCATACGGTAGGTGATTTAACCTCCTATGAAAACAGTGTGCTGGTTTTCATGGGCGCAGGAGATATCCAGAAGTATCAGGTGCTGTTGGAGAAAATGACAGCCTCGCATTAATGGCATCATAAAAAGGGTGTTCCAAGTCATGGTAATGACTGGAGCACCCTTTTGCGTTACTAGGCTTTCAAAATATCTTCGATGGCACTCAGCACATCTTGGGATAATGTAATTCCGCTTGCAGCACAGTTCTCAACGACTTGCTCAGGACGACTTGCGCCTACAAGAGCGCTTGCAACGTTGCTTTGACGAAGAATCCAGGCAATCGCAAGCTGGGAAACCTTGATGCCGAGCTCATCGGCGATTTTGGAAATTTTCTCAACACGAATCAGGTTCGTTTCGTTCAGCTGCTTTTCTCCCCAGTTTTTGCTGGCAGCGCGGCTGTCTTCAGGTACCGGTTGACCGAGGCGGTATTTGCCTGTCAATAATCCTTGAGCCAGTGGCGAGAAGACGACTTGACCGTAGCCTTTTTCTTGACCGATAGGAATGATTTCTTTCTCGATGTAGCGGTTGAACATGTTGTAAACCGGTTGGTTCACAATGATTTTGTCCAGCAGCAGCTTGTCCGCGATCGCATATGCTTCCACGATTTGAGCCGGAGTCCATTCGCTTACGCCGATGTAGAGAACTTTTCCTTGGGAAACGAGGTCGTCCAATGCGCGAAGCGTTTCTTCCAGAGGAGCCTCTTTGTCATAACGGTGGCAGTAGTAAATATCGATGTAATCAGCTCCGAGACGCTTCAAGCTTGCATCGCATTGCTCCATAATATGTTTGCGGGACAGGCCGCGGTCGTTCGGACCTTCACCCATCTTGTTAAATACTTTTGTAGCTAAGACATAGGATTCTCTAGGATATTGGGACAACGCTTTGCCCATTACTTTCTCGGCTTCGCCGCGCTCATACATGTTCGCAGTGTCGAAGAAATTGACGCCTAGATCATAAGCCTGCTCTATGGAACGAACCGCATTATCGTCAGCAACATATCCTCCGTAGGTTAACCAGCTTCCTAAGCTGATTTCGCTGACCTTCAGTCCGCTGTTGCCTAATCTTCTGTATTGCATTGTAAAAACGCCTCCCAGCATGGTCTTTTTCTTTCCTACCTAAACATTATAAAAACATTCATTGCTTTTGGTAAGAGCTGAAAAAGAGTTCATTAACTTACCCAAAGGTATGACACTTACGTTATAGTAAGTTGCTATATAAAGAAAAATCAAAGAAATGAAGCATATGGATGAATTTTGGATAAGAATAACTGAGCTTTCGCTATTGTGTTTCGTAAATCATGATTTAAACCGTCTTCAAATGACTATAAAAGAAATTGTAACAACATATCGAATGAAGGAGGTGTAACGATGTCGGAGGTTCAAATAACCGTATCGGATAACGGTCCTTTAATTATATCTTAATAGATTGTTCTCCACAGATAAAAGGTCGCATAAGCTTTCCAATCTCCCCAAGGGGCGGAAAGCTGTTTTAGTTTCTCAAGAGAAGGTTTATTGGGCAGTCCCATTAACTGCTTCACCGCATTATGCAGACCGACGTCTTCAATTGGAAAGGCGGAAGGTGCTTTTAAACAACGCATTAATACATAATTGGCGGTCCAAGGGCCGATGCCGCGAATTTGCACAAGCTGCTTTTCGATAGCTTTCGGATCTTTCAATTGAAGCAGCATTTCTTTGGAGAGCTGCCCCTCCGATATCAGCTTGGCAACCCCTATGAGATATTCGGCTTTTTTGCTTGTCAGCTGTAGAGGAGTCAAGTCGGCAACTGTTAGCTTGGCTATCGCCTCAGGAGTCGGAAATATCCAGTAAGGCTGTCCATTCCAATTAGCAGATTGACCGAAAGTCTCAACGACTCTTCTTTTCAACGTATAAGCGAACGCAAGATTAATCTGCTGACCTAGAATTCCCCAGCACAAAGCCTCGAATAAGTCGGGGATTCCTACGATCCGAAGACCACGAAACTGCTGTACAACACTTCCGAGCAGCGAATCGTGTTCGGCGATTTGATAGAACGGTTCGAGATTCGTACCTAGATCAAACCACTCCCACACATAATGGATAGCTGCTGCACGCTCCAATGCCTCTGGAGGAACATCACCCAAGAAGCGAATCTTAAGGAGATTGTCTTCTGCTTTGGTTATTTGTACGAGTACTTGAGAGTCTTCGATAGGGATTAGTTTGTAAATCGCCTTATTCTCCACATGAAACATACATTCGTTGGAGGAACGTTCGAGATATCCCAGAGTATGTTCAAAGCTGAACACGGATGGGGGAGTTAATAGAATGTGGTCCTCATGATCGGTCCAATGTCCGTCGGGAACAAGTATGTGATCGGCTTTCATAGCGCCCTCCTTATTTTGAATATGTCGCTACCTTCTTTTTATCATAACAAGCTGCGATTGGCTTTTGAAATCTTGCTTTTCTATTCTGCATCGGTTACGTTTTCGTTACAACACGGGTATACTGGGCTTGGAGGTGAGCGTCCGTGAACAATGAGCTATGGCAAGCGATCATTAGTAATGATGCTTCTTATGACGGGAAGTTTTTTTATGGAGTGGCAACGACCGGTATTTTTTGCAGGCCCTCCTGTAAGTCGAGGAATCCTAATAAGGAGCATGTGAAAATATTTCAAAGTGCAGAGCAGGCCTTGTCGGAGCATTTCCGTCCATGCAAGCGGTGTAAGCCGGATGGGAAGAGACTCCCTGACGAGGAGTGGGTACAGCACATCGTTCAAACGATAGAGCAGCATTATGCGGAGCCGCTTTCTCTAGAGCGTTTGGCTGATATGCTTCACGGGAGTCCTTATCATCTGCATCGGACGTTCAAACGAATCCGTGGTGTGACACCTGCCGAATATATCCAGCAGATGCGGTTGGAAGCTGCAAAAAAGCTGCTGATCGAATCCCGTATCCCTATAACGGAAGTTGGTCTGAAGGCGGGTTTTTCGAATGCGGCATATTTTGCCACAGTATTTCAGAAAAAGACGGGTCTATCGCCGTCCGATTACCGGCAAACGTATTCCATATCCTCATAAAGCATAAACAGGTATAAGCACATATTGCAATTAACAATAATTAGAGTATAATAATAAAAAATTCAAATCCGAATTTCAATGATCGGGACAGTAGTTAATTGATTTCAGTCGCAGCGAGCCGGGAGGGTGAAAGCCGGTACGAAGTCATTAGTGAAGCGGACCCGCGAGATGGCCTTTTGAACCAAAGTAGGAAGGCCCGGCTGAAGACCGTTATCTTATAAGGTGGTTAAACCTGTGGTTTAACAACAAGAGTGGTACCGCGAGCACAAAGTCCTCGTCTCTTAACAGAGATGTGGACTTTTTTTGTTGTATTTCGTTGGAATGCAGGAGCTTATTTTGAGGAGGGATAGCAAGGATGCTAAGTCAATTTATGATAGGTAATCTGGAAAGATCGTTAAAAGGGCTGTTGGAGGAGCTGGGAGCAGCTTGGAACGAAGGAATTAAAATTACGCTGGAACAGCCTGCCCAATTGGAGCATGGCGATTATTCGACTAACATCGCGATGCAGCTGGCTAAGGTGCTGCGTAAACCGCCGATGCAAATCGCAGATTTGTTGATCAAGAGGCTGGAGCAGGACGGCTCTATGGAGCGTCTAGTTTATAAAATAGAAGCTGCCTCGCCCGGGTTCATCAATCTGTTTTTGGATTGGAAGCAGTGGGCTGTTAAGTCATTTGCAATGCCGGCGTTAAAAGGGGAAAAGGTTGTTATCGAGCATACCTCGATTAATCCTAACAAATCCGCCCATATCGGGCATTTAAGAAATTCTTGTATCGGCGATGCACTGGTAAAGCTGCTTAGGAGAGTGGGATATGAGGTAGAGGTTCATAATTATATTGACGATCTCGGCAATCAGTTGGCAGATACCGTCGTCGGACTTCAGCATACGCAGCTGCACAAAAGTCATGCCCGGTTCGGTGATTTTTGCTGGGATGTTTATTCTCAAATCAATAAGGAATATGCGAAAAATCCTCAACTGCTCGAGCAGCGTACTCATGTGCTGCATGCTTTGGAGGAAGGGGACTCGAATATTGCCTGGATAGGACTCTTGGTCGCGGAGCGAATAGCACGCGAGCATGTAGAAGAAATGAAACAGTTCGGCATCGAATACGACCTGCTCGTTTGGGAAAGCAGTATCGTCAGGGAAGGCTTCTGGGCTTCCGCTTTTGAGCTGTTGAAGCAAACACCGCTTTTCTACAAGGAAACGGAAGGGAAGCTGGCAGGATGTTGGGTATTGAAACAGCCTATGGGTACAGAGGATCAGGAGTCAGAGCATCAGATCGATAAAGTGTTGGTTCGCTCTAACGGCATCTTAACTTATACCGCTAAGGATATTGCATATCACCTTTGGAAATTTGGACTGCTCGACAAAAGCTTCCTATACAAGCCGTTCGGAGATAAGTTGTGGACGACCCATACTACCGGAAAGGTAGAGCCGTTCGGCCAGGCGGGGATGGTGATCAATGTCATCGACCATAGGCAGCAGTACCCACAAGCGATGGTAAAGCAGGCGCTGGAGGCCTTGGGATTCAACGAGCAGGCCGATAAGCTGCGGCATGTAAGTTATGGTGTCGTATCGCTTAGTCCGAATGCTGCAGCGGAGCTGCAAATCGATACATCGGACGGAAAAGCATCTTATGCTATGTCAGGACGTCAGGGCATAGGGATTAAAATAAGCGATCTGCTGAGTCTAATGGAGGAAGTGATCGATAACAAAAGATCCGATAAAGAGGGGCTGTCCAGTAAAGATATAGCAGCGGCTGCCATCAGGTATTATTTGCTCCGTTTCAACCTTCAGACGGAAGTGGTGTTCGATTTGCAGCAGGCCACCGAAATATCTGGAAATACGGGTGTGTATTTATTGTATTCCTACGCTCGTGCTGTCCGCGTGTTGGATAAAGCCGTACAGGAATTGGGTATAGCTCCGACCATACCTGAACAATTTCCTGCTATGGAAAATCAAGAGTACGCTTTGATAAGACATCTGTCGCATTGGGAAGAAACCTTGTACACGGCAAGCAAAGAGCTGACTCCGAATATCATTTGTAATTATGCGCATGAAATGGCTACGTTGTTCAATCATTTCTATGCGGTGTGCGCCATTCTGAAGTCGGGAGAGGAGAGTAGACAATTCCGAATTTGGCTTGTATCCCGTTATAAAGAGGTGCTCGGCGATGCGCTGAGGGTGCTGGGATTGCCGACTCCGAGCCGAATGTAAGGAGGAGCCCTTGAGGGCTCCTTAGATTGTCGAGAAACCTGTAAAACTTGAAATATTGCTAGTATGCTCCGGTGGGGTATGCCTCTCCGGCCGCTTGTTGTTCTTGGGAAATTTTCAATTTTATTCGCTTTACAGCGGGGATTTCCCAAGAACAAAGGCGGACGCTTTCGCTCCTCCGAGGCATACCCCACCTACCCATATAGCAAATTTCTCGAAGAAACAGGTTTAACGACAGACTCAGGAGCCCAAGAAGGCTCCCATTACATTTTTTATATAGAGGAGGTTTATAAAAACTGTGTTAAATACACATTAAGATATTGTTTTTTTGTTTTATATGTTTGATTTGCTTTGTTCTATATGATGATTGAATATGGAAGTTTGAATTCACGCATAAAATGAAAAGAGCCATACTGCTCAGCAGTATGGCTCTTGAGATGCCAGTTATTCAAATGTTAGCGGACGGTAGCCGTTTGAACAGATTCAAGTGATTCCGCTTATTGAAGACGATAATCGTCAATCTTGCCGCCGTCCTCCCAAATTTCCAGGAACAAAGCGTCACAATCGTCAAAATCAGCAGTCGTCAGAGCTAACACTTGCTCTTCCTCCGTACTGACGAAGACGTTATCCATCTGCTCATCGCGCATAGCGATAACTACATATATTTTCATCGTGTTCCCTCCAACCATAACGATATCAGCGCATTATACCATAATGGGTGGGTGGAAGTGCAAATTTCTTAACTATTCGAGCTAGAGATTGCAATCTCAGCAATGCGCTGATTTACATCCCCTGTATACTGTCCGCCATGATAGCAGATCACGGTTTGAATATCGTATTGATTTAGCTTTTTCAAAGATTGAAGAGCTTGCTCCATATCCAGAGTCTGGTCGGGCGAAGGTCCCTGTAACTGGCCTTCTTCAACAACCAGTGCGTCACCCGCAATCAAAGTACAGCTTGGCACATGATAAAAGCTGATATGACCCGGTGTGTGTCCTGGAGTCCCTATGACAATAATTCCTCCGCAGTAGGACAGTTCTTCACCGTCAGTGACGGTACGGTCTACTTGTGCTTTTGGGGGATTTTCCAATACGGCCTTCAAGCCTTGACGCCATTCCAAAGGAATCTCCTTTGGTAAGCTATCAATCTGGGCAATGGCTTCAGGAGTAATTTTGATCAACCTACGGTCTCCTTGAATATAAGGTTTCTCCAGCTCATGCGCCAATACTTGGACAGAGGGAGATGATTCATGAACCAAATCAGGTAAATTGCCGATATGATCCAGGTCTTGGTGGGTCATTAGGATTGTAGTCAGCTTGTCTGGAGTAACTCCAAAATGGGCCATCGCCTCAAGTAATGCTGCTATTTGCCGAGGGTATCCTGTATCAACCAGGACGGCGGATTGTCCATCCCACAAGAGAGTAGGGTAAACAGAATCCGTTTTTCCCATAACCTCAGCGGATAATTGCAACATGTGTACCTTATTGACTGCTTGCATTTGTATCCCTCCCAGCTCAATGATCAATTAGTATGATAAGAGAAAGTGGGATGTAAGTCAATAAAAAACAATTATTATAACACATTTTTATATAAAAGTCAATAATAATGTTTTTATCGATTTTCTCCTGCACGATAATTGTTTTTATGGCGATGAATGTACGATGTACTTTAAATAAAATCTTGACTCTCTTATTGGAGTATGATAATTTGATAATTATTTTCTGAATATTGTAATAACGATGAAGAGGAACAGTAGCTGATAACTTGAATGTCAGAGAGCCCATGACGGTGGAAATTGGGTATTCGAGCCTAGCGAAAGAAGCCTTGGAGTATCGGACCGAAAAGTAGGAGTAAGTCCGGCGGGTCTTCCCGTTATAGGAGAGGCGCTTAATCTAAGCGCTGTGAGAGGGTTGCAATCAACCAATGCAGGTGGTACCGCGGAAGCTCTAGCCTTTCGTCCTTAGAGGATGAGGGGCTTTTTGTCATATCCTAGTAATCAACGGAAAGGAAGAATGAATGATGAAGAACACGGGGCTTGCTAATCTTTTGTTTCCTGATGTCCATCTTTCCCGTAAAGATATCATCGCCAAGTATCCGGCAAGGCAGCTAAACGGAGCGGCCAAGGTGACCCGATTTGCTCCAAGTCCTACCGGCTTTTTGACGATTGGGGGACTGTACGCTACCTTTATTTCCGAAAGGCTGGCCCATCAGAGCGGCGGCGTCTTTTACCTTCGAATAGAGGATACGGACAAAAAACGAGAAGTTGAAGGAAGCATCGAAGGAATCGTTCAGGCGCTGGACTATTTCGGAATCCACTACGATGAAGGGGTTACTTCCGCAGGAGAGACGGGGGATTACGGACCCTACAAGCAGAGTGATAGAGCCGAAATCTATCGGGTGTTCATAAAACATCTTGTAGAACAGAACCTTGCGTATCCTTGCTTTTGTGACACTGAAACCTTGCAGGACATTAGGAACGCTCAACAGTCCCATAATGAAATGACCGGATACTACGGGAAATGGGCGATTCATCGCAGCTTTACACTTGAACAGGTGCAGGAGGAGCTGGCAAAAGGGAAGCCGTTTGTCGTCCGTTTGAAATCGCCTGATTCCCTCGAGCATAAAATCCGGTATACCGATTTGGTCAAAGGCGACATAGAGCTGCCTGAGAATGATCAGGATATCGTCATTATGAAGGCCGATGGCATTCCGACGTATCATTTTGCGCATGCGGTCGATGATTTTCTGATGGGAACTACACACGTGATACGAGGTGATGAGTGGTTATCTTCCATACCGATTCATGTGCAGCTGTTCGAAATGCTCGGATTTAAAAGGCCAGAATACGGCCATCTGGCACCTATTATGAAGATGGACGGTCAATCCAAACGTAAATTCAGCAAGCGCAAAGATCCTGACGCCGCGGTACATTATTATCAACAGGAAGGGTATCCGAGAGAAGCGATAACGGAGTATTTCATGACGCTTGTGAACTCCAATTATGAAGAGTGGAGAATGCAGCATCCTACCGAGCCGTTCAGCTCCTTTTCTATCGATACGAGCAAAATGAATGTTAGCGGGCCGCTGTTTGATATGGATAAGCTTCATGACATCAGCAAAAATGTTATTGCCCAGATGAATGAGGCTGAAGTGTTTGAGCAGGTCGCAAAATGGGCTCAAATGTATCATTCGGAACTGTACCAGCAGATAATCAACCAACGGGAATATACCGTTCGCATATTGGGAATCGGTAAGGATACTGTTAAGCCGAGAAAGGATTTTGCCAAATGGTCGGATATCCCGGCTGCTATCGCTTATTTCTTTGATGAGGCGTACGAGGCTGATGCCTGTGACGTCTCGGAATCGCTGCCAGCGGCGGCTCCATTGCCCATAGCCCAGCAAATCGTTCAAGCTTACTTAGAAATCTACAACACTCCGGATGACCGAGAAATCTGGTTCGACAAAATGAAGCAGGTTGCTGACCAATTCGGTTTTGCCAAGGACACGAAAGCTTACAAGAAGCAGCCGGAGCACTATAAAGGGCATGTGGGTGATGTGGCCATGGTACTGAGGCTTGCCTTATCCAAACGAGCCCATACTCCCGATTTGTACGATATGATGCAGGTTATGGGTGAAAGCAGGGTCCGCAGCCGGTTGAGCCTTTTTACCCACATGGTTCGGAATGGCTAGCGGAGACGTGGCGAAAAAATGGATATGGATAGGAAGCTCTGTCATACTGATCTGTATCGCCCTAATGGTTTATTATGCAATGCTCCCTTCTGTTGTCGAAAGAGTAAACAGGGAACTCGAGGTGAATGGTTTGAAGCTGCTGATGACCCGAGCAGAGGTGGAGAGCGGAATGACAGGATCTGCTTCTTTTGAGCAAGGCTTTGGGGGGCACGGTTTGAGATATCCGGAAGAAAATGTGAGGGTTGATTTTCTGGACGGCGGGCGATATAAAGACATGGCTGTATCCATTGAAACGAAAAATATAAATCATAGCATTCTTGGGATTCGCGTAGGCGACTCCGCTCAAAATCTGCAGCAGCGGTTAAAGGAGCACTCCTTTAAGAAAAACCATGGTGACACCCATCATTTTGTTCATGGAAACGTGTATCTTCAAGTTGATTATGATGAGGACGAGGCGAAGACCATTCGAAGGATTAGAATAGGTCTCGAAGACTCGGATCGGAAAAGCAAGGTTTATTGACATGCAATGGATTCAGCTATAGGACAGTGCGATTTAACCGTACAAGTATGATAAGATAAGTATCGGCGGAGACCTTTGTACGGAAGGCATAGCCCCCAGTGGCGTCAATAGATTAATAAGCTACTATCAGAAGGAGAATTGTCATGGGTACTGAAATCGAAAAGAAATATTTATTACCTGCGTTTCCTGAAGCTTTGTTACAAACTCAAGAGCTTACACTCATCTCAAAGAAACATATTTATCAAACCTACTTGGCTTTTTCTGATAAGGAAGAGATTAGGGTACGCCAATTAATCGATTATGAAGGGAATTCGACGTTCACTCATACGTTCAAATCCGGTCATGGGTTGGTTAGGCAGGAGATCGAATATAACATTTCCGAGGAAGTGTATCGACAGCTTTTAGCCAATACGCAGCTGGTACCTTTGAAGAAAATCCGTACAACCGTAGAACATCAGGGATTTCACTACGAGATTGATGAGTACAAACAGATCGATCTGCTGGTTGTTGAGGTAGAATTTACCGATGAAAGCGCCGCTCATTCATTCCAGCCTCCCGCATGGTTTGGAAGAGAACTGGGACAAGAGGAAGAGTTTCGGAATAAGTCACTATGGATAGGACTACAGACACAAAATGTTCGGGTTTAAATTTCCCGTATGGGGTTGATAAACTTCTCTTTCTGTATAATAATAAATAGGCTATAAATCGATAGATACAGGGAGAAAAGGATTCAAAATGCCAACGACATCATCAACTACAGACGAACAAACTCAAGACACAGAACTTCAGCCAGAACTACAGCAAGTAGAAATTTGGAAATGTAAAGAAGCGGCATGTAAAGCGTGGATTCGAAAAGAATTCGTTACAGAAGCGCAGCCATCTTGTCCATTATGCAAAGGCAGCATGGTCCGCAGCTACAAGCATGTACCGGTAGTGAAGAAGAAAGGCAACAAAAAATTCATCGTTGGTAAACGAAGACTCTAGAAATAACAAAAAATGCGCTCATACATCAAAAGTATGATTTATGACATAGCGGGCTGCTGGGTGATTCCGGCAGCTTTTTTGTTGTTACATGAAGCTTGTTCCGAGAAAAAAGTTGTTAGCGTATTTCGTCGATTTTTCCAAGTTCGAGAGGAATTTCCACGATGGATGACGAAAGGTGTAAGCATCATTATGGAAGAAAAGGAATCGGGTGAAATAATACGGATCATGATGGCTGGGAAGCATTCATTGCGTATCTTGTTGTGCTTATGCTGGCTTTTTTTGCTGATGGTAACTCTTATGACCGATAAATCGGCTGCTTATGCAGCTGTAGAACAAGCGGGCGTAGAAGCGAAGCAAGGGGTGTTAGATTTATCGGGCTGGGATTCAAGTCAGGGTATGGTTCATCTAAATGGCGAATGGGAATTTTATTGGAAAAAGTTATTGGAGCCGAATGATTTCAAGGACCGCTTGGAGGGAATGAGAGAGACCGTCTATGCTTCTGTTCCCAGCACATGGGGACTTTACCGGAATGTTGAGGAGCGGATCTCTAATCAAGGCTACGCTACGTATCGTTTGACTATCATACTTCCAACAGCGGAGACGTATCCTGTACTTGGCCTCTATATTCCTAATGCAGCCACCGCCTACAAGCTGTGGATCGACGGACAGCCGTATGAAGGCAATGGCGCTGTAGGAGTTAGCAGAGAACAAATGGTAGCTAAAAATGTATCAAGAACCCACTATTTTCGTCCTGTGGATTCCAAGGTTGAGCTTGTCATCCAAGTGTCAAATTTTGTCCAGCGAAAGGGAGGCTTGTGGGATGAGCTCAAGCTGGGTACTAAGGAGCAAATCTCCCATAATCGAGATAAAAATATGATGCTCCAGACGCTGCTTGCTGGAACCTTGCTGATTATGGGACTGTATCATATGGTCTTGTTTGTCCAACGTCGCAAAGATAGATCAACGTTGTATTTCGGCGGGCTGTGCATTGCGATCGGAATAAGAACCATGGTCGTAGGAGAGACTTTAGCAGTCAGTCTTTTTCCATGGATTCCTTGGGAATTTGCGGTTAAGCTGGAGTATCTCGGCTTTATTGCAGCATTGCCTCTGTTACTGGCCTACGCCAGTTCTCAGTATTCAAGGGAAACTAGTACAAGGCTGCTCAAGATCGTCACCTGGATATCTTACATCAATGCGTTGTTCGTTATCATGACCCCTGCTAGAGTATATACGCTTACGATGCAAGCCAATATAGCCTTTATTGTGGTTGTGTGCGGCTACATCGTTTATGTATACACCACGGCGCTCAGGCAAAAAAAGGAGGGTGCTCTGCTCAACCTTTCGGTTTTTATTGTGGGGATTGTGCTAATTCTGAACGATTCGTTGTATTACTCGCAGAAGATTAACACCGGGGATTTGTTCCCCTTTGGAATGCTCCTTTATTTATTTGTGCAGGCTTATTTGCTTTCAGTGAAGTTCTCCAGGTCTTTTGTGCAGGTCGAGAGCTTATCGGCCCAATTGACAGCATTCACCGAAATGCAGGAGGATAAAATTCGAGAGCGAACACAGCAGTTGGAACAGTCCAACACCGAACTACAGATGGCCTCGGAGGACTTGGTTCGGATGGAGCAGTCACGCCGCAGGCTTTTGTCTGATATATCCCATGAGCTTGGCACACCGTTGACACTAATTCAAGGCTATGTCTCCGCAATGATAGATGGGGTTATCGCTCCCGGAGATTCGAAGACTTTAAAGCTGGTTCTCGATAAATCACAATTAATGGGCCGAATCATAGGGGATTTGTCCGAGTTGTCGAAGCTCGAGGCAGGGCAAGTGAATTTCAGTTTCATGAAGCTGGATCCAGTTGCATTTCTGTATGACATCTACGACAAGTATGAGATGGATATGCGTTCCGGCGGACAGCGATTCGAGGTCGTTGTGGACAAGGAGGGCTTCTCCAACAAGTTAGCGGTTATAAATGCTGATCCCGTTCGGTTGGAGCAGGTGTTTATGAACTTGTTGTTCAATTCACGCAAACATACGCCGTCCGGAGGAGCCATTCGTCTGGAAATCCATTGCTTGATAGACACGGACAGACCAGACTCACAGGCAGCAGTGCTATTTCAAGTCAGCGATACAGGCTCAGGAGTTAGACCAGAGGATGTGCCTCATGTGTTCAAGCGGTATTTCCAAGGCGCCGACAGCGAGCGCAATGAGGGCTTGTCCTCAGTTGGAATGGGTCTAGGGCTAGCTATTTCCAAAGAAATTGTAGCGCATCATCAGGGGAAGATTGGAGTTCAAAGCGTCCAGGGAATGGGCAGTACCTTTTATTTCACGCTTCCCGTGAAGTTTATCGAGCAATAGATGATGTCGGCCTCCTTCGGGAGGCTTTATTTATATTTAACGGTCATTGTTCAATTTTGAAAAAGAAGTGTTCATTCCTCTCATTTTAGGGAATAGCCTGCTCTTTTATACTGAGTAGTAAGGTATTGCTTTATTCATTTGCATAAAGGGTGGGCTGCTATGAGTACTCAAATGACGACACGTTCTTCCGGGAAGCATATTCCCAGTAAGCGGAAATCCATTTTCCAGCTCAAAGGCAAATGGGAATCACCGCTGGCAGGATATTTATTCATTTCCCCGTGGCTGCTGGGCTTCCTGCTGCTTACCTTGTGGCCGATGGTTCAATCCGTATACTACTCCTTCACCAAATTCACGCTTCTGGATGTTCCGGAATGGGTAGGTGTAAGAAATTATGAGCGCATATTTGCCGATGACGATACGTTCCGTGTATCGCTCAAGGTGACGCTGATGTTCGTAGTGCTGTCTGTACCTATTAAGCTGTTCACTGCGCTTATGGTAGCTATTCTCCTTAACAAGAAGATCAAAGGAATATCGATATACAGAACATTTATTTATTTGCCCTCGCTAATCGGCAGCAGTATTGCTGTAGCCGTCTTATGGAAAAATATTTGGGGCATCGACGGATTTATCAATAAGCTGTTAAACGTGTTTGGAATAAAAGGAATCAGTTGGATCAGCACTCCGGGTACGGCATTGTGGACATTAATCTTGCTTGTGGTATGGCAGTTCGGTTCCTCGATGGTTATTTTCCTTGCGGGCTTAAAGCAAGTGCCTGTGGAATTATATGAGGCTTCCTCGGTTGACGGTGCTTCGAAGGTGAGGCAATTTTTCCGGATTACGCTGCCCATGCTGTCTC
Source organism: Paenibacillus sp. RC67 (assembly GCF_030020805.1). GTDB lineage: Bacteria > Bacillota > Bacilli > Paenibacillales > NBRC-103111 > Paenibacillus_S. The sequence continues at coordinate 1,922,622 of NZ_CP125098.1, forward strand.
CCGTGCTGCTGTTCAACCTGGTACTGCAGACAATCGGATCGTTTCAGATGTTCACTCAGGCTTTTATCATTACTAAAGGCGGCCCAGTGAACTCCACATATATGTATGCGCTGTATTTATATGATCGGGCATTTGCGAGATATGATATGGGATATGCTTCTGCGCTGGCGTGGATCTTGCTAGTCATTATCGCTATTGCTACAGCACTCATCTTTGCTTCATCCAAATACTGGGTATTCTACGAGACGGAAGCGGGGAAAAAATAATGAACAGCACACGTCGATCTCTCCAATCCCATATCCTGTTAATTGTGTTCAGTCTGATCATGGTTTATCCCATTCTATGGTGGGTAGGGGCTGCATTCAAATCCAATGCGGAAATGAGCTCGCCTTCCTTATTTCCAAAGGAATGGTTATGGAGCAACTTTACAGAAGGCTGGACGGCGATACCTAAATTCACCTTCACACAGTTTTATGTGAATACATTTGAATTAATTATCGGAGTGCTAATTACCTCTGTATTGTCGTGCAGCTTGGTTGCATTCGGCTTTGCACGTCTTGACTTTCCGCTTAAAAACTTCTGGTTCAGCATCCTTATGGTAACTTTAATGCTCCCTACTCAGGTGACTCTTGTTCCTCAGTACATCATGTTCAATGCGTGGGGTTGGGTAAACTCGTACTTGCCGTTCTATGTACCGCACGCTCTAGCGGGAGGTATTGGTGGTCCGTTCTTTATATTCCTGCTCGTCCAGTTCATTCGTGCACTCCCCAAAGATCTTGACGAGTCGGCCAAAATGGATGGCTGCAGCTGGTTCGGAATTTATTGGCGCATTATTATGCCGCTCACCAAGCCGGCTCTTGTGACGGTAATGATTTATTGCTTCCTATGGAATTGGGATGATTTCTTCGGTCATCTGCTCTATATTAATTCGTTGGATAAATATACGGTGGGCCTTGCGCTGAAGTTGTTCGTGGACAGCCAATCTGCACTGCCTTGGGGGCAACTGCTCGCCATGTCTCTAGTATCTATTATTCCTTCGATTATTCTTTTTTTCCTAGCCCAAAAGCACTTTGTGGAAGGCATTGCGTCCGGTGCGGTGAAAGGGTAAAATAAGTCTACCAAATCATTCATAGGACGAAAAAAGCTGCGGTTATCGGCAGCTTTTTTGCTTACGCATGGGGATGTTTTATTTCAGCCATGAGGAGAGGAACGCGCTGAAAATATTCAAAAAAGTACGAATAGATCGTTTGTTTTTTAGCAGCTTTGCCGTATTTATTACTGCTTTGCTGCTTGTTTTTACTTGGATCAGCTATAGTATCACGTCTCGAGAACTGGCGGATAACACGTCATTCTATCAACAGGATCTGTTGGGAGAGCTGAACAAGCAGATTGATATTCAACTGAGATCGATTGAGCAAATGTCACTTGCCGCTTCACGTAATATTGATACGATTGGCTTTGATCCTTTGGAGAAGGATTTATTCGAGAGGCAGAGGCGCAAAAAGGATTTGCTTAATATGCTGGCCAACATCACTTACAGTACGACGATGGTGCAGTCGATTTATTTATATACGGACACACCGGAGCTGACGGATTCTCAAGCCCCTGTCCGGTTTCTCGATATCCGCGAGGTCAAGGACGAGAGCTGGTATCCTGAGATCCAGAATAATGATTTTACGTGGATTGCCGATCATACGCTGCAGACGAACACAGGACCCCAGCACTTCATCGGTTTTGCACGAAAAGTGTATAACAACTCCGGCAAATATTACGGCTTGCTTGTCCTTAACGTCAAGTCGTCGGCCATTGAGCAGCTGGTTCGTGGGGAGACGGAAGGTCGTAACAGGATATTGCTTGACGCAGGAGGCAAGACGATCTCGTCGATCGGCAATCCTGTTCTGAATGAATCGGAGCTGAATAAGATCAGGGCTGAGAACAACAGATCAGGCAGCATGCACCTGCCAGCCTCTGAGGGGAGAGAGGATGCGCTGCTCGTATGGAACAAAACCCGTTCCGATTGGATGCTTGTTGAAGCAACGCCGTGGAGAAGCATTGTGAACGGAAGTGTCCGGTTGGCTTTTATCTTAATAACGGTCGGGTTATCGGCTATTTTTATCGCGTCCTTCTTTACTTTATTTTTATCACGCCAGTTCACGAAGCCGATCCGTCTTCTGTTAGGCATTATGGGAAGAGTTCCTGCAAGCACAGGAATTCCGAATCTTCCTACGGATTATACGAATGAATTCGGGAATTTGTTCAACGGCTACAGGCGGCAGATGGAACGGATTGAGGAGCTGCTTGAATCATTAAAAGCGCAGCATAAGCGGCAGAGGGAGGCGGAAATTCATGCGCTGCAGGCGATGATTAATCCGCATTTTCTGTACAATACGCTGGATCAATTGAACTGGCTCGCGATTGAATCCGGACAGGAGAAAATAAGCGAAATATTGTCCCTGATGGGTAAAATGTTCCGTATCGGCCTGTCCAACGGTGAAACGATGATTCCTGTTGCCGATGAAATCATGCATATTGATTGTTATTTGCAAATCCAGAAAGTTCGATGGGGCGACCGTTTATCCTATACCATCGAAGTCGACGAGGAGATCAAGTCCTTGCTCATCCCCCGGCTGACATTACAGCCTTTTATAGAAAATGCCATTATTCATGGCTTTCATGGAAAGCGTTCCGGCCATATTGCCGTTCATGCCGAAATGCGCGAGAAGGAAGTTGAGTTCCGGATAGACGATAATGGAGTGGGCTTGCGGAGCGATTGGAATGCGCGGAAGAAAAGGAAAACAGGCGGCTATGGGATACGAAACGTGAAGGATCGAATCGATGCTTTTTGGGGAGCGCCTTATGGGGTCGAGCTGCAAAATAGAGATGGAGAAGGAACAAGGGTAACGATTGTTCTGCCTAAAATGACTAACAATCCGGAAGCGGAGGCGAGACACGATGTGGAGAGTCCTCATTATTGATGATGATTTTCAAGTGCTGGAAGGGATGCGCAAATCGATTCCGTGGGAAGAGCTGGATGCGGAATGGGTGGGAGAGGCAATGGACGGCGAGGAGGGCTTGTCCATTATTAGGGATACTCAGCCCGACATTGTCATTACGGATATTTATATGCCGGTCATGAACGGCTTGGAAATGATTGAGCAGCTGCGAAATGAGCAGTTTCCCGGGGAAATTCTTATCTTAAGCGGCTATTCCGATTTTCAGTACGCCCGCCAAGCGTTAAGACTGCAGGTTACCGACTATTTATCCAAGCCGATTACCGTCGCAGAGCTAAGGTCGGTTATGGAGAGAGTTATCAAAGAGCTTGAAGCCAAAGAGTGGAAGAAAATGGAGCAGGAAGAAGTGCGCCGAAGGCTCATGCTCTATGAGCCGTTTGTGCAGAAGGAATGGCTCAAATCAGTCGCTACGGGCACTTTCGACCGCAAGATAGCCGACGAAAGCCTGACTCTCTCGGATAAAGCTTACTGGGCTCTAAGAAACCATCAGGTCATGGGAATGGAGCTGATGAGTACTCTTCGGCTATCGAATTTATCGCTCACGGACTGGAATTTGTTCCGCTTCGCGGTGGCGAACATTATTAGAGAGCTGCTCGTTGAGGATTGGCCGGAGGCTGAATATGTCGAGCTCCATAGCCATCATGCCGCCGTCGTGTATCACATCAAGCCAGAAATGTCCAAGGAAGTAGTGCTTCACAAGCTGCATCTCATTGGTGAACGGATCACGGAATGCGTTCGCGAATATCTCAAGCTGGAAATTCGGATAGGTTTCGGGACGATGAAAACGAATTGGAAGGAAATATCCAATTCTACCGAGGAAGCCTTCCTGGACCTGCTGCAGCAGTCGATTGCATCAGAGCAGCCTATAGATGCCGTGTCAAACGGCAAAGAGATCGGGATTCGTCCGGTCAAGTTTTATCAGGAGCTGGCCGAAGCCATCGTATACTCCAAGGAGGAGACGACGGATCAGATTATTGAAGGCTATGTGCATCAGCTGAAGGAAATGCCGAGCCTGAGCTCCGCCTACGTCCAGTATTTGTGCAAGGAGTTGTGGACGATATTCGCGTATTCCTTGTACAATACGGGCATCGTGCTGGATGAATTGTTTCAAGGCAGTCCAGTGACACAAGAAATAGCGAGAATCGGAACGGCTGAAGAGCTGGAGTTGTGGTTGAAGAGCAAGATCAAAATTATCGTATCCAGCCGCGGTTGGTCGGAAAACTCTCGGCATAAGGATGCCGTCGATTTTATGATCCATTATGCTCACATCCACTATGCCGAGGAAATCAATTTGGAGGACTTGTCCAAGCAGCTTTATTTGTCCCGGAACTATTTGAATCAAATATTTAAAAAGGCGACCGGGGAGACGTTCACTAACTATTTAATTCGGGTACGGATGGAGAAGGCCAAGGCGCTGCTGATTGAGGGGAAATCGATGATCTATGAGATATCGGAGAAGGTGGGCTATAAAAACGTCCCTTATTTCAGCTCGATCTTCAAAAAATATTACGGAATGAGCCCGAGCGAGCTCGGCAAAAAATAGATGTGATGAAAAGTGATATAAATGTGTTCATTACTCTTATTTTTCTAACTTCCTGTCATTTATATAATGATACTTGTGAGAGATAACTGCTTAAGATGGGAAGGGGACATGGTATATGAAAAAGCAGATGCAATCTTGGGGTTTATTGTCATTGGCAGCATTGGTTGCGGTGAGTGTCGCGGGCTGTGGAGCGACTACGGACAGCAAACCGAGCGGCGGTACAGGAGCAGCTCCTGCAAGCACGGATAGCAAGCCGATCAAGCTGCGCATTGTTTGGTGGGGTTCGCAGGCTCGACATGATGCTACGTTAAAAGCGCTGGACGCCTATACAAAAAAACATCCCAACATCACATTTGAGCCGGAGTTTTCCGGATTTGACGGTTATGCGGATAAATTGGCAACACAGGCTGCTGCCAAGAACGCCCCTGATATTATTCAAATGGACCCTGCCTGGCTGGCCGAATATGCGGCGAGAAATCAGTTAGCCGATCTTTCCAAAGGAATTGAGACCGGGGATGTCGATAAATCATTGGTAGACTCGGGCAAATATAAAGATAAATTGTATGCGGTTCCACTCGGCAACAATGCGACTGGCATGGTATTTAACAAAAATACGGTCGATAAGCTGGGCATCAAGCCGCCTGCTAACGGCTGGACATGGGATCAATATTTCCAATTCGGCAAGGATGCCAAGGCGAAGCTTGATAAAGATAAATATGTGCTGATGGACTACACCTCCGACTACACGATGTATTCGGCTTATCAGATCAGCCAAGGCAAAGGGTATCCGATTACGGTAGACGGGAAATTCAACATTGATAAAGAAACCTATTTGTCTTACGTCAATAAGTATACGGAGCTGAGAAAAGAAGGAGTAGTACCTCCAGCTGAAATTGCAAGTACGGATAAAGAATCCGATGCGAAGCTGGACTTGATGAACAATGACACGGTGCTGATGAAGCGCAGCTTTGCTGCCTTATTCCCAGGCTATGACGGTGTGAAGCCGGGTGCTTACACGTTAGTGACGCAGCCCAAAGGACCACAGTCCAGCGGTTGGCTGAAGCCTTCGATGTTCTGGTCTATCAGTGCAGATTCCAAAAATGTAGAAGAGTCCAAAAAATTCATCGATTGGTTCATCAACGATAAGGAAGCTGCGGATATTCTAACTACGACAAGAGGAGTGCCTGTATCCAAAAAGATTTTGGATTATTTGACTCCCAAATTAACCCCTTCAGACAAATTGCAAATCGACCTTATCAAGAGCGTATCGCCTGATGCACAGCCGTTCAATCCAGGTGCTAAAGGTTGGAGCAGCTATACGGCCAAAGATTTCAAGGATATCGGCGAGAAGATCATGTTCGGCAAGGCAACACCGGAGGCTGCATATGATGAGCTGGTGAAGAAAGCGAAGGATTATCAATAACATAAGCGGAGTCCTGATTGCTGATATTAGCAGAAAGGGCTTCGCTTTTTTGCTGTTTGTAATGCTCTACTCCTAATTTTACATAGGAAGGTAAATCCATAAACTCTTTGTCCCAAGTGCTGTCTTATTCTAACCAAAAACAAGAAGATAATCATAGATATTATCCAAGATATTGAAATAATTACCATGAGGACAAAAAAAGCAACTGGTACAGTTACAAAAGGTGGTACATATAAAAAGGGATGCATCAAAAAACACCTCCTAGTAGTTAAATATACCGTATCTAGGTAATTCAAAATGGTTATATGAGAAAAATAACTAGTTCAATCTACCCCGACCTCAGCGGACAAGACTAGGGTTGATCGGGAGGAGCGGCATATTGTCTTGTCTTACTCACCGAATAGATTAAGAAAAAATCCACAAATAAGCATAATGGGACATTTTTCTTTCATATGCTTTTTTAAGGTATTATCCGTAAGGAGGTCTCCACTCATATGCCCCCAAAAGCAAAACTTCAAAAATTCGTCGATAAACTGCCGATTCCCAAAACCATTTCCCCGACCAAGCGAGACAAGAAAGGCTCGTATTATGAAGTGACCATGAGGGAATTTACCCAAAAGCTACATCGCGATTTAGGGCCTACCCGCTTGTGGGGTTACAACGGATTGTACCCGGGCCCGACTTTTGACGTGATGAAGGATGAAACGGCATATGTCAAATGGATGAATGATCTGCCCAACAAGCATTTTCTTCCCATTGATACGACCATTCATGGTGCAGAAAAAACATTTCCACAGGTTAGAACTGTGGTTCATTTACACGGAGGAAAGCAGCTTGACCATAGTGATGGTTACCCTGAAGCTTGGTTTACGAGAAATTTTGAACAAACAGGACCTGCGTTTAAAAGAAAAGTATCTGAGTACCCAAACCTTGAGGCCACTACGTTATTTTATCATGACCATACAATGGGGATTACGAGATTAAACAATTATGCGGGACTTGGAGGTTTTTATATTATTCGTGATCGGCATGAACAATCCCTGAACCTACCGACGGGAACATATGAAATCCCTCTTATGATTCAGGATCGTTCATTTAACCCAGATGGTTCGCTCTTTTACCCCGATACACCGGATAAAAAGAATCCTCGTCTTCCTTATCCCTCGATTGTCACACCTTTTGACGCAGATTATATTTTGGTAAATGGCAAAGTATCCCCTTATCTCGAAGTAGAACCGAGAAAATACAGATTTCGCATATTAAATTACTGTAATAGTCGAGCAATTACACTCAAACTGGACTCTGGACAGCCATTTTATCAAATTGGAATCGATCGAGGATTATTAGAGAAACCAGTGAAAATGAAAGAGATCCTCCTTTTAACGACTGAGCGTGCGGATGTTATCGTCGATTTTTCTCGATCCTATGGTAAGACGATCATTCTTAAAAATGCCTTCAAGGGTGCCTCCCCAGAAACAACTGATGTGATGGAATTTAGAGTAACCACTCCGATAAAAGGCAAAGATACCAGTTCCCTACCGGATCAATTAACGAAAATTAATTTTCTTTCTAGAGAGATGGCAATAAGGACAAGAGATCTCACACTCGTCAGGGTGGAGGATGAATATGGAAGATCGTTGAATTTACTTGACGGTAAAATGTGGAATGATCGTATATCTGAGAAAATGGACTTAGGAACTGTTGAAATATGGCGGCTAATCAATCTTTCAGCTGATGACCACCCCATTCATCTACATGTTGTTGACATGCAAATCCTAGAGCGCCAGCCTTTTGACGTTGCTCATTTCCAAACTACAGGAAAAGTTATATTTACAGGGCCTGCAGCTCCTCCAGAACCTAACGAAAGAGGATTTAAAGATACGATTCGTGCTCCCGCTGGTTACGTTACCTCTTTTATCGGTAGTTTCGATCCTTTCACCGGACTTTTTGTATGGCATTGTCACATGCTCGAACATGAAGATTACGAGATGATGCGACCATTTGAAATTCTGAAGAAAAAAAATAGACTTAAAAATATATTAATGAGAATAATTTACCCTTCTCGGTATACAAAAAATTAACTGTTTATTAAGCTAACGAGATGTACTGGTAATCGAGGGAGATTGCCAGTCCCTGAGGGGAAGGGCTTTTCTAGAGTTTCTCTACCGTACCGGCTGCCGGGTTGGAGAGGCGGAGAAATTAAACATCGAAGACCTGAACTGGGAGAAGTGTTCCGTAATTGTAAATGGCAAGGGTTCAAAACAGTGAGAGGTTGACTTTATACTCATCATTGCTCTTCTTGGCTTGATGTGAGATTAACGGATTAATGACAATGTTCAGATACTGGTTCAGCAAGGCTCAGAAGATGATGTTAGGAGAACGGAGACGGTGGACAGCGCCTTGCTCATCGAACGGGGAGGGCTTTTGTTTGGAACTCTATGAATCTCATAAACTACTTGCTAGAAGCAATATCTTCCATTTATAGTAAGAGAGATCATAGATGAAAAGGGGGATAACATTGATGTATGGTTGGAACAAGAGGGGAATAGTAGCGTTGTTGATCGCGCTGCTCGTGCTGGCAGGCTGTCAGCCGGTCGACGGATTAGACCCGGTGAAGTTGTTTGAGCAGGAAGCGGAGCTTGCTTCTTATGAAGGGTCAACATCGCTGAAGTTTGAATTTGATATCGACTCTGATAAGTTTAGCACAACGGATGAGCTCGGGATTCGCTATCCGAGGCCCTATTTGGAAGCCTACGAGCTGCTGAACGGTCTGGAGCTTCACATTAACGAGTTTAAGGCTAATAAGAAGTCAGGAGTCGTTTCTGGTAAAGGCTTGCTGACCAAGGCAAAGCTTCAAATCCCTTTCGAATATTCGGTGGAAGGGGATAAGGTGGTAGTTCAAGTGGAGGGTGCCCGACATCCAATTACACTGAAGCTTGGAGCGCTGTCCGATGAGCTGCCCTATCGCTCGAATGAATGGCTGCAACTGGGCAGGGCTTCGACGGCGTTGTCCGATGCGGGCAGCGAGCGGGAACGTGATTTGACGAAGAAGGGGCTCCAACTGCTGGTCCGCAACCTGCCGAATACAGATACCTTGTCTATACAGCGCAACCAGGTGGTCGACGTTCATGGCAATCAAGCGACAGGGACAACCTTGGCTTTCAATGTGACGAGTGCTCAGATGCCGGAGCTGCTGAAGAAATACTTACGCTCGTTAACATTGGATGACAAAGGGCTGCGGGAGATGGCGGACAGCTTGTTCGAATACCTCAAGAATGAGGAATGGGTCGGGGGCAGGTACCAGGAATGGTTTACCGATAAAGAAGTGTCAGTCGAAGGCATTTACGGAGTGGAGAAGTTTCTGCTCGCAACGCTGTCTTCTATCGTAACAACAAAGCAGCAAGAGATTCATTTTTCTCCGAATACGCAAGTTCATTTCGATTTGTTCGTCGACCCGCAGCAATTTGTAAGAAAAACCAGCTTGAACATTCAATTCAAAGATGAGATCGGCGGGCTTAAAGGCGGTAAAATGCAGTTCCAGATGGAGCGTTGGAATATGAATGGCTCGGTTCAGCCTGTGCCGCTAGCTTCAAAGGATGCAGTAGATATTGCGCAGCTCGATACTCCGGAAGCGGTCATGGAGCAGGTGGATGAAAGCTCCGCTTTGTATACGTTTTTGAAGCGTGATTTGAAAGTGACGCGCAAGCAATTCGACCTGTGGTTGATGACTAAGACCGAGTTCGATGATATGGTAACAGCAATGGAAGATTCCGATTATTTCCCGAGCTACGGCTTTACCTCTGGCGATGTAACTTATGGACAGGTGCGTGAAATAAGTGAGCAGCTTGGCTATCAATCGGAATGGGACAGCGCGAGCAATAGCGTCGTGGTCAAAACAGGCAAGAAGGAAATCCGCTTTACGCAGGATAGTTCGACGGCTCTTGTCAACAACCAACAGGTCGAGATGGGGCATGAGGCACAGCTTATCCATGGTGCCTATTTTGTACCGGTTCGTTTCCTTGTCGAGCAATTGGGTGGAGAAATTCGCTGGAATCCGGATATGCCTTACATGCTGACAGTGATCAAAAATTAATCGGTTGCCAAACGGCTTCGAAAAGATAAACAGCGGCTTGAGGAGCGAGAAATGCACTATCTGAGGTATGTAGAATTGGACATTGCTGATACATATCTGAAAATAAGTTATTCGAGAGCAAGAATGGACTTCTTCAACTAACGGAAAAAACTACAGGTTAAAGACTTCAATAAAGAAAACTCGCCAACATGATGGCGAGTTTTTGCATTTTTATATGCACCTTTTTCGTAAGGGTAGTTATTCAATAGTGTTTTTCGTGGCCTTATACATATTTTCCGCGTATTTGTCGATATCATCTCGTGACATGCGTAAACGATTCACAGAAGTGCCATATCCAATTTCCTTGTCACCCTCTTCTAATCCTCTGAAAATGCCATCTGCGAAAGCATCTAATGGTTCTCCCTGAATATGCAACCCTGCTCCGCCTAAATCCGTATTCACTGCCGGAGGAGCAACTTCAACGACTTCTACAGATGTTTCAGAGAGTTGGTATCTTAGACTCATTGTAAAGGAATGAAGCGCCGCTTTGGTTGCTGAATAAATCGGAGCAATCGCAAATGGTGTAAAAGCTAACCCCGATGTCACGTTAATGATAGTCGCCTCTTCTTTTGTCGCAAAAAATGGAGCGAACAGCATAGAGAGATGAAAAGGTGCTTCTATGTTGGTTGTGATTTCTTTATTGAAATAACTCCAATTGTTCTTCGCATCTGCTTTTAATACATTAAAGCGTTGTTGGATTCCTGCATTATTAACTAACACATTCACATCGGGATAGTTCGCTGTTACCCAATCAAACAATGCTGCGCGCTCGGATTCAATATCCAAATCACTTACACGAGTAATAAGGCTAGGGAATTTTTCTTTCGCATTTTGAAGTACATTTTCACGTCGTCCAATAATAATGACTTGATTCCCAGCTTTGATAAAGCGCTCTGCAAAAGCTAATCCTATTCCAGAACTTCCGCCCGTAATAAGTATTGTATTTCCTGAAAGTTTCATTATAGTTCCTCTTCTCCATAATTTTTATTATCTTGTCTTTCCTCTTTTCTTTCCTGAATACGTTTGATATAACGTGTAATTTTTACGTCTATTCCTTTTAAAGCTTCTGTCATCAACGAAATTTCAGATAGCACAGCCTGCTTGTGATTCTTCATCATTTCAAGTCGGAGTGGGACGGTGCTATCTCCTTCTACTATCCAATCCATATATTGCTTGATGCTACTTATTGGCATGTGCGTGTTTTTTAAACAAATAACCGTTTCAAGGAGCGCAATTTGATCTTCTGAAAATAACCGTCTGCCAGCTTCGTCACGCTCAATTAGTGGTAGTAGTCCTTTTTTTCATAGTAACGTAACGTTGATTCTGGAATATTGAATTTGGCTGAAGCTTCGCTAATTGAACAATACTTCATCTGGAGGCCTCCGAATCTCAATTTTCATGTCGACAGGATTATGATACGACTTAAACCATGGTTTAAGTCAATAAAAAATATTTATAGTCTGTCGATGGAATGAAAAAACTTGAATCCACGATTATGATGAAGCCGCTGGAACTGCAAATCGCCGTGCGATCGCCACACACAGTATGACACCAATATTTACAATAAAGATAGGCCAACAAATGGACTCGTGCAGAACAAGAGCTGAAAGTAACAGGCCAAAGAAAGGCTGGAGGAGTTGTAACTGCCCGACCGCTGCTATACCTCCCTGGGCAAGGCCACGATACCAGAACACAAAGCCGATGAGCATGCTGAACAGGGAGACGTAAGCAAGGCTCAAGAGTGCCGAGCCACTGATACTAGCCCACGAAACTGGCATGTAATATAACGAGAGCAGTGACATAACGGGAAGAGACATAACGAGCGCCCAAGAGATTACTTGCCAGCCCCCTAGCCTCCGTGAGAGTCGTGCCCCTTCTGCATAACCGTAACCGCACACTATAATAGAAGCTAGCATTAACCCTTCACCTATTGGCGAAGATGCAGCCCCTTGTGTTAGGGCGAATCCTGCTACAAGAGAGCTGCCTAGAGCTGATAAGATCCAAAAGGTTGGCCGCGGGCGTTCACTCCCCCGTAGAACGCCGAAGATCGCAGTAGAAAGCGGCAGAAGCCCTATGTAGATAATTGCGTGGGCAGATGTGACATACTGAAGCGCCAAGGCTGTCAGCAGCGGGAATCCGACTACCACGCAGAATGCTATTAATAATAGCGGCACGATGTCGCTCCGGACAGGCCGTTGTTGCTTGAAGATGAGGAGCAGCACTCCTGCTAAAACCCCAGCAATTGCGGCACGGCATACGGTGAGAAACAATGGATCCAAATCCATCACAGCCATTCGTGTTGCTGGTAGCGAGCCACTGAAGATGAGCACGCCTAGAAAACCATTGATCCAGCCTCTTGTTGTTGTGTTCAATACAATCACCTCAAATGTGTCTTTTATACAAAAATGGACGACACATGGAGATAACAAATGTGCGGAGAAATTTATAAATACACTTTTGTATGTTGTGTTGTATTATAATAGGTACAAAATTTTATGTATATCGACCTTTTCTCTATCTGTAAGGGTACAGAAATAGAAGGCCTACTTCTAGTTGGAGGCGTATTGTATGACAAATAAAAAGGAATCAATTAAGCAAATCATTCGCTCAGACATAGTCAATGGTCTCATTAAGCCTAGTCAAAAGCTACCTTCCATCCGAAAGCAGAGCCAAAAATTTAATTGCAGCCTCAACACAATTATTAGTGTTTATCTGGAACTCGAAAATGAATATCTGATTTATTCACGCCCGAAGAGTGGTTATTTTGTCGTAGCCAAAGAAGCGCTCCATCCCTTGCTGCAAGCAAAACGGATCGATTTTGCATCAGCAGCCCCCGATCCCGCATCCATACCACAAATCGACTTTCGCCAATGCTTGAATAAAGCAATGGAATTATTTGAGGCTTCCATTTTCACATATCCCGATCCACAGGGGTTGCTTTCCCTTCGCCAGGAGATCGTGAAGCTTTTTCATCAGCAACAAGTCTTCGCTTCGGCACAGCAAGTTTTTATATTTTCAGGAGCTCAGCAAGCTCTTCATCTTCTAGCCGGGATGCCTTTTCCAAACGGAAAAACTAACATTCTGGTCGAGCAACCAACCTATTGGGGAATGCTTGCTGCGCTTAAGACGCAAAAACAAACCGTAATCGGTATCGAAAGAACTCCAAACGGGATTGACTGGATAGCTTTGGAGCGTCATTTTCAAAGTAATATGATAAAGTTTTTTTATACGATCCCGCGCTTCCATAATCCGCTAGGCACTTCTTACACGCCGGAAGACAAACAGCGACTAGCAGAACTTGCCAAAGCTTATGACGTTTACATGGTTGAGGATGATTATCTTGCTGATCTGGAAATAAACAGGAAAGCAGATCCTATTCGCGCTTATAATGGATCCAGTCATGTCATTTATCTCAGAAGCTTTTCCAAGGTAATGCTTCCCGGATTAAGACTTGCCGCGGCAGCAGTACCAGATTCATTGATTCCTTTACTCCAATTGCATAAACATACGGCGGATCTTAGCACCTCCGTGCTTTCTCAAGGTGTCCTGGAGATTTATATGAAGTCTGGTATGTATGCTCATCATGCGAAGCAAATGAAATCCTTGTACAATCACCGAATGAAACATCTAAGGGAAATTTCACAGCGATTATTGCCCAAAGAATGCCTATATACAATCCAATCTAGCGGTGGGCTCTTCTCTGCAATACGCATTCCGGAATCCCATACCGAAAATTTGGTCAAGCGATTGGAGAATCGTGGAGTTGATGTACTGTCAACTGGTCAGCAATTCCTTTCCTCTTTCCCCAAGCTTAACTTGCTGCGTCTTAGCATCATTCGGGCCAATGAGCATGATATTGAAGAGGGTATCCGCATCGTTGCCGAAGAATTAGAGCGTGTCCAACATACAAGGAGTTCCCCTAAGCCATTCTTTCGATTATGAGTAGAAAATACAAATAGAAACCCATTTATTGAAAATTAATACTCAGAATGATATAATTCTCATAAATTAATGACTGGAGTTGAAAGAATAATGTAGTATTTCTTGCTAACGATAAAACAGTAAAGCGATATTTTTCGCGTGTTTTATTTTGTATGCAAGAAAGTTACATTATCTTCACTCAAACAATATATCCTTATTTAACTCCATACCGGGGTTGATTAACTGTATTTATTTGAGCTACAAGAATGTAACTTTCTTGTAGCTTTTATTTTTTTCCATACAGGAGGATCATTTTATGTCATTAATAAATGTTACAAACCTGACGTTTGCCTATGAAGGAAGTTACGATAACATTTTTGAAAATGTAAATTTCCAAATCGATTCCGATTGGAAATTGGGATTTACAGGAAGGAACGGTAGAGGTAAGACAACATTTCTCAATTTGTTGCTTGGTAAATATGAATACAGTGGAAATATTTCTGCCCATGTGGGTTTTGAATATTTCCCTTTCCCTGTAGACAATAAAGAAAAAAATACGCTTGATGTCATCAACGACATATTTCCAGACTATGTTCACTGGCAATTAGTGCGTGAGCTTTCATTATTAAAGGTTTCTGAGGATGTTTTATATCGGCCATTTGATTCATTGTCTAACGGAGAGCAAACGAAAGTTTTACTGGCTACTTTATTTATTAAAGAAAATAGTTTCCTGTTAATTGATGAACCAACCAATCATCTTGACATACATGCAAGAAAACTGGTCAGTGATTATCTCAAGTCTAAAAGCGGATTTATATTGGTGTCTCACGACAGATCTTTTCTTGATAACTGTGTAGATCACGTACTTTCAATTAATAAGACCAACATCGAAATACAAAAAGGTAATTTTTCAAGTTGGTGGGAAAATAAATTGAGGCAAGATCACTTTGAGCTTGCAGAGAACGAAAAACTTAGAAAAGACATTAAACGTTTGTCAGATTCCGCTAAAAGGACGGGCAACTGGTCACACGAAGTGGAAAAAACAAAAAACGGAACAAGAAATTCCGGTTCTAAGGTAGATAAAGGATATATTGGCCACAAAGCTGCTAAAATGATGAAACGTTCTAAAGCTATTGAACAAAGACAGCAATCGGCTATTAATGAAAAGTCTAAACTCCTAAAAAATATCGAAAGCTCAGACAACTTAGAGATTTCACAGCTTGATTTTCATAAAAATCAACTTGCTGAACTTGATCAGATTTCCATTTATTACGGTGAGAAAATCATTTGTGAAGATGTAACTTTTACGATAGAGCATGGTGAGCGAATTGCTCTTTCCGGTAAAAACGGTTCAGGAAAATCAAGTATCATCAAACTGATTTGTGGTGAGGATATTAACTATACAGGTACCTTCGGGAAGGACAGCCAGTTGAAAATATCCTATGTCTCACAGGATACATCCCATCTTCAAGGTAATTTATCAGACTATGCTGCAAACAGTGGGTTGGATGAAAGCCTTTTTAAATCGATATTAATAAAACTTGATGTTTCCAGAAGTCAATTTGAGAAGGATATTTCATCGTTTAGTGCAGGACAAAAGAAAAAGGTATTGATTGCTAAAAGTCTTAGTGAGATTGCTCATTTGCATATTTGGGATGAGCCGCTTAATTTTATTGATATTATTTCTCGCATGCAAATTGAAGAGTTGCTGCTAGAATACTCACCAACCATTCTTTTTGTCGAGCATGATAGGGAATTCTGTGAACATGTTGCAACAAAGATCATTGAGCTCTGATGTTGCTTCTAACATGAAAGCTGCCATACATTGGCGGCTTGTCCTTTTTTGAGCATTTGACGAATAAATGATTCGTTTGTTACAATGTCCCCATCAAATTGGATAAGGATGAGGGCGATGGTTCGTCGTTTGAAACGGTTTAAGAATGTTGCTATTGCATTAAGCTTCTAAGTGAAAATTATATTACTTAGAAGCGAGGGAAAAGAATGAAACAACATCGGTTTAACCACTGGTCTGAAATTAAGTATCTTAAGGATATTGTCACCAACCCCATGATTGAGGTAGGGGATTACTCCTACTACTCTGGTTATTACGATAATCATGATTTTGAAGATGGATGCGTTAGATACCTTTGGGGAGATGAAAAATCAAAAAAGTTATTTGACCCCATCAAAGACTATGGTTGGCATTTAGATAAATTGATTATAGGAAATTACGTATGCATTGCAAGTGGTGTCATTATATTAATGGGTGGAAACCACAATCATCATCCTGAATGGATTACTGTGTATCCGTTTGTGGAGCAGATTGAAACCTCTTACGAACCAAAAGGGGATACAATCATCGAAAGTGATGCCTGGATTGGTATGAACGCAATGATTATGCCCGGTGTGAAAATAGGTGAAGGCGCCATTGTTGCGGCAGGATCGGTTGTTGCAAAAGATGTCCCACCCTATACGATAGTAGGCGGCAATCCTGCTAAAGAGATAAAGAAACGCTTTTCAGACAAAGAAATCGAAATGTTAAAGGAGATGCGTTGGTTCGATTGGGAACGTGAGCAAATTGAACGAGCCAGTCACATCTTATCAAGTTCTTCTATTAATCAATTATATGACTTTTATCAGAGGGAAATAAGACTATTGGATCACCTCATTTAATAATAACGAGTCGAATGAAAGGAGCAGATTGCTTAAGTGCATCTGCTCCTTATTTTTAACATCAAATGGTTAAATAGCGATTGTTAGATATCAAGTTTACGGTTACTGATCCATTTCACCATTTCAGGATCTTGATGTGAAAAGAAAAGGCTCTGTTTCGTATCTAACGTAGTGATCGAATTCATATCCTCTTGGCTTAATTCAAAGTCAAAGATATTGAAGTTTTCGATAATTCTTTCTTTACGAACAGACTTTGGAATCACAACGACTTCTCTTTGGGTTAACCAACGTAAAACCACCTGAGCAACGGATTTCTTATACTTTTCAGCTATGGATACCAATACCTCATTCTGGAATAAGTTATTTTTTCCTTCAGCAAAAGGGGCCCAGGACTCAATCTGAACTTTGTTCTCTTTCATGAATTTTGCACTTTCGATTTGCTGATTGAAAGGGTGCGTTTCAACCTGGTTTACGGCAGGAACTACTTCATTATGAATAATCAAATCGACGAGACGATCCATCTGGAAGTTACTTACACCAATTGCACGGACCTTTCCTTCACGATACAATTCCTCCATAGCTCGCCAAGAGCCATACACATCGCCAAAGGGCTGATGAATTAAATACAAATCCAAATACTCCAATTGCAATCTTTCCAGTGATTTTTCAAATGCTCTTTTTGTGCTCTCGTAACCAGTATCCTGAACCCAAAGCTTCGTAGTGATAAATAATTCCTTTCTTGCCACGCCGCTCCGTTTGATCGCTCTGCCAACGGCTTCTTCATTTAGATAAGAGGCAGCGGTATCAATCAGCCGATATCCTGCCATAATAGAGTCATAAACGCTTTGTTCACATTCATTTGCATCTGTAATCTGATAAACACCAAAACCGAGTAAAGGCATTTCAACACCATTGTTCAAAATTGCTTTTTGCATATATAAGATCCTCCAGTATTTCAATAATATGTGTAGCGGCACGAGTTAGTATATATTGTATTGATCCCCCCTTTCACATCCTTATTATGCACCAGATGACAGAGCGACCGTTATCCCATTCGTGCCAAATGTTTGCCTAATCCTCTCACTACCACTTATGTATCAGACTAATATGCATTACAATCAAATTATTAAAAATGACGGAACGAGGGATTTTCCGCCTAGACAAGATATAAAGCGCCTAAGAGTATGAACGATAAATTAACCTCGCATCTCGCTGTGGGATTCGACAAAGCCAAAGAAACATATGTGGCATGCTACGAAATTTTGAGGCATCGTGGGGTCAAAACGGCATCTTTCATTTTCGAATAACAATGGACAGGGAGCAGAACAGATGGAAAGCAACCTGGAAAATAAAGGAGGTAGTCATTTTGAAATCGCAAGTAGACGTTGCTGTATTAAATAATATAATTTGGTGTGGAATTGTATGTGATACACACGAAATTGCTCAAACGTCAAAAGGACATGTATGGGGTTTGCTGTCTAAAGCGCCAATTTTTTACCCCGATATCATTACGTTAAACAGAAATGTCACTATTGAAGATGTAAAGGACTTCATAGGAACCAGAGAAATTACTAGTATAAAAGACAGTTACGCAAATCTTGACATGTCATCTTTTGGATTCAAGATACTATTGGAGGCTGAATGGATCTATCATGCGCCTGTTACTGATGTAGAACTTATTCATACCTCGTGGCGTGTGATAACAACGGAAAAAGATTTGTTACAATGGACGTTCGCCAATGGCACGGAAAATGTGATTAAATCAAATCTATTACAACAAAAAAATGTAAAAATGTTTATACGCGAGCACAATGGTGAAATATCCGGATTTATTGCTAACTTGGGTGCCAACGCAGTCGGAATATCCAATGTCTTTTCAGCAGATAATGCGATAGAAAGCCTGTGGATAGATATTACAAAAATAGTTTCGACTGAATTTCCTGGGTTACCGATGGTAGGATATGAACAAAGCTATGATCTCACAGCAGCCCTCTTATCTGGATGGACATCGGTTGGACCACTCCGTGTATGGATTAAAGAGAAGCATTGATTAGAGCACAGCCGTGCAGATCCTGTAAAGTCTAAAATCGCTATTAATCAGGTTGCCAAGCTTGTTTAGTCAGCCATTTTTGCTGCATCCCCCAAAATCTGCACGCTTTACCACAGCTTTAAAAACTGCGGAACAATGCTTCACATAAGAAACCGAATTTGCTCCTAATTGAGAGTTTTCCAATCTCGCCAATCTCTAGGTTCATTCACTTCGTATATATCGTTACTTCGGTTTACAAATTTGTGAATAAAAAGTTCCCTACGTATTGTAGCGTAGTCTTCATTCAGTGGCTTAATGAATTCATTTATTTCTTTTTCTGTGTACTTTTTTTGGGCATCAAGCAGGTTTACAAGATGCTCGAGTACTATTAACCTTTTTTTCAATTGTGACGGAAGATGCTTTATGCTACCTTGCTCGGTGAAAAAATTTCGAAGCACAGATTTCCTCAGCTTTTCGTTTTTGGATAGTGTAATTTGTTCCGTCATAATGCCCTCCTTATAATTAGATTATAATCTAATTAGATAATAGTCTAATTATATTTTAGTGTCAATAAATCTACCTGTACTGTAGTGAAATGCTTTCAAGAACGTTTTATTACTTACCTCCGGGTTACTAAATGCAGTTAACGACACTTATTGTAATTCTACCCAATTATTTAATATGATGTAGGATATATCATTAACATAGGGCGGAGTGATCACTTTGGCTAACGATAAGGCAAATTATCGAATCCCGCTTTTTTGCGCCGTGACCCTGCTATTCTGGTTTTCCATGTATACGTGCGTTCCGATTTTGGCCTCGTATGTGGAATATCTAGGCGCTTCCCACCAAATGGCAGGCTTTATTGTTGGCATGTACGGGCTTAGCCAGATGCTGTTGCGGATTCCCGTAGGTGTGCTTTCCGACCGCTATCACAAGCGCAAATTGTTTATCGTGTTCGGCCTGCTGTTCTCCGTATTGGCCGGACTAGGCATTTTGATCACGCAGGAGATCACCTGGATTCTGATCCTGAGGGCGCTTGCGGGCGCGGCGGCAGCCACCTGGGTCGATTTCACTATTTTGTTCGTAAGCTACTACAAGAAAGAAGAAACTACCCAAGCGCTGGGAACACTGTCCTTTTACAATTCGTTAGGACAGATGCTCGGCATTCTTCTCGGCGGATGGTTCGCGGACCGGTTTGGGTGGGAGTCCTCGTTTCTCATCGGTGCGGCGGTAGGGGCGGTAGGGCTCATTGGCGCATTGTATCTGGTTGAAAAGGTGGATAAGCACGCACAAAAAATTACGTTCGAGGGTGTTCTAGAGGTTGCAAAGGACCGGACCCTACTTACCGTTTCATTCTTATCCATTCTTTTTCAGGTGCTGACCTTCGCCACTGTGTTCGGCTTCACGCCAGTGTTCGCCCAGTCGCTAGGAGCCACTAAGCTGGATATGGGGTTGCTGACCTTCTGTTCCACGTTCCCTACCGCGTTAGCCGCCTGGTTCGGGGGAAGGCATCTGGCGCAAAAACTGGGAGAGAGGAACACAATCATTGTCGGTTTTATCATCAGCGGGGTTTTTACTGTGGCCATCCCTTTCACTCCGTCGCTCTGGGTGCTTATGCTGACGCAAGCTTTGGCCGGATTCGGAAGAGGCTTTACTTCTCCTGTGCTGATGTCCTTGAGCATTAAGCATATGGATACCGGAAAACGGGCGACGGCGATGGGCTTCTATCAGGCGATTTACGGCTTCGGGATGTTCGGAGGCCCCTTATTCATGGGAGTTGCTGGAGATTGGCTATCCTTGGAGGATGGCTTCCTGATGGTCGGCGTTCTCGGCTGCGTCACTTCCGTACTGGCTTACCTACTGTTGAGCAGGGTGGGGGCCGGAACGTCTGCACCTCACCGCACGCCTGGTACACTGACGAAATGATCAAAGAGCGTAACTACAGGAGCAGTCCCGACCTGTAGTTACGCTTTTTTTTACCTTGCTTATCGATTGTTTGATAGATGTGGAAATCATTGCCCCATCAGCGAGAGGCTATTTATTATTCAGGAGGCGCTGTAATTGTTGAAATAGTGCACTCCGTCGTGAGCGGTATCACCCGGTTCTGTTCGTCGATTGGTGTTGAACCAGAGTTTATCCCCGTTGGCGATTCCAACGCCCTCTATCTCAAAAAGGTCAGGGTATGCAGAGGACGTAATGCGGAATGACAGATTAGCATCTGCATTTATTGTACCCGAGGCAGCAGATATATTACGATAAACAAGTACAATGCTGATGTTTTTATATGTCAGGGGAACATATAGGGTATCGTTATAATAACCGAAACCTTGGAATGCATAAGAGGTGATGTTAGGTACGGTACTTCCGTTGACCAGTGCATCTTCAATATTTAGGGAAAATCCATTAGTTACATTAATTGTACCGCTGTTGGCGGCCAACGGCAGTGAACCCTTGTATAAGGTTCGTCCGGATTTGAAGAGAAAGTATAGGTTGTTAGCGTCTTTGCTTGTAATTTTCACACCCGACATTGACTTGTCTACACCCTCGTATTTGATTGTATAGCTACCCACTTTGTAATACGTCGTTCCTACATATTTCAGTTTAACGAGACTCATATTGCCGGCGTTCATGGTGACGACGAACATATAATAATCTCCGTCGATTGTGCTGAGCACCACATCGTTGGCATGGCCGAGGTAGGTAGCGTAGGTTGTTCCATTATCCCCGTTGGTCATAAGCGTAGTCGTTCCGTCGCTCATTTTGGTACGGTAAATGACTGCCTTAGTATTGTCACTGTTAATTTTTACAGAGTAGACATAGGTAGATCCCACGGCAAATCCCTGTGCTGCGTAAGAATCATTTGCATTGTTGAGCGTTGCGACGTCGGAGTAGGTGTTGTAATATGCTGCGCTGGCTGTGAGGGGCATCAACATCGCTATGCAGAGGAGAAAGACCACAAATAGGGTAAAATGTTTCATCGTTCCCATACCTCTTGTAAACATACTCTTCATACACTATACCTCCATAACATTATTTTGTAACAATATATATTAACCTGAATCCGTGATCATTCAATAAATTCAGACCTAAAAGTCATCATAGGGTCTTGTCATTTTGTATAACTTGGATCACTCGGATAACTTCTCAAGAAAATCACTGTGCGAATTCGGCTTAGAAATACCTGGGTTCTTAAACAAGTTGGAGTAGGATTGCTCCTGCGGCTATTTGAGGTAATCGAGGAGCATTAACAACCAAAACCCCACGTTTTCACGTGAGGTTTTGGTTGTTATGTGTTCATTATATAGTTTACTTGTGTACTACGCTGACGGAATAAAGCTCAACAATGGTATAGAGTGTAGTGCTCACTGAACCAGATGTTGCAGTTTGATCGTAATTGCCTGTCTTGAAGTAGAATGTTTTTCCGGAAAAGCTTGGTTGTTTTGAAAATACCTGCGAGCCATTGATTTTAACGGTCGCTACGCCACCTGAAAGAGACATCTCATAAGTGAATTTTTTACCCAGAGCAGCTTTAGTACTTAAATCTGTGTAGGTACCGGCTCCTTTTGCTTCTTCATATAATAATACAAAGGGGATTATTCCCATTACAAATGGCAGTGGATAGAGGAAGAGTTATCGGTGAATAAAACGCGGCAGCTCAGGCTGTTTTTGGCCGAAGGCTGCCGCTGTAGATTTGAGGATTTGGACTCATATTCCAAAACGGCGGATGTGTTCCCAGAGCTGTTCTTGAACCAATATGTCCTTTTGCTTGCTCCCAATTAAATCATAGTGGGGATATTCGGCACGATGATGAATATAATCCGGATTGAGCCCGTTCTTTATGCACCAATCCCGCAAAAGCGACAAATTAGAGCAGCCAACTTTCGTCACTGTCTTGATTCCGGGGAAGCGGGGCTCGTACCAATAATGGGTTAAAAATGCGATGTGGCCTTGAGCCACTTGTTTCTTCCATTCGTTTAATTCGTGTCGTGCAATACCAAAAGCCATGGCTTATCCACCTCGCTGGCAAGATGTTCATTTGTATGTTGGGTATCTAACGGGTTCGTTTGCCGGAGCGTTCTTGAATCCGTTGAAACAACCAGATAAAAAGGGTAAGGAGCGATCCGCTAGCCAAATAGCCTCCTATAACGTCGCTAGGATAGTGTACGCCCAAATAGATTCGGCTTATCCCTATCATTCCGATCATGACAACGCTGCAGAACAGTAATAGGACCCTCCCCCATCTAGTAGGAATATGCCGCCAGATGAGAAAGGAGAGCGCGCCGTAGAGAGTGAATGCAGCCATGGAGTGACCGCTCGGAAAGCTGTAACCTGTCGCTTCCGCGATACGATGGATCGTAGGGCGTGCTCGATGAAACATCAGCTTCAGTAGTTCGTTTAGCAGCCAGGAGCTTAGCAGGATGCCAAGGAAAAAGAATAATTCTCTGCGATGTCCCAGCACTTTGTATAAAAAAACAGAGATGACGATGGTTAGAATGGCCGCCGGAGTTCCGGCTCCGATGAAGCTGAACGTTTTCATGATGGATGTATGAACCGGTGATTCGAGTCCTTGAATGAACGATATGATGGTTCGGTCAAATGCCGAGATGCTTTGCTCGCTTATGAGCATAGCAACCAAGCCGAACCCCACAGCGCATAACAGACAGATGAGAAGGGCGCGCGCCAGCAGCCATTGGAGTAGTCTCAAGATTAATGCCTCCTGCTAAGGGTCAATTGTTCTTCTATTATGCATGACTAGCAAGTTTTTAGCCAATCTCTGCCTCTTTTTTGTTGTTAGTGTATTCATTTTATGTGAAAATAATTGGTAATCATACATAATCTGGTTATTTGAGGGGGTGGCTTCATTTGAGAATTGTTCCGGTTGTGCTTCTTATCGCATCTACATTTTTAATGGGTTCCTCATTTGTCATCGGAAAAATGGGTCTAACTTATTTCTCACCTTTGTTTTTAACTTCCATTCGCTTTATGCTGGGTGGCTTCTTATTGTTTCTGCTTGTCATATTAAAGATGAGACAATGGCCTTCTCGGGAGATGCTATGGAAATCGGTGGTGATTGGAGCATTCCAAACAGCTGGGGTGATGGCGTGCATTTTCATTTCCATGCAGTTTATAAGCGCAGGAGAGAGCTCGATTCTTACCTTTACGAATCCGCTGTTGGTCCTTATATTTTCCAGCCTCTTGTTAAAGGAACGGTATATGCCTCGGCAGTGGCTTGGCGTATTTATCGGGCTGATCGGCGTTGTCATAGTGCTAAGTGGAGAGTACCACTATAATGCTGGAACATGGATCGGATTTGGCTCGGCTGTTTTCTGGGCTTGTGCCACTCTACTTGTAAAGCGATGGGCCGTGGGTCTGAATATGTGGATGCTATCGGCGCTGCAAATGTCATTCGGTGGGCTGATTTTATTGATTCTATCCGTGAGCTTCGAATCGATAACGGCGGTTTGGAGTTGGGAGAGCTTCGGTATCGTTATATGGCTGGCTATCCCGGGTTCCTTGATTCAATTCAGCCTATGGTATAGTTTGCTTTCAAAAATGGAGCCATGGAAGGCCTCCTCTTATTTATTTTTGGCGCCAGTTTTTGGTGTTCTTACGGGAGCTCTGTGGTTGCACGAGCCATTGGGGGGAAACAAGCTCGTAGGAGGTCTTTGTGTGTTTACAGGGATATTTTTGAGCAACTATAAGGATTTTCAAAGCAACAAAGAGATAAACAAAGCCGCTTAATACGATGGCTGCATTCCTTGCAGAGATTGAAAGTCACAACGAATAAGGTTGTGATTTTTTTTGCGTTTTAAAAATAAAACAAATAAAATGATTGAAAAAATCAAAAAAATGATTTAATATTTCATTATTAAGATGAGAGGGGTAATAAAATGACAACTTTCGGTCAATATACGTATCCGGAAATAGGTGCTCAAGCGGAAGCATTGCAAGCAGCGTGGGATCAACTGGGCAAGCAGCAGGACTGGATCGATAAGTATTTGCTTAATCCAAAGTTTGATGAAATCATTTTTATCGGTTCAGGTTCTTCCTATTATCAAGCTTTATCAATGGCTTCTACCTGCCGTTCTTGGCTTGGCAAAAGCGCGACGGCTTACCCGTCTTCCGAACTGTTCTTATTCCGTGAACAAACGGCACCGGCACATCGCAATTATTTGGTTATCGGCGTATCCCGCTCAGGGGAATCGACGGAAGTGATTCTTGCTTTGGAGTCGGTCAAAGACCTTTCATTCATTACGGTAGCGGGGATTACGTGCTACGAGAACAGCAAGATGGCACAAATTGCAGAATGCCTCTTATCTCCTTTGGGGAAAGAAATTAGCACCGTTATGACGAAATCCTTCATGAGTATGACGTTCATGATGCAAGCGGCTATTGCTAAAGCATCCGGCAAGGAAAATCTGATCCGTGAGATGGAGCAAGTCATCGGTCTGGATGCAGCTCTGGTCCAAAAAGCGGATCCATTTGTACAAAAGCTGCTGAATGAGAACTCTTTTGATAAATTTATATATCTTGGCATGGGAACCAGCTACGGTATCGCATTGGAAGCTTGCTTGAAGATTAAAGAAATGTCTTATGTGTGGACAGAAGCTTACGGCACGCTGGAATTCCGCCATGGTCCAAAGTCCGTTGTGGAGCCGGGCACGCTTGTAGTTGTTATGGTCTCAGAGAAAGCCCGTTCTTACGAGCTTAAGGTAGCTGAAGAAATGAAAGCCTACGGCGCATTCGTCCTTCTGTTGACTGCTAAGCAGGGTGAGGATACGGCATTTGCGGATGCTGTGGTGGAAATCGGCGGTGAGGCTATCTCCGATGACGCGCGCAGTGTACTATACTTGCCAACTCTTCAATATTTGGGCTTCTACACCGCTATGAAACGCAACGTGAATCCAGATGAGCCGCGCAACCTGACGCAGGTCGTTATTATTTAATAGGAGGGCAATCTTATGCCATTAGTATCGTCTACACCGCTGTTGGAAGCAGCCAGAGCAAACGGTTATGCTGTGGGAGCCTTTAACGTTCATACATTGGAAATGCTTCAGGCTGTAGTTGAAGCTGCTGAGGAGACACAGTCTCCATTAATTTTGCAATCGACTGTTGGCACCGTGAAACACTTGGGGGCCGATTACATTGCAGCTGCTGCCAAGGCGGCCGCTGACCGATCCAGCGTACCAATCGCGCTGCATTTGGATCACTGCACGGAGTTCGAAGTGCTCGTACAATGTATCCGCGCGGGTTATACCTCGGTCATGATTGATGCTTCCATGCATCCTTTTGAAGAGAATGTAAGACAAACACTGCGCGTTGTGGAAATCGCCAAAGCGGTTGGCATTAACGTTGAAGCGGAACTAGGGAAAGTCGGTGGCGTCGAAGACGATATCGTTGTTGCGGAGCATGAGGCTTTGATGGCAGACCCGGATGAGTGCGTTCGATTCGTTGAGCTGACAGGCGTTCAAACGTTGGCACCAGCGATCGGTACGGCACATGGTATTTACAAAGGGGAGCCGAAGATCGATTTTGACCGCATTCATCGCATTGCGCAAAAGGTCCCTGTGCCATTGGTTCTTCACGGAGGCTCCGGAATTCCTGAAGAGCAAGTGAAGCGCAGCGTTTCGCTCGGCATGGCCAAAATGAATATTGCCACAGAGATTCGTATTGTGTTCTCTGATGCGATCAAGAGCGTGTTCGCTCAAAATCCGGACGAAAACGATCCTCGTAAATATATGATTCCTGCTAAAAAAGCAGTGAAAGCCGCTGCGATTGAAAAGATGAGAATGGTAGGCTGCATCGGTAAAGCGCAGGATTGGCGTTAATCGAAGCCAGCCTGATGTGATAACTTTGTAAGTGGGGTCCGGAGGGATTTCACCCGCTGAGCGGGCATTCGCCTGTCGGACTTCTAGGAGAGGAACATTATGATAACAACGGTCACACTGAATGCAGCGATTGACAAAACCTATTATTTGTCTTCATTTCCTTTGGGACGGGTATCCAGAGTACGTCGGATGTTTGCGGAACCGGGTGGCAAAGGAATCAATGTGGCACGCGTCATTCATCAACTGGGTTATCCTGTGACGGCTACCGGTTTTTTGGGCGGCTACAACGGAGAATGGATTCGCAATGCTTTGGTAAAGCAGGGCATTTCCAATGATTTTGTGCAGATCGAGGGTGAATCCCGATTATGCCTGAACATGCTTGATGAAGAAACAGGCGTCTCCACAGAAGTGTTGGAAGGCGGAGCGGAGATCCCCCTAGAGGCTATGGAGCAGCTAGTCGTTACTGTGAAACGGTTGGCTGCGCAATCCAAGATTGTTTGTTTCAGCGGCAGCCTTCCTGGCGGTGTACCCAATGGCTTTTATGCCGAGTTGATCGCGATTGTCAAGGAAGCCGGTGCATTAGCTTTCCTAGACACAAGCGGCGCATCGCTTCGAAGCGGTATAGAAGCCATTCCGTATTTCACAAAACCAAATGAAGATGAAATCGTTCAGCTGCTCGGAACGCAAACGGAGCTGGATATGAGCAAAGATATAGCTGATGTTCAGCAAGCTTTGAAGGAACAGCTAATCTCGCTGAACAACAAAGGGATTCCTACAGTTACCGTATCGCTTGGATCCCAGGGCTCATTGACCTCCGTTGAGGGTGCTGTGTTTCGGGCCAAAGCCCCACTTATCGAAGTTGTGAACACGGTCGGCTGCGGCGATGCTTATGTTGCAGGGATGGCTATCGCTACGGCGCGGGAACTGCCCGCTGAGAAGCGGATCGCTTATGCGACTGCCGTTGGTTCGGCCAATGCGCTAACGGAAAAAGCCGGTTATGTGAACAATCCGGATGTGGAGCGGCTTATTGCCAACGTTGCGGTGGAACGGATTTAATAGAAAAACGGTGCGATCCTTCGCACCGTTTTTTTGGCATTTCCGCTAGCTCCGCATAGTCGATTTGCGAACAATAAGCTGTGAGGGAAGAACCACCTTGCGGTTCGATGAAGGGGCTGTACCTTCAATCCGTTCAATAAGCATTTGCATACCCATATAGCCCATGTCATAAGCGGGCTGTGCCGCAACAGTCAAGAAAGGATTATAGTCCGGAATCGGCTCCGGGTCGTCAAAGCAAGCTACGGCGATATCCTCAGGAACTCGCAGATTCATTTCCCGCAATGCACGCAGCGTATTGACACCGATGAAATTATTGGCGGCCAGTATAGCGGTGGGACGCCCTGAAGGGGATAGGTTTATCAAGGTTCGAACGATATCCGAGAAATTGTCTTGGCGAAAATGAGTTTCAATCAACAGCTCAGGGCTCATCTCTAGTCCGTTCAAGGTGAGCGCATCAGTAAATGCAAGTCGTCTCTCACGCGCATTGGATACCGTGTCGGGGCCGTTGATAAGCGTAATCCGACGATGCCCCTGCTCCACAAGATGTGCAACGAGCTTACGAGTCGTTTCTGCATTATCCCCCATAACGAGGTCGGCTGCTATGCCATCTACATACCTGTCGACGAACACGAATGGAACTCTCCGCTTAGCGAGCTTGCGAAGATTGGCCAGCGATGGATCGCCAGTCGGAGCGATCAGAACGCCGTCTACTTTGGTCGAGAGCAGCAGATCGATATAACGTGACTCTTTGTCTGTCTGCTCATCCGTATTACCGAGCAGCAGCTGGTAGCCTGCTTGAAGTGCTTTGTCCTCAGCTCCTCGAGCCAAATTAGTGAAGAATGGGTTGGATATATCTGAAATAACAAGGGAGACGAGTTTCGTTTCCTTCGATATTAGGCTCCGTGCCTGCTTATTGGGGATATAGTCCAGCTCTTGAATAATCTCCTCGACTTTTTTGCGGGTTTTTTCACTGATCGAAGGTGAATTGTTAATAACCCGCGATACGGTCATGGGGGATACGTTTGCTTTTTTTGCAATATCGTAAATGGTTACCATCAGGTTTAAATCCTTTCAAAAACAAGTTACATAAAAAGGAGAGACAAGAACGACAAATGGATTGACGAAAGAAAAACAAGCTGTTATTTTATTGTTATCGGTAACATAAAAATATCATATTTATAGATTGCATTCAATAGAGCAGGGAGGAATAGGATGGGTGCATCCTCGCTCGAGAGCGTTTTCAGAGATGTCGATGTGCAGAAAGGGATTCGAACAGTACATAAAGCCTTGGACAAGGCGTCAACCTGATCGGTGAGGCTGCTGAGCGGCAAAGAGCCGATCGATCACGTCTGGCATGTTTCGCAAGACTTCAAAAAATCATTTAGCGAAAAGAGGCGTATCCCCTATGAAAGCTATTGTTTGCGAAGAACCGAATCGTTTTGAAATGAAGGAGTTCGATATTCCAGCAGCAGGTGAGGGAGAAGCATTGCTTCGTATTCGCCGGGTTGGTATATGCGGAACAGATTTGCACGCGTACAGAGGGAATCAGCCGTATTTCGTGTACCCTCGTATTCTAGGTCATGAACTGGCAGCAGAAATTATGGATATCGGTGAAAATAGCCAAGGGTTGAAAACAGGAGATCGTGTTACGATCATTCCTTACATGGAGTGCGGTGCATGTATTGCCTGCCGCAGCGGCAAAACGAACTGCTGTACGAAAATGAGTGTGCTGGGCGTTCATGAGGATGGTGGAATGCGGGAATATATGACGGTCCCCGTCGATCATTTACTTAACACCGATGGATTGAGCTTCGATCAAACGGCAATCGTGGAATGCTTCAGCATTGGTGCTCATGCCGTGCGAAGAGCAGCTATTACGCCTGGAGAGTTTGCACTTGTCATCGGAGCGGGCCCGATTGGTCTTGGTGTCATGAAATTTGCCAAGCTGGCGGGGGCTAAGGTTATCGCTCTGGATATTAACGAGGAGCGCTTAACCTACTGCAAGGAGTGGGCGCCGGCTGATTACATTGTGAACGCTAAGAATGACCCTGTAAAAGAGATCGAAGCCATAACCGGAGGCGATTTTCCGACGGTTGTCCTTGATGCAACGGGCAATGCCAAATCGATGGAGGGGGCGCTGCAGTATGTATCTCACGGTGGCAGGCTGATCTATGTCGGCTTGGTCAAAAGCGATATTGCATTCAGCGATCCTGAGTTTCATAAACGGGAAATGTCCATTATTAGCAGCCGCAATGCCAACCGAGTTGATTTCGAGCATGTCATTGAGAGCATTCGCAGCGGTCAGATCGATACGGATTCATTCATTACGCATCGTGCCTCCTTTGATGAGATGATCGGTGCCTATGAGGCATGGCTGAAGCCTGAGACGGGTGTCATTAAGGCGGTAGTCGAGCTGTAGAAGCAAAAGGTATCTTCTGTAATAGAGGATGCTCAGATTGTGGAGGAACCTGTAAAGCTTGAAATATTGCTAGTATACTCCAGTGGGGTATGCCTCTCCAGCCGCTGTTGAAATCCATGAATCTTATTAGAATTTAGTGGTATATTCACAGATTTCAAAGGCGGACGTAAACTCCTCCGAAGCATACCCCACCTACCTATATAGCAAATTTCTCGCAAAACCAGGTTTCTCGTCAGAAAGGCATCCTCCGTCTAAAGAGGATGCCTTTTGCTGTGAGGTGTATGTTATTCATTCGTTGGCTGCGAGGTATCCACGCCATAGTGTGGAGTAATCACGAATGCCTGACAGCGTCGGATTTCATTCGAATCTATAGGTCGTAGGTGCAGCACACCCTCGTGGTCGCGATTTAATGTTAGCGCAAGTCCTGTCGCACGATGCAGGATATTAAACCATCCTGCATGCTCGTCGTCCTTAACGATGTTCCAATGCTGAGTAGAGTGGTCAGCTGCCTCTTGAAGCTGAACCATAAGGTGCACACTGGCATCCGAGTCCGAGTCAGCGGTATTTGAAGATTTGGCTTCTAAGCATTTGGCTCCAATTTTATCTCTTATTCGGACATAACCGTCCTCAATTTCCTCAATGATCCAATGCTGATCGACCGAGTCATAGGATAGCTTCTGTGCCGTGATGCATGCCGCAGGGGGTTCCTTTTTCGCTGATGCCTTCACATCAGCAGAATCTTCAGATGCAGAGAAGGCTGATGACGCCAAGTAACGGTACGACCGGTTCATTATGCGCGAGAAGCTGCTGCTTTCCTGACTAGTATGAACCGTACCTTCTTCAAGAGCAATGCTCACCTTATCGGCCCAGTTGAGCTTCATCGACTTGTCGTGGGGAAACTGGATTGGCAGGATTACATAGGAGGAACGATAGTAATCCGATGGGTCCCAACGGTCACCGACGTACATATAGCTGGTCGTCATGCTCCCTGTAATAGGGAGGATATAGGTCGGCTGTGTATCGAACGTGGTCGGTCCGCCGAAATCGTGAAGCATCGACCAATTCCCTGTCAAGCTATCTGAATAAGCGTATTTTCCTTGATTGGGCTCCCACCCCGTGCAGCCCGAGGTGACCATAAAGTAAACGCCGTTTCGTTTCATGACCGCCGGGGCCTCACGATACTGTCCAGGCCATAATGTTCTTACATGCTCGTCGATCGACATGTAGTCTTCACTTAAACGATAAATGTGCAAGTCCGCATTTTCTCTTGCAGCCGAAATAAAGTAACCGGTGCCGTCATCATCCACGAAGAGTGTGCAGTCCCGAGACATGAACCCTTCGGGATTGAAGCTGCCGTGATAAGTATAGTTCCCGTCAATTGTATCGCAAGTGGCGACAGCACAGCGGGCTGCTGCGTAATTGGCTCCGTTCTCCCAGTGCATCCACATGACATATCGCTTAGTGGGCGCGTGATAGATGACCTTCGGTCTTTCAATATTGGCGCCTCGGTTCGTTTCGGTATCGGTGATAATCTCGGGATCCGAGCGAACATCGATCGCACGAAATGGAGAATCGAGTGTCAGCACATCACCCCGAAATTCCCAGTCCATAAGATTAGAAGAGCGATAGCATGAAACGCGCTTGTGTCCTCGTCTGTTTTCGCCGAACCAATATACGTAATTTCCAGATTGAAGCAATCCGCCTCCATGGGCGTGAATCGGTTGGCCGGATGTGTCCGTCCATTGCGAGCCGTTAATTAGCATCTGTTGTTCCTCCTGTTTCTTGGTGATAAACCATTGGCCTAGTCTGGTTACTGCTTGGCTGAACCTGCATCGACTTGGCGTATATGGTTCTGAAGCCCTTCATCGGTGGCCCGCAGCGTCGTGTTCACATCTTGCTCGTCATTTAAGTATTTGGTCACCTGCTCGCTAACAATTTTGCCTGCGTCGGGGTATTTGCTAGTTGCAGTATAGGCTGGGATATAGCTGCCTTTAAATATCGCATCGAGGTGCTTCCCTTGCAGTACAGGCATATCGGCACCCAGCTCGCGTCGGATGCTGTTATCCTTCAGCACGGATAATTTGCCAGATGCTCTCGTCAATTTCTTCTGAACAGCATCGGAGGTCAATATCTCGATTACCTTGAAAGCTTCGTCCTTATGCTTGCTCGTTTTGGATACGAAGGCTACATGCTCATCCACCATACCGGCCACATTCGGCTTATCTGGATAGCTCGGGTACTGAGCAATATCCCAGTTCAAGCCTTTGGCTGCGTCTGATTGAAGCAGGTTGAAATTGTTTCCAGTTGCGAACATGGCCAAGTTGCGGTCTTTCATGAATTGATTGCGGGGATGTACATTGGGAACCGCTTCGTTTGAAGGGATTGAATTAATCGTCTTGGACAGCTCAAGAATTTGTTTCCATGGTTCATTGTTGAAATTGGATTTGCCGTCTTTCACCGATGGCAAAGCAATCTGCAGCGCCAGCTTGCCGTAACCTTCTGCCTCCAAACCGCGGTAGCGAACACCCTGCTCCTCACGGCTCACTTGTTTAGCGAGCTGAATGGTTTCTTCCCAAGTCATACCGTCTTTTGGATAATCGACACCGAATTTATCAAAAATATCTTTATTGTAATAAATGGCGTTGAAATTCGAGTCATAAGGCAGAGCGACCAATCCGCCTTTATCGTAACCCCGAATCGTATCCAAATAAGTAGCTTCAAAACGGTTCAAATCGAGTTTGTGCTTTTTGATAAGAGGCGTCATATCTTCTACTAACCCAAGCTCCTGATAGTCTGGAATCAGATTCACCCAGGATGCGACGAGATCAGGCACGGTGCCTGCAGCGATCATTTCTTTAATGTTTTCGCCTTTGAGCATTTCGATTTCAATATGGGGATATTTTTGCCGGAGGGGCTCGACAATGAGAGACTGGAAGTCGGCGTCATTAATTTCCGACCATTTTTGTGCCATCAGCAGCTTTACAGGCTCCTCTTGCTTAGCTGGTGCCGGAGAAGCTTGGTTTGGTTCCGTGCTTGTTGCTGCTTGCTGGGTTCCGCCGTTACTGCAGCCGATTATAGAGCCGAAAGCGATGAAAGCTGCTAACGCAGCCGCATAAGAACGCATTATCATTTTGCAATCCCCCTTGTTATATGAAATGAAAGCGATTTATTGCTATCCTATCACTGTTTTTCGGGGAACAGCAATTCACAAAAGAATGCTAAAATAACACTTTTGCACAAGCGCCTGAGCGATATTGAAAAGGGGTCGTTCCTACTTGGGCCCGAAAAAATTTGCAAAAATAAGCCGCAGACGAAAAAGTCAGCTCCAGAGCGATTTCCTCCACAGACAAAGTGGTTTCTTGCAGCAGTTTTTTGGCCTTCTCGGTCCTCACCTTATTCAAGTAGTGCTTTGGTGACATGCCGTACACCTGCTTGAAGCAATTTGTAACATAATTCCGGTGCACGTGCAGCCGGTTCGATATTTCTGATATTTTCACGCTTTCCGATCCTCCGTACGTTTCCAGCATATATGCGACTTCGGCAGCAATAGTATGCTTCGATTTGGAGGCCGCCGTATCATCCGGGATATCGGGGATCACTATTTTTTCGATTAAGAAAGCGAGGAACTGCATCATGATCGATTGCACCATCATTTTTTGGGTGAATGCCAATTCATCATCCATTTTGAACATTTGGATCAATCGGTTCATGGAGCTTTGAATTTCGCTTTGAATTTCCGGCGTCTGATGGGTGCTGACAATCGGCTGCCGCATTCTGTGAAATAAAGAGTGCACCTCACGAGGCTCTACATCAAAATGAAAATTAAAAAAACGACTTTCCTCATGGGCCTGGGGGTAGTGCAGATCTCCGGAATTGACCAGAATAAAATCGCCTGCGCGCAGCTCATACTCCACTCCGTTAATCCATTCGCTCATGAAGCCGGATTCAATATATAAAATTTCAAACATCGGGTGCTTATGGTTCGGATAGACGGAGCCTTTTTCTGCATTTTTGTATAAAATGCTCCAAACATGAAATGAAGTGAAAAAACCAGGGGAGTAAAAATGATCCTTCATCTTTTGCACCGTCCTTCTCCAAGAAATGCGTTTAAATTCAGAGTATCACAACGTACCAAATGGGTAAATGTTCCTTGAATTGCAAAAAAGTACAAAGCGAATGATGGCCTGAATACAAAAAAATACAAGCTCATCAAAAATATACAATTGTTGCCTACGGACGGATCCCTTATGGTAAGGGGGTACTTACGAGCCGTAGGAAGGAATGAAATCAAGGATAGGGGGTGAAATGACATTTTGTAACCGTATACAAGTTAACTCGGAATCAGCAGCAAGGGAGCGACGGCATGAAGCATAAGGAACAAAATTAAAGCACACAAGGAGGCTGAATAAACAGATGGTTATGCAAAGGAATAAGCGATTCAAAAAAGCAGGACATGCACTTGTAAGCGCAATATTATTGGGGGCATTAGCTGCACCGCTCCATGCGGGGGCGGCTTCTCCAAGTACGGCAGGTACTTCTTCTACTCAAAGGCAAATGGAATATTTGGATCGGGGTCTCGTGGCTGTGAAAGTAGATTCCGGTGTATTTGTCAGCTGGCGGCTGCTAGGTAACGAGCCGGATAGCATTGCTTTTAATTTATATCGTAATGGGGTTAAGATTAATTCGGCTCCGATTACGAACAGTACGAATTATCAGGATAATTCCGGAACGAAGGATTCCAAGTATACGGTTAGAGCCATTCTGAACGGCAAAGAACAGCCAGCTTCAGAGAAGGCTAACGTATGGGACACGAACTATCTCTCTGTTCCGCTGCAGAAGCCTGCCGACGGGACGAATCCAGACGGTTCCACCTTCACATACAGCGCGAATGACGCAAGCGTCGGTGATCTGGACGGGGACGGTCAATACGAAATAATACTGAAGTGGGACCCCTCTAATTCCAAAGATAATTCGCAGGACGGCGTTACGGGGGAAGTCTTTATCGACGCTTACAAATTAGACGGGACACTATTGTGGCGTATTTCACTTGGTAAAAATATTCGGGCGGGCGCACATTACACGCAATTTATGGTGTACGATCTGGACGGGGACGGCAAGGCGGAGGTTGCTTTCAAAACAGCGGATGGAACGAAGGATGGTACCGGTAAAGTCATTGGTGACGCGAATGCGGACTACCGTGATTTAACAGGAAGTCGTCCCGGACGAGTACTGTCAGGACCAGAGTATTTGACTATATTTGAAGGTATGACCGGCAAAGAGCTTGTCACTACGCCTTATGATCCGCCGAGAGGCAACGTGACGGATTGGGGAGACAATTACGGTAACCGTGTGGACCGTTTCCTAGCATGTATCGCTTATCTGGACGGCAAAAGACCAAGCCTGGTTATGGCGCGCGGATATTATACTAGAACCGTGCTTGCAGCGTATAACTGGAGAGATGGTCAGCTGACGAAGCTGTGGACCTTTGACAGCAACGATGCAGGCAATGAAACCTATGCAGGGCAAGGAAATCACAATTTAAGTGTGGCTGATGTAGATGGCGACGGTAAGGACGAAATTATTTATGGCGCCATGACAATAGATGACAATGGCAAAGGCTTGTACAATACTAAACTGGGCCATGGTGACGCGCTGCATGTCGGTGATCTGGATCCGGATAGACCGGGACTGGAAGTATTCAAAGTAGATGAGGACAAAAACTCTCCATATGGTGCCGCCATGTGGGATGCAGCTACAGGGGAAGTGCTGTGGGGCGTGTACACAGGCAAAGACACGGGCCGAGGCATGTCGGCGGATATTGATCCCAATTATAAAGGAGAAGAGGTATGGGCTTCAACCGGAGTCGGTTTGTATTCCAACAAAGGGGAAAAAATCAGCAGTACAACGCCTTCCATTAATTTTGGCATCTGGTGGGATGGGGATCTGCTTCGCGAGCTGCTGGACAATAACCACATCGACAAGTGGGATTATACGAATTTTAAAACCATTAATTTGCTGACAGCCTCAGAAGCCGCTTCCAACAATGGTACCAAAGCGAATCCTACCTTGCAGGCGGATTTGTTCGGGGACTGGAGGGAAGAGGCAGTATGGAGAACGGAGGATAGTACAGCTCTGCATATCTACACAACAACAGCCGTAACGGATCATCGTATCTATACGTTGATGCACGATCCGGTTTATCGCTTAGGCATTGCATGGCAAAATGTTGCTTATAATCAGCCTCCACATACAGGCTTCTATTTGGGTGAAGGGATGGATGCGCCTCCGACGCCGAACATGTATGTTGTAGTTCCAGCTGAAGTTCAAATACAACCGCAAACCTTGAATTTGAAAAGCCATGGCGGGAGCAATTCTGTCACTGTGGATATTGAGCTTCCAGCGGGCTACGATGCTTCCACGATAGATACTTCAACCGTGCAGATGAGCGTCTACGGAAGCAAGCCAATCCGTGCTCAGGGCTCAAAGGGGCATTCTGGCAATAAAGCAGTTACCGTCAAATTTGACCGGCAGCAGCTGATTGAAGCTTTGAAAGGGCAAAATGGCAATGTCGAGGTAACCGTAACTGGTACTTTGAGAAATGGAAATACGTTCAGAGGTACTGATACATTGAAGGTCACCCAATAATATTGCTAGAGTAAAGGGAGAACAAGTCTGAGCACAGTACTTGTTCTCTCTTGTTTGTTTATACATTCCCTTTCTTTTGAAAAAAGTGCCTCCTTCTGCATATGCGCTCAGTCGAAACGGATTGAGTTACATATACTAGAAGACAAGGAGTAAGGTAAGTCGATGGAAGGGAAGGTGGATTTGGGATGATAAAAAAGCCAAGAATGAAGAACACGGAGAAACGCAGGAAGGACAGGAAGCTTGCTCAGTCGATGGCCGTTCAAATTAAGAATGTCACCAATAAGGTGCCTGTCCTAATGGTTTTGAAGGACGGCACTTATTATTACGGGATGGTGCGCGGTGTGGAAGACCAAGAATTAATTTTTCAAGGGATAAAAGGGGAGAACGCTCCTTCGAAGCGTTCTGCCAAAACGAAGGCCGGTATTTCAAGCTTTTCCGGTTTGGGCAGCCTACTGGGCAATTCGGGGCGTTTGGGCGGTCTTTTAGGCGGCGGGCTCGGATCCTTTGGCGGTTTGGGTGGAAATGGAACGGGTGGTGGTGGATGGGGCTCCCTGGGAGGGGTTATGAGATTCGGTTTCGGCATGATGAAATTCATCGTGCCGTTAATGAAAGGCTTTGGAGGCTTAGGTACCTTCTTCGGCAAGCGCTAGCTGTATAAAGCATAAATGAAAAAAGATTGCTTCCTATAAGGCCCTCCGGGCTAGGTAGGAGGCAATCTTTTTTATATTCAGAATAATCGCTGTCATCAGTGCTGAAAAACTAGAGAATTGAAACGTACGGTATCATTTTAATGGCCTAGGTCAATATGATACAATGAAATCATTCCCATAAATTTACTTGTGATTGGCCGATGCGTTATTATTTTACATACCAAAGAAGGAGTGATCTCGGTTGAATCAGCCTTTTATTACTTATGAAGCCTTTCATTTGGAAGCAGGGCATTTAGCTTCAGGAGAGCCGCTTCAGATTCGTGGAGACATAAGAGTATTACGGAGTGAGGGTACGTACGCGAAGGACCGCAAGCCGGTACTTCTGATCAGTCATGGGTTTAAGGGTTTTAAGGATTGGGGGTTTTTCCCTTATATTGCAGCGAGATTCGCTGAAGCGGGATATTATGTTGCTACGTATAACTTTTCATGCAACGGGGTCCATGAATCCGACTTCGACGAGCTGGAAAAATTCGGCTTTAATACCACTTCGCGAGAGCAGCAGGATTTGGATCTAGTTTTGAAGTCACTACTGGCTCAAAAACTGCCTCTTGCAGAAGAAGCGGACACGGAGCGCATCTATTTGCTCGGTCACAGCCGGGGAGGCGGTGGCGGAATTATTTTTGCGGCTGAGCACCCAGAGGTTAAAGCTCTTGTAACATGGAACGGCAGCGCCTATGCTGATTTGTTCGATTCAGCCTTCAAGGCTCAGGTGCTCGAGCATGGAGTCGGTTTTGTGACCAATGCACGCACAAAACAGGAGATGCCGATTCGCGCGGAGTTCTATTCCGATTTGGAGACTAATGGCAATCGCTTTGATATTGTTCAGCGATTGGCGGAACTGACTATCCCGGTACTCCAGGTGCAGGGCGATCAGGATTCTCCTCGCCTTCTTGCGGGGTTCGAGGCACTGCGAACAGGAGCGCCCCAGCATAAGCCGGTCATTATAGAAGGCGGTAACCATACGTTCGGTTCCATTCATCCGTACCGCTCGACCACACCTCACCTGGAGGAAGCGATCCGAGTAACACAGCAGTTTTTGACTAATGTGAATCATAGGTAAGCTTATCACATCATACGGAAGCAACCGAAGGTCTCTTTGACGCTGCGTAATCGATACGTAGTCATGGAGGCCTTTTTGGGTAAACGGATATATTGAAGTGTGTGGTGGTGTGTGATACAATGCACATATATTGTATGGTGTGTAGCCATACACTGATAACATCGAGGTGGATCGAATTGGACGATTTTAAATGGAAGCCGGATCAAATGCGCATTGACCCGTCGCGTCCGCTGTATGAACAGTTTGTTGAGCAGCTGCGTGCCGATATCGCCCGAGGCGTGTTGGCTCCAGGTGCTCGCTTGCCGTCTGTCAGGGAATTAGCCGCAGCCATTCGGGTCAATCCGACTACTGTGATGAAGACGTATCAGGAATTGGAGCGGAATGAATTGATTGTCACTTACCGCGGCCAAGGTACTTTTGTTACGAAAGACGAAGCAATCATCCAACAAAGCAAGCATACGCTTGCTGTTCATGCCTTGCAGAAGCTTCGTGAAGTGGCTGAATCGCTCGATATGACGGTGGAGGAACTGCTGGAATTAGCAGGCTACAAAGGGGGAAAAGGCAAGTGACCAATTCATTTAACGGAGATTTACAGGCCATTGAATGCAAGCAAATGAGTGTAAGCATAAGAAAAAGTCCATTTTGCAGGATATTACGTTCACCTTGGGCAAAGGCCGTATTGCAGGTCTGCTTGGACCTAACGGTGCGGGGAAATCCACCTTGTTGAAGGTTTGCTCAGGATTGTTGGAGCCCTCTAAAGGCACGGTCAAAATATTCGGCGAAGAGGCTGGTGTCGCGACGCTAGGAAAAATGGCTGTACTGCCTGATCGCGGCAAGCTTCCAGGTTGGCTGACGTCCGGGGAGTGGCTGCATTATGCCGGAGCAATCTATCCGGACTGGGATTCCCTTTACGCCGAGCAGCTTACAGAAATGCTTAAGCTGAATCTCGCTTTGCGGATATCTTCCTTGTCGAGAGGAGAGGAAGCAAGGCTGCAGCTGTTAAGCTGTTTGGCCCGCAAGTCTCCATTAATTATCCTTGACGAGCCATTTACCGGAGTGGATATGATTTCCCGTGAACAGATCGCTTCTACCGTAGTCGGTGATTTGGCCGACGGAGAACGAACGTTTCTTATTGCTACGCATGATATTCGTGAGATGGAGCATTTGTTTGATACGCTCATTTTAATCGACAACGGCAAGATCAAGGCAACGGACGATGTTGATACTTTGAGAGAGCAAGGGCTGTCAGTCGAATCGCGGTACAGGGATGTGTTTTCATGAGAACTATCGCTTTACTAGCCGATATGGAAACAAGCCGGTACAGCCCCTTCATGCTTGGAAACCGCAAAAGCAATTATAAATGGATTTGCCTAGGAGTACTTGTACTGCTTGTTGTGAGCATGATTATGATGAGCGGCTTTACGACCGCTAACGGCCTGTTAATAACAGGAGTTTTGAATGTATTCACGGCGATGATTCTTTTTGTTATCATGGATGGTATTCAATTATCCACCAAACAGGAGAGGGAATGGTGGCTGCTGTTCCCCCATCCCCGTCTGTCTCTCGTATTGGGCAGGGCGTTAGGATTGTTGCGAGTTGGCGTTCAGCTGTTTTTGTATTTTGCCATCATTCGAATGGTGCAGTACGCTCTATCGGTTGGGGTGCTGCATCAGATGCAAGCTGTTGCGTGGAATGAAGTGTTATATATCCTCGGAGCTGAGGCGCTCCTCTTGATTGCAGTTCTGCCTGTCATTGTTAGTCTAGGGCTGCTGGTAACGGTATTTCAAGTGTGGTGGGTGCGGAGTCTCATTATTTTGGTGATGATGTATTTATTTATGCCTAGTCTTATTTTTACCTTTATGGCTGGGTATACCGATGTCGCTTTAAGTACTCTTACACCGACGGTCGTGTCTGGATTTGCCGTCAAGCTCTTGTTAATTGGATGGCCGTTTTCCGTATTATGCGTATGGTTTACGGCAGCAGTCGGGATGAGGCAAATGGGGAAAGCAAGCTCTTCTAACAGCAGCTTTGCGATGCAAGTAATGGATGCTCGACAGTCTCCTCTGTTAGAAAAGAAGGCGGAACAGAGCAGTAGGTGGCGCACTCCTTTTTGGTCACTAGTTGCCATGGAGAGGCGAAGATACCGCTGGTTCGGGCTGCAAAATAATCGTCTTGGCAGCATCCTTGCTGTTGTATTGATGACGGCTATTGCTGTTATAGCTTATCAGAGTGCATCGGAAGTATTTGATCTGGTCTCGTTCTTTTCTATGATTATGATCGGAGCTTATATGGTCTCAGTCATCTATTATTTGAATAGACAAATTGA
This sequence comes from Paenibacillus sp. RC67, assembly GCF_030020805.1. Lineage (GTDB taxonomy): Bacteria > Bacillota > Bacilli > Paenibacillales > NBRC-103111 > Paenibacillus_S. The sequence continues at coordinate 1,963,402 of NZ_CP125098.1, forward strand.
ATTTATGAAGGGTCCTGCTCCATGGTGGATTATGATGCCGCATTCGCGGCGGTTGCTGCTCGGAAGCCGTGTTGTTGCTTATTTATCCGTTATCCTGCCTTATTTAGCAAGCCTACTTATATCTGCGGGGATAGGTGCCGCTGTGCGTCAATGGATTGATCCAATGCCAATGGAGGAACTGCGCGTTGCCCTACAGTACTTCTCCCACTATGCTCTAGTGTTTATTCCGCTTATCATTTTATATATTATTGCATTGCAAGGGTTACCCGCTTTTCTGAAACGATCTTGGCTGATGATTTTTGCTGCACCGCTGTATGGCGGGTATGTATTAGGATTTCAGCTGGCAAATGTTATTATTACGCCGCGTCGGCTTGACAGTTTGTCGTTTCGCTCAGGTCCAGCACCTGATTTCGGATATCATCTATTGTTAATTTATGGTACGGTGATACCTTACGCTCTATTTTGTTTCTGGCTGGGCTGCAAATATATGAACCGTTACTCGCTTGCGCGAGATACGATCTTGCTTGGGAAGTTGAATAAATAAGTTGAACACCATCCACCAATTGGGTTAAGCCGTCATTAGCATCCAAATGCCTAGAGAGTTCAATGCTCTGCAGCCTTAAGGCTGTGGAGTATTTTTTTATTGTTAAATCTTTGAAAGAATAAGTCATCAGAAGAGTATAAACGTGAGATAATCTGACAAATACTATAAAGTTACATTAGCTGCCAATAATCTACATGAGATGAAGCGATTGTTGGACATCCTAGTCTTAGGTCCAGTGAATTCCCAGCCTGCGGACTATTGAGAAGAAAAACCATTATCTGTAATCTATAGATAATAGGTGACGAGATGAAGACGCAGGGAGATGCTCATGAAATGATAAATATTAGCACATTGGTGCAGGAGAAATTCCTGTTTCTTAATAAATTTATACAATCCCCTAAGGAAGTCGGCAGTATTACCCCCAGCTCCAAATATTTGGCTAGGGCGATGACGCGAAGTGTTCCTTGGCATGGAATACAAGCTGCCGCTGAATTGGGAGCGGGTACAGGAGCGATAACCGAATATATTAAGAATGCAGCGGAGGAGCCTACTAGAATCCTTCTATTTGAAAAAGATCCGGTATTAAGAAGCCAATTATCGGAGAAATACACCGGAATGGCTTGTTACTCCGACGCTTGCCAAATTCGAAAAGCGATGAGCGCGGAAGGAATCGGTCATTTGGACCTTATATTGAGCGGACTTCCTTTCTTTAATTTTCCTCAGCCGATCCGCGATGCTATCATGAATGAAATTTTACTATCTTTGAAGCCTGGCGGGTGGTTTGTGGCATTCCAGTATTCCTTGCAAATGAAGCAGCAGCTTAGCCATTATTTCGATATTGAAGCCATTCAATTCGTCCCCTTTAACCTTCCGCCGGCTTTTGTATATATTTGCCGCAAGAGAGGTGATGGGGAAGATGAGCTATGATACGTTAGTAAGTATGATTGGTGACTATGGCTATGCGGCTTTATTTTTTGCCCTGTGGCTTGGGATTGTTGGAATGCCTATTCCTGATGAGGTCATTGTGATGACCGGTGGAGCGGCAACCGCGAACGGATTGCTGCACGAGATCCCGGCGTTCGCATTGACGTATCTGGGCGTTATTTCTGGATTATCCCTCGGCTATTTCTTGGGCAGATTCATGGGAACGCGAGTCATAGAGAAATGGAAGCGGAAGAAGAAGATGGAGAAGTACTTGCTGATGTCCGAGAAGCTGGTAGAGAAATACGGTCAATATGCCCTCGTAGTAAGCTACTTCTTCCCGGTTGTAAGGCACGTTACGCCATATATTGTTGGTATTAATAAAATGAGCTTTCGTAAGTATGCGCTCCTTTCCTACTCTACAGGCTTTGTGTGGACGTTGATATTTTTCACGGCAGGTCGTATGACGGGGGATCATGTTGAGCAAGTAGGCTTGTTGATTCATAGCTACGGGCTCAAGCTGTTATGGGTTCCGTTTGCAGTGGCCGGGATTTGGGTTTTGTATAAAATGGCCCGGGGCAAGCACTCCAATCTGAATTCCGGGAACTAGATTCAAATGTATGAGGATAGTCCAATAGCGTTTGGACAAAGGGAGCGAAGTTGCGGATTTGTCGCAGTAGCTCCCTTTTCTTGTAAAAAAAGGTTGACATCCCTGATGTTCGGGTATAGTATACAAATAACAATTAATACCAACTAAGTATATAGGAATAATTATTATATCATTCGCCGGTCGGCCGGAGATGAGGTGCTCTTCCAATAATGGGAGGGTCACAGCATCTCCTTTTTTATTTGCGCAAAGGAGGAAGGAGCATGTTCAACAACGGTTTCAAGGTGTTTGACATTCACGCGCATCTGCCTTATCCGCTTCCGTTTCTTAAGCGAAACGAGTTCATCGATGAGCATAATGCAAAACGGTCTGAGCGGATGCGCCTGGCGTGGGATTTTCCCCGCAAGGATCAGGAGAAGCAGGAGGATACTGAAAAGCCAGTGATCGAACGCTGGAAGGATGAGCTGAAGCGGTATGGTATCGGAGGCATCAACTTTTTGACGGCCTGGAACAACGATAATCTAGCGGAACAGATTCGAGTTAGTCCCGAACAATTTACAGGCTTCGCACATCATTCCATCGAGCAGCCGGATGCCGCTGAGGAGCTTAAGAGAGCCGTCGATGTGCTTGGGCTCAAAGGCTATAAGCTGTTTGGCCCGCTGGTACAAATCGCGTTTGATGCGCCTTCGCTTGCTCCGGTATGGGCTTTCGCTGCAGAGAGAAGGCTGCCTGTGCTCATTCATTTCGGTATATTGGGCCATACAGGCGGGATTGTGCAGCATCAGAATATCAGTCCGTTATCGATCTTTAATGTAGCTCGAGAATATCCGGACATTCCATTCATCATACCGCATTTCGGAGCGGGCTATTTTCAGGAGCTGCTCCATCTATGCTGGAGCTGCCCCAACATTTATATCGATACATCGGGTTCTAACCAGTGGATGCGGTGGACACCTTACGAGCTGACATTGGAGTCATTGTTCCGCAAAGCCTATGAGCTGATCGGTCCGGAACGAATCATCTACGGATCGGATTCGAGCGGCTTTCCTCGAGGCTATGTGTACCGTTATTTGCAAGATCAAGTGAGAGTTTGCCGGGAATTAAGGTGGACCGAAGCCGAGATTGAGAATGTGTTCGGCAACAATGCGAGGCGTTTGCTGAACTTCCAGTTATAACTACACCAGACAAGGAGAGGAATGGGATTATGAAAAGAAAAAGGAATAGCTATTCTGCGTACCGCATGAGAGCCGCCCTGCTGCTGTCGGGCTTACTTATTACTCTGTCGGGCTGCTCGGGGGGAGCCGCCCATTCGTCTTCCGACACTCCAGCCGCTGCAAAAGGCAATGATGCTTCCAAATCCTCAGCAGATTCAGCGGCAGGCAAGGACGAGAAAGTGACCATCGAATATTGGCAGTATCAATATCCCGCCAAGGTCGATTTAATCAGCTCGTTGATCGAAGATTTTCAGAAGAAGCATCCTAATATTACTGTAAAGCAGACCAACTTTCCCTATGATCAGTATAACGAGAAGGTCGCAGCGCTTGTTCCAGCGGGTAAAGGACCCGATGTAATCAACCTGTACTACGGCTGGCTGCCCAAATATGTTTCTTCAGGCTATTTGCAGCCTCTGCCTGACAGCGCATTTTCCGAGGCTACCATTAAGCAGGAGTTCTTCCCCTTTGTTGACACCGCCAAGCTGAACGGCAAATATTATGCTATTCCTACGGCTGTTCGAACGCTGGCGCTTTTTTATAACAAGGATTTGTATGTCAAAGCGGGACTCGACCCGGCCAAACCACCAGCCACTTGGGATGAGCTGGTTGCTTATGCCAAGAAGCTGACTCAAAAGGATAAAAATGATCAATACATCATTGAAGGGCTGGCTTGGCAGCCGAACGCCCAGCTCCACCATTGGTATCGCGATGCGCTGGTATACCAGGCGGGAGGCAAAGATATTAGCGACGATAGGCGCAAAATTTTGTGGAATCAATCTCCAGCAGGCCTTGAGGCTTTCAAGTATTTAATAGACTTGTCCCTTGTACATAAAGTGGGTACGAACAATTTTTACAATGATGACATTACGGCTTTTAAAGGCGGTTACGCTGCCATGAATATTGATGGGTCGTTCCAGCTCGGAGGCTTGAAGAAGGATGTGCCTGACTTAAACTACGCCATCGCACCGCTGCCGGCTTATAAGGAGAAGGCGACGCAGGTATCCTTTTGGGCGAATGCTATTACAAAAAACGTGCAGGGTAAGAAGCTTGAGGCTGCAGCCGAGTTCCTGAAATATTTGACGAGCAAGGAAGTACAGGAGCAATGGGTAGAGAAGGTCGGGGAGCTTCCTGCGAAGAAGGAAGTTGCGCTGCAGGATAAATATGCAAAGGACGAGAAGCTGGGTCCGTTCATCCAGCAGTTGGGTGTTGCACATGCCCATTTCTTCGTCGATGAGAAGTTGGAGCGGGATTATTTTACAGAGGCTGTTGATCAGGTAGTGCTGAACAAGGTTCCTTATGAGAAAGCGTTCGAGGAGCTTGTATCTAAGACCCAGAAGCTGTACGACGAATATTGGGCGAAGCAGGATAAGAAGTAAGCTGAACCGCAGGGGGAGTGAAGATGGAACAAGTGGATAAACTCTCTATCCGTAAAAGACATCTCTTTTTCAAAAGAGGACTTAGCTATAAAAAGCAGCGGGTTCTGTTTATTTACAGCTGCCTGCTGCTGCCCCTTCTGTTTTTTACAGTCGTTCGCATACTTCCGATTGCTTATTCCTTCAATATTGGGTTTCGAGAGTGGGATCTGCTGTCTAATGAAAAGCCTTTTGTAGGTATAGACAACTACATAGCACTGCTGCATGACACCAAGTTTATTGCTTCTCTTCGCAATACGTTGGTATACGTACTGATTGGAGTCCCGGGTCAGCTGATTACTGGTCTTGTGGTAGCGCTGCTTCTTCATCGATTGAACAAAGCCAGAGGCTTGTTCCGTACGCTGTACTTTATACCGCACATTACCAGCGTAGTCGCTGTAAGCTGGATATTTCGCTGGATGCTAATGAAGAATGGCGTTATCAATGCAGTGCTGATCAAGCTGGGCTTAGCTCCGCAGTTGTTTCTTGGCTCTCCATCGCAAGCGATCTATTTGGTTATAGCAACCATGATTTGGCAGGGGATTGGATTTCAGATGATCATTTTTCTCAGTGGGCTAGAGCATATTCCAACGTTATACTACGATGCTGCCGCAATGGACGGTGCAAATCGGTGGCAAAAGCTCCGTTACATTACGCTGCCTTTGCTCAATCCCGTTCTCGTATTCTCCGTTATCATTGGGAGCATTAGCTACCTGCAATCATTCACTCAGGTACTGAATATGACGCTTGGCGGGCCGCTCAATTCGACTCTATCGATGGTTCTATATATTTATGATCTGGCCTTTAAGCATTTCAAGATGGGAGAGGCAGCCGCTGCAACGGTGGTGCTTTTCATTATCATTTTGTTGCTGTCGATTCTTCAGCTGAAGGTATTGAACAAAAAAACGGACTATTAGAAACGTTGAGGTGATATCTATGAGCATATCGGCAGCAGAGGGAAGCAGCAGGCTCCGAAGGCCTTCTATTAGTTCTATTCTTCTTTATGTTGTACTTGGCTTGGGAGCTGTCGGGATGGTATTTCCTTTCGTGTGGATGGTGGCGACCTCTTTGAAGCTGCCGAAGGACGTATTCTCATTACAGCTGGTCCCTCCAACAGCTACGCTTGGCAATTATGCTATATTATTCGCGAAATCCCCGTTCGCAGATTGGATATTGAACAGTATCATCGTTGCCTGTATTACTACGGTTAGTGTGGCCTTATTCGATACGGTAGCAGGATATATTTTGGCGCGGTTTACATTTCACGGCAAGAAGCTCATTTTTATAGCTATCTTAAGCACCATGATGGTGCCGACGGAAATGCTGATCATTCCTTGGTATATGGCCTCCGTTCAATTAGAATGGGTGGACACTTACACAGGCATCTTGTTTCCCGGTTTAATGTCTGCGTTCGGCATATTCCTGATGAAGCAGTTCATGGAGCAGGTACCTCAAGAATTGCTGGACGCGGCCAGGGTCGACGGGATGAATGAGTGGAGCATTATGCTGCGTATTGCCGTTCCGCTTGTTCGCCCTGCATTAGCCACACTGAGCATACTTACTTTTTTATCCAGCTGGAACGCTTTTATTTGGCCGCTTATCGTTACTCAGTCTCCAGAGCATTTGACGATCCCGGTCGGCATTTCTTTCTTCTCCAGCGAACAAAAGGACAGCAGCGGTTGGGCGCTGATTATGACGGGGGCTACCGTGTCTGTCCTGCCGTTAATCATTGTATTTCTGTTGTTCCAAAAGCACATTATTCGCGGCATTGCGTTAACGGGTTTGAAATAAAGCTCCTATGCTAGGACATTTTTCATGAAGTCGAATACTTTCTTTTGTTGGGCATAGTAGTAAAGTCGTGGTACCCTATAAGAGAAATAGGAAAACAAGTACTATTTTGGCAGGTTGTATGCTACAATAGTTTTAGTTTAACTACATAATCACCATGACAAATCGATAATGGCAAACTTGCCGAAAGGCAAGGACGCAAAGCCACAGGCCTAAAGGAGCAATCTAATGGCGGCTGGGTTACCGAAAACGGCGCATAGGTTCTAAGTTTTGTAAAACAAGACTGCCCAATTTCGGGCAGTTTTTTCTATTTTATTTCAAATTTCCATTCGCAAAGGGGCTGTATCATGTGCAAGCAAACTTCGTGAACCCGTTCTTAACTTCATCCCTTCATGTCATTGAAACGTTGATCCAAATTAAACCGGTTGTAGGGCAGCTAAGTAAGAGAACGATTCATTACACGGAGGATTATATCTGGCTTAAAATCGGCATATTGGGTCAACTGCAAAAAGATATTATTTTCGGATTTCCCGAAACCGTAGCTTTAAGAATGGTATCTGGCATGATGGGAGGATTTACCGTAACGCATTTTGATGAGCTTTGCCAGAGCGCAGTTGGGGAATTAGGAAATATGATCAGCGGTAACGCCAGCACGATGCTGTATCAGCAGGGGATTGAAGTGGATATTACGCCGCCTAGTCTCGTGAATGGGACGGCTCATCATTGGGGAGGCGAAGTGTTCAGCATTCCGCTTAGCTTAGAGACGATCGGTGAGTTTAATATTTATATTTCAGCTTAAATAGGTAACTATCCTATGAGACAAAATGTATATAAAATCCTGTAGTTTAAAGCATTGGACTTCAGTTGTCTTTATGTTATGTTATATAATATCACATTTCTCTATATAGGCGGGTTTTCTTTATGGATGCAGAGCCTTTGTTAAAGCATTTACGGGATAAGAAGCCACAGGTTATCGAACAGTGGCTGGAGCTAATGTCAGAGCAGATATCGCGCGGCTATAATCTATCCAATATGAAGTATAGAGGCGACATTTATTTTGATTATCTTACCGATCTTCATATTCCGACCGACCGGCATCCGATTCAACAATCCGTTGCCCAATGGTGTGAAAGGTTTGAAGAATTGGGGCTTCAAATTATTGATATCATTCAATGCTCGCATTTATGGCGCCGCTCGTTACTGGAAGTTTGCGGGGATTCGCTGCCTATTAATCTTTATCAGAACATTTGCTTACGAATTGATGATTTTGAGGCGACCTTGTGCGAGAACTACTGGCAAATCACAGTAGCTTCCATCAAAGAAAAAGATATGGCGATCCATGAACTGCATGATGACCGAATGAACTTGATCGGCAAAATGGCTGCCAGTATGGCGCATGAGATTCGTAACCCCTTAACTTCCATTAAAGGGTTTATTAAGCTGCTGCGTTCGAATATCCGGACATTGCCGGTTGAGAAAGCGGATGCATATTTGGAGTTCATAGAGAATGAATGCAACAATATGCATATGCAGGTAACAGGCTTTTTAAGCTTTTCCAAAAGACCTATGGTTGAAGAAGAAATGGCACCGATATCCGTAAAGCAGATGCTGGATTACAATCTGTCTTTGCTGCGTCCTCGCCTAATCAATGAGAACGTCAATTTAAGCGTTAAAATTGCTGATGATATGACGCTCCGCGTCCAAAAGCTAGCCATTCAGCAAGTACTGAACAATTTGATAAACAATGGAATCGATGCTTTGGCCGATACGAAATATGATAAAAAAATGATGATTTCTGCTTTTGAGGATCATCAAAAGGCTTATATTCATATTACTAATAATGGACCGGAGATTCCGGCGAACCTCGCCAAGTCATTGTTCGCGCCTTTTGTTACCAATAAAACAAACGGCACGGGTCTAGGACTTACCATTTGCAAGCAAATCATGTCCAAAAACGATGGGGATATTTCGTTTTCCAGTTCAGCTAAAGAAACGGTGTTTAAGCTATCTTTTCCAAAATCAGCATCGTAAAATAAATGAATATGAAATCAACGAACTGCAGGCGCTCGCGCTTGCAGTTTTTTTTTGTATTATTGCTGGAATGCTTTCAACAACTTACCAGGAGCTAAAACGGGGCTGCAGCTCTTTTGTTCATGCTCCGTTCATATTCGTATTGTACTTTATATCGAAGTAAATCATATTGCGTTCTGATACTCTTGCTTGGCGCTACAAGTCGGAGGGGGGTATTCCCTGGAGGAACGAGAGTGTCCGCCTTTGTTATCGGGAAATCACCGCTAAAAAGCGAGTAAATTGATAATTTCCTGATAACAACAGTGGCCGGAAGGGGATACCCCACCGGAGTACTACAAAACTCAGTCGATGCTTACGATGCAAGCTTTGCTACGCAAAGCTCTTAGGAGGGAACCAAATGAACAAACTGACCAGCTTCTCCATGAAAAATGTAGCTGCGGTGTTCATCATTATAGCTATATTGATGGGCGGAGGCTTGTACTCAGCATCTACATTAAAAGTGGAGAACATGCCGGATGTATCGTTTCCGGTAGTATTAATTTCAACGACCTATCAAGGTCCCCCAAAGGACGTGATGGAGGAGGTCACGAAGCCCATAGAGGATAAGGTGGCCAATATTGAGGATATTGATTCGTTATCATCCACTTCAAGCGATAACGTATCCACCATCATCGTCCAGTTTAAGCAAAATGTAGACACGGACAAAAAGAAGCAGGATTTAGAAAGTCTGGTCCAGGAAGTGAAGCTGCCTGCGACGGCGGATAGACCTAAAGTATCTACCTTCGGGTTTGCTTCGATTCCAGCCTATTACTTAGCGATCTATGCCGACAATGGCATGAGTCAGACTGAGCTGGATCAGCTTTATGAGGATAAAATCAAGCCTGGCTTTGAATCTATGCCTGGGATTGACCATTTGGACTCCGTTGGTTCGAGAGAAACGACTATGGATATTCAGCTGGATGCCGATGCTTTGAACAGCTATGGATTGACGCCTGCGCAAGTTACGGGATCGCTTCGCAGCGCTTTGTCCAATGGCCCGATCGGTTCCGTTGAGTTTGATGGGAATACGAAGATGGCGCGTGTAACCGGCGATCTCGATAGCCTGTACAACTTGGAACAAATGGAACTGACTACAGGCAGCGGAAGCACGATTACGTTGAAGGAAATAGCTAAAATCAAGGCGGTAACGGACTCTACCTTTAATGCTCGTCTTGATGGTAAACCGGCAATAGGTGTTCACCTTTACAAAACGAAGGGTGCTAATGCAGTTGATTTTTCCAACGATACGGACAAGCTGATCGAGCAATGGCAGCAATCCATGCCAGAAGTCACGTTCAAATCAGTTTATAACAGCGCGGATGAAGTAAAAGAATCCGTAACCGGAATGTTGAAGGAAGGCATCTCCGGGGCGCTGCTTGCATCTCTTATGATTTTATTATTTTTGCGCAATGTACGAATGACACTGATTGTTCTAGTATCGATCCCATTATCGATATTGATCACGCTGCTTATGATGTCCCAGCTTAACATTTCGCTTAACATTATGACCCTGGGAGGCATGTTCATAGCGGTAGGACGTGTTGTCGACGATAGTATTGTCGTCATCGAGAATATTTACGCAGCTTTGCAAAAAGCGCAGGAACGCAACGAATCGGTCATTAAGCTTGCTACGAAGCAAGTATCCATGGCTATTACATCGTCTACCTTGGCAACAGTAGGGGTATTTGCTCCAATTGGGATGGTGAGCGGTATTGCCGGCGAATTCTTCAGACCGTTTGCGATTACGCTAGCTTGTGCCCTTCTAGCATCCCTTCTGGTTGCCTTAACGGTCATCCCGATGATGGCCAAGCTATTGGTGCTTCGCGGTGGAAAAATCAAACATCATGATGAGAACCAACGTGGACCGGTTCAAGCTTTTTATGAAAAAGTGCTGAAATGGAGTCTTACCCACCGTATTAAAACGCTTGTGATTTCCGGCATTTTGCTGGTCGTCACGTTGGCGACAGTAGTGCCTAATTTGGCGGTTAGCTTTATGCCGAACAGTCAGTCCGAACGTCAAATGTATTTTCAAATCAAACTGCCTTATGAGACTTCCTTTGAAAGCAACGACCAGCAGACGAAGCAGATCGAGGCGATGCTGCGAGACGCCAAGGATAACTCTGGCGAACCGCTCTTCACCTATGTAGAATCCCTGGTTGGCTATGGAGGTAAAACCGATCAGGTTGCCTATGAATCCGAAGTGTACACCGAGGTTAATGAAAAAGCCGATCCGGACAAAGTGAAGGATCAGTATAAAACGTTAATCTTGAACGAGCTGCCAAACGGATCGGAGGTAACGCCTAAGACCTTGGCAGGCGGAGGTGGGGGTGTCTCATCCACCGACTTCTCCTATGCACTGAAAGGCGACGATCAAAAGCAGCTTGAAGAAGCTGCCGCCATAGTAAAAGAGAAAATGAAGGAGTTTCCTGAGCTAACCGAAGTAGAGGATAGCTTGAGTGATTCGAAGACAGAAGTCGAAATCAATGTCGATCAGCAGAAAGCTCGTCTATTTGGCCTGAGTGCATCGACGATACGCGATTCGGCTCGAAGCTGGATTCAAAAAGATCAGCTGGGCGATCTTCATTTTGACAATCTGCTGTACAAAACAACGGTAGAGGTGGCCAAGGATGATAAAAATTCTCTTGAAAAAATCGGAAGAATTCCTTTAAAAGCTTCCAACGGAAATACCGTCTATTTGAATGAAGTCGCTAAAATCACTGAAAAGCAATCACCGGCTTCACTACAGCGTGATAGCCGCGTGCAGGTCGTAACGATTACCGCCAAAATTAATGATGTGAACAAATCCGGCGTGAGCAATAAGGTTTCTGCCGCGCTGAACGCAACGGAGCTTCCTGACGGTGTATCACGTGAGGTCAAAGGGGTTACAGCCGATATCCAGGAAAGCTTCTCTCAATTGTTCGTAGCAATGGGGGCTGCCATCTGTATTGTCTATCTGGTTATGGTACTGGCCTTCGGAAACGCGGGTGCGCCATTTGCCATCCTGTTCTCCCTTCCTTTTGCCGCTATTGGAGGATTAATAGCTCTATTGTTAACGGGAGAGTCGTTGAATATTACATCCTTGATCGGCTTTATGATGCTTATCGGTATCGTAGTCACCAATGCGATTGTGCTCATAGACCGGGCGCAGCAGTTAAGACATGAAGGCTATACGGTTCGTCACGCTTTGGTAGAGGCAGGGATGGTGCGCTTAAGACCGATAATAATGACCGCAGGTGCGACGATTGTTGCCCTGGTGCCATTGGCGCTTGGCTTGACCAAAGGAACCTTGATATCCAAAGGCTTAGCTGTCGTGGTAATTGGAGGTCTGACAACTTCAACGATATTGACATTGGTTGTCGTGCCGGTAGTATACGAACTGATTGAAGCTATTAAAAATAAAGTCGGACAATGGTTCCACCGTAAACAAAAACCGAATCAAACTATAGAAATGTAAGGGGAGAGGATAGGATGAATCAGCGGAAAAGGAAAAGTCAGTACCGGCAGTTGACGATGACAGCAGGTACTCTCCTTGTCGTCGCGGCTTTGGCTGCAGGCTGCGCATCACCTAAGACGACGGATCCCATAGCGTCAGCCCAATCGGATACTAAATCCGTCAAGGTGGCAGCTGTTGGCAAGCAAAGCATGGGGGATCCCAAGGAGCAGGTAGCCGATGTCGTTGCAGCTTCTCAAGTGGATGTTAGCCCCAAGGTTGACGGACAGGTGCTGCAAGTGTTGAAAAAACGAGGCGATGTGGTTCAGCAAGGAGAGGTGATTTTTAAGATAGATACAAAGGATGCCGTACTTCAACAGCAAAAAAGCGAGGTGGCTCTGAAAAGTGCGGAGGATGCTCTGCAAAAAACTTCAGAGGATTTGAACAACAGCAAAACCGAGCTTAAAAACTCGATTGTGAAGGCGCAGCAGCAGTTGGATAATGTGACGAAGGATTACAATAAAATGCATAACGATTTTGATGCCGGCCTTGTTACGAAGCGTCAGCTAGAGCAGAGCGAATTGCAGGTGAACAACGCGCAGTTGGATCTACAGAACCAGCAAAACAAGCTGGATGCGATGAATAAGACGAATGGATTAGCTAGCGCGCAGTCACAAGTGGATTCGGCAAGAATCGGTGTTCAAGACATTAATAATACGATGGAGAACTATGAAGTGAAGTCTCCTATCAACGGAGTGTTGACGGATTTGAGCATAGAAGTTGGGCAAACCTTAGCCCGCGGCAGCAAGGCCGGCCAAGTACAGCAAATCGATCCTATTAAAATAAAAGCGGAGTTAAGTGAATCTGCTGCACAGCTTGCGAGAGGCAAGCAGGAGCTGAGCTTCTATAGTGCAGATAATCCAACCCGAATTCTAAAGGGCCGCGTTACTTATTTGGCGGATGTTATGAACTCGCAGACCAAGTCTTTTCCATTGGAATTGGAAGTAGCTAATGCGGACGCATATCTCAAGCCGGGCACCCGAGTTCAGGTTCAGCTGACCAGTCAGGAAGAGCAGCAGGTGGTTGCAGTTCCGAGCCTGAGCATTGTACGAGAGGGAAGCAATGCTTTCGTATTTTTGCTCAAAGGGGAGCAGGCGGTTAAGACCCCTGTGAAGCTTGGGCGGATTAACGATACGTACCAGGAAGTGTTGGAAGGTGTAAAGGTCGGCGATGAATTGATTGTTTCCGGACAGCATCAGCTCAAAGACGGTCAGAAGGTGACTGCCGTAAAAGAACAGACAAAAGATATGAAAAAGGATACGGCGCAGGAACCGGCAAAAACAACAACTCCTTAAGGAGTTTTAGAGGAGGTTTTTCTAATAATGAAGACAAATTGGAAATCGGCTATGGCAGCCGCTGTGCTGTCGATATCGATTGTAGCTACAGCGATTCCAGTGATGGCCAACGATGCGGTGCCGGGTGCTTCGATAAGCACCCTCTCTTATGCTTTGAATGATTCGCTAGCCGCATCTGTAAAGCGTGTTGCCGTCAATCGAACGACGGGTGGCTTGCAAATTGGCGCAGTAGTCGGATTGACGAATAACGGGAATAGTATGATACGTGTACCCGATTATGAAATTCGCGTGAAGACGAAGGAAGGAGTCGAATACAAGCTCCAGCCTAGCGCAGCCAACATGAAATCGATTATGGCAAAGGAAAGCACGGAGCTATCCTACATGGTAACCGTGGACCGTCCTGATGATATAGAAATCACCGACCTCTCCTTTGTTGATGTAGATGAATATACCTATCCTAAGACGGAAAAGGTGTTGCTGTCGGTCCCTGTAGCTTTGAATGTCTGGTATGGAACGAAGGGGCAGTTGACAGATCCTTATGCTAATATGGCCTGGGGACAGCCGTTTCAAATTCCGGGTTCAAGCTCTCCGATTCGTTACACACCGGTAGAATTGACCAAGCAAAACGATGCGAACGGCTTCTCCTATTTAGTTACGATGATGGCTGAAAATCCGGGTACAGGTAATGAGACCGTCTCGAATTTCCGTATGGATGGCAAGACGCCGGATAAGCTATATGCCGGAAAAAAAGTCGAGCAAGAGCCAGTTACTCTAGCACCCGGTGAAAAGAAATATGTGCATTACGTCGTAACGTCGGATAAGGACATCAATCTGATTGGCTTGATGCTGATGACCACAGAGGGATTCGTTCCTGTGGGCGGACAAGCTGCACAAGGCACGGGCACTAGCGGTGCGGGCGCTGGAACAGGCACAGGAGCGAATGCAGGTGCAGGCGCGGGTGCAGTAACAAGTTCTGCGACAGGGTCCGGATTTGATGTAGGACGTCTCGTTATTGCAGCACCGACTCCAGCGGAGATGAATACCGCAGCCAACTATACGATGGGCACTCCCATTGCATTCGATCCGTTGAATCATCTTGTTGATGCCAAAACAGAAGTATCCTTGGTCGAGCTGCATTTGCATGACAATGACGGAGAAGGCTTCAAATCGGTTGTCGCTAAATTCAAGGTTTCGAATAAAAGTGATATGACGGTAGCCTTCCCTGCCTTCCAAGCGCAGCTTGTCGGAGGAGATGGAGCAAGCTATGCAGGGACTAGACAATCAGCAACGGCTGCTGAGATCATGCCGAATTTGGGCTATGTGGTCAGCTATTCCTTTATGATCCCTGCCTCCGAAAACGGGGACAACCTGATTATGAAGCTGCAGGATAACCAAACGGCGGCGCCATATAGCAGTACAATAGCGAATTTCAGCGCTCCGGTACAGAAAGAAGCGGACGATGCTGTTATGTCCCTATATCCGTTTAATGTGAAGCTCGATGATTGGACGATAGCGGCATATACGAATCCTGGAGCCAACGGTCTAGGCCAGACATATTCTTATAATCTGAAGCTGTGGCTGACGATCGATCATCTGGAAGATGTAGTTGTCGATAAGAACTTCTCCAAAATGAAGTTCGAAGTCGTAGATAGTGCTGGTCGTATCCTTGGATCACAAACGGCTCCACTGACAGGAGAAAATAAACTGATCAGTGGCGAACAAACCATTCAATTAAGCAATATTAAAACAGACCAATTCAGTTACCCGCTTACCGTTAATATTTACGAATCCATTGATACGCCTAACGGAGAAGCAACTCGATTGGTTAAAACGTTGACGCAGACGCCATAATATCATTCATACAAGACCATTGGACAATGTTCAATGGTCTTTTTTTTGGGGGAAGAAAGCAAGGTTAAAAAAGGGCAACTTAGGCGAAAATGGATAAAAAACAACGAAAGAGGATACTCAGTGGACCTGTTTAAATTGTTGTCCAGGAAAATGCTCAAATCAAGTAGAAGCAGACAGCAGACGGACGAGCAGCCGAATCAGGAGCAGCGTCCTATTTCGCCGGATTTAACCGTTAATATTGATGTGGTTACTTCTTTGTACGAGGAATGCTCGGACCTTATATTTCATCCGTTCAAAATAGGTGGAGAGACCGATGCTTGGATCGCTTACATAGACGATCTGTCGGATACAGAACTGATCGACCAGCAGGTTATGACCCCTTTAATGGAGCCGATGCCTTCCGGTTTGACGAGAATGGAATTGAAGCATCGAATTCGTGTATCGGATTCCCAAGAGGTTAGCACCTACGATGAAGTAGTGGATCAAATCTCCAAGGGGAATCCGGTCTTGTTTATTGATCAAATGAACTGTGGCATTTCGTTAGGCGTATCTAAATGGGAGAAACGCTCTATCGAGGAGCCGATTGCGGAGTCGGTTGTAAGAGGTCCCCGTCTTGGTTTTACGGAAACGTTGGGTGTTAATACTTCTATGCTTCGAAGAAGCATACGTAGCCCTGCGCTCAAAATGAAATCTCTTACTATTGGGCGCTACACAAGGACTGAAGTAGTAGTAACCTATATTAAAGGAATCGCCGATCCCGATTTGATTAATGAAGTATGCGAACGATTGCAGCGAATTGATATCGATGGAATATTGGATAGTGCTTATATTGAAGAGTTGATCACGGATAATCCGTATACGCCTTTTCCTACCCTGCTCTCAACCGAACGGCCGGATGTGGTCAGCGCCAACTTGCTGGAGGGAAGAGCGGGCATTATTGTTGACGGTTCTCCATTTGTACTGTTGGCTCCCGTCACCATGTTTTCCATGATTCAATCACCGGAAGATTATTATCAAAATTACTGGGCAGGATCGCTCATTCGATGGCTTCGTTATTTCTTTTTTTTAGTGGCCCTTACGATTCCATCCGCTTATGTTGCCATTCTGACATACCATCAAGAGATGATTCCAACCACGCTCCTGCTCAGCGTTGCCAAATCGCGCGAGGAAATTCCTTTTCCCGCGCTTGTTGAAGCGCTGCTGATGGAAGTTACCTTTGAGGCGCTGCGCGAAGCGGGACTGCGTTTACCTAAGCAGGTCGGTGCCGCGGTAAGTATCGTAGGAGCTTTAGTTATCGGCCAGGCGGCCATATCTGCCGGGCTTGTTTCCTCCCCTATGGTTATGGTCGTTGCTTTTACTGGGGTCGCTTCCTTCACGTTCCCCCGTTATACGCTGGGGGTTACGGTCAGGCTTTTGCGGTTTCCGCTCATGTTTCTCGCTGGTTTTCTTGGTCTGCTCGGCTTAATGCTCGGCATTATTATGATTGTCATTCATTTGTGCTCGCTGCGTTCCTTCGGTGTTCCATACTTGTCATCTTTAGCCCCTATGAAAAACAGAGCGCTTAAAGACGTATTGTTTAGAACTCCGCTTTGGGCTCGAGAGACGCGGCCGCATCTTAATGAGTTTTATAATGAGCGACGGCAGTCGCCGGATTTGAAACCAAAGCCTCCCAAGTCCTAAGGCAATTCAGATTGGTATATCAGATGAGAAAGGGCAGGATACCATTGGGCATTCTTCTTCGCTGTATGACATCAATAAGCATTTGTCTTATGGTCCTGCTGCTAGCTGGCTGCTGGGACAGGGTAGAGGTAAACGATTTAACACTCATTATGGCGGCAGGTTTGGATAAGAAGGATGATAAATTATCGCTTTCCATTGAAGTCTTTGTGCCTCAGCCTTCAGGCGGCGGTGGAGGAGGGGGAGAATCTGGGAATTCAGGTAAAGGTACGAGCAGTGCAACCGCCCAGACGTTAGTCAGGTCGGCAGAAGGGGTTACACTTGCCGATGCTATTTCCAAGCTGCAGGAGGAGTTTCCTCGCCGTATTTTTTGGGGACATTGCGAGATATTCATCTTTGGAGAGAAGCTGGCTAGAGAAGGAATGAGGGAGAACATTGACTTTATCATGAGGGAGTCCGGTCCCCGGGAGAGAGCAGATGTATTCGTCAGTAAAGGTGAGGCCAAAGATATTCTGAAATTGATACCTCCGATAGAAAGAAGCTCGGCGGAAGTACTGCGTGAGATGGCTAAGCTGCAAACGGGAATGAAGGTTACGGTAAAGGATTTTGCAGAAATGCTCAACGGAGAAGCACGCGCGGCGGCATTGCCCTGGGTTGAAGTCCTGCCACCCGAACAATACCAGCAGCCCAATCAAACGGTAGGCTTTATAAACGGTACGGCTATTATAAAGGGAGATAAAATGGTTGGGCGGCTGAATGACAAGCTGACTCGAGGTCTTCTTTGGTTAAGAAATGAGGTCGAATCGTCCATCGTGACGATAGAACCGAAGGAGTCCAAGGGGCATGTATCCATGAAGCTGCTCCGTAGCGATACCAATCTAGTTCCTCATATTGATGGAGATAAATGGAGCGTAACGGTAAAGATCAATACGGAGGACGATGTCATTCAAAATACGACGCAGTTGGACCTGAGCAATCCCAAGTTGACCAAAAAACTGGAGAAAGAGCTTGCAGAGGATATCGAACAGAGGATTAAGGCCGCTCTGGTACGACCACAAAAACAGCTGAATGCAGACATTTTTAACTTTGCCGATGCGTTTCGCCGTAAATATCCGAAGGAATGGCACGAGGTCAAGGACCGATGGGACGAAGTTTTTCCAACGGTAGAAGTTAACATACAAGCATCTGCCAAAATACTTCGTACCGGAATGGCGACAGTTAAATCGACTCGTCAGAAAAATGAGGTGGAGAAAAAATGAGATGGGGAACGATTCTCGTAGCTACGGTCTTTGTAGTGCTAATGGTTTTATATGAATGGCCAAAAATGAAGCAGCACACGAAGAAGGAGAAGACGGTTTTTATCGTTATAACGGCGATGGGATGGATACTGGCTGTCTTGCTCGTCATATTCCCGAACATGAAGGGGCCGACTCAATGGGTGGATGCATTGTATAAGCCACTCGGAGCGCTGCTTGAACAATAATATTTGCAAGTGAAAGAAGGGGCCTTTTATAGGCCCCTTCTTATCTATTTCATGGACTATGTTCCGAAGCTGAGATTTTTCATCTCTTCCGGCCGCATCGCTTTCAATTGCTTTTGATACAGATCTCGATAAAGTCCACCTTGCTGCAGCAGATCTTGGTGTGTACCATGCTCTACAATCTCCCCTTGGTCGAAGACGAGAATTTGATCGGCCCGTACGACGGTAGCCAATCGATGGGCAATAATGAAGGTCGTTCGATCCTTCATTAAAAGCTCTAATGCTTCGGTTACGAGCGCCTCGGATTCCGCATCCAGAGCGGAGGTTGCTTCATCCAGAATTAGAATGCGCGGATTTTTGAGCAGCGCCCGCGCAATAGCAATGCGCTGCTTTTGTCCCCCTGACAAACGAACGCCCCGTTCGCCGACGACCGTATCATAGCCCAGTTCCATATCGCTGATAAAACCGTGAGCATTTGCCGCTCGAGCCGCTTGGATAACCTGTTTCTTGTCTGCTTTCGGGTTGCCGTAGGCAATGTTATCGAAGATAGTGCCTGAGAACAGCATATTGTCCTGCAGCACGATGGCAATTTGCTTGCGCACATCGTATACGTCATAATCCCTCAGATCGACACCGTCCAAATAGACGCTGCCCTCATCGGGATCGTAGAAGCGTGGAATAAGGTTAATCAAAGTAGATTTCCCCGCACCGCTTGGTCCAACAAGTGCGACAACATCGCCTGGACGAACCTTAAAGCTAATGTTTTTCAATGCAATACGCTTTTCCGTTACCATAGGTGGCGGGTCGAGTTTAGTTTTTGGTGGAATAATATAAAATTTTTTGGCGGGCTCAGCCATTTCTACCAAGTCCGGATCAAATGTCTTGCCGGGTTCTTTCTTCACCTCAGGACGTTCGGAAACGTAGGTGAAGGAAACTTTGTTGAACACGATGCCGCCCTTGCAATGCTTAAGAGGTACTGGATTTTCCTTGACCGTAATTTCTGGTTCAATATCGAATACCTCAAAAATTCGTTCAATATTGCTCATTGAGTTTTGAATCGTTACATTGGCTTCGGCAAAACGTTGGATTGGCCCGTATAGCTGGCTCAAATAAGCTTGGAATGCGATAAGCGAGCCGATGGACAATTGTCCTTTTAACACCAGCAAGCCTCCGGTAAACCAAATAATAATTCCGCCTGTTTGGGTAAACGTTTGGCTTAGTCTACCTAAAGAATTGCCCAAGAGCTGAGCTTTGTTGGAGTGGGATATATGATTTTTGGCCTGCTTTTCAAATCGCTCCATTTCTGCTTGTTCCTGATTAAACGATTGAACGACCTTCATGCCCGATATTTTCTCGACAAGCACTCCGTTGATGCGCTCCATTTGTCTATGGACAGAACGCCAAGATAGCCGGATACGCACGTTAAGATTGGTGAAGGTCAAGTAATAGAGCGGCAAAAGCCACAACGACAATAAGGCAAGCTGCCAATGAAGATTGAAGAGCAGGAATCCGGCAAAAAGGACGAGAAACATATCGATAACTAAATTAATAACACCGCCGTTAACAAGATTTTGCGCTCCATTGACATCGTTCATAATTCTCGAGACGATGCTGCCGACCTGCCTGTTATCGTAAAAGCGCTGCGACAGCTTTTGCATATGCTCATAGAGCTGATGGCGAATATCATAGACCATCCGGTTTCCAAGCCGGAATGTAATCGTATTGCGTAAAAAATTGATCCATATGCCAAACGCGTAGACGATAGCCAAGAAGCTGACTGCATTCCATAAATTCCAGTAGCCTTCTTTCTTGGGTAGCACGTCGTCGATTAGTATTTTGGTCATCCAGGGGCCAATTAGCGGCACAGCGAATTGAAAAATACCCAATATCAATATGAGCAAAAGGGTCAATCGGTAGGGCTTCAAGAAAGTTAAGTACCTATGAACAAGCTTCTTTTTATCTGTTGTCTGATCCGGGTTCTGAGCGGATGCATTCATGCAATTCCTCCCTGCGATTGTCGTAAATTTCCAACAAGTTAGACATTAACATAGTAGCGCATAAATAAAAATGAATGATTCCTTCAATAAACATGGACTATTTTGCTTCATTGCAAAGCTCTTTCTTCTATTAATAATGGGGGCGCCAGGAGGTAAATAGTTACTACCTCAACCAATTATTCACACCATCTTCACACGGAATTCATTACAATAGTTTCTAAGATTAAGTAAATTTGTACGTGGAGGCGGGAAATATGGCGAGAATTCTTATCAATCATCTCTATAAACGATACGGCAAGGACAAACAACCGGTCGTAAAGGATTTCCATTTGGAAATCAAGGATAAAGAGTTTCTGGTCTTTGTAGGACCATCCGGCTGTGGGAAATCAACGACACTAAGGATGATTGCCGGTTTGGAGGATATTTCCGAAGGCGAAATCTACATTGGCGATACATTAGTTAACGATTTGCCTCCGAAGGATCGGGACATTGCAATGGTGTTCCAGAACTATGCGTTGTATCCGAATATGAGCGTTTATGAAAACATCGCTTTCGGTCTTCGTCTTCGCAAGCTGCCTAAGCATGAAATCGATTTGGCTGTAAAACGTGCCGCTCGTGTACTCGAAATCGAGCAGTATTTGAACCGCAAGCCAAGAAACCTGTCCGGGGGCCAAAGACAAAGGGTTGCTCTGGGGCGCGCGATCGTGCGTAATCCTCAAGTATTCTTAATGGATGAGCCGCTCTCCAACTTGGATGCGAAGCTTCGTGTACAGATGAGAACTGAAATTATTAAGCTTCACAAGACACTTGGTGTAACGATGATTTACGTAACGCATGATCAGATTGAAGCGATGACAATGGGAGATCGTATCGTTGTAATGAAAGCTGGAATCATCCAGCAGGTCGATACGCCTGAGGTTATATATACGAATCCTGCCAATACTTTCGTTGCCAGCTTTATCGGCTCACCTCCAATGAACTTTATTGACGGCCGTATTACAGAGAATGCCCAAGGTAAACTCGAGTTTCACACCCAACGCTTCTCATTGGCTATTCCGGAAGGCAAAGCCCATTCCCTAATCAAGAACAAACAGGTCAATAAAGTGGTTACGTTGGGAGTCAGACCGGAGAACATCAGTCTTGAAGAAATGGTATTTCAAGCGTATCCGAATGCGATCATTCCGGGGATTCACAAGCTGAGTGAATTGATGGGTGCGGACAGGTTCCTCCATTTGGATATCGGACAAGAACGTATGTTGACGGTAAGGGTAAACCCGCGCTATCACTACGATGAGGAAGATAAAGTTCAGGTTGCCGTCGACATGTCGAAAGCATTGTTCTTCTTCAGTGAAACCGGCGAACGGATTATGGATTAATATACGGCGTAAGGGAAAGGAGTGACTGAATTGCAAGCTGTAAAATGGAAACGCATACGTAATCGTTTTCTCGCTGTGCTGCTGATTGGGGCCTTAGGTTTAACGTGCACAGAGATGCCAATCCTGCCTCAGCAAACGGCGCGAGCGGCTGATACGCCTGCCACAGCGGATGCGGCTAAAGCAGCCCAACCGGGGAATCAACAACGGCAAACGGTCAAAGCCAACGAATTTGAGCCTTACTATGCCAATGTATTGAAGGGCTGGAAAGATAAAGGGATCAAGGATGGCGCGGCTCCAATTGAGATCAGCGCGACCAAAACATCCAAGAAATCGGATGAATCCGTGGCAAAGGTAGGAAGCTACGAAGGAAAAAGCAACGTTCTCTTGTGGAACAGCCCTAAAGAAAGCTGGGTCGAATATCAGGTCGATGTGCCGAATGACGGTTTGTACGAGATGCATGTTTCTTACCGTCCATACACAGGCAACGGGCTTCGTCGTCCGATTAGCTGGGATGTGAAGCTGGACGGTGCACACCCGTTCCGTGAAGCTTCTTCCATTACATTGTATCGCGAATGGAAAGATGCTCGACCAATTAAGAAAGATATCGACGGGAATGACATTCGCCCGAAATCGGAGGATATTTCCAGTTGGTCGGTGAAACCGTTAAGAGATGCTGGAGGCGCTTACTCCGAGCCACTGCAATGGTATTTCAGCAAGGGAACACATACGATTCGCCTACAAGGCTTTGAGCCGATTGCGCTGGAATCCATTAAGCTGGTTCCGCAAACGAAGCTGAAATCATACAAAGATGTCAACGCTTCTTATCCGCAATCCAAGCCTGTTCAAGCAGAAGCTGTAACTCTGCAAGCCGAAGAAGTGAAGTCGAAGAACGATTCGGCCATTCAAATGGTATCCGACACGGATCAAAGATCAGTACCTTTGGCTAAAGGTAAAATTACGTTCAACAGCATAGGTGGTAAAAAATGGTATGACCAGAACCAAGAAATTACTTGGTCCATCGATGTACCTGAATCAGGCAAATACAAGCTTGGCGTGCGTGCGCTTCAAAACACGATTTCGCAAAAAGCTTCCTTTAGACGCATTGCCATTGACGGCAAGGTTCCTTTTGAGGAAATGCTTGCTTATCGGTTCTCCTATGATACAGGCTGGAAAGGGATTACATTGTCTGATGATCAAGGCAAGCCCTATGAGTTTTACTTGGAAAAAGGAACTCATACTTTGACCATGTCCGTAACGCATGCTCCTTTTAAACCGATCATTATCGGAATCGAGGAAATTACGGATATTCTTCAAGGGATCGATCAGGATCTGAAATCGCTTACGGGCGGTCAGGATGACAAAAACCGGACCTGGAAAATTGCTCAGGACATGCCAGACTTGCCGAAGCGTCTGACCGTTGTTTCCGATTTGCTCAAGAAGCTGTCCGCACAGGTTCAGCAAGTGAACGGCCGCAAAGATAATGTCAGCGAAAGCATGAACACCTCTATTAAAGATATTGAGGAGCTGCTGAGCAAAGTCGATGATATTCCGTACCGCAAAGATACAATTACAACGACGAATGAGAAAGTAAGCAAATTCATTGAGACATTGGTTCAACAGCCGCTTCAGTTCGATGAAGTTTACTATGCTCCTGTAGAAAAAAGCTTCCCTGACATGGAAGCATCCTTCTTCTCGAAGATGAAAGGTATGGTTGTCAATTTCTTCTACTCATTCCAAACGAAAAATAAATTGAGTGACATGGACGATAATGTTCTGAACGTATGGGTTCAGCGCGGTCGTGACTACGTTACTCAATTGCAGGAGCTTACGGATGAGACCTTCACACCGGAAACCGGCATTCAAGTAAAAGTCAACTTGCTGCCTAATGCTCAGCTGCTTGTATTGGCTAATGCAGCAGGCATCCAGCCGGATATTGCGCTTGGTTTATCTCAAGATTTGCCGGTCGATTACGCGATTCGGAACAGTATTTATGATATTTCGAAATTCCCGGATTTTAAGGATCTTTATAAAAACTACAGCCCGGGCTCATGGCTTCCTTTCTATTACAATAAAGGCTACTACGCAGTACCGGAAACGCAATCCTTCCACGTGCTGTACTATCGTAAAGATATCTTAAGCCGTCTGGGCTTAGCGATTCCGAATACATGGAACGATGTATACGATATGCTGCCGACGCTGCAGCAAAATTACATGAACTTCTATATGCCACCGACGGAATATATGACTTTCGTGTATCAGAACAATGCAGACTTTTTTGATAAAGACGGTGCCAAAACCGCTCTGGACAGACCGGAAGGCTTTAAAGCTTTCAAAGAGTGGACCGATTTGTTCAATATTTATGCCATGGACCGTTCTGTAACCAGCTTCCTGCAGCATTTCCGTAAAGGCGATATGCCGATCGGTTTTGCAGATTACAATATGTACATTCAATTGTCGGCAGCTGCTCCGGAGTTAAACGGAGCTTGGGGTATCGCTCAAATTCCGGGTACGATGCAGCCGGACGGATCGATTTCTCGTTGGTCAGGTGGCGGTCAAACATCAGGAGTCATATTCAATAAATCGAATAAGAAAGATCAAGCATGGAAATTTATGAAATGGTGGGCGTCTGCAGATACGCAAGAACGTTACGGCTCCGATTTGGAAGCCTTTAACGGAGTCGCCTTCCGGTGGAATACAGCCAATGTCGAAGCCTTCTCCAAGCTTCCTTGGAAAAGAGAAGATGCCAACGTCATTCTGGATCAGTGGAAATGGTATAAGGATATGCCGAACCTGCCAGGCGGATATTTCGTAGGTCGTGAAATCAATAATGCATGGAACCGAGCCGTCGTAGACGGAATGAATTACCGAAGCTCCTTGGAGACAACCGTTATGGATATTAACAGGGAGTTAAGGCGTAAGCAGCAGGAATTCGGTTTTATCGATGAAAATGGGAATGTCATCAAAACGATGGACCTTCCAGTAGTCGATAAGCCTTGGGATGGGGTGAATCCGTATGTTAAGTAACCAAGCAAGCCTATCAACGAAAGCGGCCGCTCCGGTCAAGCTGACATGGACGGATAAGGCGAAGACTCTTCTGTCCGAAATGTGGTCGTTCCGTTTATCCTATTTGTTTATTGCACCATTTATGTTGTGCTTTCTCGCCTTTATCGTGGTACCCGTTTTAGCGGCGATTGCATTAAGCTTTACATACTTTAATGCCATCGAACCACCACGTTTTATTGGTTGGACGAATTTTCAAAACTTAATTTCGCAGGATTTGACCTTCTTGAAATATGCTTTACCTAATACGTTTAAGTTTGCAATAATCGTAGGTCCTGGTGGCTACATTCTGGCGTTCTTGCTTGCATGGCTCATTACGCAGCTGCCGGCCGGATTACGCAAATGGTTCGCACTTGCGATGTACACCCCGTCGTTAACGATGGGGATCGCAATGTCGATCGTGTGGCTGCCACTCCTTTCTGGTGACCGTCTAGGTTACTTGAACAGTATTTTGCTGCAAATCGGTTTTATCGATGAACCACTGTTGTGGGTAACAGATAAAGCTTACCTGATGAACTCCATGATCGTAGTTACGCTGTGGTCGAGTATGGGGGTTGGATTCTTGGCCATGATGGCCGGTATTTTGAACGTCAATCCGGAATTATATGAAGCCGGTCGTATCGATGGAATGAGCAGCAGGCTCCAGGAGATCTGGTACATCACGATCCCTTCCATGAAGCCGCAAATGCTGTTCGGAGCGGTCATGGCTATCGTGTCGACCTTTAAGGCCGGAGCGATTGGTGTGGAGCTGTCAGGACAAACACCGACTCCGCAGTATGCTGGGCATCTGATCATTAATCATATCGATGACTATGGATTTATTCGATTTGAAATGGGTTATGCCGCTGCGATTTCCGTATTCTTGCTGGTCCTGATGTATTTGTCGAATAAGCTTAGCATGGGATTGTTCGGCTCCAAGGAGGATGAATAATGCAAAACACAGCCGTTTGGTGGAAGAAAGTAGTGCCATGGAGTAAAAAATCCAAGCTGAATTCCATGGATACATTTCAAAAAATACTTGTCTTCTTGCTTATAGTATTCTCGATATTCATGCTGCTT
Source organism: Paenibacillus sp. RC67 (assembly GCF_030020805.1). GTDB lineage: Bacteria > Bacillota > Bacilli > Paenibacillales > NBRC-103111 > Paenibacillus_S. The sequence continues at coordinate 1,989,243 of NZ_CP125098.1, forward strand.
CCGTTGATCTACATTTTTAACCATGCGTTGAAGCCGTATCAGGAGCTATTTATTTATCCGCCGAATATTTTTGTTCGAGAACCGTCTTTTCAAAACTTTGTCGAGCTGTTTCTGGTAGCATCAAGCTCCACAGTACCGGTCACGCGCTATCTGTTCAACAGCTTTGTCATTTCGGGCGGCGCGGTTGTATTTGTAACTATTGTAAGCGCACTGTGCGCTTATCCAATATCGAAACACAAGTTTCCAGGACATAAAGCGGTGTTCGCAACGATCATCTTGACGCTGATGTTCGCTCCGGAGGCCGTGCAAATTCCGCGGTACCTTGTGGCTAGTAATTTGGGCATAATGAATACCTATTTTGGTCACATTCTTCCCATTTTGGCGATGCCGGTCGGGGTCTTTCTACTAAAGCAGTTTATTGATCAGATGCCGAATGAATTGCTCGAAGCTGCCAGAATCGATGGAGCTACCGAAATTCACATTTTCTTGAAAATCGTTATTCCGATTTGTATGCCTGCGGTAGCGACGGTAGCCATTCTGACGTTCCAAAGCTCCTGGGGCAATACGGAGACATCGACGCTCTTTATGCAGGATGACGAAATGAAGAACTTCCCGTTCTTCCTATCAACTTTAACCAATAACCTGGCGAACAACGTTGCAAGACAAGGTGCGGCAGCGGCGGCAGCTATGGTTATGTTCGTGCCGAACTTGATTATCTTCCTGATATTCCAAAATAAAGTTATCGCTACGATGGCCCATTCCGGGATCAAATAATAGAGAAAGGAGGAAGAACCATGTTAGTCAAAAAACGATGGCGCCGGCCGTTACTTCTTCTCCTGGCAATCACCATGTTTGCCTCGGTCATGATGCCTTTAACGGCTTTTGCCTGGGTGCCTTACGATACGAACTATAAGGACGGATTTGGTCAGCTCGTCTGGACACAATCTGCCTATACGCCGGTCGAGGTCTTGGGACGGGAGATTTATGTACCGGATCCTAAGGATCCCACTAAGCAGGTGTTCTCACCGCTCGTACAGCCTAAAGGCATATTTATCGATACGAAGGACAACATTTACATTGCCGATACAGGAAATAACCGAATCGTTCATTTGGATGAGAAGGGGAATTTCATACGGATTATTGATGTAAAAGAAAGTCCATTGAAAAAGCCTGAGGGCGTGTTCATTGATAAGAACGGCGATATTTATGTAGCCGACACAGGTAATAAGCGTGTACTGCGGTTGGACAGTAACGGCAAGATGATTCGCAAGTTCGAACGGCCGGATACGAAGTTCTTGCCTGAATCCTTTAAGTATGATCCGATCAAGGTTGCAGTAGATAAACGCGGCTTCCTTTATATTGCTACATTAGGCGGTTACCAAGGCTTGCTCCAATTGGATCCGGAAGGTAACTTCCAAAGCTTCTTTGGTGCCAATAAAACGGATTTTTCCGTAATGGACGCTCTAAAACGGATGCTGTACACCCGTGAAATGTATTTGAGAGAAATCAGTAAGCTGCCGGGCTCTGTAAGCAGCGTTACGATTGATCAAAACGGCTTTATTTATACCGTGACTAAAGAAGTGCCCAATGGCCAGATTAAGAAGCTTAATATTGCAGGCAAAGACTTGCTGGCAACCAAGAATGATACCTCAGCAACGGGGGATGCAGTCAAAACGTTCGGGGAAGTCCGTTTTCCGAGCAGGGATAAGCTGACTCCTAAGCTGAATGATCTTACAGTTGACCGTAACGGCAACATTACGGCTATTGATTCCACTTTAAAATATGTGAATCAGTACGATGCTAACGGCAATTTGTTGTTTTTCTGGTCGGGGGACACAAGCGCTTCTTCCTCCAAGCTAGGGGTAGTCAAGACGCCATCGGCGATTGCATCCAACTCTCAGAACCATTTGTTTATTTTGGATGAAGAAAACAACGTAGTGCAAGTGTTCCGCTTATCCGAATTCGGCGAGTTGGTTCATAAAGCGAACCAGCTGACACAGGAAGGCCGCTATGAAGAGAGCGAGAAGCCTTGGCAGGAAGTACTTCGTTTAAATGCTTACTACACGCCGGCAATGCTGGGTCTAGCCAAAGCAGCTTACAAGAAGGGTGACTACGAATTAGCTGAGAAATTGTTCTATGATGCAGGGCAAATCCAAGGCTATTCGGATTCCTTCTGGCAAATCCGATTGCTGTGGTTCCAGAAAAATTTCGGTTTGTTAATGAACATTCTCATTTTTGTCGGTCTCGCTTACTTCTTATTTGAACGACTCACGCGCAAACGTGAATTCCGTAAAAAATGGCGTAACCGCCAAAGATCGAAAATACCTTTGGTTGTTCAACTGAAGCATGCATTCTACATTTTGAAGCATCCGATCGACGGATTCAGTGCCATTCGTTACGAAGGAAAAGGCGGATTTGCAAGCAGTACAATCATGCTGCTGCTGGCGTTGGTTTCATTTTGTATCTACCGAGCCTTCACCAACTTCACCTTTAACCCGGCAGTTGTTCTGGATGTTAATCTGATTACGGTGTTCTTCCAGTTTATGGTGTTATGGGTAGGCTGGATCGTTTCCAACTACTTGATAAGTACGATTTATCGCGGTGAGGGCCGATTCAGAGATGTTGCTTTCGGCAGCACGTATGCTTTGTTCCCGATTGCACTGGTAGGATTGCCGTTAACATTGATTTCCAACGCGATGACGTTAAGTGAAAGCGCGATTTACTCTTTCTTGCAAGTGGCCATGATGATATGGGTCGGGGCACTGATGTTCTGGAAAGTACAATCCATGCAAAACTATAGCGTCGGCGAAACGATCATGAATATTTTCTTATCGCTTGTAACGATGACGCTTCTGGGTGTTCTCATATTCATTACATTCGGATTAAGCAGTGAGATGAAAGACTTCTTCTATTCGATCTATCAGGAGGTGACGATCCGATGAGACGTAAACGTACAAAAATAGTCCTCTCCGCGACACTGGCCGCTGCGCTTAGCTTATCTCTCTTTGCAACGCAGGCGGTACAGACGATTAATGCGGCGGATCCACCCGCTGCCGGATCGGGAAATGCGGCGGATGCTGCTAAGCCTGATGCTGCTGCACAAGCTCCTGCAGCCAATACGGCTGCACCGGCTCAAGCAGCAGCGCCTGCAGCTCCTGTGGATGTCAACAAAGTGAAGGCAGAGCTGCCGAGCGACGCGAACTTTAAGCTCGCTGCTCAAAGCGACAAGCTTAAGCTATTGGTAGACAGCACAACTGGTCACTTCCAGGTGGAAGACAAGCGGAACGGTGAAATATGGCGTTCATATCCAAATGTGGATTTATGGCCTCAAGAGACGATTACGGGAACCTGGAGAAACAATCTACGCTCCCCGATCATGGTCGAATATATCGATGCTGCGAACTTTAAGTCACAGCCCAAAATGACAAGCTTGATTGAAGATAAGGGCGTGCTTGAAGGGTTCCAGACGACAGCAACAGGCTTTAAAGTGACGTTTAACTTTAAAACCTCCGGGTTTAAAATTCCGGTTGAAGTAAACGTAAAAGATGATTTCGTTGAAACGAAAATCATTGATAGCGGGATTGAGGAAGGAAAGCTCAGTCTGTTGAACTTGAAGCTGTACCCGATGTTTGGCGCTGAGCCTTCCATTGGGCAAGATGGCTACATGCTGGTTCCAGACGGCTCCGGCGCATTGATCCGCTTCAAGCAAAAGCAAATCAATGACAAATCGATTTATCGCGAGAATATGTACGGTAGCGATATCTCGTTCTATGCAGAAAGAACGGCACGTCAGCAAGCTAAAATGCCAGTGTACGGCATGAAATCCGGAGACAAGGCATTTGTAGCCGTAATGACAGGTGGAGAAGAATATTCCAAAGTATTCGGATCCCCATCCGGTGCATTCGGCCAATCCAACTGGATTACGGCGGAGTGGCAATATCGGATTAAGTTTTTCCAGAACACGAGTAAGAAAGGGAATGCCGGGTTCTTCACCTACAGTAAACAACGGTTTACTTCGGATCAGCGCAGTACTCGCTACTACTTACTGGATAAAACGAATGCGGACTATGCCGGTATGGCATCCAAATACCGTGAGTATCTAATGAAGGAACAAGGTGTGAAGCCGCTTCAGGCTACATCCAATAAAATTCCGATGTTCGTAGATATCGTTGGGGCAGACGTGAAAAAAGGGATGCTGTGGGATAAATATTTGCTAGGAACTTCTACCTCTCAAGCGATGGAAATGGTGAAGAGACTATACGGTCTTGGCATCGAAAATATGTCCATCCAATACTTGGGCTGGCAGAAGGGCGGATACAGCTCCTTCGGAGGCCTGTTCCCAGTCGATAAGCGATTGGGTGGCAATGAAGGCATGAAGCAATTCATCCAATTCGCCCATTCCTTAAAGGTACCTGTGTATCTGACAGCTAACTACACGTATAACAATAATCTAAGAGATGGATTCAATCCGAGATATGATGGGATGCGTAACCTTGCAGGCAAGCTGATGGATTTTGAAATGTTTGCAAGCCGTGACACGATTACTCAGATGAGTCCGAAGTTCTCAGCAAATGCACTATCCAAAGATATGAACGAATTTAAATCTTTGGGTGCGGACGGGATTTATTTTGAAGATGGTATTGGCCGTTACTTGAACAGTGACTTCAATACTCGTGCACCTTCTACCAGAACGGAAACGATGCATACACAGCAAGATATGCTGAAGGAAACGAAAGAAACGTTAGGCGGAGCAAGTGTGGAAAGAGCCAATTTGTACACACTGAAGGACATTACACATATTCACCGCATCGCTGACGATTATTCGTATGACTTGTTTATTGATGAATCGGTACCGTTTTTACAAATTGCGCTGCACGGTCTAGTCACTTATTCTTCGGGCTGGTCGAACTTACGCGATCAATACAAGACAGAGATGCTTCGCAGTATCGAGTACGGTGCAAGTCCTTCATTCATCTTCACCAATGCGCTTTCTGAGGAAATGAAGGGTGCTTATTCCGTTTATTACTACAGTATGAATGTGCATGATTGGGAATCGACAGCTGTTGAAGAATATCAACGCTACAATAAAGCTTTGGGCGATGTACAGACCAAGTTTATTGTAGGGCACAAAACGATTGCTCCGAACGTGAAGGAAGTTACTTACGACGGAGGCAAGAAAGTAGTTATTAACTACAACACAACGCCATATAGCGATGGCAAAGTTAGTATACCAGCTCAAGACTTTATCGTAGTGCAAGGAGGGGCAGGCCAATGAATCGCAAATTAAAATTGAGCTCCGCTACTCTCCGTAAAGTGGAAGGTTCTTTATTCATCGCACCCTGGGTTCTCGGATTTCTTGGATTCATCGCATTTCCGCTAGTGTATTCGTTCTATATGAGCTTTAATCGAGTTAAAATTACGGCCGGCGGCGTGGAATATTCGCCGGTCGGGTTCCAGTACTACCGCGAAATTTTGTTTGCGGATGGCGGGCTGCTGTACAACGACTTGCTGCCGTTTTTACGGCAAGCGCTGATGATGATTCCGGTCATCGTAGTATTCTCGCTGCTAGTCGCGATCCTGCTCAACCAGAAATTTGTCGGACGTTCGTTCTTTAGGGTCATTTTCTTCCTGCCCGTCATTTTCTCCACCGGACAAATTATCCAGGAGTTTATTACTCAGGGCGAGGGCACGTTGTCGTTCGTGCAGGAGTTTGAGCTAGGCAGCTATATCAATACGTATTTGCCCAAAGCCTGGGCGGCGCCTTTAAACTCCATTATTAATTCGTTCGTGCTTATCTTGTGGTATTCCGGTGTACAAATTCTGATTTTCTTGGCCGGACGTCAAACCATTTCGGCTTCCGTTTATGAAGCAGCGCGGATTGATGGAGCGGACCCTTGGGAAACGTTCTGGAAGATCACATTGCCAGGTTTGACACCGTTTATTTTGCTGAACTTGATCTATACGGTTGTCGACTTGTTCACCTTCCCGTCCAACCCGATCATTTCGAAGGTTAACACGACCAACTACGGCTTATCTAGTGCATTGGCGTGGATATATCTTATGATCGTACTGCTCTTCCTGGGTATTGTCCTGCTGATCTTCTCCAGGGTAACCAAATCCTCAAGCGGAGCTAAATAGAAAGGAGGCGAAACGGAATGCAAAAAGTGTTGAGAGATATTAAGAACGTACGCTTCGATACTCATACGTTAAGATCGTGGCTTTTAGCGACCAAGCGGTTACTGATTGGTAAGGAAGCCGATAAAGGTTTAATCTTCAGATTGTTTATGTACCTGATTCTGATCGACGTTGCTTTTATTTATGTGAAGCCAATCATATACATGATTACAACCATGGTAAAAGACTCGTCCAACTTGCTTGATCCAGCTGTTATTTGGGTACCGCGTTCCATTTTCACAGGGCATCTTCAAGAAGCGTTCCGACTGTTGAAGTATTCCAACGCTTTCTTCATAAGTATGACGGTGTCGCTGAGTGTTGCGGTGCTGCAAGTTATTTCCTGCGCTATAGCGGGATATGCTTTTGCAAGACTGGATTTTCCACTCAAAAAGTTCTGGTTCGTATGTCTTATCTTTACATTCGTTATGCCACCTCAGGTAACGATTTTGCCATCCATCTTGTTGTTTAAAGACTTTGGTTGGATCAATACGTACCTGCCTCTAATCGTGCCTGCCATTTTCGGGCATGGATTGAAGGGCGCACTGTTCGTCATCATTTACCGACAGTTCTTCAGTACGCTTCCTAAGGAGCTTGAAGAGGCTGCCAAAATAGACGGAGCGAACGTGTTCAGAGTGTTTTTCCGAGTCATGCTTCCTATTTCGACTTCGGCTATAGTCGTCGTATTCTTGTTCTCCTTCGTATGGAACTGGAATGATTTCTATTACCCTACGATGTATATGTTCGGGGCTAAAGAGGTCCCGCTTTCCATCAGTTTGTCTCGTTTGGCAGCATCACTAACCGCTGAAGCGGAACAAGCGGGTCCAAGTATTTTTGCAGAACCAATCAAAATGGCTGCATCGTTCTTGATCATTATGCCGGTTTTGGTTGTCTACACGTTTACTCAGCGTTGGTTCGTAGAAGGCGTAGAACGTACGGGTCTCGTAGAGTAGAAGGGAAAAGCCTGACGAGTTCAGGCTTTTTTTCTATTATAATAGCGTGTTGGGTATTTCGATTATGGAGATGTCCATCAGCGTTATTTCCCGGGAAAAGAAGGATTGGGTCGGATTTTCTGATAGAGCTGCGGATATTCCTCGACAAAATCCAACCATTATCGATTCCTGCAGACTGTAAAAAGCCTGAGAAATTCAGGCTTTTTTTCTTGTATAATTCCATTTTGACAAGTAATATGTAGAAATAGGGGGTATTTTGATGCATATATTACTTGTGGAAGATGAACCTAAAATCCGCGAAGTAGTCTCCGCTTATTTGAAAAATGAAGGCTGGGAAGTCGATTGTACTGCTAACGGCTTGGAAGCCGTCCAATTATTCGAGAACGGCTCTTATGATTTAGTTATTTTGGATCTCATGCTGGAAGGCATTTCGGGAGAAGAAGTGTGCCAACAAATAAGGACGAAATCCGTCGTACCTATCATCATGCTTACTTCCAAATCAAGAGAAAGCGATACGATTGCAGGATTAAATCTGGGTGCTGATGACTATATCGCTAAACCTTTCCGAGTGAAAGAAGTTATCGCGCGAATACACGCTCTTAGACGGAGAATCCATGCTTATAAAGCGGATACGGTCAAGCAGCATGTACTTACCTTTGATAAAGGTCAGCTGGTCGTTGATTTGGAAGCCAGCACACTGCTTGTGCGCGGTATCCATGCGAATTTAACGACAACGGAATTCAAGCTATTAACAGTGTTTACGAGCAAGCCCGGCAAAATATGGTCGCGCAGTGATTTGTCCTTCCACGTGCTTGGCTATCGCTTCCAAGGGGACAGTCGCTCTATAGATACTCATGTGAAAAATTTGCGCAAAAAAATTGAGGAAGATACCAAAGAGCCGCGATATATCCTAACTATGGTAGGCTCGGGTTATAAGTTTGCTGCAGAATCGGATACGAAGGAAACGACTTGATGATGATTAGAGTATTTCGCAAAATGGAATTTATTTTATTTATAACGCTCCAAAGCTGCTTCATTTTAATTATTTCGATTGTTGCTTACGGGTATAATTTTAATTGGCAGGATGTATTTACCCATTATCAAGAAGATCAATTGAAGGTAAACGCTTTCAAATTAATCGATGATATGCGTAACGACAACTTGTCAGTCGGCCCATATAACGAGGAGCAGAAGTCCTGGTTGAACCGCAGAGCGACCTTATACGGTATTCTCGTCCGTTACGGAGAAGATAAGAGGAATACCTGGTTCGACATGTTTACGCGTGTTCAGGATCAGAAAGACCTTATCATACAGGAATATCCCGTAGTAGCTAAGGGGGAGACGCGAGGCATTCTCCAAGTGGGATATTTGAAGACATTAGATCAAATAGATCCGAATGTCATTGCCTACCAAAAAATGATGCAAACCCGTTCCGGACTGCTTTACGGCGTTATCATTTTGATTTCCGTTCTGGTCAGCTTTGTGGTTGCCCGACTATTGTCCGCCCATCTGCAGAGGCTTCAGGAAACCGCGAATAAAATTCGACTTGGCAACTGGGAGGTACAAGCAGCGATAAAGGGCCCTGAGGAGGTTAGAAGGCTCGCCTTAACGTTAAACGAGCTCTCCAGAGAGCTGAAGAAACAGGAGGACTGGCGCCATCATCTCATGGAGGATTTAACGCATGAGCTTCGAACGCCTCTTACGTCGATGCTGTCGCAGCTGGAGGCTATGATTGACGGTATATATGAAGTCGATATGGAATGGCTGCAGCAAATCTATGACGAGCTGATCCGGCTTACGCGACTGATGAATGATATGGAACGTTTGTCTGAAGCAGAGGCGGCCCGATTTACGATACATATTAAAAGAATTAACATCGTTCAATTGACCCAAAATGTGTATCGTAATTTTCAGCAGATGGCTAAGAGTAAAGGGGTTAAGCTGCAGTTTGTACCGACTAATGCTCCATGCTATGCAGAGATTGACCGTGATAAAATGATCCAGATCATTTCCAATATTGTATCCAATGCGATTAAATATACGGATGAAGGCGGTAAAGTGACGCTTGGCGTCGATTGGACCACGGATTCTACGATCATTTATTGTCAGGATACGGGCATAGGCATCAGTAACGCTGACCTGCCTTATGTGTTCAATCGCTTGTATCGCGTAGATAAATCGAGATCCCGTTTCAGCGGTGGGGTTGGACTTGGCTTAAGTATAGTCAAAGCATTGGTTGAGGCACATGAAGGGAAAATCGAGGTGACGAGTACGCTAGGGCGGGGCTCCAAATTTATGGTTACGATACCGAATGTATATAAGTCTTTGGAGCAGCAGTTATTATAGTCCATAAGGCCATGCTCGAAGGAGGCAACGTCTTTGAACTTTTACGGTCAAAATGTACTTCCCGCAGTTCGCAAAATGAGAGATTTGGAGCTGCTGCTAAAAAGCCGGTTCACTTATTTGGTGCTGCTTGATATTCACATTTCCCAGCTAACCAGTATCGTACAGCTTGCCAGATCGCATCAAAAGAAGATGCTGATCCATGCGGATTTGATTCAAGGCTTGAAAAATGATGAATACGCGGTGGAATTTTTATGCCAATCGATAAAACCGGCCGGAATCATTTCAACGAAAAGTGCAGCTATTGCAACCGCGAAAAAGAATAAGGTGTTGGCGATACAACGGCATTTTTTACTAGATACGACGGCGTTAGAGATGACTTATAAAATTACGGAGAAGGTACAGCCGGATTATATTGAAGTGCTGCCAGGCATTATGCCCCATATTATAGCGGAAATGAAAGAGCAGCTGGGTATTCCTATCTTAGCGGGAGGCTTGATTCGTACCGTGGACGATGTGGAAATGGCCATAAAAGCGGGGGCGGTCGCCGTAACGACCTCCCGCAAAGAAATATGGAGCCAATATGAAGGACTTCTATAAATTATTATGAATTAATTATTTCTGTTCAACGGCAAGAGGATCGACAGCATCTTCTCTACGGTGTTCCAGGTCTGCACTATGCTGCTCGATCTCTGCTTCACTCCAACCGAACATATGGGCCATATAAGCAATAATTGGCTGCTTCCATTGGTTAACAGATTGAATATCGAAGTACATGGCGCCAGTTCGACGAATAAAGAAGTCTGACGGCGTACATACCATCTCCGCTTCAATTCCGTAGAGCAGCATGGCAAGCCATATCCCAGGCATTCCATACTGCTTGGCTTCCTCCTGATGCTGATGGTAAAGCTCGAGTAGACGGTCTACATTGGAACCGTAGCGAGTAACTAGCGCACTCGCTTCCTTCTCGTTCAAACCGAATTTTGCCGCCTGCTGCACTTTACTTTTGACAAAGGCCGCATATCCTCGTGATCCGCCAACATCTCCACCAGAGAGCTGAACCTTGTCCGTCGTACAGCTAGGGAAGAGAGAATGTCCTTGCTGCTCGAGCTGGTTAGCAACCAGATTGACGATACGCTCGGCCATTTTGCGATATCCCGTCAGCTTGCCGCCGGCAATTGTAATTAATCCTGAAGGTGCAATGAAGATTTCATCTTTACGAGACAGCTCTGATGGAGATTTGCCATCCTCGTGAATAAGTGGACGCAAGCCTGACCAGCTCGACTCTACATCCTTAGTTTCTAGCCTTAGGGTCGGGAACATGAAATTCGCAGCCCGCACAATATAATCTCGATCTTCCACCGTCATACGCGGGCGAGTAATGTCGCCAGTGTAATTCGTATCGGTTGTCCCGATATAGGTTTTGCCGTCACGTGGAATTGCGAACACCATACGGCCATCCGGGGTGTCAAAGTAGATGGCTTGCTTCAGAGGGAATCGCTTCCCGTCGATAACGAGATGGACACCCTTAGTAAGGTGGAGTCGCTTGCCTTGCTTCGAGCCGTCGATTTCACGAATCGTATCCACCCACGGACCTGCGGCGTTAACAATTTTTTTGGCGCGAATTTCGAAGGCTTCCCCTGTCAATTGATCGACAGCATGAACTCCGACAATGGTTCCTTGATCATAAAGCAGATTATCGGCTTTAACATAATTAATCGCTTTAACTCCGCGACGAACGGCTTCTTTCATCGTCTCGATGGTAAGTCTTGCATCGTCCGTTCTGTACTCAACGTAGTAGCCTCCGCCCTTGAGTTTATCCGTGCGAAGCAGCGGCTCCATGTTCAATGTTTTATCTTTGTTCAGCATGATGCGTCGCTCCTGCTTGCGAACACCTGCCAAGAAATCGTAAAGAAGTAATCCGACGGAAGTAGCCAGCTTGCCGTAAGTACCGCCTTCGATGATGGGGAGCAGCATCCATTCCGGGGTCGTGACATGAGGCGCATTTTCGTATACAATGGCGCGCTCTTTACCTACCTCAGCAACTATTTTGAATTCGAGCTGCTTAAGGTAACGCAGCCCTCCGTGAATCAGCTTTGTGGAACGGCTGGAGGTACCAGCTCCGAAATCTTGCATTTCAATGAGCCCGGTTGACATTCCCCTTGTTTGAGCATCGAGTGCAATACCTGCCCCTGTAATGCCGCCCCCTATGACTAGCAGGTCTAGTGTCTGATTAGAGAGCTGTTCTATATGATCAGCACGGTGCGCTCCAGAAAAATTCAACGTCATGTGAAATCCACCCTTTTCATCTTGATTATGTGTGTAAATACGCAAAAAAGACCGATAACACGTCCCTGCAAAAGCCAAAATCAGCTTCGGCAAGGTATGTTACGGTCTACTCTTATTCTCTGACCAGATTATTAACTTGTTAGGGTGTTGCTCAATTAACCGTATCATATCATGAGAATGATGACGAATCAATACTTATTGACAGAGAAATTGGGTTTGTGTTAGATTTCAACATGAAAACGGTTTATATTTAAGCCACATGTACGACAAGGAGGAGAATCGATGAACAAGTCCCGTTATGTCGTTGCAATAGATCAAGGAACTACGAGCTGCAGAGCCATCGTTTTTGACCGTCAGGGGACGATAGTACATACAGCACAAAAAGAATTTACGCAATTTTTTCCCAAATCCGGGTGGGTTGAGCATGATGCCAATGAAATATGGGACACTCAGCTGGAGGTGCTCAAGCAAGCCGTACAATCGATTCCTGCGGAAGAGATTGCTGCTATTGGGATTACGAATCAACGAGAAACAACGGTGGTATGGGATAAGCAGACGGGGGAACCGCTGCATCGAGCCATTGTGTGGCAGTGCCGCAGAACCAGCGCCTTGTGCGACGAGCTTAAACACAAGGGATGGGAAGACAAGATCCGTGAAAAAACAGGACTCGTGCTGGATGCCTACTTCTCAGGTACGAAGCTGAAGTGGATTCTTGACTCCAATCCAGGTATTCGTGAAAAAGCGATTAGAGGAGAAGTTTTGTTCGGAACCATCGATTCTTGGCTCATTTGGAAGCTGACGGAAGGACGCCAGCATGTTACGGATGTATCGAATGCCTCTAGAACGATGCTGCTTAACATTCATACAGTGCAGTGGGATGAGGAAATATTACAGGAATTTGATATCCCTGCCGCTATGCTGCCGGAAGTTCGAGCCTCCAGTGAAGTATATGGACATACATCCTTGCTGTCAGAAGGAGTAAGCGTCCCGATAGCTGGCGCCGCAGGTGATCAGCAGGCTGCCTTGTTCGGGCAAGGGTGCTTCAAGGAAGGCATGGCCAAAAATACGTATGGCACTGGATGCTTTGTCCTGAAGCAAACCGGTTCAAGACCTGTTATATCCCGGAATGGCCTCATCACGACGATCGCTTGGAAAATAAATGGTGAGGTGTGCTACGCGCTGGAAGGCAGTGTGTTTAATGCAGGTACTGTCATTCAATGGCTGCGCGATGGACTGGGACTTATCCAGGACGCTGGAGAAACCGAGGGATTGGCTTTATCCGTAAACCATACGGAGGGCGTTTATTTCGTCCCTGCTTTTACGGGTCTTGGAACTCCTTATTGGGAGCCTGACGCTCGGGGGATGATTACAGGATTAACTCGCGGTGCCGGCAAAGCTCATCTGGTGAGAGCTGCTCTAGAATCCATTGCTTACCAAAGCACTGAAGTTCTACAGGTGATGGAGGAGGAATCCGGCATTCACTTGACTGAGCTTCGTGTTGATGGCGGTGCGGTCAAGAATAACTTCCTGATGCAGTTTCAGGCTGATTTACTAGGCGTCCCTGTAGCTCGCCCTAAGGTGATTGAAACGACGGCGCTGGGCGCTGCATGCTTAGCCGGACTTGCCGTAGGCTTTTGGCAGGATGTAACCGAGCTTGAGCAGTTGAACGGCTTTGATCGAACCTTTATCCCGCGTGAATCCGGGGAAGAATTTAGAGACCAAAAGATGGAAGGCTGGAAGAAAGCCGTATCGTATCAGATTAAATAAAATCACTGAAGATAGTAATGCCCTCATAATCTTTAATTGATGATATCGAATTCAAATGGTACGGTTTGAATATCCGAGTCTTTAGCATTCACTTCTTTGGAAATCCGGTAATGCCCATTTTTCAGCTTGTGCAGAGGAATAGTTTGATCGTGAACGCCACCAGAGTCCATAACAATCCCTATACTCACAAAAGCCAGGGTCAGAGGATAGGGAGCCCATTTTCCGTCCTGCTGAACTTCAATCGTGTACGGCTCGCCGAACATGAGCGGCGAAGAGCTTTCGTTTTTCAAATGAAGCACCATGGTTTCCTTGCTTTGAAATTGTGTCTTGTCCGCATACAGCTTGGCGGTAGGGGCTGATTTAGGGGATTCAGGCATATGCGAGGAATAAGCAACATAAGGGATTTCGCTATCTTGTATACTTGCGCGACATTTTGAGCTGGATGTTATCGATACAGTCATTCCCCAAACGGTTCCGGTGACGGCAATAAGGAATAAAGCGGCAGCTGAGGTCATGATGAATGTTTTCTTTCTCATACACATCCTCCTTTTTCCTTATATAACGATGATTGGAATCATAATGTTTCCATACCCAATAATTAATAAGACCCGCTCTCACATAGAGGCGGGTCTCTTTTACAGTTAATCAGGCGAATAAGAGAAATCTGTTACAGGGCAACAATTTGTCTCTCTTTTTGCTTGTAGTATACCCATTCTTTGAAGCCGATCTCTTTGAGGCGTTTGCTTACCAATTCCCAATCGTCACCGACGCGCTCAGGTTTATGAGCATCCGAGCCGAAAGTAACCCGTACGCCATAATGGTTGGCGCGCTCCAATACGGCATCGATAGGGTACCAGCCGCCGCAGTCTTTGGTTTTGCCAGACGTGTTGATTTCAATCGCGATATCTTGCTCCGCAATAATTTGCAGCGTTTTGTCGACAGCATCCGTAGGGATATCGGAGAAAGCAGGGTAGAAGCCGCGCATCGCATCAATATGACCGAGAATTTGGAACATACCGCTCCTTGCAGATTGTTGGATCAAATCGTAATAGAGCTCTTTTTGCTCGACTTTTTGCGGGTCCGTCAAGCCGTTCCAACGTTTTTTGTTGAATATGCTGACCCCTCCGGACAAGTGGACGGAGCCGATTATGTAGTCAAACGGATATTGTTCGTAAATACGGCGATAAATATCTGCATGCTCCGGGAAAAAGTCTGATTCTACACCTAGCAGAACGTCAATTTTACCGGCGTATTCCTGCTTGAGCTTCAATACTTCCTCAATATAACGGCTGAATTCGCTCTTGGCCATGGCGATGCCTGGCTGCTCTTGCTCCACGTCGCTTGCGAAATAGGGCGAGTGGTCCGAAATGCCAATCACCGAAAGGCCATGCCGAATGCCTGCCTCAACATAATCGCGTATAGTTCCTATGGCATGACCGCATCGTTCATGATGCGTGTGCAAATCAAATTTCATATCAAGTCACTCCGATCCAATAAATTGAGTTTCCTGCATCCCTTTCAAATCCAGCAAAAATTGATGTAGAGCAGAGCTTAAATAGCGGCCGGATTTGTACACGACTCCGACGGGGTGGCTAATTTCAAGCTCATTTACTTTTACCATTTTCAACGTTCCAAGACGCAGCTCAGTGGCAATGGATAGCTTAGAAATAATAGCGGCGCCGAGATTAAGCTCCACCATCCGCTTAACTTCCTCACTGCTTGACAGCTCCATTACGATTTGCGGGGTAATATTCAGCTGCTTGAAAATTTGATCGACGAATCGGCGGCCTGCGGTTTCCGGAGACAGCATGATTAATGGGACGTCTCTTAGCTTTTCGATCGGTACATGCTGGAACCGGCTTAACGGATGGGCGGGGGAGACGACCAGCTCGAACGTGTCATAATACAGCACGGAGCTTTCCAGGGCTGGATGCTTTTCAAATAAATAAGTAATACCGATATCGATATTTCCGTTCTCCACGCTTTGCATAATTTGCGACGAGGTCGTGGAGTGAATCGTTGTTTTGATCAGCGGAAACTGATCCTGGAAATAAGATAGCACTCGCGGCAGTATTTGAATCGCAATCGAGGTTGTCGTACCCAAATGAATATGACCCTGCGGGGTTAAATTCAAATCGGCTAACCTTTGCTTCAAATCCTCTACCGTGTGCAAAATAACTTCAGCATGCTCCAAAAATACCCGCCCGCTATCAGTGAGCGTTACGGGTTGATTACGGTCAATCAGTACGGTTTTAAACTCATCCTCTAGGCTTTTAATCTGAGCGGAGACAGCCGGTTGAGTCAAGTTTAATACTTCTCCCGCTTTACGAAAGCTCATCGTTTTGGAAATGGTAAGTAATGTCTCTAGTTGGTTTAAGTTCAATACCGGAACCTCCTCTCCAAAAAGGGGCTAAGTACTTCCAAATTAGCTTCCTCAAAATAGATAAAATTTATCAACTTTACAAAAAATATAAAAACCGTTTGTTGAGATCTATTTTCATTATATGACACTTAAACCTAGTGAGCAAACAAAAAGTACTTTGAACCTCGAATAGTTTATTATATAAATTATTAAATCCCTTGTGTATTACTCAAATTTGAATATAATAATTAATGTAATTATACCAAATGGAAGAGGGAATACAATGCAACCTAAGAAATCAAACGTCCGTTGGACGATTGCCGGTTTGATGCTGGGGCTGTTACTAGCAGCGCTGGATCAAACTATTGTATCTACAGCTATGCCTACCATTGTAGGGAAGCTTGGAGGCTTGGATAAGTTTGTCTGGGTGTTCTCCGCGTATTTGATCGCGAACGTCGTGTCCATGCCGATTTTCGGTAAATTATCCGACATGTATGGAAGAAAGCTGTTTTTCTTGCTTGGGCTTGGCGTATTTATGCTTGGCTCCGCGCTGTGCGGCATGTCAACGACCATGTTCGAGCTTATCGTCTACCGCGCTATCCAGGGAATCGGCGGTGGTGCACTGATGCCGATCGTCTTTACGATCGTGTTCGATTTGTTCCCCCCGGAAAAACGAGGAAAAATGCAAGGGTTGTTCGGTGCTGTATTCGGTATTTCGAGTGTTCTTGGACCGCTGGCAGGAGCTTATTTTACCGATAATGTAGATTGGACCTGGATTTTCTATATCAATCTTCCGCTAGGCGTTGTTTCGTTTGCGCTAATCGCCTTGTTCTACCACCCTGCGCTTCCGACAAACCGGAATCAAAAGATCGACTGGTGGGGAACCCTTACGTTCACCGCTGCGATTTTACTCCTTATGTTTGGTTTGGAGCTAGGTGGTAAGGAATTTGCTTGGAATTCCGTAGAAAGCTACAGCCTGTTCGCCGGTTTTGTTGTGCTCTTTGCTATTTTCTTAGTGGTGGAGAGCAAAGTAGCTGCTCCTATCGTTCCGCTTCACTTGTTCCGCAACAAGCTATTCAGCTCCAGTATGGCTGTCAGTCTGCTGTACGGCGCTATGATGATTGCAGCAGCTTCCTATATTCCACTGTTCATTCAGGGTGTATTCGAAGGCTCGGCAACTAGCGCGGGACAGGTTATGACCCCGATGATGCTGGGAGTTGTGGTAAGCAGTACGTTAGGCGGCCGATTCGTTGGCAAAACAAGTTACCGAAACATTATGCTCGTATCCGCCGTACTACTCATTATAGCGACTTCGCTTCTGAGTACGGTGTCCGTAGTAAGCCCAAGATGGCTTGTGACGACGTATATGGTCGTGATGGGACTAGGCGTTGGGATGTCATTCCCGGTCACTTCTATGTCTGCGCTTCATAACATCAGCCCGCAGTATCGCGGAACCGTCAATTCATTAGTCAGCTTTTTCCGATCGATCGGATCTGCGATGGGGGTTACCGTATTAGGGGCAGTTCAAGCTGGGGCGCTAAAGTCGCGATTGACTGAACTGATGCCAAACTCCGGATTAACGGATAAGCCTATCGATCCTCAGGCGCTTCTGCAGCCGGCAGTGAGAGCGGGAATTAGCGCGGCCGATTTGCAAAAAATGATTATGGGCTTGGCCGATTCGATCGCTTTCGTGTTTACTTGCACGATATTCATGGCTGTGGCAGGCTTTATTTTCATTCTCTTGATGGGCAAGGCAAAGATGGAGATACCACAACGTGGACCCGTGAAGACCACAGAGGCGAAGACGGAGTCTTAATTCATCCATTTTATAATTGTATGGAAGGTGAAATGTATCCATGTCGATGAAGCTGGTCATACTCGGATTGCTGATGGAAGGGGATACCCATCCGTATGAAATCCGGCACACGATGAAAGAAAGGGAAATGCACCATTACATCAAAATGCGGGACGGCTCCCTTTATTATGCCATCGATCAGCTGCGCAAGGACGGGTTCATTGAAGCGATTGAGGTAGTAAAGGACAGCAGCCGTCCCGATAAAACCATCTATCGCATAACCGACAGCGGGAAGGAGCTCTTCAGGGAGCTTCTTCTTCAGCAGTTTAAGGAGCCGAAGGAAATCTACGATCCGATGGGGACAGCCATGATGTTTGCCAAGGATGGAGATCAGGAGGAAATCTATCGTATTTTGCTTGGGAAGCAGGCGGAGCAGCAGCGTAAGGTCCAGCAAATGTGGGAGCTGTACGAGGAGCATATTCCTATTGTTCCGCGTGGCGTGCTTCATATGATGATGAATGCTTATGAGCATGGATTGACCCAATTGCGCTATTTGGAACGTATTCTGAAGGATGCGAAGGACGGACGATTGGGTGAACGGGGATTGCCTTTGGATTAAAAAAGAGCTTAGCTGACGCTAAGCTTGGGCTGTCGATAAACCATGTAACTTCGGAAGTGTGCGTGGTACTCCGGTGGGGTATCCCCCTCCAGCCGCTGTTGTTATCGGGAAATTTCCAATTTAATCTTTACAGCGGTGATTTCCCGATAACAAATGCGGTCGCTTTCGCTCCTCCAGGGGATACCCCACCTCCCGCAAGTAGTTACCTTCCGAATAAATGGGTTTCTCGACAGACTCAGAGCTTAGCTAACGCTAAGCTCTTTTTCTTTGAATTATAGGTTTTTCTAGGCTTTACTTAATGTGTCTGATAAATCCATCAAAGTATCGCAAACCAACTCCGGTTGAACTCCGGTTAGTGCAAGCTGCTCTTGCAGCGTATCCCGGTTAATGAGACCGGTGAGGACCAAAGCAGTTCGGCACTGAGCCGCAATACCACCACGAATGTCGGTTAACAGGTTGTCCCCAACAACCCATATCTGGTCCGGTGACAAATTCAGCTTGCGTATGGCATAGTTCATGATGATAGGAGAAGGCTTGCCGATCACGACAGGCTCGGTCTGGCTTGCTCTTTCGATTGAGGCACCGATAGAACCTGCGCCGGGACGAAGTTCATTGTTCCACGGAAGCAGGTGGTCAGGGTTGGTCATTACGAAGCCTGCGCCTGATCGAATAAGGCTAACCGCGGCTGCCAATTTCTCGTAATTAAAGCTTCGATCGATCCCTTGAACAACGAAATCTGCTGGACCATCGGTTACCGACTCGAAACCGGCGTCTTGCATCGCTTTTTCCAATCCGGCTTCACCGATAAGATAAACTTTATTGCCTTTGTTTTGCTCCTTCATGTACATGGCGGCAGCCTGGGAAGAGGTGAGCACCTCTTCAGGTTTGGCGTCAATGCCGACTTGTCCTAAATGAGCAGCGACTTGCTCGGGGGTCCTCGATGAATTATTGGTCACGTACAAATAAGGATAGCCTTGCTCTCTAAGCCATTGTATGAAAGAAGCGGCTCCAGGGATGGGCTTATCTCCGTGGTAAAGCGTACCGTCCAAATCTAGTAAAAATCCGGGCACTCTAGGGTCCTCCTTTTTCCGAATCGTGGATATAAGATAATAGTGAACATTGTAGCAAAATCGGTGGCAATGCGCCACATTTGGAAGAACAAAACTTTGGCTATCGGATCGGTTGCCATCATTGTGGTATACTTTATTCATCGCCACAAGACGAAGAAATTAGGTCATGTACTAAGCTTGTCCGGAGGTCCTGATGAATACTTATACGAAAGATTTGATCGAGTTATTGAGCAGTAACCGCAATACAGAGGAAGCAGTTCCCATGAAGCAGTATATGCGCAATCAGTTCGAATTTCTGGGCATAAGACGACCGAAGCGTGATGAGCTGCTCAAAGCTTGGTTGAAGCAGAACGGTCTTCCGTCAAAGGAACAGCTTCCAGACGCGCTTACCTCATTATGGGATATGCCAGAGCGGGAGTATCAGTATACGGCTCTGGAGCTTTTGGCCAAAATGCAAAAGAAACTGGATAAAGAGCATATCGATTTGCTGGAGTGGCTTATTATCAATAAGTCATGGTGGGATACCGTGGATGGTATTGCCCCGAATGCCGTAGGCTATTTGTTTCAAAAGCACCCGGACTTGATAACAAGCTATGCTGAACAATGGATCGGTTCCGATAATATGTGGCTTCAGAGATCTGCGATTCTTTTTCAATTAAAATATAAAGGAAAAACGAATGAGCGATTGTTGTTTAATTATTTGCTCCGTCGGGCGGATTCCGAACAATTTTTCATTCAAAAGGCCATTGGATGGGCGCTGCGGGAATATTCCAAAACAAATCCGCAGGCTGTGAGGCTATTTATTGAAAGTCACGAGCTTAAGCCGCTTAGTCGACGAGAGGGTTTAAAGCAGTTGGACAAGCGGGAATGATCCCAATCTAATGAGGGCGAGGAGTAACCATGTTAGCTGACTTACAAAAGGCTGAAAACGGCTATATCGCATTATTTGAACGTCACTTTAAGCATTCGACGGAAGAGGTTTGGGCTTATTTGACCGAGAATGAGAAGCTGGGACAATGGTTTACCGAGCTTGAGGTTAAAGATCTTCGTAAACATGGGCACATTAAGTTCAACATGCCGGATGGAACGCATCTGGATATAACGATTACCGATTTAGAACCTTATGCCGTTATGGCGTACACATGGGGGAAAGATCAAGTTCGCTTTGAGCTGTCATCCGAGCCAACAGGCTGTCAGCTGTTTCTTAGAGAAGACATCACGGTTATAACGAGCCATACCCCAAAAGATCTTGCCGGCTGGCATGTATGCTTGGATGTTATTGAAGCATTGCTTGACGGTACAACGATAGACAGACGCGCTGAGTGGGAACGAATGTATGGACAATACATCCAAGCAGTGGAAAAGGTTGCTGTCAATCCGTAATACGTAGATCAGGTCTTAATCGACGGAAATATACAAATTTCAACATTTTATTCCTCTACCGCATACCCCTTGGAAGGATTCCCTCCCCCTGTGTTGAATTCGTTTACATATCATTGCTGATCTACAGGATCGCACAGGGGGTCCTCTTATGAAACAATTCCTTTACCGTCTCTCCTTCAAAAAAAGAATTTGGGTTTCCTTCGTTTTGTTGATGACATTAGCGATTGCCGCTTCTGGCTGGAGCTCTTATACGATCTCGGCCAACATAGTCGAGCAAAATGCGCTGAGGCTAAGTCAGGACACGATCAACAAATCGTCGCAAATGCTTGATGAAAAGCTAAAAAAGATTGTGCTATCGATCATGTCTCTCAAGATCAGTGATTCGTATCGAAACATGCTGGATGATGTGTCGCTGATGGATGTAAGCCGGTACTATTATCATTTGTCTGCGCTGCAATCGATGCTGGCTCTTCTGAAATTTAACGATGATTTTATTCAGTCTATATTAATTTCCACGCCGATAGGCGATTTTTACCCCACTAATTACACGCGTTTAAGTGAAAATTCCTTCATGAAGTCCGAAATGTATCAGAAAATTAAAAGCATGCAGCGCGGCGTCTGGATCGAAAGCCATGAGGATACTTTTTTTTACGGAAAAGATCGGGTGTTATCATTTGTTGTTGACGGAAGCGCAACCAAGTATGTAGAAGATGTCTATATCGTTGTTAACATTAAAGAGAAGGATTTGCAAAGGATGATCTTCGATCAAATCAGCACGTCATCCGGCTATTCGCTTGTCAATAAAGAAGGTAAGCCTGTGATCGGCCACGAGGATGAGGAGTACGAGATTTGGAGGCAGGATACAGCATTTTTAGGCAAGTTTAAAGAGGAGAAGAACGGCTATTTCAATACGCTGCTGGACGGCGAGGATTTTTTGGTTAACTATTCAAGACTCGAAGTTGGTGAAAACTGGATTTTGTACGGAATGCAATCGAAGCAAGCCGTATTGAAACAGGTGGATGCGATAAAATGGACCACACTGCTCGCTATCATCGGTTTCGTGCTTCTGACGCTTCTGTTGTCTAATGTTTTGACGGATCTGCTGTTAAGACCGTTGTTCCGATTGCATAGGCTAATGAAACGGGTAGAGCATAATGATCTGGATGTCCGTTTCGAAAGCCCTTTTCAAGACGAGGTTTCACAGGTTGGTACGAGGTTCAACTCGATGCTTGAAGAGATCAAGAAGCTGATTATGACGGTCAAACGGGGTGAGGAAGAGAAGCGCAAGACGGAAATTAAGGCATTATCCGCGCAAATGGAGCCTCATTTTTTATACAATACATTAAATACCATTTATTGTAAATCTGTATTGGGGGATACGGAGGATGTTAACGAGATGATTTTATCGTTATCCACGATGTTTCAGCTAGGTTTAAGCCAAGGGAAAGATATTATCCGTATAGAAGATGAGCTGATGCATGTCAGGCATTATATGACGCTGCAGCAAAAATGCTATGAGGATCGCTTCGACTTTCAAGTGGAGGTCGAGGACGAATCCATTCTACAGCTACGGATTCCCAAGCTGATCCTCCAGCCTTTGGTTGAAAATTCCATCCTTCATGGATTTAAGGACCGGGAGGAAGGCGGGAGTATACGAATTGTGCTGAGAAGGACGAAGCAAATGCTGTACGTGTCCGTTGAAGATAACGGAGTGGGGATGGATGTGGACGGCTTGCTCAGGTCAATGGATCAAACGCTTGTGTCCCATAAGGGGTATGCGTTAAGGAATATTGCTCACCGACTGCGGCTGTTCTATGGAGAGGATGCCACAATGCATTATGACAGCGAGCCGGGGACAGGCTCCAAAGTTCAACTGATTATTACGCTGCGGGAGGAGAATAAGGTTTATGAGCTCAGTGAGCAGCTTGTTTAAAATATGTGTAATCGACGACATCAAAAGCACGGTGGAAATGATTGCGACCAAAATTGCTTGGAATACTTACGGGATAAAGGTAGCAGGTACAGCCAGAAACGGGGAGGAGGGCTTAGCTCTTATTCAAGATGTGCGTCCTGATATTATTCTCACTGATATCCGTATGCCGCGAATGGACGGATTGGAGATGACGCGTCAGATCATCGATCTTCTTCCTGATTGTAAAATCATTATTTTAAGTGCCTATACGGATTTCGAATATGCGAAGAAAGCGATCCGGCTCGGAGCGTTCGATTTCGTGAAAAAACCTTTTTCAATCCAGGAAATTACCAAGGTCGTCCTAGAAGCGAAGCAAGCATTGGAGAGTGAGTACGACAAGCATCAGCGAATACAGAGCATGGAGAAGCAGGTGCAGGAAAGCCTACCGCTATTGAGGCAGGAATATTTCAGCAAATTGCTGCAGTACGAGACCCGGAGCGATGACGTTCAGCGCTATTGGGAAGAGCTCGACGTCAACATGGATCCGGAAGGCTTTGCGGTTCTTATCATGGAAATCGACCATTTCATGGACAAGTATGCCACTCAGCCGATTCATGAAATCGAGCTTGTCCGATTCGCGCTGCATAATATTATCGAGGAAACGATTCATAGTGTTACCAGGGGAGTTGTTTTTCGGGATGGACCGAGCCATTATGCGTGTATTGTAAATTGCAGCAGCCCAGAAGAGGCTAAAAGGCTTGCTGAGGCGTGCTGCCACAATATTGCCGGCAATACCCGGTTTACGATTTCAATTGGTATTGGGAAGATGGTCAGCGTCATTCATAAACTTCCAAGCTCTTATAAATCGGCGTTATCCGCATTAGCGTATCATTTCTATACAGGAGGCAATGGTGCCTTTAGCATTGCGGAGGTGCCACAAGGAGAGGCTCCACTGCCGCTAACACCAGCGTTGGAGCAGGAACTGCTTCATTCGCTCCGAGCAGGTCATATAGAGAAATCGCTGCAGGAGCTTGAGCGATATTTTGATTCCGTGAATGGCTTAAGGCCCCTGCCTGACCCTCATTATGTGCGCAGCCTGTATTACGAGCTGGCCTTTGTCATGCTGCGAGTACTATATGAGAAAGTTCCTTTCACTGTGCTTCAGACTTATGACCGTACGATAAGAGATCGCGGCAGTCAGGAGCCGGATACCAATTACAAATTCCAGCAGCTGCTTAGAGAGCTGTGTGAGGCAGGTTGTACCTGGATTGAGAAAGAACGGGTAAGCGATTCGGCTCAGCTGATCTATCGGGCAGTGGACTATATTCGGACTCATCTTCATCTGGATTTAACCGTCGATCACTGTGCAAGATACATGAACATTAGTGGTGGACATTTTGCCAACCTGTTTAAGAAAGTAATGGGAAGCACCTTTAATCAATTTGTAACGAATGAGCGGATCGATCGAGCCAAAAGCATGCTGATCGATAATTATCAGGTACAGGAGATTGCGCTCTCTCTGGGCTATGAGCATCGACGGTACTTTAGCGAGGTATTCAAAAAGCATACGGGCCAAACACCCTCGGAATTTAAGGATATGTATCTAGGGCAGAAATGATGGATTTCTGCCCTTATTCTTTGTTTTGCCACATTATGCGGCTTTCTTGTTTCCACTACAATAAGACCAAGAGCAATACATCATTTTATCGACGAGACAGTAGGGGAGGCTGCGTAAATGAAAAAGACAGCAGTAACAGCAATGGGATTAGTGCTATCGATGAGCTTAGCGGCATGCGGAGGGGGAGCGACGGATACTAAGAATAGCGCTGCCTCTGGTACTAAGCCAGGAGAGAAAACGAAAATTACTTATTGGACCCTCGATCGCCACGACGCAGATTACATTAAAGAAATGATCGAGAAATTTAACTCGACGAACAAAGACAATATCGAAGTCGAGCTGGTCGTGAAAGCGGACGATTACGCGCAGGCGCTGGATTTAGCGTTTGCCGCCGCACAAGCGCCTGACGTGTTCCGGGTGAAGGAAGGCTCGGCGATCCAAACATTTTATAAAAAGGGCTACATGGCGCCAATTGACGGTTACTTAACGGATGAGCAGAAGAAGAAATTCCCGGCGATGCCTGATCAAAACCAGTTTGACGGTAAAATGTACAGCCTTCCTAACTACGGAAGCACGATGAGGCTCGTATATAATAAAGATTTGTTCGATAAAGCGGGCATAACCAAGCCGCCGACTACATTGGCGGAAATGGTGGACACGGCTAAGAAGCTGACTGCTGTCGGTAAAGCGACAGGTGCATACGGCTTTGCGCTGCCGTTCAAAAACCCGGCAGGCGCATGGAACCGGTCAGCTCGTGTTATTGCGGAGCTAAGCGGTTACGGCGGCTTCGGATATGATTTCAAAACAGCGCGCTATGATATGAGCGGGTTTAAAGAAATAACGAAGGCCTTCAAGCAAATGCGCGACGACGGCAGCACACTGCCAGGCATGGAAGCGCTTGATATTGATCCGCTAAGGGCACAGTTTGCCGAGGGCAAGATTGGGATGTACTTGTCCTACTCATCCGAGCCTGGGGTTTATAAAAGCCAGTTCCCGGCCAAGATCAATTGGTCCTCTGCTCCAGCTCCGACGATTGACGGCAATATTAAGGGCGCATCCGGCTTCCTAGGCGGGCAATGGCTCGCGATCAGTAAAGATTCGAAGAAGAAGGATGCCGCATGGAAATTCATTAGCTACATGTACGGTGATGACATTTTACAGCCATATCATGAGAAAGGCTACGGCATTTCCATGGTTCCAACCATTATATCTAAGGCGAAAAAGCCTGAAATCAACGGCATCGAAGGGTTTTTGCCTAACAAATATGACGGCGTCTGGCCTACTCCGCCGAATGTGAACGTTCAGGGAGCAAAAGCGGAGGATGCGTTGTGGAGATATATTTTGGAGGGCGGAGACTTGGATAAAGTCATTGCCGATATTAATAAACGCTACAACGACGCGTTGGACAAAGCGATCTCCTCTGGGGATGTGAAGGTTACACCGGATCCAAGCTTTGATCCTGCGAAGATGCAGGGATCGTTCGCCAAATAAATTGCAAGTCTCGGAGCCTGTCAGTTGTCTGCTGCTGCAGGCTCTGTTTCATCAACAAGAAGGTTGTGGAGGAGGGCTTGAAACGGATGAAAAAGTGGCGTCTGCAGCTGCCAGGCTATGGGTTTACTTTGCCCAGCTTGATCCTAACGATTGTGTTCGGCGTATACCCGATCGCTTGGGCCATGCGCTATATGTTCTACGATTATAAAGGCTACGGGAAGGAACGGTTCGTCGGTCTGGACAATTTCAC
Source organism: Paenibacillus sp. RC67 (assembly GCF_030020805.1). Taxonomy (GTDB): domain Bacteria; phylum Bacillota; class Bacilli; order Paenibacillales; family NBRC-103111; genus Paenibacillus_S. The sequence continues at coordinate 2,015,266 of NZ_CP125098.1, forward strand.
TCAGCTCTTGAACGATCATGCTTATTGGGATTCGGTGGTGAACACCTTTGTCTACGCAGGCGGAAAGCTGATTATTACACTGCCGCTCTCCTTGATCCTGGCTGTCATTTTGAATAAAGGTCTGCGAGGGAAGCATTGGCTTAGAGCGATTTATTTTATGCCCACTATTGTAAGCACCTCTGTCATCTCGATCGTGTTTTTCATCATTTTCAATTCCTATAACGGAATATTGAATCAATTTTTGCTCCGGTTTCATATGGTTTCTAAAAGCATTGATTGGCTGGGACCCGAGCACGCGATGCTAAGTGTTGTCATCATTGCGGTGTGGGGCGCTGTGGGCAATTATATGCTGCTGTTTATCGCTGGCTTGCAAAACATTCCGGACGATGTGTATGAGAGCGCATCATTGGATGGAGCTAACGCCGTGCAAAAGTTTTGGTACATCACGATTCCTATGCTGGGTCCAGTGCTTCAAATGGTCATTATGCTGGCTATTATTAATTCATTAAAAGGCTACGAGAGTATTATGGTATTAACCGAAGGCGGGCCTATAGCCAAGACGGAAGTCATGTATCTGTACGTGTATAAGCTGTTTTTCCCGCTGGCGACTTCAGGCTCGTCCATGGAGCAGCAGATCGGCTACGGCAGTGCCGTCGGCTTTGTTACGGCTATCATCGTTGGTTTTATTACGCTTATCTATTTCTATGCATCCAAACGGATCAATAGGGTGTTTTAGCTTGATGCTTGCGATAAGCCGAAACTTACAGGGGGTAGATGAAAGGAATGACAACGGAAACCGCAAAGCTTAAACCGACGTTCCCGGCTTGGTCGATCGGATCAACTGTACGAAATGCATTGCTGTGGATCTTTCTTATTTTGATTGCTGGGTTAACTTTATTTCCTATAGTGATGGCTTTTCTAGGCTCCTTTAAGTCCAATGCGGAGCTAACGGGAGGAGCCACGATTTTCCCTGAAGTATGGCATTTCAGTAACTATGCCGAGGTATGGGAGCAAGCACATTTCTCTACGTATACTTGGAACAGCCTGTTTATTAGTATTGTAACTACTGTCGGAACGTTAATCGTAGCTTCGATGGCCGCCTATGCTGTGGATCGGCTGAGTTTTGCAGGCAAGAGCCTCTATGTAGCCATTCAGGCTTCAACTATGTTTGTCTCTATTGGTGCGGTGGTGCTGCGCCCGCAGTTCGAGCTGATGGTCAAGCTGCAGATGCATACTTCTCTATGGGGCGTTATACTTATTATGGTAAGCGGTCATGCCTATATTTTTTTCATTCTGCTCAGCTTCGTTAAAGCGATCCCGAAGGAGCTTGACGAAGCGGCAATGATAGACGGCTGCTCTAAAATGTGGATATACACCCGTATTATATTTCCTTTACTGAAGCCGGGACTTGGTGTTGCAGCCTTGTTCACCTTTCGTCATGCTTGGAATGAGTACATATTGCCGCTTGTGTTCACGATGAGCCAGCCGAAGCTTCAGACATTAACGGTCGGTCTGGCTGGTCTTCGCTACGGCATTGCATCGGCGGCGCAGACACATTATATGATGGCTGGAGCGTGCTTATCGATACTGCCTTTATTAATTGTGTATGTGTTGGCGAACAAGTCATTTATGCAGGTAACCTCCGGCTCCATCAAGGGCTGATTCAAGCGCTTACCCATTACTTCAGTGAAAGAAGGACGAAGTCATGAATGCTTACCGATTGGAAAAGCTGCTGCGCAACGCTGCCGATCCTTCGTTTCTGAAAGCGACCGATAAGCTGAGAGCATGGGCTCAAACGGCAAGGGAAATTGATTATATGATCACGGAGCATGAATATGGCAATTGGTCCCATAATTATTATTGCCACCAAGACGGGACACCGCTCAAGTTTGATTGGACCCGTCCTAGGCAGCATATTTGTCCAGTGTGCTTCAAGGAATGGAACGGGGGAGCTTTTTGACGCCGCTTGGGTTACGCTGGCTCATTCCAAGCTTGGACTTGGAATGAAGCATCTCTCCGTTCTCAGCTTCATCGAGGATACCACGGAGGATGTGAATAAGGTCAAGCAGGTTTTGCTTGATTATGCTCACTGGTATGCAGGGTATGAGGTTCACGGCGATATTCCTTATAACGGTCCGGGCAAGCTGTTTGCCCAAACGTTGGATGAAGCTCATTGGATCATTGATTTATGCTACGCCTACAGTTTCGTAAAGGGCAAATTGACCAAGCAAGAGAAGCAGCAGATCGATCGGGGGCTCCTTATCCCTTGTGCCGAGTTTCTTATCGATCATAAAGAACAGCAGCTGCATAATCATGCCGTGCTTATTACTTCAGCGATAGGGATGCTTGGGTTTCTGTTAGGCGATGAACGGATTCATCTGGCGGGTCTGGCGGGCCCTTACGGTCTGCTGGATCAAATCGATCGAGGCGTTCTTAAAGACGGTATGTGGTATGAAGGGAATTTTCACTATCATTTTTACGGCTATCATTCACTCCTCCAGTACTGTATTTTGGTGGAGGGCACATCGTGGGACTTGAGAGCTCACCCGGCACTCAAAAAAATGTTCGATTTTCCGCTTCACTATATATTACCAGATGGCTCTTTACCGAGCATGAATGACGCAAGCTCCAAGATGAGTATCCCAACGCTAGCTCCGTATTATGAATTGGCTTACGATTGGTATGGAGACTCACGATATCGAGATCTGTTAAGGCTGGCTTATGGAATGAAGTCGGAGCAGGCCAGTCTGATCTCAGAAGAAAAGGTCGTACCTTCATATACTGCCGCTCCAGCAGAGCGATCCTCCATGGAAGCCTTATGGTTTGGAATGGAATTGAACGATGTGGATTCGTGTGGGGAACAGCTATCCAGTAAGTCAATGACAGAGAGCGTCTCTCTCAAGCAGCTCATGGCTGCCGACAGCTCCTCGGATATTAGCGGGTTGACGAAGCTTGTGAACGCCAAAGGGTGGCATCTGCTTGTTAAACACAGTACATTCGGGGGCGAGCATGATCACATGGATCGTCTCGGCCTTTCGTTCGGAGCCGGAAATGAGCCGCTTTTTGCCGACCCAGGGACTACAGCTTATGGAGTGCCGGCGCACTATGGCTGGTTCAAGCATACGTACTCCCACAACACGGTAAGCCTGAACGGGAAGGATCAGCCTCCTGCCGACGGTCAACGTTTGGAGTACGGCAGGGAGACGTGGGGTTCATGGGTGGAAAGTGCTGTGGAGTGGGATCATGAGCAATATCGTATGAAGGACTCCATCCTTTTGCCTGCAGAAATGTGCCCGTGGGACGATGAGGCTTATCGTGGCTCTACGATTCGAAGAATCAACGTATTGACCGATCATGTGCTGCTAGATATCGTCAAGGTATTCGTCCCCGACATACGGGACATCGATTTGCTGTATCACATCCATGGACGTATGGATGAGGTTGAGGCATGGCAGCCATTCGCATCCCCTGTGAGCGCTTTGGATCAGCAGTGGTTTCAAAACCCAAAGTATAAACCATTCGATCCTGAGGAAGTCTTGATGTGGCAAATGAGAACAGGAAGACTCCTGCAAGCGGGCTGGTGTTCGGAGCCATCTTTGCTTATCACGGCAGCAACACCTGATAATCCTCCGAACCAATTAAGACAGTCTCTCATTCAACGAATTCGTGGACCAAAAGAAAGAGACGTTGTGTTCGTTCACGCGTTTGCTTATTGCGCCAATTACAATGGGGGAAAAGCAAGTGAGTCGGCAGCAGAGTTCGATCTGCAGTTAAATGTACAGTACGGTGATGAAGGTAGGTTACGGATTGGTGTAGAAACGGAAGCTGCCCAGTATGACTGGAGCTTGGATTGGACGGAAGGTAAAGCCAAGTTTATCGAATCTTCTTCTTAAAGGAGCTGTTGAGATGCAGCCGAATATTTTGCTCATATCGGTAGATCAGATGCGGGGAGATTGCTTGAGCATTCTGGATCATCCAGTAGTGGATACACCGAATCTGGATCAGTTGGCTAGGCAAGGCGTGCTGTTTCGCAATGCCTACTCGGCAACGCCCAGCTGTATTCCAGCTCGAGCAGCCATGCTGACAGGAATGAGCCAGCATAACCACGGGAGGGTAGGTTATCAGGATCAGGTGCCGTGGAATTACACGGATACGCTTCCTGCTGTGCTGGCGCAAAATGGCTATCATACACAATGTGTGGGCAAAATGCATGTTTATCCTGCACGCAATCTATGCGGCTTTCACAATGTGGTGATGCACGACGGCTATTTACATCATAATCGGTATAAAACAAAGAATACCATTGCGGAGTCCTTCGACAGCTGCGATGATTACTTGCCCTGGCTTCGCGAGCGGGCGGGGGCCAGCTGCGATTTGTTGGACCTTGGGCTTGACTGTAATGCGTCGACCGTAGCCTGTCCATGGCATTTGCCGGAGGCGCTGCACCCAACCAATTGGGTGGTGACGCAGTCGATCGACTTTTTGCGCAGACGTGATCCGCGCAAGCCGTATTTCTTAAGTATGTCCTTCGTACGGCCTCATCCGCCGTTCGATCCCCCTCAAGCATTCTTGGATATGTATCTGGATGCAGATATTCCGGAGCCGGTTGTAGGTGATTGGGCGGAAGCCGAAGACACGGAGAGATTCGGTTTAAATCCGATTACTAACAAAGGAATCGTTCCGAAGAACAGACTTAGAAGGGCTCAGGCTGCCTATTATGCTCTTATTACTCATATCGATCATCAGATCGGCCGCTTCTTACAAGCCATGGTCGAATACGGTGTTCATAACAATACGATCATTCTATTCACATCGGATCACGGCGAGCTTCTTGGAGATCATCATTTATTCCGCAAAGCGCTCCCCTATGAAGGAAGTGCCAAGGTTCCATTCCTATTGTCCGATCCGGGGAACATGCTGAATTTGAAGCATAATACGACGAACGAGCAGGTTATAGAAATTAGAGATATCATGCCGACATTGCTGGACGTCGCAGGCGCTTCTATTCCGCAGAGCGTTGACGGCTTGAGTTTGCTTCCTTTGGCAAGAGGAGAACAGGCTCCATGGCGCGAGTTCATTCACGGGGAGCATGAGGGTAAGGACATGTCGAATCATTACATAACGGACGGGAAACAGAAGTATATATGGTTCTCGCAAACCGGTCGTGAACAGCTGTTTGATCTACAACAGGACCCTCAGGAAATGAATAATAGGGTCGATGATCCTAGGTACAGAACGAGCCTGGAAAGTTGGAGAGAGCGTCTGGCAGTGGAGTTGGCGGATCGTGAGGAAGGCTACAGCGACGGAAAGCAGCTCATGGTCGGCCGTCCAGCGCAGACGGTATTGAAGAGGTCATTTGCAGAAGCTACATAAAAATAATTAACAAAAGCACTGGATGCAGATCCGGTGCTTTTGTTCGTTAAAAAGGCAGACTCCTTTTTACTTGTGGAAAAGCACGAACAGGGCAAGAGCGGAATACAAGTATAAAATCGGTAAACATTATAAGTTTTACTTATGCATTTCCAAAGAAAAGTTGATTAATGGAGGTTAGGCAGCATGAAACTACTTGAATCCGTCAAGCAAGCGTTTCAGCATGTAGTGGCACCATCAGGTCATGAATTGAGAAGATCCATCGAGCAATTGAAACTAGATCCTCAAGAGGTGGCATCGTATGTGACGGAGCCTGCTCTATTACCCTATGGAAGAAGAGTACTGTTCCAGTCGGCGCATGTTGAGGTGATCCTGATCCATCTGCCTTCAGGACATGAAACCTATATTCATGACCACGGAGAGTCCATCGGCTGCGCGTTCGTGCTTGAGGGGGAGTTGACGAATAAGCAGTATTGGTTAGATAAGGAAGGCTACGCCTACGAATGCGGAGAGGCTGTGCTTGGCCCGTCTCAATTTCTGTTTGCTCCGAAAGGTCAGATCCATCAAATGTGCAACTACGGCACACAAAGAGTTATTACTCTGCACGCCTATACTCCTGCCATGAAGGATACGAAGGTGTATTACCAATACGAGCAAGTGCTGGATTACGTTATTTAGGATGCCGTTTATGGGTTAAGCCAGTATTACAACGCCGCAAGGCGTTTTTCTTTTTGCCCAACAACCAAAGGCTCCTGGGACAGAAGGGGTTTAGCAATGACGAATAGAATTATGAATGGGAATTGGTCAATTTTAGCAAGGGTTGACGTTCTACGAAAGGGGGATTAACATTGGATGACGCAAAGAAGCAATTGTTGAATCATCAGCTTTCGTATTTGCGGGTTCAGCTGCTTTTTGCCAAGCTTTCGGTATGCGGTCCGGGTTGGATGAAACATCATTTCACCCCTTCCTATAATAAAATATATCTCATTCGCGAAGGGGAAGGGTGGCTCCAGATCGGCAAGGAACAGCTCCGGCCTAAGCCCGGGGAGCTCGTTTTTATTCCAGGAGGATTAGAACAGTCCTATTCAGTGACTGCGGGGACTCCCTATACGATGCAGTGGTGCCATTTCAAATCGAACATCAATTTCATGCGATTGTTCCAATTATTCGGCATAGCCAAGGTGGTTAGAGCAGGAGAAAACCGGGAGCTGCAGCAGCGCTTCAACGAGCTTGAGGAGCACCGCAGCGATAAAGGACCGGCAACCTCGCTCAAAATCCAATCTGCCTTGCTCTCGATTATTTCCTATTTCATCGATCATGCAATCTTGGACAAAGGCCAGGATACTCCCAACGATGCTATCCTTAAGTTGACGGATACGATTCATTATATAGACATGAACTTATTGAGGGAGCTAAGCATTGAGGAGCTTTCGCAAAACGCTCATTTTCATCCCAATTATTTTATTCGCATTTTCAAAAGGCATTTAGGTATGCCGCCGATGCGTTACATTCATGAGCGCAGGCTGGAAAAGGCGAAGCAGCTGCTTGGCTCAACGGATCTCACGGTGGGGGAGGTTGCTTATAGGAGCGGGTTTAAGGATATATCTTATTTTTCTGCTGCCTTCAAGAAAAGCGCTGGAGTAACCCCTTCAGAATTTAGAAATTTGTTCTCAGGGAGCGAAGGAATGAACTAGTATGGAGCCGCTTGGCTCAAAGAGGTTAATTTTACAATAATAATGGTTAGGTTAACAGCTTACGGCCGGTATTGAAAGCGCTGTATTATGGTGAGTGTGGGCTTATTTTTAAGCGGCACAATATACGGCGAGGTGGGAAATGATGAGGATAAAGTCTGGGTTTAGAGTGCTGGTGGCTTTCTGTATTGTTTTATGCAATGGCATGCCTATTGGAACAAACGGTAATGTTTTGCATGCTCAGGAGAGTGCTCCAACACAGCTGTTTGTTGCCAAAAACGGCAGCGATACGTTCGAGGGTACGATTAGCCGTCCTTTTGCCACTCTGGAAAAAGCACGGGATACGCTTCGCGTAATGAAAAACAACGGGACGCTTCCATCCGGTGGAGCCAAAGTATCCATAAGAGGCGGAGAATATCGGTTCACCGATACGTTTCAATTGGATGAAAGGGACTCCGGAACGGTAGATGCACCGATCAAGTATGAAGCTTACAATGGGGAAAAAGTATCTTTCGTCGGTGGAGATACGCTGAACGCATCCATGTTTCATCCGGTGACGGATCCTGCTGTATTAGCGAGAATCCCCAAGGAAGCTGGCAGTAAAGTGATGCAGCTGGATTTGAAAGCACTCGGAATTACAGATTATGGTGTTCTCGGTAACACATCCGCTGTCCCGCCGGAGCTGTTCGTCAATGGAAACGTGATGACTCTTGCACGCTGGCCTAACAACGGTTTTACGACGGTGGATCAGGTTGTGAAAACGCCTGACTCAACGGCAGGCACGGGATATGCGTTCACCTACAAGGATAGCGGGCTGTATAAGTGGCAAAGCAATGATTACACCTGGATGCTGGGCTATTGGGGGAATGATTGGGCTACCAACGATCTGGAGATCAAATCGATAGATACAGAACTTAAAAGCATTGAGACCTACAAAGGAACCAGCTATGCGATGAAAGCCGGACAACGGTTTTATTTCTACAATATTCTTGAGGAACTGGACGCACCAGGCGAATGGTACATGGATCGCAATACGGGCATGCTCTACCTCTATCCTCCGGCACCGCTCCAAGATAGCAAGGTTCAGCTGTCTTTATTCAATAAAAATCTTATCACCATTAACAATACGTCCAATGTCATATTCAGCGGTCTCGCGATGGAGGTTCACAGGGGGAATGCCATCGATATTACGGGTGGGGAAAACAATCGGATCCAATACTGTGAAATTAGCAAGATGGGCGGATATGCAGTCAAAATCAACGGAGGACATAACAACGGAGTATATGGCTCAAGCATCTATAGCATGGGCAACGGGGGAGTTTCTTTAAATGGAGGTGACTCTACGACTTTGACTCCTGCCGGGAACTATGCCGACAACAACGATATTTACAACTATGCCAGAATCAAGCTTACGTATACGTCAGCTGTGGAGCTGAACGGGGTGGGCAACCGCGCAACGCATAATAAAATGCATAACGCGCCGCATCTCGCGATCCAGTTTAGAGGGAACGATCATGTCATGGAATACAATGAAATCTATGATGTGGTCAAAGAGACGGCGGATGCATCTGCGATATATTCGGGGAGAAGCTTTGTTTGGCGTGGGAATATGATTAATAATAATTATTTTCACGATATTGTAGCGAGTGATCTGCGGGTATCCACAGCAGCTATTTATTTGGATGATTATATGAGCGGTGTGGAGATGAGGGGCAACATATTTAATAACATTGGCAAGCAGGCATTCAAGCTTGCTAACGGTCGTGAGAATGTCGTTGAGAATAATATTGTCATCGATACCGGTTCTTCTATCGCATTCATGACCCGTGGCTATAAGCCCGGTGAGAAGAACTATGAATCATTGATGAGCAAGTTTGATCAGGTACCGTATCAAAGTGAAATTTGGAGTCAGCGCTACCCGACGCTGCCGAATATTCTAAATGACGATCCGCTGCTGCCAAAGCGCAACGTAGTTCGCAACAACGCTTTTATAAACAGTGGCCCTATTACCGGGGATAGTCAGAACATGAAGCTGGGTACTTTCGAGAACAACCTTTCTTTTGCTAACAAAAATGACATCGGCTTTGTGGATGCGGCTAATGGAAATTTCCAGTTGAAGAATGATTCCGTTATTTTCTCAAGCATACCGGAATTCCAGCCGATTCCGTTCGGCGAGATGGGAGTCAAGGCAGCGGGACTGCCTCCAGCCCAGTCGGGCTTATCCGATAAATCGGTAGATTACCCACAGAACGGAGGCGATATCGCCGTCAGCATGAGCTTAAACGAAAACTCGCTTACCGCTATTAAGGATGAATCCCGTCAATTGATCTTAGGAACGGATTTTGTTATAGAAGGCTCAAGGGTGATTTTGAAAAAAGCCTATCTGACTTCGCTGACACTAGGCTATCATGCTCTTTCGTTCTCATTCAGTGCCGGTAATAATGCATTTTTAAACGTCAACGTGCTGCCTCCTGCAAGTGCGCAGTTAGGCTTATCAACCCTTAAATATTCGCAAAACTCAGGTGACAGCACCGTCAGTATGAGCTTGAATGGAAATTCACTTGTCTCGATTCAAGACGGTAGCGGGGTTCTGAAAGAGGGGACGGACTACATCAATAACAGCACATCCGTGACGCTTAAGAGCGCTTATCTCTCCAAGCTGAACCTTGGACAATACAACCTTCGGTTTACATTTAACGCAGGAAGCGATGCGAATCTATTGTTGAATGTCGTCCATGATAGCTTTACACTGAACAAATCCTACTCAGCTTCCTCTAAATGGAGTGATGATTATAGCGCGGCTAAAGCTTTTGACGGCAATAATACGACCCGTTGGTCAGCTGAGAAGGGGAAGACGACGGACCAATACTTAACAGTCGATTTTGGAGACAGCATTACGTTCAATCAGGCGATTCTACGGGAAAGCTCTTACCAAAGAGTAAATCATTATGTACTGCAGTACTCGGAGGACGGCGTTAACTTTATCGATATACCTGGGACGGAAGGTACTTCCATAGGGGCTATCAAAACAATAGACTTTGATCCGATTAGCGCTCAGTATTTGCGACTCATGATGTACTCGACCAAGCTGGAATCCGGGGCTAGCAAAGAACCGACGATAAATGAGGTGGAGGTATACTACATACCGCCTTCCACTCCAATTGAGCTTGCGATTCCCGCAGATCAGACAGTAGAAGCGACAGGAGAAAGAACACCTGTAGAGTTAGGGAAGGCCACTTCGACAGAAGGAGTCGTCATCACTAATGATGCTCCAATTGATTTTCCGCTAGGTGTGACGATTGTCACTTGGACCGTGAAGGATGCCCAAGGACGTACTCAGACGGCAGCCCAAAAGGTGACTGTGGTGGATACGAAGCCTCCTGTAATTACGGGTGAGGTGACAACAAAGCCCAGTAATAACGGATGGTACAATACGGATGTGACGGTTCATTTTACAGCGACTGACAGCGGTTCGGGGATTGCAAGCCTAACTCCGGACACCGTGGTCTCAACAAACGGGAAAAATCAGACGGTAACCGGAACGGCAGTGGATAAAGCTGGGAATACGGCAACGGCAGCTGTTTATGGCATTCATATCGATACGGTTAAGCCGACGGTCGATATCCGGGTAGTTCCATCTTATACGACATCACAAACAATGACAGTGACCTATTCGGTCTACGATTCGTTGTCTGGAGTGGAGAAAGCCGCTGCTCTATTAAACGGAAAACCGGTAGAAAGCGGTCAAAAAGTGAAACTAGCTGCGTTGGCGGGAAATAACACGTTGACCGTAACAGCATCCGATAAAGCTGGCAATACAACAGTGCAAACGGCATCGTTTCAGGTTGACATTGAAGCCGATGTCGATATCAGTCCTAAGACACTGAATCTAAAGAGTCAGGGCGGTGCCGATTCGATAACTGCGAGCATTGAACTGCCTTCAGGATATGCGGCATCACAGATTAATAAAAGTACCGTTCAATTGACTGTCAACGGAACGGTTGTCCCTGCCCAAGCTAAATCTCAGGATAGGGATGATGAACGAGGCGGCAAAAGTGTGACGGTGAAGTTTGATAGACAAAAGGTGATAGAGGCTCTAGGTCATGCCAACGGGAACATTACTTTAAGCATCAGCGGAAGTCTGATTGATGGAAAAAGCTTCGCAGGCAGCGATACGATGAGGGTTATTCATTGATGGATAAAATAGAAGGGATTTTGTATGCTGGGATATTAATATGATTTTTGACGCCGTGAGGCGTCTTTTTGTTTATTTTAGGCGTATAGGTTCTTTACAAAATGGAAGTTAGTGGTAATATAGGGTGTAATTTATGATGAACTTTCGATTTCTGACAAAATAAGGGGGAAAAAATGAGAACGGATTTAAGGGTGGCACTGCCGAAGGATAATCTGGAGGTTGTTGTTGAATTGCTTGGGAAAGCAGGTATTCCTACTCCTGAACAAATTTTGAACACAAGAGCTTACTTGATTCCATTTCAATCCATAGAATGGATGATTGTCAGGCAAGTCGATGTACCTCTGCTCGTTGAGCAAGGGGCAGCCGATTTGGGGATCACGGGTAAGCATGTATTAACAGAGCAGAATAAAGAGGTCGTGGAGCTGTTGGATCTCGGGACGGATCGCGTTGAGCTGTTCTTATTCGGCGATACCGAGCTGCTGAGCAGGTCGGACCTGACAATAGCAACGAAATATCCTAATATTACTTCGAGCTATTTTAGGGATAGAGGGACGCATGTCAGAACGATGCCCGTCCTTCATGAATCGTCTGCAATGTCCGATGCGGTAGTAGCAGATATCCATGAGTATGTAAATCCAATGGGGCGGAAGGTACTCGATACAGTAGTCTCCGTAACGGACCGGCTCATTGCCAACCGGAGCAGCTATGTCGTTAAGCAGCGGCATATTGATGAGTTTTGTACTGCTTTAATGCGGGTTGTTTAGTTTGGAAATAACAAAAAGGCGGCTGTATCAGCCGTCTGAGTCTGTGGAGAAACCCATTTTTTTTGAATGTAGCTGCTGGCGGTAGGTGGGGTATCCCCTGGAGGAGCGAAAGCGCCCGCCTTTGTTATCGGGAAAATACCGCTGTAAAGCCAATAAATTGAATATTTCCCGATAACAACAGCGGCTGGAGGGGGATACCCCACCGGAGTACCACGTACGCTTACTAAGATTCATAGGCTTTTCCACAATTTAAGGCGGCTCTATCAGACGCCTACTCTAGCCCCTTGCACTTACGTCTGCAGAGGCTTTTTTCTCGTTCTTACAACGTAGCTTATATAAACAATCAAATAAACCACGAACATGAGGCTGGATACGCGGTACATCATCGCATAATTCGTTGCTGCCGCGATAGGTCCCAGGATAAGGGCACCGAGCCCGATACCAAGGTCAAAAGCGGAGAAGAAGGTCGCATTAGCGGCCCCGCGGCGTTCAGGAGCCGCACGTTGGATAATCCAAGCTTGCAGCGAAGGTTGGATCGCACCGAAGCCCACGCCGTAGAAGGCTGCTGCGGCCATCAGGCCGCCTGTGCCTGTGGTATAGGATAGAAGGATCATCCCGACCAAACTGAACAAGGCCCCGGGGAGCAGCACCCAGACATGCCCGCGAGTATCGAAGATTTTACCGGATATCGGTCGTACTAGGAACAGCATAATGGCATTAACTGAGAAAAACCATCCGACGTTGGCGATCCCTTGCTCCTTGCCGAACAAGGTGATGAAGCTGACAATCCCTCCATAGGTCAAGGAGAGGAGAAGGACAAGCAGGGAAGGGAACAAAGCTTGCTTATCTACGAGCCGAGACAGCAGCCCCCTTGCGGAGCGCTGATTTTTCCATTTCGTGAGGATGGGTTTGAATGACCTCCTGAAGAAGTATCATTCTTGCCTACTAACATAGAGACCAGCATCGACAAGAGCGTAAGGACAAACGATACAGTAAATAGTACGGTAAAACTGAATGAATTAATAATGGCAATTCCGCTCATTGGACCTATCGCCATAGCAAGCGTGGATGCCAAACCGAAATATCCCATGCCTTCGCCTCTGCGGGACGCAGGAATAATGTTCGATGCCATTGTACCGTACGTGGTAGTTGAAATACCCCAGCCAATCCCATGAACGACACGAAGTAAATAAATAATGCCAACACTAGCCGCTGCTATGTAGCTTCCAATAGCAATCAAAGTAATGATGGATCCTATGATTAGAATCAATTTGCCGGATAGCATATCAAGAGCGGCCCCCGAGAATGGCCGAATGATTAATGCGGAGATTGTCAAAATAAAAATGACCATTCCTACTGCTGAATTGTCTCCCCCAAGCTGCGTAACATATGCCGGGATTGTAGGCAGTAGCATCTGAAACCCGAAGAACAGCAATAGATTGGCGAGTGCGAGCAAAATAAAGGTCCGGGTCCATAACGGTTCCTTCCCCAGCTTTTGTTGATTGAGCGGCTGTTCTAGCGTCTTCTCGCGATCCGCCACGGTCTGACTCATACATCTTCCTCCTTTAAGCTTCCATCATTACATTGTTTTTATTATACATAGTAAATAAAAATGTTTACTAAACGAATTATACACCTCATTCCTCAAATGTAAATACATACTTTTCCGTGGGTAGGAAATGAGTGGAGCTGCTGCATAATAACGCGTTTTCTTTACTTACAGGTTACAAGTGCGGCAGCACTATCCAGCCAAAAGAACGATTCGTGTACTTACATAGCTTTAATAATTTCGCTATAATAGTAGTAAAGCTTCTGCATAGTACGCCGACATATTGTATAGGATGGTGAAAGCCATGCATTTCGTTAATCCACAAATGACAGTAACCATTGGTGCAGCCATGGCGGCAGGTATGGCCATGCTGTTTAGGATGCGGGCATCCAATAAAGCAGTAAATCCGAAGAAACTGTTAATCCCGCCTTTTGCGATGAGTACAGGTTTTCTTATGTTTGTGGTTCCAATGACCCGAATTCCGCTATCATGGGGGATTGTCATTTTTTTAGTTGGAGCTACCCTCTTTGCCTATCCGTTAATTCGTTCCTCACAAATGGAGGTGCGTAACGGAGGTATCTATTTGAAGCGATCCAAGGTATTTATTTTTATTCTCGTAGGACTGCTGGTTATTCGCATCCTGCTGCGTCAATTTATTGAGCAATATGTGACGCTGCCCCAAACAGGAGCGATCTTCTTTTTACTGGCATTTGGGATGCTGCTGCCTTGGAGATTGGCGATGTACGTCCAATTTCGCAAGCTTCAGCCCGTTAAGAATTTACAAGGATAAGGTTATTGAAAAAGCTTCTTTTGCCGCTTAAGGTAGGGAAGCTTTTTTGTGTTCTTAATAGAGGAATGTGGACGGTAGTACCCGACATACAAATAGATTAACAAGGATGTGAACGAGGGGGCTTGTCCGATGTCTTTTTTTGAAAAAATGAAGCAGGGAGCATCCGATGCCGCCAAAAAAGCGCAGCAAACGGTGGAAACAACGCGGCTTAGAACACAAATTTCATCCAAAGAACGTGAAGTGGAAAAAGCGTTTCTTTTGATCGGAGAATGCGTATATCAAGCACACGCCTCTGGAAGTTGGAAAAAATCGGAGCGGGAGGTCTTGGCATACTGTGATCATATTAATCAACTTCGCCAAGGCATCCAAGCGATCGAGCAAAAGATCAAACAAGCCAAAAACGAAAAGGAGTGCCGCTGCGGAAAAGTCGTTACCATCGACGTCAAATTTTGTCCGGTATGCGGATTTCAGTTTGAAGATTTGCAGCGGGCTGAAGAGACGGATGAAGCCATTCAAGTTATGTGTCGCTCTTGCCGCAACTACAATGAAGTGGGAGCCAAGTTTTGCGCGCATTGCGGAACGGTCATCTAGACATGAAAGAAGAGAAGACGGGGCTTCTCTTCTTTTTTTATACCTATTTTTTTGCTGCGAGCCAATCGGCTAATCCTTGTATTTCTTCGTCCTTTAATTGTGTTTTAAAGGCTGGCATTCCGCCGCCGCCTGCTGAGATTTTTGCTGCAACTTGATCTTTGGAGAGCTTACTGCCTACTTTAGTCAGGTTAGGCCCGGTTTTACCTTCGAGATTACCGCCGTGACAGGCCACGCAGCTTTGCTTATAAATCGCTTCAGCATTAACTTGAGTAGTACCTCCTGCAGCTCCACCTGTAGTTCCACCCGTTGTCCCGCCAGTCGTACCGCCTGTGGAAGGCGATGTTGTAGGCGATGGCGAAGGAGTGGCTTGATTCTTCGTTCCGCATGCAGATAAGCTTAAGGTTAGAGCAGCAGCTAACAGAATGACGGTCCATTTGTGTTTCATCTTAGTTCCTCCATTATTTGCTTGGTGTCGTCCTTTTTCTCTACGGTTACGTCTTCTACCATCCCTCTGGTGGAATTGCGAAATTCCCGCAGCGTATCGCCGAAGGCTCTACCTAATTGGGGGAGCTTGGCGGGACCGAAAACGATTAGGGCTATGATCAATATGATGACCAACCCTGAAACCCCGATGTTGTTGAACATGGTTATTCCTCCTTAGAGTTTTGCCTTTGGCAAAACTAACTTCGAAAGCGATACAGAGTTTTGCCTTTGGCAAAACGAACTTCGCCCCACTAACTGTTGCTTGGCATGGTCGAAATTTTACGTCGGTAGTACTGGCCGGAGACGATTACGCTCAGCTCAAACAGTAAGATCAGCGGAATCGTGACGGACAAGTGCGATACAAAATCCGGTGGAGATATGCATGAACCGGTGATAGCCAGACCAAGGTAAGCATATTTCCTTGCTTTTTTCAGCCTTTCCGGCGTTAAAACTCCAATGCGGGTCAAGAACAAGACGACCACAGGCATCTCAAACGCGACGGCTAACGGAAAGATCACGTTGAACATAAAGGAGAAATACCTGTCTATCCCGTATGTTTCCACAGCGCCTATACTTTGATTCATATTTTTCATAAATCGCACCATCATCGGAAATACCACGGAGTAGCTGAAGGCAACTCCAGATAAGAAAAGGATGAACGCCGCTGGGATATAAGCAAATGTTTCCTTCGCCTCCGCATCGGTTAAGCCGGGTCTGACAAACGCCCATATGTGATACAGCAATATGGGCAGAGTCAAAAATATGGCAAAAACAAATGCGCATTTCATATAAATGAATAGCCCGTCCGTAAAAGAAAAAACGTTCCATTCGATATGCACGGCAGCCGGTTGGGACCGGATGTACTTCAAGATACCGGGGGATAAGTAGAATCCCCCACCTAATGAAAGTACAAACCATGCAATGACGATGATCAGCCGTTTTCTGATCTCGGCTAGGTGCGCTATAAGCTCCTCATTGGCTTCCAATGGTTTCACCCCGCTATACTAAAGACCCCGGTGTTTTCAAATATTTAACTATCCCCTCGGAAGCACGATACGCTAGTGCTCCTACTACGGCGGTAGGGTTGTAGCCACTATTATGTGGGAAGGCGGATGCACCGACGACGAATATATTTTCAGCGTCCCACATTTGAAGGTAGCTGTTTACAGCCGATGTATTCGGATCCGCTCCCATCACAACTCCGCCGGTGTTATGAGTGGACTGGTAAGGGACGATGTTGTAATTTTTGAGCTCCGCATTGGTCTGAACCGTGGTAGGCTTCATTTCCTTCATTATGGCTTCAGCCTTACTTGCAATGAATTTGACCATTTCTCGGTCTTGATCTTCAAAGTCGTAAGTAACACGGACTAAAGGATTTCCGTAGACGTCCTTGTATGTAGGGTCAAGATCCAAATAATGGTGTCTCCATGGCATATTGGAGCCTTGTCCGGCAATCGAGAGCACTCGATTCGTATATTTAAGGGAAGCCGCCTTGTACTCCTTGCCCCACGCTGGAGTCCCCTTCGGAGTGGAGTTGTTGGCTATCGGTCGAAGACCAGCTTGAGCGATCCGGATACCTGCTCCATGAATGAAATTCAAATTGGAATGGTCGAAATTGTCGCCATTGAAATCATCAATTTCAGACCCAAGAGCACCGGCTCCTGCATAGAGGTTAAATTCCTGATCATCATAAAATCCTATGGAGTTAGCCCCGTTGACCTGATACGCGTAATTGCGGCCGATAACGCCCGTGCCTGTTTTGGGGTCATAAGGCTTGCCCAGCTTGGAATTAAGCAGCAGACGGACGTTATTGAATACAAAGCTCGTCAAAATAACGACATCAGCAGGCTGTTCAAACTCCTCGCCGGTTATGGTGTTAATATAGGCGACCCCGGTAGCTTTCTTTCCGTCATTCAACACTCTAGTTACATTAGACTCGGTTCTTAGCTCAAAATTTCCGGTCTTCTGAGCCACTGGAATAACGGTAACGACCGGATCGGCTTTAGCCCCATATTCGCAGCCGAAGCGCTCACAAAATGCGCAGTATTGACAAGCAGCGCGCTCAATTCCATCCGGGTTTGTATATTGAGTGGACAGGTTGGCGGACGGATAGGTGTAAGGATGGAAGCCGAGTTTTTTGGATGCATCTTCAAACATTTGCATAATCGGCGTCTTTTTCATCGCTGGTGTCGGGAAGGGATTAGAACGCTTGCCGACCATTGGATTCTGCTCGGGTTCCCCTGAAATACCAGCCATTTTTTCAAACTTATCGAAATAGGGCTCCAACTCGTCATAGGTGACGCCCCAATCCTGAATTGTCATTCCGTCAGGGATTTTTTTAGCTCCGTACCGCTCAATCGTTTTGGTTTTAATCTCAAAGTCATACGGGAGGAATCGGAAATACTGCCCGTTCCAGTGTACGCCGGCGCCGCCCAAGCCTTCTCCCAAGATGAACGAACCGTAGGAGCGCATCGGAATTGCAGTTCCCTTCTCATTGTTGCGGAAGGTGACGGTTTCTTTGGATAGGTCTTGTGCTAAGCCGTACTGTTGGGCATACCGAAGCTCATCGTGAACCATATAGTAATCTTCGGTTTTTCTGCCTTTGCCGCGCTCGAGGCCTACCACCTTAACTCCAGCTTTAGCGAGCTCACAGGCAATAACGCCGCCCGTCCAACCCATACCAACGACAACAGCCGACACTTTTGGTAACGTTGTAGCCATGCTGTTCCAGACTCCTTCTAATGGCTCAAATGGTCGCGCAAGCTTTGCGGTTCCATTTTCACAAATTCTTTTTTGTCGATAATATCTAAATAGCTCATTTGGTTGCCTGGGTAGTTTTTCATTTTCCAGCCGAGCATATTTTTATTGCCCCCGTACAATGGATCGGAATAGACGCCTTCCATGGTGAAATTCGTTAACAATTTAAAGAAGACGGGTCCTGTAGAGCCGTAGAGCTTAATGTCATTGCCTGCTTCCAAGGCCTTCAGTACTTCATCCTGCTCGGCTTCTCCCAAGTCCAAAAACGATTTCTGGTATTTGGTTTGGCTTAAGTTCTGGATAGCCTGCAGTCCCATGGTGAAAAGCTCATGCCGCCTAACGTTCGGAAAATTGCCTTGGGTTGCTTCTCCTGCCACAAAAGGCCCCATCATGTATTCTCTAGCGTTAATCCCCCATTGTCCGGCCAATTGGTGGTCAATAAAGTAAGCAACACCCAATTCCTTGGCGCCAGGGCCTAAATCATCTTTTGGATAGATCCGCTCGGTTGCCGCCTCAGTCAAACGAAACTGCTCCTGGGAAAAAAACATCAACGCTTGATTGTAATCTGCGGCTGCGCCTGGCTGTGCTGTTTCGGGCTGTTTGGCCGGTTCCGTTGTTTTTGGACCAAGACCTCGACCTATGACGCCACCAACAACACCACCAACGACAACCCCGCCAATGGCTGCACCAGAATATTTCAGAAACTTACGCCTTGAGTCACTTTGCGGCTGATTCGGTCTGTTGTCCGGCAAAGTAAGAACCCTCCTTCAGTCTTCAATGTTTGAATATGGGTAAATTACCTGTAATGCCGTTAGTTTCTCTGGAATTTTCCTTTTTATGCGAATAAGCCAAAAATTTATTCAACATAAGAAAAACTTTATCAATCCACCTATGCGGTAAAAAAGCAATTGCCACTGTGCAATAACTCATGGTAATATATAACAATTAAGTGGGAGGGCTTCTAGGGATCCGACGGCAAGCTGCCGGTTCGAACCAAGCGAAGCCGAGCGCGCGCATAGCTGCGTTACACCGTAGGGATAAAAGACCTCGTGCAAATTCCGCCTTACCAGGCGAAATTGTGCGAGGTCTTTTCTGCTTTAACAGAAGAAAGGAGCATTAGGAGATGAAAGCAATACAAGTGGCTGGTTTATCCAAATCGTTCGCCATCAAGCAAAAGGAAAAAGGGCTTGGCGGTAGTATTCGATCGCTAATCAAGCCGAGATTTAGTGAGAAAGCGGCGGTTTACGGTATTGATTTGACGGTGGAGGAAGGGGAGACACTAGCTTTCCTGGGTCCGAATGGAGCGGGCAAATCGACTACGATTAAGATGCTGACCGGTATTTTGCATCCATCCGGCGGAACAGCTGAAGTACTGGGTCTATGTCCCTGGAGAGAACGAAGCAGATTGGCCTATCATATCGGTTCCGTCTTCGGTCAGAAGTCGCAGCTATGGTATCATCTCCCGCCTATAGATTCCTTCGAGCTGATGAGCCGGATCTATGAACTGAAGAGAGCGGACTATAAGAACCGACGGGACGATCTAGTTCGCCGATTTGAGCTGGAACCGTATTTGCATACTCCGGTGCGCAAGCTGTCCCTCGGAGAGCGTATGCGCTGTGAAATCGCGGCAGCGATGCTGCATCGACCGAAGATCGTCTTTCTAGACGAACCGACTATTGGACTGGATGTTATTGTGAAGCAGAAGATTAGAGAGCTTATTTTGGAGATGAATCGGGAGGAAGGCACGACCATTTTTTTAACTTCCCATGATGCAGGAGATATCGAGCAGCTATGCAAGCGTGCCATCGTAATTAACCATGGTCAGGTCATATTGGACGATAACGTGGATCGGATGAAAAGGGAGCTTCTGACGGAGAAAACGATTCACTTGAAGCTGCAGGAAGCAGGAATTCCATTTGCCTTTCCAGGTGTAGAACTGCTCAGTCAGGGAGCTTTGGAAATCAAGCTATCTGTAGATACAATGGCGGCAAGCATGGAGCAGGTGCTTTCCCATATCGTTGCCAAATACCGAGTAGTCGATGTGACGATTGAAGATCCGCCAATGGAACAAATTATTACTCATATATACGCTCGTGAAAGCGGATATGGAAGGAACGCGGATGGAGGGGAAGCTGGATGAGTGAAGATCGACTCAACCTGAGCGAGCTTGTGCATTCAAATCGTGAGAGAACCGCCGTGCTATCCCCTCTATCAACCGTGCTCGGCAAGCTAATAAAATATGGTGCAATAGGACGTGTAACGCTCCGCAATCATTTTGCTTATGTATATGATTTTCTCATTCGCTCCATCTTCCTCATTATTATTATGTACATCTTCGTGCAGCTATGGAGAGTGACTTATCAGGGAGAGGGGAGCAGCCTGATCGAGGGCTACAGCTACCAGCAAATTATTTGGTACATCTTGTTCGCAGAGGCGCTGACAACGGCTTTTCCAAGCTTGGCTACTCGTATTGAGGAGGAAGTTAAGAATGGGGATGTGGGGTATAAGCTGACGCGTCCGTTAAGCTACATCGGGTACCATTACGTCGGGTATATAAGTGAGGTGGCCATACGATTGTTCGTCAACCTGTGCGTAGGAGGCTTGCTTGGGTTCGTCTTATTCGGATGGCCATCCTTCGGCTGGGGATTGTTGGGGTTCATCCTGATGTCGGTTGGAGCCATTACCATTAACTTTTTACTCAATATGGCGCTTGCGTTGTGCGCTTTCTGGGTTGAGGAGACGCGGGGATTGGAGTTCGTTTACCATAAGCTCCTATTCACTATAGGGGGGATGCTAATGCCTCTCGAGCTGTTTCCGCAAGCACTGCAGAGCGTCTGTCGCTGGCTGCCGTTCCAGACCGTGTTGTATTTCCCGGCAAGGACTGCTGTTCGTTGGGCGGACACCTCAATATTGCCAATGCTTATGATACAAGGTGTATGGATTGTGCTGCTTGGTGTGGGAGTTGCTCTTATATATCGTCACGGTGTTCGCAAGGTCAATGTAAATGGAGGATAGAAAGGAGGAAACGGAACGCAATGATCAACAAGATGAAAGGAATCGTTTTATTTGTGTGGAGCTGCTGGAAGCTGAACTTGGCAGGAGCGATGGAGTTTCGCTTAAGCTTTCTGCTGACGGCTGGCATGATGATGGTAAATAACGCTGTCTGGATTTTGTTCTGGGGTATATACTTCCAACGGTTTCAAGTCGTCAACGGCTGGACGCTGCAGGACGTGATGATGATGTGGGCAGTGAGCTCTGGAGGATTCGGCTTGTCGGCTGTTTTGTTCGGGAATGCCTATCGTATCGCATCTCTGGTAGCTGCAGGGCAGCTGGATATTTATTTATCACAGCCCAAACCGGTGCTGCTGCATATTTTGATCAGTCGAATGTCGATATCGGCTATAGGAGATGTGCTTTTTGCACTTTTGATCTATGCTTTTTTTGGTGATTTGTCTCTGCTCGGAATCGGCAAATTTGTTTTAGCGCTGCTTGTGGCGATGTTGATATTTATGTTTTTCGTCGTTAGTATCCAATCTCTTGCTTTCTTTATCGGCAATGCTGAGGGGATAGGCCAACAGGCGTTTAACGGCTTGCTTGCCTTTTCCACCTACCCTACAGGCATTTTCAGTGGTGCGGGCAAGCTGATCTTATTTACGGTCATACCAGCGGGCTTTATCAGCTACATGCCGATTGGACTGCTTCGTTCGATAGAGCCGGTGTTTCTGGCACAAGCGCTGGGCATCGCATTCATTTTGACCATTGGGGGCTCGGCATTTTTTTATTATGGGTTAAAACGATACAGCTCCGGAAATATGATGGGTATGAGGATGTAGTTTGTTAGGAGGAGATGTCGTTGTCGATACCAGGAACCATTCCGAAACCTAAAGACCGGTCGCGTTGGCGAACATGGCTTGGGATTGCTTATTTTCGAATGCGCCGCCGATTGGAGTGGATGCTCAGCAGCACACGGTATGCAACAGCCCAAAGCGTTGTAGAGCTGCCATACGTCCTATTCACTCACCGTACCCCATTGCTTCGTCAACTGAAGGATGTGGATATGAGGCTGCAGCACAACAAGGTTGTCAATTTGAGAATCGCCGGAGAACAATTGAACGGAATCGTGCTGAAGCCGGGAGAAACATTTTCTTATTGGAAAGTCATTGGGAAGCCAACGAGGCGAAAGGGCTATTTGGATGGAATGATCCTTCATAAAGGGAGGGTAACCACAGGAGTAGGAGGCGGGCTGTGCCAGCTATCAAACCTGATCTACTGGCTTGCTTTGCATACTCCGCTGCAAGTCACAGAGCGTTATCGGCATGGTTATGATGTATTTCCAGATGCAGGTAGAACACAGCCGTTTGGTACAGGGGCTACATGCTTTTATAATTATTTGGATTTGCAGCTGTATAATCCAACGGAAGAGGTTTATCAGCTGCGCATTTATTTGACGGAGGATGAGCTTGTCGGAGAATGGAGATCGGATCAGCCTGGACGCTACCAGTATGAAATTGTAGAAAAAAAGCACTGGTTTACGCAGGAGCTATGGGGCGGATATGTGCGTCATAACATCATTTTTCGACATCAGTATAATGCGGAAGGCGAGTGGATAGGCGAGGAAGAGGTTGCTGAGAACCATGCGCTGATGATGTATGAGCCTTGTCTGCCGTCTGGCAGCTGAGCACTCAGCCCTATTTTCAATCCTGTTTTCAAAAAGAGTATACTTATTTGGTGAAATTAGGTATAATGAAAGGGAAAATAGACCTATGGCATTTTACGTGATTTTGTCGTAAAGGGGACCTTTAATAAAATGAAGGCAGAATATATTAATCCTTTTTTTGGAGTCTGCAAGGATTGTCATCGAACAAGTTGCCAATATCCGCCCTTCAACCGGGAATCTTGGGATAAAAGACGTAAAGTTCGTAGAGAACTACATATGGATTCAAATAGGGATGACCGGACAAATGCAAGGTGATATCGTGTTCGGACTGCATGAAGCGGTCGCTTTGAAAATGGTCTCAGCCATGATGGGCGGCTTTAATGTGACGGAAATGGATGAAATGAGCCGGAGTGCGATCTCGGAGCTTGGCAATATGATCAGTGGGAACGCCAGCACCATGCTGTTTAATCAAGGAGTTAAAGTCGATATTACTCCGCCTAAGCTGATGCATTCAGCCAATTCTGCTGGATTTTTGCCGAAGAAGGCGTTAACGATACCTCTAATCATGGATGGAATTGGTGAGCTGGATATCCAGGTTTTGATCGTATAATTAAAATGGATTACAATACAAAGTGGAAGCACCCTCTGGGATGCAATCCACTTTTTTTAATTGAACAATAGAGAGCGCATCGGTCTTTGAATGATAGATCCACGCCCGTCTAATTGAAGTATGGGAGGAAAAAGCATATGTTTTTTGGAAAAGTTGCTGTTATTACGGGAGCTTCAAGCGGTATTGGCGCTATTATGGTGCAAAAGCTCGCGGAGAAAGGGGTTACTCCGGTGCTCATGGCTCGGTCCGTAGAAAAGCTGGAGCAAGTCGCGGCTTCCTTGAAAGTGCCCTGCGGAGTATTTCAACTCGATGTGACCTCAACGGAGCAGGTTAACGAGACAATCCAGGAAGTCATCAAACAATATGGCAGAATCGATATATTAATTAATAATGCAGGATACGGGGTATTTGAGAAATTTGTTGATGCTCCGATAGAAGAATTCGAAAGCATGATGGACGTCAATTATATGGGGACGGTTCGCTGTACGAAGGCTGTACTGCCTTACATGCTGAAAGCGAGCAGCGGGCATATTGTTAATATTGCTTCTATGGCCGGCAAGATCGGTTCGGCGAAATCATCCGGTTACTCGGCAACCAAGCATGCAGTGCTTGGATTTACGAACTGCTTGCGGCAGGAGCTGGTTGATACAGGAGTCTATGTAACGGCAATGAACCCAGGCCCGATAGATACCCCATTCTTCGATAGAGCTGATCCGACAGGGAATTATGTAAAAAATGTAAAGTGGTTCATGCTGAAGCCGGAACAAGTGGCCAACAAAGTGGTTCGCGCTATTGAAAAGCAAATTCCGGAGATCGACATGCCATTTATGGCTGGAATGGGCGTTAAGCTGTTTCAGTTGTTCCCTCGAGCATTCGATAAAGTAGCCTACAAGATGCTTAATAAGAAGTAGGGTGTCTGTGCACAATCAAGAACCTCTTCTAACGTATAAAGAAGCCTGAGACGTGTGTCCCAGGCTCTTTTGCATATTAGGATTGAGACGGGCTCTCATTCAGCTTATGGTAGGCCTCGATCAGCTTCAGGACAGGGATGCCGTCTATCGTCATCCCTTCCATAGAGCAGCAGGTGATGTTCACTCCAAATAGGTTACAATCGGTTATGCTGCTACCGTGAAGATCGCAGTTCTCAAAGCGAAGCGGACGCTGCTTCTCACCCTCCTTATAGGCAGGATGGCCTTCGGGAGGCAGACCGATGTTATGAATGTAGGCTCCGCCAAGCTGTGCACCGTCAATCTCCAGGTCACTTAAGTTAGCGTCGTTAATACGTGCACCGGTCAAATTGACGTCTGTAAAACTTAGTTTTCTTAAATCACCGCATTGAAAAGAGGAATCCGGCATGGATATGTTCCGGAAGCTTACTTGTTCTCCGCGGCCGTTGATAAACTCCGATCCCGAGAAATTGGATTGGTGCAGACGAATTTGTTGGATGAGCTCGGCTTTGTCCTTGATTTCGATTTGTTCGCTTTCACGCCCGTTGAATAATGGCATACGATCACCGCTTTCGTTAGAATGAATGGAGGAGTGGAATTAAGTCCACCTGCATTATAGACTCTTGAAAAGGTAGATTTCTGACAAATTACTGTTTGAAAATAAGAAAAAAGACAGGAAAACATAAGCTTCCGGTCTTAACACGATGCAAGATGTTATGAGTTTTGTGTTAGTCTTACTCCTGCTCCGTACTTTTATTTCGTTCCTTCAATTGCAGGTTTAAGTCGCGAATTTCTTCGAATAAAGCACGAACCGCTGCTTTTCCTTCGGGGTGAGATTGGTTCCAGTGGCTTGTCAGGGCAGGCATCGATCTGTGGATATGATTGTAAATAGACCACGCCTTTATTTTTTCTACCATTTCAGGAGACGAATCACCTGTCACAAGCTCTGCAAATTTATCGATCAATGCATCGAGATCGCTTTGAAATTGGGGATTCATAGAAGCTCCACCTTTCAGAACATAATAAAATGACTTATCGTAACCATAGTTAGTCTAGCGTACGAAAGGATTTCTGTCAAAATAAGGGTCGTCTTCAGATAAACCATGAAAACGAGAAAGGAGTGTACAGCAGCTATGATCCATCAGAGATCACTGGAGGAGCAGGATCAACGAATAATGGAGGATGCTTCTTTACTTACACAAACAAGCATAGTATGGACTAGGGAGCAGGAAAACGCAGCCAGAGAAGCAGACGGAGGAATTCCCGCTCAGCCCCATTTACTGATAAATGAGGACAGGCAGAATGGCTCTCTGTTAGAGAGAGAATCGCTGAGAAGCCGGTACAAAGGGATTTTGCTTTATCGGCTCACGTATATCAGTGAAGGTTTACAGGTTAAAGGATACTTGGCTGTCCCAGAGGGCAATTCTACAACAACTTCCTACCCTGGGCTCATCTACTGCCGAGGCGGTATTCGCAAAGTAGGTATGGTGCGCAAACGGCGAATTATGTCCATGGCGAAGCGAGGATATGCCGTGTTTGCGCCTTTCTACCGTGGGAATGAAGGGGGCGAGGGGCGCGAGGATTTTGGCGGGGAAGACCGCTTCGATGTGTTTCATGCGATTACGCTTGTACAATCTTTACCGGAAGTAAAACCGGGGAAGATCCCGTTAATTGGATTTTCCCGTGGAGCCTTGATGGCTATGCTTGCGGCAAGACACTGTAACCAAGCAGGTCCCATTGTGGTTTGGGGTGGTGTTAGTGATCTGTTCGATACCTACGAGGAAAGGGTAGACTTGCGCCGTATGTTGAAGAGGGTCGTTGGACACCCGCGCAAGCAGAGCGAAGCGTACCAAGACCGTTCACCCGTGTATTGGCTTGACGAGCTGAACGTTCCGATATTAATCGTGCATGGAACGGCAGATACCCAGGTAAGTGTAGCTCAAGCACGTAAGCTGGCCGAAGGATTGGAGCGGGCAGGTAAGAATTACGCCATGGAGTTGTATGAGGGGCTGGAGCACCGTTTTCCGCGAGAAGCGGACGAAAAGGCGTTGGACTCGGTGTTTAATTGGATATCCGGCAAGCTGGAGATATCGAGGGAAGCTTGATGTTCCTCCTCTCCATTGGTATGATGCTTTTATGAAGGGGGAGTTCGATGAATAACGGTTTTGCTTCTTTACAAATTGAGGATAGTTACGTACGGCGGTTGCAGGAAATGGAGATTGTAACGCCATCACCGATACAGACCGAGGCTATTCCTGTCATTCTGGAGGGCAAGGATGTAGTTGCACAGTCTCAAACGGGATCAGGCAAAACATTAGCTTACACACTGCCGCTGCTGCATAAAATAGACAAGAATTCCAAAGAGGTTCAAGCTGTGGTTCTCGTGCCTACGCGTGAATTGGGCGTGCAGATCGTACAGACGCTGGAGCAGTTGACGGAAGGAAGCAGTATCCGTGTCCAGTCGTTAATAGGTGGAGCGGCTATTAGCAGACAGATCGATCGTCTCAAGCTGCGTCCTCAAGTCGTGGTGGGAACTCCGGGACGGGTGCTGGAGCTGCTGAAGCTGCGCAAGTTGAGCATGCATTACGTTCGCTATATGGTGGTCGACGAGGTCGATCAAGTGTTTGAATTAGGCTCTATGCATGAGGTGGAAGCGATATTCAAAGGCATGCAGCGGGAACGGCAAGCGCTATTCTTCTCTGCTACGCTGCCGGAACCGGTTCAGGCTGTCATCGATCGCTGGATGAACGAGCCTGTATTCGTACAGGTGAATCCGGAGCAGCGAACGTCCCAGACGTTGGAGCATCTGTTTTTTGTCAGTGAAGAACGGGATAAAATTGATACGCTTAGACGGATCATCCGATTGTACAATCCTACTGCGGCTATCGTTTTTATTAACGAAACGGATGATGTGGCGGAGGTTATCAGCAAGCTTCAGTTTGCAGGCCTATCCATCGAAGCCTTATACGGAGATGCTGGGAAACAAGATCGTGCGAAGGTGATGCAGTCATTTCGCAGTGGCAAATTCCAACTGCTTCTAGCTACAGATATTGCGGCCAGAGGTCTCGACATCCCTCATGTGACGCATGTCATTAATCTTGATCCCCCAATTGATGCCGATCATTATGTTCATAGGGTCGGACGTACAGGCAGGATGGGCAAAAAAGGGACGGCCATTTCCATCATTACGCCGAAGGAACGGTTTATTATCAACAAATTCTCCAAATCTCTCGGCATTATAATTGAGGAGAAAGAGATGGAGTTCGGTAAAGTAATCAATCCGGGAGAGCGCAGAGGCGGCGGCCCAAGGGCGGCAAATCGCACCCGAGTGGAACCGGTAAGAAGTGTGAACGGGGAAGCAGGTGGAGAAGCTCCAGCAGGCTCCTTGAGAGAGAATAATGCTAGGACGGAAGCTCCTAAAGCTAGAACATCCTCGCTCGCGCCAAAGCTTAAAGCAAAGGCAGCAGCTGCCAAGCCAGCCACCATTGCTGATAAACGTAAAGCTGAACGGGAACGCTTGAAGGATCGCAAAAATAAAGGAGCGCCTCGCTGGCTTAAAGAGAAGCAGAACAAACCGAAATTATAAACGTTGTTATTCATGTTGGAGGGAGTTCGGAGAGGAGCCGCTTAAGAGGTTATGGGGAAGCTGCTGCGAGGAATAGTGTCGCTAGCTATAGTTTGTGCACTGCTGCTTGGCGCAGCCTACTGGTATGTTCAGCCTGAGCAGAAGTTGGATTTGAATTATTCGGAATTGCCGGTTCGGGAAAAAGTGGCGAATATGCTCACAAGCCGTAAGCTTGAAGTCCAACTGACCGAGCCTGAGGTGAACAGCTTGCTCAAAAAAGCGCTCGCTTCCCACACCCAGGTCAGTTCCGACCTTGAGATCACTGGAGCTCAGTTTTTTCTAGAAGGCAGCGAGTGGGTTGCTGATGTCAATTTGTTGTACAAGGGCCAGTGGACATTTGGCGCGAAGCTTTATTTCGCTATGTCATGGAAAGAACCTTATTTGAAGGCAACTCACACAGCGACTAAAATCAAGGAGGCTTCAGTTCCCATTGAATGGTTCCATTTGAATCCTCTGCAAATTCAATTGAATGATTACGTACCTAAGCCTGCTGGAGTGCGGGATATTGCATTTGAGGATCATGGCCTGCGTGTCGGATTGAAGCTAAGATAACGAAAGTGGCTGTAATCATTTATACAAGTACCGGATAAAACTAACGGGGATTCATAACTCGGAAGGTTATATCCGGTATTTTTTTGTTGGTTAGAAGGAATTGGTAAACAGCGAGGTGAATGTATTTCGTATTATGGCAACTTAATTGAAAGAAATTGGAGGACAGCGATGAAGTTCTATGTAGCATCTAGTTTCCGCAATGTAGATATTGTTAGGTATGTAGCTAATCAGCTTATCAATAAAGGATTTATCCAGACGCTTGATTGGACACGATATGAAGCGGAAATTTCAACCATTGAACAATTGAAGGAAATAGCCCAATGTGAAAAAAACGCAGTCTACGAAGCAGATTTTATTATTGTTATATTGCCTGCAGGAAAAGGAAGTCATATAGAATTAGGCATGGCGATCGGACAAGCCAAAAAGATTTATCTTTATTCACCGAAAGATGAAGTTCATGATCTGGCTACCACAAGCAGCTTTTATCATTTAGATGAGGTGGATACTTTTACTGGAACGGTTGAAGAATTGATTGAATATGTTTGTACGAGGTCCACGAGATAGGAGCGTTAAAGTGAAAAAATTTGTAATCATTGCTGCGCTGGTAATTATGTTCGGATGTTCATCAGCTACTTAAAATGTGCCCCGATTATAACTTCGAAACAATTGACGAGAAAACAAAGGAAAAGCTGGTACAAGCTATCGGAACCAATGATTGGTATCCGTTGTCAAACCGGTTACCCATATAATCCATTGTTTCAGTAGTTGCCCAGCTTACTATGCGAGATATCAGGGTTACCTGTGACCTTTACCGCGCATTTCTTTATGAATCTTTTTCCAGCGGTCTTTCTCTGCCCGCGCTGCGGCAGCATCCGCCTTTCGCTCCATGTAGGCAAGTTCCTTTTGAAGCTTACGGAAGCTTGCGAACCGCTCCGGATCGAGCTGTCCGTCGGCTAATGCAGCTTGAATAGCGCAGCCAGGCTCATTATGATGACCGCAATCGGCAAAACGGCAGCTCGCCGCAAGAGCTTCAACGTCCTGGAACGCCATATCCATAGATGCGCTACCTTCCCAAAGGTGCAGCTCCCGCATTCCGGGTGTATCAATAATGAGTGCGCCGTTCGGCAAGACTACCAGCTCGCGATGGGTTGTCGTATGCTTGCCGCGATCATCGCCTTCACGTATGTCGCCTGTTTTTTGTCGCTGCTCACCGTAAAGGCTGTTCAGCAGGGTTGATTTGCCTGCACCTGATGAGCCTAGAAGAGCTATCGTTTCACCTTGCTTTAGTGTTCGGACTATATCCTCGGTACCCCCATCCGCCAAGCTATTTACGCAGTAAATCGGAACCCCAAAGGCAATCGATTCGACCTCACTTCGTTTGGCTTCGGCATCGCTATCCTCGCACAAATCCTTTTTGGTAAGGACAATTTCGGGCGTTGAGCCGCTTTCGTATGCAGTTAGCAGATAGCGTTCAAGCCGCCGCACATTAAAATCTCGGTTTAAAGCCATAACAAGAAAGACGCGGTCTACATTGGTTGCCACGATCTGTTCTTCCGTTGTTTGCCCCGCCACTTTTCTAGAAAACTTGCTTTTTCTTGCATAGACTCCATGGATGATAGCTTTACGTTCATCAGGGAGCTTCTTCATCCATACCCAATCGCCAACGGCAGGGTAGTCATCACGAACGGACGCCTCATAACGGTATTTACCAGATAGCTCTCCCAACCATTCACCGTCTTCGGAATAAATGCGGTACAGGTGCGTGTGTTCCAACGCAACGCGTCCGATATCATAATTTTCTTTTCGCTGATTTGCAAAAAAAGGTTGATAGCCAAAAGCCTCTAAAGGTAACTGTTCTTGCTTATTAATAATGCTCCCACCATGCTTTCTGTTCAATGTGTTTATTTCTCTCAGCTTGCGCCGTACTAGCGTATACATGGAATTCACCGTATTCACTGACACTCATAGATCATCACTCCCGTTCACAGAAGATAGCCTCAGTATAGACAAGACGGTGTCAAATCAACAGGGGAAGAATGAATATAAAAAGACTTTACATCATCGGGCTTGTGCCGAATCGAACTCTTTTCGTTTATATTCCGTTTAAATAAGTATCGTAATCTTTACTGGCAGGGAAATTCCTTTAAGGAACGGATCTAATTAAAAAGATTGGATAGGAGATGGATATGTATGAGTAAGGAGCAGCAACCGGGGAAGTGGCGGTTATTTATACAATTAATCAAGCAAACGAAGCCTTCCAAGTGGAAGCTTGGCATAGCGATAGGGCTAAGTGTAATATCTACAGTCGTAGGGCTGATAGTACCTTTATTTACAAGAAACCTCGTGGACAGCTTCTCGCTGACATCGATAGAACCCAAACAAATTGTTCTGCTTGTTTTGACATTTACAGCACAAGCCATAGCTGGTGGACTAGGGATATATTTATTGAACCATGTAGGTCAACAAATTGTCGCTAATTTGCGGGATCGGCTGTGGAAGAAGCTATTGGCTTTAACGATTCCTTATTACGATAATAATCGGACTGGAGAGACGATCAGCCGGATGACGAACGACACCGGAGTCGTGAAAGGGCTCATTTCGGAGCATCTTACAAACTTTTTTAACGGAGTCATTTCCATTATCGGTTCTATTACGATATTGCTGTTCCTGGATTGGAAGATGACACTGATTATGCTGCTGGCTGTTCCGCTGGCCGTCGCAATCCTGCTTCCGGTAGGACGCCAAATGTTCCTTATCTCCAAGGGGCTGCAGGATGAAACGGCCAAGTTTACGGGGATTTTGACGCAGGTTTTATCCGAAATTCGTCTTGTGAAGTCGTCTAATGCAGAGCCGCTGGAATATGAAGCGGGCAAATCCGGTATTATGAAGCTGTTTCAATTCGGCGTGAGAGAGGGCAAGGTTCAAGCGTTGATCTCTCCGTTAATTTCATTCGTTCTCATGGCACTGCTGGTCGTGATAATCGGTTACGGTGGAATGCGAGTATCGTCCGGTATACTGACTGCTGGTGAGCTGGTCGCGTTTATTTTGTACCTTATTCAAATCATCATGCCGATGACCCAGATAACTCAATTTTTCACCCAGCTGCAAAAAGCAGTAGGAGCGACGGAACGCATTATCGCTACACTGGACTCAGAAGAAGAAGATATCGCTCGTGGACGGCAGCTTAACGATGCGAATCAGACGATTACGGTAGATCATTTAACATTCGGCTACGATGGTGGGGATGCTGTTCTAAAGGACATTCATTTTACATTAGAGTCAGGAAAAGTGACGGCTATTGTCGGGCCAAGCGGTGGCGGCAAGACGACGCTGTTTTCCTTGCTGGAGCGCTATTATCATCCACAAAGCGGAACGATCCGGATAGGAGGGGATGATATTGAGGAATATTCGCTGCAATCATGGAGAAGCAAGATCGGCTATGTTTCCCAGGAAAGTCCGCTCCTATCGGGTACAATCCGTGAAAATATTACTTACGGGTTGGATCGCAAGGTTACAGATTCAGAGCTTCAGCAAGCTGCCGAAATGGCTTATGCTGACATGTTTATTAACGAGTTGGCTAATGGCTACGATACGGAAGTCGGAGAGAGGGGAGTTAAGCTATCAGGAGGCCAGCGTCAAAGGATAGCGATAGCCCGGGCTCTTCTCAGAGACCCTAAAATATTGATGCTTGATGAGGCGACCTCCAGCTTGGACAGCAAGTCTGAAATTGTCGTGCAGGAGGCATTGAAAAACTTGATGAAAGGCAGAACGACACTCGTTATTGCCCATAGGCTGTCCACGGTTGTGGATGCTAACCAAATCTTGTTTATTGAAAAAGGAACGATTACGGGGAAAGGGACTCATGAGGAGCTGCTGCAGTCTCACGACTTATATAAAGAATTTGCAACGCAGCAGCTGCGGATTCAAGAGCCTGTACACCAGCAAAGCTAAATGCAAAAAGCAGAGGAGAATGAAAGTTCCCTCTGCTTTTTATTGATTGCTTATTTTTTTCGTTTATTCACATAGGAGGCATAGACAATTTCGCCTGTATCCAGCTTTGCAATTTCGTCATTGGTCCAACCGGCAATTTTATTGTTGCCTTTGACTCCAGTAAGCTTAATTTTGTATTTCGTTTCCAGGTAGCTGTCGAGTTCAGGCATATCTGCTTCGGTGAGCTCTCTAAGCTTCTTCTTGCCATTCAGCTGTCCCATTAAAATACCGATCGTTTCGGCTGCCGTACTTGTATTCGGTTGAATCCTTGCGCTCCCGAATGCGATGGCGGATGCACCGACGTTTTTCCCTGCCATAATGACATTATCGTAATTTTTCAGTAGAAAGCTCCGTAGCGGCATGCCGTATTTATCGGGACGTCCCATCTCGATGCCCCATTTATTGGCACTCGTTCCTTGAAGATCAAGCGGGTAACCGGCTATGCTGACATTATCCCAGAACATTTTGGCCCCGAGCATGTCCGATGGCTTCAACACGTAATCCGATTCGTAATGATTGTATTCGCGAATGTATAAATAATTAGGAAAGCCATTCAGCTCGGCGTTTTCCCAGCCTACAATGTTTTTGCGGAAGTGATTCAGGATAAGCGGGATTTCCTTCTTCCCAAGCTCCATCGCATCAGCAATCGATTTGTCGTTGCTAGGATCAACGGTATAGATCAGGAATGCGTTAATGATAACTTCCCCATCCCGCTGGTTTACAGCGTTCAGCCCCCGCAGGAACACTCTGTCGTTGCTTGGCTTGTACGCGTTTGTCATGCCGCTCAGTCCGATAGCAAAGCTATCGTCGACCGACCCGCCTCCATACTTGGCTTTACGCTGCTCTGGCGTCATGTTGTTGAAGCTGGTTTTGAATTTGTTCCAATCGACATTTTTAAATTTCATCATCATGCCCGAGCTCATATATTCGATGTTATTTTGTCCGTAGAAGGCTTCAAGACCTGGCATACGAGTAGCGTCGAGCTTGCTGAGCAGAGCTGCGTAGTCGGTATTATCTACGAAGTAATCCGCTTTAATATTTTTCTTGGCGCCATCTTTTCCGGCGTAAGTGATTGATTCAATGGCATGCGGTCCGAACTTGCCGGGGATCTGCTTAACGTCTTGAATTTTAATTCCCGATTCGACGGGAATATCTTTTTTGAGCTTATCAAAGTACTGCGTGAATTCAGGCAGCTTGCGGATTTTGGCGTTGCGGAAGCCGTCAAACAGCTCCTTCGCCCGTCCTTGAACTAAGGAGTGATATTGATCGTCCCTTGTTTCGTCCAAGAACAGCATTTCTCCTTGAAGTACTTGTCCGCCAAATGCCTCTCTAGGGTCCAGCACCTTCACCTTCAGCCCTTCATCTGCTGCTGCTCGAGCAAGGTACATCCCCTCTAACTCGCTTCCTAGTACCACAACATCGACCTTTTCTGATGGAATCGGCGGCTCCGGCGTCGGTGTAGGAGCAATGGCCTGTGGCTTATTTCCAGACTCTGCCGTTGCGGAGGCTCCCGGATTTTGCTGTGCTCCGCCGCCCCCAAAGTGCATAACCGAGTAGACTGCACCTGCAGCTACCAAAGCCAAAACGGACAGACTGACGGATAATCTTTTTCCATTCCATTTCATAACTTGCTGTTCCTCCCCCAATCCTTACCTGACTTGCTCCTTTAAGGATTTCTTTTTCCCTAAAAAAAAGCAATACAAAAATAGTCTACCATTTTTCTGATGCCTGTTCAAAAGACCCCCACAAACATTTTGGGGTAGGCGAAACATTGTAGTAAATCCAGGAACTCTTCGCGAAGGTTCTGATTCACTAGATCATGAATATCCATCGACCGGTGCCTACGGTTGCCTGCAGCAATATTGGCGCCAAACACAACTATTATTTATGAATAAGGGAGATATGATGATGAACAATTCTTTCAAGAAGGTTATGGTAACCGGTTTGACAATGGCAATGGTGCTGGGTGGCTCCACTGCAGCTTTTGCCGATAACAGCAAAAGTAAGGGCAACGATAAAGACCATGGCCGCGATGCGGTTCAAACCAAATCTAATAATAACAATAATAATAAGAACAATGGCAGTGACATTTATATCAACAATCTGAATGTTAAAAATATGACGATTAAATTGTCCTTCGACGATGTGAAGGGTGCTGACGTGGAGTGGGCTGCACGCTACATTGCAAGCTTAGCCTCCAAAAGAGTATTTGAAGGCTATGAGGATGGAACATTCCAGCCTCGCAAAACGATCACTCGTATCGAAGCTATCACCGCAGCTGTTCGCTTGATGGGATTGCGTGACCAAGCCGAATCGACAGAAGCGATGAATTCCAACCTGAACTTTAAAGATGCGGATAAAATTAAACAAAAATATCCATGGGCTGTCGGCTATGTTGCGGTAGCGCTTCAAAATGACCTGTTCCAGGAATCCGATGATTCCGTACAACCGGAAAAAGAAGCGGATCGCTTATGGGCAACGACACTTCTAATTAAAGCATTGAAGCTCCAAGAAGAAGCTAAGGCAAAAATGAGCACGAAGCTGTCTTTCAAGGATGCCAATAAAATTCCTGCCGGTTCCGTAGGCTATGTAGAAGAAGCTATTGAAAAGCACCTGGTAGACGGTTACGAGGATAACACTTTCCGTCCTGACCGTTCCGTAACGCGCGCTGAGTTGGCGGCATTGCTGGATCGCACAGGCAACCAGCTTCCCGATAATACTTCCGTAAACGGAACGCTGAATGCGGCAGTAAGCAACAATGTATTGACGTTGACTAAAGACGGGCAATCGTACAGCATTGAGCTTGATTCTAACGCTTTCATTTTCAGAAACGGCGCTAAAGTAGCGGCTTCCGAGCTGAGAGCAGGCGACAAAGTAACCGTTCGTTCCTACGGCGGTAAAGCGATTTTCGTAGAAGTCACGAAGGCTGCTAACGACAACTCGACACCTGATAACACAACTTTCTCAGCTTCTATCAACGCTACAGTGAGCAATAATAAGCTTTCTTATACTAAAGATAACCAAACCTACAGCACTGAGTTTGCATCGAATGCTACTATCATTCGTAACGGCCGCACCGTAGCCGCTTCCGAGCTGAGAGCAGGAGACCAAGTTAACATCCGTACTTACAATGGCAAAATCATTTTCGTAGAAGTCACGAAACTTGCTGACGGCAGCCAATTGCCAGATAACACAACCTTCGCGGCATCGGTTAATGCAGCAGTAAGCAATAACACATTGACGTTGACTAAAGATAGCGTATCCTACAGCGTAGAGATTGCCTCGAATGCGACTATCGTTCGCAACGGCCGTACAGTATCAGCTTCCGAGTTGAGAGCAGGCGATCAAATCAACGTACGTACTTACAGCGGCAAAATCATTTTCGTAGAAGTAACCAAAATGGTTGAGGAGCAAACCGATTTCACGGTTGTGGGTAACTTGAACTCCTACACGCTGAACTCTGCTGGAACGATTGCTACGATTTCCATTAACCAAACACTTAGCAACGGTACAGTACAAACAGCGGTATACAACACGTCCTCAAACCTTACGATTCAAGGCGATCTGTCCCAATTGACTACGGACCGTTCAATTGAACTAAGAGGTAAAGACCAACTCGTTCATACGATTGTTATCCGCTAATCCCTTTTATTGATATAGATACTGAAAAAGGTTAGATTACGACCGGAGCAGTCTTCCCACGAACCTACGGGTTATCGGGAGGACTGTTCTTTTTTTGTGAACTCTCTGGACAGGCGGCGTCATAGGTGTATAATTAATAAAATTAGTGAAGTCAACCCGGAGGAATCTTATGGACAATCAATCAGTCAAGCTAGAAGATATCATCGTGGCAAGCCATTTGTTGAAGGATGTCGTGCATCATACCCCACTGCAAAAAAACTTTATTTTATCCGATAAATATAACTGCAATGTATACCTAAAGCGGGAGGATCTGCAGGTCGTCCGTTCGTTCAAAATTCGCGGAGCGTATAACCTGATTCGCAGTCTGCCGGAAGAAAAGCTGGCTAAAGGAGTTGTGTGTGCCAGTGCGGGTAATCATGCCCAGGGGATGGCCTTTTCGTGCAAGGCGCTGCAAATTCATGGAAAAATCTTCATGCCTACAACCACACCGCGGCAAAAAATTTCCCAAGTGAAGCTGTTTGGCGGTTCGTTCGTGGAGGTCATTCTGATAGGCGATACGTTCGATGATTCCTTGAATGAAGCGGTTCTTTATTGTGAAAAGGAAGATATGCAATTCATTCATCCATTTGATAATCAGAAAATTATTGCGGGTCAAGGGACCGTAGGCCTTGAGCTGATGAACGATATGCGGGAGCCAGTCGATTTCGTATTCGCTGGAATTGGTGGAGGAGGCTTGGCAGCCGGTGTTGGAACGTATATTAAAAGCATAAGTCCTTCAACCCGTTTTATCGGCGTAGAGGCGACAGGAGCTTCATCCATGCGCCAAGCTATCGATCAAGGCGAGATCGTCACACTGACCGATATTGATAAATTCGTTGACGGCACGGCGGTCAGACGTGTTGGGGAGTTAACGTATGACATTTGCCAAAAAGTCGTTGATGACATCGTCGTTGTACCCGAAGGCAAAGTTTGCACCACCATCTTGGAGTTGTATAACGAAAATGCGATCGTAGCTGAACCGGCTGGAGCGTTGACTATTACGGCGCTTGATTTTTACCGCGACCAAATCGCAGGCAAAAATGTCGTCTGTATCATCAGCGGCGGCAACAACGATATTGACCGGATGCAGGAAATTAAAGAACGTTCGCTGATTTACGAAGGGCTTAAGCATTATTTTACAGTAGAGTTTCCGCAGCGTGCCGGAGCTTTGCGCGAGTTTCTGGATGAAGTGCTCGGACCGAACGATGATATTACACGGTTTGAATACACGAAGAAAACGAGCAAGGAGAACGGACCGGCTCTGGTCGGAGTGGAGCTTAAGAATAAGGAGGACTATGAGCCTCTGGTTGAGCGCATGAGCCTTAAAGGGTTCAAGTTCGTGGAGATTAATAAGAACCCTCATTTGTTCAATTTATTGATTTGATGAGCTATACAGAATAGTGTAAAGACAACACCGTTAGGGATTTTCAATGACCTGGCGGTGTTTTATTTTTTGTCTAAATCAGTATTGATCTCCATCAGGAATTATTTTACAATAGATCATATGTTCGTTTTATTATTGGTTTGATTAGATGGGGAGGGAACTGCATTGAACGTATCCATTGTCGAACGCCCGGAATTAAGAGCAGCAGTACTAAAAGTAGAATGCGACGGAAGCCAAGTCCGTCAAGCTTGGAGGCAGTTGGAAGGATTGATGGAAGGTAAATCGGCAAGGCTGAATGAAGACTACGGGCACGTATTTATTCCTGAGTGGCAGTGGCCGACGGGCGTAAAGACGCTATGGGTAGGGGTGGAAGTGCCATCCTATGATGACATGCCAGAGGAGCTCGAGAGATTGATCATTCCGGCTAGAACTTTCGCGACCCTTACGATCAAGGGCGATCGTAAACAAATGGACGCTGCGTACCGTTTCCTTAATGAGTGGTTTCAGACAGAAAAGTACGAGCGAGACATGTCAGACGGGGCATTCGGCTTTGAAGCCAATCGCTTGAAACCCATTAATCCATTTCATATT
The DNA here is from genome assembly GCF_030020805.1 of Paenibacillus sp. RC67. GTDB lineage: Bacteria > Bacillota > Bacilli > Paenibacillales > NBRC-103111 > Paenibacillus_S. The sequence goes on from NZ_CP125098.1 coordinate 2,053,493, forward strand.
GCCGCTGATGTAATCGATTTTTTTGATTTTGATATTTATGCGCCTATCAAACTATAACATGCAGCTTGAAGCAACAAAAAACCTAGCTGTCATAGACCGCTAGGTTTATCGATATTGCTTATTACTTAGCAGCAACTTGCTGCAAGTCTTGAACGCCTTGGAAGATCGTCTCGAACAATTCTTCTAGATTGACTTCTTCAATGCAGGAGAAGGCAACACGCAGGTCCGTTTCGCCTAAAGCGATAGTGCCGATTCCGTACTGGTCAAGCAGGTGAACGCGAAGCGTCTCTGCATCGACCGTTTTCAGCTTCAAGCACATAAAGTACCCGGAGTTGAACGGGTAATACTCCCAAACTTCGTTGAATTTACCGCTGTCCAAGATGCTTTTGACTTTGTTCGCGCGGCCTTTCATAATTTCGGATTTTTTCATGTTTCTGCACTTTGAAATCCGGTGAGTTCAATGCGTGCAGGACAAACGTTTGCGAAGGATGCGGTCCGCTGGAAATCGTAGCGCGGATGATCCCCATTGTTTTTTGCTCCAAAGCAGCAAGCATAGCATCGCTTTGACCAGCATAAGTGATGAAGCCTACGCGGAAGCCCCATACATACTCTTCTTTGGTCGCACCGTCAATTTTTATAGACAACACGCGAGGGTGAAGATCTGTCAATTGGCCTGCAAGAGACTCGACCATCGAATCCTCGAAGAACAAGCCGAAGTAGGCATCATCTGTTACTGCAATAACATTGATCCCTGCTTCTGCAGCATCCTTGATAGCAGCAACGATTTGCTTACCTTCTTCAGCGCCAGGCGTGTAGCCTGTAGGGTTGTTAGGGAAGTTCAGGACGACAATCGCTTTACCTTTGCCTTTTTGTGCGAGCAGCGCTTCACGAAGTCCTTCGGCATTGAACTTGCGCTCGCTGTTATACAGCGGGTAGTAGACCATTTCAGCACCGCGGCGGATACCGAAGGTCAGTTCATAGTTTTCCCAGTTTTTGTCAGGGATAATAACGGCATCGCCAGGACCTGCGTACAAGTCGGCAACAATGCTTAAGCCATGCGTCAATGCATTCGTTACGATCGGATTACCCAGGCTCTTTCCTTGCAGAGAAGGATTTTCCTCGATCATTTTAGCGCGCCAAGCGGTACGCAGCTCAGGCTTACCAGCAGGTGGAGCATATTCGTAAATATCTTTAGGATCGTATGCGGACAATGTATCTTGAATCACCTTCAGATGCATAGGCTTGCCATTTTCTAATGCAGTTCCGATGGTGGCATTGAATTTCTTCGCTTTTTGCTTTGCTTCAGCCGATTGGCTTAGGATACCAACCTTAGGGAAGTAGATTTGCTTGCCCAAATCGGACAGCATTTCATAAACATGGGAATTTTCTTTAGCAATTGTATCGTTGAGCTGTTGTGCAAGAGGGTTCATCTCGCTCCATCCTTCCATTCATCTAGCTTGGCATTAGTAATAGCTTAACATTAGCCAATATTATACCATTTTCAATCGAGGGAGTCACGGCTTCTTTCGGAAAAATACCGAACCTTATTCGATACATATTCGAACGATGTACGTGATTTGTTCAAAAAACGATAAGGATAGGGCGGGACAATTGTTGACAAAGTTTGAAGTTCCTCTGTATCGGTAGCGATGTACTCGGTTTTATGTTACCATATACAGGGGCGCGGATGGAACGTGATTCGTGTTTTTTTGCGAATTGAAACGTTTTATGGTTAATTGGACCATCAAAATCGCAGCCAATTATTACTGAGGAGGCAATTATTGTTATGGAAATCCGCTACGCGACAAATCCGACGGAAACGAAATCGTACGATACGGACAAGCTAAGAAACGAATATTTGATCGAAGGGTTGTTTGTACCTGGTAAATTGACTATGGTATACAGCCACGTTGACCGTTTTATTACAGGTGGCGTTATTCCTACTTCCGAACCGATCAAACTTGAAGCTGATAAGCATGAAATGGGTGCTGACTTCTTCCTGGAGCGTCGTGAAATCGGGATCATCAACGTTGGACCTAAAGGTTCCGTTATCGTTGAAGGTACTGAATATGAGTTGAACACTAGAGACTGCCTGTATGTGGGTCTTGGTAATAAAGAAGTAACGTTCAAAAGCGCTGACGCTTCGAACCCTGCACGCTTCTACTTCAACTCCACACCAGCTCACAAACAATACCCAACTGTAAAAGTAGGTCTTGAAGAGGCTGAAACCGAGCACCTGGGTTCCATCAACTCCTCTAACGAGCGCGTAATTCATAGATATATCCATTTGAACGGCGTTCAAAGCTGCCAATTGGTTATGGGTATGACTTTGCTGAAACCAGGCAACATGTGGAATACTATGCCTTGCCACACACACAACCGTCGTTCTGAAGTATACTTCTACTTTGATATGCCAGAAGATGGCCTAGTGTTCCACTTCATGGGCGAGCCTAAAGAAACCCGTCATCTGGTTGTTCGCAACGAGCAAGCGGTTATTTCCCCAAGCTGGTCGATTCACTCCGGCGTTGGTACTAACAACTACACGTTCATTTGGGCAATGGCTGGTGAAAACCAAGTGTTCCACGATATGGACAAAGTAGATCCTAAGGATCTTCGCTAATCCTGTTCGTTGAGCAACATAAAGATTGTCCCGTTCGGCAGAAGTTCTGTCGCGGGCAGTCTTTTTTTTGTTGTCAACGGATAATCGCGGGTGAGATAATGGCCTTACAAACATGGATTTGATAAAACGGAGGAAACGGTCTGATTACATCTTAGTATCGTGAATCAGCAGCTAGAGTGTCATAACGTTAAATAACGGCTCACGGTGTGCGCAAATGCCAGTTTCCCCTAAATATGAATGAGGGGTTGATGTACATGGCAAGTATCATCAAAATAAGGGCCAGCATATTTATCGGAGGCATGAGCTGGCTGCCAGCGATTCACGATCCGGAGACCGGAAGCAAGTTAGAGTATGCAGCAGATATTCGAGGCTTTACTCCCCAAGCGGTGAATACAGGGCGCTCGCGCGTGGAGCAGGAGGTAACCGTCGATTTTGCGAAGCAAAGGCTTGTAGCATATGCAAATACCGGAGCTACGATCCTACGTATTACGACTCCAGACGGAACGGTGCAGTATAAGGAAGGAAAAGCGCCTACGGATGACATTACGGTAGAGAATGAAAGCTGGGGAGAGCACGAGGTTGCTTTTGTGATGAAGGCCAGTGTCCGAAATCCGTTAAGGCTTGATGCTCCTACAGTGGATTACCAATTAGATGTTACCATACATAAAGACGGAATCGCGCATATCAAAGGCTCGCATGACGGCTTTCCATGCTATGAGTTTTATAAACAGGTCGATTTTGGCGAGCACCAGCTTATTCAATCTCATCATTTTCTCGATACCGGCGACACGCCTGCGGCTATGGCAGGGGATATGGAATATCATTTTGAGAAGACCGTTTAATGACGAACCCCCTCTGAAACCATGCTTAGTGGTTGCGGAGGGGGTTTTTAATGTATCATGCTGCTATGATTTAGAAAGATTTAGCCTTGAAGTGAACGACCGCGCTGTATAGCATTTTACCGATATTGGGGTCAAACACGACGTGATGATCGATCGCGTGAACATCGAGCAGCAGCGCCTTGTTATTGTCAATTTGCTCCGAAATTTTTCGCTCCAGCGTTTTCATGTCATATGCCTCAAAAAACTCAATCTTATTATCCATTCTGTCTAAACTGAAATTCATTGTGAGAACTCTCCTAATTACGTTTTCAGTATATTGTACCAAATATATGTCTCGGAACAACACTTTTATTGACCATGACTCGCCCTTTTAGTTTTTTAAAAACACATTGTCAATCCGTGCAGCCAGTGAGATAATAGGTCTCGTATTTACACTATATATGAAAAGAGAGTAAACTCTCATGACCTATTTCCTGTTATTTTATATGATCGTCTATATGGGAAATGCCGTATACGGAACTTATATCCCCGTGTACTTTCAATCTGTCGGCGCTTCACCCGCGCAGATTGGTAGCTTGTTGAGCTTGGGACCGCTAGTGGCCGTACTTGCCCAGCCGCTTTGGGGGACGATCGGAGATCGGTCTAAAACCAAAAACTCCGTATTAGCTCTACTGCTAATCGGCAGCGGTGTGAGTGTTCTGTTATTCCCGATATCCTCTGCATTTTATTATATGCTGCTCATGGTATGCTTGTTTACTTTTTTTCAAACGTCCATTTTCGCTATTAGCGATGCTATTACGTTAGAGGAACTGGACAAACAAAAACGCTGGTCCTTCGGGGGAATCCGGTTGGGCGGAACGTTCGGTTTTGCTATCATGTCCTTCGCATTCGGATATTTGGCGAAGATGAACATCAATTACTTGTTTCCTGTTTTTGCTGCAGTCATGCTCGTTTCGCTACTGCTGCTGACCCGTTTCCCCAAAATATCCGGCTATCAATCGGCGGGAAGCAAAATGCAAGTATGGGTACTGTTCAAAAATCGCAAATTGATGATTTATTTGGGCATTAATCTTGTATTGCAAATTACATTAGGTTACTATTATTCGTTCTTTCCTATTTATTTTCGGGAGCTTGGGGCGGACAATGTGATGATCGGTTGGTCTATGGTCATTTCCTCGCTAAGCGAGATTCCGTTCTTACTATTTGCCAACCGCTTAATGGAGCGTGTGCGGCTTACCCATATTTTGCTCATTTCGAGCTTTGCGGCAGCGCTGCGCTGGATTTGCTTTTCGTTTACAGAGAATCCATATTGGGTTCTTCCGGCGCAAGCGCTCCATGGCTTAATTTTTATCGTTTTGACGGTTACGATGGCGATGTATATCAATCGGGAAGTGCCGAAGGAGCTCAAGGCCAGCGGGCAGACGCTAAACGGTCTTCTCAGCCTTGGAGTAGCTAGAATTATTGGAAGTTTTTTTGGAGGATTTGCTAGCGAGGCTTATGGGATGCGCAGCGTATTTCTTTTCAATGCTTGGATTGCTTTAGCCTGTAGTGCCTGTATCATATGGGTGACCATCAGGGAGAAGAAAGCGGAATCTCACATCAACGAAAACAAAGGAGTGCTGAATCGGTGAATCGGATTTTGGTGACAGGCTATAAGGCAGCAGAGCTCGGGATCTATTCACTCAAGCATCCGGGAATCCCCATTATTAAGAAAGCGATCAAAAAGCAAGTCACTGCTTTAATAGATGAAGGCTTGGAATGGATTATTGTTAGTGGGCAATGGGGAGTCGAGCTATGGGCTGCCGAGGCGGTCTTGGAATTGCAGGAAACCTATGAGCAGCTGCAGCTGGCTGTGATCACGCCATTCCTTGAGCAGGAAGAGAAATGGAGTGACGAGAAGAAGAGCTTGTATGCTAGCGTGCTTCAGAGGGCTAATTATGTGAACAGCGTGACTAAAAGCAAGTACGATGGTCCTTGGCAGTTTAAAGAGAAAAACAAATTTTTGCTTCGCAACTCCGACGGCATCATTTTATTATACGATGAGGAGAAGGAAGGATCGCCTAAATTTATTAAGGAGCAAGCTCTGGCGATTGCCAAAACGCAGGATTACCGTATCTTCAGCATTACGGCGAACGACCTGCAAAATATTGTGGAAGAAGAACAAATGGAGCAATACTAAAATCGTTTCTCCCATCATAGAATAGAATCACACTTAGGGAAACTAAGTGCACATTGGAGGGATTCATATGGGAGAAGAAGTTCAAAAGGATGAATTGTTAGTTGAAGAGGCAGTCGAAGCAGAAGAAGTTGTAAGCGCTTCAGAAGAAGCGGAGGAAGAGGCAGTGGAAGACGCAGCTGAGGATGAAGCGGTCGAAGAAGCAGAAGCTGGAGAAGAGGAAGATGCTGAGGAAGAAGCAGAAGCCGAGGAAGAGGCAGTAGATTCATCCGATGAGTCAGAAGAGGCGAGTGCCGAGGTTAACGAATAGCGTAAGACTCCAAATCCCTTCTCCATGAAATAACACATTCAACCTGTTCAGTGATGAACAGGTTTTTTATTGTCTGGAACTTCTCATAGTCAGGGCTTTTATAATTTGTTCGTTTGTATGTATAATAGGGACTGAGTCAGTAAGGAAAGGATGAATTCAATTCATGAACATAACCGACTACAGTGTGGAATTTATTAAAGACCCGTTTGGCATTTTGTCAGGCAAACGATACGAGTTTGTTCTCGATATTGAGGTAGATGAAGAGGACGAGCTGTATTCTGATAAAGGGTTGTACATCAGAGTCATCTACAGCGTGGAAGAGTCCGCGACGCGTATCGTAAGATATGAGATTTTCGAGAGAGGCTCAGAGCAGTATCTCGAATTTGATATGGAAGACGATGAAATCGCTTTGGTTGAAGCCTTTTGCAAAGAGCATTACCACGAAGCGGAATAGTGATATTAAACTAGAGCGTGAACAAGAGAGCAAGGCAGGGAAACCGCCTGCTCTTATTCTTGCTTCTTTGCATGATGAGGACAGTAGGCTTTCATTAGAGCTATAGTTTCGGCATCCACAGTGCTCCCGCGCTGCTGCAGTCCGTCTATCACTAGGTTAAAACGTGGCTCCTTCAAGTTTTGCCCGAATTTGTACTTAGAGCTCATTTCACTGATTCGGATACGGACAACACCGGTCCCTTTGAGCTGCGGCGCATAGTCAGGGTCTGCCGGGTCAATAGCTTCATAGCCTCCTTCTGGCTGCAGCTTGCGCATGAAAGCTTGAAGTGCATCGGCTTTGTCAGCAGCATCCTCTACGATTTCCGCAGTGCCTTTGATCAAAACCGATTTGAAATAAGCGGTTGCAGGACAGGCTAGCTTCGGATCGAGGATGTACGAGGGGATAATGGAGTATTCTTTGGCAACAGCGAATGTAACCCGATCCAAGCGCTTAATATTTCTCATCTTTTGCCCGATTTTGCTGCCGTGAAAATAAATGCAGCCCTCATGATAGACAAAGTTGAGCGGAGTCAGCTCCGGCCAACCGTCCTCCCCGATAGTCCCAAGAAAACCGTAGCTTTCCTCTTGCAAAAATTGCTTCGTTTCTTCTGCGTCCATGACTTCAAACTCACTTCTTCTCATAGTCTCATCCTCCATCCGTTTTGTTAAAATTTAGCTTAACGTACCAATTGACAAACGGAAAGCTCCAATTTACATTATTTTTAATGTACCAATGTAAGCTGGAAAGGAAAGATGTCAATGCATTTTCAAATTCCCTATCACGGTTATGTGCTTAAACAGCCGACCAAAATGCTTGCGTTGTACCATGCCCTTCGAGACACGATTGTTGATGGTGTGCTTTCTTGTGGAACCAAGCTCCCTTCAAGTCGGGAATTGGCCGGGCTGTATGGCATATCCAGAGGAACCGTGAACCAGGTGTACGATATGCTCGCTTCCGAAGGGTATTTGGTCTGCGAAGTGGGTCGAGGCACCTTTATATCCTTCAGAGGGGAAGAACCTAAGGAGAAAGATGCGGGGAAGAAGGAATATAGGCTCTCGGAATGGGGACAGCGAGTATCTGATCAGCCTCAGCCAGAGGTTATGCACCGATCCACATGGGATGATGACGGGATCATCGCTGATTTTCATACGTTCAAGCCTGATTATGATGCATTCCCGGGAGAGGAATGGAATCGCTGCTTATATGCGGAAGCCAGAACAATGATGGGGGATCCAGGAGCGGAGCCTGCATCTTCCCAAGGTGATCCCGAACTGAGAGAAAGCATTGCTCAATATTTGCGCAGAGCGAGAGGGATCGCTGTCAGTAAAGAGCAAGTTGTCATTGTGAACGGCTCGATGCAGGCCATTGCGCTTACAGTCCAGCTGCTCATTCAAGCAGGGGATCGGGTTATTATGGAAAAACCAGGATTCTCGGGAATTATGAGAGCTGTGAACGCTGTGAAAGGGGAGGTCCAAGCCATTGAAGTGGATGAACAGGGCATTGTACCACATGAGTGGGATGCTAGGCTGCTGTTTGTTACACCGAGCAGGCAGTTCCCTACCGGAGCGGTATTAAGCTTGGACAGAAGGCAGCAGCTGCTGCAATGGGCTCATGAGAAGGAGGCCATTATTGTTGAGGACGATTATGACAGTGAATTTCGGCATCGTGGTAAAGCGCTGGAGCCGTTAAAGGTATTGGACCATGAAGAAAGGGTCATTTACATTGGCAGCTTTACGAAAACACTTCTGCCTAGTATTCGAATCGGTTATGCGGTTTTACCGTCATCATTAATCCAGCCTTTCGTTAAGGCTAAGTCGTTGTACGAGCCGCTGCCTACTGGACTGTTGGAGCAAAAAACATTGGCATCGTTTATGCAAAACGGTCAATACGAGAGGCATTTGCGCAGAATGAAGCGAGTGTACAGCCGTAAATTCGAATTTTTGCTCAAACGGCTCCATGAGCATTTGAGTGCGCAGTTCAAATGGGTGGAAAGCGACGCAGGCCTGCATATATTCGGATGGTGGAGAGGGACTTCTGCTCAATATATAACCTTCCGCGACCGTTGTAGGGCAGCAGGAATCCGCTGGTCGGAAACGGTGATCGGAGAAGTGGATAAGCCCCGTTATGGCGCCTATTTTCACATTGCTCATGTCACGCAGGAGGCTATGGAGCTCGGTGTAAAAAAATGAACGAAATAGCTCGAGAGCTATCTCCTTTAATGGAAGGAAATGTATGATCCTCTGTCGAAAGTAACGTCTAATGGTTACCGTTTTCATTAGGTCGAGGGGATGAGGCGCTTGAAACGATGGGCAATTAGCTTCTTGTTAGCGATGACTGCAGCAAGTCCGATTGTATCCTCAGTATACGCGGAGGGCGTTGAAGTTCGTATCATGGTGGATGGAGCCCCTGCCTTGTTCGAGCAGCCGCCTGTCATTGTAGACGGTACTGCGCTGGTTCCTATGCAAGGTCTATTTCAGCGCTTAGGGGCAAGCTTCCAGTGGGAAGATAGAACACAAACGATTATTGCCTCTAAGAACGATACCAAGCTCCTTTTGAGCATGGGCTTGAAGAAAGCGGAAGTAGATGGTGAAACGAAGGAGATGGAGGTTCCCGCCAGGATGGTCGGTGAAGTGCCGTTAGTTCCTGTACGCTTCGTTAGCAATGCTTTAGGAATGTATGTTTATTGGGATGACGAGACAAGGACGATCAAGATGGAGACGGACGATGATCTGAACGGAAGAACGAGGCGTCAGATTGATGCTCGTATAAGGGCCTCTGCACCGGTCTTCTCGGGTGATGTTTTTGAGGAGAAACCGCGTATTACCGCACCCCATAAACCAGGCAAGCTGAATACCGACTTTGTTGAAGACGGTGTCAAGACGGTCAACCTGATGCGTTATTTGGCTGGTTTGCCAGACGATCTGGTACAGGATTCGGCTTTAAATGAGCAAGCCCAGTATGGTGCGGTGCTGTTGGCTGATTTCGGCAAGCTCTCTCACACCCCAAGCAAGACGCTAGGGATGGAGGAGCCTTTTTATAAAAAAGGTTACTTATCGACGAGCACCAGCAACATTTACAGCATATATGCCGCCAATAGTGCCATTAAATTGAATGGGCTGTTAACCCGGACGGTCGTTTCTTATATGAGTGATCATGATGAAACGAATAGGGAGACTGTAGGTCATCGTAGATGGATTTTGTACCCGCCATTGCAAAAAATCGGCTTCGGTTTGGCGGAAGGACGTCGGTCCAACGACTATAGAACTTATTTCTCACCGTTGCAGGTATTCGATAAAAGCCGTAAAGACAAATTTGATTATGATGTGATAGCATGGCCGGGCAAAGGCTATTTCCCGACAAAATATTTCCAAGGAAATGATCCTTGGTCCATATCGCTCAATCCGGAGCAGTTTGTGAAGCCGTCTCTCCAAGATGTGTCCGTATCGATTACCCGCTTGAACGATGATATGATTTGGACAATGGATCGGGACGATCTGGAGAGAACCAGTGGCAAAGCGTATTTCAATGTTGATACGGCAGCGTATGGAGTCCCGTACTGTATTATTTTCAGACCGGACACTGACATGCAGTATAACGACGGTGACCGATTTGTTGTCAAAGTATCGGGATTGAAGGATAGACAAGGCGACCCCGTATCAGTCAGCTATCAGGTAGTTATGTTTGCAACTTGAAGGATGAAGCGGGTACAATAATGAGATATTTAAGACATAAGTACATAGCTTAAGGAAGGTGACTCTGTGCAAAGCACTGTAAATATTATGGGGATTCCGTTCTCTACACTCAATCTGGCAGAGACGATTCAGCATCTTGCAGACCAAGCGGATAAGCCTGTAGACAGCCTTTTTCATCTAATCACCGCCAATCCTGAATTTGTAATGACAGCACTTCAGGATCGGGAGTTCAAGCAAATTATGGATGCAGCCCATCTCATTACTCCTGACGGGATTGGCATTGTCATGGCGTCCAAGTGGAAGGGAACCCCGCTTAGAGAACGGGTTACAGGATATGATATTTTGATAGGATTGCTTGAAATAGGCAATGAAAGAGGATACTCGTTCTATTTCCTTGGAGCGGATGAAGAAACAAGCCGTAAAGCATCGGAGAACATTGCGATCCGATACCCTGGTGTGCAGATAGTCGGTAGGCAGCATGGCTTTTTTGGCAAGGACCAGGAGGAAGATATCGTTCGGAGCATTCAATCGGCCAATCCTGATTTTTTGATCGTTGCGATGGGAGCGCCCTATTCCGAGAAATGGATTACAAAGCACAAAGCCGAGCTTCAATCGAAGGTTGCCTTTGGAGTTGGCGGAAGTTTGGATATTATAGCCGGTACAGTGAAGCGGGCACCTGTTTTTTGGCAAAACCTTCACTTGGAATGGCTGCATCGATTACTGTCCAAGCCGTCATTAAGATGGAGAAGGCAGCTCTTGCTGCCCAAGTTCGCCTGGAGAGTGGTTACAGGCAGAGGTTAATACCCTTGGTACAGTACTAATAATAAAGCCTCCTATCCGCTTCTGAGCGGTGTAGAAGGCTTTTATTTTTGTTTCTATTAAGCGGATGCTTCTTGGTCCCATTCTCTTAGCTTCTTGTCCGATGGGAGGAAGAACGTCAATAGCCCGAGCAGAGGCAGGAAACTGACCATCTGCATGACGACAGGCAGGTGGAACTTATCGATCAGTCCGCCCAATGCAACAGCTCCGAGCGCTCCTAATCCGAAGGCCATACCGGTGATTAAACCGGAGACCGTTCCTACTTTGCCTGGAATAAGCTCCTGAGCGTACACAACGGTAACCGAGAAGCTGGATAAAATAATCAATCCATTGATCAGTAAAATGACATAAGCCCAAAAAGCATTAGCATATGGCAGCACCAACGCTAACGGTGCGGAACCAAGCATGGAGAAGAAAATCATATTCCGACGGCCAAAACGGTCTGCCAATGGCCCGCCGATGAAGGTACCGACTGCACCTGCTGCGGCAAACAAGAAAATGTAAATTTGCGCGTGCTCTAAAGTTAGATTGAATTTTTCCATTAGATAGAATGGATAATAAATCGATACCCCGGAATGATACCAGGATCTGGCGAATACAAGAAAAATCAGCATAATAAAAGCAAAAGCAATTTGCTTCTTGCGTGCAGGTGAGATAGAACGGGCAGCGGCCTTTTTGGCTGGGCGCGGGTTGGCTGCTATATATCCGCTGTACCAGCGTGCGATATACATTTGAACGACGATGGCTAGTCCTGCTACAACAACGAACCAGATGGCGCCTCGTTGACCGAGCGGTACAAAGATCAGCGCCGTCATGATGGAGGCGAGGGATTGTCCTGCATTTCCGCCTACCTGAAAGATCGATTGTGCCAGACCCCTGCGGGAGCCTGCGGCCATATGAGCGACTCGCGAGCCTTCCGGGTGGAAGATGGCTGAGCCGAGTCCGACAAAAATAACGGATAAGAGAATGAACAGATAGTTAGGTGAGAAGGCAAGACCTAACACCCCTAAACATGTTAGTCCCATTCCGAGTGGGAGCATGTAGGGGGAAGGCTTACGGTCTGAATATAGTCCTATGGCCGGCTGCATGAGGGAAGCGGTCATGTTAAGGGAAAAAACAATAATCCCGGACTGCATATAGTTCAGATGCATCGTGTCTTTAAGAATTGGCAATATCGCCGGAATGATAGATTGAATTGAATCGTTAAACAAATGGACGATACTGATCGCTAACAAAATACGCATCACAGTAGGCTTGATATTCTGCTGTGGGGCCGATTGCAATTTTGTGCCGGCGGCTTCCGTTCCGGATCGTGCTGCTTGCATAAACGGTTTCTCCTCTGCTAATACAATGATGTCAGGATGGTTGAATAAGTCCTAGCGCTTCACCCATTTTGACTTTGCTTCCGACATGAAGGTCGCTGCGGCTTAGGAAGGTATCACTCTCCATCAGAAGAACTACCGTGGAGCCGAACTCGAAGTAGGCAAGCTCATCACCGCGACCTAATGTGTTGGGCAGCGGTTTGACATACTGGATGCTGCTCACATTCATCGCGCCGACCTTCACGACAGCTACCTCACCGCCTTCATGCTGCATGTAGGTGATCAATCGTTCGTTACGGCTTAATACCCTGCGCATTTGTCGAAGACCGAACTCATTAACTGGGTAGACTTTACCGGGAACGTGTTCTTTCTCAATGATGCTGCCGTCCACCGGCGTATGAATCCTGTGATAATCTGTCGGGCTCAAATAGAGAACAAAATAAAAACCGTTCTTGTAGTTCACCGTGCGCGGAGAAAAGTTAAGCAGCTCCTCGACCGTGTAATCCTGCCCCTTTACATTGACAATCAAACCTTCTTCAATCGGTCCCATACCGGTAATCGCGGCATCGACCGGGCTCACTAAAGTGTGTTCAGCCACATCGATCGGACGAAGTCCGTTTCTTAGGCGTCTTGTGAAAAAGTCGTTGAGTGAAGCATACTCTGAAAGCTGCTTCTCAGCGTCTTGAACCGGAATGCCATATATTTTGGCAAAACGCGGAATCAGCCCGCGGCTTGCTCTTGATTTTGCAAAGGATCCGGTTAACCGGGAGATCGACTTGCGGGAGGAAAGCTCCGTAAGCAAGCGGAAAAAAGGTTTCATCATAACTGTTCATTCACCTATTTCTTCATAGTCTGGGTCTACCGAATATCTTGACACATAACATGTTCCAACGCAAGAAAAAAGAATACGCACTCTAATCCTATTTAATAAGAAAAGAAGCCATGGAGATTAGAGGCATTCCGTAGATTTTATGGTGCTTAGTGGCGTCTTTTAACAGCTGAAGCGCTCGAATAGGTCTCATTAAAAACATCAATACAATAGATTAGCCGTTGACATTTATGCTAATCGTGTTAATATGATATTTGTCACTAGGGGAGCCTTTAGGCTGAGACTGGATCAATAGATCCTAGACCCTCTGAACCTGATCTGGATTGTACCAGCGTAGGGAAGTGGAGAACGTTAGCAGCGTGTTAACTACGTACATGCAGACCACTTTCCTTTATTCGAAGGAAAGTGGTCTTTTCGCGTTGTCCTGTCAGTCCATGGTCTGGGGTGAAGCCCTGAGAAGCATCATATTGAAAAGGAGTGGGAAGGAATGTCCAAAGGTTTGAAGTTAACCGACATCTTGGTTACGATTGTCATCGCCATTGTGTTCGCCATTATTTATCGGTTATGGGGGGACGTCTCAAATGTAGTGAAGCTGGCAGGTCTGCAGCTTGATCAGCTTGTCTATGGAGTATGGTTTATGGCCGCTACGGTCGCTGCGCTGATAATCCGCAAGCCAGGGGTTGCTTTACTCGCGGAAATAGCGGCAGCATCAGGGGAGCTGATTACAGGCTCGCAATACGGAATAGAATCTTTAACGTACGGGATCGCCCAAGGTCTCTTAGCTGAGCTGGTGTTCGCGTTATTCCGTTATCGCAGCTTCTCGCTGACTACGGTTTCTCTCGCGGGTATCGGTTCGGCAATCGCATCGCTTATCTTCGACGCGTTCAAAGGCTATTTGGTTGATCTGCAAACATGGAATTTAACGCTGTACTTTGTATTCCGAATTATCGGTTCGATATTCTTTACCGGAATGTGCGCTTATTGGTTAGTCAAGGCGTTGGAGGTTACAGGAGTAACTCAACTGGTCCGTCCTGCAAGCAGCGCCGATTATCAAGCTCTGGAGCGTAGAAAATGATGCAGGAGAGCACTTCTGTTCATGGATTGCGCCTGAAATTCGCCGGAAGTCCGTCGCTGCTGTTCGACGATATTTCTTTTCATGTTACATCAGGTCAAAAGGTTCTGCTGCTCGGACCGAGCGGATGCGGCAAGTCAACGCTTCTGCAGGTATTGACAGGATTAATCCCTTCGGTTATCGAGGTTCCTGTCAAATTCGACAACATATCGATCCCTTCCTCATGGGGGTATGTGTTTCAAGATCCGGATACCCAATTTTGCATGCCCTATGTAGATGAAGAAATGGCGTTTGTGCTTGAAAATCTGGGTGTCCCAAGAGAAGAAATGAGCAGGAACATAGTCGATGGATTACGGACGGTAGGGCTCGATCTGCCAGAGCTGCATACGCCTATTCAATCGATGTCGCAAGGGATGAAGCAGAGGCTGGCGATAGCCTCTGTGCTGGCGCTGGAGCCGGAAGTTATGTTCTTCGATGAACCTACGGCGCTGCTGGACCCGGAAGGTACCCGGCAGGTGTGGGATACGATCAAGGAAGTCGGCAGGGATAAGACGATTATTATCGTTGAGCATAAAATCGACGAAATTATCGGATTCGTGGATCGGGTTGTGCTTTTCTCCCATGATGGAGAAATGATCGCAGACGGTCCACCTGCGATCGTGTTTGATCAGCATGAGGAACGATTGAAGGAATACGGCATTTGGTATCCCGGCGTATGGGACGATTACACGTCCAGTCCTTCCTACAAATCGCTCCGTGAACAAGCTGCGGAGCCGAAGACGGCTGGAGAAACACTCCTAAAGCTGACTGATTTCCATGCATATCGGGCACGCGAGCCCAAGATGTACGTCGAGAGCGCTTCAGCAGGCGAAGGGGAATGGATCACGGTGGTCGGCGAGAATGGTGCAGGCAAAAGCACGCTGCTTCAGGCACTGATGCAGCTGATTCCAACCTCGGCAGGGATCTACGAGCTAAACGGACGTGGCGTGAACAGCTTCAAGGATGTGGCTGACACGGCAGCCTATGTGTTCCAAAATCCCGAAATGCAGTTTGTAACACATTCGGTATTCGACGAGGCAGCATTCGGCTTTCGGCGCGATCGTCATCCCGAGGCTGAACGTCTTGCGCTGGAGCTGCTGAAGGAATTTGGGCTCGAAGGACAGCGAAGCCAACACCCGTATCAGCTCTCGCTTGGGCAGAAGCGCCGACTAAGTGTCGCAACGGCTATGGTGAAAGAACAGCAGCTTGTTCTGCTGGATGAGCCTACCTTCGGTCAGGATGCCGCGAATACGTTCGCGATTCTGGAGAAGCTTGAGGCATGGAGACGTCAAGGAACGACTATTATGATGGTTACACATGATCTGGACATCGTCCGCTGGTTTGCAACCCGAGTTTGGGTTGTAGAGCAAGGCCGGCTGGAATCAGACACGACACCTGATCTATATTTGCAGAAGGAAGTGAACAGCAGTGGACAACTTATTGGCTTACGATGAAACATGGCTGCATCGTGTAAATCCTAGCTTCAAGCTGCTGCTGTCGCTGGCGTTGTTCTTTGTTCTTCTGTTCACGAACAACATTAACGTCTTGCTCAACATGACGATAGCGCAGCTGTTATTGCTGCTCTGCTTTTCCGGTCAGCCTCTGTCGCGTCTGCTGCTGATGTTCCTGCCTTTTGTACTTCTCTTTGTTTCGTCATCCATGTCGATGATGCTGTTTGGTAAAGGGGATACGACATGGCTTCACTGGGGGCTGATTCGCATTACGGAGGAGAGCTTTTACCGCGGGCTTCATATCGGTCTGAAGACTGTCAATATGGCATTGGCAGGGCTCACGTTTGCATTGACGACTAGGCCGGTTGCCTTGTTCTACTCACTGATGCAACAGTGCAAGCTGCCTCCTAAGTATGCTTACAGCTTCATGGCAGCTCTCAGGCTGCTGCCGATTATGGTCGGCGAATTTCAGACGCTCGGCATGGCGTTGAAGGTTCGCGGCGTGAAGCGGCGCGCAGGTCTCAGTGGTGTATACGAGACGCTTAGGCTCTATGCGATCCCGCTGTTAGCGCAAAGCATTCGCAGGGCGCAGCGCATCGCGGTAGCGATGGAGGCGAAGCGGTTCTCGTCAGCGCGTAACCGGACTTATTATTACCGTATCGGATTTTCTCAGCGCGATGCGTACTTATTGCTTTACTTGGTTGTTACATTGAGCGCAGCGCTTTATGTAGGCCAGCATTTTCCTTATTTTCATGTAGGAGACGTCCGGTATAAAGTTATTTAAGCTTGTTGAAGCCGTAGGCTAATCAAAGAGGGGGAGAATTCATTGAAATTTTCACAAGAGCTGCGTCAGGCAGTAGAAGACAGTTGGAATGCAAGCTTTCACCATCCGTTCGTTCAGGGCATCGCCAAAGGCACCTTGCCGTTGGACCGTTTCCGCTATTATGTGTTAAATGATGCTTACTATTTGTCTCAATTTGCTCGTGTGCAATCCTTAGGAGCGGCGAAAGCAACCGATCTGGCAGTTTCTAATCGGATGACTGTACACGCTCAAGGAACCTATAACGCAGAGCTTTCGCTGCATGAAACGTTTTGCAAGCAGATGGGCATTACGGCTGAAGAGCGTGCGGCGTTTCAGCCCGCACCTACGGCATACGCTTATACTTCGCATATGCAGCGTGTAGCCTACAACGGTTACTTAGGGGATATCATCGCAGTTATTTTGCCGTGCTATTGGTTGTATTATGAAATCGGTGAGAAGCTGCAGGGGGCAGCTCCGGAGGAGCCGATTTACCGGGAGTGGATTCAAGCTTACGGCGGCGAATGGTTCCGGGAGCTGGTGCAGGAGCAGATCGACCGGTTGGACTCGATTGCTGAGCAGGTATCTCAGGCTGACCGTGATCGCATGAAGCAGCATTTTATCCTTAGCAGTCATTATGAATATTTATTTTGGGAAATGGCCTACACGCTTGAATCGTGGCCTGCCTATAAATAATCAAGCGCCGTCGCGATACTTAGGTATCGGGCGGCTTTTTTTCATTTCTAGCAATATCTTTTAATAAAAAATAGTTTATAGCTAACGTAATATTGCTGATAGCATCATAATAAATTGAAAATGAAAGCGTGCCCACAGCCTAGTGCCTCTCCCAAGTGAACAGCAGCTTCAATGGCGGCAGCGGCGCAAATAACGATATGGAGGCTGAGCGTATGAATGCCAAAGCGGTGGATTACAGTCGAATTGCCAATTCTCCTCAATTTAAAGCTTTAATGGCTAAGAAAAAACGATTTCTTGTGCCCATGTCCCTCTTCTTCTTTGCTTACTACTTTACCTTACCGCTCTTGACCTCCTACTCTACGGTTCTAAATGCCCCTGCTTTCGGATCCGTCTCGTGGGCGTGGATATTCGCGTTTTCCCAATTTATTATGACTTGGGTGCTCTGCATACTTTACTCACGTAAATCAAACGAATTCGATTCCATGATCGAGGACATTAA
Organism: Paenibacillus sp. RC67; assembly: GCF_030020805.1. GTDB lineage: Bacteria > Bacillota > Bacilli > Paenibacillales > NBRC-103111 > Paenibacillus_S. The sequence goes on from NZ_CP125098.1 coordinate 2,071,152, forward strand.
GAGAAGCAACGTGTAATTCTCGGGTATACCGCGCGGGTCCAAATAGGAGGAGGAAAAAAGATGAATACGTCAGCATTCATATTGTTTCTAGCGATTGTAGCCCTCACCTTAATCATTACCTATTATGCGGCTAAAAAAACCAACTCGACGAGCGAGTTTTATACAGCAGGCGGAGGATTAACCGGATGGCAGAACGGTTGGGCCATAGCCGGGGATTATATGTCAGCGGCATCGTTTCTCGGTATTGCAGGGACGATTGCGTTATCAGGCTTTGACGGCTTCTTCTACAGTATTGGTTTTCTTGTAGCCTACCTCGTCGTTCTTTATTTGGTAGCCGAACCTCTGCGCAATCTCGGTAAATACACTATGGCGGATATGATTGCAGCTCGGTTTAACGATAAAAAAATTCGTGGCATTGCAGCCTTGAACACGATCACGATTTCGATCTTTTATATGATTGCCCAGCTGGTCGGAGCGGGCTCTCTCATTAAACTACTGCTAGGCCTGGACTACATGACCTCCGTACTGATTGTAGGCGCTCTGATGACCGTTTACGTCGTTTTCGGCGGGATGCGGGCCACTTCGTGGGTGCAGATTACAAAAGCGGTGCTTTTGATGGGAGGCACCTTTATTGTTTCATTAATCGTTCTCGCTAAATTTCACTTCAGCATTACAGAAATGTTCGAGCAAATGAGGACGGCGACACCGCTCAAGGACAGCTTCCTGAACCCTGGTAACAAGTACAAAGTACCGCTCGATACTTTGTCTTTGAACTTGGCGCTCGTCCTGGGGACAGCGGGATTGCCGCATATTTTAACACGTTTCTTCACGGTAAAGGATGCTCCTACTGCTAGAAGCTCTGTCGTTCACGCGACTTGGTTGATCGGTATTTTCTATATTATGACGATCTTTCTTGGCTTCGGCGCAGCGGCCTTCGTTGGTTATGACAACATTGTCGCAGCGGATAAAGGGGGCAATATGGCGGCTCCGCTGCTGGCCAAAGCGCTAGGTGGCGATTTGTTCTTCGCCTTTATCTCGGCGGTGGCGTTCGCCACGATACTTGCGGTGGTGACCGGGCTGGTGCTAGCTGCAGCCTCCGCGTTTGCACGTGACTTCTACACTCACATTCTCCGCCGCGGAAGTGCGACCGAGAAGGAGCAGATGAATGTCGCTCGATGGGCTTCCGTAGGGGTAGCTATCGTCTCCATCGTGCTCTCACTGTTCGCGCAAAAGCTGAATGTGGCATTCCTCGTTTCCGTAGCCTTTGCCATTGCGGCGAGTGCCAATCTTCCCGTTATCTTGTTCACTATTTTCTGGAAACGATTTAATACAACTGGCGCTGTTGTCGGGATGCTGACAGGGCTGATCAGCGCCTTAATTCTCGTTATATTAAGTCCTAGTGTATGGAATCCGGAGCCAGGCAAGGCGATCCTGGTCGGGCAAGCGCTGTTCCCGTACGCGAATCCGGGGATTATTTCGATCCCACTTGGCTTCATCGGTGCTTTGATCGGTACATGGCTGTCACGTCCATCGGATGCGGCAAAGTACGAGGAGATATTGGTTAAGGCCCATACTGGACTGAAGCTTTAGAATCAAGTCTGAGCTGATGTTGGGGGAATTAAAACGAAAGACCGAGCGGCATGATCTCATGCGTTCGGTCTTTTTCTTCATATGGATGCGAAGTTCTGACTTACCGTTTTCTAATTTCAAAAAACTCGCAGGAGCTTCTTGAATGGTAGGTTACATCACTGACTCCTGATTGGGTCACAATGAACGAATCCGTAAAACGAGTAATCACGACTCCGGTATCTACAATATGATCGTTCTCGAAAACGCGCACGCCTACCTGGCGGTCCATCGCTTCCTGAAAATCGTCATCGGTAACGAGTCGACGGTTAATGGCCATAGCTGAATCTCCTGTTATACAAATATTTTAATTAGACTGATAACTATTATATCAGAAAGAAGCAAGGACATGCAGGCTTTAGCTAGTAAAGGGGTGACCCGAATTCCATGATATGGTATGTTGGATTTGCAGAGATTTTGCACTATTCATAAGGGGATTATGTAGATGAAAAAGTCGATCGCATTACTGCTGCTGGCCTCTCTATGCTTATATCAATATTTCAGCTTGAATACACCCGACCAGGACCCGTATTTGGTGACGGATTACAGCCGTCTGCACCCGGTCAAGGTGGAGCGTGTCGTACAGGGGCGTGAGGAGGAGCAGCTGACTCACCTTTTGCAAGAAGCGCGGACTAACCATCTAACCGTCTCTATTGCCGGTCAGCGCCATAGTCAGGGAGGGCATACGTACTATAAGGACGGTATTGTCATCGACATGACTAGCTTCAATCGGATTATTTCGTTGGACCCAATCGCGCATCAAATTCGTGTCCAAGCAGGGGCAACCTGGAAGGATATTCAGGATGCCGTTAATCCATATGGATTGTCTGTCAAAACGATGCAGTCGCAAAATATTTTTACCGTTGGCGGCTCTATCAGCATTAACGCTCATGGGAGAGATATTCGTAATGGATCTTTAATTAAAAGCGTGGAATCGTTTCGTCTGCTGACGGCTGACGGTCAAGTGAAGCAGGTGAGCCGATCGGAAAACGCTGATTTATTTCCTCTCGTTCTTGGAGGCTATGGCTTGTTCGGTATTATACTTGATGTCACCTTAACGTTAACGGAGGACGAGGTGTACAAAGTATCGACAGAGAAAGTTACTGTCGAGGAGTACAGTCGATACTTCACTGGCCAAGTACAAGCCGATCCGGACATTCATATGCACATCGCCCGAATTTCGGTTGCACCTGATTCTTTCCTCACGGACATGTACGCAATCAATTATAAGAGTGACAAGGATTTACCTCTTCAGCAGTACAATGAATTGAAGACAACGGAGGATTGGGTAATTCCGACCAAGCTGCTTTTTCATTTGAACCGAGCTTCAGACTGGGGTAAAAATACGTTTTGGAAGCTGCAGCAATGGTATTTTAATCAACAGCAGCAGACGGTGATCAGCCGTAACAACGCCATGCGCTCCGAATCACAGTTTATGGATTATCGAGAAGCTGGAAAGAACGACCTATTGCAGGAGTATTTTATCCCCGTAGCCGCGTTTTCTTCATTTGTACAAAGCTTGCGGGAAGTGCTGGTGGAAGACGAGTTGAATCTTCTGAACATTACGGTTCGACATGTCAATCAGGATCAGGAAGCGGTTCTCTCTTATGCCAAGGAGGATATGTTTGCTCTTGTCTGCTTGTTCAATGTTCCCTTGTCAGATCAAGGGCAGATGAAATTTAAACGAAGCGTTCAGAAAATCATTGATCAGGTTTTGGCACATCATGGTACGTACTATTTGCCTTATGCGGCATACCCAGAACGGCAGCAGTTTGAAGCGGCGTATCCGCGTTATCGTGAATTTTGGGATAAGTTGATGGAGTATGATCCTAACGGGCTGTTTATGAACTACTTCTACGAACAATACAAGGAGGAATAGCACGTCATGAATATTCGCTGGCTTATCCGTTCGCAAAGCATTGTAACGCTGGCGGCTGGAATGATCTATCCTTACTATTTGCTATTTCTGAAAAATTTGGGCAACAGCTATTCCAAGTATGGACTTGCTTTCGCGGTCTTCACTATAAGCTCAGCCTTAGTATCCCAATGGATTGCCCCGAGGTTGGACCGTCATGCGCTTGCGATCCTTATGGTCAGCTCCATAGGAATGATGGCTGTGATGCTGTTATTTCCATGGGTTACCTCTTATGTATGGGTGCTCTTGCTGCAGTGGGTGATGGGAAGCTGCAACGCTTTGCAAAAAACAAGTGAGAAGGTACTGTTGGCCGATTTTACCGAAAAGGGAGCCAGAGGGAGGACGGTCGGATCCTATCATTTTTGGACATCGATTGCTTCCGGTTTTGCCGTTCTGGCCGGAGGGTTCTTGATAGATTGGCTAACGATGAACGCCTTGTTTTATGGCAGCGCTTTGTTGTATGGTGTCAGCGCATGGATCGTATGGAAGCGTCGAAATAGCTAATAGAGGGCCAAACGAAACTGAATGGGCATCCGTAAGATCAGCAGAATAGCCATTGGACAAAGTAGACCATCTTGTCGTTTTATGCCAATTTCTTGCCTTTGAAACCTGTCGTTTTTTGGGTGTGAAGGAGGGATTTGGTGAACCTGTGTCGAATTCATATGACATTATCGGCATAGGGAGTTGGAGAACAATTGTTACGTTATAAAGTGATTTGCGCAGCCGTTGGCTCTTTTCTGCTTATCGGCTCGCTTAATGCTGCAGATGCTTTCGGTCAGGAGGCGTCTCAGGGAACAACGGTCAACCTTCCAATAAATAAGGCTCAAGTAAAGATTGAAGACAAGGGAGCTGAAAGGAAATTTGCCAGAAGCACGGTAGACCGGTTGAACGTTCGCACTGACCCTGATTTGAAAGCTTCGATAATCCAGCTAATCGGACAAATGAACCGATACGAAATATTGGAGGAACGGGGCGACTGGCTGCAGATCCGGCTATCGGACGAAAAAGTCGGTTGGGTATTCCACGAATTTATTGAATTTGAAGCTTCTGAGACGGCTAATGAAGAACCTGCGAAAGCTGAAGCCGTACGAACCGAGGAGGATACTGCTGAAAGCTTGAACCAAGCAGCGGTCGTCAATATAGTGGACGTTACGAATTTGCGCAGCGGTCCCGGAACGGATTATGATATCACTGGCAAGGCAAAACCTGGGGAGACCTATCCTGTTCTGGACACCAAAGGAGATTGGTATGTTGTTTCTCTTCCGGATAAAAAAACGGCTTATGTAGCAAGCTGGGTCGTAAATACAGATTTGATTAAACAAAATACTAATCAGCTACCGGCCGCTAATGTGGAATCGGCACCTATATTGTATATTTATCATACGCATAATCAAGAATCATGGAATCATGTCGCCAGCATAACTAAAGGGGCTTCTGTCGATGATCCAAAAGTAAATATTACATTAGTTGGTAAACGGCTAGAGCAGCAGCTTCAGGAGAAAGGAATTCCATCATTGGCGGGGAATGAAAATATTACCGAAAAGCTGATGCAGCAAAAGCTGGGCTACTCCTTCGCGTATGATGTATCCCGTAAAGTCGTTGATCAGGTGATGGAGAATTATCCAACCCTCTCGTATTTCTTCGACATTCACCGAGATGCTGATGTTCCACGAGAAAAGACGACAGTAACCATCGAAGGGAAATCGTATGCTCGTATTCTGTTTGTTATCGGCACTGCCCATTCTGGATACAAGGAAAATAAAGCGTTTGCCGAAAAGCTCGATAAGCTGTTAAATGAGAAATATCCCGGATTATCGCGCGGCGTTCTTACTAAAAGCGCTCATCAAGGGAATGGGGAATATAATCAGTCTATTTCCTCAGGAAGTTTACTGCTAGAAATTGGGGGAGCAAATAACACGCTTCAAGAAAGCTTGCTGTCAGCGGATGTTTTAGCAGATGTATTTGCAGATTATTACCTCGCGGGTAAGCGATCTCCATAATGAGTTGCGTTCAAAGCTGTAAAAACGAATGGAATTTTGATATTTTAGCACACTAATATTTCGCTGGAAAAAATATTTCACAAATGAAGTGCAACCTTCCTTCAATTCCGTCGTATAATCAAGGTTGTAGACTAAACCTACTATACGGTACCTTGGAGAGGAAGATTTAATCAGAATGCTTCATAAGGAACAAGACGGCTGGCGTAAGGACATCGCGCCATACGAAAGACCACGCATCAAGAACAGCGTATGGCAAATTATTAACACTATGGTGCCGTTTTTCCTGCTTTGGTATTTAGCCTATATGAGTTTATCGGTTTCTTTTTGGCTGACCTTACTATTGGCAGTTCCTGCCGGCGGGTTTCTAGTTCGGATTTTTATTATTTTTCATGATTGCTGCCACAAATCGTTTTTCAGAAATAAAGTAGCGAATGAGATCGTAGGAACGATAACCGGTATTATGACCTGCTGCCCTTACAACCAATGGCGACACAGCCACTCGGTTCACCATGCTACAAGCGGTAATTTGAACAAGCGGGGTACAGGGGATATTTGGACTTTGACGGTAGAGGAGTATTTAGCGTCTTCCTTTATTAAACGACTAGTGTATAGGCTGTACCGCAATCCACTCATTATGTTCGTTATCGGTCCTATTTACATTTTTCTTTTCGACTATCGCTTCAACCGGAAAAATGCCGGTTTCAAAGAAAGAATGAATACGTACATCACCAACCTAAGTATCGTCGGGTTGTCTGCTTTGCTTTGCTGGGCTATAGGCTGGCAGGCCTTTCTGATGGTGCAAGGTCCCATATTCTTTATCTCGGGTGCCGCAGGTATTTGGTTATTTTATGTACAGCACCAGTTTGAGGACACATATTACGAGAATGAAGAAAATTGGGATTATGTGCAAGCGGCCTTGAAGGGAAGTTCTTTCTACAAGCTGCCGAAAATTTTGCACTGGATTACGGGAAATATAGGTTTTCACCATATTCACCATTTGAGTCCTCGAGTGCCCAATTATTACCTTGAAGAGGCGCATAACGCAAATCCTATATTGCGGGATGTCAATACGATTACGCTGCAGACCAGCTTGCGATCGTTGAAATTCAGAATTTGGGATGAGGAAAGTAAACAGTTTATCGGCTTCAAAGATATTAAAAGACTTGTGGTTAAACCGAAAGTAAATGACGTATCTGGTTGAGATGAGAAGGCATTCGTGATCGAATGCCTTTTTTGTGTTCGGGGTTCCCTGCAAAGACGCGGTCGCACATCTATGAAAGGACGTCGATAGACGTTTTTCTCACACTGATCAGGCATCCCTTTCTCCATAAATAAACCGCTCTAAAAGTAAAAGCCGCTCCTCGGATAACGTCTCTGAATTGTCCCAATTGCTTATCGAACAAGCGGGAGAGTCCCACTGGATGGTTTTGCGGGTCAACGCTTGTCTGAAGTCACTCCAATTGTCCAGCTTCCAGGCATCCAGCTCAGATCCCCGTGCCATGATCCGCTGCCGATAGACGGAGTCGTCACGCAAATAGACGTAGATGGCTTTCACCTCTACCTCATGGGATGAGGCGTCGATTTTTGAGAGCTCCTGCTCCAACCAAGACGGATTTTCGATCTCTTTGGTGAAAGGGCCAATAACATAAGCATCGATTCCGAGCTCCAAGTTTTCCAGTGCAGCATCCATCGTAATACGGTAGCCAAGATCGCGGCAATGCTTCTTATACACGGGGGAATCCCGATCACTTGGATCGAGTCCGGACAGGGTCATAATCGTCTCAGCAGTTGGACGCAGCAGTGTGTCCATATCGAAAAAAGCAGGGCGATGCCGCTTGGCCAAAGCTTTGGCTAACGTTGTCTTGCCTGCTCCGGCAGGACCGATAAAAAATACAAGATTAGGCATAAACTCCTCCGTAACGGTACTCAATATGAAATGACAAACTTTACCTACATTGTAGCATAAGCTCGCTTTAAGGAAGAAGCGAAGGTTCTGTGTAACAGCTTTTTGAAGAAGGCACGGAAAAATGAAATATAAGAATTTTTTATCTGTATGGGATTATTTGGATAGAGTACAATGGCGCTATTGAAAAATAAGGCGGGTGGATAGAGTGGATATCGCATCCAAGCTAAAAGCAGTTATGGATGGAATGGTGAATAGAGGATATTTTAACGGAGCGGTGTTGGCTGCGCATAAGGGGCAAATATTACTGAGTGAAGGCTATGGAATGGCGAGCTTTGAGCACGAAGTCCCTAACACCTCCAAGACCAAATTCCGAATCGGTTCACTGACCAAAGGGTTTACGGCCATGGCTATTATGCAGCTGCAGGAGCAAGGCAAGCTTAGAGTAGACGATACCATTGACCGATACATACCAGATTATCCAAATGGAGAGAGTATAAAGATACGCCATTTATTGGAGCATTCTTCGGGTATCCCAGACTATCCAGGTTTTCAGGGCTATTGGGAGACGACCATGAGAATGTATTCACCTATCGAGAGTACGATCGATTCTTTTAAAAATAAAAAGCTGAATCATCCTCCGGGAGAACGCCAGGTATACGGCAGCTCCTCCTTTATTCTGTTAAGTGCAATCATTGAGAAGGTTACCGGGCAAACTTTTTCCGAGCTTATTGACGAAACGATATGTCGACCGCTCCAAATGAACGATACGGGCTGCGAGGACGGTAGGAGAGTGATCAAACGTATGGCATCCGGATATTCGGTGAATAAAGATATCATCCCGTGTGAACATGTCGATATGTCTATCCATCTCGGAGCTGGAGGAATGTTCTCTACCGTAGAGGATATGTATAAATGGGATCGTTCGTTATATACAGAGCAATTGGTTGGCCAGACATCATTAGATAGCATGTTCGGTGCTCCTACACCTCCTTGCGGAAGCCATGGGTGGGTCATCACGGAACAACAAATCAATAACCGGAAAAGCAGGCGGTTCAGCCATTATGGCAGTATGAACGGCTTTCGTTCGGAAATGATTCGTTATGTGGATGAGGATATCGTGGTCATTGTATTAAGCAATGTAGAGATGACCCCCGTTGAAGTTATATGTCAGCAGCTGGCCGATATTGTATTAGGGTATGATCCTGCTGTGCTTGAGTCGATTATCCCTGTCCAAATCAGTGAGCAAGAGATACTGAAGTATGCAGGCGCATATGATTATGGGAATAATCCTGACATTTCAGCGCATCGTGCAGATGAGCTGAACCAGGTTTTGGAAGCTATTACGGTGATGGATGTTCCTTCCATAGAGGTAGGATTGTTTCATAAACTGTTTCAACGTTATGGTGTAGAGACGAACCGCACTTTGTTTGTTACCTATGAGCAAGGTGGTTTGCATTTATTTATGCCGAAGAAGAGAGCTTGGTATAAATATGGTCTCTTTCCTATTTCTCATCAAACTAATCAGACAACAGGCGTGACGATGTATGTTGATGAATGCGTAGAGTTCTATGTAGAGCCTGAGGGAAAGGTTAAGCTTATACATCGTGATACTGCGGGAAAACGGATTACGGCGGTTAAAATGTAAGAGAAAATAAGGGAGAAGAGCTGTGGGTACGTGGCTCTTTTTTTTGTACTTCTTACCCAGTTCCACGGACGTGCGCTCGGAGGATCAAAAAAAATTCTGAATCCGCGGAAGAATGTTGAAGGCAGCCTCGGGAGGCTAGCCAGATCAGGTTTTCAATCACCATACGGACCCGCCGTCTTGTAACCTTTGTCTTTACTGGAGCGTCCGGCGCTTGCAGAGACATCTGACCGATGGCTCGTAACAGATTGTAAGCGAACAACCAAGCACATAGTACCAAATCGTAAGAATACATGTAGTGAAAGAACGGTTTTGTTTTCGTATAACGTCAGATTATGAAATAAAATTACATATAATTTGTTGACACGAGGAATAAAGTTTCATAGAATGAGGTCATAGAGAACAATGTCGAAAATTGCTTATGATTAGGCGCATTAGAAGCGCAAGCCATATAGAAGAAGAGAGGGCTAGCTGAAATGATCAATGGCGGGTTAGTAGCTTTAAAAACCATGCTCGATCGGTTAAAGCCTTCCGAGCGTAAAGTGGCAGAGTATATTTTATCTCAACCGGAGACAGCCGTCAGGCTATCCGTTCAAAAGCTGGCAGAGCTTTGCGGAGCATCGGAATCAACCGTTATCCGGTTGACCAAGACACTCAACATGTCCGGCTTTCAGGAGCTGAAGCTCAGAATTGCCGGAGACATAAACAATGACGCAGCATCCGGAAGCTATCAGGAAATCGTAATGGATGGAACGGTAGAGTCTATTATCCAAGCTGTAACGGTCAATAATAAACAATCTATCGACGACACCGTGTCGGTAATGTCCCCGGGAGAGATGATGAAAGCCGCTCAAATTCTGATCCATGCCAAAAAGGTCGATATATACGGCGTGGGGGCTTCCGGTGTCATTGCGCAGGATCTGCTGCAAAAATTGACCCGAATCAAGATGTGGTGCAATGCTTATTCTGACCTCCATGCTCAGCTTACTTCCGCTGTTAATTTGACACCCGGAGATGTGGCATTCGGTATTTCGTACTCTGGTCAGACGGAAGACGTCATACAATCTTTGGACGAAGCAAAAAAACACGGGGCGACGATCATTACGCTAACCAAATTCGGATCCTCGCCTATTGCCGATTTGGGGGATGTGAAGCTTTTTGTCAGCTCGGTGGAACAAAGCATCCGCAGCGGTGCTATGGCTTCAAGGATTGCTATGCTGAATGTCATTGATATTTTATTTATTACATTAGCAAGCCAGCAGCACGAAAAAGTGATTAATCTGCTGGAAAAATCCCGAATTGCGATTCGAAGAACCAAACGATTTTAATGCCAATGATCTGTAGCAAGACACACATCATGGGGAAACGGAGGAACTATAGGAGATGGGAGTTAAACTGGAAGGCTTAACTACAGAAATGAGAAACACGGCCACCGCCAATTTGGATCAGCTTTCGGTCATCGACGTACTGAGGCTTATGAATGCCGAAGATAAGAAAGTGGCGTTTGCCGTGGAAGAGCAGCTGAAACCGATAGCTACAGCGGTTGAAATCATCGTCGCAGGCTTGAAGCAGGGAGGGAGATTGTTCTATTTCGGCGCAGGAACAAGCGGACGCCTAGGGGTATTGGATGCATCGGAATGTCCGCCTACGTTTGGAACGAACCCTGCGATGATCCAGGGAATTATAGCCGGCGGCCGCCGGGCTTTAACGGAAGCTATTGAAGGTGCGGAAGACAGTACTTCCGCAGGGGTCGAAGCTGTGAATCATGTTGGCGTCACGATTCAGGATGTCGTCGTTGGGATTGCCGCCAGCGGCAGAACGCCTTATGTAAAGGGGGTATTGGAACGGGCGAAAGCGATAGGAGCATCTACGGTCCTCGTATCATGTAACAATGAGTCGGAGATTAACGAGCTTGCGGATGTGGCGATTAATGTCGTCGTCGGACCGGAGGTAGTGACGGGTTCTACGAGATTGAAGGCCGGAACCGCGCAGAAAATGGTGCTGAACATGCTGACTACGGCGGCTATGATTGGGCTCGGCAAAGTCTATGAAAATTTAATGATTAATGTGCAGTCCACCAACTATAAATTAAAAGAGCGCGTCAAACGAATCGTAATGGAAGCGACAGGTGTTAATTATGAAGAAGCCGAGCGAGTTTCCGAAGCGGCGAATGGAGATGCTCGTTTAGCCATCTTGATGCAAATGACGGGGATACCCGCTCAAGAGGCGGAAGCTCTGCTGCATGATGCTGACGGAAATATTAGAGAAGCGATGCGAATTCAAGCTGTACGAGCCACGGCAACGGGGAAGTGATGAGCTTATGGTGATTTGGGAAACAGAACCGGCTACTGAACGTGAGCTTATTATGGCAAGCTATATGCAATCCGGCGTTTCTGGGGGAATATTCCCTGGGGGTGTCGCCTGTATTATCGATGGAGAGCGAAGCAATACGCTGACTTGCGGTTCGTTATGTCCAACCGGGACGATGGGAGGGGAGGAGACCGCTTATCGAAACGATACGGTACTCGATATGGCTTCGATAACCAAGGTGGCAGTGACGCTGCCATGCGTGCTCCTATCTGTTCAGTATGGCAAGCTTCAACTTAGCGACACGATTGGGCGATATTTGCCTGAACTGCTTGCCGGCAGCGATTCTGTCAGAAAACAGCATATCACGATTGAACAGCTGCTCACCCATACGTCGGGCCTGCCAGCTTGGAGGCCGTATTTCGTCCTGCTGCACAGCAAGCAGGAGTACCTTGAGGCTATAGCATCCGAGCCGCTTGAAAGAGATCCCGGGAATGAGATTATTTATAGCGATCTTGGCTTCATGCTGCTCGGCTGGCTATTAGAGCGCATATGGAATGATCAGTTGGACCGCATTGCGCAGAGACTTCTGTTCGAGCCTCTTGGGATGAGTGCTACATCGTACAAGCCTCATCAATATGAACCCTTCGGGCAAGCTCTCATCGCACCTACGGAACGCGGGAATGAATTTGAACGTGGGATGTCGCTAGCCTATATAGAGAAGCGAGAAACGGGTAGCCTTGCGGCAAATTCGTTCCGGCTGGAACGAGATCAGCTCGATGAGCTAGCCTGGAGAAGCGGATTTATTGTTGCAGAAGTGCACGATGCTAACTGTCATTACGGACTTGGGGGGATTAGCGGACATGCTGGTTTGTTCTCTACTATAGCCGACATGAGAAAATACCTATCCATCTGGAGAAGGCCTTCACTCATTTCAGCCGAACTATGCCGCAAAGCGGCAACGGTCCATGCCGAATCCGGAACCTTGAAGCGGGGATTAGGATGGGAAGTGTACGATAAGGATATTTACGGGCACACAGGTTTCACCGGTACGACGGTGTGGCATCACACTGGAATGGATGTTACGGTCATCGTCCTGACCAATCGCATTCATCCCGTTGTTAAGGAAGGAATGAACAGTTGGCGCAGCAATCTGCGAAACGCTCTTTTCTCAACCTGTTGATACAAGTAACTGTCCTTTCGGAGCAACAGTTATTTAAGGGAATGATCCGGTATGGATCGAATAAAAGTAAGCGCTTTCCGAAATCATTAGATGCTGTGCTGGGGATAGAGAAATAGAAGAAACGAAACGGCAACATGATCATAACATCATTAGTTATATAACATAACATAAATTGTTGACACATGTTGAGTGATAATGTAAGCTTTATTTGGAATAAAGTTTCAAATTGAATAATAAGTGATGAAATTTTATTTCTCAAACAAGGGGATTCATGTTTCAGCAGGCAGCATATTGTTATCACTTCTGGAAATGGGGGAACGTTGGGGATGAGCAGTTTAACCGCTTTAGAGTCTTACCGTAGAAAAAGCCGCCATACACTTATTGGGATTATGTCGGGGACATCGCTGGATGGGGTAGATGCCGCTTTAGTCGATATCACTACTAACTCTTCAGGTGAAATCGAAAAGGTAGAGATGAGAGAGTTCGAGTATGTTCCCTACACTCCTGAATTAAAGAACATCATGATTTCGTTATGTTCCGTTGAGCAAGCCAAATTAAATGAATGGGTTACAGCTCATTACGGGATTTCCCATTGGTACGCGCATGCCGTAAAGCTTTTGTTACTACGGGCAGGAATAGCTTCCTCCGAGGTTGACGCCATTTGCATGCATGGACAAACCATATGGCATCAGCCTGATCCGGTTTTGTTTCCAGGACCCGTAGGTACCATTCCGGTAAAAGCTACGCTGCAAATCGGGGAGACCGCCGTCGTTAGAGAACTGACCGGCATTCCTACGGTAGGGAATTTCAGAGCCGGTGATATGGCTGCCGGAGGCGAAGGAGCCCCGCTTGCCCCTTTCATGGACGCGATAGTGTTTGGAAGCCGTGAGTCGGGTAGAATTATTCAAAATATCGGCGGTATCGGCAATGCGACAGTGCTTCCCGCCGGAGCGAAGGCAGAGCAGACCTATGCCTACGATACAGGACCGGGAAATATGGTGATCGATACGCTGGTCAGAGAAGAAACCGGCGGTGTCATGCAGTATGACGAAGGCGGCAATATTGCAGCCATGGGAACCGTGAATGAGGAGCTCTTAGATCATTTCTTGAAGCAGGATACGTTCTTTACAAGGCGCCCGCCCAAAAGCACTGGCAGGGAAGTGTATGGATCTTCCTACGCAAAGGACTTTCATTTTGAAGGATTAAAGCGCGGTTTGAGCTTTGTTGACATCGTAGCTACGGCGACGGCCTTGACCGCACGCACCATTGTCGATTCCTATGAAAGATTTGTTTTTCCGGATCATTCCATTCAGGATATCATCGTTGCTGGCGGCGGCGCCCATAACCGGACGCTAATGACGATGATCCAAAAGCTGCTGCCGGAAAGCTGCAAGCTTTCTAGCAGCGAGCAATACGGTATTCCTGACGATGCGAGGGAGGCCATTGCCTTTGCTATCATGGGTCATGAGTCCATCATGGGACGGCCAAGCAACATGCCATCGGTTACAGGAGCTTCCCGTTCCGTAATTCTTGGACATATCACTTTATAGTAGAGAGGGAGAGTCGAAATGAGAACAAAAAAATGGGCTGTTATTTTATCCGCTTTATTACTATCTTCTTCCTTATTGTCCGCCTGTTCGTCTTCCAGCACCAAGAAGGAGCCTGCTAAGAAAACGGAGGCTCCTGCCGGACAAGCCAAACCATCGAAATTAGTTATTGCGTCCGATCAGGACCCTGTCGGATTGGATCCGCAGAAGTCACCTGCCGCTTCGAGCCAACGCATTTACAATTTAGTGTACGATACACTCACCCGATTTGATTTTAACATGAACATTATTCCGAGCCTGGCACAAAAGTGGACTGTGGCTCCCGATGGAATGAGCGTTACTTTTGAGCTGCAAAAAGGCGTGAAGTTCCACAACGGCAGAGAAATGACTTCAGCTGATGTGAAATACAGCTTCGAACGAATTTTGGATCCGAATACCGGAGCGCTTGCGAGATCGAACCTGGCTGATGTTGAATCGATAGAAGCTCCCGATCCGAACACGGTTGTATTCAAGCTGAAAAAACCGAACGCTGCGCTGATTTCTAACGTAGGGAGCCCGTATACGGCTATCGTTCCCAAAGAAGTTTCTGATCTAAACAAAGAAGCAGTCGGCACAGGTCCATATAAGTTAGGCGCCGTAGTCGCAGGACAATCCATTACTTTGACGAAAAATCCGGATTACTTTGTGAAAGGAATGCCTAAGATCGATACCCTCGAATTCCGCATCATGAAAGACGAGGCGGAGCGCATGGCTGCAGCTCGTGCCGAGAAGGTAGATTTGACGACTGTTTCGGTTGATTATGCAAAGATTTTGGAAGACAATAAAGATCTTACGATTAAAAGCTATCAATCCCGTGAGTACGGATATTTAGGGATTAATGTGAATAAAAAGCCGTTTGATGATGTTCGTGTGCGCCAAGCGATCAGCTACTCGATCGATCGCAATGCCATTGTTAACACGGTATGGAACGGCAAAGCACAGCTCACCGGTCCGATCACGCCTATTCAGAAAGCATTCGCCTTGAATGTTGCCGAATTGCCGCAATATAAGAAAGACGTCAATAAAGCCAAGGAATTATTGAAAGAAGCAGGTTATCCGAATGGCTTCGATACGGTGCTTCAAACCGCTTCCACCTATCCGGATATGGTGCAATCGGCACAGGTTATTCAACAACAGTTGAAGGAAATCGGGATTAACGCCAAGATCGAGCAACTGGAATGGGCCAAATATTTGGACACGTGGAAATCGAAGGATATGACCTTGCTGGTCGGCCGCAACACGGCGCCTGCAGATCCGGACGCTTCCTTAGGGGCTTATTTCTCTACTAAGGGCGGCACTAACGTTTGGAACTATTCGAATAAAGACTTCGATGCCTTGACGCAAAAAGGTCTGGAAACAAACGACCTGGAGACAAGAAAGAAAATGTATACAGACGCGCAAAATATTTTGATGAACGATGCTCCGAATATCTTCCTGGCTTCACCGCAATATTTTTATTTGATTAACAATCATGTGGAGGGATTTGTTCCCAATGCGGCTAGCGAGGCTTACGCTATCATGCAAGCCAGTATGAAATAGTAAAAGGACAAAACGTGGGGGCGGTAGTTAGCTATCGTCCTCCTAAATTTCCGGGGGTGCAAAAGTGGCCGTCTATATCTTAAAACGCCTCTTAACGTTAGTGCCGATCGTCATTGGAATATCCATTCTGGTCTTTATTATTTTGCATCTTGTACCTGGAGATCCGGTGCTTGTCATGCTGGGCACGAGTGCGACGGATGAAAATGTAAAAGTGCTCAGGGAACAACTGGGCTTAAATCAATCGCTTGTGATGCAATACCTGCATTGGGTCGGCGGCCTGCTGCAAGGCGATTTCGGCAAATCGGTACAAACGGGCGCAGAAATATTACCCGAAATCATCAAACGGTTTAGCATTACACTCCAATTGACCGTACTGGCTTCCGCTATTGGTTGGATTATTGCAATTCCGATTGGAATGCTTACGGCCGTGAAATCCGGTTCTTTTGTGGATGGGGTGGGGAGAATTGTCGCTTTGCTCGGAATTTCGGTTCCCAATTTTGCGATTGGTACCGTACTGCTATTGATATGTTCTTTATATTTTCATTGGTTTCCTCCGATGGATTTCAGTAATTTATGGGATGATCCGGTTGTGTCGCTTCAAAAGCTGGTGCTTCCTGCAATCACGATGGGTATTGTAATGTCGGCTGGGGTTATGCGAATGACGCGCTCGGCTTTTATGGAAACATTGGGTAAAGACTTTATTCGTACGGCCAGAGCTAAAGGGAATGACGAATGGACGGTTCTGTTCAAGCATGCGTTAAGAAATTCGGCCATTCCGATCGTTACGATTGCCGGTATGCAGCTTGGTTATTTGCTTGGAGGCTCGGTTATTGTAGAAGCATTGTTCTCGATCCCGGGCATCGGGCAATACATTCTGGACGGCATTCATCTGCGCGACTATCCGGTAGTTCAAGGCGGCGTGCTATTCGTAGCTATCGTATTTGTCTTGGTCAACCTTCTTGTAGATCTGATCTATTCCATTATTGACCCAAGGATCAAGTATTAATAAAGGGGATCAACCATGCGAACATTTACTAAGCACTTATTGCGCAATAAAACAGCAGTTGTTTGCGGAGCCGGTTTACTCCTTATTTGTTTATGCGCCATTCTGTCACCGGTCATGGCTCCCTATGATCCTACACAAATGGCGGAGGGCCACCGGCTTGAAGGTATGTCCGACAGTTTTCTGCTTGGAACAGACCAATTCGGCCGCGACCTTCTTAGCAGGATTATTTATGGAGCCAGGGTTTCCTTGATGGTCGGTATTTCTTCCGTGTTAATCAGCACCATCGTAGGAGCTGTGCTTGGACTTGTCGCCGGATATTTCGGCAGATGGATCGATACCATTATTATGCGTATTATGGATATATTCTTTGCCTTTCCGGAAATTTTGTTGGCGCTGGCGATCATGGCTGCTTTGGGACCGGGAACGGACAAGACGATTCTGGCCATCGGCATCGTTAATATTCCCGTTTTCACACGTACGGTCAGAGGGGCTGTTTTATCGGTGAAAAATTTGGAATATGTGGAGAGTGCCCGAGCGATCGGCTCCACGACGTCCAGAATACTGTTCAAGGAAATATTCCCGAACATTACGGCACCGCTGCTAGTTCAATCATCCATTGCGATCTCGGGAGCGATCTTAACGGAGTCTGCACTCAGCTTCCTCGGTCTCGGTGTGCAGCCCCCGAATCCGTCATGGGGCGCGATGATTGCGGAATCCCGAAAATATATGGAGATCGTACCAGGTATGATTGTATGGCCGTGCCTCGCGATGACGGTGACTATTATATTATTTAATTTGTTTGGAGATGCGTTAAGAGACTTGCTCGATCCAAGACATCGTTCCAGATAGGACGCAGGCAGAGAAAACGGGCGCGGAGGCCCTCAAAAGGAGCATATGCATGGAAGCATTACTGAAAATAGACGACCTGCAAATCAGCTTCGGTAAGCAGGAGAACCAGGTTCGGGTCGTTAATCGCATTAACTTTCAGATCCTTCCCGGCGAAATTGTCGGCATAGTCGGTGAATCCGGCTGCGGTAAAAGTGTGACCAGCATGTCCGTCCTTCGGTTATTAGGGAAGCAGGCAAGGATAGAAGGGAAGATCGTTTTTCAAGGAAAAGATCTCCTGAAGTTATCGGAGAAAGAAATGAGAGCCATCCGGGGAAATGACATATCGATGATTTTTCAGGAGCCGATGACCTCCCTTAATCCGCTTCAATCGATAGGTTATCAATTAGCGGAACCGCTTAAAAAGCACAAGAGATTGTCCGCGTCTGGAGCGAGGAAGCAAAGCATTCAACTGCTGAAGGAAGTCGGAATTCCTCGAGCCGAAGAAATTGTAGACGAATTCCCGCATCAATTGTCCGGAGGAATGCGGCAAAGAGTGATGATTGCGATGGCTATGGCGTGCAATCCCCGATTAATCATCGCAGATGAGCCGACAACGGCTCTTGATGTTACTATACAAGCCCAGATACTGAAATTAATGAAGACGATTAGCGAGAGGCATCAATCCTCTATCTTATTTATTACTCATGATCTGGGGGTTGTGGCCGAAATATGCGACCGGGTCATCGTTATGTATGCAGGTGAAATTGTGGAGCAAGCCGACGTGAAGACGCTGTTCGAGGCGCCGAAGCATCCGTATACGATAGGGCTCATGAATTCCATTCCAGATATGGATTCAAGCCGGGTGCGCCTCCAGCCGATTCCGGGCAATGTTCCTTCCGTGAGGCAGATGCCTGAAGGATGCCGGTTTGCTCCGCGGTGTGATAAAGCGAGCGATATTTGCAAGAAGGAACCGCCCGCTAAATGGCAAGACAATCACTACAGCAAATGTTGGCTGCATGCGGAGGTGTAAGGATGGATGCTTTATTGGAAATCAAAGAGCTGTCCAAATATTACAATCGAAAAGCTTTTTTGTCCAAACATAACTCTGTCGTCAAGGCTGTGGATGGAATCGACCTTACGGTTTATGAAGGGGAAACCCTTAGTATTGTAGGAGAATCCGGCTGCGGCAAGTCGACGATGGGACGCTGCTTGTTAAGGCTTGTAGAGCCTACCGCAGGACAAATTTGGTTTCAGGGCCGTGACTTGATGGCTTTAAATTCGGTGAAGCTGCGGGAATCCCGCAGAGATATGCAGCTCATCTTTCAGGATCCGTACGCTTCACTGAATCCACGCAAAACCGTCAAGCAAATTTTGATGGAGCCGTTAATTGTACACAATATCGGGTCGAATCAGGAGCGCAGGCAAAAAGTCGAGTGGATTATAGAGAAGGTAGGTTTGTCGGTGGAACAGCTCGACCGTTTCCCGCATGAATTTTCCGGAGGACAACGGCAGCGGATAGGCATTGCGCGCGCGCTTATTTTGCAGCCGAAGCTGATCATTGCGGATGAGCCCGTATCTGCACTTGACGTATCGATTCAAGCCCAGATATTGAATTTGCTGCAGGATCTTCAAGAGGAATTTAAACTAACCTACATGTTTATTTCACATGACCTCAGCGTAGTGAAACACATATCAGATCGGGTGGCTGTGATGTATTTGGGGAAAATTGTGGAGATCGCAGATAAAGAGACGCTTTACAAAAATCCGCAGCATCCGTACACCAAAGCTTTGCTCTCGTCCGTACCCGTCCCCAATCCGTCAGCGAAGAAGGAACCGATATTGCTGGAAGGCGACCTGCCAAGCGCGTCCAATCCACCACCTGGCTGCGCGTTCCATCCGCGCTGTCCATCCTGTATGGACATTTGCCGGACCCAAGCTCCTCAAATGGATCAGTTGGACGGAACACATTCCGTTTCTTGCCATCTGTTGGCAAAAAACTAATATGAGCGCGGGGAATGTAAAGCTTTCTATCAACTCACCCATCCAAGGCGATGAAGAGAGAGTTTCCTTGCTTCAACATAGTCCTCCTTCGTCCTTCTTTAAGGCATTATGCGAGAGACGGCAGGGAGTCATGAGCCGTTCCGCATCCATAGACAGACGAACTGGTCGCCTAGGTTGCGGCCTTTTTTCGTTGGCATTGTACTGTTGGCATCGTTCCGTTAAACAAGAACTTTCCATGACCTGAAGATTAGACGATGCTGCAATGAGTATTAGGCTCCAAAAAGGATGATGGATATGCGAAAGGAAGTGTTGTAGTTGCTGCCTGCTGAGGAGCTATTCCAGTTAGATTTGGAAAATTTTGTTCTCAAGATCAGTTATCCTGCAAAACATAATGCTCAAATATTTCTCCAAGCAAGGGTTGCCGGATGGCGTTATGGTCTTATGATGAACACCTGGCAACCTGTATGTTATGAGACGCTTGGCGATTCTTAACGGATTCAGGATAATGTTTTCATTGACAAAAATTTCATAATATGATTAAGTTCTAACGTGGGTCAATTAATTTTTACAGACCTTTTATGAAGGGATGGCATGACTATAATGACAATAAAGTTTGAAGAATTTAATTACGCTAGACCAGAGATCGAGCAGATAACCGAGCAAATGGAGCATTTGTTGAAAGCGTTTGCGGAAGCAGATCGCCCAGAGAACCAGCTGTCTGTATTGGAGAGCATCCAAGAGCTCCGTAACGAATTCGAATCGATGGCAGCTATTGCCAGAATTCGTCATACGATTAATACTGAGGATTCCTTTTATAAGCAGGAACAAGAATTTTTCGATCAGAGTACTCCTATCTATCAAGGCCTTGTTTCCCGTTATTACACAGCATTGCTTGAATCTCCTTTCCGTCCTTTTCTGGAGGAGCAATGGGGTAAGCAGCTGTTTCGAATAGCTGAATTGACGGTGAAGACGTTCTCGCCGGATATCATTGAATACCTGCGTCGTGAGAACAAGCTGGCTTCGGAATATGTGAAGCTGACGGCATCGGCCCAAATCAGCTTCGATGGGAAGGAGCTTAATTTGTCGCAGCTGACTCCTTACACGCTATCTACCGATAGGGAAATTCGCAAGCGCGCCCAAGACGCCAAATATGCTTTCTTTGCGGAGCATGAAGCACAGCTGGATAACATTTATGATCAACTGGTGAAGGTAAGAACCGAGATTGCGCACAAGCTGGGCTATGCTAATTTCGTAGAGTTGGGTTACGCACGAATGAAGCGTTCGGATTACGATGCTGCGAAGGTAGCAGTATTCAGAGAGCAGGTGCGGACGCATCTGGTACCTCTTGCCTCCCGTATTCGTGAGCAGCAGAAACAAATGCTGAATGTCGATCAGCTAACATATTATGATGACAAGTACCGTTTTCCAACGGGCAATCCTGTACCCAAAGGAAATGCGGAATGGATCATCGAGAACGGCAAGCAGATGTACGCCGAGCTGTCTCCAGAGACGGACGCCTTCTTCCGGATGATGACGGAACAGGGTCTCATGGATTTGCTCAGCAAACCGGGTAAAGCGGTCGGAGGCTATTGCTCTTATATTAAAACGCATCAGGTTCCATTTATTTTTTCGAATTTTAACGGAACGAGCGGAGACATCGATGTATTGACTCATGAAGCAGGACACGCCTTTCAAAAGTATATGAGCCGACATCATCAAGTATCGGAGTATTTGCACCCTACGCTGGATGCTTGTGAGATTCACTCTATGAGTATGGAATTTCTGGTATGGCCGTGGATGGAGCTATTCTTTCAAGAGGATACGCAAAAATATAAGTATGAGCATTTAAGCTCTGCTATCCTGTTCATTCCTTATGGTACTGCTGTAGATGAGTTTCAACATTTCGTGTATGAGCATCCGGAAGCGACACCTGCGGAGCGCAAAGCGAAATGGCGTGAGTTGGAACGTGTATACCGCCCAGATCTGGACTTGGAGGAGAATGATTTGTTGAACCGTGGAGGGTACTGGTTCCAGCAACGTCATATTTTCCGTTCCCCGTTTTATTACATTGACTATACTTTAGCGCAAATTTGCGCGCTGCAATTTTGGGTAAGGAACCAAGCGGACAGCAAGCAGGCGTGGGGGGATTACTTGCATCTATGTAAAGAAGGCGGAAGCCGGTCTTTCAGCGAGCTGGTAGAGGTGGCAGCACTTCGTTCGCCATTTACAGAGGGAACCGTTCAATCCGTCATTGGAGACATTGGGGGTTGGCTGGATCAAGTTGATATTCATTCGTTATAAATTTTTTGGTAAAAAATGAAAGAGGATATAAAAAAACTAATGATGAGTCATCCATTTTCCTTTTATAATAAGCATTTATAGAAAAATATAAATATTTTATAAAGATTTATAATGACAAGTGGGTCAATTAATCATAGAATAGAAGACAATGTGGATTATGAAAAATTTACCTTTATATGAAAAATGATACTGAATTTGAAGTGAGGGTGATCCCCCTGTCCGAGGCTATCTTGGAAGTGAAATCTCTTAAGACAGTAATAAAAGACAAGAAACGGGAAGTGACCGTTGTCGATGGCATTGATTTCGAGATCGGGAAAAATGAAGTCGTTGCCTTAGTCGGAGAGTCCGGATGCGGTAAAAGCATGACCTCTCTGTCCATTATGCAGCTTCTTCCACGAGTCGGAGAAATTGCTGAAGGCGAAGTTCGATTCGGGGGCCGTAATCTAGTCGGCTTGAACAAGCGTGAAATGTCCCAAGTACGGGGAAGACAAATGGCCATGATCTTCCAGGAACCGATGACCTCGTTGAATCCGGTTCTTACGATCGGAACTCAACTGGTTGAAGCTATTAACAGACATCTCGGGATTTCCAAGGAAGAGGCTATCGCAACAGCAGAGGACTGGCTGCGTCGAGTAGGCTTCCCGGAGCCGAGCCGAATTCGTAAGGAATATCCGCACAGGCTGTCCGGAGGTATGCGGCAGCGGGTGATGCTCGCCATCGCTATGGCGTGTAAGCCGAATTTGCTAATTGCGGACGAGCCTACAACAGCATTGGATGTCACAATCCAGGCTCAAGTATTGGATTTGATCCGGCAGCTGCTGCAAGAAAGTGATATGTCCGTGCTTTTCATCACGCATGATCTAGGCGTCGTAGCCGAAATGGCAGACCGCGTTATCGTCATGTATGCGGGTCAAATTGTAGAGACGGCGGATGTCAGAACGATATTTACGGGGGCGAAGCATCCGTATACGAACGGTCTGCTCCAGTCTACGCCCCGTATGCAGGGAACGATCGATAAGCTGGTTCCAATTCCCGGCAATGTGCCGCCTGCGGGCTCCTTTCCGACAGGCTGCAGGTTTGCGGACCGATGTCCGATGGTTAAAGCGGAATGCCGTGAGAAGCAGCCAGAGCTTAAAGATCTCGGTGCAGGCCATAAAGTCCGCTGCATACTGGTTTAGCCTATCTTCAAAGGGGGATTACGGAACGTGAGCGCTCCGCTTTTAGAAATAAAAGGATTAAAGAAATATTTTGGGATCGGCGGAAATTTGAAAAAAGGCGCAGTGAAAGCGGTAGACGGTGTCAGCTTTACCGTTCATGAAGGCGAAACCCTGGGTATTGTAGGGGAATCCGGCTGCGGTAAATCGACAGTAGGCAGGCTTGCTTTGCGCTTGATGGATTTGACCGATGGTGAAATTTTATTCCAAGGAGCATCCATCGGAAAATGGAACCAGCGTCAACTGAAAGCGATCCGAAAAGATATGCAGTGCGTTTTCCAAGATCCTTACGCATCGCTGAACCCCAGAATATCGGTAGGGAAGGCAATCGCCGAGCCTTTAGTGGTTCAAGGGGGACTTAGCTGGAAGGAAGCAGCGAAAAGAGCGGAACAACTGCTTGATATGGTCGGGCTGAGCTCCCAAACCGCCAGATTATATCCGCATGAATTTTCCGGCGGACAGCGTCAGCGTATTGCGATCGCTCGGGCCGTTTCCTTAAACCCGAAGCTGATTGTGGCGGACGAGCCTGTATCGGCACTCGACGTATCCATTCAGGCGCAAATTGTCAATTTGCTTGAAGAGATGCAAACCAAGACCAAGGTGTCGTATTTATTTATTTCTCATAATCTAAGTGTGGTTCGCCACATCTCAGATAGGGTCGCCGTTATGTATTTGGGTCAAATTGTAGAGCTGGCAAGTCGGGATCAGTTGTTTGGCAATCCGCAGCATCCGTATACCCAAGCCTTATTATCTTCGGTTCCAGAACCGGAAATGGATGCGAAGCGGGAGCGAATTATACTAAAAGGCGAGGTGCCGAATGCGGCGAATCCGCCGTCAGGCTGCTCTTTCCATCCTCGCTGTCCTCATGCCACCGAACGATGCAGCATCGAGAAGCCAGTCTTCAGGGAATTGGAGCCGGGCCATTTTGCCTCGTGCCATCTCATATAAACCAATCGTATTTTGTTATGAAAAGAAAGGGGTAATCACATGTTTAAGAATACATTTGGCAGAGCCGGCAGCCTCGCTCTTGCTACGGTCATGACCGCAACATTATTTTTGTCGGCCTGTTCCTCAGGTGGAGCCGGTACTGCAGCAACAGACAAGCCAGCCGATCAGGCGGCATCCGCATCCAAGAAAGAGAAAATCGACGGCGGCGAAATCAATACAGCTTATTTGTCTGAACCGCAAGGCTTCATCCGATTCTGGGCTACAACAACGACATCGAGCGAAATGATTGAGATGGTATTCAGTACGCTGTACCGTTTCGATGAGAAGCAAAATATTGTTCCTGATTTGGCTGTAGGACAGCCTCAATTTTCCGACAACAAGCTGGAAATGACAGTCAAAATCCGCAATGATGCTAAATTTACGGACGGCAAGCCGGTAACGGCCGATGATGTTGTATTCACTTATAACATTCCGATTAATCCGGAATACAAGGGACCTCGTAAAGCTCCATTTACCAAGGTGACCAAAGTCGAGAAAGTGGACGATACGACCATTAAATTCACATTCAGCGAGCCTAACGCTGGTTATATCGATATGATGATCTATAACATTCTGCCTCAGCACCTGCTGAAGGATGTTGCTATCAAGGACATGGAGAAATCGACATTCTTCAAACAGCCAGTGGGCTCCGGGGCTTATAAGCTGGAAGAATGGAAGCAAGGACAATACTTGCGCTTCGTACGCAATGAGAACTATTACGGCGGCAAGCCGGCCATCGAGAAAGTAACGGCTAAGATTGTTCCGGACGCGAATGCTATGATGGCTCAGCTGCAAACAGGTGAAATCAACGTGATCGCTGTTCCTGCCGACAACCTGCAAGCAATTGAGCAATTCGCTAAGACATCCGGCAAGATTAAGCTGCAAAAAGGCATCGGAACAGGCCAATACCAGTTCGTAGCTTGGAACCTGACGAATCCGTTATTCCAGGATAAAAAAGTACGTCAAGCCCTAACGATGGCGATTGATCGTCAAGGCATCGTAGATAATGTAGCTGAAGGCCAAGGCAAGCTTGTGAACAGCCAAACGTCTCCTTCGTATTGGAATTACACGGACAATGTGCCTAAGTTCCCATATGATGTAGAGAAAGCGAAGAAGCTGTTGGCTGAAGCGGGCTGGAAGGATAGCGACGGCGACGGAATTTTAGATAAAAACGGTCAGAAGTTCGAATTTGAAATGCAAACGATTCAAGGAAATAAAGTCCGTGAGAAAGCGGTAACGGTTATTCAGCAGCAGTTGAAAAAAGTTGGCGTTAGCGTACAGCCTCGCGTAGTGGAAGGCTCTGCTTTCACGAAAAACTGGTCCGGCAAAAACTTCACGGCACTGTTCCACGGTTGGAGTATCTCCGGAGATCCGAACCCGAAAAGCATCTGGCATTCCACCATGGTAGAAGGCGGCTCCAACTATGTCTCCTATAACAATCCTGAGGTAGACAAGCTGATCGACGAAGACTTGAGAACATTCGATTTGAACAAGCGTAAAGAGCTTCTGGGCAAAATTGATTCCTTGATTGCGGAAGATCAGCCTTATACTTTCTTGTACTCCCCTACAGTGACCATGGCATATCCAAGCAATCTGGAGGGCTTCAATCCAGCTCGTGATAATTTGAGAGAGATTCAAAAGTGGTACTTCACGAAATAATAAGAGCTTCACACTGAATTTATAAAGAAAGAAGTGACAACCGGTGGTCCGTTTTGCCCTAAGGCGTTTGCTGAACGCCATTCCCATTCTGATCGGTATTACGATCATCTCGTTTGCAATTATTCATATGGCTCCGGGCAGCCCTCTTTCTCAATACATTGATGATCCGACAATAAAAGCCGTTGATAAGGAGAACATGATTAAATCCTACGGGTTGGATCAGCCTCTCTACATTCAGTATTGGAAATGGATTAGCGGCCTGGTAGTGGGCGACTTCGGGACTTCTTTCCTGAAAAACCAACCTGTATCCGAGCTTCTGTGGGATCGGCTGCCGAATACGCTGCTCTTGACGGTAACCAGCTTTATACTGGCGATAGCCATAGCGATTCCATTAGGCATCA
The DNA here is from genome assembly GCF_030020805.1 of Paenibacillus sp. RC67. Lineage (GTDB taxonomy): Bacteria > Bacillota > Bacilli > Paenibacillales > NBRC-103111 > Paenibacillus_S. The sequence continues at coordinate 2,097,253 of NZ_CP125098.1, forward strand.
CTTGTGCGGTTAAAGTTAACTCCCGTTTTGATCAGATCGTCTCTGCGGTGACTTTCATCGGTATTTCAATACCGGGTTTCTGGCTGGGCCTGCTGCTCATCATGTTTTTCGCAGTAAGACTCGGATGGGTTCCATCGGGCGGCTTACAAACGATTAACGCTCCTTTCAGTATGTCGGACAGGGTTCTCCATTTGATCTTACCGGTGTTCACTATTGCTTGCTCGGAGGTTGCCGTCTGGATTCGCTATGTACGCTCCAGCATGCTTGAAGTTATTAACCAGGATTATATGCGAACCGCTAAAGCGAAAGGTCTTCGGGACGGCCGGATTCTATCGTTCCATGGTTTGCGTAATGCACTGATTCCGCTCGTTACGTTGTTTGGTTTGTCGCTGCCCCATTTTTTTGCGGGCTCGGTTATTGTGGAAACTATCTTCAGCATTCCAGGCATGGGTCGTCTTTTCACGGAGGCGGCCTTCCAACGGGATTATCCGGTTATCTTTGCTGTAACGACGCTGGTTGCCTTTTTGTACGTCCTCGGCAGCATATTGGCCGACTTATCTTACGCTATCCTGGATCCTCGGGTTAGCTACAGTAAAAACGAAGCGAAGGTGTAATCCGATGAATGCAGCTGTTACCACAACAACAAATAACCAATCCGTGAACGTATTGGCAAAACCGAAAAACCGTGCCTGGGAACGATTCAAGAGCAACAGGCTCGCATTAATCAGCTTGTTTATTATGGCAGCTCTTATCCTTCTGGCGCTGCTTGCCCCTCTCATTGCTCCGTATGATCCTGCGGATCAGGAGCTGATGAACCGATTAAAGCCTCCTAGCAAGGAGCATTGGTTCGGTACAGACGACTTGGGTCGCGATCTATTGAGCCGTGTTCTGTATGGGGCAAGGGTGTCACTTTCCGTCGGCATCTTCTCCGTTGTATTTAACGTCATCATTGGAGTCGTCGTTGGCTCTTTGGCGGGATATTACGGAGGGCGAGTGGATAGCATCCTGATGCGACTTGTCGATGTGCTGCTGGCGTTCCCGCAATTTTTTGTCCTGATTACTGTAGTGACGATTCTTAAGCCTAGTCTTTTCAATATTATTGCCGTATTCGTCGCCTTCGGCTGGATGGGAAAAGCAAGACTCCTGCGAGGTCAGTTCATGTCGATCAAAAACCGTGAATTCGTCGATGCAGCACGGACGATCGGGATGTCGGATTTTCGGATCATCTTCGTCCATATTTTACCGAACGCAATTGCGCCAGTTATCATTTCTGCAACGCTGCAGATGGGCTCGATGATTTTGACGGAGTCAAGCTTGAGCTTCCTCGGTTTAGGTATTCAGCCTCCTACAGCCAGTTGGGGGAACCTGCTGCAAAGCGCGCAAAGCTTGACGATTATGACCAAAGCGCCATGGTATCCGGTTATTCCGGGATGTATGATCTTCCTTACCATTATGTGCTTCAACTTCATTGGAGATGGACTGCGCAGCGCGTTTGATTCACGATAGGCGGAAGGCTATACGAGAGACATTTGGATTAATACTCCAAATGTCTTTTTTTTGTTACAAATGAAAACCAAATTGTTGCAGGAGCTAATTAATGATGTACATAAAACGTTCACGATTCCTTAAGAATCGATGTGACTTTGTTCATAGTGACGCCACAGCCTTAATTTTACAATGAACACAGAAGTCAACACCCGAAGGGGGAGGAAGCATTATGGAACTTAAGGAAGCAAAAACAGGAGACGATACCAAACTGAAAGGGACGTTCGTTTCGGTCATGCTGCTGGCGGCTTTTCTGATTTTGACCTGGGTTGGCGTATTCGTCTTGTTTGCTGTCCGAGGGTAAACCAATTAGTTGAAGGGGTTGGAGTACAATGCACATGCACAAGCTGGAGAAAATTTGGTTAACTGTCGGCATCACAATGCTGGGCGTATTTTTGATCGTGTTAGGAGTAGGAGCATTTGCTTTAGGAGCGCAGCCTCCGGGGGATCATGCATCCGGACATCACCGAGAAGTCTTCGATCCGGAGACCGTGGAGCAAACAGCGCCGTTCAATGATCTGGGCTTGAAAAAAATAGGAGAAAACGAATACGATGCATACATGCTGGCTTTTGCTTTTGGATATGGACCCGATAAAATGGAGATTCCGGCCGGAGCCACGGTACATTTTCATATTACAAGCAAGGACGTTGTACACGGCTTTCAAATTCCCAGAACGAATGTGAACATGATGGTCGTGTCAGGGGAGGTGAACCATTTGACATACAAATTTGCCAAGCCGGGAGAGTATTTGGTGCTATGCAACGAATATTGTGGAGCAGCGCACGAAATGATGCAGACAAGAATTATTGTAAAATAGGCATGGCTGAGCAAGCAGCGCTTCATCCAGAGTTAATATGTGAAAAACATCACAATGTGCGGCAGTTTATTTTTCAAGGAGTGTTGTCAGGATGAGTAACGAGGGAAAACAATTCGATCGCCGTGATTCGGCGTTAGTACTCGCTCATATTTTGTTCGCGTTCTTCGCACTGCTGCTAGGCGGAGTTGCAGGTGTGCTGCAGGGGCTTGTACGTGGAGGCGCGATTAAGCTTCCATACGAAATCGGGTATTACCAGCTGCTAACGGCACATGGTGTACTGATGGCGCTTATATTTACTACATACTTTATTATAGGTTTCTTATATTCTGGAGTAGCTAAGACGATGGGCGGCCATTTGCTGCCGATAGCCCGATCACTTGGATGGCTTGGGTATGGTCTGATGACATCTGGAACCGTGATTGCAACAATAATGATTCTATTGAATAAAGCAACTGTGCTGTACACATTCTATGCACCGATGAAAGCTTCCCCATGGTTTTATGTCGCTTTGGTTCTTGTAGTGGTCGGAAGCTGGATGAGTGGAATTGGAATATTCATCCAATATCGTTATTGGAAAAAAACGCATAACGGTCAAATGTCTCCGCTATTCGGCTTCATGGCTGTTGTCACGATGCTGATGTGGCTAATTGCTACGATTGGCGTTGCCATCGAAGTGCTGTTCATGCTCATACCTTGGTCGTTCGGTTGGGTGGAAACGGTCAATGTAGAGCTTAGTCGGACCTTATTCTGGTATTTCGGGCATCCGCTCGTTTATTTCTGGCTGCTGCCTGCTTATATTTGCTGGTATGTAGTGATCCCAAAAATTATCGGCGGCAAAATGTTCAGCGACGCGCTTGCGCGGTTAGCTTTTATTATGCTGCTGTTGTTCTCGATTCCGGTCGGCTTTCACCATCAGCTGATGGAGCCGGGTATTTCTTCGGTATGGAAGTATGTGCAAGTCGTGCTTACCTTCATGGTTGTAGTACCTTCCTTGATGACGGCATTCTCCCTATTTGCTACGTTCGAGCTGCATGGACGCTCTGTAGGAGCAACCGGGTTGTTCGGATGGCTGAAAAAGCTCCCTTGGAAAGACGTACGATTTTTTGCTCCATTTATGGGGATGCTGATATTTATTCCGGCAGGCGCAGGCGGATTAATTAATGCAAGTAACCAAATGAACATGGTTGTTCATAATACAATGTGGGTGACAGGGCACTTTCATCTCACCGTTGCCACGAGTGTTGCACTCACGTTCTTCGGAGTCACTTATTGGCTCATACCCGCTCTGACCGGACGGGTGCTCACGCCGCTCATGCATAAATTGGGGATTGCCCAGACGATCGTTTGGCTGGTAGGGATGTTCTTCATGTCAGGAGCCATGCATATTTCAGGTCTGTTGGGTTCGCCACGCCGTACTGCGTATACCACCTATGAGAATCATCCGGATGCGATTCTTTGGATGCCCTATAATGTAGTGATGGCTCTAGGCGGCACGATCTTGTTCATTGGCGTGATAATGATCATTGTGAACGTAATAATGCTGCTGAACGCGCCGAAAGGCCACACGGAGTATCCGGTAGCCGAAGTACGGGATACGGCTGAGAAAACACCGGCGATCTTCGAGCGTTGGGGCGTATGGGTTGGAGTGATCGCAGTCCTCATCCTGGTGGCGTATACTGTACCGGTGATGGAGCTGCTGAACAACCCTGGTGTTGGGTCGAAGGGATTCGTTACGTGGTAATAAAAAGCTCCCTTAAGCAGGGAGCTTCAGAGAGTCGAGAAACCCATGAAGCTTCAGATGTGTACGTGGTACTCCGGTGGGGTACCCCCTTCCGGCCACTGTTGTTATCGGGAAATTTTCAATTCATTCGCTTTACAGCGGTCATTTCCCGATAACAAAGGTGGACGCTTTCGTTCCTCCAGGGGATACCCCACCTCCCGTCATCCGTCATCTTCTGAATAAATGGGTTTATCGACAGACTCAAGCTCCCTAACCAGGTAGCTTTTTTATTATAGTTTTTGACTAGCTTTCCCAAGTCTGTTTCGATTCTTTTATTTGCCATGTCCCATTCTTGAAATGAACAATGCCTTTATAGCCATACGCATGGGTTCCTGCTCTATATTTAGAACCTTCAAAGAGGAAGTCATTAGCTACAAAATCGACTTTCTCTATTCTGAGAAGAACGCCATCTAGGACCATCGTATCGGGATTATATAAGTCCATCTGTAATAACTTCTCATACGAAGCATCCATGACCTTAATCTTATACTTATCTTCGAAATATTTTAATATCTCTTGCTTATCTTGTTCTTTCAGGTCGCTAAAATGACTCATGTCCACAGCGATATAATTAGTATTGCTATTGGCTGCATTATTCTCATCTATCATGGAACCGAAGGCAGTGCTGTATATTTTCGCTAGGTGCTCTTTGAAATTAACTTCCTTATCACAAGCAGCAAGAAAGAATAATAAAATAATAAGAATCGAAACATGTATTAGCTTCAATTACATCCCCCCCTTGTAACTACTCAACTGCAATACGATCCCCCCGAGTCTGAGGGTGGGAGATAACTAGAAACTCCACGTCTTTATCGGAAGTATTCTTCATTTGATGAGGGATTTCCGGAGGTACTTCTACGCCTTCGTGGGGATGCAGCTGAACCGTTTCACCATGAAGCTCCAGCTCTGCCGTTCCGCTCAGCACGAAAAAAAACTGCCTTGAGCGCATATGATAATGCCGCACTTCAGAAGTTCCCGCAGGCATCCGTTCATGGATGACGCTTAACTCCTCTTGCTTGACCAAATGCCAACCGTCGCATACCGTGCCCCAAATATAGTGCTCTGCCGTTTGTTTGCTAATTTTCATCTGTAGTAGTCTCCTTTGGCTTCGATTCTTCTTGTTCAAGGTAGGCGGCTTCCTCCAGCCAGCGCGTCCTATAACAGTTCATAGCGACTCGTCCGAGCTCATCGAGCAGTCCGTAATTGGCCCATGCCCCGACTACAGCGCCGATACCCGGTATAAGCTGGAGCATTTTGCGAAAATCGATCGTATCCCTATATTCCTGCTGCAGCTGCAGCCAGTTAATATGCTGGGCGTACGAATCGGCAGGGGGGAGTGAACGTTCATTTAGAGGCCAACGGACGATCGTTTTATACAACGCTTCCTTCTTTTCCTGACTGGAAAAGGCAAGCTGGAAAACTTGAAGGATGAACAGCCGCTCACGGTAATCGTGAGTCGAATGTCCATATGCATGAGCCAGCTCGAAAAGGAATTTCATTTTAATCCCTATAAGAATAGGGAAGTCCGCAAGACCCAGCAGTATACCTCCTGCGCCTGCACCCGCGCCTTCGGCTGCCGCCAGCTTTTTATAAAATCCGAGCAATTCCTCGGCTCTATGATCTCTCATCGCAAGTGTTACTCCAACGATAGGCGGATTTTTGGGCATGTACTCCATGCTGAACAGTGCTGTCTGAAAAATACCTTTCACCGTAGCCGTTATCGTTTGATGTACCTTTTCCGGGATGACCTGATTGATTTTCGTCGATACGGACCTGGAAGCTTTCTCTAAAAATCCAGGTGGCTTTAACAGATCTTTCTCCCACAGCTTAAGGGCTTTCGCCGTTTGCTGTTCATATAAGCTTTGCTTGGTGTCCATTGACGAAAAACCCCTTTTTGATAAGGTTGAATCGGCCGTACGGCACAGGTAGCTTTATTATACACGGAAAAAAGGAGAAACGACAAAATGACTCTGCAGCTAAACCTATTTCAGTCGTTTATGTGGAGGTGAATTCGGTTATACAAGGACTAGGGGATATAATAATGATGCGGAGGAGACTTGTTAGGATGGAAGTATTTTTAGCAGTTATAGCACTCTTGGTCATGATCATCATCTCCAATCTGCTAAACCGGTTTGTTCCGCTCGTTCCCATCCCGCTAATTCAAATAGGCTTGGGTATGATGGCGGCTATATTTCCGCTGGGTCTTCATTTACGATTGGAGCCGGAATTGTTCTTTATTTTGTTTATCGCCCCGCTATTGTTCAATGATGGTAAAATGACGCCGAGAGACGAGCTATGGAAATTGCGGGTTCCCATCCTTCTGTTAGCGTTAGGCTTAGTGTTCGTGACTGTATTTATCGTAGGTTATTTCATTCACTGGATGATTCCTTCTATTCCGCTGCCAGCTGCCTTCGCGTTAGCGGCCATTTTGTCCCCAACGGATGCGGTTGCTGTTGGCTCCTTGGCTGGACGGATTCATTTGCCCAAAAAAATTATGCGCCTCCTCGAGGGAGAAGCCTTGATGAACGATGCTTCCGGCTTGGTTGCATTTAAGTTCGCCATAGCAGCCATGGTTACTGGCGTGTTTTCGCTGGGACATGCCATTGTGAATTTTTTCCTTGTGGCTGTCGGAGGCTTGGTTTGCGGAGCTGTCGTTGCTTTTCTCATCATTCGAATGCGGTTGTTTATCCGTCGGTGGGGGATGGAGGATGCAACCTTCCATATGCTGCTTCAAATTTTAACCCCTTTCGTTACTTATTTTATTGCTGAGGAGTTGAAAGTGTCCGGCATTTTGGCGGTTGTTGCTGCAGGCATCATTCATGCGATAGAGCGAGATTATATGGAGTTCTCAACTGCAAAAATGAAGGTCGTCGCAGCAAGCACTTGGTCGTTTATTTTGTTTATTTTGAACGGTCTTGTGTTCTTGCTCTTGGGTCTACAAATTCCGGATGTAATTCATGTCATCTACGTGGATACGGCTTTTAGCAACATACTCGTGTTCGGCTATATCGTTGCTGTCTCGCTTATGCTGGTCTTCCTTAGGTTTGTATGGGTTTATTTGTTCTTGAAAAAGACCGACTTCACTTCCTCTTTGCTGACCGCATTGTCTGGGGTTCGAGGGGCGGTTACTTTGGCAGGCGCGTTTTCTATCCCCTATATGCTGCTAGACGGAAGCCCCTTCCCGCAGCGTTCTTTGATCATTTTCATAGCAGCAGGGGTTATATTATTCACTCTCTTGACGGCAAGTCTTTTGCTGCCGTTATTAGCGAAGCGCGATGATGGTGTTGGGGAGGAGAACATTCAACTGCAGGAGCATGAGGCGAAAATTCAGCTTATTAAGGCGGCGATCAGCTCGGTTAAGGAAGAAATGACCGATGAGAACAGAGCGGCAGCTCATTCTGTGATTTCCGATTATAAGAAGCTGATGAAGCTGGGAGCTGCGCTTGGTTACAATGACTCCTGGTTTGGTCCGGACTATAGGGAAATGGAGAACGAAGCTCGCATGATAGGTCTTCAGGCGGAGCGTGAAGCATTGGCTCAATTGTTGGCTAAGGGTGAAATATCACCAGAAGCTGAATTTCAGGCGCAGCAGATGCTGAACGAGATGGAGCTCGCGATTACGAACCGGGTTCGTTTACGTTTGCCTGTTCCTATAGCATTGATGAAACGAATATGGGCAAAGTGGGTGAAAAATCAGAAGACGAAATCAGGCTCCAGTGCAGAGATGCTTCGTAAGGCAAAAGTTCAAACTTCACGTGCGGCTATAGATGCTATTCAACAGCGCATAACAGATAAGAATCGAACGGCTGCGGAGACGGTTATTGCACATTATCAAGCTATTATCGACCGGTTGTGTAGAAATCAAATACAGCCTCATAAACTGGAACTGTTCCATAAGCAGAAGCGAGAGATCATGTTCAAAGCGCTGCAGGTGGAGCGTAATGAAGTACAGCTGATGTTTGAGCAAGGGGATATTAGCCGGGAGTTGGCGGGTTCATTGCGAAAGTTCATCAACTATATGGAATCGACCAGCCTGGAAGAAGAGCCTATTTAAGTGTCGTGCGGATTGTTGTGTTTGTGTGTGTATTATTATGAAATTAGATAGGATTGTGCTACAATTGCGATAGCTTGTGTTTCCACGAGCCAGCTTGAGGGCAGAGAGGATGGAAATGACTTGTTCGTGCAGCAAAGGCATCAAGCCATCATTCATAAAATCAATAAGGAAAAATCCGTCGTTGTTTCCGATTTAATCGAGATGTTCGGCGTTTCATTCGAAACCGTGCGCAGGGATTTGGAGTTTCTGGAGAAGGAAGGTTTCCTGAGACGGGTTCACGGAGGAGCCATTCTAGCTGACATTGACTATAAGAAGGAGCAGCCGTTAACTTTTCGCGAAACGAAATTCGTGGAGGAAAAGAAGCAGCTCGTCGAGCTGGCAACGAAGTACGTGGAGGAAGGGCAATCCATCGCGCTGGACGTGAGCACGACGAATACGGAGTTCGCTAGAGCATTAAAGCGGAAGTTCGATCGGCTTACTATTATTACCAATTCTCTTCCTATTGCCAATGAGCTCGTAGATATGCCTGATTATACGATCATTTTGACAGGTGGGGTCATCCGCAACCAGGAGCGGGGAGTTGTCGGTGATTTGGCGGAAGCCTTCGTATCCCAGTTTCACGCAGATCTATTCTTCATGAGCGTGAGCGGCATTTCGCTGGAGGAGGGCGTTACCGATTACGGAATCGCTGAAATCCAGCTGAAGAAGATTATGCATAAAAATGCCAAGAGAACCATCGCTCTCGCTGACAGCAGTAAGTTCGATGTCGTTTCCTTGATCAAAGTGTGCGCTATCGACGAAGTGGAGAGGTTCATAACGGATTCTTTAATCGACCGTGAGATTGTGGATAAGTATGCGAGTCACGGTATTCCAATCGTGTATGAGTAATGTCAATAAAAATATAGAGCACGGATTCCATTGGGGTGGAGTCCGTGCTTTTGTTTTATCAAGTAAACCCATGCAAACAAAACTTTTTACTTGGTGTGGCTACCGTACTATGGGGATGCTGCTCGCCTCCTTAGGCTCAAAAAATCTTTTTCCATGATACAAATGCTTTCCTTCCCTTGTCTTCCTTACATGAGGAACAACAATAATATATTTTAACTTAAGGAGACATTAGGGAGAGAGTATGGAAGTGAATTTACGGAAACTCATCTTTGTAGGAATCTTTGTATACACCATTCTAATTTTATATTTCATGGTTATATGATTTTGGAAATGTTGCTGCTTTTATCCCTTTTGGAATATTCATTCCCTTGTTGTATCGTATACGCTTTGGGAAGTTCATCCTCTTCTTTATCCTAGCGATTCTTGTGCTGGAGACGCTGCAAGCTTTAACCTATCTTGGCAGCTTTGATATAGATGATGTGATATCCAATACATTAGGTGCAGGGATCGGATTCGTTGCTTATAAGGTTGGTTTTTCTTCGAAAATTTCATTTAAAAAGCTCGCGGCTTCGGCATTATCTATAGGTGTACTTTTAGTTGGAATTATGACGATCTCTGAAACTATCCATTATGCTATGGCAAAAAGAGAAGGGCCTATTCAAGCATTAAGTGATCTGAAAGAAATGAATGAAAGTATGCCTATGACTAGAAAGCTTCCAAGCTTCACCGTTGCAGGTGAGAAGGTAGAGCCCAAAATGAACGTGTACAGCAGTGAAGATGGAAAAAGCACAAAATACACTTATATCTTAGGAAACAAAAAAGATGTCATGTTCTATGGCTATTATGGTATTCTCGACAATGAGGATTTCCAAGGCGAGGTCACGTTATTGGTGGATGGAGAATTGAGGGCACAGCTAAATGAACAATATGATGAGGATGCAGTAGTTCTAGACTTCCCAGTGGACAGGATAAACGAAGTTACGTTTATAATAGCCGGGAACGCTAAGCTTTGGGATGTTGGCTTCACTGAGATGAAGCATTGGTGGGAGTAGCAATCTAGTGCCATCATGATGCATATTTTTGTCCGTCAGGGACAGAAGTATGCATTTTGTTGTTTAGGCATGTTACATAGGGATTGGTGAACATCTTTTTCTATGTAGTTGTAATTGTGTTATTGAAATTGTGTGTGTTTGTGTGTTATTATGTGTGAACTAGCAGGTGAGAGGGGATGGCTTGGTGTGATTATTGTTTCGTTGTTACTTGTTATTTGTTCAGGCCTGACTCATGCGGTCTGGAATTTGTTTGCGAAAAAAAGTGAGGAGAAGGGCTTGTTCCTCTGGGCGATCCTAATTCCCTCTATTGTGATTTTGCTTCCATCTTCAGTGATGGAACTCATTCACGCGGACTTATCGGCATCAGGGTACGTATTAGTTGTCCTTTCCTTAGGGCTGCAGGCCGCCTATGGTTTATTACTTACCGAAACGTATAAGCACGGTGATTTATCACAGGTTTACCCTGTAATGAGAGGGACTTCTACCTTGCTCATTCCGACGATAGGGGTTATTTTTCTGGGAGAGTCACTGTCCCTATTGGGTTGGCTTGGCTTAGGCTGCATCCTAGCGGGGATTTTTATTATGAGTGGGCGGACTTTTGGCCGAAATATCGGAGGGGCACAGCGGAAGCCGCTGCTGCTGGCGTTATCGGTTGGGTTATGTACGACATTTTATGTACTAGTAGACAAACTTAATCTACATAATTTATCGCCCTTCACCTTACTGGAGATTGCAAATATCGGATTTGTATTGGGGATTTCTAAATCTGTTCTTGGCGTTCCTAGCTTGAAAAAGCAGCTAATCATGAATTGGAAAGGAATTGCTGTTGGAGCGATTTTGAATCCGGGCTCTTACTTGTTATTCCTCTATGCTATGAGCATTTCTCCGTTGTCGCACATATCCCCAATACGCGAGATAGGCATTGTGTTTGGAACGATTCTGGGGGTATGGCTTCTGAAGGAAAAACAAGCGACTCAACGAATCATCTCATCTGCCATCGTTGCGCTGGGCATTATGCTGGTGGCAGCGTTCGGCGCATCATGAGCAAAGCGTGAACATTACCTGGAAAATGTGAATATAGTGCAAAAATAGATGAATATTGTGGTCTCTGCTGCAATGTTCATTTGTTATATAATAAATGAAAGCGCTTTATGTAAGCGTTTTAAAAAAGAGTTTATTTATATTCAGTATAAAAGAAGTCATCACGGCACCTATTATTGTTTTATGATTATTTCATTTAATTTAGGGGGTCACAGAAATGAAAAAAAGAAATCAAGTGATGCTTGCTTCAACCTTAAGTGGTCTGCTTCTTATGTCTGCGTGTGGTGGTGACAGTGGAGGGTCCAAAGAAAGCCAACCGGCTAAGGTCGCTAGTGATGTCAAACGAGACCCTGTAGAAATTACGTTCTACCGTCCCAATACAGGAACAACGGATGAACAATTTATGGACTTGATGGGCAAAAAAATTAAAGAGAAATTCCCATACGTGACCCCCAAATTTATACCCTTCGGTACAGGAACGAGCATCAATGAGGTGATTGCATCTGGACAAGAACTCGATATCGTCATTCTTTCCATCGGTTTTGTTGCACAATTCCAAAACTACAACCTGCAGACGGATTTGAACGAATTTATTAAGAAAACAAATTACGATACAAACCGTCTGGAAAAATCAACGTTTGATTTTATTAAGGACTATGGCAAGGGAAGCGTATTTTCACTACCCATCTTTACAACGGCTGAAGTTCTAATGTACAACAAGGACTTGTTCGATAAATTCGGTGTTTCTTATCCGAAGGAGGGCATGACCTGGGACGATGTGTATGAGCTTTCCAAAAAGATGTCCCGTAATGAGGGAGGTACCCAGTATTACGGTTTAATGACTTCTGTTTCACATATGGAGAGGGTAAACCAGCTATCGCTTCCGTTCGTCGATCCTAAGACAATGAAGCCTGTGGTAGATTCGGAAAAATTCAAAATGTTTGCTGAGAACTTTGCTAGATTTTATAAAATACCGGGAGCCATTGTGCCAAAAGAAAGACAAGGGAAAGAGGCCGATCTATTCCTCAAGGACAGGACGCTTGCGATGTACGCTTACTTTAACAGCACCATGGTAGGTGCTCCTGCTGATATGAACCTGGATGCCGTTCCGCTTCCTTCGTTTAAAGAAGCACCAGGAGTCGGATCTCAAATGTATCCTACATTAGCTAGTATAGCCAGCACAAGCAAGCATAAAGATGTTGCTTTCGATATATTGGCTTACTTGACTTCGGATGAGATGCAGGAGAAGTTCGCGGCTGACGGTACCGGTATGCCTGTTGTAAACAATTCGAAGCTGATCGAATCATTCGGTAGAGATATCCCGACGCTCAAAGGAAAAAACATCAAGGCATTCTATCCGACTAAGCCGGCACCGATTTCGCCTAAAACCGTCTATGACGATATTGTGGAAAAACCAACGACAACTGCGTTCAGAGAGGTTGCCCAAGATATAAGCGATGCGAACACAGCTTTCCGCAAGGCGGCGGAGCAAGCGACCAAGGATATCGAGGCGGCGGCAAAGAAATAAAGCCGCAGTTAGAGCGGACATAGTTGCAAGCTCAGGTTAAATAATTATAAAAACGGCAGCTTCGGGACTTTCGAACGCTGCCGTTTCTGTGTGTCGATCATAGCTTCCTCAACACCTCGAATATTTTTAATTCATTGACCGTTGCTACAACTTCAGCGGTGCTCTGCATTTTGAATTTTTTCAGGATGCTGCCAGCCTGTTTCTTAATCGTTTCATATTCGACGGTTCGTTCCTCGGAAATTTGCTTGCGCGTTTTATTTTCGCATAGAAGCTTGAGCACTTGAAGCTCACTTGGAGTCAGCTCCGAAATAATTTGAATGACATAGAGCAGACTTGTTTCGGTTTTTTTGATGCGAACGAATTCTTCGCGTATTTTCTCAGCGATCATTGGACGGATAGGGGAGCGGTTATGAAAAGCGGAGCGAATGGCTTCCACAATTTCTTCCTTTTCCGCGGTTTTAAGAATATAATCCATAATACCGGTTTGAAAAGCGGCAAATATAATATTGTCGTCCTTGTGGACCGTCAGTACAATAATTTTAATATGTGGGAGCTTCTCGTTAATTTGCTTGGCTGCATGAATACCTGCTAACGGATCCTCCATTTCGATATCCATGAGTACAATGTCCGGTTGATGCATGGCTGCGTACATCACTGCTTCGTAACCCGAGCTTGCTGACGCTACACTCTCCATATCCTCGCAAGCGGCGATGATGCGTTCAAGCCTTCTGCGATGGGCCTCCATATCGTCCACGATAAGTATTTTTATATGATCCCCGTTCATTTCAAGTGCCTCCCCTTTTTAACTCTCTTGTCTGAACCTCGGCGAATGGGGGTATATTTCATTCCCCTACCTTATTTTTGTAATTCCTAAAGAACAGCTTTGATCGGGCTGATCCTAAATGACAGGTAGATAAATACGGAACGTTGTACCCTCTCCTAGCTTGCTGTCGACACTGATCTTACCATCGTGGCCGGATACAATTTTGTGACAGTACGAAAGGCCGATCCCCCAATTATGAATCGATGGTTTGGTCGAGAAAAATGGGGAGAAGATCATATCCAAATGCTCCTTCGGCATACCCGGCCCATTGTCGGTAATGGAGATCATTCCCCAGCTGTCCTGACGTCCCAGTTGAATCGTGATAGCTCCATCCGCCGAACCGGCTATCGATTCGAGAGCGTTTTCAATAATGTTATAAATCGCTTCAGCCATATGCTGCTGATCAATATAAGCTGAAGGGATTTCAGCACTGGCTACAAATTTGATATCTGCCTGATGGGGGCCTTGCTTGACCAGTGACAATGCTTCCTTAACGGGAAGGTTGAGGCGGCATGGCTGCAGGTTCAGCTCGATCGATTTGAGCTTGTGAACCGCATCGCTTATACTTTCCATCGCGGCAGAGCACGACTTCAGCATCAGGTCCAGGCTGTACGATGTATCTTCATCGTCTGCATGCTTCTCCTTCAAATATTCCGCTTCGGAACGGACGGCGAGCAGATGATTTTTCAAAGCGTGAGTAAAGGCCCTGGCTCCCAAGGATGCCGTATCGATGCTTTTGTTGATTTGAACGTCCTGATTTTTGTGATAAGCCTCTATAGAATTATATTTAAACACGATAAATAGCAAAAAGGCCAGCGCCGCAAACACAACATAAGGAAATACGTACAACGTTAGTGGGTAAGAGCCGATAGGGGGCTGAAGGTAGTTGTAGTAGCCTTGCAGGTAGGTTGCGATGACCAGGTTTTTAGGAGCCCATGAGAACAGCAGGAAATGAATCAGGACAACAGGAATCAGGCTCAATATATGATATAGAGCATAGTTTTTCAGAAAGCGAATCTTTGGATAATTCATATAATAATTGAGCAGCATCCAGAAGGCGATTAGGATAAGCGCATCTCCCGCATAACGGAAACCGTATTCAAGAAAATGAATCACAGAGCTTAAAGATAGCCCTTCCGTACTGGCACTATTCACGGCAATGTCTTGTAGCCATATTTGAATACCCGGATCGTAAAATACAAATGAAATGATAGAAAACATGGCAATAGCCGTATAAATATTGGCGTTTGTACGTTTTCGGGAAGTACGTGTAAAGGAAACGGCAAAGCATAAAAGTGACCCGTTAAACAAAATGATGCCGCCATTCAGTAAACGAATCAGCATGTTGACGTTGAATTTGGTCAGCACCAAGTAGTTCCATGTTCCTGGACTGAAGTTAAAGAACGTATGAATGATATTGTAGTAATAATTGAATTTACTCAAATACAAAGTAAAGGAAACGAACGAAATGACCCATCCGAGGATAATGCCGAACATGAATCGGGTGGACAGGCTGTTGAGCTTACGATAAGTGAGAAGAATCGAACAGACGATAAACAATAGCGTGAAATAGATCATGTTGAACGACTCCAGATGTCAGATTACGGGTGAATGGAAGAGGGGGAATAAAACTTTCACCTTCTGCGACCGGCTCGAATTCCCCTATACTATAGACAGCGACGAAAGCGTAATCATTATGATAACAAAACAAGGGATGGATGTAAAATGAAAAAAATGATAAGTGTTGCCTTAGCGGGGACCTTATTGGTAGGGCTTGCAGCAGGCTGTGGTGATAAACAGGCCGAGAATAAAGCGGCGGATAATGGGTCTTCATCGGATTCGAAAACGATTAATCTTCGCATGACGATACTTCCTGATGACTTGGAAACGACCAAGCTGGCGTATGAAGAATTCAAGAAAGAAAACCCGAATATCAACGTTCAGTTCGAGACGATTCCTCAAGCGCAATATTATGAGAAGCTGCGTCTGCAATTATCCGGTGGGGAAAAGATTGATCTGTTCGGCGGCAATATGGACGTATTCCTGGATACAGGAATTTTGGAGCCTTTGGATGATTACATTAAAAAAGACAATGTGGACGTGTCCGGCTTCGGTCCGTTGTACGACGGCATGAAGGTGAACGACAAAATGTACGGATTACCTTACCGCAAATCCAATTACATGCTGTATTACAACAAAACGCTGTTCGATCAAATGAACGTGCCTTATCCGAAAGCGGACATGACCTGGGACGAGTTCAGAGACTTGGCTAAGAAAATGACCAAAGGCGAGGGTGCCAACAAAATTTACGGTGCTTACTTGCAGCAATGGGCGCAAACCTGGTACATGCAGACCGTTCAAACCGGAGCATCCATTATTGATAAGGATCTGACTCCATTCAAAAAAGCGCTCCAATTCCGTAAGGATATGGAGAAGGATGGCTCGATTATGCCATGGTCCGAGCAAGTGACGACTTCTGCACATTACAATTCGGCGTTCCAAAAGGGCAACGTAGCGATGAATCTAATCGGTGACTGGCACGTAGCGCAGCTTCGTCAAGCGGAAGCGGATAAAAAAATCAGCTTTGATTGGGATGTCGTGCCGATTCCTCATCCTCCAGGTGTAGCAGCTAATACAAGCTTGGCGACTCCGGTATCGATCATGATTAACAAGGATTCGAAGAACAAAGAAGCGGCGTTCAAGCTGCTGCAATTTATGACGGGTGCCAAAGGCGCAAAAGTATTTGCATCTAAAGGCTTCCTGACCGGTTTTACGAACGATGATATCCGCAAAGCGTATGTTGGCGACGGCAGCATGAAGCCGAAGAACATTCATTACTTTGTAGAACAAAAGGAATATCCAGAGTATCCGCTGCTACCAGGTGTGAAAAACATCGTCGTCGGCAATATCTATTTGCAGGAAGGCGAGCTGGCGTTATCCGGTGGCCAAACGGTTGATCAGGCGATCCAAAAGATCGGCGAGCGCGTTCAGAAAGAATGGGCGGATAAATACGCCAAGGATTACAAAGCAGGCAAAAAATAATTATTAGATAAAAAAATGAATCAAACTTTGCTTGAGCTTGTGAAAAGGGTTCTGACGGTTCGAGAGACTTGCGATATTTCCCAACTAGTTAGGTAGGATATTCCCCTGGAAGAGTTTATGTCCGCCTTTGAAATTCATGAAAATACCTATAAAAATAGTTCGTGTTTCATGGGTTTCAACAGCGGCTGGAGGGGGATATTCTACCGGTACCCTTTTGGCAAATATCATTGAAAAGTTTCTTACAAACATCTGTGTTTCACATCGTAAGGCAAAGTTTGATTACAGGAGGGAGTTGGACCGCGTGCAGGCATCCAGAGCACTAACTAGAAGAAACCGGCTGGTAGGGTATGCTTTTTTGCTCCCTAATATACTCGGCTTCCTGACGTTCATCTGCTTTCCGGTTATTGCTTCATTTGTGATGAGCTTTACCGATTGGAACGGCTTCGGAGCTATTACATTCGCAGGCTTGGATAATTATAAACGATTGATTGGGGACGAATCGTTCCGCATCTCGCTGTTGAACAGTATCGTGATGATGGTCGTTTCGGTTCCGCTAACGCTGTTGTTGGCTATTTTGGCCGCTGTAGCACTGAACAAAGGAATCAAAGGTCTGAAAATCTTCCGTACAGCGATATTCCTTCCCCATATTACGGCTACGATAGCGGTTGCGGTTGTGTGGCAGCTGTTGTTCAATCCGACGATGGGGCCAATTAACGGGATGCTAAGAAGTATTGGCGTAGACCATCCTCCTGCATGGCTGGCCTCTACTCAATGGGCGTTGTTCTCAGTCATCATAGTAACGATTTGGCAAAATGTCGGCTACTATATGGTTCTGTATCTCGCTGGACTTCAGGGGATTCCGAGGGATTTGTACGAAGCAGCGGAGATCGATGGAGCGGGTAAGCTGTCGCAGCTCATTAAAATTACGGTGCCGATGCTTTCTCCGGTTATTTTTTTCACGGTCATTATGGGCATTATCAACTCCTTTAAAGTATTTGATTTAATATTCCTTCTGACCAAGGGTGGACCTGGCCGCTCAACGCATGTGCTCGTTTACGATATTTATTACACGGCTTTCCAAAGATACGAATATGGCTATGCATCAGCTATGGCCTATGTGATGTTTGCTATTATTGTCCTGATTACGATCATTCAATTCCGCGGACAGAAAAAATGGGTCAACTACTAACAGACGAACGGGGATGACAAGAGAATGAATTCAGTCACACAAACTTCTAAACAGCCGCATTCCTTGAAGCTGTCCCGCTCGTCTGGAGCGTGGGTTGGCAAAGGGCTATTGTACTTGGTGCTAATAGCTGTGGCAGGATCAATGATTCTGCCATTCCTATGGATGATATCGGCTTCTTTCAAATCGGAGGCGGAGGTGTTCGGTTTTCCGATTCAATGGATTCCAAGCAAGTTCTACTTCTCGAATTATTCGAAGGTATGGAGCGACCTTCCGTTTTTTACTTACTATTTTAATACGATTAAAATTGCTGTCAGTACTACGCTGCTGCAGATCATTACGTGCTCTATGGCCGCGTACGCTTTTGCCAAGGTACGGTTTCCTGAACGGGACAAAGTGTTTTTCCTATATATCACGACGATGATGATTCCGTTTCAGGTCATGATGATTCCGCAATTTTTGCTGATGAAGCATTTTGGGCTGTTAAACTCCCATTGGGCGCTGATTTTGCTTGGAGCATTCAGTCCGTTCGGCGTCTTCTTGTTCCGTCAGTTTTATATGTCGATTCCCGAGGAGCTGTCGGAAGCGGCACGTATCGATGGATTAAGCGAGTTCGGCATTTTTGCCCGAATCATTATGCCTCTGACACGTCCGGCTATCGCAAGTCTTACGATCTTCACCTTCATGCATTCGTGGAATGATTTCCTGGGTCCATTAATTTATTTGAACGACGATGCGCTCTTTACGCTTCAGCTTGGAATGCAGCATTTTCAGACGGAGCACGCGACCGAATACGCTCCGCTTATGGCTGCAGCGGTATGTGCCATTATTCCGACCATCATTATTTACTTTATCGCTCAGGATCACTTCGTTGAAGGCATTTCTGCCGGAGCCGTGAAAGGGTGATGGGCAGTGACGAGTGATGGGCAAAAGGGGAGAAGGCCGAATATCGTCTATATCTTCGCAGACCAATGGCGCAGGCAGGCTGTCGGCTATCGGCAGGAGGATACGGTGTGGACACCTAATATCGATGCATTCGCAGAAGATAGTCTCGTCTTTGATCATGCTGTTAGCTGTACTCCATTGTGCTCGCCGCATCGGGCAGCTTTAATGACGGGAACGTATCCGCAGACGAACGGAGTTTATACGAATTGCAAGATCGGTGCAGATATCGCTCTTGGAGAAGATGCAATCGGAGTGGGTGACGTCCTCAAGAAAGCTGGGTACTGTACAGGTTATATTGGCAAATGGCATCTGGATCTTCCTGAGCAAAATGTAACGGAGCATCCCGTGTCCGGTGCTGAAGGCTGGGATGCTTACACGCCCCCGGGGCCGAAAAGGCACGGCTTTGATTTCTGGTATTCTTACGGAACTTATGACGAGCATTTGACACCCCATTATTGGAAAGACACGCCTGATATGATTCAGGTCAACCAATGGTCCGTTGAGCATGAGACGGATGTGGCGATAAGCTATTTGCGTCAGCAAAGCGATCAAGAAGCCCCATTTGCCTTGTTCGTGTCTTGGAACCCTCCGCATAGTCCGTTTGATCAAGTGCCGGAAAAGTATAAAGAGCAGTATAAGGACGTTCCGTTGAAGTGGCGTCCCAATGTGAAAGCGGAAGGGCTAGTCGCTCATACAGGAGAACCCATTGAGGATGGAATGGACAATCTGGAACGGTATATGAGAGATTACTGCGCAGCAGTTACAGGAATCGACGAGCAATTCGGAAGAATCGTACACACGCTTAAAGAGCTTGGCTTGGAACAAAATACGCTGGTCGTGCTGTCCTCGGATCATGGAGAGCTGATGGGAGCTCACGGATTAATGGCCAAGCACTCGTGGCATGAGGAATCCATCGGCATTCCTTGCCTCATGAAATGGCCGGAGAAGATAGAAGCAGGAAGAACGGATTTATTGTTCAACAGCGTAGATATTATGCCAACGCTGCTGGGGCTTGCAGGATTGGAGGTTCCATCCACAGTGGAAGGCGGAGACTATTCGGGCACGGTGCTTGGATTAGAGCCGGTCCCGGATCATCCCGCCTTCCTGTGTGCCTTTCCTGGGCGTAAAGATGTAATGGAACAATTTGCAGCCCAAGGGCTTGATAACAAGCTTTATGGATGGCGGGGAGTCCGCGACCGGAAATACACCTATGTCGTGCATCGGGGCTATTCGGCGGTAGATCCGGATTTTTGCTTGAGATTGCTCTATGATCTGGAGGAGGATCCTTATCAGCTGAATCCGTTATTGATGCAGAGAGCCTCCCAGCATCCGGCAGCACAGGAGTTGAATACAGAGCTTCAAGAGTGGCTCATTAGAATGGGTGATCCATTTGAAGTGTAGCTGGTTCATTCTATTATGTCAGTTGGCAAGACGGTAGCAGAAATAACCTGATCACGCCATAGTGCGTGCAGGTTATTTTCCCTATACACTCCTATTTTTTTGAAAGGAATTGATAGCGCATACATAAGGTTGACGTTTCAAAGCAAAATTGAAGGAGGGTAAAGCATGTTGAAGCAATGGAAGGGGTTTACGGCTTTTGTATCCAGATTTCTTATTTTTACGCTTCTATTCTCATCGTTTTCTGTATGGGCATGGTATGAGGAAGTAAAAGCGGCGGGCACGGTTTATGTGAAAGTTACTTTTGATTCTTATCCTACAACGCCTTCTACGGCAGGACCGACAGCGGAAACCGGAGGCAACTGGGGAATGTACAATGTAAATGTCGCGACAGGCGATTATGCGGTAGGGGAAGTTGTTTACGGCCGCACTGATCGAAGCTTGAGACTCGTGGCTACGACCCCCGCTAAGGTGGTCAATACGGCAAGAACGCTATCCACGCCGATAGGCGGTAAAGTTGTATTGGAGTCCAGTACTATGTTTTCCGATACAACCCATCCCCGCAGTGCGTTTGAATTAAAAAGCTCCAGCGGCATTTATGTAACACCTCTATCTGTGGATGCAGCAGGGAAAATGAAAGCTAACACTAAGGATATCGGGGCTTATAAGGCGAATACGTGGTATAAGCTGCGGGCCTTCGTAGACAATACGAACCGCTTGATGGATGTGTTCTTGGATGATCAGCCTGTACTCCTTGGCGCAGCTCTTCCTGCACAGTGGGATAAAATTTCTTCCATTAAATTCTCCCAGACGGGAGCTGACGGCTCCGTAGGTAGTATGGTCGTCGATGATGTAAAGATATCAGAGTTTGCTCCGGTAGATGGCATTGCACTTCCAGCCAGCATGTCTGTTGCTTCGGGAAGCTCGATTTCCGCTACTGCTTCTCTACTTTGGACACCGGCTGATCCTTCCGACCAGCGGATTCAATGGTCCTCAAGCAATCCGGCGGTGGCGATGGTGGATGATCGGGGAATTGTAAGCGGTATCAGCAATGGGACTTCGATCATAACGGCTCGTGCGTTAGATGGAAGCCAGACCGCTTCGACGGAGGTGTCGGTTAAGACGTATGTCCCGGTACAAAGTGTCGTGCTTCCTCCAACGGCACAGGCAGCTGTGGGCTCCAAGGTCCCGCTTCAGGCTGTGATTGAGCCGGCGAATGCCAGCGATCCTCGTCCCGAGTGGTCCACTGACAAGCCTGAGGTTGCAACCGTGGATGCATCCGGTGTCGTGACCGGAGTATCGACAGGTCAAGCGATCATTACCGCTAGAGCGGTAGACGGAGGGAAGACGGCCTCTACCGTCGTAACGGTAAGCATCGCTTCCGTCCCCGTGCAGTCCATAGCACTGCCATCGAACATTGACATGGATGTGAAGGATGAAGTCACTTTAAGGCCACGTTTCACGCCGTCCGATGCGACGAATCGGAATGTGACTTGGTCATCGAGCCAACCGGATGTTGCATCCGTGGATGCAGCAGGCAGGATTCAATCCTGGAAGCCCGGAACCGCATCCATTACGGTAACCTCTCAGGATGGCGGTAAGACAGCTGTCTCTCTGGTCACCGTAAGGCAGCGTGACGCGAACGAAGGAAACGAGTACGACCGGCTGCGGCTCAAATGGAAAAAGACGCTTGACGGAGGCACTTCATTCGATAGGAATGATTCCGATATCACAGCTATTGTCTATTCGACCAACAGCAATGCAGCCCAGTATTGGAGTACGCTCCATACGAACGCGGACCGTACTTTGTTGTGGGATGACATTCTTTCATCTTCAGATACATCTGATTTTGTGACCAGCAATTATACGAGATTGAAGACGATGGCACTTGCTTATTCCATGAAAGGCGGAGCGTTGTATCATCATTATGGTCTGAGAGACGATATTGTGGAAGCCATGGAGTTTCTTTACCGCGATCAATATAACGAATCCGGGAATCAGTATGGTAACTGGTGGAATTGGCAGATTGGCGTTCCGCTTAAGCTCGCGGATCTTATGGTGCTGCTGTACGATGATTTGACAAAGGATCAAATTGAGCGGTATATCCGAACGATGGATCATTATATCGGCGATATTTCTCTCCCGACTTTTACGCAGACCGGCGCCAACCGGACGGATATTTTGACGGCGGAGCTGCTTATGGGAATCGTCCAAAAAGACACGGTACGGCTTGGCAATGTCCGTGATCAAATGAGCCCATTGTTCCCGTATGTGATCGCAGGTGACGGGTTTTATGAGGATGGATCGTTCGTCCAGCACTCCACAGTTGCTTATACGGGAAGCTACGGTGAAGTGTTGATTCGCGGAGTGGGCAATTTGCTCTTTATGCTGCAGGGGACGACTTGGAGCGTGACGGATCCTCAAGCAGCCAATGTGTACCGATGGGTTAAGGATGCTTTTGCTCCGGTCATTTACAACGGGCAAGTGATGGATATGGTGCGCGGCCGCGCAATCGCGAGGGAAAACAACACCGGCAACACAGCAGCCGGCGGCATCATCGGAGCGGTGGCCCGACTGGCCCAATTCGCTCCGCAGCAGGATGCAGAGGCGATCAAGAGCTTGATTAAGCATTACTTGCTGGCGAATCCGACTTATAACTATTACAAGCAAATAACGGATATCGAGACGATGCAGACGGTGAAGCAGTGGATGGCTGATCCTTCTATTGCCGCTAAAGGGGACGATCCTTCGCATTTTGAATTGAATGCCATGGCACGGTCGGTCCACCGCGGGCAGGATTACGCTTTCGGCGTCAGCAAGAGTTCAAAACGGATTCAAACCTATGAGCTGACCAATGGAGAGAACGGCAAGGGCTGGTATACCGGTGACGGAATGACGTATTTGTACAACGGGGATGCAAGCCAGTACATGGGCGATTTCTGGCCTACCGTCAATTTGTACCGGCTGCCCGGAACTACAGTAGATACGAGGGAAAGAACAGTGCCCAATTATCAATACGGGGACGGAGAGGGCACGCCTAGCAATGCTTGGGCAGGCGGAGTAACACTTGGCGCTTATGGGTCGTCAGGAATGAACCTGCAGCAAATCGGGACTACGCTCACGGCGAATAAATCCTGGTTCATGTTTGACAACGAGATTGTTGCGCTCGGCTCTGGGATCAGCAGTAGTGATAACCGTCCCATTGAAACGACGATTGAGCAGCGGAAGCTGAATGCAGCAGGTAATAACGATTTTATTATGGACGGCGTGCGGATGTCTTCTGCTCTGGGCTGGTCTGAAGTCAAGAATGGGGTGCATTGGGCGCATTTATCAGGCAACGTCCCAGGATCGGACATTGGGTATGTGTTCCCGGGTACTGCAAACCTTAATATGCTGAGAGAACAGCGTACTGGAGCCTGGAAGGACATTAATGATAATCCATCGATTTCGACCGATCCGAGAACGAACCGTTTTATGACGATGTGGCTGAATCATGGAAGCAATCCGCACAACGAGACGTACAGCTACATCTTGCTGCCGAATCGTTCGGCTGCGGGGACAGGCGCATACTCGGCTAATCCAAGTGTTACGATACTGGAGAACTCGCCGGATGCTCAAGCAGTGTACGAAAAGAATCTCCAGATTACGGGTGTTCATTTCTGGAAGGACGCCTTGAAAAAAGTGGATTTCATAACGAGCAATAGACAGGCATCCGTTATGGTTCGTGAACAGGCAGGATCTAACCGGTTGGAGCTGGCGGTATCCGATCCGACGCTTGAAAATACGGGAACTATTGAGCTGGAGTTGAACCGGTCGGCAGCGGCAGTGCTGTCTTCAGATCCTCAAGTGTTCGTTACCCAGCTTGCACCTACCATTAAAATAACGATCAATACTGGAGGCACCCTAGGAAATTCGCTGAATGTAGTGTTCGATACGGACCCGCTCAAGCCAAGACCAGAGCCGGAAACGCCTATTCACGAACCGGTTAATCTCCCGGCTCCGCTGCCTGAGGTCGAACCGATCACCCATGTTTATGACGTCTTTGACGATCAAATTCAGGGGAATCAGCCGTTGGAGTGGAGCATATCTACGGACAGAAATACATCTGCTGCTTTGGTACCCTTGTCCAATACAGACGGGTTAGCGCTGCGATTGATAGACCGGAACAGCGCGGGGATAGTGACCGCCAAACGGCCGTTTCTGAAGCAAACAGGCAAGGTAGACATGGAATGGAGCTTTGCTTCCACATTGGCCGGAGCCACTCATACCTTCGAGCTGATGGACGGTACAACTCCGGTCATAACACTACAAGCAGGCGACAAGCTGAGCCGAATCAAGTCTGACGGGATGAAGGTGCCCATAGCCGATGTTTCCGCTAATCAGTGGAACTTGCTCAAGCTGCGGATTGATCCGGCGGCTAACCAATATGATCTGTACTTGAACGGTAAATTGGTGGCATGGAGGGCGGAATTCAGCCATCCTGGCAGCGGGGTTGACTCCCTGCAAATTCAAACCGGCATGCAGGACGCTTCATCAGTTCTCTATCTCGACAATTTCATTATCTACAAATTTGGCGCCGTACCTCTGGTGAATGAAACGTTCAACGATGCTGCGACAGGCTCCAAGCCCGCAGGATGGACGATAGCCGATAAAGCGGCAACTGCGGAAGTATCCGTTCAGGATATGCCGTCTGCTGTGAACAAAAGCTTGCTGCTAAACGATAACGATGCCAAGTTTTCTGATTCGGCGTTAAAAACTTTTGTTCCCCAGTCCGGGAAGCTTGGAGTGGAGTGGCGCTTTTATGAGAAAAATACCGGCAAGTTCTCAGCCTTTGAGCTGATGAGCGGCAATACCTCGGTAGCCAAGCTCAGCTCGAATGGCACCTTGAAGTTAACCGGTCCTGGGAATGTAACGACCGATTTGGTTAAGGTTCCTGTATTAAACTGGCATACGGTGAAGCTCGATGTAGATATTAGTAAACAACAGTTTCAAGTGTACTTGGATGGGCAGCAGGCAGCTGTGGATGCGCCATTCTGGAATCAAGGCGGCCCTATCGATGGCATCCGCTTCAGCACCAGCTATGGAGCAGTCGACGCGCCAGTTTATATCGACGATGTTAAGGTGTATTCGTTCGTTCCAATGGCCGAGCGGGTAACGGTGACACCGGAAGCATTGTCTTTGAAGGTCGGTGAAACGGCTTCGCTGCTTGGCTCAGTTGCTCCGATCGGTGCCGTGAACGGCACTCTTGTCTATGAAACGTCGAATGCACAATCCGTAACGGTTGACGTATACGGGCATGTTACCGCGATAGCTCCCGGAGCAGCGACCGTTACGGTGCGTACAGCTGACGGAACAGAACGAGCCTTCAGCGAGGTCAGCGTTGCCGCCCAGCCCGGTACTAGCGGAGGCGGAAGTGACGGAAGCGGAGGCGGAAGCGACGGAAGCACCGGAGGAGGCGGAAGTGGCGGAAACACCGGAGGAGGCGGAAGTGGTGGAAACACCGGAGGAGGCGGAAGCGACGGAGGCACGAGTGGAGGCGGAAGCGACGGAGGTACGAGCGGAGGTGGAAGCGACGGAGGCACGAGCGGAGGCGGAAGCGACGGAGGCACGAGTGGAGGCGGAAGTGACGGAGGCACGAGTGGTGGATCCACAGTAGCTTCAATGTTGGTGAAGCTGGACCATCTTTTGCAGGTTAGCAAAACCGACAGCGAATTGACGCAAGCAGCGGCAGGCCTGTTAAATTCTGCATACACTTTTGATATCCTGGCTACGCCATCACCAGATCGATTCATTGCAGCGTTAACCTTAGAAGAACTGGACAGAAAGCTTAAAGCTGCCAATACTTTCAGGCTTGCAGCGAATGAGCATTTATTTAAAAGAGGCATATCTTTTGATCAAAAGACCGTAACCCTGCATATAAAATCATCATCGCAGGACTTGCCTGTTTTGCTTAGATTGCCAGCATCCCTATTCGCATCGGGATGGACAGTGCTCACACAAGTCAACGAAGTATCAATTCAATGGCTAGCGAATGCTTTACCGTTACAGGATGCTGAGTTGCTGCAACTTGAAGTACGCAATAGCTTATCTGCTCGATATCCGGAGTTTGAACTAAAGCTGCAAGCAATATCGAAGGAAGGAAGAGAGAAATCCATAACAAATTTCTTTACACCTGTGCAGGTTCAGCTTCCTTATCAAGCTGCCCTCAATGAAGCTACGGATTTGCTTACCGTTTTTTATATTTCTGATACAGGTGAAAAAGAGAACAGAGCGGGAAGATACGACGCGTCGACAGGCAGCATGAGCTTCAGTACGGATCATTTCAGTACGTATGCGGTATTGCCGAATCCGGTTGCATTTGATGATCTTCCGGCTTCCCACTGGGCCTCCAGAGCTGTTTCCTCTATGGCTGCCAAAGGTATTGTAGAAGGACAAGGTCCATTTATATTCCGTCCTGACGATTTTATTACAAGAGCGGAGTTTGTCAAGCTGCTTGTAAGTACAGCTGATGGAGGATTAACCGAATCTAAGGCGGAATATATGCTGCCGTTCAGTGATGTTGTCTCGGACTCTTGGGAATACAGGTGGATACAAGCGGGCTACAAAGCAGGATGGATTGAAGGCACGAATGACGATTGTTTTGAGCCAGCAAAGACGGTTAAACGCCAAGATGCAGCAGTGATGATTGCTAAAGCAATGTATAGTGGGGAAATGCCGACGGCTTCTTCTGTGAAACGGTTATCCGACTTTAAGGATGGAGCACTTGTTTCTGGGTATGCAAGGGAAGCAATGGCTGTCTTGCTGCAGCGCGACCTAGTACAAGGCGATAATCAATTACGATTGAACCCAACAGGGGCTCTAACCAGAGCTGAAGCGGCAATGGTGCTGTACCGACTATTTTCTAATAAATAATTAAATTAATAAAACAAGCAGCGGAGCCTGAAACAGGACCTGCTGCTTGTTATTGTTTTTTTATACGTGTTGAATTTTGATCAAGTTGGTCGAACCGGATTGACCTACAGGCACTCCCGCCGATACGACAACAAGATCACCGGATTCAATAATTCCGGACTGTACGCCGGCTTTCATCGCGGATTCAAACATAGCGTCGGTGGATTCCACTTTTGGACCTTGAACCGGAGTTACTCCCCAGCACAATGTCAGTCTGCGCTGTACCCAATCGTTTGCGGTAACGGCGATAATAGGTGATTTAGGACGGTATTTGGATACCATTCTCGCACTAAATCCGCTTTCGGTCGGTGTGATAATTGCTTTAGCGTTCAAGTCGAGCGACGAGCTTACGGCAGCACGACTGATGACTTCAGTGATCGTTTTTCGAAGCTCCGATTTGTTGGTCAGCATCTCTTCGTAAGGCAGCACTTCTTCAATATTTGTAGCGATAGCAGCCATCGTACGAACGGATTCGACAGGATATTTCCCAGCAGCCGTTTCACCTGATAGCATAAGCACATCCGTGCCGTCGTATACGGCATTGGCTACGTCACTGGCTTCAGCCCGTGTAGGACGAGGATTCGATTGCATCGAATCGAGCATATGCGTTGCGGTAATGACGGTTTTGCCGACCGCATTGCTCTTTTGAATCATTTGCTTTTGGATGATCGGCACATCCTCTACCGGAATTTCTACCCCGAGGTCACCCCGAGCGACCATAAGACCGTCGGATGCTTCCAATATTTCATCCAGGTTGACTACGCCTTCCTCATTTTCAATTTTCGAAATGATGTGAATGTGGGAGGCGTTTTTTTCTTCGAGAATGCGTCGGATCTCCAAAATGTCACTTGCTTTACGGACGAAAGAAGCAGCGATAAAGTCGGCATTTTGCTCAACCGCGAATTGAATGTGGAGAACGTCTCTTTCCGTTACGCCTGGCAGCGAGGTGCGCACACCTGGCAAGTTGACGCCTTTACGCGACTTGATAATACCGCCGTTCAAAATACGGCACTCAATCTCTGTTCCTTCGATCGATTCGACCTTTAACTCAATCAAACCGTCGTCAATCAACACGCGTGAACCCACCGTGACATCCTGGGTTAACTGCGGGTAAGATACGGAAATCCGTTTTGCCGTTCCTTTGATTTGCTCGGTTGTCAATGTAATCGTCTCATCTGTACGAAGCTCGTAGGATGCTTCCTCCAGCAAGCCTGTACGAATTTCGGGTCCTTTAATATCGATTAGAATTGATATTGTTGCTCCGAGTTCTTCTGCAGCCTGGCGAACTCTGGCGATTCTTCCGGCATGATCGGACAGTTCTCCGTGAGCCATGTTAATACGTGCGCCGTTCATTCCAGAACGGATCAATTCTTTCAAAGTTTCGACAGAATCACAGGCAGGTCCCATAGTACATAAAATTTTTGTTTTGCGTGTCATAGTCAGTTCCACTCCTCTGTATATGTGCTGTTGGAACTCATTGTAGGGAAATTTGTCGAAGAATACTATGAAACATAGTATGCTAAATGTATAATAGTATGATGGTTTAGTATGTAAAACGGACAACAGATGCATGGCAAGTTAATGCTGCGCTACAAATTTTTTAAGAGGTGATCCAGCATGATCTACATCGAAAACGTACACCAGGATACAGGGGTTCATTGGTTTGAAGAGTATGAGGAAGGGGCTCCGTGGTATGTGTTGGTTCTCGTAAGCTACGGTAAATGTCTGTATTGGATCAACCATGAAAAAATCATGCTGGAGAAGGGAGATTTGCTGCTTATCCCGCGTGGCGTTCCCTTTTACGGGAAAAGTATACCAACGGTAACCCATGAGAAGTACGTTGTTACCTTCTGGAACGATTCCGCGTCGCCTCTGCTGCCTTTGCTGACTTCAGCTGAAAGCTGCAAATGGAAGACCGGTAAGTATGAATTGCTTTTTCAGCGCTTCCGGATGATGAATGAGGAGTGGAGGGAGCAGCTTCCTTACAGGGAGGCCATGTGCCAATCGTTGGCGTTGGAAGTATTAACGCACTGGAATCGGGAGTTGGATGAGGGCAAGCCTTCATCGGCTAAAGAGCAGCATGTCGAACGGATGAAGTCGTATGTTCAAAATCATTATCGAGAGAAAGTGACGAAGGAACACTTGGGAGAAGTGATCGACAAAAGTCCTAATTATGCCGCCGCTTTATTCAGTGGAGTGACCGGGCAGACGATAGGTGAATATGTACATGGCTTACGGATGAAAACCGCTATTTATTTGCTGACTCATTCTCAGCGCACGATAGGGGATATTTCCGATTACTTGGGATATTGCGATCCATCCTATTTTCATAAAGTATTCAAAAGAGAGACTGGGAAGTCCCCCGCCGCTTATACGAAAGAGAGAGAAATTCCGCCTCAGTAAAATATACTCTAGATTAGTGTGATCCCCCTATTCAATGAAAAAAAAGCCCTATAGGTTACTTGGAATAATGTGTTTAAGCTGAAATTGCAGCCTATTCTTTCCATCCAGAAACGATGCTTACTGTGGGTTCCGCTGCAGGTGTGCTCGAAGAAAGGAGGTCAATATTGTAAACGCTACCATGATTCTCTTCTATACAAAACGATGACTAATTGACCGTAGGGAGGTAACTTTATTGAAAATAAGAAAGCTGCTCTGCTCATCCTTGTTATCTGTCGTAATCCTTGCTTCATCCATTCCGGCCTATGCTGCTGATGCACAGAACTCCAGCTCGGCGCTGCCTGCATTTCCGGGAGCCGAAGGGGGAGGCATGTACACGACAGGCGGCCGCGGGGGAACGGTGTACGAGGTCACGAATTTGAACGACTCCGGTCCTGGCTCTCTGAGGGATGCGGTAAGTCAAAGCAACCGGATGATCGTGTTCAGGGTATCGGGAAATATTCAACTCGCATCGTCGCTCAACATTACTGGCTCCAATCTGACGATAGCCGGGCAAACTGCGCCTGGTGACGGGATTAGCATTAACAATTATTCGGTCTATGTGAAAGCGGATAATATCATTATGCGTTATTTACGTTTTCGTATGGGAGATGAATCTCCGGCAGAGGGGGATTCGATGTCGATAGATGGTCGCAAAAATATTATCATCGACCACTGCTCGTTCGAATGGGCCATCGATGAAGTACTGTCGCCGCAGACGACCGACAATCTATCTGTACAATGGTCCATCATTGGTGAAGCCTTGCACATGTCCAAGCATGAAAAGGGTCGCCATGGCTTCGGTGGCTTGTGGGGAGCTGGGAATACATCCTATCATCATAATTTACTGGTTCATAACAGCAGTCGTAATCCAAGATTTAAAGGCAGAACGGAAGAGGATAAAAGAAGTCTGGATTATCGTAACAATGTCGTCTACAACTGGAACTACAAAACCGCATACGGCGGCGGCAGCGCCAATGTGAACATGATTAACAATTACAATAAATACGGTCCAGACACAGATCTGACGAAAAGAGATTTGGTGTTAGATGAGCTAGGCTTGAATGGCCAATGGTACATTGATGGCAATTACATCGATGGTTCGCCAAGCGTAACGACGGATAACTGGCTTGGTGTGCATGATTTTACTCCTACCAATACGAGGCTATACGAGCCGGTACCGGCATTCCCTGTAACGACTCATACGCCTGAGGAGACGTATGAGCTTGTGCTTGCTCAGGCAGGAGCTATCTTGCCTAAACGCGATTCTGTCGACTCCCGTATCATTAATGACGTTCGCAACCGTACTGGCAGACAAATCAACTCACCTGCTGAAGTCGGCGGTTGGCCTATTTTGAACAGCACTCCGGCTCCATTGGATACGGATCATGACGGAATGCCCGATGATTGGGAGCTCGCTCATGGACTAAATCCTAATGATCCTGAGGATCGAAACGGTGATGTTGACGGAGACGGGTATACGAATCTGGAAAAATACCTCAACTCCATAGTTGGCAGCGGATCACAAAATCCGACCGTTCAAATTACGACACCATCGATCAATACGATTACTGACATGGGGACCACGATCACCATCAACGCCCAAGCAGCAGATCCTGATGGCTCCATCAGTAAAGTGGAGTTTTACCGCAACAATATCAAGCTGGGTGAAGATGATACGGCCCCGTACCAATTTACATGGTCAAATGTTCCGGAGGGAACATACTTCCTGGTGGCAAAAGCGATAGATAATTCTGGCACCTCGACGGATTCAGATGCTGTTCCGGTACATATCAATGCATCGGGGGATATCGCTCCTTGGACCGCGGTAGATATCGGGAATCCGGGGCTGCCTGGACATTCAAATCTGAATGACGGCGTGTTCACTGTTAAAAGCTCAGGCAACGTTTCGCGAAATCCGGAATCGTTTCAATTCGCCTATCAAAAGCTGAATGGCGACGGACAACTGGTCGCCCGAATAGATAAAATAACCCATACGACTCCATTGGCTAAAGCAGGAGTCATGATCCGTGAAAACCTGACACCAGGGGCGCGAATGGGCTTAATGGGATTGGCGGTAAGGGGAGACGGACACGTTGCTGAATTTTACAGCAGGGAAACCGAGGGAGCTGACACTCTTGAAACTCCGCCGCTGCCTTCCATTAATCCACCGTATTACATGAAGATCGTCAAGTTCGGTGGAACCGTTACGGGTTACATTTCTCAAGAGGGAACGAATTGGTCGTCTATCGGTTCGATGCCTTTTGATGCCAATGAAGTGTACATTGGTTTGATGGCTGATGCGGCCAAGGAAAACAATTTAATTGAAAACTACAATAAATCACTCTTTTCTCAAGTGAAATTCGAAACTATTGCTCCTGTGCCTTATCGTCCTACCGGAGTAGCGGTATCACGCGGAACCTCGGATTTGCTTGTATCCTGGTCACCGGCAGAGAGAGCAACGAGCTACCAGGTCAAACGAAGCCTGACACCAGGAGGGCCTTATACGACAGTAGCAACGGTTTCATCCAATGAATATTTGGATACTCAGGTTGAAGCGGGTGTGAATTATTTTTATGTGATCAAAGCGGCGAATGCTGCGGGGGAAAGTCTCGAATATTCTGAGGAACGTAACGGGGCTCTGCTTGGGACACCGGCTGAGGTTATTCTCATCCACGACGATTTTGAAAGTTTGACGGTAGGCTCCCAACCGGAAGGGTACGATAGTCGGCCGATTCCGGGAACCGACGAAAATCATATTTTGGTAGATGAAGTGCCAAGCTCGCCAGCAGGCAATGATTCGGGCAAGCTGCTTAATTTGTACGACGACAGCGCGAGTCAAACGCGGGCTTCCAAAGCATTCCCTGCACAGCAAGGAACTGTTATTGCGGAAGTGGACGTGATGCAAACGGCAGGGGCTGATTATCCAAGGGTACTGCGATTGCTCGATACGGCCTTCGGTAAGCAATACGTCGAGATTTTCTCGGGTTATGGAGCGGGTTGTCCAACTTCTTATTGCTTCTATTACCGCAACACGGACACTAGCAATGGTAAGGCGGTTCCACTGCCTACCAACAATGAATTTAAACCAAATACATGGTATCACGTTAAGGTCGTAGCGGATATCAAGACGCAAATGGCCGAGGTATTCATTAACGGAGTTACAACGGGAACGATCCCATTCCATAAGGACAAAGGCTGGCCGGATGCCGCGAAGCTAAGCGCGATTGATTTCTTGTCCTCTGCCAAAGACAAAGTAAACGAATATATCGATAACGTTCGAATTGGCGTTCCGGCGATGGGAGCACCAACTGGAGTAACGGCAGCCGTATATGGAAATTCAGCACAGATTAGTTGGTCGGCTTTACCGGGAGCAACCTCCTATAATTTGTACCGCAGCGAAGGGGATAACGGCAGGTTTAAGTGGATCGCATCCACCCAAGCGGATTTAAGCTATATGGATAAAGGCTTAACGTATGACACTACGTATAAGTACGCTGTGGCAGCAGTGAACAATAAGATAGAGGGCGATTATGCTGCTCCCGTATCAGTAACCCCTTCAGGCCCATTGGTCATTCATCTGGATCAACAAAGCGGTTCCGTAACTCAAGCGACTTATGGAATCTCTGGCAGCGTAAGTCGTGCGGCTTCTGTAAAGGTGAATGGAAATGCGGTGCCTTTAGGTGCTGATTTGAAGTTTTCGACAACCGTAAATCTGAATCAAGGCAGCAATTCAATAAAGGTAGAAGCGGTCGATTCGACAGGAACGCCGGCAGAACCCGTTTCCCTAATGTTGTTTGTAGACTCGATCGTACCGGAGCTAAGACTCAATCAGTCCAATGTCTCTGTTTCTACTGCTGTGTATTCGATCTCGGGGACGATCAGTGAGCCGGGGAGAGTATACATTAACGGAAAAGAAGCTGCGGTCAATTCAAATTTAACATTTAACCAAATGGTGAATCTGGTCAAAGGTATAAACGAATTTATAGTAACAGCCGTAGATACTTTAGGTAACAATGCCGAGCCTAAGAAAGTGACAATTACGTATGATACGGTGAAACCTGTCGTGACTATCGACAATCCTCAAGGCAGTCATGGCAACGGCAAGGATGATCAGGTTGAGGTAGGAAACTACACCATCACGGGTAAAATTAGTGAACCGGGAACCGTCACGGCTAACGGATATGTGGCTAAAGTGAATGCAAACCTGACTTACTCCGTAGTCGTGCCTTTGAAACAAGGAAGAAATCGAATTGTCGTGGAGGCTATCGATTTGGCTGGCAACCGCTCGGATCCAATCACTTGGGAGGTTGTTGCTAATAAAAAGGGTAACAATAACGGGCATGATGATGGAAACCATGGTGGAGATGGTAACGGAAACCACGGTGATAATGACAGTGGAGATCATGGTGGCAATGAAAATGGAAACCACGGGGGTAATGGCAATCACGACCCCAAAGATGATGGACATTCCAACGGGCGTAACTAAGAACTAATAAAAGGGGGCTGTGCAGGCAGCCCCCTTTTTTGCGTTCATGTAAGAAGCAAAAAATATCTTGATCGGTTTGATCCAAATGGGAGCTAAATAACCAAGCTCACCCTTTAAATGTTATATTATAATGGGGCGAACACTTGTCCGGTTTTTTGTGGTATGATGGAAGTAACATATGAACTGGAGGCTGACATGGAGGAAATTAGGCGATGTGGATGGGTAAATCAAGATCCACTATATAAAGATTATCATGATAAAGAATGGGGCATCCCTGTTCATGAAGAACAGAAGCTGTTTGAGATGCTTGTACTCGAAGGAGCGCAAGCCGGACTAAGCTGGTATACAGTGCTGAAGAAACGGGATAATTACCGTCTTGCGTTCGATGGATTCGATCCGGTAAAGGTCGCTCGTTATGATGAAGCTAAAGTGGCAGAGCTGTTGTCTAACGAAGGGATCATTCGCAATAGGTTAAAGGTGCAGGCAGCTATAGCGAATGCGCAAGCTTTTTTGAAGGTTCAGGAGCAGTTCGGGAGCTTCGATGCGTATATTTGGCAGTTTGTTGGCGGCAGCCCAATACAAAATCATTGGACAACATTAAGTGAAGTGCCTGCCAGCACCCCACAATCCGATGCCATGAGCAAGGACCTGAAGAAGCGAGGCTTTAAGTTTGTCGGAACGACTATATGCTACGCTTTTATGCAGGCGACGGGAATGGTGAATGATCATATCGTGGATTGCATTTCGTATCACCAAGCATAATCCGGTGGTGTGGCAGTCATTTAGTCATTAAGGAAATGAGATTTGTTAAGAAGTGTATCGGAGAGCGGCCTGAAACTAAGGGCCGCTCTCTACTGTCATTATGCAGTTATCGAGCAAGTATTTCGAATAGGCGATCGGGTTATAAAAAGAGGCTCTCCACTCTTCTAACAAGCCGGCTTCCCGTAAACTGTAGCGCTGATCTTTTCCGTTGCATTCAATAAAAAGAGGAAATCCTTCCGTCGTTATCCCAATATCCAGTCCCAGATCGGCCATGTGAGGCAGACAGGTGCCTAACTGTTTGGCGATCCGAAGAGAGAAGCTGTGGATCGATTCGATAATCCCATCATGCGGGAGGTAGGAGTATTCTTCAGCTAATATCGGTTGAAGCTGGTGCACAGATCCGCCTTGCGCCACATTCGTTAAAAATCGGTTTGCCGCAGCAACCTTGACTACTAGGCCGGTTACCTGCCACTCGCCCGTTCCATCTCGCTGGACGGAGACGCGCATGTCGAAGGGCTTACCTTGATAGGTGGCCAACGGTAGGTGCTGCTGGACGATATATTTCATCTTACGGAATCTTTGCTTTAGAAAAGAGGGGAGTCGTGGACCTTTGAACTTCAGGTTCAGCCACTTTTTATTATGAACGCCCAAACTTGCCGGATAAGTAAGCTTCCAGCCATCGCCTGCTCGCTGCAGCAACATGACACCACGCCCGACGCTGCTGCGGTCAGGCTTAATAATCATCTTATCATACTGCTCCATCATAATATTTATATTAGCCTCTGTTGCTTCGAATGTTCCTGGAAGATGAGGTCTTAGAGATTCATCATTCATGAGAAGCTGATGAGTTTCCAGCTTACCGTAGCGATTCCATTGGTTGAATAATTGGGTTCCGCTGTAAACCCAAGAGGATAATTCGTTGTGCTCTCGCTGTCCTGGATAAATCGCACGATTATGGATGACAAGCGGCATCGGAATGGTTTTTCGGATAAAACGGCCGTTTTCCTTCACAAACGCTTTGATGCACGGATTACCGGATCGGACATCCTGTATGCGGAAAAAGCAGGGGGTTAGACCGTATTTCGCGCCTGCTTCCACATAAAAACCTACAGCTTCGTATTTTGTTCCTCCAGTTGAGAGACGACTGTACAATTTATCGTTAATAAGAATACCTACATAGGATGGCTGCATGAACTCACTCCTTTTCCCTCACAAACTGGCCTTGCCCCAACGGAGTCATGGTACAGCATATGCTGTAGCGATCTATTCAGTATGGACAGGTGCGGTGGGCATTGATTGAACCTTGGGGCGCCTGTCCCTTCCTCCTCTCTTTCTATTGGCAAAAAAGGGATGATCTGTACCTGGGTTGTTCCGCACCCTTACCTGTTTGAATATATTGCAGGATAAGCAGTTTATTCGGAGGAGGCGGCAGCATGGATCGTCCTGTAATCGCTATCGTGTCACCGGGTTCGTTTGTTATTCCTTCAGCGGAGAGCAGCTCAGTGGAGCTTGTGATCGAACAGGTCGCCAAGCGATTGACGCAAGAAGTAGGTCCGGTTGTTTTTGGCAAAATAACCAAAGGATATCCCCGAAAAGAGGTTATCGACGGGGTTCGCTATGTTAGGGTTGGAGCCACTTCTCAGCAATCCTATATCCGACAAGTGGCACGAAAGCTGGTTCATTACCGTCCTCAAGTGATTCAGGTTGAAAACCGGCCAAGATTCGTTCGGCATCTCCGTCGAATGTTTCCTAAGGCCAGGTTATGGCTTGTGCTTCATTCTCTTACATTCGTATCGAAGCCACATATCGGCAAAGCGGAGCTGCGGGCTTGTTTGGCTGCGGCAGATAGAATCATCGTGAACAGCGAATTTATTAAGGAACAGATGATTCTCATGGTTCCTAAAACGAGGCGAAAGCTAATAGTAAATCATCTTGGGGTGGACATGGATAGCTTTGTATCGCGTTGGTCGTATGAGGGACTATCCGAACGTGAGGAAATGCTTCAGAGGCTAGGGCTGACCGGCAAAAAAATCATTTTATACGTAGGAAGGCTGATTGAAATCAAAGGAGTCCATCATTTGCTGCAAGCGATGCCGCAAATTGCCGCACAAGTGCCTGATGCCATGCTGCTGGTTATTGGGAGTGCTCATTATGGTTCCGATCGAGTGACTGAGTATGTTCAAGACTTGTACCAATTGGGTAATGCGATGCCTCAGCACGTTCGCTTCATACCCTATGTTCCTCATACCGAAATTTCATCCTGGTATCGCTTGGCTGACGTATTGGTCGTACCGTCGGATAACAAAGAAGCCTTTGGTCTTGTCAATGTAGAGGCAATGGCTGCAGGTGTGCCGGTAGTGGCAACGAGGGCTGGGGGGATGAAGGAAATCATTGAGCATGGGGAGACTGGATATTTAATCGACGTTCCTTTATTAAGCAAGGAGCTTTCGTTATGGATTTGCACACTTTTGACCGATGATGATTTGTCTCAAAAGATGGGCGGCGCTAGTATTAACAGGGTGAAAGAAAGGTTTACATGGGATCATACGGCTCTTAGGTGGCTGGATGTATATCGAAAAACAAAAAAACTAAAATGAATTTAAGTTAGAAATTAATTCATAGTATTCCGCTGAATAAAGAGGCTTATTCGGCCTTTTTTCTTTATAAATGAACTTATCTAGAAGAATAAATAACTTTTATGCTAAAGTTTATTCCAAAAAGATAATAAGTAGTTTATAATGAAGTTATAAAGGTTCGGACAGGGGGATGCTTCATCATGAAAAGGGGAGAAAAAGGAAAGGCGTCTTTACTGTGGGAATTGTTTTGGTCCTTTTGTAAAATCAGTCCGATTACGTTCGGCGGCGGCTATGCGATGATTCCAGCCATAGAGAAAGAGATCGTAGAACAGCGCCAATGGATGGACGCTGACGAAATTAGCGGGGCATTATCTATTGCAGGTTCCGCACCTGGCGGAATTGGTGTGAATGCGGCAACACTCATCGGATATCGATTGGCTGGGATTAAAGGCGCCATTGCAGCCGTTATGGGAATATCATTGCCTACGTTTGTCATTATGCTCATTTTAACTATAGGATATTCTGCAGTACAAGATTCGAAGAAGGTAGCGGCTGCATTTGAAGGAATTCATGCAGCGGTGGTGGCGTTCATTGCAGTAGCCGGATGGCGGATGTGGAGATCTGCCGTTCATGATAAGACGACACTCCTCATTATTTTGGGTGCGTTGGCTGCATTGATGTTCTCAGGCGTTCATCCGGCCATATTGCTGTTGATTGGAACGCTGGTAGGGGTCATTGCGTTTAAATGGAAGGAAAAACTTGGAGCCGTCGTGGCAGCAGATGCTAAAAAACAGGAAATCCCGACTCCCGCACCGGCAGCCGGTCAATATATTTGGGGTGACGGAATATGATTGGACGGATTGCGGAAAGGGGGCAATAACACATGCTTCTTGCATTATTTTTTACATTTTTCAAAATAGGACTGGTTTCCTTCGGCGGCGGTTATGCCATTCTTTCTGTCATAGAGCATGAGGTTGTATTGAGTCATAGCTGGATGACTCCGGAGCGCTTTGCCGATGCGGTTTCGTTGGCGGGCATGTCACCAGGTCCAATCGCTACGAACAGCGCAGTGCTTGTAGGGTTC
The DNA here is from genome assembly GCF_030020805.1 of Paenibacillus sp. RC67. Lineage (GTDB taxonomy): Bacteria > Bacillota > Bacilli > Paenibacillales > NBRC-103111 > Paenibacillus_S. The sequence goes on from NZ_CP125098.1 coordinate 2,135,654, forward strand.
AATACGGCAGGGCTGCCCGGGGCTATCATATCCGTTATCGGAATGATTCTTCCTTCTTTCCTTATTATTATTGTACTGGCCTTGTTCTTTTATAAAAAAGGAAATAACAGCTTTATGCAGACGATTTTTTACGGCTTGAAGCCGATGGTCGCAGCTATGGTTGTATTTGCAGCTTACCGCGTAGGGGTGAACGGACAAACGCTGCTTGGCCTTAACGGCCACACGCTGGCTCAAATCATTATTTTTGCGTTAGCGGTTATAGGTATCGTGAAATACCGGCTTCATCCTCTGGTGGTGCTATCCGTCTCGGCACTGATGGGAACGGCCTTTTTTTACCAATAAATAGATTGAAAGAAGAGCTTTGCATGGTTAAAACCGTGCAAGCTCTTTTTTTTATTCACAATATTTCCGTGACATTCGTTTCATTATAGTCTGCTGCCCGTTGCTGTCTATTTATACCGGAATAAAATAACGTATAAATGCCTGTATAGATTTGGAGTGAACACGAACAACATGATGATACGTATGGGGAAAACGTTTAGAAAGCTGGCACGAAGCTATGATTTACAGTTGAAGAACATCGAATCTTATGATTCGGTTTACAAGAAGAACGTTGCTTTTCGAGCGGAAACGGATCAGGGAGATTACTTGATTAAACCTTACGTAAAGCCTTTTCTTGAGCCTACTCGGCATTTGAGGCAGCTGACGAAAAGCATAGAGCATTTGATGGCTCTTGGCTACCCGCAAATGCCTAAGTGGAGGTTAACTAAAAGAGGCAAAATATGGAAGATTTATAAAGGCAAAAGGTATTATGTAACGCAATGGGTGCAAGGAAGAGAATTGCAAAGCGAGCGGGATTACGAGGAATTGGGCAATTCAGTAGCCCATCTTCATTCGCTGACCAAAGGATTACCCGGTGGAGACCTTACTCTCAGCAGCACACGTGCGCGTATTAGACTTTTGAAGTTACACTACCAACATTTTCAGCAGCAATTGAAGCCGTGTCAGCAGAGACCAGATCCTATTGGCAGATGGTTTAGGAGGCACGGGGAACAGTGTGCGGAATTAGCCGAAGAAGCGTGGTACCGCATTCGTAAGCATGATATGAAGCCTTTATGGCGAGAGGAGCGTGCTGCTCCGTCTATAGTGCATGGAGATATAACAGTGCCGAATGTTATTATTTGCCCGGATGGATTGTACTTGGTGGATTGGGATCGCTCGGGCTGGGGATCGACTTACGAGGAACTAGTCAAGCTGCTGCTGAATACGACGAATTATCAACAGGATAAGATGAAAGCTGTTCTTAGTGGTTATGAATTCATTAAACCGCTGCAGCCGATTGAACGCATATTGATTGGCGCGTTATACAGGGTGCCTCGTGAGGCTCTGTACGTTGTCCAAAGAATTACAAAAGGTAAATCATCAGGTTCCTTCAAAATATTAAAGGAAACCTGGAAGGAACGACTGGAAGCGATTCGCTGGATCGACCAATGGGTGGCTGACAAAAACAGGTGAAAGGAAGAAAACGGCATGTCCTTTTGGCGGGAGCTGGAGGCAAGGTACGGAATCCAAATTGTGAAAAAGTACAAAATCCGCGACGTGTACCATTTAAAAACGATGTCTCATGGACATCTTTGTTTAAAATTTTATGAGATTCCTGAAGACGAGCTGCGTTTTATTAGTCAGGTTTTCCTCCAATTATCAGCGGCGGGATTCGAAAAAAGCCCTACATTGCTTTCAACACTAGATCAAGCATTTTGGATAGCAAGGGGTTCTGCTTATGGTATGATAACCAATTGGGCTGTTGGCAGACAGCCTGATTTAACATCCAGATCCGATTTCAAAAAGACGGTACGTACTTTAGCAAAGTTTCACAGGGTTTCGATAGGATTTCCGGAGGGAGAAGTGCCAGAAGCAAGAGTCCGATATAGCAAAATGGGTGAACAAATTGCAGAGTATAAAGAGGTACTACTTCCTTACAAAGGGTTGGAACGGTTGACGTCGATTTGTGACATTGTATTATCTGATTTGCAGCAGCCTGGGATTGTTAAAGGAATTGAGAAGGAGCAGTCGCTGCGAACGTTCGTTCACGGAGATTACAACTACCCTAATTTGGTGAAAAATAGTGCGGGTAAAATTCAAATGATCGATTTTGAAAATACCTCACTGCATATTCGGGTGCAGGATTTGGCGCATTTATTGCATAGAAATTTTCCTTGGCAGGGGGAAACGATGATCCGGTGGGTCGAGTATTATGACAGTAAACGGACATTATCGAAGGGAGAAAAGCTGCTGCTTCGACTGTTGCTGCTCGTTCCTTATCCTGTTGTAAGGTCACTGCGTCGAAATAAACATTTAAACCGATTGGATCCGCCGTTGCCGTCGGCTGAGCAATTCAGACAATACGTTCATGATTTAAAAGACTTGCTGTAGGGACGCTCGATGTTAGTTCGAGCGTTTTTTGGCTTGTGAGCACATCATTCTGACGTTTGAATAACGGCTGCATCATTTTCCGCATGTTCATAAATATTTGGATTAAGATGGTAATACAATGTGGTATTCCATCTATGGGAGGCATAGAAGATGCAGTTAAAAGAGTTAACGGATCATTTACTTGACGTCCTTCATATTGAAGGAGATAGCACGGTCTGGATTTCCGGTATCCAAATGGATTCAAGACGAGTTAGTCCGGGAGAAATCTTCGTTTGCATTCCTGGAATCGATGGTATTTTGGAGGACCGCCACCCGTATGCCCAGGATGCTGTATCCAAAGGAGCGGCGGCGCTTGTTGTGGAGAGGGAGGTGGAAGCAGATGAAGCCATCCCCCGAGTGTATGTGAAAGATGCGCGATATGCTTTGGCTACCTTATCGGCGCGTTATTATGGCTACCCAAGCAGCCGCATGAAAGTAATAGGAATTACGGGAACGAACGGCAAGACAACGACTAGCTATCTGATCGATCACTTGCTCCGACATCAAGGCTTAACAACAGGTTTAATGGGAAGTATAGTGACTCGAATCGGGAATGAAGATTTGTCTTTCGCAATCAATACTCAGGATCCTCCCGATTTGCAGCGTAACTTTCGTAAGATGGCCGACCTGCTTACGGATTATTGCGTGATGGAAGTGAGCTCTCAAGGGCTGGATATGGGCAGAGTGATTGGGACACGTTTCCGTACAGCTGTTTTTACAAATTTGACCCAGGATCACTTGGATTACCATCTTACGATGGATGCTTATAGGGAGGTCAAAGGAAGGTTATTCGCTAGGCTTGGTAACGCTTCTGACACTGAAGCGGCGTTCGCGGTGCTTAATGCGGATGACGAGGCTTCAGAGTATTTTCGCAGACAGACTGCCGCTCAGGTGATTACATACGGAATAAAGCAGGAAGCTGATGTGACGGCAAGCCATATACGGTTGACGGCCAAAGGGACGGAATGTGTAGTTTCTTTTCGCGGGCAAAGAGAGAAGGTTCTACTACCTTTAGTCGGACTATTTAATTTATATAATATGCTGGCCGCGTTTGCTTCTCTATTAGTAGAAAGAATCCCTCTTCAATCGTTGGCTGAAGGTATTGAGAATATGAAGTCTGTAAGAGGACGGATGGAGGCGGTTAACGCGGGGCAAGATTTCTCCGTATTGATCGACTATGCGCATACGCCAGATGGGTTGGAGGAAGCGTTGAAAACCATTAAAGAGTTTACTCGCGGCAGATTGATTGTTGTATTCGGCTGCGGAGGCGATAGAGACCGAACCAAACGTCCTGTCATGGGATCTATTGCTGCACAGTATTGTGACAGAGTCTTCTTAACTTCAGATAATCCGAGGCATGAGAATCCGGATACCATTATGCTGGATATTCGGAAGGGAATGCAGCAAGTCGGATACGCTGAGGACCGCTGCGAGATGATTTCAGACAGGAAAGATGGAATTCGCCGAGCTATTCAATGTGCTGCTTCCGATGACGTCGTCGTCATTGCAGGAAAAGGACATGAAACCTATCAAATAATCGGTGGTGTCAGTTATCCATTTGATGACCGCCAAGTGGTTTTGGAAGCGCTGGCTGAGAAAGGCGTGTAAATATTGAACGTTAAGGAGGTCAGGGCATGATTCATCGAAAGTTAAATGAGATAGAAAGGATGACGCAGGGATGGGGATTATTGGAGGAGCACTGGGATCTGGAGATCTATGGTGTATCAATCGATTCCCGTACCTTGCGGCCCGGCAGCTTGTTTACCCCAATTATAAGAGAGAAGGATGGCCACCATTATATTCACAATGCAATAGTCAATGGAGCTGCGGCTTGCCTGTGGCAAAACGACCATGGGAATCCGCCAGTGGGTATTCCTGTCATTTATGTTGAAAATACGTTCGATGCTTTGCATCGACTGGCTGGAGAGTACCGCCGTCAGCTTAAGGTGAGAACAGTAGGGATAACAGGCAGCAATGGCAAAACGACAACGAAGGATTGGACGTCCTCGCTCCTAGCTACTACTTATAAAGTCCAATACTCGGAAGGAAATATGAATAATCATTTCGGAGTTCCGCTTACTCTGCTGGACCTGAAGGAAGATACGGAAATTGCCGTACTTGAAATGGGGATGAGCGGGCTGGGTGAAATCGATCAGCTATCCCGGCTTGGCCGCCCGGAGGTTGCCGTCATTACGTTAATAGGTGAGTCGCACTTAGCGGAGCTAGGTTCGAGAGAAGCTATCATTCAGGCTAAGCTGGAAATATGTAATGGAATGGAAGCTGCGGGTACGCTGATTATCAATGGGGATGATCCCATGCTTGAGGATGCTGTTAAGCATAAATTGTTAAACCAAACGATTAGAACCATTCGGTTCGGCACAGCTGCTCAGAACGATTATTATCCGCTCTCGGTGTCGCTAGGATCACAAGAGACGCATTTTACTTGTCATCCGCGCCCTGAAATCCATTATTCGCTTGGATTATCGGGAAAGCATTACGTATCCAATGCGCTTGCAGCTCTTGCTGTTGCCGATTATTTCGGTGTCCCAGCTGAGAAAACGGAGAAAGGCTTGCGAGAAGCGATTTTATCCGGAATGCGCATGGAAGTGTCAAGCAGTGGTAGCGGATTCACTTGGATTAACGATTCGTTCAATGCCAGTCCCACTTCCGTTAAGGCGGCATTAGCTTTTTTTCAAGAGCTGGAAGGGTATAGGAACAAACTATTGGTTCTTGGCGATATGCTGAATCTGGGTGACAAGGAGATAGAATACCATCGTCAGATTGGAGAGCTGCTGAATGCTGAAGCTGTGGATTACGTGCTTACTTTAGGGCGATTATCGGCGGAGATTGCGCAGGTCGCCTCCAGAACATTTCCATTGGGCCATGTCAGAGCTTATGAGCATAAGGAGGAATTGGCGAAAGATATCCGCTCATTAGCTGGACCTGGGGATGTGGTATTCATTAAAGGTTCTCGCGGCATGATGATGGAACAATTAATTCCGATGGTAGGCGGATAATATGGCTAGATTAGCCTAATTTATAGAAAAAAGTGATTGGGTTAGAGCCTATTTTTACATAAGGTAATGACTTCCTTCTAGGTGAATGCATATGTTACAAAAGACTACAATATGGTCCACAGTCTATTGTAAAAGCAATTCACAGGTGAACCATCACGGGGAGGAAGTGCAAAATGAAGAAACGCAGCGGCCGTAATGTCGCCAAAATCACCCCGCTAGGCGGCAGGCGGAGCGATCAGTTTAATGAACTGAAATGGCTGGACGAGGTTCAAACTAGAGATAAGGTAGTTAAACCCAACCGGGATGAAACCGGAGATGTGACTATTAGTCATTTAACATTACAGGAGAAAGATGAGACTGACGCTCATTCAGAGAAGCTAGAGAAGGAGACGGAGTCTGGGGATATCCCTCCTGAAATTGTTGTGAGAGGCGAGCAGAAGCCTAAAGAAGCAGTGGTGAAACCGTCAACGGTTCTTAAAAACATCATGGTCCAACCTATGCTGCAGCAGAGAAAACAAGCATCTCCCAGCAGTCCTGTCGTTTATACAGACGATCTTGCTGATGAAGCCGTCACACAGGAGAAAATTGCCCGCAACGCGGTTGATAGCAGCAAAATCAAGCGCGGTGCAATAACGCAAGAACAGCTTGCAGACTATGCTGTGAGTGCATCAAAGCTTGGAGATCGCAGCGTGACACAACAAAAGCTTGGTGTGAGATCCGTTACAGAGGAGCACATTGCTCCATTCGCCATTTCGGGAGATAAAATCCAAGAAAGAGCAATTAGCGGCGAGAAGCTGCAGGATAACAGCATTACCTCCGACAAGTTGGCTGATAAAACGATCGATGCAATAAAAATAGCTGAAAGGTCTATTCATACCAAACATTTGGCTGAGGAAGCGATTACGGGGGAATTGATTCTCAATCAATCCATCACCTCCGAAAAGATCAAAAGCGGAGCGATTCAGACGACGAATTTGGCCAATTATATCGTAAATACGGCCAAACTTGCAGATTTATCCGTCACAACGGAGAAGCTTCGCGATCAATCCGTCACTGCTGGCAAAATAGCCGATGGCGAGATCGGTTCGCTGAAGCTTGGAAATCAATCAGTAACGGAGGAGAAGATCGCTCCTTGGAGTATAACAAGAGAACATTTGCAATCCTCTGTCATCTTGCATGAGCACTTGTCTAGCGAAATTGTTCACAGCGGCAATATTGCCGCTAAACAAGTGACGTCAGAGCATTTAGCTCCGGAGTCTGTATTCAACGAACATCTGCAGGACGGTGCCGTCAGCTCAGAGAAGTTGGGTAAACAGGTGATTGCAGGTGCACATGTTCAAGATATAACGATTGAAGGAAGGCATTTGCAGTCAAAAAGCATAGAGTCCCGCCATTTGCTGGACGGTTCGGTAACGGCTGCCAAGCTGGCGGAACATAGCGTAGGGACGCAGCAGCTTTGCGACGGTTCGATCCATACTTTAAAGCTGATTGATGCGGCAGTCACATCCACAAAGATCGCCAAAAGATCGGTAGCCTCCGAGCATTTGTCAGGGGGGCAGTGAGAAGCTCTCATTTGGCTGAAAAGGCGGTTCAATCAAGCCATATTGAAGCTCAAGCTATCGGTAAGGACCATCTTCAGGATCAATCTGTCGTTACATCCAAGCTTCAGGATAAAGCAGTGACTTCCGATAAGCTGGCTTTCGGCTCTATTCAGCATCAGCATATTCAAGATGGTGCGGTATCTTCAGGTCAGATGGCTAACCAAAGTGTGACGACCTCCAAGCTAGCCAGTGAATCCGTATCGACTGACAAGTTGACGAATTTATCCGTAACTACGGCTAAGCTGGCCCACTCGAGCGTCACTAGTGAGAAAATCGGGCGCGAGGCAGTGCTTGGCGAGCATTTGGGAGTAGGTTCCGTCCAATCCGCGAATGTAGCGAAAGCCGCTATCAAAGCTTCACATATTGCAACAGAAGCCATTACTAGAGAAAAGTTATCAGACCGCGCCGTAACTTCGGAGAAGCTTGCTGATAGTGCTGTACTGAGCGAGCATTTGGCTTCAGGAGCTGTGAAATCTTCCCACCTCGTTCCGGGAATTATTGGAACGGTTCACCTTCAGGATCAATCGGTAACAAGTTCTAAACTTGAGCTGGGGGCTGTTGAAACAAGGCATATTAGCGCTGAAGCTGTAGGGAATGATCAACTGGGAAAAGAATCCGTAGGCACGGACCAGCTACAGGAGCAAGCTGTCACAGCATCCAAGCTTGGAGGAGGGGTGATTCAAACCTTCCATCTTGCTGAAGGAGCCGTCGGCAGCGACCAGCTGCAGGAACGATCCATTACCGCAGCTAAGCTTGCAAGAGGCGCAGTAGAAGCGGAGCATTTATCGGAAGGAACGGTAGGTACGGATCAACTGCAGGAGCTGTCGGTAACCAGCACCAAACTAGCTTCTGGTGCGGTAGAAGCCAGACATCTATCCGAGGGAACGGTAGGGACTCAGCAGCTGCAGGATCAGTCAGTAACGAGCTCCAAGCTCGCAACAGGCGCAGTAGAGGCAGTTCATTTATCCGTAGGAACAGTAGGAACCGAGCAATTGCAGGACCACTCCGTCACAGGCTCGAAGTTGGCTTCAGGCTCAGTCGAGTCGACGCATTTGGTCGAAGGCGTAGTGGGAACGAAACAGATGCAGGAGCAATCGGTTACGGGCTCAAAGCTTGCTCTTGGAGCGGTGAAATCGGCTCATCTGGCCGAGGGAGCCGTAGGTAGTGGTGAACTTCGTGAAGAAGCTGTCGGTACGGAGCATTTGCAGGAAGGAGCAGTAACGGGTTCGAAGCTGGCTTTTAATGCTATCAGCTCAAACCATCTGCTAGCGGGAGCAGTAGGCACGAATCAGCTGCAGGAACGGTCGGTAACGGCATCCAAGCTGGAATTAGGCATGGTCGACTCAGCTCACCTAAGGGATGGCGCTATTGGCAGCAAACAATTAAGCGAAGGTTCAGTAGGAAATGTGCAGCTGCTGGATAGCTCGGTGACGGGGTCCAAATTGGCTCCCGGTGCGATCGGTTCGGTGCACATCGCTACAGGAGCAATCGGGAGCGAAGAATTAAGTGAAGGAGCCGTGGGAACGGAGCAGCTGCAGGAGGGTGCCGTCACGGGCTCGAAGCTGGCTGTGGACGCAGTGAACTCGGTGCACATCACAGCTGGGGCTGTAGGGAGCGAGGAGCTTAGCGAAGGAGCGGTCGGCAGAGAGCAACTGCAGGAAGGAGCCGTCACAGGTTCGAAGCTGGCCGAGGGTGCAGTGGAGTCGGTGCACATCACAGCTGGAGCTGTAGGGAGCAGCGAGCTTAGCGATAAAGCTGTCGGTACAGATCAGCTGCAGGAAGGAGCAGTAACGGGTTCGAAGCTTGCGCTGGGCGTTGTGGAATCCCAGCACATCGCTCTTGGAGCAATCGGGACTGAAGAGCTGAGTGAGGGAGCTGTCGGAACGATACATCTGCAAGATGGAGCCATCACAGGGCGGAAGCTCGCGACAGGCGCAGTAGAATCCTTGCACATAGCGTTCGGTGCTGTTGGCAGTGAAGAGCTGAGTGAAGCGGCCGTGGGAACAGAGCAATTGCAGGATGGTGCGGTGACGGGCTCGAAGCTGGCGGCAGGTGCGGTTGAAATGGCGCATATCGCGTCAGGTGCTGTTGGCAGTGAAGAGCTGAGCGAAGGGGCAGTGGGAACAGAGCAGCTGCAGGATGGTTCCATCACGGGGCTGAAGCTGGCAATAGGCGCAGTAGAAACGGTGCACATTGCGGCTGGAGCCGTAGGGAGCGTCGAGCTAGGTGAGGGAGCCGTTGGCAGCGAGCAGTTGCAAGATGCCGCCGTCACGGGCTCGAAGCTGTCGCTTGGCTCAGTGGAGTCGGAGCATCTTGCTGTTGGGGCCGTAGGCGCCGATCAATTGCGTGATAGCGCGGTAACAGCTTCCAAGCTGGCTGTTGGTACTGTGTTTGCGGAGCATGTGACCGGAGGTGCCATCGGCAGCGAGCATATAGCCGCTGAATCGATTGGAACCGAACAGCTGCAGGAAGGCTCCGTGACATCTTCGAAGCTAGCCTCATCCTCGGTCAACGTAGAGCATCTTTCCGTAGGCTCCGTAGGCAGTGAACAAGTAGCTTTGGGTGCAATTAGCACCCAGAACTTGCAGGATCAGTCCGTGACCAGCGCGAAGCTGGGGACGGGTTCAGTAGAGAGCCGACATCTGGCTGTGGAGGCTATAGGAACGGCGAAGCTGCAGGAGCAATCGGTAACGGGCTCGAAGCTGGCGCCAAATGCCGTAGAGAACCGTCACCTTGCGGTTGATTCGGTAACCAGAGCGAAGCTGCAGAACGGTTCTATAACCGGGGACAAAATAGCCTCGGGTGCCGTAACCACAGAGCATCTGAGCAACGATTCTATTGACGGGCTGCACATTAAGCAGGAGTCCATCTCCGGCTATCATTTAATGCCCGGCAGCATTTCGGCTATTCATTTGGAGCCGGGGTTGATTGCTCGATTGTCTGCTTTGACTTCTCCGTTTATAGATAACGTTCCATTCCAATCGGCAGACGAATCCCTAGCTAGTGAAACTCTGCTAGCGCCAGATGCTGCTTCAGACCCATTGACTTCAAATTCCGCAGACAGTGAGCAGCTGCAGTTCTCTTCGATTGAACCAAGGCAGATATCGGAGGAAGTAACCCCGCGGCTGCTGTCACTCCAGCCTGCTCAATCCGTTAAGCAAACAACGACTGTCCAGCATTTCGGTCTTTCTTCATTCGGAATACGTGTTGAGGAGGAGCTTGTGGATGTTGTTGTTGAGTTCGATGAGCCTTTTGACGATGAGAACTATGTCTTGGTTGCAACGACGACGAATCCGTCCTGCTACGCGATCATTCAAGAAAAATGGAGAGACAGCGCGATCTTGCAGATTGTTCGAAGCAAGTATGCGCCTGAGCTGCAAGGGGTTGTCAACTGGATTGCAATCGGAACAAAAGCTTGATGATTTGGTGATAAAAGATATAATGAAGGTAAGGAAGCCGTTCTTAGGAGCGGCTTCTTTGTCTTTTTTATATAAAAGTATTAATGAAGTTCACAGAAATAATTCTTTTCAAAATAGTTCGATCATGGTATTATTTCGTATAGAAATATTTCTTGTACGAAATAGTTTCGGACTAGAATCATTTTTTTTAGTCGGAAGGGGGCTTACATAGCGTGTAGAACAGCCGATTTCGGCATCATCATAAAACACAAACTAAGCTAGCTATCTCATCGAAAAATAAACCGACAAGATCGGGTTTTTCGCCGGGTAATGTTAACAAACCTACCTTGTTCAACCTCTTTCGGTGTGGTATATTTTTGTGTATGAATATTTCGCCTACGAAATAAATCGGAGGGTTGATCAAATTGAGCAGAGCTATGCAAATCGGCCATTCTATACGAAAGCTGACGAAAATTTTTAATGCAACGATGGGGAAGGACCTTAAGGAAATCGGGTTAACAACTCCTCAAATCGCTACGATCGGGCAAGTGTATTTTGAACGTAAAACCATCGGGCAAATTTCGGAATGCACCCAGCTTTCTTACAGCACGGTATCCGGGATTATTGACCGACTGGAGCGTGACGGATGGCTTGAACGGGTTCGGGACGAAACGGATCGGCGCATCGTCTGGATTAGACGAACAAGCAAGATCGAAGCAGAGAAAGAAAAGCTCCATTTTTTTCAAGAGAGCTTCTATGAGAATTTGTTGGCGGATTTAAATCAGGAAGAATTGGATACGATTGTCCGATCGTTAGATCTGCTGACTACTTATTTAGAGAAGAAGGTTGAGGAGAAAACATGAAGAAGAAACAAGTCTTGTCCATCATCCTTGCGGTTGCTGTTATCGCTGCTGGGGGTATAGGGTACACCTACTGGTATCAAGGGCATTATTTTATTAAATCGGAAGATTCAAGGATTACAGGCGATATTTATCGCGTTATGCCCCGGATATCCGGTAAGTTAACAGCTCTTCCTATTAATGAAGGAGACACGGTGTTATCTGACCAGATTGTAGGGCAGCAGGATAATACGAATTTGGCTACGAGCAATCTGGATCAAGCAGCACTGCGCTCTCCGATTGAGGGAACGGTCATCAAAACGATGTCGAAGGTAGGCGAAGTTGTCTCTCCTGGACAGACGGTCGCTATGATCGTCAACAAAAAAGACTTGTACATTTCGGCGAACATTGAAGAGGGAGATATTAACCGAGTGAAGGTCGGACAAACGGTTGAGTTCTCGGTGGATACATTCCCTGGAGCTACGTTAACGGGAAAAGTAAAAGAAATCGGTGAAGCGACAGCAGCGACTTTTTCTCTGCTTCCTGCTACGAACACGAGCGGTAACTTTACCAAAGTCACACAACGCATACCGATTAAAATTTCCATCGATAGTCAGAATGGACTTGCGATCGCTCCAGGTATGAGTACTACTATTAAAATTCATTTGAAAGGGTAAGGGAAAACAACCATGAGAAAAAAACAGATGACATGGATCCCGGCGATCCTTTCATTAGCCGTTGCGTTTGCTCTGCCTGGATGCGGCGATGTTAACAGCAAAGCTAATGCAGCACAGGAAATATCGGTCAAAGCCATTAAATTAGGGCAAAGCGTGGATTCCGGATTAAGCGGAAAAATTATTCCTGATCAAGAAGTCAAGGTAGTAGCCAAATTAGGCGGCAAAGTATCGAATGTAGCAGTGGATGAGGGAGCTGTCGTGAAAAAAGGCGATCTGCTCGTCCAACTGGAGACCGACGATTTAACCCAGCAGGTGAAGCAGGCTGAAGCAGCATTAGTTGCTTCCCAAGCCAAGCTTGCCGATACACAGGCTGGAGCAAGAAGTCAGGAGATTCAAGGATTGGAAAGTGCAGTAAAAGCGGCGCAAGCTTCGTTAGATCAAGTGACTGCGGCAGTTGATCAAGCTAAATCGGGTTTTGATCTATCGCAAAAAACATATAACCGTCTAAGAAACATGTATGACAGCACTAATACTGTTACTAAAGAGGATTTGGATAAAGGCACGTTCGAGTACGAAAAAGCTAAAGCGGCATTTGATCAGACACAAGCTCAACAGACAGCCGCACAAGCTCAAGTTTCTGCAGCGCAATCGAAGCTGGAACTCACGAAGAGCGGTGCTACCGGTAACACGATTGAAGCTTTGCAAGCCGATGTGAACCGTACGACGGCAGGTGTGGAGCTTGCGAACAGCGCTTTGACAAATGCGACGATTATGTCTCCTACAGATGGCATAGTTGTAAAACGCAGCATTCAACCAGGTGAAATGGCACAACCCGGCGTTGCTTTAATGACGGTGGTCAAGATGAATCCAGTTCAAGTAGAACTTAGCGTTCCAGAAACACAAATCAGTAAGATCAAGGCTGGTTCTGATGTGGAAGTTAAAGTAAGCAATGTGCCTAACAAAACATTCGCAGGCAAGATTTACTTCGTAAGCCCTGTTTCGAATCCTAACAGCACGACTTTCCCTGTCAAAGTGACCATCGATAATACGGAAGGCATGCTTCTTGCGGGAATGCTTGCTGAGGTGCACATGAAGGATACCGATCAGAAGAACGGATTGGAAGTACCGAAATCAGCATTGATTAAAAAAGATAATAAAACCTTCGTCTACGCTGTCCAAGACGGTACAGCCAAACTGGTTGAAGTCACTACAACTGACAAAAATGCAGATTGGGTTTATGTAAAAGATAATGCAAACCTAAAGGCTAATGCACAAATTATCATCAATCCAACAGATCAATTGGCGGACGGCAGTAAGGTGAAGGTGGAATAGGGGGCGTTACCGTGGCTGAAAAGTCTCAAAACACAGAAGCTCCTCAAGTTGATGAGAACCATGAACCCAGCTTCTGGCTGCCGCTGGTCGCTATTATACTAGCTACTTTCGTGTCCGTGCTCAGCAGCAGCTTGGTCAACGTAGCCCTGCCGAAGCTCTCTACCGTATTCGGGGTACCGACCGCAACCATACAATGGGTTGTTACTGGATTTATGCTGGCCTCAGCCGTAGTTATTCCAGCGAGCGGTTTCCTCTCTGCCCGCTTCGGAAGTAAGAAGCTGCTTGTTTTATCCGTAATCGGTTTTACCATCGGTTCGTTCTTATGCGGTATTGCATGGAACGATTCGAGCTTGATCGCTTTTCGGATATTTCAAGGTTTGGCTGGCGGTTTCATCATGCCTGTCGGGATGACGGTTATGTATACGATAGTTCCGCGTCAGCAAATCGGCCTTGCAATGGGGATATGGGGGGTAGCCGCGATGGTTGCCCCGGCGCTTGGGCCAACTCTTGGGGGCTATCTGGTTCAATATTACAGCTGGAGAACGCTTTTCTTTCTTAATGTGCCTATCGGAGTCATTGCAGCAATTGCATGTTATATGCTGCTGAAGGAGAGTCCGACGAATCCGAAGCTAAAGTTCGATCTTGCGGGGGCTATCTTTTCGGTAACCTTCTTCGGTTCCCTTTTGCTGGCGCTCAGTAAAGGGCAATCGGAAGGATGGACTTCACTCTATATTGTTAGTTTGTTCTATGTCGCTGTTGTTAGCTTGGCGCTGCTGCTATGGGTCGAATTGACAACACCACAGCCTTTGTTGAACATAAGAATATTTAAGAATCTTAAGTTTTCAGCGAGTACGTTGACAGCGGGTCTTGTCATGATGGCCATGATGGGAGGTACCTTCCTCATGCCTATCTACCTGCAGAATGTTCAAGGAATGACGGCTATGGATTCCGGTATTTTGCTGCTGCCGCAATCCATCGCAATGGCATTAATGATGCCTATCAGTGGTAAGCTGTTGACAAAGCTTGGCATTTTGCCTCTTGGTATTGTAGGGCTTTTGATCTTGGGCGTTACGACATATGAGCTGCATAGGTTGACAGGAGATACGTCGCATTTATGGATCAATGTCGTTCTAACTATTCGCGGTTTTGGTATCGGACTTTGTATGATGCCTATTTCAACTGTTGGTATGGGTGCCGTACCTAAAGAGCAAATCAATGATGCATCTCCATTGTCTAACGTGTTCCGTCAAGTTATGGCGTCCATGGGGATTGCCATCTTAACGACCATTATGAGCTCGCGCCAATACTTTCATAATTTCCGGATCGCAGAGAATGTGCCTAGCACTTCAGAGGCGGCAAGTAGTGTGATGTCGGCATTGTCCGGTGCGTTGATGCAGGGCGGAGTCGATTCGGCTACGGCCAGCGGTACAGCCGCTACTTATATTGCCGGCTTCATGCAGAAGGAAGCCTTGGTTCGCGGGATCGCCGATACCTTCTATATTTCGGCAATACCAGCATTTATATGCATTCCATTAATCTTTTTATTAAGAGATAAGAAGAAGCCTAAAGAACAGCCTGCTCCAGCAAAGGCACCGGAAGAAGCATCACCATCAGGGAAGCCGGCAGCCGCAGGAATACAAGTAGAACCAGTCAAAGCTTAATCATTATAAAATTTAGCAAACATCTGGAGGAAACAATCAATGAAAAACGTATGGGGAAAAACAGCATTGGCGTTCACCTTAGTCATGTCCACAGCATCGATGCCTATTGCTTCCGTATGGGCCGATGAGGCAGGTCAAGTCTCCGTCGTGAATGCACCAGTCTACCAGCAGTTGGGCGACTCGCTCAGCGTGCAGGTCAAAAGCGTACTCAATGAAAAAACGTCCGATGGAGTTAAGATCGGTATTGTCGTCAATCTGAAAAACGACAGCGCCGTTTCCAAACGCGTACCGGATTACGAGCTTCGCGTCAAAACAAACGACGGTACTGTGTACACATTAATCGGCAGCTCGACGAATGTTCACTCAGCACTTCCTATGTCGGAAAATGAGCTCAGCTATATGATTAAGCTCGATAATAAAGATGCAGTCGCCTTGTCCGAGCTTCAATGGGTTGATGTGGATTGGAACGTATATCCTAAGACAGAAACACCTGTATTGACAGTTCCTATCTCCGGGTTGGGCTGGGCTGGCAGCGATGCGGTCATTACGGATCCAAGTGCCATCAAGAATTGGGGCGATGCTTTCACTATTTCTTCCAGCAATCTTCCTTTAACTTATACGACTATCGATATGGATAAGCAAAATAACGGGCAAAAAACAGCCTACGTCGTTAAGCTGATGGTAGAAAATAAAGGAACTTCCACCGTTACCGTTCCGGATCTAATTTTGGAAGGTAAAGACGGAACATCTTCCTTCCAAGGCAAGCAGATCGAACAAGCGAAGGTTACAGTGGAGCCTAATGAGAAGAAATACGTTCATTATGCGATTGAAACCAATCAAGATACGGTATTGAAAACTGTCAATGTGCTGACACCGGAGAGCTTTGTGCAAACCGATGCTAAAGGACAAAGCACAGCAGTCAACTATACGGTTGGACGTATTCAAATCGTTCTGCCTGAAGGTGCCAAAGTTCCTTCCGGCTTGCAAGCAGTCGATTACACTTACAACACTAACATTGCGTTCGATACATTAAGCAAAGCGGTTAATTCCGATGTTGATGTTTCTTTGGTTGAGCTGACCATGCACGAAAACCAAGGTATCGGCTATAAAACAGCAGTTGCCAAATTCAGACTCACGAACAAAAGCGACTCTCCGATTCCTGTTCCAGCATTGGGAGCTGAGTTGAATACTGCGCAAGGCGTAAGCTATGCTGGCAGCAGACAGGTCAATCCTCCGAAACAGCTTATGCCTAAGCTGTCTCATATTGTGAGCTACTCCTTCATCGTGCCTAACACGGAGGAGGGCCAAACGATGGTTCTGAAGCTCTCTGATACGCAAACGGCAGCTCCTTATAAATCTGCCATTGCTGCCTTGAACGTCACGATGCAGCCACTTGCTCAGCCTGGTGATGTTCTTTCCTTCTATCCGTTCCAAGTGAAGGTAGAAAACTGGAGCATTCAAGCTTATACGAACTTGGTAAGTTCAACGAACCCTCAAGTTACTTACGGCTATAAGCTGAAAATGAACTTGGATATCAAACAGACGGATAATGTTGTAGTCGATCAAGACTTCTCCAAAATGAAGGTTGCTCTGGTCGATTCCGCAGGTCGTACGCTGGCCGAAAATGATTTGGCCTTTACCGATAGCGGCGGTATCAACAAATTGGTGTCTGGTGAAGTGATCGTAGACTTTAACAAAGTTCGTGCGGATTATCAAGATACCAATTTGACTATCCAGATGTACGAAGCTATTGAAACGGAATTCGGTGTAGCCAAACGTTTGGTAGCTGTATTTAAATAAGCTAAGACTTGTCCCGCGTTTCCTGCTCTAGGAGGCGCGGGATTTAAATTGATGGTATGAAGAGGAGTCATTAGATGGAAACGGAACACTTAGTGCTTGAACAATTGGAGGAAACGTCCAGGCGCATCATGAGAAGACTGGTTTCCTACAGTAAATATGTGGATCGCCGATTTTCCGGGTCCCAGGTGAGTGCCCTTCAGACAGTTGAATTTTACGGCTCATTGAAAGTATCGCAATTGGCGGAGAGTTTGTCTTTGTCGTCGAGTGCGGTTACTTTGCTGTGCGATAAACTGATTCACAGTGGCTATCTTCAAAGAGAAAGAAGCTTGGATGACCGGAGAGTTGTTTGTCTCGTAATTACAGAGTCGGGCAAGGAAATGCTGCAGCAGCTGTTGGATAAAGAAAAAGAAGTCATCGGCTGTTGGTTAACAGGGCTTTCGTTGGATGAAATGCAGCAGTTTAGCGCGACGCTAAATCGGATTAGCGAGAACGTTAAAAAATTGTAAATGAAGTTCATAAAACATTCACGAAAGTTCGTAAAAAGTAATTCACAAACAACTTTAACTGTGATATATTTCGTATAGAAATATTTCTTATACGAAATATATAGAAATAGAAGGAATGGAGAGAGATCAATGAACACAAAACGTCTAGCAAGAAAAACTATTACTGGTGGGGTTGCAGCAGCATTATTACTTGGAGGCTTTGCTTACGCACCTCAAGCTAAACCGGCTTATGCGGCTGAAGTGCAGCAAACAGCAGCAAGCTCCTCTATCATTGCGAGCTACCTTCGCAACCTGGCTACTTACACATCTTGGGTGGCAGACAAAGATGAAGAATACGTTAGATCGGATCTTTACTCTGGCAAGAACTTAGTGCAGGCTTCCGGATTAGGTGCCGGTGAATTGAAAGATCAATTAATTAATAACTTCAACTGGTATGTGGACAATGCTTCAACTAGCAACTTGACTTCTGAAGAAGTTCAACAGCTGCGTGAAGAAGGTGCTCGTCAAATCAGTGAAGCGATCGTCGTTCCTGGGTATCAGCCTGAGTTGAAAAATGCAAATGTAAATTTTGATGCTGTCATTAAACAACGTCTCAATATTATCGCATCAGATACTGCAGCTATTGCTAACGAAGATTATGAAAACCTTACTTCAAAATTGGATTCTGGATATTCCTTAGTTTATGCATCTGGTATTGATAGAGCTACATTGTACGAAGCTTTGGTTACATTAATGAACCAAAGCATCGATAATGCGGTTGGGCAGCTTCCTATTGATGCAGAGAAAGTTCAAAAAGCCAAAGCTGATGCTGCAAGCCTGATCAGTGAAGCAATTGCAACAGCAGGTGGCTATCATCAGGCAAGTCAACAACCACAAAGTAATGTAGGTCTGGATGCTATCGTTAATAACCGTCTGGCACTTATTATTAGTGATGCTGCTACAATTGCGGACAAAAACTATAGTGACGTGATAGCAGACCTTCAGTCTGGAAAAACATTGCCACAAGCTGTTGGATTAACACAAGCGGATCTTTCCACTAAATTAAATGATACTATACAACAGGAAATCAATACTGCTGCAGATCAAAATGCAATTGATGCTGACTTAGTGGCAAAAGCTAAAAGCGAAGCCGGATTGAAAATCAGCGAAATCTTGTCGACAGCCGGTTATACTGGAAAAGTCACTGAGCAAGCTAACAATATTAGCTCACAGTTGGATGCAAGATTGAAAGGTATCGTTTCTGACGCGGCTACGATTGCTGATAAAGAAAATTATGAAATCCAAGATATGATTGACCAAGGTGCAAGCTTAGCAACGGCTACTGGAATTTCCAGTATGGAGTTGTTTGAACGTTTGATGAGCCCAGTCAACCAGTACATTGACGGATTATCTCCTGATGCTGATGTTGTAGCAGCAGCAAAAGCTAAAGCAGCGGATCAAGTTAGAACTTGGGTTGAATTTGGTTATAACAACTAATCTTTTAATTATTGTTTAAGAAAAAGCGCGAAGGTCGTGAGACCTTCGCGTTTTTTTTGCACTATCGACTAGATTTGGATGTTTTGCAAGAAGAAATCAAGGAAATGATTGAAATTGTCAAAATAAACCCCTATAATATCGACATAACCATCAAAATCGGAATGGTATTCAAATTGAATCGGCAGTTGGAGTTGAAGTGTATATGGGCGACCAGGATTTGTCCAAAGGAGAAGAAAGACGCAGTAAAATTTTGACGGTTTTGAAAACGCAGGGCAGAATCACTATCCAAGATATTATGGACAAGTTTCGCTGCTCAGAAGCGACGGCACGTCGTGACCTTGATTATTTGGTTAAAACGGAGGCTGTTATTCGAACCATTGGTGGAGCTCAATTCGAAGGAATTTCCGGTTTGCGTGAGGCTTCTTTTAATGAGAAAAGACAGCTGCTGTGGGTCGAGAAAGAAACGATTGCAGCAAAAGCCGCTTCGTTAATTGAGGAAGGCGATGTAGTCGGTCTAACCGGCGGTACAACGACCTATTTGATAGCCAAGGAAATAAAGGCAAGAAGGAATATTACCGTTGTTACCAACGCGGTTAATATTGCAATGGAGCTCGCTGATAGTGATGGGGTTCAGGTTGTGCTGACAGGTGGCGTCATGCGTAAAAATAGCTTTGAGCTGTGCGGGCCGTTAGCGGAAAAAATAGTTGAAGGCTTGAATATCGGTAAAATGTTCATGGGGGCAGATGGTTTCGCTTTGGAACAGGGAGTAACGACGTACTCTGAGCTTGAAGCGCAAATCGCAAGACTGCTTATTCAGCGCTCCAACCGAACGTTCGCGGTTATCGATCACTCGAAGGTTGGTAAAGCCTCATTGTTCGGCATAGTGCCGCTCTCGTCTTTGGACGGATGCATTACGGATGCTGTGTTCAGTACTGAGTTGTCAACAGCCTTGGCTGAAGCCAACGTGGAAGTGTATGTTGCGAATTCTCAAAGCTAAGCATCAGGGAAGGATTGGGGAGAAACGATGGGCTTAATGATAGGAATGGATATTGGCGGTACCAACATAGTATGCGGATTGGTTGATGAAAACGGCAGCCTGTTGAATAAAATCAAACAGCCAACCGAAGCACACCTTGGAAGCGGATACGTCTTTGATAAAATTAGCGGAATGGTCGAGGAACTGCTTCGTGCAGCGGGCGTGAAGCATCACGAGGTTAAGGCTATTGGAGTAGGTACCCCTGGTTTTATAGATCCGGACAAAGGCATCACCTTATTCGCTAGCAATTTGAGATGGACTCAGGTGCCGACAGCCGAAGAGATTCGTAAACGTACGGGAATACCGACTTTTATCGATAATGATGTTAGAATGTATGTGTATGGAGAAGCAGCTGTTGGTTCAGCTAAAGGGTATGATCATGTGCTTGGAATTACCATAGGTACCGGATTGGCCGCGGCGATGGTGAACCGGGGGCACTTGTATTATGGCGGCGGCTATATGGCTGGAGAGCTCGGTCATATTCCTTTTCCGGAAATTCAATATGAATGTGGCTGCGGCTTGCAGGGGTGTCTGGAAACGGTTGTTTCGGCAACGGGTATCGCTCGTCAGGCAAGAGAGCAGCTAGCTGCTGGGCGTGACAGTATAATGAGAGAATGGCTGGAAGCCAGTCCGAATGCAAGCATAACTGCTGCAGATGTGTCAAAAGCTTATGATGCTAAGGACCCTCTTGCAGTTGAGGTCATGAACCATACTGGAATGCTGTTGGGAAAAGGGCTTGCGGCGGCTGTTACTTTATACAGTCCGGATATTATTGTCATTGGCGGAGGAGCTGCATTAGCCGGAGAACGATTGTTTACGCCGATGCGTGAGCAATTAAAGAAATCGGTATACGCCGGGTATTGGGATCGGCTCACCATTTCGCAGGCTCAAATGATTGATGACGCAGGTATTGTTGGAAGTGCCATGGCTGCGGGACAACGACTTTTGGAAGCCAAAACAATTGAATAATATATCGTAACGAAAATAAAGTCGCGGCAATAGCTGCGGCTTTTTGTGTAGCGTTTTTTTACTATTTGTAAAGAATAATAGACGGATTTTTCCTAAATATAGTATATTAGTAGTAAGACAATAGATTCACATATTAAAACTAAAGCATACGAAAAAAGAATGTATTAAATATAAAGTAAACATTAAAAAAAAGCTGACTTTTCTAACACTTTTCTAACATTTTAATGAATAGGAGGGCCGTGGATGTACAAAGTTTTATTAATTGAAGATGATCATATGGTCGGTGAAATGTCGACGATGTATTTATCGGAAGAAGGGTACTCCGTGGAAAGAGCTGAGAATGGCAAGGAAGGCCTGCTCATTCTAGAACGGTTTCTTCCTGATTTAGTCATTCTAGACATCATGCTTCCGGATATTAGCGGTATAGAGCTGTGCATGGAGATGCGCAAAGTGTCTACCGTACCGATTTTGGCCGTATCGATGAAAACGGAAGTATTGGATCGTGTTGATGCCTTGGTTGCGGGGGCTGATGATTATTTATGTAAGCCATTCAGTATGAGAGAGCTTACCGCGAGAGTAGCCGCGTTAATACGCCGCTCACAAATGCAATATCACCAGCCAGAAATGGAAGTCGTTCAGGCCATTGCCGCGGGAGCCGTTTTGGAGGATGGAGAGCCAGTAACGATGGACCACGAGCGTAGAGCCATTTATGTGAACGGAGCTTTCGTGGAGACGACGTATTCGGAATTTGAGATCATGAAGCTTTTTGTAGCTAATAAGGAAAAGGTGTTCAGCAGAGATGAGTTGATAAATGCTTTGAGAGGCATTGATTCCTTTGTGAATGACCGTTCTATTGACGTGCACATTGCCAATCTGCGCAAGAAAGTCGAGCTGGACCCCAAAGAGCCTAAGTTGATTAAGACCGTATGGGGAATCGGATATAAGTATATGGGCAACTCTTAAGGGCCATCCTTAGGAGTTTTTGTTTTTGAATCCAACACATCCAAAGGGGGACGCTTATGAGAAAACTATCGATTCGCAATAAAATGATGATTTTAGTATCGTTAATTACGAGTCTCTCTTTATTATTTATTGGAATCAGCAGCTATCGGACGGCTAAGCAGCAAATTGTGGATGCGCTCCAGGAAAACGCAACGGCTAAAGTTTTGTCAAGGTCCTATAACTTGTCTGCCTGGATCGAAACGAAACTATCCGAAGTCGAGGTTATGAGCAGAACGAGTCAAGTTCGTTTCGGTACGGATGAGGAGCGTATGGCTTATTTGCGTAAGGAAGTAGAGCGGTCTAAGGGAATGTTTTATGATCTTGGCTTTGCTGAGTTGGGCGGTTCCTTGACGTTGACGTCAGGGGAAGTGATGAATATTAGCACCTCTTCAACCTATTCAAAGGTACTTCAGGGTATGAGCGTCGTGACAGATGTCTTCCGGGGGAGTGCTCCTAACAGCGGTATGCTCTTTACACTTCAAGTACCTGTTTATGGAGTAAACGATAAAATGATTGGAATTATCAGCGCCTCAATTTCTGTCGAAGCTGCCTTTAAGCTTCATACCGATTTTAGAGTCGGAAGCGCCGATACGATTATGATGTTTGCCAGAGATGGGACGATTATTTATCACCCCGACTCTTGGATGATGGGCTATGCCAATATCAAGCATGCGGATTCGCCTTTAAAGAGCATCATGAACGAAATTCTTACCAATGAATTTGGATTTGCTCACACGATGAGAGGTAATGCGGAGCAGCTGGTTTTTTATTCTGCGATTATAGGGACACCTTGGTATATGGTGATTCAAGTTCCTTTGCAAGAATTTGAAAAGCCGCTTAGCCAGTTGCTTATTAAAACAGTGCTGACAATCATGGTAATGGAGTTTATCATGCTGTGGTTGATTACTGTATTGTTCAATAGAGAAATTATCCGAATTCGGGAAATTACTTTAGTAACGGCGAAAGCAGCCGAAGGACAATTCGATATTCCTCCGATTGAAATTAACAATGAGGATGAGATCTCCGCTTTAGCCAGTTCGGTGAACGGAATGATGGCTCAGCTCAAAGTACTATTTGAACGGCTCGAGGCTATTATTAACCAGAATGATTTTGCCATCATTTCATTGGATTCGAATTATACGATCAACTATTTCAGTAAATCGGCTGAGAAGCTGCTAGGGTACACAGCTGAAGAAGTTCTTAACAAAGCGACGCCATTATTATTTCACGATCCGGAGCAAATAAAAGAGATGGCAAAGCAGATGACAGAACAGTTCGGAAGGCCAGTGGCTCCGGACCTCTCGGTATTCATGGAGCTAAGAAATGCGCAGTTTTCATATGACCGCGAATGGTATTTCGTACGCAAGGATGGATCACGAGTAGCTGTGTCCCATAATTCTAACGGGATTAGGGATAGGGAAGGCCGATTCATCGGGGTTGTAGCCATTTCAAGAGATATTACTGAGCAAATGAGAATGCAGCAGGAACTTGTTCATGCAAAGCTTGCAGCGGAAGAAGCCGATTCAGCTAAAGGTGCTTTTCTGGCACGGATGAGTCATGAAATACGCACTCCGCTCAACGGTATTATTGGCTTATCCCAATTGATGCAAAAAACGGATTTAAATGAGGTTCAGAGCGATTATTTGAGGAATATTACGGGCTCAGCTCAAACACTGCTTCGCATTATTAATGATATTTTGGATTTTTCCAAAATGGAGGCTGGCAAGTTTGAGCTGGATCAGATTGTTTTTCATCCCGATGACTGCATCCATAAGCTTTCCGAGACGATTAGCGTGTTTCTTGGGGGCAAGGAACAATTCGAGCTTATTATAGAAACTCCAGAGCGGATGCCAACAGGACTTATAGGTGACCCGCTTCGTCTGGAACAGGTTTTGCTGAACTTGTGCAGTAATGCACTAAAATTTACTTCCAAAGGCCAAGTGATTGTACGACTGGAGATTATTGAGGAGCTGCATGATTCCTTATTGCTGAAATTCAGTGTGAACGATACGGGCATCGGCATTTCTGGTGAACAGCTGGATCGTTTGTTCGAGCCCTTCACTCAGGCGGACGGCTCCATGAGCCGCAAATTTGGCGGAACCGGACTAGGTCTTGTTATTTCCAGCTTCTTAATCGAGAAGATGGGAGGCATGCTGGAGGTGGAAAGTGAGTTTGGTGTAGGGAGCTCGTTCCATTTTACAGTACGCTTCCAACGCTCCAAACAATCCGAAATGATCAGCTATAATCTGCCTGCGGCTTCCGAGGAGCCACTCGTATGGATCGTCGAGGATAGCTCTGTTATGAGAGAGCATCTTTGCAGCATGCTTCAATCTTATGGATTGAAGCCATACCCAATGTGTTCATGGAAAGAGGCATCCTCGATGCTTCAGTCCAATCAGAGATGCCATATTGCAGTGATGGACATGGAAATGCCGGATATGTACGGACCCGAGACATGGATGACTTTTCAAAAAGCAGCTCGAGCTGCGGGAATCATCACTTTAGCTATGACTACCGTATTCGGACGAGAAGAAATGCTCGGGATGCCGGTGGAAAATCGTCCAGATGGGATCATACTGAAGCCGTTCACTCGACCCGAACTATACCGTACTATTGAAGCGGCTCTGGATCGTTACGTCGCTCCTAGAGAACATAAGGATGAACAAGATCGCATGATCACGGAACGGAAAAAGAACTCTACAAAAACCAAACGGATTTTGCTGGTTGAGGACAATGAAATTAATCAACAGGTAGCCTTTGAAATGCTGCGTCAGCACGGCTATGAGGTGGAGGTTGCTTGCAATGGGAAGGAAGCGCTGCTGAAGCTGGAGATGTCTGATTGGGACCTCGTACTGATGGATATCCATATGCCTGAGATGGACGGCTGCGAAACGACGCAGGTAATACGTCGTCTCTCTCGTTATGATCAAATTCCGATAATCGCGATGACTGCCAACGTGATTCGGAGTGATCATGAGAAATATATGCAGATGGGAATGAATGATATCATTACTAAGCCGCTTGAGATTGAACCTATGTTTGCAACGCTTCGCAAATGGCTTAGAGATTCGGGCAGCCATTCTGTCATTGTTCCAACCGACGTTCACGCACCCGAAGCATTCGCTTCAATGCCGAGCTTGGATGGGATCGACATTAGAAAAGTAGCAAACCGATTGAACGGCAGAGTGTCTATTTTCATGCAAATGTTAAAAACATTTGAGCGGGACTATAACGATTTTAATAACCAGCTCCAGCAAGCATTGGAGGAAGGAAAAGATAACGAAGCCCTGCGGCTCGTACATACGCTGAAAGGTGCAGCGGGAAATCTGGCAGCAGGCCAGTTGGAGACGGCTGCGGGAAGGCTTGAAACCGTGTTGCTGGCTACAGGCGCTGTCGACCCGTTAGCCTTGAAGAAGGCTTTGGGAGAAGTCGAGAACTGCCTTAATCAATTGCTTGCTTCTGTACAGTCCTCTTTTTGACTATAAATAGGAGCTCCTTTCTATTGAACAAACCCTCTATCGAAAACGGTAGAGGGTTCTTGTTCATGCAGAATGGGGACCAGCAAAACAAAAATGTTCAAGGACATACGCCTTTTTTGGGAATCCAAGATAAGCGTCCATTAGGTGATAGCCGTAAACGCATATGTTATCACTAGGGTATTTCCGACTGCAGCTCTTATTATGCTCATTGAAATAAGCAATGGCGGAAGAGAGGAAGCAATAATATGAAAATATTGATTTGGAGTTCCATGGTTTCCGTTGGCGGAGGATGCAGGTTGCTTGCCAATTTGGTTACTGCGATTGCAAGGCAGCCTAATATTCAATTAGTTCGTGTTGTCATCTCTGCTCAGACGGGGTTCAAAGAACGGATCCATACGACCGAATATAACAACATTGAAATTCATTACGAGGAGCAGGATATCCGCACAAATTCAGATCATCCCTATATGAAAGATTGCCATGTGGTTTATACATTCTGGCCTCACGGTCCTCAATTCGTAGACGTCAAGAAGCCGATGATCTGTACGTTTCATGATGCAACCATTCTTGATTTTGCGCCTCCTTTCTTATCCGGCTCGGTCATTAGAACCCATTGGGAGCAATATAAAGTCTGGTTTGATCGGAGTACCAAAATCGTCGTGCCTTCAGAGCACGTAAAATCAAGAATTGTGGCTCATTTCGGAGAACATTGCAGGTCTGCTGTTATTGTTCGACATGCCATTTCGCCGGTACAGAATGCCAGTAATCCAGCGGTGGATGCTTCCCTTAAGACGATGCTTCCATTCCAGTACCTCGTATACCCAGCCAACATCTCTCCCCATAAAAACCATTATAATCTGCTGCTAGGCTACGCGAACTGGGCTCAACGCCATCAACATCCTCTTGTGTTGTTCGGTCATGGAACGGAACAGCTCAGATTGACGCCTCCCTCTTGGCCGGATACCCCCTACCACTCCACGCTGGTTTCCCTAATCAAAAGACTTGAGCTGAAGCTATTAACAGAATTGTATCCCTTAGGCTTGGTACCTGATCCTTATGTGGCGCCATTGATAAAAAATGCTTATGCCTTAATCATGCCTAGTCTCTCGGAAGGGGGAGGCAGCTACCCGGTGGAAGAAGCGCTAAGTATGGGGACTCCGGTTCTCTGTTCGGATATCCCGGTTATGCGCGAGCACCTATCGAACCGCAGCGCAGATGTCGTATGGTTTGATCCGGAGTCGCCGAATTCCATTACCAAAGCATTCGATCTTTTGTTGGAGCGCTATGATCTATACAAGCAATCCTCTATCTCGGGAATGAACGATCCGTCAGGGTCATGGGACGATATTGCCCAACAGTATGTTGCGGTATTTTACGATGCACTTAAGTCGTACTACACTCCGCAGCAGTAACAATCCATAACGATAGAAAGCGGGTGACTGCATGAGAAAACGTAAAAAGCGTGTAATAAGCAAGCTGAATAAGCGGGTTAAGAGGTCGGTAGTCTCCCGTCCTAGAGTTAAACCTAAACGGAAACGCCTGGTTATCCCGACTAGAAGAAAACGGACAGCACCTGTTGTGCGGAAAGCACCTCTGAAGACAACATATCAGCAAGCCTATAACGAAGCATTTGACCAAAAATATAATGAGGGCTTTAATGCCGGTTTTGCTCAGGGGCTAAAAGAGGGGCAATAAACTCGCCATTTAGGAGGGATGAAGCCGTGACGACTAACGAGGAACGGATATTACCCGTTGACTATTATCCCGATACATGGAGCTGGGTACAGGAGACGTTTGCGGATGCCGCTCTCCGTTCCGAATACTACAAAGTCATTTATCCTGCCGAAACGCTGCACCTTGCCACCCCCAAAGGCGTTGATCCACCGCGCTGGAGCTTAGATTGTCATTTCAAAGAAGCTTATGTAGCCGTTATTCCGAACGGGCGTCTTTTTGGGAGTAATGCCTATGTGGTCACACCTAACAATAAACGGATACAGGATACCGAATTTCCATTTCCTTATGACATGGAGCTTGCTTCAGCGAGCTATACTCCGGAAACGGTAGCCACGTTGATCTGGGGGCTAAATATGCCCTCTATTCAAGCGTATACCCAAAGCAATTATGGTCACTGGCTGATCGATATCATTTCAAGATATCATTTGCTGGAGCAAAGTGGCATTCCTATAGACAAATATGTGATTGGCAAGATTACGGGCTCTTTTCAAATTGAATCATTGCAAAGAATAGGAATTCCTCTGGAAAAAGTCGTTATAGTGGATGATGAGCGTTTTCACTTGCAGGCCGCCAGACTGGTTGTTCCGTCAGTACCATGCATGATCGGTGGGGTTCCGAGGTGGGCTTGTCAATATATACGCAGCTGTTTTAAGGAACAGAGTACAGTTACTCCTGTCAAAGGATTTGAGAGATTGTATGTCAGCCGGCAGGATGCAAAAGGCCGTTTCGTTATAAACGAAAATGAGGTCATGGACGTGCTCGAGAAGAAGGGATTTAAAAAAGTTTTGTTAGGCAGCTTGACCATTCAGGAACAAGTTAACCTCTTTTCTTCCGTTAAGGTTGTCGTTGCCCCTACGGGGGCTAACAATACGAATTTTTTATTCTGTCATTCCGGAACTAAGGTCATCGAGTTCTCAGCCCGAACGATGCGAGATTCTTTCTTTTGCAAGCTGGCAAGCTACGTTAATCTCGATTATTACCATATGGAGTGTGAGATCGAGCTTCCTCCCAAAGTGATAGGGGGCGTTGATAATATCATCGTAGATATTGATAAAATGAATAATGTCCTGAACAAAGCAGGGGTTTAATGGAAAGGCCAATACACTTGTCTTGGAATATGTACGATTACACAGGTACACAAGACGTTACGTTGTACCCGCCTATTTAATATATTGTACTTAACCGGAATGCATCCATTCTGAAGATGAAAGAGGCTTAAATATGCTGAGTTTCAATACGGATATCAAGGTAGCTCTGACGGAAGAAAGAAGCCCGGGGCTATGAGAATATTGATTATTGGTGGTGACGAGATTGTTGGCCGCGTGCTTGTCCCTTATTTGTATAAGCAGACCCGATATGAAGTGTTCTACACAACGAAGCGAAAAGGAAACGAGGGCAAAGGATTATTTTTAGATCCTACAGATGCAGTCATGGTTGAAAAGCTAGTGGAGATCATAACCCCCGATGTGATCGTTAACGGAACGAGCATAATGAATGATATGGCCCGACTCCAAGAAATTGAAGCCTACCGGATCAACGGTCTGCTGCCGCATCAGCTGGCGAAGCTTGCGGAGCAGCGTCATATTCGCTTGATTCATATGAGCACTGACGGCGTATTTTCTGGAAACAGAGGCTGTCATGAGGAACGGCATGTTCCTGAGGGGACCTCCGTTTACGCCAAGACAAAGGCATTAGGTGAAATTAAAGACTCTCCTCATTTAACGATTCGTGCTTCGCTCATCGGTCCGGAGGGTGGAGAAGGAATCGGCTTGCTGGATTGGTTTTTTAGGCAAAAAGAAGTTCGTGGCTTCACCCATGTACCTTGGAATGGATTGACCTCACTGGAGCTCGCGAAATTCATACATTATGTGCTGGAGCATGGCCGTCGTTTGAGTGGAATCATTCATCTTACTTCTCCTGAAAGAATCAGTAAATATGATTTGCTGCTATTGATCCAGCGCTTGTTCGAAAGACAGGACATTGCGGTTCGGCCTAACGATACCATTGAAATGGATCGGACGCTTAAAAGTACACGCAGAGACGTCGATTATCAAGTACCGTCACATTTGGTTATGCTGACGGAGCTGCAAGATTGGATGCGAAGCGAGTTGTGAAATATCTGCTTACGATGCAAGTTTTGCCTTCAGCAAAACTCTAAGCGAATGCTTACGATGCAAGTTTTGCCTTCAGCAAAACTCTAAGGAGGGTAGTTCAATGAAAATTGTCATTATGGCAGGGGGGCAAGGGACACGCTTCTGGCCCCGAAGCGTAAAGCACAAGCCAAAACAGTTTCTCTCATTAACCTCTGAGGAAACTATGCTGCAGCAATCGTATCGCAGATTCGCCCAATGGGTACCGACAGCTTCCATCTACATTTTGACGACACGCGAGTACAGTACTACGGTTAAGGAGCAGCTTCCTTCCTTGGATCCGGCGCAAATTCTATTAGAACCTGAGCCGAAGGATACAGGGCCCTGCATAGCGCTATCTGCGCTGCATTTTATGACCAGAGGGGATAATGAAGTGTTGGTGACCACCCCTTCGGATCAATACATTCCAGACGATAAACGGCTGTGGGAAGCGCTGCTGCAGGCGGATGAAATTGCCCAGAAGGGTTACTCGATCGTCACATTAGGGATCGTACCCACAAGGCCGGAAACCGGTTATGGCTATATCGAGACGGAAGAGCCTGATGGCGTAGGAGCTGTGCTGGCCAAAGCCTTTATTGAGAAGCCTCCATTGGACAAAGCGATACAATTATATCAACAAAAAAATATGTATTGGAACAGCGGTATTTTTATATGGAAGCCTTCGACGATTGCCTATTATATGACCAAGTTTCAAAGAGACATGTGGGTGAATCTTCAAAGCTGCAGCGGAGAGTGGGAGAAGATATATCACCGGCTGCCCAAAATATCTATCGACTATGCCATCCTGGAGAAGGCGACGACCATCTATACGATTCCCGTCCATTTTGAATGGGATGATGTCGGCTCATGGACTTCACTTGAGCGGATATTCGAAAAGGATTCAAAAGGGAATATCGTCATGGGGGATGTTAGCACGACTTATACAGAGAACAGCATCATCTACACGGAGGATCATAAAACCCTGGTTATCGGCATTAAAGATGTCATCATTGTTTCTACTCCTGACGGACTGCTGGTTTGCCACAAATCCCAGGAACAACAAATTAAAGATGTGCTAAAACTACTGGAATATTAAAGGAGGACCCTACTTCTATGAGAGTGTTAGTTACGGGAATATCCGGATTTGTCGGCAGTCATATGGCTGAATATCTTTTGGCCAATCAAATTGACGTTACTGGCACGATCCGGCAAAGAAGCCGTCTGGACCACATCAAGCACTTGAAGGATATCCGTCTGGTGGAATGCGAGCTCAGAGACCCATTTTCGGTAGAAAGCTTGATACGTGATGTGAAGCCAGACCTCATCTTTCATCTTGCGGCTCAGAGCTTTGTTCCGACCTCGTGGAACTCTCCCATGGATACGATCCATAATAACGTTGCGAGCCAGGTCAACATTTTTGAAGCGGTAAGACGCCTGAATCTGAACAGCAAAATACAAATCGCTTGCTCAAGTGAGGAATACGGCCATGTCGAGCCGAATGAGGTGCCGATTAAGGAAACCAACCCGCTTCGCCCCTTAAGCCCTTATGCCGTTAGCAAGGTGACACAGGAATTTTTGGGCTATCAATATAACAAAAGCTACGGCTTGAACGTTGTACTCACCCGCACCTTTAATCATACAGGCCCTCGTCGCGGGGAAAATTTCGTGACTTCCAATTTTTCCAAGCAAATCGCGGATATTGAAAAAGGGAAAAAACCGCCTGTGCTGTACGTAGGCAACCTTCAGGCGAAACGTGATTTTACGGATGTGCGGGATATTGTGCGAGCCTACTGGCTTGCTGTAAATAAAGGGGTACCTGGAGAAACCTATAATATAGCTTCCGGTACGTGTTATACGATTGAAGAGGTATTGAATAAGCTGCTGTCTCTTAGCACAGTGAAAATCGAGATCAAAGAGGATGAAACTCGCTTACGTCCTTCGGATGTGGAAATTTTGCTTGGCGATTACTCCAAATTTCATCAGCAAACGGGTTGGAAGCCGGAAATTCCGTTCGATCAAACGCTAGAGGATCTTCTGAATTACTGGAGAATGCAGTCATAATCGGCAGTGATGTCAAGCTTGGTTCACCGCACGCTGTGATATAAGTCAAGCAGGTTCCCGCTAAGGTGAGCCTAGTTTTGTTTTACATGCCTGGGATAGGACCATAATGTGCTTGGAACAGGAGGGCTAGCAATGAAAGTACAGCAGCGCAATGCACCGAGCCTGGACAAAAAAACGCCATCAAGCAAGTCAAACAAAATGGTTCGATTGCGAAAACGTCAGGTAAGCAAACGCAAAGCGTTAAGCTTGAAAAAATGGCCGAAAAGAACGTTGGGCAAACCGCCTTATAAGCAGTCACCGTTCACCGCTTCTATAAAAGGGGTGAACTTAATTGGTTTCATTCGTGCGGAAACCGGGATAGGCGAGTCTGCTCGCCTTGGAGCAAAGGCTCTCATTAATACGGATATTCCTTTTGGTATACTCGACTATAAAGCCAGACATGATGTCAGAACGGAAGATACAACCTGGTCCTACAAAGAAAAGGTAAGAGCTGTGTATAACGTCAACATTTTTCATATCAACGGGGATATGATAAAGCTCGCTGCAAAGCAATTTGGAGACCAAGTGACAAGGAATAAATACAATATTGGCTATTGGCATTGGGAACTGCCTGATTATCCAAAAGTATACTGCAAAGGATTCGATGTCGTTCAAGAGGTATGGGTTCCATCGACCTTTGTTCTAGATAGTGTTTCCATGAAATCCAAAGTACCGGTTGTCAGAATACCGCACGGCATTGAAGTCGGCTTCTTACCTGAGCTCACACGTGATCACTTCGGTCTGCCACACGAGCGCTTCTTGTTTTGCTCCATGTATGACACTCAAAGTTATCAGAAACGTAAAAATCCGTTAGCTGCGATCGAAGCCTTCAAGAGGGCGTTTAACAAGGATGAAAGCGTGGGAATGGTGATCAAGGTCAATAATCCCCAATCGAAGCCAAGCGAGCTCGATGTACTGAGACAGGAGGCTGCTGGCCATAACAATATCTTTATTATGGATCGTACGATGAGCAGAGGGGAAGTGAACTCGCTTCTTCACAATGTTGACTGCTTCGTTTCCCTGCACCGATCAGAAGGCTTCGGCTTGGGCCTCGCAGAAGCGATGTATCTTGGCAAGCCGGTTATCGGCACAAATTGGTCCGGCAATACGGACTTCATGCATCCAGGGAACTCGTGCGCAGTCAATTATAAATTAGTTGAAGTCGGTGAATATTGGGGCCCCTATGAAGCGTATCAAAAATGGGCTGAGCCGGATATCGATCATGCGGTCCAGTATATGCAAAGACTAGTAACGCAACCGGAGTGGAGACAGATGATTGCCTTGAATGGACAGCATACCATCCGCTCTCAGTACTCTCCTTACGTTGTTGGTCAGTTAGTGAAGAAAAGACTGAGACATTTAGGATTAATTCAATAGTAAACGAGTAAGGGAGATCGATTCGATGGATGTGATGGGATTAAGACAAAGCTGTGAACAGTTTAAACGGACACTCCAGCAAGGAAATCATTATCGTATAGTCAGAGTCATACATTCGCTGATTCAGCTGGATAGTGAACCGTTTATATGGGTATTGTACTCGCAGTTGCTTCATCGAGAGCCGTATGAGCATGAGTTGCGATATTACATGCATTTAATTACACAAGGTACGCAGAAGATGACATTATTGTCTTTGGTCATTCAGAACGGAGAAGCGGAGCAGCTGTTCAGCCTTCCCAATCCTACAGGACATCAAGACATCACGCTGGCAGGCATTATCAATCAATTTTTTTTATCGAGCGACCCCGAATTTATTGAAGCTTTGTATTATGAATTTTTGTATCGCACCCCGGATAAGGATGGACTTCAGGTTCATTTGCATCATTTAACCCAAGGCGTGCCCAGAATGAATTTTATTATGAGCTTTCTATCCTCATCCGAATTTCAAGCGCTGATGACGGCTCCGCTAGCGCCTGGAGAGACACATAGTCCCGTTTTGCCCACAGCTTCAATACAGCCGGACACTAATGTCAGAACAGCTCTTCCTATGAAGCAAGTAGGGATTTTTATGGGATACACCCAAACGATTGGCAAGCTGTTGGATGGGGAAGGGATAGGGCGGTTCAATATGCGTCTGATTGAAGGACTGTTGAGCCACCCGGATACCATCATTCACGTTGCTGTAAGAGAGAACAATTATATAGATCTAGAAAGATCATATCGGAAACTGAAAGCACGATATCCGGGCCGATTATTCGTTCATAAATTCAGTTCAATGGACTGGTTGAACCAGCATATTCCTGTAGATGTTTGGGTGGTCCCTTATGTCGGTATGGAGCTGGCTCTGGAGTTACAGAAGCCGTTTATTCTTTGTGTACATGATTTGGTATATATGCATTTTAGAAGCGAGTACTACAGAGAACAGTCTCTCTTCTGCCAAAGTCTGGATAATATCGTTTATAAAATGTCCGAAAAAGCGAGAAAAGTCGTATTCAATTCTAACTTTACTCGAGATCATGAAGGACTGAATTATTTGCAGCTGCCTTTTCATAAAATGCATGTCATTCGTCTTGCTGCCCCTGTTGAAGAATATACCGCTTTCGGATTAACTTCAGAAAATGAATTAAGAGCTAAATACCAGCTTTACGGTCCATATATCACGTTCCCGTCTGTCGTTAGGCTGCATAAAAATCATGATCGGCTTCTAGAAGCCTTTCTCCGGTACAGACAAACCCAGGAGGGGAAGAGCTCCCAGCTTCGTCTTGTGTTAACGGACCAGCTGCAGCATCGTCCTCTGGAGGCGGCTATGACGGCTGTTATGCAGCGCTGCAAGGATATCGAAGCAAGAGACAGCGTGAAGTTTATCGGAAGATTGCCGTCTCATGATATTCCTTCCTTGTACAAATATGCGGTAGGTACCGTAGTGCCTACATTGTTTGAGGGAAGCTGTCCGTTCCCGATATTGGAATCGCTCGTGATGGACACTCCAGTGGCGACAAGCAGACTTGAGGTAGTCAACGAGGTTATTAATGATCATTATGCATTGATCACGTTTAATCCCTATGATGTAGTAGAAATGGAGTCTGGCATTCGGCAACTGGTGCAGAATAGAAATTCATTAATTTCAAGGCAAAAAAGGGCGCTACAGAGTATGCTGAACCGAAAATGGTCGGATGTAGCTAATGAATATTATGCCTTGATTTCGGCCATTCAAATGGGGTATTAGGGAGGAGAATCAAGCGGGGCTTGTCCTGTCGAAAGGATGAGTCGCGCTTTATTTGATTTGCTCGGAAAGTATATAATCTGCAAAAGACCGACTATTACGAAGAGGAAATAGTCGGCCGGAATCGGCGAAGCTTCCGGTTAAGCCATGGCTTAACCGGTTTGCCGCGTCGTTTTCTTCTTATTTTTAACCCGATCATTTTCACAGCGATTTGCCGTTGGTATTTACTAATTGAATCGATCTGCTCAACAAGCCCCTTAGCAACATATTGAGAGCCTTCTACAACTTCGGCTATACTCTCCAGCATTACTGTCAAGGCACGCTGACTTCGGGCTAAAGATTTTAAAATGTGCAGCTTGAGTTTCAATTGAACTTCTTCCTCTTGCGGTCTCATCTGGAGCTACCTCCGAAAAAATCGTTATAATTACCCGATATTTCACCGGAATTATCGCTTTCATTGTTATCTCCTAAGATGGCCTGTAAATTCTTGGTCAACGCCTGCTCCATCTTCGTTAAGCCGTCTATGACGTCGAGCAGCTGCTCGTGAATTTCAATAGAACGCTTTACTTGATCGTTATGATTGCCTAGATGCGAGGAAGTCAGATGCGTACACATCCATCGGCTGGAGCGGGTTGCTTCGTGTGCTTTGGCTTCTAGAATTAAAGAAATGTTTTTTTGGAAGCTTGCTGCTGATTGCAGCAGCCTGTGGTAAGAGTTCGTTCTGCTCAAAGCTAACCCTCGCTTTCCTGATTCTATTCTTCATCGGAAGAGTCGATTCCCTTCATTACGATGATGAGATTCTCGGCTAATGTATCCGCTAAATCAGCCAGGCTATTGAGATAAGCGGCAATATTTTTCGTTACGTTAAGCGAATTGTCCGTTAACATTTCAATATCTCCGAAAGAGGGGTGTTCATGAGGAATATCATGAATAAATTGTCCTGCGAGTACAGCGATATGCCGTTGGGCTTCTAAAATCTTGGCCATTTCCAGCTGGGATATGGACATATGCTCAATGATATTATCAAGCTGTCGTTGCATTACCTACCCTCCTCTCCATATAGTTTACCACCATAACATATGCGGATTTTTTTCGTGTAACCACGGCATCAGCCTATGATGTGCTGTTAGGAGCGAAATTTCATAGTGGTTAGCTGAGGGAGCTTCTTCAAATAAAAGCATGGGGATCGACGCCCCACTTCTCTATAAATTTATTGTAGTTACGTTCAATCAAATGCTTAAGAGATTGTTGGTCTTCTTTCTGGAAGCTGGCACTGCCATGGTGGAAGATGAACGTATCACCGGCAATCATTAGACGAAATCCCGCTTGACGGGCACGATAGCAGTAATCGTCATCCTCCAGGTGTCCCGGCGAGAATCTTTCGTCTAGGAAACCGATCTTGTTCATAAGCTCTCTCTTAAACAGAAAGCAAAGACCGATAACCCGCTCCGTCTGCTGCCATTTTGAATGATCCGGATGGTTATATTGTTCAGCCATCTCGGTAACTGTTGTAAAAGGTTCTGTAATTTGCTGCTTACCGCTGGCGTAATTGGTAACAGGACCGACGATGCCGATATCTTCGGCGCTGTAAAGGCATCTAAGCATATGATCAAGCCAATGCGGAGTGAGCAAGGTATCGTTGTTCAATAAAAGCAGTGCATCGCCCACGGCAGTACGAAGCCCTAAATTACAGGCATAAGGAAAACCGCGATTGAAGGGAAGGGAGATCAATTTTATTTTTTCGTTGATGCAATAAGGAACGGAGCCGTCATGGGAGCCATTATCCACTACTATGATCTCATAGGCTGTTTTGGTATGTTCCCGGATTGACTGGATACAAGGCTCCAGCAGGTGGAGCCCGTTATAATTAGGGATGATAATGCTTGTCATCTGCATGGCGTTGTCCTCCTGCATAAGCTCTTTTACGCTGAGTATCCACAAAGTCTAATCGCGCTCCAGACTGCTCGGTCGCCAGCTTGATCGCTTCGATATGGTCCCCAATAATGAGGTCTGCTGTATTGTTTTTCATTCCTACGTTTCCTTCACGAAGCTTGTTGCGGTTAATGACGTTGATGCAGCCTCCTATACCAATCTTCAGCCCGTTCATCGACGCTAACACTTGAGCTTTCGGTGGGACGATCAGCGGATGAAAACCAATGGTTTTCACCGTTTTACGTGATAAGGCATGAGGAACCGCTGTCATGGAATTTGCAGCGAGGTCGGGACGTTTGAGAGCAACATTCAAAAATTGTTTCATGTACGTTACGGAATCCGAGCGTGCAAATGAGGATAAATAAGGAGTCACATCATTCAGTGCAACATCCAAACCGTTCTCGATCCCATATATAAAAGGAATTAATTTTTCCGCTTGAATCGGAATATCGCCGTCCAGGAATAACAAAATATCCGATTGCGCTAGATTGGCTCCAATAGCCCGCCCGACATCGTGTCCAACCGCCTGCGGGTAGGAAACGACTACGGCGTGAGAAACGTTTCTAGTAATATCAAAGCTGCGGTCCGAGGAGCCATTCACAATGACAAAGACTTCATCGAGGGGAAGACGGTTTAGTTGGCGGAGAATAGCTCCGATAGTATCTTCTTCATTTTTAACCGTAATGATCGCGGCAATGGACTTGTTCGTTGGGACGAGCAGCCAGTCATGGGGAGGCTGTCCTTTGGCTTTGAAGTAACCGTGTACGTAGCCTTTAGCCGCATCCGCATAATGCTTCCACGGAGCTCGCTTAATATTGAATGAAGGGAGATGCTTCATCCAATAGCCATTTAGCACCTTTTTCTGGAAAGGCTCGTGCTCGATGGAATACTTCGCAGCGTCCGTTTTACCTGCCCGTTTGCCTAAACGATGTGAGCGGGATGACTGATGAGGGGTTATGGTCAGTCTGTACTTTTTTCTAACATGAGGACGCTGATTAACTGGTTTAGCCCTTTTTTTAATCTTCAGGCCTCTTGGGATTACCGTCTTGGTTCGTCCCTGGGGGGCACGATAGATAGTCGGAGCTTTACCTTTCTTAGACAGTCGTTTGTTCATAGATTGCATGTTCATTTCACCTCACCAAAGAGCGATTTCTGGCTAAATCTGAGTGATGAGCCCGTTCGTTGGTAGCTTGGATCAACCATTGCATAGCCTCCAGATGATCGCCGACAATCAAATCGCGAAGCGGGTCGATTCCTTTGCTTCTGCGACGTCTCGGATTGTTTGTGCTTACGTCAACATTACGAATGGCTTCTACTCTCAGCTGCTTAACGAGGGCTATGGTTTGCGCTTTGGGTGGGACGGTCAGATTCTCCGCACCAATGGTATTTAGCGCTCTGCGGCTTAGGGCATGTGGGATCGCTGTCATGGAAGATCCGCGCAAATCGCCGCGTCCCAACATACTGTTCAAAGTATGTTTAGCCAGAACGACAGGATGCACTTTCTGCGTTTGGACAGGACCGGAATAACGGTTCAGTGCAACGTCAACGCCCTTGTGAACCGCTTCAATAAAAGGGAGCAGTTGGACCGCCGGAATGACGATGTCTCCATCCATAAACAGTAAAATATCACCCACTGCCTGCATAGCGCCTACGCTTCGCCCCACGTCATGTCCGAGAGGATGCTTGAAGCTGATGACGCGAGCTCCACTGGCTTTGGCAATTTCTTTGGACCCATCGGTAGAACCGTTGGCTACAACGATAATTTCAAGAGGTTTCAGCTTTCGAGCTTCTTTTAAGACGTAATGCAAAGTTTTTTTCTCGTTCATCACTGGAATAATAACCGACACTCTGGATGAGGATGGAGAGCTGGTTGCTGGCTTGGACTTGCGTTGTCGCCGCATTTGTATGACAACTCCTCTCATCAGGTTTAGTGGTACAGCTTACTTAGTAATGGATTCGTACAATAGTTATCTTATGTACTTTTGTCACGGGAGAGAGGGCTATAGCATATAAGGAATGAAAAGGGCGCGGGAAAGGTGCATATGTGCTTCTAAATAAAGCATAAAATCATACATCAGAATACAGATCGGAGGGAATACCTTGTCACTTCGTCGTGTCATTCTCATCGGTGCCGGGGGCCATGCAAAGGTAATTATTGATATTTTGAAAAAAGATCCATCCGTAGACATTGTCGGGTGCACGGATAAAAACTCAGGAACCGATATATTAGGTATTCCGATATTGGGGGATGACTCCATTCTTGCAGAATTGTATGATCAGGGAGTTCATCATGCATTTGTGGCCATTGGGGATAACCGCCTTCGCAGCTTGCTTGCCCGAAAGGTGACAGAAATCGGGTACGAATTGGTCAATGCGGTGAGCCCCTATGCTTATGTGGCTGATTCTGCTGCTTTAGGGATTGGTATTGCGATAATGGCGGGCGCGGTGATCCATGCTGATGCCCGAGTCGGTGATAATACCGTCATTAACACACAAGCTTCCATTGATCACGAATGCGTCATTGGAGATTATTGCCATATTGCTCCAGGTTCTACATTATCCGGTAATGTTTCGTTAGGCAGCGGAGCCTTCTTAGGAACCGGAACGAAGGTCATTGACGGCATTCGGATAGGAGCTTGGACGATTCTAGGGGCGGGCTCGGTTGTAGTCAAAGATATACCTGATAGTTGTCTCGCTATGGGCGTGCCGGCGCGAGTTGTTCGCCATTTATAGCAGCAGGAGAAAAAGACGCTTTCCGACCTGGTTAGGAAGGAGGGCGTCTTTGACATGCTTTTTCACTTGGCTTCATGAACTTGTGTCACGACCTGCTTTAGATTTGCAGATATATATTGAATATCTTCGGAGGTCAGGCTGCCGTAACTCGGCAGATTAATCCCTTGAGAGCAAATACGATTGGAAACCGGAAATTCCGAAGCAGGCTGCAAATGTTGATAAGGGGGCAGCTTATGCATGGGATAAAAAAAAGGTCGTGTCTCAATACCTAGCTGGTAAAGGCGCTGCATTACTTCATCTCGTTGTTCCTCTGTGAACGAATGGAAGACGGCGCTGAACATCCAGTACACGTTTTTGGCCCATTCCTTCTCGGTAGGGAGCGTTATGAATTCACAGTCCTTCAGATTTTCATAATATTGGCCGGCCACTTGAATTCGGCGGTCGATATGCCATTCGGCTTGTTCCAGCTGCGCACAACCTATAGCGGCTTGAATGTTGGTCATCCTGTAATTGTAGCCGATCACAGGATACCAATAACGACGCTTGGGATCCATTCCTTGTCCCTTTAACAGCGCGATTTGCTTGGCTATAGATTCGTCGTTGGTCGTGATCATGCCGCCTTCGCCGGTAGTTAATATTTTATTGCCGAATAGACTGAAGATAGCAGTATGGCCAAGCGAGCCTACCATACGCTCTTTATATTGCGCTCCAATAGCCTCCGCAGCATCCTCGATAACGAACAAACCGTGTCGATTTGCAATCTCTAATATGGGGTCCATATCTGCGGAATGACCGTACAAATGAACAGCAATAATCCCTTTGGTGCGAGGGGTTATTTTTTGTTCGATTTTAGCGGGATCGATATTCCAAGTATCCGGTTCGGAATCGACAAATACAGGCTTTGCCTTGCAGTAGGTTACGGCGTTGGCTGTGGCGATGAAGGTGAACGTAGGAACAATGACTTCATCCTCCGGACCTACGCCGTGAGCTAACAGCGCCAAATGAAGGGCGGTCGTGCCATTGCTGCAAGCCAGTGCATGTTTCGTAGTGCACAGCTCTGCGAAGCCTTGTTCAAATTTTTTGATATAGGATCCGTTTGAGGAAATCCAGGTGGAGTCAAGGCAGTCAAGGACGTATTTTTTTTCATTGCCGTTCAAGATGGGGAGCGCAACAGGATAAAAGTTGCCCAATTTGAATCCCTCCTAGTAGGGGCGACGCCGCGTGATGAAGCGTTACAAGCAGCACGGCGCGTTATTAATGGAAAAGTTTATTCGATAATATATGCAATTCCACGGTAAACGGGGTAAGGAACGCGGATCAATGAAGGCCCATTTTGAATTAGATAAAAGAAACTGGTCATTGTAAAGCGACAATCATCCTCGGTTACATCCGTCCACACGATTCTGCTTTTTATCAATATGATATCAATAACGTTTAAGGCGTCATGGATTGTCAAAATGAAGTTGGAGGAGAACGATGGATGAGACCTTCAGTTGTTTATCAAAATGAGCCTTTAATAGCAAGATACGAGCAGGTTGTAACGACCCAAGAATGCCGACAATTAATCGAGTTGGCCCAAAATTTGCTACAGCCTGCCAAAGTCATCGGACAAACGGAGGTCGTAACCTCAGATTTTAGAAAATCGGATTTCGCATGGTTCGAGCATCATACTAATGAAATCGTAAGTCGGGTTTGCGATAGAATAGCCTCCATCGTAGGGCACCCTGTTCAATATGCGGAGAGTTTACAGGTTGCAAGATACTTGGTGGGCGGCAAATTCGGGGCGCATTACGATACGTATGATTTGTCCTCCGTTGTTGGCAAAAAGTTTTATGATGAAGGGGGTCAAAGGCTATACACGGCATTGCTTTATTTGAATACTACTCAGGCTGGAGGGGAGACGTATTTTCCTGAACTCCAACTGGACATTGTTCCAACCGAAGGCACCTTATTGGTTTTTGGAAATTGCAAAAAAGGCACGAATCAAACCCACCCGCTTTCCTTACACGGTTCTCGGGAGCTAAAAGAAGGGGAGAAATGGATAGCTACTTTGTGGTTCCGAGAGAAGGAACAATATCCTGCTCCAAAGGCTAGGGTCACGGAGGGAGACTCCATTGCTCAACAAGCAAGCCCTCCCGAGAAGAAAGCAGAGGAACCGAAGCCTCTTACCCCTGTTCAAGTAACCGACAAGGTAGCGATGACCGGCACATTCAGTCCAAAGACCGAGAAATTAGCGGCCAAAGTCGTATCTAAAGGCAGTACTGGAAAACGGGAAATTCATATGCGTAGTTTTCAAGTGTATACCAACATGTTGGCGGAATCCGACCATTATGACCAAGGTCCAAGTCCGGGGGAGTTAATGCTCGGCGCGTTGGGCAGTTGTATAACTCAAACGACTTTGGCTATGGCTGCCTACAGAGGAATAACGTTGCAATACGTTGAAGTAGAAGTATCGGGCGAGGTAAACAACGATGATCGGTGGAGCACACCTTCCCTTCACAACATCTCATATAAGCTGAGCATTCTGTCGCCAGATTTGACGGATACCATATTGAAGCTGCACAATGCGGTTACGAGAGCATGTCCGAGCTTGCACTTGTTGGCGGACCCTCAAACAGTAGAAGGAGCATTCGTCCATTTGAAGTCCAATAAATAATTGTCCTATATGACCGCAGTAGGGGATAACTTCTCGCGGTTTTTCTATTAGGAATGGACTATTGTAATAGTTTGTTATTTAGACGAACGCCCCTCTGCATTATTGTAATTCCTCGGTATTACTAAACTGTGCGAATTATCTGAGTCAACCACCGTGGCTGTATTTACTTGCCGACATATAATTTAAATAGATTGATAAGAAAGGAGTGAATCACAATGGGAGAAACGGGACTTACTGGTCTTACAGGTTTAACTGGTCTGACCGGACCGACAGGACCGACGGGACCAACAGGACCAACAGGACCAACAGGACCAACAGGACCAACAGGACTAACAGGACCGACAGGACCAACTGGACCCCAAGGACCTTCAAATGATTCAACAGGAACGCAAGCCCCAGGGCCTTCAGCACTTACAGCAGGGGTAGAAACAGCAGTAATTACGCTTACAGGGGTTACTGCGACGGCTACTGCGAATCAAGTGAAAGTCGATGCCAACTATTCGGTGTCGATGTCGGCGTTGGTTGCTCTTGCTGCAAACGTAACCGGTCATTTGTACAGAGATTTCGGAACCGTTAACCAAACTCTCTTGGCTACTGTAACAACAAGCACCTTTTTAGATGCTGTATCCATTCTTTTGGGACCTGCTAATGTAACAGGAAGCATCAGTTACTATGATGACTTGTCTGCTCTAGTCGGCACGCATACGTATACACTTACAATAAACCCTTCGGCTTTCCTTGGTCTTATCACAGCTGCTTCTGCAAACTATCGTGCGCTTAATGTAGTTGTAGGTTCTTAATCATATTTTTCATCCATCCTCCCATAACAAACTAATACAATCCCATGCTCTTATTTAGGGGCATGGGATACTTTTTTTATGGCAGAAATGAAAATAACTGTGGGCTGCATGCTGGATGATACAGAAGCTTTGCTCCTATTATGACTACCGGACAACAGCCAATTTTTCCTACTGTACGGTATTCGTCTATATGCTCTTGTCTGTATGAGAATATCATTAACTTAGAGTATGTGCCGCAAGCTGGACCTATAAACCGAATGGAAAGGAGTCGTGTGCATTGAGAGGAGTTATTTTGGCCGGTGGTACGGGTACAAGATTGCGTCCACTGACGAACATTGTGAACAAACATCTGCTGCCTGTGGGAAAATACCCTATGATTCATTATG
The DNA here is from genome assembly GCF_030020805.1 of Paenibacillus sp. RC67. Taxonomy (GTDB): domain Bacteria; phylum Bacillota; class Bacilli; order Paenibacillales; family NBRC-103111; genus Paenibacillus_S. The sequence continues at coordinate 2,178,549 of NZ_CP125098.1, forward strand.
CGATAGACAAGATGGTATCAATCGGAATCAAGCAAATTCTTCTAGTCATTGGCAAACAATCCGCCGGTTTGTTCACCGAATATATAGGAAGCGGCCAACAATGGGGGGCCAGCATATCGTACAAAATTCAAGAGCAAGCGGGAGGAATCGCGGAGGCGTTGGCCATGGCGGAGGACTTCATTCCACCGGAAGAACATATGCTTGTCATTCTTGGGGACAATTTATTTCAGGACGATTTGCATCATGCGATGAAGGAATATAAGAAGCAGCCGCAAGGTGCGCATGTTTTTTTGAAAACAGTGTCGGATCCTTCCCGTTATGGAGTTCCCGTGTGGGAGGGAGACCGGATTGCTTCCATAGAAGAAAAGCCAGCTGATCCTCAATCTCATTACTGTGTCACAGGTATTTATATGTATGATACAGAGGTTTTCGATATTATTCGTAGCGTTAAGCCTTCAATAAGAGGAGAACTGGAGATAACGGATGTCAATAACGCTTATGCCGCAAAGCATGCATTGTCGTACAGTATCTTATCCGGGTGGTGGACGGATGCGGGGACTCATTTCTCCTTGCAGCAGGCTAGCTCACAGTTAACAGGGTGTGAGGCGGAGTGAGGACGGTACTGGTGACCGGAGGGTTGGGGTTTATCGGGAGTAATTTCATCCTGCATTGGGTAAAGAATCATCCGCAGGATAGGGTTATTAATTATGACCTGCTTACGTATGCGGGCAACCCTACTAATGTTTCTTCAGTACACAATTTGCCACAATACCGTTATGTGTTGGGTGATATTGCAGATTCCCCGCTTCTTGAAAAGGTTATGCTTGAGGAAATGGTGGATACGGTTGTGCATTTTGCTGCGGAATCTCATGTCGATCGAAGCATCAAAGATCCTTCGGTCTTTGTCCGTACGAATGTATTGGGAACGCAATACTTATTGGAAGCAGCCATGAAATGCGGAATAAATCGTTTTATCCATATATCTACGGATGAAGTGTATGGATCCTTAGGGAGGGAAGGTTTTTTTACCGAGTTATCTCCAATTTCCCCGAACAGTCCATACTCGGCTAGCAAAGCCGGCTCGGATTTGATGGCTCGTGCCTACTATGAAACCTATGGATTACCTGTCATTATAACCCGCTGTTCGAACAATTATGGTCCGCATCAATATCCTGAGAAGATGATCCCCAAAATTATTACAAATGCTTTACAGAACCAACCGATTCCGGTTTACGGAGACGGACAAAACGTCAGAGATTGGCTGCATGTTGTGGATCATTGCTCTGCTATTGAACGAGTCATAGATTCGGGACAACCGGGCCAAGTCTACAACATTGGCGGAAATAACGAGTGCACGAATCTGCAGGTTGTAAGTGAGATTCTTCGATACCTTGGCAAACCGGATTCACTGATTCAGTTCGTCGCCGATAGACTCGGTCACGACCGAAGATATGCAATAGATGCTTCCAAAATCAGAGATGAACTCGGTTGGATTCCCAAATATTCGTTTCATGAAGGAATGGCTCAAACCGTAGATTGGTATGTCGAACATGTGGAATGGTGGCGTCGACTTATTGTAGACGTTCCTAAGCGCAGTAACGGAGAAGGAGACGGAGGTGAGAAGAATAAATGAAAATACTAATTACGGGAGCGGGAGGACAGCTGGGCTATGACTTAATTCGAGTATTATCCGTTAACCACGAGGTGATTGCCAAGACGAGAGCAGATCTGGATGTGACGAATGAGGCAGCGGTATTCAACACCATGAGGCATGAAAATCCGCAGATTGTGATTCATGCAGCAGCTTATACGAACGTGGATAAGGCGGAGCAGGAGAGCGACCATGCCTATACAATCAATTCGATTGGAACCAAGAACGTAGCGCTTGCGGCAGCTGAGCTTGGGGCAAAGCTGGTTCATATCAGTACGGACTATGTATTTGATGGCAGCAAACGGACTCCCTATACGGAAACGGATCGGCCAAATCCGCTAGGTGTGTATGGTAATTCCAAATTGCATGCAGAGAAGTTCGTAGAGCTGATCAGCGGACGCTATTTTATATTGCGCACCTCGTGGCTTTATGGCAAAAACGGCAGTAATTTCGTTACAAAAATGATATCCCAAGGTCAACAAAAAGAAGAGCTGACGATCGTATCAGATCAATTCGGTTCACCGACCTATACGCTGGATTTAGCCCGATTTATCGAGTATTTAATGCAAACCGAATACTATGGCTTATATCACGTCTCCAATAGAGGGTACTGCTCCCGGTATGCGTTTGCTCAAGCCATATTTCAAGCGTTGAATTGGAGTCACATTCGGCTTGTTCCGATTAACTCAGCCGGATTTGCGGCAGCAGCGCAGAGACCTGAATATTCCGTATTTGATGATTCGGCCATCAGGCTGAACCATCTGCCACGACTTCGCAACTGGAAGGATGCGCTGCATGATTTTTTGCACAACGATTTTGTACTGGAGGACTCGAACGATGATTGATGGCGTTCAGAAAAAAAATCTCGTGCTTCACAGCGACGACAGAGGTTACTTCATGGAAATATTGCGAGAGGATGATCCCATTTACGGACGCTTTGGGCAGGCTTCCCTCTCCATGTCATATCCAGGGGTTATCAAGGCGTTCCATTACCATGAGAAGCAGGATGATATATGGTTCTTCCCCTCGGGTCATGCTCAAGTGGTGCTTCACGATATGAGGCCCCAATCCCCGACATACAAGCAGACGGATGTGTACTTCATGGGGGACAATAACAGGTATTTGCTGTTCATCCCTCGTGGCGTTGCTCACGGTTATAGGGTGCTGGGGAATCAATCAGCTACTATTTTATATTTTACGAATATGGCCTACGATTCTAAACAGCCGGATGAATACCGCATGGATTGGAATGATGAATCTATTGGATTCGATTGGCGGACCAAGAATCGTTAAAAAGTTTTCCTTCGGAAAACTCAGACCATGCTTACGTAGAAAGTTTTCCTTCGGAAAACTCTGAGGAGGTCAACAAAGTGGCTAGTCGTGCGATGAGATCGCGAGCTTTGGCCTTAAAGCTGCAAGGCGCCAGAAAAGGACGAACGGACGGTTTTTGGTTGGGACATAGCCATGGTTACCATCTCGGACAATGTCAAGCGGTACTGGATAGGGTACCCCCGATGCAAGAAGTCAAAAGGGCTTTAAAAGTGATGTATGTGAAAGAGGGGACCCCTGGATTTCGAACGTTGGATTTGGGCATTGCCCGTGCGTTAGTAGAACTGGTCCAAGAGGTTAAGGTTGTACAGCCTCAATCCGTGCTAGTGGAAACAGCTCTGGCATTTAAACCGGATCTTATCCTTGTTATGAATGGAATTTATCGTGTATCCGATGAACAGGTCGTCAAGCTTCGGCAATCTGGCTTCCGGACGGCCATTTGGATTATGGATGATCCCTATTTTACAGATATCACGGCGCATATGGCGCCTTTTTACGATTATATTTTTACGCATGAGCTCAATGCGGTTCCATTCTATCAAAGCTTAGGTTGCAGGTATGTGTATTATTTGCCTTCCGGGGTGGATCCTGCCATTATTGCTCCGCGATTTGTTGAAAAGCAATACCGGTCAGATGTATGCTTTATCGGTTCCGGTTTTTCGAACCGGATCTCATTTTTCAATAAAGTGATTCCAGCATTGAAAGGTGTTCACCTGTTCATGGCCGGTTATGGCTGGAACCAGTTGAAGTCGTACGATGCCATTAAAGAACATGTTAACCTCGAAGGTGTCTTGTATGATGACAATATTCGATATTACATCGGAGCCAAAATCGTTATTAATCTACACCGCTCCCCGGAGGAACGCCTGAACAGCAGGGGAATCCAGGCTTTGTCTATTAACCCGAGAACCTTTGAGATCGGCGCTTGTGGCACGCTGCAGCTAACCGATGTGAGACAAGATTTATCTCGATATTACTCACCCGATCATGAGCTTGTTACCTTTGCGAGTCCGGAGGAGCTTGTTGATCGCATACGCTATTATTTGGGTAATGAGGAAGAACGAAGTCATATTGCCCTTGAAGGACTATATAAAACGATGAGTCAGCATACGTTCAGCCAGCGTCTGGTTACAATGCTGCACACCATTTTCGGTGAAAAAGGTGGTACAGAATGAGATATAAACCTGTTCATTCAGTTAGTAAGAAAAAGGGTGCAGCCGCAACCTCAAGCAGAGGAACTATTAAAGGCAGGCAGGATGGCTTTCGTACAGGTTGGAGCCAAGGGTATCATCTCGGAAGAAGCAATGCGCTCCTGCAAAAATTGCAGGCTGCCGAAGTACATGCATCTATCCGTGATTTACATGTGCTGTTTGTTGTAGAGGCTTACGAAGGCGGGAAATTCCACCAGCCGATTAACGAAGGCATCATCTGCGGCTTGCAATCTCAGATCCGGCAAGTTTCCGTAGCTGCTCCATTGGATAACGTGGCAGAGCTGGCGAAGCAGACTCGTCCTGATTTAGTCTTCGTTCTTAACGGCATTTTTGATTTATCCATGGAGCAAATCGATGCTATACGTATGATGGGGATTCAAACTTGCGTTTGGATTACCGAGGATCCTTATTTTATTGACGTTACGCTGAAAAAAGCTCCTCATTATGACTATGTTTTCACCCACGAGCTCGGATCGATTCCTTATTACCAGACAGCAGGATGCCAGCAGGTTCATTATTTGCCCCTTGCTGTGAACGAGGCCATGTTTCGCCCGCGCCAAGTGAATTTATCGTACAGCAGGGATATTAGCTTTATCGGCACCGCATTTTGGAACCGGGTACGCTTTATAGATAAAATGTCTCCTTATTTATCGCAAAAAAAAACGTTCATTTCAGGTTTGTTGTGGGATCGGTTGAAAAGCTACCGTAAGCTTGGCTCAAAGGTCAGTCTGGAGCGATGCATGAGCGTTGAGGATACCGCAGCTTATTATAATGCTTCCAAAATCGTTATTAATCTTCATCGGTCGCATGAAGACGATCAGCATAATTATAATTCCAGAGGAATTCGAGCGCTGTCCATAAACCCGAGAACTTTTGATATATGCGCCTGTGGGGCCCTGCAGTTGACGGATGTTCGTCATGACTTAACTTATTTTTATACGCCTGGTCAAGAACTGGATACCTATTCAAGTCCGGAAGAGCTGAGAGAGAAGTGCGAATATTATTTGACTCATGAGGAAGAGCGCACAGAGATGGCCCTTCGAGGCTTATACAGAACATGGAACGAGCACACGTACAAAAAAAGAGTTTCCCGTTTGCTCAGTGTTATGTATGGTTAACAACCAACATACTAGGTCAGGAAAGTCAGGAGGAGCGGAAATGGCTGTAGAACGAAGACAAAGATTAACCTCGCAGCAGAGACGGGGCAGTTTATCCGGAGGTCGGGCTGGCTATAGGCTGGGGTGGAGCTATGGTCAACGTTTAGGCCATAATGAGGCGATCGTTAGGTCCAGGGTCCCTCTTGTGACTGCCGTGCGAGATCTCTCTGTGCTTTGTGTCACATCAGGAATGGGGCTTCCATTCTCTCCGATAGATATGGCAGTTGAGGGGGCACTCCGAGAGCAGGTTCGTGAGCTTCACGTTTGCTCTCCTAAGGATGATCTGGTTTTATTGACGGCTCAATTGAGGCCGCAGCTTGTGCTGGTCTTGCTTGGGATGAATGTCACTCCTGAGATTGTTAATTCGATTCGAAGTCTTGGGAGTACAACAGCAGTATGGTATTCGGACGACCCGTATTATTCCGACATTACAAGGATAACGTCAATTCATTATGATTATGTGTTCACCAATGAGCTGAGCTGTGTTGAGTTTTACCAGATGCAGGGATGCAAGCAAGTGTACCACTTGCCGTTAGCGGTTGATTTGAAAGTCTTTTGTCCACAAAGAGTTCATACCGGATATTTTAGCGACGTGTGCTTTATCGGGAGTGCGTATTGGCATAGAGTCGGTTTTTTTGATCGTATTGCCCCGTATTTGGCACGGAGAAATGTGAAAATTTTTGGATGGTGGTGGGATCGTCTGGAGCAGTACTCGAAGCTGTCTCATCTCATTCGTACGGAATGGCTGTCGCCTGAAGAAACGGCTAAATACTATAACGGCGCCAAAATTGTTATTAACCTGCACCGTTCTCCCCACGATGAGTCCTTTAATAAAAACAGCACCCGTGTCAAAGCGTTGTCTACGAATCCTAGAACCTTCGAGATTTGTGGCAGTGGAGCCTTTCAGCTGACGGATGCCAGACAAGATTTAGCTAACCTGTACGGACTTGGCCAAGAGCTGGTTACCTACTCCTCTGCTGAGGAGCTGATACAAAAAATTGAATATTATTTGAAACATGATGAAGAGAGAGAGGAACTGGCGCGCAAGGGGCTGCAAAGAACGCTGCGAGATCATACCTTCGATCACAGAGTTGCTGTGATGTTGAGTGTGTTGGCGGAAAGCCGTTAACAAGAAGCTTCTTCTTACTGATATCATCCGCAAAGAGCCGAATTGTACAGATTCTTTGCGGATGAAAGAGGGGCTAACCACGTTTATTGTTCAATACATTATGAAACACAGCTGCATATTGGGCTGCTATATCATCCCAAGAAGCGGCAGGGTCGTTCATGCCAGCTACCACAGATGCTTTGAACTCGTCGTAGTGCTCTGCAAGGTGCTCCATTGCATTCGTTATGGAATCCGGAGATTCTGGCTCGAACCATACGACCTTCGCGCTGCGGTTCGCCAGATGCTCCCTCATAACGGGAATATCAGAGCAAAGTACAGGAACTCCCATGCTTAACGCTTCCTCCACCGGATAGCTGCCTCCACCCTCAGACAAGCTTGGCATAATAAGAGCATGAGCATTTTTAATGAGGGGCGATACATAATCGTCTGGAACCATCCCGAGAGGGAATAAATCTTGATTTATTTTCAAATCGAGCCTTTTTATTAAGGATACGATCGTCGGTAAATACGATATTTCTGGCCACGCAGGAGGAGTGCTGCGGTATTGGTCTGTATTGTAACCGATCAATATTAATGGGTGCTCGCTGCGTTTGGAAAATTTGGTGTAGGCTAGGAGCAAATTATAGTGATTTTTATGCGGAGAGGTATTGGCAGGATAAATAAAGTAACGGCTTGGAAAGGCGGCGGATAGGATGCTGCTTGTCTCCGAATTTTCAAAATATTTAGCAGGTGATATGGCATGACGAATGACAGCGGCTTGTCGGCATCGGTCCCCAAAATGAGCAATCAGCCTCGACTTAACATGCTCAGAAGAGACAACAACACCTTCGCAATGCTCCAACCATTGTTTGGAAGATTCCCAATAACTGCGAATGTAAGCGCCCGATGTAAATGGCGGTACATAATCGAGAATCGTCGCATCGTGATAGGTAACGACCGTAGGCTTATTCCATATTTGGTACTCCGAGCCATGGGGCCAAAATACGTACACCAAATCGCGGTCAATGAGAAATGGATGCCCTGCGGGCAAGGTCTCGGGATTGTCATAATAAACTACTTCCAATTTGGGATGCTGGGATCTGTTGAGCGTTGCTTGAAGTCCGGTTTGCGAAGCGACAATGAGGCGTACACTTTGAACATCAGGATGGCGGGCAATGGCTGTAACCAGATTGACCAGCAGCCGGCTGCCGCCTCCAAGTGAATGCATGGAGCTGTATATGGCGAGCTTCATTGTTCTTTCTCCTCGTTTCCAAATGATTTTCAGCATATGTTTTATTTTCATACTATATGTAACACAATCCACAATCGTGTACTTCAGCCTGAGGTCAGCGACCCCCTAAGATTAAGGTAAACCTTTTATTGAAAAAAATATGGTGTCATGGGCGAGCAGTCGTGAATACGCTATTACTAATAGTGATTTGCCTATTCTTGTCTTGGAATGGAGGAAGCAGGATGAAGATAAAATCCCCCTCTGCCGATGAAACTTTTTCCTTATCCGCCAAGCTGCAGTTTCGGGACGTTCGCCGGTTTATGTCTCAGCTTCAGTGGAGTGTCAATCATACCGCAACATTGATCTGCGCTTATGCGGCGCTGGTCAAGCTAGCTCTTAGTGAGGAAGCGATCACAGAGCTGGATCGAATGTTAGCTGACGAAAAGAGGCACTACAAGCTGCTTGAAGCGTTGTATTTGGAGTTAAAAGGTGCAGAGCCTACGGTTCAGCCCGAACGATTTGCGTTTGCCACATATGAGGAAGGCTTGCAGCATGTTATTCGTCTGGAACGGGAAGCCATCCGACAGTATCGCGATACTTACCTGCTAACCCCGAGTCCAAGGGTGCGGGATTTATTTTTCTATGGGATGAGCGATAGCGCGGATCACCTGGTAGGACTTATTCTGATGAGATAGTACTTAAGGCTGGGTGGAATGAAAAAGTATTGCAAAATCTGACAATTATCTAGTATAATCGAACTGCATAGGAAAGTTTTGGAATTGATGTCGTATAATTTCATATTTATGGGTCGGAAGCACCGCCATTCAGAGGGATTTTACCTATGTTTGGAGGTGCTTTTTTTATGAGCTGACACTATTAAACCAATTGTTGAAGGAGCGTATTTATAATGAAGAAAAAGTTTATAGCAGCTGTTATTGCTGGTGTCTCGTTATTATCGGTCGTTGGTGGTGCTAATGCAGCGGTTAATTTCACCGACTTAAATGGCCATTGGGCAAAAAAACAAATTGAGGTTGCTGTACAAGAAGGCTTTGTGGACGGTTATCCTGATGGGACTTTTAAGCCTGACCAAAATATAAGCCGAGTGGAGTTTATAAAACTGGTTGTGGACGCCCTTAAATTCAAAAAGCAGGACGCTGCTGGAGAATGGTTTCAGCCATACATAAATACTGCTGTAGCGAACGGATTACATCAATCCGATGAATTTGCTGCAGATCAATTGAACAAGTCGATTACAAGAGAAGAAATGGCGAGGATTGCTGTTCGTGCCACCGGAGAGGCTAATTACGATGCTATGAAATGGATGTATCTTGCAACTTCTAAAGGGATCATCCAAGGGCTGGATAACAAAGGGACGCTTGGTGAGGATCAGCCGACGACTAGAGCGCAGGCGATTACGGTTATTGAACGGATACTCAAGATTAAAAGCGGAGAAAAAATCGCTTTGGATAAATACGCGAAGTATGCAGCTTCGAGAGCGGAGATCAATTGGCATAGGACGAACATTTTTACTATGGCACAAGAGTATTTTGGTTTTGGCAAAAGTATAGGCAATGAATTTAAAGTAAATCGCTTGAAGTTTAAAAATGAAAATGGAATGTCTGAAGTTGAAAAATTCATCGTCGTTGATATGGGGGATCCAGAGGACCCATTACGTACAGAAATTCCGATAGGTATGAATTGGGTGAATAGTGTGGGCTTGGAACGTATAAAAACACAAGAGGTTCCTTTGAACACATATGCATTTCTTAGTTACAATCACTTTACAGTAAGTACTGAAGCTCCGATAAAATATTTTCGTTATGCTTATGTACACACAAGTCCTTTTTTAAATACTGGGGATTCTTTGGATGAAAATGGTAATTTGAAGGATGTTACAGATTATGGGACTCTTACTGAGAGAGGTGCTCTGACGTCCGGCATGACAAATTTACAGCCGGGAGATCACGATGTTCGTATTATTACCGGGCAATTAGTTCCAAAAATGTCTGGTTTTGAAGGGGCTTCTTGGACTCTATATAGACAGGCATGCTCGGAGCTTGGGGAAGGGACAACAGAAATTCCGGTGTTTTCTTCTGAAGTTCGCCATGGTTTGGGGGAAAGGTAATTGAAGAATAAGCTACTCAACCTTACATTGGCAATCTCAATTTTAGTTTCCACATTCGGGCTTTTAGAAGCACCTGCTAGGGCAGCTCCATCAACGGAAACACCTTTACCGGTGTATTACGCTCTTGATGAAGTTTTATTTCAATTGGGGTCAAAGTACTTTGGGTCTAACAAATCTAGTATAACTATATCTGATGTGACCATCACTCCAACTGGTACTGACCCCATTTCAAGGGTAGAGCTTAGAGATTCTGAGGACAATGTATTACAAACTCTGATTAATACATCTGGAAATACATATAAAGTCCCCAATCCCGTTACTCCGTTATCAAATAACATATCATTGATTTCTACCGATAAAGTGTCTATTAATAGAGGAACCTTCGAATGGTTTCGAGATCCAAATAAGAAAGTTTGGATGTATGACTACGATGATCCAGATATTAAAGGCGGGATAACCCAAAGGTACTACAAAAGTGATGACAAAGTTTACGACAGACCCTCATCTAACACATGTAGGATTCATATTGGTTTGCCTACGGATAATTTACCAACCTACCCACCTGGATACGAAGATACAGGTCAGTGTAATGAAGCCACTGATTACAGAGAGGGCACTTTAGACACATCAAATGTCATGATGAAAGTCACAGAAGATACACAAGGTAAATCAATAACTATATCTCCAACTGATGCGGTTTCTCTAAATTTTGATAACCAAACATTTGAATATGTTAAAGTAGGTAATTTAGAAAGAATAAATATCAAGTCGATGAGCCAGGGGAAAATTAACACCAAGACCCTTACTTATCGTTTCGAGTACGCTGCAGTGTATAACGTGGAACCTGATATTATCGATGATACGAAACCGAGTTGGGTTTTAACATGGTTCAATAGTTGGGCCATTTCATTAAAGGGCGAAGTCTACCGCTACCCACAAATGAAAATTGTGTATGTAACTACTCCTCCAACCGAAAAAACCAACTTATCTTTCCCTTCTATTACTGCACCAAAATGTGTGGCTGCAGGAGAAGACAGTTCCTACACATACAAACTTATGAATAGCGGTCCAGCAGTCACAACGGCATTTAAAGTGAAAATTTCAACAGATGGGAGGGAAATCATAACTCACACGTTCCCGGGGATCGGAAGAGAAACCAAAGATGGCACATTCACTTATAAGTTTCCCTCGTCCGGGTTAAAGACCATAACGTTTTTAGCAGACAGCGATAACGTTTTAACTCTCGACCCTGCCAGTGAACGAACAAAGACCTTAACCGTCGATGTCCAGACTTCTTGCTCAGGCGGAGGTGACCCTGACCCCGGTGGCTGTTCCCTTGGTGCTGGATGTCCTGGTGAAATAACCGGTAAACTTACTGTTCGTGACAAGGAAATAGAGTGGAAGGATGACAATGTGTTCGATGTTACCATAGACACACCACCTAACTCTTGTAAGCCTACTCAAGGTAGGTTTAAGGCCATACAAGGAGATAACGAGTATGTTTATGGGTGGACATCAACTATAAGTTCTTCCAATTTCGATACAACCTATTTCCGATTCAAGAGCAATCAGTATCCAGGGAACATGCAGCCGGGATCTGTTAAGGTGCTTTATTATGTAGAGGACACTTGCGGGAGAACTTCCCTAATAGGTCCGGATGATTTCAAAATTGTTAAGATATCCGGAGTTCCTACAATTGAAGTCGCTTGGTATTCCCAGGATAATTTAAAAATCAACGAGGCCATTCAGGACGACATTGTGTATGTCAAAGCGAAAGCCACGGATACTAAGAACGAAAAAATTACTTTATCTTGGGATTTCAGTAAATCGACTTGGTTGAGCAGCCTTCCGTCTTTATACGGCTGGAAAGCTCCGCTAGATAAAGAATCTTATACGGGAATCAAGGCCACAACAAAAGGCAGTCACAATGTTTGTGTTACGGCCATAAACGAGTCTGGTGCTTCAGCAAGTGCTTGCGCCTATCTGGATGTCCTAGGGCCAGAACCAAAAGCAGTCATAACCGTTGGGGGATGGCCAAAAGAAGAGCGCAGGATCGAATTATCCGGATCACGGAGCTACAGTCCAAGGAAACTGCCATTGACCTATCAATGGACGATTGAACCAATGGCTGGGCAAACAGAAGGTACTATGGCGGATATTTCATATATTGCCCCATTAATCGGGGAATTGAAGGATTTTAAGACCACCAAAAAAGGGAAGTATTTAGTGACTTTGGTGGTAACAGACACGCTTGGTTTAAGTAACGATACGTGGGAGATCGTAGACGTTGCTCCTGATATCGCTCCAGTTGCTAAAATCACAGGCAACCAGATAGCTGCTCGGCAGACTTCAGATAGAACATTAGCACCGTTTGTCTTGCTTGGCTATGGAGCGAGTTTGGATGCAGATATCATAAGCAAAAGGTATTGGACTTTAACGTATGACGCCAATAATGACGGAGTATTCCATGAACCCGTTACGGCGGAGATTGATGAGGACGCGCTAGTTCAAGGTTGGGAGTACCCCTATACTATCGGATCGGATCAACTTATCATAACAAAAACGGGGGAGCACATAGTCACAGTTAAGGGGCAAAATGTAGGAAAGTACAGGTTTGGTTTGAGGGTTATCGAATCCCCTGGGCAGCCTACTGATTTAGTTCACTAATAGAGATTTGTGAAGGGAGAACTGCAAGTCGGGTCTCCCTTTCATTCATAATAAGAGGGGATAGTCAGTTGAGATTTCGTCTTAAATCAGTCCTTCCTTGTCTGCTATGTGTGGTTTTATTAGCAGGTTTTCTTCTCCCGGCTGAAGATGCTCAAGCATTATATAAGTCGGATTATAGCGAATTTTTTGGAGAAGTCATTAATGATAATCCGGAAGTCACATTTACCGTAACCGGAGAAACGACCGAGCCTTATCCGATGAATGTAGCCGGTTATGGTGCTTCCGAATTGTCCGGCAGCAGCTGGACAAACACGACACTGGATAAGCCAAGCATGTTTAATTCCTGGTCAGTGGGTCCTAACGGGGTACTTACTAGTAGTCGAAGGTACCCGGATAGAGTTGAATTTACAAATTATAATTTAAGTGGCCCGTCCGTCTATTCTTTACCATTGGATGACGGTAATTTCAAGTTAAATGGAAGATCAGTTAAAACCCCAAGCGACGTCTTCGGGGGCTTAGAAAGTGCAACAGCTATTGGAAATGATGAATTTATATTAAGTACTTATCTAATTTCGCCAAATCACGATCCTAAACTGCTCCCATACAAGGTCGGTTATTCTAGCGATCAAACGCTCTTTAACTGGCTCACTGACGAGTTCATGATATTTAATACTGATGGACCTCGCTGGAATCAGTCAGGGTCGTCTGCGTATTATTTTGTAGAAACTTGGTCCAGGTTTAAATTATCTGATTTAAGGCAGGGCATAACAACAGCAGCTGCTAGTGGAGAAAGAAAGGCTACTTGGAACACTGGACCTGGGTATTCGGTAAGTGGGGAATTCGCTCGTTGGGGCGATGGTTATCGAGTAAGGGGATATGAGAGGACCGAATTAAGGGGAGATTATGCAGAAATTAACCTTACCACTAGGACTATAACTTACTTCAAGAAAGATGGCACAGGTGCTCCATACAAAACAATTGGATTCGATACGATGCCACCTTACCCTAAAAAAGCTGGAACGGGGACGGGGGGGAATCTTTCATATTACCCAGGAGAACCGCCTGATTACATTTTCCAACCAACTGTAATGGATGCTAAAGGTAACTATTACAGTTTTGAACAGTATGCTAAAAATAGTTACGAGATTGACATACACTTAATAAAAGTAGATGCTTTCACTGGAATTCCCACTGACTTAAGTACTATTAATTTTGATAAGTACTCTAAGTATAGTCTTAAGAATGTTTCTGAAGACGGCAGTGCTTTTGAAATAAAACGGGAATGGGACAGCCATGACGATGACAATGGAAACTGGGTAAACCGAGGGGAGGAAACTTATTATCTAAATCCTTATACAGGGGGCAGAGTTGGTCAGCCTACAACACATTTGGAAAAGTTTAATGGAGGATTCCAAAATGGGTACGGATTTAAGAAATTCAGAGAAAATCGTCCACCGTACTGGGATTCTGATCTAGGCAAGTGGGTTGATGACGAATTTGACACTTTCGAGAGATTAGTGGATATGTCAAATGATGTTCGGGTAAATAGAACCACTCTTCGTGTTCCTACAGTTAATGGGTCTAACGGAACTTCAGCTAAGATTATTTCAGACAATCAGTATGTTTCTGGCGGATATTTGTACGAGTATATACCCAACACGGAGCAACCAACAACATCGAATGAACCATTCACGTTTGGCCAGCTCTACAAGCCTTCTTCTCAAAGTATTAAAAATGGTACATTAGCTTGGAGTATGAAAGCAGCCCTAGATCATCCGAATATGGCCGTTGGGGTCGGTTTTCGAATGCAAAATAACCAAAACATGTATCGGCTTGAATCTACGAAGTCCAGCCTCAATCTATATAAGATTGTTGGAGGTCGAAAAACGCTTTTAAATTCGGTCATGCATGTGATACCGGCAACGGAATGGATTCCTTATCGTATCAAATTGAATGGAACGTCGATACGGGTATATGAGAATAATGTCAAGGTTATTGATACTACGGATGGGACGTTTGCCCAAGGAACTGCGGGACCTTTCAGTACCGTGGATAACGGTTGTTTTCGAAACTTGACCTATCAATGGAGTGCGAATGACGATTCGTATGCAACGCCAGGAACTGCCATTGTAGATACGGATGTGAAGTACGAAACGACCTTTAATGATCCGGAAAATGATCCGGCGCTTACGGCTCGTACGGAATGGAAATATGCGCACGTGGATACTACCATGTTCCTAGATGCGAATGATGGAAAGTCTGGATTGTCGTCTTATAATGGCAGAACAGTAACCTCTCCTGTACTGACTTTCGATAAAGTAGGTAAGTATAAGATCGATTACCAGGTACCGGATGATCCTCATAAAAATCATAGAATAGCCAATGGCGACCTGACTTTTCAGAATTACTCTCAGTATTCGGATTGGTATTCCCAGTACCTAATCGTGCATCGGAGACCTATAGCCAACTTTACTTTGAGTATCGATAGCAATAAGCTAGTGACCTGGACCGATTACAGCTACGATCCGGATCGATGTTATAATTCTTCGAATTGTCAGCCGGCTTATAGCTCTAATCATGGTATTTACAAAAAGAAATTTTATTACATAACGCCTAGCGGTAATCGGGTTGATGGTAAGCTAGTCCGTCCTGTAGAATCTGGCGAATACACCGTATATATGGCTGTTGGTGATGAGTATAACGCCTGGAGCGATTGGTATGAACAAACCATTCAGATCGACCAACCTGCTCAACCTAACCATCCGCCTACGGTGACGCTAACTTTCCCTAACGGAAACTATGGTAGTCCATCACCGGTATCTTTATTACCTACGATGACTTGGGATCAACATGACCCAGATCCAAATACCATTTTTACGTCGTTTGATCTTCTGATTAAAGACGAATGGGGAAATTGTGTGGAATGCACAACCAACAGGGTGATGGAAACGCTAAATACAAGCTGGGCCTGGACGATGAACAATCAACTTGAAATGGGAAGGAAATATCAGGTACAGGTCAGGGTGAGTGACGGGGAGAGCTGGTCCGGCTGGAGTAATATCGGTTGGATGGCTACGAACAGTCCATCAGCTGCTTACATGAGCTTTCCGTATGGTACGCAATCAGCTCCAACGATCATAAACACGCTGCGTCCGACATTTACTTGGCTGCAGACCGATCCGGATGCAGATGCATGGCTTGATTACTTCCAGATTCAAATTATCAATGAAGCCAATAACTACGTCATTTATGACAGCGGAAAAATGTGGCAGCATACGCAATCCTCACAAGGTACCTTTGCTCTGCCAGTAGATCTGCCAACAGGCCAAAAAATGCGTGTTATGGTTCGAGTTTGGGATCAATATGGAGCTGAATCTCCATGGAGTCCTCAAGTTTGGATGATGATTAACCGTCCACCGATAGCCGATTTTGATTGGACTCCAAAACCTGCATTTGAAGGAGATACCGTATATTTGATCAATCGCTCTTCGGACCCCGACGGAGATCCATTAACTTTTGAATGGCAAATTATTGGACCTGAATATAGCGCAGCATATACATCCTTGAATGCAGAGATCCCATCATCATCGACCGACAACCATCCTGGCGATTACCGAGTAACTCTAAAGGCCACGGATATCCATGGGGCATCTGACTCCATTACGAAAGTGGTACCCGTCGGAGATTTGATGCTTGATGGCTTCGTAAGACATACGCCTCAGTGGAATGAAAATCGGCAGGCTTACAATTTACGTAAAACAGGAGAGACGGAACGACCTCGTCCTTATGATCTATTCTGGTCTGGGGAAGCCTTTGTGCTGGTTGCAACGACTAATGAGCCGGCCTCCAACGTCAAAGTGAATATGTCCTATACAGAGCTTGAAGAACAGTTGACTGCTGCGTTTAACCGTAAGGATTGGGATGGGCAAATGATGAGAGATGATTTTGAAAAACTGCCGGACAAGTCGTATATATTCCGATTTACGGCAACCTGGCCCAATGGTCATACGGAATATGTAGAACGAATTATTTCTATTAAAAACCCATGGACCGAATTCGCACCCAGCGTTAGAAAAGAATAGATGTTCCCTTCATACCCGGGCCGTCCTTAGTGATGCGGTGCTCGGGTATTTTTTAGTTGGTCCGAAGCTTTTCCTTTTTTTTCAGTGTATAATAAGTGGAAATAGAGAGAAGGGGGCAGTTCGGAACCGTGCCATTCCAAACGCAAAAGCACACCTATGAAAAAGAATTTGCCTTGCCCCGTCACAAAGTATGGGAGCTGCTTAGCAACACAGATCATTTGAATCGGGTTATAGGATTATTTCCGGTGCAACCAGGACCGGTTCAGATTCTTCCTGACGCTATTTACCATGATCTTACCGCAAAAGTCGCAGGGGTTGTATCAATGAGCTGGCACGAATACCCTTTTCAATGGACACAAAACGAACGGTATTCGGTAGTAAGAGAATATTTGGGCGGCCCGCTAAAGCGATTTTATGGAGGTATTGTGTTGGAAGATGCCGCAACTGTGCTTGCTGACGGATCCAAGGCTACTCGGGTTCGCTTGTTTGCGGAATTCACACCTGCACATGCTTTGGGTGTTATTGCGATTCCGATGATGGGAGTAAGCTCCATGCGAAAGACGCTTACCTATCTGTACGACTGTGTGAGCCTGAAGACGCAGAATAAGGATTATATGCTGCCCCAGCCTAAATCGAAGTATGAGGTGAATCATAACGCATTAAACGGTTTGCTAGATAAGCTTAGTCAAATAATAGCCGATGAACGCATGATATGCTGCTTTCGGGAGCATTTGACTTTTAGCGGTGATGATGAAGTCGTTGACATGCGCCCATATAGATTGGCAAGCAGCTGGAAGGTACGTGATCGGGAACAAACACTGCGAATGTTTTTGTATGCAACGCAATTAGGGATTACCAATTTAACCTGGAATCTAATTTGCCCTAACTGCCGAGTGTCCAAGAGCAAAACCGATTCCTTGTCGCAATTGCAGCCACAGTACCACTGTGATTTTTGCGGGATTGACTATACAGTAAGCTTCGACCGATATGTTGAGCTTTGCTTTTCAGTGCACTCCAGCATTCGTCAAGCGCGCAAGCAATTGTACTGCATCGGTGGTCCTATGATCACACCGCATATTATTGCCCAAACGGACATTGCTGCAGGAAGAGATACAGAGCTTATTTATCCGAATGTAACGGATCGATTGCGTCTGCGCGTTTTAAGGGCGAATCATGTAATGAAGCTTGCAGAAGGAAAGTCGAGTGAGCAAGCTTTTGTGGCTGGAATGCCTGACTCAAGCGAGGAGCTTGAGTTTCACTACGACGGCAGCCAATGGCTGAGTAATCAAGCGTGTGCGGCTGCTCCGGGAACAAGGCTGCGGCTATCTAATCAGAGCGAAAGTCATATTATTGTCGTGTTGGAGAAGTCGGAGTGGGAGGATATTACCGTTACGGCGGCCAAGGTGACTGCCATGCATGAATTTAGAAGCCTTTTCTCGTCTGAGGTTTTGGCTCCAGGTCAACAGGTGGGGATAGAGAATGTGACTCTATTATTTAGTGATCTGCAGGGCTCCACCGCATTTTATGAAACCGTGGGCGATGCTCATGCATACGGTCAGGTCCGCAAGCATTTTGATTTCTTGACGGAATGGGTGACCCATAACCAGGGAACGATTGTAAAAACAATCGGAGATGCCATCATGGCTGTATTTGTTGATCAAGAAAATGCTGTGAAGGCCGCGCTGGATATTCAACTTCATGTTGATGAATTTAATCGGATGCATCCGTCTGTGGCTCCAATGGTTATCAAAATGGGTCTATATAGCGGTCCAGCCATAGCCGTCAATTCCAACGATATCCTCGATTATTTCGGTAGAACCGTTAATATGGCATCGAGAGCTCAAGGGCTTAGTAGGGGCGAAGATATTGTAATCGGCAGCGAATGTATGGAGCGGGAAGGTGTACAAGCCATATTGAAAGCTCATCCTGTTCACGTGGAACCGTTCGAGCAGAAGCTCAAAGGGATTGAAGGTATGGTTCCGCTGATCCGTGTAAGGCTGCGACATAACGGCAATGCTTTGGAAGAGATTGCTGTAACAAGCAATGAATAAACGAAACGAGTGAATCCTAATGTCATTACGAACGTTAAAATGGTTGACGATCCTTGTGCCGCCCCTGATTATCGGAGGGTTTGAATATCTTCGCCATGGATTTTTGCTGCATCAGTTGTCCATGGAGACAGGGAATTTATATATTACGATTATGACTTTGTTTTTGTCCTATCTGTTTGCGACCTGGATGTTTCAGAGCATTAATCGCATTAGTGAACGTCTATCGGCGGAGCAATCCAAGAGAGCTGTATACGAGGAGCGGGAGCGGCTGGCTCAAGAACTTCATGATAATATTGCACAGATTTTATTTTTTCTGAATGTACAGCTAAGCAAAGGGCAGCTTCAGGAGGCTCGATCGGCTGTGTCTGAAATAGATCACCATCTTCGACAAGCCATTTTTAATTTGCGAACGACACCGGAGGAAGGAGCTACGTTCGCTTCCCGATTGACAACTTGGATTGAAGAATGGAGCGGGATTACCGGTATTGCAGTGGAGCAATCCATCGTACTGACTCAGCAAGACTTTTCGCCTTCGGCTGAGGTGAAGCTGTTCGCTATCATTCGCGAGGCGTTCACTAATATTCGCAAGCATTCGGAGGCGGATCATGCTTCCATCGAGCTTGGAACTACGGGTAGCGGTGAGGAATGGAAGCTTTGTATTCGTGATAACGGAATGGGCATGGATACAGACCAACTCGAGGCTTCCTCCAAGCGATATGGCTTAACCTTGATGCGCAAGCATGCCGAGGAGCTGGAAGCTCAATTGACGCTACAGTCTTCAGCCCAAACCGGGACTATACTAACGGTCTCAGGATCTGCGAAAAGGAGTGCTCCTTGATGAATTATCGTGTTCTAATTACGGATGACCATCCGTTGGCGCGCAAAGCCGTCTGCGCTCTGCTCGAAGGAGAACAGGGCTTTGAGATCGTTGGCGAAGCCGATAGTGGGGAAAGAGCGGTCATGATGTGCCACGATTTGGTTCCCGATCTCGTATTAATGGATATTCAAATGCCCGGTATGTCCGGGCTTGAAGCGACGCGGAGAATCAAACAGTATAATCCGCATATCAAAATCGTCATGCTTACAGTATCCGATGATGTAGCTGATCTATTTACAGCTATTCAGAACGGAGCACAGGGATATTTGCTTAAAAATATGGACCCTGACGATTGGATTGTATACTTGCGCGGATTGCTTGATGACCAAAATGAAATTTCCCGCCATATCGCCGATCGTTTATTTCTTCAATTCCGTTCAGCACATGCACAAACCATCGAGGAAACCAAACCGAATGTCCTCTCACAGCGTGAAGGCGAAATCCTCATGTGCGTAGCCAGCGGCCAGAGTAACCGGCAAATTGCGGAGCAGCTAATCATCACCGAAAATACGGTTAAAAATCATATCAAAAATATTTTAGCCAAGCTTTCACTCGACAACCGGGTTCAGCTCACCGCCTATGCAATCCGTCATGGCTTGACACAGTATAGTCAAAAACAATCGCGCAAATAGCCCGAAGGGGTCATATTCATTGCGTCCGGTTTGCAGTAAATTTAAAGGGTAGTTTAGAAGCGTTCGGTTGAAAAGTAACCTTTTAAACAAGAGCAATAAAGGACATAATGATGCCCGGGGGGATGATGGATTCATGAAGAAAATGAATATGATTTTGATGATTTGCCTGCTGTTCACGATGCTTGGCGGAGGGATAGCAAGTGCTCACGTAACGGTACTTCCAAGTGAATCGGTACAAGGTTCCTACGAGAAATTTACGGTTCGGGTTCCTAACGAAAAAGATATTCCTACAGTTAAGGTTGAGGTTAAGTTTCAGCTGGACAGCGTATCTATAAGCCGTTTCGAACCTAAGCCAGGTTGGAAATACGATTTGACAAAAGACGCTTCAGGGAAGATTACCGCTGTTACTTGGACAGCAACCGGAGATGGACTATCGGCAACGGAATTCGGTGATTTCAATATGCAAGGCAAAGTGGCGGACAACGCTACCAGCATCAACTGGAAGGCTTACCAAACGTACAAAGACGGCAGTGTCGTTGAATGGGTTGGAGCGGCAGGCTCCGATAAACCGGCATCTGTAACGAAAGTAAACGCTAAGCCAGCTGGAGCAGCAGCAGACAGTCACGGTAATACAACAGCATCGGCTGGCAATGCAGGACATGATCAACCAGCTTCCGCAGCACCTGCAGCATCGCAAGCGCCGCTGTATTTGTCCATTGTAGCGCTTGTACTGGGTGTTGTTGCCCTAATCGCAGCCTTGTCCAAACGCAAAGCAAACCGTTAAGACATATTCATAAATCGGAACCCAACCGGGTCTCCGATTTTTTTTTGTTAAAAATCTGTACAGATGGGGATGCTTGGTATGATGAACAATATTGATATGAACATGGAGGTATGGAGTCATGTTAGGCAAGATGAGAAAAGGAGAGCTATCGTTGTCCTGATGATTTCTCTAATGCTGTTTGGTGTTCTTAGCACAACGGGATGGGGGTTCGGAAAAGACTCACAAGGACCGGATGTTTATGCTGTACAGGGGATGCTAAAGTCTTTGGGTTACTTCCCTGGTTCGATCTCAGGTTATTATGGCGATGAGACTGTAGCAGGTGTGAAGCAGTTTCAAAAGGCAAACGGACTCTCGGAAACCGGAGCAGTAGACGACCGAACTCTTCAGTCGCTTATATGGGCTTATACCAATCTCAAGGTCCCGCGTAAACCGTCTCCTAGACCACCGAGCCCTTTGACCACCCCTTCGCCGTCGGATTCTTCACACGATGAGCAGCAGATGGTGGATTTGATCAATAAAGAGCGTAAACAGGAGGGATTGCCTCCTTTGAAGGTCATTGTAGATGTAACGCGCACGGCGCGGCTGAAGAGTCAGGATATGGTCGACCATAACTATTTTTCGCATGATTCCCCTAAGTACGGATCTCCATTCGATATGCTGAAGCAGCAGGGGATCAGCTATTCTACCGCAGGTGAAAATATCGTTTGCAGCGATACGGTGGACGGAGCCCATAGAATGCTCATGGAGTCTCCTGGACAACGTGACAACATTTTGAGTAAAGAGTACACTCAAATCGGAGTTGGAGTTGTTAAAAGCGGTTCATGCGGCAAAATGTTCACACAGCAGTTTATAGCTCCATAAGTCAACAAGCCCTCCTATTATATTCCAGGGAGGGCTTTTTCCCGTTTAAACCATCGACCGTGTACGTGAAATCGGGTATGATAGAGGAAAACAAGGAAAAGGAGCTCCAATACATATGGCTTCCAAGATACTAAAAGAGTTTAAAGATTTTGCTATGAAAGGTAACATGATCGATTTGGCGATCGGTGTCATTATCGGTGGTGCCTTCGGTAAAGTTGTCACATCCATTGTTAATGATATCGTTATGCCGCCTATAGGCTTGCTCCTTGGCCGCGTCAATTTCTCGGAGCTGTTCTTCAGCTTGAACGGGATTAGCTACGATTCACTGGCTGATGCCAAAAAAGTCGGAGCGCCTACGCTCAACATCGGATTGTTCATTAATACACTGCTAGATTTCTTGATCGTTTCCTTCGTTATTTTCATTACGGTCAAACAATTGAACCGTCTTCGTAAAAAACAAGAGGACAAGCCCGATCCGAAGAAAGAAACGAAGGAATGTCCTGAATGCTTGTCGGATATTCCCAAACAGGCCATTCGCTGCAAATTTTGTACCGCTTATGTTGAGCCGGCAGCTTCAATGGAATCGCCGCGTACAATGAACTAATATATATGGATAGGAGAAAACCGCCCAGAAGGCGGTTTTTTTCATGTGCGTTAGGCTAGCGAGCCATACTTACGCAAATATTTAGAAAGGGTTAATAAAGGCCATGCGAAATTTCCACTATGGTAATTGATATACACGCTTCCGGGAAGACCGGACCCCGTAGGATAAGTAAATCGCCAATCCGCAGTATGTAAAGAGTCGATTAGCCTCTGCATGCCTCTTTGGATGGGGACACTCGGACGATCATGCGTATCGATGAGCAGGTCAAGAGCCCAAGCGGTCTGTGAAGGAGTACTGTTGTTCAGCGGGACATACCTTCTCCTAATATCGCTGTAACAGGATTCGCCCCAGCCACCATCGGAGTTCTGGATACTTAACATCCATCGAGCCGCTTTTTCGATCGCAGGGTGATGCTGCGGAATGCCGACAGCGAGCAATCCTGTAACAGCGGCACTGCTGCCGTGAATGTAGCATATCCCCCAACGGCCGAACCAGCTTCCATCTTGTTCTTGCTGGCGTATGATCCATTGTGCTGATTTTTGCACAGGAAGACGGTTTACCGACTGGCCTGCTTCTTTACCCAAAAATAAAAGTGTTCGAGCCGTCAAATCCGGGGTTGAACGATCCAATATAATATCTTCCGCGTGCTCAAACGCAAAGAGATGGGTCAGCCTCTCCGGAGACTCTCTCTCAAATGCGGACCAGCCACCGTCATCATTTTGCATGGCGAGCACCCAGCGCAATCCATTCTGCCATGCCTGCTTATACTGAAGGGATGTGGAAGTGTATGGCGTAATAGCTCGCAGGACAGCAGTGCTGTCGTCAATATCGGGGTACAGTGTGTTGATATTGGAAAATCCCCATCCACCAGGCGGCGTATCCGGACAGCGCAAGGCCCAATCGCCGTAACGTGTTTGCTGACGGGCCAATAGGTATTCCGAAGAATTTTGAATCATGGGATGCTGATAGGAAATTCCTGCTTGCTGCAGAGCACAGTTTATCATAGCGGTATCCCATACAGTAGATGTAGACACCTGCAAATGGGCTTTTTGTTCGTTGACGCACAGTAAGGTATTCAGGCTGCTTATCGCTTTCGATAGAACGGGTGAATCACTTCCGAATCCTAGAGACGTCAGAGCGAAAACCATAAGTATCGTTGCTGTAGAGTAGGTAAGTAAAGTTCCATCCGGTTCGATTCGATCCAGCATGAACATTTTGGCTTTGTCCAGTGCGGCTTCATGTAGAGGAGCATGGAGGAAAGGAGCGGCTTCTAGAAGTCGATGAATAGCTGCTATCCAGGATACGTGGCTCTCGAAGGGCTGCTTTTCCCCAACATACAGGTCGGATAAATCGGGCGTTGCCTCGGTGCGAATGGAGTAATTTGCATTAGACATGATCATGATAGGGACTAAGTGAACTCTCGCATGACCGGATAAATCAAAAATATTAAAGAAAAACCAGGACGGAGCAAGCATGAATTCCACCGGAACCTTGAGCATATCGGGCCAAGGCGACTGACCGGTTATAGCTAGAAAGGCTTGCGTGAGCATCGTTTTTACTTGGGTAAGTCCGCCGCGTGCAAGAATGAACTGCTTGGCCCTTTGCAAGCGGGAATCGCTTTTAGTGAAATAGCCTGAGTACAATAGAGCATAATAGGCTTCAACCGTCGCTTCCAGATCACCTTCCTGCTGATCGTAAAAAAGCTTCCACGCCCCATTCTCTTCCTGACTGTTAATGATTCGTTCGGCCAGCTTTCGAATAACCGCTTCATGCCCATTTCGCTGTAGAGAACGAAGCAGCAGGATCATATAGGTGTCTGTCGCCGGACCAGTTTCAAAGCAGAGTCTCCACGAGCCGTCCTTATGCTGCATTTGCTGCAATCTGCCCGTCATTTCGTTTATTTGAGTCATAATAGTTTGATGGTTCATAGTTCACCTCGATTTTTGCTTCTATTTCCTTATTTGTATGCTTCGAGGACGTTCCTATGCTCAGTAGTATGGTTGTATAGCTTCCATAGCGGTTTTATTATAAACTAGGTGGGGAAAGCATGTATTTCTATTATTCGGAGGCTGTATATGAAACTATTGAGAGACTCTCAGCTCACGCTGCTCTGGACAGCGCGTATCGATTATTCCAAGGGCAGTCAGGTTGAGCCTCACACGCACTCCGATTATGATCAGCTCTTGGTTGTTTTGTCTGGCCACGGTAAAGTGACTTTTGGCCAGCAAGAGTGCGATATGCAGGAAGGGCACGCTTATTTATTTATGAAAGGGATTTCACACAGCTTTCGATTTACCGGTCAGAGCGTAACACTGGATTTCAAATTCAGACTTGCGGACCCGGAAATGGCGGACTATTTTTCTTCTATCCAACCGTTTAGTTTGTGTGAAAGCATACATTTGGCAGAGCTTAAGCAATGGTACAAAATGTCGCTTCTTCAGGCACGAAAGCCTGGAAGATTCCATCCTATGAGCATCGAGGCAGGGTTTAAAGGGACGCTTGTCTCGCTTCTTGCGAGCAATGGATCGATACAATCGGGGCCATATACGGAACTGGGTTTTAAAGAATCTAACGATCCAATCGTTCATTATATGAAGATGCATTTTGCGGAAAAAATTACGCTGGGGATGCTCTCGAAGCACTTTGGCTTTAATCCTAACTATTTAATCAAACGATTTTTCGATAAAACGGGCATGACGCCAATACAGTACTTGCAAGAAATTCGATTGGAGAAAGCGAAGGAATATCTTGAATTCACGGATTTGCCGATATCGGAGGTAGCTGAGATGGTGGGCTGGACCCAAGCCTATTTTTCAAAAATACTAAAAAAACGAACAGGGCTTCCACCATCTCAATATCGAGACTCGCTGTTGAATGCGATCGGGCAGGATATCATTCTAGAAGAAAACTTCTCCAATGTATGGCGGATCGTTCCTTGAAAAACAAAAACTGAATAATGGCAATAAACAGATGAAGTTTGTCCCTGTTCGGTGCTAAGGCCCATCCTTTATAATTTGAATGGATCGAACTAGAAAGGATAAGGGGCTAAACATATGGTCAGAAAGATGTCTGTTCCACCTATGCAACTGGTAGATTACGACGGTGAGGGAACC
This sequence comes from Paenibacillus sp. RC67, assembly GCF_030020805.1. GTDB lineage: Bacteria > Bacillota > Bacilli > Paenibacillales > NBRC-103111 > Paenibacillus_S. Next base: position 2,204,032 of record NZ_CP125098.1, read on the forward strand.
CAGTTATGTGCCGTTGTGGAGGAAGTTGGCAGCATTACGCTGAAAAGATCGCTCATTCCAGAGCCTGCCGAGGGAGAAGTTCGAGTCAAAGTAAAATGGGTCGGTATTTGCGGTAGCGATGTGGAAGTGTTCCGAGGAGCCAGGGAGCCGGAATTTATCTCCTATCCAACGAGGCTCGGCCATGAAGTCGCAGGTGTTATCGATAAGGTAGGCCCTAACGTGATAGGGCTTCAGGTTGGTGATCCGGTTGCTCTTCGCTATATTTGGGGAGCATTTGCCGAGTATGTATGCTGCACGCCTTTCTCTGTGAAGGTGCTGCCCAAAGAGCTTCCTCTTATTGAAGGCTCATTAATTGAAGTACTCCCCGGCGTTATTCATGCGGCCGAGCTTGGAGATATTTCTCCAAATAAAAATGTGCTAATTACCGGACAAGGTGTCAGCGGATTGGTTATGACGCAGGTCGTCAGCTTGTTCAGTCCTCGCAATCTCGTCGTGACGGATTTATTCGATGAGAAGCTGGCTCTGGCTCGCAAATATGGTGCAACCCACACTTACAAAATGCCTTCCCCGGATGCGAACACAATGGATATTGTCGGAAAAGATTTCCCGGATGGCTTCGATGTCGTCATTCCATGCTTACTGGAGGGCGATGGGATGGTAGATGCCATCAACGCCACTGGACAGAACGGGCGTATTGTGATGTACGGCTGTATAGGTACTTGTCATAAGCCAGTAGATTTCTTCAAAATTCATAAGAAACGATTGGATATCTTATCGACGGAACCGAAACGGGATATCGACAACCGTCGGTATTTTGACCAGGGTTTGAGGCTTGTTCTTGATGGGCTGGTAAATACCGAGGAAATGATCACGCATGTTGTGAAGCTGGATCAAGTAGCCGAAGCGTTCAAGCTGCGCAACGAGCATAAGGGCGATACGATTCATGTGATGATCGATTGCGATACCAAAGCTTAGCACTACCTAAGGAGGAGCGGAAATTAAAATGATCAATCAAACGGCAGTAGGCAGCCAAAAGGAACGGCTTGCTCTGTTCGATAAAGAATGGATAATCCGACACGCAGAGGGATCCTTAGCTGCAGATACGATACATATAACGGATTCCATAGCTGAAATGAGTGAGGGCGGCATTCACGATTTTTACTCCAATGGGGACTATTGGTGGCCGAATCCCGATACGAAGGACGGACTTCCCTATATTCAACGTGATGGGGAAAGCAATCCGAACAATTTTGATAGTCACCGGCTTGGCTTACGAAGAATGAGAACGCATGCCGCCAATTTAGCCGCTGCTTTTTCACTCACAGGTAATGAAGCTTACGCTGAGAAAGCCGTTCAATTTTTAAAAGAGTTTTTTCTGGATGAAGCTACAAGAATGAACCCCCATCTGCTTTATGCTCAAGCATTACCTGGGATATGCGCTGGGCGCGGTATCGGTATCATCGACACATTGCATTTGATCGATATTCCGTTCGCAGTAGAAGCCTTGAAAGATTCACCTGCGTTGACGGAGGAGATCTATCTAGAGTTAAAGCAATGGTTTGCCGAATATTTAACTTGGATGAGTACACATCCTAACGGAATTGAAGAAATGAACGCGCATAACAATCATTCGGTGTGTTGGTTCGTACAGGCGGCGGCTTTCGCATGGTTTACAGGGAATGAGGAGATGCTGCAGTTTTGCAGACAGCGTTATAAAGAAAAGCTGCTCCCTGATCAAATGGCGGATGACGGCAGCTTCCCGCGCGAATTGGCACGGACGAAGCCGTACGGGTATGCGATATTCGTATTAGATAATATGGTGACGCTGTGTCATATCTTATCGACGCCTCAGGATGACTTGTGGAGCTATGAGCTGTCGGATGGTCGTGGCATTCGTAAAGGGCTGGACTATTTATTCCCTTATATGCAAGATAAGAGCAGTTGGCCGTATGCTCCGGATGTGGAGCACTTCGAAGGCTGGCCGGCGAAGGTATCGGGCCTGTTATTTGCAGGGTTAGCGTTGGGAGAAGAGACATATGTTGAGCTTTGGAAGAAGCTTGACCCGGATCCTACCGATATGGAGGTTCGTAGGAACATTGCGGTACGGCAGCCAGTGCTGTGGGTATAAGGTTGTGAAAAAGCAGGAAGAGTCCTTAGTAAGAGGCTGCTTCCTGCTTTTTTTCTTTTTTATAAGAAAGCTAAGGCTTGACAGTAAGGAACCCTTACAGTCTGAAAGCCCATTTTTTTCAGCTACTGCACCATTAGATAGAGCCATTCATAAACTAACTTTGACTGTATCCCTACACCTTGTAATGATACAAAAACCCGGGCAAGGAGGGGTGACACATTGAAGGGCAGCGACCATAAAAGTAAATTTTTACTAACCAATCGTGAACGCGAAGTTTTCGAACTGTTGGTGCAGGACAAAACTACTAAGGATATAGCACAACAGCTGTTTATCAGCGAGAAAACGGTGCGTAACCATATTTCCAACGTCATGCAAAAACTGAATGTAAAAGGTCGTTCACAAGCAGTTGTCGAGCTGATCAAGCTTGGGGAGTTAACCATCTGATCAGTCAGGCTATCCGGCTTTGCACAGTTTAGTCCTACTTAGCCTTCTTATGCACTTTCCTCAGGGAATGTACGCGGGGAGGCTCTTTGGTTTGTAACAATTTACACACACATGCTCAATACGCCGATGGCACTAAAAAGAGCCACTATAAGTGGCTCTAGGAATTATCTGAAACCTCTGACGGTACTATTGTGGTTGTCGCCATTCTGAAGAGTAACTGTTTTGATAGACGAGATAGGGATAATATTAAGATTTTGCGGAGATTGATACTTAACAAATTTTTCGTCCATCTCGATCAATGTTCCGCCGCTGACACTCCCACCATCGATGAAAAGAATGGTGACTTGTTGATTAATAAATTCCTTCAACATATTTAGCACATCCCTTCTTTCATCATCTTATCTTATAATGGTTTATTTAGCAAAGAAATGGAAAAGGGGAAAACTACCAACGCAGCTGGAAAATGGTGCACGACCATATTTCCAACGTAGGGGGAGGACGTTAGTCCTCCGGTGTACGGTCTAGGAATAGGCGCGTTACAGAAGTAAAATCTCCCTTATTCGTTTCTTCCTCGGTAGCCTTTTCTTCCAGACTATCATGAGTATTCATGCCTGGGGCGATTGTAGGTTCATCATGCTTGTTTTCCATCGTTATATCACCTCTGTGGTTATCATTGGCAATGAAGCATGAAGAAATACATATTCCTTTGTTAACAAAACAAATTCTAAATTCTTGATGACCAGCGGAAAGAAAACCACAGGGAGGGAGAGAGTCTAAGGACCATCGTCAAATGTTGAATGCCATGCTGTGGGTAGAACGAACAGGCTCGCCTTACGCCCTAATCATTTAATCCCTTTCCATTGAGAATTTGCTGCATATACTTTTCAACCCTTGACTCTCGAGTTTTGGATTGTTTGGGTTCAGTAAAATAAAGAAGGTATGCTCTTTGCCGTCCGGGCGTCAATGCTTCAAAAGCAGTTTTCAAAGCTGGGTTTTCCACGAGTTTATTTTGAAATTCTTCAGGAATTCTGTATTCTGTATTCTTTTTAAAATTCACTTCCAAACCGGATTTTTCAACTTCAATGGCTTCATAAATATAGGCTTTCAATATGGTTTCCATTTCAATTATTTCTTGAACATTGGTGAACCGAATCTGGCGTGCCGCCTGTACATTCTCCGTTTGTTGGATTAGAATACCATGGGCATCTTTGAACAAGGCACCTTTGTGAAACAGAAGAGCACAGTATTCTTTAAATCCATGTATTAAAACTATGTTTTTATTTTGAAACGTGTAACAGGGATGCATCCACTTAAATTCTTCGGTCAGCTCACAGTCAAGAACGATATCTCTCAACTTCTCATATTCGTCCTTCCACTTTGTTGCCTTACTTAAAAATTCATCAACCTTAGGATTCATTTTACGCTGTGTCATCAAGGAACACCCTTTTTCATCATTGTAATATTGTGTTTTTAAAATAAGCAGAAAATCTACTTGAGTGCTTACTTAGCTTGCCCCCGTAAAGACTCTAGTTTATTCGTTGCAATATTGCAATTATTAATGTTCTAATTTGTCGTATCTTTATACTACTTCGGCATCATATGGATTGTATCCTTATTCATTTTCATACATAACTCACTCGCTTATTTCATTAGTCTCTCTGTGCTTTTCCTTGGATTAGGGAAAAGCCGGAGGGCTTTTTGATTGGCTATGAATTTTTGCATAATCAGGGTAAAATGGGCTTTAAACAGCAGGGAGGAGCGGAAGCAATGCCTGTAATCGAAATGTCTTTATTTATAGATGCTCCTGTTCAACTTTGCTTTGATCTGTCCAGAAGCATTGACATCCACATGGAGTCTACGTCCGAAACGCAGGAGAGAGCCATAGCAGGAAGAACGAGTGGGTTGATCGAGCTAAATGAAACAGTAACGTGGGAAGCTATTCATCTAGGGGTGCGGCAGAGGTTAACGGTTCGCATTACGGAAATGGAAGCGCCGCATCGCTTTGTTGATGAAATGGTTAGTGGAGCGTTCAAGCGTTTTACTCATTGGCACGAGTTTGTTCCTTATGAGAACGGAACCTTGATGAAGGATCGTTTTGATTATACATCTCCTTTAGGTGTTCTCGGCCGGGTAGCCGATTCGTTATTTCTGGAGAATTACATGACTCGCTTTTTACGTCAGCGGAATGAATACATTAAGACAACGGCTGAGAGGCAAACGGCCATGAATGAATTTAAATAATTTCCACCATAGTTAGTTATTTTTTCTGCCTTATTCAAAATAAGCTCATAGCGAATAATTAGAGCCGTAAGGTGTGTTTTCTGAAGGAAAAGCACTAGAGGCTTTTATTTTTGTTATGTAGATTAATAAAATCTATCATTAAAATAAATATGATTAATTATACTTATTTTAATGGAGGGGATACAATATAATCAAGACGATAAGAAAGGTTGTGATTATTTGAATCATCAAGCCAATTTGTTTCGTGAACAGTTTCCTTATTCGACACCGCCGCGTGTGCTGTTTGATGGTGTGGATGTACCGACAGCTATGCCGAACGATATTTTTATTACGGATACGACGTTTCGTGATGGGCAGCAGGCAAGACCGCCTTATACCGTAAAACAGATCGTAGCCTTGTTTGATTATTTGCACCGCCTGTCAGGAGCTAACGGAGTGATTAGACAGTCGGAATTTTTCCTGTACAGTGAAAAGGATCGTGAAGCGGCTTACAAGTGTATGGAGCGAGGATATCAGTTCCCGGAAGTAACCGCCTGGATTCGCGCTGTGAAGAAAGATTTTGCGCTTGTCAAAGACATGGGTATCAAAGAAACAGGAATTTTAACCTCGATCTCCGACTATCATATTTATTTGAAGCTGGGCCTGGATCGTGAAAAAGCGATGATGCAGTATCTGGATATCGTTGAAGCTGCGCTTGCTAATGGTATTAGGCCACGTTGTCACTTGGAGGATGTGACCCGTGCGGATGTACCAGGCTTCGTCATCCCTTTTGTAAAGCAGTTGGTGGAGTTATCCGAGCAAAGCGGTATTCCGGTCAAAGTACGCTTATGTGATACGATGGGCTATGGCGTTTCATATCCTGGGGCGGTGCTTCCGAGAAGCGTTCCGCGTTTGATTCATACTTTGAGGGAAGAAACTGGGATTCGCAGCGAACAGCTGGAGTGGCACGGACACAATGATTTTTACAAGGTGATGACAAATGCGGCAACGGCATGGCTGTATGGTGTAGGAGGCATTAACGGTACACTGCTCGGTTTTGGCGAACGGACAGGGAACACGCCAATCGAAGGGCTGTTGTTCGAATATATGGGATTAACGGGAGATCATTCCATAGATACGACTGTCGTGACGGAGATAGCGGAATATTTTGAGCGTGAGCTCGGTTACCAAATCCCACCTATGACGCCTTTTGTCGGGAAGCAGTTCAATGTAACCGCAGCAGGTATTCATGCGGATGGGGTTATCAAGAATGAGGAGATTTACAATATATTCGATACGGGCAAGCTATTGAATCGTCCTCTAGGAGTTCAAGTGACGGATAAGGCAGGGGCTGCAGGAGTTGCGTTTTGGGTCAACAAGCAATTGGGACTTGAAGGAGAACAGCGCTTGGATAAGAAAAATGAATCGATTCAATCGATGACTATGTGGGTAATGGAACAGTATAAAGACGGACGTACTACGAGTTTGTCAGATAAGGAACTGCTTGAGGCGGCAAAACGTTTTTTACCGGACTTGTTCTAAAGATTTTCAGGATCGTCGTTATTGCCATGCTGAGGACGGGATCAAATTTATTGACATATTGTAAATAACCTATTGATGTTATGTCCTCTTTAGCATATATTGATCGTAAGACAGAGAGAATGGAGACGGAGATGACCGTAAGAAAGGACGTGACCGGTTATTGGATAACGTACTTTTGGATCAGATGGTTTTGCATGACGGTACCCTCGACTCCAGCAAACTGGCTAGCAGAGAAACACTGTATGTCGGGCGAAACGGCAAGGCGGTAGAACGGTTTGTTGTCGATCCTGACGATAATCGAAGCTTTATCTTCAAGCCGTTGACCAATCTGGAAACGATAGGCCGCGAATCATGGGTTTACCAGAATCTCCTTCCTCACATTCCGGCGCGGTATCCTAACCTTCTCGCTCAGGCGAAGCATCGGGACGCAGAACGGTATTGGGCCATTTACGAAGATTTGGGCAAGCTTGAACATCGATTCGACAGAGATACTCTGATCAAGGCTGCGGCGGCAATCCCGTCTTGGCATCAGCTTCCGTTAGAATGTGTTCCAGAAGATTTTACAGGACACACTCCCAATACAGATAACATTCTTAACGAAGTGAAAGCAAAAATGGGTGTTTTGAAATCCACTTTGGAGCGTTTAGCATTCCCGGCTTATTTAATTGAAAGGGCACAACGCATCGTTCTTGAGCTGGACGACGGTTTATTATCAGAGATGACGGTTTCTCATGGCGACTACCATCCGTTGAATCTATCTCTACGGAATGATCAAATTACGATTCTCGATTGGGAATATGTACACCTTAACTCGGTATATTGGGATCTATATAACTTGTTGGATATTACGAGTCCTAACTACAGAAGACCGGAAGTTACCGCCTCCTTGAGGAATGAAGTGCTCCAAGTATATTATGCTCGCCGTTTGCAGCTGGGCTGGAGCAGTCGATTCTGTACGTTTCAAAAAAATTATTATCGATATGCGCTCATACACTCCTTATGGATTATGACGCTTATTGAGAAGGACTTGCAGGCTGGTGTAGTAGACCGTTCAGGCCTATTGGAGCAGCAGCAGGAAACGAAGGCGATAATCATGGATATTTTACTTGAGGAAAACGAAATAAGAGTTTGAATGTCGATACAGCAGTCGTTGTGCACACACCAAGAGACCGAGTCAATGCCCGGCGTCTTGGTTTTTTTGTAAAATAAATAGTGAACTGCCAAATTAATGAAAGCGGTAACAAGGAGATGCCTATTGGTGTATACTTGTAAATAAAGCGATCAAAGGAGTAATGTCGACTATGGGAGTAGAACCGATGAACCCTTCTGAGTTGTATGCTGTTAAACGCTGCTGTCGCTGTGGAACTGATTTGGAGGAGCAAGCCGATTGTTACAAAAGTACCTGTGATGAGTGTGAGGGGAATACCTTTTATCCCTTGTCACCGCTGCAGCCGAAGGGCAAGCTCATGAAGTTCATGCAAGGAACCAATCTTATCGATGATTATTGGCGCTAATTAATCATTCCCCCGCGGGGCTCTTTTCCGAGCTGCTTGCGGTTTTTTTTATTTTGTCTAAAGGCTCCACTTTGTGGGGTTATTATTTGCTGCTGGCTACATAAATGCCTACCTGCTTTGGATCAGTCCACACACCACCGTATTGCTGCAATCTTTGCTCCGCCTCGATTTCAAGCCATGACAGCATTTCGTCATACAATCGTGGATCGTTCGGAATAGACATATAATTAAACATCGAAGAGATATAACGGATAATAGGAGTGCGTTCATGAAACACGAGTGAATTCGTAAGTAAGGTTTCTTTAACCTCGGAGAACACATTTCCCAGAATAGCCATAGCATTGTCCACACAGAACGTGCCAACAGGTGAAACCATTGAAGGATAGCCGAATGCATTCAGCATGTCATTGTACAAGCTTTTGATTAAAGGTAGTGAATCCCTGGCATTCGTAATGGCTAGTACACGTCCTTCGGGAACAAGAACTCTTTGAAATTGACGCAAAGCCTGAGGGATATCAGGGACATGATACAGCATGTGTCTGGCAGTAACCCATTGAAAGCTTCCGTCATCGAAAGGAGCTCTCTTACATCACCCAGAACGCACTCTATTCCTTCACTCTTCGTTTGATCAACCATACCGGCTGACTGATCCACCCCTACTAATGGACCTTGATGCTCAATGCTCAACAAATGCCGCAAAAAGCCGCCCGTACCGCATCCTGCATCCAGAACGGCTTCCTGACCGCTCAACTCCATCAAAGCAACTGCTTCTTCGTTCAAGTTGATTTTCCTGTCTGTATACAAAGAATGAGTCTGAATGCGAATGCTTAACGGTTCTGCATTGTCGTACTGGCGTGTTACATGAATTGATTGCTCCATATGCGGACCTGCCTCCTTTTTACCCCCATCTTACTTTGTGAAAAGCAGGAAAAGAATGGATATATGTTTTCCTTATATGGATTTTTATGTGAAAAAATATAAAAAAATTAAAAATATGATTCAAAAGGCTGTTGAAAATGGGACTGCTGCCATTTACATTAAAGGAGGGAATGAAATGTGACATGTTTCGACAAAAATTGCTGTTGGTTCTGAAATCTACATAGATCCTAAAGTTCGAGGATAGTCAGCATGGAGAGGAAAATAAATCATGGTAAAGAAAGCGACAACAACCGTGATTATCGGTATGTTTGGATTGGCTGCTGCTCTAACCAGCTGCAGCGGTATAAACGGGGATGCTTCAACAGTAACGACCGATGCGGATAAGCCGCTTTCGATGCTTATGATGTGGTACGGGGACGATGTGTTATCGCCCGCCAAGCAGCGTTTAATACATAAGAGAATTATGGAGAAGTTTAACGTAGACCTGAGGATAGAGACCGTAGATAAAAATAATTACGACGACCAGCTTAACGCAGCTTTTATGAACGGGGATAATCCGGATATTGTGTGGATGAATAGTGAAATGACAAGGCGTGCCGCATACAGCGGGGCGCTGCTGCCCCTTGATGACTTGGTTAAAAGCTCTTCGGTTTGGAGTAAAATGCCCAAGGCTTATTTTGCTGATTCGACGTATAATGGAAAAATTTATTCTTTACCGCAGCAGATTCAAGCTCCGGAATCGATTTATTATCGTGCAGACTGGGCGAGAAAGCTTAATATTAAACCGCCCACTAATCCTGAGGAGCTTTATCAGATGTTGTATGCATTCGCCAAAAACGATCCGGATGGTGACGGAAAAGCGAATACGACGGGGTTCACGATGGAAGGGAACTTGAGTCGTACAGGTGCAATTTGGAGAATGTTTTTGCCTGCTGCTCCACGTAAGCTTGCTTTATACCTAGATAACCAGGACGATACGATCAAATCGGCATACTTCGTTTCCGGTGATATGAAGAGAGCGCTGCAATGGCTGCGAAAAGGCTATTCAGATGGTGTTTTGGATAAGGAGTGGGTATTGGAGAAACAAAAGACGGCTGAAGAAAAGTTCATTACAGGGAAAACCGGTGCTTGGGTAATGGGGGCGGATTTAATATGGCCTCGTTTTGATAAAATGAAAGCCAGCTTTCCTGAAGTGGACATTACCTCCATTCCCCCGATGATCGGGCCATATGGCTCCAATTATGTTGTGCGTGCTGGATATTCTAGCAATTACGTGATTTTGTCCAGAACTAAGGATCCTGTGAAGGCCAAACGCGTGTTGGATTATTTGCTGGGTCCGGAAGGAACGATGGAAACTCACGTCGGTTTCGAAGGCCGGACATACAGAGTAGACAATAGCCAGATGAAATGGCTTATTCCAGGTGAAGAAAAATTTTATGATCCAGGCGCTATCTTGTGTAGTGTACACCGGCTGAAGCTGCCGGTTCCCATTCCTGTGCTGGAACAAAATTTGAAGGCCATAGAAGGCTTTAAGATGGAAATGAATACGAATAGCTTGTACATATCGAGAAGTGAACGGGCAAGTCATAAGGCAATGGATTTTGAAAAGCTTGCTTTGGCATATATTAGAAAAATCATTATAGGTCAATACACGGTTGATCAATATGACGATTTTATTGTGGAAGCCAAAAAGATGGGACTGGAGTCCATATTAAAAGAGATTAATGATATTTATAAGCAAGAAAAGAAATGGGCTGAAGATAAATAAGGAACAGAAAGCGACCGCCGGTACTCCTGCAGAAGAAGTCCCGGCGGTCTTTTTTGTAAGGCTAAGTGCTGCTGGATAGCTAGAGGATCATCAGAAAACTATCGATGAGCTCAGGATTGAACGCAGCTCCTTTTTGTTCAACGAGATAAGCGGTCGCATTTTCCTTGCTCCAAGCATCCTTATAAGCCCGACGGCTCGTTAATGCATCATAGACGTCAACGACGGAAACGACCTGCGCCTCGAATGGAATTTCATCTCCCATAAGCTTGGCCGGATATCCGCTGCCGTCCCATTTCTCATGATGATAATGAATGATATGCTCGGCAATGCGCAGCTCTTCCTGGAGGATCTCGTCCTCAAGCTCGCGGGAGATTTTGTTGACGATTTCCAGTCCAATTAAGGGATGAGTCTCCATAATGTATCTCTCGTAATGGTTCAGCTTACCAGGCTTGTATAGGATTCCCTCGGGAATACCGGACTTTCCGATATCATGCAGGATGCTTGCATTGACGATTTGCTGAATATATTCAACAGGCAGACCTAGCTTCAACCGCTCATTGTGAAAGGTAAGCAGCTTCTCGGTGCCCTGCTGTACACGGGATAGATGCTCCTCGATATGCGGGTCACGGATCTCACAAGAGATGGCAAGCACTTTCAATATTTCGCTTTGCAGCTTCATTTTACGGGTTTCAGATAAATAGCTGCCTTCCGGCATTTGGTCTAAATCGCGAACGACCCCTACATAAAACGTTTTTTGGTTCAAGATCATGGGGGTGATCGTAATATTCGTATGCCATACGTCTTTATTCTTCTTGCGGTTAATAAACACGCCGGACCATGCTAAGTTCATTTGAAGAGATTGGCGCATGTTTTCATATGTTTTTTGAGGCGTGAGACGCGACCGCAAAAAATTGGCTCGAAGACCTATCATATATTCGCGGGTATAGCCTGTTACTTCCTCATATTTTGAATTAACCTCGACAATACGGTGGTTTTCGTCCGTAATAATGACCCCGTCGGCTAATTTCAGGTAAAAGTCAAGAGCCGCCTGCATGGTGATCCCCCTTATGTATAGTAAAGCAAGTGCAGGAGGTTTAGTTACCTCAAGCTCGTTTCCTTCAATATTTTAGCATAAACCAGGAGTGAAAGAGTTCACAATTTGTTGAATATATGTTCCTGAACCATTTCGGAAAGGGAACTTAAGAAAATTTTAAGCTTTCCTTATGAGCACCTTAAATTGTGTTATATATAATGAAGCCTACGAGATGTACTGAATAGAAAGCAAATAAGGAGCGGAAATTCATGAGCAACATCCTGAGGACAGACGGCCAGAGGGAAGCTGTACAATGATGGGGTGCCCGTTGATGAGCACAGAGCTGGAAAGTCGGGCGAAGGCTGTTAAAGGCTACGAGGTACGATGCTATCAGATATGCTTTTATATACTGAAAAATGAAGAAAAGGCGCTCCGGGCTGCTTTGGCGTGCGTCGAAGCGCTGCTGTTGGATGATTCCTTTTTCAACATGCAGGAAATCGAGCAGCTGGAGGTTGTACGCAGGGCTTCGATCCGCTATTCGCTAAAGCAGGTAGGATGAACATATACCTATTGTGAAATATTACAAGATGATGAAGGATATATAATCCAGATTTCAAGACATAATACATGTTTAGAAAGTGATCTATAACATGGAGGATTGTGCATGAGACTGGATGGAAAAGTAGCTATTATTACCGGTGCAGGTACTGGGATTGGCAAAACGACTGCACTCCGTTTCTCCCGTGAAGGCGCCAAAGTAGTTGTAACGGATATTAATCAGAGTGGTGCGGAAGCAACAGCGCAAGCTATTCGTGATGCTGGCGGTCAAGCTGTGGCTTTGGCTCATGACGTAAGTAACGAAGAGCAGTGGAAACACGTTGTGACTGAAGCGCAGTCCGCTTATGGGAAAATAGACATTTTGTTTAATAACGCCGGCATTTATATTATTAAACCATTGGCGGATATTACGCTGGAAGAATGGAATCGTTTAATGTCGATTAACGTGACCGGCGTCTTCTTAGGGATGAAGCATGTCATGCCCGCTATGGCATCCAAGCAGGGTGGCTCGGTCATTAACGCTTCTTCTATTGCCGGGATCAATGGTGCGAGCGGACATACCTTATACGGAGCTAGTAAAGGCGCTGTCCGAATCATGTCCAAGGACGCGGCTATCGAGTATGCAACGCAAAAAGTCAGAGTCAATTCCATTCACCCTGGTTATATTGATACGGGGATGGTTGAATATGCTTCCTCGGTGACGTCCGCATCCAAGTCGGAATTGGCGCAAATATCTCCTAGCGGACGTCTTGGGAGTGTAGAGGATGTAGCCAATATGGTGTTATTTCTGGCATCGGACGAGTCTACTCATGTAACCGGAGCGGAATTTGTGATTGACGGTGGAGCCACAGCCAAGTAAAGGACGAAAAGGAGGTTAGGTAAGGAATGAGATTTAAAGATAAGGTTGCAATAGTTACCGGCGGCGCCAGTGGAATCGGTGAGACGACAGTTCGCCTGTTCTCTGATGAAGGAGCTAAGGTTGTCATTGCTGACTTCGCGGATCGAGGCCAAGAACTCTCGAATCAATTGAATCAGCAGGGACATGATACGTTGTTTGTGAAAACGGACGTAACGAATGAAGAGCAAGTGAAGAATATGGTCGAGCAAACGGTGAAGAAGTACGGTAAGCTGGACATCTTGTTTGCCAACGCAGGCATCGCCAAGGATGCGCCAGCCCACGAGCTAAGTCTGGAAGCTTGGCAAAAAACGATTGATATCAATTTAACAGGCGTATTTTTGTGCGATAAATATGTGATTGGACAAATGCTGTCGCAAGGAAACGGCGGAGCGATAGTGAATTGTGGGTCCATTCACAGTCATGCGGGTAAAGCAGGGGTAACCGCCTATTCCTCCGCTAAGGGCGGAGTTAAGCTGTTAACCCAAACGTTAGGCGTTACTTATGCCAAAGAACGCATTCGGGTGAATGCGGTATGTCCGGGATACATTGACACGCCGCTCATATCAGGACGTAATGAAGCGATGAATGACCATCTGGTTAGTCTTCATCCCATGGGACGGCTCGGGAAGCCGGAGGAAGTAGCGAAAGCCGTGCTGTTCTTGGCAAGCGAAGATGCTTCATTTATTACCGGGACAAGCCTGCTTATCGACGGAGGCTATACAGCCCAATAGCCTATTGGAAAAATACACAAAAGACCGCTCCAATCAAGCCTCAAAAGGTTTGTTTGGAGCGGTCTTTGTTCATTATTAATATGCTTGTGCGGTCTGAAGGAATTACTTCGAAACAGCGATTTTTGCTTGTTGATTGAACCATTGAATGAAGTTGTTAACGACAGTGTCCAAAAACTTCACGGTTGGCTCATGAGTCATATTGCCCGCAGCGTCCATTTTCTCATGAACAACACCGACATAAACTTCATTGCCAGGAAGAAGAGGGGAACCTACGCCAGGCGAGAATAAAATATCACGCAAATGCATTTGAGCCTTTACGGTTCCAAGTACACCCATCGATGCGCCCATAATCCATGACGGTTTTCCGTTCAACACTCTATCCACGCGGGACATCCAGTCAATAGCATTTACCATAACGCCAGGTACGGTACCGTTGTATTCAGGAACTAACCAAAGTACGGCATCTGCTGCTGCCACTTTGCCTTTAAATTCCTTTACAGCGGAAGAAGGCTCATTTTCAATATCTTGATCATAGAAAGGCAGATCGCGGAGACTCAAAATTTCAAGCTCAAACTTGTCTTGATACCGGTTTTGAATATATTGAGCCAGCTTACGGTTATAAGATTCTTTACGGATACTTCCGACAATAGCAACTACTTTCATTGTGAATACCTCCATCGTTTTAAAATAATATGTAAAAGCATCTCAACAAACTACAATTTATATTATTATTTATTTATTATATTTAGTCAACATAAAAGTTTAGAATATGGGTGAAAAAAATCCCCAGTCATAACAGCCGGGGATGGCAGTCATCAGTGGGAAAGATTGTTGAAGCGTTCCAACACCTGTTCTACTTTTCGGAGATGCAAAGCCATTCGTTCTTTGGCCTTATCCGCGTCGCGTTCCTCTACAGCAGCCACAATAAGATGGTGTTCCTCCGAGAGTCTGCCGGTCTCACTCTGATCAGCGAATAACCATAGACGGCGGCTGTCCCGCATAACGGTTCCCATCGACGAAAATAAAGAGGCTAAGGTACCTTTAAGTAGAGGATTACCGGACGCATCCGCCAGAGTGGTGTGCAAACGAATATCTGCCTTCTCAAGTTCTTCCTCGTCCTCAAGAACGTCCATCTCCTGTAGATTCGACAACAACTCCGTGACATGCTGCTCAGAGCGGCGATGTGCTGCGAGTGCGGCGCTCTCCGTCTCCAAAATAAATCGAAGCTCGAGCCATGCTTTTAACTGATGTATATCGTTAATTTCGGGTGCTTGCCATAAGGGAGCGGGGGAGCTGGTCTGCAGCACGAAAGTACCGCCGCCATGCCGGACATCCACCCAGCCGTGTGCTTTGAGCGACATTAATGCTTCCCGGATCGTCGAACGGCCCACATTGAAATTGACGGCTAACTGTTCTACCGATGGAAGGCGGGAACCTACGGGATAATCCCCCTGAATGATCTGGTCCTTAATGGCACCGGCAACGACCTCGTATGCTTTTCGAATAATCAAAACGGACACATCCTTTGTTTGCTAATAAAGGGACTGGCTTATACGACCAGGCATAAGTTTAGGTTAATAGGATACCATGAGTTGGGAAAAAATCGGGCAGGACCTTTACTTATTATTATTGACACATGATGAAAGCGAATTCTATAATAAAGTCATCAGATGACCTGATTAAAATTATAAATCATTTATAGATAATAAACAATGTTATGGGAGGTTATACCCAGTGCTAGCACAATCCGTTCGAGAGCAATTACAGGCTATAGTCGGGCCACGTTGGTTTAAGGACGACAACGAATCCCTTGTGTCTTACAGCTATGATGCGACTCCTTTGTATCAATCACTTCCGGACGGAGTTATTTTTCCGTCATCAACATCAGAAGTATCCACTGTCATGAAAGTGTGCGCAGAACACAAAATTCCAGTCATTGCAAGAGGAGCGGGAAGCAATCTTTGCGGAGGCGTCGTGCCTATTCAAGGCGGGCTTGTCATGGTCATGACAAGAATGAATCGGCTGCTGGAGATCGATCAGGACAATTTGACGGCTACGTTCCAAACCGGTCTTAATACGAAGCAATTCCATACGGCGGTAGAAGCAACGGGCTTGTTTTATCCTCCAGATCCAAGCAGCATGATTATCTGTACGATGGGCGGCAATATAGCGCTAGGGGCTGGTGGATTGCGTGGGCTGAAATACGGGACGACGAAGGACTATGTCATCGGTTTGGAAGCCGTGCTGGCGAATGGCGACATATTGCGAACTGGAGGCAAGCTGGTTAAGGATGTAGCGGGTTATGATTTGACCCGGCTATTAGTTGGCTCTGGTGGGACGCTCGCTATTATTACCGAAGCTACGGTGAAGCTGGTGCCTAAACCGGTTTTTCGCCGGTCTATGGTCGCAATCTATAGTGATCTATCATCGGCAGCTCGCTCAGTATCGCAAATCGTGGCGAATCGGATAACTCCTTGCACCTTGGAGTTCATGGATCGGGCGACGATCCGGGTCGTAGAAGATTTCGCCCGTATCGGTTTGCCTGTCGATGCGGAAGCGATACTCGCGATCGAGCAGGATGGTGATGAGAGCTTGGTGGAGCGGGATCTAAGGCTAATAGAGACGATTTGCCGACAAGAAGGCGCAATCGAGGTGAAAGTGGCTGCAACTGCTGAGGAAGGGGCCAAGGTCATGGAGGCGCGGCGAAGCGCTTTGGCTGCGCTATCGCGTTTGCGTCCCACAACCATTCTGGAGGATGCGACCGTACCGCGATCCAAAATTGCCGAGATGGTGCTGGAGGTGCAGCGCATCGCCGAGAAATACGACGTGCAAATATGTACCTTCGGTCATGCTGGTGACGGTAATTTGCATCCGACGGCAATGACGGACGCGCGTGATAAGGAAGAAATTCATCGGGTGGAGAAGGCATTCGAGGAAATATTCGAGGCGGCCATTCGAATGGGCGGCACCATAACCGGCGAGCATGGAGTCGGAATGGTAAAGGCTCCTTACCTTGAATGGAAGGTCGGCGCATCTGGAATTGATATCATGAAGCGTTTGAAGGAAGCTTTCGATCCGGATCAGCTGCTGAATCCGGGTAAGCTGTTTGCTGAGACGCGCAAGCGGATCGTATTTAAAGATTCATCCCATGGGGGAGAGAAGGATGAGAGTACCGAGGAGGCAGGTTGTGTGAAGGGCGAGGACAGTGCGCCATTGAAGGAACAGCCCATGAAGCTGGGCGGTCAGGGGGAAGCATAGATGGCTATGACAGAACAACAAGCCGCTCAGCAGCATAAGCTTGCTGAAAGGTTGAAGCTTACGCTGGATACAGACCAGCTGACGAATTGTATGCGCTGCGGTTTTTGCCAGACGGCCTGTCCGACCTTTAATGAAACGGGGCTCGAAGCGGCCTCCCCACGAGGGCGCATCGCATTAATGAAAGCCGTTTCGGATGGCTTTATGAAGCCGGACCTCCAATTCAAGGAGCAGATGGACTTATGCCTTGGCTGCCGGGCCTGTGAACCCGCTTGTCCATCGGATGTGAAATATGGACAGCTTATTGAACAGGCCAGAGAATCCATAACTGCGGAAGCGGAATATCCTTGGCATATCAAAGCGATTCGCACGCTCTTCATGGAGCGGCTGTTTCCTAACCATAACCGGATGCGTATGCTTGGAGGGATGCTGAAGCTGTATCAGCGCTCCGGCTTGCAGAAGCTGACGCATCAGAGCGGGGTTATGCGTTTGTTTCCGGAGCATATGAGGCAGATGGAGTCTATTCTGCCTGAAGGGTCCTCCGACGGCGTTATTCGCGCCTGGGAGAAGCTTGGCCTTCCGGCGGCGTGGGAAGCGACAAGCAGCGGCAATAGCCGCATGCTCGTCATTCCCCCTGCCGGGGAAACAAAACGCGCGCGCGTCGGTCTTTTCCGCGGCTGCATCATGGATGTTCTGTTCACGTCGACGAACGTGAACACGATCAAGCTGCTCCGCGAGGCAGGCTTCGAGGTCGTCATACCGACCTCGCAAACCTGCTGCGGAGCGCTGCACGCCCACGCGGGCGAGACGGCGTCGGCTCGCCGACTCGCCCGCGAGAACATCGACGCTTTCCGCGAAGCGGGCGTCGACTACGTGGCGAGCAACGCCGGCGGCTGCGGCGCGAGCCTGAAGGAATACGACCATCTGCTTGCAGCAGAGGAGTCGTATTCCCTTGCGGCGGGCGAGTTTGCCCGCCAGGTTAAGGACATCGCCGAGCTGCTCGTCGATGAGGGGCTTCCGCTGCGGCTCCGTTCGTTGCAGCGCGAGGAGGCGCAAGTGGTCACGTATCAGGATTCGTGCCACCTGCGCAATGTCATGCGGGTCCAGCACCAGCCCCGCACTCTGCTGCAATCGGTACCGGGCGTACGCTTGAACGAGCTGCAGGGAGCGGACCGCTGCTGCGGCTCGGCCGGCATCTATAATCTGACGCAGCCGCAAATGTCTGCGGATGTGCTGGATCACAAGATGGAGCACGTAGAGTATACGAATGCGCAGTATATCGTTACGGCCAATCCGGGCTGCCTGCTGCAAATGAAATGGGGCATCGAACGGGCAGGAGTGGGGGATCGCATGAAGGCCATTCATCTGGTTGATTTTTTAGCCGAGAACCTGGGGCCTCAGGAGAGCAACGAGTAGCTTTATAGTGCTTTTATAGTCTAAAGCTTACCGATCCGGTAAGCTTTTTTTCTTGTTTTCCCAAAAGTCAAGAGGCTTGTACCAGAATATCGGGCGTTAATCGCGAATAACTTTTAGTAATTGAGTAAGATTCTACCTAAATACTGAATGTTTCATGATATTTCGGTGTATAATGGAACTATATGAACCTATTATAGTAATATATATCTATAGCAATATGCCTATTGAAGGAGGAAGAACGAATGGATCCCATTTCATCTCTGTCGGAGCTTCTGGCGGAGCAAAAAGCATCATCTTACATCGAGATTCCCGGCGTAGTTTCCAGAACGTTTGGGCAAACGACATTGTCCACAACATTGCCAATGAGCAAGCTGTTTTCCATTTATGAAGTGGATTTGGAAGTACAGCGCGCCATTGTTCCGCAAAACTTATCCAAGCTGATGGATTACATCATGTTGTACTTGGATCACCAGCAAGGCATTTATTTTCCGGGCATTATTCTCTCGGCTAGAGGTGCCGGTGAATACGATGCAGATCAACAAGTGTACCGGCTGCAGGCGATTGAAAAGCTGTATGTCGTAGACGGACAGCATCGTCTGGCTGCATTCCGGAGAATTATGGAAACGCTGCAAAGCAACATGGCTCGCGCCAAAGACCGCAGAGAATATGATCGTATGGAAGAAATTACAGATAAGCTGAGCAAGCTGTATACCTTCCCGATGTCCACGATGATTTATTTGGATATTAATGCGCGTCAAGAACGCCAGCTATTCTCGGATATTAACAAGCTTCCGCGCAAAATCGGCGGCAACCTGGCCGTATTGCGTGAACAACGGAGATTTTACCACGTATTGGCAACCCATTTGGCGGCTCAATCACCGTCGATGAAACAAATTTCCGTCGATATGTTCACGGAGCGCGGCAAAGGTCCGGAATTTTTATTCTCGTACCACTTGCTCGTAGAAATTCTTTGCGGCTTGTTCGAAGGCCGTCTGAAATCCGCAGCCCGCAATAACGGCTATTACTTTGAGGACAGTGACATTGAGGAGCATTTCAAGCTTGCTTCGTATTACTTCGACGTCATGCTTCGCTATTTGCCGGAGCCTGAGAAAGGCGAGCTCTGCTGGACGGAAAATCTGCAAATTGCAATGGCGCTGTTCTTCCATGAGGAAGTGACCAAAACGGGAACTTTCAACAAATATGCGTTGGAATATACAATGAAAATATTGCCGCATATCGATTGGAATGCCATCTACGTAGGTGATGAGAAGGATCGTCTGCCTAGACGCTCGCGTATCATGAAGGCTTACCAATACATTAAGGATTTCTATCAAGAACATCACATCTTCTTGATTCGCGATAAGGAGGACGTCGGCTAATGGATGGACTTTGTCTTAAAATGACGATTCACCCGTTTTGCGATAAATTCGGGTTGGCCACTGTGGCCATTCAAGTACAGGATTTGTTAAATTACACGACGATCGATCCGATGGTTCAACGTAAACTTAGTGCGGGTCAACGCCGCAAAATCTCGAATTACTTGCAGGAACGCGAATTGGATCGGGTATTTTTCGGCCCTGTGACGCTGTCCTTGCGCGAAGTAAGCTCTCTTGCCAAAACGGATAAAGGCCTTTTCCTTCGCCCAGGTTCCAAGCTGAGCATCTTGGATGGTCAGCACCGGATTCTTGCGCTTGGCTACGTAAACGAGCAGCTGCTCAAAGAAGTGCGCAGCCATGAGAAGAAGGCGGCCGCTTTGAAAATCAAGCAGCGCCGCTTGCCTGACAGCGAGGAAGTGAAACAGGAGCTTGAGCAAATGGAAGGGCTCGTCGAGCAAATTGAACGCCGCCGTTTGGAATTGGTGGAAAGCGAGCTGGCTGTGCAAATTTATATCGGCTTGAGTGAAGAGGAAGAGAAGCAGCTGTTCGGCGATATTAACTCTAAAGTTCAGCTGGTTAGTAAAGAGCTGGGCCACTCGTTTGATAGCATCGATCCGTTAAATCTTGTCATTCAACAGGTCGTTGACCATAATGTGTTCCTTAAAGCAGCAGGTGTTGAACGCCGTGCGAACTTGACTTCCTATAACAAAAATTTCACTTCGTTCAGTTGGCTTTACTCCGCTGCTACGATGCTGTTTACAGGTAAGATGCAGCCTTCTTACGAAATGGCCCGCAAAATACGTCAGGACCCGTCTGCATATATTGAGATTCTTCATCAATATTTCAGCACGCTGCTGCCGTTAATGCCTGAACAGCCCGGATTGCCGCAATACAGCACGGCTAGCCGCGCGATGCAGGAAAGTATTGCTTTATATGCCCATGGGCACCTGTTTAAGGACGGAAAGTATACGAAAAACTGGACGTCTTGTCTCAGCGTTTTTGATGGATTCGACTGGTCCCATGAAAACGAGCAGCTTATTGAGCGCTTCGGTACCTTGGATAACGGCAAGCTGAATCTGATTCATGAGAAATCTCTTCGCAAGCACGGCAAACTGGTACAGCTGTTCCGCGAGCTGCATGGAGAGCCTGTCGATGCCGGGGATGAAGCGTCTACTGCTTAATAGTTCAACGCGCTAAAAATAAAAAATCCGTGAAGAAACAGTTGATGTTTCTCGCGGATTTTTTTGTGCTTTCTTGAATGCGAGGAATGGTCTGCTCCATATCCTCACTTGAATCGAGTCGCCCTACCAAGCAGGCTATTTCACATCTGCAGCACAGCGGAAGCCCATGTTGCCTGCGGAGCTGTCGGGCGTATTGGAGCTGCGGGCTGCTACACGGTAACGATTGCAATACGATTTATGACATAAATAGGAGCCGCCGCGCATGACACGGGAAGTACCCTTTTCCGGCCCTTGTGGATTGATTTGAGTTCCGTTAATATGCCATGTCGGATTGAACCAATCGGCACACCACTCCCACACGTTTCCAGCCACATTGTACAGCCCATATCCGTTCGGCTGGAAGGAGCGGACAGGTGCCGTGCCGGCATAACCGTCGCTCATGTTGTTCTTGTCCGGGAATTTACCTTGCCATATGTTGCACATATGTTCCGTTCCTGGCTTGAGGAGGTCTCCCCACGGATAACGTTTTTGCTCCAGGCCGCCTCTGGCTGCAAATTCCCATTCTGCTTCGGTCAGCAGTCTTTTGCCTGCCCAACGGCAATAAGCTTGAGCATCGTTCCACGAAACGTGGATGACTGGATGATCCTGACGATCTTCTATAGACGAATCTGGTCCTTCCGGATGAGCCCAATCCGCTCCTTCGACGTTCCACCACCATGGAGTGCGCTGTACCACATGTTTGACATGGGCGGCAGTTTGTTCAGATACGAACAAATGGAACACGAACGACCACCCGAATGTTTCCGCTTCGGTCTTGTATCCGGTTTCTTGAACAAACTGGGCGAATTCAGCATTGCTGACCGCACAAGGGTCGATATAGAACGGATCTACGGTTACAGGGCGAACCGGCCCTTCACCGTCTTGAGGAAAGCCTTCTTGGTCATCCGTTCCCATTAGGAACGTACCGCCTTCTAAATAGATCATCCCTTCTCGAGGATCTTCGTTAGTAGCATGATCGTTTTGCGCTACGGCTTTATTGTTAAAGCTATCGAGGGATATCGTTTGTTGGGATGGTTCGAATTCGGAACGGCTTGTGGAGCAGCAGGATGGCTTGGATGTTTCGGTCATTGGGTTGTCCTCCTAAAAGTTTTTGCGTATGCAAAAACTGGCATCGAAAGCATACGCTTAGAGTTTTGTGAAACAAAACTTGCATCGAAAGCATACGCTTAGAGTTTTGTGAAACAAAACTTGCATCGAAAGCATACGCTAAAAGTTTTAAAGTTATTGTTCCGTCAGTTGATTAATAACCATTATGGCTGCACCGGTAACGAGTGCTTCTTCACCAAGATGGCCTAGGCTGAACACCACTTGATAAGCAGGATAATAGTATGTGTTGCGAATAGCAACTCGGGTTGCTATTTGAAAGAAGCTCGGATCGCTGCTGATCAGGGAACCACCCAGGATGACTTTTTCCGGATGCAATATATTGATCAGGTTGGACAAGCCGATACCAAAATAAGTGGCCGCTTGAGAAAAAATTTCTACGGTCAGCGGATCATGCTCTCTAAGTCCATGCAGCAGATGCAGAAAATGAATTTTATCCGGATCTTTTTCCTTGTAGCGAAGAGAGCTTTCCCTCCCTTGCTTTAAGCGGGACTGTGCCTGCTGCTCCAATGCGTGAATGGAAGCGAAGGATTGTAGGCTGCCGTAATTGCCGTGGTCATCGATACGAGGCCCGTCGGTTTGGATAATCATTTGACCGATGGAGCCTTCCATATCGACTGCCCCATAGACGACTTTGCCGTTAGACATCATTGCGGAGCGGATACCGACCCCCACATGGACGTACAGCAGATGCCGATAGTCACGGTTGCGGTCTGACCAAGATTCCCCCATAATCGCCGTGTTGGCACCATTATCCAGAAGTACAGGGAAGCCTAACTTCTGCTGCAAATAGCCACACACCTCCACGTTGCGCCAGCCAGGTGCTGAGAAGTACAGGGGCTCGAGAATGATACCGGATGACCGATCCAGCGGACCGACGGCACCGATCCCCATACCTAGAACAGACTCGGCTGCGATATGATGCTCATTCATCATTCGCACTGCCACATCAGCAATTTCCGTCAATAGGCGGGAAGGCGTCATTGTCTCATCCATCACCCAGCTTTGAACGCTTAGCTTGTTCATATGCAAATCGCAAAGAATCAGCTTGGAATTCATCCGTGATATGTCCAGACCAAAGACATATGCCGCTTGGGGATTGGTTTCGTATAGAATCGGCCGTCGACCGCCCGTCGATTCTCCGAATCCGGCCTCAATCAGCCAGCCTTGAGCCGTCAATTCCTCCAAAGTGCGGGTTAGCGTGCTGCCCGTCATTTGGCTTTGCTCCAAAAGTTCGATTTTGGAAACGGTGCCCTGTTTGCGGATTCGTTCGTAAATTTCTTTATGCTTGCGGCTGCCGATCCTCTCATGAATAGGTAACAAGCTCATCGCTAACCTCCAACAAACCGAAATAGTCCATGATTTTATATAAGTATAAATTATACATCAGTTTGAAGGGCTTAACCATAGGAAACGCTCATTGGACCTCCGCTTTTCCTTATCAGAGTACAAACTGGATTGTGACTTCGGTACCAAGTTTGGTAAGATAGGAATAATGCGGTTCGGAAATGTGCATCCGGGATTGACTGCAATGGCTTTAAGCAAGTGGAAGGAGACAGGAGAACATCATGTCAGATTGGTATCGAAAAAGCTTCGGCGACGATTATTTATTAGTATACAAGCACCGGGATATGAGAGGAGCCTACGACGAGGTTAAGCGGATGATTGAATGGCTGCAGCTTCCCCAGCAATCGAGCGTACTTGATTTGTGCTGTGGTATGGGTCGGCATTCTATGGCGCTGCGCGATTTCGGCTACAAGGTGACGGGCGTCGATCTATCCGGTGTTTTATTGATGGAAGCAAATAAGCTGAATGTAGATAATGAAGTACGGTTTCTGCAAGGCGACATGAGGGATGTGCCGTTGACGGAGACGTTTGATGCGGTCGTCAATTTATTTACGTCGTTTGGATATTTCGAGCACGATGAAGAAAATGAAAGAGTGCTTAGAGAGATGTATCGACTGCTTGCTCCTGAGGGGAAAGGGAAGTTTATTATCGATTTTATGAACCCGGATTTTGTGGAAGAGCATTTAGTTCCATTTTCTTCCCGGACAGAAGGCAGCATTACCATCGAAGAAACTCGTAGAATTGAAGACGGCTTCGTTCGAAAAACGATTGTTGTAAAAGAGCCCGAAATGGAGGAAAGAACGTATTTAGAGCAGGTTAAGCTTTACCCGCTTGAATCGTTTATGAAGATGCTTGATCGTTCCGGCTTGGAGGTAAGTCATGTGTATGGTGACTACAATGCTTCGGATTATGACCGCAATGAATCGAAGAGAATGATTTTCGTTGGGCATAGAAAAGGATAGGGACGATGATATGAGCTTATATACGACACATAATGATACCTACATCCAGGTAAAAGTTCCGCTTCCATTTCCCTTACGCTGGGTTAACAGCTACCTGATTCGCGGAAATGAGGGCTTTACCCTTATAGATCCGGGGTTACATACAGAGGCAGCCATTCAGCATTGGGAGGCTGTATTGCAGGAATTGAAGCTCAATTACCGCGATATTGAACAAATTGTTCTTACTCACCATCATCCGGATCATTACGGAGTTGCCGGCTGGTTTCAGGAGCGTTCAGGAGCTCCGGTCTACATATCCTCTGCGGGGTATGACCAAGTGCATTTGCTCTGGGGAGAAGAGCAGCCGATGACCGGAACCCTGCTCTCCCTCTTTGCCAAGCATGGGATGCCGCAGGAAATGATTGAGCCGATGAAAGACAACCTCGACAGCTTCGTCGAGATGGTGTCGCCTCAACCTAAAGTGACTTTCATTACGATCGGTGAGCCTTTCCGTCTGGGTGATCGGATGTATGATACCATACACACCCCTGGTCACGCCTTGGGTCATGTTTGTTTTTATCATGCCGACACTAAAGTTATGATCTGTGGAGACCATGTGCTCCCGCAAATATCTCCGAACGTAAGTTATTTGCCCGACGTGGATGAGAACCCTCTAGCCAGCTTCTTGCAAAGTTTGGAGCAGATGCGACAGTTCGACGTGAATTGGGCTTATCCGGGTCACCGTGAACCATTCCAGACCTGGAGCAAGCGCACGCAGGAGCTGTTAACGCATCATGAAGACCGTCTGGAGCAGATGCGCAGTCAGTTGGAACCCCAGCTCACAGCATACCAGGTATGCAGAGCGACATTCGGTGATCGTCTATCACTGCATCAGCTTCGATTCGCTTTGTCCGAGACATTGGCGCATTTGATTTATTTGGAACAAGCGGACCGGATACAGCGGATCGAGAAGGATGGAATGATTTATTTTCAAACTGTTTAAATGACATAAATAAAGAATCATCGATCGTCAAAGCACTCAGGTCTTGAAAAAGACATGGGTGCTTTTTTTGTTGTTGACGATTCGTAACAGCGTAAAACATGGCTCGTTCATAGTTCGAATTATGTCGATGTTTGTACCCTGATTGAAGTGGAAATAATTATTTGTATACTTCTTTTGTCGCCTATTTTTCCTGGAATGATCATCAAGAACGGTGAGGAGGCTATCATGTCCATATTGAAATGGTTCAAGTCCAATAAGCCTACCTATCCTCAAGCCAGTCATAGGAATGCTGCTCAGGAGTCTGCGGTGGAAAAGGAGCAGGACGCAGCTATTAACGGAAATATGGAGGATGCGCTTCGATATATCAACCGTGTATTAGGTGAAAATGACGATTTTTTAGTTCGCCGGTTTCATGTGTTCGGTCAGTATAAAGCAGTGATGTTATATTTTTCCAATATGATTAATCAAAATACGGTAAACACCGATATTTTAAAGCCGTTAATGCACTTGCCGGTCCATTTAGAGCATAAATCGATTGAGATGGATCAGCTTAAGGATGTTTTGATTAACGATACCATGTATCACAGCGAAGGAAAGCTGGAAAGCAATTTATCTAAACTAGTGAATGGATTGGTACGGGGGGAAACAGTCGTCATTGTCAACGGCTTGGACGAAGCCTTGCTTATCGGAACACGCAATATTGACAAAAGATCCATCGATCAGCCGGCGACAGAAATGGTTATTCGCGGACCTCGCGAAGGGTTTATTGAGCTCTTGGGAACGAATATCGCTCTTATTCGCTACCGATTGCAATCGCCTGATTTTCGAATGCATACGATGGAAATCGGGAAAAGAACGAGATCCAAGGTCGCAATATGCTTCGTAGAGGGGATCACGAATCCGGAGCTTGTGCAGGAAGTGAAGAAACGGCTGTCCAAGATTGATACGAGCTCGGTGCTTGATTCCGGGGTATTGGAGCAGTATATCGAGGACAATCACCTCTCCCCATTCCCGCAAGTACAATATACGGAAAGGCCGGATAAAGTCGTCTCGAACCTGCTAGAAGGCAGGGTAGCGATTCTGGTGGACGGCTCCCCCTTGGCGTTGGTAGTTCCCACAGTGTTCAGCCAGCTGTATCAAACGGTAGAGGACTATAATGAACGATTTCTTCTGATGAGCTCGATTCGCATGGCGAGGCTGGTTGCTCTTGTGTTCTCTTTAATTTTCCCATCCTTGTATGTTGCAGTCATTTCTTTTAATCCCGAGCTGATTCCTACCGAATTTGCTGTAGCCGTAGCCGGAGGGCGTGCAGGAGTGCCATTTCCGGCCATCGTCGAAGTGTTAATCATTGAAATTTCTATGGAAGTGCTGCGAGAAGCTACGATCCGGCTGCCTCAACAGGTAGGTGGCGCCTTATCCATTGTAGGCGTGCTTGTTATTGGGCAAGCGGCGGTGTCAGCGGGATTTTCCAGTCCCATAACCGTGGTTATTATTGCGCTTACAACGATAGGTTCATTCGCAACTCCGGCCTATAACGCAGCTTTAGCTTTGCGGTTGCTACGATTCCCTCTCATCGTTATGGGTGGTTTATTCGGCCTTTACGGAATTATGATCGGACTGATTCTGATAGCGAATCATCTTCTGTCGTTGAAGTCATTCGGCGTTCCTTACTTGAGTCCGCTTGTTCCAGGGAACTTTAATGGTATGAAGGATCTTCTATTCCGCAGTCCCTTGTGGTGGTTTAAGAAAAGGCCAGCCATGCTGCAAACCATTGATGATACAAGGACAGCCCCCGGTGTAATTGATGAACTTAAGCGTACTTCCGAGAATGTATTGGATCCCGTGAATGATAAAAAGAAGGAGCGATAACCTATGTTCTATCGTCAGATCACCATGTTACAAGCGACGACGATTCTGGTGAGTACGATCATTGGGGTAGGGATTCTTCCCTTGCCCTTGTTCGCCGTTCGTGAAGCAGATTCTGGGGCTCCTTTGGTCACATTGCTCGGAACCTTGCTTGCTTTTGTTGGGCTATGGCTCATTACTATTCTGGGAATACGTTTCCCGAACCAGTCTATCGTAGAATACAGCCGGGATATTATTGGCAAGTGGCCTGCTGCGGTAGGCAGTCTATTGATCATTGCCTTCTTTGCCTTATTAACCTCGCTTACGGCCCGTGAATTCGGTGAGGTGGTCATTACAGCGGTATTGAAACGAACGCCGTTGGAGGTGACGGTTCTTGTCATGCTGCTGCTCTCAGCCATTTCGACAAGACAGGATATGAAGACGTTTGCCTATATCCATAATTTTTACTTTCCCATTCTTCTTATTCCAGCTCTTCTAATTGTTACCCTCTCTTTAAAAAACGCAGATTTAATTAATCTTCAGCCCATTTACGGGAGTTTTTCCCCTAAAATCATTTCTAGTGTTTTTACAGTAGCCGCATTATTTCAAGGCTCCTTCATAATGACCATAGTCATTCCTTCTATGCGTCGCGCTCATTTAGCTATGAAGTCGAGCGTATGGGCAATGATTATTTCCGGCGTACTGTATATCACGATTGTGGTGGCGACGATTGGAGTGTTCGGTGCCGAGGAGACCAAGCTGCTGCTTTGGCCAACCTTGGAGCTGGCTAAGACAACTTCGCTGCCCGCAAATATTTTGGAACGTTTGGATGCCGCTTTTCTGGCTGTATGGGTAACCGCAGTCTTTACTACCCTATTCTCCAGCTATTATCTTACTCTACGCTCCTTGAGCAATTTGATCGGATTGCGCGACCATAAAGTGTTTTCCTACTTTTTATTGCCCTTTGTATTTATTTTAGCGATGCTTCCTGAAAACATTTTGCATATGTACGAAATTATCCAAGATTTTAGCCGAGTAGGGCTTTTTGTTACGATTGCGTACCCAGGATTGCTGTTGATAGTGGCTCTCATCCGCAAGAAGAGAGGGGATCAGGTTGGAGACGATTCAATGGATAAGAACGCTTAAGCTTGGTGTTGTGGTGCTTCTTATCGTTCCTGTGCTGGCAGGCTGCTGGGATCGTTTGGAGATTGAAGACAGGGCCATTGTGTTAGGTATTTCTGTTGATGCAGTTGATCCGGGGGCTGCAAAAGAAGAAGAGCAGGTTTCCCACCTTCGCGACAAGTTTCCTGCACCGGAGAAAGGTATGATTCGCGTTGCAGCGCAAATTGCTTTACCCGGCAAAATCCCGCTTGGTCCAGGTGAATCCGGAACTGGGGGGAAGGGGGCGGAAGAGACGGTTTGGGTCATTGATGTGGTGGGTCATACTATTGATGATGCCATCATGAATTTGCAGCAGCAGATGTCGGCCAAGCTGTTCTTTGGACATTTACGAGTCATCGTAGTGTCAGATAAGTTCGCCAGAAAAGGGCTGCAGAATCTGAACGATTATTTTCGACGCAACACGGAAGTGAGAAGGACAGCCTGGATGATGGTCTCCAAAGGGAACGCAGAGCAGTTGATGAGAGCAGCTCCTAAGCTGGAGCGGGTTCCTACTCTGTATTTGCTGTCTACCTTGGATGGAGCGGTTAAGCAGGGCAAATTTCCGACAGACTTTCTTGGGGTATTTTGGAGTAATGGGTCCAAGAAAGGACAGGAAGCCTTTTTGCCCTATATAGAGCTGATGAAAGCTGAAAATGTGGAGCTAAAAGGGATGGCCTATTTCAAAAACGATAAGATGATAGAAGTTACGGAACCTTTTGAAATCGCAGCCTATATGGGGGTTCGGGGCATGAATCCTGCAGGCTATCGCGCTTTTATACGTCTGGAACAGAACCCCTCCAAAACGGTAACGATATTTGCTACCAGCCGAAAATCCAGGCTTAAGGTCCGTATTGAAGATGGCATTCCCCATTTCAAATTATCCGTATTTACCGAAATTAATCTCGAAGAGAAATTGAGTGAAACTATCTTCACGAATAACTCGGCTGTACTAAAAGAAATTGAGGAAGAAGACAAGAAATCTTATTCCAAAGCCATTTACGGATTAATTAAAAAAACACAAAAATCCGGATCCGATATTTTTGGCTTCGGTGAGTTCGTAAGGGCCAAACAACCGAAATATTGGAACGAACAAATTAAAACGAAAGAAAATTGGCAGGAAATGTATAAAGATGTTGTTGTTGACGTTGAAGTTCTAACGAAAATGCGACGGGTGGGTATGAAGGCCAGATAGACGAAGCGCGAAGACGAAAGTAAGGGTGCTGAGGAGGTAAAGATCATGCCGGGTTCCTATTCAAGCTATCTTACCTATTCTGTCCCTTTGTTGTTAATCACAGGGCTCTTCATTTTGTTGATTGACTCAAAAGGGTATGAGATGGAATCTTGGATCAAAGAAATGAAGACGGCTCGTGTGCTTGGTTGGATCAATGTCATTCTGGGCGTTTTGTTAATTGGAGTGAATTGGGCGATTGCTTGATGGCTAAGAAAAAGGAAGTAGGAGTGGGGAATATTCATATGATATTTCGGAACAGCAGATCAAGGAGGGACTCACATGTTGGCTATCAATAGAGTATGGCTTGTCATTGGGGCAGTAGTCTGGCTGCTGTCAGGCTGTACAACGGATCGTCATTCTGAGCAGGTCACCATGATGTCGGCAGAGGATATGAATTCACCAGTGCTCGCCATTGACGTGACGGACCAGGGAGTAATGAAGGTAACCGGTCTTCAGGGTGTGAGGCCACTTGCTGTGACGGAAGATGAGAGACAAGTTGTGCTTCTAGGAGAAGCGTTCGTCGCTCGGAACGGACTGCCGTTGGATGCAAGAAGACTTCCTCAAGAGGTAAGTAGATCGAACAATCATCCGCTGATCGCTGTAGTAAGCGGTGCGGCGGAGACCCTGCTGGGACAATCTTCTACAATGGAACAATGGCTGCCGGAACTGCGGCGGGCGGAACTTGAATTGAACACCTTTCATCAGCAACAGGAAAAAGGTCCGCGTGATCGTTTCGTCCCGTATGTGCTGTCTTCGGACTCGGACTATCCATCGGCTAAAGTACTCATTAAGACGGCAGTAATGCGAGGAGATAAACCGTCAGGATTATACGATCTGGAAGACATCCGGCTGCTGTCTTGCCTGGATGGGCACAAAAATATATCTGGCCTGTCTTTGGAGGAGATGAGCGGTCTAAATGCCAACCTGCACTGTCATACGCAATGGAGCGGGAACGGTGATCTGAAGACGCCCCGGGTCAACGCGGTGGTTACTGTTTCCTCGGACAGGACTCAAAGCTTTGATGCATTGAGCCGATCAGCAGCGGAGGCAGCTATGGAGCAGCAATTCACTCGACTGCTTCGGCAGCTGCAGGAGCAGCGTGTCGATCCTTTGGATGTCGGCCAAGTGATTCGTGCGCAGTATAGGGGAGTTTGGACGACAGATCGATGGCGCTTAGCTTTTTCGCGCGCTGACATTCATGTGAATGTGCGCTTGAAAACATAGATTAGACATACATAAGGCAGGCTTTAGTACGATAGGTTATCGACGCTAAAGCCTGCCTGTGCTGTTACTGCTCTTCTTCGCAATCGTTGCGGTACTGCTGCGCTTCCTTTTCCGCCTGCTTGCGGTGGGCGATACGGCTGCTTGCCGCGGCGGCAATCGCTCCTACAATGTCGTCGAGAAACGTATGCTTGTGAGGTCCGTTTTTATCATTAAGCATTTTCAGGATGCCAGGCTTCAGCTTATCAACGTAGCCGAAATTCGTGAATCCGATGCTTCCATACACATTGACAATCGATAGAGCAAGTACCTCGTCGCAGCCGTAGAGTCCTTCATCATTCTCTATCATTTCCTGCAGCGGCGGGAACAGCTTGCCCTCCTCAGCCAGTACATCCAGCTGAATGCCTGTCAAAATCGCATTCTGCACTTCCCGCTTTTCAATAACTCGCTCTACGCTCTCTATACACTGCTCTACAGTCAAGCAAGGGAAGTACTCCTTTTGCAGGAAAAATGTCAATTCCGCGATATCCTTCAAACTTACTCCCCGCTTCGTTAACCATTCTTTGGCGGCGGCGGCAACTTTTTGCGAGTCGAGATTGTACGGCATGCTTGGAGTCCTCCTTTTGGCTCATAACGGATAGGCTTAGAATTGAAAGTAGTTTTTACCGTGTTGCTTGGCTTGATACATCGCCGCATCAGCGCAGTGGAGCAGCGTATTTCCCTCCAAGCCATCCTGCGGGTACATGGCTGCGCCCATGCTGCAAGTAATGGATATTTCATTGTGCTTAATGTGAAACCTTTGGCTTATCGCTTGATGGATACGATTGGCGATATTGGCGATATCTTGCTTGGTCGAGCACTGCTGAAGCAGAATAACGAATTCGTCGCCTCCAAGCCGGCACACCGTATCGGGATCTCTGACACAATGAGTTAGCCGGGAGGCTACCTTACATAACAGCTCATCACCAATCGCATGTCCATATTGATCGTTGATCTGCTTAAAATCATCCAAATCGATGTAGAGGATAGCCACTCTGTTTTGGTATCTTCTTGCTGATAATAAAGTTTGTGTGTAACGGTCTTGAAACAACCGGCGGTTAGGGAGTCCCGTCAATGCATCGTAGTATGCCAACTGAGTCAGTTCTCGTTCCATGACCTTGTATTTATGGATATCCCTAACAATGAGTCCTACGAAAACCGGATCCCCCTTGTCGTAAATTATACAAGCTTTACCTTCCACCCAAAGCTGGGTTCCATCGGGCAAGAGATAACGGTATTCCATGCAAAAAGGAATTTGCTCCTCTATAAGCCGAAGAAACGCGTGCCTGAACACCGTCTTGTCCGTATCTTCTATGTATTGATCGTACTGAAGAAGCACCTGTCGTGAATTCATTCCGAGTAGCTTGAGGAAAGCTGGAGACATATAGGCTGTGGTTCCATCGAGTCGTATCAACTGAATCCACTCGTTGTTTTGTTCTGCTAAATCTTTGAAAATGGTTTCATTCACCATGCAGCCGATATCCACCGACATCACCTCTTAAATGGAGTGATCCTCTGTTCGAACTAGAGCTAGCTATATCATGGTTGATAAGAACTATTTTACCACATAGGAGTGTATCCTTCACTAGAGCTATTCCTGTTTGAAGTAGGACAAATTGTTGTCATAAAACTTGTCTCCTCCTCGTATAGTGGGATTAAAGAGACAAGGACAAACAACCCTTATTTCCAAGGAGGAATCATCCATGAAACAGTATAAATGGACGCAATGGGCTGCAGTAGGAAGCATCGTCGTGCTGCTCACCTCGGGCTGCTCGGTGTTGGGAACGAAGGAACATTCGCAATCGATCGATCCTCCGCCTACCGGAGCTGATGCCAGTGCAACAACGGCTAAGCCTGCTACGGCGCCAGTCATTCAAAACCCTATGCCAGTAACCGTGTATGCCAAAGATGGCAACGGACTGTTAGCGCCAATCTCTGTAAATGTAGAAAAGTCGGTTGAAGTAGCCAAGAAGGCATTAGAGGCTATGGTTGATGGAGGACGCTCCGCAACCCAGCTGCCTGCCGGATTCACACCGCTTATTTCGAAAGGGACGCAAGTTAAAGGCATTGATATCGTTAAAGATCAGAAGCTTGCTATCGTTGATTTTTCCAACGCGTTCACAAATTACAATGTACAGGATGAACGAAAAATATTAGAAGCGATTACATGGACTCTAACGGGCTTTCCTTCTGTTGAGAAGGTGCAGATTCGCGTAGAAGGCAAAGAACTGAAGGAAATGCCGGAAGGCGGAACGCCGCTGGATGAGCCGCTAACCCGTGCAATGGGCATCAACCTGGAAAAACCAGAAGATGTGGAATACGGACAATCGACACCGGTAACCCTTTATTTCCTTGGGCAAAATAAGGATAATTACAAGTATTATGTCCCGGTAACCCGTCTTGTAAAACGTACGGATAACGTCGCACAGGCCGTGGTCGAACAACTCATTGTAGGGCCTGATAGCAAAAAAGCTCTCTCTGGAGTTATGACTCCAGGTGCCGAGCTCAAGCAGGTTAAGAAGGCGGATGACGTCATAACCGTCGATTTTTCCGACAAAGTACTGGGTCCTGACAAAAAAGCTCCTGCAGACGCATTAAAAGCAGTCGTCTTATCTTTAACCGAAAATACAGGTGCTGCAACAAAGGTTCAGATTACCGTCAATGGAGACACTAAAGTAAGCACAAGTGATAACCAAAGCTACAGCAAGCCGGTACTTCGTCCAACGACGATCAATCCGCAAAAAATGTAGCACTCATGGAAGGGGGCTTAAGTGCCCTCTTCTTTTCCATAAGAATGGGTAGTATCATTGGAAGTCGAAGACTCACTCTGGTACAATGGTGGTTGTCAGAAATCCCGGAAGCTAATCATTTGCCGGATAAACGTTGCTGTGTTGGACGTTTTCAGCAGGTTCGACATCACTTTTAGGGAATTGCAAATAGCATGAAGGAGGCAGTATATCAGTATGAGAAGCGACGGGAGACCAACGAACCAAACACGTCCTGTTACCATTACAACCCATTATAATAAACATGCCGAAGGCTCGGTGTTGATTGAGGTCGGAGATACCAAAGTCATTTGTACGGCAACCGTCGAAGAAAGAGTACCGCCTTTTATGAAAGGTCAGGGTAAAGGTTGGGTAACAGCGGAGTATTCCATGCTGCCCCGTGCAACTCAAGTTCGCAACCAGAGAGAAGCCGCCAAAGGCAAGCTCGGCGGACGGACCATGGAGATTCAGCGTCTGATTGGCAGAGCTCTTCGTTCCGTGGTTAACCTGGAAGCATTGGGTGAAAGATCGATTACACTGGATTGTGACGTGATTCAGGCCGATGGCGGAACACGTACGACCTCCATTACAGGCTCGTTCATTGCGATGGCCTATGCGATTGATAAAATTGCCAGAGAAAAGCATTTGCAGAAATATCCTATTAACGATTTCCTTGGCTCCGTTAGCGTTGGGGTTGTTAATGGTCAACCCTGCCTCGATTTGAATTATGAGGAAGATTCCAAAGCTAAAGTAGACATGAATGTGGTTATGACAGGTCAAGGCAAGTTCGTTGAGGTTCAAGGTACTGGCGAAGAAGCTCCGTTCACGCGCCAAGAGCTGGATGAGCTTCTGGCATTGGCCGAAACCGGAATTCAATCCATGATTCAGGAGCAGATACAAGCGCTCGGCCCGGAAATTTCCGACCGTATAAGGAGAACTTCACATGCGGAATCTCGGGTCTGAGATTGTCGTTGCTACCCGCAATGCAGGGAAAGTAAAGGAATTTGAGCCGTTGTTCCGGCAAAAAGGCATTGCAGTAAAAAGCTTGCTGGACTACGAGGACATTCCGGAAATAATCGAGGACGGAGATACTTTCGCAGCAAATGCCTTAATAAAGGCACGTGCTGTTGCCCTGCGTTTAAGAGTTCCGGCGATTGCTGACGATTCAGGCTTATGCGTCGATCGGTTGAACGGAGAACCCGGCGTTTATTCGGCCCGATACGCGGGGGAGCCGTCGAATGACCAAGCAAACAACCTTAAACTGCTTGAAGAGCTGTCCAAGCTTCCTGCTGAGGGAACACAATCACTCAGTACAGCAAGGTTCATATCGGCGATTTGCCTTGTAGATAAGGACGGTCAAGTTGTCAGTGCGGTCGAGGGCTACTGCGAGGGAGAGATTCTCGCGGCCCCACGAGGCGAGCATGGATTCGGCTACGATCCGCTCTTTTACATAACGACGTTGGATAAAACGATGGCTGAACTGTCCATTGAACAAAAAAATGAAATCAGTCATAGAGGCAAAGCGATACAAGCTTTGTGGAGTGATCTGGACAAACGATAGTCAAAAAAGGAACGGGCCGTTATGCATTGGAGCATGCGTATACGGTCCGATCCTTTTGGCCATCGTTCGAGCTTTCGTACGATCTGAAAAGAAAACAATAGATCATCTTATCGATACTTTGTAATGGCGCAGCCATGTATCTACTTGGGCTAAATAAGCAAACAATTGAGGGCCTGTCATCAATTGACCGAACCAAGGGAGATTAAACTGGCTTGCATCGCCTTCCGCCAAAGCGCGGATTTTGGGAGCGTCAATGAACTGAAGCAGCGGAGAACTGGAATCATCCAATATTTCCAGCACCCATTTTTGTACAGCAGCCAAGTAGCTTGGATTGTGGGTTTTAGGGTAAGGGCTTTTTTTGCGTGTCAGAACGTCATCCGGCAGTACTCCGCGGAGCGCTCGCCGCAGTATTCCTTTTTCCCTATCGCCGGACGTTTTAATTTCCCAAGGAATGTTCCAGACATATTCCACCAACCGGTGATCGCAGAAAGGAACGCGGACCTCGAGACCTACCGCCATGCTCATACGGTCTTTACGATCGAGCAAGGTAGGCATGAAGCGGGTGATGTTAAGGTATGACATTTCCCTCATCCGGTTTTGCTGTTGATCTTCGCCTGCGAGCCGCGGCACCTCGGACAGTGCTTGGCGGTATCGTTCCTGAACATACTGCTCTGGCTTCACCCAGTTGACCAAATCAGGAGAGAGCAGGCTTACGCGATCTTTGGTCGCCAAAGACCATGGAAATGTGTTGGCATTTAAAGCTTCTGGACGGTGAAACCACGGATAGCCTCCGAAAATTTCATCGGCTGCCTCACCAGAAATGGCCACTGTAGCGTCCTTTTTGATCTCGCGGCAAAATAAGTACAAAGAGCCGTCGACATCAGCCATACCGGGAAGATCACGGGCGTACACGACTGTCTTTAAAGCTTCTACCAGCTCGGGCGTGTCGAACTCGATGAAGTGATGCTCGCTGCCAAGAAATTCGGTCATTCTTTGAATCCACGGAGCATCGGAGTTGGGCTGAAAGTCGTTGGCCTTGAAATGCTTATCGTTGTCTACATAATCGATGGAATAAGTATGAATAATACCCGTATTGTTTTCCCGGTAATGGTTTGCCGCGAAGGCCGTCAAAGCGCTGGAATCAAGACCGCCTGAAAGCAGGGTACATATGGGGACGTCCGAGGCGAGCTGCCGCTCAACCGTATCCTTGAGAAGGTCGTGAATCCGTTCAGCCGTAGTGTCGACATCGTCCTCATGAGGCTTGCTTTCTAGCTTCCAGTAGGTGCGGATTTGCATTCCGCTGCGGTCTACCGTCATACAATGTCCTGGTTTTAATTCAAACATATTGCAGTACACACCGTGTCCGGGTGTACGCGCTGGTCCGACAGCAAATATTTCAGCCAGTCCTTCGCCGCTGATTTGAGCGGAAAAGTCCGGATGTGATAAAATCGCTTTGGGTTCGGACCCAAACAGAAGGCGTCCATTCGAATAAGAATAGAAAAGAGGCTTTACGCCAAGCCTATCCCGTACAAGGTATAGCGATTGCTCTAAGGAGTTCCAAACGCCAAAAGCGAATATGCCGTTCAATCGATCGACGCATGCGCGTCCCCACTCAATGTAGGAGACAAGAAGCACTTCGGTGTCGCATGTGGTTTGAAATTTGTGGCCACGCTGCTCCAGCTCTTTCTTAAGCTCTGGGGCATTGTACAGCTCACCGTTATATACGATGGAGAACGTATTATCTCCGTATTTACGGACCATGGGCTGGCCGCCATTGGCCGGGTCCATAACGCTCAGGCGTCGATGTCCAAGCGCGCAATGCTGCGTTATCCAAGTACCGGAGGCGTCAGGACCTCTATTCGTCAATGTATCCGTCAACTGTTCGAGAACAGACGGATACTGCGTCAAGTCTTTTTGCCAATCAATCCATCCCGTTATTCCGCACATGGCCTTTCATCCTCTCCTGTTGTTTCTGTTCTACAAAATGACAAGCTTTTCGACAGCGACAGTATGATGGTAAAGGTTATGCTAGGCAGTAGCATAAAATGTCTGTCCTTCATAGAGGAAAAGATAGACAAAAACGAAAATTCCGTTTACACTATGCGTTAGCGGTCCAAATCAAGAGTCGATGCAAGATGAATAGAACAAGAGCGATTATCCCACTCTAACCATAAGGCGGTTAGGAAGGGAAGAAGGTGTTTCAAGCGACGCTTCTGTTTATCTTCTTGGCCAATATGGCCTTTTGCGGTGCTGACGGATATCGGGCTAAAGGATGATTTACTCAAAGTTGCCGGAAAGCTGTAAAGCCTACCGAACCGATCAAGAAGAAGAGGTGGTCATACGTTATGAAGAAGACGAAGTTATCCAAAGAACAAACCCAATACAAAGAGGCCAAAGAGCACTTTGAGAGAGTGAACGAGGCTTTTCAAAATAAGCTTGCTACCGTTCAGCTGCTTGGTGTTGTGAACCAGGAGAAGGTAGAGGAGCTGATCGAGCAGACAGGTCTACATACAGCTCTGAACGCGCTAGGCGCTGCCGAGAAACAATTGCTTGAATGGTCCCACGAAACGATCCAGAATGAAAAAGATTATTTGCAAAATAAAGATGCGGTGGACAAGATGTATGCTTTCATCGATCAAGATCCAAACATCAAAGCCAAATTAATTCAAGCGGCTATGAAAATTTATTAATACAGCAAGAGCTTTACAACAGCGGAAGGGTTAAATCCCTTTCGCTGTTTTTTGTTTAACCGAATCATGAGCAAAGCGCAAAGACGACTGCGTCTCTTTACCATCCATGGTTGGATTTAGAAAAGAGTTTTGGGGCAATATACTTGTCAGGCGTCAATGTCACCATATTAAGGTAGAGGTGAGAAGCTTGACCAAGTCTATCAATATGATACAAGTCATTATGATAATCATGACATCGGTGGGACTTTTCAACCATGTGATCCTCATCCCGGTTATATTGGACATATCCGGAAGAGACGCATGGGTGTCAACATGCTTAACCGTAATTCCCTTTATGGCTTGGATTGGAATTATATACTGGATTATGAAGAGGAGCAGCCAGCAGCCCTTGTTGGAATGGGTGAGGGAAGTTGCAGGACGTTCCGTTGCATGGATTCTAAGGCTGGCATTGTTCATCTGTTATATGTTTGTTGTATTAATTACGGTAAAGGATACGGTGACATGGGCGGCATCATCCTATTTACCGGAAACACCAATAATATTTCTAGGACTTCTGCTCATATGTCTTTGTTACTTCTCCGCGCGCTCCGGAATCAATTCCATTGCGATAACTGCCGGGATTTTACTCCCGTTTGTTGTCATTCTGGGGTTTTTCGTGATGAGTGCCAATATTCAAAATAAGGATTATTCAAGGCTTCTACCTATTTTGGAATACGGGCTGGATCCTCTTCTTCGAGGAATGATTTATGCAGGCTCCGGTTTCTCGGAGCTGTTCGTCATTCTGATGTTTCAACATCATATTTCACATAAGATGAAGTGGTGGCAGCTCGTCATATTGGGGCTTATCATCACCATATTAACATTAGGCCCTATAACCGGCTCTATAGCCGAATTTGGTCCTGTAGAATCGGCCAAGCACCGGTACCCGGCATTTGAGCAGTGGAGACTGGTCGTTATTCATCAGTACATAGAGCGGGTAGATTTCTTCTCCATTTATCAATGGTTCTCCGGAGCTTTTGTCCGGGTGTCGTTGTCCATGTATATCTTGGGAGAACTCAGTCCATTCAAGGGGAAGACGAATAAATCGATCTTTCTTATGCTCTTGTCCGTTTTTATCTTGTTCATAACGTGCTTGCCTATTGGGGACATTGTTTTCTATGACTGGTTGAAATATATTTACTTGCCATATTCCTTGATCGGCTACTTATTGTTGACCTGTATATTGTGCGTCGTCGCTTTCATGACCAAGAAGAGGAGGACATCTGCATAATGAACTGGAACGAGGAGAGGCTTCGCAATCTGTTTCATCGTTGTGATGATGTTAAATTTCATGCGTCGCAAGAGCAGCAGCTTCTGCTCATCTTTTGTGAAGGGCTATGCAGCAATGTCATGCTCAAGGAGCTGGTGCTTCATGGGGAAGAAGGCGGAGAGCATACAACGGAACATCATCAAAGTAAGGAACAAATGGCTGAAGGACTGCTGTTACAGCCATTTCCGCAAAATCCATCCGAACAGGATATTATGGATCAAGTGTTCAGAGGGAATTTGGTCGTATTTAAGCCGGAGAAAGGCAGCATGTATCATGTGGAAACGTCTAACCGACCTGAACGAAGCCCTGAAGAATCGACAACAGAACTTACAGTCTACGGGCCTAGGGATAGCTTCGTCGAGCAAGTAACGACCAACGTTGCATTAATCCGAAAACGAATCCGATCCAACACGTTAAGCTGTGAGAACTTTACTATAGGCAGCCGCAGTAGGACGGAAATATCCCTTCTTTATTTAAACGATGTTCTTAATGAATCCATTGCAGAGGATATTCGAGGCAAGCTAAAAGGGTTGAACGTGGATACCGTCTTCAATATGGAAGAGCTGAAAAATATGCTGATCAAACCCGGACTAGGTTTCTTTCCGCTTGTCAATATAACAACTAGGACGGATCTGGTGGTCAACAGTCTTATGCGAGGACGTTTCGTCATCCTGATGGACGGCATTCCTACAGCTATGATAGCGCCAGTGAACATTTCTTATATGATGTCAGTGGCAGAAGATGCACACACGCCTCTTCTTCTGGTATACATCGAAAGATTGATGCGGGGGGTGGGGCTAGCCTTAACGGTTTTGCTTCCCGGGTTCTGGGTGGCACTTACAGCATATCATCAGGATCAAATTCCATTTCCTTTACTTGCCACGGTCGCGGTCTCCACTGCAGGAACTCCGCTTTCTGGACCAATGGAGATCCTGCTGATGCTGCTGCTTTTCCAATTCTTTCTGGAGGCTGGAAGTCGGCTTCCCTCCGCATTAGGGCCTTCCGTTTCCGTCGTCGGCGGTCTAATTATTGGAGATGCTATTATTAAGGCAGGCTTGACTTCGCCTGCGACTCTAGTGGTAGCCGCCGTTTCGGCAACAGCACAATTTACAATCGTTAACGGCCTATTTGGTATGTCGGTAGGCATGTTAAGGTTGTATATCTTTTTTCTCGCCTCTTTTTTCGGATTGTTCGGCTTTTTTACCGCAGCCTTTTCTGTGCTGATTTATATGTCCAATCTAAAATCGTTCGGCGTCCCTTATTTGGCACCGTATTCGCCTTTTAACTGGAAGGACTTACGTTATGTATGGTTTCAATTTCCGCGAGGAAAAAGGCAGAAGCCGCCTCAGATGCTGCACACACAGGGGAATTCACCCGATCGGTCCGGAGGAGAAGGGACATGAGAACGAAGCGGGTACATGTTTGTGTTCTTTTAATGTTATTGGTTTTCTTGCTAAGTGGTTGTTGGAATTCTGTCGATATTGACAATGTCGATTATATCAATGCTATTGGTATTGATTACTCCAAAGATGACAAGCAGTTTGTGGTTTATTTACAGTTACTGAGCTTCGATAAGGTGGCCAAGTCAGAGAAGGGACTGGATCTGAATCCGACTCCAGCATGGATCGCGACCGGTAAAGGAAAAAGCTACGCCGAGGCCATTGAGAAAATTACGATCGAATCGCAAAGAAGGCTGTTCTGGGGTCATGTAACATCGCTTGTTATTGGTGACTCACTGCTCGAAAAGGGGGAGATAACGAATATATTGCAGTCGCTATTCCGATTTTACGAGCTCAGATACACGATGTGGGTATTTGGTACCAAAGATTCCATCACGGATATTTTCCAATCAACGCCGAATTTCGAGCGTTCCAGGCTGCGCCTTTTAATGCACACTCCAATAGATAACTATAAGCAGCGTTCTTATATAACACCTATTCGGCTTAATGATTTTTTGGCGGCATATTACGAACCAGTTCAATCACTGCTCCTGCCTTCGATTACCGTGGGCAACGAAGTATGGAGAAAGAATGATGATCCTGTCGATTCCTTGCGTTATGACGGCGTATACTCTTTTTGGCAGCAGAAGAAGGTAGGCTTCTTTCCAGTTGAGAAGGTGAAGGGGCTGCGCTGGATGGACCGGCATACCAATCGTGCGCCTGTGATTGTCAAAGAAGGCGGTAAGAATGTCGCAGGTGCCAGGTTAACGAAACCCAGGTTCGCAGTCGACATCAGTGAGCAAGGCGGGAAACCGAACTTTGATATCCACGTTATTGTGAAGGGAGCTATATCGGAGCTGAACGAGCAAGTTCCAGCTTCTCTCTTAATCAAGCAGCTGCAGACCATGATTGAGCAGGAAATTCGTGAGACCTATACGGCAGGGATTAAACAAAAAACAGATTTACTCGGGCTCGGCAAACATTTATATGACCGAAGTACATCAAAATACAAGCTGTATACAGAGAAGGGGGATATGTTCCTGCTCACGCCGGAATCGCTTCGTAACGTGAAAGTAGATGTGGAGTTAACGACAGCAGGGAAGTATACCTACCGTACATATAAGGATTAAATCAAGTTGCTTTTGCTTTCCGGTTCCGAATCGGGTACACTGACCTTCATAAAGAAACCTTTTATAGAGGCTTTTGCTTAGAAGTCAGTTAGGTGGTGTGCTATTGTCCGAAAAACCGAATGATAACGTAATATTATTCCCCAAAACCGTTGATTTTTATCAGTTTGAACTCACCCGGATGCTGGAGACGGAACGATACGGAGAGGCTATAGAGCTGCTTCGGTTTCTGCTTGCCTGTCAAAGTCCGGATGATAGGGTACAAGAAGAATGGCATGCCTTGCTGCAATGGCTTCAGACTATGTTTCCTGAAGAGTATGGTCCAAAGTCCGGAGAGCAGGATCAGGACGATTGGACCGAGCAGGATATATTGAGGAGCATCTGGCGGTCAAAGCGCGTGAGGACAGCGGTTATGCGGACAAGCTGCTGGAGATGCTGCAAGATTCACAATCCATGGAGAATCAATTGCTTGCTTTGGGGCAGCTAGCTTTTATGGATGACTCCAGGATTAACGGGAAGCTGGCTGAATGGTTGACATCAGGAGAGCAGCATCCCATGATCCAGTACAAGGCTCTGCAAACGCTTAAGCTTCGTGGAGTTTCAGGGATGCTTCAGTTCAAAAAAAACGGTGAGACTATTCTGGTTGAGGTAGAGGACACGCCGTCCGATTTCGATCAGTTTCCGACGCATATTAACGACATTTTGGAACGCATTCAAGAAAATAGCCAAACGAATAATCCGGCTCTCGCTTATTTTGCGGAGGAGACTTGGAATGAGTTTCTGGCTTTTGTGTACGGTACCTCGATGTATCGTCAAATGCTTTTGATGGATAGTGAAAGTATAGACGCTTGGGCCGCGGCGCTTCATCTCGTGCTGCTTGAGCGGGTTTTTGAGAGTGGTGATCGGGAGGAAGTATTCGAATTATATGGTGTTACGAACGAGCTGGTTTTCCAGTGGGAACAGGCTTATCGTATCATGCAGCAGTTCGCTTCTGCGACGTTCACAGGCAGGCTTCGGGATTGAATAATTATTTTCAACGAACTGCAACTTGAAAAGACGAAGGTATATGTTATAATAGAATGGTTATATTGACGACTGGGACAAGCACTGCACCCTTATTCGTCAGAACGTG
This sequence comes from Paenibacillus sp. RC67, assembly GCF_030020805.1. Lineage (GTDB taxonomy): Bacteria > Bacillota > Bacilli > Paenibacillales > NBRC-103111 > Paenibacillus_S. The sequence continues at coordinate 2,246,950 of NZ_CP125098.1, forward strand.
AAAAATTGTGATGGATAATTTTTGGAGGGGAAAGCATAAAATGAAAGCAAGCTGGGAAAAAATAGAGAAGAACGTTGGAGTTCTTGATATTGAAGTGGAAGCGGACCAAGTAGCCGTTGCACTGGACAAAGCATTTAAAAAAGTAGTAACCAAAGTAAACGTACCAGGCTTCCGTAAAGGTAAAGTACCTCGTGCGATCTTTGAATCTAAATTCGGCGTCGAAAGCTTGTATCAAGAAGCTTTGGACATCGTTGTACCAGAAGCTTACGTTGAAGCAGTTAATGAAACAGGAATTACTCCTGTTGATCGTCCTGAAGTAGACGTAGAGCAATTCGGTAAAGGCCAAGTTTTGAAATTCAAAGCTAAAGTTGTAGTTAAGCCTGAAGTAGAACTGGGCGAATACAAAGGCCTTGAGATTGAAGCTCAAGATGCAGCGGTAACAGCTGAAGAAGTAAACGAAGAGTTGGTTAAATTGCAACAACGCCATGCAGAACTGGTTCCTGTAGAAGATGGCGCTGCAGAAAACGGCGATGTAGTATCCATCGATTTCGAAGGATTCGTTGACGGCGTTGCTTTCGAAGGCGGCAAAGCAGAGAAGTATTCTCTTGAGCTTGGTACTGGCAGTTTTATCCCTGGGTTCGAAGAGCAAGTGGTTGGCTTGAAAAAAGGCGAAGAAAAAGATATTACGGTATCCTTCCCTGAAGACTACCACTCCGAAGATCTGAAGGGCAAAGAAGCTGTATTTAAAATTCAGCTGCATGACATCAAACGCAAAAACTTGCCAGCTTTGGACGATGAATTTGCTAAAGACGTTAGCGAATTTGAAACGTTGGAAGAATTCAAGCAAGATCTGGAAGGCAAGCTGAAACAACGTAAAGAAACAGAAGCTCTTCGTAAAAAAGAAGCAGATGTAGTTGAAAAAGCGGCAGCAAACGCAAAAGTGGAGATTCCGCCAGTAATGATCGAGAATGAAACTGAGCAAATGCTCAAAGAATTCGAGAATCGCTTGTCCAGCCAAGGTATGAACCTTGAACTGTACTACCAATTCACAGGCCAAAACGACGATGTGTTGAAAGAGCAAATGCGCGGTGACGCTGAGAAGCGTGTGCTGAACAACCTTGTTCTGGAAGCTATTGCTAAGGCTGAGAACTTGGAAGCTACTGAGGAAGAACTTAATGAACAATTGCAACAAATGTCCCAAATGTACCAACGCTCGACTGAAGAGCTTCGCGCTATTTTGGAAGCAAACGGCAACTTGAACGACCTGAAACATGACTTGGTAGTTACCAAAACCGTTGGTTTCTTGGTTGCTAACAGCAAATAATAAGGTTCACATAGGAGGTTAAGGCACGTGTCCATATGCGTGCCTTTCTCTATAGGCAAGGTTTCGCCACCTGGCCCTTTTGTTTAATACATAGTGTAATGCATGTTTAAGCTTCAATCATCAACATACGTCCAACGTTTTATCGGAAGTACATAAGAGAGTTTCGAATTACATAGCAATGCGTTGACCCATGTTTTTGTTGAGGGTTTTGCTTAAGCAGAACCGAGTTTTTACTCAGGGAGCATGGAGAATTCGCGAAATGTTTTTAAACGTGCTACAATGTATTTTGCAAGTCAATTTTTGAGCAAAGGGGTTGGAACAATGGGTCTGATACCTATGGTTGTTGAGCAAGAAGGACGCGGGGAGCGATCGTATGACATTTATTCCCGCCTATTGAAAGACCGCATTATCTTTATCGGCAGTGCCATTGACGATGATGTTGCCAACCTCGTTATTGCGCAGTTGCTGTTTTTGTCCGCGCAGGATGCCGAGAAAGACATTTCTCTGTACATCAATTCACCGGGCGGTTCAGTAACTGCCGGAATGGGTATATATGATACAATGCAGTTCATAAAGCCGGACGTCTCTACCATTTGTGTAGGTATGGCGGCGAGCATGGGCTCCTTGTTGTTAACGGCAGGAGCTAAAGGTAAGCGTTTTGCGCTGCCGAACAGTGAGGTTATGATCCATCAGCCTCTGGGAGGCGTGAGAGGTCAGGCATCGGATATTAAAATTCATGCAGACTGGATCATTAAAACCAAGCAAAAGCTGAATCAAATTTATGTGGATCGTACGGGGCAGCCGCTTGAGAAGATTGAGCGGGACACGGACCGTGACAATTTCATGAGCGCTGAAGAAGCCAAGGAATATGGGCTTATCGATGCGGTTATCACTCGTAGCGAACTGAATGGATAAGGAGTGATTGCATGTTTAAATTTAATGATGAAAAAGGCCAGCTCAAATGCTCGTTTTGCGGAAAATCTCAAGAACAAGTCCGTAAATTAGTTGCTGGACCAGGCGTCTATATATGCGATGAATGCATTGAGCTGTGTACGGAAATCGTTGAGGAAGAGCTCGGCCACGAGGAAGAGCTGGATCTTAAGGATGTACCGAAACCAAAAGAAATCCGTGCTATTCTGGATCAATACGTAATCGGTCAGGATCAAGCGAAAAAATCGCTCTCCGTAGCCGTATACAATCACTATAAACGGATTAACTCGCAGCAAAGCAAATTGGAAGATGTAGAGCTCCAAAAAAGTAACATCGTTCTGTTAGGTCCTACAGGAAGCGGTAAAACGTTACTGGCTCAAACGCTGGCCAAAATTTTGAATGTGCCTTTCGCTATTGCCGATGCTACGTCTTTGACGGAAGCTGGTTATGTAGGGGAAGATGTTGAAAATATTTTGCTGAAGCTGATCCAGGCTGCAGATTACGATGTTGAGAAGGCTGAACGCGGAATTATTTATATCGATGAAATCGATAAAGTGGCACGTAAATCAGAGAACCCTTCCATCACGCGTGATGTTTCAGGCGAAGGTGTACAGCAAGCCCTATTGAAAATTTTGGAGGGTACAGTTGCTTCCGTTCCTCCACAAGGCGGACGTAAACATCCTCATCAAGAGTTCATCCAAATCGATACAACGAACATTTTGTTCATCTGCGGCGGTGCGTTCGATGGTCTGGAACAGATCATTAAACGCAGAATCGGCAAAAAAGTGATCGGATTCGGTACCGATGGTCACAGAGCAGACTTGAAACCGGGCGAGTACCTCTCCATGGTATTACCGGAAGATTTGCTCAAGTTCGGTTTGATTCCTGAATTTGTCGGCCGTTTGCCAGTCATCTCGACATTGGAGCCACTTGATGAAGCTGCTTTGGTACGTATCTTGACTGAGCCGAAAAACGCTCTTGTCAAGCAGTATCAAAAAATGCTGGAGATGGATAATGTTTCACTTGAATTCAACGAAGAAGCACTCGAAGAAATTGCTCGTGAAGCCATTAAACGCAATACAGGCGCCCGCGGCTTAAGAGCTATTATCGAGAGCATCATGCTGGATGTCATGTATGAAGCACCTTCTCGTACCGAGGTTTCAACTTGCGTTGTAACCAAAGAGTCGATCCAGGCCAAAATCACCCCGGAAATTACGGATAAAGACGATAAATCCGTTAAGAAAAAAGAAGAAAGTGCTTAATAACTAAACCACAACAGCCTCCAATCTGTTCAATAGCCATTTAATGGCTTTGTCTCAGAGCGGAGGATGTTTGGTATCATGGGAGAGATCGAATACATGTTTCACAGAACGGAGACCATCCCAGTTCGTGTAGGGGATTTGACGATCGGCGGAAGCAACGAGGTCATTATGCAAAGCATGTGTACAACGAAAACCGCCGATGTAAAAGCTACCGTTGCCGAGATTCATCGTCTGCAAGATGCAGGCTGCCAGTTGGTCCGTGTAACGGTTAACAACAAGGAAGCCGCTGAAGCGATAAAAGACATCAAACGCCAAATTCAAATTCCGTTAGTGGCAGACATTCATTTTGACCATCGTCTTGCTCTAATGGCTATTGAGAACGGTATTGATAAGGTTCGGATCAATCCGGGGAATATCGGACGCCGCGAGAAGGTGGAAGCGGTTGTTAAAGCATGCAAGGAGCGCGGCATTCCTATCCGAATCGGCGTAAATGCAGGATCGCTTGAGAACCATCTTCTGGAGAAGTACGGTTATCCTACTCCGGAAGCGATGGTTGAGAGCGCTTTGTACCATATCGGTATCCTGGAAGAGTTGGATTTCCGTGATATTATCGTTTCTTTGAAAGCATCCGATGTTCCCATGGCTATTGCTGCTTATACGAAAGCTGCTTCTGCGTTCAGATATCCTCTGCATTTGGGGATTACCGAAGCGGGAACATTGTTCTCAGGTACAGTGAAAAGCTCTGCTGGTATAGGCGCGCTCCTCAATATGGGACTTGGTTCTACGCTCCGCATCTCGCTTAGTGCGGATCCGGTAGAAGAAATCAAGGTAGCACGTGATCTATTGAAAACCTTTGGTCTCATCACGAACGCAGCGACTTTGGTATCCTGCCCGACTTGCGGACGTCTGGACATTGATTTATTCTCGATTGCCAACGAAGTTGAGGAATATATTTCGAGAATTAAAGTTCCGATCAAGGTATCCGTTCTTGGATGTGCTGTTAACGGCCCTGGAGAGGCAAGAGAGGCTGATATCGGGATTGCGGGAGCAAGAGGCGAAGGGATGTTATTCCGTTACGGGGAAATGATTCGTAAAGTGCCTGAAGCTGAATTGCTTGGAGAGCTTAAGAAAGAAATCGATATTATTGTAGAGCATTTTGAAAGAACCGGAGAAATTCCGGGCAGACAGAACCATTCGCTACACGCGTAATTAAAGGTTATAAGAAGCAGTGTTTCTCTAATGGGAAGCATTGCTTTTTTTGTATCCATGAATAGGTTTTCTCCTGGTTACAAATAACAAGGAGAGTGCTTAGAACTATTCAGGAGGGTACGCTATGAATCAAACCGTTAAATGGGTCTTGATGTATTTTATCGTGATTTGCCTGTTGTTAGGGCCGACAGGTGTAATTCGATCGGAGGGAGAGGCTGCCAACTCTAAGAAAATAGCGATTGTCATCGATGACCTTGGGAACGACATGCAAGGAACGAGGGAAATGATGGAGCTGACGATTCCTTTCACCGTAGCTGTCATGCCCTTTCTGCCTACGACCAAACGGGATGCCGAATGGGCCCACTCACTTGGACATGATGTGCTGGTCCATATGCCGATGGAGCCCGTCAAGGGGAAGAAGAGCTGGCTTGGACCTGGGGCGATTACAACGGACTTGTCGGATGAAGAAATAAGGCAGCGTGTAATAGCCGCTATCGACGAGGTTCCTTTTGCTGTCGGAATCAACAATCACATGGGCTCCAAAGTAACAGCGGACAAAAGAGTCATGAGGATTGTTTTGGAAGTGTGTAAAGAAAAGCATTTATTGTATCTCGATAGCAAAACGACCCATAAGAGTGTCGTCCAAGCCGTAGCGAATGAGGTAGGCTTAAGAACTTTGGAAAACAACATTTTTATGGATGACGTTTATACGCGGGATCATATTGTGAAGCAGGCATTGAAGGTTCTTAAGTATGTAGACGACCACGATACAACCGTTGTTATAGGCCATGTAGGGCCACCAGGAAAGCATACCGCAGCCGTCTTGAAGCAATCGATTCCGTCGATTCAGAAAAAAGCGCAATTTGTTACCATTTCGAAGCTGGCCCTCTAGGGGCCGGCTTTTGTTTTGTTATCTGTCGCTTTGAGGTGAATTTAAGTAGCTAAGGATGCCATTAGCGATAGCTTCGGCTAATTTTTGCTGTTTTTGAGGCTGTGTCATCTGAGCGCGGTCCTGTGCGTTAGAGATAAAACCCATTTCTACGATAACGGTAGGCACTTGAATATGTCTTAGTAAGTAAAAGGGTTTGCCGTATACAATCTCCCCCGACGTGTCGTACAGCTGATTTAAAGAGCTTTGAAGGCTGGTTGCCAGCCGTTTGCTTGACTCAGACTTCTGGTGCAGCACGACAGGACCACGCTTGCCGCTCTTTGCGGCCCAGTTCACATGAAGGCTCACGACGGTCTTAGGACGAATTTCATTGGCCAGGTGGCTCCGTTGAGCAAGATCCTTCAGATGTCGGGAACGTGTGCGAAACCACCGGTTCTCACCGCTTAAAGCATAATCCTCCATGCGATTCATAAGAACAACCTTGCCCTTTTGCCGCAAAAGATCATAGGTAAGTCTGGCCATTTCCAGGTTAATATCTTTTTCGTATATTTCCCCATATAGCGTACCGCTGTCGATCCCGCCGTGACCAACGTCGATCAGCACGTCCACATTAGAGATAATCGGGTTTTTGGAAGCCGGGTGAAGATCGGATTTGGCGTTTAAGGGTTGGTTAGAAGATAAGAAGGTCACGGAAAATAAAAGAAGGATCGCGCCTAAGCGTCGCATAAGTACACTCCTTTACGAAAAAACTTCCCTCTTATGGTTCTCTTCTGTTTCATTCTCATACAGACCAGAAAACTTTCTCATTACCGTATGAATCCGCCCTTAAGAGGGGAATACTACCAGGTATATGGTACTTGCACGTAGTTTGCATAGTGGGAACAAAAGCGTTGATTATCTTCGAAACTTTATCTCGTAGGAGGGGTATTTTAATGAACATCAGTGTAATTTTGATGATTATCCAACTATTTTTTGCCGTTGTCATCGGTATGTACTTCTGGAATTTGTTACGGAATCAGCAGTCCAACCGAACCGCAGTGGATAAAGAGTCTAAGAAAGAGCTTGAGAAGCTGAGAAAGCTTCGTTCAATCTCGTTAAATAAGCCTTTGGCGGAGAAAACTAGACCCAGCGCAATGGCCGATATCGTCGGTCAAAAGGAAGGGCTGAGGGCGCTTAAAGCGGCGCTGTGCGGGGCTAACCCACAGCACGTTATCATTTATGGTCCTCCGGGTGTTGGGAAGACCGCAGCGGCTCGTGTTGTCCTGGAGGAGGCCAAGAAGAATGCGGACTCTCCATTTCGACAGGAAGCCAAATTCACGGAAGTGGATGCTACAACGGCACGTTTCGATGAAAGAGGAATTGCCGATCCATTGATTGGTTCCGTCCATGATCCAATCTATCAGGGAGCAGGCGCTATGGGGGTTGCAGGTATTCCCCAACCCAAAGCAGGTGCTGTTACCAAGGCGCACGGTGGAATTTTGTTTATTGATGAAATTGGCGAATTACATCCGCACCAAATGAATAAATTATTAAAGGTGCTTGAGGATCGTAAAGTGTTTTTGGAAAGTGCATATTACAACTCAGAGGATATGAACATCCCGGGGTATATCCATGATATTTTTCAGCATGGCTTGCCGGCCGATTTTCGTTTGGTAGGTGCGACAACGCGCAATCCACAGGAGCTGCCTCCTGCTATTCGCTCGCGCTGCATGGAGATTTACTTCAGACCACTAACGCCCGATGAGATAGGGAAAATCGCCTTGAATGCGTTAAAGAAAATTGGCATGCCAGAAAATCCGGCGGCAATGGAAGTTGTCAAGAAGCATGCGACTAACGGTAGAGAAGCGGTGAACATTATTCAGTTGGCCGCAGGAATGGCGCTCACTGATGGACGTAAGGAAGTATCGGCTTCGGATGTGGAATGGGTTATTAACAGCTCGCAAATTCCTCCTAGGCCGGAGCGTAAAATCGGTTCGAAGCCGGAAATAGGCTTTGTCAACGGACTTGCCGTGTACGGACCTAATCTGGGGACCCTTCTAGAGATCGAAGTAACCGCAATTCCAGTCATTCAGGCTGGCAACGGCAAATTTACGATTACAGGTGTTGTGGATGAAGAGGAAATGGGCGGAGGCGCACGGACGATCCGCAGAAAGAGTATGGCACGGGGCTCTGTTGAAAATGTACTAACCGTACTTCGCAGACTGGGCATAAACCCATACAATTACGATCTGCATATTAATTTTCCAGGTGGTACTCCAATTGACGGTCCCTCAGCAGGCGTGTCTATGGCAACAGCAATAGCGTCTGCGGTTAAGCAAATTCCGGTGGATAACCACATCGCCATGACAGGTGAAGTCGGGATTCATGGTAAAGTGAAGCCAGTAGGGGGCGTCGTCGCTAAAGTCGAAGCGGCATTCCAGGCGGGAGCAACCAAAGTCATTATTCCAAAGGAGAATTGGCAGGAAATTTTCGGAGGGTTGAACGGACTTGAGGTTATTCCCGTGGAATCGGTGGAGGAAGTGCTGCATCATGCATTAGGTATTGAAATTTCCGTGTTGTCAGAGGCTTCCGGCATACAGCCGGATGTGATGCCGTCTGCATCGGTAACGGTTCTGCACGCTGACGGGCTTGAGTGATTTTCTGCCTTCAGCGTTTCTTTTTTTGCCGGTGCGAGATAAGTTGACAGGCCGATTGGTGTTTTTATATCAATTTTGCTAAAATGTTAACTACAGCAAATGGTAATGCTGGCGAAGCAAGGTCGCTTGAGAAGGCTGATTGTTGCGAAGTCAACTTTGCTGAAAGCAAAGTTCACAGGAGGTGCTCCAGGATGGGACCAAACAAATTAAAGGTGCGGCGCTTGCCGTTGCTTCCTTTGCGGGGGTTGCTTGTTTATCCTAGCATGGTGCTGCATTTGGACGTAGGCAGAGAAAAATCAGTAAAAGCACTGGAGAAATCCATGGTGGATGACAGCATGATTCTTCTTTGCTCGCAATCGGAAGTTAACATTGAAGAACCTACTACGGAAGATATATATCGCATCGGAACGATTGCTAAAGTGCGGCAAATGCTGAAGCTGCCCAACGGAACGATTCGGGTATTAGTCGAAGGGATCGTTCGTGCGGAGATTAACGAATTTTTAACGAATGATGAGTACTATGAGGTTCAAGTTAAAGAGCTGCCAGAGCAGGAATCATCAGATCCTGAGATCGATGCGTTGATGCGCACGGTGCTAACCCAATTCGAGCATTATATTAATTTGTCCAAAAAAGTAACCCCAGAGACGTTAGCTGCCGTATCGGACATTGATGAACCGGGGCGTTTAGCCGATGTCATTTGCAGTCATTTATCTTTAAAAATCAAGGATAAACAAGAAATTCTGGAAACCATCGACGTGAAGGACCGTCTGGAGAAGCTGCTCAGCATACTTAACAATGAACGTGAAGTTTTGGAGCTTGAGCGCAAAATTAGTCAGCGTGTCAAAAAGCAGATGGAGAAAACCCAGAAGGAGTACTACCTCCGCGAGCAGATGAAGGCGATTCAGAAGGAGCTAGGAGATAAAGAAGGCAGAGCGGGAGAAGTTGAAGAACTACGCAACCAACTTGCTGAAACCGATGTTCCGGAGAAAGTGAAAGAAAAAATCGAGAAGGAAATCGATCGCCTGGAAAAAATGCCCTCTACTTCGGCTGAAGGTGGAGTCATTCGTAACTATATTGATTGGCTGTTAGGTTTACCTTGGTCTCAGCTGACAGAAGATGATCTAGATATCAACCGGGCGGAAGAAATCTTAAATGAAGATCACTACGGTCTTGAAAAGCCTAAGGAACGGGTACTGGAGTATTTGGCGGTACAGAAGCTCGTTAAGAAGCTGAAAGGGCCGATTTTATGCCTTGTAGGTCCTCCGGGTGTAGGTAAAACCTCTATTGCCCGTTCGATAGCACGATCTTTGGGTCGGCAGTTCATCCGTATTTCGCTTGGCGGAGTTCGGGATGAAGCGGAGATTCGAGGACACCGTCGTACGTATGTCGGGGCCATGCCGGGACGTATTATTCAAGGTATGAAAAATGCGGGTTCCTCCAACCCTGTATTTCTGCTTGACGAAATTGATAAGATGGCAATGGATTTCCGTGGAGACCCGGCAGCTGCATTGTTGGAGGTACTCGATCCGGAGCAGAACAGCACGTTTAGCGATCATTACATCGAGGTACCATTCGATCTGTCTAATGTGATGTTCGTAACGACGGCTAATGCGGTACACAATATCCCTAGACCTCTGCTTGACCGGATGGAAGTGCTCTATATCCCGGGCTATACCGAGATCGAGAAGCTGCATATTGGACGCAACTATTTGCTTCCTAAGCAGCTGAAGGACCACGGATTGCAGGATGACCAGCTGGTCATCGAAGAGCAGGCACTGATGCGCATTGTCCGTGAATATACCCGTGAAGCCGGTGTGCGTAATTTGGAGCAGCAAATTTCCGCAGTTTGCCGTAAAGCAGCCAAGAAGGTCGTCTCAGGGCAAGACATCAAAGTCAACATTGGCTATGAGGATGTCAAAGAATATCTCGGACCACCGAAATTCCGCTTCGGAGTCGCCGAGGAATTTGATCAGATCGGTGCCGTTACAGGTCTTGCCTGGACGGAAGTGGGCGGAGAGACGATGGTCATCGAGGTTACGGTCATGCCAGGCAGCGGCAAACTGACCCTAACAGGCAAATTAGGCGATGTCATGAAGGAGTCGGCGCAGGCTGCATTCAGCTATACCCGTTCCCGTATAGGCCAGCTGGATATTGCCAAAGATTTTCATGAAAAAATGGATATTCATATCCACATTCCTGAAGGAGCCATACCAAAGGATGGACCTTCGGCAGGGATCACCATGGCGACAGCACTTATTTCTGCACTGACGAATATCCCAGTATCCCGAGAAGTAGCGATGACTGGAGAGATTACGCTTCGCGGTCGCGTGCTGCCAATTGGCGGACTGAAGGAGAAGAGCCTCGCGGCTCACCGTGCCGGAATTCGTAAAATTATTATCCCTAAGGATAACGAAAAAGACATCGAAGAAATCCCAGAAAGCGTGCGCAAAGAGCTGACTTTTATTCCTGTTTCGCATATGGATGGAGTGCTTGAGCATGCTTTGGTCAAACCCGTAGGGGTATAACATGAGGCTGTAGCCTCAATGAAGGAATGAGTGAAGGAACATGAAGGTCAATCAAGCTGAGTTCATAATCAGCGCGGTTGGTCCGAGTCAGTATCCTCCCGACGCCTTGCCTGAGATTGCTCTGGCAGGGCGTTCTAACGTGGGAAAGTCATCACTGATCAATCGGATGATCCAGCGCAAAAATCTGGCTAGAACGAGTTCCAAGCCAGGGAAAACTCAACAATTAAACTATTATAAAATTAATCAGGACTTATTTTTCGTTGATTTACCAGGTTACGGCTATGCGCAAGTGTCCAAATCCAAGCGAGAAATATGGGGCAAGTTTATTGAAGAATATTTGCTTCACCGCGAATATTTGAAGCTGGTGCTGCTCATTATTGATTTAAGACATCCGCCATCCAAGGATGATCAAGCGATGTACTCTTGGCTTAAGCACAATGGAGTACCGTTATGCGTTGTAACAACCAAGGCGGATAAAATCTCCAAGGGTCAATGGCAGAAGCATGTAAAGATCGTTAAGGAAACACTGCAAATGGATAAAAACGATCCGTTCGTTTTATTCTCATCCGAGATTGGTTTGGGTAAGGACGAGCTTTGGGGCATCATACAGGGTGTGATCCAGCGCGAGGAAGAAGAAGAAAAAGAAGAAATGCCTTTGGATGAAGAATCAGTGGAAATCCAACCGGAATAAAGTTATACCAAACGCTAAACTATCCCTCAAGAGCAATGGCTTGCATACTGTAGCCGCTTGAGAGGAATAGTTTTTTTTATAGAAAAACATGTCCTGGAGTCTGTTAAGCTTACTCTAATCTGGCTGCCCGTAATCATAAAGGACGGAGGGAATTGCGTAACAAAATAAGGGAAACAGAGGGATTTATATAAAAAAGCAGAAACATTCCGTGATTAAAGCAGATTTTTCAGAATTTCAACGGAATTCAGTGAACGGAAAGCAGGAATATTAAATATTTATGTAGTATAATGTATATAGAACAATAGAATACAAATTTGGCTTCATGTTTCGAAAACAAAGAATCGAGGGATTTTTATGGCAATGAGGTTAGCGACCCAATACGTCAAAACCTGCCTACAATTAACGGAAGCCGAGATGGCCATGTTTATTCAGATGTTTGTCGATCATCAAGCCTCCTTACAGGTCAAAGTGCTTGAAAACGGAAATCAAGAGGTGGTTCTGCTAGACAACGAAGCGGGACAAGAAATCGTCCTTTCGTTCGAAAGAAAATTTAACACATATGTTTGCAGTGGTAGTTGCTGCATAACGGACAAAAATTTGGTTCAATTGATGCGAAAAGCTGTTGCAACATTTAAAGGAAGTGCTGTTGTTCACCGTATTTATGAAACCTATACGATGATCTACGAATATGAACAAGGCACAGTAATCAAAATCGTGGAACGTAAAGGCGACTCCGAACGACTCATTTATGAATTCAAGGATACGGTCGGCATGCTGGAGCAAATGTTCCGCAAAGTAGAGGTAGAGCAAGAAATCCTGAGCATTAAATCTCAGATTAACGATTTGCTCGACCTGAGAAACGATATTCAAGACGTTGCCGTACGCGAACAAATTGATGGTCGTCTTCAACTAATGACGCGTCGTTTATTCGCACTCGAAGCATAACTATAAATAGTAAAAAACTTTTCCGGCAGCCCCGGGAAAGTTTTTTTTGTCTCCTAAAAATCTAATGTTTTCCATACACCTGAGACGAGACTATAACATATCTTAGTCAATGTGCAGACTTGCAGCAAAGAAAAATAGGCATTGGTAAAAAAAAGTATTGCTTTTATTCGCAATAGATGTTATTTTTATTTTCGTTGAAAACAAAATAGGAACCAGGATTCACTCAGGACATTGAATGTTGCGAGAGATTATTCCCTCGAGAAGTGAATGACGTAGGTCCTAGCGGATGAAATTTTTCAAACATTTTATTCCTAGGAAGGGGGACCGAAAGATGGAATACTCAACTTTCGGAAGACACGTTGCTGTTGATACTTGGGGAGTGGACTTTGAACTTCTCAACAATGCAGAATGGTTACAAGCACAAATGGTGGAGGCTGCGGAGGCATGTGGAGCGACAGTAATGTCTGTTCAATCCAAGCAATTCGAACCACAAGGTGCAACAGTGCTAGTATTATTGTCGGAAAGTCATCTCTCCATTCATACTTATCCTGAGAAGGGTTTTGCTGCATTAGATTGTTATACCTGTGGCGAAACAGTAGATCCTCAACTGGCTATCGATTACATGATTTCGGTACTCAAACCGGAAACGGCACATGCGAAAAAGCTTGTTCGCGGTATGGGTGAGTTGAAAGTGGAAACACCGGAATTAAAGCAAGTTCAATTGACAAAATAATAATTCGTTTAAATGGTAACCACGGAGAAATCCGTGGTTATTTGTTTGCATATCGCTCCATACAATGAACAAGTAGAGCTTGTATAGCGTTTTAACCGAAGCTCGGGAGAGTTCATTTGGCTAGGGAGGATTTCGGTATGAAACGGAAACGTAAATGGGTAATGTATGTTATCTTCGTGTTTCTAATTGTATGGCCGGTATACCAAATCATAGGCATGGTGAGTGCGCATTCGGAAAAACAGGACGCCGGAAAGCTGCTGTACCAGGTTTCTTTGTTTCAAATGGAGCTGTTGAGCAGTTATCTGCATGACATTGAAAAGGTGAAGGACACCGAGGCTTTAAATCCGCTTCGTCAGGCCGTTTATACGGCCAACTTCACGCATCAGCATCTAGTGCTAGCTTATGGCGAAGATGTGCTGACACCGCTCGAAGGCCTGTCACAATTGATGCAGTTTGTGCTTCGCCTGCAAATAGGGGGCCAGCGTCCGCTTAAGGGAGACGAGATTCAAGCTTTAATGGAGGTGCGCAAGCAGTTCGATGACTTGTACGATGCCTACGGGAAGCTGCTGTCCAGCAAGAGCGATATCGTTGCGTCACAAAATCAAAGGCTGCAAAAAGACGACAAATCGATGACGGATTTGCTGCGCAAAAAGCTTATTCAGTAAGTGAAATAGGATTCCTTGTATAAACGGAATCAAAATAGCTGAAAATATAGAAAATAGTACCGGATGATAAATCTTGCTTTCACATATTATACAAAAAATTTGTCGGAGAGGCTTGTCAAACTGTGCTATAATGAGTTCTAGATTATGAAGAGGAAGGCAGGTGACACATATGCATATCGTTGTGGCGGGCTTGAATTATCGAACAGCACCAGTATCGATCCGCGAGAAATTTACATTTTCTGATGCAGATCTGGAACTGGCACTGAAGGAGCTCAAAGAAACGAAAAGCGTAATGGAATGTGTCATTGTGGGCACCTGTAACCGTACGGAGCTGTATGTAGTTGTCGATCGGGAAAACTTGTGCGATCATTACCTTCGCGGATTTATAGAGAAATGGTTTGGCGTTCCGCGTGAGCAATTCAATAAACATTTGTACGTTTATGAAAATGAAAAAGCAATAGATCATTTGTTCCGTGTAACGAGCGGGCTGGATTCTATGGTTATCGGAGAGACTCAAATTCTGGGACAAATCCGGAATGCATTTCTGCTGTCGCAGCAGTTGAAAACAACAGGTACCCTGTTTAATACTTTGTTTAAACAGGCTGTTACTCTGGCCAAACGTGCGCATACAGAGACTGGAATTGGCGAAAATCCTGTTTCCGTTAGCTATGCTGCTGTTGAGCTCGGCAAACGAATCTTCGGCAGCTATGATCATAAGAAAGTCATGATTATCGGTGCGGGCAAGATGAGTGAGCTTACCGTTAAGCATCTTTACGCTAATGGTGCCGATAAGGTTATTGTCGTCAACCGCACCTTGAGCCGTGCTCAAGAGCTGGCGGGGAAATTCCAGGGCGTAGCAAGCTCTATGGATAAGCTGCTTTATTATTTGGAGGAAGTTGATATTGTTATCAGCTCGACTGGCTCCTCCGAAATGGTACTAACCCGTGATCAGGTTGCCGCTGTACTTCAGAAGCGTCGTTCGCGTCCGTTGTTCATGATCGATATCGCGGTTCCGCGGGATTTGGATTCGTCCATTGGAGAGCTTCCAAATGTATTTTTATACGATATCGATAATCTGCAGTCTATCGTGAATAATCACTTGCAGGAACGTCGCAAAGCGGCACTTGTTATTGAAGATATGATCGTGGAGGAGATGGCCGTGTTTGAGCAATGGACACGCACGTTGGGTGTCACACCGTTAATTCAGGCACTGCAAACAAAAGCCAGCACTATCCATGAGGAAACGATGGATAGTTTGATGAAGAAGCTTCCTGATCTTGATGAGCGGGAACTCAAGGTTATTCGTAAGCTAACCAAGAGTATCGTTAATCAAATGCTAAGAGATCCTGTCATTCGGCTTAAAGAAATGGCTGCTGAGCCTGATGGAGAAGAGGCCTTGGACTACTTCACCAAAATATTTGCTCTTGAAGAGCAGCTGGCAGAGCAAGAACATGCGGAGAACGCTAGTCGTCAACAGGAAGTGAGCGAGTCTCGTGATCGCTGGAAGGAAGAGATTTTGACAAAGGTTTCGTTGAAGCCTGCCGATGCCTTGGCTAAAACGTAGTTTGGAGAGGTGCCATGGTCGCGAAAAGCTGGTTGTACGATGCTATTATTTATATATACGCCCTGAGCCTGCTGTTTTACTTCTCGGACTTTGTCGGTCCGAATCGAAGCGCAAAACGGATGGGGACAGGGTTGCTTTCTTTTGTTTGGGTTCTGCAAACGATCTATCTGGTCTTTAACCTGGTATGGCATGATCGTTCGACGGCATTTTCCATGTTTGAGACGCTGTTCATGCTTTCCTGGCTGCTTGTAACGGTTTCGCTTGTAGTGAACCGTTTTTTTCGTATCGAGCTGTTTGTATTTATTGTTAATCTTATAGGCTTCACTGTGTTGGCCTTGAATTTTTTTAGCAATCCTAAAGTATCGCCGACGCTAGCTTATTGGAATGTCAGCGACGAGGTGCTGTTCATCCACATCAGCTTCTCTTTAGGAAGCTATGTCGCATTTGTTGTATCCGGCGTATTCTCCGGAATGTATTTATTCCTGCATCGTCAATTGAAAGAGAAAAAATGGTCGAAGCTCATGCAAAGATTGCCCAGTCTGGATAAGACGGACTATTACTCGTTTGTTTCCGTTGTTATCGGGACTCCGCTTTTACTGTTAGGGATGTCACTCGGGGTTGTTTGGATTTCGCTACAGCATGACTTGTCCTTGTTTTTTGATCCTAAAGTGATTAACTCCTGGTTTGTTCTGCTTGCTTATATTTTTTATTTGTTCCAACGGATTCTGCTTAAAACTCCGGGATACAAGCTGGCATTATGGAATTTGGCTGCATTTTTTATTATGGCGTTAAATTTTGTGTTCGCTAACTTTTATTCTTCGTTTCATCAATGGTCTTGATTGAAAAAGGGCCATATGAGAGGGGCGGAACAGGTTCAATGGTGGATAAACAAGCATTCTATCCGCTGATGCTCAATGCGAAGGACAAGCCATGCGTCATTATCGGCGGAGGGGCGGTTGCCGAGCGGAAGGCAGAAGCATTAATTGAAGCGGGAGCTCAAGTGACGGTCATAAGTCCGTCTTGTACACCTCAGCTGGAGCGGTGGGGCCAGGAGGGAATCATCACGTTAGTGCATGAGTCGTATCATGCGGAACTGCCGCAGCTGATAAGAGCGCTGCTTGTATTCGCTGCTACCGATAAGCCTGAAGTAAACGCGGCTGTGCGTAGGGAAGCGGAATCGCTAGGCAAGCTGGTCAATGTGGCAGACGACTCGGAACGAAGCGGTTTTATAGTCCCTGCGACAGTGCGCCGCGGCAAGCTTCTTATTTCTGTCTCGACTGCGGGTGCAAGTCCGGCTGTTGCGAGAAAAGTAAAGCAGGAGCTGGAACAAACATTCGGAGAAGAGTATGAAGTGTATCTGGATCTGCTCCATGACCTGCGTTTTTTGATTCAATCGATCCTAACCGACACTGGAGAGCGCCAACGCTGGTTCCGGAGTATGCTGGGGTGGGATTTGCTGCCTTTAATCCGATCAGGACGTTTTCCAGCGAGTGGTAAGAAGGAATTGATGGAGATCATTAAGCGAGAACCGACTTCCGTTGGGCTGGAACGTGTACAGACATGGATTCAAAATCGCTTGGCCTCTACATGACGGCATAGGCGCCCGCTGGATAGAGCGCTGCTGCGAGTCATCAAATAAATATTACATAATCTTTATGGAGAGGGCTGACATACATGCGCAAAATCGTAGTAGGAACCCGACAAAGCGCTTTAGCTTTGACACAGACAGGCCAGGTCGTAGAGCAATTACGCGAGCTGTGCAAACAGTTAGGAATCGATTGCGAATTCGAAGTGAAAAAAATCGTGACCAAAGGAGACCGCATCCTGGATGTTACATTATCCAAAGTTGGAGGCAAAGGGCTCTTTGTAAAGGAAATTGAGCAGGCCATGTTTGACGGAGAAATTGATCTGGCTGTACATAGCATGAAGGATATGCCGGCGGAGCTGCCAGAAGGATTAATTATCGGGGGAGTGCCTCGCCGTGAGGACGCAAGGGATTGCTTGATTTCCAGTGATGGCCGTGGATTGGACGAGCTTCCTCAAGGGGCTAAGGTGGGTACAAGCAGTTTGCGCCGTTCGTGCCAGCTGCAGAACTATCGCCCAGACCTGAAGATTGAGTCCCTTCGGGGCAATATCGATTCAAGATTGAAAAAGCTTGAGACGGAGGGCTTTGACGCTATCCTCTTAGCTGCTGCTGGATTGCATCGGATCGGCTGGCAGGATCGCATCAGTGCTTATATCCCTGCTGAGCTTAGCTTACCGGCTGTCGGTCAGGGAGCGCTGTGCATTGAGTGCCGTAGCGACGATGAGTTCGTTCTGGGGCTGCTCAAGCATTATAATCATGAGCCGACAGCTCTGGCGGTAGCGGCAGAAAGAAGCTTCCTTGCCAAGCTAAACGGAGGATGTCAGGTGCCTATCGGGGCGTATGCAAGCCTTGGAGATGAAGGCGGCAATCCTGTCATTACTTTAACGGGGATGGTAGGTTCGCCGGATGGCAAGCAGCTTCTGAAAGAAACAATGACAGGAACAGACCCGGACAAGCTGGGCCGCAAAGTGGCGGAAGCCTTGATCAGCCAAGGTGCTGAAGATATTTTGGCGACGGTGAGGAGTTGAGTCGAGTTGAGTAAAGGTGTCGTATATCTCGTAGGAGCAGGTCCTGGAGATCCAAAGCTCATTACGATACGGGGACTAGAGGCGATTCAACGTGCTGACGTCGTCGTATACGACCGGTTAGCAAGTCCTAGACTGCTGAAGCATATGAAACCCGGTGCTGAGAAAATTTTTGTCGGCAAGCTGCCAGACAAGCACATGATGAAGCAAGGGGAAATTAATCAGCTGCTTGTTGATCTGGCGATGCAAGGAAAAACGGTAACTCGCTTAAAAGGCGGAGATCCCAGCGTCTTTGGGCGTGTGGGAGAAGAGGCAGAGCTATTAGCCGATAACGGTATAATGTTCGAGATTGTACCGGGCATTACTTCCGCTATAGCAGTACCAACGTATGCAGGTATACCAGTTACTCATCGAGATTTCACTTCATCTTTTTCGATTGTTACAGGACACGAATATCCGAACAAAACATACAGCAGTTTGAATTGGGAGAACTTATCCCAAGCATCAGGTACGCTTATTTTTCTTATGGGCGTAGCCAATCTGGAATTTATCTGTAGCCAACTGGTTCAAGGCGGAAAGTCGCCTGCCACTCCAGTCGCGCTAATACGCTGGGGAACATGGATGGACCAAAAGACAATAACAGGGACTTTGACCGATATAGTCGAAAAAGTTCGTTCCGCCAACTTTCAATCGCCGGCTGTTATTATTGTCGGGGAAGTAGTAAAGCTTCGTGACAAGCTCGCTTGGTTTGAGAAAAAGCCTTTGTTCGGTCGTCGCATTCTGGTCACACGTGCCCGTAGCCAGGCTAGTGAATTGGTACAGCAGATCGAGGAGCTGGGCGGCGAAGCGGTGGAATTCCCTGTTATCCGGACTCAAGCTCCAACTAAGCCAGAAGCTCAGCAAAAGCTTGATGAGGCGCTTAGCCGGTTGTCCGTGTTTGATTGGATCTTGTTTACGAGTGTAAACGGTGTGGAATATTTCTTTCAGCGACTGCAAAGCAATCGTATTGATGTTAGAACGATGAGCAAAGCAAGGATTGCGGCGGTCGGGCCAAAGACTTCGGAAGCATTAGCGCAGCGCGGACTTATTGCCGAGGAGCTGCCCTCCCAGTTCCAGGGAGACGTGCTGCTCGCGGCATTTGCGGAGGAGCTTAAGCCGGGTCAACAAGTGCTGCTGCCTACGGCTGATATCGCCAAGGAATACATCCCTGCCGAGCTGAGGCAGATGGGACTGAATGTAACGGAAGTCGATGTGTACGAAACGGTTCTGGACACGAGCGGAGGCTCTGAAATCATTGAGCTGCTTCAGGAGAATACGATTCACACTATTACCTTTACAAGCTCATCGACAGTCACAAATTTAATTACCGCTTTGGAGCAATTGGGCGCAGATAAGCCGCTTGAGCTTATCCAACAATGCAAGATCGCCTGTATTGGGCCGATGACAGCCAAGACGGTCGAGGAATCAGGTCTCAAGGTCGATTACTTAGCCAAGGAAGCTACCGTATCTTCCCTTGTTCAAAGCTTATATTGCGAATAAAGAAAAGACCCAAGAGGATAAAAGGCTAAGGAGGAAACAACATGGCATTTCCAATTGTACGCAACAGAAGACTACGTGGTTCTAAAGCATTACGTAATTTGGTAAGAGAAACAAGCCTATCGGTTCATGATTTGATCTATCCTATTTTTGTTATGCATGGCTCTCAAATCAAAGAAGAAATCAGTTCAATGCCAGGCGTGTATCACTTTTCACTTGATGTGCTTGAAGAAGAATTGAAAGAGATCACAGGTCTTGGAATACAAGCGATCATGCTGTTCGGTGTCCCTGACCATAAAGACGCTGTTGGCAGCTCGGCTTATGATGAGAATGGTATTGTGCAGCAGGCGACGCGCCGGATTAAAGAGCTGCACCCAGACTTACTGGTAATGGCGGATAATTGTCTTTGCCAGTTTACCGACCATGGCCATTGCGGTGTTGTTCATATTGATGAGAAAACGCAATGTGCGGACATTGATAACGATGAGTCTCTCGAGCTTCTGGTTCGTACAGCTGTTTCGCAAGCTAAAGCGGGAGCTGATGTTATCGCACCTTCCAATATGATGGACGGCTTCGTAGCGGCTATTCGCCAAGGGCTGGATGAAGCAGGCTTCGAGAATGTACCGATTATGTCCTATTCCGTTAAATATGCTTCTGCTTACTACGGACCATTCCGGGAAGCGGCTCACTCCGCACCGCAGTTCGGCGACCGCAAAACGTATCAAATGGATCCGGGCAACGCTCGGGAAGCACTGCGGGAAGCAGAGTCCGATGTTTTGGAAGGCGCTGATTTCCTGATGGTTAAGCCTGCTATGGCGTACATGGATATTATTCGCACTTTGCGTGACCAATTCGATCTTCCGTTGGTGGCCTACAATGTTAGTGGAGAATATTCGCTTATTAAAGCAGCAGCCCTCCAAGGCTGGGTGGACGAGCGTTCAATCGTGCTCGAGACGATGATTGGCTTCAAACGCGCAGGTGCTGATTTAATCATTACGTATTTTGCTAAAGATGTAGCCAAATGGTTGAAAGAAGATTAATAATAAGCACTTAGGGAATAAAGAAGAGCTTTTCATACTGACTGCGGTTAGTGGAAAAGCTCTTTTTTTCTCCGTACTGGCAGGGTTCTTGTCATACTTTTGTCGGATTCTATGAAGGGCAATCGGTTGTTAGAGGTTGCCAAATAGGGCATAATATTATTAGATTATAGGAGTAAGCGGAAAGAGGTAAAGAGAATGAGCTATAACAATAATTTTATTAAAGCCTGCAAAAAACAACATGTGGATACGCTTCCTGTTTGGTATATGCGTCAAGCAGGACGCTCGGACCCGGATTACCGTAAAATAAAAGAAAAGTACAGCCTTCTTGAAATTTGCAAGCAGCCTGAGCTTGCAGCAGAAGTTACGATGATGCCGGTGAAAAAGCTCGGAGTCGATGCTGCTATTTTATATTCGGATATTATGAATCCGGTTGCTTCGATCGGGATTGATTTTGACATCGTAAAAGATGTAGGACCTGTCATACATAACCCGATTCGTACCGCGGAGGACGTAGCCAAGCTTCGCCCGATTCAAGTTGAACAGGATTTATCTCATATTATTAAAACCATTGAAATACTTGTTGCTGAGCTTCAAGTACCTCTCATTACGTTTGCTGGTGCACCATTTACGATTGCCAGTTATTTGATTGAAGGCAGGCCTTCCAAATCCAAAGATTATCTTCATACGAAGGCTCTTATGTATGGGGCGCCTGAGGTTTGGTTTAAACTGATGGATAAGCTTGGAGATATGATTATCACGTATTTAAAAGCACAGATTGCTGCAGGAGCCAAAGCGGTTCAATTGTTCGATAGTTGGGTGGGCGCGTTGTCGCCAAGAGATTTCCAAACTTATGTGCTGCCGACCATTACGCGGATTTTTGACGAGCTCAAGCATTTGGATCAGCCCAAAATCTATTTCCCTGGGGTTAGCTCAGGTGAGCTGCATTCCAGCCTCGTAAACATTGAAGCTGATGTGATTGGGCTTGATTGGCGTGTGCCTATTTCGGAAGCACGTAAAAGAGTCGGAGCTAAATTCGCCATTCAAGGGAACTTGGATCCTACTGTGCTTACTGGGCCGATGTCACTGATTCAAGAGCAAGCAAAAGCGATCATTGATCAAGGAATTCAACAGCCAGGGTACATTTTCAACCTGGGCCATGGTGTGTTTCCTGAAGCATCTATCGATAAGCTGAGAGAATTAACAGAGTTTGTTCATACTTATTCTCGTGAAGCTATCGCTCAATCGAAACAAGGAAGTGGTGTCTAATGACCAAACAAAAAATTGGTGTACTTGTGATGTCGTACGGGACTCCTGAGAGCTTGGATCAGGTCGAGGCTTATTATACCCATATCCGCAGAGGGAATCCCCCAAGTCCCGAGCAGCTTAAGGAACTCACGGATCGGTATGACGCTATTGTTGGCGGCTTTTTCCCGCTAAGAGAAAATACGAACAAGCAAGTGCAAGCATTGGAGCAAATGCTGAATGAGCGTCATCCTGATAAATCGTTTGTGTGCTACCAAGGTCTTAAGCATGCGGCTCCGTTCATTGAGGACGGCGTAGAGAAAATGGTTAAAGACGGCATCCAACATGCGGTTGGTGTTGTGCTAGCCCCGCATTACTCCATTATGAGCGTCGGCGGGTACATCAAACGTGCTCAGGAGAAGGCCGAAGAGCTGGGCGGTATCTCCATTGAATTCGTTAAGAGTTATCATCTTCATCCGAAGCTGATCGAAGCATTGTCCAACCGCGTAACAGCAACATTGGAACGCTTTGGTGACACACCAAAAGAAGAAGTTCGAGTTATTTTTACAGCGCATAGCTTGCCTGAAAAAATACTGGAGATGAGAGATCCGTATCCGGATCAGCTGCTTGCTACTTCTAAAGTGATTGCCGAGCAAACGGGAGTGAGCAATTGGCAGTTCGGATGGCAAAGTGCGGGTCAAACGGCGATGCCTTGGCTCGGTCCAGATATTTTGGACGTGCTGCATACTGTCACTCAAGAAGAACAAGTAAAGAACGTGCTAGTCTGCCCGATTGGCTTTGTATCTGATCATTTGGAAGTACTATACGATCTGGATATCGAAGCTCAGAAGGTAGCTAAAGAGCTGGGCATTCATCTGGAGCGCACACCGTCTCTGAATACCGATCCATTGTACATGGAGACGCTCAGTGATGTTGTGTACGAGCATTGCAAAGGGAATTAACAGTTAAAAGCGGATGGTTGAACAGCTTGTGTTCCCATCCGTCTTTCATGTGATGTCAATAGATCGGTGAAATGGGGTAAAGAAATGAGCATGCGTAAACGTACGGATGAGAAATCTGCAAAGGCTTTTGCGGAAGCGAAGGAAGTCATACCTGGTGGGGTGAACAGTCCGGTTCGCGCGTTCAAATCAGTCGGACTGACTCCATTGTTTGTGGAACGAGGAGAAGGGTCTCGCGTCTACGATATTGATGGAAACGAATTTATCGATTATATCGGCTCCTGGGGGCCTTTAATTGTAGGTCATTCTCATCCTGAAGTCGTTGAGGCGATTAAAAAAACAGCTGAAAAAGGCTCCAGCTTCGGTGCTCCTACCGAATTAGAGACAGTCATGGCCAAGCTTGTTATTGAGCGCGTTCCTTCATTGGAAATGGTGCGTATGGTGAACTCCGGTACGGAAGCGACAATGAGTGCGCTGAGACTTGCTAGAGGCTATACGAAGAGATCCAAAATTGTCAAATTCGAAGGTTGTTACCATGGTCATGCGGATTCCTTGCTTATCAAAGCAGGCTCTGGTGTAGCGACGTTAGGGCTGCCTGATAGTCCAGGTGTACCAGAGGGCGTTGCCGTTAACACGATAACGGTACCTTATAATGATTTGGAATCGGTTCAGCTTGCCTTTGAAAAGTTCGGCGAAGAGATCGCTGCAGTAATTGTAGAGCCGATTGGCGGTAATATGGGCGTTGTTCCACCGCTTCCGGGCTTTCTGCAAGGCTTGCGCGAAATAACTCGTCGTTACGGCAGCGTTCTTATCTTTGACGAGGTGATGACAGGGTTCCGGGTGGGTCTTCATAGCGCTCAAGGATTGTATGGCATTGATCCAGACCTAACCTGTCTTGGTAAAATTATTGGTGGAGGATTACCGGTCGGAGCTTACGGCGGTAAACGCGCCATTATGGAGCAGATTGCTCCAAGCGGTCCAATCTATCAAGCCGGTACGCTATCAGGTAACCCGCTTGCCATGGCGGCAGGCTACACAACGTTGAAGCTGTTGGGTCAACCAGGAGTGTACGAGGAGCTGGAGCGTAAAGCAGCAAGGCTTGAAGAAGGCTTCCTCAGCAATGCGAAGGAGTTTGGCATTGCCAGTACGATCAATCGTGTGGGCTCGATGATTTGTCCATTCTTTACCGATCAAAAGGTTATTAACTACGAAACAGCTAAGACTTCTGACCTGGATCGCTTTAACCGTTATTTTGCTGCACTGCTTGATTTGGGAGTTAGCGTTGCGCCTTCTCAATTCGAGGGGATGTTCGTGTCCACAGCACATTCGGATGAGGATATCGAAGCGACGATCGCAGCTCATTACGAAGCGCTTAAGCAGCTGTAGAATCACCTATTTAAAGCTTGTCCGTTGTTTATTACACAACAGACAGGCTTTTTTTCATAGAAGCAGTGAAAGGAAGTTCGATCATAAAAAAGACGCCCCTCCTATAAAGCTAAGTGGCGTCTTTGGACTTATCTATCTATTCTGCTTTGAGTGGAGTAGGTGTTGCTGATGCGGTTGACGTTGCCGACGGTGTCGGTGTGGAACTGCCATTTGCAGAAACGTTAGAACCAGCTTTTCCGGCGGAGTCGGAGGTATTCCCGTTTGTTCCGCCATTGGAAATAGCTCCGCCGTTATTTGGCTTTGCGCTTTGCTCAGGCGCCGGATTACCATTAGCAGGAGTATTCCCGCCTGCTGCTGGAGGCGTAGGAGACGAGCTTGGCGTTGGTGTCACCTGTGGGTGCGGAGTCGTAGCTGCTCCTCCGTTTCCAGCGTTATTGTTACTGCCGGCTGGCGGATTCGTTGGTTCCGCACCACCATTATTTGAAGTACCCGGTGTTGGTGTTGATTTTGGTGGGGTTGTTTCTTTATCCCCGGTTGGATTGCCTGGTGTCGTCGTAATACCCCCGTTGGCATCCTTAGAAGCATCTGTATCTTTCCCCGCAGGTGGCTTCGTTGTACCTGGGGTGCTGCTGCCATTCTTGTTAGTGTTACCAGAATTATTGCCTGCTTCTCCTGGCTTCGTCTTATCCGTATCTCCCTTATTTGTGCTTGATGAAGGAGTAGGCGTCGGAGAAGTTGTTGGTGTCGGAGTTGGTGCAGGAGTCGGATTATTTTTTTGTTTAGCCTTAAGCTCGGCTTGTTCTTTCAAAAAGTCCGGGTGATCGTATGAACCGCCTGGATCGATTTTGTCTATTCCGTCCCAGACCCGGTTGGCTACTACATTCTCCGGATGGTCGTAGACCAAAAATGCGGAAGGAAGCCTGCGTTCGCCGTAGCGGCTGGAAGGACTGGTAACCAGCTCTCCGTTGTAGACCAATTCGGAAGATGCGCCGCCATCCAGAAAGCCTGCATTGATGACATCGTCATCCATGAACATATCTTGAACTTCTTTCAATGTAGCGCCGACGCTGTGCGTTTGGCGTCCGTCAATAACGATAAAAATAACGGTACCATCGGCTTTTTGACCGACTGCAGTACGAGGCGCGCGGCTTCCATCATTAATAGGAAGCGGTTTGCCGTTGGCAATAACGCGGGGATAGAAGGATGCTGCTTCAGATACCCCCATCTCTCGAAGCTCGAAAATGTTGTATTTGCCGATGACTAGAGTTCCGTCCTTCGTGAACCCGACGATATGCTGCGGAACGCTGCCGTCCTGGTCCGTATAGATGACCTCGCCACCGGAAATTATGGCGCCTAGTGCTGCAAACCCATTACCAAGCCCCTCTGGATCGTTAAATCCGCCGGCATTGACACCGGCAACTGCTCCGGTACGTTTCACCATGGAGCTGATCTTCTCACCTTCACCAGCTTTTGCAGGTGTCATGATCTTGATCGATTTGGGGTCATACACATACATTCGCTTGCCTTTCCAGAACTTGCCGGAAATATCTTCGACTTTAACCAGCTCGTCGATGGAGCGAATTCTTTTTTGAGTCGTAGTAATCATTCCTGGCAGCTGCTTTTCGACCGCATTTTCTTCAACAAAGGTATGAAGCTGCGTAACCAGATCGTCCCGCATTTTGGTGCCGACGAACATCCAAGCCCAGTCGCGATGCTGTGTAATGATGACGGTTTGAGCCATCCAAATCCGAATATCCGTACCCGGCTTGGTTAGAAACAAAAAGCTCGACGTCATAAACGTAATAATGGCGATAAGCATCAAGGTTTTTTTCAGCCAACTCCAGTCGCGAAGCTGCTGCTTGGTTGATTCCAAGAAATGTATGGCAGTGCTCACTTTGTCCACTCCTGTTTTAATAATAAACGAAGAACAAAAAACGGATTTTTAACTCTATTATTCTACCATAACCCTTACTAATATGATAGACGATTCATAAGCTGAGAAGTTGCAAAGAGATGCCATGAACATTTAGTCGTAATTTGTTACAATAAGGCAATGAAAGGAGCACGAATCAATGATCCCATGGCAGAAAAAAGGTGAATGGCTTGAACTAAGGCTTCCCCAGCTCTTGGACTCTGAGGAAGGTATTAAGGAATATATACGCCTTCCTGATAAATATTGGAATCAACTAGTCAAGAGCGGAGGGATATCGATAAAAGGTCCTCGTGTTCGTCTTCGGCTTTTTCCGAATGAACCGATTAAGAATATGCATCGCTGGGCTCCGGTAGAAGTGTTGTATGAAGATGATTTTTGCCTGGTCGTCCAAAAGCCGGCAGGAATGAAGGTGCATGGTGATAACACCGCGAAAACAGAGCAGGTTCCTACATTGTCAGATGCGGTAGCAAGCTACTATGAAGCGACAGGGCAGCAGTGCAAGGTTCGTCATATTCATCGGCTTGATGAAGATACGACAGGGCCTGTGTTGTATGCGAAGCATGAATGGTCGCATCTGATATTGGATGAAGCCATGCGGGAGAAGCAAATTGGCCGACAATACGTTGCTATTGTGCAAGGACGGCTAAAGGAAAAAGCGGGTACGATCGACGCAGCAATAGGAAGAGATAGGCACCACCCGGCTCGAAGGAGGGTTTCGCCTACTGGTGAACGCGCCGTTACGCACTATGAAGTGGATAAGCAATGGACGGAAGCCGCTTTGGTGAAGCTCCGATTGGAAACGGGACGTACCCACCAAATTCGGGTCCATATGAACTATCTAGGACACCCCATTTGGGGCGATGAGCTTTATGGGGGCAAGAAGCACAATATGGACCGACAGGCGCTGCATGGAGAGAGGCTTGAGCTGCATCATCCATTGACAGGTGAAGAACTTCTTATTGAATGTCCATGGCCTGAGGATATGAAAAACCTTTTACAACATACTGCAAAAAATATAGTCATGCTCTTCCCCCGCAAACCATATAAATCTATAGATAAGTAAAAATGACTATCTCACGATGCGGTTTGCGAGACTAGTTCTATATGAGGGAGGACAAAACATTGGCTGATCAGCAAAGCGGATTGCGATTTGATATTTACGAGCGAGTGCATTTGTCGGAAGGCGTGGCAGGAATCAAAGAGTTGGAGGACATCGAACTTGTACCGCATATTCAAGTGCTCCCACAGGGAGAACAAGCGCTGCTTCGCGGCAATTTGCTCTTATCCGGGACTTATTTGGACGAACAGGATGCGGTGAACCGGACGTTGGAGCATCTTATACCGGTCGAAATTACGCTTCCTATGAACCGTGTACAGCGGATGGAGGACATTGCGGTTGAAATTGAAAATTTCGATGTTGAGCTGTTGTCCACGCGGAGCTTAAACATTACCGGCGTATTGTCGTTAAATGGTCTTGAGGTCGTGTCTCCATCCGTCGGAGATATTTGGGGTGAGGTGGAAGAGGAGGTCGTCTTCGTTCACGAAGCTCAAGGGCAGCAGCGAGAAGAAGAGGAAGTAATTGTTCCTGTTCAGGAAGAACGGCAGAGCGAGGAGCAAGCTGCGTTTACCGCACAGATTGAGCCAAAGGGAGGGGAGCAGTGGTCATCTCCGTCTTTGGCCTTTGCCGCAGCGAATCCTATTGAAGAACGGGTTCAGGAGGAGACAGAGCAGGAGCAGCAAGCAAGGCAGGAATGGTCAGCAGCAGAGAGCGGTTCGCTTGCAGCCTTGGTCGATTCGGAGCCGCAGGAAGAACAACCCGAGGTCGTTGAGTCAGACTCATTGATTAAAGCCTCTGAAGCTCTCAGTAGCGAGGATAAGACTAAGGAAATGAAGATCGCATTTTCAGGTAAAAATGCAGACGAAGCTGGAGCCGTGAAGCCTATAGGATTTACAACCTTACTTCAAAGCGCGGCTGCGGTGAAAGCAGATTCGCGTCAGGAGGAACCAGAAGTTCCCGTTGCCCCGACTTTGGGTGAGAAGCTGGAATGGAAAAGATTGCTGGTCAGTCCTAAGGGAGATCAGAAAGAGTTCAAGCGGCTTCGTCTTTGCATAGTACAGAGGGAAGAGACGTTGGAAAGCATAGCCAAACGATATGAACTGAATCCCAGAGAGATTGCATTATTCAATCGTCTAGGGGATACCGATCTTACGGAAGGTCAAATCGTCTACATTCCAAAGTAATTACATATAAGATGAACGAAAAACGCTTCGAGTCTCCCCAATACGGGTTTGCTCGAGGCGTTTTTTGGATATATTGTATAGTAACGATGACTTATGACACTTATCGTATTGACTCTATGTGCAATGTTGTTTATCATAGGATTGATTATACATGTTAACAACGTGGAAAGGGAATAGTAGGCAGCCAACCCTTCAGAGAGCGGAATTGCTACGCTGTAAGATTCCGCAGGATGTAACTGGCCGAAGTCGCCCTGGAGTTGCAGTGTTCAAACGAATTCAGACTGAAATACGGTAAGCGGTCTTTGTAGCAGACTAAGACGCTGGCCAATGAACTGATGAGAGTAGACACTGCCGGTCACAGCCGTTATCTGTTAAGTGCCGCATAGCGAGATTTTCGCGACTATCCTTCCGCCTTTAAATGGGCTGCTGGAATATGTTCGAAGAGCGCCGTTGCGGAATAAAGGTGGTACCACGGAAGCAGATCCTTTCGTCCTTTGCGGCGGAAGGATTTTTTTGTTGTATTAGGCGACGATACGCAGCAATTTCCTGGGATGCCGGGACTATTTTATGATTTTTTTGAAAAATGGAGGTCCATAGCGATGGAAGAAACCAAAACTACTCAAACCCAAGCTTCGACGACGTCGATGCCAACCACTTATGATCCCAAGGAATCAGAGAAAAAATGGTATGATTATTGGCTAAACGGCCAATTTTTTAAAGCGGGTCAGCGCAAGGACGCTGAAACGTATACGATTGTTATTCCACCTCCGAATGTTACGGGGATGCTGCATATCGGTCATGCTCTGGATTGTACGCTTCAAGATATTATGACTCGTACGAAAAGAATGCAAGGCTATGATGCGCTATGGCTTCCGGGATCGGACCATGCAGGTATTGCCACTCAGACGAAGGTTGAACAAAAGCTGCGTGAGCAAGGAGTTACCCGTTACGACCTGGGACGCGAGAAATTCCTAGAGAAAGTATGGGAGTGGAAAGAGATTTACGCAGATTCCATTCATCAGCAATGGGCGAAAATGGGCTTTTCATTGGACTATTCTCGTGAGCGGTTTACGTTGGACGAAGGCTTATCCAAGGCAGTTCGCGAAGTGTTCGTGAAGCTGTACGAGAAAGGCTTAATTTATCGCGGCAATTACATCATTAACTGGGACCCAGCTGCACGTACAGCTTTGTCCGATATTGAGGTCGAGTATAAAGAGGTTCAAGGACATCTGTATCACCTTCGTTATCCTGTAAAAGACAGCACCGAGTCGATTGTTGTTGCAACGACACGTCCAGAGACGATGCTTGGAGATACAGCGGTTGCGGTACACCCTGAAGATGAGCGTTATCAGCACTTGATCGGAAAAATGTTAGTACTGCCTATTATTGGGCGTGAGATTCCGATTGTTGCGGATGAGTACGTTGAAAAAGAATTCGGAAGCGGCGCTGTTAAAATTACGCCTGCTCACGATCCTAACGACTTCGAGGTCGGCAAACGCCATGACCTGCCTCAAATTCTCGTTATGAACGAAAGCGGCAAAATGAACGAAAACGCCGGTAAATATAACGGCATGGACCGTTTTGACTGCCGTAAGCAAATCGTTGCCGACATGAAAGAGCAAGGTGTATTGGTTAAAATCGAAGACCACGTACATCAAGTTGGACATAGCGAGCGCAGCGGTGCAGTTATCGAGCCGTATTTGTCCACTCAATGGTTTGTAAAAATGAAGCCTTTGGCTGAACGGGCGATTGAGGCACAAAAATCCGGCAAAGGAGCTAACTTTGTCCCAGATCGTTTTGAAAAAACATACTTGCATTGGATTGAGAATGTACGCGATTGGTGTATTTCCCGCCAGCTGTGGTGGGGTCACCGGATTCCGGCTTGGTACTGCGAAGATTGCCAACAAACACATGTATCCCGTGAAGACATTACGCAATGCTCCTGCGGCAGCACGAATTTGAAGCAGGACAACGATGTACTGGATACTTGGTTCAGTTCTGCATTATGGCCTTTCTCTACACTCGGATGGCCGGAAAAAACGGAAGATATGGAACGTTACTACCCTACAAGCTTGCTTGTAACAGGCTATGATATTATCCCGTTCTGGGTATCCCGGATGATCTTTACAGGGCTGGAATTTACGAATCAAATGCCGTTTAAGGATGTGCTGATTCACGGGCTTGTGCGGGATTCCGAAGGGCAGAAAATGTCCAAATCGCTGGGCAATGGCGTTGATCCGATTGAAGTTATTGAGAAGTATGGCGCCGATGCGATGCGCTGGATGCTTTCCACAAGCTCTACTCCAGGACAGGATCTTCGTTTCCGTTGGGAAAAGGTCGAGCAAGCTCGTAATTTTGCCAACAAGATTTGGAATGCTTCCCGCTTTGCGTTGATGAACCTAGGAGACTTCAAGGCAGAGGAAATCGATCTTTCCGGTTCACTTAGTACGGCTGATCGCTGGATTCTTCACCGTCTGAATGAAACCGTACGTGAAGTGACTCGTCTCATCGATTCCTACGAATTTGGCGAAACTGGCCGTGTTCTTTATAACTTCATCTGGGATGATCTATGCGACTGGTATATTGAGTTCAGTAAAATCTCGTTGTACGGCACCGATGAGCAAGCGAAGAAAACGACGAAATCCGTGCTTGCCTACGTGCTGGATCAAACACAGCGTCTGATTCATCCAATCATGCCGTTTATTTCCGAGGAAATATGGCAGCATCTTCCGCATCAAGGCGAGACGATCACATTGGCTTCATGGCCGGTATATGAGACCCGTTTCGAGGCAGCAGAAGCTGTCCGTGAGATGGAACTTTTGATGGATATCATTCGCTCGGTTCGTAATATTCGTGCCGAGGTCAATGTTCCAATGAGCAAAAAAATCGAGCTGATGTTGAAGCCAGCGTCGGATGAAATTCTTGTTAATCTAAAGCGGAATGAAGGATATATTCAACGCTTCTGTAACACATCGCAGCTTGAAATTCATCAAGATATTACGACGCCGGATAAAGCGATGACAGGAATTGTAACAGGTGCTGAGCTATTTCTGCCATTGGCAGGACTAATTGATATTTCCCAAGAGCTGGCTCGGCTGGAGAAGGAGCTTCAAACACTGCACGGTGAAGTGGAGCGTATCGAGAAAAAGCTGGGTAATGAAGGGTTCGTGGCTAAAGCTCCAGCTAAAGTCATCGAAGAAGAAAAAACGAAGCTGGCTGATTACGCGGACAAACGCGATAAAGTGATTGCTCGCCTTGCTGAACTGAGAGGGTGAGTTAGATGACTGAGATAAACGTTCCAACAGAACAAAGCAGCAGCGTGTTTCAAAATGCTTCGGAAGCAATCAATTGGATCGTGCATCTGATTCCTTTCGGAATTAAGCCCGGACTTAACCGAATGGAAAAGTTGATGGAGTTACTGGATAATCCAGAACGCCGTTTGAAGTTCATCCATGTTGCGGGAACGAACGGCAAAGGCTCTGTCTGCGCTTATTTAACCGAAATTTTAAAGCAGAGCGGATATGATGTAGGAACCTTTACATCCCCGTATATTGAAAAGTATACGGATCGAATTCGCTTGAATGGTGAGAACATTGCCGATGAAGATCTGCTGCGCGTCGTAAATAAAATCAAACCACTGGTTGAAGAAATTGCTGCCTCCGAGCTGGGGCAGCCAACCATGTTTGAAGTGTCGACGGCTGTAGCAATAGAATATTTTGCTCATGTGTCTTACCCTGATTTTGTCGTGTGGGAAACAGGGCTTGGAGGACGCTTGGATTCGACGAACGTCGTCTCCCCCATCCTTTCTGTCATTACGAATATCGGGCATGATCACATGGAAATATTGGGCGACTCCATTGAGAAAGTAGCTGCGGAAAAAGCGGGTATTATCAAGGCAGGTATGCCTGTCGTCAGTGCTGTAAGCCAGCCGGAAGCGATTCAGGTGTTGGAACAAACGGCTAAAGAGAAGAACAGCACGCTCTATTTGTTGAACAAACAGTTCAGCTACGAGGTGATGTCTTCCAAGGAAAATGAGCAGATGTTAGCGTTCCAGAGCCCGTTCCGCCATATTCCCAATGTAGGAATTACATTGAACGGTCAGCATCAATTGCAGAATGCAGCTGTCGCCTTAATGGCCATTGAGGTGATGCGCCAATATTATGCTTTGATCGTAGAGGACGATGTGCTGCAGAAGGCCATGCGGGCAACCAAGTGGGCTGGAAGATTGGAGATGATTTCTCAATCTCCGCGAATTCTGATTGACGGCGCGCATAATCCCGAAGGAGGTGCTGTATTAGCACAGGCACTGCGGGAGACGTACACATACAATAGATTACACTTTGTAATGGGAATGCTCTCTACCAAGAATCATTCCGAATATTTACGGCATATACTACCACTGGTGGATACACTTATCCTTACTGAGCCTGATTGGCATAAAAAGGAAAACGCTGTTAAGTTAGCCGAGCTGGCCAGAACCCTTTTACAGGAGATCGATCGTAAGGATGTGGAAGTGATCGTAGAACCGGATTGGAAAACGGCGCTGGAGCAGGTAAAAGCAAGAACGGCACAGGACGATTTGGCCGTTGTTTCCGGCACGTTGTATTTAATTGGAGATGTTCGTTCCTGGGTCTTACATCAATCCGATTCTGAAAAAGGCTGGTGAGAGCGGCGTGAAACCATCTGAGCATATCCATTTTATCGGCATTGGCGGTTACGGCATGAGTGCTATTGCCAAAGTCATGCTGGAAATGGGATACCAAGTTTCGGGGTCAGATTTGGCGCGGCAGGAGCTTACGGAGAAGCTGGCTGCAAAAGGAGCCCAAGTATTTATCGGTCATGAAGCCGAGCATGTCAAAGGGGCCGATGTCGTTGTATATTCGACGGCTTTATCCAAAGACAACGTAGAAATGGCGGCGGCAGAGCATTTGAAAATACCGATCCTGCACCGTTCGCAAATGCTTGGGCGTCTCATGAACGCCAAGAAAGGGATAGCTGTAGCCGGAGCTCACGGGAAGACGACAACGTCATCGATGATTGCTCTTGTTCTTGAGCATTGTCAGCAGGATCCGACTTATATCATTGGCGGAGAGATCATGAATATGGGCAGCAATGCTAAGGCTGGACAAGGCGACTGGGTTGTTGCGGAAGCCGATGAGAGCGACGGCTCTTTCCTTCAATACCATCCTTATATTGCTCTGGTTAACAACATTGAAGCGGACCATCTGGAAAACTATAATGGAGACTTTGAAAATTTGAAGAAGGCTTACGCTCAATTTTTAAGTCAAGTTAAGACGGATGGCAAAGCGGTTGTTTGCAAGGATGATAGTTATTTGTGTGACATGATTCCGTTGATCCAAAGCGAGGTCATAACTTACGGTATTGAAAATGAGGCCGATTATATAGCGCATAGCATTGTATTGGGTGATCGGAAAGTGCATTTCGAAGTCGTTCATCAAGGTCAAACGCTTGGAACGATTAAGCTATCGGTCCCTGGCAAGCATAATGTGTACAACGCACTTGCGACGTTGATTACTTGCTTGGAAGCAGGTTTGTCTTTTGAACAGGTGGCAGAAGCAATTACAGACTTCCGCGGAGCCAAACGCCGTTTTCAAGTACTGGGCGAAGTGGATGACATCTTAGTTATCGATGATTACGCCCACCATCCTACTGAAATAGAAGCAACTATCAGTGCCGCCAAGGCGACGGGAAAAAGGATCATTGCCGTATTTCAGCCACAGCGCTATACCCGAACCTACTTTTTGTTCGAGCAGTTTAGCCGAGCTTTTCCGGAAGCAGATGAAGTTATTATTACTGATATTTACTCTCCAGCCGGTGAAAAACAAATTGAAGGGATCACTTCGGCCAAGCTGGTGGAACTGATTCGCCATAACAGCAATGCAAATGTGAGGTACATTCCTACGAAAGAGGAAGTGCAGGAATATTTGTTCTCCCATGTCCAAAGCGGAGATCTGGTGTTAACCATGGGAGCGGGAGACATTTGGAAAGCAGCTGATGGTTTGGCTAAAGCGCTGGAAGTCAAAGGCAGCATATTATAGCATTTCTTGGATTGGACCTATGCAGGGGATTTTGCCTGTGTAGGTCTTTTTTGTTCTGCTAGATTGTATCTATGGATTGACAGTGTAAATGATAACTATTATCATTTGAATGAAATGATACATAAGAAGGGAAGCCTTAAGATGAAGATCAAATACTGCTGCAGAAACTTTAAGCACGGTTCAAGAGCGTATACAAGACTATGAAAAAGCAATTTCCCGATATTAAGCAGAAGAAGAAGGACTGTTTGGGTGAATGCAAGCTTTGCTCCAAGCAATGCGTGGTTAAGGTTGGAAAAACCAACGTTGTATGCGCAGTTTCGGCGGATAAGCTTTATGAAGAACTGCTCGGTTTGATTGGATAAGGCCCCTTTTGAAGAAGATTATAAAAACGGAAGGTAGTGTTATTTTGTTAAACGATGAATTAAGCCAAGCGCTCAATGAGCAAATGAATTTTGAATTTTTTTCCTCCCATGTCTATTTGGCAATGGCGGCCTACTGTTCGGGCGAAAGCTTGGATGGCTTCGCCAATTTCTTTATTGTGCAGGCGGAAGAGGAACGATTCCATGCTATGAAAATTTATAAATTTTTAAATGACCGTGGAAGAAGAGCTACGCTGGATGGTATGGAGAATCCGAATAATGAATACAGCTCCATTTTACAAGTGTTTCAGCACGCCTATGAGCATGAGCAAATCGTGACGAAGCGGATCTACCATCTGTCCGATATGGCGTTGAACGAAAGAGAACATGCAACGATCCATTTCTTGAAATGGTTTATTGATGAGCAAGTGGAAGAGGAAGCGATGTTTGACAGCATCATCCAGAAGCTCAAACGAATTGATAAGGATAGCAACGCATTCTACATGCTTGATGCTGAATTCGCTCAACGGGTATTTACGCCTCCTGCAAATTAATAAGGCTTCATAAACAGGACGCTGTGGAAAGAATAGGCCGTCTTAGGGGTTAATTACCTAGGATAAATAAGGACTTGCTTGTTCTAATCCACTTTTCTCTCTCATAGTCTAGTAATACGAAAATGGACAAGGGAGAGAAGTAGAATGAACAAGAATAAAATGACCTTTCGTTTTGACCATAGCCCGGGGCGGAATAACGGAACTCATCGCATAGTAAAGGAAGAGTCTAAAGTGATACCGCTTCATGTGGAAGAGTATCACGTGAAAGAGACGCCTCTGATTGAAGATAGCTTCTTCCAGGCAAAAGAGGAAGGAAAGCAGTCGTCAACACCACCGTCAACGCAGGTAAAGCAACCTCTTATCGACGCACAGCCTTTAAATTTATATACGACGGATTATGGCGGTTGGCAAAGCTCCTTTGATGCGGAGACGAATCGAGTCGAACAACTGATTCGTGAATCGAATCATGGACCGCAGAACAAAGCAGGTGACAGGCTTGAGCCTCTGCGTGGGTCCCAGGAGCGTCAGGAACCGTATGTAGAGCCTGTGGAGCCTTTAAAGGATCACAGGTGGTACGTTCCAGAGGAGCCGGTATACGTTTCCGGTCCGAGAAAACCGAATACATCCTGGATCAAAGTGGCGACTTCGGTTGCGGGTGCTATTGTGACAGGGATTGCTTTCGGTTTCTTCGTCTTATCGATGTTTTCGGGGGATACCCAAGGGAAAGCAACTCCCCCAACTGGACAGAGCAGCTCCGTTAACGCGACGAATCCAGGGGTTGCGGATAAAGGTACTGCAGCGGTCAACGCTACAAGCAAGACTACTGCAGATAAAACGGGTACGGCGAATCCAGCAGTCCCTGCATCTGCATCTGCTGCAACTGGAATTGCTGTCAGCATTCCTGCCAAATCGTACAGCTTTCTGCAAAGCGGCGTATTCAGTACTCCCCAGAGTGCTGATGCGGCTCAAGCAGATCTGAAGAAAAAAGGCTTTTTCGCTGTCCATGATACAGGTGATAAATATCCGGTATACGTTGGTATGTCAATGACACGTGACGAAGCCATGGGTCTCTCCCAACAGTTCAAGCAAAAAAATATCGATGTAATTGTGAAAAATGTGGAGCTGCCTGCTTTAAATAAAATCAAATGGAACGGAAAGCAATCCGATTCGATTCCTAATTACATGAATCAGGGTGCTAAGCTGGTGCAATCGATCGTTCCATTGGCATTGGCTCATTTGTCGGAATCAAAGGCAACTGCGCTGGATGCGACAGCGCTGCAATCGGTAAAAACATCTCACCAAGCTTGGACAGGGCTATCTGCTGCAGCTACTGAAGGCCTTGCTGACGATGCTAAAGCAGCACTGCAAAAAATGAATACGGCTATGAATACAGCGATCGTTTCCCTGGACGAGTATAAGAAAAATCCAGGAACCTCTTATATGTGGCAAACCCAAGCGGCTCTGATGCAATATGTCGTAGCCGAAAAGGATTTGCGCAAAATGGTAGCGATGGAGTAGAGTCCGTAAGCTGGTTTAACTATTCCACGTAATGACAGTATTGCGGGTATGACTATCAAAAAACGACGAACCGCAGACAGCCTTAAGGCTGTCGGTTCGTCGTTTTTTGTGTGCTTTGCTTGTAGCGGTCGAGCAGCGAGGCCGCTTCCGCCCAGGTCATACGGCGGTCAGGCATGAACCTGTCCGCCGTAATGCCGTCGATCCAGCCTGCTTGCTTCAGGCTGGCGATGGCATTGGCCGACCATGCATCGGTCGGCACGTCCTTGAACGGCGGCTGCGTCACCGCCGCCGTCGAACTTGCCAGCGGCAGTGCCAGCCGCTGGAACATCGCGGCCACCTCGGCTCGCGTGACGGGCTGGTCGGGACGAAGCGTCCCGTCCTCGTACCCGTCAAGCACCCCGGCGGCCACTGCCTTGCTCAAGGACGCGTAGGCCCAGTGACTGGCCTTCACGTCCTTGGCTTTATCGGCTAGGGGAGTGCATACCCCTGCGCCGTACACAACGCCTGTGACGGTAGTATCCGCACAGACTCCCGTCGATGTAACTGGCTGGACCTTCGACAAGTCGAAGACTCGGTCCAGCAGCGTGATCCATTCTGCACGAGTCATCTCATTGTTCGGCAAAAACTGTTTGCCGACACCTTCAATAATCCCCTGCGAGTTCAAGTGCGTAATCGATTCCTGTGCCCAATGACCACTAATATCGTTAAATACGCTGCTCTTCCCTTGTCCATTAAGAGGCAAATAATCTTCGATGCCAAGGGCAATCGCCTTGGCCATTTGTGTTCTTACACCATCATTATTAAGCATGGCTGCATCCTTGGCGTTCGATAAGAACGACGTTTCAACCAGAATGCTCGGAATCGTTCCCATTCGAACTACATAGACGGAGCTCTCCACCAAACCGAGGTTGTTTACGCCTACGGTCGTTACGAATTTTTCCAACACTTTTTGAGCCAATTCCTTGCTTTCCGGTGTAAGAGCCGTCATTTGTGAACTGGCGGGATAATCCACCTGCGGAAAGTTTTTATCATAATACAGTACCATGGCTCCGCGAGAATCCGGATTGGAATAAGAGTTCGCATGAACCGAAACGAACAGATCCGCTTTCTGAGCGTTGGTGAAATCGACGCGATCATTTAAGGATATGTACGTATCGTCTGTACGCGTCATGCTGACTTCATATCCTTGTTGAATTAGAAATCCTCTTAACTTTTGTGCGATGTCTAAATTTACTGTTTTTTCATACAAGCCGTTAACTCCGATAGCTCCGGGGTCCGAACCGCCATGTCCCGCATCTACGACAATTTTTGCAGCAAACGTCGAAGAGGGGAATGCTATCAGAAGTGCTATAAGTAAGATCATGATAGAATAAGGCCGGCGTTTCAATTCGAATCCCTCCTCGTTATATTTTACAAGCTGTTCATGCTAGTTGTAAGCAGGTAACATTCTCCAAAATTATGCTATAATACGTGGTGTGTATATCATCTGATAGAGGAATGGGAACTGAAGTGAAAAAAAATACATTTACTTTTATCTTATTGCTTATCATAGGACTAGTGGCGGGGGCTCTTGTCGGGCAATTATTGAGTCCGGTGTCAGCCCTGTCGTTTTTGACGAAATCAGTCGAGCTGTCCTGGGAGCCCAAAGCGGATCTGTTGGTACTCAAGTACGATCTTCATATCCAGCTTAAGTTGAATTTAATCAGTATTGCGGGGCTTGCGGCTTCGTTTTGGCTTTACCGTAAATTGTAAAACAAAGATCCCTCAGGAACTTTTGAATTGAAGGCATACATACTATTCGAGCTAAGGAGTCTCTATATGTCGATTACTGTGCAAAAAAAGCTGATCTTGGCTTCTTCTTCCCCTCGGCGTCAAGAATTGATCAGATCGCTTCAACTTCCATATGAAATTAGAGTTAGTGACGTGAATGAAGATACAGAGCCTGGGCTAAGACCAGATGAGATCGTGGAACAATTATCCAGTCGCAAAGCGCTAGCTGTCTGCGAAATGTATAAGAAGGAGCACCGTACGGACGGAATTGTAATCGGATCGGATACGATTGTCGTAGTGGATGGTGAAGTACTAGGCAAGCCAAAGGACAAGCAGGATGCGTTTCGTATGCTGAATTCGCTCCAAGGGCGAAAACATGAGGTGTTCACTGGCGTAGCATGCATAGATTTGAGCACAGGTCAGCAATTGGTTTCTCATCATGTTACATCTGTTTACATGAAGACGTTGACGCCGACCCAGATCGAGCGTTATATTGATACGGGCGAACCGATGGATAAAGCGGGCTCCTATGGCATTCAAGGCCTGGGCGCTACGATTATCGAGCGAATTGATGGCGATTATTTCAATGTTGTTGGGCTTCCTGTCTCACTGCTCAGCGATCTGCTGGAGCGTTTGGGCATTGCTGTTCTTTGAGTCTGCATCATGATATAATGGTGGTTCCAACGACTTTTTGACGAAAGAGGGGAATGAATGGAATCGCCCAATTTAACATTGCGCGATGTCCCAAACGAAGAACGACCTAGAGAACGCATGATGGAGTATGGGGCTCAAGCATTAAGTAACGCGGAACTGTTAGCTATTCTAATTCGTACCGGGACGGTTCAGGAATCTGCCGTACACTTGGCACAAAGACTGTTGAGTCAAGCGGGAGGTTTGCGGAGCCTTGTCGATATGAGCTTGCAGCAGTTAACCGAAATCAAAGGGATTGGCTCGGCCAAAGGCTTGCAAATCCAGGCCGGCATTGAGCTGGGTCGAAGACTGGCACGAAGTGGGATGAAAGAAACCGTGACGGTTCGTTCTCCTGAGGATGTGTCAGGTTTATTGATGGAGGAGATGCGTTATTTACAGAAGGAGCATTTTGTTTGTTTGTTTTTAAATACAAAAAATCACATCATTGGTCAGGAAACGTTATCTATGGGTAGTTTGAATGCAGCAATCGTACATCCCCGGGAAGTTTTTCGGGCTGCGATCAAGCGAAGCAGCGCTTCGATCATTTGTGTACATAATCACCCAAGTGGCGACCCGACCCCTAGCTCCGAAGATATTCAACTGACCGAACGTTTAACGGAAGCAGGCGAAATCATTGGTATCGACGTGCTCGATCACATCGTGATTGGTGACCGGAGGTATGTAAGTTTGAAGGAGCAAGGCTTGATGTAATATAATAGTGGAATACAATAAAGTAAATGTTAAGCGTGTAAAAAGCTGGATTGTGTAGCAGTTTTTTCGGGCATTTAGCCATTAGGAAGGGAGTACCGAGCATGTTTGGTGGTTTTACAAAGGACCTGGGGATCGATCTCGGGACAGCAAATACATTGGTCTATGTAAAAGGTAAAGGGATTGTAGTGAGAGAACCGTCGGTTGTTGCACTGCGTACCGATACCAAATCTATAGAGGCCGTAGGAAATGACGCAAAAAAAATGATTGGCCGTACTCCCGGAAATATTCGTGCAGTCCGTCCTATGAAGGACGGGGTCATTGCCGATTTTGATACGACATCGACCATGATTAAATATTTTATCCGTCAAGCTCAGAAGGACCGTTGGCTATTCCAGCGTCACCCGAGTGTAATGGTCTGCGTCCCTTCAGGGATTACTGCAGTAGAGAAAAGAGCGGTGGAGGATGCAACTCGCCAAGCGGGAGCTCGTGATGCCTTCACTATCGAAGAACCGTTTGCTGCGGCAATCGGCGCTGACTTACCCGTTTGGGAGCCGACAGGCAGTATGGTTGTCGATATCGGTGGAGGTACGACTGAGGTAGCGGTCATTTCATTGGGGGGCATCGTCACCAGCCGATCCATTCGTGTAGCTGGAGACGAAATGGATGAAGCGATCACTCAATATATTAAGCGGACTTATAATCTGATGATCGGGGAGCGCACAGCGGAATCGATTAAGATGGAGATTGGATCGGCTTTGCCAATGGAAGCTCCTGTGAACTTTGAGATTCGCGGACGCGATCTAGTAAGTGGTTTACCTAAGACGATGACTATAACGTCTGAAGAAATTACGGATGCGCTGGGAGATACGGTGAACAGCATTGTGGATGCTGTAAAAGTGACATTGGAGAAATGCCCGCCTGAACTAGCTGCCGACATAATGGACCGTGGTATTGTACTTACAGGCGGTGGCGGATTGCTCCGCAATCTGGACAAGCTGTTGTCCCGTGAAACCGGAATGCCGGTTCTCGTTGCTGAGAATCCTTTGGATTGCGTCGCAATAGGAACGGGAAGAGCGCTTGAAAACATTCATCTTTTCAAAATGAGATCAGGTCCTACAAGCAGAACGAGACGCTGATTATTACGCTGTAAAGGTTAGAAGGTGTATGCTTTGAAATTGTTGGGGAATAAGAGGCTGTTGATATTACTGCTCGGCCTTATTTGTTTCATCGCCCTGATGGGCTTGACGCTTGGCAAACGAGGGCAGACGACCTGGCCGGAAAAGTTTGTAGGCGATACAATATCGTGGACACAAGGATTGTTTTATAAGCCCGCTGGCTATATAGCGGGTTTCTTTGAGGATATGAAACAAATGCGTACGATTTTTATCGAAAACAAAGTATTGAAGCAGACTTTGACCAAATACGCAAGGGATACGACACGTCTGAATGACTTGGAGCAGCAAAACAAGCGGCTTCAGGATGCCCTTGGTTTTACCGAACGTCAGAAGCAGGCTAACAACTACACGTTCCGAATCGCAGAAGTCGTTGCTGTCAGTCCGGATTCCTTGAACAATACGGTACGAATTAATTTGGGTGAAAAAGATGGGGTTAAGCCGAATATGGCCGTTGTTTCCGTTGATGGCTTGGTAGGGCGTGTTCTTCAGACCTTTTCATTCTACTCTAACGTTCAATTGCTTAATGGAGTGGATGATACTGCCAACGATTCCAAGGCGATCGCCGTAACGATCAAAAATCGTGAGAATGAATCGTTTGGCATTATCGAAAGCTACGATCCGACCCAACAAAAGCTGATTATGACCAAGATCGATCCGAACGACAAGCTCGAAATAGGCGATGAGGTTATCACATCAGGATTAGGTCAAGTATTCCCGAGAGGGATTCCGGTCGGCAAAGTAGTTTCGAGAAAGCCGGGCAACTTCGGGATATCTCATGAAGCGGTTGTGCAGCCTTTCGCCTCCTTTACTCATTTACGTGAAGTGTTCGTCGTATTTGTTCCGGAGCAGGGGTGATGTTAATGGCACGTAAATGGCTGTGGATCATCCTTACCGTTCTGTTAATACTGGAAGGGACTTTGCTGCAGTGGATGATACCAAGCGTGTGGCAATCCAAGGTATTTGTAGCCCCTCACTTCATGCTCGTTATCGTGCTGTATATCGGGCTTTACGTGAATCGGCATACGGCATTGTGGTTTGGACTTATCTTTGGATTCCTGCAGGATTTGCTTTATTATTCTCCCATGCTGGGACCGATCTCCTTTGCCATGGGGCTTGCCGGCTACTTGGCCGGATTAACGCACCGCAGACTTTATTCCAATATTGTCGTCAGTATGCTCGTCATGGCGTTTGGCAATTTGTTCTATGAAGCTATTGTTTATGGACTTTATCGATTGTTCCAAACTACGCATCTGGATTTGCATTGGGCTTTCTTCCATCAGATGCTGCCAAGCACTTTGATTAACCTGCTCTTTGCCCTGATCGTTTATGTACCTGTAAGGAAGCTGTTTGAAAGCATGCACAACGCGTCGTCCGCCCCTGAGGAATAATTTTCAGCGAAAAAGAAGGAGATATGCTGAAAAAAACCGAATGTTATAGGTTAGGGGGTTGGAGGAGTGTATGACGGCAGTAAAACATCATGTTACGATTAAAGGAGTTAAAGACGGGCTCGTATTTTTGCTTAATGATACATGCGAATTTGAAGAAGTCGTCAAGGAGCTTAAGCATAAGCTTGAAAAGACACATCAGCAAATATTGACCGGCCCTATCATTCATGTACATGTCAAACTAGGAACAAGGAATGCTTCCGACGAAGAGAAGGAGCAAATCCGTTCCATAATAGGACAAAAGGGAAACCTGCTGATCCAATCGATAGAATCGCAAACGGCGGACCCCTCGGCGTCCGTTTTTCATAATATGCCGGATGTAAGACTGCTTAAAGGGATCGTCCGCTCCGGACAAACATTAACAGAAGAAGGAAATATATTATTCCTGGGAGATATTAATCCGGGAGGCACTATCGTCAGCACGGGAAGCATCTACATCATGGGTTCCTTAAAAGGCATGGCCCATGCAGGGGTGGATGGCGATGAATCGGTCGTCATAGCTGCTTCCCATCTGAGACCTACTCAACTTAGGATCGCAGGCATAATTAGCAGGCCTCCGGATGAGTGGGGAATCAACGAAGCTTTTATGGAGTTTGCCTACATAAAGGAAGGCAAAATGGAAATAGATAAAATCCATCATATGCATAAATTAGCGGCTAAGCAGTAATGAGAAGGAGTGGAGCGTATGGGAGAAGCAATTGTCATTACTTCGGGAAAAGGCGGTGTAGGGAAGACGACTACATCGGCTAATATCGGAACGGCACTGGCGCTTCAAGGGAAAAAGGTGTGTATGGTCGACACGGATATCGGCCTGCGCAATCTTGATGTCGTCAT
Organism: Paenibacillus sp. RC67; assembly: GCF_030020805.1. Taxonomy (GTDB): domain Bacteria; phylum Bacillota; class Bacilli; order Paenibacillales; family NBRC-103111; genus Paenibacillus_S. The sequence continues at coordinate 2,290,385 of NZ_CP125098.1, forward strand.
GGGACTGGAAAACCGGATCATTTATGATTTGGTAGACGTAGCGGAAGGGCGCTGCCGGTTGGCTCAAGCATTGGTGAAGGACAAGCGCTTTGACGAGCTCTACATGCTTCCTGCTGCTCAAACGAAGGACAAGCACTCGGTTTCTCCGGAAGCCGTTCGAGATATCGTACTGGAATTAAAGCGCGACTTTGAATTTGTGATCATTGACTGTCCAGCTGGGATTGAGCAAGGATTCAAAAATGCGGTTGCTGGAGCCGACAAAGCTATCGTAGTCACGACGCCGGAAAATGCAGCCGTACGAGATGCGGACCGTATCATCGGCTTATTGGAAAATGAACGCATCGAATCGCCGAAGCTTGTCATTAACCGTATTCGCGCCAATATGGTGAAGAAAGGCGAAATGCTCGACATCGATGAGATTTGCTCTGTATTGGCCATTGATCTGCTTGGAATTGTTCCTGACGATGAATATGTTATCAAAGCTGCAAATATGGGCGAGCCTACTGTGATGAATCCAAGCTCGCGCGCGGCTATAGCTTACCGAAATATTGCACGCCGAATATTGGGCGATACGGTGCCTTTGATGCCAATGGATGAAAAGGCAGGGGTCATTTCTAAATTGAAGAAGTTTATCGGAATAGGATGATCGGATTTGCTGCATAAATTAAAGAAGATCGATATTCCCATCGTTGTCATTCTACTAGCATTCATGGTTATCAGTACGCTGCTGGTCTATAGCGCGACGCTTGATGACCCGAATATTGTTTTCGATCTCAAAAAAATGATCATCATTTACATCATCTCTATCTTGGCGTTTATCGGCTTTACTTTTGTCGATTATCGCGCAATTATTAAAATATCGCCGTACTTGTATATTGTGGGCTTGGGACTGCTCGCAGCCGTATATAAGTTCGGGATGGAAATCAACGGGGCCAAAAGCTGGTTTCAACTGCCTGGAGGACTTCTGTTTCAACCTGCCGAGCTAATGAAGCTGATGCTGATTATGGGAGTGGCAGCGTTTCTTGCTCGTAAGCAAGGGGAGCCATTGAAGTTTTTCACGGACGTGATTCCTGTAGGGGTCATTGTGTTAGTTCCGTTTATTTTAGTTCTTATCCAACCGGATCTGGGGAATGCGATTATTTTCGTAGTCGTCTTCATCGGTATGCTGTGGATCGGTAACGTGAAGTATTTCCATTTCCTAATAGGCGCACTTATTGCTATCGGAGCCTTGGTGCTGTTTATGTACTTATTTACACACTATCATGATCCAATCAAGACGTATTTCTCAGAGAGGGGTAAAGGCCACTGGGTGGCTCGGATGGATACCTTTATCGACCCTGAGAACGCAACGAAGGATCAGAAGTTTCAGGTGGATAACTCCATCAAAGCGATTGGTTCAGGAGGCTTGACGGGTGAGAAGTATTTACAGGGGACATCCGTTCACAGGCATTTCATACCCTATGCTTACTCCGACTCCATCTTCGTGGTGCTGGCAGAGGAATTCGGTTTTGTGGGCTCTTCTGTGCTGCTGCTGCTCTATTTTGTCCTGATATACAGGATGATACTGATATCCATCCAATGCAGTGATAAGGGAGGCTCCTACATCATTGTAGGTGTTGTTTCCATGTTCGTGTTCCAAATCTTTGAGAATGTCGGGATGTTGATAGGTATTATGCCGCTTACTGGTATAACGCTGCCTTTTATTAGTTATGGAGGCACATCTCTTTTGATCAATATGATGAGTATCGCACTAGTGATGAGTATTCGAGTTCATCAGGAAAAGGAACTCACTTATTAATACAATCGAACGATTAATGTAAGCATCCTGTTATCAGGATGCTTTTTTTGTATTTATTAGTGATATTGCTTACGCAAGCAGGTAGAATTACTTCTCATATTTGGATGTACAGGCTCATAGGATTTAAGTAAACAAGCTCCCGCTGACTGCGCTTGTGTAAGACAAGCGTATGGATTCGGTGAACCTGGCATTCTATCGGAATACGCAGCTTTCCATAGTGAAAAGCTCTTGGGAGGAGTCCTCAGATGAATACAAAGAACAGCATACGCCAAAGAAGAATGGAGCGAATAAGAGAGCTGCAGTCGTCCGCAGAGCGTCGACCCCTGCCGAGTCACCAGCCTGTGAGGCAGCATGAGCTGTTGGAGACTTACCGGCTTCCGGACCGTAGACAGGAAGAAGTAACAGAGGGGCCTCTTCAAGATGCAGGCCGCTGGAATGATCCGGAATACGTTTGGAAACAAAAATGGAATCAGGATATGTCTCAGCGGGAATATGCATATGATGAGGGCTCGGAAAGAAGCCCCTTTATGCCTAGCAAAGGAGGTTTGCGGCTTAAGCTTATCGTGAGCTGCTTTATCTTTGCACTTATATGGGGGATGTTTCAGTGGAATGACCCGCTGGCCAACAAGGGAAAAGCCTACATTAGCTCGGCGCTGAATGAGTCGTTCCAGTTCCAGTCTGTAGCTCTGTGGTATGAGCGACAGTTTGGAGGAACGCCATCACTGCTTCCGGCCTTAAATACACTTTATCAGGAAGAAGCTCAAAAAGTGGATCTCGTCTCCAAACATTATTTTACGCCTGTTAAAGGGAAAATTATTGCCCCTTTTGAAACGAGCCGTCTTGGGGTCACGGTTGAGACAAAATCGGACACTCCGGTAGCAGCCATGGATACCGGGTTGGTCGTGTATGTGGGTAATAAAGAGGATACAGGCTATACGATCATCATTCGTCATACGAACGGTTTGCAATCGGTTTATGGATGGATAGAACAGGGCAAGGTGGAGCTGAATGACTGGATCAAGGGCGGTGAGACGATAGGTACCGTATCCAAAAACAGCAGCAAACAAGCGGGCTATTTATATTTCGCTGTCTCCAAGGACAATAAATTCGTCAATCCGGCGGATGTGGTACAATTTGAATAAGTGGAATCGCGTGTTCGGGGTTTCAATCCGATTTCATCCTCTATTCTCCATTGTTATACTGCTTTCGATTTTGGCTGGCTATTTCATTGAGACCGCAACCTTGTTCGGTATTGTTTTGATCCATGAGCTGGGCCATGTTATGGCGGCTAAAAATTTTGGCTGGCGAGTCAAGGAAATTCAGCTTCTTCCATTTGGCGGTGTAGTCGTAGTTGAGGAGCTGGCCAGCGTTCCAGCGTGGCAGGAAATCATTGTAACGCTGTCAGGACCGCTGCAAAATGGTATTATGGTCTTAGCGGCTATGGCTCTTCAGGCGACAGGCATTATCTCCGGAGAGTGGAGCGTGTATTTCATTCAAGCGAATTTATTAGTCGCTTTATTCAACTTGCTTCCCGTACTTCCGTTGGATGGAGGCAAGATCATGCAGTCTTTACTGAGCTTTTGGCTGCCCTACCAGAGGGTGATTGTGATAAGCTGTGTGACAAGCCTCATTTTTAGTATACTTATACTTGCTGCTGCGGTTCTTCATATATTGTATGGGGGCTTTCAACTTAATTTATTTATTATCGGCTTGTTCTTGTTTTACTCCAACTGGTATGCTTACAAAGGCATGTCCTATCATTTTATGCGTTTTCTCATACATAGAGGAGACACGCTCAATCGACTCATGCGACATGGAACACTGGCCCAGCCGATTGTCGTGGACGGAAGGCGTAAAGTGACAGAGATTGTTCGCTTGTTTATGCGGGAGAAATACCATCTCGTGTATGTAATGGATGAGCGCGGTGCCATACGTGTTGTTCTTCCCGAGCAGCCGCTTCTACAGACGTATTTCAATGAATCGAAGCGGGGAAGTGCGATTTCCGAGCTTTTCATGTAAAATGAAGTCCGAGGTGGAAAATCATGAAGCGTATTCTCGTTCAATGTGGGCAGGACCAAATCGAAGTAGCGGTAATGGAAAACGACAGATTGGTAGAGTACGACAACGAATTTCGCGGAGCGGAGCACTTGGCTGGCAATATGTACATAGGTCGAGTTGTTAACGTTTTGCAGGGGATGCAGGCGGCGTTTTTGGATATCGGTTTAGAAAAAAACGCTTTTTTATATATTGATGACATTTTACCGGCACATTTGGAGAAACATCCCAAACAAAAACCGTTAATTACTGAGCTTGTTCAAGTAGGGCAATCGTTGCTTGTGCAGGTTGTTAAAGAGCCAGTTGGCAATAAAGGGGCAAGGGTAACGACACACTATTCGATTCCAGGTAGATGGGGCGTTTATATGCCGCGTGCCGATTACGTTGGCGTTTCACGCAAAATTGAAAATGAGAGTGAGCGCGAACGATTGAAGCATGCCGCAGAACGGCAGCTGCAGCAAGGCGAGGGTTTTATTGTGAGAACGGCTGCTGAGGGTGTTGCTGAGGAGCTGATCACCACAGACCTTGTAGATCTTCGCAAGCGGTGGCAGGCTGTTGAGGACCTCTCTATGCTTCAGGGTAACGTGCCTCGTAAGGTGTATACCGATTTTGGACTGCTGCCGCGCTGGATCCGGGATGTATTTCGCGAGGATGTACAGGAGCTGTGGGTCAATGATAAGGAAGCCTACGAGACGATTTTGACACTCGTTCGTGCGGCATCACCAGGCCTTTGTGAGCGAGTGCGGCGGTTTGAGAGCGGCAGGAGCACATTATTTGCGAATTATCAGGCGGATGAACAGCTTGAGAACGGCTTTAAACGGAAGATATGGCTGGATAATGGAGGCTATGTCGTTGTTGATCATACCGAGGCTTTAACCGTTTTTGACGTGAATACAGGGCGATATACGGGAAGCGTTGATTTGGAGCAGACGGTGAAGGACACAAATCTGCTGGCAGCCAAAGAAATATCGCGTCTGTTGAGGCTGCGAGATATAGGTGGACTAATCATTATCGACTTTATCGATATGGATTTAATGGCTCATCGGCAGCTTGTTCTGGATACACTCGAAGCAGAGGTAAAGCGAGATCGTACGAAGACGGTCATTGAAGGATGGACTCGGCTTGGGCTAGTAGAAATGACACGCAAGAAGGTCAGGGACGGTAAGGACAAGGTCACCATCCGGCGTTGTACAGAATGTGAGGGCACCGGATGGTTATGGACCAAATAATTGTTGTGTGAGCCGATAATTCGCAATTACAAATTAGGCATTGCAATCATGCATGGGCTATGGTAATATATTCAGGTATGTTGCAAAACATGCTGTAACCGCGCGAAGCGGGTTGAAGAACACGTTCTATTTCGGAACGAGTCACCTAGCTTAGGCGAGTCTGAGACATGAGGGAGGTGCAACGAAATGTACGCAATTATCGAAACAGGTGGTAAACAATACAAAGTTCAAGAAGGCGATGTTCTTTTCATCGAGAAATTGAACGTAGGTCAAGGTGACGCTGTTACTTTTGACAAAGTATTGGCAGTATCCAAAGAAGGCGGTTTGGTGCTTGGAGCTCCAGTGGTAGCCGGCGCTTCTGTATCCGCAAAAGTGGAGAAGCATGGTAAAGGTGAGAAAATCATCGTTTACAAATACAAAGCCAAAAAGAACTACCGTCGTAAGCAAGGTCACCGTCAGCCTTACACTAAAGTTGTGATTGAAAAAATCCAAGCTTAATAAGGGACAAGGCTATGATTCGGGTAACGATCAAGCGGAGACCAGACGATCAGATCGAGTCGTTCCGAGTAAAAGGACATGCGCTGTACGGTGATCCGGGCAAAGATATTGTTTGTGCCGGTGTATCGGCTGTGACTGTAGGCACTGTCAATTCTGTTGAAGCCGTGTTGGGAATCGAATTGAAGGCGAACGTGAAACATGGTTTGCTGGATGTGCGGGTTCCAGGGCATCTGGATGAGGCTGATTTGGAGAAAGTGCAATTGCTCTTGGAATCGATGGTCGTCATGCTGAAATCGATCGAACAATCTTATGGTGCATATATAGCATTGCAAGACACAAAATAAATGAAGAAGGAGGTAGACATCCATGCTACAATTAAATCTTCAGTTGTTCGCTTCCAAAAAAGGTGTAGGTTCCACCAAAAACGGTCGTGACAGTATTGCTAAACGTCTTGGCGTTAAACGTGCAGACGGTCAGACAGTAACTGCAGGCAGCATTTTGGTTCGCCAACGCGGAACGAAAATTCATCCGGGCAATAACGTAGGCATCGGTTCCGATGACACGTTGTTTGCAAAGGTTGAAGGCGTTGTGAAATTCGAGCGTCTGGGTCGTGATCGCAAGAAAGTTAGCGTCTACCCTGTGGACGCTGCTCCTGTGGCTGCGGCTTTGGAAGTATAATACGTCATCGACGATAACCCCGGCGATCCAGAGTCGCTGGGGTTTTTTGCGTAGTTAGGGAAGCATGATGTGATCTTTTGAGTACAACATGCTATACTGTTAGAGTTAGGATCAAGTGCGGATCGGAGAGGGTACGCAATGATGTCGAAGAGGCCTGATAACGAGCAAGTCGTTGTAGATTGTAAACATTCCCAAACGGAACCTTCTGTTGAGGGTATGGATACGGAGCAAAATCTTCAGTTCATCCGACTATTAAATCATTACCGCCATGATTGGATGAATGAGATCCAAGTACTGTTTGGTTATGTGAAATTAAAAAAGTATGATAAATTAGAGAGCCTTATGGAGAAAATAAGACATAAGGTCCAATTGGAAAGCTATATCTCCAAGCTGGGGGCACCGAATCTAATCGTATATCTGCTTGCTTATCAAACCGAAGTAAAAGAAATTGCGCTCTCCATCGTCATGGAGCAAGAAATTCATCTGAATGAATTGCCAGCAGACTCGAATCGGATTTATGCAATCGTTCGGTCTGTTATGGAGACTTTCAAGGAAAATGCGCGTCAAGGTATGGACGGGGAGCATGTCCTGAAGCTTCATTTCATTCAAGAGGAAGAACGGCTGGTTATGGAGTTTCATTATGCAGGGTCAGTAAAGGAATCGCTGCTGATGCAGTCATTGCAGAAGATACGGCAAGTATCGGGGCCGTTAGAGACCTGGGATGTTGTCCAAGTGAAAGAAAATCAGGCAGTTGTAGCTATTGGGCTGTCATTGAATACATAATGAGGTGGATTCATGTTTGTAGATAAAGCGAAGATTTATGTTAAGGGCGGTGACGGTGGAGACGGCCTGGTAGCGTTCCGAAGAGAGAAGTATGTTCCTGAGGGAGGACCAGGTGGCGGCGACGGTGGCGATGGCGGCGATGTCATTTTTCGTGTAGACGAAGGGCTGCGTACACTGATGGACTTCCGTTATCAGAAGCATTTTAAAGCGGAGCGTGGTGAAAAAGGCCGGAACAAAAGCCAGCATGGAGCTAACGCGGACGATATGATCGTAAAAGTACCTCCAGGCACGGTTGTCATTGATGATGACTCGCAGGAAATTGTTGCGGATTTGACCCGTCATGGGCAGCAGGTTGTTATTGCCAGAGGGGGCCGTGGAGGTCGGGGTAATATTCGTTTTGCTACTCCCAACAATCCAGCACCGGAAATAGCAGAGAATGGTGAAGAAGGCCAAGAGCGTTGGGTTGTGCTTGAGCTTAAGGTGATGGCCGATGTTGGTTTGGTAGGTTTCCCAAGCGTAGGCAAATCGACCTTGCTGTCGGTTGTATCCGCGGCTCAGCCTAAGATCGGCGCATATCATTTTACAACACTGACACCTAATCTCGGAGTGGTGGATGTAGGCGACGGACGCAGCTTCGTTATGGCGGACTTGCCAGGATTGATTGAAGGGGCGCATCAAGGCGTTGGTCTTGGACATGAGTTTTTGCGTCACATTGAACGGACTAGAGTTATTGTACACATTATTGATATGGCTGCGACTGAAGGTCGGGATCCTTTTGAAGACTGGCAAAAGATCAATGAAGAGTTAAACTTGTACAATTCCAAGCTCGAAGAGCGTCCACAAATTGTGGTTGCCAATAAAATGGACATGCCGGATGCTGAGGAGCTGTTGAGTGAATTCACGCGACAGTTGTCAGAAGTCAGTCCGTCTACGCAAATTATTCCGATATCTGCAGTGACGAAAAACGGGGTTCAAGAGCTGCTGTATAAAATAGCGGATCTGTTGGAAACCATTCCGGAAATGCCTCTTGTTGAGGATCTCGTTGATTTGGCCGAGCGTAAAGTGTATCGTCTCGAAGCCAAAGAAGCTGATGATTTCACCATCACTCGGGAAAATGATACTTTCGTAGTCGAGAGTCCAAGCATTGAGAAGCTGATTAAGCGGACGAACTTCAGTACTGAAGAAGCGGTTATGAGGTTTGCGCGGATTTTGCGTAAAAAAGGGATCGACGAAGCATTGCGTAGCCGCGGAGCGAAAGATGGACAGACGGTTCGTATCGGAGATTTTGAATTTGAATTTGTCGAGAAGGAATAGCTTGCGGCAAAGTCGAGTGATAAAACACCAAGGCTCATGTTTGTCTGATGAGGTTGGTGTTTTTTTATATGTTCTGTAAACGTTACAAAAACGAATATTCTCTATTATGTTCCCCTTTAATATTCGCGAAACTATGAATGAACGAGAACGAATCGAAAGTATGACAATAATAGTAAAGTAAAACGTGAACTTTTGATAAAAAAAGCGTTGAACTATACGCCTTTCGAATGTATAGTATATGTAATCAAATATGACATTGATTGAACTGTGATCTACGTATTATAGAAAATATCAGGAGGTAATAAGGAGTGGATGTTAAAAACTTCCGGAAATCAGGGCATATTCCGAGTTTGGTGTCATCATTTCTCTATTTTGACGTTAGTTTTATGATATGGGTTCTTTGCGGAGCTTTATCATTGTATATTACTAAAGATTTTGGCTTGACCGACGCACAAAAAGCGACAATGGTGGCGATTCCGACACTAGGCGGATCTATATTTCGAATTCCAATGGGAATTTTGGCTGATCGTATCGGTTCCAGAAAAACCGGTATTATCGGGATGGGCTTGACATTGATTCCGCTGTTGTGGGGTTGGCTTGGAGGCACTAGTCTGAGTCAGGTGCAAGCATTAGGATTTCTGCTAGGGATAGCCGGCGCTAGCTTCGCGGTATCCTTATCCCTGGCGAGCCGCTGGTACCCGCCTCAATATCAAGGTCTGGCTATGGGTATTGCGGGTGCAGGCAACAGCGGAACGGCACTGGCCACCTTCTTCGGGCCGCAACTGGCGACTACCCTTGGTTGGCATAAGGTATTCGGTCTAGCTATCCTTCCTCTACTCCTTGTACTGCTGGCGTATACTCTGATGGCCAAAGATAGTCCAAATCAACCGAAGCCGAAAAAATGGGCGGATTACTTTACGGCTTTCAAAAATATCGATACATGGTGGTTCAGCTTATTCTATGCGATAACGTTCGGTGGCTTCGTCGGTTTCTCCAACTACTTCAGCATCTTTTTCTATGATGTTTATGGAGAAAAGGCGGTTGACGGCGGATTAAGCAAGATTCAAATCGGTTATCTGGTTACGATTACGGTCATTGCAGGGAGCTTCTTTAGGCCAGTTGGAGGGTATATTGCCGATAAAATCGGAGGTATGCGCTTCATGACACTGTTATTCTCCATTATTACTTTATGCGCTTTAGCCGTATCGACAATGCCGACATCGTTTATGGTCATGCTGGCAATAACTAGCGTGATGATGGCGTGCCTTGGAATGGGCAACGGGTCTATTTTTCAGTTAGTGCCGCAGCGCTTTCCTAAAGAAATCGGCGTTGTAACAGGCATTGTCGGTGCATTCGGAGGATTAGGGGGATTCCTGCTGCCTAATAATATTTTAGGGCCATTAAAACAAGCAACAGGATCGCATGTAACTGGCTTTGTTGTTGTTGCCTCTATCGTGCTGGTGGTGACGTTAATATTTTATGCTGTCACTCGGAGCTGGAGAAAGGCATGGGCGGCGTCAGGCTCAGGAGTTAATTACTAGAAGCAGGTGAGCAGAGATGAACGATACTCTAAAGCATTTTCAGAAGGAGCAGTCATCTGTTCCGTCAAGAGAACAAACAACAGTCACTGAATGTCCCTACTGCAGTGTACAGTGCACCATGAATCTGTATGAAGAAAAGTCAATTAACGGAAGTCTTTACTCTGTACTACCGAACCATGAAGATCCGGTTACCGAGGGGAAATTATGCGTCAAAGGGTTGAACGCCCATGTTCATGCTGTGGACGAACGCAGGCTGATAAGTCCAATGGTACGGGAGAATGGCACACTGTTCAATGTGTCCTGGGACCATGCACTGGAGAGGATGAGGTTTCAAATACAGCATTTGCAGCATACATACGGTAAAGACTCGATAGGCGTATACGGTGGGGGATCACTGACGAATGAGGAGAGCTATTTGCTGGGCAAATTTGCTCGGATTGCTTTGCAGACCAAATATATAGATTATAATGGAAGGTTCTGCATGTCGGCGGCTGCTGGCGCATCGAACCTTACCTTCGGCGTCGATCGCGGGTTAACCAACCCGCTTTCCGATGTGCCGTTGGCTAAGTGCATAATATTAGCTGGTACCAATATTGCTGAATGTCAGCCGACCATTATGCATTATTTTCGTAAAGCGAGACAAGAAGGCTGCAAAATCATCGTGATAGACCCCCGTGAAACGGCTACTTGCGCGATTGCGGATATTCATCTGAAGGTGAAACCGGGGTATGATGCGGCTCTAGTAAACGGCATGCTGAAAGTCATAGTCGAAGAAGGCTATGTGGATCAAGCATTTGTAGAACAAAAGACCAATGGATACGCCGAGTTGAAGGAGCATCTGAACCAAGTCTCTTTATCTGAGGCAGCCGCATTGAGCGGAGTTTCTTCTCAGCTCATTATGGAGGCTGCTAGAATGTACGGTCAGGCGGAGACGGGGATGGTGTTCACGGCGCGCGGTGTGGAGCAGCACGCAAGCGGAGTGGCTAATGTACGTAACTTTCTCAACCTGGTGCTGCTCACAGGTAAAATCGGACGTCCTGGATGCGGCTATGGAGCCATTACAGGGCAAGCGAATGGGCAAGGCGGCCGGGAGCATGGGCAGAAGGCGGATCAGCTTCCGGGCTATCGCTTAATTGAGAATCCTGAACACAGAGCTTATATTGCTGAGGTGTGGGGAGTTCCCGAAGAGGAGCTTCCAAGAAAAGGGCTATCTGCTTATGAAATGATGGAAGCCATTGATCGTGGAGAAATCAAAGGTTTAATTATACTCTCTTCCAATCCAGTTGTATCTAATCCTAACAGTCATTTGGTGGAGAGAGCGTTAAAGAAGCTCGAATTTCTCGTTGTTATTGATTTGTTTCATACGGAGACTTCGCGGCTCGCTCATATGGTGCTCCCGGGTTCGGCTTATTTAGAAGATGAAGGAACCATGACACAGCTTGAAGGTCGCGTGATGGTGAGAAGAGCCCTGAAGCCGCTGCCTGGCAAAGCGCGCTTGGATTGGAGAATCCTGTGTGATATTGCCGCTGTATTGGGAAAAGGACGTCTCTTCCAATATGAATCCGCGGAAGATATTTTCAATGAGCTGCGGCTTGCTTCCCGAGGCGGGTTGGCTGATTACTACGGAATGACGTATTCCGATATCGAACATCTGAAAGGGATGTTTTGGCCTTGTCCGGAAGAAGGACATCCCGGAACACCTCGCATGTTTGAGGAGCGCTTTGCCCATGATGACGGACGGGCACGTCTTATTCCGATAGAACACCAGAATCCAAGAGAAATTCCAACGCAAAAGTATCCGCTTCTATTAACGACAGGCCGCGTGCTTCAACATTATTTATCCGGTGTGCAGACACGTAATACCCCAGAGCTAAACTTGAAATATCCGGAGCCGCTGCTTGAGATCCATCCTGAAGCTGCAGCTGAAAACGGGCTTGTGAATGGGAGTTATGCTCAAATATCGTCCAAACGCGGCTCAATCCGGATCAAAGTAAAGCTCTCCAATAAAATTAGAAAAGATACGGTCTTTGTTCCATTTCATTGGGGAGATGATCAAAGCATCAATCGATTGACTAATCCCGCTCTCGATCCTACATGCAAAATGCCGGAATTTAAAGTATGTGCTGTACGTGTTGAACCCCTAAAGCCTTAAGAGAAAGCTTAAATTTGTAACAGCTGTTACCTTCAGACCATGGATAAAAGAAGAAACCAATTTTGAAAACGCATGGATATATGTAGTTTCATTGATAAGAAATGAGGTGACATCATGAAGGAATGGATAAAAACGGTTGGAACCGATAAGACCGGGTCCCGCCATCTCACTTATGATGAAGCAGTTGCGGCCGCGCATTCCATTGCCAGAGGAGAGTCTACAGATGCTCAGACGGCTGCTTTTCTAATGGGGATGAGAATGAAGGGGGAAGCGGATGAAGAAGTGATGGGCTTTATCGATGTTTTCCGTAAATATTCACTTCCATTCCGATCCTTCTCAGATTCGTTGAACTGTGGGGGATCTTACGATGGAAGGCTGTACTTTCCCATTACGATTCCCGTCAGTCTTTTGCTAGCCTCCGTCGGTTTCCCTCAGGTCATGCATGGCAGCGATTCTCTGCCTTCTACGGAAGGAGTATCCTTAAAGGAGCTGTTGGAAGGTTTGGGTGTTCAAGTGGAGCTTGAAGCCAAGGAATGGGAGACCATTTTTATGGCTTTGAATATCGGATTTATATGGACGGATCTCATCTGTCCACCTTTTGGCTGTATAAGGCATGTTCGTGAGCAGCTGGGTTTAAGAACATTCTTGAACACGGTGGAGAAAGTTATCAATCCGATTCATTCGCAAAATATGATTATTGGTGTGAATCACAAAACGGCGATGTCTCATCTAATCCATCTGCTGCCTAAATCCGGCTTCGAGACGGCCTATATTGTCCAAGGAATGGAAGGCTCTGAGGATCTTCCAATCTATAAAACGAGCTCGATTCGCAAAGTAACACCTTGGGGGGATGAGTCAAACAGCGTTGACCCTGCAACGTTTGGTTTTAGGGGAGAGCCATTGGAAAAATGCACGAAGGATGAGCAGCTAAAGCTGCTGACCAAGGTCATTCAGGGGGAAGATTCGGAGGATATTCGCAATGAGAGAGAGCATGTCATATTCAATGCGGGACTGCGGCTGTATTGGTTTGATAAGGTAGGCAGCTATGAAGAAGGGTTTCAGCTGGCGCGATCGCTGCTATTACGTAAGGAGGCACTTAAAATGTTGGAGAAGTGGCGAGCTTCGAGCAATAAAAGTTATTTTAAGTCAAGGCAGGTAAAATGATGGGATTTGACCGCATGGAGAAAGCAGCCAAAGAGAGGCTGTCCGACTAACAGGATGAAATTATCTGTTGGGGGGCAGTCTCTTTCATTTATTATCATTCATTAATTTATACATCACAGCAATTAATTCATCATCGGATCGACCAGAGCTGTCCAACGCACTGTGGGAGTGGAATCGTCGTTGTGACCCGCCGTACCTACCCAAACATGAGTTGACGGTCCGTTTTCAAAATAATGAGCAAGCAATGAGTGGAAAATGAACGGAATTTCCCGGTTAAGTACCTGTTCACGAGGAATCCAATGGAGAATTCCTTCATCCGTTTGAACAACATTTCTACGTGTAGCCTCGGCAGTATAAATGAATTGCTGACGAACTTCCTGTTGGTTTAAACGAATCAATATATATTGGAGCTGCATATTTAGAAGCTCGGTATGTTGAAGACCAGTTTCTTCTTGAATTTCCCGTAAGCATGTAGTCAACGGGTCATTGATTTCTTCCGGTTCCATGTGTCCGCCTACCGCTGCCCACATGCCTGGGTTCAAGGTGCGGGTGGGAGAACGCTTCATCATTAATAGATCGTTATTATTAAACAACATCGCTGTTGCCATCATTCGTGTGCGAATCACATAAACACCCCTTTTTCTATTAAATTAATCCACTTTTAGAATAACAGACAAGCTCAATTCACACCTTAACATGAATCAGAATCGCTTCATAGCGTACAGATGTGGAAACTTTATGAAAGTAGGATGAATAACAAAATAGCCTATTGCCGTATTCCGGCAATTTCGTTATAATGTCCACTAAGGAGAAACATTCGTCTTTTTAGAGAGGACTGTGGCTGAGCTGGATAAACAAGACACGGAGACCAAATCTAGCGGTAACGAACGTTACTATTTAGTTAGGGAAGATATTTTGCCTGAAGCACTGGTGAAAACGGTACATGCCAAGGAACTGCTTGCACGGGGCGAAGTGAAGACGATTCATGATGCAGTGGAACAGGTTGAGCTGAGTCGCAGCGCATTTTATAAGTACAAGGATGGTATCTTTCCGCTTAGTAAGCTGGAAAGGGAGCGCATCGTAACGATCTCGATGGATCTGGAGCATCGTTCAGGTATTTTATCCAGAGTTCTTGCTATGATTGCAGGGCTCGAAGGTAATGTCCTTACGATCCACCAGACGATTCCTCTTCAAGGGGTTGCAAACGTCGTTATTTCCGTTGAGACGTCGGTGATGGGAGAGACGGTTGCTGTTCTGTTGGAAAAGCTTCGCGAACAGGAAGGCGTCAGCAGGGCTACCCTGGTAGGGCAAGGTTAATTAGAGAATACGGATTTTACAATAAATTACAATTTAATGGCAACATGACGAAGAGGAGGAATTAGGATATGAAACCGATAAAGGTTGGGTTATTAGGGCTTGGAACAGTAGGAACGGGTGTAGTACGTATTGTGGAGGGGCATCAACAGGATTTATTAAGCCAAACCGGAGCCTCGATTCAAATATCCAAAATTCTCGTTCAAGATAAAAGTAAATCCCGCAATATTGCGGTTAATTCAGATGTATTGACGGAAAATGCATGGGATGTCATCGATAATCCGGAAATTGATATTGTCGTCGAAGTGATGGGTGGCATAGATCTGGCGAAGAAATATATGCTGCAGGCGCTGGACAACGGTAAGCATATCGTAACAGCTAACAAAGACTTGATGGCGCTGCACGGACCGGAAATTTTGGCTAAGGCTTCTGAAAAGGGCTGCGACGTATTTTACGAAGCGAGTGTTGCCGGCGGCATTCCGATTATCCGTACACTGATCGAGGGATTCTCTTCGGACCGGATTACGAAAATTATGGGGATAGTAAATGGAACGACGAACTATATTTTAACTAAAATGAGCCAAGAAGGCGCTGCATACAACGACGTGTTGAAAGAGGCTCAGGAACTCGGATACGCTGAAGCGGACCCAACATCCGATGTAGAAGGCTTTGACGCGGCCCGTAAGATGACGATTCTCGGAACGCTGGGCTTCCATGTAAATGTGGCATTGAGCGATGTTCAAGTCCGTGGTATCAGTCAGGTAACTAAAGAGGATATCGCATACGGCAAACGCCTCGGGTACGAAGTGAAGCTGCTCGGTATCGCTGAGCGTCAAGATGACTATATCAGCATCAGCGTACAACCGACAATGGTGAAGCAATCTCATCCGTTGTCATCTGTGAACGGGGTATTCAATGCTGTCTACGTATATGGTGAAGCAGTAGGCGAAACGATGTTCTATGGTCCGGGAGCGGGCGAAATGCCGACAGCAACTTCAGTTGTAGCGGATTTGGTTGCGGTCGTGCGCAATCTGAAGCTTGGCATTAACGGGCAACGTGGATTTGCTCCTTACAAAGAGAAGAAGCTGAAGACGGATGAACAAATCGCATCCAAAAACTTCATCTTGCTTCACGTTGCAGATAAAGCGGGCGTCCTTGCACAAATTACTCAAGTATTTGCAGAGCATGAAGTGAGCCTGGAATCTGTTCTCCAGCATCCGAACAAGCAAAACCCGAATGCAGAGATCATTATCATTACTCACGATGCGAATCAAGCGGCAATGAAAAAAGTGCTGCACCAGTTTGAATCGATGAAGGTTGTTCATTCGATCAAAAGCGTCTATCGTGTAGAAGGATAGTAATTCAAAGCACGGATCAATCAACGAGATAAAAAAGTTCGAAGGGTAAGGGACGGATTTCATGGACACAAGTCATAATAAAGTACGCGTCAAGGTGCCGGCAAGCACGGCTAACCTTGGACCCGGCTTCGATTCGCTGGGTATGGCGCTGGATCTCTATGCATGGATAGAAATGAGCATTGCGGAAGAAACGAAGGTCCATTTGATCGGCGATCAAATGGACGGGATTCCAACGGACAAGACGAATCTTATATATGGAGTAGCACAGATGGTTTTTGCCAAAGCGGGTGTAGAGCATCCTGAGCTGGAAATCTCTATGTACAGCGACATTCCGCTGACACGCGGACTCGGCAGCAGCGCGTCGGCAATTGTGGGCGGTTTGGCGGCAGCTAATGCGCTCATCGGCAGTCCGCTGACCGACGATACGCTCTTTCAAATGGCGACGGGGTTGGAGCATCACCCCGATAATGTAGGCGCGGCGCTCTTTGGCGGGCTCGTCGCCGCTTTCTGGGATGGCGATCGTGCGGAATATATCCGCATCGAGCCTGATGACAGGCTGGAGGCGCTGGTAGCTATTCCCCACTTCCAGCTGTCGACCGAGAAGGCGCGGCATGTACTCCCGCGCGAACAGAGCTTGTCGAATGCCGTTTTCAACGTTGGGCATTCGTCCGTGCTCGTAGCCGCCTTCTGCACTGGGCGGCTAGATATGATTGCGCGCGCCATGAAGGACGCGCTGCATCAGCCTTACCGGGCAGCCCTTGTGCCAGGGCTGGCCAAAATTCTGGCCGAGGCAACGGATCACGGTGCCCTCGGTGTAGCATTGAGCGGCGCGGGACCGACGATGCTCGCGCTCGTAGACCGGGACAGCTCCCGCAAGGCGGAGTTGGAGCAATTCTTGCTCGGAACGTTGAAGGAAGAGCAGATTGAAGCTACGCTGATGTGGCTTAAGCCGGACCGCGGCGGTGTTCAATTGTTGACACACTTTGATGAAAATTGTACATTATTCGAAAACATCAAAGGAGATGTCCGTGTATGAAGCGTGTAGCGCTATTGGGTCCGGGTACTTTCACTGAAGAATCCGCTATTCATTATTTGGGTAAAGAGGCTTTCGATTACGTAAATTGCAAGCTAATTGACGATGTATTCAGATCTACGGTCAACGGACAATCGGATTATAGCGTCATTCCAATCGAGAATACGTTTGAAGGCTCTGTGAGCCTTCACTTGGACTGGTTAGTCCATGAGGTGGATTTGCCGATCCAAGCGGAATACGTGTATCCAATATCTATTAATCTTTTATGCAACGAAGCATTTGGTGAGTCGCTTGCGGCGGGTTGCAGCGGTTTGAAGAAAGTAGTTTCCCACGGGGTTACCTTATCTCAATGCCGGGAATTTTTGAAGACCTACTTGCCTCATGTGGAACTTGAGCAGGTAGGCAGCAACGGAGAAGCAGCAAGGCTCGTCAAAGAGCTTGGTCGATCCGATGTGGCTGCGCTAGCTCCTTCTGGAGCGGGCTCTCTTTACGGGCTGCATACTTGGGCACAGGGCGTTCAGGATCATCAGAACAACTTTACGCGTTTTGTATTGGTAGGAACAGAGCCTGTGAGTTTGCCTGACCAACCGGTCGCAATGACTAAAACGACGATTACCGTGACGCTGCCAGACGACTATCCAGGAGGCTTGCATCAGCTGCTGTCAGCTTTTGCATGGCGCCGCATCAACCTGTCCAAGATTGAGTCAAGACCTACGAAGAAGAAGCTTGGCACTTATTACTTTTATATTGATATTGAAGCTTCTATGGAATCGGTGTTGCTTCCGGCAGCTCTTCAAGAAATTGAAGCGATAGGGTGCCAAGTGCGCGTCTTGGGCTGTTATCCTACTTTTACTTATCAACAAGCTTAGCAGGAAAAGTCATTCAGAACGAATAACATATACAGTTTCTTCATACAATGAGCAGGAAAAAGCCATCGTTTCCACTGATCGGGACGGGAGGCTTTATCCTGCTTTTTTAATTGTAAATAGTTTTGTGTGATTTTTTTCCAATGTCCATGGTCAAATGCCTACCAACCTGCATAAACTGTATTGTCATTTTGTTTTGGCACGCGTAATGATTAGGCTTTTACCCCTTGTGAGGCGGCTGGAGAGTATCTAAGGAAATTAACGTGCTATGCGAAAGCGAGAAACGGAGCCCTACATTAATTATTTGAACACAGAGTAATAGGGAGTTTCTCAAAGAAAATGTTAAGGAGGTTTATGCATTGAAAATCCATATGGTTAAGAAAGGCGAGTCCCTCTACCTAATCGCTCAAAAATATCACGTTGATCTGGATAAGTTAATTGAAATGAACCCGCAAATTACCGACCCCAATGTTATTGAAGTTGGGATGAAGGTAAAAATTCCGAACGGTCCGACGCCCGTTGCGCCAGGAAATGATTATCTCTACAAGCACACAGTAGTTCAAGGGGATACGCTGTGGAAACTATCCAAGGCCTGGAATATCCCTCTGAATCAAATGATTGAGGCTAATCCGCAGCTAAAGAATCCGAATGTTTTAATGACAGGGGACGTGGTGTACATCCCTAAAGCGCATGGTCATAATCAACAAACAGGGCAGCATTACCCTCACCATCATCACAAAAAAAATACGGCACCCATTCAGCCAGTACCGACTCCGGTTTCTCCAATTCAGGTGGCGCCTGCTCCAGCTAAGCCGCCCATCAACGTACAACCAAATGTTGAAATGCCGATAATGCCAATCATGCCGAATGTAAACCAACATATCTCGCCTGAATCGATCATGCCAAATGCAAACCAGCAAATTTCGCCTGAATCAATCATGCCGGTGATGCCGAATGTAAATCAGCATATCTCACCTGAATCGATCATGCCGATGATGCCAAATGTCAACCAACAAATCTCACCTGAATCAATCATGCCGATGATGCCAAATGCGAATCAACAACCTATGGTTTCACCGAGCGTAAACCAGCCTAGCTTCCAGCCGAATTTCGTTCAGCCTAATGTGAACCAGCAGCCGTTTGTTCCGGAAATGCCGATTTTACCGAGCGCTACTCAACAACCCAATACCTCATTCAAGCCTAATGCTCCCCAACCGTATCCCTCGGTAATGCCATCTTATCATGAACCAAATGTAAATAACGCCATATCTCCTTATTCCGATAATTCTCATGTCATGGGTACTGAAGCAACTCCTAATATGCCATTTCAACAGCCTTCTTCGAATTTATTCGAACAGTTCCAAATGCCTGCGACAGAAGTGATGAACGCGAACATGTGGCCGCAGCAGGAACAGCCAAATATGTGGCCGCAGCAGGAACAGCCAAATATGTGGCCGCAGCAGGAACAGCCAAATATGTGGCCGCAGCAGGAACAGCCGAATATGTGGCCGCAGCAGGAACAGCCAAATATGTGGCCGCAGCAGGAACAGCCAAATATGTGGCCGCAACAGGAACAGCCGAATATGTGGCCGCAGCAGGAAATGCCAAATATGTGGGCGCAGCCGGAAATGCCGAATATGTGGGCGCAGCAAGAAATGCCAAATATGTGGCCACAGCAGCAAATGCCATCTGCCGAACAAATGCCATTTCAATCATTTGCTGCTCCGCTGCCTGATTATCAAATGTACGGTTTTATGCCTCAAGCAGGCGGTGGCTGCGGTTGTGGAGGAGAGCAAGTATCCCCGGCATTCGAGCAAGGAAAGCCATTTCCTAACGCACCACAAATGGAAAGTCCATACATGTTTCAACCTAATGCCCAGCCTTTTGCAAACACGTCGTCTTTTCCGGGCATGGGATATCCGACTGGAGAATTCTATCCACAGGTAGCTGGTGCCTTTACTGGGCCTATGTTCCCAATGTATGGTAATCCAATGACTTCCTTCTCTCCCTATAGCGGTGGATATAATGACTGCGGATGTAATGATACATCGGTGGGAAGAGAACAGACGGAAGAGATAGAGGCGGACGAAACGCTTACTATTTCCAAAAACAATCAAAAATCAGAAACAAAAGGTGCAAATAAAAAGAAGCGCAGCTCAACTCAAGCGGCAATCAGTCGCCTTTCCTCAAGCCCTCGGAGAAGCCGCACAAGTTTGTTGAAACCCAAAGCCGATAAAACTCCATGGATTAACGTATAATCCTCATGGGAATGAAAAACCGGAAGCACAAACTGCCTCCGGTTTTTTGCTGTCCTATTATTATAGTAAGCATCCGTATAATCGCCCTGAAGACTGGGAAAAATGGTAAAACATACTTGATGTTAGAAGGGGATTCGGATGATTCTTCTAAGCTTGCTGAACAAAATAAAAAAAGCTGCGTTGGAAGCGTCGATGGTTGACTTTGGCGGTAGTTTTATTCATTGCCGGAATGTCCTCGCTTACCTTAATTTTGCTGAAAGGGAATTCGGACACCAATGGTTTGGGGTGGTCAACTGGTGATCAGCCCGTTTTTGGAGCACAGATACGTCCAACGCAACAATTGGAGGATGAAGTACAGGCCATGGTGAACCATATAGAAGGACAGCGTGGAGCTTATGCTAAAAAATCATATGTTTGCGGTGAAGAGCTGCAAATGCTGGGAAGAATGAATGCAGCGCAAATATTGCAATATCACAAAGAGCATCCAGCGCTGATTGTGCAGATTGGAGAAGGCGGGGACGTATATTTTACCGAACAAATCGACGATTTGTCGCCACAGTGTAAGACCAATGCGTATTTTGGTCTGGATACCAAAGGGAACCTTTCGTTATTTGAGGGAGTGCCAGGGAGTAATCAGGTTCTGCGTACCTTTTTCCAGTTAAATATTGAGTTTTTGGAGAGCAGCCTACCTCGAGAGACGGTTAAGCAGTTGTATCGAGGTATTCCTGTCAGTAATCTAGAGGAGTACAATAGCGTACTCTCAACCTTTGCTGATTTTGCTGTAGAGGAACCAGAGAGAGCTCTGCACTGAGAAGAGTAATGGAAGACGATCTCGTTGGATGAACAACGGGGTCGTCTTTTTTTTTGACATTAGAATTTATAATTCTCGGGGCTCACCGCAAAGTACCTGAATCAGCTTCGAAGCCAAGGCACCACTTTGTGGGGTTATTTTATGCCTTTTAGGGCGTATTCATGCTCGATAATATCTGCTATAATGGCATGTGAACACATATGTTCGGTTTTGAGAATGGGAGAGTGCAGCCTTTGCGCATTATGGGGATTGATCCGGGGATTGCCATTGTAGGCTTCGGGTTTATTGATAAACAAGGCTCCCGGCTAGTGCCGGTACAATATGGATGTATCCAGACGGAAGCACATACGGACGGGGTATTGAGGCTGAAGATGGTATATGATGCTACAGTGCAGCTGATAGAAAAGTATAAACCGGATTCGGTGGCAATTGAGAAACTGTTTTTTAACCGAAACGTTACCACGGCATTTACTGTTGCTCAAGCAAGGGGAGTCATGATGCTTGCGGCAGCGCAACAGGGAATTCCTATTGGAGAATATACCCCTCTGCAGGTGAAGCAAGCCGTTGTAGGCTACGGGAAAGCTGAGAAGAAGCAGGTGCAGGAAATGGTCCGCATGTTTTTGAACTTGTCTGCCGTTCCGAAGCCTGACGATGTGGCCGATGCGCTGGCAGTGGCGATTTGTCATGCCCATTCCTCGACGCTACAACAAAAAATAAACGAGGTACATAAACGATGATCGATTTTTTAAGGGGAAACGTTGTACATAGAGAAACTGAATATGTAGTCTTGGATGTACGCGGTGTAGGGTATCGTGTATTTTGTTCCAATCCTTTCGCAGTTCAACTGAGCCAGCATGAAGAAATCACCATGTACATTCACTATCATGTACGGGAAGACGCACATCTGTTGTTTGGCTTTACAAGCCGGGAAGAGCAGTCTTTGTTCCGTACGCTTTTGGATGTAAACGGGATTGGGCCTAAGGTTGCTATCGGCGTGCTTGCCGGGGGGCGCCCGGAAGTCATTGCAGCGGCCATCCAACAGGAGAATATCAGCTTCCTGACGAAGCTGCCTGGTATCGGCCGTAAGACGGCGCAGCGGATGATATTGGACTTGAAGGATAAGCTTGGCGGGATGCATTCGGTTGGTAATTCGCTCGTGTTTGCCGGCGGAGCGGATGTGTCGGACGCATCCCAAGGCAGTGGAGCCTGGGGTGAGGCCAAAGCTGCGTTGATTTCTCTTGGGTACACAGAGGCAGAGGCCGATAGGGCCGGCCAAGCGATCAAGTCCAAGCTGCAGGGCGGCGAAACGGTTGATGTGGTCATGAAGCTTGCGCTGCAAGCGTTGTACCAGCAGTCCATGAGATAAGCTGCTGTGCGAAACGGATGCATATGAAGTCAGTTTCGCTTAGCGAAACTTAAGTGGGCGCGTACGAAGTTAGTTTCGCTTCGCGAAACTCAGCAGATGCTTACGAAGCCAGTTTCGCTTCGCGAAACTCAGCGGATGCTTACGAAGTCAGTTTCGCTTCGCGAAACTCTAAGGAGGAACACCAAACGTGGAAGACAGGATCATTTCAGCTAACCTGATGATGGAAGACACAGGAATGGAATTAAGCCTGCGTCCAAGATATTTGGCTGAATATATAGGGCAGGCTCAAGCAAAGGAAAATTTAAAAATCTATATAGAAGCGGCCAAAATGCGCAAAGAAGCACTGGATCACGTCCTTTTATACGGTCCGCCGGGACTTGGGAAGACGACGCTGTCCAATATTATCGCAAATGAGCTGGGCGTTAACGTACGTACTACTTCCGGACCTGCGATTGAACGTCCCGGTGATTTGGCAGCTATTTTGACCAATTTGCAGGAAGGCGACGTTCTGTTCATCGACGAGATTCATCGTCTTCATCGGACAGTAGAAGAAGTGCTGTATCCGGCGATGGAGGATTTTGCGCTGGACATAATTATCGGTAAAGGTCCTAGTGCCCGATCGGTCCGGCTTGATCTTCCGGCCTTCACGCTGGTTGGGGCTACGACCCGTGTCGGCTTGTTGTCCGCTCCGCTGCGCGATCGCTTCGGTGTGGTCAGCCGTCTGGAATACTATACCGTTGACGAGCTTGCGTATATCGTGAGCCGGACAGCGGATATTTTGCAGGTGCAAATCGTTGGTGAAGCTTCGGATGAGATCGGCAAACGGTCGCGCGGAACACCGCGTATTGCAAACCGTCTATTGAAGCGTGTACGTGATTATGCTCAAGTAAAGGGTGACGGCATCATCACATTGGATATTGCGCAAAAAGCGCTGCTAGGTATCCAAATCGATCATCTAGGACTTGATGAGATCGACCATAAAATGCTGCGCGCTATTATTTTGAGCTTCCAAGGCGGCCCTGTTGGGTTGGATACGATTGCAGCTACGATCGGAGAAGAAAGTCAAACGATAGAAGATGTGTACGAGCCGTATTTGCTTCAAATCGGATTTTTGCAACGCACGCCTCGAGGTCGGATGGCGACTCATATGGCTTACAGCCATTTGGGGTTGCCCATGCCGGACAACCACTAGCTATTAAGCAGGTGGAAGGAAAGAGTGCACTCATCAACGTCAGAGAGGGGAACGCTGAACATGAGGAAGCTTAAGCCTTCACTTGGTTCTATACAAAAATGGGTTATAAGTATATGTATCGTTACAGCGGGTGCCGGGATTTCCACAGGATTTGACTCGCCCGTGCCTAGTGCCTATGCAGCAGAAACGGAAAAGCTGGATTCGGTTAGGGTTGCTTTGTTTATTGATACAGGGAAGTACAGTGTTAATACATCTTCGGTAACCTTATCTTCGGCCAAGGGGATGGATATTACACTCCGCAATTCAGCAGGTGCGGATAAGCCGGCATTTGCTATCGTAGATAAGACATCTGCAGCCGCCTCTTTGGATGGCTTTCATGCAGTGTTGTGGGAAGGCACCGACAAGACCCAGGCCAAATCGATCATGGACAAGCTTACAGCTGCCAATCAGGATGCTGTACTGGTCGCAAGCACCAAGCGAGGCACGGTATCCTATCAAATTGAACTGGGACCCTATGCCACGAAGGATGTGGCGCAAGCAGCAATGACTAAAGCCTCGGGCTTGTCAGCAGTCAGCGGATTGATTAAAGGCTATACGCCGAGTGTAGGGGGGCCTCTGCATTGGAATGCGGGCAGCTACGCTACCGAGGCGGAAGCGGCTGCCCAAGCGGCCGCAATCGGTGCAGCTGGATTTGATGCAGGAGTCGCTTTTATGGATACGGCGGCAGGAACGCCCGCTTATGCGGTTTTCGTGGGTGCAGAAACGACATCGGCAGAGCTGAATGCAGTCAAATTGCAAATCAATGGCGTAATGCCTGCGCTTGTGCTGCAGCCAGTCGATCCGGCTATTTCCTACATAGTAAAACGGACGCAAGCGGATTTGGAAACCGATGGTCTTCCTGTGATACCCTACTTCACTCTGGGGGGCGGCACGGGCGCCAATTCAACCACCAAGCTTACGGTATCTCCCAATCTATCCGATACGGTAGCTGTTAAGGAGCGATTCGAACGTTCGTATAGAGGTATCCTCGAGATATCCCGGTTCAATTCCAAGCTTGCTGTTATCAACGAACTGCCTATGGATCAGTATCTGGCATCTGTGGTCAGCTCGGAGCTCAATAAGGATTGGCCGGTGGAGGCATTGAAGGCGCAAGCGGTTGCCGCACGAACCTATGTTAAGAAGCAGGGTGTCAAATATCAGATAGCCCATGTGTCTGATTCCACTGTGGATCAGGCGTATCAGGGAGCGGGCGCCGAATTTCCAACCGCTTTAACTGCTGTCCAAGCAACGCAAGGCGAGGTGCTTAAAGATAAAGCTGGCTTGATTTCCCCTTTGTTTTATTCTAATGCAGGAGGAATGACTGCAGAATCAACCGAAGTGTGGGGAAATAAAGTCGCTTATTTGCAAAGCGTTCCGAGTCCCGATGATGGAGCAGAGAAAGGAAAGGTCGTCTGGTATCGTATCGTGCTGCCTAATGGAAAAACAGGATATATTCATTCCTCTTACGCTCGCGATACGGGGGAGAAGAATGCTGCCGGTCTGCCTTACTTCGTTTCAACAGGGACGGGAGTCAGTGTTCGGCCTGCTCCGTTCGTCGACAATACAGCAAATCCCGCCAGCTTTAAGGTGGATATCGGAGATAGGTTCGTCGTATTTGACCAGGCGATGGAATCCAATGCGTTCTCTTGGATACGAGGTCCTTATGATGCGGATAAACTGAAAGAGAAGGTAAATACGGTACTAGGTCAGCCTATCAGTGGCTCGTTGGAGAAACTTGAAATATCCAAAAGAGGAGAGTCGGGCAGGGTCGTTGAGATGAAAGCCAACGGTCAAGTGATGAAGCCTGATTATCCCGATGCGCTTCGCACCCTATTTAATAGTTTGCCGAGCACCCGGTTTGATATTGAAGAAACGGGAAGGTATACTATACTGGGAGCAAACAATACGGTACGCGATCAAACCGCCTCTTCCCCAGCTATTTATGTCGCTACAGGCGGTGCAGCTCCTCAAGCTGCGACGGCACCACAGATTTTTGTATTGAACGGAGATAATAAAGCGAAGCTTGCCGATAAGCAGTCCCAATATGTTTTTAGAGGTACAGGGTATGGTCATGGACTAGGCATGTCCCAATGGGGTGCCCGAGGCTATGCCGAGCTTGGCTATGATTATAAAAAAATATTGCAGACCTACTATGTAGGAGTCTCGATAACCAAGGAATGACGAACATGCAGGTAGAATGGTTTGATTATGATTTACCGGAGTCGCTTATTGCACAAACTCCATTGAAGGATCGAACATCCTCAAGATTATTAACGCTGAACAAAACAACCGGAGCGATACAGCATCAAACGTTTGAAGCTTTAATCGATTATGTGGAAGCCGGGGATGTGCTCGTGTTGAATGATACACGGGTAATACCAGCCCGGCTTTTTGGTGTCAAGGCGGATACCGGAGCCAAAGCGGAAGTGCTCCTGCTCAAACAGCTGGAGGGGGACCGCTGGGAGGCACTGGTTAAGCCTGGCAAGCGATTGAAGAAAGGTGCTGTTATTCTATTTGGCGAGGACGATACTCGTGCTTCGGAAGGCAGCAAAACCGCTCTTCTTACTGCCACTATTGAAGAAGAAAGCGATATGGGCGGCCGCGTGCTGCGGTTTAGCTATGAAGGGATTTTCCCGGAGCTATTGGACCGACTTGGTCAAATGCCTCTGCCTCCTTATATTAAGGAGCAGCTGCCCGAACGTGAGCGGTACCAGACGGTATATGCGAAGCATGAGGGGTCCGCTGCAGCACCGACGGCAGGGCTTCATTTTACAAGGGAATACTTGAATAGGCTGGAACAAAAAGGTATACAATTAGCTTATATTACGCTTCATGTAGGACTTGGCACGTTTCGGCCGGTATCGGTCGATGATGTGGAGTCGCATCGGATGCATGAGGAGTATTATGAGGTAAGCAGCGAAGCGGCCGATAAGATCAATACAGCTAAAGCTTTGGGAAAGCGGGTCATTGCAATCGGAACGACATCATCAAGGACTCTAGAAACGGCAGCCAAGGTAAGCTCTGAGGGTGGAAGACTTCAAGCTTGCAGCGGCTGGACCGATATTTTTATTTTCCCGGGCTTTGAGTTCCAGATCGTTGACGCGCTTGTGACGAACTTTCATTTACCCAAGTCGACGCTGCTCATGTTAATCAGTGCTTTGGCCGATCGTGAGAAGGTTATGGAAGCTTATCGTCAAGCGGTTGAACGGGAATACCGGTTTTTTAGCTTTGGCGATGCCATGTTAATTTATTAATCAGCAGGAAAAGAAAGAAGTGAATGTCATTGGCAGCAGTATGGTATGAACATATTAAAACATGCAAGCAATCCGGTGCAAGACTAGGCCGGGTACATACTCCACATGGAGTGATCGAAACGCCGGCTTTTATGCCAGTTGGTACACAAGCAACGGTGAAAACCATGAGTCCGGAAGAATTGAAGCAGATGGACGCTCATATTATTTTAAGCAATACGTATCATTTGTTCTTGCGTCCAGGGCACGACATAGTAAAGAAAGCCGGCGGTCTTCATCAATTTATGAACTGGGACCGTCCGATTTTGACAGACAGCGGCGGTTTTCAAGTTTTCAGCCTAAGCGAAATGAGAAAAATTACGGAAGAGGGAGTCGCATTCAGATCCCATCTGAACGGGGACAAGCTGTTCATTTCACCAGAGAAATCGATCGAGATTCAGAATGCGCTCGGCTCCGATATCATGATGGCCTTCGATGAGTGTCCTCCTTATCCTGCCGAACACAGCTATGCTAAGCAATCGCTTGAACGTACGACCCGTTGGGCGGAACGCTGTCTACAGGCGCATGCTCGTCCACATGACCAAGCGTTGTTCGCTATTGTCCAAGGAGGTATGTACGAAGATTTGCGTAAACAAAGCGCGGCTGAGTTGACTTCCATGGATTTCCCGGGGTATGCTATTGGTGGATTAAGCGTCGGCGAGCCTAAGCATCTGATGTATGAAGTTTTGGATTACACAGTGCCTATTTTGCCGGCCAACAAACCCCGTTATTTAATGGGAGTGGGGTCACCGGATGCTTTGGTCGAGGGATCGATCCGTGGCGTCGACATGTTTGATTGCGTCCTTCCGACGCGTATTGCAAGAAATGGTACCACAATGACCAGCGAGGGAAGACTTGTTGTCCGTAATGCCAAGTTTGCAGAAGATTTCGGGCCGCTCGATCCGGAATGCTCTTGCTATACGTGCAAGAATTATTCACGTGCGTATATTCGACACTTGCTCAAAGCGGATGAGACGTTCGGAATTCGTCTTACAACGTACCATAACCTGCATTTTTTGCTGGAGCTGATGCGTCAAGTGAGACAAGCAATTCAAGAGGATCGGCTGCTTGATTTCCGGGATCATTTTTTCGAAAAATACGGAATGAGTGAAAACGGAAAAGGATTTTAAACGTATAGTATAGGGAAAGGGGGGAAAGCAAATGTTGTTAGCAGCAGCTGATACAGCAGCGCAAGGCGGGCTTCAAGGGTATTTGTATACATACGGTCCACTGGTATTAATGTTTGTAGTCTTGTATTTCTTATTGATTCGTCCCCAGCAGAAACGTCAAAAGACGCGTAATATGATGCTGGGCAATTTGAAAAAAGGCGATAAGGTTGTTACCATCGGCGGTCTTCACGGAACAATTCTGGAGATTGGAGATGATACGGTCGTTATCCGTGTCAACGATGTAACAAAGCTTACATTCGAACGTTCTGCAGTGAATGCGGTTCAAAGTAGTCCAAGCGAGGACAAGAAGTAAGCGCATCAAAATGAATAAATGCGAGCCTCCTGCGAAGGAAGGACTCGCATTTTTTTATGTTCACCTTTGAACGACCTCGAGAGAGGACAACTGGTAATTGCTATTTCTTCATATTAACGCCTAGCATACCACCTAAAGCACCACATCCGAAGGTTAAGCCGAGCAGAAACAAAGTTTGCTGCGTTAACCCGGTATCATAAGCCAAGAACCCAATGATAGCTACAATGAGACAATAAAAGATGCCTAGCAAGCCACCGTGATACCAGCCTCTAGTTCCGCCGCGTTTGCCGGATACGATGCCCCCTATGAACATGGAAACGCCGTGTATGGACATCGTGTAGCCAAATAGGGACGTTTCCTGTAAATTTGTTGCAAGCATTAGCAAAGAGATCATTAGCGTACCTAAGAGCATAAAAATCATGGAGTAGATCAACCCGGAAAATAAAGGTGATTGCTTCATCGCCGACTCCCCCCAATCAAACCATTTATCATCATTGTATGGGCACGTACATAAAAATAGTACAGGTTGTTCTAGACGTATCAAGGTGAAGTTATGTAAAATATGGGAACCGCCATGCCTTTATATGTCATTAAATAGAGCAATCCGTACGAACGAATATATGAAAGGTGGGGATATCTTTTGGAAACGATTCAATCAACTTCGTTATGGCAGATGGTTGCAGCTGCACTTATTTTCTTTATCGCTTACGGATGCATTCAAACCGGTATTATTCATCGTGCATACGCCGCTTGGGGTGGAGCGATTCTAGCGCTTATTTTGGGACTGGTTGATGTTACGACAGCTTATCGGACTCATATCGCTTGGGAAACCATTTTTCTATTGCTGGGTATGATGCTAATGTCGGGAGTCATAGGAAAGACGGGAGGGTTTCATTACATCGCCGTTAAATCGATACAGAAGGCGCAAGGTCAACTAACGAAGCTATTATTACTTGTAGCGGTTATTGCGGCATTGGGGTCTGCTCTCTTGGATCCGATTACAACAATCCTTCTGCTCGTACCCATAACGATTCGCATCGCTAAAGTAATGGAAGTGAGTCCGGTTCCTTTTATTGTGACTGAAATGCTTTGCGGCAATATTGGCGGGAGCGCCACCCTGATAGGGTCACTTCCGAATATGATGATAGGCTCATCCAAGCTGACAAGTGTAACATTTAACGGCTTTTTGCTGCATGTAGCTCCCTTATCTATTCTTCTTTTTGCGGTGACACTATTCGTGCTTCATAGGATGTATGCGAAGGAGTGGAAGCAGCTCCAAACGAAGACGCAGGACTGGAAGTCCCTGGATGCTTCTGATTACATTAAGAATCGTCCTCTATTGATAAAAGCATTGATAGTGTGGGGATTGACTTTGGTTGGATTTATTTTCCACAAGCAGCTGCATACTTCGGTTGCCATAATAGCATTGGCGGGTGCATTCGTCCTTCTGCTGCTCACCATTAGAAAAAAAGACGAACTGGAGGAAGCTGTTCATTCTGTGGAATGGGGGACTCTGGCATTTCTGATTGGCTTGTTCTTTATTGTAGGCGGCTTGGTAAATAGCGGGATTATAGAAGCTGTTGCATTAAAAGGGATGGAGCTTACTTCTGGAAGCGGGGTGTTCGTCTCGATTCTGGTTCTATGGGTTGCAGGACTCGTATCGGCAGGTGTAGATCAAGCTCCGCTGGTAGCGGCGATGCTTCCTTTGATCAAAAATATCGGTGTGCATATGGACTTAGCGTATGGATGGGAGCTGAATCCTGTCTGGTGGTCGCTTGCCATCGGTGCCAGTATAGGTGGAGGAGCAACGTTAATCGGATCGCACGCGAATCTGATTGCTGCAGGGCTGGCGATGAAGGAAGGCCATGAAATTTCTTTTACAAAATATTTAAAAACGGCGCTGCCTTTAACGCTACTGCTGCTGCTTATTTCGACGGCTTATGTGGTGTGGATTTATTATTAGTTCACGCTTGGAGCACATTTGCCAACAATTCTTATATGTCCAAACCGTATGACACCATCCGTTAAAGGTCAAAATACCCATGGAAACAGTCCTGTCTTTGCTACGCCATGCTTGTAGGAGGATAGTGGGAACCATGGAGATTTTGGCTCTTTTTTTGCGAACCGTACTTGTGTATTTTATCGTGTTATTGACTTTGAGGATTATGGGGAAGAGGGAGATTGGAAAGCTTTCGCTTTTCGATTTGGTGATATCCATTATGATTGCGGAAATTGCCGTGTTCGTACTGGAAGATATGGGAAAACCGCTTATAGAGGGTATCGTCCCGATGGTCACCCTGGTCGTGATTCAAATGTTCATAGCTTACGTGTCGTTGAAGAATGAAAAGCTTCGCCGGATTTTTGAGGGGAGACCGGCCATAGTTATTCAGAATGGCAAGCTGAATCGTGATGTGATGAGAAGGCATCGGTATAACCTGGATGATTTGCTGCTGCAGCTTCGACAAAATAAGGTCGTAGACGTAGCGGATGTTGAGTTTGCCATACTGGAGCCATCGGGCAAGCTGACCGTTGTTGAAAAGGATCCTGCGGATGGTCAGCCTGCCGCCAAGCAGCAGGTCAAAATCAGATATGAGGGGCTTCCCTTGCCTCTCATTATGGATGGGAAGGTTCAAGATGACAGTCTGGAGAAACTTGGGAAAACGCGTTTTTGGTTAAAAAGCGAGCTGCAATCCAAGGGAGTACAAGATTTTAAAGACGTGTTCTTCTGTACGATCGATCACAAGGGCAAATGGTTTATTGATAAGAAAAGATAATCTATTTAACAAATTTGCGTCCCAGCCACAATAATCTCAGAAGATCGTTTCGATTAATGAGCTTTAAGAACACAGAGCAGATTAGGTACAGAGTAATACCTGCAATGGAGGAGACAATAAAACGAATCAGCTCGTTATCCAGCCAGCCTGTGTACATAATGACATGACTGGCCCATCCGGATATTGCCATCGCCACACCGACCTTGGCAAAATCGGTCATTTCCATCCGGAAATTCAACAGCTTGACCACACTGCGCCAATGTAGAAGGGTAACGAGCATGATGTTCACGTTAATAGCCATGAGTGCCCCCAGGATACCGAATTCAGGCTTGCTCGCCAGCACATAAATTAAGGTCAGCTTGATAATGGATCCGACTAATGTGTTGATTAATGCACTGCCTGGCTTCTCCAAAGCTTGCAAAGTCGCTTGAAGTGGCGCTTGAAAGTAAATGAACAAAGCGACAGGTGCCATCATTTTCAGCATTGAGGCTACTTGGCTTTGACCGTATAAGTAGAGACAGAGCGGTTCAGCCAACACGAACATGATCATCGCGAAAGGGGCTCCCGTCACCAGTGCTAGCTTCAAGGACTGATGAAGTCTGGAATGGATCGTTTTCAAATCATTTTGCGCCGCGGCTTCGGAAAGGGAAGGAACTAAGGAAACCGATAAGGAATAAGTCAAGGCGCTGGGAAGCATGAGTATCGGCATAACCATTCCTTGCAGCGCCCCGTACTGTGCAGTGGCTATTTTGGTAGCTACTCCGGCTATTGCCAAGCTGCGGACAATGATGATGGATTCGAAGAAATAGGAGCAGGAGCCTACAAGCTTGCTGCCGGTAATCGGTACAGCGAGCTTTAACAGCAGCTGCAGGTTAGCCCAGCGACTTGATAAGGGACTAGAGCCGATTCCTGTTTCAGGGATGGACCTGGCTGACCTCCTGCGGTTGTTCCGATACTGATAGTACAATACAAGAAGTGCTGCGATTTCACCTGCCAAAACGCCTGCCATTGCGCCTGCTGCAGCGAATTCAATCCCGTAGGGTAGCATGGTATAAGCAAAGGCTAGTACAGTGAATATTCGCACTAACGTCTCAACGACTTGAGAGAGGGCTGTAGGAATCATATTTTGCCTTCCCTGGAAATAGCCGCGGTACACCGAACCGATGCCCACTATCAATATGATGGGTGTCATGGTCAGAAAGGTGTAGTAAACGCGTGAATCGGTCAGTAGATGTGTTGAAATCCATTTGGCGGCAAAAAAGCTGGCGATCGCAAATAAAAAGCTGATTGAAAGAGTAAAAAGAAATGAGATTCGAAATATTCTACTTATCCGGTGTTCATTTCCTTCCGCTTCCGCCTCTGCAACCAGTTTCGCAATCGCGATAGGAATGCCTCCGGTAATTAATGTTAAAATAACGATAAGGAATGGATAGCCCATTTGATATAATCCGATTCCTTCAGCGCCGATGACTCGTGGTAATGTAATTCTAGGGATGAAGCCAAGGATGCGGTTAATGATACCTGCGGCAAGCAAAATGAGCGTGCCCTTCATAAACGATTGTTTGGTCACGTGAACGCCTTCTTCCTCCCTTAAGATTTCATTAGAAAAATGACTTCGCAGTATGGACCATAAGATATACTTAATGAATATGCTGAACCTGTCCCACTGCATGACATTTTTTGTGCAACTTCTTGGACAAGAAGGAAGGAAATGGCCCGGGAGCAGCGAATATGTGTAACAGCGACGCTGTAATGCAGGAGGTTGATGGTCGTGGATCAAGAGGAACGTAATACACAGCAACAGTTGGAGGCATCAGCCAACGATTCGGAGGGAGCCATAGGATCGACAATGCAGGATGAAATGCCCGAGCCGGGAGAACCGCCTTTAGAGCCTGAACCCGAAGAGGAAGGGGATACTCTGGAGTGTAAGGTTGAGTTGGAGTCTGAACCGGAATGGGAAGTTTTATCGGACGTGGAATTAAATGAAGTAATCGAGAGCATCTGCAACAGTAAAGCCGAAGAGTTCAGAATGATTGGGTATGAGCATGTTACCGGGATGGAAATATGGGAGTGTGTCAGCGACAAGTATAAAAAGACGGGCACCCCTCCTCTGCATAAAGTGGTCAATGATATTTTATCGTTAAAAGTGACACAGTTTATGAACTGGATGACAATGAGCATTTATAAAACCAACCCTTTCAAATAGCGGAAGGGTTGTTTGTTTTTAACCTGATTCCAGCTGCCATCAATCGTCAAATTGACTCGTTTTTCGCAGGTGGGTATAATAGGCATATTGAGTATGGAAGGAGATCGTTATACACATGAAACGGATCGTTGCTTTTTTGCTAGTGGTAGTCCTTTCGTTTGGCTTGTTTGCCTGGCTAACTCCGGGACTAGTAAAGAACATTAAGCTCGGCTTAGACTTAAAGGGTGGTTTTGAAATACTGTATGTAGCAGAACCAATAGAGGCTGGCAAGCCAGTCACTATGGAGTCTTTGAAGCAAACGGCGAACAGTTTGGCAAAGAGGGCAGACAGCCTTGGTATCGCCGAACCGGAAGTAACGACGGAGGGCAAAGATCGTATCCGCGTGCGTCTTGCCGATGTGAAGAATGAGGAAGAGGTACGGCAGGTTATTAAAAAGCCGGCAGATCTGACTTTCCGCGCACCGGATGGTACGAAGGAAATGCTGGGCAGTGATTTCGTAGAGGGCGCTGCTAAGGTGGGCTTTGACCAATCCAATCGTCCGATGATCAGCATTAAAGTTAAGGAACCGGATAAGTTCAAGGCGGTTACCGAAAAATTGCTTAACCAGCCGTTAGCGATTTATTTGGATGAGAACCCGCTGTCTGCGCCGATTGTTAGTGCAGTTATTACAGACGGCAATGCAACGATTTCAGGTAATTACACGTTTGAACAAGCAACTGAGTTAGCCAACACAATTAACTTAGGCGCACTTCCATTGAAGCTGACCGAGAAATATACTCAGGTTGTAGGAGCATCTCTAGGTCAATTGTCTTTGCACCAAACGGTGGAAGCAGGCTTGATCGGTGCGA
The DNA here is from genome assembly GCF_030020805.1 of Paenibacillus sp. RC67. Classification (GTDB taxonomy): domain Bacteria; phylum Bacillota; class Bacilli; order Paenibacillales; family NBRC-103111; genus Paenibacillus_S. The sequence continues at coordinate 2,324,434 of NZ_CP125098.1, forward strand.
TCCTGATTCTTGTTTTCATGCTTGTGTTTTATCGCTTGCCGGGCGTTATTGCGGCCATTACGTTAATCACGTATACGTTCCTGCTGTTAGGGGCCTTCTACTTGATGAAAGCGACCTTAACCCTTCCGGGTATTGCGGCATTTGTGCTCGGTATCGGGATGGCGGTCGATGCGAATATCATTACGTATGAGCGGATTAAAGAAGAGATCCGCAGCGGCAAAAGCTTGCTTTCCTCCCTTAAATCCGGTTCCAAGCATTCGTTCCGTACGATCATGGACGCTAATATTACGAACCTGATCTCTGCGATCGTGCTGTACTACGTTGGTAATGGTGCTATTCGTGGCTTTGCCTTAACAACGATTATGAGTATTATCCTTAGTATTCTAACCAACGTGTTCTTGTCTCGCTGGTACATTCACCTAGTCATCAAGAGCAAGCTGTTCAATAAACCTGCTTATTACGGTGTAAAGGAGTCGGAAATTCGTGGACTATAAAAATCACTTTGACTTCATGAAAAACCGCAATAAGTTTTTTATGACTTCTATTGCGATCCTGTTGATTGGTTTAATCGTGTTAGTTACTATGAATCTGAACTACGGCGTCGACTTTAAAGCAGGGACATCACTTGACATTAACATGGGCCAATCCGTTACTAAGGAAAAGGTAGACCAAGCCTTTGAAACTTCCGGGTTTAAGCCTGCTATAACAACCCTTAGCGGTAGCAACAATGACCATGTTTCTGCTCGTTTTGATACGATTCTTACAGAAGATGAGATCAAAAAAGTAAATTCGACGATGGTTGCTACGTTCGGAGACAAGGTTTCCCAAGAGGTAAACACCGTCTCGCCAGATATTGCAAGAGAATTAGGCTTTAAAGCGATGATCGCTGTCGGTATTGCGAGCTTAGCCATTTGCATCTATGTTAGCATTCGTTTCGAATGGCGGTTTGCAGTAGCCGCCATTATCGCAATCCTTCACGATGCTTTTATCGTTATCTCGGTATTTGCTATTTTCCGTCTTGAGGTTAATTTGCCTTTCTTGGCTGCCATCTTGACGACCATCGGGTATTCGATTAACGACAAAATCGTTATTTTCGACCGGGTGAGAGAAAATTTACGCTTCTCTCGAATTAAAACAAGCGAAGACTTGTCTAACATGCTGAATGCGAGTATTTGGCAGACAATGACACGGAACATCAACACCGTTATTACAGTGCTGATTGCCGCTCTTTGTTTGTTTATTTTCGGTAGTGAATCGATCAAATTATTTGCTTTGGCAAAAATCGTTGGACTAGCCTCTGGTGCGTACTCTTCGATTTGTATCGCTACTCCATTGTGGTATTTGTTGAAGAACAAGTCACTTGGTTCTAAAACGCGGGCTGCCGCAGTAAAAGAATAATAGCTGGCCGCGCGAAATGAAATGTTTCCGCGGCCTTTCTATACAATTCACTTGAGGAGTGGCTCCATGTCTAATGAGCGGTTGCAAAAAGCACATTATGGCGAATGGCCTAGCTTTGTCAGTCATATAGCATTGGCACTTATAACAGGCGTGTTAGGCTACATCTCGGGAAGTAAAGCACTTATTGCAGATGCAGTGCACACTGCTTCTGAAGCCGCAGGTTCCTTTTCCTTATCAAGAGGATTGCATTCAGGAAACGCTGCTGTTGAGAAGGAGTCCGCTAATAAACAAGGCAAACCCGAGAAGGTAACAGCTATTATTGTTTCGGTTATGCTGCTTCTAGTGGGGCTGGAGCTTGCCTTATCTTCAGCTAAAGTCTTATACTATGGTGTCGAGTCATCGCCTGGGACAATGGCATTAATTGTTATTGCAGCATCCATAGTTGTCAAAGAAGCAATGATTCAGTATAATAATCGTTTTGGAAGGCTTCGTCCCACTGGAAGTAAAGCTTCCCATGTATCGGGTCTGCGCCCGGATGTATACTCGTCTTTGGTAGCATTTGCAGGAGCAGGAGGGGCGATTTTAGGTCATTACCTGGGAAATAAATATTTGTATTATTTGGATCCTATTGCAAGCTTGATTATAGCTGGTATGGTATTTAAGACGGGTTATCGTTTAGTACTGGATATTATGGACAGTACGTCTGAAAGGGTACTTCATGAAGAAGACGCAGCAGAGCTGATCGGAACTGTACAGACTGTAAAGGGTGTTATCGCAGTCGATGATTTACGCGCCAAAGAGCATGGACATTACGTGATCGTAGATGTGAAAATCTGTGTAAATCCTAGAATTACCGTATTTGAAGGACATGATATCGCTAAAAGGGTAAAGTACTTGTTGATGAAACGGTTTATACATATATCCGAGGTTAACATTCATGTGAATCCGTATGATCCGGGATACCCGTATAAGAATATCGATGCAGACCAGGAGCAATTTCCGAGTGTAGTGCATTAATAATAATTTCTAGATGAGCTTTCTACCTTTGGAGAGCTCAGTAATGTTTGCGAGGAAAGCTTTCCTACGGAAAGCTCTAAGGAGGGACAGCATGCTTCAAGCACGAGCAAGATGGAACATAAGCGAGACGGACGAACGGCAGGCCGAGGTTCTTGCAAAAGAACTGGAGATCTCACCGTTGGTAGCCCGTCTGCTTGTAGGCCGTGGGATGACCGACAAAGAACATGCTGCTGCTTTTTTATATGGAGGAACGGATCATATCCACGATCCGTTCCTTTTAGATGGTATGGAGAGTGCAGTGCTTCGAATTCGGCAGGCTCTGGAGCGCGGAGAAAAAATACGGGTTTATGGAGACTATGATGCGGACGGAGTGAGCAGCACGACGCTAATGGTCCATTTGCTGCGGCAGCTCAATGCTTCATTTGATTATTATATTCCTCACCGCGTCCTTGAAGGATACGGGCTAAATAAAACGGCTATAGATTTAGCGCAGCAGCAGGGCGTTCAGCTTATCGTTACAGTGGATACTGGGATTAGTGCGGTGTCAGAGATTGCTTATGCGGCTGAACTGGGAATTGATGTCATTGTTACGGATCATCACGAGCCTCCGGAAGTACTACCCGAAGCTTACGCTATTATCAATCCGAAGAAGCCGGGTTGTCCTTATCCGTTTAAACAGCTTGCCGGAGTAGGCGTTGCGCTTAAGCTGGCTCAAGCACTGCTGGATCGGTGGCCCGAAGAGCTGCTGGAATTTGCAGCTATCGGTACTGTTGCCGATTTAATGCAGCTGCTGGGTGAGAACCGTGTCATTGTTAGGCAGGGTATCAAGCGTATGCGGAGCTCCTCTAACTGGGGGATAAGAGCCCTTCTCGATGTTGCAGGAGTCCAAATGAAGGATGTTAACTCCACTCATATAGGGTTTACCCTTGCTCCGAGAATTAACGCAAGCGGAAGGCTTAACAATGCGGATGATGCTGTGAAGCTGCTTACCACTGATAATCGGCAAGAAGCGGAGACGTTGGCTTATGAACTCGATTCTCTCAATAAAGAGCGGCAGCGAATCGTAGATGAAATGACCAAGCAGGCAATGAGTATGGTGGAAGAACAGAAGTCTGCGGGGATAAAAAATGTTATCGTTCTGGCACATGAGCAGTGGAACGTAGGTGTCATAGGAATAGTCGCGTCCAAATTGATGGACAAGTTTTACCGCCCTACGATTATTCTTGGGATTGACAAGGAGACTGGGATGGCCAAAGGCTCTGCCCGCTCAATTGCTGGATATGACTTGCATCAAGCTCTGACGCACTGCCATGATTTGATGGAGCATTTTGGAGGTCACCAAGCAGCCGCAGGTATGACACTTTCTAGAGAGAATCTGCCTGAGCTGGAGCGTCGTCTCAATGTGCTAGCCGATGAATGGTTAAGTTCAGATGACTTCATTCCGATTATTCAAGCGGATATGACCGGATCGCTGGATGAAGTGGGTGTAGAAACGATCCAGCAGCTAGAGCAGCTTGGCCCGTTTGGGATGGGAAATCCTATGCCTAAATTCGTGTTTTCGAATGTAATCTGCCAGGAGATGCGGACCATTGGCAAAGAGCAACAGCATATAAAAATGACGCTGTTGAAGAGCAAGGACGAGGCTTCTGTAGCCATAGATGCAGTTGGTTTTAACAAGTCCTCAGTGCTTCCCTGGATTTCTTCTACGGCCTCTCTAGATGTGCTAGGGGAACTATCCATTAATGAATGGAACGGCGTGCGCAAGCCGCAGCTAATGATTCAGGATGTATGCATTCCATACATACAGTTGTTCGATTGGCGCGGAGGCTCGAAGCTGGATAGGAATCTTAGCGATTTGGCTGAGCGATTGGCTCAACTGCATGATGTCCAGGAGGGAAGCGCACTTCCTGCGATTATGACGTTTCGTCCTGAAGATAAGCAGCTGAGGATGAAATATTCCAAGCAATACCCCATATGGGGGTTAGATGGCTCTGGTTCGGAGTCGTGCATACCTTGCAATGAACTTGCACGCCAGCAAAAGTTCTCAAGTATAACGGATATTATTCTTTACGATATGCCTGATTCCGTTGAAACTATTGAGCAGCTTGTATCAACTGCGTCCCATGTACAGCGCTGGTATGCCGTGTTCTCAGGCTCGCTACAGCAGCAAGGAGCATTGCCCAACAGGGATATGTTCAAAACGGTTTATGGCGCAGTTCAAAAACAAGGGGATTCCATAGTAAAGGGGAATTACTTTGTTGACGTGCTGTCTAAACGATCTGGGCATTCGAAGGATGCTATCCTGTTCATGCTGGATGTTTTTATTGAATTAGGATTTATTAGACGCTCTACTGAAGGCTACACGCCGGTTCCTAATCCGGTCAAAAAAGAATTGACTACATCCAAATTGTATCAATTGAGGCAGCAAAGCTTGGAAGTTGAAGAGACTTTGCTATATTCAACTGCTCAGCAATTGGTTGAGTGGCTGCTCAATGTTCAATATCAAACGAAACCATCATTGGAGGAAATTATATGAATTTCAAAGAGCACATTCGCGTAATCGAGGATTTCCCTCAGCCGGGCATCAGCTTTAAAGATATTACTACTTTACTGAACAACGGCCCTGTATACAAAGAAGTCATTCAAGAGCTGGCTAGACAATTGAAAGGCAAAGAAATCGATCTTATTGCCGGACCGGAAGCAAGAGGCTTCGTCATCGGGGCACCTTTGGCAGTGGAATTAGGAATCGGCTTTGTACCGATTCGTAAAAGCGGTAAGCTTCCTGGTAAAACCATTGAAGCAGACTATGCGTTAGAGTACGGCAAGGATAAGCTGGCTATGCATGATGACGCGATCAAGCCTGGTCAAAAAGTGCTGATTGCAGATGATTTGCTGGCAACGGGTGGTACTATCGCTACCTCTATCAACCTGATTGAGCAGCTTGGCGGAGAAATTGTGGGTTCTGCATTTTTAATTGAGCTTGAAGAGCTGAATGGCCGCGAGAAGCTGGGTTCCATTGATGTTATTTCTCTTGTGAAATATTAATTTTCACATGTCTTCACTCCTGATACATTGGTGTATCAGGAGTTTTTTCGTACCAAGCCTGCTTCGTTATTGCATCCCATAGTTCCATAATATCCAGCTTAATAGAGAGCAAAAGCTTGAAACACCACCGAAGATCCACACTAATTTCGTTTCGCTCCAGCCGTATTTTAAACTATAGTGGTAATGAATCGGGGCCATCTTAAACAAGCGCAGCCGTGTCTTCTTGTAGTAAATGACTTGCAGAATGACGGATATCTGCTCTGCGAAATAGACGAAAAAAAGAAGAGGAATGAGCAGCTCCACCTTTTCAACCACGGACAAAAAGGCCAGTGATCCACCTATGGCTAGAGAGCCTGTATCACCCATGAAGGCTTTGGCTGGATAGATGTTATATATCAACAAACCAAGCAGTCCGGCAATCATTGCGAGGCAAAACAGCTGAACCTCCCATGAATGGGAAATAGCAAAAAAGAATAAAAAGGTGGGAATGGATGTGAAAATAAGCAGGCCGTCCAAACCATCTGTAAAATTCACGGCATTGGCTGTCCCAATAATAAATAACAGAATTACAGTTATGTACAGCATAGGATGAAAATCCAGAATGTAACCGCCAAAAAGCATAATGCTGGAGTCGATCGGAACGAGTTGACTGTAATAAAAGAGAAGCATTCCGGTAGCAAAGAACTGTAAAGTCAGCTTGGTAGTGCCTCGTATCCCGTCTGGATTCTGGTACACTGCTTTGTTCATATCATCAATGCATCCAATTACGCTAAACAATAAATAAACAGTACATAGAAAATAGACGATCGGACCCGGATGCATGATCAGAAGAACGACAGTACCTGTAATAAGAATAAAACCTGCCATCAATGGCGTTCCGCGTTTAGCCTGATGACTGGACGGAAGCTGGGAGCGGATGGGTTGCGTTAGTCGGAGCGTACGTAAACCGAATATCAGAACAGGGCACAAACAAGCTACAAGCAGAAAGGTCATGCCAAATAGGATCAAGCTGTTCGAAAACACAGGATTTCACTTCCTTCACGAATGGATACTCAATATTGAAATGGTTATTCCACTTTGGGCAAGTCTTACCTTATTGTTATGGGAAAAGTAGAAATTTAAAAGCGAAAAATACAGCGATTATTTTTCTTGTTTTTTACAAATCATGAACGTTCTTACACGAGGAGGCTTCGCATGCTAATTAATGAATGGATTCAGCAATCTCGCAAAATCATCAGCGTAGGGCCTAACTTCAAGGCCTTTCGCGCACAAAGAGGCATTTTTCATCAAGAGGCGCCAACGTTGTCCCTCAAATCGCCTGAAAGCTTAACCACAGCGGCTGAACTATTTTTGTCACCACAAATGCCGGAATATTTTTGTGAAGTAGAGATGGCTGTAGTGATTGGTCAAGAAGTGAAGCATGTCACTGAAAAGGACGTTCCTTCTGTTGTGGCGGGGTACGCCATTTCCAATGACATTACGGCAAGTACGCATTTCGAATCGGGAAGATTTAAAATGTATGATCAGACGACACCAATTGGAGAAATGGTCCAATTATCGGATCCAAATGACGTACAGCTGGAGATGTGGGTTAACGGGGAGTGTATTCAAATGGATAATACGAAAGAGATGATGTTTTCGGCACATTGGTTGGTTGCACATATTTCGGATATTATGACCCTGCGGGCAGGAGACATCATTTTGAGCGGAACACCGGCAAACCCACGGATATGCAGAACCGGAGATGTCATTGAAATGAGAAGTCCGCAGCTTGGCCGTATCCGGCACACACTCCATTTGGGCACTTGACAGACACCATTTTGAAAAAAAGAAGCCTTTTGTTAACAAAATTGTGCTAGAATAGACTTGATGCTGATGAAGCCGATCGGATTATTTTAGGTTTCTGGCAAGAAATATATGCTAGCATAACAAGTCGACGACAAAAGAGGGCTGGATATGTTATTTAAACTGAATAAAGCGTTGGAAAAAGTAATGCCGCTGCTTACACCGACAGCTGTGCTTGTGGGACTGCTGTGCTCGGCTTGGCTTCACTCATTAAGCTTTCTTGTGTCTTGGATTTTTGCGGTTATGACCTTTGCAGGTAGCATCGGTTCAAACTTTCGTGATTTAGGTAAGGTGATGAAGCACCCTCTGCCTATCATCGCTACATTCTTAATTTTACACATCGCCATGCCGCTATTGGGCTGGGCAGCCGGGTCGTTGGTGTTCCCAGGCGATGATCTGACACAAACCGGATTTGTTCTGTTATTTGTCATCCCGACAGGGGTAGTCAGCTTAGTATGGGTGACCATATACGGCGGCAATATAGCGTTAACCTTGGCTTTGATATTGCTGGATACTCTCTTGTCTCCGTTTATCGTACCACTGAGCTTGTCATGGATCGTTGGTGCCAAAGTTCATTTGGATGTGTTGGCCATGATGAATGGGCTTTTGTGGATGGTCGTCGTGCCCTCCATTGTTGGAATGATTCTTAATCATCTGACTAAAGGGAAAATCAAAACAACCTGGGGCCCTCGTTTAGCCCCCTTTACGAAAATCGGTTTGTTCATCGTTGTGGCGATTAACAGTTCCGTCGTTGCGCCTCACTTGAAGGAAATGAACGCTAAACTAGTTGAGATTATTGTGGTCGCTTTCGTATGCGCTACAGTAGGTTATTTGGCCGGATGGCTTGTATCTAGATGGATGAAGTGGGATAGGGATGTGACGGTAGCTCTGACCTTCAATTCAGGAATGCGCAATCTGAGCGCCGGAGCTGTACTGGCTATCAACTTCTTCCCTCCTCCAGTTGTTCTTCCGGTTATTGCCGGCATGCTGTTCCAGCAGCTGTTGGCTGCATTGTATGGGCATAACTTGGATAAAAAGTATCGTTTGAAAAATCAGCCGTCGCAGGCGGCGTGAAATAAAGCAGCCATTTAGGAAGCCGAGAAACCCATGAAGCATCGGAAGCGTGCGTGTGTGATACTCCGGTGGGGTATCTCCCTCCGGCCGCTGTTGTTATAAGGAAATTTTCAATTTATTCGCTTTACGGCGGTGATTTCCCTATAACAAAGGCGGTCGCTTCGCTCCTCCAGAAGATACCCCACCTACCGTCAGCACCTCGGTATTCGTAATACTTAGCAGCCAACATGGCTGCTTTATTTTTTTATATAGTAAAAAAAGCACGTCTATCTGCCTGTCATAGCAAATAAATGAAACAGATTTGATTTTTTTCCTCAACATGTTCTATAATAGAGTAAATAGAACATAGTCGGACAGACCGGCTGCATACAAGAGGGAGAAAATTCAAGTGAGTGGAAATTCCAAGCATACGGCAACATTATCACTCGGAGTCATGGCCGCAGGCTTCGTAGGCACATTATTTTTGGATGGGACAGTGCCCTGGGTGCGCTTCGCGCAAAGCGGTTTTGAAGCAGGACTCGTTGGCGGTCTTGCGGATTGGTTTGCAGTAACTGCATTGTTTCGCCATCCGTTAGGCATTCCGATCCCGCATACGGCATTACTGCCTAAAAACCGCGACAAAGTAGCCAAAGCCTTCATCTCCACCATACAAGATGATTTACTGAGCAAGCAAAGCATTATGGACAAGCTGTCGCAAATCCCATTGGTCATTCGTCTTCTTCGTGGAGCGGAGGAACAATTAGGTACAACGGGAGCCAAAGCAGGCATAGCGTCCATTAGTGAGTATTTGATCATGCAGCTTCCTTTGGAGAAAATCGCGGCTTATGGAGAAAAAGAAATTCAAAAGCTGTTGGAAGCTTTAGATATGAGGAGTTTACTGAATAATTTGCTGGAGCAAGTCTATGACAGACGATACGATGAAAAAGTGTTCGATTTCGTCCTTGATTTGTCCGAGCAATTGGTTATGAAAGAAGAAATCCGCGAGAGAATGGGAGTCATGGCAGTTCAGGCACTGTCTCATCTCAAGACGAACGGTTTTATGCAATTCGCTCTGAATGCCTTCGTTGGCTACTTTAATGAAGAGAAACTGGGTGGCTTGATTCAACAGTTTATTCTTACCGGTATTGAAGGCTTGCGTATGAAGGACAATGCGAACCGGAGAGCAGTCATTCAATCTTTGCATCAATGGCTGGATAATCCTATGCATCGGGATAATATCGCGGCAGAGATGAATAACTGGAAGGAGCAGCTAATAACCCAATGGAATCTGGGAGATAAACTGCTTGAGCTTCTGCAGCGACTTCAGCAAAAGGCCTTGGAATGGGTTCGTGAGGAGAATTTCGCCGAAGCATACGTCATTCCGTTCGCATCGCGCATGATCCATCGAATTGAGTCCGATGAAGAGCTTCTTAACCGATTGGAGCGTGGGCTGCGTGAGCAGATCGCCCGTTGGATCGAAGGTAATCATCACAAGATTGGGGCATTAATTAAAGAAAATATAGATCGGTTTGATGATGAGACACTTATTGAGCTTATGGAGGATAAAGTGGGTAAGGATCTGCAGTGGATTCGGGTCAACGGGGCCATTTGCGGTTTTCTAATCGGGATTGGACTCGCGGCTGTGAAAGCGATAATTGGGTAAACGGACTATATCAAGTATAGGTTCTCTATGAAATGGAAATGATAGAAACGTAATCATCCATTTCAAGGAGGCGTGCAGATGCATACGGTTTGGAAAGGAGCTATCAGCTTCGGACTGGTCCATGTTCCGGTCAAGATGTATTCCGCGACGGAAGACAAAGATATCGCTTTAAAATATGTTCATAGAGAATGCGGCTCTCCGCTGAACCAGTTGCGCAACTGTCCGGCATGCCAGCGTGAAGTGGAATGGGAGCAAGTGAGCCGCGGATACGAGTACGAGAAGCATAAGTTTGTTTTGTTCGAGAAGGAAGAGCTGGATAGTCTCATGCCGGAAACGAATAAGGAAATCCGGATACTTCACTTTGTAGATCCTTCTGAAATAGACCCGGTTTATTATCAAAAAACGTATTATTTAGGACCAGGTGATCTTGGTGCTAATGCGTATAGTTTATTAGTGAAGGCACTACAGCTGAGCGGTAAAATTGCTGTCGGACAAATAGCAATCCGCTCCAAGAAAAGCCTGGCTGTGATCCGGATTGTCGATGGCTGTCTCGCGCTGGAAACGATATTTTACCCTGATGAGATCCGACCGGTTCAGTTGGTCCCAAATGTGCCAGCTGAGCCTATGATTAACGAGAAAGAGCTGCAAATGGCACAAATGCTTATTGGGCAGCTTACAAGCCCATTCGATCCAACACTTTACCACGATGACTATCGTTTGAATCTGATCGATGCCATACAACGGAAAATTGCCGGCGAAGACATAAGAATTGCCCCTGCGACGCCGCCGCAGGCAGGAATTATGGATTTAATGAGCGCTTTGCAAGCGAGTTTGGAAGCATTAAAGCCCGCTGCAGCTGATGTTGATCCAATTGTCACCAAAAAAGCCAAGTCAAAATCAAAACGCCAAACGAAATCGGCCTCCGTTTCATCAGCTGAGGAATCTGCATCATAGTAAAAGCATAATGATTTCGATTGGAGGAAACTAAATTGGCTCTCCATAACTGGGCTTACATATACTTGTCTCCCCAATTCAGTCCTGAGAAAAACACAATCAGCACTAGAAATGAAGCTTGTAAATTTACGGCTATCGGGATTGATTTTGAAGAAAAAGAACGTGTCATTCCCATTGCTCAGCAGCTTGTTAAAGATGGCGTTCAAATGATTGAATTATGCGGGGGGTTCGGACCCCTATGGATAGCAAAAGTAAGTGAGGCTTTACAACATAAAGTTCCTGTTGGTAGTGTCGCATATGGACCGGAAGCACGCAAACCTATGCTAGACTTGCTTGCACCGGATTTTTCAAGCGAAAAATAGTTCCCGAATCTAAAGACTAAGAGCTGGCTCAATCCTGAGCTGGCTTTTTTCAGTTGATTTGAACTGGATTAGCTCTTGTATACGCCTCGAGAGGGCAGAAAATCGTGAGTACAGGGTGTCCTATTGATTCAGTTTGTAGTAAAATAATGTTTAAGCACCAAATTCTGCATGAATAATGTAAGCGCTATAATATTAAGTTAAACGTTTTCAATCATTCTCGGCTCATATGAACTGGCATCGGAAACATAATCGCATCTTAGAAACGGATGGAAGAGAAGGGATGAATGGATGAAGCAAATCCTTATCGTCGATGATGAACCCATGATCCGGGCTGGATTAATGAAGCTGATCAAGCAGTATAACCAGGCCATTCAAGTTCAAGCGGTTCCTAATGGAGTCGAGGCTTTGGCAGAAATTCGCAAGCATAATCCGGATATGGTATTTACGGATATTCGGATGCCCAAAATGGATGGCTTGGAACTGTGCAGAGAAATTTCCCAAATGAATCTGCATCTACGTACGGTTGTCATCTCAGGTTACGGAGATTTCACGTATGCTCAGAAATGCTTGACTTACGGTGTGAAAGAGTATTTATTAAAGCCGGTAACTGAAGTGGAGCTGTATCCTGTATTAGACCGTTTCCTTTATGAGGAGCAAACGCATTCTATCTCGATCTCCGCTTATGAGGAGTGGCTGGAGCAGGCTGAAGCAGCTATTTGGGCGTCTGATTTCGAGGTCGTCGATCGTTTGCTTGCGCGCTGGAGGGGAGACGATCTGTCCGGCAGATTGACGACAGAGCAGCTGCAGCAGACGGTTGCGGAAGCATTGAGAGTTTTGATTAAGAAATTGAACGGGCGCGAGCTGTATCAGTTCAACTTGCAATCTCCTTTTAAAACGCTGCTTAATCATGACGAAGTGCTTGAACGCTTCGAGTCAGAGCTCATTCATTTATGTGACCAACTGGTTCAATGGCGCGGAGGCAATCAGAAGAATGTATTTGAAGAGGCCAAAGCCTACATTGATGAACATATAACGGAAGAAATCAGTTTAGAGGCGGTTGCGGAGAAGGTTGGGCTTGCTCCTACCTATTTCAGTTATTATTTTAAAAAAATGACCAATGAAACTTTCGTCCAATACCGGATGAAAAAGCGAATCGAAATGGCAAAAAGACTTCTTGAGATGCCGCATTATAAAATTGTGGATGTAGGGATGGAAATCGGTTATCAAAACTATCCTCATTTTTCTAAAATTTTCAAGAAAATGACCGGTATCTCTCCTTCGGAATATCGGCAGTTGTTAGGGATCAAATAAATGAAATCCAGCTTAGCCTTAAAAATGTTTTTTTATTTTATTATTGTCATCGTGTTATCATCCTCCATTATCGGAGTGACGCTTTACTTCCAATCTTCGAAGGAGCTCGATCGTCAAACAGAGAAGCTATTAACCCAGATTGTTGACAATGGAATGCACCACACGGACTTATACTTAAAAAACTATGAACGAGTTACTTTATCGGCGCTGGCTTCATCGACGGTCAAGGAGTTCCTGGATGTGAATGACAAAAGCTTCTATTCCATGTTCACACTGCCAAACCAGATTAAAGAAAAAGTCATGCAGCCTAGCTTCATCAACAATCCGGAAATCAGTTTAATGTACTTCGTCGGCTACAACGGCACTAGTGTTGTGGATGTGAATGCAGCAAACCTATCGATTAACGGGTCGATGATAGCCGATAGTTTGGATGAATTGAAAAATATGACGAAGGAAGACGGCAGCCTGACCATCTTGGATTGGAGCTTTACTAATGGGAATTTGGCATTAGCTCGTAAAATTTCTGGCAGACAGACCTCAAAGGCGTTTAAGGGGATTCTCGGCATCGAGCTGAAAATTGAAGAGTTGAACACGCTGTGGAAAGGGATTAACCTTGGGGAGAACGGTTATTTTTATATCGTGAATGACCGGGGGCGCATCGTCTATCATCCTATCGCTTCCAAGATCGGCAAGCAGCTCGAAGGTCAATTGTTCAAGCAGCTGCAGGAGAACTCCAATCGCTTCTTCGTATCCGAGGATGAAAGCGAGAGAATGAACTTTAGCAGGCGCTCCGATTATTCCGGCTGGACGCTTGTCGCCTCCATGCCATTAAATGAGCTGAGGCAGCCGGTTTTGAATATTCGGCAGACGACAATTATTACATGTGCGGTAGCACTATGCCTCGCATTCTTGCTTGCGTTTCGGTTCGGAAAAACCATTATTCGACCCATTCAACGCCTGGAACTGGGAATGCGTCAGACGGAGAAGGGGAACTGGACACAAGTTCCGATGACAGGAGATAAGGATGAAATTGACCGCTTGATTCGAAGCTATAACGTGATGGTAGCAAGGCTATCGGATCTGGTTGATCAGGTCTACGCGGCGGAGCTAAAAAATCAGGAGGATCAGCTTAAAAGGCAGGCAGCCGAATTTCAAGCGCTTCAGCTGCAGATCAATCCACACTTTTTGTACAATACATTAGAAACCGTTATTTGTTATGCAGTGGTGCAGGATTCAGAAGAGATCAAAGATATCGTTCGATCGCTTTCCTACATGCTGAGATATTCGATCCGAACCGATTTAGAGGAAATAACCGTAGCGAACGAGTTGAAGCATATTCTTCATTTTATGACGATTATGAATCATCGATTTGAGAGGCAGTTCGAGATTCAAGTCGATATCCCGCCGGAATATTTGCTGAAAACCATGGTGCGACTTTCATTGCAACCGGTGGTCGAGAATGCGTTTAAGCATGCGTTTCCCGACGGGATCGAGGAACATCATTATATTCGTATCGGGATGAAGGTCGAAGAGAACGATCTGCTGGTAACGATTGCGGATAATGGCATAGGAGTTACTGAAGAGCGGCAAAAGGAGCTGACAGAGCTGCTATCCGGAATGGCAGTTCAACGAGCTGCAGGGGCAGAGGGGCCGGATGGAGGGATCGGACTGCTGAATGTGCATAACCGGATTCGGATGGTTTTCGGAGAGCAATACGGCCTCTCAATTCATGGCGTGTCAGGACAAGGAACGACGATAACGTTACGAATGCCGGACAAGCGTCCATTTGATTTTACGGCAAAAATACTCTCCAACTCCGGTACTCCGAAGGAAGTGCGGTCACTTCAAAGCGCTCTAGAAATGCGCGGGTAACGATGGATGAATGTCATTTCATCTGGAAAAGGTTAGGTAAAAGCGATGCATAAAGATAAGACTGCAATGCTTGTTCTCCTTGCTGGCACGCTTATGTTAATCAACGGATGTGAGCCCGAGGAGGAGCGGAAAGACAAAGAGAATGTGGCTATTACCGTTAGTCCTGCCGGTGTTTTCCCTATAACGAAAGAACCGACCAAGATCAGGATCATGGTCATGGACAATAACCGAGTTGAGAATTTTGCCACAAATGAATTTAGCAAATGGATCGAAGAAAAAACAAATCTGCGTATTGAGTGGGAGGTCGTGCCTGCAAAAAGCGCCGAACAAAAATTGTCTTTATCGTTAGCAAGCGGCAACTATCCGGACATTTTTCTGGGATTGAATGTAAAACCATTGCTGCAATCCTTGTATGGCAAGGACGGAGTATTTCTTCCTCTTAATGATTTGATCGATAAATACGGAACTGAGACGAAGAAAATGTTTGATGAAGCGCCGTATGTTAAAGATATGATAACGGCACCGGATGGCAGTATATACGGCTTGCCCTTAATCAACGAATGCTACCATTGCACAATGGGAACGAAGATGTGGATCAATTCGGTATGGTTGAGCAATCTGGGATTACAAGTGCCGACAACGGTGGATGAGTTCTTCGAGGTTCTGAAAGCGTTTAAGGAGAGGGATCCGAACATGAATGGGGAAGCTGACGAGATTCCGCTAGTAGGGGCAACGAATGCTCCCTCAGGAAATATCGAATCGTTCATAATGGAATCTTTCATTGAAAGTGACGGCAATCATATGTTTGTGAAGGATGGAACCATTCAGGCGGCATATATCCAGCCGGGATGGAAGGACGGTCTAAAATATTTACATAAGCTGTACGATGAAGGTCTGCTTGCAGCCCAATCCTTTACGCAGGATCGCAACCAACTGAAGCAACTAGGTGATAGCCCGAACGACGCGCTGATTGGAGCAACGCCTGCACAGAACCCATCAGTATTCAGCTCCATGGACAAGAGCCGGTGGAAGCAGTATGTGACCGTACCTCCGCTAAAGGGACCAGGTGGCTGGCGAACGGCTGTGACTAATCCTTATGGCTCGGTCGCACAGGGCGCTTTTATTATTACTAATAAAGCTCGAAGCCCGGAAGCTGCATTTCGATTGGCTGATTTGCTCTACAGTGGGGAAGCTGCGTTAAGAGGAACAGTTGGCCGTCCGGGGAAGGAATGGACCTGGGCCGAGGAAACCGACAACGGGATTGACGGTCACCACGCCAGATGGAAGCAGCTTGTTAGCTTCGGCAAGATGCAGAACGTTCACTGGTCTCAAACAGGGCCCTCCTTCCGATCCAGCGAGTGGCGGTTGAGTCAGGCGGCAGATGCTGAGAATCCGTTGGAAGTTGTATTGTATCAGGAAACCAAGAAGAATTATGAGCCTTTTAAAATGGATGCTTCCAAGGTCGTTCCGCCCATGTTTTTTACGAATGATCAAGCGGAAGAACTAACTGATTTAATCAGCCCTATTGATAACTACCGCAGGGAATTTTTAGCGAGAGCCGTCATGGGGGATGCCGACATTGATGCGGAATGGGATAGCTATGTCCAGACATTGGATAAAAGCTTGAACTTGAAGCGTTACTTGGAAATCTACCAAGAGGCGTACGATAACCGTCTAAAGAAGTCGTAAACATTGTGGCTTAGGCTGAAATAGACGATACCTTATAAGGAGAGTGTAACTATGTTAAACAAGGAATGGAAACAAACCGCACCCGGCATTTGGACCTTGAAGGCTGGAGAAACAGCTTCTCTATCTCCGATGTCCGTGATAGGAAGGAGCCTAAAACCGAAGCTTTGCAAGCAATGAACACGGCTTCTTTTCCATTGGATTCGGAACAAATCCACGTGCAGGTTACAGGAAAGCAAACGGTCATTACGCTGCCCTTGGAGCGGGAGGAAGGGCTGTATGGGCTGGGACTTCAGCTGTTAAAGCTTAACCATCGGGGGCGTACCCGCTATTTGCGGGTGAACAGTGATCCTAAACAGGATACGGGAGAAACTCATGCTCCGGTTCCCTTCTACGTATCGAGCCGGGGATATGGAGTTATGGTTAATACATCACGGATTGTTTCCATATACTGCGGTTCTGCTGTTCGTCTTTATAGCGGATTAAGCGGGGAAGCTAAGGATCGCAATGCGGATCGGTCTTGGAAAGCTACACCGGTTTCAGATACGGTAGAAATTGTGATCGATGAGCCTGGCGTAGAGCTGTACTTGTTCGGCGGGCCGACAACGTTGGACGTTGTAAGAAGGTATAATCTGTTCCATGGAGGCGGGGTGCTGCCGCCCAAGTGGGGTCTGGGCTTCTGGCATCGTGTGCCGAAAGCATACACGGCTGAGCAGGTCATGGATGAGGCTATGTCTTTCCGCGAAAAAGAGTTTCCATGTGATGTTATCGGCTTAGAGCCCGGCTGGCACAGCAAAAGCTACCCTGTCACTTATGAATGGAACCGCGAGAGGTTCCCTGAACCCGAAAGCTTCGTTAAGGGCATGGCCGAGCAAGGCTTTCAAATCAATTTGTGGGAGCATCCTTATGTCTCACCGGATGCAGCCATCTATGAGCCGTTAGTACCGCTATCCGGTTCCCATACGGTATGGCATGGGCTTGTACCGGACTACACACTGGAAGAAGCCAGAGAAATCTATATGAAGCAGCACGGGACCGAGCATGTTGATATCGGTGTATCCGGCTACAAGCTGGATGAATGCGATGGTAGTGAGCTAACCCGCAATTCATGGATTTATCCGGCGCATGCAAAGTTCCCTTCGGGAGCAGATGGCGAGCAGATGCGACAGCTGTACGGTCTTATGATTCAGAAAATGACGGATGATGTATATCGCAGCAAAAATCGTCGCACATATGGACTGGCTCGAGCTTCCTCAGCTGCGGCTTCCTCGCTGCCTTACGTTCTCTACTCTGATTTATACGATCATCGTCAATTCGTGAGAGGGATGTGCAGCTCCAGCTTTAGCGGGCTTCTCTGGACTCCGGAGGTACGCAAGGCACGGAATGCGGAGGATTGGGTGCGGCGTATGCAGGTCGTATGCTTCTCGCCGCTTGCGATGGTCAATGCTTGGGCGGACGGAACGAAGCCATGGTCATATCCTGAAGTGGAAGCGATTGTAAAAAAATATATTACACTGCGTATGCGGCTTATTCCATATTTATATTCTGCGTTTGCTCGATACTGCTTTGAAGGAATTCCACCGATTCGTTCCATGCAGCTGGAGGCGGGCTCTTCTGTGGAAGCTGCAGGACAAGAACATGCTCTTGACTCCACAGACTTTGCTTACGGAGGTGTGAGCGATACAGATGTGGACGACCAGTTCATGGTAGGTGATTCCTTGCTAGTTGCGCCTCTATTTGAGGGGGAAAGCGAGCGCAATGTTTATTTACCTTCTGGTGTCTGGTATGACTTTGAAACCGGTGAGCGATTGGAAGGAGGCCGTACGATCCGGGTAAGCGCAGGCTTGGAGCGAATTCCTGTGTTTGTGAAGAACGGTGCGATTATCCCTATGATGCCGGTGATGCAGCATGCTCCTAAAGCAGGAGAAGCTGTTGCACTAGAGCTGCATCATTACGGTAATGCTCCCGGACGGTTTGAACTATTCGATGACGATGGCGTTAGCTTCGCTTATGAATCGGGTGAGTATCGTTGGATAACCTTGGAAGTACAAGCAGGAGCAGACGGTATGTTAACCGGATCGGTTTCTGATGCAGGGGAAGACTGGAGCTCGGCCTACAGTACATTGGATTGGGTATTTCATCATCAGTCAGAAAAATAGACGATAAACGTTTATGAAAATTGAATTACAATATCATTTAATATTGGGGTGGATGCAACCATGTCGACATGGATTGAGCAAGGAGATATCGTATTATTTCAAGGGGATAGTATAACGGATGCCAAGCGAGTCAGGGAAGACGGGAACGATCTGGGAAAAGGATACGCCCTTATGGCTGCTGCTCAGTTCTCTGCTCTTTATCCGGAGAAGCAGGTGCAGTTTCTTAATCGCGGAATTAGCGGCAACCGGGTTAAGGATCTTCAATCACGATGGGTTGAAGACTGCCTTGATCTGAAACCGAACGTAGTATCCATTTACATCGGAATTAATGATACATGGAGAAGATATGATCGCAATGATCCTACTTCGACAGAGCAGTATGAATCAGGATACAGAGATTTGCTGGGCCAGATGGCAAAGCTGGAAGCCAAGCTAATCCTGATCGAGCCGTTCGTGCTCCCAGTGCCGGAGGACCGTAAGCTGTGGAGAGAAGACTTGGACCCGAAAATTCATGTCGTTCGGGAGCTGGCACGTGAATACGGAGCCAAGCTAGTGTCGTTAGACGGCTTATTTGCGCAAGCTTCCATAAGGGCAAATTCGGCTTACTGGGCACCGGATGGTGTGCATCCTTCTCCGGCAGGTCATGCGCTGATCGCTAGAGCGTGGCTTCAAGCCGTAGGAGCGGTACAATTGTAATTTGAAAAAAGCCCCGACGGGAACGGGATGCGTTGAATTTCACAGCGCGTCCTGCCTGTCGGGGCTTTTTGTATTATTCTAGTCCTGCTGCACGGTACACTGTACGGAAGGCTTCCTGTGACCGCTTCAATAGCAGCTCACTAGGCTCCTCCAAAGGCTTCGGAGTCAAAATCTCTTGAGCAATGACCCCTCGATACCCAATTTGCTGCAAGGCTTGAAGAAATCCTGTAAGGTCAATGACTCCTTCACCGGGAAACAGTCTGTCATTATCTAATACATCGGCGACAGCGACGTTTGGAGCGTCGTTGATATGTACAAGGACAATTTGCGATGCATCCAGCTTTAGGATGTCATCTATTTCAAGCTCATTTGTATACCAATGGTAGCTGTCAAACAGCAAGCCCACATTTCGTTCCCCAATGGTCTCGATCCAATCCACCGTTTCTTGCAATCCCCAAATGAAAGGATTTTTCCAGTTCGTACGAAGGTGATGCGGGCCTACGAATTCCAAACCAAGGCGAATGCCGAAGGGGGCTAAGATTTGAGCGCAGGTTCGCAATCTCCGGGTAGCTAGGGCCATAAAATGGGCTGAGTCATGGTCTGTAGACGGCAGCACATAAGTGCAGCAGGCTGTGCAGCCCAGAGATGCGGCAGCTTCTGCCTGGCGAGTTAGGGTTGGAAGCCCAGCAAGAAATTCCTCCTCCGTAGTCCGCCATTGAACGGGAAGTCCTATTGTGGCTATTTGTATGCCGTACTCTTTTAGAATAGCTTGAGCGCCGGTGAGACCTCTATGGTCTATCCATTGCTCAAGTTCTTTTCCATCGACAGCGATGGCATCGAAACCGTAATTCGCAGCAGCTTGAATAAACGGCTCAATGGAACCTACATTGCCTATCCCGGCACGTGTCAAACCCTTTAACATGGTGCAGCCTCCTTTAGTTCATGTGTATTCCTAATCCGTACGGCCAACATATAGGACGGGTTATACAGTCCAATCCAAAATAACCTCGTGACCGGTTCGGGATGATTCATAGATAGCATCAAGAATCAGATTATTAGTAAATCCGGTCATGACTGAAGTATCAGGCTGCTTGCCTTCGCGAATGCACTCGATAAAATGTCGGCTCAAGCGAATTCTGCCACCTTCGTCTTTATCAGGAGTGGCTAAGCTCACTTCTGCAGCACGTTCAAATGTTTCCGTGAGCAGCTTTCCTTGATTGCCGCGAATAGAAGCTCCGCCTTCAGAGCCCATCAGATGAATGAAATGCTGGCTGTCCGTGTCCATATGAACGGCCCAGCTGACTTCTAGGGACAACGTGCTGCCGTCTTCCATTTTGATAAGAGCGGTTGCCAGGTCCTCGACATCGAAGCGACCGTTCCAATTAGGTGTGCCCCAAGTACCGATACCACGCTTTTTCGGTCCGAATTCCGCATAGGTAGAACCATAAACGGAAACAGGCTTCGGATTACCCATGAGGAAGAAGGCCAAGTCCAGCATATGTACCCCGATATCGATTAAGGGGCCTCCTCCGGATTCCTCACTTTGGGTGAACCATGTTCCCCAGCCAGGAATTCCTTTACGTCGAAACCAACCGACCTTAGCGTTGTATATACGCCCAAATGAGCCTTTATCAACCTGCTGCTTCAGCTGAAGTGGAAGCCATTCCCAGCGCATTTGATGAGGTATCATGAGCACCCTACCGCTCTCGCGTTGAGCGTTAACGATTTCTCGCGCTGACGGGACGTCAATGGCCATCGGCTTTTCCAACAATACATGCTTACCGGCTTTAAGAGCTTGAACGGCAAGCGGAGCATGCCATTTGTTAGGAACTCCGATCACAATGGCGTCGATTTCCGGATCGGAGATGAGCTGCTCTGCCGTTTCGTAACAGTGGGGAATGTTATACTCGACAGCGCGCTGCTGTGCGAGAGGTAAATAAGTATCCGTAACGGCTGTTACAACGGCGTCTTGCGGGAGCTTTTGAAAGGTTTCGATATGGACTCGGCCTATGTTGCCTGCTCCTATGACGCCGATGCGGATTTTTTCTGATTTCATGATTGGACCCTCCTTAGAGTTTTTCGAAGAAAAACTAACTTCGAAAGCATAGACTTAGAGTTTTTCGAAGAAAAACTAACTTCGAAAGCATAGACTTAGAGTTTTTCGAAGAAAAACTAACTTCGAAAGCATAGACTTAGAGTTTTTCGAAGAAAAACTAACTTCGAAAGCATAGACTTAGAGTTTTTCGAAGAAAAACTAACTTCGAAAGCATAAGCTTAGAAACCGAATATTGTCAGGAAGCGATTTCTTTCTTATAGTAAGATGGAACGGAATAAAATGCGTCCCATTTATTACGGTAGTTATCCCAATATTTCAGCAGGGGTGAAATTGGCTATGGCTGTCATTCCGCGATATGTAACCCACTATCCGAATATGGATTCATCGCTTCCTTTTCATGTGAAAATTCATAGGCTGGAAAACGGATTTGAATCGCATCGGCACGATTTTATGGAGTTCTCGTATGTGATTGAGGGATACGGTTCGGAAATCATTAACGGAGTGGAGCACCGGATGATGCCGGGTACGTTTACGCTTGTCTTGCCGTATCAATATCACGAGATCATCTCAGAGCCAGGCACTCCGCTGGTTTTATATAATTGCAATTTTGGGATTCATTTGTATGGTCAAGGGGAGCAAATGCCGGGAATCGATTGGCTCCATGCAGAGGAATCGCTGCCGCCTTTTGCTCAAATAGCCGAGGCGGAGCATGCCTATTTTGTTGCGGCCTTGGAG
The DNA here is from genome assembly GCF_030020805.1 of Paenibacillus sp. RC67. Lineage (GTDB taxonomy): Bacteria > Bacillota > Bacilli > Paenibacillales > NBRC-103111 > Paenibacillus_S. The sequence goes on from NZ_CP125098.1 coordinate 2,346,286, forward strand.
GAAATGCTCAGGGAATATGTGGGGGAAGGTGTGTGGAAGCACGCACTGCTCAAAGCCAAGCTGACGGAAGTGTTAGTCCGCTTTGATCGATTCCGCAGAAGTGCAGGACTCTCCGCCGCAAAGACAGAATATCTGTGCCTGAGGGATAGATCACAGCCGAAGGGGAACATTTGGCAGGTCATTCGTTACATCCACACTCACTATCAAGATGAGCTGACGTTAACGGGCGTTGCAGAGAGATTCGGATTCAGTGTGCCGTATTTGAGTGAGCTGTTCAAAAAAGCTATTGGACAAAATTTTCTAGCTTTTGTACATGAGGTACGAATTCGTCAAGCCTGTGCACTGCTTATTTCTACCGAAATGAATGTCTCGGACATTGCTTTGGAAACAGGTTATGGATCTTATAACACCTTTTCTCGAATTTTTCGGGAAATGAAGGGAATGACTCCTGCAGCTTATCGCAAGCTGAAGGGGATACAACAATAATTGTTCATTCTAACTATCAATATACACAAAACAGCAGCGTTAGCTGGCTGTCATGGATAAGGAGCTCGATTATGAGAACAACTGAGGATAAGACACCGAATCTGTTTATCTGGAATGCGGAAGCGCTGAAACTCGCTAAGACTCGCTTGCAGGACGGAGACGAAGATTTGCTTCCAGCACTGAATCGGCTTCGCTCGGATGCAGAAGCAGCTCTCTTGAGTGAGCCAGCTACTGTTGTTAACAAGCCTAAGCTTCCTCCTAGCGGGGATAAGCATGATTACATGAGCATGGGGCCTTATTGGTGGCCCAATCCAGATACGGCTGATGGCCTTCCGTATATTCGTCGCGACGGAGAGGTCAATCCGGCTTCAAGGTTATTCGATCTGCCCAAGTTGGAGACTTTATGCGATCAAGTCGAGACGCTGGCTCTTGCCTACTATTATCTTGATTCGGAGCTTTACGGGGAACGGGCGGCAGTGCTGTTGCGGACGTGGTTTCTGGATGAGGAGACGAAAGTGAATCCGAACTTGAACTTTGGACAGGGGATACCGGGAATTTGTGATGGGCGAGGTATCGGCATTATTGAAACCTGGAATTATTGCAAGCTGGTGGAGGCGGTAGGTTTGCTGGAGCAATCTCCTGCATGGAGCCGGGCAGATCATCAAAGACTGCAGCAGTGGTTCCGCGATTTCCTGCAGTGGCTCCTCAGCAGCACCTACGGATTAGAGGAAGCGAAGGAGCATAATAATCACGGCACCTATTACGATTTGCAGGTAGTCCAATTTGCATTATTCTCGGAGCAGAAGGAGCTTGCTTGGGAGGTGCTAAGGACTAACGTGTATGGACGCATTCAATCGCAGATTGAACCGGATGGGCTCCAGCCTCATGAGGCGGGGAGGACGCTTGGCTTAAGCTACTCGGTTATGAATCTTCTCGGGTTTTGCTTCCTTTCAAGAATGGGTCAACGCCTCGAATCTGATATACAGGGCTATGTATCGGGGGACGGAAGAAGTATCGAGAAAGGAATGGATTACTTGCTTCCGTATCTTATTTCGGAGGAACGTTGGCCATATGAACAGATTAAGCCGATGAAAACAGGCTGGGGATTGGAGCTTATAAGCGCTGCGGCGATGATCTATCCGAAGGAATCGTATCTTAGCACTGTTCGAGAGCTGAGACTACGCGGAGAATTATCTTCAAATCGAAACAACTTGATTTATCCTTTGGTTACTATATAAGCAAAGGAAAAGGGAAAGCCCCGAGAGACTTGAATCGTCGCTCAGGGCTTTTTACTAGCTATTGGAATGGAGTAGGGCTGTGATTGACCTAGTACGGTTTCTTTTTCATCCACAACTTTGACTTGCAGCTCAAGGCTTGTTGATTTCTCTATAAGTTCTTTCGGAATAACGGCTGTCATCGTTTCCTCGGAAATCCATGTTGTCGTCTGCGGTTTGCCGTTGGCATAGATAGTAGAAGCAATTCCGAAGCGGCCTCCTTTGACGGTAACCGTCGTTGTCTTCTTAAGGTCGGAGACAATGCTGTCTCCTGACGCTATTTTGTCCGGAGTTACAGATGTAATGAAAGGGTCGCCATAACCCATGATGAATGTGGAGGTAGCAGGTTCCTCGGATTGCTCCTGACCGCTGGTCCCAAACAATATTTGTTCTTGTCTTGCTTTGTATTCGGTCAAATCTTCTTCTTTGATGTTCATGGCTTCATAGTACTGTGTCGGTGGAATGATAGGGATTTGCTTGGACAGCCGCGATAGGTAGTCGGTAAAGCTGCTACCTTTGAGCTTGGCAAGCTGCAAAACATACGGTCCGAGAAAGGAAGGACTAATATGCAGCGTTTCTTTGGCATTCGGCATATAGTTGTTCCATACGACTACCGGGACATTGTGCATTTTCTCCAGAAAATTCGGATCTTTCTCACCTTGAATATACTGGCTTTCACGATATACGAAGTAATCATCTTCCAGAAAAGGGAGATGATCGCCGAAAAAGACGATAATAGTCGGTTCCTTCACTTGGCTATAGTGATCTACTAGCTCATGAAGCATTGCATCCGCTCCGCTGGCTCCTTGTGCATACGTTTCCAAAAGACTTAACGCTTCACCCGACATATTGCCTTTCGTATCTTTAATTTCAATTGTATTGCGTTTAAATTTGTTAGACCAGTAGTGATAATGATTTTCCATCGTATTGGCAAAAATAAAATCGGGTCCTTCACTGCGTTCATTTTCTTCAATAATTCGTTTGGCTACGGCATGATCACCGATATAAGGCCCAACATATTCGTTAGGATCGAAATATTCAAAGCTGATGAAGCGGGAGAAGCCGAAATGCCTGTACACGTTGCGGCTGTCAAAATACCAATTATAAAAAGGACTGATGGCCGTAGTCGTATAACCTTGTCTTGCTAAAATGCTTGCCAGGGAATCAACGTCCCTTTTAATAAACTGTTCGTAAGCAATCGAGCCTTCTGGCAAAAAACGCATCGAGTTGCCTGTCAGCACCTCAAGCTCTACATTAGCAGTACCTCCTCCGAATTGAGGAGACAGCATCCACCCGCTCGTATACTTCTCTTTCAGAGCATGATAGGTCGGGATAGGGTCTCTGCTGAAGGTAAGGCCTTCAATGAGGGTTGGATCCCAGAACGCTTCACTTAGAACGACGATCACATTGGGGCTTCGCTCAAGCTCCTCTTTGCTCCAATCCTCTGTAGTAATATCCAGCTGAAGCGGTTTTCTAGGTGCAGGAGCCTCTTCCGTAGAGGAAGTGCGAAGTAGTGCGAATAACCCTGCTGCAATGAAGAATGCGGCCAGACGCATCCAAGCAGGGAAGCGGCGAAATGATTTGAACGACATGGACACGGCTCCTATTTCAACATAACTGTTCCTATTATAGCACGGAGCCTTACGGGGTAAAACCACTTTAGAAAGCGTTATCATTATTCCATTTCATGGGTAGATTTCTTGATTTTATTTGAAAAATCCGTTGACGTCCCTCAGAGTATCCACTAAAGTTACATTCATACGCTTTTTTACCATATAGGAAAGATTGAGTTCGCTAAAGTACTAACGGAGTGTGAAGATTTTCTATTGGTGATAAAAACTACCGATGAACGCGGTCGTGCATCTATGAAAGGATGTAGACAGAGCTTTTTCGTAAAAAGGGATGTAAGTAAGGAGGCATTTGGATGAAGCAAAAAATACCGATAAAGGATTATGCTATTTTACTGTCCAGCTATTTGCGGCAGCAGCGGGGGAGTATCGTATGGCTGTCGGTGCTGCTTATAGGCGGCATTATTATGCAGCTCGTGAACCCGCAAATCATTCGATACTTTATCGATACAGCCAAAACACAGGAAAGCACAGCGCCCCTTTTGTATGCGGCAGGGCTGTTTATTGGGGTATCGCTCCTACAGCAGGTTATTACGGTAATTGCGACCTATATAGGTGAAAACATTGGCTGGATAGCTACCAACAAGCTTCGCGGAGATGTTGCTGAGCACTGCATGAAGCTTGATATGTCGTTCCATAAGTCACATACGTCCGGGGCAATTATTGAAAGAGTGGACGGGGACATTAACAATTTGGCCAATTTCTTTTCCAACTTTGTGGTGACGCTGCTCAGCAACCTGCTGCTTGTTGTCGGAATGCTGGTGCTTTTGTTCCGTGAGGGTTGGATTATCGGGACAGGAATGACTCTATTTGTCTTTCTTGCGATCTATGCTATTCAATACATAAGGCAGTTTGCTGTCCCTCATTGGGGAGCCTTGCGTCAAATGAGCTCCCGTTTTTACGGGTTTCTCGGGGAGCATTTGGAAGGCACGGAGGATACAAGAGCAAACGGGGCTACGGGGTATGTCATGTATCGTTTTCACCTGCTCATCCGCGAGTGGCTGCCGCTTCGAATCAAAGCCTTTTTTGGCTGGGCTAGTATGTGGATTACAACCTTAGTCGTCTTTACTATCGGGAATGCCATAGCGTTTGCCCTCAGCGCTTATTTCTGGAAAGAAGGCGCTATAACGCTTGGAACCGTCTATATGATCTTCTATTATACGGAGCTGATGGGCAAACCGATTGAGAAAATCCGGACGCAAATGGAGGATTTGCAAAAAGCGGACGCCAGCATCATCCGCATTCGCGAGCTGTTGGCTACAGTTCCTGCTATTCGGGACGGAATTGGTTTACCTCTGCCGTCAGGTCCGCTATCCGTATCGTTCGACCATGTCGCGTTTGGTTATGAAGACAATACGACGACGCTGCATCATATCGACTTTAAGCTGGAGCGAGGAAAAGTGCTTGGAGTGCTTGGTCGCACCGGGAGTGGCAAAACGACGCTGGCACGGCTTATGCTGCGCTTTTATGATGTGCGTGACGGTGGCATCTCTTTAGAAAATGTGGACATACGGGATGCTACGCTGCGAGATCTTCGAGGTAGAGTCGGTATGGTAACGCAAAATATCGAAATCTTTCAAGGAACGGTTCGCGACAATCTGACGTTCTTCCGTGAGGATGTTCAGGATCGGCGAATTGTTGAAGTGCTGGAGGAATTAGGCTTAAAAGAATGGCTCGATTCATTGCCGAGCGGCTTAGACAGCCAGCTGGAATCGGGTGGAGGCGGACTATCAGCTGGAGAGGCACAGCTTCTGTCATTCGCTCGAGTATTTCTGACGAATCCAGGGCTCATTATTCTTGATGAAGCCTCTTCAAGACTAGATCCTGCTACGGAACAAAAAATCGAGCAGGCCATCAGCCGCTTGTTAGAGAATCGGACCTGCATCATTATCGCTCATCGGTTAGCGACGATTCAGCGCGCAGATCAAATTCTTATTTTGGATCAAGGTAGGGTTATGGAGTTTGGGGAGAGAACCCGCCTTGCCGCCGATCACCGTTCACGTTATAACCAAATGCTGCAAGTCGGAATGGAGGAGATGCTCGCATGAGTACATTTACTTTTTTATGGCGGCTTATGCGCTATCGTCCGATCTTATATACGATTAATGCCATTGCCTGGTCGTTAATTTACTTGGCTCCTATCGCTCCGGGTTGGATTACGAAGCAGTTTTTCGACACGCTGTCTGGAGGTTCCGTATACGGCTTCAGCATTGGGATGCTTATCGTTCTGCTGATTGCATCGGCGTTGGCTAAGGGGGTATTGATCCTATTCGGATTTGTTACGGATGTACAGTTCCGATTTCGTATCGGTGCCTTGCTGCGCCGAAATATGCTGATGCGTATTTTGAAGGAACCGGGAGCGAAGGCTATCCCCTGTTCTCCTGGAGAAGCCATTAGCAGCTTCCGGGATGATGTGGATCAAATCGAAGAGACGGTGAGCTGGTCGGTCGACGCATTCGGAATGACCTGCTTTGCGGTCGTTTCCTTTTATATATTGTATGGAATCAATCCGACCATGACTTTGTGGGTGTTTTTACCTCTGGTGATTGTAGTGACTATTGCCCAACTTTCGACAACCCTGCTGCAAAAGTATCGAGCGGCCAGCCGGGAGGCGACGAGCCAGGTTACAGGCGCGATTAGCGAGATGTTCAGCACCGTACAATCAATACAAGTCGCAGGAGCGGAAGAGCGGGTCATCAACCGGTTCCGGCAGCTGAACGATAACCGGCGTCAGGCGATGCTGAAGGATAAGCTGCTGAATCAAGTGCTTGATTCCGTATTTTCGAACACAGTCAACATCGGAACAGGGTTTATATTGTTGTTGGCGGCTCAGTCGATGCGAGATGGCAGCTTTACAGTAGGAGATTTTGCCTTGTTTGTCTATTACTTGACATTCATAACACAGTTCATTCAAAATTTCGGAAAGTTTTTGACTTATTTCAAACAGAGCTCCGTTGCCAAACAGCGCTTGGAGCAGCTGCTGCAAAGCTCCGATATTAGTGCCGCTGTAGAATATCATCCGCTACATTTGCGTTCGGAGATGAAGGACCCAGGAGCAGAGGAGCAAAAAGCATCCGATGCGGATCGGCTCAGAGAGCTGGAGGTCCGCGGGATAACTTATCGTTATCCAGAAACAGGACGCGGGATAGAAGATATCTCGTTCCGAATTCGGCGCGGCTCGTTTACGGTTATTACTGGCAGAATAGGTTCGGGCAAGACTACCTTGGTCCGAACACTGCTAGGACTGCTGCCGATGGATACTGGCACCATTCTTTGGAATCATGAGCGTGTTGACCAGCCAGGCGAGTTTTTTGTTCCACCACATAGCGCTTACACGCCTCAGGTTCCGCGTTTATATAGTGACACGCTAAGAAACAACATTCTGCTTGGGATGAATCGGGATTCGGAACAGCTCCAAGAAGCTGTCCGTTCTGCTATTCTCGATCCTGATATCGATCAATTGCAGAATGGGATGGACACTGTGATCGGACCGAGAGGCGTCAAGCTGTCTGGAGGGCAGGCACAGCGTACGGCAGCGGCAAGGATGTTTGTTCGTGATGCGGAGCTGCTAGTATTCGATGACTTGTCCAGTGCCCTAGATGTCGAGACCGAGCGCAAGCTCTGGGAGCGCATCTACGAGCAGCGGCAGGGCCAGGCGACTTGCCTCGTCATTTCTCATCGCAAGACGGCATTGGCGCATGCCGATCACATCATAGTTCTTAAGAATGGTCGTGTGGAGGCCGAAGGAACGCTGGAATTCCTTCTTCAGACAAGTGAGGAGCTTCGTCATTTGTGGAATCGGGAAGAAGGTAAGGAAAGCGTAGGGTGAGGTATAGGAGATAAATCCCCAAGTATGCTGCGTTAGAAGATTTAATAGCGGAGCTTGGACGCTCTATAGCTCGGAGAAGATCGCTTTTTCTGCAAAACCTTAAGGGTCCTGCGGAAGGGGCGATCTTTTTTTAGTAATGTCAGGTTGCTACTTCTTCCAGATGGTGGTCGAGTTGCTTCTTCTCCGAAAAAATCCGACATAAAACCATGTATTCACAACATGAAGACATAGATTTGCCTTTATGAATGCTAGCATAATAGAGTGGAGCTGTTAAGGCTACCAGGCGTTAAGAAGTTCACCTATTAATATTAAAAGGGATGCGAGAAGATGAATATACCATTAAAAACGATCATTGTCGGAACAGGCGGTTGGGGAAAAACCTGGTGTACGAGAACGCTTCCTAAAGCCATTCAAGAAGGAATGGTTGAGGTTGTAGCGGCGGTGGATGTCAATCAGGATCATTTAAGAATAGCTGCGCAGCATCTTGGCTTGAAGGATAATCATTGCTTTACGGATGTTAAGGCAGCCTTGGAACAGACACAGCCGCAAATATGCATTATAGCTTCTCCGCCTCATACGCATGAGGAAACGGCGATTCTGGCCATGGAATACGGCTGTGACGTGCTGAGCGAGAAGCCGATTGCCGATACATTGGAGTCTTCTTTGCGAATTGTAGAAACGTCGCGCAGATTAAATAAAAAAATGGGTATAACGATGACTCATCGTTTTAGACGCCCAATCTGGACGTTCCGTGACTTAGTTCGTTCCGGGGCCTATGGAGAGCTGGACTACCTCATTATGAACTTTAACTGGCACCGCCGCGACGGTCTTAAAGAAAGACAAGCCAAAATGTGGAATACAATGCTCATTGAGGGAGCGATTCATCAGTTGGATTTGCTGGAGAACTTAGCTGGAGCGCATTGCGAAAGCGTGTATATGGATTCATGGACTCCTAAATGGGGGAACTACACTGGGAGTGCGCAGGCTTTGCTGACTATGCGGTTTGAGAATTCGGTCCGGGCCTCGTATGAGACAGCTTGGTGTAACGCTTCTCCTCAGCATAGCTGGGAGCAAGAGTACATCCGCGCTGAATTCGAGAAAGCCACCATTGTACTGAATCGAGGAGGCGTAGAGGTATTCTTAGAGGAAGACAATCGTATGCAAGGTAATCCCATCGGCAAGCCCGTAGAGTTTAAGGAAAGTGCAAAATGGGGAAATGACTATTTGCTCGAAGCCTTTATTCAATGGGTCCATGGAGGACAAAAAATGGAGACCGATATCGAATCGAATCTCCACTCTATGATATTGTTGTTCGCCTCTATGGAAAGCAGTAAGCAGGGAATACCTGTGAATGTCAAAACGTTTGCTCGTGAGAATGGAAGGATAGACTAGGGTTTACAATTCACTGCTAAGCAGATGTTTCATTTTGGATTCGGTCTCAGACTCTGGCAGCGGCGTATAAACACAGCAGCGCAGGTCGGCATGGGCATACACTTGAAAAGAGGTAATCTCGAATCTCATATTTCCGGCATGCGGATGATTGAATTCTCGTACCGTAACAGGGGCTGTGGATGAAGCTATTTCGCCACGCTCCCAAAGCTTTGTAAACTGCGGGTTGATCCGGCCACAGAGCTCAGCGAATTCTGCATACCATGGATCGCCGGCATATTGACCATAATAATTGCGGAATATTGTCAAAAAGTCTTTGGCGAAGTCTTCCCAATTAACGACAAGCTCGCGCATTTCCTGCTTCATAAAAGAAAGCCAGACGATGTTCCGCTCATCACTGCCGATATGTCCAATGCCGCTCATGACTGCGCTAGCTGCTTTATTCCATCCTATAATGTTGCAGCGCCGATCGGCGATGAAGGCAGGACAGGGGCACAAGTAGTCAAGAATGCGCTGTAATGTGGGACTCATCATAGGCTGGTCTCCGGTGAAATCAGGATATGGAAACGGATAATCCGTTAATCTATGTAAAGGTTGTTCTACTATTTCATAATCTTCTATTAATGTCACTTTCGTCACTCCGTAATAAGACGTACAAGTGATTATAAAATATACGGAAGTAAAAAACAATATGTTGAATTCGACGAATTTTTTTGTAAATTTTAACTCTGTTTTACGGCATTCGATAGGATACATAAAATAACGACATTTTTACACAATAGACCGTAACTTTGAGGGTCCAATTTCTGGTACTCTGATCATAGAACACCAAGTTGATTTAACGATAGGACAGGGGGATTAGTCTATGTGGAGCATTGATTTTTTTGAGCGTATCCGTGAAAAATGTAAGCGTTACCCAGAGGCTCAGAGGATTTATGAGCGATTTCGAGCTCAGCCGGAGACCATGCTGGCACAGCCTTTTGACATACCGCTTCTTGGCGGTGGATGGAGTCATGACTATAACTGCCCTACGGATGGAGACCGCCTTGTCTTGATCGACAGACATCATCATCGCTGTCCAACCTGTGATAGCGTCTGGAGTGGCTCGCCATGGGATGAAGTAGCCATAGCTAACGAGCATTGGAATTATAGTAAAACATGCCGAAATGCGGCTGTATTATACGGAATAGACGGGGAAGGCCGCTGGGCAGATTGGGCTAAGCAGGTGCTATTGTTCTACGCTGATCACTATGAACGGTTTCCTCTGCACGATCGCCACGGGGGTGCCAGCCATACCTCCGGCAAGGTGATGTGCCAGACTCTTTCAGAGGCGAGCTGGCTGTGTCTGCTGGCGCAGGGTTTTCACATTCTCAAGCTTCAAAATGTGTTTACTTCCAAAGAAATCAATCACATTACTAACAATCTGCTGCTCCCCGCGTTGGATGTCATTGCGAACAATCCCGCAGGGATATCGAATTGGCAAACTTATCATAATGCGGCCAAAGCTCTAGTTGCTGCTGCTTTGGATGATCAGGAGTTAATGCAGCAAGTCGTGAGTGATCCGAATAACGGGTTTTACTTTCAAATGGAAAATAGCCTGGGTCAGGACGGCTTTTGGTATGAAGGGGCATGGGGGTATCATTTCTACACTTTGGAGGCTCAAACATTGATCGTGCTAGCGGCAGAAAGCTTTGGTCTGCAGCTTTACGAAGATTCGCGTTTTCAATCGATGTACCGTGCTCCGCTGGAATGCATGTTCCCTGATGGAACACTCCCTCCGATTCATGATTCTGGTGAGGTGAAGGTGGAGAAATATTCCCATCTGTTTGAATTTTCAGCGAAATATATCGGCGTAGGACAAGAAGTTATTCACAGGGGCGGGATTAGAGAATCGTTATACAGCCTTTTATTCGGTTTTGAGGAAGATATGGCATCCCGAAACGAGTCAACCCGCTCTATAGCGCAAAACGGATTCGTTCATCTTGAAAAAGCGGGGATGCTATTTCTTAAACAGGAGGCGGACTCTCCCGAGAAGGGGCGCCTTGCGATGATCGATTACGGCGAGCATGGCGGGTGGCACGGGCATCAGGATAAGCTAAACCTGCTTTACTATGGCGGAGGCCATCCTTGGCTGACAGATGCGGGGATGCTGCCCTACGGCAATCCAATCCATTTTGACTATTTCAAACAGACGGTGGCGCATAACACGGTTGTCGTCGGGGGTAGATCACAAGCAGAGGCCGAAGGCCGTATATTGCATATGGGGACAAATACGGATGGAGCAATGGAAGCTGCCATGGAAGTTAGTGGCGCTTATCCTGATGCTGTACTTAGACGTAAAATTATTTTAAAGGACGACTTCCTCCTGGACGTATTTCATGTCCAATGCGCGGAAGAGCAGGATGTTGATTGGATTATTCATACGCAAGGAGTACCCGTGGCAGATGGGGAAGCCGAGGAAGCGCCGCGCTGGAGTAGGGCTGCTGGAGAGGTTCTGGGTACTGAGGATGGTTATAAGTATCTGCACAATCCTAAATCAATTGAGGTTGCTGAGAGCCAATGTACGATGCAATGGATGTGGAACGTAGAATCCGCTAATAAGGACCGTCTTTCACTGATAGCATTGGATGTTCAGGCGGGGGAAGAACTCTATCTGGCTGAATCGATGGCAATGCCTTCTATCGGCAAGAGAAGCACGTTCCTTCGTAGAAGGAAGCAGGTTAAGGAAACCGTATTTATAGCTGTCTTCCAAGCAAATGGAATCGACAGCAAAGCTGCTGCTTGTAAGGCGAATTATGATGCATCTTCAGAAGAAGTTGTCATTCATATCGAAGGGAAAGCTCCGTTCATATTATCGACAAGGATAATTTGAGCGGATTATAGAAGCTCAAATACAGTCGGCAGGCTATCTTAGAGATAAGACGGCTGCCGGCTTATTTGTCCGTTTTCTGGTTACTTGGTCCAGATTGACATTGAATAAACAAAAATATAAAATATCTATATATTAATAAATTTTGCAAGGAAGTGTTTGATTGTGGAATATTCTGAATTGTTTTGGAAGGTTCCTCTTAAGGAATTGAAGCAAGGCTATAGTTATCAAGATAGCACAGAACAATATATATGTCTTGTTTGCGGTAAAGCTTTTGAGAAAGGGATCATCTATAAAGATGAAGATACCATGTATGAAGCGGAGAAGTATGCAAGTCTCCATATGACTAAAGAACACGGCTCCATGTTTGATTATTTGCTCGGCTTGAACAAGAAGCTGACCGGGCTGTCCGATCTGCAAAAAAATTTGCTCAGAATGTTCTATGACGGGTATAGCGATAATGAGATAGTTAAGCAGTTGGATGGAGGAAGCGCTTCGACCATCCGTAATCACCGCTTCGCTCTACGTGAGAAGGAGAAGCAGGCGAAGCTGTTTCTTGCCATTATGGAGCTTCTGGAGCAAAAGAACGGCAAACCTCGAACGCATGAGAAAGCTACGGCCAAGAAGCAGCTGGTACCGGTTCATCGAACGGCAACGATTCGGGATGAGCGGTATGCAGTAACGGAAGAGGAATATCAGAGCATCGTACTGTCGTACTTTAAGGAGGGACTGGATGGTCCGCTCAGTCTCTTTCCGAAAAAGGAAAAACGTAAGATAGTCGTACTCAGTCACCTGATTACCCGTTTTGAACCGGGCCATCGATATTCCGAGAAGGAAGTCAACGAGGTGCTGGAAAAGGCGTTTGTTGATTATGTTACGCTGCGGCGCTATTTAATTGAATATGGCTTTATGGACCGTGAGGAGGACGGTAGTGCCTACTGGGTTAAGGAAGGAATGCCAGCGGTGAACATAGACCGTCGTAAGGAGCTTTTGCAGGCATATAAAGAGTTGAAGCGTGAATCGGGCGTCTATGCAATTCGCAATATGGAAAATGATAAGATATTAGTTGGCAGCAGTGTGAATTTGGATGCGATCTGGAATCGTATCCAATTCGAGCTCGATATGAAGGGCTATCGCAACAAGCAGTTACAGAAGGATTGGAAGGAATTCGGTAAAGAAGCATTTGCTTTTGAAGTGCTAGAGCAGCTCAAAGAACCAAAGGGCGGTCAGGAAGAACAGTTGAAACGCCTCGCCGAGTTGGAAGCCACATGGATAGATAAGCTGCAGCCTTTTGAAGAGAAAGGCTATAATGAGTGATTTGCCGATATAAAACGCTGGATTGAATCCTTAGAGCCTGCCGTCATTACGACAGTAAGGTTCTTTTTGTTGTTTGCAGAACTATGTATATCTCCCACGCATCTATTTAATACGTTTACGCTAATTTCAAACAGAGATACAAATGACAAAAATAATGAATTTATTCTTGAATCAAGCATTAAATGATAAAGATACTTCATTTGGCATGTGCTATTATGTTGCCGTTAAGTTATAGATCGAGGCATGTGAAAGCGTAGGAACGGATATATCAGGTTTTGAAAGGAAGCGAAACTAATGAAATTTGTTGTAGATGGGCAAGGCAAGGGAGATTTCAGTACTTTACAGGCCGCGGTTGACGCATCACCGGACGGCAGCGAGCATAAGATTACGATCTTTATCAGGAACGGAATTTATGAGGAAAAGCTTGTTGTACCTAAGGAGAAGCGTAATTTGCATTTTATTGGGGAATCTCGGGATGGGGTCATATTGACCTATTCGGATAATGCCAAAACTTTAGGTGCCGATGGGGAGCCTCTAGGTACCTTCCGCAGCTCCAGCTCTTACTTTCACGGAGATGATTTCACAGCAGAGCATTTGACCATTCGCAATACTTCGGGTCAGGGGACAGGGCAGGCGGTAGCCGTATTCGTAACTGGAGACCGGGCGGTGTTCCGCCATGTAACGATGCTAGGCTTTCAAGATACGCTTTATACAGGGGAAAGTAGACAATTTTACGAAGAGTGCCGGATTGAGGGGGACGTGGATTTTATATTCGGCCCTGCCTGCGCTGTGTTTCAGAGATGTGTGATTCATAGTAAACGGAAAGGAGGCTATTTGACCGCGGCCTCTACACCGGAGCAGCAAACGTTCGGATATGTTTTTCTGGATTGCCAAGTAACCGCTGATCCCGGGATGACCGACGTATATCTAGGCAGACCGTGGAGACCTTTCGCCAATGTGGTCTGGATTAGGACGGAAATGGACGCGTCCATCAAGCCGGAGGGCTGGCACAACTGGAATGACCCTGAACGGGAAACCACAAGTCGTTACTATGAATTTTCCAGCCGTGGGCCGGGGGCTAATCCTGGCTCGAGAGTGGCTTGGTCGAAGCAGCTGTCAGCTGAAGAAGCGGATCGTTATACGGTTAGCGCAATATTGAGCGGAAGGGACGGATGGAATCCGGAACGTTAGCGGAAGCCCTATCAATGGCAGCATCTCATTACAAAATAATCCATGCTTGCAGCAGTTTTTCTGCGCTTGCGTGGATTTTTTTATACATACTCATCCATTACGGCACTTGTTAACGGATGGCCCGTAAGACAGACAGATGGAAAGCTAGTGCAATTGGCAATCTTGTTGTACAATATATGGCGCTGGGACTTATTATGAATTGACATGAAGTCAATTATTTTGAGTCGTTCCTATACAAGGCTACGAAGTGCAACTGCAAGAAGGACGGGAGCAGGCATAGCGATAATCGCGCTTTGAATATTAGAATTGAATGAGGGATTAGGATGTTGGTTGCTCAAAGATGGCAAAAAATCGTACAGCTCGTCAATGAACGAGGCAGTATCCGGGTGACGGAGCTCAGTGCAATATGCGAAGTGACGGAAGAAACGATCCGCCGGGATTTGGATAAGCTAGAAAGCGAAGGCAAGCTGCTGCGCAGCCATGGCGGAGCCATCAGCATTCCTTCCTCGCAGTATGAAACACCGTATATGGAGCGGGAAACGACAAATGCGGATGAGAAGCGCAGAATTGCTGAACAGGCGGTCAGCTATGTGAACGAGCTTGACCGGATCATTCTTGATGCCAGCTCTACTGCTTGGTACATGGCACAGCTGCTGCCGGATATTTCTTTAACCGTATTGACGAATTCGATCAAGGTTGCGATGGAATTGAGTACGAAAGAGAAGATCAAGGTCATCTCCACCGGAGGCTTGCTCTCCTCTCGTTCATTATCTTACGTCGGTCCGCTGGCCGAGCGTTCGCTTAGCACGTATCATGTGGACAAAGCTTTCATTTCCTGTAAAGGCCTTCATATTGGACGGGGGCTGAGCGAGTTCAATGAACTGCAGGCATTGATTAAGCAAAAAATGATAGGCATTGCCGATACCACCTATGTGCTTGCTGATTATAGTAAGTTTGGACAGCAATCACTAGCCCAGGTCGCATCTTGGGAAGACATTCAATATGTCATTACGGACGAGAAGACGGACCCGGAGATTATAGCTCAGCTAACGGAGCAGTCTGTCAATGTGATTCAGATTCACAGTAATTAAGACGAAGGGGTACTTCGGGTTTGCAAAAGGTATAATGATAAGAAGCTTGAGTAATCAAGCTTTTTTGTGTATTTTACCTGACCTACATTGCCTTGGAGAGTTCAGTCATAGTTATTCTTTACCCAGTGGATCAAGAAAGCTCGTGGTAAAATATTAGAATTAGGAGATGCAACTAGGATGAGGAGGAGATGCTTATGTTTCAGCTTGAGGAAGCTACTATTGCTGAGATGCAGCAGGCAATGGAGCGAGGGGAATGCTCGTCTTTCGAGCTTGTGCAGCAATACTTGAAACGCATCGCAGCGTACGATCAGCAGGGACCAAAGATTAATTCCGTATTGGAGCTAAACCCGGATGCGCTTCATTTGGCGGAAGCGTCTGATGCGGAGCGGTGCGCAGGTATGCTACGCGGTCCGCTGCATGGCATTCCGGTACTGCTTAAAGACAATATCCAGACGGCGGACAAAATGCACACGAGTGCCGGTTCCATTGCATTAGCAGACCATTATGCTAGTGAAGACGCTTTTCTTGTAACCCGCTTGAGAGAAGCAGGTGCTATCATTTTAGGTAAGGCCAATATGACGGAATGGGCCAATTTTATGGCCGAGGGGATGATTGCCGGTTATAGCTCCAGGGGCGGACAAGTGTTGAATCCGTATGGGCATGACTTTTTTGCAGGGGGTTCAAGCACGGGCTCTGCTGTGGCCGTAGCAGCCAATCTAACAGCGGTATCAGTCGGGACAGAAACATCGGGATCGATTATCAGTCCTGCCATTAACAATTCGCTTGTCGGCATTAAGCCTACCTTGGGGCGTATTAGCCGAAGTGGCGTCATTCCCTTGTCCCACAGTCAAGATACCGCGGGACCGCTGGCTCGTACGGTTGCCGATGCTGCTATCCTGCTTGGAGCGATGTGCGGAATCGATTCGAAAGATCCTGTTACCCGATGCGCTGCAGGTACTGAAGTTTCCGATTTTACCGAATTTTTGGACAAAAGCGGTTTGCAAGGGGCTCGTATCGGCGTGCCGCGCAATGGTTTTCATGATGAATTGGATGAAGAACAAAATGAACTCTTTGATCAGGTTCTACTAGAATTAGCCGACGCAGGCGCCCAACTAATAGATCCTGCTGATATCGCCTCGGCTGAGGAGCTATCTCGATTTCGATCCAGCGTGCTGCAGCACGATTTCAAAGCGGATATCAATGCCTTTTTGAGCAAGCTTCCCCCGCAGCTTCCCGTTCATTCGCTTAAGGAGCTTATTGCTTTTAATGAAGCTAATGCGGACCAAGCGTTGAAATACGGTCAAAAAAGACTTATTGCTGCGGAGCAAACATCAGGTCTTTTAAAAGAACCTAAATACATAGAGGATCGTTTGACAGATATTCGCTTGTCTCGAACAGAAGGCATAGATCGAACGTTGGAAAAGCATCGCCTTGATGCCTTACTTTTTCCAGAGACGTTAGGAGATACTATTGCGGCCAAAGCTGGGTATCCCTCTATGGCTGTGCCTGCGGGGTATCTTCAAGATGGAAGGCCGTTTGGAATCATGTTCGTTGGAGCCGCTTTCTCTGAGCCTGTGCTTATTAAGCTGGCTTATGCATTTGAACAGCTTCGGGCTCGCCGAAAACCGCCGATACTTGAAAAAGGAAATGAGCAATAGTAGCTTATAAAAAGAAGAGGGTATGAACGTTGAACGTTAGTTTACACTCAGAAGATCGTAACGATTATTACGCAATAGCTGAACTGAATGCTCTAACCTTTAACTATGGTTATGGTATGGGAGAGACCTGCTTAATTAGCCTGCTTCGTAACCGACAGACATTTGATCCTGATTTGTCTATCGTTGCTCGAATCGATGGTCGAATCGATGGTCGAATAGTAGGACACGTGTTATTTACTCCTCAACCTGTTCTTTTCAAAGGGAAATTGCTTCAAGCGGTCATTCTTGCACCTCTGGTCGTTCATCCCGAGTTTCAAAATCAGGGTATTGGATCGAAGCTGGTGGAAGAGGGCATCCGCCGCTGCATTGAAAAAGGCTTCGACCTGTCCCTTGTATTGGGACATTCTGAATATTATTCTCGTTTTGGGTATCGGCCTAACATGTGGAGCTCGGCTTCTTTACATATCGCTATGTCGGATATTCCTACACTTCAAACCACCGTTTCAGAACGGCGCTTAGAGGAGCGGGACGTGCCTGCACTACGTGCGATGTGGGAGGACTGGTTCGTGGATAGCGAAATGGCTATTGCACCAGGCGACTCCGTATTGGACTGGATCAGCTGCGACAGAGGGGTCCGGGCTTCTGCATTGAGTATGAATGGAGAATTAGTCGGATATATTCGATATGATACATCCAACCCCTCGAGAATCATTAGCTTCTTGGCGAAAGATTCAATTGCATTTACCCATATGAGCAGTTATATGAAGTCATTGCTTCGAGCCACTGAACTTGAAACGTTGGAGCTGCCGCTGCATCCCTTGAGCAAGGGAGTTCGTAGTATCGTTAATCTCCCTTACACTTCAAACATAATAACAGGAGAAGTCAGGATGCTTCGTGTGTTAAATAAGAATGAGGAGCTTCACCGTTATTGTGATGAAGTAGATAATGGGAAGACGACTCCAGGCAGTATTCTTTGGCCAGTTGAGTTTGATGTATTATAAAAAGACTAAAGTCCAAGCAGGTGCATGAAGCATCTGCTTTTTTGTGATCAAATTGGTATATTTTATAACGAGGAATGTGGTAAAATGTGGGAAAACTGCTGGAGGGTGCGATGCGAGCAACTCAGGATATACTTCAGATATGGAACCTATTTGATTCCCATCCAATGGAGACATTAACGAAGGCTTGGTACGCTGCGATCTCAGGAGAAGGCAAGCAAAGAAGCGTGGAGACTATGGAAGAACACCGACATCGGTACGGATTGTCGGGTAACTGCTTTGACTTGGCGCTTTGGCTCATTCATGCCTATAGAGCAAACGGAATGAACGCCTATGGAGTAGGACAT
This sequence comes from Paenibacillus sp. RC67, assembly GCF_030020805.1. Taxonomy (GTDB): domain Bacteria; phylum Bacillota; class Bacilli; order Paenibacillales; family NBRC-103111; genus Paenibacillus_S. The sequence continues at coordinate 2,364,363 of NZ_CP125098.1, forward strand.
AACCTGCATACGCCTAAAGCTCATGTAGCTGTAGTTGCTGTAAATTATAGGGGACAGCGTTATTTTTGCGATTTGGGCGATCAATGGATTGAACCTATCTTAGTAGACTCCACAAGTGCAGATTATTGCGAAGAAGCGCTCGAAGGCTTTGTAACCGGAGGAAAAGTGAAACCAGAAACGATCGCTGAAGGAATCCGTTTTGCCTATATAAGGCCTAACGGCAAAGTAAGCTATCAATCTTTCAATTTAACGCCAATACAAGAAAATGAACTGGTAGCTGCTGGTCATTATTCTCAATCGCTGCTGAGACATCCGTTAGTGGAAATTCGTTTGAAGAAAGCGAATGAAATCGTACACTGGGAGTTTGATCGTTGGAGCAGCTTTATAAGCTGCAATGACGGTTTGGTTCATGAGTCGAAACTGGGGGATAACGAGCAGTGGGCTGAACGAATTCATGAACAAACAGGAATGAATCGGGAAATCGTCATGAAAGCTTTAGCTTTGTATGCAGCGGGTCCATAATATTGCTTTAGTTAGGAGGATTACAGCAGATGTCTGGAAGCAAGCAAGAGGTCATCTTGTCGGAATACGACCCGGAATGGGTTGACCTGTTCGAGTTAGAGAAAAAGGAGATTGTCCCGTTATTGCAGGACATTCTGATCGGGATAGAGCATATTGGCAGTACATCGATACCTGGCATGACCGCCAAACCTGTTATTGACATTATGGTTGGAATTGCCGGGCTGGAACAGCTTTCAACGGTACATATCCAACGACTAGAACTTATCGGTTATGAACATGTGGAGCATGTGCATTTTCCGGAAAGGAAGTTTTTTAGAAAAGGGAAGCGCGGGGCAGGGACTCATCATCTGCATATTTATCTGTATGAGGGAGAGCATTGGAAAGCGAATAGGGGATTTAGAAATTACTTGCGCATGTATCCGGAGACAGCAGTAGAATATGCCGAATTAAAAAGTAAGCTTAATGAAATATATGCTTACAACAGAGAAGCCTACACGAAAGCGAAGGCTCCTTTTATTCAAAGAATTTTACAACAAGCAGAGGAAATAACCTAAGCGAGAAGCAGGATATGGGTAACGAAAGGAGACGGAACGTATGACAACGGTTGTCATCCTTCTTTGGATTTTATCGATCTTGGCTACTTTTTGGGTTTGGTCTGATGCTTCAGACAAACGGGGAGCCAATATAGGTTGTCTTTGGGCACTGGTAGTTCTTATTTTGGGACCTATCGGTTTCATTGCCTATATTTTTGTTAGAAACGCAGATTAGATTTCGTGTTAATATATAAGATGGATAATAAAAGATTAGCATTTTGGAGGATATTCACATGAAAAAGGAACTATTGATAGTATGGCTCGAAGAAAAAATTCAACAAATTAAGGATACGCCGGTTAGCGTCGTAGATACGAAGGAAAAGCAGCATTATTTGCTGGGCAGCATGAAAACATTGGAATTAATCAAAGAACAGCTGGAACAAGGCAAGTTTGATGCATTAGACTAAGTGATATAGGAGCTCGTGGCAAACGGGAGAGACTCGAAAATAAAGGTGCGGTGCGGAGAACGGTCGAGATGATGGAGATTCAGCTATGCGGTGAACAGGATTGTTGGAAGGTTGCCGAGTTGTACATAGAGCTAATGAATGAAATTATCGGTTCTACGGGAGGCGATATAAGCGTCCTTAATCCCAACGGCGCACCTGAGTTATGCAAAATGCTTATCTCCATGGGAGCCTTAAACATATTGAAGGCTGTACACAAGGAGACAAGAGAAATCGTTGGGTTTCTGTCGATGTGTGAGAGCAGCTCTTTGTATGCAAACGGACATTTTGGCATCATTCAAGAGCTGTATATACGCAGCGAGTATCGTTCTCACGGCGTCGGAAAAAATTTAGTAGGCGCCGCCATAGAGTACGCTAAGAACAAAGGCTGGAAACGATTAGAGGTCAGCACTCCTCCTCTGCCTGAATTTGAAAGAAGCCTAGCTATTTATCAAAGGGAAGGCTTCGTGATAACGGGTGGGGAGAAGCTAAAGCTTCTGTTATAAATAGGATCATACACAACATGGCCGGAACGAGAATGCATTTTTCGTACCGGCTTTTTTATTATCTTAATTATGTATTTTGAGGTGAGGGGAATGAGGGAAGACGTATTTTTTCATGAAACGATTATCCTTGAAAATCAACGCGTCAAGCTTGTTCCTTTATCGGAACAGCACGAGGAGGGGCTTCGAAGTATTATTTTTGACGAGGAATTGTGGAAGTTTTCTATTCAATGCAGATCGGAAGAGGATGTTAGAAGCTATATTAATAAAACGATGGAGCACAGGAAAGCAGGCCGAGCGTATCCTTTCGTTGTTATTGATAAGCAAACTAATGAAGTGGCTGGGGCAACCCGATTTGGGAATATCGTATTCCCTAATAAGAGGCTGGAAATCGGTTGGACTTGGTACGGAAGCAAGTTTCGAGGGAGCGGTTTGAATCAAGCTTGTAAATTCGAGCTGCTGAACTATGTTTTTGAACAAATGCGTTTTCGCAGAGTACAGTTCAGTACAGATATTGATAACCTTCGCTCTCAGAAAGCGATTCTCAAGCTTGGCGCAAAGCAAGAAGGCATATTCCGTGCTAATTACATTAACGCAGCTGGAGAGAGCAGGGATGATGTGTATTTCAGTATTATTCACTCGGAATGGGAAGCCATTAAAAATCGCATATTTAAGGACTATCTATAAGAAAGGCTCGGGTGGTGACGTGGAACCAGCACTTCTTCTTAGCATTATTTCTAATTATGATCTATCAGCTCCCATTATTGAGTTTATTAGACATAATGAGAATCGGACGTATAAAGTAACGGATACAATGACAGGAGCGGCTTTTTTATTGCGCATTCATCAACCTGTAACAGAAAGCTTCCTGGGAGTGCAGCATACTCGTGAAGGACTAGCTTCAGAGATGAAGCTTCTGAAGACATTAGCGGAGCAAACGGAGCTTACTGTCCAGACCCCCGTCCTGAACCGATCAGGAGAATACGTAACAACATGTGAAATAGATGAGGAAACGATCTGCTGTACACTGCTGCGATGGCTCCATGGTAACATCCTATCGGATCAAGATTTGTTTAAAGATGAGAATGTTCGTCGATTGGGAACCGATATGGCTAAGCTGCATACATATTCCCGTAGCTATGAGGGAGTGTATTACAGCAGTAGACCAGAGTATGGCTTGGAGCGAAATGAGAAAATGCTGGGACGAATACTTTGCGGTGAGCAAATCGGATTATTTGGAATGAAAGAACGGAGTGTATTAGAGGAGGTTTTTAAGCTTATCCATCATAGGCTAGCTGCTCTTGACATCCATTCGGGCACTTGGGGTATGGTTCATGCCGATATCAATCTGAGTAATATCATAGTGTCGGATGAGGGATGGTCGTTTATTGATTTCTGCTTATCCGGTTACGGCTTTTATTTAATGGATGTAGGTGCAGGGGCCCTTATGATGAAGGAAGAGAAGAAAGAGCTTTTTCTGAATAGCTATACGGATGCTTGTTCTTTGCCAGACGATCCTGTCAAACTCCTTGAGGGCTTTATGCTACTTGCAATATTCGGCTATTATGCCTTTCATATGCAAAACCCGGAGAAACACAGATGGATCCGTGAAAGATTGCCGCGATTATGCGATATGCACTGTAAACCATTTTTGGAAGACAAACCGATTTTTTATCAGCTTTAACATGGACATATCATTTTACAAAAAGGGTTGTATTCGGATAGTATAGATTTATGGGTATTACTTCCATATTTGTAGGATACAATAAGCCTCGGTCCTATCATTCTCTAGAAAAGAGGGAACAGCATGAGAGCTATCTATCCGGGGTCCTTCGACCCGTTTACGTTAGGGCATTTGAACATTTTGGAGAGAGCGACACGACTGTTTGAGCAAATTGACGTCGTTATAGCCAGCAACAAATCGAAGTCGCATATGTTTTCTCCAGAAGAAAGGTATCGGATTGCCCGATTGTCAACCATTCATCTGAACCAAGCCGTTCGTGTAGTCCATTATTCTGGCATCATTGCCGACTATATTAAAGAACATCATATCGATGTCATTATACGGGGCATTAGAGGATCGACCGATTTGGATTACGAAATTAAGCTGGAGCAGTACAACCAAAAGGCTTGTTTAGCCGAAACCGTTTATTTAACGCCGACCACTCAGCATTTGAACACTAGCAGCACTTTAGTCAAAATGTTTTTGCAGACTCAGAGGATCGAGCTGGCGTCAGCGTACATGACCGATAACGCGTTGAATTACATTCAAACTGTACTTGAGAGCCGTTAACAACCCTATTATGGAAAAAAATGGAAGAGTTGTGCCGAAGATGAATTTGGCAAATAAGATAACGTTCTTTCGGATCGGCTTGATCCCTCTATTCATTATATTTCTGTATCCATACCCGACTAATTCTTGGGACACTTCCAGCATTATTGCCGCAGCGATATTTTTGATTGCAGCAGTTACGGATCAATTAGACGGATACATAGCAAGAACCTATAACCAGGTTACTCGCCTCGGGATGCTGCTAGATCCGCTTGCAGATAAGCTATTAATATGTGCAGCATTAATTATTTTGGTTTAGAATCATAAGCTTTCTTCCTGGATCGCCGTCGTCATTATTGCGCGGGAAATGATCATAACGGGCATTCGAATCGTTGCAGCTAGTAAAGGCATTGCGCTTGCTGCTGACCGTTATGGAAAAATCAAGCTTGTTGTACAGGTAGCCGCGGTGACGGCTGTCATATTGAACAATCAGCCGTTTCAATGGTGGATAGGAATCCCCGTCGATCAGATCCTCATGTACAGTGCCGCTGCGCTAACGATATACTCTGGCTACAACTACATAAAGAACAATATGAAAAGATTGGAGCTGCATCTGTAGCTGCAACTTGGAGAGGAAGTTGTGTGATGCGAATTATCGTCACAGGTGGAGCTGTCATTAAGGATAAGCATGGCAGAATATTAATGCAAAGAAGATCGGATTATGGGAATTGGGGACTTCCCGGAGGTGGAATGGATGCCGGTGAATCGGTAGAAGAGACGATGAAGCGGGAGGTTCTTGAAGAAACCGGGCTTGCTGTAGAAGAGTGTGCGATCTATGCGGTCTACAGTGGTCCTAGAATGCAGTATCGGTACCCTGACGGGAATGAAGTGGTCTTCGTCATGTTTATTTTTGATGCTAGAGTAGACTTAGAGAATCGGATTGCCGCAGACGGGAAAACATTATTGTTCCAAGACAGCCATAATGAATCTCTGGTCCTGGAGTTTAAGCATTTGGAAGAAGTTTACATTGGGGAAGTTAGCAGTGTACAGCGCCCGTTATTTGAGGATTTGAAAAAGGGAGAACAGGCGTTACTTCGAACGTGAGCTTGTAGATTAAAGTAGATTCAATAGAGGAGGGAGCGTTTTGTATGGAAATAGGACAAAAGCTCGGACAGGGACGGCAAGCCGAGGTTTTTGGTTATGACAAGGCGCAGATTATTAAGCTGTTTTATCCCAATACTCCTCTCTATATTATTGAACATGAATACAAAATAGCTTCAGTCGTACAAGATTCAGGTTTGCCCGTTGCAAAAGCATTCGAGATCATTACAGTTGGCGGGAGGACGGGAATCGTTTACGAAAAGCTTGAAGGTCCGACACTGTTGCAAGTGCTCTTAAGCGATATTTCCAAAGCAGCATGGATAGGTGAGGTGAGTGCGCGTCTGCATGCCAAGGTGCATCAGAGCCACAGCGATAGCCTTCCTTCACAGAAGGAAGATTTTGAGAAGAAAATAAGAGCGGTTAGGATCGAGTCTGTCTTGAAAGACAAGGCGCTTCGATTGCTGGATATGCTGCCCGAATCTAATGAGGTATGTCACGGAGATTTCCATCCAGATAATATCTTGCTTTCGCCGAGCGGACCGAACGTCATCGACTGGATTAATGCCAAAAGAGGGAATCGCTTGGCTGATTTTGTGTTAAGCGCCCTGATTCTCAAAATTGCAGAGCTACCGGATTTTATTCCTCACTTTGAAAACTTTCATAATTCAAGGTCTATACTATTCAAGGCTTACACTCAAACTTACTTGAGTGAGCTGCCCACGGACAAAGCAGATATCTTGCCATGGATTCCGTTTGCGGCGATCTTCCGTCTAGAACAAGGAATCGAATCGGAGCATTCACGTTTGGTCAGGATCATTAAGAAGGGACTAAGCAGTGTATGAAGCAAAAAATCGCAAATCGACCGAATTGGACTCGTATATTAAAAAAAAGATACTACCAACACTATGTAAGCGACGAGGTGTTCGAGGGCTATATGAGCTTTCTTTATCTCGATCAAGTAAGAGAGCCTCTCTTTATACAGTACGCTGGTGAGAGTGTGTGTATCGCAGATCATGGTTATTCATGGATTATGCTGTTCCCCAGGGACAGTCATCATAGTGTAACGATTATGCTAGATAGTAACGATCAGGTGCTGCAGTGGTACTTTGATGTGACTTGGCTGACAGAGCTGAACGATGAAGGAGTGCCTGTCATCCATGATCTGTATTTGGATCTCGTCCAGCTGCCGAATGGAAACCATTTTGTTTTGGATGAAGACGAGCTGCTGGATGCACGTCATAAGGGTATTATCAATGAGGATGTCTATGAATTAGCCGTACAAGAGATGCAAGCCATTCAGCAAAGTCTTGAAAGCGGAGATAATAAGTATATACTTCACACGGGAAAGTACATAGAGCAGTTAAGAAACCAGAGATTGCATGAGTACAAATGAACTTATTGAATATTTTGGGTAAAAGAAAAGTCGCATCTCTTCCTAAGTATAAGGAGGAACGCGACTTTTTTGGGCTGTAAAGGGACCGTTCTAGCTCTCATATAAGAGCTGTCCAGTGAGCGATAAATCATAACCTTGAATGGAGCGAAGCTCATTCTGAAACGATTCCGATTGTAAAATTTGAATCACGGCATCAATCCATTCCTGATTATCCGGTTTACGAACCATGACAAGGTCATAACGTTCTTGAATTAACGGAATAAAATCGACATTGCCGACGATAGTCGCCGCCTTCTCGATCCCGACCCCAATATCAGCTTCACCGGAAGCGACTTTGCCTGCAACCGCCATATGGTTCGATTCTTCTCTCAAATATCCATCCAGTTGATTGGCGCGAATATGATGAAGACGAAGCTGCTCGTCAAGCAGAACTCGGGCTCCAGAGCCTTTCTCACGATTGACTATACGCAGGCCCGGTCGACTGAGATCGCTCCAACCGCTGATGTTCATCGGATTCCCCCGTTGGACATACAATCCGGCTTTCCTCGAAAGCATATTGACAACAGTGTAAGAAAACCCTACAAGCAGCTTGCGAATGTAAGGGATATTATACTCCCCGGTATCCCCGTCCAATAAATGTGTACTGACGATGTCGGATTCACCGCGATACATCGCCATCAGGCTATCGAGGCTGCCTACATAGGAGCGGAGAGGGCGAATTCCCTGTATTTTTTTCTCCATATGCTTAGCCAATATATCTAGGCTTATATCTTGTCCTGTTATTACGATGGAACGAGAATCGCCCAGAGAACGCAATGGAGCTGAGGATATGGAGGGGCCTTGTCCTATGTTTGGTTCTATAAATTGAGCATTCTTGGCTCTTTGTTTGTAAAGGTTCAGATCGGCAGCGTCCACACGCATTTGTTTGCCTACTCGATAAGAGGGCAGTTCGCCTTTTTTTATCAAATCATAAACGGTGAGCTTCGATATTTTCAACAGCTTGGCGATCTCTTCTGTCGTATAGGACATATCGCTGGACATGGTTATCCTCCCTGCCATTTTCAGTTTTCAATTTACATTTTCAATAACTTGTCGTTATAATGATATTTAATTATAACTAATTATATCTAATTATAACAAAGGAGAATATATAATGGTTAAATATGGTAAAAAAAGAAACATCGCCATTTCACTTCTTGTCGGGCTTGCCGTTGTGATTTCCGGCTGTGGAACTCAGCAAGGCTCTAACGCTAATTCAAACGCCTCGAGCCCAACTCCAGCGGCTCAAAGTCCAGCACCGGTAACAAAGGTTGAATTGACGATTTCGGCCGCAGCCAGCTTAACCGATGCGTTGAAAGAGATTCAGACTACATATGAAGCTAAGCACAGCAACGTCAAATTGAACTTTAATTTCGGGGCTTCCGGATCACTGCAGCAGCAGATTGAACAGGGGGCGCCGGCAGACTTATTCCTATCGGCTGCGACCAAGAATATGCAGGCGCTAGTTGATAAGCAGCTGATCGATAAGGGGCAGCAAAAGAACCTGCTGACCAATGAATTGGTCGTTGTCGTTCCAGCTGATGCCAAGCAAGCCATTAGCAAGGAAGCGGATTTAGTGAATCCGTCCGTGAAAAGCATAGCTGTAGGGATTCCAGAAAGCGTGCCTGCCGGAAATTATGCCAAAGAGGCACTGACGAACGCAAAGCTGTGGGATACAATTCAGCCGAAAACCGTTCAGGGCAAGGATGTAAGACAAGTACTTCAGTATGTGGAAACAGGCAATTCCGATGCCGGCTTCGTCTATAAGACGGATGCGCTGACCTCGAAGAAGGTACAGGTTGCATTCGCCGTTAATCCTTCATGGTACACGCCCGTAGAATATCCGATTGGGATTGTTAAGGCAACAAAGCACAACAAGGAAGCCGAAGAAGTATACACCTATTTGCAGTCGAAGGAAGCTCTAGATGTATTCGTGAAATACGGCTTCACGGTACCTAAGAGCTCATAATGAACGGTGCTCAGTTTTGGTCACCTGTCCAATTATCGCTGCAAGTAGCACTATTGTCCAGTGTGGTGGTTACGATACTGGGGGTTTGGTTAGCTTGGTGGATGTCACGGAGGATGTTTAGAGGGAAAATAATCATAGAGACGGCTTTCATGCTGCCGCTGGTGCTGCCGCCGACAGTTGTCGGCTTTCTGCTGCTTGTACTTCTTGGACGAAAAAGCGGGCTGGGCCGTTTGATTGAATGGATCTTCTCGACGCCGATTATTTTTTCTTGGTGGGCTGCCGTCGTTGCTTCTATTGTTGTTGCCTTCCCTCTGGTCTACCAAACGATGAAAGTCGGTTTTGCCTCCATAGACAAAAACCTGGAGGATGCAGGTAGATCCATGGGAGCCAGTGAGTGGCAGGTGTTCTGGCATGTGACGCTTCCATTGGCTGCCCATTCCTTAATGACAGCCTTTATTCTCGGCTTTGCTCGTGCGCTTGGGGAGTTCGGAGCCACACTTATGATAGCAGGCAATATTCCGGGCAAAACCCAGACGATTCCGACAGCGATCTATGTAGCCGTAGATTCCGGCAATATGCCATTAGCGTGGGCATGGACGGGGAGCATGATCCTAATTTCATTCATTATGCTTCTGTTAACCGGCAGGAAGAGAAGCTAGTCAGGAGTAGTGCTGCCATTCACAATGAACACATCTCTTCAAGATTATGGGTTATCTGCTGCTGGAGTTTTCGGATCTTGTTCAGATAGTCGATCCAATACGATTTGCACCGCTATAGCATCATCCAAATACCCAATGGGAAAAACATAATCCGGAATGATATCCGTTGACAAAATAAAGTAAAGAAGAGCGCTCCCCAAGATCGCTCTTTTTTGCGTTGGAAGCTCTTTTTTGCAAAATAGCTCATACATCTGCCTGAGCTCGTCAATGAACGGTCCGGCGCTATTGACACTCTCGACTTTAGTTTGAAAATCATCTACAATAATTCGCTGTCCTTCTTCCGTCAGTGCATACTGCTCGTATTTATTCAACTCCTTGCGAACCAGCTCTGTTGTGAATTGGGAATCAAACAAATTGTAATTCAAGAGAACGTCCTTGATACTGTCTACTGAAGCGTGAATATCCGAATAGTGGGGAACGGAGCGGACGCCGGTCTCGAGTCCTGCTGCTTGAAACAATTGCTCCGATGGAATGCCGAGATGGACAGCAAAAAGATGCAAATGGTCCATTTTCGCTTTTTGCTTGCCATTGATAATTCTTGAGATGATAGCCGTATCAATACCGGTAAGAGCGCTTAATTTACGCATGGACAGGGCTCGCTCTTTCAGTAACGCTTTTAACATTTCGCCCAGATCCTGGCCCTGCTCTTGTTCATTATTGTTCATAAGAGTAACTCCTTCCCTAGTCAAGCTGTGTTGACGGGTGTTGATATTTCTCAACAATAATTGAGGTGGATAAGCACGTTTTCTCAACATCCTCAATACTATGTGTGTATAAAGAAAAGAGGAGTGGAGCTCAATGGCATGGCTTTTTATATTAGGATTCGCTTTTTCATCGAGTTTAGATAATTTGGGAGTAGGGATATCCTACGGAATTCGTGGAATTCGAATAGGTCTTATATCTAATATCATTATGGCTCTCATCTGTTTTTTGCTGAGTGAGGTTGGGATTATTGGCGGTCAATGGATTTCCAAGGTTTTACCAGGTATATTTTCTTCGTTGGTTGGGGCTTTTGTGCTGATCATTATCGGGATTCGCATCGTATTATTGGCCGTCCCACGGAAAAAGCACTCGCCTCAAGCATTGGAGCCAGAGAAATCGGAAACCGCCTCGTTAAAAGGCCTATTGCAAAATCCGGAAAAAGCGGATCTCGATAAATCAGGCGAAATCGGGTATGGTGAAGCGGTTATTCTTGGCTTGGCACTTTCTGCTAATGCTGTAACAAATGGATTGGGAGCGGGACTTCTCGGCTTATCGCCTTTAGCCATATCTTTAACAGCTGCTATCGGAAGTTTTATAACCGTATGGCTGGGTACGGCTTTAGGACGTAAAGTTGCTGAAATTCGAATCGGTTCCTTTAATTTAGGCCAAATGGGTACGCTATTGAGCGGTGTTATCTTGCTGCTGATCGCATGCAATGCTTTATTCGGCTAACGAAGGCTGCATAGAAACTTGTCTATTTATTTTACTGACAACGAATGCTTATTATGACAGAAGTTTGGTGCTCGCATAGCGGGCACTTTTTTTGATTAAAGACAATTAATAAGGTATGGAAAGGAAAGAATTTACTGCAACAATATGTCATTTTGTGGTAGCATATAGGGGATTGGTGAATTTCAAGTATAACGACCTGTATTCATTAAGGAGGAGAACCTTTGCTAACGTTTATTTCGGATCTTCCTACTGACAAGCCCATCGCGGGAGTTCATTGCGTGCCCGTATTGGACAACGGAGATATGATGATGGTGTGGGATAAAGACGAACTAGCCTTAACGACCATTGGCGGAAGGCTGGAAGGTAACGAGACGATTAAAGAAGGTTTACATAGAGAAGTGATGGAAGAAGCAGGCATTGTGATCAGGGATGAGGCAATGCCTTTTGCAAGCTGGTATTGGGAAGAAACGGATACATATACCGTGTTCTTCTTAGCAAGGGTTGAAAGCTTTCATCCGATACCGGATGGTTTTGAAAAAACAGGCTATGTCATTATGAATTTTGAAACAGCAGTTCAGCTGTTAACCAAGCTGGAAGGTAATGGAGCGAGAACGGACATTATAGCTAGAGCGGAGGAACTGGTGGGAAAATACCTGGCTTACCAATAGAATGGAGGGAAAACGATGATCATTCGTGAAACGGAACATGAATTTATAATGACAACTCAGCATAATCATGCTGGTTTATCCGGTCAATTTGCGGCGCATTTTTGCGATGATCTCTTTCTTGGGAATGCTTATATTCCAGTTGTCCTGCAGGCTATACATGAACATGATCGAGCTTGGATCCGACTGGATCAAACACCGATTTGGAATGATGAGGATCATGTCCCGTTTTCATTTAGCGATTATCCTATGCTGCCCAAGCTGGTTCTTTATAAACTGGGAATCGATGAAGTGGAGCAAATAAATGCTTACGCAGCTTTACTCTGCAGTATGCACTATGCTTCTTTTCAGCATATACGAAATTCCTTGCACCCTGACTGTATTGCTTTTTGCAGCGGTGAGGCTAGTCGGCAAGCGCGCCTTGAGGAGAATCTTAAAGTTCCAAAGGAAGTGCTGGAAAGACATTTCCACCTGCTTCAGCTCTGTGACGATCTTTCTTTGTACGTATGTTTAAATAACCCTGGAGCAAGCAAGGAAAAGGAGCATCCTTGGTATCGGGAAGGCTTCAAACGTTCAGAGCCGCTTCTACTAGAAGGCGGTAGGAGGCTTATGGCAGAGTGGATAAGCGAGAACGAAATCAAGATGACTCCTTTCCCGTTTAAACACGATTTTAAGATGATTGTACCTATCAAGCGCGTTTCAAAGGATGCAATACGAACGCTTGGGATGAACAAAGCGTACGCTAAGACAATGATGCAGGAGCAGGAAATCACTTGTGTAAAGTCATCGTAAAGGGGGTAGTTGATGATTGGCTGGGAAAGAAAAAGGGTTACGACGAATAGAGGAGCCTTTGAATATTTTGTTTCAGGTACAGGTCCCCCTCTTTGTGTAACGCATTTTTACTCTGCTTTCACGGACAAAGGTAATTATTTTGCAGACATGTTCTGTGAGCGATTCCAGGTTTATCTTATTAATTTGAAGGATGCGGGCAACTCGGATAAGCCGAACGATGAATCCGAGCTCAGTATGCTGGAGTCTGTGCGGGATCTGGAAGAAATAAGGGAATCGCTTCAGCTTGATTCATGGTCCTTTGCAGGCCACTCGACAGGTGGGATGCTCGGGCTGCTGTATGCGGTTCATTATGGTGCAAGTCTACATTTATTAATCGCTGTTGGAGCTGCAGCTTCTGACGATTATATGAGGCATGAAGATAGCATTTACTGTATTGCTAACAGCAACAATAAGAGGCTCAAGGAAATTTTTACTATACTAAGAGAATCTGAATCGAAGGAAGAGATAGCAGCTGCGGCTCGTGAGTGGACGGAGATGTCGCTTCATCACCCTGAACGATGGGACCGTTATTTCTCCAGACCGAGCAGCGGAAGAACGGTGCAGTCTAGACTAAACTATTACAACAAGCATTTAAAGAACTACGATATACGCTCCCTTTTATCTCGGATCAAGTCGCCGAGCCTTATTATGTGCGGCCGCTACGATGCGCAATGTCCTGTGTCGTTCTCGGAAGAAATTCACCGTTTGATCCACGAATCTACCCTTGTGATCCTTGAAGATAGCAATCATTGTCCACATCTGGAAGAACCCGAATCTTTTCTGAAAGCAGTGTACTCATTTTTTCATCATCGAGGAGATGTTTAGATGGCTTATCATATTCGTGTAAGACCCAGTGCCTTAATCATTCAATCCAATTGTTTATTAATGGTCGAATATGAAGACAAGAACGGCATTCACTACAATTTGCCTGGTGGAGGCGCTGAACCGGGCGAAACGCTTGTGGAAGGCGTAGCTAGAGAGGTGTTGGAGGAAACTTGCGCCTCCGTAGACGTCGGACCGATTGCTTTTGTCTATGAAATGACGCCTCATAAGCAGTCAGGGGACTATCCGAACTCTCCTCATACGTTGTCCGTTATTTTTGAATGCTCTTTAAAAGAAAATGAGGTTCCGAGATTGCCAGCCGAGCCCGACTTGCATCAAACCGCGGTGAAGTGGGTTCCGTTGTCGAGTCTCGATTCTATTGTTCTATACCCCAACATTAAAAGTCATATCCAGCAATATGCAGAACAACGAAGAACGATCGAAATGATTGAAGACCATAAGCTGGACAGCTACTTGGGCATAATACGATGAACTCATTCATGATCGGCCAGCACGGCTCATTCAGTTATACCAAATATAATCGGGATTTCCGGGACGGTTTCTATGGGATCGAAGCCTGTTTATTCGAGCAGGAAGAAGATACGCAGCATTTGATTCGAGAGGCTCAGAACCAGCAATTTCATATTGGAATTCATTTTCCGCTAAGGGCAGGACAATCCAAGGTGCGCGATGCGCTGTTTTTATCCATGGTTCCTCCATTAAGAGAGCAGGCATACCGTTATGCCCAGAAAGAACTGGAATATATAGGAAATATTCGTCCGGATTATGTACTGTTCCATTATCCAAAGCCGGTTATTCTCGATGATCGTTTTGATTGGAGTTTGTGGAAGTTCGATCAACCTGAAGAATATGTATACGAAAGCGAGATCAGCTTCAATCAGTTCAGGGAGCAAACGGAGCAGTGGTTTCAATGGCTGACAATCAAGAGCGAAGAGTATGCTTTTACCCCGGTGTTGGAGATCGATGCGCTGAACAGATACATATATGACACTGATATGCTGGAACAATTGCTGAACAGGTACGATAAAATTAAGCTATGTCTGGATACGGCCAGACTTTATCTCCAATCAAGAATCGATCCTTATTTCGATGCGGAGTATATCCTGCAAACCTATGCCCGATATGCGAAGATCATTCATCTTAGCAATGCACAATTCACGGATCGGATAATACAAAGGCACTATCCCGTACTTCCGACTCTCCGTTCCGAAGAGGGATGGGCTCCTATCGAAACGTATTTGAACATCATTAGGCGGCAAAACCGCGATGTGAAAATTCTGTTCGAGCATCGATCGGATTTAATTGAAGATCATGAGCTGGATGCTTGTTACAGATGGGTTGACCAAATCATGAACGAATATGATAAGGAGGAGCTATGAGCCTTTCAAACTCAAAATGGCTAAAGCAATTTTCTGAATTTATTCCTCATGACAAGCATCATATTCAACAGATCGAACAATGCATAGGGGATGCACATAGGAGTGCAGTATGACTTATCATAAACCAATAACGTCCAAAGAAGGACTAGAGCTAGTAGAGAAGATAAGGAAGCATTGCTCTCAATTTCCTGAAGTAACGGAGAACGTTGATTCATTCGGCCATACTTCGTTTCGTATAAGTGATAAGCCGTTCGTCATGCTGGGAGAGAAGGAAACGGTCTCCTTATCAATCAAGGCAGATAAGCATACGCAGGAATTTCTTCTGCAACAAGAAGACACTAATTATGTGAAAACGCCCTATATCGGGCATCACGGATGGGTTACGGTGCTGGATCTTGATCGAGCTGATTGGAAAGAAATTGAAGAGCTCATCATCGAGGGTTACTTTAGAACCGCTCCAAAGAAATATGTGAATATGCTTAAACGAGCAGAGCACAGGTAGTTATCGCGGGAAGAACTGGGAGAACGTATGCTGATCTATTTTAAAGATTATTTATTGAACTTATTTTTTATTTTTTCTCCATTCGTACTGTACCCTTATATTTATAAGACGAAGCGAAAGCCTCTGCTGTACCAGTTCCTGGTCTATACTCTTTTTTCATGCGCTTTGGTCGTGACGATGTCGTTTCCTACGCATCTTGACGGGCTGCTCTTTGACTTTCGGTCTATTCCTCTAGCTCTCGGCTCGCTGTATGGGGGTTCTGTTGTTTCAGCCATTCTGTATATAACCCTTATGGCTTACCGCTTTATTATGGGGAACCCTAATAATCTTATTTATGTTGTTTCATTAGCACCGAGCTTCTTAATTCTTTTGTATTACGTCAAAAGGTATTCGTCTTTCAAGCTGCATCAGAAAGTATGGTGCGCCATCCTATTATGCAGCTTCATCAAATTGATAACCTTTACGATGTATCTTTCATTGACAGATCATTTGGAGCTATTATGGATCGAGCCTATTACGAAGCTGGAAACCTACTTACTTCAAGGGATTATTGCCGGCTTATGTGTGTACTTGATTGAATTTTTGAATTCTTACTTTTATATGCAAGAAGAAGTTATTAACAGTGAAAAGATAAAAATCGTCAGCGATATGGCGGCGTCAGTAGCCCACGAGATTCGCAATCCCTTAACCACAGTAAGAGGCTTCATTCAATTGCTCGGATCGGCAAGCTTGGATCAAGAAAAAAAGCAATTTTATCAAAAGCTTTGCCTTGAGGAATTGGATCGTGCTCAGGTTATTATTACTGATTACCTTTCCCTGGCTAAACCGGATCCGGAAGTGATAGAAAGAATCAATGTTAATGAAGAGGTGCGGTATTTATCCAATGTGCTTCTTACCTATGCCAATTACCACAATATCCAGATCGATGGGAATGTGCTGCAAGACGAATCTCTGTTTATAGTTGGAGATAAATATAAGTTTAGGCAGGCATTCATCAATATCGGTAAAAATGCGATTGAAGCGATGATCAACGGGGGGCTCTTGGCTATTAATGTCAAAAGTAAGGAGAGCCATATTTCCATCGTTGTAAGCGACACAGGAGTTGGAATGACAGAGGAACAGGTTCGTCGACTTGGAACGCCATACTATTCCACTAAGGAAAAGGGGACAGGCCTCGGGACGATGGTTTCCTTTGGAATTATTAAAAAGATGAATGGGAAAATTGAGCTGAAGAGCGAGCTGGGGAAGGGAACCGAATATACGATCGTGTTTCCGAGGGTTTGATATTAAAAATAAATAAAAACCGCTCTTTGCGGTCAGTTCGGAGAGAAACCCTGAAGATTAAAGTGATACCAGGGCTTCTCTTTTTGTCTGAACCGGTTTAGGCGGTTTCTATAAGCTCGGTTAAAAAGATGCTCGTTTTAATAACCGTTCCATTTTTCTCAAGTTTAACATAAATCCATTCGGTCTGTTTATCTATGACCGTCCCTTTACCTTCTCTTGTTAAAACCTTAGTTTTGTTCAACAACACTTGAAATGGATAATGTGCAGATTGACTTCTAAGAACTTTCTTCGGCATCATTATAACTTCCTTTTTATGAGAGATGTATACATCTATTGTGTACACATTATTCTAGCATTTCCTCAAGAAAGATTCTGTTTAAAAAATCACACAAAATGAAATTCATATCCATAAAAACGGGAGGTGTGTAAGCTAAATCCCATCATTAGACCGAGTGAGAAGGCTATCAACCGTTTGCAGGAAATACAAGTTCCTTGTTTAGTTCTGAGCGGTCAATACGATCTGGACGATTTCAAAGCGATGGCGGCTATATTAGCAGAAAAGCTTGAAATGGCGATTGTTCAAGAAATTCCGGATGCCGGTCATTTAGCCAATATGGAAAATCCGGACTGCTTTAATCGATATACGATACAATTTCTTGACGGACTTTGATGGTTTTCTACAAAATACGCTATTTTCCACCCGTTTACAATTAATTGGACTTGCATCACAATGAAATGGAGTACAATATATTGCGGGAGGGATTCCCTTGTCCAAAAAAATTCTTATCATCACCGGAGATGCCGTAGAAGCGCTTGAAGTGTATTATCCGTATTATCGTGTGCTGGAGGCTGGCTATGAAGCCGTGATTGCCTCGCCGACGAAGAAGACGCTGCGTACCGTTGTGCATGATTTTGAAGGCTGGGATACCTATACGGAGAAGCCGGGTTATCAGCTTGATTCCCATATCTCCTTCTCGGAAGTAGATCCTTCACAATTTGACGGACTGATTATCCCGGGGGGAAGAGCTCCTGAATATATTCGTCTTGATGAGAATGTCCCGGGCATTTTAGCGCATTTCTTTGAGACGAATAAACCGGTTGGAGCCATTTGCCATGCGGCATTAGTGCTAGGAGCATTGAAGGACAAATCATTTTTTGAAGGTCGAACAATGACGGCTTATACAGCCTGCCGGTTCGATGTAGAGCAGCTAGGAGCGACGTTTACCTCAGATACGCTGCATGTGGACGGAAATATCGTGTCGGGACATGCGTGGCCGGATTTACCAGGATTCATGAGAGAGTTTTTGAAGCAGCTTTCTTAAATATAAACTTATAAAAAATGCGCCGGTTAACGGAGGGATCGCCTCTGACTCCGGCGCTTTTTTTCTGGCAGCTAGAATAAACCTTTATCCAGCATGGATTCGGCGAGCAGTACGGCACCTTTGCCGGCACCCATTTTCGTATTATGTGAGACGAGGACGTATTTAACCCCACCTAAAACAGGGTCTTCCTCCAATCGGCCGATACTGGTTGTCATGCCGTCACCTAGTTCCCGGTCTAGTCTGGGCTGAGGACGATACGGATCATCAAAAATGTGAATCATTTCAGCAGGAGCAGAATGAAGGGGACGTGTGCGGTAAGGATTATATCCAGAGAGCGTTTCTTTAATTTCGGTTAGTTTTGCTTTTTGCTTCAAGCCGACAAAGACAGCTTCTGTATGGCCGTCAAGAACATTGGCTCTTGTGCATATACAATTGATATTGATATCTGCGGGAGCGAGCTGATTTTCCGTTACATTCCCCAATATTTTCAACAGCTCGTTACGGACCTTGCCTTCCTCTTTGGGAATGTAGGGGATGATATTATCCAAAATATCGAGGCAACGAACGCCTGGGCTTCTCCCTGCACCACTGATGGATTGCATAGATACCATGAGCACCTTATCGATTCCGAAACGCAGCTGTAGAGGTTGAAGCGTTATTGCGAGGCCTGTCACAGTGCAGTTCGGAACAGGCAGCACGAAGCCTTTCCAGCCTCTGCGTCTTTGCTGCGTTCGGATTAGATGAGCATGATCATCGTTAATGCCTGTGATTAACAAGGGGGTATCCTCTTCATAGCGGAAGGCAGAAGCGGTAGAAAAGGTAGGGGTGGTTTTGGCAAACCATGGTTCCAGCTCTTGCGCTAAGTCCGATTCGATTGCAGTAAAAATGACGTCGACCGACTCCGGTTTAAAATCCTTCGAAGCTACGACAGGAATCCGTCTCATATCTTCGGGAATCGGCGAATTTTGCGTCCAGCGAGAACTGCCGTTAGATTCTAGTAATGCCTTTTCATAATGAATAGCATTTCTTGAAGTGACCATCTGAACGACCTCGAATTGAGGATGGCCGGTCAACGCTTGAACGAACTGCTGTCCAGCCATACCTGTTGCACCCACGATTGCAGCTTTTAAACGGCTCATAAAAACAGGCTCCTTCCTGGATATGGATAATTTATCCTATTCTACCACAATGAAATGTTGAATTCATTAGTAAAAAGCCGAAAGTGAAGCTATTCATTTGCGATCAATTGTCACAGGCTTTTATAGCATACTGATCATGCCAAACGCTATAGTGCCTAAAATCCAATCCAGCATAGAAATCTGAGAAGCCCAATGATATTTGGCTGTACGTTCAACTTCCACTTGGCGTTCTTTCATTTGCATTTCAAGTTCAAATAAGTTCATCATGGTCATCCACTCCTTTTGTTTATTGATTATAGCTGGATAAAGATGAATAAAAAGTGTAGAATGTGGAATGGATTCTTCATCTTTTATTTGTGGAGGGGATATTCATGCTCGAACATTACTATCTGACCCTTCGAAAGCAGCTTCCGAATGCGCTTGAAAAAGAAGAAATAGAAGTTACGCTCCCTCAATTAACGGAATGGCTTCATTTCTCAAGTCGAAATGTGAATTTGGTATTGAGAAAAATGGAAGAACAGTCGTGGATTCAGTGGCTTCCGGGTCGAGGAAGAGGACATCGTTCCAGAATCGTATTCCAGATTAGTCGCGAGACACTCATTCTGCGGATGGCCCAGGGCCATGTGGGGAAAGGGGATCTGCAAAAAGCGTTTGCCTGTATCGATGAGCATGATTACTTACCTAATTTGAGGGATCAGTTTGTCTACTGGCTGGAGAGCCAATTCGGATACCGACCGGAAGGAAATGATGAGGATAGGACGGATACCCTTCGCGTTCCATACCACAAGCCGATTCAATGTCTTGATCCTCCATTCATCACCTTTGTTGTTGAGTCCCATATGGCCAAACAAATTTTTGACAACATTGTACGCTACAATAGGCAAACCAAAACCATTGAACCCCATCTGGCTCATCATTGGTGCCACGATAAGACAGGAACAAGCTGGCTCTTTTATCTTCGCAAAGGCGTTCTGTTCCACCACGGAAGAGAAATGACAGCGCAGGATGTCAAGTTCTCGTTAGATCGAATACGTGATGAAGGTATAGACTCCCCTTACCGATGGATGTTTGAAAATGTGGAAAAGATTGAAGTATATGACCGGTATGCCGTCAGGATTAAGCTTTCACAGCCGAATTCCTTATTTTTGCATTGTTTAAGCTTTGATAGAGCTTCTATCGTACCTGAAGATATGGTACTTTCTCTTGGCGATGCATTCGGACGTAACCCTGTTGGAACGGGGCCGTTTCAAGTCGTTTCGCATGACAATAATATGCTAGTGTGTGAAGCGTTTAACCGCTATTTCGATAAAAGGGCTCATCTGGATCGGATTGAAATATGGTATACTCCCGATCTACAATGCAAAGTAAGCTGCGAAGAACGTACCATGTATCGGATTCGAACCCGCGGAGGGGAAGAATCACAGGAGCAGCGGAATAACATAAAAATACTATCAGATGGCTGTAGCAAAATGCTGACCTTTAATCTCAAGCTGAAAGGCCCTCAACAGCAGCTTTGCTTCCGTCAAGCCATTATACATGGAATTGATCGCAGGAGGAGTGAACTTCTAAATTCTGACGATGCCTATTTGGCGGACTGGTTTGTCCCTCGACAGGATACTTCTAGCCAAGATATGCTGTACAATCCTGAGTTGTCGGAACAGTTGCTTAAGGAAAGTGGGTATCAAGGAGAACCAATTCTCTTAGCTGTATCACAAGCTAATGTGGAAGAAGCGGAGGCGCTTAAAAAGCTGATGGGTGAAATGGGCATCCATTTGCAGTTGGAGGTTTTCAGTGACGACCCTAAGCAGCGGATCGAAACGGTAGAGCGAAGCCATCTTTGTTTGTACGTCATCATATTAGATGATGATTTGGTGTTGTCGATATTGGAATTGTTTTTGGCAGATAACAGCTTCGTTCGCAGACATCTTAGCGATGAACTATTTGCAGAGTTAAAGCAGATCATCGGGAATATATTTAGAATCGATTTAGAGTACGGTTCAGATGGTCAAATGGAATGGATAAACGAGCTGGAACGATTAGTGAAAAAAAACGCCGCAGTATTTTTTATGTATCGTTGGCAGCAGAGGACCTTTTACCATCCGTCATTAAGAGGAGTTTCATTGAATGCCTTAGGTTGGGTGCCATTTCGCGATGTATGGTTTGAGCCGGTTGCACTGCATCGTGAAGCCTAATTGGCGAGCACTACGATGGTTATGAATTCGAGAATGCAAAAATGAGAACGAAGTCAAGGATCTTAAAGACTCCTATGGAGTTTGCTAAGCTCCTTTTTTCTTTGATTTAAAAGTAGGATTGATTGAAATGATGTGAATTCATCAACAATAAGTAACTTTATATACGAGCCCCATTCCGTGTACTCCTTGTCTTTATCGCAGCGGCACAGGCGGCAATCGCTTTGCGCAATCGACATAATAACATTTTTGGGAGAGTCTTATTATAATAAAGGTGAGATTGGGTAATAATGGTTAATCCATTCATTAACAATGACGGCGGGACGAGGTGCAGTAATCTTGGAAAAAACATTTTTGATGGTCAAACCCGATGGTGTACAACGGGGATTAATAGGTAAAATAGTTCAACGCTTCGAGGACAAAGGATTTCAGCTCATAGGAGCTAAGCTAATCCATATAAGCACGGAGACAGCACAGACGCATTATGCGGAGCATGCAAGCAAACCATTTTACGGTGAGCTCGTGGATTTCATCACTTCAGGTCCCGTATTCGCCATGGTATGGCAGGGGGAACAGGTCGTTGCCTTATCCAGGTCAATGATGGGGAAGACGAGACCGATGGAGGCTGCTCCTGGAACGATCCGTGGGGATTATGTGGTCCGCACCGAAAGCAATATTATTCATGGATCGGATTCGCCTGAAAGCGCTGAACGGGAAATCTCCTTGTTTTTTAAACCGGAAGAGCTATTGAGTTACGAACGGGCTATTCAAACCTGGATTTAGACTTTTATAGGTCTTATCTGTGAGTCGAAGTAAAGTCACTCCTTGATGGGAACATCGGGAGTGGCTTTTTTTCTGGCAGGATACAGCTCATTTCTCTCTCTAAAAAATGCTCGTTTGATGTTTTATTAAAAATTGGTTACATTGATATGTAGGTATTGCCATAGAAATCAGGTAAGTAAAATATACTTTTGTATGGTTAGTCCCGCTATGTTATACGAACCGATAAGGAGAGATTTGTAAGATGAGAGATCCAAGATTAAAAGTATTGGCAAGCAATTTAATTCGATATTCCGTGAACCTTCAGCCGGGTGAAAATATTTTGATTGAAATGATTGGGATCAAAGATCAAGAGTTAACCAAATGCTTAATTGAAGAAGTACATGCTGCCGGCGGACATCCGTTTATCGAGCTTCGCGACCCAGCCGTAACCCGCAGCTTGATGCTGCATGGTACCAAAGAGCAGTATCATACGCTTAAAGAGCTGGAACTGAACCGAATGAAACAGATGCAAGCCTATATTGCTGTTCGCAGCGGTGACAACATTACTGAAACATCGGATGTTCCTGAAGCGCAAATGAAGCTGTACGTCACAGAATACCAGCGTCCAGTAACGGATCAGCGTGTAAATCATACCAAATGGTGTGTCATGCGCTACCCTAATCCGTCTATGGCGCAACTAGCGAATACAAGCACCGAGGCTTTCGAAGACTTTTATTTCCAAGTGTGCAACCTGGATTACAGCAAAATGGGAAAGGCGATGGAATCGCTTGTTAATCTGATGAATCGTACGGATAAAGTAAGGCTCGTAGCTCAAGGGACGGACCTGACGTTCTCCATCAAGGATATCCCGGCCATTCCATGTGCAGGGAAAAATAATATCCCGGACGGCGAAGTATTCACCGCACCTGTGAAAAATACGGTTAACGGCACCTTGTCCTACAACACGCCAACGATCTACCAAGGAACCTCCTTTGAGAATGTGGTTCTGCGCTTTGAGAATGGTAAAATCGTAGAAGCAACGAGCAACAATACGAAGAAGCTGAACGAAATTTTGGATACGGATGAAGGCGCGAGATACATAGGCGAATTCGCTATTGGAGTGAATCCGTACATTAAGTATCCGATGAAAGATATATTGTTCGATGAAAAAATCGACGGCAGCATTCACTTCACGCCGGGTAATGCTTATGAAGATGCGGATAACGGTAATCGTTCCTCCGTTCACTGGGATATGGTGTTGATTCAGCGTCCGGATTTCGGCGGTGGAGAAATTTACTTCGACGACGTATTGATTCGTAAAGACGGTAAATTCGTTATTGCGGAGCTGGAGCAGTTGAATCCGGAAAATCTAATTTAATTAAATAAAAAGAGGACGCAGCACAAATGCTGCGTCCTTTGATTTTTGTGAAAGGAATTCTTTGAGAAATATGCTGAAAAGTAAGTGGGGTGTGCCTCGGAGGAGTTTACGTCCGCCTTTGAAATTCGTGAAAATACCAATTAATCTAATCCAATTCACGGGTTTCAACAGCGGCTGGAGGGGCATACCCCACTGGAATTTCTTAGCAATATTTTTAGTTTCGTTGCTTTCTCAAAAATCCCAGCACCAAACGGTGCATCCTCTTTACTTCCCCGCCCACTTGCGATATTGCAGCGGTGACATGCCGCAAGCCGACTTGAAGATGCGCCCGAAATGAGTACTGCTGTCGAACCCAACCTGCTCTGTAATGCCGGTTACGGACATTCGAGTGGATTTGAGCAGCTTCTGGGCTTCCTGCACACGCAAGCTGTTGACGTATTCAATGACACCGAAGCCTGTTACTTCTTTATAAATGCGGCACAAGTAGTAAGGACTAATATGAAAATGCCCTGATAACTCCTTTAATGACATCGGCTCACGAAAATGTTCGTTAATATATTTCACAATATCGGATACTTTACGATGCAATGTAGTTGGGTGCTCGGAAGTTTTGCCTCTGCTGTCTGAATGCTGAACGTGGCGATAAATCATAAGCAGCAGTTCTCCAAGCAGCAGCCTAATATAACCTTCAGTACCATATTGAATTTGCCGCTGCTCCCTTAGCATTTTTTCCACAATAGACTCTACCATAATGAGCTCTCTTGCATCGGGATGAAGAATAGGCCCTTCCTCGAACACCTCGAATAAATCTTCCAGGATCGAACGATACATCGGTTCCATAAAATAGTCTTTGAAATTAATTAATATCCGCTCGTGATGAGGAGAATTCGCTTCCATTGTTTTGTGCAGCACGTTAGGCTGGATGAGGACCAAATCCCCTTTTTTTACATGGTAGGAGCGATCTTTGATGAAATAATAACGCTCCCCCGCGCGCATATAATAGATTTCGTATGAATCATGAGAATGGTTTTGCTTCATATTGAACGTATTCTTACGAATGGAATGATCCAGATGAAAGCCATCCTTTTCGGCAACGAAAGAAAACGGATTTGGCGCTGGCTTCAACATGTCTGGTGGTATGGAATGTTTCATAAAGACCGACCTCCCTGAAATTATGAAAAAGGGGCTTGTGCAATATAAGTTGAAAAAAATGAAATGTAAGCAATTTCCGTGCTGTTTTCGAATATTTATTGCGCTATACTCACAATAACACAGACAAGGGAGGAAATATAGATGTCAAGTCGTAAACGCTATGCACTCGTGGGTACAGGAGGTAGAGCCGGATTTTTCTACACGTCCATTGCTCGCGATTATAAAGAAACGTCTGAGCTAGTTGCATTTTGCGACATCAACCAAACCCGGATGAATGTTGCTAACCAAAAATTGGAGCCGTTCGGTGTGGGCCCGATTCCTACTTATAAATCACAAGATTTTGAACGTATGATTGAAGAAACGAAACCGGACATCGTTATTGTAACAACGGTGGACCGGACTCATCATACTTATATCATCCGCGCAATGGAGCTAGGCTGCGATGTCATTACAGAGAAGCCGATGACAGTGGATGAAGTGAAGTGTCAAGAAATTTTGGATGCGGTGAACAGAACAGGCCGCAACCTGCGCGTAACATTTAACTACCGTTATTCTCCGCACAATACGAAAATCCGCGAGCTCATTATGGATGGCGCGATTGGAGATGTGCACTCGGTGCATTTCGAATGGCTGCTCAATACGAAGCATGGCGCTGACTATTTCCGTCGTTGGCACCGCGATAAACGCAACAGCGGTGGTCTGCTCGTGCATAAATCGACACATCACTTCGACCTGGTTAACTTCTGGCTTGGAACACAGCCTAAGACCGTATTTGCGCTGGGTGACCTCATGTTCTACGGTCGTGAAAATGCAGAGAAACGCGGTGTGACCGAGTTCTATTCTCGTGCTCAAGGAAGTGAATATGCTAAGAACGATCCATTCGCTCTGCATTTGGAGCAAAATGAGAACTTGAAGGCTATGTACTTGGATGCCGAGAAGGAAGACGGATATTATCGTGATCAAAGCGTGTTCGGAGACGGCATCAACATCGAAGATACGATGGGTGTCATGGTTAAATACCGGAACAATGCGATCCTAACGTATAACTTATATGCATATGCACCTTGGGAAGGCTTCCGTGTATGCTTCAACGGCAGCAAAGGCCGTATCGAAATGAACGTTATTGAAGCTTCCTACGTCAATTCTGGCGGCGAGCAAGCGTTGGAAGGTGCGGTCAAAGGGAAGAAGATTACTGTATTCCCAATGTTTGACGCTCCATACGAGGTAAAAGTTGAAGAAACAAAAGGCGGCCATGGAGGCGGAGACCCTGTTCTGTTGAACGACTTGTTCGGAGAAAAAGCGCCGGATCGCTTCAATCGTGCAGCTTCTCACGTAGATGGCGCAATGTCTATCCTGACAGGTATTGCGGGCAATCAGTCTATCAAAACCGGACTTCCGGTTCAAGTCGCTAACTTGGTTAAGTTCTAATCTACTCATTCCATCATAAAGCGTGGGGAAATCGCTTGAAGAAGCGATCCTACGCTTTTTTTGCGGGAACGAATCGTTTATACTTTGGATATCTATGAAAATCTATAAAGACAGTTAGGAGAATGCGAGAATGGGTCAAGGCTTTCTAGCAATTTTCATGCTTATTGCAGGATTTGTTCATTTTGTATCAGTGAGTAATGAAGGTGTGGCAACGGTCGTGCCTGAAGAAGTCAATGTCATTGAGGAAAAGGCTGTGCCGAGCGAACCTCCAGCAGTAGTAAAGGAGAAAAGCAAATCGTATGCAACCGCTCCGGAGATGTCTATCGATGTCAACAAAACTTATGAGGCTACCCTACATACGAACAAAGGTGATTTTACAATGGAATTGTTCCCGAAAACAGCACCGTTGACGGTCAACAATTTCGTATTCCTTGCCAGAGACGGGTTTTATGAGGATGTTGAGTTTCACCGCATTATTGAATCGTTCATGATACAGACTGGAGATCCTACGGGGACAGGGGCAGGAGGACCTGGGTACAAGTTTGCCGATGAGCTGAAATCGCCTTATAAGTACGAGCCAGGAATCGTTGCTACGGCTAACGCAGGCCCTAACACGAACGGCAGCCAGTTCTTTATTTGCACCGGCGAAGACAGCAAAGGCTTGAATCAGTACCCGAACTATACGATTTTTGGTAAAATTACCGACGGAATGGACACCGTTCTCCAAATTGCTGGGACTCCTGTAGCTATGTCTAAGCAGGGTGGAGAAAAAAGTCGACCCGTAGAATCGGTTAAGATACTGAAGGTAGATATTATCGAGCATGATGCCAAGTAGAATGACAGGTAAAGTTGGTGAATAAGATGGAACAATATTCAACATTGATTGGAGTTATATTGGAAAAGCTCGATCAAACGTATAAGGATTTACAGTTTAATTATAATGGCATGGACAGTGTTCTGAAGCAGCATACGCAGGAAGAACGATCTAATACACCGGAGCTTCTTACCCTTACCGAGCTTCGCGATGTGTATGGCGAGCTGATACGCAGCCTGGAGGAACGACTACCTGGTATTAAAGATTAAAGAAAATGACCTGCTCAGGTCGTAAGTCTGACGAGAAACCTGGTCTGCGTGAAATTTGCTATATACGGTAGGTGGGGTTTGCCCCGGAGGAGTTTACGTCCGCCTTTGAAACCCGTGAATATACCTGTGAATTTCTAATCAAATTCACGGGTTTCAACAGCGGCTGGAGGGGCATATCCCACCGTAGTATACTAGCAATATTTCAAGTTTCTTGGGTTTCTCCACTCTCATACGACCTAACAGGTCGTTTTTCTTTGCTACACTAGGAAAAGAGGAAGATCAACATGAATCGGATACTGGAAACGATCCTCGTAACGTTTGCCGGGGGACTGCTGTTTACGCTGCTTCACGTTCCGCTCAGCTGGATGCTCGGTCCGTTAACGGCAGTACTTCTATGGTCAGCCTTCACTCGTCGAAGGCTGACATGGCCTGCCGGACTTCGCAATGCGGGCTTAGCGATTTTGGGTTACGGAATGGGACTTACCTTCACGGCGGAAAGTGCCAGACAGATTTCTTCGCAGCTGCCTACGATGCTGATGGCAACTGCTTTAACGATTGCCTTTAGTTTGGCCGCTGCGTTCATCACAGCGCGCTATACCGGAATCAGCATGTCAAGCAGTGCTATCGGGAGCATCCCCGGCGGTTTGTCGCAAATGGTTGTATTAAGTGAAGAGATTGAGGGAGCGGAGACGACGGTCGTGGCCTTCATGCAGACGATACGGCTGCTGACGGTGATTTTCACGGTTCCATTTCTTGCTGTTCATGGATTAGCTAACGGAGTAAGTACAGACGCTGCATCAGACTTGGGCAAGCAGGGGAGCAGCAACAGCTTTATTGATTCTTTAATGTTATGGCTTCACGATGCTGCATCAAGGCCGATGTTCTTCGTGATCGTTGTTGCTCTTATAGCTGCTTCAGCTTGGCTTGCCGTTAAGCTCCGGTTTCCGACCCCTTATTTCCTTGGCCCCATTATTGCCGCAGGTATACTTACCGTGACAGGCTTTGATCTGCCGCATCTGCCAACCTTGCTTACGATCCTCGCTCAATGGAGCCTTGGCATTTATATGGGACTAGGCATTAAATTGAGCAGCCTCTCCAATTGGAAGAAGCTGTTGCCGTTCTCCATAGCAGGAAGCATTGCTGTGGTCGCATTTTCACTAGGATTATCCTATGTGTTGAGTATCGTTCACCCGATATCGCTGCTAACCGGATTTCTGAGTACTTCTCCGGGCGGAATGACGGAAATGGGCGTAACGGCTTCACTAATAGGAGCGGATGTTTCGATGGTCGTCGCTTATCAAATGTTTCGAATCTTGTTTATTTTATTTATTGTTCCTTACGCTCTACGCTGGGGCTTCCGCCGCTTCAGCGGCTCACGATCCGCTGAAGGCAGTGGCTAACGCTGATGCTTCCGGTATTCGTGAGGGGTCAGCTTCGTCAGCTTTTTGAACATACGGCCGAAATGAGCAATATTCTCGAACCCAACGCTGTCGGCAATATCGATGATTTTGCGGTTCGACTCCCTGAGAAGCTTCTGTGCCTCTCGTATTCTGGTCATGTTCACGTATTCAATAAAGGTAAAGCCGGTAATTTCTTTAAAAGCTCGGCTCATATAATAGGGACTCATAAAGAAAAGCTCCGAGATGCCAGATAAGGTCATAGGCTCCTGATAGTGCCCATTGATGTGCTGGACAATTTCGGAGATTTTTTTATGCAGCGGGCTTGCATGCTCGAAGGGCACGGACCCATGGCGGTCGGCATAACGGCTTGAGAACAGTAGAAGCTCGACTAACAAAAGCTTGATATAGGTTTCAAACCCGGTTTGCTTATCTTTAAGCTCCTTGGTTAGCTTGTTCATAATGGTCTGAACAAAGATTTGATCCTGC
The DNA here is from genome assembly GCF_030020805.1 of Paenibacillus sp. RC67. Taxonomy (GTDB): domain Bacteria; phylum Bacillota; class Bacilli; order Paenibacillales; family NBRC-103111; genus Paenibacillus_S. Next base: position 2,393,194 of record NZ_CP125098.1, read on the forward strand.
AGGTTAAGACTTAAGACATGAGCTGATTGCTGGTAGACGCCGAACAAGGAGGCATGGTAAAAGGGATGATCCGTTCCGATGAAATTGTCGCTAAAATTAATAACGATTCTTTCATGTCCGGGCTGCCCTACATCCGAGGTTTTGTGGACGTCATGCTTATTGATGAATACGAGATCGCCCGGGGAAATTAGATAGGAGCGGTCTTTAATAAAATACGTCCGTTGTCCTGATAATAAATAATAGATTTCGTACGTTCCGTGAAAATGGTTCGTCCGCTCGAAAGGCTCCGTCCGCTTAATATGCTGTATATAAAAATCTCCTTCTTCCGCACCATAGGTGAAGGACACGGTTTCGCTCATATGGATCACATCACTTCCCTACTAGGTTTATCCCGCTAAACGGGACTTTTCATTCATTGTAGCAGAGAATGATACTTTTTCATAGCAAGATGCGCATAGGTTTGTTGAAATTAGACAAAATAGGCGAAGAAAGTGGTATGATTTTGCGCTATGATCGAGATATCTTATTAATCAAGGAGGCTTTTTCATGAGCAAGTTTCAAGCGATCGCCCAAGCAGTAAAAGAGGGTAACGTAAGCCAAATCGACGCTAATGGTATCAAAGTGTATCCGCATTCATTGTCGGAGTCCGGTAACGTAAAGCTGGTTATGGTGAAGGACGGTCAAACCAAATTGATTTTGGCTGTTGGTGAAGGTCCGTTGTTCGACGAACTGCAAGGAACTGTAGAAGGCGGTATTAAAGCCTGCCCATTAACACATGAAAACCGTCTGGTTTTAAATAAATATTTTGATTACACTGTACCTCGCGCATTCGGTACGCAAGTAGCAACCATCGGTCTTGGTGACCGTCTTGGTATCGCTTCTCCAGGTCACATCAAAACGGTAGCTGGCAGAAACGTACGTCCAATCTTAGCTCAACAAAGTATTCGTGAGTTGAACCTTACTGGTCGTGACTATAAGCAAGTCGTTGACGCTGCTTGCTATGCAGCATTCCAAGAAGGCTACAAAGACGGCTTCGGCGCTGACGGCGACCACTTGAAAGTAGAAGCTGACATTGAATTGGCACTTGGTCTTGGCTTTACCATGCTGACTTTGGATTGCTCCGAGTATATCGATAATTCCATCGAGAGCACTTCCGTTGAAGAGCAAGCTGCCAAATACAACGCGCTGTCTGCGGATATCCGCAATCATTACGAGTCCCGTTACTTGAACCAAACCTTCGAAGTAGCTGGAACTTCCATCACGTTCGATAAAGAAACTTTGATTAAAAACGTGTTGATCTATGGACCGGCTATCGATTTCATGGAGCATATTTTCAACAAATATATCAAAACGGCTGAACGCGAAATCGACTTTGAAATTTCGATCGACGAAACGGCTACTCCTACGGCTCCTGAGTCTCATTTCCTGGTTGCCAAAGAGTTGTACGGTCGCGGCTTGACAATCTACAGCATGGCGCCACGCTTTATCGGTGAGTTCCAAAAAGGGATCGACTACATCGGCGACATCGCTCAATTCGAGAAAGAATTGATCATCCATGCAGGTATTGCTGACGATTTTGGTTACAAGCTCAGTATCCACTCTGGTAGTGACAAGTTCAGCGTATTCCCTATTATCGGGAAATACACCAAAGGCCGTTTCCATGTGAAAACCGCTGGAACTAACTGGCTGGAGGCTGTAAGAACCGTAGCTAAAGTGAACCCAAGCCTGTACCGCAAAATGCACCAATACGCTTTGGATCATTTTGAAGAAGCAACAGCTTACTACCATGTAACGACAGACTTAAGCAAAATCGTTCCTTTGGATCAAGTTGCTGACGCTGATCTGGCTGATACTTATATGAACGAGAACAATGCTCGTCAAGTGATTCATATCACTTACGGTATCCTGCTGCAAGCGAAGGATGCTCAAGGCAACTCCTTGTTCAAGGACGAGTTCTTCAGCACTTTGAGCGATCAAGAGGAAGCATTCGAGCAATCGCTGATTTCCCACATCGGCAAACATTTGGATCTGTTGGGCAAGTAATATACAATCCGAGCCGGAAGGTGCTTAGAGCACGTTTCGGCTTGGTCATAATTAAAGACCATGGTGAGAAGGGATGATTATTGTATGAAACAATTTCTCGACGAGAATTTTTTGTTATCCAATGAAACGGCAGTACGTTTGTATCATGATTATGCCAAAGCTATGCCAATTATCGATTACCACTGCCACCTGAGCCCCCAAGAAATTTACGAGAATAAAACGTTCAAGAACATTACGGAAGCTTGGCTGTACGGAGATCACTACAAATGGAGAGCAATGAGATCCAACGGTGTGGAAGAGAAGTTCGTTACTGGTGGAGAAGGCGCTTCCGACTATGACCGTTTCCTGGCTTGGGCCAAAACCGTTCCGCAAACGATTGGTAACCCGCTCTATCACTGGTCCCATCTTGAGCTGCAGCGCTACTTTGACATTCATGATCTGATTAATGAGAAGAATGCTCCTGCAATTTGGGAGAAAGTAAACGCACAGCTGAACGGCGAAGGCTTCGGAGCGAGAGATTTCATTAAGAAATCGAACGTTAAAGTCGTGTGTACAACAGACGATCCTACGGATTCCTTGGAATACCACATCAAAATCAAAGAAATTAAAGATTTCGACGTATTGGTTCTGCCTTCATTCCGTCCGGATAAAGGTCTCGAAATCAACCGTGCTACATTTGTTCCTTGGGTAGAGAAGCTGGGTCAAGTTTCTGGTCAAGCTATCGATAACTATGATCAATTGCTAACTGCTTTGGAAGCAAGAATTCGTTTCTTCCATTCCGTCGGCGGACGTGTGTCTGACCATGCGTTGGATTACGTTGCTTACGCTGAAACGACAAAAGAGCAAGCAGCAGCAATTTTTGCAAAAGCTCTAAAAGGCGAAGCGGTAAGCCTGGAGGAAGAAAAACAATACAAAACGTATACTCTTGTATTTATGGGCAAGCTGTATGCAGAGCTCGGCTGGGCTATGCAGTTCCATATTAATGCAGCTCGTAACAACAACAGCCGTATGTTCGGCGAGCTGGGTCCGGATACCGGTTACGATTCTATCAATGACAGCTCGTTGGCTTATCCGCTTGCTAAGCTGCTTGATGCATTGGACAGCGAGGATGCTTTGGCCAAAACCATTTTGTACTCCTTGAATCCAAAAGACCACTACGTGCTTGGCACGATTATCGGAAGCTTCCAAGGCGGCGGCATTCCAGGTAAAATTCAATTAGGCTCTGCTTGGTGGTTCCTTGATACTAGAGATGGCATGCTGGAGCAAATGAAAGCTCTGTCGAACCTGGGCTTGTTCAGCCGCTTTGTCGGTATGCTGACAGACTCCAGAAGCTTCTTGTCTTACACAAGACATGAGTACTTCAGACGCATCGTATGTAACCTGATCGGTGAATGGGTTGAGAATGGTGAGGCACCTAACGATCTTGAGCTGCTCGGTAACATCGTTCAGAACATTTCTTACAATAACGCGAACGAGTATTTCAACTTCTCGTAAGCATCATATTGAAGTGCGCAAGTCCGGTATATTGTCCATATACCGGGCTTTTTTCTTGTTTTGCTTGAAGGATACACAAGGTGGATATGGAATACAGTTAAGAGATGTTAATAAATGTTAACTTACCTGATGGAGGAGCTTCTGATGGAAAGCAGCAATTTGGTGTCGCGGCTCAATGAATCTCATGAAACATCATTGCCTTTAAAGAAGCTGCTGGCATTCTTTATTCCGCTGGGAGCGTCGGCCAGTCTGGTTATGATCTCCCACATTATTATTAATGGAACTTTGGCGAGGGCAGCTCATCCGGAGCTCCTGATTGCGAGCTACAGCATAGCGATGAGCTTGATGGATGTCATTGAGAGGCCTGCGGTTCTGCTGCGGCAAACCTGCTCTGCGTTGGTCCGGGATCGAGTGTCGTTCCGGGCGATGTCGCATATCGCGGTGTACTTGCTGTTATGCAGCTTTTTGATTGGCTCAGCGATCAGCTACACGCCATTAGGGGACTGGGTCTTTTTGAACTTTTTTGGGGCGAACCGTGAACAGCTCCCAGATATAGCGAACGTATTCAAGCTGCTCAACTTTGTTATTATATTTTCAGGGATAAGATGCTTGTATCACGGAATTATTATTTATAATTTAAGGACGAAGTGGCTGACGATAGGGATGGCTATTCGTTTGGTAGGGATGTTTCTCGTTGCTGCTTATTTTGTGGTCACTGACAAAGTAACGAGCGGAGCCGTAGGGGCGCTTATCTTTCTCATCGGGATGGCGATCGAGTGTGTAATAAGTGTCATCGAAGGGCGCTCCTTATTGAAGCGTTCGATCCCTGAAAAGCAGGAAGGGCACTCGATCACGAATAAAGGCCAAATCTTTCGCTTTTATCGTCCTTTGATGTATTCCTCCTTTCTAGCGGTCATTATTGATCCTTCCATCAACGCATTTCTTAGCCAAACGGGGAACATGGAGCTGGCGATCGCCTCTTTTGCCATTGCTTTGAATCTGGCTCATTTGATGCAAAGCTTTTTTTCCTATATGCACCAGATCGTATTGAATTTTTATCGTGTGAATGCGAGGAAAGTATTTCGCTTTGCACTCTTGATGAGCTTTTTTCCCGCCGCTTTGGTATCGATTATAGCCTATACGCCGGCAGGGCCATGGTTCCTGGAACATATAATGGGGCTACAGGCTGGAAGTCCGTTAATGAATGAGAGCTTGCGGGCACTGCGTTTTTTTATGATTATGAATGTGGTGTTTCCATGGTTGGACTATTGTCACGGGATCATCATGCTTAGAGGGCAGACTAGAATCATGGTATGGTCGCAAGCGTTCAACGTTGTCGTCACTTTGGTGACACTGTTTGTGCTGGTTAAGCTAGTACCAGGGTGGAGCGGATCTATCGGCGCATTGGCACAGTCGCTTGGACTGACGGGAGAGATCCTCATTGTTCTTTTCATTCTCCGTTCCACTGGTCATACGCGGCTAGGAGCGTCGTTTGGGCGTTCGTTGTAGATATTAGTTTCAAGCTTTATAATAAACATGAACTAGATTCAAGATAGGGGAGGGTTCTACGATGAAAGTAGAAATTTGGTCGGACATTATGTGTCCATTTTGTTATATTGGCAAAAGACGCTTTGAAGCCGGGCTGGAGCAGTTTGCGCACAAAGAAGATGTAGAGATTGTTTATCGCAGCTTCGAGCTCTCACCGAACTCTCCAAAAGATTCAACGAACAACATTCATGAAATGCTTGCCTCCAAGTACGGGATGAGCATTGAGCAAGCAAAGGCTATGAATGCGGATGTCGGGAAGCAAGCAAAGGCAGTCGGTCTTGATTTTGAATTTGATACGATGGTATTAACGAATACGTTCGACGCACATCGCTTAATCCAGTTCGGAACTCAGCACGGTAAAGGGAAAGAAGTCGCGGAATTGCTCTTCAAAGCATACTTCACCGATTCCCGTCATGTAGGTGAGCACGAGACATTACTCGAGATCGCCGAGAAAGCGGGACTTTCCCGTGAGGAAACGGCAGCTATGCTGACAGGCACTCAATACTCGGAGGAAGTTAGGGCTGATGAAGAAGAAGCTCGCCGACTTGGCGTGAACGGAGTACCGTTCTATGTCATTAATCGTAAATACGGCGTTTCAGGAGCGCAGCCGAGTGAAGCTTTCTTGGAAGTGCTTGAGAAGGTATGGGATGAAGACAAACCGCTTCAAGTTATTCAAAGTGATGCGGGTCAAGCTTGCACAGACGGGGTTTGCGCACCGGGGGAACCGAATCAAGGCAGCAAGTAAGTAGTTCATAAACATGGCAAAACCGTCCTTCATTCAGGACGGTTTTTGTCGTAGGAGCGTCTTCAGTTTATGCAAGCTGCTGTTTTCTGGCTTTTCTGCCATACTTGGCTTGAAAAAATTTGGTGAACAGCTCTTTGACCATCTCGATTTCCTCAGGCTTCAGCCTCATCACCTGCACATATTTTTGCGTTTTTTCATCCTTGATGAATTGATTCCAGGTTAACGTTTGTTCCTTTTCCAACGCGCTGTCCAATGAAAGAGTAATCCATTTTTTTATTCCGCCTGTACATAGCTTGAATTGATTCGGTACAAAATAGTCTGTAGATGTCACGACTTCAGGCTTCAATTGAAGCAGCTGGGCCGTATTCAAAGCGTCATCCAGCGCGGAATGATGCTGTCCTATAGGCTCCAGATGATGATCCGCCAGCGCCTGCTGCAGTCCGCCTTCAAAATAAGCCGTAACGTCCAGTAGATTGACGAGCCATGCATCACTCAGTTGATTTACCTTACAGTCCAGGAACAGGTGGAAAAAGTCGCCGCCTCCCCAAGCCAGCAGGGTGTATTCCTCACCGCAAAAATCTCGAAAGGCTTGTACCACATCAGCAAAACGTTTGCTCCGGTGCAGCGTTTCTTTAGATATACCGCAAAATTGCAGGGCAAATCTATTAATATAAAAATTAGGATTAATATAGCTTTGGAACGTATCGATGACCTCCAACTGTTCATTTAGCTTAACAGCTCCGATTTCGATAATTTCCATGGGATAAATATCGTAATGCTTTCTACCGTTAAATTCGAGGTCTATCACGATGTAATTCATTCTTTCACCCCCTGGTACAAGCATACCACGTTAGGGGGCTATTTTTGTAATGTTTTTCGTTACCAGCCTTGACGAAACAAGTCGACAGAAGGTCATTTATCGGTTTTCTCACAAACCTTTCGTACTTTAACGCTTTTCTTGTTCATAATGTGACGAGTTTTTGGTATAATAAAGTGAATTTTCGTACGCGAAGGGGATTAGTATGGACTATATAAGCACGCGAGGAAAAGTAGAGAAGTGTGGATTCATCGATGCCTTTTTGATGGGGCTTGCCAATGACGGCGGTCTGGTGATTCCAAGTGAAATTCCGGTCATATCGGAGCAGAAGCTGCAGGAATGGGAAAATCTATCCTACCAGGATCTGATGCTTGAAATATTCTCTTATTTTACAAACGACGAAATTCCTTATGAAGACTTGAAAAAGCTGGTTTACGACAGCTACTCTACCTTCAGGGATGAGAACGTAACGCCACTTAAAAATATCAATGATTCGCTGTATGTGTTGGAGCTGTTCCATGGACCGACCTTTGCCTTTAAAGATGTCGCGCTTCAATTCATGGGCAATCTGTATTCTTACGTAGCAACCAAGAGAAATGAAATTATTAATATTCTCGGGGCTACTTCGGGCGATACAGGCGCTGCGGCAATTCAAGGGGTAAAAGGTAAGGAAGGTATTCGAATTTGTATCCTTCACCCTCACCAGAAGGTAAGTAAGGTTCAAGAGCTTCAGATGACTACGGTACAAGATGATAATGTATTGAATTTGTCCGTAAAAGGGAATTTTGACGATTGCCAGCAGTTCATTAAAGAATTGTTTGCCGACGTGGAATTCAAGCACCAATATCATCTGCGCGCGATCAATTCCATTAACTTTGTGCGTATCTTGTCCCAAACTGTGTACTACTTCTATGCTTATTTCCAAATTTCCAAAACAAAACCGGTGGGCAAAGTCAATTTCAGTGTTCCCACTGGCAACTTCGGAAATATTTTCTCCGGCTATTTGGCGAAACAAATGGGTCTGCCGGTCGGTAAGCTGATTTTGGCAACCAATGAGAATAACATCTTGGAGCGCTTTGTTAAAGAAGGCGTTTATATGCCTGGAGATTTCCACAGCACCTACAGTCCGTCGATGGATATTCAAATCGCCAGCAATTTCGAACGGTATTTGTATTACTTAACTAATAAAAGTTCGGAAAAGGTTGCTTCCATCATGAACCAATTCCGTTCCGAAGGCAAAATCGAGATCGGTGCTGAAGATCTTCAAAAAGTACAATCGGATTTTGAAGCCAAAGGGGTTCAAGGCAAAGACTGCCTGCAAACCATTGATAAATATTACAAAGAGTACAGCTATTTGTTCGATCCGCATACAGCTTGCGGCGTTACCGCTTATGAATCCTGCAGCGGCGATGACGAAGTGTGTGTCGTATTTGCAACGGCTCATCCGGCCAAGTTCAATGAGTCGATCGCGCTTGTTGACATTGAGCAGTCATTCCCTGCTGAAATTCAGCAGTTGTTTGACAAAGCTCAGTATCAAACCGTTATCGATAATGAGAAGCAGGAGCTGGTTAAACAGCTGGAAGCTTTCTTCGCATAAGCTTGAAATGCACAAAAAGACATCGCTCTCGTGGGCGATGTCTTTTTGATCACTATGAAAGAATTGCGATAGACGTTTTTCTCATGCCCGCGGCTCCTATTTGTGCTTAGAGGCTGCCCCGACATGTGCGTTTCGGCCCGCACCTACTCCGAAAATAAGGTACAGCGCGGTGACGACGACAAGGACCAGTATTGGAGCAATCCATGCCCCAGTTAAGTCATGCAGCCAACCGATTAAGATCGGTCCAATTGCTGCGAGTAGATATCCTAACGATTGGGCCATTCCTGACAGTACCGCTGCTTGCGAAGGGCTTGTCGTGCGAAGAGCAAAGAAGGCTAGCGCCAAGCTGATGCTTCCTCCTTGCCCGATACCGATCAGAACAATCCAAAGGGGCGCTATGGAAGGGGAGCTTGTAAGAAGCAGCCCGACATAGCCTAATAAAGCAGAAGTGGCACTGAAGGCGACCAAACCGCGCTGACTTGCTCTTCTGCCAGCTAACAGCGGCATAATGAAGGAAGCTGGCAGACTGACAGCCTGCATAAGAGATAACATCCAACCGGCCGTTGTGGCACTCATGCCTCTATCATGCAAAATAGCGGGCAGCCAAGCGATTGTTACATAAAAGGCTAGGGATTGTAAGCCCATGAACAAGGTAACCTGCCATGCAAGAGATGAACGCCATAAGCTTACTGAAGCAGTTTGTGTGTTCGTAGAACTACTTGATTGTTTGGCAGAACGCAGCTGCGGCAACCAGACTATGATCCCAACAGCCGATAGGATGGCCCAGCACCCAAGCGACCCGCGCCAACCAATACCAAGTCCCGTAGCCAAAGGAACGCTAATCCCAGAAGCTAGGGCGGCCCATGTGCTCATTGACATGGAATATAACCCAGTCATCAGTCCGACCTTTCCGGCAAAATCCCGCTTGATTAGGCTAGGAAGTAATACGTTGCCGACGGCGATCCCAGCTCCCAGAATCGCTGTACCAGCAAATAAAGTTGCGACTGAAGGAACGGAACGCAATATAATGCCTAAAGTTAAAGCAACCAAGCTTGCGAACAAAGTTTTCTCCGTACCGATGCGACGTGCAATGACCGGTGCTAACGGGGATAACAAGGCAAAAGCAAGCAGCGGAAGTGCGGTCAGCAAGCTGGCCAGCACATTAGACAAGCCGGTATCCGTGCGAATGGATGAGATCAAAGGGCCGACTACGGTAATGGAAGCCCGAAGATTCGAGGCTACCAGTACAACACCCAGCATTAATAGCAGACTGCCGCTGCGGGCTGCTCCAGCTGAATGAGAATGTAAGGATGATGATGTATTAGTTCTCATATATGAATTGACTCCTTCTCAAGCAACAAAATGTGTATGTGTGACATTGCTTGTAATAGTAAATTATAATATACTTATAACATGAAAAAGTAAACTATAATTTATTGGGGCGTGGAATAGTTGGATTCTTCAAAAGATATCGAGCAGCAGGATATGATGGAGATGGTTCGTAGAATAGGCAATCAGCTCAGACAGATGCGCAAGGAGCAGAAGCTGAGTCTTGACGATCTTGCAGATCGAACGGGAGTCAGTAAGCTGACGCTGGGGAAGATTGAACGTGGGGAAACAAATCCAAGCTTGACAGTTATTTGGAGAATAGCAGATGGTTTAGCCATTCCGATGTCCTCCTTGTTTGAGACAGAGAAGGTCATTCAGCTGTCACGTGCAGGGGAAGGAATCTATTTTACGGACGGACCTTGGCGGGTGGAGCCGATATTTACTCATTCCTCTAGCGGAACGGTGGATAGCTGTCGCGCTTTTTTACAGCCGCATAGCACATATTCCGCCGAATATCATCCCACAAGCGTCATGGAGACGGCTACCGTTATGGAAGGCTCCGTCCGTATTCTTGTATGTGATAAACCCTATGAGCTTCAAATGTATGATTCTATCCGATTCCGCGGCGATTCTAGCCATTCTTATGTGAACAAGACGGATACTGTAGCTATTCTTTACATTACCTTTGAGCGGTATGTGTAAGAGAACAAGTCCAAATCCTACCCAGCCTCATACCAGCTGAGAACTTCCCCCCAGTCCCACTGCTCATAGTAATTGGAACCCGTGTCCAATGAGCTGATCCATGTACTTGCGCCAGATCCATCCGTTTGTCCAAGCATGACATAAGCCTTCGAGCGATCTGAGCGAATCCAACCCAGCTTGTTAGATGCCTTAAGATAAGCAGGGGCATAGTCGCCAAAGCCGGCCGGAGGCGTAGTAATGGGATGTTGGACCGGGCTCTGGAGTGTCAAGCGAACCAATACTGGTAGTGGACGTTCTGCAGTGTCGCTTGACCATTTGCTCTCCGTAGTGCGTGACACCGTAATCGTGTCGTCGTTAAGCCAAACAAAGTTTCCATCGGCATACCCTTCAGGGGTTAACGTCGGCGAACGCAGTGCAGGGAGCTCCTTAACTTTCAAATGTTTATTTTCTAGCGCCATTCTTCCGCCGCCTTGAATATAGGCTAAGCGAGTCTTTACAGGGGCCCATTGAAACCAGCTCGAATTGGCCAACATTTCATCCAATGGAATGAATTTTTTACCGTTGGATGACAGCAGGCACAGCATATCGCTATCTGCCGACCAGGATGCGGTGGGATGAACGACGAATGCAATCCATTTCCGGTCATAAGACCATTTGAAAATAGTCGTCCCGATCGATAGCACCATCACGTCCCCTTTGGTTAGCTCAGACGGGATCGTAAAGAAATGCTTGATCTTTTTGTCATCCATTTTGGCATCGACTGGTATTTTGTACAGCATAGGATGGGTCCAGCCATCTGGCAGACGAGCCGCAGTGGAAGAAGCGAGAAAGCCGGATCCATCTGGGAGCCAAGAGTAATTATTCACTCCTAATGCCACGTTCTCAAAGCTGTTTTCGGTCATATGACCGGTATCTGTAATATTCAACACCGACTCGTCTTGAAAGGCCAATATGTTGGTTGTTGGCGACCACTGCAGATTCGTTCCGCTGCTTCCATACGCTTGCACATGACGGTCCGTATCCGAGTTGTATACCCATACTTCATGGCTTTGTTGTCCAGTCGCCTTCATATAAGCAATCCAAAGCCCGTCATGAGACCATCTCGGATGCGATGCCCCTCCGTCTTTGGTCAACTGCTTCTCCAGCTCGCCTTCTTTCATCCACAAATTACCGCCACGTATAAAAGCCGCCTTTACTGGATTGTCGGGAGACGCTTCCGCTATCGGATAAAAACCGGAAATCCCTATCAAAACGACACAAATGAACACTATAGCTCGCAAATGTTCTCCTCCTTTACCATTTCATCTGCAGTTCTTCCTTAATTTGCTCTTTAGGCAGTCGCTTCATTCAGCCTGATCTACAAGCCATCAGTGTTTACGGCTGGTCATTTCTCTCGAATTGTCCATTGACACGACCGTTAGCGCAGGTTATATTAAAATTAGTACTAGGTACTAATACTTGATAATAAAAGGGTGAGGGCTATGGAAATCCAAAAGGCCAGAATAACCGCTATCGGCACCTACGTGCCAGAAAAACGATTAACGAATCACGATTTGGAACGCATGGTTGAGACTAGTGACGAATGGATTGTTCAGCGCACTGGAATCCGAGAGCGTAGAATCAGCGAACCCAAACAATATACAAGCGATTTGTGCGTAGCCGCCGTCAGCAATTTAATGCATAGATACGGGAAATCTGTGACAGATGTAGATTTTATTATTGTAGCGACGAGTACGCCGGATTTTCCTTTTCCCAGTACGGCATCTATTATTCAGGACCAGCTTGGCATATCTTCCGCAACAGGAGCTATTGATATAAGCGCGGCCTGCGCGGGGTTCGTATATGGACTACATATGGCGAACGGATTGATTGCAGCCGGTTTGCACCGCAAGGTTCTCGTCATTGGAGCAGAGACGTTAACGAAAATAACAGATTATACAGATAGAACGACATGCGTATTGTTCGGGGACGGCGCGGGTGCCGTACTCGTAGAGAAGGAGGAGGGAGAGCTGCCGTCGAGCTTCCTTTCCACCCATTTGTCTACCGAGGGCAGCGGGGGCACACACATCTATCAAACCAGAATCGCTAATCAATGGAATGGCGTAGAATTAATCGATAAGCAGCTATTAGTGCAGAATGGCAGGGAAGTATTCAAATGGGTTGTGAGGACGGTACCGGATGGAATGCAGCAAGTGCTTCAAAAAGCCCAGATGGAACTAGAACAGGTGGATTGGTTTATTCCTCACAGCGCGAATTTGCGGATAATCGAGCCCCTTTGTGAACGGAGCGGCGTTCCAATGGAGAAAGCATTATATAGCTTGGTGCATTTCGGCAATACTTCTGCCGCTACGATTCCTCTTGCTTTGGATTTAGGCTTACGCGAGGGAAAGGTGCATAACGGGGATAGTGCACTTATTTATGGATTTGGAGCTGGACTTGTCCAAGCGGGAATGGTTATCCGCATTCATATGGATTCCCAGTTGAACGCTCCCATGCCTTTGTGAAAAAGGTATAATTTCCAGAATCCATTTGGTTGCCTGCCGATTTCTTGGTATGATGGTAGGTAGGCGGATAATTATCCTAGATGGAGGAGTGATAAGAAGTGGATTCCAATACAAAACAAGAAAATCAGCAGGAGTTGGCCACATTTGCGGGAGGATGCTTCTGGTGCATGGTAACCCCGTTCGACCAGCTGCCCGGCATTATAAAGGTCGTATCAGGCTATACGGGAGGTCACAAGCCCAATCCCACCTACCAGGAGGTATGTTCCGAGACAACAGGACATGCGGAAGCGGTGCAGATTACGTTTGACCCTTCTGTATTTCCTTATGAAAAGCTGCTGGACACATTCTGGCAGCAAATAGATCCTACGGATGCTGGGGGACAGTTCCACGACCGTGGACCGTCCTATCGTACCGCCATTTTTTATCATACAGAAGAGCAGCGTCAGAAGGCGGAAGCTTCAAAGGCAGTGCTAGAGCAGAGCGGCCGATTCGCTCGTCCGATTGCGACAGAGATTGTCCCAGCAAGCGAGTTTTACGAGGCTGAGGAGTATCATCAGGACTACTATACGAAAAATCCGCTTCGCTATAAAATGTACAGAAAAGGCTCCGGGCGCGATGCCTTTATCGAGCAGCATTGGAATACGGCTAAAGATAAAGAACGTCTTAGAGATAAACTGTCAACTATGCAGTTCGAAGTGACACAAAACAACGGGACGGAGCCTCCATTCCAAAATGAGTTTTGGGATCATCACGAAGAGGGGATTTATGTAGATATCGTATCAGGAGAGCCGTTGTTCAGCTCCAAGGATAAATTCGATTCCGGCTGCGGCTGGCCGAGCTTTACTCAACCGGTGATTTCGGCAAATGTTAAAGAGAAGCAGGATTACAGCCATTTTATGATACGTACTGAGGTGCGGAGTCGTGAAGCGGATTCGCATCTGGGCCATGTATTTAACGACGGTCCTAAGGAGGCAGGAGGACTTCGTTACTGTATCAATTCTGCCGCACTCCGGTTTATTCCTAAGGATCAGCTTGAGCAGGAAGGCTATGGCTCGTATTTAGCATTGTTTGAAGGACAAAAGTAATCTTGAGGTAAGCACGCGGGCGCACTTAGGTGCGTCTTTTTTTATTGTAAAGCAATTGTCGAAATTTGTAATTCGAGATACAATAATTAGCATATGAGCATGAAATAATCGGTATAGATTTGTCCAAAATGTGAACGTGACGTTTTTAAATATGGAAAATCTTTGAAAAAGTACTGCAATTCTCCACAGATGCATTATATGATGGAGCAGAATTGTAAACCGTACTTATTTCGGAGGAATTATGTCTAAATCCATATTACTTTTATTGACCGGTGATATCAGGTCCATTGACCCGATGCTGCAGGAACAAGTATATAAAGAATTTTACCGGCTCATTTACCCGTTAATCATATATATTGTCAAGGATCATCCGACTACGGAAGATATTATTCACGAAACATTTCTACTCATTATTCGGAAAAGCCCTCATGATATCGAGGAAGTCCGGTTAAATGCCTGGATTCGTGCGGTAGCCCGAAACGCAACTATAAGTTATTTAAGAAAAAATAAAAAAAGGCGTGACGAACTTCTTTCTGATGACGTCTATATAGAACATGCTGCTTCTTTTCTGCATGAACCTGTATGTTCTACGGAATCCGAGGTAGAGGCCAAGCTTCTGGAAGAAGCTATTATCCACTATATTCATGAGTTGAAGCCGATTTATCGTCAGGTCATTCAAATGCGTTGGACCGAATGTTTATCCTACAAGGAAATGGCGGATCGGTTAGGCGTCACGGAGGAAAAGATCCGTCAAACGCTGCACCGCTCCAGAGAAGCTATCAAGAAAAAACTGCAGCGTGATTGGAAGGTGAACGAGCCTTGAACAGTTCTGAATTTGAGGATGAATTTGATCGCTTGTTTGAAGAAGCAGTCTCCAAAAGCGAGAAGAATGTTCCCGCACCCGACGCCGATCCTTCTTGGCAGCGTATGCTGTCTAAACTCCGCAGGGAGCGACTTAGAGCGAAATGGCTGCGTGCGGCCAAGTGGTCTGGGATTGCTGCGGCTTCATTAATACTGGGCACCTTTCTGTTTCAATCTTTACAGCCTACAGAAGCGTTTCGTCCGATGTTTGAGATGGTGTACAAGGTAAAGGGTGGATCGGTAAGTATGAACGTGGGGAGTACGGACAGAGGCTCCACGGAAGGAGCTAAGACGGCACCGCCCCCGCCGGATGACGAGCTTGCGCCTCAACCGTTGAAGGATAATCGGGACTTGCCAGAGGAGAACGCTTTTAGACGGGAAAAAGTTACGATGGACGAGGCTGTGGTAAAAACGCAGTTTGTGCTGCCGGTACCGGGCTATATTCCAGAAGGATATATTTTACAAGAAGTCACGATCCATTACTCGATAGGGGAATCGAAAGCGAGTGCCGCTAAGCTAACGTATTCTCACGAGGAGGATTCCGGACAGCTTTCTATATTGGTTCGAAAACGTTCGTTCAGCGAAAAAGCAGATCAGCCAGACGGTAAAAGAGAATTGACAGCGTCTCCATCTGGTATAAAAGAGCTTGAGGTGAATGTCGGGGACATAAACCTCATTGTGAAGGAGCACTGGAGGAAGGTGTGCTGAACCGAGTTACAGATAGCATGCTCACAAGCAAATAAGCCTTAGGAGGTTTTATGAATACAGGGTGGCTACTGTTATTTAAAGAAGATATCGTTGCCCTCGGGGCTTCCATACAATATGCATTGTTCGAGGAGTATGTCAAAATCGTCTTCGAACAGGGGCTGCTGCTAAGACTGGACGGAACTAGCGCTCGGCATGTCGTAAAGAGTGTCTTTCTTCAGGCATCCTCCAGACGATTTACAGAAAGGAACGAAGAGCAAATAGCGGAACGGTTAATAGAAATGACAGAAGGACTAGCGGCACGACAGCCATTTCGAGCGGCTCACATCGTTGGAGAGAACGCGATACTACCTTCACAGCTATTGGAAGCGTGGAGCGATGTTACTTCGGTTCTCCAAAGAAAACGGAGACGACGAAGTCGCGCTCGTCTGATGATTTCCGTTAGCTCATTGGCTATCATGCTGCTTGTCGGAGGAATTGCCTTCAGTACAGAAGCTCCTGCACAAAAGGCGGGTAAAGAGGTCGCAGCTTCAAGCGGCGAAGATTCCGACGAGACAGATGAATCGGCAACGGATGTCCGTGTTCACGAAGTCAAGGATTTGAAGGTGACGGCTGATCAAGCAAAAAGCTATGCGAATTTTAAGATGGGGCTTCCGCTGTTTTTGCCGGACGGATATCATTTTGAAGAAGCTAGAGTTTTTTTGGATGAACGGAAAACCAAATCTAACAATATCATTTTGGTATATACCAACGAGAAGGAGCACCTGCTTAGAGTCTCTTATTTTAAGTTAGCTCCCCGGAGCGTGTTGTCTACCGGCGTGAATATGCCGGAAAGCACGGAGGAAGTTTTTTTACGAGGCAGCAAAGGGCTTCTTACCAAAACGAAAAGCAATTTCGTCCAATTGGATTGGCTGGAAAGCGATACCTTTATCAGTATCAATGGCAGAGAGATTGACGGCAAGCAGTTGATAAGAATGGCGGAAAGCCTTAAGTAATGGTTGGTTGTGTAAGATGAATATAGAAAACCGTCCGGTGACCCGGACGGTTTTTTGACATATAATTTATAAGTTTCGGGGCTCCCCGCTAAGTACCTGAATCCACTTCTAAGCTAAAAGCTCCACTTTGTGGGGATATTTTGCACTGATTAGGCTAAGATGTGATCAATGGCAGCCAATTCCTCACTGCTAAATGACAAATTGGACAATGCGGCTACGTTTTCTACGATTTGGCTTGGACGGCTAGCGCCGATAAGAGCCGTAGTTACACGCTCTTCACGAAGCACCCATGCAAGTGACATTTGCGCAAGGCTTTGGCCGCGCTGTGCTGCTATTTCATTGAGCTGGCGAACTTTGGTGATTTTTTCCTCCGTTACGTCGGACTCTTTCAAGAAGGTTGAAGGTTTAGCAGCTCTGGAGCCCTCTGGAATGCCGCCTAAGTACTTGTTTGTCAACAGTCCTTGTGCCAGTGGGCAGAAGGCAATGCTGCCAACGCCGCGTTCCTTGAGCACATCCTGCAAGCCATTCTCGATCCAACGATTAAGCATCGAATAAACAGGCTGATGGATAAGCAGTGGGGTACCAAGCTCCGTTAAAATGCGGATAGCTTCTTCAGTCTTCTCAGGAGTGTACTGAGAAATGCCCACATAGAGCGCTTTGCCTGAACGAACGGCCTGATCAAGAGCAGCCATCGTTTCTTCCAATGGCGTGTTCGGATCAAACCGATGTGAATAGAAAATATCGACATAGTCGAGACCCATCCGTTTTAAGCTCTGATCAAGGCTGGACAGGAGATTTTTTCTCGATCCCCATTCTCCGTAAGGTCCAGGCCACATCCGATGACCTGCTTTGGTCGAAATAATGAGCTCATCGCGGTAAGGTGCCAAGTCTGCTTTCAGCAGCCTGCCGAACATTTCTTCCGCAGAGCCTGGAGGAGGACCGTAATTATTTGCAAGGTCAAAGTGCGTGATGCCGAGATCAAACGCAGTTCTAATCATAGCACGTCCGTTTTCAAAGGTGTCTACACCGCCGAAATTATGCCAGAGCCCAAGGGAAATTGCTGGGAGAAGAAGGCCTGACCGCCCGCAGCGGTTGTATTTCATTTCTTGATACCGATTTTCATTAGCTTGATACATAAGGGATTCCTCCTAAGAGTTTTTGCGCCAGCAAAAACTGGCTACGAAAGCATGTACTGAGTTTTTGCGCCAGCAAAAACTGGCTACGAAAGCATACACTGAGTTTTTGCGCCAATTATCTGCTAGTAGGTAATGTTGTAATGCCTGGTCTCAGTATAAGGAATACAGGCAGCGGAGAAAAGTACTGAAAAGATGTTGCCTAAGTAACATTTGGGTAAGTAAGGTCTATTTTCATGTATGCATTTTGGATTTTATTCGAAAAAAATGGTAAAGTAGGTTTTAGTAAAAGAAAGATTGAGAAACGGTTGGTAAAAGGAGATTCGCAGGAATGATATTATTGTTTATCTTGTTTATTTTAATCATGGGGTCCTTTTTTAGTGGTGCGCTGGTTTTGTTTTTTCAAAAGAAAACGAAGATGGGATTTGTCATGCTTATCCTCGGCATAATAGCAACCTTCTTTTTCTATTATTCCATCTATCAGGGCTGGATTACGGTTCCCTCCCAGAGCTAATTAAAAGAGATAAGAATATGAAAAGGTCGTCGGGACGTTCCGGCGATCTTTTTGCGTTGTTAGCAGGAAAGGACAAACGCACAATTATGTGTGGGCTGTTCATGTACCCAAGCTCTCAAGGCCAAAGTCGAATAGTGTATAGTACAGAAAAGTGGATGTTAGCAGGTTATCTTCCACTTCCCATACAAATGAGGATACTGCAAAGGAAAGGGATTCGTATGAAAAAGACCATTGTGTCCAGACCGACGAGGCCATCTGTGCATGCCTCCAGACCACAGACGAGAGCGTCGGCTCGTGCCACGACCAGAAACGTGAGCCCACGTAAGCAGCAGCCCGCGAGGCTAAAGCAAAAAAGAAACAGATATGCAAGAGATACGTTTCGCGACAGTGATATTATTTCATCGAGGTCCGCTGGCATCAACGGACTGATGGGGGGAGCGGACGAAGCGTCGGCTGCTCTGCCTGCAGCCCAGGAAGCAGCAGCTCCAGCGGGAGGAAACGAAAGAGGCATTGGCTCGTTATTAGGTGGCTTCGGAGGATTCGACGGTATCATCTCGATGATGACGAAGGCGCAGCAAATGTTCAAGTTGTTTCAGCAGATGGGTCCGATATTTAAATTGATCGGATCTTTCAGTGGAGCAAAAGCGACAACAGCTAGTGTAAGAACGAGCCGGGGAACGAAGGCTATGCGTTCGCGAAAAGGAAGGCGTTAAGCTGAAGCCAGTCTGGTCACAGACCAGGCTTTTTCTTTTTTTATAAAGGCTCCGTTACCTAAAAGTAACTTAATGAATTCTTCTTCACTCCTTATATTTCTTCGCATTATTTTATATGATGGTAAGGAGTGCTTAAGCTTTTGTACATACCTTCAAGCGCAGTGGATAGATAATAGATGACGGGAGGTAATGATCTATGTTGATCAAACGGATCGGACATTTGGCTCTTACTGTAGAGGATATGGTGAAATCGCTTCATTTTTATTGCGATGTTCTTGGTTTTACGAAAGCCTTTGAGCTGCATGACGCAGAGGATAAGCCATGGATTGTTTACTTGCGCATTTGTGAGGGACAATTTATCGAGTTGTTTTATGGTGGCATGAACAAGCCAGAGCCGGTGCAGCGTCCGATAGGCTTTAATCACCTTTGCTTAGAAGTAGACGACATACATGAGATTGCTAGCCATTTAAAGAGACACGGCATTACGCTTGATGTAGAGCCCAAACAGGGTAAAGACACGAACTATCAGTGCTGGGCGAAAGACCCGGACGGCAACCGGATTGAATTTATGCAGTTGATGCCTGGTTCTCCGCAATTGACCGTTCGTTAATTATTTAAAATCAGGAGGTTATATCAAATGGAATACCGTACTTTGGGTAAAACAGGAATTCAAGTGTCTAGTCTTTGTTTTGGAACGATGTCGTTTGGAGGTCCGGCTAATGAAGAGGAATCCAAGGCCATGTTTCACCGCTGCAGAGAGGCGGGCATTAATTTTTTCGATTCGGCTAACGTCTATAACCGGGGTTTATCAGAGGAAATATTAGGACGCTGCATTGCAGATTGTCGCGACGAGATCGTGTTGACATCCAAGGTGAATTTCTCGATGGGACAAGATGTCAATGCGAAAGGGTTATCACGCCGACACATAATGCTGGCGGTGGAACAGAGCTTAAAACGGCTCGGTACCGATCGGCTTGATTTGTATTTCGTTCATCATTTTGATCCGAAAACTCCAATGGAGGAAACACTGCGCGCTTTGGACGACCTCCAGCAGCAGGGCAAAATTGTGTATCCGGCGGTCAGCAATTGGGCAGCCTGGCAAATAGCGAAAGCTCAAGGCATATCAGCCAAAGAAGGCTTGGCACGATTCGAATGCATACAGCCCATGTACAATTTGGCAAAGCGTCAAGCAGAGGTCGAAATTTTGCCGTTGGCGGCTTCAGAGCAAATTGGCGTTATCTCCTACAGTCCGCTTGGAGGAGGCTTGTTGACAGGGAAATACGGGAAAGACCGCAAGCCTGAACAAGGGCGGCTGGTCGATCAAAAAAATTATACCGAGCGCTATCGGGAATCGATCTATTACGACATTGCCGACAAGTTTACAGACTACGCGCTTGAGCGTGACATCCATCCTGCAACATTAGCGGTTGCATGGGTTATGCACCATCCTGCGATTACCGCTCCTATTATTGGAGCACGTAATGTCGAACAGCTGGAACCGTCGCTTGCGGCGCTGGATATCCCCATGACGCCTGAATGGCGCGAGGAAATGTCCGCATTGTCAATAACACCGCCCCCGGCAACCGACCGAACCGAAGAAAGATGAGGTGAACGCTCGTAAGCGGCAGCATGAGCATACATAAAACAGCTCGTATTAGAAATGTCGGCATTGTTGCCCACGTCGATGCCGGCAAAACGACGACCACCGAACATATGCTGTTCGAAAGCGGTCGGATTCGCAGCCTGGGCCGGGTTGACGCAGGAACGGCAGCAACCGATTGGATGGACGTCGAACGGGAACGAGGCATTTCAGTGCGGGCGGCAACTACCGTATTTCAGTGGAATGATTGCACGATTAATTTGATAGATACACCCGGACACGTCGATTTTTCATCAGAGGTGGAACGTTCGCTTAGGGTGTTGGATGGAGCTGTTCTGATCGTCTCTGCTGTGGAGGGCGTTCAGGCCCATACAGAAACGCTCTGGAATGCCCTTCGGACATTGCGAATCCCAACCATTGTATTGATTAATAAAATGGATCGTGTCGGTGCAGACGCACAGCGTGTGTTGAATGAAATGAAGAAGTATTTATCGCCGGATGTAATCCCCATTCAGCAGTATGATGGATTAGAGGAAGCTTTTCTTGGTGTAAAGGGACTGTGGGATCTTGACGAAGAAGGCGAGAATCACAGAATAGCCGACTCGCAGGAGCTTTACGAAGGCGTGCTGGAGCGAATGGCCGAGCATGACGAGTCGCTGCTTGATGCCTATATTAGTGGGAATAAGGTTCCGGATTCAGTATTGGTCGAACGATTGATCGGACTGACCCGTCAAGCAGAGGTCTATCCCGTATTATTCGGCGCGGCGAGTAAAGGAGTAGGCATACAAGAACTGATGAATGCGATAGTAGAGTATTTGCCCGCCCCTGCGGGGAAATCGGAGGACCCCTTATCCGGTGTTGTGTTCCGGCTGGAACGAGATAAGGTAATGGGGAAAATCGCGATGGTGCGCCTCTATGGTGGGCGTATTCAGAATCGTGACGTCATCCGAAATACGACATTGGAGCTGGATGAGAAGATAACGCAAATCCGCAAAGTACATGCAGGTCATCACGATGATGTAGGAATGCTTGAAGCGGGAGACATTGCGGGGGTGTGCGGGTTAAGCCGTGTGCGTATCGGGGACATCCTAGGCAGTGAGGATTCCGTTCCTCCTGCTCATAGGCTTACGCTGCCTTTATTGACGGTACAGGTAAGCCCTGTTCAAACGGCGGATTATCCGCAGCTGGTTGCTGCTCTGCAGGAGCTTTCCGACGAAGACCCACTGCTGGATTTGCAATGGCATCAGGAAGAACGCGAGCTGCATATGAAGATCATGGGTCCGATTCAGCTTGAAGTGCTGACCCATGTGCTGCAAACTCGCTTCGGTCTTCAGGCATTGTTCGGGCAGCCGACTATTATTTACAAGGAAACGCCCACGTGTGCCGGATTCGGTTTCGTTGCCTATACGATGCCTAAGCCTTGTTGGGCGATACTCAAGTTTCACATTGAGCCTGGTCCCAGAGGAAGCGGTCTTGTTTATCATTCGATCGTCAAACCGGAAAAGCTGCTGCCGGGTTACCAGAACGAAGTCGCGCGCAGAGTACCCGAGGCGCTTCAGCAGGGGCTACGCGGATGGGAGGTCACAGATTTAAAAGTGACTCTTGTCGAGGGGGAGCACCATGTCTGGCATACGCATCCGCTCGATTTTGTATTGGCAACCCCGATGGGGATCATGGACGGATTATCCAATACGGATACGACTCTGCTGGAGCCCTATTTGCATTTTCGAATTACCGCTCCAGAGGAAGCTAACGGAAAAATTATGCACGAGCTCATTCTGATGCGCGCGGTATTCGACTATCCGGTTATTGCTGGCGAACGGTTTACGGTGGAAGGAACGATTCCTGCAGCTACCTCGCTTGATTTTCCTGTCAAGCTAAGTACTTTAACGGGCGGAAGAGGGACATTTACGACCCGCTTCGACGGCTACAGAGAATGCCCTTCAGGATCAGAAATGACGAGACAGCGAAGAGGGATAAATCCGCTCGATACATCGAAATATATTCTCAGCATGCGCAATGCATTAGGATCACAACGGTCTTAGGGAGCAGAGGAATCAATGTGTTTATTTGCAATTACAAAAGGAGGCTTTCAGTCATGTTAACACGTCAAGTAGGTCGACTAGGCCATCAAAGTTCTGTTGTCATGTTCGGAGCTGCAAGCTTAGGCAGCGTGACACAAAAGGAAGCAGACGAATCAATTTCGTTCGCATTACAGCGCGGGGTTAATCATTTTGATACCGCTGCAAGCTATGGCGAAGCTGAGCTTCGAATGGGACCGTGGATGCCACGAGTTCGCAGCGATATTTTTTTGGCAACCAAGACAGGAGAACGAACGAAGGAACAGGCGAAGGCACAGATCTATCGTTCTTTGGAGCGGCTTCAGACCGACTATATTGATCTATTGCAGCTTCATGCGGTAGGGACGGTGGAGGAGCTGGATAAATGTACGGCTAAAGGCGGAGCATTGGAAGCCGTTCTCGAAGCGAAGGCAGAAGGCATTGTAAAAGCCATTGGAATCACAGGCCATGGACATATGGCTCCTGTGACTCATTTGGAAGCGATACGGAGATTCCCTTTCGATACGGTCTTGCTGCCGTTAAATTATTACTTGTACTCCCTACCAGACTACCGTACGGCATTCGACGCGTTGGTAGAGGAAGCAGGTCAGCAGGATACAGCGGTTAGAGTTATTAAAGCAATTGCCAAGGGACCATGGGGGGAGCAGCAGGAACGTACATACGCAACCTGGTACGAGCCGTTCGACCGTCAGGAAGTTATCGACGCCTGCGTCCATTTTGTATTGTCATTCCAAGGCGTTGCAGGGTTTGCGAGCGCAGGGGACATTCATTTGTTCCCCAAAATTGTGGATGCAGTAGAACGTTACGGTTCTATGAGTAACGAGGAGGCGACACGCATATTGAGTGCCATCAGTGGCTACAGCTCGCCGTTCGGAGCGTCAACTTCCATTGCCTAACGTGGTTTCGTACACACGGAGTCTTTCGTGGAGTTTCTGACGCACGACTGATTTCTATTGAACATGCCTCCAGTTTCCGCTTCCTGCGGGAATATGGGGGCTGTATTTTTATACAAACACATTCAGCATCAGTGAAGCGTAAGGGATTTGTCAGTGAACGAGCATTACCATATGAATCTAAAATAGGGTAGAATAAGATCATATGCATTTATGCAATCCATAATAATTTAATGTGAAGATATTGTAAAATCATGGGAATATTATAAAATGAATTTAGTAACTTCAACACTACTAGTTGAACAGCATACATCGGAGGGAATCCAGCTGGACACTTACGCATGTCTTTATATAATCCGGGGGGAACCTCATCGAGCAGGGACCTGCATTAATTTAAGCACAGATGAATGGATTGTCGGACGAACGTCCAATGACGAGGTTCCGGACCTTGCATTTTCTACTGCATTCATTTCACGCAAACATTTGATGATTCGAAAAGAAGGGGAAAAAGCGATTTTATATGATATGGGCAGCAGGCATGGTACGGAGCTGAACGGTACACGTATCGAACCGCATACCCCACACCCGCTGCAAGCCTTCGATATTATTAAGCTCGCCAAAGGGATGGTAGTCATCCATTTCTCGTATTTATTCGCCGATCAGACGTTAGAATTCGAGCCTATCAGCTATACGCAGCAGTTCAACTTTCAGGAGCTTGGTTTTTCGATTAACTGGGAGAAGCGGGAATGCACGGTAGAAGGCCAGCGTATCGTGATGTCGGAGAAGGAATATGGGCTTATCAAGCTGCTTTATGATCGGGCCAATCAGCTTGTGCCGTTCGACGAGATTAAGAAAACGGTCTGGCCGGAAAGAACCTCCGGTGCTGACGGTGTTCCAGATGTCAGTATGGATGAACTGAATGCTTTAATCTATCGAATCCGTAAGAAGTACGGAAAAGATACATTTACGATCAGCGCTGTCCGCGGAAGCGGGTATGTTTTGGAGAAAGACTGATCCATCTCGTAGAGTAAGTGAACTGGGAATCCAAAAGTAATGTATGAGGAAAGAAGGAACGACTGTGAGATATATTCAAGTACAAACGTCCGGGCCGCTTCATGGATCGGTAACGATTCAAGGCTCCAAGAACAGCTCTCAAGCGCTGCTCGCCGCAACCTGTCTGGCGGATGCCGCAGTCGTACTCGAGGGGATACCCAATAACAACGATTTTAAAACGATCCGTCAAATCGGCAAAGATATCGGACTTAAAATAGAACGTCAAGCTTCAGGGGACATGCATATCGATCCTCGTTATATCCACAGTGCTTCCATTGATCCAGGCAAGTCCTCCGCCTATCGGGCTTCGTATTACTTTGTTGGTGCGCTTCTGGCTAAATTCGGCAAAGTGACTGTCGGTTTTCCAGGTGGAGATAACTTTGTATCTCGTCCGATAGACCAGCATCTCAAGGGCTTAAGGGCGTTAGGCGCTCAAATAACGAATTATAACGATTACTACGTTGTTGAAGCCAAAGAGCTGAAGGGTGCCGATATTTACTTCGATATGATCACGTCCGGTGCTACCATCAACTGCATGCTGGCAGCCGTTCGGGCTAAGGGGCGCACACGGTTGTTCAATGCGGCTTTGGACCCGGAAGTAGTGGATACCGCCAATTTCCTGAATCAGCTTGGAGCTAAAATTGTCGGTGCCGGAACCGAGCAAATTCGCATCGAAGGCGTACCCTATCTTAGCGGTGGGAAGTATTCTGTCATTCCAGACCGTTTGATTGCGGGATCATTTTTAATGGCAGCAGGAATGCAAGGAGGAAGCGTTACTGTAAACAATGTCATCCCGGAGCATATGGGATCTTGTATATCAAAGCTGAAGGAAATTGGTTTGGAGCTTGAAATCGGGGATCAGAGCGTAACGGCGCATTCTTATGGACGGCTGCGCGCCACTCGTGTGAGAACCGGTATGTATCCGGCTTTTGCTACCGATCTTCAGCAGCCATTGACCGCTCTCCTTACGCAGGCACAAGGAAAAAGCATTGTGACGGAGAAAATTTTTACCCAAAGATTCAACCACATTATGCAGCTGAAGAGAATGGGTGCCGATGTGTCGATTCGCAAGGAAAGCGCCTATATCAAGGGCGGAGTTCCGTTGAAGGGCGACTGGGTGCATGCGACGGATGTTCGTGCGGGTACCTGCCTCATTTTGGCCGGACTTGTGGCTGAAGGCAGCACGAAGATTACCGGTATCGAGCATATTGAACGGGGCTATGAAGACGCCATTGGACTATTTAGCTCCTTAGGCGCACGGATTTCACTAGAAGAGCTATCGGATCATACAGAATCCCCATTGGAATGGGGACGAATCTAGACAGTAATCACGATATATTCGGGGGAGGATGTTGCGGATGGACCCTATACTAACGCTTGCTGAGGAGATTGCGGTACAGGCAGCAAAAGCGGCGGGAGCTGTGGCCAGAAATTTGTTTCAACAAGGCTTCAAGGTCGAAGAGAAGGATGAGAGCGGAGATTTGCTGACGGAAGCGGATTTGTTGGCCGAGCAAATCATTATACATAGCATTCGAACAATATTCCCTGATCATCAAATTCGTAGCGAAGAGTCAGGCCTGTCCGGAAACGAAGGGGATTGGCTGTGGATGGTAGATCCGCTGGACGGAACGAATAACTTTGCCATCGGTCTTCCTTTGTTCGGTGTATCCATTACATTGGTTTATCAGAATCAACCTGTTTTGGGTGTTATTTATGATACGATGCAGGACAAGGTTTATGTTGCAAAACATGAATTAGGAGCTGCTTGCAATGAAGAGGAGCTTCGAATGCCGTGGAAACCGGAGTCGAAACGTTTGACAGTCGGCTGGATTCAGGGCCATGCAGTGCAGCAGGATGCACATGCTCTTCGTTTGAGAAAGCATATTGAAGCCAACACGAAGCGGATGCTGCGGCTCTGGGCTCCAACCCTTCAGTGGGTAATGCTTGCACGTGGTCAAATCGACGGAATCGTTCTTTACAATTCAGAAGGTGACGATCTATATTCCGGTCTCCTGCTAGTACGGGAAGCCGGAGGGCTAATAATGGACTTTGAGGGCCGTCCTTTCGAAGGTATGAATGCAGAGCCTTACATTATCGCCTGTCCTCCGGAACGAAAACAAGCTATGCTGCGGTTGGTGCAGGAAGGTATGCTTTCAGCAGCAGGCAGCTTTAATTAATTCATAAAACGTTTTTTTACGCTTGTCTTCATAATTATGTCATATTTGATCGTTACAATGTCCCTGTCACCTGGATATATCCAAATTCATCAGGCGGAGGGAATAATCATATGTTTATGAAAAAAATAGCTGCCATCAGTATAGCCGGAAGCCTTCTTTTAAGCTGTGGCATTGCCAGCGCGGCAGAAGCGACAGAGACTCAAGCTGCGAAATCTAGCTCGAACAGTGCCCAGAAGGGAACTCATGTTAAGACAAAGCTTACAGCAGAAGAGCGCAAGCAAAAGGTGCAGGAAGCAGCAAGAAAGCTTGGCATCAATCCAGAAGGCAAGACGGATAAAGAGCTGCAGGAGCTTGTGAAACAGAAGGTAGCTGAGTCTGCGAAACAGAAGCAAGAGGAGAAGCTGAAAAAGCTTCAGGAAGAGGCGGTTAAGCAAGGAATCGAGCCGGGACAACAATCGGCGAAGGAGCTGTCAGCTACAATCCACGAGAAGCAAAAGCAACTTAGAGAGCAGAAACAGCAAGCGCTACTCCAAAAGCTGAAGGATGAAGCGGTCAAGCTTGGCATTGATCCTGCCAATAAAACTACGAAAGAGCTTGGGCAAGCAATCAAAGCTAAGCACAAGGAGCTTGCAGCTCAAAAGCACAGCAGCAAAAAAAAGAAAGCGTCTGAACAATAATCGGAGGCTGATCATATAAAGAGAAACGGCAGTGCCCAACATGGCGCAGCCGTTTTTTTGTGTTGTTTGTAAAGGTTATGGACCTTTATCGATTGGCATTTTGTACAGGGATGCGAAAATGGCTTGGAGGAGAACCAAAGTACAAGCTGAACGAACGAGAGAATGAGGCCGCATCCGAATATTGCAGCGTGAAGGCAATTTCCGCAACGGTGAACGACGTTTCTTTTAGCAGCTGCATCGCTTTATTCATACGGAGCTTTATTAAATATTTAATAGGCGTCAGTCCCAAATGCTCAGTAAACACTTTGGAGAAATAGGACCGATGAATGCCGACATGTTCAGCGATATGATGAACGTCAATGGGTTCGCAATAATGAGTGTTCATGTAATCAAGACTCTTTTGAATCCATTCCTTCTGGCTATCTCTTTGCGGTTCTATGGTCGTATCTGTTTGCCGTTGCATAAGGTCGAATAATTGATACAGCAGACTAAGGAACATCAATCGGGTTCGACCCGGATGAAGCGTCCCCACCGACCAGAAATGTTGCAGTGTTAATTCAACCTCCGTAGAAACCACCCCTCTTACATAGGGCTTGCTAGGTAATATACCCACTAAGGAAAGCAATGTTGGAGCCTGTGCTCCGTGAATGCCGATCCAAGTCATTTCCAGAACAACATCCAGATCGGCCGGTCGGTATTTGTAGGAAAGGTCGGGAAACAAGCAAAACATATCCCCTTTGTTCAACATAACGGTGGTGTCCTCATATTGAAAACGTACCGTTCCTGACCTGACAAAATGCATGCTGTAATGCCCAATGGCGCGCGGTCCTGCGTTGTAGTTCGGCTTGGCTTTATTGCGTCCAGATCGAACGAGCCATAGTCCTAAAGATTTATCTATCTCGTCTGGAGTAAAGTACATCGTGTCCGCATATTCCTGAGCGAATTCCTGCACGTGTATCCCTTCTTTTATCGTTTCTTTTTAGTATAATCGCAACCTAACAAAATGCAAAGTCCATCGGACATAATGCAATTGTACGTCGTACGGGATGACGTTATATTGGTGCTAGGACTGAAACCATTACAAACTTGAGAGGACTTTCTGCCAATGACTCGCACAAATGTATTATTCATTCTTTCAGATGACCAAGGAGCCTGGGCCATGGGGTGTGCAGGGAATAAGGAGATCCGCACGCCTAATTTGGATCGGCTCGCTGCTACGGGCATCCGCTTCGATAATTTTTTCTGTACATCGCCAGTTTGCTCACCGGCAAGGGCGACCTTGTTAACGGGACGCATACCGTCGCAGCACGGAGTACACGACTGGATTAAAGAAGGCAGTATGGGCGAGAGAGCACTGGCCTACCTAGAAGGCCAGACGGCCTACACGAATATACTAGCTGCTGAAGGCTACTATTGCGGAATAAGCGGCAAATGGCACCTCGGTGATAGCATAACGCCGCAGCACGGATTTTCTCATTGGTTTGTGCATCAATCCGGAGGGAGCCCTTATTACGATGCGCCCATGATTAGAGACGGCAAACCCGGCAAGGAGCCCGGCTATGTAACAGATGTTATTACAGAGGATGCCTTGCAATTTTTGGATAGACAGGCTGGAGAGCAGCCGTTTTACTTAAGCGTTCATTATACGGCGCCGCATAGTCCGTGGATCAATAATCATCCGGAGGAAATCGTCGCGCTTTATGATGATTGCAAGTTTGAATCATGTCCTCAAGAACCCGAACATCCGTGGACAATACCTGACGCGCCGTGGGGCAGCGATTGGCAAGCTAATTTGAAAGGCTACTTTGCTGCGGTCACAGCGATGGATATCCAGATTGGACGATTACTCGACAAGCTGGAGGAAAAGGGATTGAGGGAAAACACGTTAGTCGTATTCATGGGGGATAATGGTTTCAACTGCGGGCATCACGGCTTTTGGGGCAAAGGAAACGGGACATTCCCACAAAATATGTACGATACTTCAGTGAAGGTCCCGGCTATATTCAGCCAACCGGGAACGGTTCCCGAAGGGAGGGTCTGCTCCTCCTTACTGAGCGGGTATGACTTCATGCCAACCTTATTGGATTATCTTGGGGTGGGCAATTCAGCCGAGGCTTCCGATAATATCAAATTGCCTGGACGTAGCTTTGCTCCATTGCTTATGGGTAAGCCGACGGAGGAACGCGAGCATATATTCGTGTTCGACGAATACGGGCCTGTTCGTATGATCCGAAGCCGCGATTGGAAGTACATTCATCGCTATCCTTATGGACCTCACGAGTTATATGACTTAATCAATGATCCTGACGAGCGCGATAATCTGATGCTTGCCGGTGAGGATCACGAATATGCCGTTCAATTGAAAGCCGAGCTTGATGAATGGTTCGTGCGTTATGTGAACCCTAAACTGGATGGCGTTCGTGAACCGGTCAGTGGGGGAGGTCAGTTAACACTGGCGGGGACCTTAGGTAAAGGTAAGAAGGCGTTCTCATAGAGCTAATAGTTTGCAATGTAGGAATGGCAACACACAATTAGACAACGAGCAAATGGAGGCAGCGGCATGAAGCGTAATAAACCGAACATCCTTTTAATTACGAGCGATCAGCAGCACTGGAATACGATAGGCGCCTTCAACGAGGAGCTTCTGACTCCGAATTTAGACCGGCTCGTTCATGAGGGGACAACATTTGACAGAGCTTACTGCCCTAATCCTACATGCACACCGACAAGGGCATCGATTGTCACTGGCATGTATCCGAGTCAGCACGGTGCATGGACTTTGGGCACTAAGTTGTTGGAAGACAGGGAAACCGTAGGCGAAATGCTTAGCAGCAGCGCCAACTACAGAACGGCCTTGATTGGAAAAGCGCATTTCCATCCCATTGGCTCTACTGAGCAGTACTCCTCTCTGGAAGGTAGAGAGAAGCTGCATGATTTTGATTTTTGGAAATCATTCACTGGCCCCTACTACGGCTTTGAACGGGCGGAAATGCTGCGTAATCATACAAATGAATGGCTGGTGGGACAGCATTACGCTTTATGGATGGAAGAGAAGGGCTGCACGAACTGGCGTGATTATTTCACACCGCCGATAGGAACTATGGATGCTAAGGAACAGTTTCATTGGCCCATTCCCGAGCAATATCATTATAATACTTGGATTGCAGAGAGAACGAACGATCTTCTGGAGCAATATCAGCAAGCAGACGATGCTTTCTTCTTGTGGGCCAGCTTTCCGGACCCGCATCCTCCTTATTTGGTTCCTGAACCATGGGCGAGCATGTATGACCCGGAGAAGCTTACGATACCTGGATTGACGCCAGGAGAGCACGATAGCAATCCGCCTCATTTCGGCATGACGCAAGAGCTCGAGCCTGACTTCTCTGATTATAAGGAAACGGGCTTCGGCATTCATGGCTATCATTCACATGTCAAAATGACGGAAGCAGAACATAAGAAAGCGGTAGCGGTTTATTACGGAATGATCAGCTTCATGGATAAATATATTGGTTCCATTTTGGATAAATTGGATGCACTCGGGCTGAAGGAAGACACGATTGTCATTTTCACGACCGATCACGGTCATTTCTTCGGCCATCACGGGCTGCAAGCCAAAGGGGGCTTCCACTACGAGGATCTGATCAAGGTTCCGTTCATCGTCAGGTATCCAGGTGAGGTGCCTGCAGGCAAGGTATCCGATTCGATGCAATCCTTAGTGGATCTGGCTCCGACGTTCCTTTCTTATGCAGGAGTGCCCGTTCCCCCAACTATGACGGGAGTGAACCAGCTCCATGTATGGAAAGATCCGCAAACTAAAGCAAGAGATCATGTGATCTGCGAATTTCATCACGAGCCGAATACCATTCATCAGAAAACCTACGTCAATTCAAGATATAAAATCACGGTGTACTATAACCAGACCTACGGTGAACTATTTGATCTGGAAGAGGACCCAGGCGAAGTCAGAAATCTGTGGCATGATGAGAAATATAAGGAGCTAAAGCTGAAGCTCTTAATGAAATATATATGGGCGGAGCTGGGCAAAGAACCGATGCCTATGCCGAGAGTTTCCCACGCGTAGAAGGCTTCTGGGGCCTTTGTGCAAATTTGGCATATGCCGTAAAAAATGACTTATATACAAGTGGAATTCAATTTTATTAATCTGGCAGTGAGCCGACCAGACATGTAATGATAGAAGGTCGGCGCTCACCGGGTACTATGGGAGGTAAGTCAATTGACAATCTTATTGAAAACCCAAGTGTTAAGTTCGCTATCCAAGGTGTTCGCAGATGAAGCCTTATCGGAACCATTACTGAAAAAAGCAAGCGCATTCAAAAACGAGACATACTCTTTTCAAGTGGCCATTCAATCTCCAATGCTCATCAAATCCGTTCAAGTAAAAGTACGAGGCGAGCTCGAAGAAATGACAATGGCAAGAACGGTCGGTCTTGTGCCCTCAGAGCTTCCATGGATGCATGATGCCGATCTGCACGTTCTGCGCACTACGCCTGGACTTTACCCAGACCCGCTGTACTCGGTGGATGATCAGGAAGGGCTGACTCTGTTTCCTGAGCAATGGCGATCTGTTTGGATCACGGTTTCATTAGACGGAACGGTGAAGCCAGGAGTTTACGAAATTGAAGTTGGCTTCGAAAATGCACAGGGCGAGGAGTTGGGCTCACAGAAGCTGGAGCTTGAGGTCATTGATGCTGATTTACCGGAACAAAAGCTCATCCATACTGAATGGTTCCATGTGGACTGTCTAGCTGTTCATTATGGGGTGGAAGTGTTCTCTGAACGCCATTGGGAGCTGATCGATAAGTATATCCATACAGCGGTTCAGCACGGCATCAATATGATTCTGACTCCAATTTTCACTCCGCCTCTGGATACGGCTATCGGTGCAGAGAGACCTACGGTCCAACTCGTTGATGTGAAGAAGTCGGGAGACACGTACGAGTTTGCTTTTGACAAGCTGAAACGTTGGGTTGACCTTTGTACCGAGCGGGGAATACGTTTCTTCGAGTTCTCTCACTTATTCACCCAATGGGGAGCAAAGCATGCCCCAAAAATCGTCGCAGTGGAAAATGGGGAGCACAAAAAGATTTTCGGTTGGGAGACCGACGCCAACAGCGATGAATATCGCAGTTTCCTGACGCAGTTTTTGCAAGAACTGGTTGCCTTCATCCAAGCGAATGGATTAGAAGAAAGAAGCTATTTCCATAATTCCGATGAGCCAAGAATGGAAGACATGGAGCAGTACAAACGTATCAGCGATTTTACGAAAAAGCACTTGGGCGATTACCCGATCATCGATGCGCTCTCGGATTATGCCTTTTATGAAAAGGGCGTAGTGGAGAGGCCGATACCTGCGAACAATCACATCGAGCCGTTCATTGAGAACGGGGTTAAGCCATTATGGACCTATTATTGCGTCTCGCAAAGAAAGCTCGTTTCCAATCGTTTTTTCAATATGCCGTCAGCTAGAAACCGGATTATCGGTATGCAGCTGTATAAATTTGAGGCGGAGGGCTTCTTGCACTGGGGTTACAACTTCTGGTTCTCTCAGTACTCCAAGAAACCTATCAACCCGTTCCTAAACACGGACGCTAATCATTCGTTCCCATCTGGCGATGCTTTTCTTGTGTATCCAGGTCCGGAGGGTCCAATTGAATCGATTCGTATGGAGGTCTTTTATGAGGCGCTGCAGGATTTGCGTGCACTTCAGCTGCTGGAAACCTTCATTGGAAAGGAACAAGTCGTCGCTCTGCTGGAAGAGGGCTTGGAGCAGCCTTTGACGTTCAGCGAGTACCCTCGGTCCATGGAATGGCTGTTGGCCAAAAGAGAACAAGTCAATCGCAGCATTCAGCAGTATATAACGAATTAAGTACAATCATGAAAGCCGCTGGGAGAAGATGAGATGAGTCATAAAAAACCAAACCTGCTGTTTATTTTCCCAGATCAATGGCGAAGACAGGCCGTAGGTTACCGTAAGGAAGACGAAGTGATCACGCCGCATATCGATCGTTTTGCCCAGGAGAGTCTGGTTATGAATAATGCGATCAGCTGCTTTCCGCTGTGCTCTCCTAACCGCTCGGTTATGCTGACAGGAAGGTACCCGCTATCGACGGGGGTTACGACGAATTGCAAGCTGGGTCTTCCCGTGAAAATGAACGACGATGAGTTAACGATAGGAAATGTTTTGAAGAGGGAAGGATACCAGACGGGCTACATCGGAAAATGGCATCTTGATTTGCCGGAGCAGTCCACAGTGGAGGAACCGGTGTCGGGCGCTAGGCATTGGGATGCCTACATACCGTCAGGACCAAGAAGATTCGGATTTGATTTCTGGTATTCGTATAACGCCTATGATCAGCACCTAAGCCCGCATTATTGGCAGGATACGCCGCAAATGATCGAGCCTAACGAATGGTCAACCAAGCATGAGACGGACGTTGCGATCGATTTCATCCGCAATCGGAACCACGAGCAGCCATTTTGCTTATATGTATCCTGGAATCCGCCTCACCAGCCTTTTGAGCAGGTGCCGGAAACCTACAAGCAGATGTATGCCGATAAGCCTGTTACGTACCGTCCCAATGTCCAGGGAAAGGGGCTCGCTCAGGCAGAGCAGCATCTTCGTAACTATTACGCCGCAGTGACGGCTACGGATGATCAGTTCGCTCGCTTGCTTCAAGCGCTGGAGGATGAGGGGGTGTCCGACGATACAATCGTTGTGCTTACTTCGGATCATGGGGAGATGATGGGCTCCCACGGATGGCTGGAGCATAAAAACATTTGGTACGAAGAGTCCATCGGCGTTCCATGCTTCATACGCTATCCGGGTCATGTTAAGGCAGGCACCGAAGAATGCCTGTTCAACAGCTCCGACCTTGTGCCTACGCTGCTAGGCTTAATGGATATCACTGCCCCGGCACAGGTTCAAGGGAGCGACTATTCGTCCCTTCTTCGAGGAGAGGGAGGAGATCGTCCTTCATCCACCTTCATCTGCCATTATCCTGGAGCAATAGGAGAGCACGAGCAAGCGAGGGTGCAGGGCTTGGACATTAACGCATATGGCTGGCGTGGAGTTCGCACGAATCGATACACCTATGTGGCCAAACGTAATTTCGGTGAGAACACAGTCGTAAGGTTGTGCTATGACAACGAGAATGACCCGTATCAATTGAATCCTTTGAAGCTGGAGAGCACCCCATCAGAGGGACCGGCGTCTGCGCTTGAGCAGGAATTGAAAGTTTGGCTGGAACAGCTTCAAGATCCTTTTAGCCTAGAGCCTTAAAAAAATCAAGTTTGACTGCAAGCTTTGGATACTGCTGGAGGGCTAATTACCGTCCTTCAGCAAATCCTTCAGCTATATACAGTACATATAAATTAGGGGGACTACACAATGAAAAGAAAACGTTTTCAAAAATTAGGTACAGCTTCACTTGCGGCAGCTCTTTTGTCCACTGTTGTAACCGCTTGCAGCTCGGGGACTGATAGTGCAGCAACAGCGCCTAAAGAAGCTCCAGCGGTCAAAGACAGCAAAGAGCCTGTTGAGCTGGTCGTCTATAATGCATCCAACTCGACGGCTACGGCGGAAGCCTTTATGGACAGTGATATAGGAAAGGAAATTAAGGCCAAGTTTCCCCAGGTAACGATCAAGTTTATTGCTACGGGAAAAGGAACGACGCCTAACGAGCTTATCGTATCTGGACAAGCGGTGGATTTGGTTCTATGCTCGGTGTTTTCGTTTCCGTCTCTTGCAGACACCCAGCTATTGTTCGACATGAGCGAACTGATAAAGAAAAACCGTTACGATCTCAATCGTCTTGGTCCCAATACGGTTGAATTTCAGAAGCAGTTTGGTGGAGGGATCTATGGTTTCCCAGTGTCGAGCGCTCCGACGGCCCTATTTTACAATAAAGACATCTTTGACAAATTCGGTGTTCCGTATCCGAAGGATGGGATGACTTGGGATGAGACATATGAATTGGCCAAAAAAATGACACGTACGGATGCCGGCACGACTTACTACGGCTTTGCGACCCGATATCCTTTTATGTATAACACGAATCAGCTGTCACTTTCGTACTACAACCCGACAACGCAAAACGTTCAAGTCACAGATGACAAGTTCAAGCTGTTTATGGAGAATTTTACGCGTTTCAGTCAAATTCCTGGCAATGATAAGGTGAATACGGATATGTTCGGCAAAGAAAAGAACGTCGCTATGATGGCTTATCAGATTGGGAGATGGGATTTTGACAGCTGGGATATGGTCAGCCTGCCTACCTTTAAAGAAGCGCCGGGAATTGGACCGCAGGATTATGCAACGTATATGAATATTTCCAGTACAAGTAAAAATAAAGATTTGGCGTTTGAAATATTGACGGCACTGACGTCCGATGAGTACCAGATGAAAATATCTAAAGCCGGTACACTTCCTGTGGTTACGACTCCTGAGGTTATCAAGGCTTTCGGTCAATCTGCCGATGGATCTAATGGAAGAAACTTCAAAGGGAAAAATGTCGGTGCCTTCTTTGCAAAAGAAAGAGCAAAACCATCCTTCGTGACCAAATATGACGATATCGTCGCCAAACGAATGACTACAGCCTTCAATGCAATAGTAGCAGGCGAAAAAGATTCCATCAGCGCATTGCGCGAAGCCCAAGAGGGAGCAACGAAAGATATTGCCTCGGTGAAAAAGTAAAAGGAGTAAGGTACGGAACGAATTGGACCTTTGCGGGCGCGAGTGTTTTTGAGTAGAGGAAGCTTGCGCCTTTGCCTTAGATAATGACTTACCTTGACTCGCGGTTGCTGATCAGGCATGATACTGTTAAACGGCTTGTTGACGTCCCCATGACTTTAAAACCACAGGACGAGCAGAGGCTGCTGACAGTCAGGAGGCGCATCTATGAAAAAATTGCTGCAGGGCGGGGTCAAATTTTATCGAAAGTTTATTTCGCCGCTGAAGCCGCCGACATGCCGATTTTATCCTACTTGTTCCCAATACGCGCTGGATGCGCTGGAAATACACGGTCCTGCCAAAGGAACCTGGTTAGCCGTAAAAAGAATATGCAAGTGCCATCCGTTTCATCCAGGAGGGATCGATTACGTTCCTCCAGCGACGGAAAAGCAACGCAAAGAAAATAGATGAAGATCGGTGAACGGAAAGCTGAACACTTGATTGACCTATGAGGGTTCGGTTACTTGACATAGTTCGGCTTTATCGCTATATTTGCCTTAACCCTATATTTTGTATAGCCTATGAACGGATGAGTACTTTGCCGACGCCACACAGAGAGCCGGGTTTGCTGAGAGCCGGTTGACGGAAGCAGGGGAAGATGGTCCTGGAGGTAATGAAGGCGAGCTTGAAACAGCTAGAGCTGCTGTGATGCCGCAAGCCTTCGTCGTAATTCCGGCGTTAACGGAAAGTCGCATGAAGACTACTGAGCCTTGCTACTCGTAACCGATTAGCGGGGGAAGTTGGGTGGTACCGCGTGAGCACAAGCTCTCGTCCCAAGCTGGACAGGGCTTTTTTTGCATTTTTCTGAATTTTAAAAAGGAGTGATACCAATGGCAGATTCCAAAAAATCGTTTTACATTACGACCCCGATTTATTATCCGAGTGACAAGCTCCATATCGGGCATGCTTACACTACCGTTGCGGGAGATGCTATGTCGCGTTACAAACGACTTCGCGGCTATGATGTAATGTACCTTACCGGTACGGACGAGCACGGGCAAAAGATTGAGCGCAAAGCGCAGGAAAAAGGCGTTACTCCTCAACAATTTGTTGACGATATCGTCTCTGGAATTAAAGAGCTTTGGAGCAAGCTGGACATCTCTTATGATGACTTCATTCGTACGACAGAACCGCGGCATAAGCTATCTGTAGAGAAAATTTTTGCCCGTCTGATCGAGCAGGATGATATTTACTTGGGTACTTATGAAGGCTGGTACTGTACACCGTGCGAATCCTTCTTCCTGGAGAACAAGCTCGTTGACGGTAATTGTCCCGACTGCGGACGTCCAGTGGAATTGATTAAGGAAGAAAGCTATTTCTTCCGGATGAGCAAATATGCGGACCGCCTGCTGAAATATTACGAAGACAACCCTGAGTTTATTCAGCCGGAATCACGCAAAAATGAGATGATCAACAACTTTATTAAACCGGGTCTTGAAGATTTGGCCGTGTCGCGAACTACATTTGATTGGGGCGTAAAAGTACCTAACGATCCGAAGCACGTCATTTATGTATGGATTGATGCGTTGTCCAACTATATTACGGCGCTTGGATATGGCAGCGAGGACGAGAGCAAGTTCAAGAAATACTGGCCTGCTGACGTGCATTTGGTCGGCAAAGAAATCGTTCGATTCCATACCATCTACTGGCCTATTATGCTGATGGCGTTGGATTTACCGCTGCCTAAAAAAGTATTCGGCCACGGCTGGCTGTTGATGAAAGACGGTAAAATGTCCAAATCCAAGGGCAACGTAGTTGATCCTGTAACCTTGATCGACCGCTATGGCCTGGATGCGCTTCGCTACTATTTGCTTCGTGAAGTGCCATTTGGTTCTGACGGCACGTTTACTCCGGAGAGCTTCGTGGAAAGAATTAACTTCGATCTGGCGAACGATTTGGGGAACCTGCTGAGCCGTACTGTCGTTATGATTGACAAGTACTTCGGCGGAGCGGTACCTGAGTATATTAAGGACGCTACTGAATTCGATGGAGCACTGTTAGATACGATTCGCTCAACTGTTCGTAAAGTAGAAGAATCGATGGAAACCATGGAGTTTTCGGTTGCTCTTGGTGCGATCTGGCAAATGGTTAGTCGTACAAACAAATATATTGATGAGACTCAGCCATGGGCTCTTGTTAAAGATGAAAGCAAGCATTCGACGCTTGGCTCCGTGCTATATTGCTTGGCGGAATCGCTGCGCATAGCTTCGGTTATGCTGCAGCCGTTCTTGACCTTGACGCCGCGTAAAATGTGGCAGCAGCTTGGCATTCAGGAAGGTCCTCTAACTGCATGGGATACGATTCATCAGTTCGGAACTCTTCCAAGCGGTACACGCGTGGAGAAGGGTGAAGTGATGTTCCCTAGATTGGAAGTAGACAAAGAGGTCTCTTATATCGCTCAAGCTATGGGCGGTGGCGCTGAAGCAGCTCCGGCGGCAGTGAAGGCAGAAGCTAAAGGCGAAGGGAAAGCCAAGGCTTCCGCTGAAGAGAAGAAAGAAGCGGCGGAAGGCGTTCAAGAAATCTCCATCGATGATTTCTTCAAGGTAGAGCTTCGCGTTGCTGAAGTTATTGCGGCAGAGCCTGTAAAAGGAGCTGACAAGCTGCTGAAGCTGCAATTGGATCTTGGTACCGAGCAGCGTCAGGTCGTATCGGGAATCGCTAAATTTTATACGCCTGAGCAAATGGTAGGACGTAAAGTCATCTGCGTAACGAACCTGAAACCGGTGAAATTACGCGGCGAATTGTCTCAAGGTATGATCCTTGCAGCATCTCATGGAGACCAATTAACTTTAGCTACAATTTCTGATGCACTTCCTAACGGATCTGTGGTAAAATGAGGATTGTTCACGTTAACATTTTTTTTGAAATGAATAATCATGACTCTTACCAGGAGGCCTAACCATTATGCAAACCAAAGACGGAATGAATTACGCGCCGCAAGGCAAACCGAATCCAGTTGTTGCTAAGGGAGAGTTCGCTTTTGCTGCAATCGCGTTGGATCACGGACATATTTATGGCATGTGCAATGGCTTGATCGAAGCAGGTGCTGATCTTGTTGCCGTGTATGATCCAGATCCTGCCAAAGTGGAAGCATTCGTCAAAAAATTTCCGCAAGCCAAAGCAGCTTCCTCTGAAGCTGAAATTTTGAACGATCCATCTATTAAGCTGATTGCCGGTGCAGCTGTACCATCTGAACGCTGCGCTCTGGGTCTTCGCGCAATGGATCACGGAAAAGACTACTTTACGGATAAAACTCCTTTCACCACCTTGGAGCAGGTAGAGCAAGCTAGAGCCAAAGCTAAGGAAACCGGCAAGAAGTATATGGTTTACTACAGCGAACGCTTGCATGTAGAGAGTGCTGTCTTTGCAGGTCAATTGATCGAGCAAGGCGCTATCGGCCGCGTAGTACAAGTTATCGGCTTTGGTCCACATCGCTTGAATGCGCCATCCAGACCGGAATGGTTCTTCCAGCATGAAAAATATGGCGGCATCCTGTGCGATATCGGCAGCCATCAAATCGAGCAGTTCCTGTATTTCACTGGTGCGAAGGATGCACAAGTGCTTCACAGTAAAATTGCCAACTACAACAACAAGGATTATCCGGAGCTTGAAGATTTCGGTGACGCTACATTGGTTGCTGATAACGGCGCGACCAACTACTTCCGTGTAGACTGGTTAACTCCGGAGGGCTTGGGTACTTGGGGCGACGGACGTATGACGATTCTCGGTACTGAAGGATATATTGAAATCCGTAAGTACATCGACATCGCACGCGATCCGCAAGGCGACCATCTATACCTGGTTAACAAAGAAGGCGAGAAGCACTATTCGCTGAAAGGCCAAGTAGGCTATCCATTCTTCGGCCAACTTATTCTCGACTGCATTAACCGTACGGAAAATGCAATGACACAGGAGCATGCTTTCAAGGCAGGCGAGCTGTGCATCAAAGCGCAGATGCAAGCTGTGCGTGTAGAGTAGTTCACGTTTGATGCCACGGGGCATCAAGTGAGGTAAAGCCTCCATCTTCCCGATTTTGGTCGGGGAGATGGAGGTTTTTTGTTGCGCCGTGTGCCGGCGGCGCGAGAAGGGAAGAGTTAGCGCTGTAAAACAGCGTTATAGCACTCCTCTGCACGTATACTCGATATAAATAGCGGATTATCGATAGTAGATCTGCCGCGATCTCAACGAGAACACCTACCTACATCTGAATAGAATCAATATGTACATCCTGGGCCAGCTTATAGCTTCTAACGCGTTCGATACCACGTCCGTCCGGCGAAATAAAGCTGTGATTAAGCCTTACAGCCATCCTTATAATCTCCTTTTCCTCAATGGTTAGCAGACCGGCTTTTTCTATTTTTCTAGTAACCCATATCCCCATGAATTGCTGAAGCAGCTGAGCGCACATTCTAGGGCGATCGTTCACATCGTCATAGGAGAACCTTAATACTTTCCAACCATCGATGATAAGATGATTTTGTCGAATCCATTGATCAGAAAATTGAGTCCTGCTCATCTTTTGATAATGGGGACCAAAACCATCGATCTCTATTGCGAGCCTTAGCGGCCCCCTTACATAAGCAAAGTCCAAAAAACGGACTCCGTCGCGGAAATCTTGGACCTCATACTCTGGATGAAGATTTTCAAAATCTCTGAAGGCAGGCCACCAGACATGCTCCATAAACATTCGTTCTGCATGTCCATGCCTTTCATTAAGTCTTCGCAATCGCTCTCCAGTACGCTTTTGTTCATGCCGCTTTATCATTTCTTGATAAGCACTATGAAAACTCATAAATGGTAACTCCTTTAAAAAAATAAGCCGCCTACGGCAAGCAATATGCTTGACCAATAAGCGGCGTGTGCTTCACAACCTTTGATTTTCAAAGGAATTGTATCCTGTTTTCGTTGGTATAGTCAATAGATATTCTTAAGTCTCGTAGGATAAGAATCTAGCTTTCTATTATATTACTGCATCCCGTTAATCGTAAATATTATTAACTGTTGACATGGGCAAAAGCCGGACGTATAATCGTATTCGTCTAATAAAAAAGTTTACGATTTACATTTCAGGAGGAGCGTTTTTACATGTCGTTGCGTAATAAAACCATCATCATTCCTATTTTGTTGGTATTGATAGTTTCTGTTGTTCTAACAGGCTGCGGCAAGTCGCAGGCAACGCTGATCAACGGCAAAGTGAATGTCGTAGCCAGCTTTTATCCATTATATGATTTTACGAAAAAAATAGGCGGGGATCATGTCAACGTAATTAACCTGGTACCAACTGGTGTAGAACCGCATGATTGGACGCCTAAAAGCCGGGATATGCAGAATTTGTCCAAGGCTCAAATGTTTGTGTACCTTGGAGCCGGTTTTGAGGGCTGGGTGAAAGATACACTCGACAGCTTGCCGAAGGATTCCAAGGTAGCTATCGTGGAGGGAAGCAAAGGCGTTCAGCTTCTGGCTTCTACCGGTGACGAGCATGAGCAGCAGGGCCAGAAAGACGATCATACGAATGAAGCTCACTATGATCCTCATGTGTGGTTGAGCCCGGTTAATGCCAAAATCATTGCCCAAAATATTAAGGACCAGCTTGTCAAAGTAGACCCTGCCAACCAAGCCGATTACGAAGCTAATTTTAAGCAGCTGGCGGCAAATTTGGATCAGCTAAATAACAAATACAAAGATGCGCTATCCAAAACGACGAAAAAAGAAATTGTTGTAACCCATCAGTCATTCGCTTATTTGGCAAAGGAGTACGGTTTGACGCAGAAGGCCATTATGGGCTTGTCTCCCGATGCGGAGCCGACCTCCAAGGATTTGAAAGAAATTAATGAATTTATTCGTTCCAACAATATTAAGTATATTTTCTTCGAGGAACTGGTCTCGGACCGTTTGGCCAAAACGTTAGCGAAAGACGCCAAAGTCGAGACGATGGTGCTGAATCCTTTAGAAGGATTGACGGATGCACAGCTGAAATCCGGAGCTGATTATATATCATTGATGGAAGCGAATTTGAATAATTTAATAAAAGCATTACAATAGAAGTAGGAACCTGCGAAAAAGGAGCTTGCAGCTATGAAGCCAGTAAATGCAGGATGTCATCGGAGCATCGTCTCGATTGATGACGTCTTTTTTTCTACGAAAATAAAAAAGTCATTGAAAATCTTAACTTTACCGTACTTGAGCGCGATTTTATCGGCTTGATCGGGTCCAACGGAGCAGGTAAAACAACGCTGCTTAAAATGATTGTCGGATTACTGAAGCCATCCCAAGGCGAGATCCGGTTGTTTGGGGAACCCATTTCAACTTTTCGCGACTGGG
This sequence comes from Paenibacillus sp. RC67, assembly GCF_030020805.1. Lineage (GTDB taxonomy): Bacteria > Bacillota > Bacilli > Paenibacillales > NBRC-103111 > Paenibacillus_S. Next base: position 2,435,530 of record NZ_CP125098.1, read on the forward strand.
AACGAATAGGATATGTGCCGCAAAAGAATGCGTTCAATCCTTTGTTCCCTGCTACCGTACGTGAGGTAGTACTGTCTGGACTGTATGGTAAGAAAAAGATGTTTCGTCGCATGACCAAAGAGGATCTTCAAAAATGTGAGGACGCACTTTATGTCATGCGTATCGAGGATTTGGCCGACCGCCGTATCGGTCAGCTTTCTGGTGGTCAACAGCAGCGTGTGTTTTTGGCACGTGCACTTATTAACAACCCGGAGCTGCTCATCTTGGACGAGCCTACGGTAGGTATTGATGCTGAGACTCAAGCGGGCTTCTTCAGAATGATCCGTCATATGCATCAGCATCATCACATCACGTTTATTATGGTATCCCATGACATGGATATGGTACAATCGTATATTGGAAATGAGCCTATTCAAAAGAGCGGTTCGCTCTCGTTTTATGTTAAGCACACCCATGAGCCTGAAAACTGCCAGGAGACGAATTTGACTCATTCCATCCAGCAGCTGCGGGAACAAATTGAAGTCTTATCGTAAGAACGATAGGCAAGGAAGCTGAAGCTAGGAGAGAAACAGGTGGATATTTTTTCGGAATATTTTTTTCAACGCGCCTTGTTGGGGGGCTTGCTCATTGGGCTTGCAGCTCCTATGATGGGAGTATTTCTCGTGTTAAGAAGGCTCTCTATGATTGGAGATACCCTTGCGCACGTGTCGATCGCGGGGATCGCCCTCGGTTTTTTAATCAATGTGTACCCAATCGGAGTGGGGCTGCTATTTGCTGTGCTGGCTTCATTTGCGATTGAGAAGCTGCGCAAGGCTTACAAGACGTATGCCGAGCTCTCTATTGCAATAATTATGTCCGGCGGCGTCGCATTGGCTACCTTATTGTTTACATTGGGAAAAGGCTTCAATATCAATGTCATGAGCTATTTTTTCGGGAGTATCTATACCTTGGATTCCATCGATTTATGGGTTGTCCTAGGGGTAACGATCATCGTTGTTGGAGTTATATTGGTCAACTACAAAGAGCTATTCCTGATGTTTTTTGATGAAGATGCAGCAGGGGTTAGCGGTTTGCCGCTGCGCTTTTATAACATGATGATTACTATATTGACAGCTCTTGTTATTACAGTGGCTATTAAGATCGTTGGAGCGCTCTTGGTTTCATCGCTGTTGACTATACCGGTTGCATGCAGTCTTCTTATAGCCAAAAGCTTTCGGAATTCGTTGTTTTGGTCCGTTTTGTTCTCCGAAATTGCTGTAGTCGGCGGTTTGGTAGCTGCGGGAGTATGGGGAACGGCACCAGGCGCGACTATCGTGCTATGTCTCATCGCGCTGCTTATTATCAGCATGTTTATCAAACGTGGTTTTAGGTCGTGAGTCGTGTTTTCGAAGCCAGTTTTCTTAAGGAAACTCAGGGAAAACGTTTAGAAAGGAGTCAACATGGAAGTTAACTTATGGATCGCGTTATGGGCAGGCGTAGCGTCGTTTATCTCACCTTGCTGTTTACCCTTGTATCCTTCCTATTTATCATACATAACAGGCATCTCGGTCAGCCAGCTGAAAGACGGCTCCGCTGTGGGTGTCCGTAAAAGAACAGTGTTGCATACACTATGCTTCATCCTGGGCTTCTCGATTATTTTTTACAGCTTGGGTTGGGGTGCAGGACTTGTATCTAATTTTTTTATTGATTACAAAGATTTGCTTAGGCAAATTGCCGCAATATTAATCTTTGCAATGGGATTATTTTTGCTAGGTATTTTTCAGCCACAGTGGCTGATGAGGGAACGGAAATTGCAGTGGAAATTCAAACCGGCGGGTTACCTTGGCTCTGTAGTGATCGGTATGGGGTTCGCGGCAGGCTGGAGTCCTTGTATCGGACCTATTTTGTCGGCTATACTGGCACTGGCTGCGACAAGCCCGGATTCATGGCTGCCTTTGATTACCGCTTACTCGCTAGGCTTTGCCATTCCATTCTTTATTTTGGCTTTTTTCATTGGCAGCACGAAATGGATTCTTCGGTATTCATCAAAGATTATGAAGATAGGCGGGGGCTTAATGATTATCATGGCCGTCCTGCTGTATACAGACCAAATGACTCGAATCACGATTTGGCTGAATTCCATTACCCCCGACTACCTTAAATTTTAGGTGAAATAATCGATGCTTGAATTAGGGAACTTATCAAATATTTGCTCGGTTATAAATTCACGCAGTGCCGTCGCTTGCTCGTCTGGATATACATATTTGCCTTGGCCCCAACGGCCCCATTTATACTTACGCTTAGTCTCGTCGAGTTCCAGCTTAGTCTTAGGGTAACGCTGCTGAATGACGGTTTTAGCTGTTTTCGTAAAGCGATGTTGAATCAATTCAAAGGTCAAATCAGAGGTTGCTTCTTTGGGAAGCGCCTCTTTTAGTTTTTCCAGCAGCTCACGATATCCATCCTCCCATCCTTCATGCCATATGATGGGGGCGATTATAAAGCCTAGAGGATATCCTGCTTTCGCCACTTTCCCAGCTGCTTGAATTCGTTCATAGAAGCTGGACGTTGCGGGCTCGAAGTTTTTGATGACGTAATCTGCATTGACACTGAATCGGAATCTTGTGTGCTTGTTATGCTTAACGTCGAGCAGGGGCTCCACATGATGAAATTTAGTGACAAAACGAAGCCGACCTAAAGGCTCTTGTCCCATAAATTCGATGAGTTCCTTTAAAGAGCCGCTGATATGTTCTAAACCCACTGGATCCGACGTACATGCGGCTTCAAAACGGGTGATCTCAGGAGCACGCTCTTCAATATATTGCTTTGCTGCTTTCAAAATATCGTCGGTATTCACATATACTCGAATATACGGCTTGGCGCCGAGTGTGGTTTGCAAATAGCAATAATGACAATGGGCCATACATCCAGTAGCAATAGGGATTGCATATTCAGCCGATGGCTTGGACGTATCGAATTTTAACGTTTTACGGATTCCTACGACAAGCGTCCGCTTCGCTATCCGGTATTTCTCCAAATCGCTGTCTCCGGGCAGATTCGTAATTCGGTTATGAGATGTCGTCATGTGGATAGGCAAGTCTTGTTTTTTCGCCCATTCCATAATTTTTTGGCCTTTAGGATAATTTAGCGCATCAGGTTCAAAATAAACGAGCTCGGGGACGAAGACTTCGGTTTGTCGTACCGGAGGTATCAGTGTTTCTAATGTCATAAAAGATCTCCTTTTGGGTACCGTATCCGGTCGATTTTGGTGACTAACTTGCTTCGATCATTCGGCTGTGTTATAGTAAAAGGCGCTTATAATGACCATAGTTTGAACCTGAACGCTTACGCTCATTCGTGGGAAATAACAGATCGATGAGCGCTTTTCATTGTTCATCCAGGTTTTTACGGGATACTTACGTATGGTTTATGATGTACGGGAGGAAAGAAAATGGCTACACCTAGTATGGAGGACTATCTGGAGAGGATCTACAAGCTGATCGACGAGAAGGGATATGCTCGTGTGTCCGATATCGCCGAGGGGTTGGAAGTGCATCCTTCTTCCGTTACGAAAATGATCCAAAAATTGGATAAAGACAATTATTTGGTTTATGAAAAGTACCGTGGTCTCGTGCTGACCTCTAAAGGACAAAAAATGGGGAAAAGACTCGTTGACCGTCATCAATTATTAGAGGAGTTTTTAACTCTGATCGGCGTTTCGGAAGATACGATTTATAAAGATGTAGAAGGTATTGAGCATCATTTGAGCTGGGATTCCATTACATGCATCGAAACGTTGATTGAATATTTCAGAAAAGATCCTTCTCGCATAGAAGATTTGTTGAAGCTGAAAAAGGAAATGGACGAATCGTAAAAGCGGGCATCCGACGACTGAATCGGGTGCTTTTTTTGTTCAAGTGAACCCATCTCAGTATCCTTTTTCTTTTTGCAACAAAAAGGCCAATTATGGTATAGTTTGCGTATATATGCTTGTTTTGAGGTGACTATTTTTGCTAAAAAAGCTTGTTCCACAGTTGCAAGTAAATACCATTTACGATATTGACCTTAATGACTTATGGAAGCAAGGCAAGCGCGGCATCATCACAGATCTTGACAATACGTTAGTTGGTGCGAAGGCTCCTCTGGCAACACCGGAGTTGATTGACTGGCTTAAGGTGGTTGGACAGATAGGATTTCAAGTCGTGATAGTGTCGAATAATAACAAGCCCAGAGTGAGTAAATTTGCGGAGCCGCTCTCGCTTCCTTTTATTTATCGTGCCAAGAAACCGACAAGCGCCGCTTTCCAAAAAGCGATGCATCTAATGAAACTTGCTCCCGAGGAAACTGTTGTTATTGGCGACCAGATGATGACTGATGTACTTGGAGGTAACCGAATGGGATTATACACTATCTTGGTGCTTCCGATTGCAAGGCGGGACGAAGGCTTTTTTACTAAAGTGGTGAATCGTTCCTTGGAAAAAGCCGCTTTAACTTGGATGAGAAAGTAGGTACACACACAATATGACAGAAATGCAACATGTAGATGCCGCCTGTGCAGGCTGCGGAGTAAAGCTGCAAACCGAGAATGCGGATAAGCTTGGGTATGTTCCCCAACAGGCTTTGGACCGTACTCCGGTTATTTGCCAGCGCTGCTTTAGAATTAAGAACTATAATGATATGTCAGGAAACACGTTGAATCAGGACGATTTTTTGAAGCTTCTGGGTCATGTGGGAAGCACTCAATCTTTGGTTGTGAACATCGTCGATATTTTTGATTTCGAGGGAACCTTGATCAGCGGGTTGGCCCGTTTCGTTGGAAACAATCCGGTGGTGCTAGCCGTCAACAAGATCGATTTGCTGCCCAAAGTGACCAATTTCAATAGAATCGTCAATTGGGTTCAAAGACAGGCCAAGGAATTCGGTCTGAAGGTTGTGGATGTCGTATTGTGCTCCGCAAAGCAAAATATGGGATTTGAACGGGTTATTGAATCGTTGGATAAGCATCGGGACGGCCGTGATATCTATGTTGTGGGAGCTACGAATGTTGGGAAATCTACGTTGATTAATCGGCTTATTCGCGACTACAGCGACCTTGACGCTGAACTTACGACTTCACAGTATCCAGGTACTACCCTCGACTTGGTAAAAATTCCACTCGATGACGGGACGTTCATTATTGATACTCCAGGAATCGTGTATACACACCGTCTGACGGAATTGGTCAACAAGCAGGATCTTAACAAGGTTATGCCGGAAAAGCCGATTAAACCGTTAGTATTCCAGTTGAATGAGAAGCAGACTATTTTCTTTGGAGGCTTCGTTCGTTTTGATTTTGTGCAGGGCCAACGTCAGTCATTCACCTTCTACGTTTCCAATGCGCTGTCACCGCATCGTACCAAGCTGGAGCGGGCGGATGAGCTGTACGAAGAACACAAGGGTGAGCTTCTTGCTCCGCCTAGCCGCGAAGCGTTGGAGCTGTTGCCCAAGCTGACCAAGCATCCTGTAAGGATTGCCAAGGGCAAGCTGTACGATGTATCGATTTCGGGGCTTGGTTGGGTAAAAGTGAACAGTGATGCAGGGGCTGACTTAGTGATTCATGTCCCTAAAGGAGTGAAGGTAGCTGTTCGTGAATCGATGATTTAAAGGGGAACGGGGAGAACTAGAGCATGGGGAATTATAAGCTGGACAGCCATACGATTATGTACGGAGTTTTCGGAGATCCGATCCGTCATTCCAAATCTCCGATCATGCTGAACCGCGCTTTCGAAGAGACAGGAATTAATGCTGCCTATGCGGCCTTTCATATATTACCGGGCCAACTTAAGGATGCAGTAGCAGGGATTAGAGCCTTGCAGTTTAGAGGCATTAACGTAACTATTCCTCATAAAGTGGAAGTCATGGACTATATGGACGAGATCGATGAGGGAGCACGCGTTATCGGAGCTGTTAATACTATCGTCAATGATAACGGCCGTCTGACGGGATACAACACAGATGGTATCGGTTACGTTCGTTCGTTGAAGGAAGAGACGGGCATTGATTTGCGCGGCAAAAAAGTGCTTATGCTAGGAGCCGGTGGGGCTGCACGCGGTGTAGGCTATGCGCTGGCCAAGGAAGGCGCTTCCCATATCTACATTTCCAACAGGAATCCTGAAAAGGCAGTTGATTTGGCCCGCTCACTTTCTCAGTTCACCCAAACAACCGGGTTGGGGACGGATGCGATACCAGAGGTTGTCGGTGATGTAAGTCTGGTCGTTAATATTACACCGGCAGGTATGCATCCTAATGTGGATACTGTTCCTATGGATACATCCTTAATTCATGACAAGCTTGTCGTAAGCGACACCGTGTATACCCCGCTGGTAACCAGGTTTCTGCGTGAATCTGAAGCCAGAGGCGCCAAAATCCATTGTGGATTGGGAATGTTCATTTATCAAGGCGCGTATGCTTTTGAATATTGGACTGGCGTTCCAGCTCCTATCACTGCTATGCGCCAAGTCGTAGAACAATCTTTTAAATAACACACACGTGTTGAGCGATTGTTTTGATCTTTTCCCAGAGAAAATGTAAGATGGAGAGCTTAGCAAGTACCGTAGAAACGATAGTGTTCGCCTTTGTTTACGGATTTCATCCATGAACGATATATAATAAGAAATCCGGAAACAACAGCGATCGGAGGAACTTGCTGAAGCTTGTAATCTGATTTAATTTCTCATTTTGGTTTCAAACTATCGCCCAACACGCATCACAACAGAATTGAGGCAAAAAAATGTTAACAGGTAAACAAAAAAGATATTTGCGCTCTATGGCGCATCATTTGAACCCGATTTTCCAAGTAGGCAAAGGCGGCGTCAACGAGCATTTGATTCGTCACATTGAGGAAGCGCTTGAGGTTCGGGAACTGATTAAAGTAACCGTGTTGAACAATTGCATGGAAGATCGTAACGAAGTAGGTCAACAGTTGGCTGACGAAGCAGGTGCAGAGTTGGTTCAGGTCATTGGCAAAATCATCGTTCTCTACAAGGAATCCCGCGATAAAAAAACGATAGTTCTGCCAGTCTAGGCTGAGATAGTGAAGAAGCCTCGCCTTTGGGGCTTACTGTTGTTCAAACGCTATAATAACTGGAGCAAAACGAGGTGGGAGCATGAAGGTTGGCATCATGGGCGGCACCTTTGATCCGATTCATATCGGCCACTTAATCGCGGCGCAATGTGCGTTCGAACAATCTGCGTTGGATGAGGTATGGTTCATGCCGACTAACGTGCCGCCGCATAAGCAGCAAGCTCCGGGGGCGACTCCAAAGCAGCGCTGGGAGATGGTGTGCAAAGCGGTGGAGGGACATCCTTATTTCCGGCCCATCGACATAGAATTGCAAAAGGGCGGAGTTTCATACAGCATTGATACGGTGAAGCTGTTGAAACAGCAGCACCCCGGAATTCATTTTTCATATATTATCGGCGCTGATATGGTGCAATATTTACCCAAATGGTACAAATTCGATGAGCTGGTTCAGCTGATTTCTTTTATCGGACTTCAGCGGCCCGGGTACGAATTGGATGTCAAGCAGTTATCGGATCAAGTGAGGCAAGCCGTTTCAATAGTGTCCATGCCACTTATGGAGCTGTCCTCGACATCCATTCGAGAACGGGTAGCTGAAGGCAAATCGATTCGGTATATGGTTCCAGATGGTGTATATGACTATATTGAGGTGAACGGGATTTATGGATCGTAAACAGCTGATGGATTCGGTTAAAGCTCAAATGCCGGCTAAACGGTGGGAGCATACGCTAGGCGTGATGGAATCGGCTGTCATGCTCGCGCGTCAATACGGATGTGATCCCGAGAAGGCATTCTTGGCAGCCATTCTTCACGATGTGTGCAAATACTGGCCTGTCAAGGATCAGGAAACCATCATCAGGGAAAACGGCTTGCCTCCTGATTTGCTCGATTACGACAAAGAGCTTTGGCATTCCTTTGCCGGTGCATTTATTGCTCAACGGGATTATGGTATCGAGGACGAAGAGGTTCTAGGTGCAATTCGCTATCATACTTCAGGCAGAGCGGACATGACGCTTTTGGAAAAGGTGGTCTGTCTGGCCGATTATATCGAGCCGGGACGGGATTTCCCAGGAGTGAATAATATCCGTGAAATCGCCGAACATAGTGTAGAGAAGGCATTAGTTGCCGCTTTTGACGGAACGATTCGATTTTTATTAGAAAAGGGTAAGAAGGTTTACCCGTTAACCATGTATTCACGTAATAGTCTCATTGATGAAATCAAAAGGCAGGAACAAATTGCCTTTAACATGGATAATGTGCAATAGGATAACAGTGGGTTAAACATAGAGGAGGAAAATGAATGAGTATAAGCCCGGATAAATTGATGGCCCTAGTAGTAGAAGCGGCTGATGATAAAAAAGCGATGAATGTGGTGACGTTGGATCTGCAGGGGATTTCCCTGATCGCCGACTATTTCGTGATTTGCCACGGGAATTCGGAGACACAAGTGCAGGCCATTGCTACAGAGATTCGTAAGCGGGCCGAGGAGAAGGGCACAAGAGTTCGCGGTATGGAAGGAATGGATACGGCGCGTTGGGTTCTTGTAGATTTGGGAGACGTTGTTATTCATGTATTTCACCGCGATGACCGGGAGTATTACAATATCGAGAGACTCTGGTCCGACGCGAAAGTGGTTGAGCAGGTATGAGGTTCGAAGCAGGAACCCGAATGAATCTGGAGGTGGCGAGAGAAGTCTCGCCCAACGGATATTTTCTCACGGATGGCTATGAGGACGTTCTGCTCCATTATAGTGAAGTGATTGGTGAGATTGAGATAGGCGACCGGGTTGACGTATTTTTGTTTTATGACACGGAAGATCGTTTGGCGGCTACGATGCGAGAACCGTTAATTCAACTTGGCGAAGTGGCCTTGCTTGAAGTGGTCGATATTCATCGTCGCTTTGGATGTTTCCTGGAGATGGGCTTAGGACGTAACCTGCTGCTTCCATTCCGTGAGCTGCCTGAATTGCCAGAGCTTCGTCCCCAGATAGGGGATAAAGTCTTCGTCCTGCTGGCTCATGACAGACAGGGACGTTTGGTGGCCAAGCTTGCAGGGGAAGCGGACTTGCTGCCGCTTTGCTTCGATGCTCCGGAAACATGGAGGAATAAATGGGTTAAGGGCAGAGTGTACAAGACACTGCAAATCGGTACCTTCGTGGTCTGCGATGGCGGTGTAGTCGGTTTTGGTGTGATTGGTATGGTTCACGCTTCGGAACGGACAAGGCTGCTCCGGCTTGGAGAAGAAGTCGATGTTCGAGTTAGCTATATCCGGGAGGATGGCAAAGTGAATTTAACGATGCGTGCTCCCAAAGAAATCGGGCGGGATGAGGATGCTGAGAAGCTATTACAGTTCTTACGAGAAAGACCAAACGGCTCCATGCCTTACTCAGATGAAACTCCAGCCGATGTTATTTTACAACGCTTCAAAATAAGCAAATCTGCCTTTAAGCGTGCCGTCGGCAAACTGATGAAGGAAGGCCTCGTTTACCAAGAAGGAAGCTGGACTCATTTAAAGGATGAACATAAAGAACAAGGTGGAGAACAGAGCTAGTCTTCTCATCTTATACCGGCAGCAGCCAAGTCATTGAATGCGATATAGACGGGGGAATTACCGTTCGCAGGCTGCAGGAATGCCGGTTTTTTTGTTGTTATATGGCTACATCAAGACTGGAGGTCGAATTTCGTGGCATATGAGTTGTTCGCATATCATTACGATCGTTTGATGGAAGAGATGCCCTATGCGGAATGGCTTGATTTTTTGAGTCAATGCTGGGATAAATATGGCCGGCCGAGAACGATAGCTGATCTGGGCTGCGGTACCGGGAATATTGCGATTCCATTGGCACAGCAGGGCTACGAGGTATACGGAATCGATTTATCAGAGGATATGTTGGCGGTAGCTCAACAAAAAGCCCATGAAGCTGAACGCGCTCAAGCTTTTTCAGGTAAAGGGGCCATCACGTGGCTTCAGCAGGATCTGCGGGATTGGAGCTTGCTTCAACCGGTTGATGCCGTCATCTCACTTTGCGATTGCATGAATTATCTTCTTGAAGAGGAAGAGGTTGTCGAAGCACTAGGTCAGGCTTACGCTGCTTTAAAAGATGGGGGCGTGTTCGTATTTGATGTACATACTCCGTATCAGCTGGAGTCGTACGCTGAGGAGCAGCCGTTTTTTTTGAATGAGGATGACATTGCTTACATCTGGACTAGCGAGCTGGATGCAGAACGCTGCGAAATCGAACACGCATTAACCATCTTTGTGCGGGAGAATGGCCGGGACAACGTATACGATGCAGCGGAACGGTTTCAAAGAGTCGATGAGGTCCATATACAACGCGCTTATCCATTGACTTGGATAAAACAGCAGGTAATGGCTGCGGGCTTCCATGAAGTGGACTGCTATGCGGACTTTATGTGGAAATCCGTTACGGATACGACGCAGCGGGCGTTCTTTGTTGCACGAAAATAAGTCACTGCAATGACTACTGGAGAAGGAAATGGATTACACTTAAAATGATGCCCCATAGTGGAAGGGAAAGAGCAATGCCATTGATGAGACCTGTCATATTTATCACCTCTTGCATAAGTTGAGAACTCTATGAAACCTAGTTTTCCCAGCTTCGGTGACGAATAATCATGGACATTCCAATGATTTGATGACAGGATAAGGCACGCACACTTGACACAGCTGCCGTTTTTTACATATAATCGCTTTATATGCTGTTAACGGCTGGGATAAGAAGTAGTAACTCCACACCCTATTTTCAGAGAGTCAGCGGCTGGTGAGAGCTGACATAGGAGAAGAGTGAACTCGTCTTGGAGCCAGAAGGTGAAGTTCAAGTATGCTGTAGACAGGAGCATAACCGCTCTGTCAGCGGTAGAACTTAGCCGGATCGTCGCCCCCGCGTTAAGGGGAAGAGTGAGCACAAGGCAAAGAATGCCTGTGTTAACTAGGGTGGTACCACGGGAATTATGCCTCTCGTCCCTAGCGTTGCGCTAGCGATGAGGGGCTTTTATATTGAGAAGTTGAACTTTCGAAGGGGGCACAATCGAATGACACAGGAAGTAAAAGAACAGCAGGGCTATAACCCGCTGGTCATCGAGCCGAAATGGCAAACATATTGGGAAAACAATAAAACGTTCAAAGTGCTGAACGACGATAGCTTGCCTAAATTTTACGCTTTGGATATGTTCCCATATCCATCTGGCGCAGGTCTTCACGTAGGTCATCCGGAAGGCTACACGGCAACGGATATCGTATCTCGCTACAAACGGATGCGTGGCTACAATGTACTTCACCCAATGGGATGGGATGCATTCGGTTTGCCAGCTGAGCAGCACGCATTGGATACGGGGGAGCATCCAAGGGATATTACGATCAAGAACATTAACAATTTCCGCCGTCAAATTAAATCACTGGGCTTCTCCTATGATTGGGACCGGGAAATCAGTACGACAGACCCGGATTACTATAAATGGACGCAATGGATTTTTATCCAATTGTACAACAAGGGACTTGCTTATGTTGACGAGGTGCCTGTGAACTGGTGTCCGGCACTGGGTACAGTATTAGCTAATGAAGAAGTTATTGACGGCTTAAGTGAACGCGGTAATCATCCGGTTATCCGTAAACCAATGCGTCAATGGGTTTTGAAAATTACCGAGTACGCTGAACGTTTGTTGGAAGATCTGGAGGAGCTGGATTGGTCTGAATCGATCAAGGATATGCAGCGCAACTGGATCGGAAAATCGAAGGGCGCGGAAGTGGTTTTCGAAATCGAAGGCCAAGCAAATGCTAACTTGAAAGTATTTACAACCCGTCCTGACACTTTGTTCGGTGCTACTTACTGTGTAATGGCTCCTGAGCATGAGTTGGTGGATAAGATCACAACTTCCGAACAAGCGACTGCTGTGAAGGAATATCAGGAAAAAGCAGCTCGCAAGAGCGATCTGGAACGTACCGACCTGGCTAAGGATAAAACAGGCGTATTCACAGGTGCGTATGCGATTAATCCGGTTAATGGCAGCAAAACGCCGATCTGGATTGCCGATTATGTGCTTGCCGGATACGGTACCGGAGCTATTATGGCTGTACCAGGTCACGATCAACGCGACTGGGAGTTTGCAAAGCAATTTGACCTTCCGATCATCGAAGTTGTTAAAGGCGGAGATGTGGAGAAGGAAGCCTATGCAGGCGATGGAGAGCATGTCAATTCCGAGCAGTTGAACGGCTTGAATAATGAGCAGGCTATCGCTTCTATGATCGAATGGCTTGAGGCTAACGGCAAAGGGCAGGGCAAAGTGACCTACCGTCTGCGCGATTGGCTGTTCAGCCGTCAGCGTTATTGGGGAGAGCCGATTCCTATCCTTCATCTGGAAGATGGCACTATGAAAACTGTTCCTGTAGATCAGCTGCCATTGCTGCTGCCGGATGTGGATCAAATCGCACCGTCAGGCACTGGCGAATCCCCGTTGGCTAATGTAACAGAGTGGGTAGAAACCGTGGATCCGGAGACCGGCATGAAAGCGCGTCGCGAGACGAACACAATGCCGCAATGGGCAGGAAGCTGCTGGTACTACTTGCGCTTTATTGATCCGAAGAATGACAAAGAATTGTGCTCTCAAGACCTTCAACAAAAATGGCTGCCAGTCGATCTGTATATCGGTGGAGCGGAGCACGCGGTGCTTCACTTGCTGTATGCGCGTTTCTGGCATAAAGTCCTTTACGATTTAGGCGTTGTGTCGACGAAAGAGCCATTCTATAAACTGGTCAACCAAGGCATGATCTTGGGTGAAAATAACGAGAAAATGAGTAAATCCCGCGGTAATGTCATTAATCCGGACGTTATTGTTAATGAATTCGGTGCAGACACACTTCGGATGTACGAAATGTTCATGGGGCCACTGGAAGCGACGAAGCCGTGGAATGTAAACGGAGTAGAAGGAACCTATCGTTTCTTGAATCGGATCTGGCGTTTGTTTATCGGAGAAAACGGTCAGCTTAGTGCTAAGATTAGTGCCGATGAGACGTTGGGAAGCGATACATTCAAACGGACCTGGCACCGTACCATTAAGAAAATTACGGAAGACCTGGACGCGCTTCGCTTCAATACGGCAATCAGCCAGTTGATGATTTTCGTCAATGAAGCTTACAAAACAGATACCTTGCCTAAGCAAGCAATGGAGCATTTTGTTCAGCTGCTGTCTCCAATTGCTCCACATTTGGCAGAAGAGCTGTGGGAGAAGCTGGGTCATACTGATACGGTATCCTATGCTTCGTGGCCTACGTACGATGAAGCTTGGACTGTTGACAATGAAGTTGAAATCGTTGTTCAAGTTAATGGTAAAATCGTCGATCGTACTCTTGTATCCAAAGATGCTAATGAAGCTGAGCTTCAAGAATTGGCTTTGGGCATGAGCAAGGTACAAGAGGCGATGAATGGTAAATCCATTAAGAAAGTCATTGCGGTAAAAGGCAAGCTGGTCAATATAGTAGTAGGGTAAACAAATAACCGCGCTGCCTCGGCAGGCGGTTCATATTGGAAAAGCGTGAAAGCATCACGTTCTAATCGTCCTTCGATTCATGAAACAGGGCTTCCACCTTTTCCAAATCTTCTTCATATTTAGAATGAGTTGTACGGATGAGGTTATTAAACATCCCGTGCAGCTCTTTTTCCATTATACGGAGACCTTCCGCGGTAATACCTCCTGGAACGGATACTCTTTTTTGCAGAGAAGCAGGAGTAAAGCCGCCTGTTGTAAGCAGCTTGCCTGTACCGAGCGTCATTTCGCTAGCCAATTGAGTGGCCTCTTCCTCTGAAATACCGGTTTCCTCTACAGAAGCCTGAATGAACTTTTGAACGAAATAGGCGAGGAAAGCAGGGCCGCAGCTGGATAGATCAGAAGAAATGCGAGTATGATTTTCTGACACCCGTATGGGCGCGCTAATGTGAGACAGAAGATTTTCCAGTAGTTCCGTATCCTCAATCTCTAATCGACTGCCGAATATACATAAGGTAGCGCCGCTGAACACATAATTGGTAATGCTCGGTATGATTTTCGCGATTTTGCAACGAAGCTGCTCCTCCAATAAACGTATTTGAACAGGACTAGTAATCGAAACTAGCAATTTCTCAGGTTCGGCCACGTCCTTGATTTCTGTAATTACGATTTTATAATCGGAAGGCTTTACGCACAAAAAAATAAGCGAGCAATCCTGTACGACTTCTATATTCGAATGGGCTACCTGGAGACCCGGATAGGCCGCAGCCAGCTGTTCCACTTTGCTAATGGTCCGGTTGGTGGCTACCATTTGATCCGGATTCAAAGCCCCGGACTGTATAAATGCTTCTATCAGTATGCTGCCCATGCTGCCTGTGCCTATGAATCCTACTTTCATGACCATCCCCCCTGAAAAGTGCAGCCTTCTTAATCCTTATGCATCTTAGTTAATAAATATGATTGTCGGAGTTGTTGAGACGATTGCTATTTAAAAGTAAAGATCTATAGCTTGCTTATTAATCAGAAACTGAAGGAGGGAACTAAATTGGCTTTATCCTTTGTGAATAAAACGAAATCCGGCACTGTGCTTCTTGTAGTGTCGCTGACGGTTGCCTTGGGAGGATGGTTCGGATATACGGCATGGAAGGAAGCGGCTCGGGAAACGGCCGAGTGGCGGTTGGCCAACGATGATATGCAGCGTTTGCTTATAGAGCAATCGGAGCAGCGGGTGGCGCAGAATGGAGCGGCAGGACGAAATGATACTAAAACACAAACGACAACTAAGAACAGCCCGGATAGTAAGGAAGCGGGTTCCAAGCCCACACCGCTCGAGCAAAATTCACAAGCTGCATCGACCGCTGCCACCAATAAAGAAAGCAGTCAGAGCACTGAGCAGCCGACTATCTCTACAGCGACGACGGAATCGACCCCTGTGCCCGTATCCAGCAGCACTGCAGCATCATCTAAAGATAGCAGGCTGAACATAAATAAAGCTACGGAAAAGGAGCTTGATACGCTGCCGGGTATCGGTGAGAGCAAGGCTAAGGCAATAGTCGCCTATCGGGAGAAGCTGGGTGGCCGCTTTAAGTCGGTTGATCAATTGAAGGATGTAAAAGGGATCGGAGACAAGCTTTTGGCTAAAATGAAGCCGTATATTACGGTAGATCCATAGTCCTACGAATCCTGCTTTTGTTTTATTACAATATATGAGAAAATAGTAGAGAGAGACATCATTCATAATTATTTGGGGAGGATTTTACGAATGTCTAATGAACGTAAGCTTGGTTTTGAAACGCTGGCAGTACATGCTGGTCAGGAGATTGACCCGGCAACCTTGTCACGCGCGGTACCTTTGTACCAAACAACATCCTATGGCTTCCGCGATACAGATCACGCAGCCAATTTGTTTGCTCTGAAGGAATTTGGCAACATTTATACCCGACTGATGAATCCGACGACGGATGTTTTTGAGAAAAGGGTTGCGGCGTTGGAGGGAGCTCCAGCTGCTCTTGCTACGGCTTCAGGACAAGCTGCGATTACTTATTCCATTTTGAATATCGCAGGCTCCGGAGATGAGATTGTTTCCGCTGCAAGCTTGTACGGCGGTACATACAATTTATTCTCAACAACATTGGCTAAGCTAGGCATCAACGTTAAATTTGTTGATCCTTCTAATCCGGAGAACTTCCGCAATGCAATTACACCGAAAACAAAAGCTTTGTACGCGGAAACTGTTGGTAACCCTAAGGGAGATATTCTTGATATTGAGGCTGTAGCGGCAATCGCTCATGAAAACGGTATTCCTCTTATTGTGGATAATACTTTCCCAAGCCCGTACCTTCTGCGTCCGATCGAACATGGAGCTGATATCGTTGTTCACTCGGCAACCAAATTTATTGGTGGTCACGGAACTTCCATCGGCGGTATTATCGTTGACGGAGGGAAGTTCGACTGGAAAGCGAACGACAAGTTCCCAGGCTTGACTGAGCCAGATCCAAGCTATCATGGCGTGGTCTATACCGATGCGGTAGGACCGATTGCTTATATTATTAAAGCTCGCGTTCAACTGTTGAGAGACATGGGCGCGGCGATCTCTCCGTTCAACTCCTTCCAGCTTCTGCAAGGCTTGGAGACACTGCATTTGCGTATGGAGCGTCACAGCTCCAATGCATTGAAAGTAGCTCAATTCCTTGAGCAAAATGAAGCGGTTGAGTGGGTTAGCTATGCAGGCTTGCCTAGCCATCCTTCTTATGAGCTCGCACAAAAGTACATGCCTAAAGGCCAAGGCGCTATCATGACCTTTGGTATTAAAGGCGGTATTGATGCAGGACGCAAGGTCATCAATAATATCAAGCTGTTCTCGCATCTTGCTAATGTTGGCGATTCCAAATCCTTGATTATCCACCCTGCAAGCACGACGCATCAGCAATTGTCCGAGCAGGAGCAAATTGCTGCCGGCGTGACCCCAGGGATGATTCGTTTATCTATCGGAACCGAATCCATTGAAGATATTATTTATGACTTGGATCAGGCGATCCAAGCAAGTCAGAACTAAACGGAGCATTAAGAACATGACGACGACTCGCAAAGATTGGGATACTTACTTCTTGGATATGGCGTACATGGCATCGACTCGATCCCAATGCAGCCGCAGGCATGTTGGAGCGGTACTTGTGCAAGGGAAGAAGCTGCTAGGTGCCGCATATAACGGAGCTCCTATGGGAGTTCCAGACTGCTCGGAGGCCGGCTGCATGCTGGTTGAAGAGTATGAAATGGTAGAGCAGGGAGGTACGGAGCAGGTTGTCAAAAAACAGCGCTGCATTCGTACGATTCATGCCGAGCAAAACTTGCTTTTATTTACGGACCCGAAGGACCGGGAGCGTTCTGTCGTTTACGTTACCGATCAGCCATGTTGGACTTGCGCCAATATGTTGGCTAACAGTGGTATCAGTGAAATTGTATACCATCGGCCCTATCCAAAGGATAGTGACAAGGTAAAAGCATTGATGGCGCAAAAAGGCATTACGTTTCGCCATCTGGAAACCTATGAGCCTCCATCAGGAACCATGACAGAAGTTCAGCATTAATGGAATGAATGTATGAGGAAGAACCTCTTTCGTTTATCGAAGGAGGTTCTTTTTTTGTTGCTTAAATCATGGTTGGTATAACTGTGCTCATAAGAAAGGAGGAGAGAAGTGAATCGGCCTGTTGTTCTCTTTACTTTGCTCTGGACGTTCGGCTATATATTGGCCTATACGGCGGAATTTCCGTGGCTTTCCCTATATACAAGTCTTTTTGGAGGCATAGCTGTTATTGTGCTGTGGATGATTCGTGGGCCTTGGTCCAAAGCGGTGTGCATGCTGTTAGTTGTATTTATTGCTGCAGGGTATTACGAAGATTACGATCGTCGCAATCAAAGCGCAATTACTGCAGATAGTACGGAAGCAGCCAGTTTTCATGTGGAAGGTATTATCGTAAACCAAGTAGAGGTAGACGGAGACAAGGCGGCATTTATTGTCCAATCGGATGATTATGAGGGGGAACGCATTATAGTTTCGGTTAGACTGCTTTCCAAACAAGAGCAGCTGGAAGCTATGACCTGGCAGCGTGGTGATCGTATGAATCTGCAGGGAGTTCTGCAATTACCAGGAGAATCTCGCAACTTTGGGGGCTTTGATTACCGTCATTATTTGCGATTTCAGCATATTCATTGGCAGCTCACAGTAAAAGGTGCCTCTAGTATTAACAATACTCCCCCTGAATCGTGGGCTTGGGGGCATGTGTTTCGCTGGAACGATCAATTTCGCTCTATGCTTGGTGATGGGGTAGATCGGTTGTTTCCGAAGGAGCAGGCGGGGTTTATGAAAGGAATGCTGATCGGATTGACCGACGACATTGACCCGCAGCAGTTTCAGCAATTTTCACAGCTTGGTTTAACGCATATTATCGCCATATCAGGCTTGAACGTAGCGGTTTTCTTAGCTTGTTTATTGTGGATCATGCGCAGATTGGGATTCACTCGGGAAACGTATTTAATTACAGCGATGATTATGATGCCCATTTACATTGCTGTAACGGGAGCTTCTCCTTCCATCATCCGGGCAGGGTTAATGGCCATGATAGGGTTGTACGCGGCATACCGTCATACTTTAAAGGATGGGCTCCATACGGTCTTGATCGTCGGTTGTGTCATGCTGCTGTGGGAGCCTTACTATCTGCTTGACGTCAGCTTCCAGCTCTCTTTCCTGGTGACGATTGGACTCATTCTTGGCGTTCCTTATGCCAATAGATTAATGCCGATTCGCTCGCGCTCCTGGAGAGATGCGCTGTCCATTACGATAGTCGCCCAGTGTATTTCGTTTCCTGTATCGATTTATTATTTCAATCAATTTTCATTGCTTTCCTTGGCAGCTAACTTTGCGTTGGTTCCCGTATTCAGCATGTTCACTATGCCTGCGGGAACCGCTGCTCTTCTCATAAGCTTCGCATTCAAACCGGTCGGTCAAGCTCTAGCCTGGCTTGTTGCCAAAGTGAATGAGTGGATCTTTATGCTCGTGTCTGCAGTCAGCAAATGGCATCTGTTTCAGACGATTTGGCCGACTCCTGGCCTTGTGTGGATCATCGGATATTATGCGGCTTGGAGCTTGCTTATTTGGGGGCTGCTAAACAGAAAGAGAGGGGACACAGCACTTCAGGCTAATGAAATTCCAGGCCCCATGCTTACTGGATTATCATCTAAGAGCAAACCGGCTGGACCATTAGGCCCAAAGGTACGGTCAACTTTCAAAGTATCGCTATTTCCTGCGGCATCTTTATGTCTCATTATACTGCTGCTTTTCGCCTATCAGCCAGCGCGTTGGAGTCAGGAGGGGCAGGTGAATTTCATGGATGTCGGGCAAGGAGATAGTATATTCATCCGTTCTCCGTTGAGTCGCAGCGTCATATTAGTCGATGGGGGAGGTACGGTCACCTTTCGGAAGCAGGGGGAAGAATGGAAGCAGCGATCCGATCCGTATGAGGTAGGGCGCAAGCTGCTTGTGCCTTTGTTGAAGCAGCGTGGAATACAACATATCGATTATTTGATAGTAACGCATCAGGATGCAGACCATATTGGAGGGCTTCAAGCGGTTTTGGAGCAAATTCCAGTGAAGCAGCTCATATTTAACGGTACTGCTAAACCGACATCCGGTGCGGAGGAGCTGTTTCAAACGGCACTATATTATGGCGTTAAGCTGGTTAAAGTTTATGCCGGAGATGTATTGCAGATTGATAAAGACACCCGGCTTCGGTTTCTTTTTCCGCTCCCTACTAAACAAGGTGAGACAGGAATCAGGCTTGAAAAGGAACAGAATGCGGAATCGGTTGTCTTTTTGATGGAAATGCAGGACACAAGGTGGTTGTTTACAGGTGATATGGAACAAGCATCGGAAGCAGCTGTTCTCCGTATGATCCATGGCTCTAGCACTGCGGATGCTTCCCCAGGCGCTGCAGTGATCGGTCAGCAGCAACTGCTGCTGCCTTCAGGACAGATTGATGTTCTGAAGATTGCACATCATGGCAGTAAAACGTCCACCACAGCCGCTTGGCTGGATGAATGGCAGCCGAAATATGCGGTGATTTCCGTAGGACAGAACAATGTATACGGGCATCCCCATCCGACGGTGATGAGCAGGCTGGAAGAAAGGAATGTTCATATTTTACGAACAGATAACCAAGGGGAGATTCAAATGACGATACGGGATGGAGTGATCCGAATGCGTGCCAGGGTTGCTGAAGCAGATTAACCAATTTCATAAAGCAGCTAAATATTATCATAATTGCACTAAATCTGAACCTCCGTAATATTGCTATGATAAGAAGTAGGCAAGCGCTTTCAGTTATATTGACTGAGGTAGCTGAAATTCATACAATGGGAGGGTTTCTATGAAACAGAGAAACAGATTCATCACTGCTGCTTCGCTACTAATATTCATTTCTGGGTGCAGCAGCAGTACGGGTGGAACAATAGGAACAGAAAGCAAAGGGGGTCCTACTTCGGCACCAAAGGTCATAGTTGATACGTCTCCAGTGACTTTAACCTTGTACATAGCAACGGGAATTGCAGACAAAGACGTCAAAAATTTGATCGTAGATCCAGTCAAGAAGAAATATCCTCATATCACCATTGAGCCGCTGATTCCCGGTCAAGGGACCAAAATTGAAGATTTGGTTACCGCAGGTAAAATCCCTGATTTGATTTATACGTGGAATGGAGATCTTGGGAAATTCAAGCAAATGGATTTGCTGGAGGACATGACTCCTCTTGCCAAAAAGAACAATGTGGATCTTGGGCGCTTCGAGCCGGTCGTGCTGGAGTCGATCACCAAATTAGCGGAAAAATCGGAGTTGTACGCGCTGCCTTTTTCACTGAATTTTAATGCAACTTACTACAATAAAGAGCTGTTCGATAAATTTGGTGTTCCTTATCCGAAAGACGGGATGACCTGGGATGAGGCTATTGAGCTCGGCAAGAAAATGAGTCGTTTGGATAACGGGGTCACCTATCGAGGCTTGGACAGTGACCAATTGGGAAGGATGAGTACCCAACTTTCCTTAACGATGGTGGATGGAAAAGCGAATAAAGCGTCAGTCAACAATGAGGGATGGAAAAAGCTATTCGAAACGGCCAAAAGAGTATGGTCCCTCCCGAACAATACGCCTCCCAAAATGATGACTTTTAATGGAGGCAAGTGGTTTATGGAGGATAAGAACGTGGCTATGCTTACCACAGCGAACATTTTATCTTCATTGGAGAGCGCGGAGAAAAACGGCTTGAATTGGGATGTCGTAACATTCCCGGTGTACAAGGAAAATCCTAACGTATATCGTTATGCAGAAGCTCATCTGATTGCCATTACCAAATCGACTAAGTACAAGGATCAGGCTATGCAGGCGTTGGATGTGATTACCTCGGAGGAGGTACAGCGGTTGAGCGTTCGGACAGCGGCTAAGCCGAGTCCGCTCAAGAACCCTGAGCTTAAGAAAGAATTGGGAGCGGATATGCCTTTTCTAAAGGGGAAGAATTTGCAATCCGTGATTAAGGATACACCAGCCCCAGCCCCTTATTTCTCCCCGTACGAGAATGATTCGAGAGGTTCAGTCTGGGGCAGCTTTGAGGAGTATTTTAACGATACCAAGGATCTCAATACAGCATTGCGAGAAGCCGACGAGAAGGTCAACAAGCTCCTGGACAGCAAAAAGAAATAAGTGTAGCTAGGCTAGTCTCCTAGGGCATAGTAAATAAAATGAAAAGAGCTCTTGCGTCCGTTGGATAAAAGCGAGAGCTCTTTTCTGGTTTTCCTGATTATCTAATTGGCATGAAGCTCGCGAAACTTAAACGGCGACAGCTGCTTTTGTTTTTTAAATAGCTGACATAGATAGGATGTGCTGCTAAAGCCGATACGTAAAGAGATTTCCTGAAGAGGCAAATCGGTTGACCGCAAAAGATGGCAAGCCTCTTTAATCCGCCGGGCAGTTAAATATTGTGAAATTGTGCTTCCGGTAGCTCTGCGAAATAAGGAGGAGATATGATTTTCCGATAGATGGATATCGCTCGCCAATTTTTCCAGCCGAAATTCTTCTTGAAAATGCTCCTCGATCCATTGCATGATCAATTCCGCATGGTGCGGAATCCTGGGTTGTCTAGTACCCAGGTCGACCGTGTAGGCTTTCAACCAATAAGGCCGGATACATTGGATAAAACCAATCATGAATCCAGCATATTCTTCTACCCTATGTTCCGAGGGGAGCGATGCTAGTCTCTGGTGAAACAGCGCTAGCATTCCGCTGATATGATCTGCTATCGGAGTTAAATCGATATAAGGAGCCTCCAACTGTTCCTTCCAAACGGAATGTAAAAAAGAACGGAGGCTGGGTAGCGATTTCAAATAGGTGTCCATGACAGCGGGCTCGAATGTAAGCACTGATCGTCTGTATCGGGGCGCTTCTTCCTTAGCGAATTGAATACGATGAAGCTGAAAGGGCTGAAAGTATAACAGGATACCCGGCTTGATATCATACAGATGCCCGTTCACGATAGCTGTTCCATACCCGTCATATACAAATAGAAATTCCATTCCTTCATGGGAATGAAAGGTGTCCACTTTAGGTTCGGTTTTTAAATAGTCGAATTGAAACGGATTCGCTTTTAGATTAAGCTCTCTATTTATTCTCATGGAAGTGCCCCCTCCCGCTTGAAATACAATCCATTCTGTTATTGATTGTGTCATAAATTACTAAGAAATGGCAAGTTACAAACTAAAAGAAAACAAAAATAGCAAATATTTGATTTAATAAAGCATGGGATTGCATAGAAAATGGAAAATGTTTTGATTACAATAAGTTTGAAAGATTTTGCATCCGAGCGAACAAAGAGGTCATTGGGGGATCTAGTCAAATCAATAGAAAAGGAATAGAAGCATGAATCTAACTGGGAAACGTAAACTTGTCATCGCAACAGGCTCCATCCTGTTTATCGGTATTGCCACTGTGTTATTTGTCTTTTCAAAAGATCGTAATCTCATTCTAGAAACCAGTCCGACACCAACCCTAGTCTCAAGCAGCGCTCCTTCAGAATTGCAGGTAATCAGCTCCGTGCTGACAAATCCAAGCACAGTGGAGGTCACTTTTACCGGGAAAATGAGTTCCTTCAACGCAGGTGACCTAGCTATCAAAAAAGCGCAGGGTGCTTGGTATGGTCTCGAGCCGCTGCTAAGTGCCGGTTTGCCAGTCAGCAAAGTAACGACAAGTGAAAATAAGAACCATCAAACGGTTGCTGTCCTTGAACTGGAGCAGAAGCTGAACGAGGACGCCACGTTTCCCAAAGAGGAAATCATCGTGCCTGGTAAAGCCCCATACTTTACAGCCGATTATTATACTGGCAGCAAGGAACAAAATATAGAACAGGCGAATCATTTGATCACTTGGCAAATGGATAACGGCGGCTGGTTTAAAAAATATGGCCAACGAATATAAGAAGCCTTGGGACGGCAAAGCTCTCCGCTCCGAATGGCGCACCAAGGACGGTCAAGATATCGGAACGATCGATAACGATGGTACTACGAATGAACTGCTGTTTATGGCTATGGTGTACAAGGATACGGGGGACAAGAAATACAAGGAATCGGCGTTGAAAGCGGTCGATTTCTTATTGAAAATGCAGTATTCAAGCGGCGGTTGGCCGCAGGTCTATCCTGCTAGAGGCAATTATTCCGATTATGCAACGTTCAACGACAATGCTATGATGAGAGTCATGAATGTACTAACATTGGCAGCGAAGAAGAAATACCCGTTCGACACGGATTTGGTCGATGATGACAGGCGTCAAGCCGTTCAATATGCTCTTGATCGCGGCGTTGATTATATTCTAAAGTCGCAAATCATCGTCAACGGTAAAAGAACGGCCTGGTGTGCGCAGCATGATCCTGTCACCTATGAACCAAGACCAGCTCGTGCTTATGAGTTCCCATCGATCTCGGGATCCGAATCAGTTGCTATTGTTCAGTACCTGATGTCACTGCCGAAGCCTTCGGATGAGGTGAAGAGGGCAATTGAAGGCGCATTGAATTGGTTTGAGGAGGCACGCCTTAAAGGAATCAAGTATGTACCGCGGGACCCCAATAACGTGTATTTCGTCTCTGAAGCCAAAAGCTCGACCTGGTACCGTTTCTATGAGATTGGTACGAATCAACCGATATTTTCGGGACGTGATGGGATCATCAAACATCAATTATCGGAAATTGAGGAAGAGAGACGCAATGGCTATGCATGGGCCGGCACTTGGCCTGAGAAGCTGCTTCAAACCGCCAAAACAACGGGTTATTTTGAAAATCATGTATATGTCCAAGTGGTTAAAACAGATTCAAAGGACACCGGAGGTCAATCCCTGAAGCAAGGACAGTTATCTGTCATTACACCTTCCAGCTCCAAATAGGTGAAGAATTTGTTTATGGTGGGAGAGGATCTTATTGCCTGAGATTATTTTATTAAGGGGGCGCCCTGGTGTCGGCAAGACTACCATTTCTAATCAACTTAGTTCCCGGCTTAATCTTCCAGTAATCCGCAAAGATGATTTTTATGATGCAACGGCAGCATACCTAAAAGACCATGAACAAAGAAATAAAATATGCTATGGGATATTATTTCAATTTCTCGAAACCAACAAAAATGTAGAAGGCCGATGGATACTGGACTTTCCTTTTAACCGAGAGGATGAAATGATTAGGTTCAAATCCTTTCTGAACAGTCAGGGGTATATGCTTTCAAGCGTTTTATGCGTATGCAGCGATGAGACCGTATGGGCTGAACGCTTTAATCAAAGAAAGCAGAACCCTTTACCGAATCAGCTTATTACGGATTTTACTGAGTTAAAGGCTTATTACGGTAATTTAAGTATCCAATCGATTCAGGATGAATTGACTGTGGATACAGTAGAGACACTGGATTCTATTTTGGAGAAAATCATGTCATTTATACATTCCCAATAAGCGAAGGTCAGTTAAAAGTACACCAGGAGGAAGGATTACCTTCCACGAGTGTACTTTATTTTTCGAGAGAAATGTTTGTCTTTATCATCCCCTTGGTCGTCCCGTTCTTCTTTCTCTTGTTTCTCCTCATGAATCTCAATGGGGGTTTGTCCGGTTATGTTATCGAATGGAGTAAAGTCATTGCTTGGGATACCTTTGCCGGAAATGATTTTGGCGCTTATGATTCCTAATAAGACTAAAATAGGCACAATCAGGGACAGAGTAACGTATAAACCAAAGTCCATATAGATTAGTCCTTTCCATAGTGAATCAATGAGCTTACAATGCTAGGCTTCCGATGAAAATTACATATTATACGAATGGTATTCCAATTAGTTTCGATTTTAGTTCGAATTAGTTGATTCCATTATCTGTGAGAGGGAAAAACATAAACGACCGCTTGAATATTTCTGCCGCTTCGCTTATAGTGTTAGATTGTGTGAGTCTTTAACAGACTTCACGGGTGGGTGAGGGAAATCATAAAGAAGGAAAAGACATGACATCTCAGAACCGTTGGAAGGCCATTTGGTTCGTCTTGTTGGGCGCCGCCTCTTATGGCGTGTTGTCAACTTTCGTTAAGCTGGGTTACGAAAGCGGCTTTACGGCATCGGAAATTACGGGCAGCCAAGTGCTGTTTGGCTTAATTGTGCTGTGGCTCTTAAGCTTACCGAAGCTTCGTCAAATGAAAGGAATATCACGCAGCATCATTCTGAAGCTTATTGCGGGCGGTACGTTTACAGGACTAACTGGTTATTTTTACTACCAATCGCTTCAAGTGTTGGATGCATCGTTCGCGGTATTGCTCCTGTTCCAATTTACATGGATGGGGATGCTGCTCGATTGGATTGTGGCAAGAAGAGTGCCCACATTTTTTCAGTGGATAGCTATGGTACTGACACTCATAGGTACGATCATGGCCTCCGGTATTTTGTCGGGTACGATGGACCGACCAAGCGCAAGCGGCATTGGACTCGGCTTACTGGCTGCCTGCTGCTACACGATGTTCATCTTCTTCAGTGGAAGAGTAGCCACTCATTTACCCGCGCTGTTCCGCAGCACGTGGATGATTACAGGGGCTGCAGTGATCGTGTTGATCTTGATGCCACCGCAGTTTCTATGGAACGGTTCGCTTGGCCAAGGCTTATGGAAGTGGGGAATTTTATTAAGCGTATTTGGCATGATTCTCCCACCATTCCTGTATGCCAAGGGAGCGCCATTTATTGAAACAGGGTTAGCCGCTGTATTGGGCTCTGTGGAACTTCCCGTCGTAATTATTTGTTCCGCGTTGCTGCTTCATGAATCCACTTATGTTCTGCAGTGGGTTGGTATTGGAGTTATCTTGCTCGGTGTCATGGTGTCGGAACGAAAGATAGCAGCTCCAGCTGAAGGAAAAGCTTAAACGACCCGATTGAGAGTATCGTGAGCATATACTAAACGTTAAAAAAGCAGCACCTGTTTAAACAGGTTGCTGCTTTTTTTGTAATTTGTTGGAGCAAGAATATGACAACTCAGTTGAGTGTTAATATAGCGCTTTGTCGATAGGGAAGCTTTGAGCGTTCCAAGCTTTCTTATTAGTCCAGTCCGCCTCGCCTTGCCAGAACGGGTCATTGGCAGGCAAACCGAGAGGAAGAAATACGGCAGAGCATAAGTAGAGGCTTCCTGTAGAAATATAAGTTTCTCCGATTTCTGGCTGATGACCGCAGAAGCCAATAGTAAGCCATCCATCCTCATCAAAAGTCCCCGGCGCGTTGATCACACGTTTCATAACGGCTGTTAATGCGCAGCGTACTTGAGCTGGCTCAAGGCTTGCATCCAATTGATGCTGGAGAGCCATCTGACTGAGCAGTTGGAAGGCTCCGAACCGATACGCCAATGAGCGTCCGACGGCAGGAAACGTTCCTTCAGGAGAAATGGATCTTTCCTGCTGAACCGCATAGCGGCGCGCACGGCGGATGACATTTTCCTCCATATCCGCCCAAGTCGGATCTTCTCCTTTGAGTGTACTGATGATGTCTACGAGCATAGGCTGTATCACGAAGCTATTGTAATAATCAGCGTGGAAATCCGGGCCGTCCCCATAGATGCCGTCCCCTTTATACCACAGCTCATGCTGTCTAAGAGCATAATCGACGCGCATTCTGTCCCAATCGGCGCCTGCACGGTACAGTGCTGTTTCAATCATAGCGGAGAATAACAGCCAGTTGTTATAGTAAGGCTTGCGGGTGCGAGTTGATTTTAATGCCTCGATGACATTTTGCTTAACTTGGTCTCCAAGCTTGTTCCACAGTTCTTCCGGTGCCCGTACAAGAGCATGCGATAAGAATGCGGCGTCCACAATCGGCTGATAGCCTTCTGAGAAATTCATAAAATCAGGAGATGAGGGATCCGTTGCCGCTTCAATAGCGCCTCTTGCCTGCTCGGCATATCGTTCCCGCAGTCGACCTTCCTCGCCTTCACGACTGCCGTGTTCAAGCCAAGGAGCCATCCCGGTCAATAAGCGTCCTAGCGCTTCCAAGTAAGTGTACATATGCCGATCGTCCATTTTGCGTTCAATAGGCATTTTCGCTTTTAACTGACGATGATTTAAATGATGAAGTACGGGTTGAGCGATTCGGCTCATCGTGTCAATCCAATAAATGCGGTCTGCGCTTCCTAGTGACATGGCGATAATCCCCTCTCATAAGTAAAACAAGCTTCGATTCTATTTGCTCACCATTTTACAACAAATTACGACATGGGTCATTGGTGAACCTAACAATAATATTTGTGGAAAAAAGCTGTAAAATTATAATTGATTTTTACATAGACAATTTATGGATTATAATGTAATATTCAACAGACATCTTTTGTTAGCGCTTGCATTAATGATTAGAGCTAATGGAGGTTAAAGAAGTAATGAGCCAAGAAATGGTTGAATCTATGTATGATGTACAATACGGCACAATCGATGCCACTCCGGAAGAAGCGGGCTATTACGCACCTAAGCTGGATGAGCTTGACGCTCATTTTATGGAACTGGTTCAGACGGGAGAGCTGCAGTGCGCCAGCTATTTATTATCACGTAACGGTAAAGTGTTTGCAAGTCGATCTATGGGAAAGCTTGATTTTCGGGATGAACATAAATTATTTTTACCTGACTCCATCCGGCGCATTGCTTCGGTAACGAAGCTGTTTACCTCCTTGGCTGTTATGAAGCTAATGGAAGAAGGGAAGCTGCTGCTGGATCAACCGATCGCGAGCTGGATTCCGGAATTTGACACACCGATGCACAAAGGAATTACTGTTTTTCACCTGCTTACCCATACTTCAGGGATGGCAGCTGATTCGGGTTATTTCACGGAACCTTACCCACGTGGTTGGTGGGAGGGTGCTAAAGGTGACAATTGGATCAAGTCCATGCTGGCAGGAACGCTGCTTAATGAGCCCGGTAAAGCTTGGAATTACTCAAGCTCAGGCTTTGCCGTGTTAGGGGAGCTAATCTCTATCCTATCCGGGCTGGAATATGAGAAGTATATTGAGCGTAATCTGATAGAACCAGTAGGGATGGAAAGTACCTTCTTCAAAGTGCCGGAGAATCTGCATGAGCAGGTATGCGTCACGAGCGAATGGGACTTGCCTCGAACGGACAAGGCAGATGAATCTAATAAGAAGCGTCCGCCAAGAGCCGGCGGTGGTCTGCATTCGACCCTTCGCGACTTGTGGCAGCTTGGGCAAATGATGCTTAACCACGGAGAATGCGATGGTAGACGCATACTTGGCCGCAAAACAATAGAACTAATGACACGAAATCACTTACATAATGTGCCTGGCTTTCACTGGGGCGCCCGCAAACCCGCGATCAAATACGGCTTAGGGGTTCAGCTGAGGGAAATCGGGCTTGCATCGCCGGAAACTTACTCGCATGAAGGAGCGGGGCGCTGCGCAATTTATATTGATCCTGTCGAGCAATTCATAGCCGTTTATATGGTTCCGACGAATACAAGATTTATCGAACGCTCGGTTGTTCATCCAAGATCGATCATGTGGTCTGGTATTTTATAATCTTCCTCTGAGCAAGCAGTAGAATCTACTCGTGGGATACTCAGTATCCAGTTCCCGTTACGTCTAAGCAGGCGTACGGGATTTTTTATGTTGCATGGTCGGTTTACCTACGCTGGAAACTCAGGTATACCTGCACGCCAAAATTTGATATTCTAAGTAGAGTTCATTGAGTGCAACATTTTATGAATAACGTTCGTTTATATAGTTGCAAGAGAGGGGGATCCCAGTGGTAGCGCCAGAACTGATAAAGGCTGCCCAGTCGGGCGATCGCGACGCTCTAATTACCCTACTGCGTGAAATAGAAAATCATGTATATCGAACTGCTTATTACATTCTGGGCAATGAGCAGGACGCTATGGATGCCGCACAGGAAGCGTTAATACGTATTTATACCAAAATTAATTCTTATGAAGAGAAAGCTCAGTTCAAAACGTGGGTTCAGAGAATTGTCACTAATTTATGCATAGACAAATTCAGAAGGTCCAAGCCTACCGTTTCCATTGACGAGCATGAGCTTAACTTTACTGCAAATAAGACGGTAGAAGATGAGGTTATGTCCGCATATATTGCCCAAGATATTAAAGAGGCAATTGATAAGCTGCCGGAACATCATCGATCGGTTGTTGTACTGCGATATTTGCAGGATTTCTCCTACAACGAAATTGCCGAATCTTTGGATTTGCCCATCAACACGGTGAAGTCTTATTTATTCAGGGCAAGGCAGCAGTTACAAACGTTGTTGCAGGATTACAAAAAAACCAAGAGTGATGCTGTCAGAGGCTAATCACTGAAACGGTTTGCGTATCTTCATCAAGGTCTTATTTATTCTGCTTCGTATTTGTAAATATCAATTGTGAATTGTTCAGAAAGGTAGTGTGCGGGATGATGTGTCAAGAGGTGATCGAACTCATGCAGAGATACCTCGATCAGGATCTCGATAAATTAGAATATGAACAAATGCTGGGACATCTGCAGCACTGCTCGGAATGTACGGAGCTGTTCCAGCGTTTGGTATCTTTGTCTCAAGAACTAGAACAATTACCAAAGGTAACACCGGCTTACAGCTTGGTGGATGCTATTATGCCGAAGCTTCAGAGGATAGACGAAGGCTTCCCGGCAGTAGAATATCCGGCGGCGCCTGTGGTTACTTTTCCGGATAAGTATAAGGACGCACAAATCGCTGAAGAGGCGAAGGCACACGTCGAGCATGCAGCTGGATGGCGCAAAAAGATGCGCGGACTTGTTTCAATGCGGATAGTTGGTGGTGTTGTTGCCGCCGGCTTGGTACTCGGATTTTTCGTGTTTGAGCAGCAGGACCAGAAAGGCAGCATGAAGGATGCAGGGTCTATGTTGTTGTCCTCTACAGCATCACAAAGCAAAGCCGAGAACATGGCGAAGCAGGATACGGCACCAAGTGCTAGCAGCAAGAAAGCGGCTGAACCAACTGGTGCGGGAGGTACCTCGAATCAGCCGGCCGATCAAAAGGCAGCGATGGATACTTATCAGCCGGATTCCGCTGCGAAAGCACCCGCGCCTGCTCCTGCTCCAGCCCAGAGACAAGAAAGTAAGGCTCAAGCTAGCGCTGATGGAAACAAACCAGTGGCATCAACGGATATGCCTCAGAAGAAGAGTGCAGATGCGAGAACAGCAGAACCTTCCAAGGAACAGGTGCAGCAGCCTTCTACGGATAGTAGTACGGTCAATGATTCCAATACGTCGTCATCTTCGTCTACTGAGCCGAAGTCGAAAGAGGCTCCTGTTAATGAGGAATTGGCTCCTCCGCCTGTAGATTCGACGGCTGGTGGAAGAGGATTATCGGCTAACAAAACGGGTGCACCGAATTCGGCCCAATCCTTTGCCAATCCAGACTCAGCATTGTCTGATAGTACTGGAGGCAGCGCTTCTTCGTTTGCAGCCAATCAGAATGAAACTGCGACTGGAGATCAGCAGAATGGTGATAACGTTAATAAAGAGAAGTCAGGGGAAATGGGATTGAACCAACTGTACTCAGTGAGTTCAACCGGCAGTCCAAGTACATTAACATCCCAGAGTAAGGTCTATGTTGCTTCTATCAACGACAAGCGTCAAGTCGTTATTACCGACAATCAACAGAAGGTATTATTCACATCCAGTCATACCTGGACGGAGAAGGATAAAATCGAACTGGTTGAATGGACAGAGAGTCAACTGTTGACTTATCGGGTAACTAATGAATCGGGAACTATAACCTATGTCATTAATGCAAAAGACAAAACGGAGTTAAAAAAATAAATTGTTTACGCCGCGGCCAGTCACCAATCCGGCGCGGCGTAATATAATATGGTGTAGCGTCACTCTACGAGCGCGTCGTATGACCACCACGAGGAAGGTTTCTAGAGCTTTCCTCATAGTGTTTATATAGATGGGGTTTCGTGCAAAGGGATTATGTCCAAAACCTGCAGGTTTTGACGTAATCCCTTTGTTGTTGCTACAATGTCAAAAGAAGAAAGTAGGGGTGATCGGAGATGGATTATAAATCCGCATTGAAACAAATTCAGCAGGGGAAGTTTGCTCCTGTTTATGTGTGCTATGGTGCTGAATCGTACTTGATACATGCATTAATAGATAAGTTGACGGAGCGTCTTGTAGAACCCGATCAACGGCCTTTCGCGGTGAACAAATATGACTTGTCAGAAACATCGCTTGATACCGTAATTGAAGAAGCGGAAACGCTGCCGTTTATGGTGCCTCGCAAGCTGGTTATTGCAACAAATGCTCTGTTTCTTACCGGTGCAAAGGAAAGTGCCAAGGTAGATCATAAGCCGGAACGATTAATCCAATACATGAAGACGCCAACTGATTTTTCCGTTGTCGTGCTGACAGTTGATGCGGACAAGCTCGATGAAAGAAAGAAGCTGGTCAAGACATTAAAGGAAGCGGATTGTCTGGTTTCCTGCGCTTCACTGTCTGCCGACGATTTATCGCATTGGGTGAAGCAGGAGGCTGACAAGGCAGGATTCACGTTCGCACCAGGAGTAGCAGAACAGTTCATCCTGTATACCGGAACCAGCTTGCAGGCATTATCAAGTGAATTGGAAAAGTGTGCACTGTTTGTGGGTCGCGGGGGGATGCTTACGGAGGATGCTCTGGAGCAACTGGTCACGCGTTCCATAGAGCAGAATATTTTTATACTGATTGAGCATATTGTTCAGCTTCAATTAGAGAAGGCATTCACGATGCTGTCAGAGTTGATTCGCAGAAAGGAAGAGCCGATTAAGATCATGGCTCTTATTGCTCGGCAATTCCGTATCATGTTTCAGGTGAAAGATCTTCAGCAGCAGGGATATTCTCAGCAGCAAATGGCCACCCAGCTTGGACTCCATCCTTATGCTGTAAAGATTGCCTCAGGTCAAAGCAACCGATTTGAATTAAAACAGCTCGCTAATATATTAAATCAATTGTCTGATTTGGATTACCAAATGAAGAGCGGGAAAATCGATAAAGTATTGGGGCTGGAGATGTTCCTTCTAAAGCTTATTGCTTAAGCTAACCGACGGATATATATAATAACCCCACAAAGTGGGGTCTTGGCTACGATGCTGATTCAGGTACTTTTGGGGGGTGCCCCGAAATATATATAAAAAAACGACCGATTCCCTGGGGAATCGGTCGTTTTTTGTATTAAGCCTGAGCAGAAATCGCGTTCAGTTTTTTCGCTAAACGGGATTTTTTGCGGGCAGCGGCATTTTTATGGATTAAACCTTTAGTTGCTGCTTTGTCCAGTTTTTTGCTGGCAGCAATCAAGGCTGCTTTTGCAGTGTCCACATTGTTGCTGGCTGCAGCAGTTTCAAAGCTCTTAACTGCAGTGCGAAGAGCGGATTTGTGAGATGCGTTGCGAAGACGACGCTTTTCACTTACTTTTACTCTTTTAATCGCGGATTTAATGTTCGGCATTGACGTTCACCTCCTAATACGACTTGCATAAAAATCATTTCGATGCCTATTTGTTGACAACTCTAGATATTCTAACATGACCCATATCAAAATGCAATAGAGTCATTGGGCAGGTCTGACAATTGTTTGAATAGCGTCAATCCCTTTGTCACACACTAATTACGCATGCTTACGTTGAAAGGAGAAATGCCCAATGGATTTAAGCGATTATTCGGTCCGTACGGATTTAGCACTGGAAGCTCATGATTTGGCTTCATCAACCGGTCAAATCATTCCGGGAGTACATAGGTCAGTAGAAAATCAGGATGGTATTCGCATCAGCACAATCGATATTACTTCAAATGAAGGTGCTCAAGCAATTGGTAAGCTGCCGGGTCATTACATTACTATAGAAGTTCCCGAGCTGCGCCAAAAGGACAGTGATTTGCAGGATCGAGTCGCTATGGTTATTGCAAAAGAGTTCGAGGCCTTCTTGGCAAAGCTCAACATAAGCCCAATGGCGAAAGTGTTGGTTATCGGTCTCGGCAACTGGAACGTTACCCCCGATGCGCTAGGACCGATTGTTGTTGAAAATATAATGGTTACCCGCCATTATTTCGAGCTGATGCCTGGGCAAGTAAGTCCCGGTTACCGTCCTGTCAGTGCTGTAGCTCCCGGCGTCCTGGGGACCACTGGTATTGAAACAGGAGAAATTGTTCAAGGGATCGTTGAGAAGTCTAAACCGGATTTGGTTATTGCCATTGACGCTTTAGCTTCCCTTTCTCTGGAAAGAGTTAATACGACCATTCAAATAGCTGATACTGGCATTCATCCAGGGTCGGGTATCGGAAATAAACGAAAAGGCTTGACGCTGGAGACATTAGGCGTTCCGGTTATAGCCATAGGCGTACCGACCGTTGTTTTTGCCTCTACTATCGTTAACAATGCTTTCGATATGATGCATAACCATTTTCAGAAGCAGACCGATAACACGGGCAAAATATTAGGACTGCTGGATAACATGCAGGAAAGTGAACGGTTGGAGCTGGTGAAGGAAGTGCTGAATCCACTTGGGCATGACCTGCTGGTTACTCCAAAAGAAATCGATCAGTTCATTGAAGACATTGCCAACATCATTGCCAGCGGCTTAAATGCAGCGCTCCATGAAGCCATAGATGCCGACAATGTCTCTGCCTATACGCATTAAATAGCTTCGCATACCTTGAGAATAACGCCAGACAAGGCTGCTAATATAGCGGCTGAAGCTTGGCGTTTTTTTCGTCTTTAGCGTTCCTAGTAACTGGGAGAATCATGACTATGAAGTTGTAGTTCTATCTTCTAGCAAACACTCATAGATTTGAATTAGAGGTTGGGTGACAAGAGATTGTCGTGTGCTAGGTTACTAGAAAGCTTTCCTACGGAAAGCTCAGCAACGCTTACGAAGACAGCTTTCCTAAAGGAAAGCTTAGCAACGCTTACGAAGAAAGTTTTCCTACGGAAAACTCTGAGGAGGGAACCCCATTGAAATGGACGGCAGTAACGGTGAATCTGAACAAATATCGCAAAGCGGGACAAGACCTGGGTGTGTATTTCCGCATCATAAGTGTTTTGGTTGCAGGCTGCCTGTTTTTTTTCATAGCACTAGGATTGCTAGGATATGCACAGTCTAAGTGGAGCAGCACGACACCATCTACTTCAATGAAAGGGCTGGCAGCAGCCGTATCGAGCCGTTTCTTTATGGACATGCTGGGGATGGAAATGCCTCATTTGCAGAAAGACAGGCAATCGTTCACCTTTTCCCAAGCTAATGTTTCCGGGTTTTTATTCTCATTGGTCACTGATCTTAATTTTAAGGATCCGAAGACGTTCATTGCCAGAGAAATGCCGGGGCTGACCGAGGATCGTTCGGTCGTTCTACGCAAAAGCAGCACCACGGGCGATGATGGTCCGGAGGATTACAGCCCCAAAGCCGACGCGCTTCCGAAAAGTGGAGAAGGCGCTGAAGGTTCTATTACTGCGAATCCTACAGCTCCCAAAGACGGGGATGCCGTTGTCGGACCAGCTGTACCAGCCCCTGCTGCGCAGCCCCCGAAGATGGCCGGGAAAAATGTTGCCTTTATCTATCAAACGCATAATACCGAGTCCTATTTGCCGGAGCTTCCCGGAGTTACTGATCCTGATAAAGCCTATGACTCCAAGAAGAACGTAACGCTGGTAGGCTTGAGACTTGCCCAGAAGCTGGAGCAGGACGGCATTGGAGCGGTTCATTCCGACCTCAACTATCCAGCGATAGAGAAAAAGTTTTATTATCCGTATTCTTACAAATACTCGCTAAAAACGCTGCAGGAGGCAAGCACCTCTCACCCGGATTTGAAATTTTATTTTGATATTCATAGAGACTCGCAGCGGCGTGAAAAAACGACGGCAACATTTAACGGAAAAGACTACGCGCAGTTGTATTTCATCATTGGGGGCAAAAATCCGGACTGGAAAGAAAATGAACAGTTCGCCTCCCAAATCCATCAAGTGCTAGAAGCTAAATATCCGGGTTTATCCAAGGGGATGTTCGCCAAAGCGGCAGAGGGCAACGGTGTCTACAATCAGAACTTCTCACCGAATAGCATACTTATCGAAGTGGGTGGTGTGGATAACTCTCTTGAAGAATGCTACCGGACAGCGGATGTATTGGCTCAAGCCATTACTGAAGTCGTGCTGAACGTACAAAAAGTGGATGGTGGAGTACAGAACGATGCTAAGGAAGCTAAGAAAAATTAGTGGACGAACGGGCCAACGGGGGCGGAAACAATGAGAAAGTTTTATGTCAGACTGCTTCTTGTCGTTCTTGGAATCGGATTCTGTATATTTTTTGGAGTGGATTTGGCGACTCGTGGTGTTGAGAGAATCCAAGGTCCTGTAGCATCGGACACAGCAATCGTAAAACCTTGGCAGCCCGCCTCCAAACAACAGGAAACGAAAATGAACGCTCCAACTCCAAAGCCGCCAGCCCCTTCTAATGCAGCTAAAGAAGAAAAGACGAAGGAACAGGTGGAGCCTCCCGAACCTAGAGCTGAAATTTCCAAAGCATCGGGTATCAACCGACTAGGTAATAAAATAGGCGAGCTGCTGCAAATCCTGGCCTTTCATACGATCAAGTTGTTTGTCGCTCTGTTCGATACCATTACCTGAAAAAGCTTTCCGTCAAGCATCCATTGCTGCGCACCCTCACAACTGCTATAATTAGAGGTATTGTAAATTTGTAGGTTAGTGAGGGTCTCCGCAGATGGATATTCAAGCAAGACAGAAGAAGATAAGAAACTTTTCGATTATTGCCCATATCGACCATGGTAAGTCGACTTTGGCCGATCGGATTTTGGAGTTCACTGGAGCTCTCTCCTCGCGTGAGATGCAGGAGCAGGTCCTGGACCAAATGGATCTGGAGCGGGAGCGGGGCATTACGATTAAGCTGCAGGCCGTACGTTTAAACTATCGTGCGGATGACGGAGAAGAATATATTTTAAATTTGATCGATACACCGGGACACGTCGATTTCACTTATGAAGTGTCACGAAGCTTGGCAGCCTGTGAAGGCGCATTGTTAGTCGTGGATGCAGCTCAAGGGATTGAGGCGCAAACACTGGCTAACGTATATCTGGCGCTGGATAACAATTTGGAGATTTTGCCGGTCATTAATAAAATCGACTTGCCGAGTGCGGATCCCGAGCGGGTGAAGCAGGAAGTCGAAGATGTTATTGGACTTGATGCAAGCGATGCGGTTCTGGCTTCGGCTAAAGCCGGTATAGGTATCAAGGAAATATTGGAGCAGGTCGTACAGCGTGTCCCTGCACCTACGGGAAGTCCTGACGAGCCCTTGAAGGCTCTTATTTTCGACTCGCACTATGATCCTTACAAAGGGGTTATCGTGTACGTTAGGGTTATTGACGGCTCGATCCGCGCAGGCTCCAAAATCAAGTTTATGGCAACGGAAAAAGTGTTTGAAGTTATTGAGGTAGGTGCGTTTAAGCCGCGCATGTCCATTGTGGATTCATTGGATATCGGGGATGTAGGCTTTATAGTAGCTGGTATTAAAAATGTTGGTGACACGCGTGTCGGGGATACGGTGACCGATGCTAAAAATCCGGCACTCGAAGCACTGCCAGGTTACCGTAAGATTAACCCGATGGTATTCTGCGGTTTGTATCCGATCGAGACCAGTGACTACAACGATTTGCGTGAAGCGCTGGAAAAACTGCAGCTCAACGATGCGTCATTAAGCTTTGAGCCAGAAACATCGACGGCTCTCGGATTTGGTTTCCGCTGCGGCTTCCTTGGATTGCTGCACATGGACGTTATCCAGGAACGGATTGAGCGTGAGTTCAATATTCCGCTTATTACGACGGCACCAAGCGTTGTGTTCAAAGTTACCCAGACGAACGGCGAAGTTATGACCATCGAGAATCCATCCTTGTTCCCTGAGGTGGGCAAGATCGACTTTGTCGAGGAGCCTTATGTCAAAGCGGCGGTTATCGTGCCTAACGACTATGTTGGGGCGATTATGGAGCTTTGCCAAGGCAAGCGCGGCGAGTTCGTAAACATGGAATATTTGGACACAACCCGTGTTACGCTAACGTACCAGATTCCATTGGCCGAAATTGTCTATGATTTCTTTGATCAATTGAAGTCAAGCACGAAAGGCTATGCCTCCTTTGATTACGAGCTGTCGGGTTACAGAAGATCCAATCTCGTCAAAATGGATATCTTGCTGAACGGGGAGCAAGTGGACGCACTGTCGTTCATCGTTCACCGTGACCGTGCATTCAATCGTGGGCGCATTATTTGCGAAAAGCTGAAGGATCTCATTCCGCGTCAAATGTTCGAGGTGCCTATTCAGGCCGCGATCGGACAAAAAAATCATTTCCCGTGAAACGGTTAAAGCGATGCGCAAAAACGTATTGGCCAAATGTTACGGCGGCGATATTTCACGGAAACGGAAGCTGTTGGAGAAGCAGAAGGAAGGTAAAAAACGGATGAAGCAGGTCGGAAGCGTTGAGGTTCCGCAAGAAGCGTTCATGGCCGTTTTAAGAATAGACGAGTAGAACTTAAGGAGGCAGGTGCGCCGAGCAAGCGCATCTGCTTTTCCATTAGAAGGGGAAGGAGGAACTTGAATGATGTACCAACGGCAAGAAACGCCTCAGGCTGTTTATATCCACATCCCTTTTTGCACGAACAAATGCCATTACTGCGATTTTAATTCGTTTGTGTTAAAGGGTCAGCCAGTGATGGATTATTTGGACGCGCTGGAGCGTGAGATGGAACAGACGGTTGCTGCGGTGCCGCCAGGAGAGATTGAAACGATCTTTGTAGGCGGAGGAACTCCGACCGTATTGCTGCCAGACCAGATGGAGAGCTTTTTGAAAAGAGTCAGGACGTACTTTCCTAACCAATCGCCAAACATCGAATTTTCGATGGAAGCCAATCCGGGAACAACGGACTTAGAGAAGCTGCAGGCTATGAAAGAGGGGGGCGTTAACCGAATCAGCTTCGGCGTGCAGTCCTTTGACAATGCCCTTCTGGAGGGAATCGGTAGGATTCATAATACGGATGATGTGTATCGTAGTCTGGAGAATGCCCGTAAAGTTGGCTTTACTAATATGTCCATCGATTTAATGTTCGGGCTTCCCAAGCAGACGGTAGCTATCATGAACGATACAATAGACAAGGCATTAGCGTTAAATTTGCCTCATTACTCCATTTACAGCTTGAAAGTGGAAGAGAACACGCTGTTCCATACGCTGTACCAGAAAAACCAGCTTCCTCTGCCGGAGGAAGACGAAGAGCTGAATATGTTTCTGCTTATAATGGAGCGACTGAAGAATGCGGGATATTCGCAGTATGAGATTAGCAACTTCGCTAAATCGGGCTTCGAAAGCCGTCATAACAGTATGTACTGGCTGAACCGCAGCTATTACGGGATCGGTGCAGGTGCGCATGGCTATACCTATGGTATCCGCCATATCAATATCAAGGGCGTTCAGCCCTATATCGATGCTACCCGTCAGGGACTGCCTATTCTTGAAAAGCATGAAATCTCCGAGCAGGATGCTATGGAAGATTTCATGATGGTCGGATTGCGTCTCTTGCGCGGTGTAGACAGGGCGGACTTCAATAAGCAGTTTGGGCGTGAACTGGAGTCGGTGTTTGGAACGGAACTAAACAAGCTTCTGGGACAGCAGCTGCTAGAGATCACAGATAGCGGCTACCGCTTATCTGCTCAAGGAGTGCTGCTTGGCAATGAGGTGTTCGGCGCATTTTTAAGTGAATAATCGTATGGAACGAACCTGGCTTCTGCCGGGTTTTTCTTATTGTGCTGGGTTCCTGAAATTTACAAGGTTGAGCATTTTTCTTATTGAATTTTTTATACGTCCTGTTGTATATTTATTCATATCGAATTTTTACTATGAATGGTGGGTTTTCTATGGCAGTCACATGCAGAAAAGCAACAGAAGAGGATATTGATACTTTATATGAAATTATACAAGGATATGCAGAGCAAGGGATCATGCTGCCCCGATCAAAGGAGATATTGAGGGAGCAGTTGGATACCTTTGTCGTGGCTGTTATAGAAGACCGATTGGTCGGCTGCGGTTCTTTAACGCGGTTAGGTCAGGATCTTGTTGAGATTCGTTCACTAGGGGTAACGGGCGGTTACAAAGGGCAAGGAATCGGAAGATCACTTATTGATTCATTAGTAGAGGAAGCAAAACGGCAGGAAATACCAAAAGTAATGGCATTAACCTACGAAGTAGCTTTCTTTGAGAAAAATGGCTTCACCGTTGTTCAAAAAGAGATTTTTCCTGAGAAGGTATGGCGCGACTGTATTCACTGTAAAAAGCAGCAATGCTGCGACGAAATAGCCGTTTTGAAGCGGTTGGATTGACTTGACACAGACCTTCGGGTCTGTTATTTTTGTATTATGATTTAGCACTCAACAGTTCGGAGTGCTAACGACGAAGAAATAAAAAGGTAGTTGAAGAAGAGTCTTATTATTCAAACAACTATTATTGAAATATTTTGGGAGGGTTGAACATGTTGACCGAACGCCAACGACATATTTTGAGTGCTATCGTAGATGATTATATTCGTTCAGCAGAGCCTGTAGGTTCCCGCAGTATATCCAAACGCGGAAATGTGGGATTCAGCCCTGCCACCATTCGTAACGAAATGTCCGACTTGGAAGAGATGGGGTTCTTGGAACAGCCGCACACGTCCGCAGGGCGTATCCCATCACACAAAGGCTACCGTTATTATGTCGATCATCTTGTCACTTTCGGCAGTTTAGCGGAGCATGAGGTCGAGGCTCTTAAATCTTTTTTTTCAGAGAAAATGCAGGAGATGGAGCAAGTCATTCAGCACGTTGCAATGATGTTGTCCAATCTCACAAACTATACATCCATTGTCATGGGACCGGAAATGTTCAGCACGACGCTGCGTCATTTGCAGATCGTGCCGTTGAATGAGCGTACCGCTGTTGCCATTATCGTAACGAATACGGGGCATGTCGAGAACAAAACGGTAACGATTCCGGAAGGAATTCCTGTCTCAGAAATCGAGAAGTTCGTCAATTTACTCAACGCCAGACTTCAGAATGTGCCGCTGCTTCATTTTAAATCCAAGCTGTTCAGCGAAATCGGCGAGGAGATGCGCAGCTACGTAAGCGGCTATGAAGAACTGATGTCAATGCTCAATAACATCGTCGATCCGGACGAAGAAAATCGAATTTTCTTGGGTGGAACGACTAACATGCTGACGCAGCCAGAGTTTCAAGATATGGAGAAGGTTAAGAACATTCTTGATTTGCTCGCAGAGACGCCAATTCTTGCCAAGCTGATAACGGGAACGCCATCAGGCATACAAGTTAAGATCGGCAGTGAGAATTCGGTAGCAGCAATCAACGATTGCAGTCTTATAACTGCCTCTTATTCGTTTGGCGGCAAGCATCTTGGAACCGTCGGTATTCTGGGACCCACACGGATGGATTACGGTAAAGTGATTAATTTGCTGGACCACTTGTCAAAAGATATGACGTTGATGCTGGAGCGATGGTATAAATGAGCCAAATCAAGCCTGTCACGCATGAAAGCGATGATACGTATGCAACACTGTTGAATAATGCCGGAGCTATCCGTGCAATTTGTTCGGCTGTTGAAGGTACTCTCGGGCCTAAGGGTCTGGACACGATGCTGGTCGGCGGACAGGGTGAAGTCATTATTACGAATGACGGTGTGACCATTTTGGAAAAAATGGACGTTACCCATCCAGCTGCACGCCTGCTTATCCAAGTAGCCCGCTCGCAGCAGCAGCAGGTAGGCGACGGAACAACTACAGCTACCGTATTGGCGGGAGCTCTGGTAGCTGAAGGGGTAGCTCAGGTTACACGCGGAGTTCCTGTAGCCAAAGTCGTAAGGGGGATTCAGCAGGGGGTTGCTGCGGCTCTGGCTTCGCTTGCCAAGCGAAGCCGGCGTATTGAAGGCTTAAAAGATCCGCTTCTATATCGTATAGGATATATAGCGGGGCGTGAGCATTCCGATTTGGCGGAGCTAGTACTCGAAGGAGCTCGGCGATTAGGAGTGCATAAACTGCAGGAGGAAAACTTCCGATTTGCAGATGTGGTTATTTCGCACAGCCGTGCTGTAAGTGAAGTGTGGCCCGGACTTCTGATTCAGAAGAAGCCTATCAACTCGCAGCTGGATTTTCCGCCAGATGCAGCTTCTGTGCTTGTTTTTCAGGATGCTTTCGAACCGGAGACGATCGATGAGGAAGCACTCATGACTGAGGCAGGCTTTCAGAAGCAAATGCAGCTGAAGGAACAGTTCCGCAAGTCGCTCGAGAAGCTCGTCGAGCTGCAAGTGGGGCTGATCATTGCGGATCGAGGAGTGAATGCAGAGGCGGAGCAGTTTTGTACCGATCACGGAATCATGGTCGTACAGCGAGTGCCGCGCTCTGATCTCCGACTTGTCTGCGAATACACAGGAGCTCGCCCTATTCGCCGCAGCGGGCTTCGCAAGCCTTCCTCGGAGCTCGCAGGTTATCTTGGCTTCGCCGGACGAGTTTCATACGACGAGCGTCTAGAGTGCGTACGCATGGCGGAAGGCAAAGGCCGGACGCAGGTGACCATCGTCGTTGGCGCAAGCACGAGCGAGGTTGTTGGCGAGCGGCTGCGCATCGCAAAAGATGCAGCCTCGGCTGTACAGGCTGCTCTGCGCGGCGGGTGCTTGCCCGGTGGAGGTGCAGCCGAGATGGCTGCCGCCTACGAGCTGGATCGTCTGAGAGAGACGATCCAGGGCATGGAGGGCTTCGGCGTAGCCGCCGTTGCACAGGCGCTGCGCAAGCCACTTGCGCAAATCGTCGTCAACGCGGGCTACAACCCGCTTGAGAAGGTGGAAGAAGTGAAGGCCGCGCAAATTAATGCGGGCTCTGATGCGCTTGGTATCGATTGTGATACCGGCGCGGTAATCGACATGCTGGAGCAGGGCGTTGTCGACCCTGCTCACGTGAAGCTGCATGCCTTGCAGGCAGCAGGCGAGGTGGCAGCCGCCGTACTTCGCATTCACACAGTGATTAAGATGAAGCAGCCTCGTACGGAGGAATAACGCGCTTTTATCCGGTCACCCTCAGTTCGGTCAACTATGCTTGCTTACATCTGGGATGGTCTGGTTAAAATAAATAAATAGGAACATTACTATCGGATTCGGATCAAGGAGGTGACAGATATTGAGTACGGAACAAAAAAACCAATTCGAAAACCAAGCGGACAACGGGCCAGAGGTTGACGCTACATATAACGAAGATGCCGATACTGCAGCAAACCAACAGCAGGAAACGGCAAGCGAGCAGGATGGTGAGCTGGAGCAGCTTCGTCAGCTAGCAGAAGAGCATTACCAGCGCTCCATTCGCGCACAAGCGGATTTCGATAACTTCAGAAGACGTACGCGTCAAGAAAAAGAGGAATTCGCTAAGTATGCGTCCTTGAAGGTGGTTGAGCAGCTTCTCCCGGTAGTGGATAACTTCGAGAGAGCTTTGGCCGCTAGTAAAGACAGCAATGATTACGATGCGCTGTTGAAGGGCGTCGAGATGATTTTCCGCCAATTGGATCAAGCTCTTGCCAATGAGGGCTTGAAAGCAATGGATGCTGTAGGGCAACCGTTTAATCCAGAGTTCCATCAAGCGATCATGCAAGTGGAGTCTGATGAGTACGAGGAAGGCATCGTTGTGGAAGAAGTGCAAAAAGGTTACATGCTCAAAGATAAAGTGCTGCGTCCTGCAATGGTGAAAGTAAGCTCCTAGTTCAATCAGCATTTTTCATCGTCATCTATCATGACATCCATCAATAACATAAACGCTTCAAGCGATTGTTTGTAAATTTAAAGGAGGTTTAATCCAACATGAGTAAAGTTATCGGTATTGACTTAGGAACAACGAACTCTTGTGTAGCCGTAATGGAAGGCGGAGAAGCGGTTGTTATCCCAAATCCGGAAGGTAACCGTACAACTCCTTCCGTAGTAGGCTTCAAGAAAGACGGAGAGCGTGTAATCGGTGAGACAGCTAAACGTCAAGCGATCACGAATCCAGACCGTACAGTTATTTCCATCAAACGTCACATGGGTACAAACCATAAAGAAAACATTGATGGCACTGAATATACGCCTCAAGAAATTTCCGCTATGATTTTGCAGAAGCTGAAAGCTGATGCAGAAGCATATCTTGGAACGACTGTAACTCAAGCCGTTATTACGGTTCCTGCTTACTTCAACGACAGCCAGCGTCAAGCAACGAAAGATGCGGGTAAAATCGCTGGTCTTGAAGTTCTGCGTATTGTCAACGAGCCAACGGCAGCTGCTTTGGCATACGGTATGGAGAAATCCGAAGACCAAACCATCCTGGTTTATGACTTGGGCGGAGGTACCTTTGACGTATCCATTCTTGAGCTGGGCGACGGTTTCTTTGAAGTTAAAGCTACGAGCGGTGACAACCGTCTGGGCGGCGATGACTTTGACCAAGTTATCATCGACTATTTGGTAGCTGAATTCAAAAAAGAGCAAGGCATCGACCTTAGCAAAGATAAAGCGGCTGTTCAACGTTTGAAAGACGCTGCTGAAAAAGCTAAGAAAGAACTTTCCGGTGTATTGACTACGACAGTTTCCCTACCGTTTATTACGGTAGTAGATGGAGTTCCTCAGCACTTGGAATTAAACCTGACTCGTGCTAAATTCGAGGAAATCTCTGCTGCGCTTGTTGAAAGAACCATGGGACCTGCACGCCAAGCACTTAGCGATGCTGGCTTGTCCGCAAGCCAAATCGACAGAGTTGTTCTTGTCGGTGGTTCCACACGTATTCCTGCTGTTCAAGAAGCGGTTAAACGTTTGATCGGCAAAGATCCGCATAAAGGCGTTAACCCTGATGAAGTTGTAGCACTTGGTGCAGCTGTTCAAGCAGGCGTATTGACTGGCGA
This sequence comes from Paenibacillus sp. RC67, assembly GCF_030020805.1. Taxonomy (GTDB): domain Bacteria; phylum Bacillota; class Bacilli; order Paenibacillales; family NBRC-103111; genus Paenibacillus_S. Next base: position 2,479,588 of record NZ_CP125098.1, read on the forward strand.
TGTAAAAGATGTCGTTCTTTTGGACGTAACTCCATTGTCCCTGGGTATCGAAACAGCTGGCGGCGTGTTCACTAAAATGATCGACCGCAATACAACGATCCCTACAACAAAATCCCAAGTATTTACTACTTATGCTGACAACCAGCCAAGCGTAGAAATTCACGTGCTTCAAGGTGAGCGCGCAATGGCTAACGATAATAAAACATTGGGACGCTTTATCCTTGGCGACATTCCGCCGGCTCCACGCGGTATTCCACAAGTCGAAGTTACCTTCGATATTGATGCGAACGGAATCGTTAACGTAAACGCGACGGATAAAGGCACAGGCAAAAGCCAAAAAATTACGATCACTTCCTCCAGCGGTTTGTCCGATGAAGAAATCGATCGCATGATGAAAGATGCTGAGTCCCATGCGGATGAAGACCGTAATCGTAAAGATTTGGTAGAGGCTCGCAACAATGCCGATCAGCTGGTATACTCTGTAGATAAAACGATTAAAGATCTTGGAGATAAAGTGGACCAAGCTGAAATCGATAAAGCAAATGCTGCTAAAGAGAAAGTCAAAAAAGTTTTGGAAGGCGACAACTTGGAAGAAATCAAAGCCGCTACAGAAGAATTGACTGAAGTGGTTCAGCAGCTTTCCGTAAAATTGTATGAGCAAGCTCAACAAGCACAAGCTGGTGATGCTGGAGCCGCTGGCTCTGAAGGCGCATCGAAGAAAGACAACGTCGTAGACGCTGATTTCGAAGTTGTCGACGATAAAAAGCAAGGTTAATTTCCCGGTAGTTATACCCTATAGTGTATGGAACGGTCAAAGCCGCCTGTCGGCTTTGACTTTCCCTATGTAGAATAGGAATTTGGCTATTGGCGATAAAACCTACTTGCTTATGAAGCGATTTTTGCTATAGCAAAACTTTAGGTCGTTCATCGTGGGATACGTCGTTAGACGTTTTCTCATGGCTTTAAGAATGGGAGTGGAACAATGAGCAAACGCGATTTTTACGAGGTACTTGGGGTAGGCAAGGAAGCTTCGCAAGATGAAATTAAAAAGGCTTATCGCCAAATGGCCCGGCAATTCCATCCAGACGTTAACAAAGCTCCAGATGCTGAACAAAAGTTTAAGGAAGCGAAGGAAGCTTATGACGTTCTAAGTGATGACCAGAAAAAAGCGCAATATGACCGATTTGGTCACGTCGATCCGAATCAGGGAATGGGCGGCGCCGGCGGTGCCGATTTTGGTGGCTTTGGCGATTTGTTCGATATGTTTTTTGGTGGCAACGGTCAACGTCGCAACCCGAATGCACCTCAAAGAGGCAACGATTTGCAGTACACGCTAACTATCGAATTTAAAGAAGCGGTGTTTGGCAAAGAAACGGACATTCATATTCCGCGCACGGAAACTTGCGAGACCTGTCATGGTAATGGTGCGAAACCTGGAACGAAGCCTGAAACTTGTACCGTGTGTAAAGGCAGCGGTCAGCAGGAAGTCATTCAGAATACGGCTTTTGGCCGGATCGTCAATCGCCGGGTATGTTCGGCCTGCGGAGGCCAGGGCGTAACGATCAAGGAAAAATGCGGCACTTGTCACGGATCCGGAAAAGTGAAAAAACAGCGCACTATTCATCTTAATATTCCTGCGGGCGTTGATGACGGAGCTCAGCTTCGTGTTTCCGGTGAAGGCGAATCGGGTACCCGCGGAGGTCCAGCCGGTGATTTATACGTTGTCATTCGCGTGAAGTCGCATGATTTCTTCGAGCGTGAAGGCGACGATATTTATTGCGAAATCCCTCTGACCTTTGCGCAAGCTGCGCTTGGTGACGAGATTGAGATTCCTACACTAACTGAGAAGGTTAAGCTGAAAATTCCGGCCGGGACACAAACCGATACGTACTTCCGCTTGAAAGGCAAAGGCGTACCTCGTTTAAGAGGTTACGGTCAAGGGGATCAGCACGTGAAGGTCGTTGTCGTCACGCCGACGAATATGAATGACGAGCAAAAAGAACTGCTGCGAGAATTTTCCCGCCTCAGCGGAGAAAACACTCATGAACAGCAGCAATCCATCTTTGAGCGCATGAAAAAAGCGTTTTTAGGGGACTAAAGGGAAGGACACACTGCAGGGAAACCCGCAGTGTGTTTTTTTAAAAATAATTTAAGTTAAGGGGCTCCCCGCAAAGTACCTGAATTCACTTCGAAGCTAAAGACTTCACTTTGTGGGGTTATTTTATTTTGAATATTAACATCGGTTTTGCGGACAATAGGAGGAGGTTTTTTAACTTATTTAGAAAAAGGAGTGTTGGTGACTCATGCCTAAGAAACAACAATCGAATCAACAAAATCAGAAGCTGCTTGTAGCAAAGAACGAGGATGTTGAATATAATGCTGAATTTGCCGATGAAGAAGATCTGGAGGCTCTTGAACGTGCAGAGCAGGCAGATTCCAGACAGCAATCTTGAGACCTAGGTTGCAGGAGGCGAACTAATTGTGACTGAAAAAAGCATATTGGCCTTTTTCCAATCTCCCGATCAAGCCGAACGGATTGTACCCAAGCTGAAAGCATTGCGAGTAGTCGATGTTTCAGTGGACTCCATTCATCATAATGGTGCAGCAGGTGTCAGTGAGTCCATGAACCCGGTAACCGGGACTTTCCCTGGACTCTCCTTTTTGACCTATGGAACGGAAGGGCAAGGAATCGATGAGCGGATTCTCTCCGCGGCAAGTGTTGATGCAAGCGGTATGAGTGCGCCTATGGAAGAAGTGTTTGGTGGAGATTTTAGCGGAACGGATCGGATGGATACCCTGCTAACCGTTGTCGTTAATGAGCCTTATTATGAGCAAGCTCTTCGCGTCATTACAGAAGCCGGAGGGAAAATATAAGGCAGGTCAAAAGCTTCCTGATTCGGGAAGCTTTTTTGTTTGCAAGAATTATTGTATACTGGGAATCATGTGCATTGCCTTAGTTGAACGTTTAGGGAGGATTTAGACATGCGTTGGCATGAAGTTACCGTACATACGACAGAAGAAGCAATTGAGATGATTTCGAATTTTATCCATGAGCTCGGAGCAGGCGGGGTTTCCATAGAGGAATCAGGAACCTTGAACAAGGAGAGAGACACATCGCTTGGCCAATGGTACGAGAAGCCGCTTAACGATATTCCAGAAGGCCGTGCTATAATCAAAGGTTATTTCTCCGATAATACGGAAATGGATACCATTATGGAATCTTTGAAGCGCTCTGTCGAGCAGTTAACCGAGTTTGACGTTGATACAGGAAACCCGACTTATGAACTTAAAGAAGTGGACGATGAGGATTGGGCCAATGCTTGGAAGCAATATTTCAAGCCTCTTCGCATTTCGGAACGTTTGACGATCAAGCCAACTTGGGAGGAATATAATCCAGGACCTGAGGAGCTGATTATTGAGCTGGACCCAGGAATGGCTTTCGGCACAGGTACTCATGCTACTACTTCCTTGTGTCTTAAAACGCTGGAGAAGGTCATTCAAGGCGGAGAAGATGTAATCGATGTAGGCACAGGCTCCGGTGTACTTGCTATCGCAGCGTCCAAGCTAGGGGCTAAGCATGTTTTGGCTGTAGATTTGGATCCGGTAGCTGTGTCCAGCGCTACGGAAAACACCAGATTGAACGGGCTGGAGTCCAACATTACGATTAAATTGTCCGACTTGCTCGGTGTTCTTAGAGAGAGCGAAGTGGCGGGCTCTGAGGTATCGTTGGGCGTGAAAGTACCGGTACAGGTCGTAGTAGCCAATATATTGGCTGAAATTATTCTTCTGTTTGTGAAGGATGTCTATGATGTGCTGGCACCAGGCGGTACTTACGTTGTGTCTGGAGTTATCCAAAGCAAACAGAAAGACGTTGAAAAAGGATTGGCTGAAGCAGGATTTACAGTCACTGAGGTCCATGAGGATCAAGATTGGGTTGTAATTATCGCTCGAAAGCTGTAGTTGGGAGGCAATGGATTTGAGTTCATTTTTACCGTTTCCGCTGGAGCAGCTTCCCTTTGTATTCATCGTGCTGCTGATAGGCTTCACGATACATGAATTTGCTCACGCCTTTTTTGCCGACCGGTTCGGGGATCCAACTCCCCGTTCCATGGGACGGCTGACGTTAAACCCGAGAGTTCATCTGGATTGGCTCGGGATGATCTTTTTTCTCATTATTGGAATAGGCTGGGCTAAGCCCGTACTCGTTAACCGTTCCAAATTCAAGAGTCCCCGTATCATGGGAATCATCGTTTCGATAGCAGGACCTGTCAGCAACCTTATTCTTGCATTTATCAGTCTTATTGTGTTTTATTTGCTGATGAGGTTCCATGCATTGGACAATGTGTCCAATGGGGTTAGCGTGGCAGTCAAGCTGTTTTTTAACTTAATGATTTTGCAAAATATTTTTCTGTTTATTTTGAATTTGCTTCCGCTGCCTCCTTTGGATGGCTATAGGATCGTTGAAGATTTGCTTCCGACCTCCATCATGATGAAAATAAAGGCTTATGAGCAATGGCTGTTTTATGCCATCCTGTTAATGTTCTTTATTCCACCGATCCGGAGGGTAACGATTGGGCCCGTATTCGCCCTGCAGTGGGATATTCTTGATGCTATGAATCGAGTTGTTTTTATGATCTTCGGCAAATAATCTGTAGGGGGAGCTGGAGAATGATTAGTGCTGATCCCCCTTGGGTATTGCTGTAAACGGTGGCTTTTTCATAAAAAAAGTTGTATGATGAAATTTGATTCCTAAGCAGTTGACATGAGAAAGAGGAAGTAGATAATACCATGCAGCGTTACTTTATTGCTCCTGAGCTTTTTTCGGACACGTCTGTTGCGATCATCGGAGACGATGCCCATCATTTGGGGCGCGTCATGCGTGCAAAAGCGGGAGATCAAGTTATTGTTAGTGATGGAATGAGCCGTGAGGCATTGGTAAGACTTAGAGAGCCGGAGAAGGATCGGGTAGAAGCCGATATCGTTGAATGGCTGCCGATGACCCAAGAACCGGTGGTTGAAGTTTGGATAGCGCAGAGCTTGCCCAAGGGCGACAAGATGGAGCTCGTCATTCAAAAGGGAACCGAGATCGGCGCAGATCGGTTTGTTCCGTTTGTTTCGGAGCGGACAGTAGTCCAATTGGATGCTAAAAAAGAAGGAAAACGAATTGAGCGTTGGCAAAAGATTGCCAAAGAAGCTGCCGAGCAGGCTCATCGTAACCGAGTACCTGGTGTTGAGACACCCCATTCTTGGAAGCAGCTTTTACAGCTGATCCCGCAAATGGATGCTGCTTGGATTTGCTATGAGAAGCAATCCGGATTAACACTAAGAAAACAGATTCAAGAAGCTTTGTCCAAAAGCAAAGCGTTTCGTATAGATTCGTCTGACAGTGAAGCAACCGGAGAATTGGGACAAAGATTGAAGCTGATGCTGATCATTGGCCCTGAAGGCGGTTTTACTGAGCAGGAAGTAAAAGCGGCAGAAGCGGCAGGCTGCCATTCTGTTAGCTTGGGAAGACGTATATTGCGAACGGAAACGGCAGCAATGGTTGGTCTTACATGTATTTTGTACGAAACCGGTGAGATGGGAGGATAACGAAGATGCCTACAGTTGCGTTTCATACGTTAGGCTGTAAAGTTAATTTTTACGATACGGAAGCGATTTGGCAGCTGTTCAAGCATGAAGGCTATGAACAGGTCGATTTTGAGTCAACAGCGGATGTATATGTTATCAACACTTGTACCGTAACCAATACGGGCGATAAAAAGAGCAGGCAGATGATTCGTCGTGCGGTTCGCCGTAACCCCGAAGCGATTATAGCTGTCACAGGCTGCTATGCTCAAACCTCTCCTGCAGAGATTATGGCGATTCCCGGTGTGGATCTCGTCATTGGTACACAGGATCGGGATAAAATTATTCCTTATGTTCAGCAGCTTGAGAACGAGCGCAAACCGATTAATGCAGTTCGTAATATCATGAAAACCAGACAGTTCGAAGAGCTGGATGTTCCTGATTTTGCAGATCGTACAAGGGCATTTCTGAAAATTCAGGAAGGCTGTAACAACTTCTGTACATTCTGTATTATCCCTTGGTCTCGCGGTCTGATGAGAAGCCGGGAGCCGGAAAGCGTGTTGAAGCAAGCGCATATGCTCGTTGATGCAGGCTATCAAGAAATTGTTCTGACAGGTATTCATACGGGCGGGTATGGAGAAGATATGGAGAACTACAGTTTAGCCAAACTGCTGTGGGATTTAGATAAAGTGGACGGGCTCAAACGTATTCGTATCAGCTCTATCGAAGCGAGTCAAATCACTGATGAAGTGTTGGAGGCGCTCCAAGGGTCGGATAAAATGTGCCGCCACCTTCACATTCCGCTTCAAGCCGGTCATGATGCGGTTCTAGCCAGAATGCGCCGTAAGTATACGACGGCTGAGTTTGGTAACAAGATTGAAAGAATCCATAAGATAATGCCTGGAGTCGCCATTACGACTGACGTCATCGTCGGCTTCCCTGGAGAAACGGAAGAAATGTTCCGTGAGGGCTACCGCTTTATGGAGCAAATGCAGTTCTCCGAAATGCATGTATTCCCGTACTCCAAACGTACAGGAACTCCTGCAGCACGTATGGAGGATCAAATTGATGAAGAAATTAAAAATGTCCGTGTACACGAGTTGATTGATTTGTCTGAACGGATGCAGCTTGCTTATGCTAAGCAATTTGTCGGGCAAGTTCTTGAAGTCATCCCGGAACGCGCCCATAAAGGTGAGGCGAACAGCGGGCTTATCATGGGCTACTCCGATAATTATATTCAGTTGGTATTTGAAGGAAGCGAAGATTGGATCGGCAGCGTATGCAATGTGAAAGTGACCGAGGCGGGTGTTAATGAATCCCGTGGGCAGCTGCTGCGTCTTCCTGAAATGCCGCGAGTATTGATCGTGTAGAGCAGTAATAAGCAAGGATTTCATTCTGGTTATAGGGTGAAATCCTTGTTCTTTCTCAACTAAACGGAAAGGGTGGGCCGCATGAAAGAAATATCTGCTGGAGGGGTTGTTTTTCGTAAAGAAGGAAATGAAACGCATGTTCAGATGATTCAGGATCGCTATGGCAAGATCACGCTTCCCAAAGGGAAAATGGAGCCTGGAGAAACCGTGGAGCAAACGGCGCTTCGGGAGATTTTGGAAGAAACGGGTATTGTCGGAGCGATTGTGGAGCCCATTGAAACGATTAAATATCAATTTACAATGTCAGGTGTCGGTCTTGTCGATAAGGAGGTTCACTACTTCCTGGTTGAGGCAACAGGAGGAACACTACATGCTCAGGTCGAAGAAATTCGTGGGGTAGAATGGCTTCATCCGCTCGAGGCATGGCACCAACAGACCCATTCCGGTTACGGAAACAACGATAGTGTATTGAAGAAGGCATTACATGCTTTAGGATATGAAGTAAAGTGACTTTAACGCCATAGCATAGGTCCAAAGGATTTAAGCTGATGTGCAAGAAAGTCTTGTCTTCCATCGCGTAAGCTCCAAAACCACCAGACTTGTGTCCTAGCTCTGGTGCTTTTCATTTTATTAAAATAAATAGTGTTTAGGCAGTAAGCTATGGCTTGCTTCACAGCGCATTTTGGGAGGAACGGCTACATTGGCATCGATAATATTAAACAAGAAAAGAAAGAAACGGTTGGAAGCAGGTCATCCGTGGATTTTCAAAACAGAAGTAGAACGACTCGAGGGTGAGGCAGAGCCAGGTCAGCTAGTAGAAGTATATAACCATTTGGGGCAATATGCGGCGACAGGCTATTGGAATCCCGCTTCTCAGATCGTCGTGAGAGTTGTCTCCTATGAGCCGCTGGCGGAAATGACGCATGACTTTTTCGTGGAGCGGTTTCAACGCTGCTTAGAGCATAGAGAGAGATTTCTGCAGGATGCGAGATCCTATAGACTTGTTTACGGCGAGGCGGACTTTTTGCCTGGCTTGATTGTAGATCGTTTCGAGAATAGTTTAGTCGTTCAAATATTGACGCTCGGCATGGACCGCGTTCGTGAGTCTATTGTATCCGCGTTAGTAGAGGTGATGCGCCCCTCCGGAATTTACGAGCGCAGTGACGTATCTGTACGCGAATTGGAAGGCTTAGAGCAGCGCACCGGGCTGTTGTATGGAGAATGCACGCAGCATGTTCGCATAACAGAGAACGGATTGCTGATGGATATCGATATTATGCAGGGCCAGAAAACCGGTTATTTCTTTGATCAGCGTGAAAACCGTGCAGCCATTGCTCCACTGATGCTAGGTTGGGGTAAACGAAGCGGGATCGAGCTGAAAGAGGTCGTGACAGAAGACGGTACAACCCAAGGTATTAAAGCACCTTTCAATGCCAATGGCAAGCAGGTAACTTTTCCGTTATGGGATGGCGCGACGGTGCTGGAATGCTTTTCCCACACAGGAAGCTTTACGCTGAATGCGTGCAAATACGGTGCAAAGAAAGTTACTTGCCTGGATATATCCGAGCACGCTATTGAAAGTGCGAGGACGAATGTGAAGCTGAACGGCTTCGAGGATCGAGTAGAATTTGTTGTCGCTGATGCTTTCGAATACTTGCGCGAGCAGGTCAGGGGCCAAGATCAGCGATTAGAACGTGGACAGGCGGACAAGAAGAAGGTGGACACCTCTCAGCCGCTTCAAGCCAAAAGCAAAACATGGGATGTCGTTATTCTTGATCCTCCGGCGTTCGCCAAAACGAGAAGCGCAGTAGAAGGGGCTTGCAGAGGCTATAAGGACATTAACCTCCATGGAATGAAGCTGGTCAATGAAGGTGGTTATCTAGTTACAGCCAGCTGCTCGTACCACATGAAACCGGAGCTGTTTTTGGAGACCATCCACGCTGCGGCAATCGACGCCAAAAAAATATTGCGGTTAATCGAATTTCGGGCTGCGGGCAAGGATCATCCTCGTATCCTAGGTGTGGATGAAGGGCATTACCTTAAATTTGCGATTTTTGAAGTTAGAAGTAAATAATGGGGATAGACTAACCCAAATAATGAAACAGCGGCGAACTGGGAAATAATAAAAATTCCTAGACAGCCGCTGTTTTTTATTAAGGTTAGGTTATGAATTTTTACATTGACTCGAAGCTTACGATAGCCTACCTTCCGGTCCCATATTGAATTTATCCATTCCTCTAGTTCTTCATAAGCGGTAAGCAAGCCAACTGCGGCTTTTTTTGCTTTTTAAGGGTACGGGATGCTTGTGCAAGCAAATGGGCTTGAAATTACAGTGTGCTGAACTTATAATGGTAATGATAATTATTCTCAAATGTTAGATTAGAAAGCAATGGCTAAGAAAAGGTGGTAGTCGACAAATGACTCAATTGATCAATATAGAAATGCCTTTATGGGAGGCTATTAAAGACCGTAGAAGTGTAGGAAGAGTGAAGCAGGACCCTGTAGATATTTCATTAATTGAGACGCTGTTGGAAGCAGCGAATTGGGCACCTAGTCATCATGCCACAGAACCGTGGCGCCTCTTCGTCATGACGGGGGGCGGTAGACAAGCTCTGGCAGATGCTTATGCCGATATTGCGGCGGAGGCAGCCCCAAATGCAGTTTATGAAGAGCTGCAGACGTTGAGACGTAAGGCGGGTGATAAAGCCTTCCGCGCGCCAGTGGTCATCGCTGTAGCTGTTTCACCGTCTACAGCACCGAACGTGAATCGAATGGAGGAATTTGCCGCAGCGCATTCCGCCGTCCAGAATATGCTATTGACCGCACATGCTCTGGGTCTTGGCGCTATATGGCGTTCAGGTGAGCCTGCCTATCATCCAAGAATGAAGCAAGCGTTCGGCTTGACTGAATCGGAAGCAGTAGTCGGCTTGATCTATGTCGGTTACCCTGATATGCAGCAGATGTCAGGCAAAAGAAAGCCGGTGACTGACAAAACAGTATGGATGACAGAATAGTCTCCTACAGGACGAACTCCTTACAGCTAGAAGCTATCAAGCTTCAGCGAGAGGGAGTTTTTTGTTTGACCTTCAAATATAAGGGGTCCACGAAACTCTCCGTTCACATCGTATTTACCGATTATTGATATATAGCGTAATTAATGTTGGCATCACGAGAGTTAGGCAAGCCATCATCCCCACTCCAATAGCCCCGCGATAGTTTTTTTGTCTCCATAACTTGGGAGCGAGACTGCCGACATATACGCAGCCCCAGAGGGATATAACGCACAGAAGGAACAATTTGAAGGTTTGCACGATCATTGGATCTCATCTCCTTCCATAGCAGGACCGACTTGGTCTCCGTAACGACGCATTTTAAAGTTGATGTCTACATCGAATTCGATATCTTTTATTCGCTTGTCCCATTGAAACTCATCCCACTCTTTTTGTGTAGAAAAGGTTGTTTTGACGCGGTTATTGATATGATAACAATCCGTTTGCCATTCATGGAGTGTCTTACGGAGCAGCTCGATGGATTGCTCCCTGATTTGCTTCTCGATACTTTTTTCAAGTTTTTTTTCATTTTCCGGTTTCGTGTAGTCTACATTCGTTTGAACACTTATTAAGTCTCCTTCCATAGAGGCATGAAAGGATACCTTAACTGAATCGTTTGTTCGGGTGACCTTCATCTTGATTTGCCTTTGAGCTTTCATATCGATGGTAAGATTCAGTTTGGTGTCTGCGGGATCAGAGAAATCCCAACTTGTCTTCAAAAAGTCGCCGCGCAGCATATTCAGAATACGCGTTTCGGAGCCTTTGAGAAAGCCAGCAAGTTTGCTGCTCTTGTACACAGCAGTGCCAAAAAATTCAACGGGCGTTTCTCCCGCTCTGTGGATTTTACCTGCGTTTTGATTACCGGAAAAGGGCTGAGAAGCTTCTGAGCCGGATGTCCCAACGGGTTCTGGAAAGCCTGCCTTATTCTGTCGAACATCAATACGAGGAGCGGTTTGAATGGTAATCGCACCACTCCCGACATTCTCAATATCCATAATAAAGTCGTGAAACCGGGGATTGCGCGGGATCACAGATCCCATATCATTCGGATCCAACTCCAGCTCGAACCATAAGCTGATATCCGTTTCCGTTGTGGGCATGATATTTTTGATAAAAGTTTCTGCTTTTCCATGGCTAGTCAGAACGTACATGGTTCTTCTAAATTCACGATTACGCACAACCTCGCTTAGGATCGGCATAATTCCTTTACGAGCTATCGTTTCACCAAATATAAATACCTTCGAGTGGATAAGGGTGAGCTTACGGGCGATAAAGCTTTGGCTTGTTTGGATGGCTGTAGCAATGTTCGCGCTTTCCACCGTGTAAAGGGAAAGGATCTTCTTTTCACTGCCTCCCGAGCTTTGTCCCCCTCCTCCAGAGGAGACATTAATGGACTTCGGTGCAGCAATCGCGAAGGTGAATAGGTAATCATTTTGGGGTCCAGGGTCAACGCCAATTGCAACAATGAAGGCCATATTCTCGGGATCCAGCCGATCCCAGCAGCCGGACAACAACGGCACTAACAAGACGAATACCAGTGAAGTTTTAATTCCCCGCCAAAAGCTTCTCACGACTTTTTCCCTCTCTGCCTGTACATCCCCACGAGCCATGTTAAAATAGGCAAGCAAATGGAAAAGATAGAACCGTAATTCCGCAAAATATCTCGATCCAAAGCTATCGCCTCCATCTCGCTTTCTGGTAGAATCGAGAAGCTGTACACTAAAATGGCTAGAGGAAATACAAGCAGCCGATGCTTGGGCAGATGCAAAATTTGCGATAAAGTAGTCGCGCTGCAATACATTCCTACCGCGAGTTTAATTACAGTACACAGCAGCCAAACGACCAGAAAAATGATTTCCACCCGTTGGATCCAACGTCCCGATATAATGATCCTGCTAATTTCGAATACCGGTGTATTAATTCTGGAAATGGTTGGATATGGAAATACAAATAGACAAACTATGACCGTACTTAGCAAAATTAAAGAAGAGACGCCCATACACCACCACCCCGCGCGTCCCCATTCTTGCTCTTTACGCATGAGTGGCAGCAGAAATCCGAAGACAAGCATCTCGGAGAATAAAGAGGTTTTGATAATGCCGGAACTCAGGATGATCGATTTACCGTTTCCCCATAGGGGAGCTAAGGCATCCGATTCCGCATGGGTGTATAGTCCGCCAATAAGCAGGACCAACAGACTCGATAGGATTAACCCGAGAAATAACCAGGATATGCGTCCTAATGCTTCAATCCCAGAGTGGGCCACAACGGATACAGGGAGTAGAAGCGACACGAGGATGACGGTAAGTGGTGTTTTGATCAAAATATCGGTCGCCAAAATCTCCGAAAATTCTCTAAGTACGATAAAGGTGATCATGAAAAAGAAGATGAAGTAACTTAAATTAATTAGGGTGCCCACATAAGGTCCCATGATTTCTTCTGTACCCGTAATAAGGGATGAGCCCTGCTTGCTGTTCTTGATGACACCACGTATCCCAAGCCAGGATAAGGGACAAAGCAGCATGGCAATGAGAACAATCATCCACGCGGCAGTTCCGCCGAGTTCAGTCATCGACCTAGGAAACGGCAGGAAGATTTTGGTTATGATAAAAATAATCCCGATCGATGTCACTTCGCGTACACCGATGTGATGCTGTCTCACGGTTTTTCCTCCTTTTGCGGATTATTTGTATTCGTTGGTATTTTGTTGATAATTTTGGGACGGATAGAGAAAGGACGGAGCCTTTGATTTCGCAATGCTCCTCTAACCATGGTGTCATTGCTCTGACGATGCGGCGTAATAGGTGCAAGAATTGGCACGCCGAACGAGCTGCTACCTACCCTGAAGGATAACAGCATCATGGATAGAAGTACGACTCCAACCAAACCGAGAAAGGATGCGGCAAGCAAATAAACAAAGCGGAGAATACGTGCGGCAAACTGCATGTTGTAGTTAGGAATCGTATAGGATGCCAGAGCGGTTGTTGCCGTGATAATAACGACAATGGGACTTACGATATTGGCTTGAACTGCAGCTTGCCCGAGAATCAGGGCCCCCACGATACCGATGGTAGGTCCGATGACACTCGGTATCCGAACTCCTGCTTCACGTATCAGCTCGAACATCGATTCCAGCATAAAAGCTTCTGCCGCTACAGGAATCGGGACTGTTTCCCGTGTTCCTGCAATGGCTACAATTAATGGCGTTGGAATCATTTCCTGATGGAAATTGGCGACACCGACATAGATGGCCGGTAAATACAACGAGATAAAGAAGCCGATAGTACGAATTATGCGCAGAAAGGTGCTGTAAGGCCACCTTAGATTTGCATCCTCCGCTGTCTGCAGGAAAAGAGGGAAGTGCGCTGGGACTATTAATGCAAAGGGTGAGTTGTCAACAATAATGCCCACATAGCCTTCGGAAATATGGGCTGCTACCCGATCGGGGCGCTCCGTCCCTAGAACATTGGGATAAATAGCATTGGGATGATCTTCAATGAATTGTTCAATCATCCCGCTATCGCCGATGTAATCATACTGGATAGCGGCAATACGCTTTCGGGTTTCAGAGACAATCTCTTCATTAGCGATCGATTTTAAATAGATCATGGCAATCTCGGTTCGCGATATCGTGCCCACCCTGCCCCATTCGACCATGAGGTCCGGTGTGCGCAGCCGCCTTCGGATCATCGAGACGTTAGTTTCAATATCCTCTGTAAAGCCTTCGTTGGAACCACGTACGACTGTCTCGGTTCTCGGGGCATCAATGGCTTTTTTCTCCCAGCCCTGGACTTGTACTATTACGGCCTCGTCCATTCCATCTACGAAAATTGCGGCTGAGCCCTTCAAAATATCGTTCACAATCGTTCGAAGCAAGTCAGTGGAAGAGACCTGACATTCCGTTATGATTTCGCCCATGATGGTTTCAGCGTTCATCCAAGTGTCTTCTGGCAGGTGCATAGTCATCAAGGGTAGGAGTGTTGTCCGGTTCAAATGCTCCCAATCTACCTGGCCTTCTAAATAAATAGCAGCCCCAAGTAAGGTAGAGTGTCCAATCAGAAACTGACGCACGATGAGTCCGTGGTTCTGAGGATAAGAGAAATGCTGCTTAAACCACTCCATATTAACGCTCAGTTGGGTTGACAGAAGTCCGTAGTCTTTCACCAGATCGTCCAGCTGCGGCATACTTGTTGTTTTAGCCTCCGAGCTTCCCAGAGGAGTAACCTCCTCAGACTGATTCTGGTCTCCCCAATGGCCTAAGGAAAAACGATTAGGGTCGGCCTCCAAATCCGCTATGAAGTATTTTTTCATTTTCTTCCAGCGGACCATGTCATTCATCTCCTGTATCGTGAGGGATATGTGCTCATTCTTGTATAACATTACCAGTCAATAATGAAGATAGTTTGTACTGTAACCCATAGAGCTATTCATTAGCGTCCGTAACGTATCCGGAAAGCGGTTGTCATGGTATGATGCTATGAGAGGAACAGAGCAGTCTAACGCAAAAACAAGCTATTACAGGAGGGACTTGGAGATGAAGGTTAACTATCAATTTACGCTCATTGAGGATGAGACCAGCCCTAATTCGATTCTGATCGATGAATCCACTGCTTATGCTTGTTCACGAGGCTATGGTTACGCCAGATCGGTTAAGCCATCAAAAAATGAGGATCTGCGTGACTCCTGGCCGGGAGATTACTTTGACAAGCCGGTGCCAACGTTGTTAGTGGATGTGCCGTACGGAGCCTACAAGGTGTCCGTCACTGTAGGTAATTCAGAAGCAGCCTCTGTAACCACGGTCAAGGCTGGACTCGGCAGACTTATGCTGGATAACATTCGTATGGAAGCAGGGCAGACGGCTCGGCTTGCCTTTGCTGTATTTGTTGAAGATGGTCAGCTGAAGCTAGCATTTTCGGGGGAAGCGCCAAGTGTAAGAGCTATCGAAATCGAACGTGCACCGCATCTCCCTACGCTATTTTTGGCTGGTGACTCTACGGTTACGGATCAGCCGTCCGGTCAATATCCCTATGCTGGTTGGGGACAGATGCTAGGCAAGTTTCTAGGTCCTGATATAGCAATATTGAACCATGCCCGCTCTGGAAGAAGCTCGAAGAGCTTTATTAAGGAGAATCGGTTGAACAACATCTGGAACAAAATGAAGGCTTCTGATTATTTGTTCATTCAATTCGCGCACAACGACGAGAAAGATAACGACGGAGGAACCGAGCCGTTCACATCATATCAGCAATATTTGAAGGAATACATCGACGGTGCCCGTCAACGGGGGGCCTATCCCGTATTGGTAGCCCCAATGCACAGACGGTTCTTTGATGAGCAGCACTGCATTAAAAACACTCACGGAGAGTACATAGAAGCGATGCGGCAGCTTGCGGAACAGGAAGGTGTACCGTTTCTGGATCTGGCAGCCAAAAGCAAACGTTTGTTCGATAATCTGGGTGAAGAAGCTACCAAAGCCATCTTTATGTGGGCTGATCCTGGAGCTTTGCCTAATTTGCCAGAAGGCGTTCAGGACAACACTCATTTTAGCCAATATGGCGGCGTGGAAATGGCCAAGTTGGTCGTGGAATGCATTCAGGAAGCAGGCAGCGAGCCATTGAATAAGTATTTGCGTTAAATTTCATTGGAACTGAGTATAGAGAGCCGGAGAGCTGCAGAGCGTCCGGTTTTTTGTATTAGTTGAATCTTAATAAACGCTACGATTGAAGTTTTTAGAGAACATTTTGACTCGTATTGGGCTATCTTCTGCAGTTTGAAGTTATCGGAACAAATGTTCTTGTTAGAACTATTATGTTATACTAATCCAAAACATCCCTTTCCCTTTAATCCTTATTTTTTGGTAGAATAATAGAGTTAGGGAGTTATTTTACAAAAGAGCAGTTAGGTCTTTGTTCATAGAGGAGGAAGCGGCATGGCGATCCGTTTTGTGTTGGGGAGATCCGGCAGCGGAAAAAGCGAATATTGTTTGCGTAATATAAAAGATAAGCTGATAGAGTCGCCGAGCGGAAGACCGATTATCCTGCTTGTTCCGGAGCAAGCTACGTTTCAGGCAGAATATGCGTTGGTGTCTACTCCTGAGCTAGGGGGTACGCTTCGTGCACAAGTGTTAAGCTTTCGCAGGCTGGCATGGCGCGTGATGCAGGAAGCGGGAGGAACAGCGCGATTGCCTATAGATGAGACGGGCAAGAAGCTGCTTTTACATAAAATAATACATAAACAAAAAGATCGATTGAAGCTGTTTTCCGCAACAGCGGATCAAATGGGCTTCATCGAGAAAATAAATGATTTGTTTAAAGAATTTAAACGCTACTGCGTCACGGCCGAAGGTTTATCCCAATTTGTGGAAAGTTCGCCCGTGCAGTCACAGTCGTTGTCAATAAAAGAGAAGCTAAACGATCTTCAGGTGATATACGGAGAATTCGAGCACGAGCTGTCCCGTGCCTATTTGGACGGAGAGGATTATCTGACACTACTCGCGACACAGCTATCGCAATCGGATTATGTCCGCGGTGCAGAGTGCTATATTGATGGCTTTCACGGATTCACCCCACAGGAATTTGCAGTTATTGAAAGCTTGGCCGCTGTTTGCAGTGATGTGACGATGACACTTTGCTTAGACCGGGAATACCGGCTGGGAGAGAAGCCTCATGAGCTTGATTTATTTCATCCGACAGCCAGAACTATGCTTCAAATGCTCGAGAGGATGGACAATCTTCAGATTCCAATCAAGGAAACGGTTGTGTTGAACGATAATCCGCCGATTCGTTTTCATAAGAGTCCAATGCTGGCTTATATGGAGAGATCCTTTGAACAAAGGGTTAAGAAGCCTTTCCCTAGTCAACAGAAGGGGGAGCTGGAAGGGGTTCGGCTTACCGCAGCAGTGAACCGGAGAGCGGAGGTTGAAGGAGCTGCCCGTCATATTTTGCACCTTGTCCGAGAGGAGCAGGTTCGTTTTCGGGATATAACGGTAACCGTGAGGAACGCCGAGGTATATGGTGACCTGCTGTCTTCAACATTCACCGATTTCGGTATTCCGTATTTTTTTGATCAAAAAAGGACGGTTATGCACCATCCTTTGGTCGAGCTGATCCGCTCGTCACTAGAGGTGATACTACATTATTGGAAGTACGATGCAGTGTTTCGCTGTGTTAAAACAGACTTTTTTCTACCCATCGATTATAGCGAAATGGAGACCAAGCTGGACCGCCATGCTATGGATCAGCTGGAAAACTATGTGCTTGCTTTTGGGATCCAAGGGGCAAGATGGTTTGACGGTAGGCCGTGGACCTATTCGATGCGTTCGAGTCTAGAGCAGCCGGATACGTCTGCAAGCGAAACGGAGACTGCTTTTTTAAATAAAATGAATGCTTGCCGCAGTAGGGTCGTCGAGCCACTGTATACTTTTCAAGAGCGAATGAAGCGTAGTCGGACGGTTCAAGAGCAAGTCAAGGCGCTATATGAACTGCTGGTGGAGCTTCAAGTTCCACAAAGGTTGGAAAGCTGGAGTTCGAAAGCGATTCGCGACGGCAAGCCTGAAAAAGCCCGTGAGCACGCTCAAGTATGGGATCGGATTATCGATATGTTCGATCAATTGGTCGAGCTGCTTGGAGATGAGGAAGCATCGACGGATACTTTTGCTGGTCTCCTGGAAACGGGAATGGAAAGTATTAAGCTCGGCTTAGTCCCGCCTTCACTGGATCAGGTTCTGATCGGGAGTATGGACCGGACCCGGACAGGGAACGTCAAGCATGTCTTTGTGCTGGGCGTGAACGAGGGTGTCATTCCATCTAAGATGAAAGAGGACAGTGTTCTGAGCGAACCGGAGAGGGAGAAGCTGACAGGACTTGGACTTCCAATGGCGGAAGGGAGCCGCAGAAAGCTGCTGGATGAGCAGTTCCTTATTTATTGCTCATTTAGTACGCCTTCCCAATGTTTGTGGCTCAGTTATCCTCTGGCTGACGAGGAAGGCAAGATGCTGCTTCCTTCGGAAATCATCCGACATACGAAGCGAATGTTCCCGGGAGTGAAAGAACGGCTCTTGATGAGTGAGCCCATAATGGGGATGAGTTTGACCGAACAACTTGGTTATGTAGCGAGTCCAGGTAATGCCCTATCCTACCTTGTCGTCCAGCTGAAACAGTGGATGAAAGGGGAGCCGATATCGGAGGTCTGGTGGTCGGTCTACAATTGGTTTGTACGTCAGCCGGGTTGGGGTGCGCGTTTAGGGTTAACCTTGAGATCGCTTCAATATACGAACGAAGCTAAACCGCTTAGTCTTACCACGAGCAGACTATTGTACGGTGAACATGTACTTACCAGCGTTTCCAGAATGGAGCGGTTTGTCGCTTGTCCATTCTCACAGTTTGCATCTCATGGTTTACGGCTGCAGGAAAGACGAATATATAGACTTCAAGCGCCGGATATAGGCCAGCTGTTCCATGCGGCGCTCAGCTTGTTTGCTGAGCAGGTCGCTCAAGATGGCGGTGACTGGGGAAGTCTAACGGCGGATGAATGCATGGTCAAAGCCGATAGTGTCGTCGATTTGCTGGCGCCCCGGTTACAGAGCGAGATATTGTTCAGTTCCCAACGAAATCACTATATTGCCCGTAAGCTGAAGCAAATTATCGGTCGTTCGGCTATGATGCTAGGTCAGCATGCAAAGTATGGTCTATTCGAGCCGATAGGTCTCGAAATTGGGTTTGGCTCGGATCAGGAGATTCCTCCACTTTCCTATTTGCTGGATAATGGCATCAGAATGGACGTAAGGGGCCGGATTGACCGGGTGGATCGGGCGGATACAGAACAAGGCACGCTGCTGCGTGTTATTGACTATAAATCAAGTGCGACGGCTCTCCATTTATCGGAGGTTTATTACGGCTTGTCGCTTCAGATGCTCACCTATCTCGACGTAATTATGACACATGCCAAAGCATGGCTAGGTACAGATGCCAAGCCGGCAGGAGTGCTGTATTTCCACGTGCATAATCCACTCCTTCAGACACAAAACCGGATTTCGGTAGAAAAAGCGGAGGAAGAGATACGCAAGAAGTTCAAAATGAGAGGTCTTATTCGTGCAGATGCAGAAACCGCTCGACTGATGGACGACGCCTTGGCCACTTCGAGCGGACATTCGCAGCTGATTCCGGTTGCGCTCAAGAATGACGGAAGCTTCTACAAATCATCTTCGGTTGCAGACGATGCCCAGTGGACGGTTATGCGCAATTACGTTCGTAAGACGATCAAGGAAATCGGGTCTTCCATGACAGGAGGCGACGTCGGGATTCAGCCTTACCGGATGGGAGCCGAGGTAGCCTGTACATTCTGTTCATTTAAACCGGTCTGCCAGTTCGATACGCAGTTTGAGGCGAACGGACATCGGCTGCTTACGCCGTTGGGCAAAGACCGCGCCTTGGACATGATGAAGGAACGGACGGAAGCTCCTGAATCTTCGCCGCAGGTGGTCCCTTTCCGCTCGGCAAGAGCTAGTAAGAAGCAGGATGCTTTATCCATAGAGTTCATCGATGAGAGTACATCTGACGTAGATTTGCTGCAAACTGATGAGCTGAACAATCCAACAGGAGGTAAGACGAATGATCAACAAGATACCTAAACCGGAAGGAGCAACATGGACGGATGATCAGTGGGACGCGATCTCGATCCATGGTCATGATATGCTCGTCGCTGCTGCAGCCGGATCCGGTAAAACGGCTGTCTTGGTAGAGCGAATTATTCGTCGGATCTCCGATGAGCAGGATCCTGTCGATGTGGATAGGTTGCTCGTAGCTACGTTCACGAATGCGGCTGCTGCGGAAATGAGGCATAGAATCAGCGAAGCGCTTGAAAAAACATTGGAACGCCATCCGGAGTCGGATCATGTACGCAAACAGCTGGCTCTGATCGGGAGAGCCTCCATCACAACGCTTCATTCTTTCTGCTTGGAAGTGATTCAAACCCATTATCAGAAAATCGCACTCGATCCCGGGTTTCGCATCGCCAATGAAACGGAAAGCGAATTGATGAGACAGGATCTAATCGAAGAGCTGTTTGAGGAGCAATACGAGGCTGCTACGGAGGAAGGCGATTTTTGGAGGCTGGCAGAATGGTTCAGCGGAGATAAGAGCGATGATTCGTTGTATCGGCTTGTACAGCGTCTGTACGATGAATCTCGGAGTCATCCCAAGCCATCACAATGGCTTAAAGAAATGGCTGGTATGTTCGAAAGAGCCGAAGGAACGCCTAATCCTTGGCTGCCAAGTCTGCTTGCTTCGGTACGGTTGGAACTTGAAGGAGTCGCTTCCGTGCTGAGAGAAGCCGTCCATGTGGCTGAGCAGCCTGGCGGTCCTTCTCCTTATTTGTACAATCTGAAAGAGGATCTTGAAGCCGTTACTTACTTGCAGGAGGTAGCTGCTTATTCGTGGGAGCATTTATATGACTCCTTCCAAGGTACGGCTTTCGGAAAGCTTAAACCTTGCAAGGGAGATCAATATGATAAAGAGCTTCAGGAGCAAGTAAAGGATCTCAGAAACCGGGCCAAGGATCAGCTGTCTGGAATAGGAGAGGAGCTGTTTGGCCGTACGCCAGAGCAGTATGATGAAGAACTGCGTGTCATGGCTCCTTTGATGAAAACTCTAATTGAGCTCGTCATAGAGTTCGGTCGGCGGTATCAAAAGGCCAAAAAGGCCAAAGGGCTTGTTGATTTCGGTGATTTGGAGCATTATTGCCTTCAAATTTTGTCAGAGGACGACAGTGA
Source organism: Paenibacillus sp. RC67 (assembly GCF_030020805.1). GTDB lineage: Bacteria > Bacillota > Bacilli > Paenibacillales > NBRC-103111 > Paenibacillus_S. The sequence continues at coordinate 2,500,344 of NZ_CP125098.1, forward strand.
GAATGGGCAGCTAGCTCCATCACAGGCTGCACTTAGCTATCAAGAGCATTACGTTGAAGTGCTCTTGGATGAATATCAGGATACGAACCGGGTGCAGGAATCGATCGTTGCTTTAATATCGCGGACAGCACCGGGCAACCGATTTATGGTTGGCGATGTGAAGCAAAGCATCTATCGGTTTCGTCTGGCGGAGCCAGGACTATTTTTAGAAAAATATAAGAGCTACCAAAACAAAGGCACGGAACCGGGACAGCGGATTGATCTGGCTCAAAACTTCCGCAGCCGGTTGTCTGTCGTTCACGGAGTTAACTATATATTCAAGCAGCTGATGGGCGAGACGGTAGGAGAAATCGCCTACGATGAAAAGGCAGAGCTCAAATACGGGGCTTCCTATTATCCGGAATGGAATACAGCGATCAATGGCTCAGAAGCTGCGGAGCTGATTTTGATAGATCGGTCGGATGTAGAAAGCGGCAATGGGGCTGAAGATCTAGAAATAGCACATCAAGATGGAGCTAACACGGAGGAGAGCGCAGGAAACGTCGAAGCGGCTGATCCGGCCCTTGAAGGCAAAGAACTGGAGACGGTTCAGCTGGAGGCGAGGGCTATTGCAGCTCAAATCCATAAGCTGCTCGGCTCGAACGGGGAACAAGCTTTTCAAGTGTATGATAAATCAACGAGCGGCAAACGCAATATTACCTATCGGGATATGGTGATTTTGCTAAGAGCAACCCAGCAGTGGTCTCCCGTACTTATTGAGGAGCTCCGTCAGCAGGGTATTCCAGCTTATGCCGAGCTGAATTCGGGGTATTTCTCGGCTACCGAGGTGGAAATCCTGTTGTCTCTGCTCAAGCTGATAGATAACCCATATCAAGATATCCCGCTCGCGTCCGTATTGCGTTCGCCTATCGTACAGCTTTCCACAGAACAGCTGGCCCAGATTCGGATTACTGGAAAATACGCCTCATTTTATGATGCGGTCCGTGCTTACTCTAAGGACAGTGACAAAGAGACTGAATATGAGTCGGAGGAAGCTGAGGAAACAGGTATACCGGAGCAGCAGTTGACGGAGGATAGGCAGGGAAATGCTGCCTGGAAGGAAGTTGCAGCAGCTTATTCGGATGAAATGGGTAAGGGAATTGAAATACCTTCATCAGCTGTTGATGATGAATCCGACGCCAAGAATAAAGTACAGCGGTTTTTGAAAAGGCTGCGTGCATGGAGAGAAGCGGCAAAAGAAGGGTCTCTATCCGATTTGATCTGGGCTATTTACAGAGAGACGGGTTTCTATGATTTTGTAGGAGGTCTGCCTGGAGGTCAGCAGCGTCAGGCGAATTTACGTGCATTATACGACCGGGCGCGCCAGTATGAAGCTACATCATTTAGAGGATTGTTTCGCTTTCTGCGGTTTATTGAGCGGATGAGGGATAGCGGGGGCGATTTGGGTACCGCCAGAGCATTAGGTGAGCAGGAAGATGTTGTTCGCATTATGTCCATACATAAGAGTAAAGGCTTGGAGTTCCCTGTCGTGTTTGTCGCCGGAATGGCGAAACGGTTTAATCAGCGGGATTTGACGGACGCTTTTATGGTGCATAAGGATCTTGGTTTCGGACCGAAATGGATGGACAACGAAGCCAGAATCAGTTACCCTACTTTACCTTGGCTTGCCATTCGCAGAAAAATGCGCATGGAGATGCTCGCAGAGGAAATGCGAGTACTCTATGTGGCGCTGACCCGTGCCAGAGAAAAGCTGTACTTGTTAGCTACGGTAAAAGGGACGGACAAGCTGCTCCAAAGCTGGGGAAGGGCGTTGGAGCATGAGCAGCCGTTATTGCCTGATGACACAATTGCCCGTGCCAAATGCTATTTGGATTGGATCGGTCCTGCACTGATGCGGCATCCTGACGGGAAGGAATTGAGGGATTATGCAGGGATCTCTTACCGTATGCCTTATTTTATGGTAGACGAGCCGTCCAAATGGCAGGTTCATTGGCTGCGCCATGAGCTGTTCTCTGCAATACAAGAAGCGGCCGTCGTCTATGAAGTGTCCGAGGAACGGAAGCAAGCTGTGTTCAGGCTGGAGCCTGTAGCAGGAGATGGTGATTCGGAGAATCTGCTTGCATCGCAAATACAAGATAGACTTTCCTGGTCTTATGATTTTGAGAAGGCATCCTCGCTTCTTTCCAAAACATCCGTAACGGAATTAAAAAGGTTGTCCGAGCATCATAAGCTGCTGGAGCTTCTTTCTGAGGAGACGCCTGCCGGAGAATCCGACTTTATTATGGATCAAGGCCAGAAGAAGGATTATCGGCCTGCCATTGTAAGGCGGCCTCGTTTTATGGAGCAATCAAAGCTGAATGCGGCTGAGCGAGGAACTGTATTTCACTCGGTGATGCAGCATATGCCGATTCATTTTTCGCCTACTGCCGAGGATGTCAAGGAAACCCTGGCTGAAATGGTTCGTAAAGAGCTGCTAACCGATGCTCAAAAAGAGGTCATCGATGCTGAGGTTATCGTATCCTTCTTCCATAGCGATCTCGGAAAACGACTCTTGCAATCGAAGGCGGTACACAGGGAAGTGCCTTTCAGCTACGGGCTTCCGGCAAGGGAAGTGTACAGCGGTACGGATGAAGCCTCCTCCGAAGAAACGATTTTGCTGCAAGGGGTTATTGACTGTGTGTTTGAAGAGCAGGACGGTTTAGTGCTGCTTGATTATAAGACAGACCATTTGAAGGGGCAGGGCGAAAAATCGCTGCAAGCGGTGCGGGAGCGTTATCAGCTTCAGCTGGATTTGTATGCTCAAGCTATTTCGAAAATTTGGAGACGTCCGGTGACGGGTAAATATATCTTTTTATTTGATGGGGCTCATATTTTGGAGCTGTAGAGCTTCACTGCTGATAAATCGGTAGGATGTCGATAGCATCTGTACTCTACTTAGCACCAATGAGCCTGAAAGGATGGATGTTCGATGCGGATATTGCATACCGCAGATTGGCATTTTGGCCGCCAGTTGGAGGGCAGAAGCCGGTTGGAAGAGCAGGAAGCGTTTGTGGAGGAACTGCATCGTCTCGTTGAAGATCAATGCATTGACCTGGTGCTAATTGCAGGGGATGTCTATGATTCAGTGAATCCTCCAGCAGCAGCAGAGCAATTGTTCTATGACTCGCTGGCGCGATTGGCAGACAATGGGAAAAGACCAGTAGCCGTCATTGCCGGCAACCACGATCACCCGGACCGATTGGCTGCGGCTGCACCGCTGGCGCAAAAGCTGGGCGTTCTCTTGGCGGGATTGCCTGAAGACCGGCATGAGCTTATAGATATTAAGCGGACTGGGGAACGGGCCTGCTTGTTCTCTCTACCTTATCCTTCGGAATCAAGGCTTAAGGAATTGTTATCAGATAATGTAGAGGAAGAGCTGCTGCGGGCGGCTTACTCGGATCGAGTCAAATACATTGCAGCACAGCAGGCCAAGCATTATCGTCACGATACAGTTAATTTGCTAATGAGTCATATTTATGTGCTCGGCGGAGCGGAGAGCGAATCGGAGCGGCCGATTCAGGTCGGTGGCGCCTATACTGTCGATACGACGGCATTAGCAGTAGGAGCTCAATATGTTGCTTTAGGTCATCTGCATCGGCCGCAAACCATTAAGGCTTCTTCCTTGATGCGTTATAGCGGATCGCCTCTGGCCTACAGCTTTTCGGAAGCGGGACAAGCCAAATCCGTGACGGTTCTGGATGTACAGCCAGGCGGAGAGCCGAAGCTGGAAGAGCTGTTCTTAACAAGCGGTCGTCCGTTAACACGTTGGAGAGCTGAGGATGGGATAACTCAGGTGCATACATGGCTTGAAGAAGGAAAAGACGATAGGGCCTGGATCGATTTGGAAATTCATATGACAGAAGCAATGTCAATAGAGCAAATTCAAACGCTGCGTAAAGCCCGTGAAGGGATTGTTAATATCCGTCCGATTTATCCGGAGATGGAAGCGGCAGCCGCTTCAGCCGTATCAATGCGGAGTATGCCTATGGATGAACTGTTCCGCCGTTATTATGCGAGACAGACGGGCGGAGCCGAGCCGGAAGGGGAATTGGTGAGGCTGTTTATGGAGCTGCTGGAAGCTCCTCAGGGTTAAGGAAAGTGGAGAAAGGGGGAATCAAGGCATGAGGCCGATTTATTTGCAAATGGCTGGATTGCAAAGCTACCGGGAGCTGCAGGAGATCGATTTCACAGGGTTGTGCGATGCTGGCGTATTCGGGATCTTCGGGCCAACGGGAAGTGGCAAATCGACGATTCTGGATGCAATGACTTTAGCGTTATTCGGTAAAGTCGAAAGGGCGGCTAACGGGACTCAGGGTATTATGAATCACGCCGAGCAGACATTAACCGTATCGTTTACCTTTGAACTGGGCCATGCCTCCGGCGCACAGCGCTATAGGGTAGACCGCCAATTCAAAAGGGGCGGTGAGGTGTCGGTCAATAATACAGTCAGCAGGCTCATTCATTATAAAGATGGTGAGACCGTTGTGCTGGCGGATAAAGCGGGGGAAGTGAATCTGCAGGTTCAGGACATTTTGGGCTTGTCGATGCAGGACTTCACGAGAGCGGTTGTGCTTCCGCAGGGCAAATTCGCTGAGTTTCTCGCTTTGAAGGGCAGCGACAGGAGGCAGATGCTGCAGCGGCTGTTCCATTTGGAGCCTTATGGAGACCAGCTGAGTGCCAAAACCGCAGTCCGTTTCAAGGAAACGGACGTGGCGATCAAGGAGCTCAGCGCCGAGCAGCAGGGGCTCGGTGACGCTTCGCAGCCGGCGCTCGATGCCGCGGCGGCTGCGCTTGAAGCGGCTTCGCAGGCTGCTCAACAGCTGCGCGAGCAGCTTGCCGCCTGCGAGGCGCGCTCCGCGGAGCAGAGCCGCGTGCGTGAGCTGCAGCAGGCACTCGCGGCCGCGCGGCAGCAGCACGCGCAGCATGCGGCCCGCGCGCCGCATGTGCTCGCGCTGCAGGCGAAGCTCGCCCGCGCTGCGCAGGCGGAGCTCGCGCAGCCGTACGCGCGGCAGCGCGAGCAGGCGCTGGCGCGGCTCACGCGTGAGCGCGACGCAGCCGCAGGCGCCGAGGCGGCGCTGCGGAGCGCGCAAGCTGCGCTGGCGCAAGTGCAAGCGGCGCATACCGCCGCGCGTGACGCGCTCGCGGCGCAGGAGGCGCCGCTGCTGCTGCGCCTCGACAAGCTGCAGCAGGCGCTCGCGCTTGCCGCGGAGCTAGCGCAGCAGCGGGAGGTGCTTGCGAAGCTGGCTGCGCAGGAAGCTCAGTCGGCAGCCTCGCTTGCCGAAGCGCAGGAGCATCTTTTGCGTGAGCAGGAGCTGCGCGAAAAGGCCATGAAGCGACAAGCCGACTTGAAGGCGGAGCTTAAGCAGATAGAGGTTCCGAGCGAGATACGGGAGCGGCTGCAAGAGGCGCTGCAGGAGAAGCGGACGATCGAACAGTGGAGGCGTCAGCTTGAAGAGCAGCGTGTCGAACGTGATCGTCATGAGGCGGAACTGGTAGCCATGCAGCAGGAGCAAGCTTCCTTGCATGACAAAGAAAGCCAGTGGGGGCAAGGCTTGGCCGCTTGGCTGCAGGATGTATCTGAGACTTATGCGGCGACAAGCGGTCAGGAGCAAAGGCTGACTGGCATCATTGAAGCTGTCCCTACGCTGCTTGCAGAATACAAGGCTCAAGGTCGTGAAGCCGAGTTGAGGGCGATGGCAGCAGCTTTAGCCGTTAAACTCGAATCCGGCGATCCCTGCCCTGTGTGTGGGTCAACGCATCATCCAGAGCTGTATTCGCTTCACGAGCTCGAAGCGGCAGCTGGCTCAGAAAACGCTGCTGCGCTTACCCGCTTGGAGCAGCTGCAGCTTCAAGCAAGGCAGCAGCAGCTCGCAGCCAGTCAGCTGAGATTGAGCTTGAATGGGGTAGTTCAGCAGTGGAAGCCGGTACTGCCGCAGCTGCAAGCGAATGCGGCATTGGCGGAAGCCGCCGCGGCAATTGAGGCTTGGTTTTGGGAACAGGCATCCGAGCAGCAAGAGACCGTCTATAACCTTGAGTCTAGTGACCTCTCATCAGCAGAGCAGCAGCTGCAATCCCTTTATCGTGTGGCGGAAAGCGGTTTGCTTCAAGGAAATAAACAATATCAGCAGCTGCAAAAGAGATTACAGGAGCTTCTGCAGCTAAGAGGCAGTATAGATCGTTTGGGAGGAGAGCTGCAATCCAAACAGCATACATTACATACGATTCTAGCCGGAGTCCGTCAAAAAACAGAGAAGGTCCAGCATACTGTCGACGAGCTCACAGAAGCATGGACACGGAAATTTACCGATATCGATTATAAGCTTGTCGAGACCGCTGCAGAGAAGCAGCGGCAGAGTCAGCAGCAAGCAGAAGATATTCGCCAGCGGTTGGATAAAAGCGTGAGCTTTATTGATGAAAAGCTGTTGTTGATCAGTGAGCTTCAGCAGCGGTTGAACGAGCTGGACCGTCAAGGTGTCCAGCTGAAGACTGAACGGAAAAACAGCCATCTGCTGGTTGAAGAGAAAGCTGCAAGACTTAAGGAATGGGCAGGTAATGAAGATGTTCAAGTTCAGATTACTGCTTCATCCAAGCAACTGAATGGACTACGACAAGTCAATGAGCAAACGAAGCTTGATTATGAGACGGCTCAATCGGCTGGACAGCAAGCCGCACAAGCGTATGCAGCTGCTCAGAAGGCGGCACAAACCGCGGTCGAGCAGTCGGAACAGGCAGAGGAAGAGTGGAAGCACCAGTCCGCTGTTCACAGCTTTGACTCACCTGAAGAAGTCATGTCTGCACTCGTTGCTGACGATGTCAAACGCACATGGACTGCCGAGGTCGAAGACTATGGCAAGCTGGAACATCAGCTTAAGACACAGGAAGGTCAGTTAGCTGAACAGTTGGGCGGAAGAAGCATTACCGAGGAGCAGTGGGCAGTATTAGAGGCGGAGCTCTCCGAGTGTAAGCGTCAGGACGAAGCTGCGCTTCAGGCGAAGGCGAAGGCGGAACGGGATTGGGAATCGCTTCAGGCCAAGCATGATAGATGGAGCGAACTGGAGTCCCGGCGACTAGTCAAGCAAAGTGAACTCACCCTACTGAGCAAGCTTCAGTCGGTATTGCGGGGGAATGCCTTTGTCGAATTTTTAGCCGAAGAGCAGCTGATGCAGGTTAGCCGTGTGGCATCCGAACGTCTTGGACAGTTGACCCGTCAAAAATATGCAATCGAAGTCGATTCCTCCGGAGGCTTCATCATTCGAGACGATTCCAATGGAGGTGTCAAGAGACCGGTTTCCACTTTATCTGGCGGTGAAACTTTCTTAACTTCCTTGTCACTGGCTTTGGCATTATCCGCTCAAATTCAATTGAAAGGGCAATACCCTCTGGAATTCTTTTTCCTCGACGAAGGATTCGGTACGCTCGATCAAGATTTGTTGGAAACAGTAATTGTAGCCTTGGAGAAGCTTCATTTCGATAAGCTTACGGTAGGTGTAATTAGCCACGTGCCTGAGCTTAGGGCACGACTTCCTCGCCGGTTGGTTGTTCAGCCTGCTGAAGCAGGAGGCAAAGGAAGCAGCGTTTATTTAGAAACCTTATAGGCGGTCATTACGTAGTTACCTACATGAGAAATTTAGTTTGAACAACCCGCAGCCGGTTTACAGGCAGCGAGAGAGGGGAAAGAGACATGGCTGCTGTACCTAACATCATATCCCGATGCATCAAAAGCTTGCTTGCACTAACGGTAGCTTGTGGTTTGTGGCTCGGAGCTTCCCCTGCGCATGCCGATCCAATTTGGGATCGGTGGAAGGCAGCTGAAGCGGCAGTTAACCGGGGCAATCCGGGAGAAGCTGTGCCGCATTGGGAGTTTCTAGTTGATTATTATGCCTCTATCGAAGATTGGCAGAGCGCCGCACTGTTCAGTGGAAAGCTGGATGAATATTTTGATGACATCCAAGATTACGACAACGCTATCCACTACTACGAGCTAGAGAATAAATATTGGCTGCTTTACGGCAAAGATTGGGGAGCTGTTGACCTTCAACGCGCCGAGCAAATCCGAACGATTCTAGATGTCTACATGTCCACTCAGGATATGGAGACATTGAAAAAGCAAGGAGCACCGGCTAACGGAAAGCTGGCCAAATTCGAGCCAGAGTATGGAATGTATATCGGAATGTATTCCGAACAAGATCCTGCGATGCAAAACAATTTCACCAAATCGAAAGCTCTTTATGGGAAAAATCATGCACTGTATTTAGCATATTCCCAGGTAGGAAATCCTTTTCCCCAGCAGTACGCGGTTAGAGCGAAGGAAGCGGGGGCGGCATTGCAAATTGCATGGGAGCCTTCCAAGGGACTGGACTCCGTACAAGATGATTCGTCGCTCCGGCAATGGGCACGTGCTGCCAAAGCTTCAGGAATTCCTATCTTTTTGCGCTATGCGAGTGAGATGAACGGGAATTGGGTCGTATGGCATGGCGATCCGCAAAAATATATAGAAAAGTTCAAGCTTGTCCATGATGTCATGGCAGAGGAAGCACCAAATGTGGCTATGGTATGGAGTCCGGGAGATGTGCCGGCTTACTCTATGGATGCCTATTATCCTGGCGATGATTATGTCGATTGGGTCGGTGTCAGCATGTATACCGAGCCGTATGAGAATGGTGATCCTAAGCAGGCTAACATGCAGGCAACGAGCCCTATCGAACGGCTGGATTACTTGTACAAAACGTATTCAAATCGTAAGCCTTTAATGATCAGTGAAACAGCCGTTTCTCATTATGCTCACATCCCACAGGAAGCGTTTACGGATTATGGACTTTTGAATCTTCACCGATTATATGAAATTATGCCGCTCAAATATCCTCGGTTGAAGTCGATTACGTACTTCAATGTGGATTTGAAAAATCGGGAATCGCAAAACAATTATTTGCTCGGCGCTAACGAACAAATGAAGAACCTTTACAGCCGAATGATTGCTTCCCCTTTTTATTTATCAAGGTAGAGCAGGGAGCGAAGCCTTCTGACGGGACTGGCCATGTGAAGCTGGATAATAAGGACAATACATTCACGGTCAAAACGAAGATAACGCCTTGGGTAAAAATTCCGGATATTTATATAGGTAAAATCGATTATTCGATCAACGGAGCCATCGTTGAATCCCAGACGAGTCCTCCATTCGGTATCGAGCTGAATGCAGGTCAGGTACCCGAAGGTTCCATTATCCAGTTAACGGTCTACAACAGAAATGGGACTAAAGTAATTTCCAAATCATTTGCAATGTCTTCCCAGGTTTCCGTTGTTCTGGATGGCAAGCCGCAGGTCTATGAACAGCCGCCTGTTATTAGGGACGGGAATACTTTGACGCCATTACGAGCAATCTTCGAAGCGATGGGCGCAACCGTTTCATGGGATGAACGCACGCAAACGGCGACCGGGCGCAAAGGGAACACGACCGTATCCTTGAAAATCGGTGATCGTCAGGCATTGAAAAATGGACAGCCTATCCAGTTGGAAGCAGCTGCTCAGTTAATCAATGGGCATACGATGGCTCCTGCACGGTTCATCGGTGAGGCTTTCGGAGGAGAGCTGAAGTGGGATGGAACCACGAGAACTGTTACGATCAAATCTGCAAATGGAAAGACCGCCTTTAACTCGGCTGCCTCGGAACAGGGGCAGCTTCAGGAACAGCAAAAACCCGATTCTCAAGAAGAATCGGGTTGGCTTTCCAAGCTTGCTTTAACCGCGGGTCTTATAATTCAATCCGCCATTTCATTTATAGTTCATTTCGTATCCTCTATACTCTAGCCGGTACTTTAACATCCTCGATAATCGCTTTCGCAACTAGGCGGGCACTTGAAAATGCTCTTTCCGCCAACTCACCTTTACCGACACAACCATCTCCGCAGAAATAAAACGGCACATGTTCCAAACGTGTAGGCAGCAGCTCGTTCGTGACGATATTCTTCACACTCGATACCATAGCTTTCTTGGAAACGCGCTTCACAGCGGTTTCATCCCGCCAGCCTGGATAGTAGTGATCGAACAAGTCTTCCATTTGCTTCGTTTTCTTATCCAAATATTGTTTGCGCTCTTGCTCGTCCGCGAAGCTATCGCTCAGGTACGCAATACCTTGCAGCAGCTGACCGCCTTCAGGCACCAGCGTATGATCTGTTGCCGAAACGTCGCTGATAAACATCTTATTGTCCATATCGCTGATATAGGAGAACGGACGTGCCACGACACGATTAAGCCCGATATCGTAAACCATAACCTCGGTAGCTGTATTATTTTCATAAGGAGCTAGGAACGGTTCCCATGGCGTGCCTCTGAGCAGCTTGCAAGTTTGCTGAACCGGCATTGCAAAAATGACGCGGTCAAAGCTTTCCTCGCGATTTTTTGTTTTTAGTTGGTACTTACGGTCCGCGTATTGGATAGATTCAACGCCTTCTTGGAGCGCTAGCTCCCAACGGCTGGAAATTTCAATTTTTTGACGCAGTTGATTTGTAATAACTGCCCAGCTTCCCAATACGTAGTTAACCGGACGGCTGGATAGGAACAAATTATGATAATATTCGCTGATAACAGGACCCGGTACCTTGCGTGCTTCCTCTGGAGTAATAAAGAAATTGGAGCAGACCAGGTGCTCCCAAAGCTCCTTAACGTCCTCGTCCGCATCGGAATGAGCGAGATAGTCACCAAGCGTCTCATAGTTTTTTACGTTATGGATGTGTGCAATAATAGCTGTGATTTCTCCAACGAAACGTACTTTTTGCATAGTGTTTAACAATTCGGTCCGCATCAGGTTGACGAAGTCAAGTGGAGCTGGTGTCAGCTGATCGTGTTTGGCGTACATAACTTTACGTTTGTCCACCTGTTTGGAGCTGAAGGAAAGACCTAGCTCACGTTCCATGGTCGATATTTCGTGACGATCAATCCCGTAGATGGCATGAGCGCCGTAGTTAAGCGTAAAGCCTGCTTTCTCGTAAGTAAAAGCGCGACCGCCCAATTGCGGGCTTCTTTCAAAAAGTACGCCCTCCACACCCTGCTGCTCCGACAAATAAGCGGCCGCCGTCAAACCGGACAATCCGCCTCCAATAATTGCGATTCTCATCTTTTTTTCCTCCTTAGCGCTATGCGCAAGCCAACTCGCATTGAGTCCGACTTGCCTCGTTTCTACCGAGATGGATGATTCTTGTTGTTCCAAACGTAGACCTGACCAAACCCATGCCAGGTTGCTGCGCATTAAACCAGGTAAGTCCACTTCCTCTTGAGAGCACCACATCCACAATGTACCTCTGTATGCGGTAATCAGCAGCCTAACTTTATTCGGCTCCGGGAGCCAGTGAAGCAGCCGATCGAACAGTAACTGAAATTGTTCATCTTCAATTTTTTTGACGGACTCGTTTTGTAGAGATAGGGCAATTAAACTGCGTACCAGACGGGGATAAGCCTGGATATTGGACGCTAAGTCTAAAAAGAGTCTGTTGATATGTCCTTCTAAGGATTGGACTTGGGATGGAGTTTTTACGGCCCACTCGCTGATCGTTTGGATTTGCTTGCGGAATATCTCCCGTAAAATTTCATCCTTTCCTTTGAAATAATGATAAAAGGTTCCTTTTGACGTGTTCGTAGCGGCGATGATGTCGTCAACGGAAACTTGTTCGTAACCACGCTCTATAAACAAGCGAAGGGCAACCTCAATCATATATTCCCGTTTTTTTCTCGTTGCCGATCGCATCAACCCATTCATTCCGACCCACCTCACAAGTCTTTTCGGCTCCATTATACCTAATATTAGACTTCGAGTCTATAAGTGATATCGGCTATAAATGAACGGTGTGAACTAATATTTTGCGCAGCAGACTAGAGTCTTTATGTACACTAAAAAAACAATTGAAAATGCGCATAAACTGTGATAGTTTATTTGAGAATGATTATCAGTGTCTTTTAGAAGCTATTTTAATATAAGGAGATGTCTTTCTATAATGATTACCCGTAATGTCGTCTCAGCAATCGTGATTTCATCTACATTAGTATTTACCGGATGCGGTGCCAATAAAGCGAGCGTACAGCCTTCTCCCGCGCCTGTTACTAAGGATGCTTCCAATAAAGCTGCTGCGGCAGATAATGCTGCTTTGAAGCCTGCCCTTGATCAGTATCGCAAATTTGTAATCGAACAATGTGACTTATTTGTTAAACAAACCGGTGATTTTGTAGCTGCGGTGAAAGCGGGAGATCTTGCCAAGAGTCAGGCGCTGTATGCACCTGCACGCATGTATTACGAGAGAATTGAGCCGATTGCTGAAGCACTGGGTGATCTTGACCCGGATATTGATGCACGTGAAGATGATGTTGATCCAAAAGACTGGAAAGGATTCCACCGTTTGGAGAAAGCACTGTGGCAGGACAAAACGACCAAGGGCCAAGAAGCGGTTGCGGATGAACTGCTCAAAAATAGCAAGCTGCTTAGAGCCAAGGTGGAAACAGTGGAGATTGACGCCAATATGCTTGTTACCGGTGCTGTAGAACTGCTGAACGAGGTTTCTGCAACGAAAGTAACAGGCGAGGAAGAACGTTATTCTCATACGGATTTGTACGACTTCGCAGCGAATGTGGAAGGAGCGGCCAAAATTTTTGAAATTTTAAAGCCGGAGCTTCAGAAAAAAGATGCAGCATTAGTTAAAACCATCGATGACCGTTTTAAAGAACTGACAGCCTTGTTGGCGCCTTACAAAAAAGACAACGGCTACGTATTGTACACGGAGCTCAAGCCTGATCAAGTCAAAAAGCTGAGCCAGTCTATAGACGCTTTGGCGGAGCCGCTTTCAAATATGGGCAAATTGTTGGGGGCGTAGTAGGATGGACGACACTACTAAGCAAGACCAAGAGCCTCATTCGGATCAAAAGTCGACGGTAAGCCGGAGAGATGTCCTCAAGATGGCGGGTGCAGGAGGAATCGGGCTGTTGCTCGGTTCTGTTGGTGTCGGAGGTTTGCTCACCGGAGCGGGAAAGATTGCTAAGTCGGCATCAGTTCCAACAGACAGGAGCGATATTAGCATTCCTTTCTATGATAAGTATCAAGCTGGGATCTTGACTCCCGCACAAAACTTTCTATGCTTTGCTGCTTTTGATTTAACAACCAAACAGGCTGCTGATGTTACGAAGCTATTTCGTGCTTGGACCGAAGCCTCTGCGAAAATGACAGAGGGGCAAATGGTCGGTCCCAATAATGATCAGCAGAGCCTTCCGCCTGAGGATACAGGTGAAGCTGTTGGATTGAATCCGAATCAGCTAACGATAACCTTCGGTGTCGGACCCGCAATGTTCGACGAACGATTCGGCTTGGCGGCCAAGCGACCGGAGGCATTTGTGGATTTTCCTAAGTTTTCTGGAGAGCGTCTGCGTGATGAATGGTGTGGGGGCGACATAGGTGTTCAAGTGTGTGCGGATGATTTGCAGGTTGCGTTTCACGCAATTCGAAATTTAGCCCGTATTGCTCGGGGCACTGCTGTACTCAAATGGACGCAAGAAGGCTTCCAACGGTCGGCTACAGCAGCGAATGTCAACGAGACACCTCGGAATTTGTTGGGGTTTAAAGATGGCACCGGAAATCCGGATGTACAGGACAGCAAGCTGATGAACGATTTGATCTGGGTACAGCCTTCCGATGGTCCGTCCTGGATGCAGAATGGCACTTATATGGCGGTGAGACGTATCCGTATGCGGATAGAAGTGTGGGACCGTTCAACACTTAATGATCAGGAAGCTACTTTTGGCCGTTATCGCAGCAGCGGAGCACCATTGGGTCAGAAAAGTGAATTCGATCCTATGCAGCTAGATGCCAAAAATGAAGAAGGTAAACCTGTGATTCCCGCTAATTCGCATATCCGACTAGCTCATGGAGAAGACAAAGAAAAGATTTTACGACGTTCTTATTCTTATTCAAGCGGTATTGATAAACAAACAGGTCAGCTGGATGCAGGACTCTTCTTTATTTGCTACAACCGAGATCCGCGGAAGCAGTTTATTCCAATCCAGCAGCGTTTAGCCAAAAACGATGCGTTGAATGCATACATTTTCCATATGGGCAGCGCTATGTTCGCCTGTTTTCCAGGTACTCGTCAAGGCGGATACGTGGGGGAAGGTTTATTGTGAGCGCGTACGGAATCCGGTTGAGAGGAAATGAGAATCATGAAGAAAAGTAAAATCTACTTAATGAAGTGGGTCGGTTGGTTGATGATCGCCGCCCTTCTTTTTGTTCCGTTTGCTGGAAAAGGATGGGCAGCGGAGGTGGACCCTGATATTGAGAAGCTGATGCCTCTTATTGGCGGTGCTTTAGTTGAAGCGGGAGATCAGCATTGGAGCGAGGCTGCCAAGGAGCTGGACTTGTTCGAAGTTCAGTGGAAGCAGATACAGTCTCCAAAGTCGGCGCTTTATGACAATGTAACATCAACCATGGCCGAAGCGAAGCTAGCGATAAAGGATGCATCGAGTAAGCCTGATGCCGTGTACCCAGCGGTGTCAAAGCTGGCCAAAGCTACGGGTAGCTTCGTATCCGACTTGGAGAAGGCTGCAGATAAGGGCGACGGCAAAAAAGCGGCTAAGATCCTATTACCTTTTTTGCAGCAATGCTTGACTGAAATCAGTCAAAATGATTGGACAAAAGCGCAGAACACATTCAAACAATTTACCAATCAATGGTCAAAAGCGGAAAATGCGATACGCGCAGACAACGATCAAATTTATGGTCAGATTGAAACAAAAACTACGATGGCCAGAGTTTCGGTGCAAGCCGACCCGCCGAGATCTGAAGCCGCAACCGCTGGCATTAAAGATTTGATTCAAACCATTAACGATTACGTGAACGGCTCATTAACGGTGCAATCACCCGTATCAGGCAAGCAGACTGTCGCTGATGGTTTAGACATCTTACAAAAGGCGGAGGCAAGTATAGGCTCAAGCAAAGCTGCAGAAGCTGCTGTACATATGCAGAGCTTTATTACTTTATGGCCTTCAGTTGAGGGTGTGGTTCGAACCAAAGCCCCTGATCTGTATACTAAGGTTGAAAATGAAATGACGGAGGCATTGAGCCGACTACTTTCCAATCCGCCGCGGACACAGGAAGCTAGTTCGATTATCCAAACGATGCAGCTGGAGCTGACGCCCTTCGCTGCGCAAACAAGCTATTCAGCATGGGATGCGGGACTTATTCTGCTGCGCGAAGGGGTAGAGGCCTTATTGGTGCTTGCAGCACTGGTGGCTTTTCTTCATAGGACAGGGAATTCCAGCAAACAAAAATGGATTTGGTGTGGTGCGGCAGCTGGATTGGTTATGAGCGGCGGCCTAGCGGTCCTCTTGAATTACATGATTGCCAATGTAGCATCAGGCAGCACGCGTGAAATGCTGGAAGGCATTACGGGGCTTGTTTCCGTTCTTCTGATGCTCACTGTAGGCGCCTGGCTGCATAAAAAAACACAGGTTAATGCGTGGAACCGTTATATAGAAAAACAAGTAGGCGTAGCGCTAGCCAGTGGTAACCTCTGGTCCTTATTTATTGTGGCTTGCTTGTCTATTTTGAGAGAAGGCGCGGAAACAACCATTTTCTATATTGGAATGGCTCCTTCTATTCAATTAGGACAACTGATCATTGGAATTGCCTCTGCAATTGTTATTTTAGTTGTTCTTGGATATATCATTGTAAAAGGAAGCATACGGCTTCCTATTCGGACGTTTTTCCAAGTGGCGACTTTGCTCATTTATTATCTGGTCATTAAATTCCTTGGCGAAAGCATCCATTCCCTTCAGGTGGCGGGTAAATTATCTTCGCATGTCCCTGGATTTATTCCATCTTGGGGTTGGCTTGGCGTATACCCGACATGGGAAACGCTTGTGCCTCAGCTATTGGTGCTCGTTTATATTTTGATTCAAGTAGTGAGATACAGCAGAAAGAGGAGAGAAAATTCCAATCCAATGGAATCAAACCCTGTCTAATTGTGCCTATAGACGGCTTACGGATGAGAATCCCAAATTTTATTCAAAAAACTTCGTAATTTCTTTGAATGCGGAGTTTCTTTTTTGCCGAAAATTAGGTATAGTATATAGGTAAAAATGAAACGGTCATAGTTTAAGTAGCTGGGAGGACAACCCGTCATGGAATGTATTTTTTGTAAAATTGTAGAGGGAACCATTCCTTCCAAAAAGGTGTATGAAAATGAGCATGTGGTTGCGTTTCACGATATACAGCCGGCAGCTCCCGTACATATCTTGATTATTCCCAAGAAACACATCGCTACCATGAACGACGTTGAGCCCGGCGACTGGGGTTTGATCGGCGAAATTCATCGTGCCGCCCAAGAAATTGCTAAGCAGGAAGGTGTGGCGGATAGCGGTTATCGGCTCATTAATAACTGCGGCAAGGATGGAGGACAAGTCGTTTTTCACATTCATTATCACTTGCTTGCGGGTGAAAAACTGGGTCCTCTCAATGCTAAGTAAAGAATCTTTTTCCTTAGGTTGACACCTAGTTTATGTATACCATATAATGAAATTTGATGAACGCTTTTTTCGTCTTGGACGGTCTGTTCGGAGGGAGGGAAAACTGGTGTCAGAAACTCGAGTTCGCAAAAATGAAACTATAGATGCTGCACTTCGCCGCTTTAAACGCTCCATCGCAAAAGATGGCGTACTAGCGGAGGTTAAAAAACGCAAGCATTATGAGAAGCCAAGCGTGAAACGTAAGAAGAAGTCAGAGGCTGCTCGTAAGAGAAAGTTCTAGGGGGCTTAATCGATGAGCTTAAGCGAGAAATTAAACGAAGATATGAAGCTTGCGATGAAGAGCCAGGCCAAGTTCAAACTAACCGTAATCCGTATGGTTCGTGCAGCTATCAAGAATATTGAGATAGATCAGCGTAAAACCTTAGATGACCAGGAAGTACTTGATGTTCTGAGTCGTGAGATCAAACAGCGTAAAGATTCCCTCCAAGAATTTGAAAAGGCCGGTCGCGATGATTTGGCCGAAACCGTTAAGGCAGAGATAGAAATTCTGATGGAGTACTTACCGCAACAGTTATCTGAGGAAGAAGTAAAAGCCATTGTACAGCAGACCATCCAAGAAGTGGGTGCTTCTTCTAAAGCGGATATGGGAAAAGTCATGGGTGCTTTAATGCCTAAGGTGAAAGGACGGGCTGATGGCAAAGTTGTCAATCAAGCCGTTCAACAACTATTATTATAGTATGATGAAAGACACTCCTGTTTCAGGGGTGTCTTTTTTTTAGAGGATTCGCCTCTTAGGTGAGGAAATTTTTGCAAGTTTGAATCGAATCGGCTATGCTTTACGTAAGGAATGTATGTGATTTGGAAAATGGTTGAAGGGGGTCATTGCTGATGTTGAATGCTAAGCCTGGATCATGGCTGGTAAGGTCAAGCTTGCTGCTTCTATTGGCGTTGTTCTTGCTAATGCCATTGGGAACCGCTTTTGCGGTTGACGGCAATCCGGCTTCTGCTTCGTCATCCGTTCCTAAGTCTGCCCCGGTCGTTGTCATTCCGGTACATCAAACGATTGAGACGGGTCTGCAAAAGTTTCTTGAGCGAGCTATGAAGGAAGCTGAAGAATCTAAGGCCATGTACATTGTTCTCGACATTGATACGTTGGGTGGCAGAGTGGACTCGGCTGAAGACATTGGAGAGCTGATACGCAACAGTAAAGCGCCGACCATTGCCTATGTGCATGGGAGAGCCGTTTCTGCAGGCAGCTACATTGCGTTGAATGCAAGCAAGATTGTTATGGAGCCAGGAAGTACTATGGGGGCAGCGGCTGTTGTAGATTCCTCTGGTGCTGAGGTGGGAAATGTTAAGGTTATTGCTCACTGGGCAAGTCAAATGCGATCTGCAGCTGAGTTAAGAGGGCGTGATCCGCAAATTGCTGAAGCAATGGTAGACAAAAATGCGGGAGTTGAACTGAAGGCCATCAATCGTACGGTGGCTAAGGGGCAGCTAGTTTCATTGACTGCAGACGAAGCGGTGAAAGTAGGATATGCGGAAAGCATAGCGGCTGATATGGATGAAGTGATTCGTTTCATAGGGGCGTCAGAGCATCCCGTAGTGCATTTGGAGCCTACCGCAGCCGAATCGTTCTCGCGCTTTTTGACGCAGCCAAGCATATCGATACTTCTGTTGTTTATCGGTATTGCTGGAATTGCGATCGAGCTGTTCGTCCCTGGTTTTGGATTGCCAGGAATTTTAGGTCTGCTCGGGTTCGGTCTGTATTTCTTCGGACATTATATTGTTGGGTTCGCGGGGGTGGAGGATATTGCTCTCTTTATCATCGGGGTTGTACTGCTAGTCATTGAGATTTTTGTATCAAGCTTCGGTATACTTGGTATTTTGGGCATTGCCTGTTTGTTCAGCAGTGTCGTCATGGCAGCCTACAATACGAAGCAAGCGGCGCTCCATTTATCCGTGGCCTTTGTACTCGCAATCATTGTCGTAGCTATTGTCGTCCGCATTTTTAAACATCGTGGTGTATGGAATCGTTTTATTCTTAAGGATGAGCTAACGACGGAGAAAGGCTACACGCCCGTTAGGGAGCGTTCAGATTTACTGGGCAAGACAGGAACATCCATCACGCCTCTTCGTCCGTCGGGAACTATTTATGTCGGCGATGAGCGTGTCGATGTTGTGACATCCGGGGAGTTCATAGCTCTGAATAAACAAGTTGTAATCGTGCACGTGGAAGGCTCGCGGGTTGTTGTGCGGGAAATCAACGACGTACTGCATTAATGGATGGTGCAAAAAACTCTAAGTACATGCTTACGATGCCAGTTAGTGGATGGCACAAAAAACTCAAAGTATATGCTTACGATGCCAGTTTTTTGCTGGCGCAAAAAACTTTTAGGAGGTTCAAACTATGGATTCAATCGTTTACGTACTACTTTTGGCAGCGATTATTATTATAGCGTTGTCCGTATTTTTAAGCTTCGTTCCGATTATGCTGTGGATTTCGGCGTTAGCGTCGGGGGTACGCATCGGAATAATTACACTCGTCGCGATGCGTCTGCGTCGTGTTATACCAAGCCGTATCGTGAATCCCTTGATCAAAGCCACTAAAGCAGGAATTGAGCTCACGATAAATCAGTTGGAGAGTCATTTCCTTGCTGGTGGTAACGTAGACCGGGTTGTCAATGCCTTAATTGCAGCGCACCGTGCCAATATTCATTTGGAGTTCGAACGCGCGGCTGCGATTGATTTGGCTGGTCGTGACGTGCTCCAAGCGGTTCAAATGAGTGTTAACCCGCGTGTCATCGAAACTCCAACCGTATCTGCAGTGGCAAAAGACGGTATTGAAGTGAAGGTAATTGCCAGAGTAACAGTCCGTGCTAATATCGATCGATTAGTCGGTGGAGCCGGGGAAGAAACCATTATCGCTCGTGTCGGCGAAGGGATTGTAACGACCGTTGGTTCATCTAATTCCCATAAAGACGTTCTTGAGAATCCGGATATGATCTCAAGAACCGTATTGGGCAAAGGACTTGATGCAGGTACGGCATTCGAAATCTTGTCCATTGATATCGCGGACGTGGATGTAGGTAAAAATATCGGCGCTCACTTGCAAACCGAACAAGCGGAAGCTGACAAGCGTATTGCGCAGGCTAAAGCAGAAGAACGTCGTGCTATGGCTGTTGCGCAGGAGCAGGAAATGAAGGCCAAAGTCGTGGAGATGAAAGCCAAGGTGGTTGAATCCGAATCACAAGTGCCGCTCGCGATGGCTGAAGCTCTTCGGAGTGGTAAGCTCGGGGTAATGGAGTATATGAATTTGAAAAATATTGACGCTGATACGCAAATGCGTTCTTCTTTGGGAAAAATGAATGATACGGGTAAACATGAAGATCAGGAATAATGCTTCCTGCATGAACCGACAAAGGAGCGTGCACGCATGAAGCTTTTACAATTATTACTCAACAACTGGTATATGTTAGTGATATTGTTTATTATTTTGAGCAATATCGGAAAAATGTTTAAATCGAAGTCTTCAAATGAACCTGGTAAGCAAGCGTCTCCGAAGCAGAGCATGCCTCCATTTGCGGGAGGAGGATCAGGTTGGGGACGGACTGTCAAACAAACAGTTACTCAGGCAAAGGACGTCATATCGCGTTCTGAGCAGCCTAAGAAGCGACCGGAACCGAAACCCAGGGAACAGTCAAAAACGGCTCAGAGGACCATTCCAGAGCTGGAAACAGTGGATGTTTGGAAGGACTCTCCACTTGAGAGCAATAGACAGATCCGTTCTAACAGAGATTCGTCACATCGTACTGATTCAGGAAACACGCTGAAGCGACCATCGGCTAACCTATTGGCACAAGGGGTCATTTGGGCTGAGATTCTCGGGCCGCCAAGAGCCAAGAAGCCTTTTCGAAAATAAAACCTGATCTTAGAAGCACCAGACCAACAATTGTTGGTCCGGTGCTTCTTTATTTCGAGGGCTCCCCGCAAAGTATCTGAATGCACTTCGAAGCTAAAGGCTCCACTTTGTGGGGTTATTTTGTGCGTTTTGCATAACTTGCATTGATGCGTCTTCATAATTGGTGGCTTTCCAGCATATGGTGTAAATAGCCTCTGCTGCATTTAATGGGTACGTTAAAGACATTTCACAAAGTAACAACACTGAGGGGGAATCGTATGCGCAGTCTAACTCGTAAATTCAATCAATTCACCGCCAAGCTGCTGGACCTTCCCCAGGATGTTATTCTGGATCTTCCCCGTATGACGCTTATTGGGAATATGCAGCTTTACATAGAAAACCACCGGGGCGTTCTACATTTCTCAAACGAGCTGATGAAGCTGGCCTTAAATAAAGGAAGCTTGGAGGTTCGCGGCAAGCAGCTCGTCATACGGGCTATTTTTTCAGAGGAAGTTTTTATCGAAGGGGTTATAGAAGACGTCAAATTTATCCCGTAAAGAGGTGTCTGACAGTGAAATCATCTTTTCTCTTATCGATGCGCGGTTATGTCCTGATTGAAGTCAGAGGAGGACGGTTCGAGAAGCTAGTCAATGCTTTGATGGAACAACGGATGACGATTTGGGATATCCGTATTGTGGACGAGACAAATGCGGAGCTGTATATTGTCCTCAAGGATTTTTTCAGGCTTCGTCCGGTTTTAAAAGAGACAGGCTGCCGTGTGCATGTCCGCAAGAGGTATGGCGTTCCTTTTTTGTTGGACAAACTCGAGAAAAGAAAGATTTTTGCCCTTGGACTCATTGGTTTTGTCATCGGGTTATATATGTTATCCTCTGTTGTCTGGCAGGTTCGTGTAGAAGGAAATGAGTTGATTAGTAAACAGCAGGTGCTGGAAGCAGCCAAAGAGCAAGGGATTTATAAGCTCCAATGGAAATACAGGCTGAAAAACACCGATGTCATGTCTAGGGCGCTGCAAGGCCAGCTGCCTGGCACCGCATGGGTTGGAGTTGAGGTGCATGGCACCCATATCGTTATTAAAATCGTGGAGGCAACGGTGCCTGATAAACAGCCGCTGCTGAGTCCGCGTCATCTGGTTGCTTCCAAAAGCGGTATGATTACTTACATCTTAGCTGAGAAGGGAAGACCTTTGGTAAAAGCCAATACGTATGTGAAAAAAGGGGACATCCTTATATCAGGTGTTTTGGGCGATGATGTGAACCGGCAGACGGTGGTGGCATCAGGTGAAGTGAGGGGCTTGGTATGGTATACGCCTCAGGTAGAGGTGCCGTTAACGCAGCAGTATAAAGTCTATACTGGAGAAGTAAAGGATCGTTCCTATTTTGTCGTAGGCAATCGCGCCTTACAACTGACAGGATACGGGAAAACGGGGTTTGAGCAATTCGAGACAATTCCTGAAAGAAAAACGCTTCAGCTCGGGAAATTTGTTCTACCCATCGGTTGGCTGCATGAACGAGTTATGCAAGTCAATATCATGGAAAAGGCTACGGACCCCCAAGAGGCTAAAAAGCTTGGAATAGAAGCGGCGAAGAAGGAAATTTTGGCGTCTGCGGGTAAAGAAGCGAAGGTCGTCAATGAAAAAATTTTGCATGAAAAGACGGAGAATGGTAAAGTTTATATGGAAGTACATTTGGAAGTGGAAGAATCTATCACTCAAGAGCAACCTATCGTTCCATAACGCGTTCGCTTGAAGGAGAAGAGGCCTGTTGATTGACAATGCACGCATCGTGAAAGTAGCATTAAAAAACACGGCGGAAGGGCTTGCTTTGTTTGGTCCGCAGGACAAGTTTCTGCAAATGATCGAGCAGCAAACCGAAGCCAGAATTCAGTCTCGCGAAGAAGAAATCGTCATTCAAGGATCAGCGGCTGAAACGGAATCACTGCAGCAGTTATTTGAAGTGCTGTTGGAGCTTGTTCGTAACAACTACATTTTAAACGAGCGCGATATTCACTATGCTTTGGAATTGTCCAAGCAGATGAAAGTCGACCAGTTGCTTGATTTGTTCAAAGGGGAAATCACGACTACGCATAAAGGTAAGCCTATTCGGGTAAAAACGATTGGCCAAAAGCAGTACGTGTCCACCATCAAGCAAAAAGATATCGTGTTCGGGATCGGGCCTGCAGGTACGGGCAAAACGTACTTGGCTGTCGTATTGGCAGTCGCGGCACTCAAGGAAGGTAAGGTCAAGCGGATCGTGCTGACGCGGCCTGCGGTGGAGGCTGGAGAGAGCTTGGGCTTCTTACCCGGCGATTTACAAGAAAAGGTTGACCCTTACTTACGTCCATTGTATGATGCTCTTAATGACGTGTTAGGTCCTGATCAGGTGATTAAGTCATTAGAAAGAGGACTTATCGAAATCGCTCCATTAGCCTATATGCGCGGCAGAACATTGGATGATTCCTTTATTATTTTGGACGAAGCGCAGAACACGACTCCCGAGCAGATGAAGATGTTTTTGACCCGTCTTGGCTTCGGTTCGAAGATGGTCATAACCGGTGATGTCACCCAGATCGATCTTCCAAGGGGCAAGTCGTCCGGTTTAGTGGAAGCGCAACGCATTCTAAAGCAGATTGAAGAAATCGGATTTATCATGTTTTCTGAAGCGGATGTTGTCCGACACTCATTAGTTCAGAAGATTATTGTTGCTTACCAAGAGGATAAAGAAAAATAGCTCTTTTTCAATGATTAGCAGAAGAGCTGTGAAAGGGATGACCTTTCGAGATGAAGAACCAGGTTTCGATCCAAGGCAAGTTTCAATATAAGCTTGCTGGCTGGAAATACAGCGCCCTTGTGCGCTTTCTTCTGTTTTTAGTGCTTACTGTCATTTTTTACATGGCTTTAATGAGCAAACTGATCCCGCAGACCTATGATATTCGTGTCGGCTCCACGGCGGAAAAGGATATATTGGCTCCCCGAGCCATCGAGAACGCCGTCGCAACGGAGCAGGCCAAAGAGGATGCAGCGCAGCGGGTACAGCCGGTTTATCGAATCGTCGCGTTGAAGAATGAAGTTCTTATGGAAGCGTTATTCGAGAAATTGCAGCAAATTAATGCAGATACGGAAGTTACGCTTGGGGATAAGGTAAACATTTTCAAAACGGTTATTCCTAATCTTATTGACGATCATGTAGATAAACAGATTAAGACGTACACGGACAGCGGGCAATACAATGACGTGCTGCTGCTGGAAATGCGCAAAAAAATCCGAGAACAACAATATCGGATTCCGGAAGAAACGTACTACAAGATGCCGCGCGTATCCAAGGAAGATTTGACGGCAATGGAGCCGGTGGCCAAAGATATTGTCACCCGGCTGATGAACGATCAGATTATGGATGCGCAAACCGCAAGGGCGAAAGTGGCCGAACTGGTGAATACTTCGACGCTGAGCAAAAGCACATCACGTGAAATGGTGCTGGAGCTTGTAAGGGCAGCGGTTACACCAAACAAATTTTTTGATCAAAAAGGCACCGATGAAGCTAAAGGTCATGCTCGCGACAATGTGAAATCGGTATTTATTAATAAAAACGAAGTACTTGTTAAAAAAGGCGCTGTTATTACCGAGGAAATATACCAGCGTCTCAGCGGTTTGGAAATGCTGAAGGACGAGTCCAGCTATTGGCCTAAAATTGGGCTGCTGCTGTTGGTGGCTATGTTCGGTCTGGTGATCTTTATGTTCGTCAAACAGAGTACGCTCGCGGTTAGTCATAATAATGCTCAATTGCTGATGCTAGTTCTTATTTTATTTATTAATATTTTGGGGATGAAGCTGTTCTCCCTTGTGCAAAATTTGGAATACCCGTATATAGGCTTTCTTGCTCCTACGGCACTGGGTGCCATGTTGATCACGATATTGCTGGATGTGAATTTGGCGTATGTAGCAACGATCGTGTTCGGTGTAATGGCGAGTGTTATATTTAACACAGACCACCTTCAAGCGTTTGATTTCCGTTATGGGCTGCTGACGCTTGCCGCTTCGTTTGCCGCAATCTTCTCGATCCAAAGGGCAAGTCAAAGGTCTTCCATCCTAAAAGCGGGCATGATTGTCTCGCTGTTCGGAATGGCGCTTGTAGGTGCATTGCTGTTGATAGACGATCATGAGACTAGAAGAAGCATGCTGTTCGCTCTTTCCTTTGTTATAGGTGGTGGCTTATTGACCGCAGTATTCGTTATCGGTTTGCTGCCGTTCTTCGAGGTTGCGTTCGGTATTTTATCTCCGCTCAAGCTGGTGGAGCTGTCCAATCCGAACCACCCGCTGCTGCGCAAGCTGCTCACTGAAACTCCGGGCACATATCATCACAGCATCATGGTCGGCAACTTGGCTGAAGCAGCAGCTGTGTCGATTGGCGCTGATGGTCTATTGTGCAGAGTCGGTGCGTACTATCACGATATCGGAAAGACGAAGCGTCCGAATTACTTTATCGAGAATCAAAATCATATGGAAAACCCTCATGATAAGATGGATCCGACTTTGAGTAAATCGATTATTGTGGCTCATGCCCGGGACGGTGTGGAGATGCTGAAGGAGTATAGTATCCCTAAGCCCATTCGGGATATTGCGGAACAGCATCATGGAACGACGCTTCTGCAATTTTTTTACCATAAAGCCAAAAAAATCGCAGAGGCGGAGAATGATCCGAAGCCGTTGGAAGAAGCGGATTTCCGTTATCCTGGACCGAATGCGCAATCCAAAGAGGCGGCTATCGTGGGCATTGCTGATTCGTTGGAAGCAGCAGTACGTTCACTTCGAAACCCTACCTTGGAGCAGATTGACACCATGGTCCGCAAAATTATTAAAAATCGTCTTGATGACGGTCAATTTAATGAATGTGATCTAACGATCAAAGAGCTGGATCAAGTCGCAAAAACATTGAATGAAACGCTGCTTGGCATTTTTCATTCGAGAATTGAATACCCAAGTGATCTTCCGGGGTCGAATCCGAATGGAGAGCCTAAGCAGGTGAAAAGGAGCTAGACGTATGAGTCTGCGATTGGAATGGAATAACGAACAAGATGAATATAACATTTCGGAAGAGCTCATCGAGAAGCTTCGTCAGCTGCTGGAGCTTGCCGGGAAGTCTGAGAATGTAACCGATGGCGAGGTGGCGCTAACCTTTGTTGATGATGCAGAAATTCAGCGTCTAAACAAGGAATATCGCAACCTGGATAAACCAACGGATGTGCTGTCCTTTGCAATGCAGGAAATGGGCGAAGATGAGATCGAAATTATTTACGACGAGGAAGATTTCTCGGAAAGCGATCTTGAGGATGTTAGTCGCCTGGATGAAGAAGAGGGCGATACTGAGGAAGAAGATGAGGACGAGGAGCCGTTTGAAGAACCTCTGGGCGACATCATCATTTCCGTTCCTAGAGCCATCGCACAAAGCGAGGACTATGGACATTCCGTTGAACGGGAGCTTGGATTTTTGTTCGTCCATGGATTCCTTCATCTTATCGGGTATGACCATCAGAGCGAAGAAGAAGAGAAAGTAATGTTTGGTAAGCAGGAGCATATTTTGCAGCAGGCAGGTCTTGTCCGTTGAGACCGAAGGTGAAGTGGCACAGAAGCTTTCGGTTCGCGTATGAGGGAGTGAAATACGCTTTATCTACGCAGCGCAATATGAAGTTTCATTTTTTTGCCGCTTTCGTGGTTTTGCTGATGGCCTTGTTTTTCCATTTGCATAAGCTTGAAGTGCTATTTATTTTACTGGCCGTGACGCTAATGATTGTAACAGAGCTCATTAACACGGCGGTAGAAAAAACGGTTGATCTTGCCATGCCGGACCGTCATCCGCTGGCCAAAATAGCCAAGGATGTGGCCGCAGCCTCCGTACTGGTGTCTGCGGCTTTTGCCGCTATCGTAGGCATGGTCGTTTTTTATGAACCGATAGACCGGTTGTTCCGAGAAGCAAAGAGCACGCAGGGATACACATTAACCGCTGGCTCGATCTGGATATTGTTATGTCTGGTTATGCTGACCGTTATTGTTGTAGAGACGCGATTTTCAAGAAAAGGAAGCAGAGTTCAACCAAGCCTGCTGTCTGCTGTGGCTTTTGCCATATCCACATTTATTACATGCTATGCAACGGTCACTTTTATAGCTCTTCTCGCGTATTTGCTTGCTTTTGTGGTTATGATGGTATTATATGATAAGAGAAGCAGAGGTTTTGCCTCTCTTTTGCTCGGAGCACTTATTGGCGGCTTCGTTTCTGTGCTAGCCTACTATTTGATGAATATATAATTTAAGTTTAACTCACGGGGATGATATGGATGGATCGACTGGCGCTGGTTGCACTAGCGAAGCAAGCGATGGATAAAGCTTATGTGCCTTATTCTAACTTTAAGGTTGGAAGTGCTCTGTTAGATCGGAATGGGCAGGTGCACCTCGGCTGCAATGTGGAAAATGCGGCTTACGGCCCGACAAACTGTGCCGAAAGAACAGCCTTATTCCGTGCTATTGCAGACGGAGCGGCGCCGCGTTCTTTTCAAGCGATAGCCGTTATTGGAGATACACCGACCCCCATTACCCCTTGCGGCGTCTGCCGTCAAGTGTTGATTGAGCTTTGCCCTCCGGACATGCCTGTCTATATGGCCAATGTGCGCGGAGATATTCAGGAAACGACCGTAGCTGAATTGCTGCCGGGAGCTTTTACTATGAAAGATCTTAATGGAGGAAAGTAATCGAATGACATCAACATCCAGTAAAAAAGCGTTTAAATCCGGCTTTGTCGCCATTATTGGCCGCCCCAATGTGGGAAAGTCCACTTTGATGAATCAAGTTATCGGACAGAAGATCGCCATTATGTCCGACAAGCCGCAAACAACTAGAAATAAAATTCATGGTGTTTATACGACGAACGACTCGCAAATCGTGTTTTTGGATACACCGGGTATTCACAAGCCTCAATCCAAGCTTGGCGATTATATGATGAAAACCGCGGAAAGCTCACTGAGCGAAGTGGATGCGGTACTTTTTTTAATCGATGTGGTAGAGGGTTTGGGCGGAGGAGACCGCTTCATTATTGAAAATCTCAAAAGAATCAAAACACCGGTTATTCTAGTTATGAACAAAATCGATCAGGTGCAGCCAGAGCAGCTGCTGCCGGTGATTACAGCATACAAGGATTTGTATGATTTTGCCGAGATTGTGCCTATTTCGGCTATTAAGGGCAATAACGTCAACACCCTGTTGGAGCAGGTGACTAAATACTTACCGGAAGGACCGCAATATTATCCTGCCGATCAAGTGACTGATCACCCGGAGCAGTTTGTATGTGCCGAGTTGATTCGAGAGAAGATTTTGCATCTAACCCGGGAAGAAATTCCACACTCCATTGCAGTAGCTATTGAGGATATGAAAGTAGAAGCGAACGGGCTTGTTCATATTAATGCTGTTATTTACGTGGAAAGAGACTCGCAGAAAGGTATTATTATTGGTAAGAAGGGCGCCCTGCTTAAAGAAGTCGGCCAAAAGGCGCGGCAGGATATTGAAGCGCTGCTTGGTTCCAAAACCTTCCTGGAGCTTTGGGTTAAGGTGAAGAAGGATTGGCGCAATCAGGAGAGAGTTCTGCGTGATCTGGGCTTCCGTAACGAATAAGCTTTTCATGCCAGTTATTGCTTGGGATACTTCCGGTCATTTCGTATCAATCTAATCTTGTACACAGATACTGTCCATCCTAAAGTCTTTGATTACAAAGCAAGCGTTCCTTGGAAAGCTCTTAGGAGAGGGGATTGATACACATGAGAGATTTTTCGTGGAAGTATTTTTCAATGACCGGTGATGTAGATGCTTATCTGCTTTATAAAGAGATGGACAATGAGCAGCACGCCTCTGAAGACTATCCGGAAGAGGATCCAAGTACGGAAATAACGGACGGGATACAGTAGCTGTGTTACGTTGGCTTGGGGGAAGGACGGACGATGCAGTACAGAGTGCAAGGAATTGTCATTCGCAGTATGGATTATGGGGAAGGCAACAAAATTATTACCCTGTTCACACGTGAAATGGGAAAAGTGGCCGTTATAGTGAGAGGGGCTAAAAAGGTAAAAAGCCGCTATGCCTCCGTCGCCCAGCTTTTCACAAGCGGTGATTATTTGTTCTTTAGATCCGGTCAGCTAGGAACTTTGAATCATGCAGAAATCCTGGATTCCCATCATCGAATCCGGGAGGACTTACATAAAGCGGCTTATGCCTCCTACATGGCGGAGCTCACCGATCGGATGATGGCCGATCAGGAGGCTAACGCTTTTTTGTTTGAACAGCTTAATGCCGCATTGACTGGAATCGAAGCAGATAAAGACATGCAAATTATCGGATTTATATATGAGATGAAGATTTGGATGCAGGCGGGCTATCAGCCAGAGCTTGATGCTTGCGTCTCATGCAGGTCGACCGAGGGTGAGATGCGCTTTAGTGCTGGATTAGGCGGAATCTTATGCGAACGCTGCAGAGGTAAAGACCCGCAGGCGATGCTCATGAGTTCAGGAACATGGAAGCTGATCCGTTTATTTTCCCGCATGGATATTCGGCGGCTGGGTGAAATTGATGTGAAGCCACAAACGAAAGAAGCATTAAAACAACTGATGCGGGCTTACTATGATGCTCATATCGGTCTTAACTTAAAATCCCGAAATTTCTTAGAGCAGATGGATAAATACGGAGTTTAATGCTTTGACATTTTTATTCGCGTTTGATAATATAATATATTAACATTAAAGGCGACTTCTCGTCCGACTCAAGTCCATAACAGGCTTATCGGCGGGAATTTTTTGTTAGAAGGGGTATTTGGCTGATCCTCTTTTATAAAAAAGGCTGCGTTTTAGAGTTTAAGCGATAAAACGAAACATTTATACCGTACATACGTATTATTAGTAGCTTGTCTAAAGAAAGCAGGTGCAGTGCAGTAATGGCGGAACAAACCATTCCTATCATCTACGTGGCCTCAGACTCTGCGGGAGAGACAGGGGAAGCGGTGGTACGAGCGGCTATGGTGCAGTTTTATCCCCAGCAGGTGGATATGCGCATCGTGCCTTTTTTGGAGAACACGGTGGGAATCGATAAACTCGTTCAAACCGCGAAGCAAAGAGACGGCATTATTGTATTTACTCTTGTTATTCCTGAATTACGCGATTATTTGGTTGAGCAGGCGATTCGGTATCAGCTGCCTTACATTGATTTGCTCGGTCCTATCATTGGTTCTCTGGAGAAAAAACTGCAGCAGGAATCCCGACATCAGCCCGGGATGATTCACCCGTTGGATGAAGATTATTTCAAAAAGGTCGAGGCGGTTGAGTTTGCTGTAAAATATGACGATGGAAGAGACTTTAGCGGTGTTCTTCAAGCGGATATCGTGTTGGTCGGAGTATCGAGAACGTCGAAAACCCCGCTGTCGATGTATCTTGCGCACAAAAAGTTCAAAGTCGCTAACGTACCTCTCGTTCCTGAGATTCAGCCTCCAGAGCAATTGTTCACGGTATCAAAGAAAAAAATCGTCGGACTCCGCATCGATCCGGAGAAATTGAACGTGATCCGTTCGGAGCGCTTGAAAATGCTGGGTCTTCCGCAAAACGCGACCTATGCCAATGTGGAAAGAATTAATAAGGAACTCGATTATGCGAATAATATTATGAAACGACTCGATTGCACAATTATCGACGTTTCCAATAAAGCGGTTGAAGAAACCGCAAGTTTGATTATCGAATTGTTTCAAGGAAGGTAGTCATTTTTTCGCGAAAGCGTGCAGGATTTTTTGTTTATTCATCGTATATAATATTACGGTGGTACTTCAGTAGGAATTCGGTGGGACTTGACTATGCCATTTAAGATTTTAGTGGATGCCGATGCTTGTCCGGTTAAGTCGGAAATCGTCAAAGCCGCCAAGCAGTTTGACGTCGAAGTCATGATGGTCGCTTCCTTCGATCATCGTCTCGCTCCTATGGAAGGAGTGCAGATCGTTCAAGTCGATCGTTCCGATCAATCCGTAGATTTGTACATAGCGAACCGAATAGCCCCTGGTGATATTCTAATTACACAGGACTTTGGTTTAGCTGCTATTGCTTTGGGTAAAAAGGCTTTAGCATTATCAAATCGAGGACAGCAGTACATTGACCGAACGATTGATTTTTTATTGGACCGAAGGCATGAACAGGCAAAGCAACGACGCGGTGGGAAGCATTCCAAAGGACCGAAACCGATTACCGACGAGGATCGACATTTTTTTCTACATTCTTTGACAAAAGTTTTGCAGGGTTTGCAGGAGATTCGCAAGCTATAGCGAATAGTATTACGTGTTAATTTGATTGAAGGTGGATAGGATGAGTAACGGACGCATTCCTGAAGAAATCATTGAAGCAGTCCTCAAGCATCATGATGTTGTGGATGTCGTAGGCCGTTATGTGCATTTAAGCAAGCAAGGGCACTACATGAAAGGACTCTGTCCATTTCATTCGGAGAAAACGCCGTCTTTTACCGTTACACCTGAAAAGCAAATTTATCATTGCTTCGGCTGTGGAGCCGGAGGCGGTGTCATCCAATTTTTGATGGCTATGGAGGGGTATTCCTTTGCGGAGGCGGTAAGCCAATTGGCCAAAGAAGCCAATCTGGATATCGGCATTGACGCGCAGGCGGATCAACGTCCCCAACAAAATCCGGAGAAAACAAAGCTGCTTGAGGCCTACGAGCTCGCCGGTAAATTGTATCAGTACATTTTGAAAAATACTGAGCAGGGTAAACAGGCCATGCAATATTTACGATCACGGGGTCTGAACGATAAGCAGATAGAAACGTTCGGAATCGGCTATGCTCCCACTTCTTGGGATACGCTGACACAGCTGCTGGAGCGGCGGCAATTCTCTTTGCCATTAATGGAAAAGGGAGGTCTGATTTCGGCAAGGCAGGATAGCCAAGGATACTTTGATAAGTTCCGTGACCGAATCATCTTCCCCATTCACGATTGGAAAGGGCATGTTATCGCTTTTGCCGGTAGAGCCATGGGCGATGCGCAGCCCAAATATTTGAACAGCCCGGAATCGATATTGTTTTACAAAAGCCGAAGCCTCTATAATATGCATTTGGCTAGGCCTAATATTCGAAAGCAGCAGCAGTTGGTTTTGTTCGAAGGCTATATGGACGTCATCAAGGCTTGGGAAGCCGGTGTCGTCAACGGTGTTGCTACAATGGGTACGGCTTTGACAGGAGAACATGCGGAGATCATCCGTAAGCAAGCGGATCAGGTTATAGTAGCCTACGATGGTGATTCAGCTGGCCAAGCCGCAGCGTTCAAAAGCATTCCGATCTTGGAGAAAGCTGGCTTGCTCGTCAAGGTTGCGATAATCCCAAACGGGCAGGATCCTGACGAATACATTACTAGCAACGGTTCTGAACGATTTGTACGTGAAGTGATTGAAGCTGCCGTACCGTCGATCAAATATAAACTTCTTTATTTTCGCAAAAATTTCAAACTGCAGGAGGATGGAGAAAAGCTACGCTATATTCAGCAAGCACTCAAAATTATTGCTGACATTCCTTCACCTATCGAAAGAGAGCATTATGTAAGGGAGCTGTCTTCCGAATTCAATTATTCTTATGAATCAGCTTTACAATCCTTGAACGAAATTCGACTCCAAGCGGAAAAAAACAACAAGTTCGGGGATAATAAAGATAAACCGTGGAATAATGTTATGAATGACGGAACACCTCGGCAGCAAAATCCCTCATTATATCTTGCTTATCATAATGCGGAGCGTCAGCTCTTGGCTATCATGATGTACGATCGGGAAGTGACGCATTACGTAGAAAAGGTGCTAGGAGACCAGTTCAACGTAGATGCTCACGCGGCATTGGCTGCTTATTTGTACGCCTATTTTGCACAAGGGTATGAGCCGAATGCGAGCAGCTTTATTGCTATGCTTCAAGAAGCAGAACTGGAGAATTTGGCCAGTTCTATAGCGATGATGGGCAATTCTCACGGGGTCAACGATCAAGTCATCGATGATTACATCCGAGAAATAAAAAAATATCCGCAGCAGCAATTAATCAAGCGAAAAAGAGAAGAAATGATTCGCGCAGAACGTTCAGGGGACATTATACGGGCTGCACAAATAGGTATTGAGATTATATCCCTAGAAAAGCAATTGAAATCATCTTAAGCATATACGCGGAAGATGTCTCTAGGGAGGAGGGAGTTGGATTATGGCGAACGATCAACATACGGAGATAGAGACTGAGTTGACGTTAGAGCAAGTCAAGGAGCAGCTGATTGAGCACGGCAAGAAGCGTTCCTCTTTAACCTACAAAGATATTATGGAGAAGCTGGCTCCCTTTGATCAGGATCCTGAGCAAATCGATGAATTTTTCGAGCAGCTTTCCGAGATGGGGATCGATGTAGGAAACGAATCGGATGAAGATAATGAGCATGGCCCGGGTCAAGACCACGACGATTTCAATTTTGATGATGATTTGTCGCTGCCGCCGGGTATCAAAATTAACGATCCGGTGCGTATGTATTTGAAGGAAATCGGAAGAGTTCCTCTGTTGTCAGCTGAAGATGAAGTTGATCTGGCCAAACGTATCGAATTAGGGGATGAGGAAGCAAAGCGCCGCTTGGCAGAAGCGAACTTGCGTCTCGTTGTCAGCATCGCCAAAAGATACGTTGGACGAGGAATGCTGTTCCTCGACTTAATCCAAGAAGGCAATATGGGCTTGATTAAAGCCGTTGAGAAATTTGATCACGATAAAGGCTTTAAGTTCAGTACGTATGCTACATGGTGGATTCGTCAAGCGATTACCCGCGCAATTGCGGACCAAGCGAGAACGATTCGGATTCCAGTGCATATGGTTGAAACGATTAATAAGCTGATTCGTGTATCCCGTCAGCTTCTTCAAGAGCTGGGTCGTGAACCTATGCCTGAAGAAATCGCTAAGGAAATGGATTTGAGCACGGACAAAGTTCGTGAAATTATGAAGATTGCGCAGGAACCTGTATCGTTGGAAACACCGATTGGGGAAGAAGACGATTCACACCTGGGTGATTTTATCGAGGATCAAGAGGCGTTGGCTCCTGCAGACGCGGCAGCTTACGAGCTGTTGAAGGAACAACTCGAGGATGTGCTCGACACATTAACCGAACGTGAGGAGAACGTGCTCCGGCTTCGTTTCGGATTGGATGACGGACGTACCCGTACACTGGAAGAAGTCGGTAAAGTGTTCGGCGTTACTCGTGAACGGATCCGCCAAATTGAAGCAAAGGCGCTGCGTAAGCTGAGACATCCTAGCCGCAGCAAACGTTTGAAAGATTTTCTTGAATAGTGCCTTGACCCTTACGACCTTTCTGCACTCGTTGCAGTCAGGTCTAATTTTTTGTTTCACCTCAACCGATAAAATGAACATGAAACCATTGAAGATATATCGCTTTGAAGAGGTGAACCGAAACCGATGGATGACAAACGAAAAATAATTATTAGAGAAATCGAACAATGGCGAAAGAGCAAGCTGCTTCCTGAGCATTACTGTGATTTTTTATTAAACATTTATTTGGAAGATAGGTCCAGTCAAGGCAAAGTCTCTTTCCTTGGAATAACTCCAGCAGCTATAAAAAACAGTAATTGGAAAATATGGGTTCTTATCTTCGGCCTTATTGCCGTTATTTCTTTAACTGCTCTTAATTTTACCGCTTTTAATTTACCAATGCAAATTGGGGTGTCTTTATTATTTTTATTTGTTTGTTATGCGCTAGGAAGCTTGAAGAGAATGAATGAACCTCTGAGAGCACAAATGCTGTTTGGTATGGCCTCGCTTTTTTTACTTTTTATAGGGGTTTATTTATTCAGACTATATCATATTTACGATTCGGTGCTTGTTGTCGGCTTTGTCGTTCTATGCAGTCTGGTATGGTTGTTAACTGGGCTTTTATCAAGATTCATTCTGTTCCAGCTGTGCGGATGGGTTGTGCTCGTATTTTGCTACGGTTGGCTGCTCCATTATAAACTGGATTCCATCAATTGGGTTACGCTAGAATTAAGCTGGGTACCGCTTAGTTTATTATTCGGTTGGCTCGGATGGATTTTGCATGAAAAATCGAAGCAAACAAGCACAGTGTTTCTTATGCTAAGCTGCATCGTTTGGTTTATGCCTGAACTGTATGGTATGCTTTATTCCGAGCAGTATGGTGCGCAAGCGGTTCAACTGGCGTTAGTGGGTAAAATATTTATAGAGGCGAGCTTGCTGTTTACTTTTAGAAAAAAATGGACTGAGTGGGTAGCTTAATATGTTAAAATTGTCAAAACGACTTGAATTGATAGCAAAACAAGTACCAGCAGGAAGTACTCTTGCAGATATCGGATCGGACCATGCGCTGCTTCCAAGCTATATGGCGCTGCAAGGCCGTATCAGGAAAGGAATAGCGGGGGAAGTGAATGCTGGCCCTTTCCAGGCTGCATCGAAGCAAATTCGCGGCTCTCAGCTAGGGGAGATCGTCGATGTTCGTCTCGGGGATGGACTGGCGGTTATTGAACCTGGTGAAGTAGAGGTTATTACCATAGCAGGCATGGGCGGTGCGCTGATTGCAAGTATATTGGAGAGTGGCTCTCCTAAGCTTGCTGGTGTAAAGCGGCTCATTATGCAGCCCAACGTAGGCGAATATAACGTACGCAGCTGGTTGTTGGAGAACGGTTGGACATTGACAGAAGAGTTCATTCTGGAGGAAGACGGCAAAATATATGAAATTCTTGTTTCCGTCCCGTCCGGAGAAGCTTCGATCGATAATGAGCAGCTGTACCAACCACGAACTATGGATCAAGAGCTTACCGTGGATCGTGAGCAGCTCTTAAAAATGGGACCTTATTTACTGCAAAATCCATCGACGGTATGGTTCCAAAAGTGGGAGCTGGAGCTAGGAAAGCTGGATATGATCCGTCGTCAGCTGTCTTTATCCGAATCACCTGAATCGCGTGTGAAAGAACAGGAGCTTGAACAAGAAATGAATCGGATCAAGGAGGTTATGGCTTGTTTGCAAAAGGACAGAACATCATTCAAATGATGGAAGAAATGGCGCCCAAACATTATGCCGTGCCGGATGACAAGATAGGACTGCAGTTGGGGACTTTGAATAAAGAAGTAACCAATGTTCTTGTTGCCTTGGATGTAACGGATGAGGTTGTTGATGAAGCGATCCGCTTAAAGGCTAATTTGATTATTGCCCATCATGCCATTATATTTAGGCCTTTAGCTCATCTTCAAACGGATTCACCAGCAGGCAGGCTTTATGAGAAGCTGATCAAGAACGACATTGCTGTGTATATTGCTCACACCAATTTGGATGTGGCTGAAGGCGGGGTTAACGATTTAATGGCCGATGCGCTTGGTCTGAAGAGCCTGTCACCATTAGAGGATATTCACACGGATAAACTGAAAAAGCTCGTCGTATTTATTCCTGAGGATCATCTGGATAAAGTGCGGCAAGCTCTGTTCCAGGCGGGTGCTGGTTGGATAGGGCAATACAGCCATTGCAGCTTTAATATCCAGGGAACGGGAACTTTTGTTCCGGAAGCGGGCAGCGAGCCGTTTATCGGCAAGCAGGGAAAGCTGGAGGAAGTACGTGAAGTGCGTCTGGAGACCATTATTCCACAAAGTATTGAGCGCAGAGCTATCCAAGCGATGCTGAAAGCACATCCATATGAGGAAGTCGCTTACGATCTTTACCAACTGGATTTAAAAGGCCGTACCTTCGGTCTAGGACGGGTTGGCAAGTTAAGTGACTCCGTAACGCTTCAGCAGCTTTGTGAACAGGTAAAGCAAGCGTATGACGTTCCTGCAGTGCGGCTGGTTGGCGATCCAGATCGTTCCGTCCGTAAAATTGCCGTACTCGGAGGCTCGGGTAGCCGCTATGTGCGTCATGCGTTGTTCGCGGGAGCCGATGTATTAATTACTGGTGACATTGATTACCATACCGCACACGATGCCTTGGCGGCAGGTCTTGCTCTCATTGATCCAGGTCACAACGTAGAGAAAATCATGAAACAAGGTGTTGCCGGCTATTTGCGTAAGAAGCTGGAAGAGAAGAAGTCGGATACGCAAGTATTCGCATCGGAAATTGACACAGAGCCATTCAAATTCATGTAGAATTTAAATGTTTGGAACTGGCACAGCCGTTCTCTATGGAGCTTTTGGCAACCATTTTGCAAAATGGTACATCTGGAAACAACGGAACGGTTGTTTTTTATTCGAAATCGCTGTATACTAGCAAATGCACATCAGGAAAGCTTGACAGACAATCGCTGGTGAGAAATCACGAGAGGAAAGTCCGGGCTCCGCAGGGCGGGATGCTGGATAACGTCCAGTCAGCGCGAGCTGAAGGCTAGTGCCACAGAAATGGACCGCCGATGGCGGGAGGCTTGTCCTTCCGCACAGGTAAGGGTGGAACCGTGGTGTAAGAGACCACGAGGAGATATGGTGACATATGTCCTGGTAAACCCCATTTGGAGCAAGACCTAGAGGAACGCATGTCTTTTCGGAGACAGTCCTTGCCCGGGACGCGTTCGGGTTGGTCGCTTGAGCTGAGCAGCAATGCTTGG
This sequence comes from Paenibacillus sp. RC67, assembly GCF_030020805.1. GTDB lineage: Bacteria > Bacillota > Bacilli > Paenibacillales > NBRC-103111 > Paenibacillus_S. The sequence goes on from NZ_CP125098.1 coordinate 2,537,422, forward strand.
CCTAGATAGATGATTGTCGCTTCAACGGTGGGAGGGTGGTACCCGTTATGACCACTGGAAGTACAGAACCCGGCTTACGGCAAGCTTTCCTGGAACCGAAGAAAAACCGCCCTTGCAGGCGGTTTTTGTGCTGTATAGATGGTTTAGATTATTTCCATCCAAGACGTTCCAGAAGTCTCTGAGCCCAATCTGATCTAGCGGGGGCTGCTGGAGTAGCTTCTGTTTGTGTTTGCGGACTTTGCATGGTTTGCGGATTTTTTGCACTCTGAGCTTTTTTCAGTGCAGCTACGACATCAATCAAACCGTTTCCGTAATACGGATCTTTTCCTTTGGGGCCAATATCTTGTGCCGTGTCGCGCATAATTTGCATGACTTCCGTGTTCTTCAATTGCGGATTGACTGAACGAATCAAGGCGGCGAGCGCAGTCACATGCGGACTTGCCATGGAAGTACCCGACAGAGCGGCATACTGATTATGCGGATAGGTACTTGCAATACTTACACCTGGCGCCGCTACGTCGATATAATCACCATAGTTGGAGAACGATGCCTTGTTTTTATTGGCATCCGTTGCAGCAACAGCAAATACTTCGGGATAAGCGGCAGGGAATCCAGGAGTGGCCGTATTATCATTACCACTTGCGGCAATCAAGACGACGTCATGGTCGTATGCATATTTTATGGCATCATGAAGGAAGTTTGCTTCGGCATAGTTGCCAAGGCTCATATTGATGACTTTGGCCCCGTGATCTGTGGCCCATATGATACCTTGCGCGACGGAATAAGTGCTCCCTGCACCGCTTTGATCGAGCACTTTCACTGGCATTATGCGGTTATACCAGCTCATTCCGGCTACGCCGAGATTGTTGTTAACGATAGCACCGACTATACCGGCAACATGAGTACCGTGACCGACATCATCTGCTGGAGGCGCATTGTTGTTAACAACGTTATATCCTGAGATCAACTGGTCTTTCAAATCCGGATGGTTTAAATCCACCCCGGTATCGACAATAGCCACTTTGATATCCTGAGATCCTTTGGATATACTCCAGCCTAATTCCGTATCGATAATAGGTAAATTCCACTGATATCGCTGGTACAAGGCATCGTTTGGCTTTATTACCGCTTGATTGGTATTGTTATCTGTGGTTTGTGAGCTGTTTTCGGTTACCGCGTCAACAGCCGCGCTGTTGGTTAAATACAAGAAATGAGGCTCTGCATAAGCAACATCCCAGTTCTTAAAGTAGTCCATCAGTTGCTTGGCTTCCATTTTCCGGGATTCGAAGACATACGTATAGCCTACTTTTCGATAATGAGTTGTCCCGATATCTTTTTCTATCTTGACTAAATCCGCATTAGATGGCTCGTTCTTAAATCGGACCACAACCTGATTGACGTGATAATGGCTCGTGCCTTCGTTTTCTTCTGGATGATTTACCTTTACATCCTTCAGCGTTCTGGAATCCACCGATTCAATTTTGTAATGATTATCCGGAGGATAGGTCACAATACGTAAATTTTTTAGCTGATGGTCTTCAACCTGCTTCAATATGGTTTGCTTGATAACGCCGAGCATGGCTGAATCTGAGTTGCTTGAAGGCACTCCAAGAACGAAATACGTCTCGCTTTTATACTGGAAGGGTGCAGATTGGTAGCTGCTGCCTTGGTCGGTTTGCTGCTTGGCCTTTACTAATTCAGGCTCGGCTAGCACACGAAGCGCATCGTCCATTTGTCCTGCCTGCAGGCTTCGATCCAATGGCTCGGACTTTGTGACCCAATAAAGCTTCAACATGTGAGGGTGTTCCTGTTGAAGGCTTTGCAAGCCTTTCTGCTTCGTATCGCCAGATTGCTGCTCAGTCTGGCTCAGGACACGCCGAAGCTCCAGACTGCACTGGGAACGGCACAAATCATCGGTTAGTTTCATATCCTGCGATAGTGTAGCTTGTTTAATTTTTATTTCTTCAGCCGGAGATAAGCTTGCAATTCGGGGTGCACCTTCGTTGCGGGGAAATAGGAGCGCACCAAAAGCAAGCAATAAAGCAAAAGACAAGGCATATTTCCACATCGGACTGACTCCTTTTCCTTGAAGTTAAGATTAGAGTCCCCGCCGAATGTTTTATTACAACCGGAAATCATCTCCTTGGATTTTTACCAATAGTTATTTTTCGTATTACTTTTAGCCACAATTTGTGGTACGATGAAGAGAAGAAGTATATCATTTACCAGCATGTTTTGTTTCAAATACAGGAGGTCTTGACTTATGGCGATGTTTAATGTGAAAAATTTATGTGAAACAACTAAATCCAAACTTAGCGATGCCATTTCGAAAATGGAAACATTCTTGAATGAACATTCCCTGCAGCAGCTGAATTCTGAAATGGATTCTTCGATGGAGGAATTTTATAAGGGCTATCTGTCCGACACTCGTCACCTTCTTGTATTCAGCGAAGTAGCGTACGAAAAGCTCGGAGTCAGCTTGAGACGTCCTACATTTAACGTAGAGTATGCTGAGAAAGTGCTGTACGAGGTATATCACGGCAGCGTGAACAATTTCTTCTATCCTAAAAATGAATGCTACTCCGAGGATGGGCGTTATGCTTACACAGGACAAGATGCAATTCGTTTCCGTAAGAAACCTACTCGGGCTGTTCGTGACTTGACTATTGAGCTATCCAAAATCTTTGAAACGCTTCGTGAAGATCTGGCTTATTACGAAACTGATTATATTACGCAAAAACGTATGCAAGGCGAGCGCGTATAAATAGTACAACATGGAAATACTTACTAGAGATGCTGAGAACGCATCTCTTTTTGTTTAGAAAGGGGTATCGATATGAGTCAGACCACTTCTATTCATCAGTTGGCACAGATAAGCAAACAAGTCATTCAATATAATCAACATCCGAGCGGGAGTTATGTGGCTTGCCCTTTATTTTCCCATTATACGTTTAGCTGGCTCAGGGATGGCAGTTTTATTGCTTATTCCATGGATGTTGCGGGGGATACAGTAAGCTCTGAAGATTTTCACCAATGGGTGAATCTGGTGCTGGCGCGGCAGAAGGAGCATGTCGATTTGTTGCTGGAGAAGCATCAAAAAGGCGAATACATAGCTCAAAATGAGTTTCTGCATACAAGGTACCATCTGGATGGCCGGGACGATGATCACTCAGAGTGGGGACATTTTCAATTGGATGGTTATGGAGCTTGGCTCTGGGGCTTGGTGGAGCATTGGAAAAAGTCTGGACAAACGTCCATGCCGGAATCATTTCGAGTAAGTGTAGAGCTAACGATACGTTATTTATGCGCTTTTTGGCAGCAACCTAATTTTGATTGCTGGGAAGAGCGCAACGATCAGCTCCATCCTTCGACGCTTGCATGCATTTATGGAGGTTTAACCTCCATTCGTGCTTATGTTAATGATGTGGAGATGGATGAAGTCGCAGGGCAAATCAAAAGGTTTCTGTTAGAACACTGTGTTCATGCCGATACGGGTACTTTCGTCAAAAGCATTCGTCCTGCTGCGGGTGGACAGTTTGAAATCAGCTTTGATGGTGTTGATGCCAACTTGATGTGGCTATGTGAACCGTTTCAAGTTTTCGCAGCAGATCATCCGTTGATGTCCGCTACTTTAAATAAGATTAAAGCCGATCTGCAATCAGATGCTGGCGGCGTACGCAGATATGTTGGGGATGAATATTATGGCGGCGGAGAATGGATACTGTTGACGGCTTGGCTAGGCTGGATCCATTATAAGGCAGGCCAGAGGGAACAAGCCGATCAAGCGCTGGATTGGATTAATCATCAAGCTGACAGGCTAGGCAGATTACCGGAACAAGTTCCGCATACATTGCCACCCTCCGAGGCTTATAAGCAATGGGTTGAACGATGGGGAACTCCGGCTTCTCCGCTGCTTTGGTCGCATGCGATGTACCTTGTGCTATATTCCCAGCTATACGCTTAGTATAGCGACTCCCCCTTTTCGGGCACATTGAGGAGGGGGTGATAATCATGCCAGACGTAAAATGCAGTGTTTCCAACTGTAATTTCTGGGCAGAAGGAAACCAATGTGCAGCTAAATCCATCATGATTGATATTGACCAACACGCACAGGCAAGCTTTGATTCCGAATTTGCCAACGACTTCGAAGATCACCAAGACCAAGCAAGCAGCGTTCGCAACACCTGTTGTCATACGTTCGAGCCGAAGAAGAAATAGTTCAGCATGATCGGGAGGTATGACCTATGAGTGACCATAGGAAGCGGGGGCGGGCAAGATCGCAAGCTGCTGCAAAGTCCCGGCATGACAAGGAGCGGCTGCATAAACAATCGGGCTTGTACGACTCGGATGAATACGCAGCTGAGATTGCGTCTACATTCGGACCCTCTATTCAGGCTCCGGTGAACGTAAGAGAGTCGACGAAGCTGCGTATGGAGTCAGCAACGGATGGGGAACGAACACAAGACAAGAGCCGCTGGCTTGGCTACACAGCCTTGGCCGTATCAGTCTTATCGATGTTCATGTTTCCGACCCTATTCGGATCAGCTGCTATCGTGCTCGGGGGCATTTCCTACATGAAGGGAATGAAGGCCTTGGGAGTATGGTCCGTCATTCTCGGACTTATTTCTTTGGCAGGGTATTTCTTGCTTCTCCCTTTGTACTCTTAGCAGCAATGAACTTCAGCAAGAGGAATACAAACTATTACCAAGCACGGGATAATTATATCCTGTGCTTTTATTTTGGTGAAGTGTCTCTGTATTCACGGGCTTGGATCTTGTAATTTTGACAAATAGTACAAAAAGAACTGGATGGCTGGTCCAAAACAGTGTACAATAAGGTTTGAATCTGGGATTAGGGAGCATAAAACGATTATGAACATTGACCCTAGAGCTTTAAAGGATTTGCTTCAACTGCAGATGTTGAGCAGATCGAGTTTATTATCATCCAGTGCAGCTTCAGGAATGGGAGACGATTCTGACTTCTCCGACATACTGAACAGCATCTTATCTTCATCGGCGGCGACATATGATAAACAAGCGGCAGCGGGCGGAACAGCAATGTCAGCCACTTCGCTTAACCCAATGCGGCCCTTAGGTTATACGTCTGCAATACCTAATCAATATGCGTATATGCAAAAGCCTAATGCCGTCAACCAAACCGGTGATTTGGAGTCATTAATCGAAAGCGCAAGCCGCAAACACGGAGTTCAGTCCAGCTTAGTCAAAGCGGTGATCGATACGGAGTCTTCCTTTAACTCGCAAGCGGTTTCCCGCTCAGGAGCCAAAGGACTGATGCAGCTTATGGATAACACCAGTAAAGGATTAGGCGTAACGAATCCATTTGATCCAGCCCAAAATATTGGGGGCGGAACCCAATACTTATCCGGTTTGCTGCAGAAATATAATGGAAACCGTGGTGTAGCATTAGCCGCTTATAATGCGGGTCCGGGACGAATCGACCGTTTAGGTATTACGAACGATCAAGAGCTGAAGTCTAAGATGCATTTATTGCCAACCGAAACTCAAAGCTACGTGGGCAAGGTGCTTAGACTGCAGCGTGATTATGAGGCTTAACTGCGGCATTATACCAAGACCTACTGTAAGCGTCCTGTATGAAGAGGGGCTTAAGCTAGGTCTTATTTTTATGATAAGGAGGACATAACATGCTGTATCTGGATTATGCGGCTACGACGCCTCCTTATGACGAAGTCGTAGATACAATGGCAGAAGTAATGAAGAAGCATTTTGGTAATCCGTCATCCTTGCACCGGCTTGGTCTGGAGGCAGAGCAGCTCGTAAGCCAAGCCCGTGCGGTTATAGCAAAATGCTTGAATGTGATTCCTGAGGAAATCCGGTTTACCTCCGGCGGGACGGAAAGTAATAACTTGGCGATCCAAGGTGCCGTAAGCCAATATCGTCATCGTGGGAATCATATTATTACGAGCGTGATCGAGCACGCGTCTGTCTATGAAACGTTCCAACAGCTGGAACAACAGGGTTTTCGGGTTACTTACCTGCCTGTCGATGAGACAGGTTGTGTTAAACTGGATCAGCTGGAGCAGGCACTAACGGACGATACGATTCTTGTCAGCATTATGGCGGTTAATAATGAGATGGGACGAATGCAGCCCATTACGGAAATCGGAGAATTATTGCGTAGCTACCCCAAAGTCATATTTCATGTCGATGCTGTCCAAGCGGTCGGCAAGCTTCCGATAGACCCTAGCAAACAGCGGATCGACCTTTTTTCCTGCTCAGCGCATAAGCTTCGAGGTCCTAAAGGAACCGGCTTCCTCTATTGCAGACAAGGACTGGAGCTGCGGCCCTTATTATGGGGCGGCGGACAGGAGGCCGGTGTTCGATCTGGTACGGAAAACGTTCCGGCAGTCGTAGGGATGGCCAAGGCCGTGCGGATTGCTTACGACCATCGCCAACAATTCGTTGAACATACATCCAAGCTGCGTGAACAGTTTGTGGAAGGAATTCGAGCTATTCCTGAATTAAAGCTGAGCGGCTCCGATAACGCGGCGGATATGGCGCCTCATATCGTCCATTTTTCATTTCCGGGTATGAAGTCAGAGGTTCTGGTTCATGCTTTAGAACAGCATCAGATCTATGTATCGACCCGATCCGCTTGTTCGTCAGGAGCCGAATTGCCGAGCAGAGTGCTTCATGCTATGGGATATGACGATGCCAGGGCCGCGCATGGCATTCGACTCAGCTACTCATTAAGCCAGACTCTCGAGGATGCTGAACGATTCAGTCATGCACTGCGGGAAGTCGTAGAAAAGTTAAAGCCGACGATGACATCTCAGAACAGACGGAGGTAGCTATGATACCGGATTTGGTAGTTCTTCGCTTAGGGGAACTTGTGTTAAAAGGACGAAATCGCCATCGGTTTGAAAAGGCGGTTTATGATCAGATTAGAAGAAAGCTGAAGCCATATACCGGATTAACGTTTAACCGTGATTTTGGCAGAGTGTATGTAGAGATTAATGGAGAATCTTATGATAACATTGCTCTCGAATTGAAAAAAATACTTGGACTTACCTCGTTTAGTCCAGTTTATACCGCTCCTCTGGAGCTTGAAGCTATTCAAACAACCGCAGTAGAAGCCATGCGCAAAATTGGAAGAATTCCTAGCAGTTTTAAGGTGTCTGTGCGGCGTGTTAACAAAAGCTTTCCTCACGATTCGCAGGAAATGAATAAGCTGGTAAGCGGTGCCGTGCTTCGAGTGATACCGGAACTGAAGGTTAATGTAAACCAGCCCGAGGTAGATTTGAGGGTGGAGCTGCGTGAAGAGCGTGCGCTCATTTACTCGCAGGTGGAGGAAGGAGCAGGCGGTTTTCCGCTAGGCACTAATGGTAAAGCCATGCTAATGCTGTCCGGAGGAATAGACAGCCCAGCAGCCGGTTTCTTGGCTATGCGTCAAGGCTTGACTATCGAAGCGGTGCATTTTCATAGCTATCCATACACCAGCGAACGATCACAGCAAAAAGTGAAGGATCTGGTTAGCAAGCTGTCGGAATATGGAGGAGACATCAAGCTCCATCTTGTTCCTTTCACCAATTTGCAAACTCGTGTTCATCAGGCATATAGTCAGAACCTGCTGATTACTATATTAAGACGGGCTATGTTCCGGATTACCGAGAAGCTTGCAGAAGCCAATGATGCATCGGCGATTGTCACAGGGGAAAGTCTTGGTCAGGTAGCGAGTCAGACGCTTGGCAGTATGAATGTAATTGGTCGTGCCGTGGAACTGCCTGTCATACAGCCGCTTATTTGTATGGAGAAACAGCAAATCATTCGTATAGCGGAAATGATCGATACATTTAACATTTCAATCCTGCCTCACGAAGATTGCTGTACGCTGTTCCTCCCGCCATCGCCCAGCACTAATCCGAATTTGCGTGTTGTAAAAAGCATTGAGAAGCAAATGGAATGGCTAGATCAGGAAATAGACCATGCGGTGAACCAAACGGAAACGATCTGGATTCAAGCGGGGCAAGCATCCAAGTTTTCAAGTTTTTTCTAAGCGATAATCGAAACGTGTTGAGAGAATTACCGTAATAACTTGGATGGACTATACGTAGAGAGTGAATTTGGAGGTTAGAAGCTCATGTTGGAATGGTTCCTGCTTTTCTTGCAAATTATGTTGATCAATATTGTATTGAGCGGTGATAATGCAGTAGTTATTGCCTTGGCTAGTAAAAATTTGCCTGTAAGTCAAAGAAAGAAGGCTATTTGGTGGGGGGCTTTCGGAGCCATCGGACTTCGGCTTATATTAACTGTTATTGCCGTTTACATACTGAAGGTGCCTTACCTTCAAGCGGCAGGATCGCTTTTGTTAATTTGGATTGCGGTAAAACTGTTGATCGATGATGACGGCCATGCCAATGTAAAAGAAGCTTCTACACTAGGGAAAGCCGTATGGACGATTATCGTTGCGGATTTCGTCATGAGCTTGGATAATGTGCTGGCTATTGCCGCAAAGGCAAATAACGATATTGCTGTTATTATTTTGGGGATCGGTTTGAGTGTGCCTATTATCATTTGGGGAAGCACTTTAGTTATGAATTTGCTTACTAAATTCCCTATCCTTGTATTCCTCGGTGCAGGTATTTTGGGCTATACGGCGGGGGAAATGTTTGTTAAAGATAAGAGTGTTTACGATTTGCTGCTGACAGGAGTGCCTCACTGGATTGTGCCGGTTATCGGGGTGGTTATCGTTATCGGAGCAGGCCTTTTGAAGAAACTATCGGGCAGACCTAAGCCGCATCATTCCTAGATGATTGGTGCTTTTATGTAAAAAGGATGTAAATGGAACGTTAAACTTGTCGTTTCGCCTTGCCTTTTTGGATTTTTACACGTATAATAAACGTAAATGTCAAGCGTCGGCGCTTATGTCCGACGCTTGTTTTGTGAACGGGCCCCGATTGCTCTCGTATGGGAGCAAAGTGGCAGGGTCAAATTAAGGAGAGGTAAGGGAAAACATGCATTCAAGAGATAAAATCCGCAACATTGCGATTATTGCTCACGTCGATCATGGTAAAACGACTTTGGTAGACAAACTGCTTCAACAATCGGGTACGTTCCGCGAGCACGAGGCGGTTCAAGAACGTGCGATGGACTCCAATGATTTGGAGAGAGAACGCGGCATTACGATTTTGGCAAAAAATACTGCGATCAATTATAAAGATTACCTTATTAATATCGTGGATACCCCTGGACATGCTGACTTTGGGGGCGAAGTTGAACGGATTATGAAAATGGTTGACGGCGTTCTTCTAGTTGTTGATGCCTTCGAAGGCACAATGCCGCAAACAAAGTTCGTTCTGCGTAAAGCTTTGGAACAAAACTTAACACCAATTGTTATTGTAAATAAAATTGACCGTCCGAATGCTCGTCCTGCTGAAGTTGTCGATGAAGTGTTGGATTTGTTCATCGAGCTTGGCGCTAATGACGATCAATTGGATTTCCCTGTAGTATATGCTTCGGCTTTGATGGGTACTTCCAGCATGGAATCCGATCCATCCAAGCAAGACAACAACATGCAAGCTATCTATGAAACGGTAGTAAGCCATATTCCAGCTCCTACGGAGAACGTGGAAGAACCGCTGCAATTTTTGGTTACCTTGATGGACTACAACGAGTATTTGGGACGTATCGCAATCGGACGTGTCAATCGTGGTGTCGTTAAACAAGGACAGCCGGTAGCGGTTATTAATCGTGATGGCGTTACTAAGCAAGCTCGTATTGAGAAGCTGTTCGGCTTCCAAGGCTTGAAACGGATCGAAATCGAAGAAGCGGGAGCAGGAGATATTGTTGCTATCGCGGGAATTAAAGATATCAACATTGGGGAAACCATTGCAGATCCGGCTAACCCGGAAGCATTGCCTGTATTGAAGATCGATGAGCCTACATTACAAATGACGTTTGTTGTTAACAACAGTCCTTTTGCAGGTCGTGAAGGGAAATGGGTAACTTCCCGTAAGCTGCGTGAGCGCTTGTTTAAAGAGTTGGAAACGGACGTTAGCTTGCGTGTAGACGAGACAGATAGCCCGGATGCATTTATCGTTTCCGGACGTGGTGAGCTTCACCTTGGTATCTTGATCGAGAACATGCGTCGTGAAGGCTTTGAGCTTCAAGTATCCAAACCGGAAGTTATCATTAAATTGATCGACGGACAAAAGATGGAACCTTTGGAGCGCTTGATTATCGACATTCCGGAAGAGAGCATGGGTTCGGTAATGGAGAGTCTGGGAACTCGTAAAGCGGAAATGGTTAATATGATCAACAACGGTTCAGGTAACGTTCGTCTTGAGTTCTTGATTCCTGCGCGCGGCTTGATCGGTTACCGTACGTATTTCTTGACTCTGACTCGCGGTTACGGAATTATGAACCATGCGTTTGATAGCTATGGACCTTATTACGGTGCAGGTGTTGGTGGCCGTCATGAGGGCGTACTAGTATCGAGTGAAACAGGTACTTCTACAATGTACGGTATGCTATCTGTTGAGGACCGCGGTATTCTGTTCCTAGAGCCGGGTACTGAAGTGTACGAGGGTATGATCGTTGGTGAACATACACGCGATACGGACATTATTGTTAACATCTGTAAAGAGAAACAATTGAATAATATCCGTTCTGCTGGTAAAGATGACACCGTTAAAATGAAAACACCTCGTATGTATTCTCTTGAACAAGCGCTTGAGTACTTGAACGATGATGAGTATTGTGAAATTACTCCGAAGTCGATTCGTCTTCGTAAAAAAATATTGAACAAGAGCGAACGCGAGCGTGCTGAAAAGCACCGCAAAATGGCTGAAGCTAACGTATAATATGGTGAGAGAAAGCTCTGATGATTCAGAGCTTTCTTTATAACTATTTGAGTTTTCTCCCGGTTGGTTCATACTCGTATTTCCTTTATGGAGGGAATAATTTACATGCAGGAGGTTTTCTTCTTATGACCGAATGGTTTAGAGAGCATCCCTTTATTACATACTTAATAATTTTCGTATTGATCACCTATGTGTATAACAAAGTTTTCAAGACTCGCAGACTTCCCATTCTGAAAGAAGCTATCATCTATTTGCTGTTGGCCATTGGCGCTGGAATGCTGCTATTGTTTCAATTGGGTGCGCTTCCGATCGTTTTGTGCCTAGCCGTAGCCGTAGGTTTAATGTTTCTTGTCAGGATTCGCTATTTCTTTGAAGGTCGTACCAAAAAACAATAGCCGAATATTCCTATAGAAGGAGTGATGGCTTCAAATGAGGAGCTATTGGCTGGCGCCAGTCCTATTTGAGGGTGAGTCCGTTCTGTTATCTGCAGATCGATTTGAGCTGCTGCCAAGAGAAACCGGAGAGCGTTTTCTTCAATGGGTGAAGCTGGTTCATCCGAGGCTCTTGGTTCCTTTCAAGTCTAACCTGCTGTTAAGTGAGGATGCGGAGATTAGATGCGGAGTAGATCAGCTTCCGTTCGAATTGGAGTCGGGTGCGCAAATCATCTTCAGCCCTGAACTGCTGGAGTTATCTCACTGTGCTCAAGCCTATATCGATAAAAGGCCTATAGGCAATGAGATGGGGAATATGCTGCAGAAGGCACTAGATCAGCTCGGTTCAGAGGCTTCGGACGAACCAATTGCAGGCTGGCTGCATACGATGAAGAAATGGAATGAAGCAGGTTATAGAATATTGCTGCTGAGTTAGGCAGGCTTGCGTTTCCTTTGGAAACCCAAAGCAGATGCTTACGAAGAAGGTTTTCCTACGGAAAACCCTTAGCCAAAGCTTACGAAGAAGGTTTTCCTACGGAAAACCCTTAGGAGGATGCACATGAAATTGGAGGATGCGTTATTTAACTGGCTGCAGATGAAGATAGTATCCGAAGCGAGACCGGAAGATAAGGCGGCTGAGGAAACGAGACTTTTTTTTGAAGAGATATTACGGGAGGATCACGCAGTGACGGAACTAGCGACCTCTGACGAAGATTTGCGGATTCATATTACATACGATGTAAATGGAAGCAGTAATAAGCTCTACTTCGATAAGGACTACGCCGAACAGCTTCTCCAGGACATTAATTCCAATCCTAAGTACAATCAGTGACATATATAAGGGACACACTCGATAAAATAAATTAATATCGTTTGAAAGGAGTGTCCCGTTATCTTTGACCTACATAACCTGCTCGCTTTTGCGGCAGCTGCGGCAGTTTGTGGTTGCCAAGCAATACCTGTGTTATAATAAAGCTAGATATAGAATCATTTAAACAATGGACACAGGAGGGGTAATCATGGCAGAAACGATCACAGTACTGCCGGAGCAGCTAGTTGAAGCTTTGCAAAAAGAGACGTTAGCCTTGCTAAGCACTATTGATTTTGAAACGGGCTCTCCCAGCATGAATGCTGTATCTTGGATCTATGCCAAAGATGCGGAAACGATTCGCTTTGCTATTGATCAGCGTTCCAGAATCGTTAGCAACCTTAAGCAAAACGAACTGGTCAATGTGACCTTCATTGGAGCAGGGTCGGTTCATGCCATTTACGGTAAAGCGCGCCAAGTTTCTGAAGCTCTGGAAGGTGTGCCTTTCAAGCTGGCATGCTATGACATTGATATTACTTCGGTGCGTGACGCTATGTTCTACGGCTCACGAATTTCCGTTGCTCCTGAATATGAGAAAACCTACGACAAGCGCGCGGCTGATAAGCTGGATGCGCAAGTTTCCGATGCTATGAAAAAAGCCTAGAATAATTCATTCTAGGCTTTTTCTCCATATGATTTATCTTACCTATGCTACAACTGCTTATTCGGCATTTGAGGTTCCGTACTCTGAGGAGGTGAAATAGGTTCAACTTCTCGGGGAAATTGCGGCATAATACGGCCGATAATCTCCGCCATTTCTTCTGCAAATCCGCTAATCGGCTTGCCGTTTACAACATTATCTCTAATTTTACCGATTCTTGCGGCCAAATCCATATCCGCTGTCACGATAGCATCCACGCCGTAAGGATCTTTCTTTAAAGCTTCCGCAACCGATAGCTTGATGGTTCCTACTTTGGAACGGTCCATATCCGGAGGCAAATTGATCCCAACGACCGCTGTGTTTCCGAAAACGACGCATTTGGCGCCTTCGACCAAAGGTATGCTGGTGGCGATTTGCTCCAAACGTTCGGAGACAGCCCGAGAATCGACGATTTCTTTTTTCTGAGGTGCCGTTTGCTTTACTTGCACTTGTCGATTCACATCATTAGTCGGGGAAGCTCCATTCTTAGGTGATTGGTTACAACCTACCAATACTGACAACAACACAACACAGTAGACAAACACTCTCATCATCGATCGTTCCTTTCTATCCCTTAATTGCTTTGGTTAGTTTGTCCTAACTACTCGATTCCTATGTATAACGGCAACCAACACCAGCCTGGGAGGGACTCAAATGGGTAAAATTTTTGTATTGGATACCAACGTGCTTTTACAGGATCCTAACGCAATCTTTGCTTTTGAGGATAATGAGGTGGTGATTCCTGCCATCGTTTTAGAGGAGATCGATTCGAAGAAACGAAATGCGGATGAAATAGGCCGCAATGCAAGACATATCTCCCGGATGATGGATAGTTTGCGGTCTAAAGGAAGACTGTATGAGGGTATCGAGCTCCCTAATGGCGGTAGTCTAAAGGTGGAATTGAATCATCGGAGCTTCGCAAAGCTCCAGGAAGTGTTCGCAGAAGGGACTAATGACAACCGAATCTTGGCTGTGGCCCTGAACTATCAATTGGAAGAGCAAGAAAAGGTTAACCCTAGACCGGTTATTATGGTCAGTAAAGATACGCTGGTCCGTATCAAAGCTGATGTCCTCGGATTGACGGCACAAGATTATTTAACAGACCGTATTGTGAATATGCCGGATATGTACATGGGATACCTAACCATTCTTGCCCATCCATCGGTTATCGACGAGTTTTATACGTATCGGTTTTTGAGCGTCAAATCATTAAACCTGGCTTATCCACTGCATCCTCATGAATTCGTTATCTTAAGAGATGAGATGGGGACCTCCAAATCTGCACTTCTCAAAGTAAATGCAGACGGGAAAAAGCTAGAGCCCTTGTTCCTAAGCAACGATCCAATATGGGGGATTGCCGCACGAAATGCGCAGCAAAGAATGGCTCTGGAGCTGCTGCTTAATGATGAAATACCCATCGTCACACTAACGGGTAAGGCCGGAACAGGTAAAACGCTTCTAACGCTCGCGGCCGGATTGCTGAAAGTGGAGGATGAACGCAAATATAAGAAATTATTAATTGCCAGACCTGTTGTTCCTATGGGAAAAGATATTGGATATTTGCCTGGGGAAAAGGAAGAGAAGCTTCGTCCCTGGATGCAGCCGATATACGACAATCTGGAGTTTTTATTCGATACGAAAAAGCCAGGAGATATCGATAAGGTTTTGGCTGGACTTGGCAGTATACAAGTTGAAGCGTTGACTTACATCCGCGGCCGGTCCATACCAGGCCAATTCATCATCATAGATGAGGCGCAGAACCTTTCCAAGCACGAGATCAAAACGATCGTTTCGAGGGTCGGAGAGGGCAGTAAAATCGTTCTGCTGGGCGATCCAGAGCAAATTGACCATCCTTACCTGGATGCCACCAGCAACGGGCTTACGTACGTCGTAGAACGGTTTAAAGACCAACAGATTAGCGGTCATATTACTTTGGAGCGAGGGGAACGCTCACACCTGGCTCAGCTCGCGGCTGACTTGCTATAAAGTTAAGAAAAGCGCAGTGGGTGGCTTATCTAAAAGCCTCACCGCTGCGCTTTTTTTGATTTTTCATAGTAGGATAAAGTCAAAGCGGAATGAATTGTACGGTACAATTGTAAGCACGTGCAATTCCAATCATTAGTTCATCCGACTGGGAGTCGGTAATGTAGATTGTTTCCTCATTTACCGTGTAGGCGGCTAATAAATGCTCATCCATTTGCATTCGGGCAAGAGCAGGCTCAGAATCGACATGGTCTGCCACAAGAGTGAACAAACACGCGTTTTCTTTATACATATAGGTATGGCCTGAGCGGCTCACGAACCCATAATCGCTGAAAGCAGATTCTGTGAGGACATTGTCGGGGAGTAGCAGCAATTCGAGCTCCTCATAGGGGATCTTATATTGCGACATTATGCTGTAAGCAGCTTCTCTTTCCTGCGGCTCGGAAAATAGGAGGAGCTCCTTGTCTCTGTCAAAAGGAGGCGATTTGTCAGCCAGCGCTTTGATGACTTGAGCATAAAAGCCTGGGAGCTTGCCATCTGGCAGCTCCATGCACAATCCGTATTTCTGTATGGGCTTCATACCGAGATTCCTTTCAGTGCAATCGTTGTTAGAGTGCAAGCTTTAACATAATGCTTAGTTTTCCCTCATCCAAACGGACATCGGTTACTTGTAAAAAGGAAGCGATAGCTTGCGGATAAATGCCAAAATCGAAATCCTTCCCCAGCGAATCGATAGTCGTTTGAGGTAAGTCAAAACCGTTGAACTGCAGCTGCTCCAGATTGAAACGAATGTACTTTCCTTTTATTGTATTTTTAGTTGCTATGTCATAAGATCCTTTTATCATAACCTCCATACCATCTTGTTTACCCTTGGCAATCACTTTTGAGTCGGTGAAACGAAAAGCCATATTTTGAAATAGTGGATTTTTGGATTGAAGGAAAGCGTTCAGCTCTTGATCTGTAATTTGGAACGTATACTGAAAGCCATTCATAATGAGATGATTGCTTTTACCGCCGTTTGTATCGTTAATGATTTCTGGCAATTGATTCATGGCTTGGGCAAGAGCACGAAAATAAGTTTTGAATAGTGGGATTCCTTTGTCCTGCCATTGTACCGTCAGCTTCGTAATTTCCTGAATCACAGCGGATGAAGAAGCCTGCTTGGCCAATCCTTCGTCAAGCTGTTTCTGAATCTGTACTTGCTGCTGCCTCTGTGCTATGTAGCGGTCTTTGGATTGCTGCAAAGTCGTTTGCGAGTTGAGCAATGACGCATTAAGCTTCTGAAGCTCTTTTTGGCTGTTGAGATGCCTCTGAAGAGTCTCGTGATCACTCATAACGATCATTTGTAAATATTCAAACGTTGACAGTGCATCCTTAAACGAAGTAATGGAGAATAAGAGCATCCATAACGAATCCCGGTCTCCCATATAATAAGCTCTAAGTACTTTGCCGGCATGCTGCTTTGTTTCTATTGATCTGGACTGCTGCTGTGAAAGCTGCTGCTCCGTTGAAGCGATTTGCTGCTGGAGTTTTTTTTGCTGCTCATCGATTCGGGCTAGTTCTTGGTCAATTTCGTAGACCGTCAATCCTTTTTGTAAAAGCTGCTGCGTTTCCTCATTTGCCGCTGTGGCAGTGATAGGATAAGCGGACAGGCATAGAAAAAGGCATAGCAGGATGCAGGCTGCTTGCGAAAAGTGCCTCATCAGCGTATTTCCTTTCTGGATATAATCCATATAAGATTATCACAACTTTATGTGAAAAAGGATAAAAAAATACTTCTTCCCGGAAGAAGAAGTAGATTAATGTGGGAAAATTTATTATTTTTTGACCGCATTAGCCGGCTTCAGTAAACGGAGCAAGTCTTCCAAAGATTTTACTTTTGTAGGTATTTCTTGTGTAAATGCTGGATTTTGGTTTATGTCGGATAAAGTATAAGTCCAACTGAGCTTGTTTTCATTAGTGCTGTTTCCGGCCGTGAAGCTCAAGTTCCATTGCTGCTCGCGTATAAAGCCATCACTATCAATCAATAACGTAATGGAGCTAGGAGCCTTAACTTTGATCTGGCTCAATGCGGTTGACCAGGACTCCATCGAGGCACTGGCTGCTAAGCCGTTCGTTTTTACCATTTCGATCAGACCTGGAACGACGGACTTGCTCATATAGTCTGCGAAGGCTTGCTCGTTCTTTTTGTTAATATCGAGAGTAATGCGTTTGGCTGTTGTTCCGTCGGACAATTTTGTGGTCTCTTTGGCCGTTTGCAGCCAGTTTGGATCCAGGTCTTTAAACAACTGCTGCATAAGAGTAGTCGTCAGCTGCCCCGTGTTTTTCAATGGATCCGTGCTACCGTTAGCGGATGCCTGTTTATTTTGAACAGGAAGCATCATGTATTCATCCGGCTTATTTAATGGTGGCATTTGGAAATACAATTTGCTATCTTTAATTAGGACAGGGATACTAATCGGTGAGCCGCCGTTAGGGGTAACGGTAAGGTTGGTCTCCATTCGCGCAGGCTCAAGTGCGGAAACCCCCTTAAATTCAACTTTACTTTCTTTGACCAAAGAGAACAGGGTCGCGGTCATTGGATCGGCTTGTCCTAGTAAGGAAGAATCTGCATGCAGCTCGATAGACCCTTGGAAACGATAATTAGTCACGTCTTGCTGCTTGTTAATAGCTTGCAATAAATCCTGTTTCAGCTGCTTATTGTCCGTGCAGCCGGTAAGGATAAGGATAAATGACAAGGTTAGTAGTAAGGAAATAGAAATAATATGCTTGCGATAGGCTGTCAACATGATGGCTCCTTCCGAATGTATTCAAGAAACAACCTTCATTATATCGACAATGCTTCTTTTTGTCTTTAGTGATATGGTTGCATGTTTTTACTATGCTGTGAACATTCAACTAGATAGAGGGCAGGTGAGCACGGGTGAAAGGAAACCACGCGCTTATTGAAGCAATAAAATATCGTATCGAGCTAAGTCCGGACAGGGCAATAAGCTTTTATGATTATATGGAGCTCTGCTTGTACCATCCTGAGCATGGCTATTATACAAGTGAGAGAAGCAAAATCGGCCGCGAGGGCGATTTCTATACCAGTTCCGCAATAGGCGGATTGATGGGAGAAGTGATGGCTCGCTACATCATGTCTCAGACAAACGAAATGAGTCCTCAGAGCCCTGTTACCCTTGTGGAGTGGGGTGGAGGTACTGGAAGACTTGCAAGGCAGCTATTGGACGAACTGAAGCTTACAGCACCCGAATTATACAGCCGCATAAGATATATTTGTGTAGAAAAAAGTTTGAGTCAAAGGTCGCTGCAAGCCGAAGAATGTAAGGAGCATGAACAACTTGTAAGCTGGATTAGCGATACGGAATGGGTGGAGATGGGGCCTTGGGAGCAAACCATCGTAATATCCAATGAGCTGCCGGATGCATTTGCCGTCCATCGAATCGAATACCGGGATGGGCAATTATTCGAAATTTATGTGGAGTGGAATACTGATGCCGAAACATTTAGTGAAAGATGTATGTTGCTGAAGGAACCTGAGGTGTTGGCCTATGTGGAACAGCTGCAAACATCCTTACAGCAGGGCCAGCGATTCGAGGTTAATATGGATGCCATACACTGGATTGAAATGATTGCGAAATCGCTGCGGAGCGGCTTGATCATCACGGTGGACTATGGCGATGAGGAAAAGGAGCTGTATGCATCTCACCGAATGAAGGGCACTTTGATGTGCTACAGGAGTCACACGGCACACGACGATCCTTATGCATTCCCTGGGGAGCAGGATATGACCGCTCATATTAATTTCTCGGCTTTGATGGAAGCGGGCGAGAGGGCGGGGGCACAGGTTCTCGGTTATATGACACAGAAGCAATTTTTAGTGGAAAACGGAATTTTGTCCATGCTTCAGGATCATACGGCGACAGACCCGTTCAGTCCAGTGGCGCGAAGGAACCGAGCAATCCGTCAGCTGCTGCTAAGTGATCAGATGAGTGAGCTATTCAAGGTGTTGATTCAAAAAAAAAGTGAGCTGCCTTAGCGCAGCTCACTTTTTTTCGTCCCATTAGATGGACATTTTGAAGAATGACCAGTACGTAAAGCCGGTAAATGAAAGAATCATGTACCCCCAAAAAAGCAATATGTAGGTACGTTCGGATAGTTTCATGTACCCTAACAGTACGAAGATAGCCGTTTGGGCAAAAAAGAGCATTGCCATCGGAATCATATCACCGGCTAGCGCCATCAATCCGATGACCAGCGTCCAGAATCCAAGAACGCGAAACATGCGATCCATTCTGCTTCCCCCTTAGAGTTATGTAAGAAGATCTGCTAATTAGCATAATTTCTCACTTTCGGTACTTTACTACTAGACATTATAACTGTTGCATCAAAGTGTGTAAACGTCCAATACGTGACGAAATTAAAAACAATTTTTATGGTTTCTGCCCTAGCTTACCCCATTATGCACTAAAACATGTATGAGTCCCTTAAAAAATGGCAATACAAAATAGTAGAAAAAGATTCTATGAACTCTACTATGGGCATAGAGATGAAGTAACGCAACATTCCATGTCTTACTTTCGATAGATGAATGGATGGATAATTGATTACCCAGGGGTTAGGAGGACTGCTTTTGTATGACAGCTATCAGACAAGATGCTTGGAGCGATGAGGATGATTTGATATTGGCGGAGGTGACGCTGCGTCACATCCGTGAAGGAAGTACACAGCTAACCGCTTTTGAGGAAGTTGGCGAAAAAATAGGAAGAACGGCAGCTGCATGTGGCTTTCGGTGGAATAGTTTTGTGAGGAAGAAATACGAGGCTGCTATTCAGATAGCCAAGTCTCAGAGGCAAAAACGCAACCAGCAAAAAAAGCATTCCTCTTTTGCTGCAGTTTCCAACAATACGGCTGTATTGGATCATACTCATATGGAGCATGTGAAATCCAATGATACGTTTGTGGAAGAGTCTATTTCTATCGATGCCGTCATTCGTTTTTTGCGTCAATGGAAGGGCACTTATCAGGAAATGTCGCGGCATATTCGTCACTTGGAAAAAGAATTGTCCGAGAAGCAGGATGAGCTTGACCGATTACGCGGTGAGAATGATGTATTAAATAAGCAGGTTAATGAAGTAGAAACCGATTATCGCGTCGTAAATGACGACTACAAAGCGCTTATACAAATTATGGACCGTGCACGCAAACTGGCTTTTCTTGTAGAGGAAGAAGACGAGAATAAGCCGCGATTCAAAATGGATGCAAACGGTAATTTGGAAAGAATAGAGTAAAGAGCAGTCCCGCAGGCAAATAGCTTGCGGGGCTTTTGTTTGCTATGGACGATCTGCTAAGATGGAATAAATAGGTTGGAGATAAGGGAGAGAGTATCGTATGAAAGTCAGAGTTATAGGAGCCGGTGCGCTAGGAATGCTGATAGCGGCTGCTCTAGCCGAAGCAGGCGTCCAAATCGAATTGGTTACACGAAGCCGCGAGCAGGCTGAGAAACTATCGGCAGAAGGGCTGCAGCTGGTGAAAATGAAAAAGAAGGCGGGAATGGATCAACATAAGATAACAGTCAGACCGAGCATTACCACTGCCGAAGATTTGGAGTCTAACCCTGACCAACAAGCTGCGCCGGATTGGATCTTACTTATGGTAAAGCAAACAGCGGTTACGGACAAACTGGCGCAATCTATTGCGGCGCAGATGAAGCCTGAAACCCGGTTGATTTGTTTTCAAAACGGTATCGGGCATACGGAGACATTGTCTCGCTTCATACCCATAGATCAAATCTGGATTGCCGTGACGACAGAAGGGGCACTTCGGCATCATTCCCATGGCGTAGAACATACTGGAAGCGGAATCACATGGCTCGGACCAATGAATATGGCAAATGATGAAAAAAAACTGAATCTTCTGGAAAAAAAGCTGCAAAATATGTTTCAGGATGCAGGATTCAGTGTGTCTTTGTCGAACAAAATCACTAGTAAAGTTTGGAATAAACTGCTGATAAATTCCGTAATCAATCCTTTGACAGCCATATTGCAAATCCCGAATGGGATGCTGACCCAATTGCCCGCTATAACGCCTTTAATGCGGGCACTTTTTGAAGAAGGCGTGCGGTTGGCGAATAAACTAGGAATCGAGCTGGCGGATGATTTGTGGGAACAACTGCTGACGGTATGTGAACGCACGGCTGCTAACCAATCCTCGATGCTGCAGGATGTTCGTGCTTGTAGACTAACGGAGTTGGATTCGATTACAGGAGGCCTGCTTGCCAAAGCGCAGCAAGCAGGTATTGAGCTTCCGTCTCATAGGACAGTGTACCAATTGGTGCGGTCGATAGAACAGCAGTGGAAAAAAATATAGGCAAAGCAGGTGATCCGCTATGAACGGATTCGTAGCTTGGTTGCAAAGTGTGTATACTTTTTTGGCACTTGTTCCTTTTGTTTCGTTTTTTGCTGCGTGGGGAATTATGTACGGCATATACCATGATAAGAAGAAAGCCACCTACGCAGCAATTGATGTAACGACCTTATTTTTGATAGGTTCTGTGTCGTTAATGACACGAAGTCTATTCCAAACAGGGCTTGGGTTCTGGTTGGTTGTACTGCTGTTCTTAATTACTGGCGGGCTGCTAGGCAACATGCAAAATCGACTGAAAGGCAAGATTGATCCTGTTAAAATTGCACGCACGCTGCTAAGACTGGGGTTCGTAGTGCTATCGGCATGTTATGTGCTGCTTTTGTTTATCGGCATAGGCAAATACATAGTGGCAAGCTAGTCTTGCAGCAAAGCTCCGGATACTGATATTTACGGCTCTAGTAAAAAGATGACAATGACCTGACCATGAAAGGGGGTGTACTGGGTAATTTTTATTGCTCCGAAATTACTTCTTCGCAGTTCCATCCATTTCCCGTAAAACTCGAATAAAAGCAATGACGTGCTTAATTTCTCCGGAAGAAAGCGATTTACCGTCCACGGTTACTGTAACCTGATCCAGCTCCAATAGCTCAATTTGTTCTTTCCGCGGTTTTTCAGACGGGAAATTCACTTCGTTCACTCTGCCTAATAAAAAATCTACCGATGTACCATAAAGATCAGCGAGCATCTTCGTAGCCTCAAGGGACGGTTCCCGATAACCGGACTCATATCCTGCGTAGGTGCTCTTTGCAATGCCTAGTCTATCTGCAATATATTGCAATGACCACCGTTTACTTTTCCTCAGTTCGGTTAATCTATTTAAAAACATTGCTTTTATCCCCCTTATTCCAAATCCCATTATAACATCAGAAATTGGATACTCAAGCCATATGTTCGCGAATCGCGTAAATATCGCTTGATTTATCGTTTTTCGACGAATATAATAAGCAAGGAAAGTCGCAAAAAGCGTACGATTTGATTATCTGAGGTGCGATCATGAAAAAATTGCTGTTATTGGCAACAGGTGGAACAATTACCGCCATTCAAGGTGAAGAAGGACTAGCTCCTGGGATGGATGCCGAGGAATTGGTCGGCTTTTTGCAAAAGAAGGATCATCCGAATTATCAGCTTGAAAGTAAGTTGTTAATGAACATTGATAGTACGAATATGCAGCCTGAATCATGGGTTGAAATTGCCAAAGCGGTATATGACAACTATGCAGACTATGATGGTTTTGTCATTACGCATGGTACAGACACAATGGCCTATACATCATCGGCTCTTTCCTATATGCTGCAAAATTTAAGCAAGCCGGTTGTTATAACCGGATCTCAAATTCCGATCAACTATAAGAAAACGGATGCGAAAAAAAATGTGATGGACGCCATTCGGTTCGCTTGTGAGGATACCGGCGGAGTGTTTCTTGTATTTGACGGGCGGGTAATACGTGGAACTAGGGCTGTCAAAATCAGGACGAAAAGCTATGACGCTTTTGAAAGCATCAACCATCCGTATGTTGCCTATATTAACGACTCCGAGATCAAATACGTCAACTCCAAACCAGGGAAAAGCACAAAAAAGCTGAAGCTTGACGCTTCTCTATGTCCGGATGTATTTCTGCTGAAGCTGCTTCCAGGAACTAAACCGGAGTTATTCAGTCATTTGAAACCCCTTTATAAAGGAATTATTATCGAAAGCTTCGGTAATGGAGGTATTCCTTTCCAAGGAAGAGATCTGCTGCCAGAGGTAAGAGAATTGATTTCTGCCGGAGTTGCTGTTGTGATCTCCACCCAATGCTTGGAAGAAGGGGAAGATCTGAATTTGTATGAGGTTGGGCGTAAAGTGGCTCAAGACAGAATCATTCTTTCGGGAGATATGAATTCAGAGGCTATTGTAGCCAAATTAATGTGGGCTTTAGGAAAAACGAGTGATTTAGACGAGGTTAAGAAAATAATGGAGAAGCCCGTCAATCACGATACAACACTATAGATGTTCGCAGAACGCGCATTCATCGGTATTATTCAACTGTATAATCACAACAGCGTAGGAAATAATAAACGCGAAGTTTAATCAATAGAACATTTAGGAGGAACCTAGTGTAAGGCTCCTTTTCCTTATTTTCGTAAATGTTACCATTTATTGATCTTTGGTATGGATTTTATACGATAATAATTGACCTTTGGTCTTATATTTTCTATTTGGTAACGGTTTCAACTATTTACATTTACGAAATATTCGTTTATGATTCTAGTGTGTAAGCTCTTAGTCAGATTTCCTTACATGACAAAAGAGATTCCATATATTTACATAATAAAAAGGGAGGAACATTTATGAAGTTGAATAAGCTTCTCGTATTGGCTACAGTTACTGCCATGCTGGGTACAGCGGTAGGATGCTCGACGGACAATTCGAAAAATCAAGCCGGGGGTACAGACACAAAAGCTCCTGCACAAGAATTTAGAATTAACTTATCTGCGGAGCCGCCTGCATTGGATAGCTCAATTGCTACTACGAACCCGACATTTACGATTTTGAATGCCATTAATGAAGGTTTATATCGTTTGGACAAAGATGGCAAGCCTCAACCGGCACTTGCTAAAGAACTGCCAAAAATTTCTCCTGATGGTTTGGTTTACACTATTACCCTGCGTGATGGTCTGACTTGGGCAGATGGAACCCCGCTAAAAGCTGGCGACTTTGAATATGCGTTCAAACGTACGCTGGACCCTGCAACTAAAGCTAAGTATGCTTCCATGCTTGCTTGGATCAAAGGCGGAGCCGCTTTGACGAAAGCGAAGCCTGAAGAAGTAGAAGCGAAAAAAGCTGAAGTGGGCGTAAAAGCTAAAGACGATAAAACGTTGGAAATCACTTTGGAAAAACCAGTTGCTTTCTTCACCGACCAACTCTCGATGCCGTTATTCTTCCCTCAAAAATCCGATTTTGTTAAAGCTCAAGGAGATAAATACGGCGCTGATGCTGATAAAGTAATCGGTGCAGGACCTTACAAACTTGAGAAATGGGATCATGAGCAACAGTTGACTCTTGTTAAAAATGACAAGTACTGGGATGCAGCTAATGTGAAGCTGAACAAAGTAACTGTTAACGTTGTTAAAGACGCAAGCACTTCCCTTAACATGTTTGAAACTAAGCAAGTGGACTTAACTGAGTTGAAAGGCGATCAATTCAAAATGTACGAAGGCAAGCCTGAATTGACCCTGAAAAAAGAATTCGTTTCTTCTTACGTTATGTTCCAAGTGAAAAAAGTACCAGCATTTGCTAACGCAAAAGTCCGTCAAGCATTAGGAATGGCTATTGACCGTAAAGCACTGAACGAAGTTGTTCTCGGCGGAGCCTCCATTCCATCTACTGGTTTGGTACCAGGAACTGTTAGTGATGGTAACAAACAGGAATTCCGTAAAGTAGCAGGCGACACACAACCTGCATTTGACGCTGCAAAAGCAAAAACATTGTTGGCTGAAGGCTTGAAGGAATTGAACATGACTTCTTTGCCGCCTTTCAAGTTAACTTCTGACGATACAGATTCTTCCAAGAAAACAATTGAGTTTATCCAAGCACAATGGAAACAAAACTTGGGTGTTGATGTTACTGGCGAACCATTGCCGTTCGCGCTTCGCGTTAAAAACATGCAAGAAGGTAACTTCGATACTTTGATTGGTCTTTGGGGCGCTGATTATAACGATCCAATGACGTTCCTCGACATGTGGTTGTCAGATAACAAATCTTTCAACTATATGGGATACAGCAATCCGGTGTATGATGAATTAGTAAGAGGTGCAGACAAAGAAGTAGATTTGGCTAAACGTTCCAAAATGCTGGTTGATGCAGAGAAACAGCTTATGAGCGATATGCCTTTAAGCCCGCTTTACTTCCGGACAAGACCTTATGCTAAAAACGTAAACGTGGATGGCTTAATCTTGCCGGCTATGTCTAAAGAGTGGGAATTGAAATGGGTTAACATTAAGTAATTAAAGTAGTAAGTTAAGCAATAACGTTCGTCATGGGGCCGTTCTGCAGCCGTTTGGAACGGCCCTTTCATTTTTTTGCAAGTTGCCCGATTGAGCTGTCTATGTGGATCGAAGCGGAACTGTTTCGCAAACATAGTCTTGAGTGTACATCGTCTATGCTTGCGAAGCAGTTCGGCTCCATAAGAATACGGGACCGACTGTTTTGTGCTCTAACCGTCTACCATCCACCGCTGAAATGCGGATGTAAGTCCCTGGAATGCGTCTAAGCACGCATTTCTTAATTAAGTACAGGAGGTGTAATATGCTTCGCTATACGTTTCGTCGTTTGGTCTATATGGTTGTTACCTTGTGGCTGATCGTTACGTTCACCTTTGTGCTGATGAAAAATTTGCCGGGTGATCCGTTCGGTGAAGACACATTAAAACTTACTGCAGAGCAGAAGCAGCTTTTATATGCACAATATGGTTTGGATAAACCGGTGTGGGAGCAGTATCTGAAGTATCTTAACAATGTCATTCACGGAGATTTGGGCGTTTCCTACGCTTTTCCTACCCGTAAAGTTACTGAAATCATTGCACAAGGTTTTCCTGCATCCCTCGAATTGGGACTATGGGCATTATGTATCGCTATTGTTGTCGGACTTATTCTAGGTATTATTGCTTCTCTTAATCACAACAAAGGCTGGGACATCGGTGCAATGTTCACGGCAGTAGTAGGGATCTCGATTCCATCGTTCGTTCTTGCGCCGCTGCTATCTTATTTTGTAGGGGTTAAGCTGGGTTGGCTTCCAGCGGGGATGTGGACCGGGGCTTCCAGTCGCATTCTTCCTGCTATATCGCTATCATTCGGTACTATCGCTATTTTAGCTAGATTGATGCGAACGTCCATGCTAGATGTATTAAGTCTGGATTATATTAAAACGGCGAAAGCCAAAGGCTTGTCTCAGCGAGCTATAGTGGTGCGCCATACGCTTAGAAATGCAATTCTTCCGGTTGTAACTGTTTTAGGACCGGTTTTCGTTAACTTGATCACCGGTACGCTGATTGTCGAACAAATCTTTGTCGTGCCTGGACTTGGTAAACACTTTGTTCAATCGATCTATTCGAACGACTACACGATGATTACTGGATTGACTATTTTCTATTCTTTCCTATTAGTCGTTGTCTTGTTCATCACCGATATATTGTACGGGCTGGTTGACCCGCGTATTCGTCTGACCAAGGGAGGTTCCAAATGATGCAGCAAATTTCGAAAGATATGTTTGAGCCAGCAGCAAAAGGAACAGCCCATGGCGATGTAATCGTAAGGCCGTCCTTGACGTACTGGCAGGATGCCTGGAGAAGACTTAAGAAAAACAAGCTGGCTATGTTCGGGCTTATCACGTTGATCGTACTAGCTATCTTGTCCATATTCGGACCGATCTTTTCACATTATGATTACGCTACGCAAAACTACGATATTAAAAACCTGAAGCCATCCGGTGAGCACTGGTTCGGTACCGATGATTTCGGACGTGATCTGTGGGTCCGTGTATGGTGGGGCACTCGGATATCGTTAGCTATCGGGCTTGCAGCCGCTCTGCTCGACTTGGTGTTCGGGGTATTGTACGGCGGGATTTCCGCTTATTATGGCGGTCGTGTCGATGACATCATGCAGCGTATTATTGAGATTGTATATTCCATTCCGTTCCTGTTGATTTCGATCCTGCTTATCGTCGTCATAGGGCCGGGGTTCAAAACTATTATTATCGCTTATGCGATAACGGGTTGGGTTCCGATGGCCCGTTTGGTCCGCGGACAAATCCTGACTTTGAAGGAACAGGAATACGTTCTTGCCGCACGCACTTTAGGTGCCAATGGCGCACGTATTATATTGAAGCATTTGGTGCCTAACGCATTAGGCTTAATTATCGTACAAATTACGTTTATCGTACCATCGGCCATTTTTACAGAAGCTTTCTTGAGCTTTATTGGTTTGGGTATTCGCGTACCCTTAGCATCCTTGGGTGCATTGCTTTCTGACGGTGCAGGCGCCATTCGGTTGTACCCGCATCGAATTGTTTTCCCTACTATTATTTTCAGCTTGATCTTGATGAGCTTTAACCTGCTCGGCGACGGTCTTCGTGACGCATTAGATCCAAAAATGAGAAAATAATGCCGAAAATGGAGGGAGATTTTATTCCCGAAAAAGCTTATGCTTAAATTAAAGCAAGCAGGAGGTGCCATTAATGAGTCAAAATATATTAGAGGTCAAAGATCTCAAGGTATCCTTTCGCACTTATGTCGGAGAAGTGCAAGCAGTCCGCGGCGTTTCCTTTGAACTAAAAAAAGGAGAAGTGCTGGCGATTGTTGGTGAATCCGGCTGCGGAAAATCTGTTACTGCGCAAACGATCATGAGACTGATCCCGTCGCCTCCAAGTGTCATTAAAGGCGGATCGATCTTGTTTGACGGTAAAAAGGAAATCACAAAACTTTCCGATAAACAAATGGAGAAGATCCGTGGTTCGGAGATGGGAATGATTTTCCAAGATCCGATGACTTCTTTGAACCCGACTATGACGATAGGCAAGCAGATTACAGAAGGTCTGATGAAGCATCAAAATGTAACGAAAGAGGAAGCGAGCAATAAAGCTATTGAAATTTTGAAGCTGGTTGGTATTTCCAATCCGGAAGGACGTATTCACCAATACCCGCATGAGTTTTCGGGTGGTATGCGTCAACGGGTTATGATTGCCATCGCCCTGGCTTGTAGTCCGAAACTGCTCATTGCCGATGAACCGACTACTGCTCTTGACGTTACGATTCAGGCTCAAATTATTGATTTGATGAAAACCTTGTCTGAAAAGACAGAAGCTTCTATTATAGTAATAACACATGACTTGGGTGTTGTGGCGGAAATGGCTCAGCGTGTTATTGTTATGTACGCAGGTAAAGTTGTGGAGCAAGCGACAGTAGATGAGCTGTTCTACAATCCTCAGCATCCGTATACTTGGGGACTACTGCGTTCGGTACCGCGTTTGGACCATGATACTGATAGTGAGCTCGTTCCTATTCCAGGAACGCCTCCTGATTTGTTCGCTCCGCCCAAAGGCTGTGCTTTCGCAGCACGCTGTCCTTATGCCATGAAAGCTTGTCTGGAGATTGATCCAGAGCATACAAAGCTTACGGACACACATTCGGCTGCCTGTTGGCTGCTTCATCCCGACGCGCCGAAGGTTGAGCGTCCTGTAGATGTGGGAGGTGGAACTCGATGAGCAAGGAGACCATTCTGGAAGTCCGCAATTTGCAGAAGCATTTTCAAGTAGCTAATGGCAAGATATTGAAAGCCGTCGATAACTTAAACTTTTCCATTGAGCGTGGTGAAACGTTCGGTTTGGTAGGTGAATCCGGCTGTGGTAAATCGACCGCAGGTCGTACGATTATTAATTTGTATAATGCAACAGGCGGCGAAGTTATTTTTAACGGGGAAAACGTGCATAAATTACGCGGTCGCAAGCTTAATGATTTACGTCGTCAAATGCAAATGGTGTTCCAAGATCCTTATGCATCGTTGAATCCACGTATGACGGTTGGGAACATCATAGCAGAAGGTGTCGATATTCACGGTTTATATTCTGGTTCGAAACGCAAGGAGCGCGTGTTCGAGCTGCTGGATGCTGTCGGCCTAAATTCTGAGCATGCGAACCGTTTTCCGCATGAGTTTTCAGGCGGTCAACGCCAGCGTATCGGAATTGCTAGAGCATTGGCTATCGAGCCGCAATTCATTATTGCGGATGAACCGATCTCTGCTTTGGACGTTTCCGTACAAGCACAGGTTGTTAACCTGTTCAAAAAGCTTCAAAAAGAACATGGCCTGACGTATTTATTTATTGCCCATGACTTGGCCATGGTGAAACATATATCCGATAGAATCGGCGTTATGTATTTGGGTAAGCTGGTTGAGGTTACGACTTCGGACGCGCTTTACGATAAACCGCTTCATCCTTATACGCAGTCACTGCTATCGGCTATTCCGATTCCGGATCCAGAAGTAGAGCGTACTCGGGAACGCATTATTTTGGAAGGCGAGATTCCTAGTCCTTTGAATCCGCCGAGCGGGTGTCCGTTCAGAACTCGCTGTCCTAAGGCCATGCCGGAATGTGCGGCTTCCATGCCTGAATTTAAAGAAGTGGAGCCTAATCACTACGTAGCTTGCCATTTGTATTAATGGCCTATTCATGAAATGCCGGGTTGTTCTGGACGATGTCCTTGAACGGCTCGGCTTTCTTTTTAGAAGTTGTTTTTCGGTTTTGACGATTATGCCAATCATGTGTACAATCAAAGAGGTACATATAAATCATTGTAAAGTGAGGCGGCTGCCTTGTTGAAAGTTGAATCAATTCATTGGAAATCCAGCCAGCCTATCACGGAGGATTATGTTCACCAATTTGACAAGGTGAGTTCCTTGTTCGATTATAATCCATGGGATGGCTCATCATGGGCTGCGAGAGCGGAATGGCTGGATCACGGACGTCAATTAGCTGCTGATCGCGGACAGATTGCCGATGTCTTATCTGCCTTTAACGCCCGGCTTCATAACGCTCCGGAAGCTATGCAAGCCATAGAGAAGCTTCGCGACGAGCAAACCCTCTGCATCGTAGGAGGTCAGCAGGCCGGATTGTTTACAGGGCAAGCGTTGGTGATTTATAAGGCTATCACCTTGATTCGTTCCGCTCGCCAGGCCTCTGAGCAGCTGGGGCGACCTGTCGTGCCTGTATTCTGGATAGCAGGGGAAGACCATGATTTTGATGAGGTCAACCACATCTATTCTTTGACGCAAGACATGCAGGTGAATAAAATCAAGGTCGGTCATACGAGTGCGAAGCGCAGCTCGGTTAGCCGATTGGACATTTCGAAAGAACAGTGGGAGGAAGCGCTGCAGCAGCTCGATGCTTCTTTAATCCCAACGGAATTCAAAGCCGCTTGGATGGACTGTCTGCATAACATGGCCTCGTCCTCAAAGACACTCGTTGAATTCTTCGGTCAACTGATTGCCAAGCTGTTCGGCTCCTATGGTCTAGTGCTGCTGGATTCGGACGATCCTGCTCTACGTCAAGTTGAAGCGCCGATGTTCCGCAGGCTGCTAGAGCAGCATAGCCAGCTCCACGAGGCGTATCAGCAAGGCAAGCATCATGTAAATGAGCTTGGCTACAACGCTCAAGTGGAGATGCATGAGCGCGGAGCGAATTTGTTCATCTTCGATGAAGATGAACGTATCCTGCTGTATGCATCAGAGGAAGATTCTAAGGTATTCTCGGATCGTAAGCAGGAGAGAAGATATTCCTTCAGTCAATTGATCGATTGGACGGAGACGGCTCCTGAGCGGTTCAGCAACAATGTACTGACAAGGCCGTTGATGCAGGATTATGTCCTCCCGGTGCTTGGTACTGTATTGGGGCCAGGAGAAATTGCCTATTGGGGACTTACAAAAGAAGCTTTTCATTATGTAGATATGAAAATGCCAATCATTATTCCTCGAATGGAAGTTACTTTAATGGAAGGAATCGTC
This sequence comes from Paenibacillus sp. RC67, assembly GCF_030020805.1. Lineage (GTDB taxonomy): Bacteria > Bacillota > Bacilli > Paenibacillales > NBRC-103111 > Paenibacillus_S. The sequence goes on from NZ_CP125098.1 coordinate 2,568,143, forward strand.
CAGAAAAACATGCAAAAATATGGCTTGTCATTGGACGACGTGCTTCATAGGCTCGATGCGAAGCAGCAGGAGTGGCTGAAGGAACAGGATAGCTTGAAGCTCGAAGAACGCTTCGAGCAGGTCAGAGTCCAGTTCAAGGATAGTTATCAGCCTCTGGTTGAGCTCATCTCCGGAGTCAATCCGGGTCTTGGGAAGCTTGGCGAAACGAATTTGGCCAAAATATTGGAGCAAATCGGCTTCTTGGAGCATAAAGCGGCTGATGCGGTTCGCTCTCAATTCGACGCTTCCTTAAGACAGTTTCAACGGATTGGTTTATCAGTACTCCCTCAGGGAAAACCGCAGGAGAGGGTCTACAACATTATTACGTATCTTAATAAGTATGGGACCGAATGGCTTTATAAGCTGATAGACGACGAGCTGGAGCTCGATGGTCTGCATAAAGTAATCTATCTATAAAGCAAAGCGGGTAAACCTATGCCAGTGCTTTGATTTTATAAAGGACAACAAGATAACTTACGATATGACCCCAATTTGGCGAACGCCTAAAACAAGACATGGAGGACGATATATGAATACGAAAGAACGCAGTATCATTAAGGATTTATCCTTGGCCCCTGAAGGTCATTTGAAAATCGACTGGGTTAACGCCCACATGCCGGTATTGAACCGCATTCGCGAGCAATTTGAAAAAGAACAGCCGTTTAAAGGCTTGAAGGTTGCTATTTCTCTTCATTTGGAAGCAAAAACTGCCTATTTAGCTAAAGTGGTTCAAGCCGGTGGAGCCGAAGTCACTATTTGCGGAAGCAATCCTTTGTCTACACAAGATGATGTGTGCGCAGCGCTTGTAGAAGACGGCATTACGGTATTTGCCAAATATAATCCAGAGCCTAAGGAATACAAGGAACTGTTGATCAAAACGTTGGAAACGGAACCCGATCTTATTATCGATGACGGTGGGGATCTTGTTTCTATTCTTCACTCCGAACGCAAAGATTTGTTGAAGAACGTTCGTGGCGGCGCAGAAGAAACAACTACAGGTATTTTGCGACTGAAAGCAATGGAAAAAGATGGTCAGCTCCAGTTCCCAATGGTTGCTGTTAACGATGCCTATTGCAAATATTTGTTCGACAATCGTTATGGTACAGGACAATCCGTATGGGATGGAATTAACCGTACGACTAACCTGGTTGTAGCGGGCAAAACCGTTGTTGTTGTCGGCTACGGCTGGTGCGGTAAAGGGGTTGCCATGCGTGCGAAAGGTCTAGGGGCCAACGTTGTTGTAACAGAGATCGATGCAATTAAAGCGGTTGAAGCTTATATGGATGGATTTGCTGTTATGTCGATGACAGAAGCGGCTAAGATCGGTGACTTCTTCGTAACGGTAACAGGTAACCGTGATGTTATCCGCGGCGAGCATTACCAAGTGATGAAAGACGGAGCAATTTTGTCTAATGCAGGTCACTTCGACGTGGAAGTAAACAAACCTGAGCTTGATGAGCTTTCTGTATCCAAACGTACAGTTCGCCGCAATATCGAAGAGTACACGTTGAAGGACGGACGTAAGTTCTACCTGATCGCTGAAGGACGTCTGGTTAACTTGGCAGCAGGCGATGGACATCCGGCAGAAATTATGGATATGACCTTTGCTCTGCAAGCCATGTCCTTGAAATATGTGAACGACAACTATAAACAAATCGGTCAAAAGGTCGTTAATGTTCCTTACGAGCTTGATGAGCAAGTTGCCCGCTTCAAATTGGAATCCATGGGCGTTTCCATCGATGCGTTGTCTGAAGAGCAAAAATCGTATTTGGACAGCTGGACCGAGCACTAATGCTAGTTACAAAGGACAGTCTTCCCGTTCGGGAGGGCTGTTTTTTTATTTAAAACATGTCTAAATTTCAAATATCATGCAACAATACCATATTCGACCTCGTTAATTAAGTACCGTTGTGAACAGCGGTCTGGGAAGATTCCATAGGGGGGATCGAAATGCGGGAAGAAGGATTTGCTGTAGAAAGAAAACGCAAACAGCATCAGAGGAATTGGATGAAGAAATGGGCGATTATCGCGTTGTTGACCGTCATTTTGACGGGCTGCGGTGCAGCAGACACAAGCAAAAGCTCTGCGGATTCAGCGGCATCATATGAGAGTGCGAAATCGGTGAAGACAGATTCGAACCAAAGCGTGGCAACAGCTTCGTCGGCGACAGCCAAGCAGTCGGAAATGAAAGCAGGTGAATCCTCACCACAGGCGGATAGTTACAACGGTACCGGCAGTGAATTTGCTGACGCTGTGGATCGGAAAATTATTTATCGTGCGAATCTAACGATGCAGGTGGAGAAGTACGAAGAGGCTCAACAGCAAATTGAAGATGCGGTCAAGAAATCAGGAGGCTATGTACTGCAGTTTAGCCAAAATGAGACAACGTATGAGAAGAACGGGAATTTCGTCATCAAAGTTCCCGCGAATGGTTTCAGCTCCTTACTGAGTCAATTGGAGAAAATTCATCCCACTACGCAAAAGAATATGCAGGGTCAAGACGTGTCAGAAGAGTATGTCGATCTTACAGCTAGATTAAAAGCAAAGCAGGTGGTGGAGAGCAGGCTCATTGCTTTTATGGAGAAAGCCTCTAAAACTGACGAGCTGCTGGCATTTTCCAACGAGCTTGGAAAGGTGCAAGAGGAGATCGAGCGTATAAAGGGCAGAATGAGGTATTTAGAGCAAAACGTTTCGTATTCTACCATAGAGCTTAGATTGGTTCAGAAAATGGGCTCAGCAGCCATCATTAAGGGTCAAGAAGGCGGACCGCTGTATCTAAGAGCTGTTTCAGCGCTAAATGGGAGCGCAGCGGTGTTAACAGTCATTTTTCAATGGATTGTGATCGTCGCCGCAGCAGTGCTGCCAGTCGCTATCGTGCTTGCAGTCATTATCATTCCTATACTGCTCGTACGGCGCTCAAGACGGAGGAAACAGGTCGAATTAAGAAAGAAACTGACGGAAGAAAACAGAGAATCTATTCAAAATACGTCGAATGATGAAGAATCTCCTAACAATCTAAAATGAAAATATTTTGTGAAATCCTGCTATGTAGCAGGATTTTTCGTTTTAGTGGAGAAATGTAAGTGTACAAGTGGTAGAAAGTGGGGTAAAGTGGTAGAAAGGGGTGAGGGTTTGTATGTTCATGGGAGAATACCAGCACAGCATCGATGATAAAGGTCGCATGATTGTGCCGGCTAAATTTCGTGAATCCCTTGGACCATCCTTCATCGTTACTCGCGGCTTGGACCAATGCTTGTTCGTTTACCCCAAGGAAGAGTGGAGTGTACTTGAGCAGAAGCTCAAGGCATTACCTTTAATGAAATCGGACGCACGCGCTTTTACGCGTTTTTTCTTCTCCGGTGCTACCGAGTGTGAGCTGGATAAGCAGGGCAGAATGAACTTGCCCAACAATCTCATTGAGCACGCCAAGTTGGAAAAGGACTGCGTCGTCATCGGTGTTTCTAATCGGGTCGAGATTTGGAGCAAGCAAATGTGGGAATCCTATTCCCAACAATCGGAAGAGTCGTTCAACGAGATCGCCGAGAAGCTTGTGGATTTTAACTTTGATTTATAAATACTGAATGACCAAACACAGGAGGAATTAAGCAGCATGTTTCATCACATCACCGTTTTGAAGGAAGAAGCCGTAGAGGGCTTGGAAATAAAGCCGGACGGCGTATATGTCGACTGTACATTGGGAGGAGCAGGGCATAGCTCTGCCATTGCAGCTCAGTTAACTGACGAGGGCTTACTGATAGCATTTGATCAGGACGATGCGGCGCTTGCTAATGCAGAGACCAAACTGGCTCCTTATAAGGATAGAGTAAAGCTTGTAAGAAGTAACTTTCGTGAGATCGAGAATAAGCTTCGGTCCATTCCGAGAGCGGTTAAAGACGGAATCCCTCAAGTGGACGGTATTTTGTTCGACTTGGGTGTGTCGTCGCCGCAGTTGGATGAAGCGGATAGAGGCTTTAGCTATAACCACGATGCCGAGCTGGATATGAGAATGGATCGTACAGCAGATTTGACAGCCAAGGAAATTGTGAATGAATGGCCTGAGCAGGAAATCGCTCGTATTTTGTTCGAGTATGGAGAAGAGAAATTCGCCCGTCGTATTGCGGCTAATATTGTAGCGGCTAGAAGCAAAGGGGTTATTGAATCAACAGGCCAGCTTGTGGAGCTCATAAAGGAAGGCATTCCTGCCGCCGCGCGGCGCAGCGGACCACATCCAGCCAAACGCAGTTTTCAGGCTTTGAGAATAGCGGTTAATGATGAGCTTGGAGCGTTCGAGGAAGCATTGGAGCAATCCATTCGTTGTTTGGCACCGGGAGGACGGGTGGCTGTTATCACGTTTCACTCGCTAGAGGACCGGATCTGCAAGCAAACCTTTGCCAAGTACGTGGAGCGGTGCACCTGCCCACCGGATTTCCCATTATGCGTTTGCGGAAGCAAAGGAATCGTGAAGTTAATTAACCGCAAGCCGATAGAAGCGGGGACGGGCGAGCTGGAAGCCAATCCAAGAGCACGTTCTGCCAAACTGCGGATCGCCCAAAAACTATAAACTTTATTTTTATAACTATTTACGTGTAGTGAAGGAGGAGAACCTATATGCCTGCATACATTCATGGAAACTTGGCTGTCGAGCAAAAATCGGGTCAAAAGGTGAGTATTAAAGAAACGAAAAAAATCGTTTACCGCAGTAAATCGCTTCCTGTCCAGGAGAAGCTTTTGTATCTGTTTACTGTTCTTGTATGCGTAGCTGTTGCCAGCTTAATCATTTGGCGCTATGCGCAAATTTACGAGATGAACACACGAATTATGAAGCTCGAGACCGATATTCAAATGCTGCAGGCGGAGAATAGTGTGCTCAAGCGTTCGGTAGACAAGCTTTCCAGTCCGGATCGTTTAAGAGAAGAAGCAAAAAAATGGGGTATGGCTCCGTCGGAAGAAAAACAAATCAGTAAGGTAGCTCGGCCAAATACCGAAAGTCCATCCAATGCGACGGCAGCCAACCAGAAAAAAACGGATACCCCGTAATCATCTGACTGGGAGAGATGAATATGAACAAAAAAACGAAGTTAAGATCGTTGTTAATCGGGGGGGTATTTACCCTCCTTTTTGTTGCCTTAGTAGGCCGACTCTATTGGGTTCAAATCATTGACGGGAAGATGCTGCTAGCCCAGGCCCAAGAGAAGTGGGAAACGGAAGATGTGCTGCGTCCGGTAAGGGGGATGATATTTGACCGTAACGACAAAGTGCTTGCGGAAGATGCTCCTGCCTACACGGTGGCCTTGAATCCGAAAATTATCCAATCCAAAGGGCTTCAAACAGCAGTAACCAAAGGCTTGGCAGCTATTCTGAAAACATCAGATGACCCTGCTGCTATAGCGGAATTAGAAGACAAGATAAGAAAGATCGTGACCAAGGAGTATCCTACAGCAAAATATCCCCAAGTGGAGCTTCGCAATGAAGGCTGGAAGATTGACGCTGAAGTAGCCGATCAAATCAGGCAATTATCTGGAGAATTAAAGAAGCAGGTGAATTCTAATTCAATCGGTATTACTCTAATAGAGGATCAAAAACGGTTTTATCCTGGAGGAAAGCTGGCATCACATCTGCTTGGATATGACAATAAAGAAGGCAAGCCGGTTATGGGTCTAGAGCTAGCGTTGGATAAAGAGTTAAAAGGGATTCCCGGCTTCCGTGCCTATGAGAAGGATCGTACAGGTGTCGAGCTTCCGGACGCTAAAGTAAACTATGTACCTGCGGTAGATGGTAATAGCATTAAGCTGACTATCGATAAAAACATTCAATTTTATATTGAAAGCGCACTGGAGAAAGTATATAACCAGTATCATCCGAAGAGCATAACAGCCATCGCGGCCGATCCTAAAACGATGGAGATTCTTGGTATGGCGAGCTTCCCAAACTTTAATCCGAACAAATATTGGGAAGCCAATCCGCAGGATTTTTTCAATAATGCCGTTGCATCGCAATATGAGCCGGGATCGACCTTTAAGATTGTTACGTTAGCTGGTTCTGTAGAGGAAGGAAAATTCAATCCTAATGAATTTTTTCAGTCCGGCTCCATTGCGGTTCCAGGAAATAAGCTGCATGACCATAATATTGTCGGTTGGGGACCTATTTCCTATTTAGAGGGGTTAAAACGCTCCAGTAACGTCGCTTTTGTTAAACTAGGGTATGAAAAGATGGGTAAGGATTTGCTAGATCAATATATTAATAGATTTGGCTTTGGCGCAAAAACAGGTATAGATGTCGCTGGTGAAGTGCCGGGTAAAGTGAAATTGGTAAACCCGGTGGAATACGCAACGGCTACTTACGGCCAAGGTCTTACAGCAACGTCGATTCAGCAAACCGCCGCCTATGGAGCTATAGCCAATGGAGGCAAGCTGATGTGGCCGCATGTCGTCAAGGAGATTTATAACCCTCGAACCAAAGAGGTTATCCAATCGTTTGAGCCGAAATTCGTCCGTCAGGTCGTTTCGGAAGCCACGGCCAAACAAGTCAGCGAGCTGCTGGAGCAGGTCGTTAGCGACCAAGCGATAGGTACAGGTAAAAAGGCTGCAATCGAAGGTTATCGCGTAGCTGGTAAGACGGGAACGGCTAACGTGGTTGAACCGGGTGGCAAAGGGTATTCTCCAGATAAATGGGTTATTTCGTTTATCGGCTTCGCCCCAGTGGAAGACCCGAAAATTTTGGTTAGTATTATTGCGGACCAACCCGATCTGGGCGGGGACTACCATCGCGGTAGTGAAGTGGCTCCTCCTGCCTTTAAGGAAATTGTAGCGCAGACGCTTCGATATATGGGGGTTCCCTCTTCCTCACAGCAAACGAAAGCAGCTGAAAAGGAAGTTAAAACAAATCTGCCTGAATTGGTCGGAATGACATTAGAACAAGCCCGTACTGCAATGAATAAGTATGGAGTTGTTGTAGAAGCCATAGGAAAAGGGCCGAAAATCACGTCCCAATCTCCAGCGCCAGGTACTGAAATTGGCTCCACACAACGAATTTATGTAACGATGCAGGAGAATGGCGATCCTTCCGTGCCGGATTTAACGGGGAAATCGTTAAGGGATGCTCTGGAGGTGTGCTCCTTTATTAAAGCGAAGTGTCAATCTACAGGTGAGGGGTATGTCGCATCCCAGACGGTATCAACAGAAGGCGACAGCAAGGTCGTCACCTTGCAGCTGAAGCCATACAACGAGCTGCTGCAAACTCCGATCAACGACACACCTGCTGGCAAATCAGATAAAAAGGATTCAGCAAAAGCAGCGGATACTCCTAAGGGAAATGATTCATCGGGTAAAAAAGTTGTCCCACCGAACCGGTAAGCTTGTTCTATCCTGAGGTTGTCCCGAATAGTCTGGATATGAAACAATCTAGACAACCTTTCGGGAGGGGATAGATCGGTCATGAGGGCATCGAATGTAACGGTACGTCGTCGGCTATTTGCCGCTTTAATTGTTGGAACTATACTTTTCGCCGCATTGATTGTGAGGCTGGGATACGTCCAAATTTGGATGGGACCTGAGCTATCCGAGATGGCTGAGAAGCTGTGGCGGCGCGAAATCCCTTTTGAAGCCAAGCGAGGCGAGATATGGGACCGCAACGGAGTGCAGCTGGCTTATAACATCAGCTCACCTACTATTTATGCTATCCCGGCTCAAGTTACGGATGCAAAAGCTGCGGCAGCCCAGCTTGCAGGACAGCTGCAGGTCACAGAGGATTCCATCTATAAGTTGATTACCAAAAGAGAATCTAGTGTACGTATACAGCCAGCCGGACGTAAGATCACGCTGGAAAAAGCGCAAGAGATTGGTGCTTTGAAAATCCCCGGTATTATAATTGCAGAGGATAACAAGCGGTTCTATCCGTTTGGAGGCCTTGCTGCTCATATTCTTGGGTTTACGGATATTTATAATAAAGGATTGACGGGCATAGAATTAAAGTATGACAAACTGCTTACCGGACTAAAAGGTAGCATTGCGTATTTATCCGACGCTGCTGGCCGCCTAATGCCCAACTCATCAGAAGAGTACGTTAAGCCACGTGACGGAATGAACCTGCAATTAACGATCGACAGTCATCTGCAGTCCGTTCTCGAGCGGGAGCTGGATCAGGCGATGGTCAAATATCAGGCCAATAACGCAATCGCTATCATGATGGATCCGAATAACGGTGAGATTTTGGCAATGGGGGCTAGACCGGGATTTGATCCGGGTAACTTCCGCGATTTTCCGAAGGAAAGCTACGATCGTAACCTGCCGATATGGATGACCTATGAGCCAGGTTCGACCTTCAAAATCATCACATTGGCAGCCGCATTGCAAGAAAAGAAGGTCAATCTCAACGAGCCCTTTTTCGATCCTGGATCGATTAAAGTAGCGGGCGCAAATCTTCGCTGCTGGAAGCGAGGAGGCCATGGAAGTGAAACGTTCTTGCAAGTGGTCGAGAACTCGTGTAACCCTGGGTTTGTCACCATGGGTCAGCGTTTGGGCAAAGATTCACTGTTTAGCTATATTTCGAATTTTGGTTTCGGGAAGAAAACAGGAATTGATCTGAACGGGGAAGAGAACGGGATCATGTTCAAACCGTCAAAGGTCGGTCCAGTTGAGCTTGCCACCACTGCATTCGGTCAAGGGGTATCCGTGACACCGATTCAACAAATTACAGCTGTTTCGGCAGCCATCAATGGCGGAAAGCTCTTTAAACCGCATGTTGCGAAGGCATGGTATAGTCCGGAAACCGGTGAAATGGTTCAAAAGGAACAGCCGGAGCTCGTGAGACAGGTTATATCCGAGGCGACGTCCAAACAGGTACGAGAGACGCTGGAGAGCGTCGTAGCGAACGGAACAGGGCGCAACGCCTTCATCGAAGGCTATCGTGTCGGAGGCAAAACGGGGACCGCACAGAAGGTTATTAACGGCCGCTACTCCGCGACAGAGCATATAGTATCCTTCATCGGATTTGCACCTGCGGATGATCCGAAGGTTGTTGTTTATGCAGCGGTTGATAATCCGCAGGGCATACAATTCGGGGGTGTAATTGCCGCTCCTCTAGTTAAAAACATCATGGAGGATGCACTTCATTATATGAATGTCCCTCCACGCAAAGATCAGCTTGACCGCAAGTATGTGTACGGGGATCCGAAGGCGGTCGAGGTTCCAAGTTTGATCGGCATGAGTATAACCGACATTTACGAGGATATGAACTCCGACTTCCTGCTAGCGAAATCGGGTGCAGGCAGTTATGTCGTCAATCAGGTGCCTAAGGCAGGTGTCAAAGTAGAGCAGGGCTCTACGATTCGCATCTATTTATCGGATACCTCACCCAGCCCGGATTCTCAGAAATAACATTTTCTATGAAAAAGAAAATTTGGGCTTTTCATCAGAGCGTTTTTTGTCCATAATAGATACCATGTGTAAAAAACGGAGGGGGACTCATGCAGCTAAAGGAACTGGCTTCTCAGTTGATGTTAAGCCATATTTTGGGTGACGGTGAAGCGGTGTTTACAGGGATTCAAACCGATTCACGCAAGGTGCAGCCCGGTGATTTGTTCCTGTGCATTTCCGGCTTGGTAACAGACGGTCATCAATATGCAGCAAAAGCCGTAGAAATGGGAGCTGCGGCTCTAGTTGTCGAGCATGATGTCGATGTTAATATACCAAAGCTAGTAGTGAAGGACAGCCGATATGCCATGGCCGTCATAGCCAATCATTTTTATAATTACCCAAGCCGTGAGATGAAAGTCATCGGTGTTACCGGTACGAATGGTAAAACGACCAGCACTTATCTGATCGATGCCATCTTGAGTGATCAAGGCTTTCGTACTGGCTTGATGGGGACGATTCGAATGAAAATCGGTTCTCAGGTAACCGATATGGAGAGGACAACGCTGGAAGCCGTAGAATTGCAAAAAAATTTGCGACTAATGGCCGACGCAGGTACAGATTACTGCATTATGGAAGTATCCAGTCATGCGTTGGATTTAGGCAGGGTTAAAGGATGCAGCTTCCGTACCGGCATTTTTACTAACCTGACTCAGGATCATCTGGATTACCATGAGACGATGGAGCAGTATCAAGCTGCTAAAGGCTTACTGTTTTCACGATTGGGTAATGATTTCTCTGACAATCCCGATGAGCATCGATTTGCCGTGCTTAATGCGGACGATGAGGCTTCGGCGTATTACGCCAAGCAAACTTCTGCACAAGTAATAACATATGGTATTGATCATATTGCCGATGTGAGAGCTGAGCAGATCGAAATCACCGGCAAAGGAACTCGTTTCCAATGCGTGACATTTCGAGGGTCGATCGATATTCAAATGAAGCTGGTCGGTAAGTTCAATGTATATAATGCCTTGGCTGCTATTACAGCGGCTCTGCTGGAAGGAATTTCTCTCCAAGCTGTGAAGAAGAGTTTGGAAGCTATAGATTCCGTGGATGGTCGTATGGAAATCGTAAACGCAGGTCAACCGTTTCTTGTACTAGTCGATTACGCACATACGCCGGACGGCTTGGAAAATGCGCTCTCTACGATTAAACAGTTTGCTAAAGGTCATGTTTATTGCGTCTTTGGCTGCGGTGGCGACAGAGATCGGACTAAACGTCCGTTAATGGGTAAAGTAACGGCGGGATACAGCGATTATATGTATGTTACCTCCGATAACCCGAGAACTGAGGATCCGGAACGAATCTTGCAGGATATCGTACCAGGCATCATCCAAGCGGGTCTTCTGCCAGATCGCTACGAATTGGTTGTTGATCGGCGGGAAGCGATACAAAAAGCCGTTGCTCAGGCAACCCCTGACGATGTAGTATTGATTGCGGGGAAAGGGCATGAGACCTATCAAGAGATCATGGGAGTCAAGCATGATTTTGATGACCGCGAGGTTGCCAAAGAAGCGATAAGGGGACGATACCGTGATTAAACGTACATTGAAGCAGTTAGCCGACATGGCGGGTGGCACACTCGTTCATGGTGACGATAATCTAATGATTCAAGGCGTGTCCAAAGATACGCGCACGCTGCAGGAAGGCAGTCTTTATGTCCCATTAATCGGAGAAGCCTTCGACGGACATCAGTTCGTTGAGGACGCAGTGTCCAAAGGAGCGGCGGCCTCCTTATGGCAGAACGATCACGAGAACCGTCCTGCCGGGGTGCCTTTAATATTGGTAGATGATACGCTGAAAGCACTCCAGCAGCTTGCTAAAGCCTACCGTTCTCAGCTGTCTGTTCGCATTGTGGGGATTACCGGCAGCAACGGAAAGACAACAACGAAGGATATGACCGCTTCCGTTCTTGCTTCTACTTATAAAGTGCATAAGACATTAGGCAACTATAACAATCATATCGGTCTTCCGTTGACGCTGCTGCAGCTGGAGGAAGATACGGAGGTTGCTGTTCTCGAGATGGGGATGAGCGGGCGAGGTGAAATCCGATTTTTGTCGGAGCTTGCAGAGCCGGAGATTGTGCTCATCACGAATATCGGAGAGGCGCATCTACTGCAGCTGGGCAGCCGTGAAGAGATTGCAAGGGCCAAGACGGAAATTATGGCCGGCCTGCAGCAAGACGGTACCTTGGTCTACAATGGCGACGAGCCGTTAATTGAGAAGGTGCTTCCAGAGCTGAAGGGGCAGAACGGAATGAAGGCGACGAGGTACCATCGAGTTCGATTCGGCGCAAATAAGGATAATGATTTGCATCCTTCTCATACATCGATGGATACGGCAGGGACGCATTTCAAAATTGAGCGCTTTGATGACGTGTCCTTTTATATTCCATTGCTTGGCTTCCATAACGTGATCAATGCATTGGCTGCAATTGCTGTGGGGATCCATTTCGGAATATCTGCTGCAAAGATAGCACAAGGCTTAAGGACGTGTGCTATGACTAGCATGCGAATTGAATTGCTCAAGGCTCCATCAGGCCTTACGATCTTGAATGATGCTTATAATGCTAGCCCAACATCCATGAAGGCAGCATTGTCACTTCTAGAGGAACTGCAGGGCTATAAACGCAAGATTGTAGTTCTAGGAGATATGCTGGAGTTGGGTGAACAGGAAGTGCAATTTCACAAGGAAATCGGACGCATGCTGAATCCCCAAAAAATCGATAGAGTTTACGTATATGGCAAGCTGGCTCAACAAATCTTCGAAGAGGCAGCAAAGCAATATCCGGCTGGCCGTGTTCATTCATTTGATGACAAAAACCGCTTGGCACAAGCTGTTGCTTCTTACGCGGCACCCGAGGATGTGGTTCTGGTCAAAGGCTCGCGAGGGATGAAGCTGGAGCAGATTGTGTCATTGCTTCAACAATTAAAGTAAAGTAATAGGATGCTTATGATGTAACTATCCTTCGGGAAAGTTTTAGATGATGCTTACGATGTAACTTTCCTGTGGAAAGTTTTAGGGGGACTTAATTGTGGATTTTAACGTGGTCATGATCACTTTGGGGGCAGCATTCCTGCTTGCCGTCATTATGGGACCATTAGGCATACCTCTGCTCAGGAGGTTGAAGTTTGGACAACAAATCCGTACAGACGGACCGCAGGGACATTTGAAAAAAGCGGGAACGCCGACTATGGGAGGCACCATTATCCTGTTCGCGTTGGCTTTGGCTGTGTTACGTTTTGCGGATAAGAGCATGGAAATGGTCATCCTGCTTGTTGCTTCTCTTGGTTATGGTTTAATAGGATTTATGGACGATTATATCAAAATTATGCTGAAGCGTTCGCTTGGTTTAACTGCCAAACAAAAGCTGCTCGGTCAGCTCATCGTATCGGTTATTGTCTGTATTTTGCTGGCAAAAATCGGACATAGCACCGATGTTCGCATTCCTTTCGTCGATTATTCCATTCCTATGGGATGGCTTTATTATCCGTTTGTCGTTGTTATGATGCTGGGAACCTCCAATGCGGTGAATTTCACCGACGGTTTGGATGGATTGCTGGCAGGTACGAGTGCAGTTGCTTTCGGAGCCTATGCTATTATTGCCTTAAACAATACAATGCCGGATGTGGCGGTTTTCTCTGCTGCGATGGTAGGAGCCGTGCTAGGATTTCTCGTATTCAATGCCCACCCAGCCAAGGTGTTTATGGGAGACACAGGCTCTCTTGGTATTGGAGGCGGTCTAGCTGTCGTAGCCATATTAACGAAGGCTGAAATTCTTCTTGTATTGATAGGCGGAGTATTCGTAGTAGAAGTGCTTTCCGTTATCATTCAAGTCGTATCTTTCAAAACAAGAGGCAAGCGTGTATTTAAAATGAGCCCGATTCATCATCATTTTGAGCTGGTTGGCTGGTCCGAATGGCGTGTTGTCATCACCTTCTGGGCAACAGGCATCGTTTTGGCAGGAATCGGACTATTCATAAACGAGGTGTTGTAGCATATGAATCATCCACAAGCATATCGGAACGAACAGGTGGTTATTTTAGGTTTGGCTCGCAGCGGAGTTGCTGTAGCCAAGCTGTTCCACGAGCTGGGAGCCATCGTTACGGTGAATGATAAAAAGGAACGAGACCTATGCCCTGAGGCCGATGAACTTACGGCTCTGGGTATTTCTGTTATATGCGGTAATCATCCGTCTACGTTGATTCATGAAGGCGTTAAGCTTGTCGTAAAAAATCCGGGTATTCCTTACACGATAGAACCTATCCAAAATGCTTTGCAGCTGGGAATTGAAATTATCACTGGAGGTAGAGGTTGCTTACCATGTCTGCAAAGCTCCTATGGTGTGCATTACTGGCTCTAACGGCAAGACGACAACAACGACCTGGATTGGCCTCATGCTCGATAAAGCAGGTCTGAAGCCAATCGTAGCAGGCAATATCGGTCGCGCTTTGACTGAAGCGGCTTTGGAGGCAGGGCCTGACAACCATATGGTGGTTGAGCTGAGCAGCTTCCAATTGAAAGGAACCACCGATTTCAAACCTCAAGTTGCTTGTCTGTTAAATTTGTATGAGACACATTTGGACTATCATGGTACGATGGAAGACTATATTGCCTCGAAAGCCAAGCTGTTCGCTAATCAGACCTCTGAAGATACGGCTGTGCTTAATTGGGACGACCCTGTATGCCGTCAAATTGCCCGGGAAGTGAAAGCATCCGTCATGCCGTTTTCTATCAAGGAGGAATTGGAGTATGGAGTGTTTGTTCAACCTTCCTTTTCCGTTGATGTACCTGCTGCTGAAAGAAGTATCGTTTATCGAGATTCTCAAGGCAGCATCCAACGAATCGTTGGTGTGAAGGAGCTTGGTATTCCAGGTACATTTAACGTAGAGAACGCAGCAGCTGCATCTTGCGCAGCACTGACGTTCGGTGTTTCTATTGATACCATCTCGCAGGTACTCAAAGAGTTTAAAGGTGTTGAGCATCGCTTAGAGCATGTAGCCACTCTGGAAGGTGTTCAATATTACAACAATTCCAAAGCTACGAATCCTACGGCAACTATTAAAACTATAGAATCCTTTGAGCAGGATGTGATTCTTATAGCTGGTGGTTTGGAACGAGGTATGGATTACATGGATCTGCTGCATGTTTTCCAAACGAGAGTCAAAGGTCTTGTCGCCCTGGGTCAAACGAAAGAGAAAATAAGTCATGTTGCCAAGCTTGCAGGCATGAGTCAAGTAAAAACGGTCGATACTGCTAACAGTGTGCAGGACACCGTAACCGAGGCGGTACGACAAGCAGCGGCAATGGCCAAGGCCGGAGATATCGTTCTCTTGTCGCCGGCGTGCGCCAGCTGGGACATGTTTCCTTCCTATGAGGAAAGGGGAAGAATGTTTAGGCAGTCCGTGCATACCCTTTAAAGAGGGGGTATACAAGCCTACCCTACCATTTTACAAGGTAAGAGGTGGCATGTATGGCAAAAGCGCGGTCTGCACCAGATGTGACGATGTTGGTATGTACGATGATGCTCTTAGCTATCGGAGTGGTGATGGTATACAGTGCCAGCGCCGTACTGGCGTTTCATGAGTTTGGCGATCTGTACTATTATTTGAAAAGGCAGCTTCTGTTTGCTGTTCTCGGTATTGCAGCCATGATATTTACTATGAATGTAGATTACTTGGTCTGGAAGAAGTACGCCAAGATCGGACTCATTGTATGCTTTGCTCTGCTGCTGATTGTTTTGATCCCAGGAGTCGGGGTCGTTCGTGGAGGAGCACGAAGCTGGCTCGGTATCGGATCTTTCGGTATTCAGCCGTCCGAGTTCATGAAGATCGGCATGATTTTATTTCTATCCAAAATGCTTTCTGAGAACCAAAATAAAATTACGCTGTTTAACAAGGGACTCATACCTCCTTTGGGTTTAGTAGGTCTAGCATTCGGACTCATTATGCTTCAACCGGATCTTGGAACAGGCGCAGTGCTGGTAGGGGCTTCTCTACTCATTATTTACACGGCGGGCGCCAGACTGCTGCATCTTTCATATTTGGGCATGGTTGGTGTGGCAGGGTTTATCGGACTTGTTATTGCGGCTCCGTATCGTTTAAAGCGGATTACCGCGTTCTTAGACCCTTGGCAGGACCCGTTAGGTGCAGGCTATCAAGCCATTCAGTCCCTTTATGCTATCGGACCAGGAGGTTTGGTGGGTTTGGGACTCGGAATGAGCCGGCAAAAATACAGCTATTTGCCTGAGCCTCAGACAGATTTTATTTTCTCTATTATTGCAGAAGAGTTGGGCTTTATCGGCGGCTCCTTTGTTCTTATTTTGTTTATGCTGTTGGTTTGGCGCGGCATGCGGACGGCCATTACGGCACCCGATACGTTCGGTAGCCTGCTTGCAACAGGCATCGTCGGCATGATTGCTGTCCAGGTCGTTATTAACATCGGGGTTGTTATCGGCATGTTCCCGGTTACCGGTATTACGCTTCCGCTTATTAGCGCAGGCGGTTCATCGCTTACTCTGATGCTGACCTCTATCGGCATTCTATTAAATATTTCCCGCTATGCGAGGTGAACGGCTTGAAAACTATCGTCTTTACAGGAGGCGGTTCGGCAGGACATGTCACTCCTAATCTGGCACTCATTTCAAAATTGAAAAAGCAAGGTTGGGATATTCAATATATCGGCTCAAAGCAAGGGATAGAACGAGACATTATTCAGCATGCCGGCATATCCTATCATTCTATTTCTTCAGGAAAACTCCGTCGTTACTTTGATTTGAAAAATATGAAAGACCCTTTTAGAGTTATAAAAGGCGTTGGAGATGCTTATACACTGCTTCGTAAGCTGAAGCCGGCCATTGTATTCTCCAAAGGCGGCTTCGTTTCGGTCCCTGTCATAGTAGCTAGCTGGTTGAACCGGATTCCGGTGATTTGCCATGAGTCAGATATTACTCCAGGATTGGCAAATAAAATATCGGTTCCGTTCGCGAATCGAATTTGTGTTAATTTTCCCGAAGCTCTCAAGTACATAAAAGGCGGCAAAGGAATATGTACAGGATTGCCTATTCGCGAACAGATCTTACAAGGAAAAGCGCATCGCGGATTGGATCTATGTGATTTTCACAAGCAAAAGCCTGTCCTCCTGGTCATGGGGGGAAGCCTCGGCGCTCAAAAAATTAATGCAGCCGTACGTGATTCGCTAGATACGTTATTGGAACGTTATCAGATCGTTCATCTATGCGGTAAAGGGCAGACAGATGAAGCCTATGCCAAGCGTCGCGGCTACAAGCAGTTCGAGTACATCAATGAAGAGCTGGCCGATATATTGGCCATGACGGATCTCGTAGTATCTCGGGCTGGAGCAACGTCGATCTTTGAGTTTCTATCATTAGGCAAGCCTATGCTGCTGATTCCACTGACCAGGCAAGCGAGCCGTGGTGATCAACTGCTGAATGCAGCTTCTTTTGAGAAGAATGGTTATGCGGAAGTTCTTTACGAAGAGAATTTAACTGCCGATACCTTAATTGAAGGTATTAACGGTGTTTACGATAACCGGGACCACATGATCGCCAAGATTCGGTCTACGGAGCAAAACAGCGCTACGGAAACGATCCTTCAATTAATTCAGGAAACTTGTCTAAAGTAACGCCGCACCTGCAGTTTGAAGAAACTGTCTGGGCTATTGTCACACTATTTCCGATTTTACATAAACTACACTATAACCGTGACAGACACCTGAGCTATTAACGACAGAAGATTGGCGCCAACCCATTGACAGTAAGCGTCTCATCTTGTTGTTCATTCCGGTTTGGACGCGAAGTCCTTAAATCGGATGCCCTGGAGTTCTGTGAAGGAGGTTTTCCCATGCAACAGGTCATAACACAATTGCTGAGCGGAGCATACGGCGACTGCCGTCTGAAAGAGCCGCTCGCGCCTCATACCACTTGGAAGATCGGCGGCCCGGCTGATGTGCTGCTGATCCCTCGCACAAAAGAGCAGCTAGTCGAGGCTGTCAAGCTACTTTATCAGCATCAGACGTCTTGGACCGTTCTCGGACGCGGCTCCAACATGCTGGTTGCAGATAAAGGAATACGAGGAATCGTACTTAAGCTTGGACCGTCGATGGAGACACTGCGGTTTGATGGCGATATCGTCTATGCTGGAGGAGCTTATTCCTTGATTAAGCTGTCTGTCATGGCCAGCAAGGAAGGTTTGACTGGATTCGAGTTTTTCGGAGGCATTCCGGGAACAGTGGGAGGCGCCGTCTACATGAACGCCGGAGCTCACGGGTCCGATGTGTCACGCATACTGTTAAGAGCTGAAGTGCTGCTCCCGACAGGGGAATTGGTGACCATGCAGCAAGCCGATTTTGAGTATGATTATCGTCATTCTTTATTGCAGAAGGAACCGGGGATCGTAACCGAGGCTGTATTCCAGCTGCAATTCGGCGACAAAAAAGAAATTATCGAAACTACGGCAGCCTACAAAGAAAGGCGTCTACGGACTCAACCGCTGCAGTTGCCTTGCGCTGGAAGTGTTTTTCGCAATCCGGAAGGACATTTTGCTGCAAAGCTGATTGAAGAAGCGGGATTGAAGGGGTACAAAGTCGGAGGAGCCGAAGTTTCACCGCTGCATGCCAATTTCATCGTCAACACCGGGAAAGCGACAGCTCAGGACGTGCTCACCCTCATCGAACAGGTACAGCGAATCGTTTTGGAAAAAAACGGAATTAAGCTTGTGCCAGAAGTATTGGTGGTGGGTGAGCGGTAAATCGGAGGTGGGACTTTGGAAAAGTTGGTTATCGAAGGTGGGAGACCTCTATCGGGAGCCATCAAGATTCATGGTGCAAAAAATGCAGCGCTGCCCATATTGGCAGCGGGCATGATGGCAGAAGGGACTATTGAAATCAGTAACGTGCCCGATCTGTCCGACATTCAAGTGATGCTAAGCATATTACGCGCACTAGGCTGCCGAACCGATCATCATGAAGACACGGTAACCGTTAATACATCCACTGCGCATTCGCATCACATTCCCGAAAGCTTGATGAGTCAAATGAGATCCTCCATTTTTTTGATGGGGCCGTTGTTAGCGCGCTTTGGCAGAGTTCAAGTCTATCAGCCAGGCGGGTGCGCAATAGGAGAGAGGAAAATAGATTTACATTTAAGCGGGCTCATCGCATTAGGAGCTGAGATCGAGGAATCCGGCAATACGATTGTTTGTACGGCTAAAGAGCTGCGGGGAGCGGAGATCGTTCTTGATTTTCCGAGTGTGGGAGCTACAGAAAATATCATGATGGCTGCAACAATGGCCAAAGGCTGGACTACGATATCGAATGCTGCCAGAGAGCCGGAAATACAAGATTTGCAAAACTTCTTGAATGCGATGGGAGCTAATATTATTGGAGCAGGTACCGACACCATTACGATAGAAGGTGTTTCGGAATTAACTCCATGTACTTATCGCATTATTCCGGACCGTATTGTTGCTGGCACGATGATGATCGCCGCAGCGGTAACAAGAGGAAATGTAACGCTGGAGAATGTATGTCCGGCTCATTTAACGTCTGCGATACACGTTCTGAAGCGCGCAGGTGTTCAAATAGCGATTCACGGTGATATAATAAATGTAAACTGTCTATCGAGACCGAAGTCGGTAGAGCGTATTGTTACATCGCCACATCCGTCCTTCCCGACGGATTTGCAATCCCAGATTATGGTTTTATTGTCCTTGGCAGATGGACTTAGCATTGTGAAAGAAACGGTATTTGAAGGCAGATTTAAGCATGTAGATGAGCTATCCCGAATGGGAGCGGATATCCGTCTCGATTTGAACTCAGCATTCGTCAAGGGAGTGCCCAGATTATATGGAGCGACCGTAGAAGCTACGGATTTACGGGCAGGTGCCGCCCTGGTTATTGCAGGTCTTGCTGCTCAAGGCACAACTATCATTGAACAGATTCATCATATTGACAGGGGATACGATAGAATCGAACTCATGCTATCACGTCTGGGTGCCCATATTCACCGCGTTTCACCGGTACCTTCCGAGTAAGCACTTATTACTTATATCATGATTCCTATGACCATTGCCGCTGATTTATCCCCTCTTTTTTTAGACGGGGATATCGGCGGTTTACATAGTTCGTTGCGTTATACGAAGAAGAAGTTTTGCATTCGCAAGACTCAAGTTAATGCTTACGAATTTGGCTTTCTTTCAGAAAGCCCAGTAACGCTTACGAAGTAAGTTTTGCATTCGCAAAACCAAGTTATGCTTACGAAGTAAGGCTTTCCTTTGGAAAGCCCTTAGGAGGGACAACCTTGCACCAAGAACAAAGATTGCCCGTCATCCAAAAGCCCAAAACAAAAAAACGTTCAAGAAGCAGCAAAAAGCTGCTCCTGTTTTTATTCCTGTTCTTCATTACGCTGCTCTGTATTCTATTCTTTCAATCGTCCTTGAGTAAAATCACATCGGTCGAGGTAGAAGGGCAGGAGCTGCTAACTGCTGATGCGGTAGAGCAAGCATCCGGGGTAAAATCAGGAGATCATTTTTTTGCTGTCTCCTCTTATAATGTTGAGCAACAGGTTAAAGCTCTGCAAATGGTAGAATCTGCTAAGGTTACAAAGCATTTTCCCGGGGTAATTCATATCGAAGTCAAAGAATATCCCAGAGTTGCCTATCAATTCGGTAATGCTAATCAACCTGAGGCAATCTTGGCTGACGGCAGCGTTGTACCAATGTCCGCTGAGGTGAATTTTATAATGGACAAGCCTATACTGACCGGGTGGGGCAGCAGTGCGGATTTGAAGATTCAGCTCTGTAAGGCATTGGCATCGGCTCCAGCGTCAACTTTGATGGATATATCTGAGATTAAGCCTGATCCGTCGACATCCTACCCTGATCGAATCAAGATGTACACCCGCTCACAGTTCGAAGTTGTCACCACGATTAGCTATTTACCAAATAAGCTGCAATACTTGGATGCCTACATTTCCAATCTGAAGGAAAATAAAGTGAATACGGGGGTTTTGACGTTATTGGAAGTCGATACTCACGCGCCGTTCGATGTAGAAGGTAATAAATCCCAAACTGGTAAAGACGTCAAGTCCGATAAAAAGCCGCCAACCAACGCCCAGAGCGGTTCTGCCGATTCAAAGAAAGATCCAGGTAAAGCTACTTCAGGCAAAGAAACGACGCGGAATTGATAGAAAACTCTACTCAATCAAGGGATTTAATGGTAGAATTAACTTTATGGTATATTTAGCAACAAGTTTGTTGAAAAAAGTTTGTGAAAAAAGAGGGAAAACCCTAACCGTGTGGAATATGTACAGAAGCTTTCTTTTCATCGAAGCTTATATCTATTAGTTATAGGAGGTGCCACGGGTTGAGCAGCAATGACATCATTGTTAGTTTGGACATCGGTACATCCAAAGTTCGTGCTATTATTGGGGAAGTCGTTAACGGCGCCATTAATATAATAGGGGTTGGATCTGCCGACTCGGAAGGTATTCGCAAGGGAGCCATTGTCGATATCGATCAAACGGTACAATCGATTCGCAACGCGATCGATCATGCTGAACGTATGGTTGGTATTCAAATAGCAGAGGTTTACGTTGGAATTTCCGGGAATCATGTTGCTTTGCAATCTAGCCATGGCGTAGTAGCCGTTTCTAATGAAGACCGCGAAATCGGCGATGAGGACATTGAACGGGTTATTCAAGCGGCTAAGGTCATTCCTCTTGCACCGGAACGCGAAATTATCGGTGTTGTGCCGAACCAATATTTGGTTGACGGATTGGATGAAATTCACGATCCGCGCAGTATGATAGGCGTTCGTCTAGAAGTGGAAGCCACAATTATTACAGGCGCGAAAACAGCGATACATAACTTGCTCCGAGTAGTGGAGAAAGCAGGAGTCAAGGTTAGCGGTTTAATTCTCATGTCTTTAGCAGCAGGACACTTGTGTTTGTCCAAGGATGAGAAAGCAATTGGAACCGTACTGGTGGATATCGGCGCAGGACAAACGACCATCGCCGTTTTTGAACAAAACAATTTGGTAGCAACATCAACCTTGCCTATCGGCGGCGAATATATTACGAATGATATTTCGATTGGTTTGCGGACTCAAGTGGACATAGCTGAAAAAATTAAGCTGAAATTCGGCTGCGCGGTTATCGAGCACGCTGCACCTGATCAAGTATTTAAAGTAAATCGTATTGGCAGTAACGTTGATAAGGAATTTTCGCAGGTGGATCTGGCGAATATCGTCGAGCCTCGTGTGCAGGAAATTTTCCATTTAGTTCATTTGGAAGTACAACGATTGGGCTTCTCCGAGCTTCCAGGAGGCTATGTACTGACAGGAGGCACGGTTTCTATGCCGGGCATGCTGGCTGTTGCACAAGCTGAACTGGCGACATCGGTTAGAATTGCGGTACCGGATTTCATCGGTGTACGCGACCCGTCTTATACCAGCGGTGTTGGAATTATTCAATACGCTTTCAAGTATTTAAAAATTGCAAAGCAATCGAGTGCAGTAAAAAAATCCGTCTCGAATCCAAAAAAATCAACCGCTACCAGCGAACAAAGGCCTTCGGTCATGGAACGATTTAAAAATTGGTTGAGTGAGTTTATTTAAGGTACACATGACTTTTTAGGCTTAATGAGGGGGAAAATGAAGGCTATGTTTGAATTTGATATGGACATGGACAGTCTTGCCAAGATAAAGGTAATCGGTGCTGGCGGCGGCGGAAGTAACGCTGTTAACCGAATGATTGACAACGGAGTAAAGGGCGTTGAATTCATTACGGTCAATACGGACGCACAGGCACTTCACTTATCCAAATCGGATCAGAAGATGCAAATCGGCGATAAGCTGACTCGTGGTTTAGGAGCGGGCGCTAATCCAGAAGTGGGTAAGAAAGCCGCAGAAGAATCAAGAGAATTGATTTTCAACACGCTTAAAGGCGCTGACATGGTATTCGTCACTGCAGGTATGGGAGGCGGCACAGGAACTGGTGCGGCTCCAGTTATCGCAGAAATTGCTAAGGAATGCGGCGCTCTAACTGTAGGGGTAGTAACAAGACCTTTTACATTTGAAGGACGTAAACGTGCTATGCAAGCGGAGCAAGGGATTGCTGCTCTGAAGGAAAAAGTAGATACGCTAATCGTTATTCCGAACGACCGTTTGCTTGAAATTGTCGATAAGAAAACCCCGATGCTTGAAGCATTCCGTGTAGCGGATAACGTGCTTCGCCAAGGTGTTCAAGGGATTTCTGACTTGATCGCCGTACCAGGGCTAATCAACCTCGATTTCGCGGACGTGAAGACGATCATGACGGAACGCGGCTCCGCTCTTATGGGGATTGGCGTTGCAACCGGTGAGAACAGAGCTGCCGAAGCTGCCAAAAAGGCAATCCAAAGCCCGTTGCTCGAAACTTCGATCGATGGAGCAAGAGGCGTTCTGATGAACATTACAGGTGGAGCGAACCTTTCCTTGTATGAAGTTAATGAAGCTGCAGATATCGTGGCATCTGCTTCCGATTTGGAAGTGAACATGATCTTCGGTGCTGTTATTGACGAGAAGTTTAAGGACGAAATTCAAGTTACTGTCATTGCAACGGGGTTCGAGCATAAACCTGACACTCAGCAGCAGGTACGCAAGCAGCCTATGGGCAACAGCGCGACTTCTAATGATGTATCGGCTAATGACAACCGCGGCGGCGGTTTAAATAATCTACGTCCATTTGGTGGACAAGCATCCAATGATCAATTGGATATCCCAACCTTCCTTCGCAATCGCGGCAGAAACAACTTTGATAAATAATCCATAAATAGATCAGTAACTTAATAACGAATGTAAGAAGCCCCTTAACCATTCCCAATGGATCGAGGGGCTTTTGTTGTTTTATAGGTGGATTCAATATAAAAAAGGGCGGAAAGTATTGACAACATTTTTGAGAATGATTATCATTTACAACGAATGGATTTATTGATAATAATAATCATTATCACTATATCTGTTATAAATTATATTTCGGAGGAATGTAAATGTCAAAAATAGTAATGATTTTCGCGAGCATGACAGGAAATACGGAGGATATTGCAGATGCAATAGCTGATGGAATACGTGAAGCCGGTGGAGAACTAGAACAAAAAAACGTGATGGATTCGAACGGCAATGAGCTGATGAATTATGACGGTATTTTGCTAGGCGCTTATACTTGGGGGGATGGTGATTTGCCTGATGAGTTTCTTGATTTCTATGACGAGATGGATGAGCTTGATCTTAAGGGCAAGGTAGCTGCCGTATTTGGTTCGTGCGACTCTTCCTATTCCGAATATGGGGCTGCAGTCGATACTCTCATTGCTAAGCTGCAGGAGCAAGGAGCAGATGTCGTATTGGATGGCCTTAAGATTGAGCTG
The DNA here is from genome assembly GCF_030020805.1 of Paenibacillus sp. RC67. Taxonomy (GTDB): domain Bacteria; phylum Bacillota; class Bacilli; order Paenibacillales; family NBRC-103111; genus Paenibacillus_S. Next base: position 2,592,015 of record NZ_CP125098.1, read on the forward strand.
TCCCCTTCACAAGCAGAGAAGGAGACTTGCAAACAGTACGGGATCCAATTTGTAGAGAAATTGAACAGCACATTGTAAATTCCATAACCTGACAAAAAAAGTTGCACCTAATCGGCAAGTTTAGACAGACTTTGGAATATGCTTACTATATACTTGTCTCATTCGCATTAAAGCTAGTAACCATAGAGGGACCCCAGGAGGTTAGGAAAATGATTGTATATGTCGATATCATTTTCCTCGTCAACATGTTAATCGATGTGGTCCTGCTTATAGCTACTACCAAAATGAGAAGACTGCAATTCCGCTGGTGGAGACTGCTGTGCTCTGCAGCAATCGGTGGAGCCTATGTCGTACTCATGTTTTTCCCGCCATTGTCGTTTTTGTTTACCTTTGCCGTCAAGTTTTTGTTGTCTTTAATTATGATTCTGACGGCATACGGCTATGGCGGGCTTCAGCATTTTTGGCGGAATGTAGGCGCATTTTACATTATTAACTTTGTAGCCGCTGGAACGATAGTAGGAGCTCACTATTTTTGGATGTCGTCCGGAGAGGTAATAAACGGTATTTTGTTTACGCAGTCCGGTGGAGTGGAGCATAGGCTGCAGGTAGGGCTTTTGTTTATTATCGTGGTGCTGTTCTTTGCGATTTGGCTGTTCCGTCATGTTCAGCAAGCTTCCAAACGAAAGGAAGAGCTGGCCTCTTATTTTGCAAAAGTGGACGTGCATATCGATCAATATGAATCCAGCTGTACCGGATTGATCGATACCGGAAACCAGCTATACGATCCACTGACGAAAACGCCGGTTATGGTGATGGAGCTATCCCAGTGGAAGGAGAAGATTCCGGAATCCTGGAAGCAACGGATCGAACGAGCAGAGGTGGACCAAATTGTGAGTGCCATTGGAACTGATGATTTTGAGTGGCAGGACCGTCTACGTCTGGTGCCCTATCGTGGAGTCAATCGAAGCACGCAATTTATGCTCGCGATTAAGCCGGATCGTGTGGTCATTACCCATAATGACAAGCAGTTTGAAGCTCTTAAAGTACTGATAGGATTAGATGGTGGCAAATTAAGCGCCGACAATGCGTACCAAGCCATTATTCATCCGAATTTGCTACAAAATTAATGAAATATGCTTGCCCGATCTAGGCTCCAGCTTAGAGAAAACAAACCGCAAAATGCTAAGGAGGAACTCGATTATGCTCTTGAAGTTGAAGCTTATTCTGCAAATCTATTATTTCCGTCTTTTGCTGTTTCTTGGTTTAAAAGGGGAGGAAATCTATTACATAGGCGGAAGTGAAGCGCTGCCGCCTCCACTTACACGCGAAGAGGAAGAATATTTGTTAGAAAAGCTTCCTTCGGGAGATGCAGCGATCCGAGCCATGCTGATTGAACGAAATTTGCGACTTGTCGTCTACATAGCTAGGAAGTTTGAGAATACAGGTATTAACATTGAAGACCTCGTTTCCATCGGAGCTATTGGCTTGATCAAAGCCGTTAATACATTTGATCCGGAGAAAAAAATTAAGCTTGCTACCTATGCATCTCGATGTATTGAAAACGAAATTTTGATGTATTTGCGGCGTAACAGTAAAATCCGGACCGAGGTTTCTTTTGATGAGCCGCTTAACATTGATTGGGATGGTAACGAGCTACTTCTGTCGGACGTGCTGGGGACGGAGAACGATACGATTTACCGGAATATCGAAGAGCAGGTGGACCGCAAGCTGCTGCATAAGGCGTTGGATAAGCTGACAGAACGCGAGCGCACCATTATGGAGCTGAGATTTGGTCTTCAGGACGGAGAAGAAAAAACGCAGAAGGATGTAGCGGACATGCTGGGGATTTCCCAATCCTACATTTCGCGCTTGGAAAAGCGCATCATTAAAAGGCTGCGTAAGGAATTTAATAAAATGGTTTAAAATGGAAAAAATATTTTTTGAATGATTTGTAAGCGAATCCGTGCTTGATCTGATTGAGGTTGAATCGATTTACGCATTTCCAAAGTGGCAATAGTGGGTTGGGGTCAGCGCATAAAAAAGTATCGCGAGGAGATAATTAACATTAATGTTTCTCCTTGGGAGGTAATCACGGTGACCCGAAACAAAGTCGAGATTTGCGGTGTCGATACTGCAAAGCTACCTGTTCTGACCAACGCGGAAATGCGTGAATTATTCGTTCAACTGCAAACTAATAATGAACGAACTGCAAGAGAGAAATTGGTAAACGGTAATTTGCGGTTGGTGCTCAGCGTAATTCAACGGTTTAATAATCGTGGTGAATATGTAGATGATCTGTTTCAAGTGGGCTGTATCGGACTGATGAAGGCTATTGATAATTTTGATCTAAGCCAAAATGTAAAATTCTCAACGTATGCGGTACCGATGATCATTGGCGAGATTCGCCGCTATCTACGCGACAATAATCCGATTCGTGTATCGCGTTCCTTGCGTGATATTGCTTACAAGGCATTGCAGGTTCGTGACAGTCTGACGAATCAAAATTCACGTGAGCCGACGATTTATGAAATTTCAGAAGCGCTTAATGTACCGAAGGAAGATGTAGTATTCGCTCTGGATGCTATTCAGGATCCCGTATCCTTGTTTGAGCCGATTTATCATGATGGGGGAGACCCTATCTACGTGATGGATCAAATCAGCGACGACCGCAATAAAGACGTATCCTGGATTGAAGGCATAGCCTTAAGGGAAGCGATGCGCAAGCTCAATGATCGGGAAAAAATGATTTTGTCCATGCGCTTCTTCGATGGCAAAACGCAAATGGAAGTTGCGGATGAAATCGGCATTTCACAGGCTCAAGTATCGCGATTGGAGAAATCTGCTATTTCACAAATGCAAAAGCACGTTAAAAACTAACTCTGCGCTGGATAGCGCTCTGACTTCAAAACGGACCAGACCGACTCGTCAATACAAGGAGAGTGGGTCTTTTTTTCATGAAGAAGGACATTTTGCCCAAGTCTCACATATAGTATCTATAAGAGGCAGGAAAAGCGAGGTTTAGTTAGCAGGTTAAGAATCCATGAGAATACGTGGTGGTTGCAGCGTGAAAATATCAGATTTCCAAACCAAGGACGTAATCAATATTGTGGACGGCAAAAAGCTGGGTCAAATAAGCGATTTGGAGCTGGATCTCCGACAAGGCAAGATCGAGTCCATCGTCGTACCGAGCAGCAACCGTTTATTTGGATGGTTCGGCGGGTCTACGGATGTCGTCATTCCATGGAAAAATATTGTAAAAATCGGAATGGACGTAGTGCTGGTAAAGCTGGATGATGTTCGAGCTTATCGGCAGCAGGAGGAAGTGGATACGACAGTATATGAATATAACCGGCAGTATCGGAGCTGAACAGAAGCCCTAGTTAAAGGCACACGAACGAGAGCATGCCGCAGGGAGCGGTGTTGTTTTTCGGTAAGTGTGCTGTTTTGTCGTTGCAATTGCTTTGAGGTTTTATTCCAAAATCGTGTATACTGATAGGGAGAGTTTGGTAATCGGAGACTGAAGGCGAAGGGAGATGCATGATGGAACCATTTGTATTGCAAAAAGTGGAGAACGGTTGCGAGCTATTTTTTATTAAGCATTGGATGGATCAAACGATAGACTTAACGGCAGGATTTACTTCCCGTCACGGTGGAGTTAGTAAGAAGGAGTTCAGCAGCTTGAATTGTGGACTTCATGTCATGGATGTGCCTGAGGATGTAATCACTAATCGGACTCGCTTGGCGGAAGCCTTGAATGTGAAGCTGGAGGATTGCACTTATGCTGAGCAAGTCCATGGAAATGAAGTTGAGGTGGTAACAAGACAGCATGCGGGAGCTGGCGTGGATTCAAGAGAAGGTGCGATACAAGCTAAAGATGCTTTTATAACAAATGAACCGGGAGTCATCCTCCATGCATTGTTCGCGGATTGTGTGCCGCTGTTATTTTTTGATCCTGTTCATAAAGCTGTAGGATTGGCGCATGCCGGCTGGAAAGGAACCGTATTGCAAATAGCACGGAAAACCATTGAAGCGATGGAGCATCAGTTTGGTACGAAAGCGGAAGATGTCCTTGCGGCGATCGGCCCTTCCATCCATTCATGCTGCTATGAGGTGGATGACAAGGTCATTACGCAGATCCGCCAAACGATGGATGAATTAGGAATTGAAAATCATGACGATAATAAATCGATTCCGATCTTTGAAAATAAAGATAATGGGAAATATAACTTAAGCTTGCAACAAATGAACCGACAAATTATGATAAAAGCAGGAATTTTGCCGTCTCATATCGAAATAAGTAGTTTATGCACGAGTTGTCGCACCGACCTCTTCTTTTCTCACCGTAAGGAAGGCGGGAAAACGGGCAGGATGGCTGCGTGGATTGGATTGCATGAATAGGTAATAGAAATTGAGGTGACTTCACGTTTTGCAATTGACGCAAACTATACCATATGTAGAAGACAGAATAGCTAAATCTTGCGTCCGTTCCGGACGTGATCGTAATGAGGTTCATATTATTGCGGTAACCAAATATGTTTCTTTGGAAACCACAGGACAGGTTCTTAAGCAGGGTCTACATCATATCGGAGAAAACCGATGGCAAGATGCTCAAGCTAAATGGGAAGCATTCGGCGATCAAGGAACATGGCATTTTATTGGCCATCTGCAAACGAACAAGGTAAAGGATGTGCTGGGGAAATTCGCTTATATTCATTCATTGGACAGGCTTTCGCTTGCCAAGGAATTGGATAAGAAAGCGGGTGCTATGGGAATCAAGGCGCAATGCTTTATCCAGCTGAACGTTTCGGGGGAAGAGACGAAATACGGTCTCCCGCCAGAAGAGCTCGATTCATTCGTCCAAGCTATTCGAGGAATGGAAAACATCCATATAGTGGGTCTCATGACGATGGCTCCTTATGAAGCGGAACCGGAAGCGACTCGCCCTGTATTCCGACGGCTAAGAGAATTAAGGGATGAGATGAACCGCGTGAGAGCTCTTGGGTACGAGGTACCTCATTTATCTATGGGGATGTCTAACGATTTTGAGGTTGCTATCGAAGAAGGAGCAACTTGGGTTCGTTTGGGATCAGTGCTGGTGGGTAAAGAATAGCAGAGTCATGCATGCAAATTAAATTTCACTTACAGTGAGAATCTAGCTGATGCTTACTGAAGTTAGTTTCCCAAGTGTGAAACTATGTTAATGCTTACAAAGTTAGTTTCACAAAGTGAAACTTGAAGGAGGAGTGGACATGAGCGTCATGAATAAATTCATGAACTTCTTGGGACTACAGGACGAAGAGGAAGTAGTAGAGCGCGAGCGGGTTGTAGAACAACAGCCGGAAGAACCTGAAACCAATCCAAACGAACAACGTAGAAATAAGAATAATGTGGTGAGTATACATTCGCAAAAAAATGTTAGAGTAATGCTTACCGAACCCAAATCTTATGAGGACACTCAGGAGATCGCCGATCATCTGCGCTCTCGCCGTCCCGTTGTCGTCAATTTGCATTTGGTTCGGCCTGATCAGGCGACCCGCATCGTAGACTTTATTAGCGGTACGGTGTATGCCCTCAATGGCTCGATTTCCAAAATCGGACCAAACATTTTTTTGTGTACACCGGATACGGTTGAAATTCATGGCTCCATCTCGGAAATACTGGGTCATGAAGGGTACTCACAATAACTGAAAACGGGGTGAACAGCTTGTATTCCACAATTGACGGATACATTTACACACTTATAGAAATTTATACATATATGCTGATCGCCTATGTGCTGCTTTCTTGGCTTCCTAGTGCAAGAGAAAGCTTTGTCGGTGAAATATTAGGCAAGTTATGCGAGCCTTACTTGTCTATCTTCAGACGATTTATTCCTCCCATTGGCGGGATGATCGATATTTCTCCGATTATCGCATTGATCGCACTTCGATTCATAGGCGAAGGCATTCGTGCAATTGTGAACTTTTTTGTATAGGTGATGGATTTGAACGCAGACCAAATTTATTCCCATTTTCACCCTGATGAGCATCGTTTCGTAGACAAGGCATCTGAGTGGGTTGAACGGGCTCAACAGCATTCCGTGAAGCTGACGGACTTTCTGGATCCAAGACAGGCGTTCATTCTTTCCACATTGGTTAACCGCACCACGGATGTGCAGGTGCGGTTCGATGGAGGACATGAACATTCGGAACGGCGGCGTGCACTGGTGGCACCTGATTATCGGATGCTTGAGGAAGAGAATATGGGAATCAGCTTAATCTCCGTGACGGCCTTGGACGATAAGCTGAAGGAACTGGATCACAGTGACTATATGGGCTCGATACTGGCTCTTGGCATCAAAAGGGACAAAATCGGAGATATACATGTCTCGGATTCGGGCTGCCATTTTCTTGTGGCAGATGAAGTTGCGGACTATATGCGGCTCAATCTGCAGCAGGTACATCGGGTGCACGTGCAGACGGAGCTTTTGCCGCTAGAGCAGCTGAAGGCGGCCCAGACAAAGCTTGAAGAAGTTGGCTTGTCGGTGGCCTCCTTGAGGCTGGATGGCATAGTAAGTGACGTTTATCATTTGAGCCGCGCCAAAATTTTAATTCCGATCAAGGCAGGGCGCTGTAAAGTGAACTGGAAGCAGGAAGAAGATCCAAGCAAGCAGCTTAAAGCTGGGGATGTCATTTCCTTGCAGGGCTTCGGACGGTTTAAAGTATTGGAAGTCGAAGGATTAACCAAAAAAGGCAGATTTCGCGTTAAAATCGGCAAATATGTATAGATTGCCGATTTTTTTTATGGAGAATGAAGGAAATTGCAGCCTACTGTCGAATATAGCAATACGCGTCTGACATAGAACAATTTCGGGATGTTGCAAAATATTCAGGAGGTGCAGCAATGGCGTTAACACCGTTGGATATACATAATAAAGAATTTGGGCGTTCTTTCCGCGGTTACGATGAAGACCAAGTCAATGAATTTTTGGATCAAATTATTAAAGATTATGAAGCGCTTATTCGTGAAAATAAGGATTTGCAAAATCAACTGACAACGATTCAAGAGAGGCTTGATCATTTTACCAACATTGAAGAAACGTTGAGCAAAACGATCATTATCGCTCAGGAAGCGGCTGATGAGGTTAAATCCAATTCGAAGAAAGAAGCGCAGTTGATTATAAAAGAAGCGGAAAAAAACGCGGATCGTATTATCAACGAATCTTTGGCAAAATCCCGAAAAATTGCAGTGGAAATCGAAGAATTGAAAAAGCAGGCTTCCATTTATCGTACTCGTTTCCGCACTTTGCTTGAGGCTCAGCTGGAGCTGCTTGGCAAGGAAGATTGGAGCTCTCTGGAACGTATGGAGATCGAGCATACATAATGAAGGCCATAACGATGGACAAGTTAGTTGACTCTGACTTGTATTTTCGTTATACTCCGTAATGAGTAAAATTAAATGACAGCAAAAACGATGACTGGGACGAGTACTTTACGTATGCGCGATCAGCGAGTCGGGATATTGGTGGGAGCCCGGCCTCTGCAGTAAAGGAAAATCACCCATGAGCGTCTCTTGAATGTTAAGTAAAGCAGATCGGGTGATTCCGTTATAAATCAATGAGCGAAGGCTAGAGCCGCAGTCGGAATAATGGAGACACTATTCTATGATTGTCAGCAGGGCCTTAATCAGGGTGGTACCGCGAGACTTCTCGTCCCTATGGGATGAGGGTCTTTTTTTGTTGGGAATGAACAACTGCACGAAGTTATTTTATTGAAGGGATTGAATGCTACCATGGATTATGGAAAAACATTAAACCTATTGCAAACGGAATTTCCGATGCGCGGCAACCTGCCGCAAGCAGAACCGAAAATGCTGGAGCATTGGAACGAAATGGATATTTACCGTATGGTTCAAGAGAGTCGCAAAGGAAAGCCAAAGTTTATTTTGCATGACGGACCTCCATATGCGAACGGGGACATCCATATCGGGCATGCGATGAACAAAATCTTGAAGGACATTATTGTCCGTTTTAAAACGATGCAAGGTTTTGACGCTCCCTATGTTCCAGGATGGGATACTCACGGTTTGCCGATTGAGCAGGCCATTGCCAATGGTGGCAAAGTGGACCGCAAAAAAATGAGTGTTCACGAATTCAGGGAGTATTGTAAAGAGTACGCTCTTCAATGGGTAGAAAGACAAAAAAGCCAATTTAAGCGCTTGGCCGTACGTGGAGATTGGGACAACCCGTATATTACTTTACAACCCAAATACGAAGCCCAGCAAATTCGCGTTTTCGGTGAAATGGTAAATAAAGGATATATCTATAAAGGACTTAAACCTGTATATTGGTCCCCATCCTCTGAGAGTGCGTTGGCAGAAGCAGAGATCGAATACCAAGACAAGCAGTCCACATCCATTTATGTAGCGTTTCCAGTTCAAGATGGCAAAGGCAAGCTTCCTGAGGATGCTTCCATTGTTATTTGGACGACTACGCCTTGGACACTTCCTGCGAACTTGGGAATCAGCTTACATCCTGAATTTGACTACGCGCTTGTACAGGCTGATGGCAAAAAATATGTGCTTGCTGCTGGTCTTTTGGAAGCGGCCTCCAAAGAAATCGGCTGGACGGATGTACAAATACTGTCCCAGATTAAGGGTAGTGAACTAGAGCATGTTCTGTGCAAGCATCCTTTCTATGACCGTACTTCGCTTGTAATGACTGGTGAGCATGTTACACTTGAAGCGGGTACAGGCTGCGTTCATACGGCTCCGGGACACGGAGAAGACGACTTTGCAATCGGACAACGCTATAACCTGGGCGTTCTTTGTCCAGTCGACGATCAAGGTCACTTTACTGCCGAAGCTCCTGGATTTGAAGGCATGTTCTATGAAAAAGGTGGAAAACTCATTACGGAGATGCTGAAAGAATCCGGACATTTGCTTCATATGACCACAATTCAGCATCAGTACCCGCATGATTGGCGGACAAAGAAGCCGGTAATTTACCGTGCTACGGAGCAGTGGTTTGCTTCGGTCGATAAATTCCGTCAAGAGATGCTGGATGAAATCAAACGGATTAAATGGACTCCGAATTGGGGCGAGGTTCGCCTTCATAATATGATTGCGGATCGTGGAGACTGGTGTATTTCCCGTCAACGGGTTTGGGGAGTTCCCATTCCGATTTTTTACTGCCGCAGCTGTAACGAACCAATCGTCAATAACGAAACTATCGAGCACGTTGCGCAAATTTTCGAGAAGGACGGCTCCAATGCATGGTTCCAGCTAGAAGAGAAAGAACTGCTGCCAAGCGGTACTGTATGTCCAAAGTGCGGTCACGATCATTTCCGTAAAGAAACCGATATTATGGACGTTTGGTTCGATTCCGGATCCAGCCATGTAGCGGTTCTTGAAACACGCGACGAACTGCAGTGGCCTGCTGACCTGTATCTGGAAGGCTCTGACCAATATCGCGGCTGGTATAACTCTTCTCTTATTACAGGTGTTGCTGTAAAAGGCCAAGCGCCTTACAAAGGCATTCTGAGCCATGGCTTTACGCTTGACGGAGAAGGACGCAAAATGTCCAAATCCTTAGGTAATACAGTAGATCCTAATAAGGTTTGTGAGAAGCTTGGCGCCGATATTTTACGCTTGTGGGTATCATCGGTTGACTATCAATCGGATGTTCGGATTTCGGATAACATTTTGAACCAAATTACCGAAGTTTATCGTAAAATCCGTAACACCCTGCGCTTCTTGCTTGGTAATCTGTATGACTTCAACCCAAGTACAGATCGAGTAGCTGTTGAGAACATGAACGAGCTTGACCGTTTTGCCGTTGTACGTTTGAACCGTTTGGTTGAGCGTGTTACTAAGGCTTATGATTCGTATGATTTCCACATCGTGTATCAAACCGTTCATCACTTCTGCGCAGTAGAGATGAGTGCTTTCTATCTGGATATCATCAAGGATCGGCTGTATGCCAGCGCTCCAAGTGATGCAGGACGTAAAGCAGCGCAAACCGTATTATATGATGCTTTGACGGCAATAACTAAATTGATTGCGCCGATTCTGCCTCATACCTCGGATGAAGTATGGAAGTATATTCCAGGTGTTGAGCTGGCAAGTGTACAATTAAGTGAGCTTCCAGAAGTGAACAAGGCTTTGTTCAACGAAGCTATGGAAAGCAAGTGGGAGCAGTTTATTGGAATCCGAGATGATGTATTGAAGTCGTTAGAGGAAGCGCGTAAGGAGAAAGTTATTGGTAATTCCTTGGGGGCTGCCGTACATCTCTATCCGGATGAAGAGACATTCAAGCTGCTTCAAAGCTTCGATCAATTGGATCAATTATTCATTGTTTCTGCTGTAGCAATTCATCAACCTGGTGCTCAAGCGCCGGAAGGAGCCCATTCCTTTAAAGGCTTATCCGTTCAAGTCGTTGTAGCTGAGGGCGATAAATGTGAGCGCTGCTGGATTGTTACGCCAGAAGTCGGTCATGATGAGGAACATCCTACTCTTTGCAAAAGATGTGCCGGTGTTATTAAGCAAGTTGCCGGAGTTTAAATCATAGTCGAGCATTCCGGCAAAAGAATTCGTTTCTTTTGCCGGTCCGCTCATTATTGTGACTGGAGTAGAGCTGGAAGGACGAACTTATTAATAATACCCGTCGTCCAATGCTTCTTGGTCTGGCTCAAGCAGGCCCTCACCTTCACCATTGTTCATGTAATCCTGATAGGCTCTGTTTCTGACTACTGTTACATGTTGGCCGTACATATCCGTAGCCAGAAAGCTTTCGAACGATTCCACATAGCCGTCGTGCTCGTCGGCTTCAATCTCCATATCATTGTAATTGTCGGAAACATTAGGGTTCTCGGCCATTGCAGGAGTGTTGGACGTTCCCCAGCTTTCAACGATTTGCCATGCGTCTTCTCCGTCAAATTGATTTTGCTCGGAGTGTTCGTCCAGACTGGTCCTACCGAAAGGCGGTTCAAGAAATTGTTCTTCTACAGGACGATGATCTTCGGATGCATTGGGATCAGGGACGTGTTCAATGCAATATAACGTTGTCGGTATAGCTTGCAGACGTTCGAAAGATATGGGAGCTCCACAAGTATCACATAAGCCATATCGGCCGTTATCTATTCTTTGCAAGGCTTCCTTTACATCAGTAAGATGGCGCTCACGGTTCTCGTTCAAGGCAATGTCTTTGCTTCGTTCGAACAATTCTGAGCCCAAATCGGCGGGGTGATTGTCGTTAGTGGACAGCTCACCGGTTTGGTTTTTCAGTGATTCATTCAAACCGAAATGTTCGTTAGCTTGCCAATGATCCTCTAGCCACTGTTTCTCTTCCTGCAGCGTATGTTTAATTTCTTGCAGCTGTTGAGAGTTCAATGTGTTCGGGTGATCCGGCATGGGGCCGCCTCCTTTAAAAATCACGTTGCTTCTATTTTTCACGGTTATTGACCTTTTTACATAGGAAAATCATTGTATTACAGGAAGCGAAATAAGGAGATGAAACATTGATTTATTACATCTACGCATTGATAGTGCTTCTTTTGGACCAAGCGACAAAATGGGTTATTGTAAACAAACTGTTGCTGGGTGAGTCCAGGTCGGTTATTGGAGAGTTTTTTCAAATTACTTCCCACCGCAATCGCGGTGCCGCGTTCGGAATTTTGCAAAATCAGAGATGGTTCTTTATCGTCATTACCTTGGTTGTTGCTGCCGCTGTTATTTGGTATTTGCAAAAGACACGCAAGGAAGGCCGTAAGCTGCTGCCATTTGCTCTAAGCCTATTGCTTGGCGGAGCTCTTGGTAATTTTATCGACCGCGCTTTGTTCGGTGAAGTGGTAGACTTTTTGCAATTCCGTTTTCAATTCAACTGGTTCGGATCTTCTGTAGATTATACCTATCCGATCTTCAATATCGCGGATTCAGCCATTGTAGTAGGCGTGGCACTTATTTTCATTGATTCACTAATTAGCTGGAACAAAGAAAGGAGAGGCGCATAAACGACATGTCAGTTTCGGATCAAGAACAACTGGAGCAAACGATGGAATGGATCATAGGAACTGAAGAGCGAGGCGAACGGGTTGATAAGTTCATTACCGAGTCGTTAGATGAAGATGTCTCCCGTACACAGGTGCAGCAATGGATTAAAGAGGGGCATCTCACGGTCAATGGTGCCCTGATAAAAGCGAATTACAAGCTGGCGGAGGGAGATAAGTTACTCCTTAACGTCCCTGAACCTGAGGAAATGAACCTTGAAGCTGAAGCGATCCCATTAGATGTTATATACGAAGACTCAGACGTCATAGTTGTGAATAAGCCTAGAGGTCTCGTAGTTCATCCGGCTCCCGGCCATTATTCTGGAACTTTGGTTAATGCGCTTTTGTATCACTGTAAGGATTTATCCGGTATTAATGGAGTTATGAGACCTGGGATCGTACATCGAATCGATAAGGATACATCGGGTCTGTTGATGGCGGCCAAAAATGATTTGGCGCATGTTTCACTAGCCGCGCAGCTGAAGGAGCATTCCGTTAATCGAAAATATTTGGCTGTGGTACACGGCAATGTGGCGCATGATCATGGTACGATAGATGCCCCCATCGGTAGAGATCCTCATGACCGTAAGCTATATACGGTGACTGAAAAAAACAGCAAGCATGCAGTAACTCACTTTGTCGTACTGGAGCGATTCGGTGACTTCACATTAATGGAGCTGAAGCTGGAAACCGGCCGTACTCATCAGATTCGGGTTCACATGAAGTTTATCGGGCATCCATTGGCGGGAGATCCGGCATACGGACCTGCTCGAAGCCAGCATGTAACAATTGAGGGACAAGCGCTGCATGCGGCGGTTCTTGGCTTTGTACATCCGCGGACAGGTGAGCATTTGCAGTTTGAAGCAGAGCTGCCTGAAGATATGCAGCATTTGCTGCATGTTTTAAAAAATCGATAAGGACGGACTGAAGCATGGAACATTTAATTAATTCCAAAGTAAAAGACATCCAAATATCAGGTATCCGTAAAATATCCAATCTGGTCAGCACCTACAAGGATGCAGTAACCTTGACGATTGGTCAGCCGGACTTTCCGACTCCCGATCATATTATGACTGCTGCTAAAGCGGCTATCGATGCACATAAAACGACCTATACTCCTAACCCTGGCATGTTGGAGCTTCGCCAAGCGGCTGCTCAATTTGTCGATCACAAGTATGGGTTGAAATACCGTCCGGAAACGGAGGTAATTGTAACAACAGGGGCAAGTCAAGCACTGGATATTACGCTTCGTACGATTCTGGAAGCAGGCAGTGAGGTCATTTTGCCAGGACCTATTTATCCGGGGTATGAACCGCTCGTTCGTTTGTGCGGAGGCGAGCCTGTCTATGTGGATACACGTGCTAACGGGTTTAAGCTGACCGCAGATTTGTTGGAGCCGCATATTACTGAGAAAACGCGCTGCATTATTCTGTGCTATCCATCGAATCCAACGGGGCGTGTATTGAATGCACAGGAGCTCACTGATATTGCGCGGCTGCTTGAGGACAAATCGATTTTTGTTATTTCGGATGAAATTTATAGCGAGCTCATTTATGATCAACCGCATGTTTCGCTTGCATCGTTTCCTTCTATGCGCGAAAAGACAATTGTCATTAACGGCTTATCAAAGTCCCATTCCATGACGGGTTGGCGAATTGGCTTCACCTTCGCGCCGGAATACTTGTCGCAGCATATGGTTAAAGTGCACCAGTACAATGTAACTTGTGCGAGCTCCATAAGCCAATACGCAGCCCTAGAAGCGTTGACGAATGGGGTGGATGACGCACTTCCGATGAAGAAAGCTTATATCGAACGACGGGATTTCGTATATGATCGTCTCGTTCAAATGGGCTTTGAGCTGGATAAGCCAGAAGGTGCGTTCTATTTATTCCCTTCCATTGAACGATTCAAGATGACTTCGATGGATTTCACGATGAAGCTGCTGGAAGAACAACGGGTTGCTGTCGTTCCTGGCGATGCTTTTTCGATCTATGGAGAAGGCTATATCCGCATTTCTTACGCTTACGGAATGGAAGTGCTTGAGAAAGCGATGGATCGCTTGGAAACGTTTGTTAAGAATTTATAAGTATAATTAACGCAGAAGGCCGTGGAAACCTGTTTCCATGGTTTTTTTGTGCGGAAAGAATAATGCCTATCGAGGAAAGGGCAAAATAAGCAGGTTGACACGAAACCATTTGGTTTCGTATAATCATAATTGAAACCAAATGGTTTCGTAATTTATTATTGGAGGAATTATAAATGAGTCAAAATACACTTCCTGATATTCGTCAAACTTTAACTTTGAATGCGCCGATACAAAAAGTATGGGATGCTGTTGCAACAGCTGATGGCATCTCGGCTTGGTTTATGCCGAATAACTTTCAGCCTATTGAAGGCTATGAGTTTCAATTGAACGCAGGTCCTTTTGGAGATTCGCCTTGTAAAGTAACTGAACTTGATCCTCCTAACAAACTTTCCTTTACATGGGGAAAAGACTGGACCCTTACATTTGAATTAATCGAGCAAGGCGATAAAACAGAGTTCACCCTGATTCATTCCGGATGGGATGCCGATAAAGTGACGGAATTCGGTCAACCGCATACAGCCATTAGAGATAACATGGCAGGCGGGTGGAATGGTATGCAGAAGAAACTGGCAGCTTATGTTGAAGGGATGCAATGAGCTCGCCTACACAGAAGCACGATGTGTTTCAAGCTATAGCCGATCCAACCCGCCGCAAGCTGTTGAAGCTGCTCGTCGAGAAGGAAATGCCGGTTACGGTCATCAGCGGTCACTTTCCAATGAGCAGAACGGCTGTTTCTAAGCACTTGCGTATTTTATCGGATGCCGGACTAGTGAAGGAACGGAAGGTCGGTCGCGAAACAAGATATCGTCTGGATACAGAGCCGCTTCAGGAATTGAAGAGATGGTTAAGCTTCTATGAACGTTATTGGGAAAATAAAATGGCGGCATTGAAGCGTTATGTGGAGTCGGATGAATCGGAAGGTGGAGCATTCTCACTGGAACTGGTAGAGAAACCGACGGAAGATGAGTAGTACCTAAGAATAGTAAAAAGCTCCTTCGCCTAATTTCAGGTAGAAGGAGCTTTTGTTATGTGAATCTAAGTTTATTATTCTTAGCTCTCTGATCCGGATTTCCATGTAATGTAGCTGCTTATCATATGGATGGCAAGATCGATCGCCTGCTCGTTCGGTTCGATTTTGGCATGATGGAGTCCGTATGGAGTATCGACGCCAAGCCAGAACATGAAGCCCGGAATATTTTCCAGGAAATAACCGAAATCCTCTCCGGTCATAGCTTCAGTACATTCAATCAATTGCATATCGCTATGGTCACGCACCCAATTCATGAATTCGTGTGTAATGTCAGCGTGGTTGAACACTTGACGGTAATTGGAACCGTAATCGATATCTACTTTGCAATTATAAGCTGTTTCCATCCCTGCGGTTAGCGATTCGATTCTGGATTTAATCAGCGTCATGGTTTCAGCGGATAAGGTGCGAATCGTACCTTCCAAACGGGCCTTTTCCGCGATAATGTTTTGCTTGGTGCCGCCGTCGATTTTACCGATTGTGATTACGGCCGAATCCAGAGGATTCACATTACGGGAAATTATCGTTTGCAGCTGTGATACAAGCTGACAGGCTGTAATCACCATATCATTCGCCTGATGAGGATAGGCAGCATGACCGCCCTTGCCGGTCAAATCGATGAACAGCTCGGATGTATTGGCGAACAAAATACCCGGCCTGGTGGCAATTGTACCGACGGGGTACTCAGGAGCGACATGCAGGGCGATTATTTGATCCGGAAGCCAATCCCGAAGCTCTTCGCTCTCCAGCATAGGCTTCGCTCCGCCTGGTCCTTCTTCTGCTGGTTGGAAAATAAAGGTAATATCGTCGCGGATAGGATTCTGAATGAAATGAGTTAATACACCCAGACCAATGGACATATGGACGTCATGACCGCAGGCATGCATAAAGCCTTCATGAGTGGAGCGGAATTCGTAACTAGTATCCTCAACAATAGGCAATCCATCCATGTCGGCGCGATAACCGAAACGGCGTGTAGGAGCCGTACCTTTGACATTCACCAGAATGCCGGTACGCCAAGTGCGGATTTCATAACGCTCATTAGGGAGAGTTTTAATGTAGTCCAGTAAGTACTGTTGTGTTTTGAATTCAGCGAAGCCGGGCTCAGGAATTTGATGGAGCTCTCTGCGAATGGCTACAAATGGACTAGGATTGTCGACAATGCTTTTGTTAGATGCAGTCATGAAACGGCCTCCTTGTTCTTAGAATATATTGATGAGGGATGGTGTGACCTCAAAGCTGACGGGATAAGAAATTACAAAAAGCCCGGCGATAATCGCCGAGCCTTCTGCCAGGCACTTTGCTTACAGTGTGCGCAGGTCTTGCAAAATTTCGGTTTTGGACTTGGTTTTAGCGTCAACCGTTTTAATTACGCGAGCAGGAGCTCCGGCAACAACCGTGTTCTCAGGAACATCTACAGTAACCACAGCACCAGCGGCAACAACAGAGCCTTTACCGATACGAACGCCCTCAAGGATAACGGCATTAGCGCCTACAAGGACATCGTCTTCGATAACAACAGGTTGAGCTGATGGAGGCTCGATAACGCCTGCAACTACGGAACCTGCACCGATATGGCACATAGCGCCGATTTTAGCACGGCCGCCAACGACAACGTTCATGTCGATCATAGTGCCAGCACCGATGGAAGCACCGATGTTGATGGAAGCGCCCATCATGATGATAGCATTGTCGCCGATAGCTACTTTATCACGGATAATAGCGCCTGGCTCGATACGAGCATTGATGTTTTTCAGATCAAGCATAGGAATAGCCGAATTGCGACGGTCGTTCTCTACAACATAATCTTCAATTTTAGCTTGGTTCTCGTCGATAACGCGTTTTACTTCTGTCCATTCGCCGAACAGTACGCCGCTCTTACCGGAGATGAAGGATTGGATGCTAGCTCCGAAATCGATGGATTCCAAATCGCCCTTCACATATACTTTCACTGGGGTTTTTTTCGTGCTGGTTTTAATAAAATTAATAACTTCTTCTGTGTTCATTTCCAACATATTAATTCCAACTCCTTATGTAAAATAACGTGTACCGGACCGATATCGGGCACAACGAAATCATTCCTTTCCTTTATAGCATAAATGCGATGTTCTAGCAATGTATCCGTCGACAAACATCGACAGTTGCTATTGACAGAGGCTGTCGAGCATGAGATAATACTTGCAACTGAATAGCACCTTTAAACTCAGTCCCGAGAGGCTGGCAAGGTGAACGAATGGAATAAACGGTAACTTGGACAGTTCCGTAGTCTGCGCGTACAGACTTCGTATGTCCTTGACCGCTTGTGTCCTTGTGTCCGCAAACCTTGCCCAATAAGCAAGGTTTTTTGTTTTGCCAATCACTTACTGAAGCAGGAGGTCGAAGACCTTGGCGCAAGAAGCTGAACATGTGCTAATGGACGAGACGGGAATGCGCCGCGCGTTAACCCGGATCGCTCATGAAATTTTGGAAAGAAATAAAGGCTTCGAGAATTGTATGTTAATCGGAGTCCGAACCCGAGGCATTTATCTGGCAAGAAGAATTGCCGAGCGAATCTTGGAAATCGAGAACGTACCGGTCCCAATAGGAGAAATCGATGTGACTCGATACCGGGATGACCGCTCTGGCAGATTCGAACGGGCAGTAAATAGCAGTGATGCGGAAGCATCGGGAATGGACATTCATAATAAGAAATTGATCCTCTTCGATGATGTGCTGTTCACTGGGAGAACAGTCAGAGCAGCCATGGATGCGTTAATGGATTTGGGAAGGCCACAGATGATTCAACTGGCTGTTCTAGTGGATAGGGGACATCGCGAATTACCGATTCGACCTGATTATGTTGGGAAGAACATCCCAACCTCGCGTCTAGAATCCATTGAGGTATTACTGAATGAAGTGGACGGCACAGATCAAGTTGTCATTACCCAGCATAGGAGGCAAAACGGATGACACAGTTGAAGGTTGCAGCAGAGAGGCATTTGTTAGGTATCAAAGGGATGAGCGCTGAAGAAATCACCTCGATATTGGATCGCGCCGCTTACTGGGAGCAGTACCCGGTGAAGCTGGCCAATCACTTGCAAGGCCGTTTTGTAGCGAACATGTTTTTTGAAAATAGCACAAGAACACGATTCTCGTTTGAAGTGGCTGAGAAACGATTGGGTGCCGAAGTTTTGAACTTCGCGGCAGCCGTATCGAGCGTTCAAAAAGGGGAATCGATCTACGATACCGTCAAAACTCTTGAATCTATGGGCATTGACGCGGGAGTTATCCGGATGAAGCCGAATGGCTTGCTCGCTGAGCTGGCCGAGAAGATTAAAGTGCCGCTGATCAACGCAGGAGACGGAAGCAATGAGCATCCGACTCAAGCGCTGCTGGATATCTACACGATGCGCAAGCATTTCGGTCATCTAAAAGGGCTGAACGTGTCGATCATCGGTGACATTCAGCACAGCCGAGTAGCACGCTCGAACTTATGGGCGCTGCAGGCCATGGGAGCGAAAGTAAGCTTCTGCGCTCCAACGAGTATGCAAGCTCCTGAACTGGCCGCATATGCTCCTTACATCTCAATGGATCAAGCGATTCAAGCAGATGTTGTTATGATGCTGCGAGTCCAATTGGAGCGTCATGAAGAGAATACTTTTAAATCCACTGAGGATTACCGAGAGGCCTACGGACTGACAGTGAAAAGAGAAGCCATGATGCCTAAGCATGCGATTATCATGCATCCGGCTCCAGTGAATCGTAATGTAGAGATTGATGATGAGCTTGTGGAATGCGAACGCTCGAAGATTTTTGCGCAAATGGGACATGGAGTACCTATCCGCATGGCCGTAATTGAGAGAGCGCTGAGCTAATCGAGAGAATGTTATCGAGGCTTTGCTGCTTATGGGGAAGAATCCAATTGCTGGACACACTATAGGTAATAACGAATTACAGGGAGGGCATTATGGGAATCTGGATCTTAAACGCTCAAGTGGTTGCTGCTAGCAACGAGTTGGCAAAACAACATATTTTAGTAGAAGGAAATACAATCGAGAAGATCGTCGATGCAGCTAACGGACAACCGGATACAGCTGGACATACGGTTATTGATGCGGCCGGCAAGCTCGTAACTCCAGGTTTAATCGATATGCACGTTCACCTGCGCGAACCGGGCTTTGAACATAAAGAAACCATCGCAACAGGTACTCGTTCCGCAGCTCGCGGAGGATACACGACGATCGCCTGCATGCCTAATACGCGCCCGATTATCGATACCGTTGACACTGTTAAGTATGTACTGGACAAGGCTGCAACAGAAGGCGTTGTTCGAGTGCTGCCATACGGATGTATTACTAAAAACGAGCTCGGTCGCGAGCTGACGGATTTCGACGCACTTAAAGAAGCTGGAGTCATTGGGTACACGGACGACGGTGTGGGCGTACAAAGCGCTCAAATGATGAAGGATGCAATGGCTAAAGCCGCGTCAATCGGAATGCCGGTTATCGCTCACTGCGAGGATAACACGTTGGTGGAAGGTGCATGGGTAAGCGAAGGCGCATTCTCCAAAAAGCACGGACTGAAAGGTATTCCTAATGAGTCAGAAGCCATCCATGTTGGACGTGATGTGCTGTTGGCAGAAGCTACTGGCGTACACTACCATGTATGTCACGTGAGTACGGAACAATCGGTTCGTCTGATCCGCCATGCGAAGCAATTTGGAATTAAAGTAACCGCTGAGGTTTGTCCGCATCATCTGCTGCTGTCGGATGAAGATATCCCGGGCATGGATGCCAACTGGAAGATGAACCCTCCACTGCGCACTCCAAGAGACGTTCAAGCATGTATCGAAGGCTTACTGGACGGCACGATCGATATTATCGTAACTGACCATGCACCTCATAGCGAAGAGGAAAAAGCGCGCGGCGTCGATTTAGCACCTTTCGGTATTGTAGGCTTCGAGACGGCATTCCCGCTCTTGTATACTAAATTCGTAGCTACAGGCCAATGGACACTTCAATTCCTGGTAGAGAAAATGACTTCCCTTCCAGCGCAAGTATTCGGTTTGTCCCTCGGAACTCTTGAGGTAGGTAAAGAAGCAGATATCGCGATCATTGATCTGGAATCGGAAAAAGAGGTTAATCCGGAAGAGTTCGCTTCCAAAGGGCGCAACACACCGTTTACCGGTTGGAAACTAAAAGGCTGGCCAACCTTGACTATATTCGGCGGCAAAGTGGTTTGGTCCGAAGCTTAATAACTCCCGGTTAGGGATAGATAACTTGTGTACTTAAGCAATTCATCGTTCATTTTAAACATAGAGGTTTTTTTACACTGAGAAGGAGTTGAAGGCGATGCAGGCAAGATTGGTATTGGAAGACGGTACGATTTTTACCGGAAAAGCATTTGGTAGTGAAGGCGAATCGACAGGTGAGGTCGTTTTTAATACAGGGATTACAGGATATCAAGAGGTTCTTTCCGACCCGTCTTATTGCGGACAAATCGTAACGATGACTTATCCGCTGATCGGTAACTACGGGATTACACGCGACGATTTCGAATCGATTCGTCCTTTCGTTCACGGATTCGTTGTGCGTGAGCATGAAACAGTTCCAAGTAACTGGAGAGCAGAATACTCGGTTGACAGCTTGCTGAAAGAGTACGGCATTATCGGAATCAGCGGTGTGGACACTCGGATGCTGACTCGCCTTATCCGCCACCACGGGGTAATGAAAGGCTTGCTTACGACTTCCAATAAATCAGCTGCTGAGCTGCTAGAGCAATTGAAAGCAACTCCACTGATGACGGATCAAGTAGCACGTGTTTCTACAAAAAGCGTATTTGGCTGCCCTGGCTCCAAAGAGCGCGTAGTTGTTGTAGATTTCGGTGCGAAAAGCGGAATCATTCGCGATTTGACAAGCCGTGGCTGCGACGTGGTCGTAGTGCCTCAAGACGCAACAGCAGATCAAATCCGCCGCCTGGCTCCAGATGGCATTATGCTGTCCAACGGCCCTGGGGACCCGAAAGATGTTCCTCATGCTGCGAAGATGATTTCCGAAATTCTCGGAGAGTTCCCTATCTTCGGTATTTGCCTGGGTCACCAACTGCTTGCACTTGCATGCGGCGCTGATACAGAGAAGCTTAAGTTCGGACATCGCGGTGGGAATCACCCTGTAAAAGATCTTAAGACGAATCGCTGCTACATTACATCGCAAAACCACGGTTATACGGTTAAAGAAGAATCCATCGCCAATACGGAGTTGGAAGTTACACATATCAACAACAATGATCAAACTATCGAAGGCTTAAAACATAAGAAGCATGCAGCATTCTCGGTGCAATACCATCCGGAAGCGGCTCCGGGTCCTTACGACTCCAGCTACTTGTTCGATGACTTCGTTCAAATGATTCGTGACTTCAAAACATCGAAGCCGCAATTACCAAGACAAGCGCAAATTTCGGCTGCTTCCAAGCTTGGCGCTCAACCTGCGGGCTCCGCTGCCCCTGCATCGAAAGGAGAATTGCACTATGCCAAAAAATAATAGCTTGAAAAAAATACTAGTTATCGGTTCCGGTCCAATCGTTATCGGTCAAGCGGCTGAGTTCGACTATGCCGGCACACAGGCTTGCCAAGCCTTGAAAGAGGAAGGGATGGAGGTCGTCCTGATCAACAGCAACCCTGCTACGATCATGACCGACACCAACATGGCGGATAAAGTGTACATCGAACCGATTACACTTGAATTCGTAACGCAAATCATTCGTCAGGAGCGTCCTGACGGTTTGCTGCCTACACTAGGCGGTCAAACGGGCTTGAACATGGCTGTGGAATTAGCGCGTGCAGGAGTTCTTGAACGCGAGAACGTGAAGCTGCTCGGTACGCAGCTCACAGCAATCGAGAAGGCGGAAGACCGTGACTTGTTCCGTGACTTGATGAGAGAACTGGAACAACCAGTACCAGACAGCACTATCGTTACTACGATTCAAGAGGCTGTTGACTTTGCAAATGAGATCGGTTATCCGATTATCGTGCGTCCAGCTTACACATTGGGTGGTACTGGCGGCGGTATTTGCGCCAACGAGGAGGAACTGCTTGAGACGGTTGCTTCAGGTATCCGTTACAGCCCAATCGGTCAGTGTTTGATCGAGAAGAGCATCGCTGGAATGAAAGAAGTCGAGTACGAGGTTATGCGTGATGCGAACGATAACTGTATTGTTGTTTGTAACATGGAGAACTTCGATCCGGTTGGCGTTCATACAGGAGACAGTATCGTTGTGGCACCTAGCCAAACGTTGTCCGACCGTGAATACCAAATGCTTCGTTCCGCTTCTCTCAAAATTATTCGCGCCTTGAACATCGAAGGCGGTTGTAACGTACAATTTGCGCTGGATCCATTCAGCTACCAATACTATGTTATTGAAGTAAACCCACGTGTAAGCCGTTCTTCGGCTTTGGCTTCCAAAGCGACTGGTTATCCAATTGCCAAAATGGCTGCTAAAATCGCTATCGGTTACACATTGGATGAAATCATCAACCCAGTTACTGGCCAAACCTACGCTTGCTTCGAGCCTACACTGGATTACATTGTATCGAAAATCCCTCGTTGGCCTTTTGATAAATTTACTGCGGCTAACCGTAAGCTGGGAACGCAAATGAAAGCGACTGGAGAAGTCATGGCAATCGGCCGTACTTTCGAAGAATCGATTCATAAAGCGATCCGCTCGCTTGAAATCGGTGTTCACCGCCTGTACTTAAAAGAAACAGACTTATTAGATAAAGAAACGCTAGAAGCGCGTCTGATCAAACCGGATGACGAGCGTATGTTCTTAATCGCAGAAGCATATCGCCGCGGCTACACGCTTCAGCAAGTTCAAGATTTGACCAAAATCGACTGGTGGTTCCTAAGTAAGCTCGAAGGACTTATTCAATTCGAAGAGCAGCTGCTTCAACCTGAATTGACACAAGAGCTTCTGTACGAAGCAAAGCGAAAAGGCTTCACGGATCGCGCTATTGCGGAAATTCGCCGTAATGCGGATAAAGGATTAAACTTCACTCAGGAAGCGGACGTTCGCGCTTATCGCTTGAGCTTGAACCTGAAACCAGTTTACAAAATGGTTGATACTTGCGCAGCTGAGTTTGAAGCTACGACTCCTTACTACTACTCGACATACGAGACAGAAGATGAAGTGAAAGAAACAACGAAGGAAAAAGTAGTTGTTCTAGGTTCCGGACCTATCCGTATCGGACAAGGTATTGAGTTTGATTACTCCACCGTGCATGCGGTATGGGCGATTCAAGCTGCTGGTTATGAAGCTGTCATTATTAATAACAATCCAGAGACCGTTTCGACGGACTTTAATACTTCCGATCGTCTGTACTTCGAGCCGCTGTTCTTCGAAGATGTTATGAACGTAATCGAGCGTGAAAAACCGATCGGCGTTATCGTTCAATTCGGTGGACAAACCGCTATCAACCTGGCTGCTCCTTTGGCTAAAGCGGGCGTGAAAATCTTGGGAACAGACCTGGAAAATATCGATGCAGCTGAAGACCGTAAAAAGTTCGAAGCCCTGCTTCGCGGCTTGGACATTGCGCAACCTCCTGGCGGTACCGTTACTTCGGTAGACCAAGCTGTAGGCATGGCTTCCAGATTCGGTTACCCAGTGCTCGTTCGTCCATCCTATGTATTGGGTGGCCGCGCAATGGAAATCGTATATTCCGACGAAGATTTGCTGAGCTACATGGAATATGCAGTGAAAATCAACCCTGAACATCCGGTACTGATTGACCGTTATATGCTGGGTAAAGAGGTAGAAGTTGACGCAATCTGCGACAAAGAAACTGTACTGATCCCAGGTATTATGGAACATGTTGAGAGAGCAGGCGTTCACTCCGGTGACTCTATCGCCGTCTATCCGCCGCAAACCATCTCGGAAGAAATTAAACAGCAAATTATCGATATCACTACGAAAATTGCTAGAGGCCTTGAAGTCGTCGGTCTGGTTAACATCCAGTTCGTCATTTATCAAGACCAAGCTTACGTAATTGAAGTGAATCCGCGTTCTTCCAGAACGGTTCCTTTCTTGAGTAAAGTAACGAAAATTCCAATGGCTAACTTGGCAACACGCCTTATCATGGGTGAAAAGCTTGCTGATCTCGGTTACCAAACCGGATTGTGGCCAGAAGATGATTATGTATCCGTAAAAGTGCCTGTATTCTCCTTCGCTAAATTGCGCCGTGTAGATACGACGTTGGGACCTGAAATGAAGTCCACAGGCGAAGTAATGGGACGCGATCAGACATTCGCTAAAGCTCTTTATAAAGGATTGATTGGCTCGGGAATGAAAATTCCTCCAACAGGCGCAATCATTGCGACTGTAGCCGATAAAGATAAAGAGGAAGCGATTGAGATCTTAACCGGCTTCTACAATCTGGGTTACAAAATCGTTGCTACAGGAGGCACAGCCAAGGCTCTTGAAGAAGCTGGCTTGCATGTAACACATGTGAACAAGCTGAGCGAAGGTTCGCCGAACATTCTTGATTTGATCCGTAATGGAGAAGCCCACTTTGTGGTCAATACATTGACCAAAGGAAAAACGCCTGAGCGTGACGGCTTCCGTATCCGCCGTGAAGCTGTTGAGAACGGAGTTGTCTGCATGACTTCTCTTGATACAGTAAGAGCGTTGTGGCATATGCTTGAAGCGATCAATTTCCAATCGAGACCGATGCCTGCACATCACGCATAATAGATAACTAGAAGATTAGCACAGCGGCCCGGGAAAGAAGCGGGATGCTGTGCTAATCCCTTGATTAGGCGTCCATAGGCGTCAAAATGACTCGGGAGGCAAAGTAACGTGCCAGTTCAAACAAATGTAGCGGAGAGAATTATGGTAGCGCTGGATTATCCAGGCGCGGCGGAAGCCCGGCAGCTGATCGAAGCTTTAAAGGGTATTCCATGCTATATGAAAGTCGGTATGCAGCTGTTCTATAGCGCGGGTCCTCAGTTTGTATCCAGCTTGAAGGAGCAGGGCTATAAAGTGTTCCTGGATGTGAAAATGCACGACATTCCCAATACCGTTAAAGGCGGATCTGAGAGTGTAACAATACTTGGTGTCGATATGTTCAACGTTCATGCAGCCGGCGGCAAGCAAATGATGGAGGCGGCCCTTGAGGGCGTGGATAAGGCACTCAATGGCGGTACTGACAAACCGATCGTCATCGGTGTCACTCAGCTTACCAGTACCAGTCAAGCCGTGATGAATGAAGAGATTGGTATTGGTGGCAGTGTGGAAGAAGCTGTTCTTCGCTACGCCCGACTGGCACAAAGTGCTGGATTGCATGGAGTTGTAGCCTCTCCATTAGAGGTGACGAAGATAAAAGGGGCTTGCGGTGCTGAATTTGTAACCGTGACACCGGGAATTCGTCCCGCTGGAGCGGATATTGGTGATCAGACACGCGTAATGACCCCTGCAGAAGCTTTTGCACAGGGAACGGATTACGTGGTTATCGGACGTCCGATAACGGCTGCAAAGGACCCTAGAAGCGCTTTGGAAGCGATTATTCAATCCGTTAGCCAATAAATGAAATGATCCTATAGATAGAACCGCACAAAAGGAGACGTGTCCAATCATGACTACAAATACAATTAGAACGAACACATTGTTAGCGGAGCAAATCGCAGATGCCCTTCTCCGTATTCAAGCTGTGACCCTTCGTCCGAACCAGCCATTCACTTGGGCTTCCGGCATGAAATCCCCTATTTATTGCGATAACCGGTTAACGATTTCTTATCCGGAAATTCGTGAGCTGATCGCAGAAGGCTTCATATCGTTAATCCGTGAAAACTTCCCTGATGTTGAAGTGATTGCTGGAGCAGCGACAGGTGGTATTCCTCATGCGGCGTGGGTAGCGCAAAAGCTGAATCTTCCTATGGTGTATGTTAGGGATAAAGCAAAAGGACACGGTAAAGAAAACCTGATCGAAGGCGTTATCCGCCCGGGTCAAAAAACAGTCGTTATTGAAGACTTGATCTCTACCGGAGGCAGCTCGCTGAAAGTGGCTGTTGCTGTTAATGAAGCAGGAGCGCAAGCTCAAGGCGTACTGGGGATTTTCTCCTACCAGTTTGAGAAAGCGACAGAAGCGTTTGCAAGTGCGGGAATTCCTTTTGAAACTTTGAGCAATTACACAACTCTTGTGGACGTAGCCTTGAAGCAAGGTAGTATTCAGCAGCAGGATCTTGAACTATTGAAATCCTGGCGCTTGAACCCAAGCGAATACGGTAAATAATTTTTAATATCCTTCCGAGTAACCTTCAATCTACTTTCTATTTGAAAGAGGATTGAAGGTTTTTTTGTTTTGCAGGATAGTTCAAATTTGAATGCCGAATCGTAAAGATGGAGCGGAATAAAAGCGGATACGGTATTCCGATTACGATTGGCAATAATGTCTGGATCGGTGGGCATTGCGCCATTTTGCCGGGAGTGACAATCGGTGACAATTCTAATGTGGCAGCCGGTTCGGTAGTGACGAATTGATGTACCGGCCAATACGATTGTCGCAGGAAATCCAGCCAAGTTGCTGAGGGAAATCACAGAAGAATAATACTGATCTTATAGAGCGCAGATTTTAGTGGGGATACATACTAAAGGACACCTTATTGGTGTCCTTTAGTATCAGCATTAGGGTCCTGGATTCAATTGAAATGTGAACGATAGGGTTACACTTGTTGCTAATTGGGCGTCTATTGCACTATAAGTAATGACGACCCTTGGCGTTTCTCCCAAATCATTAAATATTCGTACCCGATTAGGTGATATGAAGCCAGCTGATTTTAACAGGGCTCTCATTTGCAGGACTCTTTTATTAGTGCTTGTTTGTGTATCGCCAATAATGTCTTCAAACTTTCTTCTAAATGAAACACAGTTCGCCAATTTTGCAGATAATCTTGTAATTTGAAGTAATGCTTGTTTCACTGTAAGAGCCATAAGATTCCTCCTTAAGTAATTTAGAATATCTTATGAACCAGTGAATGGATATGCTTATACTAATGACATATGGAATGAAATAGGGTTCGGCGAACCTTAGAATGTGCTGAAACACGTTAGAAACCTGAGAGGGGATAGAGCTTATGAGCTATATAAGTCCGAATTGGAACACATCCGTAATGATTACCATTGATACCCAGAACGATTTTACCCTACCGAATGCTCCTGCTCAAATCAGCGGTACTACGCAAATTTTGCCGAAAATGAAGTCATTGCTTGAAAAGTATCGTGAGATAGGATTGCCGATTATCCATGTCATTCGTTTGTATAAAGAAGATGGTTCAAACGTTGATATTTGCAGGAAAGAAGCTGTTGAAAAAGGTGCCAGGATTGTTGCCCCATATTCAGATGGTGCCGAATTGGTAAGCGAAATCCGCCCGTTAAGCTACAGTTCTCTGGATGCCCATAAGCTTTTGAAGGGAGAGTTTCAGTCAGTTGGAGAAAATGAATGGATAATGTATAAACCTCGCTGGGGTGCTTTTTATCATACAGATTTGGAAGCTTTCCTCAAGAAGCGTAACATCGACACCATTGTATTTTCTGGCTGTAACTTCCCTAACTGTCCGCGAACATCCATTTACGAAGCCAGTGAGCGTGACTTCCGTGTTGTTATGGTGGCAGATTGCATGTCGCAGGTTTACGAGAAGGGCATCCAAGAAATGAGGAACATTGGTGTGCATGTTTGTGTTTTAAATGATGTTCTTAGTGCAATATAGTAATCAATTGTTGAATCAATAGGAACTTTAACTGAATGAAACGGCGGCAGTCTAAGACTAATTTTTTTAGTCTAAGGCTGTCGCTTTTCAATTTTCCGAAGTTATCACCACTTACAAACCGACCGTTGGTATTTATAATGAAATGGTATCATCAGGAAAAAATATTAATATTTTAGGAGGATGGTTATGTTTTCAAAGGATAAGCTAAAAGGGTTTCTAATAGGCACGGCAGCAGCAAGCATGGTTCTTCTATCTGCCTCCGCATTTGCCGCACCGGTTACCAAAACAATTACAGCTGCCTACAGCAATATTAAGCTTTATGTCAACGGACAGCAGATCATACCTAAAGACACAGATGGAGCTGTGGTGGAGCCCTTTATATACGAAGGTACGACCTATTTGCCAGTAAGAGCCGTAGCTCAGGCTTTGAATCAGCAGGTTAAATGGGATCAAGCTGCTCAAAGCGTGTATATTGACGGAGCCTCAGAAGTGAATCATTCCCCAGAGTATTTATCGGATCAGCAGGTAATGCAGCTTTTGGAGAAGTCGACAAGATCGATGAAAGTAAGCAGTGGGGGACCGATTGATAATACAAAAGCATGTGAGTATGAGGCTGTCGCTGGAGACCCGGATTTCCGAAGCTATACGTGCGGATTTAAGACGAAGAACGAAGTGAAACAATATTTGGAAGAGGTATTCACCCCAGCTTATACAGAAGCATTGATGGAACAGCTTGGATTCATCGAGATCAATGGAAGACTGGCACAACGAGTTGCAGACGGAGGGACGATCTATGATTGGAGCCGCGCTGCGATTAAAGGCAAATCAATTCAAGGAAACAAAGCCGAAGTGGAGTTCGCGATTCCGGTAAGCGAGGGGTTCGAAGCTCCAAAAGGAGAGGAAGTTCTGAGTAAAAAGATTGTCTACGAATTAGTGAAAGGAATGGGTTGGAGAATGACACAAGCTAGATAAAAAGCCTTGAGGAACAAAAAAACGGAGCAGCTCCAAAAGGGGCTGTCCCGCTTTTACTCTTACTTTTTCAAAAGCTCCCAACGATATACATATTCGAACAAATACTCAAATGCTTCCAAATTGCGCTTCGCCTCGAATGCATTGGCTCCCCACGCATAGATCCCGTGCTTGCGCAGCATAATGCCCGGAACACGAGGAACGATGGCATCCTGAACCAGCTCAGCGATTCTCGGAATGTCCGCGTAGTTAGGCAGGATCGGCACTTCGATCTTCGCGTCCTCATCCCAAATGTTGAACGCTTTAATCAGCTCTACTCCCTCTACAGGAATCGATTTGCGCTCCCAGAACAGCTCGGACACCAAATTATTAAACACAGTATGAACGTGAAAAATAGCTCCGCAGCCCGTTGCCTTGTAGATTTCGCAATGGATCAGCGTTTCAGCGGATGGCTTCAGCCCAGTTGCATCGGTTGGCTGTCCTTTTTCATTCACTAATAGAAAATCAGACGGCGTATTTACGGATTTATCCTTGCCGCTAGCCGTAATGGCAAACGTAAAGTTGTCTGGCTCAAAATCGCCCACGCGGATGGACAGGTTTCCGCTAGTTGCCGGGAACCAGCCTTTAGCTGCCAGTATCGTCTTAACTTCCTTCAACTCGGCGAACGCCTGCTGCTTTTCTTCCAATTTCAAAGTACTGCTCACTTTACTTTCAACTCCTCAAGCTGCTTGATTATATCGTGAAAATCGTTAAAGGCGTAGTAGTTCAATCCCAGATCCCGGCACAAGTCCACGAGTATCGAGCGTGCAAATACAGTGTCCACCAGCTTGGCACCTTCAAAGTCGGTCACGCTGTCGCCTATTAGAATACGATGGTATTCATCCGGTGAGTAGCCGCGGATTATTGCTGTTTTGCACATGCCGCAATCATTATGGCACTGATCGTCGCATGCATGAGGCCACAAGATTTCAATATGACTTCCGCTAAAATTACTGCCATTGCAGTAAATATGATCCTTTGGAATCGAGAACGCGGATAGTACCGGATAAACAAAAAAGTCGATACCTCCACTGGTTACAAAAAATTCTATGTTCTGCTGCTTGCAGTATTCAAGCAGTTCCTTGAATCCAGGCCGAATGACGACATTATTAATAGCATAATCGACAACCTCCTGTTTGCGGGAGGTAGGTAACAAAGCGAACATCTTGCCTACACCTTCGCGAATCGAGATCGACTTCGAGAGAACTTGCTCGACGAGCTGATCCCAACCTGGCGGCTGAAAATGCTTCATGATGGCAACGATATTGTCGTTAACGGTGATGGTGCCGTCAAAATCGCAAAAGATGATGGTTTTCTTGCTCATTCTTTAATCCCCCAGGCTTCTATGGCTGCTTTAAGCTCAGGATGATTTTCTGCATATACTCTGAGCGGGATATCGGCTTGGCAGGCAGCAATCGCTTGACGGAAGGCTTGTCCGCCGGCAATAGTACCCATGGGGTGCCCGTGAATGCCTCCACCCGCATTGACGATGACTTGCTCACCGAAATCTTTGAGAATCAGAGGTACTAGACCCG
This sequence comes from Paenibacillus sp. RC67, assembly GCF_030020805.1. Lineage (GTDB taxonomy): Bacteria > Bacillota > Bacilli > Paenibacillales > NBRC-103111 > Paenibacillus_S. The sequence continues at coordinate 2,622,428 of NZ_CP125098.1, forward strand.
GGTGAATCCCTGCGGATGGTACCGGGAAGCTTGTTTTCAAAGATAAGGATCCGTTATTGGCTGATCCGTCGGAGCTGTATACGTAATCAGAGGCTTTCTGGGTTAGCAGCACCTCTTTGATGGCCATGTTCTCTTCACGCGGCATGACGACTGAGCCGTAAGGAGAAGGGAACAGCACCAGATCCGCACCCGCAAGCCGCATCAGCTTACCCAATAGAACGTTAGCGGCAATACCATAGTGAGGAGATGGGTAAAAGGCGCCGGCCATAGCGGGATGCGCCATGATGGGTACGTTAATATCAGGATGACGGCTGAGCTCGCTCAACACGTCGAACCCATAGGAGAGCACATTGAACAGCAGCGCATTAGCGCCTGCATCAATGGCTTTTCTCGCTTGGTCCAACAGACTGAAGGTAGGTCCAGTCAAATTCGTAGCGTACAGCAGCTTTTGTCCTGTTTCGCTTTCTGCTTGCTTAGAAGCTTGAATGCAAGCTTCAACGCGCTTTTCAATCGGTGTGAGCGGGTTCTCGAACAAAATCTCGTCATCCTTAACCAGATCGACGCCGCTTGCTGCCTGCAAATAAAATTGCTCACGCAGCGTGGACAAATCGTGACCAATGACGGATTTGAAAATACTCATCAATAAAGGACGATCGTGGACTCCAAGTAAGTCTCTAACGCCCTGCATGCCGAATTTAGGGCCTGGAAATGCAGAGAGGAACGATTCTGAGAACGATAGATCGATCAGCTTTACACGCCCATCCATAGACAGTTTGCCGAATACAGTAACAAGCAGGGCAGGGATATCCCGGCTGAAATTAGCATCAGGATAGGCAATGGAAATATCGGCATAACGCTCCGAGAGAGGTGCGTTGGGGCCAGGTTCATGGACATTAACATCGACGACTTTACCAAGATGGCGTTCCATTTCGGCTTTTTTTGCTTCAGGCAGGTCCGTCCAGCTGCCGACAGTGAGTCCGACAGCTATGCCTTGCGCTTTCTTGGAGAAATCGGCTTTTTCGTCGTAGCAGCGGTATGTTGCAACACAGTATGAATTCAACACTACGTACACCTACTTTTATTTAGATTGAACGGCCGCAGCCTGAGAGGTAATCGCTTCTCCGAGCTCGCCTGCGCGCTCAGCGGCACGCAGCACAGCCTTGGCTACTCCTGTTGAGAAATCGTGCTGATCGAGCATCTCCAACGCAGCTTGCGTTGTTCCATTAGGAGAAGTGACTTTGCGACGCAAGTCAGCCGGTTCTTCACCAGTCAGCTTAACCATGTTGGCAGCGCCGAGAACGGTCTGTACCGTAAGCTCTCTTGCTGCTTCAGGAGATAGCCCGCCACGAATTCCGCCTTCGATCATGGCCTCCATCATGTAATAAATATAAGCTGGACCGCTGCCAGATACTCCGGTCACAATATCTAGCTTTGATTCTTCGACTACGGAGACGATGCCCGTAGATGCGAACATATCGATTGCAAGCTGCTGCTGCTCCTCGGATACTTGAGAAGAAAAGCTGATACCTGTTGCTCCAAGTCCAATGGAGCTGGATGTATTGGGCATTGTACGGGCAATCGCTTGACCGGAAGAACCAAGTACAGCTTCAATGGTTGCTATGGAAATTCCCGCGATAACGGAAACAAGCAGTTGGGAACGTTTGAGTAATGGAGCCAATGCTTTCAAGCCTTCGATAGCATCCTTAGGTTTGAAAGCTACTACGACAACATCTGCTTCTGTAGTAGCACGATTTTTGTCGGTGATATCTGCTGCGTAGCTGACTCCGTAGCTTTCTTGCAGCTTCACAAGCCGATCGGTATCTTGTCTGTTGATCATCGTAATGCGGGATGCATCGGCGTCTTTCTGGGAGACAAGACCGCGAACGATCGCTTCTGCCATAGAGCCTGCACCAATAAAAGTAATTTTAGCGCTAGTTAACGACATAATGAAGTCTCCTTCTGTTAAGGAAGTTTGTAATGATTAGCCGCGGATTTGTCCGCTGCCCTGGATGCAATATTTGCTGGACGTCAGCTCTGGAAGTCCCATTGGACCGCGAGCGTGAAGCTTTTGCGTACTGATGCCGATTTCCGCACCGAATCCGAATTCAAAACCGTCTGTGAAACGAGTGGAAGCATTATGGTACACAGCTGCCGCATCGACTTCATTCAGGAAGCGGACGGCATTGGCTCCGTCTTCTGTTACGATACATTCAGAATGCTTCGTTCCGTGCAATCGAATGTGTTCCAGGGCTTCATCTAAACCTTGGACAACACGCACATTTAAAATGTAGTCATTATATTCAGTATCCCAATCCTCATCGGATGCGGACTTCATACTGGCTACGAGCTGCTGCGCGGATGCGCTGCCGCGAAGCTCGACGTTCTGTTGTGCGAATTGCTCGGCAATGGAAGCAAGATGCTTCTGTGCAAAGCTCTCGTGAATAAGCAAGGTTTCCATAGAGTTACATACGGAAGGACGCTGGACCTTGGCATTCAAGGCAATATTTAGCGCCATATCATATTGTGCGGTTTCATCCACATAAGTATGACAAATGCCAGCTCCTGTTTCAATGACAGGGACTGTAGCATTTTTGACGACGTTCTGAATAAGGGAAGCCCCACCGCGAGGAATGAGTACATCCAGCAAGCCGTTCAGCTTGAGCATTTCGTCCACCGAAGAACGGTTTGGATCGAGAATGAGCTGAATGGCGTTCGCTGGAACATCCGAACGACTGAGCGCTTCATGCATAATCTCTACGATACGCTTGTTGGAGTGGAGTGCTGCCGAACCACCGCGCAGAACTACCGCATTACCTGTTTTAAGACAAAGTCCTGCAGCATCTACGGTAACGTTCGGGCGTGCCTCATAAATGATTCCGATAACGCCGATAGGCACCCGGATTTTCCGGATTTGCAGACCATTAGGACGAGAAAATTGTTCCAGGACTTCACCGACAGGATCTTTTAGCTCAACGACCTCACGCAAGCCTTGAGCGATATCGGCGATACGCTGCTCATTAAGAGCGATGCGGTCAAGCAAAGACTCGTTAGTACCGTTTTGCTTGCCTTCACGTAAATCCACGGCATTAGCTTCAATTATAGATTGGGTCTCAGCTACTAGTGCATCCGCAATTAGGAGCAAGGCGCTGTTTTTCTGCGCTGTGGTTAACAAGCCAAGTTGTGGCGATGCAAGCTTCGCCAGTGTTGCTTTCTGAACGACTTCACTTGTTGTTGCAGATTGGGTTGTCATATTTCATTCCTCCTCATATTTGTATAGGTTCATACTTGTTTATGGACGGACAAGGTGATCCATTCGTCGCGATGGATGACTTCCATACGATGAACTTCAATCCGTTTTTGAACTTCCTCGGTGCTGAGACCAGCAACGGCTTGCAGCTGCCAATTAGCGTAATTGACAACCCCGCGGCCTAATGTCTGCTGCTCCAGATTAACCACCTCAACGACATCACCGGGATGAAAGTCGCCTGATACTTCCTTAACGCCGGCAGGCAGAAGGCTTTTGCCTCCGACAACAAGAGCGGCTTCTGCTCCTGCATCTACCGTAATACGGCCTTGAGGCATGGAGTGAAATCCGAGCCATTGCTTCTTCATCGGCAGGTTGTGCTCACTGGTTATGAAGTACGTTCCTTTACCGTTATCCTCAACAGCAGCAGCTAGATCTCCTTCTTCGAGAACTCGACCGATGAATACCGGAACCCCTCCGCGCATGGCAATGCGAGCTGCTTCGATTTTGGAACGCATGCCCCCTGTGCCGACAGAGGATCCGGAGCCTCCGGCGATCCGATACATATCTTCACCGATTTCGGTAACACGATCGAATCTTTTGGCATTCGGATTGCTTCTTGGATTATCGCTGTATAATCCGTCGATATCAGTCAGAATGATAAGCTGCTGAGCACGGACCAGATTTGCGACCAAAGCGGAGAGCATATCGTTGTCCCCGAATTTTAGCTCATCGACAACTACCGTATCGTTCTCGTTAATTATAGGGATGATCCGATGACGGAGCAGCTCTTCAATGGTCATGGAAGCATTATGAATTCGCTGACGATTGGAGAAGTCGGACCGTGTAAGCAGGATTTGGGCTACTCCGATGCCATGAGCGGCAAATGCTTCATGGTAAGCTTGCATCAGGAGTGCCTGACCGACCGAAGCTGACGCTTGCTTCTCGTGCAGTACCTTTGGACGGTTTATGTATCCCATCTCGCGAAACCCTGCGGCTACAGCCCCAGAGGTTACGAGCAGTACCTGGAAGCCTTGCTGATGTAGACGGGCCAGCTCGGATGCAAAGAACACAATGTTATTGCGGTTCAGTCCTCCTTCATCCGATGTCAGAGAACTGCTCCCAATTTTGATTACGATGGTTTGCTGCATGGAAGAATCACTTCTTTCTACCTGAATAAAAGCATCAAGTTCTTAGAGGCTGTTCGAAAAGATAAAAACACAAAAAGCTCCCGTCCTCTAAGGACGGAAGCTTAGAACTTCCGCGGTACCACCTTAATTGATGATAAACATCCAACTTTGATAGCCTTACTAACGGCAAGGTCAACAGCCGTCCAACTCATCGTTGGCCGTTCCGGGGCGGGTTCGGATAGTGTTCACGGTAAATTCTCTCAGCCGGTGGAATTTACTCTCTGAGCGCGAATGGACTTCTTACTATTCCCATCATCACGTTTAATTTAATATTCATTATAGCATAGCATGCTGCCAGCCGTTTTGTAAAGATTGATAAGCCCGCGTTTTAGCCGAACAGGTTCAATTTGGCGACACGTTCAATAGCTTCTTGCAAACGGGCTTCCGAAGTTAATAACCCTAGGCGGACGTAGCCTTCTCCGCTTTCACCAAAGCCGGTGCCAGGAGCTACGACGATTTTAGCTTCTTCCAATAGCAGGTCAGCAAGTGATACGGAGGTATGGCCTTTAGGTACAGGAAGCCAAGTGAAGAAGGAGCCTTGCGAACGGGTAGCTTTCCAGCCGATTTTATCCAGAGCTGAATAAAGAGCATCTCTACGTCCTTGATACATGGCAAGAAGATCGCTGACGCAGTCCTGCGGACCGGTTAATGCGGCGGCAGCAGCTTCTTGAATGCCACCGAAAAGGCTGCAGTAATAATGATCTTGAATCAGGTTGATCATACGCACAATTTCTTTATTCCCGAGTGCGAAGCCAACGCGCCAGCCAGCCATGTTATAGGTTTTAGATAATGTATAGAACTCGACGCCCACTTCTTTGGCTCCAGGAAGCTGAAGGAAGCTAACAGGTTTCTGTCCGTCGAACCCAAGCGCGCCGTAGGCGAAATCACTCGCAACGACAATGCCATTTTTGGCGGCAAAACGAATTGTTTCTTCATAAAAGGATGCCGGGGCATTGACGGCCGTCGGGTTATTCGGATAATTGATGAACATGAGCTTTGCTTTGTTCAGATCGTCTGCCGGGATGGAGCTGTAGTCGGGCAGAAACGCATTTGATTCGCGCAGCGGCATAAACGACATACGTGCTCCGGAAAGCGCAACGCCAGACCAATAATCCGGATAGCCAGGATCAGGCACCAAGCAAACATCCCCAGGGTTAAGTAGACATTGGCTGATTTCGACTAACCCGGTTTTTCCTCCGAAAAGAATCGCTACCTCGGTTTCCGGATCGAGATCCACTCCGTAGTCTTCCTTGTACCTCTGAGCTACAGCTTGCTTCAAAAATAAATAGCCGTTAAAGGGCGGATAACGGTGATATTGCGGATTTTCTGCTGCTTCCTGCAGCTTTTTAACAATATGGGATGGCGTAGGCTGATCAGGATTGCCTTGCCCTAAATTAATGACATCGTGTCCTGCAGCAACTTGCAAATTCGCTTTTCCTACCAGTTTGGCGAAAAATTGTGTAGGCAGTTCCTGCATGCGCAAGGCAGGTTGAATAGAAAAGGCAGATACGTTGGATGAAGAAGAAGTACTCATCTATGGTCACACTCCATGTATATTTTCTATATTATTGTCGTTCCAACGGACTAGCATTAATGTATCACGAAACCAAAAGCATGTATAGAACACCGATAGTTTTACTTTTCTTTTAAGAGGAGAGGTGGTAAAATAAATACATTAGTTTCATTCAGTAATATATAGTTTCATTAAATGAAACCTAGGAGTGATATCTATGACAATGAATTTTCATGATCGCAATAATCGCTCAATGTACACTGGCCGAAGTGCGGACTCGAGTTGGGAACAGCTTATGAATAAAGAAGTGAAGATAAAAGGAATTCGTGCGGCGGATATCGGCTGCGGCGGAGGGATTTATACGGAAGCTCTAGCTAAACTAGGAGCAGTATCGGTTGTAGGAATCGATTTCTCATCAGCCATGTTGGAAGGAGCAGCTGCTAGCGTATCGCGGCAAGAAGTGAGGTTTCATCAAGGGAATGCTTTGGAGACAGGACTTGAAGATAGAGAGGTGGAGCTTATATTGGAGCGGGCTTTAATTCATCATTTAACCTCGGATGAGTTGACTGCTGCATTTAATGAAGCCTATCGGATTTTAAAGCCTGAAGGTGTGCTGGTTGTTCAGGATCGGACTCCCGAGGATTGTTTGCTTAAGGGAAGCAGGGAGCATTTGCGGGGGTATTTATTTGAGCTTTACCCTCAATTAAAGGAGAAGGAGACGGGCCGGCGGCATGCGTCGGAACGTGTTTGTGGAAGCTTGAATCAATCAGGGTTCGGAGAAATTAAGGAGCTTACCCTATGGGAAACAAGACAACAGTTCAATTCATTCGAAGCTTATCGCTCCGATATTCTGAAGCGAGCAGGCCGTTCCATATTACATGAGCTTACAGATGCAGAATTGATCAGGCTGACTGACCATATTCAAAATCAAACAGGCATCCAAGAAAACGAACCCGTTGAAGAGAAGGATCGTTGGACCCTTTGGATTGCTAAGAAGCATTGAAGTTCATTACAGCTTCGTCTATGATAAAGGTTATTAGACAAGATGAAGGGTGAAGGGTATGACACAAAAACGTTGGAATATTGCATTGGTGCAAATGGATGTAGCAATTGGAGAACCAGAACGCAATTTCGCCAAGCTGGAGGCTATGCTTAACGAGGCCGTAGAAGGCGGACCTAAGCCAGACGTCATATTATTTCCAGAAATGTGGAATACAGGCTATGCCTTAGAGCAAATTCATGACCTCGCAGACAAAAACGGTGAGCGTACCATCGCGATGCTTTCTGAGTTCAGCCGCAAGCACGGTGTGAACGTGATCGGAGGTTCTATTGCCGAGAAGAAGGGCGAGGACATTTATAATACGATTTATGCTTTTGACCGCGAAGGCAATCAGGTTGCCGATTATTCTAAAATTCACTTGTTCCGTCTGATGGACGAGGAAAAGTATTTAAAAGAAGGCGGACGCATTGGACAGCTTCAATTGGATGGAGTACCTGCTGGGATGATGATTTGTTACGACATCCGTTTCCCGGAACTGAGCCGCAAGCTGGCTCTTGGTGGTGCTCAAATTATGTTCGTGCCTGCCGAATGGCCTAACCCGCGTCTGCATCACTGGCGCACTCTCTTGACCGCAAGAGCGATCGAGAATCAAATGTTCGTTGTTTCTTGCAATCGTGTAGGAATCAGCGGTTCGACTGAATTTTTTGGACATTCGATGGTTATCGATCCGTGGGGGGAGATATTGGTTGAAGGCAATGAGTCCGAAGCCATCCTTCGCGCTGAAATCGATTTGGAGCTGGTTAACCAGGTTCGCAATAAAATTCCGGTGTTTGAGGACCGTCGACCGGCATTATATTAAAACATACAAAATATAAGCAGCCATTTGGCTACTCTGGTTTGTCAAGAAACCCGTTTTTTCAAGAAATTTGCTATATTCGGTAGGTGGGGTATCCCTTGGAGGAGCGAAAGCGTCCGCCTTTGTTATCGGGAAATCACCGCTGTTAAAGTAAATAAATTAAAAATTTCCCGATAACAACAGCGGCCGGAGGGGGATACCCCACTGGAGTATGTTAGCAATATTTCAATTTTTATAGGTTTCTCCTCATACCAAAGCAGCCTACGGCTGCTTTTTAGTTTCCCCTCTCGTAAAGACAGTTTGATTATAGCGAAACTATCCAGTGGATTTTAAACTCTTAAGATGTAAGGTAGAGTTAACTAATTATATTTGGGGGGATAAAAGATGCTGAGCATGGAGCTGCAACCAATTTCTTATGAAGAGAAGTCTGTATTACAGCATATTATGGAGCTCTATCAATATGATATGAGTGAATTTGAGGATAACATTCATGTGAACGCACATGGTCTATATGGATATAAATACATAGATAATTACTGGACCGAGGAAGGCCGTTTTGCTTTTTTCGTCAAAGTTGACGGTCAAATCGCCGGATTTGCCCTCATTCGCGAGCATGAACCGCTGCCGGATGGCACTCCGAATTACTCCGTAGCGGAATATTTCATTATGCGCGCTTATCGGAAAATGGGAGTCGGTTACTGGACGGCTCAACAAATCTTTTCCAAGTTTCAGGGGAAATGGAGTCTGTCGTATCTGAAGCGAAATGTAGTGTCTGAACTTTTTTGGCGTAAGGTGATCGGCGATTGCTCACAAGGTGAAATTACCGAAACGATAAGTAGAGGGCTTCCTACATTTGAATTTTACACGACTGGGAGACCTAAGGAGGCGCTTAAATGAGGAAGACGATAGTTGCCGAGTGGACTCCAGAGTGGGCCGTTAGGTATTCGGAAGTAGCAAGGCTATTAAAGGACATCCTTGATACGGAGCTGGTTCGAATTCATCATATCGGCAGTACCTCCATTCCTTGTATCGGATATGCGAAGCCAATCATCGATATTCTGATCGAAGTTGTCAACATTGAGGTTATCTCTTCTTTCAATGAGGCCATGCATGACGAAGGATTCAGTCCGAAGGGGGAGAACGGGATCCCTGGAAGGCGATATTTTACAAAAGGTGGAGATCAAAGAACACACCATGTCCATATTTTTGAAGTGGGTCATCCTTCCATTGCCGCTCATTTGGATTTCAAAGCTTATATGCTGGAACACCCTCAGGATGCAGCGGACTACGGTCAGCTGAAGCTCCGTTTAGCAGAGCAGTTCCCAGAGAGTGTTCACCAGTATCAGGACGGGAAGCGGTCCCTGTTAGAGAATCTTGTGCAGAAAGCGGCTATTTGGGCAGCAGAGCGGCGGACAGATTGCTAGGCTTTTATATAAATGTACCCTAATAGTGCTGTTTGCTTATTGCTGTTCCACGACTTCCCGGAACGTAGTCATGAAAGCTTCGACGGCTTTGGACATGTAGCGTCCTTTGCGGTATGCAATAACTAATGTGCGTGTTGGATGCTGGGACAAGGACAAGTAAGCTGGAGCCATCTCACTCCAGGCTCCCCTCGTAATCATGTGAGGTACAAAAGCAATGCCCATACCGGCGCCAACAAGAGATTGCACCGTTTCGATATTACTGCTTTCAAAAACAATCTTCGGAGTAAAGCCTGCATTCAGGCATAGCTCTATCGCAATTTGCCGGAAGCCTTGGCCTTTTTTCAGTGCGATAAAAGGCTCGTTTGCCAATTCTTCGATCTGGATCGTCTTGGCATCACCTGAGGCTTTGACAAGACGGTGATTCGAGGGTAGGGCGAGCATAATTTCCTCTTCGATAAGAGGCTCGTAGGTCAGCGATTCATCGATTAACGGTAGGGAAAGCAAGCTGATGTCGATCTGCCCGCTGGCTGTGAGATGTTCCAAATTAGCGGTCGTTTCCTCGACTAGCATGATCTCGATCTCCGGGTAGCGCGCTTGGAAGACAGGCAGCACTAGAGGGAGCACGTGGGCGCCAGTAATCGGAAGGCTGCCGACGATCAGCTTACCTTTACGCATTTGGGAGATGTCTTCCATCTCTCGCTTTAGCTGCTCGACCATATCAAGAATCGCTTGAGCCTTTTCGACGAACAGGGATCCGGCATAGGTTACCTCAACCGAGTTGGTTGTCCGCTGAAACAGAAGGACGCCGATTTCTTTTTCCAGCTTGGATAATTGCTGACTGAGCGAAGGCTGTGCGATATGCAGCTTTTCGGCGGCGCGTGAGAAATTTTTTTCTATAGCGATCTGCAGCGCATACTGCAGCTGTCTTAGTTCCATGGGGAGATGTCTCCTTTTTTTTATTCCTTTATGCTCGATAATGTGATAGTTTATACCTATCAAGCTTATAGATATTATATCTTGGATCAATGAATAAAGAAATGCTAAACTATGTGACATGAGATGAATTGATTCGCATTCATGACAATGAGGTGAAACTGATGGCAAAAACTATGTTCGAGAAAATTTGGGACAATCACGTAATTCATCAGGAAGCAGGCAAACCTAGCATCATTTATATCGACCTGCAACTGGTGCACGAAGTAACGTCTCCGCAAGCTTTTGAAGGGCTTCGCTTGTCCGGCCGCAAAGTGCGTCGTCCGGATTTGACATTCGCTACAATGGACCACAACGTTCCTACCAAAGATCGTTTCAATATTACAGATCCGATCTCCAAACAGCAAATCGACACTTTGTCGCAAAACTGTAAAGATTTCGGCGTTACCTTGTTTGACTTGGACAGCATCGATCAAGGCGTTGTTCACGTTATGGGTCCAGAGCTTGGCTTGACTCACCCTGGTAAAACTATCGTTTGCGGCGACAGCCATACTTCCACTCACGGAGCATTCGGCGCGTTGGCGTTCGGTATCGGTACTAGTGAAGTAGAACATGTTATGGCTACTCAATGCTTGCAACAATCGAAAGCTAAAACATTGGAAGTTCGCATCAATGGTAAGCTGAACCCAGGCGTTACAGCAAAAGACTTGATCTTGGGCGTTATCGCTAAATACGGTACGGACTTTGCAACTGGCTACGTAATCGAGTACACAGGGGAAGCAATCCGCAACCTGTCTATGGAAGAGCGTATGACTGTATGTAACATGTCCATCGAAGCAGGCGCAAGAGCAGGCTTGATTGCACCGGATGAAACGACTTTCAACTACTTGCGTGGTCGCGAATATGTACCTCAAGGCGCTGCATTTGACGAAGCAGTTGCTGCCTGGAAACAACTGACTACAGATGAAGGCGCAGTTTATGACCGTGTGGTTGATTTTGACGCTGACAGCCTGATTCCACAAGTAACCTGGGGAACTAGCCCTGGTATGGGTACTGATGTTACAGCGCTTGTACCGGATCCACAAAGCTTCCCGACAGAGAACGAACGTAAAGCCGCTGAAAAAGCGATTGAATATATGGGCATCACTCCAGGAACTCCTATGACGGACTTGGCCGTAGATTATGTATTTATCGGTTCCTGTACGAATGGCCGCATCGAGGACCTTCGCGCTGCAGCGAAAGTTGCGCAAGGACATCAAGTGTCCCCGAATGTGACCGCAATCGTAGTTCCAGGCTCCGGACGCGTTAAAATTCAAGCGGAAAAAGAAGGCTTGGATAAAATCTTCACCGAAGCTGGCTTCGAGTGGCGCGATGCGGGCTGCAGCATGTGCTTGGCGATGAATCCGGACGTATTGAAGCCGGGACAACGCTGCGCATCGACATCCAACCGTAATTTTGAAGGTCGTCAAGGACGTGACGGACGTACGCACCTTGTATCCCCTGCTATGGCCGTTGCGGCAGCAGTCAAAGGACATTTCTATGATGTTCGCGAGTGGGACTTCAAAGTGAAGCAAGAAGCTTAATTCAATTTATTTGAGTGAGGAGAATAACGACATGGAAGCTTTTAAAAAGCATACAGGCCTCGTAGGTCCAGTTGACCGCGTAAACGTAGATACAGATGCGATTATTCCAAAGCAATTTTTGAAACGGATTGAACGTTCCGGTTTCGGACAATTTTTATTCTTTGAATGGCGTTTTGACAAGCAAGGCGATGTTATTAAGGATTTTTCCTTGAACCTGCCTCGTTACCAAGGATCTTCCGTTTTGATCTCCCGCGCTAACTTCGGCTGTGGATCTTCTCGTGAGCACGCTCCTTGGGCGATCCAAGATTATGGATTCAAAGTTATCATTGCTCCGTCTTATGCGGACATTTTCTATAACAACTGTTTCAAAAACGGCATTTTGCCAATCAAGCTGAGCGAAGAACAAGTAGAAGATTTGTTCCAACGTACAGCTAAGACAGAAGGCTACCAGCTGACTGTTGATCTGGAAAACAAAAAAATTACGGATGATCAAGGTCTGAGCATTGATTTTGATCTGGATGAGCACCGTCGTCAGTTCCTGCTGCAAGGCTTGGATGATATCGGCTTGACTCTTCAGCATGCTGACGCTATTACGGCATATGAAGCAGCTCATCAAGCGCGTTTGGCTTATAAATAAGTTTGTCATACACCTAGGCGGTTTTTGCTCCATTCGGAGTGAAAGCCGCTTTTTCTCATTGTTGAATCATGTAACTTGTGATAACATGGATAAAATTTACTTTTGTAGAGGTGATGGGGACTTGAACGTGTATTTTTTTGACAGCGCTGAGCTTTTCCTTGAAAAGGTCGGGGGAGAGCTGGAGAAGCACGAGGCGGTGAACAACCTGCTGCTTGGTCTCCTTCAAATAGCAGTTAAAGGTGAAGCACAGGGAGCAGCATCTTCAAAATCACAAATGGCTCTAGTCGAAGATGAAGACGGCGGTATCGAGCTTGTTATGCTAAATAACCCCTTGAACGCTGTTTTGTACAGTAACGGCATGAAGAAAGAAGAAGCTGTGAGAGCGGTTATTGCCGAGTTGGTTGGGAGAAATGCACATGTCCACGGAGTTGTCGGGCCGACGGAAATTGCACGATTATTTGCTTTGGAGTGGGCTAACCAAAATGAGTTGGAACCAGTTCTCAAAATGGATCAATGCATATATCAGCTTGACCAGGTCAATCCGATTCGCTTCAGTAGGGGACAATTGAAAGTGGCTGAGCTGCGTGACCATGAACAGGTTACAAGCTGGATCAAAGAGTTCGCAGATTCTATAAACGAACAGATTTCTCTAGAGAAAGCTTCTATTAAAGCACTTGGCTTTATCAAAGAAAGCTCCATCTACTTATGGGATAATGATGGGGCGGTCAGTATGGCAAAAACGACCAGACCCACGAAACACGGTATCGTATTAAGCTATGTTTATACGCCGCCGCAATTCCGTAATCAAGGCTATGCATCCTCTTGTGTGGCTGCGTTAAGTCAGCGCATGCTGGAGGAGGGGTACTCCTTTTGCAGTCTCTACACCGATCTGGCTAATCCGACCTCCAATCATATTTATTCGCAGATAGGCTATCGTCCTATCCAAGCTTCGGTAATGTACCGATTCATAGAAAAGGCGATAAGATAAAGTTGTTTTAGGGGGCTTTTTATGGAAAGTCGAAAAGAACAAGCATTGGCACTGCTGAACGCTTACGGTCAAGCACATTTGCTTACATTTTATGATGAATTGAGCGAATCATCCAAGAAGAAGCTGCTTGATCAAATTGCACAGCTTGATTTTGAAACGATCTGCAATGTATGGAGACGTAGGTCGGACTCGCAGGCTGGACTATTGGAGAGTGGGCAATTGGCGCCGATTCATGCCAGCAGCTGGGACAAGTTTACAAAGGAAGAGCGAGCGAGGTATGCTGAGGCAGGTTGGGAGTTGCTTCAACAAGGGAAAGTAGGAGCGATTGTCGTAGCTGGCGGTCAAGGAAGTCGGTTAGGATATGAAGGACCCAAGGGAGCCTATAATATTGGACTACCGTCTGGTAAATCACTCTTTCAACTTCAGGCGGAGCACTTAATCAACTTGTCGGAAAGAGCGGGGCAGCCTATAGCGTGGTATATAATGACAAGTCCTGATAATCATGTGCAAACCGTTCAGTATTTTGAGGACAACCATTTTTTCGGTTATGGACGTGAGCAGTGCATGTTCTTCCAGCAGGGGATGATGCCAGCGATGGATGAGCATGGGAACATTCTTCTTTCTGATAAAGATGAGATATGCTTGGCTCCAAGCGGCAACGGTGATTGCTTCGCTGCTTTAAAACGGACAGGGGCATTGGCGGACATGAAGCGACGAGGCTTGGAGTGGTTGTTTTACTATAATGTGGACAATGCGCTCGTAAAGGTGGCAGACCCGTTGTTTATAGGTGTAGCTGCCTGTCAACAACATCCCGCGGCAGCCAAGACCGTTGAAAAATTATATCCCGAGGAGCCAGTCGGCATTTTGTGCTATCGCAGCGGTCGTCCGGCAGTCGTAGAATATACGGTGCTCCCGGAAGATATCATGTATGCTACGGACGAGCAGGGCAGGCTGATGTTTAGCCTCGGTAATATTTCTATGCAATTATTCAGATTTGACTTCATTGAAGGTGTTGCTGATGCGGATCTGCCTTATGCAATGGCACATAAAAAAATCAAATTTATCGATTCAGCTGGTAAGCTAGTTGAACCGGATGAACCCAACGCATACAAAATGGAGCGGTTTATATTCGATTTCTTTCCTCTGGCGGAACAAATTACGGTGCTTAAGGTGAACCGGGAGGAAGAATTTGCTCCAGTGAAAAATAAAGAGGGTGAGGATAGTCCGGCATCCGCCAGACAGCTTGTTCTTGCGCTTCATCACAAATGGCTTTTGGAAGCGGGAGTTATCAAGGAAAGCATGAGTCACCGTGACATCGAAATATCTCCTTTAGTATCGTACTCAGGGGAAGGCTTGACCCCGGACATAGTTCGTAGACTTGGCATTTGAAAAAGGCTGCCTCTGTGGTTTAGGTTATCCTGACCGTAAAGGCAGCCTTGCTGCGGCGCTACTTTCCGCGATGCTTCTGCTTCGCTTTTTGCACCCTCAATGCATATTTTCGTTCATTCAATTCCTCTTGCCGGCGCTTTGAATCGCTTTTTCGTTCCATTTTCCGATGCTCATACTCCAAACTTATGACCTGCTGTGCGTAAGTGGATGCGCCCCGCTGCTGTACTTCACGAGCGGCGATACGTGACATCCGTTTAGGATTAATCCGTCGTTCCCCGCGCGGTATAGTTTGCAGAGTTTGGGTTGCTGAATCCAGCAGCCGCTGCATGTCGTGATGGATAAAATCGAGAATCTCGGCCTCCTTCGGTTCTTTGCCGAACAAATGTCGGACGGCTTTGATTCGGTTGTTGTCCTCGTCTTCTACAACACCCACCCAGAATTGGAGCTGTTCATCAAAAAATACGGTAAGCTTCATCTAAGCTTCCCCCTCAATATAAAGTACAGAGTGATGGACATCCCGAGGGGGGAAGGC
Source organism: Paenibacillus sp. RC67 (assembly GCF_030020805.1). Taxonomy (GTDB): domain Bacteria; phylum Bacillota; class Bacilli; order Paenibacillales; family NBRC-103111; genus Paenibacillus_S. The sequence continues at coordinate 2,637,717 of NZ_CP125098.1, forward strand.
TACTGACACAAGGTTTAGCCCTATGCGCCCGGACTACCAACCGGACTGTGATTTTACACTCCTAAAGAGAAGTATATAGCAATGGATGACGGGCTTACAAGATGGATGTAGGACTATTTGAAGCTCACTTAAGGATTCGGATGTACCTGATCCCCCTCTGTCTGCTGGAGCCGGAACGCTTTGGGTGAGATCCCATACTTCTCCCGAAATACGCGGTGAAAATAAGAATAGCTTCCGAAGCCGGACGTTTCGGCAATCTGCTCCAACGTCATATCACTGTAGTTCATTCGCTCGATAGATGTAGAGAGACGGATTTCCAGCGTATACTGGATCATCGTTTTGCCAAAGCATTCTTTAAAAAGGTGAACGGCACGGGAGACACTAAGTCCGACATGCTGAGCGACGTCTTCGACCTTGAAGGGTATAATTGCGTGCTCCTCTATAAAGCTTTTCATCCGTGAAGCCAAGAAGGAACTTCCATGAAGTGTGCGCGTTTCAGTGACGGCCCTGTCGATATGTAGGCAAAGCGCTCGCAGCAAATAGTCGGATAGCTCTTTGTTCTCATCCTCGATACGCCGCTTCTCCAGTATGATCTGCCTCCATAAAGTTAGCAGACGTTCTGCAGCTGCGATCCGGACCTTTTGCGGCTTTTTGCTTTTTTTCCACCAGGACTCCAGCCATTCTCCCTTGCACATAATGTAATAATCACCGCTTGAAATCAGGGTTTGGCCCAGTTTATTTGTATGCTCATCGATCCGCAGATCGTACACATCACCGGGCTGGTATAGCAAAAGATCACCCGTCTCGACATCGGTCATCGTACCGTTGACCCAAGCTTGGCTGAAGCCTTCGGTTTGCAGTCGAATCAAATAATGCTTCACGTTTTCTTTATGCCCGGTTTGAAATTTTTGTGAGTGATAAGAATACCCGCATGATAGAATTTGAGAGAGCATAGTAGAATCCCTTCTTTATTAATAGCAAAATAGTTCATGTTGTAAGCACATCGTTCATAGTCATTATAGGGCATTTGGGATTAAAATAATATCAAATAGATCAATTCCTATGGAGGATGAGCATATGAGAAGAATGGGTATTGGCGTTCAGCTGTATACGGTTCGCGATGATTTGTCAAAAGATTTCAAAGGAACGCTTCGCCGTGTGGCCGAGCTTGGATATGAAGGTGTTGAATTCGCGGGATACGGTGATTTGCCGGCAGAGGAATTAAAGCAGCTTTTGGATGAACTGAACCTGAAGCCTATCGGAGCACATGTTAGCTTGCAAAATATGCGTGCAGATCTGGACAAAGAAATCAACTACTTGCTTGCTATCGGGGCTGAGTACTTAATCTGTCCTTATGTGGCTGCTGAGGATCGCGCAGACGTGGAAAGCTGGAAATCCCTGTTTACATTTCTGGGAGAAGCAGCGCGCAAGGCTAAGGAAAACGGCCTGAAGTTTGCTTATCATAACCATGCGTTTGAATTCGAAGCGAAAATCGGTGATCAATATGTTTTTGACGCTTTGTACGCTTCTGCACCCGAAGATATTTTAGTGGAGATGGATGCAGGCTGGGTTCAGTTCGCTGGATTGGATACGCTTCAATATATCGCTGATTATGCAGGTAGATTACCGCTGCTCCACCTGAAAGATTTCAAAGGCATGATTAACAATCAGATCAATACGGTTGAACTGGGCCAAGGGGAAATTGAATTGCCAACGGTCATTCAAGCGGCTTCGGATGCAGAGGTTGAGTGGCTTATTGTTGAGCAGGACCGCTGCCAAAATCCTCCGCTGGAGAGTGTTGGTACTAGCTTGAAGTGGCTTCAACAAAATTATTTAAATCAATTTTAAAATCATAAGGGGTAGATGACATGAGTAAATTGAGAGTTGCCGTTGTAGGCTGCGGAGCTATTTCCATAAGAAGACATATACCGGAATATGAAGCTAACCCAAATGTTGAGCTTGTTGCTTTTGTCGACATCATTAAAGAACGGGCAGACAAATACGCTGAGAAGCATGGCGCAAAGTCTTATACCGATTACAATGAAATGCTCAAAGAAATCAAACCGGACGCCGTCAGCGTATGTACTCCAAACGTGCTGCATGCACCAGTCTCTATTGCCGCGGCAAATGCAGGAGCTCATGTGTTGGTGGAAAAGCCAATGGCTGTGACGGAAGCGGAAGGCTTGGCTATGATCGAAGCGGCTCAAAAGAACGGAGTCTACTTGATGGTGGGTCATAACCAACGTTTAATGCCCCCTCATATGAAAGCAAAAGAAATTTTGCAATCCGGCAGACTTGGCAAAGTTCTTACATTCCGTACTTCGTTCGGACATCCAGGACCAGAAGGCTGGAGCGTAGACGGAAGAGAAAGCTGGTTTTTCCGTAAGGAAGAAGCAATTATGGGCGCAATGGGCGACTTAGGCGTGCATAAATCCGATCTTATTCGTTGGCTTCTTGATGATGAGGTTGCGGATGTTGCTGCATTCGTGGGCACCCTTCATAAGGAAGGCACAGATGTGGACGATAATGCAACTTGCGTACTTCGTATGAATAGCGGCACTATCGGTACATTAGTTGCAAGCTGGACCTACTATAAAGGCGGCGACAACAGCACGATTCTCTGGTGCGAGAACGGGGTTATGAAAATCGGTACCGATTCAGATGATCAAGTGATTGTGGAGCTCCGCAACGGTTCCGTTGAGAAGTATAAGGTCGGAGCGATGGCCACTAATGAAAAACAAACGACGAGCGGAGTTATCGATGAATTCATTCATTGCTTGACCACGAATACCCCGCCAAGCATCTCTGGTGAAGAAGGCTTGAAGTCGTTAAAGGTTATATTGGCTGCTTTTGCATCGCAAGATACGAAGCAAGTTATTAGTCTTTAATTCATATTCTCCATTCATAGGAACGAGTCCAATGCTGCTGCTGCGGCGGAGGGCTTGTTTTTGTTTTTGGAGCAAAGGTAAGCTGCCAGCTCTTCACAACAATGCCACAAGAAGTTTTTTCATTTAAGCTTCGGGGAGTGTATAATAAGCACATACAGGCAGAACGGCCTGTTTTAATTAACCATGGGTTTATATAGTGAGAGATTGCAAATGAAAGCGGTTAAGGGGGAAACGGCATGCAGTGCGGCAAAGTCGGTGTTATCGGTGCCGGAACGATGGGCCAAGGCATCGCAGAGATGCTGGCAGCACAAGGAATGGACGTATTATTAATTGACCGTACGTCGGAGAAATTGGAGCAAGCATTAGAGCAGATTGAACTTAGCCTCGACAAGCAGCTGGAGAAATGGGCTATCACTACTGCAGAGAAAAAGCTCATTTTATCCAGAATCCATAGAGATACCGTCATGTACAGTCTTGCAGATTGCGATCTGGTTATCGAATCGATCAGCGAAGATTTGGATCAGAAAAAGCTGTTGTTTCAACGGTTGGATGAAATTTGTCCGGCAACAACCATTTTGGCCAGCAATACTTCCACATTAAGCTTGACAGAGATCGCAGCAGTAACAAAACGGCCTGATCGAGTCATTGGCATTCATTTTTTGCACCCTGTATCAAAAATCCGTTTGGTGGAGATTATTAGAGGGTTAAAAACTTCCGAGGATACGTTTTCTTTTACGAAGCAATTTATTGAAAATACGATTCAAAGAACAGGCATTCAGGTATATGAATCGCCTGGTTTTGTTACGACACGATTGATTTGTGTTCTGATTAACGAAGCTATGCATACGCTGTCAGAGCGGGTTGCGAGTGCAGAAGATATCGATACGGCAATGCGAATGGGTTATGATTTTCACTATGGTCCTCTCGAAACAGCGGATCGAATGGGACTGGATGCACTTTTGGTGGCAATGGAACGGATGTTCCGAGAGTTTGGAGACGTGAAATATCGCCCCGCCGTCCTTTTGAAGCAAATGGTTCGTGCCGGGCAGCTCGGCGTAAAGACTGGGCAAGGCTTTTTCCGCTATGATAAGGATGGTGACCGTCTGTGAAAGTTCTCGTAATCAATGCAGGAAGCTCCTCGCTGAAATTTCAGCTTTACAATATGATGGATGAAACGGTTCTAGCTAAAGGCAAGGTAGAGCGCATAGGAATGGATTCTGCTATTGTGTGCTTTGAGCCTGATGGAGGCTCGGAGGTTCGCGAAGTTGCGGAAATATTGGAGCATACGACAGCGATTCGAAAAGTTCTGGAGATGATCGTGCATCCTAAGTATGGTGTTCTGGACTCCATCCAAGAGATCGAAGCCGTCGGACACAGGGTCGTTCATGGTGGTGAAACATTCACTGGGTCGGTTATCGTGGATGAGGATGTAAAACGGGAAATAAGAACTTTGTTTGATTTGGCCCCGCTGCATAATCCAGCACATATGCTGGGCATTAACGCCGTAGAAGCGAATATGCCGGATGTAACTCAGGTTGTTACCTTCGATACTGCGTTCCATCAAACGATGCCACAAGGGTCTTATTTGTATCCGATTCCAATGGTGCTTTACAAGAAGCATAAAATCCGCAGGTACGGCTTTCATGGCATCTCTCATGCATATGTAAGCGAAAGAGCCGCAGCGCTGCTGCAAAAGCCATTGAAGGAGCTGAAGCTGATCTCTTGCCATATCGGTAATGGAGCCAGCTGCACAGCCGTACTGAACGGCAAGTCGTTCGATACAAGTATGGGCTTGACGCCACTCGAAGGTCTAATGATGGGAACACGCAGTGGCGATATCGATCCGGCTATCGTTCCATTTGCCATGGGCAAAGAAGAACTGACGTTGAGTGAAGTGAATTCCATGCTGAATAAACATAGCGGACTTATGGCGATTTCGGGTATTAGCAGCGATATGCGGGAAATACTGGAGGCTATGAAGGAAGGCGACCGAAGTGCAACCCTTGCCTTCGAAATGTATGAGTACCGTCTAAGAAAATACATCGGTTCTTATGCGGCTGCGATGAACGGAGTGGATGTATTGGTATTTACGGCAGGAGTCGGAGAAAATTCGGCAGCGCTGCGTCAGGCTGTATGCCGTAATTTGACATTCCTTGGTTTGGAACTTGATGAAAGAGCGAATGAACAGCGTTCCAATGACGAACGGATCATTTCCACCGAGCAGTCCCGGATACAGGTTCTTGTCATCCCGACGAATGAAGAATTAGTTATCGCCCGCGATACGCATCAACTCCTATTGAATCGCAGAAATGTAGTATAATCTAATTGTGACTCTGAAATAGGAAGGATGATCCATTTAATGAGCCGAAATTTATCTATGATTCGAGATGTCGATCAACATAGAGACAGTGAAGTGAGGATCGGCTGCTGGTTGCATAATAAGCGTTCTAGCGGAAAAATTCAATTTTTGCAGCTGCGTGATGGCTCGGGATTCATTCAGGCAGTAGTCGTAAAAAGCGATGTGCCGGAGGAGGTCTGGGAATCAGCAGGGAAGCTTACACAAGAAAGCTCTCTTTATGTGACCGGAAACGTGCGGGAAGACACTCGAAGCAAGAGCGGCTATGAGCTGACGGTAACCGGAATTGAGATTATTCAGGTTTCTAGCGATTACCCGATAACGCCAAAAGAGCATGGTGTGGATTACTTAATGGATCACCGCCATTTATGGATACGTTCGCCGCGGCAGCGGGCCATACTTGTTATACGCGCTCAAATTATTCGAGCAATTCAACAATTTTTCGATGAGCGGGGCTTTCATTTGGTCGATCCTCCGATCTTGACGCCATCGTCTTGCGAAGGGACGACGAACCTGTTTCATACGAAATATTTTGATGAAGACGCTTTTTTAACGCAGAGCGGTCAGCTGTATATGGAAGCAGCCGCAATGGCTTTAGGGCGTGTCTATTCATTCGGACCCACCTTCCGTGCCGAGAAGTCAAAGACGAGACGTCATTTGATCGAGTTCTGGATGATTGAGCCTGAAATGGCCTTCATTACGCATGAAGAAAATTTGGAAGTGCAGGAGCAGTTTGTTTCGCATATCATTCAGTCCGTCTTGGACAACTGCGGCAAGGAGCTGGAAGTGCTGGAACGTGACACGTCGAAGCTTAAGAACATCCAAGCTCCGTTTCCGCGGATTACCTATGACGAAGCGATCAGCTTTCTGCAAAAGAACGGGCATGAAATCGAGTGGGGAGAAGATTTCGGTGCACCGCATGAGACAGCGATTGCCGAGAATTACGATAAGCCAGTATTTATCACTCATTACCCTACCGAGATTAAAGCATTCTACATGAAACCGGATCCAAATCGGCCTGAGGTTGTGTTGTGTGCGGATATGATTGCTCCAGAGGGATACGGGGAGATTATTGGGGGCAGTCAACGGATTGACGATCCGGTGCTGATGGAAGAACGGTTTACGGAGCATGAGCTGTCTAAGGAAGCCTATCAATGGTATTTGGATTTGCGTAAATACGGTACGGTGCCTCATTCAGGCTTTGGTCTTGGTTTGGAGCGTACGGTTGCGTGGATTTGCGGCTTGGATCATGTACGGGAAACGATTCCTTTTCCAAGACTGCTGTACCGCTTGTACCCATAAAGTTAATTTCTCAGTAGTGAAGTCAGGATACAAGCTTAGGGAAGAATGGGGCGGTTCTCTTGAAGAACCGCTGTTCTTTCGAATGAGCTTGGGGAACGGTTATGTGTTTTTTGTATAGAGAGGTGATCGGATGAAACAGCAAAGTAAGGAAAACAGAGAATTGCTGGCTGCTTTTGTGGCGGGTTGGCGGGAAGGCACTGTAGGAGTCCCGTATCTTTTGTTAAAGCACTATCATCAGTGGAAGCTGACAGAAGTCGAGGTTATGCTGATGATCCATGTGATGGCTTTTATGGAGAGGGAACGTAAGGAATTCCCAACACTTGAGGAGCTGCAAGCAAGAATGACCGTTCCGGGCGAGAAGGTCATTGCGGCTTTGCAGAAGCTTTTGAAGGAAGGGTTATTAACCATTGACGACAGTGTGGACCCAGTAAGCGGCATTCAATATGAGAAATATAACTTTACACCTTTACTTGAACGACTCGCAGGCTGTTGGTTCGAGGAAATGGAGAAGCTTAAGCAGAAGAAGGAGCCGGAGGTTCGCAAGGATATATTTTCCGTTTTCGAAAAAGAATTCGGTCGTCCCTTGACTCCTATGGAGCTGGAATCAATTACGGGCTGGCTTGATAAGGACGGCTATCTGGAGGAATTGATTTTGGCCGGGCTGAAGGAGGCCGTATTTGCGGGGAAAGTACACTTTAGATACATTGACCGGATATTGCTTGAATGGAGCCGCAACCGGATTACAACGGTGGAGCAGGCGAAGGAGCATTCACAGAAATTCCGCTCCATGCGTTAGACTGATGTGATTGCTGCAGGACTTTTTTCTACATGCGGTAAAGCAACAAAAAACCTTTCTGGACTTTTAGATCCGGAAAGGTTTTTTCGTCTGTTTTGATTATTTTTGGCTAATAAAGATCGTATCGACTTCGGTTTTAACATCCGCTTTTAAAATTTGGTCGAAAAAGGTGGTTGGAACATACAAAGATCCTTGATCATTGATAAATGGTGCTGCCCCTAACGAGATCGGAGCCATTTTATTATATGTGTATTGATCCTTTCCGACCGTAACAGCGGTCCATTGAGCGCCTTTCGACACTTCAGCCTGCTGCTTGTCGGCATTCCATTTCAGCGTGTAACCAAGGCTTTCGGCAACCGTACGCAGAGGAGCAAAAGGGACTCCTTCCTTGTTCGTCAGCAATGGGATTTCTTGATTATCAACGACCAGCTTGCTAGGTTTAGTAGGGTTCGTGCTGGTGCTTTCGCTTGGGATAGCGAAGCGGAACTCAGGTGATCCAGAAGAATAAGGCGCGATTTCGTATTGACCGAACACAATAACGGCATCCCCTTTTTCGATATAAAAAGATGGAGTATCTGAAATGCCCTTAAATTCATCCTGGAAATATTTTTCCGGTGTTTTAGCCATTTCAGCTATAATCTGTTTATTAATCATTTCTTTGTATTGATCTCCGAATAACGAGCTTAATTCGATCTTGCTCGCTTGTTCATTATTTAATGCATTGTAATTATCGATCCGAGTCATACCGTGCGCGCCGCCTGTAAAGGTATAGGTGGTCATTTGGATAGACAGACGGTTACTGCTGGTGCTGCTTCCGTCAGACTTTAGATCATATTTAATGAACAGCTCATAAGGTCTAACCTCAATTCCTTCTTGTTTCGCTCTTTCAGCATCTTTTTGGGCTTGCTCTTTCATACTCTCCAAGTCTTTGTTGGCCTGGCGTGCAATCAGATCGTTAAGCTCGGCTTGATACTGGGCATCTTTCATACCAGTAATTACGGGTACGCTCATATCTACCTTCAATTGATCGAGCTGCTCCTGTTTTGAGGCAGAGGATACTTGAACTCCATCTTGACTAGAGCTTGCTGCTGGAATAGCTATGGCGAATTCAGGACTGCCTGCAGCGTACGGAGCGATCTCGTATGCACTAAACACGATGACAGCTTTTCCATTTTCGATATAAAAGGTTTGGTCGTCACTGATTCCTTTGAACTCATTGAACTCATCGCTGAAATAATTTTCTGGTGATTTGGCAATCTCCGCTTTGACTTGCTGGTTAATTACATCTTTGTAATTACCACCGAATATGTCGCTCAATGTAATAGCGGCTGCTTGGTCGCTATCTTTGACGTTGTAAGTGTCAATTCGCGTCATGCCGTGCGCTCCACCCGTATAGCTGTAAGTGTAGACCTTGATGGAGAGGGTATGATTCGCGTTGGTTTTCACTTCGTATTTTACATCCACAGAATAAGGTCTAAACGGGTAACCGTTCTGAGTCGCATCCTCTAGCCCCTCTTTAGCTTGGGATTTGATAGCGTCCAAGTCTTTCGCAGCTACTTCTGCGATCTGATCATTCAGCTTGGTTTGATAAGCCTTATCTTTTAGGCCGCTAATGACTGGTACGCTCAGGTTGGAGGTTAATTCACTTGTTTGTTCCTGCTCTGTTTTGGCTGTTACTTGAATATCGGTGCTCGAGATAGGTGCGGAAATAGGTACAGCTGTTATAACGCCGGATGCAGGGATTGCGGTTACGGCTGGTGATGCCATAGAGCTATTGGCATAGGAAGCGAGCATACAACATCCTGCAATACCTAGAGTCAATAATTTAAAGGGTGTTTTCATAATGAGTACCTCCTGGATGATCATGGTTAATGTGATTCCTAAAGCTATTATAGCTAACCTGATTTTTCCTTTGGTTACGGAGAAGTTACAATTCTCGTAAAATAGTACAAGGGGCTATTGTCAGTCACAAAGTAAAACTATATTACACGGTTTGGAAAAAAATGAATCAATTTGATAGAGGGAAAACTGCATAAAAAGGCGTGAAGATATCTGAGTTCCGGCTAGCTATCTTTCATTTTGGGAGAATTGAAAGCGTATCCGGTAAGTGGTTGGGATTTCCAGACATTTAAAAATAAGAAGTTTTTTGATGACAATCTGTAACTTTTTCATCATTTCCTTCGTCTATAATTTGGAAGTAATGGTTTTGATAGATACATAGAATGATTGTCGATAACAGGTAGGAGGGTCGCAATGCTTGGTTGGCTTCGCCAAAAAAACAAAAATCAACCTGAAGAGGCTGACAGGGAGGCAGAAGCTCAGCAGCCGGTGGACTTATCGCTGGAATTGGGGGCAGCATCCTTGGAAGCCTCGGCCGCCACAGCTGAGCCGGTGGATTATAGCACGCCCTTGCTAACGGTTGAAGGGGTAGAAAGGTCTTTTCCCGTCGGAGGCCAGCAGCTGCATGTGCTGAAGGGCATTCATATGTCTCTTTATCACAGGCAGCTTGTTATGCTGAAAGGACGTTCAGGTTCTGGTAAAACAACGCTGTTGAACTTGATTGGGGGGCTTGACCAGCCGAACAAGGGCGAGATTGTGTTTAAAGATCATCCGTTTCATTTGTGCAGCGACGATCAGCGTACGCAAATAAGACGCAAAGAAATAGGATTTATTTTCCAATCATTTGCCTTAATGCCACTTCTTTCTGCTTGGGAGAACGTAGAGCTGGCTCTTCGAATGGCTGACGTCCCACGCTCCGAATGGAAGAACAGAGCTTCTCACTGCTTGGAGCTTGTCGGATTGACCAAACGGATGCATCATAGGCCCTTCGAGCTCTCGGGAGGAGAGCAGCAGCGTGTCGCAATTGCTAAAGCTATTGCCCACAGGCCTAGTCTGCTTCTAGCTGACGAGCCGACGGCGGAGCTTGATTCGCAGATGGGCGCACAGGTTATGGCGGTATTCAGAGAAATCATCAATACGGAGAAAGTGACCATTTGTATGACTACACATGATCCAACAATTATGGAGGTTGCCGACCATGTATTTGAAATGGTGGATGGGAAATTTATCAACACGTAAAAGAAAGGCTAAACCTCTGCTTGCTGTTTGTATGGCATCCGTTTTAACGATAAGCTCCGGATGCTCACTCTTGCCAAAGGAAGCGGAAGAAGAAACGCTGCCGACGATTACGGCTCCCAAGTTGTCCAAGAAACCGGAGTATGTTGTGAAGACGGAGACGTTGGAAACCAAGGTGCGCGGTTCCGGCAAGATGATGGGAACGAAGGAAGAGGATCTTTATTTTACGGATGAGGATAGCAGAAGAATTAAGGCCATTTATGTAAAGAGCGGAGACAAAGTCGAGCAGGGTCAAGTGATCGCCGAACTCGACGTTACCGAGCAGGAGAGCCAGCTCAAGCAAAAGCGGCTGCAAACCCGCAGGGATGAGCTGACCATGATAGAGACCTTGCGCAAAGCCGACGAGATGAGCGCGGAGGATCTGGAGAAGGCTAAGATCGATTTTGAGCTTAAACGGGAAGATTTGAATAAGCTGGAGAGCACAATCGCTAAGGCGAAGCTGACAGCTCCCTACTCGGGTACGATTGTTTCGGTTTATGTGCAAAAAGGCGATACAGCCAAAGCGTACGATGCCATCGCTACGATTGCGGATTTAACGCAGTTAGCGGTAGTTGCAAGTCTGAGCAACGAGGATTTGAAGAAGGTTGCCGTCGGAATGGAGGCGGTAGTCGATATCAATTCCGCAGGTCAGCATAAAGGAAAAGTCATTCAATTGCCAAATCCTAGCTCGGATGCGAACAACGGCAATAACAATAACGGCAATTTTGGAGGCCAGAACGGGAATAACCAGAAGAAGCCTGACTCCATCGATAATTATATGGTAGTGGAGCTGGATCCATTGCCCCAAGGGTTGAACCGAGGCACGTTTCTCAGCGTATCCGTCATAACTTCACGTAAGGAAAAGGCGGTTACGATACCGTTAGCTACTCTTAGATCCTATTCCGGACGCAATTACGTTCAAGTGGTCGATGATCAAGGGAACAAGAAGGAAGTGGATGTCGAGATAGGGCAGCAAACCTCAACGGACGTGGAGATCGTTAAAGGACTTACGCCGGGGCAGAAAGTAGTGGGCCGCTAATGTCAATGCCAATGCTGCGATTTTTGTACCGAAAAATGTGGAATACACGCTGGTTGACGTTAAGCTCTCTGGTCGGTCTAATTATGGCTGTGGCTTTTACAACGAGCATACCGATGTATTCCGACGGTTCGTTAAAGCGGGTCGTCAGCAAATCGTTAGAAGAAAAAAGCGGCGGTTTGCCTGCTGGCTCCGTATTAATAAGATATCAGGCTACCGGATCGGATCGTGCTGAGCTGGATGCCATAAAAGATGCAGATCAATACATAACGAATGATATCCCTAAGGATATTTCTTTCCCTTATGAAGCTTATGTCCGCAGCTATTCGATCCGTGCCTCTCAGCTGTCGCCGGAAGATCCGAAGAAGGTCGATCCAAGTAAAAAACGTCAAATGACGCTTTTGTCTCAAAACGGTTTGAAGGATCAAGCGGAGCTTAAACAGGGACAATGGTTTAATGATCAAGTGCAAAGCGGTATCGTAGAAGCTGTTATATTGGAAGAAGCTATGTACCGCAACGACATTCATATCGGAGATGTATTCAATTATCCTATTAGTGGCGGGTTAGGCATTGCCCCCATCAAAATTAAGGTCGTCGGAACGATCGTTCCAAAGAACGATCAGCATCCTTATTGGTTTCAAGGGATGGAAGGAGTTATGAACTCCTTCTTTATGAGCGAAGCGGGATTTGAGAACTACATATTGAAGGATAAGAAAATACCGCTCAACCTTGCGAACTGGTATTATGCCTTTGATCTGAAAAATATTCAAACGAGTCAGCTGTCGCCTTTGGAATCAAAGCTGGAGCGTCTGGATATCATCTTGTACCAAAAGCTGAAAAATACGCGTGTCGACTTGTCGTTTATTCCTATATTGCAGGAATTTAAAACGCAAAGCCTGCAGCTGCAAATTTTGCTGTTTACATTGGCTGCACCAATGATTGCGATGGTGTTTTATTATATCGTGATGAATTCAAGGCAATCGTTGGATCGACAGCGCAGTGTCATAGCGGTTTTGCGAAGCAGGGGCGGCAGTACGAAGCAAATTATCGGTATTTATGTGCTGGAAGGTTTGCTGCTTGGATTGATTGCGATGATCCTGGGGCCTATGCTCGGATGGTTTATGGCCAAAAGTATCGGTTCTTCCAGCGGGTTCCTCGCTTTTGTGGATCGGAAGTCGGTTCCCGTCGGCGTCTCTCAAGAAGCGCTGCTATATGGAGCGGCTGCTGTACTTATCGCACTGCTAGCCAGCGTAATACCAGCGATCGTCTACGCCAAGGCATCTATTGTCAGCTACAAGCAAAAGCTGGCGCGTTCAGACCGATCCCCCTTTTGGCAAAAGTGGTTTCTCGATGTGCTACTTATAGGTGTTGTAGCCTACGGATATTATTTATTTGATCAAAGACAAGTATTATCGGTGCAAACCGGTTTAACAACGGATCAGCTGCAGGTGCACCCGCTGCTCTTTTTCGTGCCGGCATTATCAATCATTGCTCTTGGATTGTTCTTTCTGCGTATTTTTCCATGGCTGCTCAGGCTGTGGAACTGGATTGGCAAACGTTTCTTGCCTGTGCCGGTATACTTAACGCTGACTCAGCTGTCTCGTTCTGCGCAATCGTATTACCCTCTAATGCTGTTGTTGATACTTACATTGGGCTTGGGAGTGTATAACTCTTCAGCTGCAAGAACGATAGATCTGAACTCAACGGACCGCATTCTTTACAATTATGGAACAGACGTTGTAATCCAAGCCGTTTGGGATGGTGTTTCGGACGATCTGCCTCAGGATCAATCCAACGGACAGAATAATGGAAACAACGGTGGAAATGGAAGCTCAGGAAATAATCAAGGAAATGGCAATAACGGTAGTGGGGGAGGAAATGGAGGCGGCCCTGGTGGTGCCGGCGGTAATGGTATGGAAGAACCTCCGCCTAAGCTTCGTTATGTAGAGCCGCCTTTCGTCGTATTTCAGCAGCTTGAAGGAGTCGATCATGCGGCCCGTGTACTGAGAACTAAGGGTAATGTTGTTATGTCGGGCAAATCCTTGGGCCAAGGGATGCTGATGGGAATCGATAATGTTGATTTCTCCAAGGTGTTCTGGTATAGAAAGGACTTATTCAAAGTCCATCCTAATGCTTACTTGAATTTGCTTGGTACGTATGAGCAATCGGTTATTATCCCAACCTCCTTTGCTGAGAAGCACCATATAAAGGAAGGGGATATCATCAGTATCTCCATTCAACAGCAGCAGGTTGAATTTGTTGTAGTGGCAACCGTACCTTATTGGCCGAGTCAATATCCAGACCAAATGCCATTTTTCATAGCCAACCTGGATTATATTTATGATCAGGCGCCGGTCACTCCTTATGAAGTGTGGCTGAAGATGAAAGAGGGTGCGAAAGTCACTCCTCTTATGGAAGAATTGGCGAAGAAGCAAATCCCGATTGTCAGCGTGAAAGATGTGCGCAACGAATTAATCGTACAGATGAAGCATCCGGCTCGCGGTGGCGTATTCGGAATACTAAGTCTCGGCTTCCTTGTATCGGTATTTGTATCGCTAATCGGCTATATATTGTACTGGTTTTTCAACTTGTCCAGCAGAGTGGTTCAGTTCGGCGTCCTGCGGGCCATGGGGCTTTCACGACGTCAGCTCACAGGCATGCTGCTGCTTGAACAAGGCTTTACTGCCGGATTGTCCATTGCTCTCGGAATAGGAATAGGCAAGCTGACCAGCTACTTGTTCCTGCCTTTCCTGCAAACGGCAGAGAATGTCAAGATGCAGGTACCGCCATTCCGGGTCGTCTTTAATGCTCGGGATACCGATCAGCTGTATGTGGTCGTAGCGGTAATGATGCTGACTGGTGCCGGTCTATTGTTCCTGCATATCCGCAGATTGAGGGTTCATCAAGCCGTCAAGCTCGGAGAGGAGAAATAACATGATTACTTGTGAAGAGCTCGTCAAAATATACAAAACCGACGACATTGAAGTCGTCGCCCTTAAAGGGCTGAACATTTCCGTTGCAGCCGGAGAAATGATGGCAATCATCGGCAACAGCGGGAGCGGGAAATCGACTTTTCTAAACATTTTGGGAGGGCTGGACCGGCCCTCTGCCGGCCAGGTGCAGGTTGGCGAATGGAACCTCCTCAAAATTACAGATGAAGATCTGGTCAAGTACAAACGTAAAACCGTTGGCTTCATTTGGCAAAATAATGCGCGAAACTTAGTGCCTTATTTGACCGCATTGGAAAATGTAGAAATGCCTATGATGCTTAGTGGAGATTATGACCGTGCTTACGCGAAGCAGCTTCTGGAATGGGTAGGATTAAAGGAACGAATGGGAAACAAGCTACAGCAGTTATCAGGCGGTGAGCAGCAGCGTGTCGCCATCGCAATATCCCTTGCTAATAAGCCTTCGCTTCTGTTGGCGGATGAGCCGACCGGTTCTGTAGATACGAAAACGTCGGATATGATTATGGATATTTTTCGTAAGCTGAATCGCGAGCTGGGCGTCACTATCGTTATTGTTACCCATGATATGGCGCTTGCCAGCAAGGTGGATCGTGTTGTTGCCATCCGCGACGGGATGACCAGTACGGAGTTCATTAAACGGAATCCGAATTTGGAGCAAGATCAAATGGAATCTGCTGCAGGGTTTCAGGCGATGAACGACGTCCATGAAGAGTACGTTGTTTTGGATAAGGCCGGCAGACTGCAAATACCTAAAGCGTACCTACAGGCACTGCAAATCGACACTAAGGCTTCCATGGAGTTTGACGGAGAGAAAATTATTATAAGACCGCCTAAATCCATCGAATAGTCCTTAGGAAGCTATATGCAATGTTTTACCGATGGCATAACAAATTGTTGGAGGGATTAACTTATGAAACCATGGATAAAGAAATCAATGCTATTATCCATTAGTGCCGGTCTTATGGTGCCTACTTTAGCAGCCTGCACTAAGACGAAGGGAGCCGATACGAAGACAGAGAGAGTATTGCGTGTCGCTACAAGCTTCGGTTATGGAGACGATGAATATTTTCGTCAGCAGTTCACCGAAATATTCGAGTTTGCCAATCCGAACATTAAAATCGAGATTATTCCGACGATGGATGACAGCTATCGGTATGGAAGAGTGGATCCGAACAAGAAGCCGGTAGATCCTATGGATAAGCTGAAGGAAGTTATGCAGGGGGATAACCCTCCTGACGTTGTAATGGTCGGTTATGAGCAGCTTCCTGAACTGATTTCGAACAATATGCTGACTCAGCTCGATCCGATGATTACGAAAGACAAATTCGATACCTCGGATATGGTCCCTGCGGTTGTTGAGGGACTTAAGAAGACAGGGGACGGCAAGTTGTATGCACTGGCCCCTACATTCAACTCTTCTGCACTCATCTATAATAAGCGTATGTTTGACGAAGCGGGTGTTCCTTATCCAAAGGATAAGATGACATGGGATGAAACGTTCGACTTGGGCAAGCGTCTTATTAAAGGCGAGGGAGAGAACCGAAAAGCGGGTTTCTCGTTCAGTACCCAATCGATGGGAGATTTGTTCTATTCCATGCAAATGTATACAGCGCCTCTTCAGTTGAGAATGTTTGACGAAAAGGGCGAGAAGATGACAGTGGATTCCGATCAATGGGAAAAAGTGTGGAAAGCGATGCTGAAGCTGAAGCAGGACAAAGTGCTGCCTGAACAGCAGGATCCTTCCAAAATGAAAGGCCAAATGATGAACGGAGGCGAAAATTTCAATCCGTTCCAGTATGATGATTTTCTTTCTAATCGGGTTGCAATGTCTATTATTAACTATGGCCAACTGAACCAGATTACGAATGCCAACAAAAGTGCACAAAACTATCCGGGTTATACACCTATTGATTGGGATGTTGTTACGCTCCCTGTCCATCCTGAAGCGCCGGATGTGGGCGGCTATATCGGAATGAACGGAATTATGAGCATTAATGCCAAGGCTCAAAATGTGGAAGATGCGTGGAAATTCATTAAGTTTATTAATAGTGAGGATTGGGCACGTCTGAAGTCCAGCAGCTCTTATAACATCGTAACCCGTAAAAAGTACATTAAACCGAAAGACGGTATACAGTTCCATATCGAAGCTTTCACTACATTGACACCGGCCCCTCAGCAGGATTACAAAATTTATCGAGAAAAACCTAGTATCGGTCAAGTACAGGATATCGGACGTCGGTTGTTTAACGATGTAGTCGATGGGAAAATGCAGGTCCGTGACGCGTTGAAAAAATGGCAAACGGACGGAGATGCGATGCTTCAGCAGATTAAAGATAATCCAACCGGCCCAATCAACAATGAAATCATGTCGATGCGAGCAGGCTAACTGCCAGTGTGTTAACAGTTAATAATCTATTTTCAACGGGAGGCATACAGACATCATGAAATTTAACCATAAAACAACTCATATCCTGCTCCTTAGCGCCGCCTTAACTTGGGGTACCGCTGTCCCGGCTTTTGCCGCCGACAGCAGTACGCCTCCGGCGAACTCGATCAATACCCTGTCCACCGGCTCTGCGCCAGCTCTGGGACAAGTCAAAGTGACTGGTGACAGCTATTTTGAACTCAAAAATGTGACGATACTGCCGGAGAAGGGAAGCAAGACAGTTACTTTTACCGTAAGCGTTCATAATGAAGGCAGCAATGACTTGCTGTTCATTGATTATTGGCCGCATCTTAAAACGAAATCAGGAAATCAAATTTCCGTTCGTATTCTTCCACAAGATAAGGACAAAAACCGGATCACTCCGAAATCCGTACAGGATATCAGCTTCTATGCTTCGGTTAACGAGACTACGGAGTTGACGGATCTTATTTTTGAATTTATTAAGTGGGACTTCAGCCAGCCGAATTTTGAGCGCAGCATAGGCGAGATTGCTGTCCCGGATACCTATTCAGTCGTCACTCCTATGAATGATTCACACATCATTAATATGGCGGGTACCGAAGTTAAGACGTCCATTAAAAAAATATTTATGACGAAGAACGAGAAAAATGTTACCCCTACCGTAGTGCTAAATATGGAGAACGTAGGTAACCGTAGTGCGGCAGTACCGACCTATCAATTTTTGATTCGGACCAAGGAAGGATATATGTATCCGCTCGATGCCAAAAACTTGAAGGATTTAGTTATTAATCCGCAGGTGAATAAGGAAGTTGAGTTAACTGGTTCCATCCCTGTAGCTGTAAGTACGGAGGGCTGGCAGCTGGTCATTATTCAAAATGCGGCGGATTTGAAACTGAATTTGCCTATTGCTTATTACGAGCTTCCGCAGGTTTCTGAGCCTGACAGCGTGGATACAGGAATAGAATACAAATTCACGAATAAAGAAGGTACTTACACGACGAAGCTGAACTCGCTGCAGCGTTTGCCTCTGGAGGATCAAGATATCTTATCGGCGAATCTTACACTTTTGAATAAAGGTGAGAATTCATTGCCGCTTCCTGATTTGACAGGTCACTTCCTATTGGATGATAAAGTGAAGGTTGAAGCAAAGCTCGTTCAAACCGATAAAGTAATAGGACTTCCGGTAGGTGGCTCTAGTACGTTCCAGTTTGTTGGCAAGATGCCGTATACATACCAGTTCTCAACAGTCAAACTGGTACTTCAAGAGAAAACAGGCGAGAAAGAAACAGAGGATCTGCTGGAATTCGCCCATC
Source organism: Paenibacillus sp. RC67 (assembly GCF_030020805.1). GTDB lineage: Bacteria > Bacillota > Bacilli > Paenibacillales > NBRC-103111 > Paenibacillus_S. The sequence goes on from NZ_CP125098.1 coordinate 2,655,898, forward strand.
GTTCTGAACTGATGAACATGCAATATTTGAATGTCGGGGAAACGTATAAAAATGCGAATATCGGCAGAAATGCAAGCTACCAGGTGCGGAATGTTAAAACTTATTCTGGAGATACTGCCGACATATTTACCGTTCAACTGGAAACCGTCAATATGGAGAAACGTTATTCCGATATTACGAAGCTTGTTGCTCAATTTAAAACGGCGGATGGAGCTATCTACCCGGCTGCCGTGTCTGAGATTAAGAACAAGATCACACCAGGTGGAAAAGCGCTGCTCATTTTGTCCAGTACACTTCCCAAAGGGTTTCCAACTTCCAATATGAACGTGATGATCGGTGAAGCTGTGACGGACAATAAGTTTTCCACGAGTAAAGATACTCCTGATTCCTATGTGAACGCAGTTGGTTTCTGGCTTCCTTTGGAAAACTTTGAGGTCAAGAATGATTTAATGAATATCGATTTGCTGCCTTATACCTTATCTATTAATAAAATTAATACATGGCTTGACCGAGAAAAATTGAAGATCACCTTTAATTATGAGTTAACTAAAAATCTTTTGATGGAGACCAATACAGAGGGTCGCAAGTTAGTTATTGGTCTTGAAGATGAGAATGGTAACAAATCGTTTACTCGTGAGTTTGATTTCAAAGATTTTGATGTCGTAGATTCTTCAAGTACGGAAACGAACAAGGATACCAAAATCCGTCTCGGAAAACGAGATAAGTTCGTTATCGAAGAGCAGGATCAAGATCTCATCTTCCATCTCGAAACATTAAAAACCTATAAGCTTAATGTATATGACTCTTACCAAGGGCAGAAGAAACTTCTTGCTTCCCAAAAGATCGATTGGTTCTCCACTACGGACTAATATGAATAAGTATGAAACCGCCATTGACCATGCATATAAGCATAGCATGGCGGTTTTTCTTGTTATGATCATGCCTTCAGATTACAGAATGAACCGAGTAGATTATTGCAGGACTTGTACCAATTATGTATAAATGGTTAATTTTGTATTGGAACTATTGACACATTTTTCAAAAGGAATTATGTTATTATCGTTAACAACATTCTTAACGATAATAAACTACAGTGAGGAAGAATGATATGAAACTACCGCATCGGTCTTATTCCGCCTTGAGGCAAAACATTAGCAACCATATGTCTCTCTCTCTTTTGAGGCTGAGGGCTTCAGTCCGCTGGTTGGTAAGATTTTTGCTTTCCTGCTAGCTGCGCCTAAGCCTGTTAGCCTACAGGAAATGGCGGATGAGCTTGGCGTGACCAAGGCGGCCATTAGCGTACAGGTGCGCACACTCGAGAAACACTTGATGTGTCATAAGATTCCAACAAGCAATGACCGCAAGGATTACTACTTCATCTCCGACGATATCAGCATGACTTCTTTGCAAGCCAACATACAGAAGATGCAAAGAATACAGCATCAGATTGAACATACTTTACATATATTTGATCAGCTTGAAGGAATTGAAGAGGAAGAACGTTCTTCTCATGACGCATGCAAAAGAAGATTTATCGAGATGCAAGCGATGTACGAAATGTTCCTGAATCGATTGGATGGCTTGGAGGAGGAGTGGAACCGCAGAAGAGCACAATTATTTCCTCAAATAGAATAAGGTCAATGAAAAGAAAAAAGACCAAAATTTGAAAAAAAATGAAGGGGTAAAGCAAACCCCCTCGTCTAAAGGGTCAGCTAATGTAATGGAGGAGTAGAGAGATGAATAAATTAACACAGTTTTCAATGAAAAACATTACGGCCGTCATCATTATCATCCTGCTGCTGTTCGGTGGAGGTATTTATGCTGCCAGCACATTAAAGGTTGAAAGCATGCCGGATATATCATTCCCGGTCGTACTCGTTAACACTCAGTACACGGCTCCTCCCAAGGACGTGCTTGAGGATGTGACGAAGCCTTTGGAGAAGGCTGTCGCAGGCTTGGAAGGGCTTAAGAACCTGACTTCCACCTCCAGTGACAATTTTTCCTCTATTGTCATCGAGCTGGAGCAGGATAAAAAGCCGGAGGACGTAAAGAAGGATGTAGAGAGCCTTGTTGCTAACGTCAAGCTTCCACAGGGCTCTGAGAAGCCGAAGGTACAAACGTTTGGTTTTGCGTCACAGCCTGTATATTATTTGTCCGCCTATGCATCTAACGGAATGAATCAAGAAGAGCTTGATAAAGCTTATAAAGATGTTATCCTCCCTGGCTTCAATTCTTTGAAAGGCATTGATCACGTTGATTCCATCGGTAATCAGGAGTCTGTGCTAACGATGAAAATGGACATTAATGCCATCAATAACTACGGCTTGACCCCATCTGGAGTATCCTCAAGCATCAAAGCCGCTTTGCTCACGAGTCCTGCAGGTTCTGTTGACTTCAACGGCAACACGCAGATGGTTCGCGTTAAGAGCGATCTAAATTCTATATACAACCTGGAAAACATGAAGATTACAACGCCTAATGGCGATACGCTGCTATTAAAGCAAATTGCCAAAGTCGAGGCTATTACTGAATCTACCTTCTTATCGCGGTTAAATGAACAGCCGGCTATCGGGATTAACTTATACAAAACGAAGAATGCCAACGCGGTTGAATTTGCTGCCGATGCCGATAAGCTGATGGAGCAGTGGAAAAAGGATTTCCCTAACATTACTTTCCACACGATTTACAACAGTGCTACAGACATTAAAGAGTCGGTAAACGGCATGGTTCGTGAAGGCGGACTAGGAGCTATTCTGGCTTCCATTATGATATTGCTTTTTTTGAGAAATGTAAGAATGACGGTTATCGTTCTCGTGTCCATTCCATTATCGATATTAGTCACACTGCTGGTTATGGCTCCACTAGGCATATCACTCAACATTATGACCTTAGGCGGTATGGCCATTGCAGTCGGTCGTGTCGTGGACGATAGTATCGTTGTTATCGAAAATATTTACAGTCAGCTGCAAAAAGCTCAGGAACGCAACGAATCCGTTATCAAGCTGGCAACCTCTCAAGTGGCATCAGCGATTACTTCTTCAACAATTACAACGGTAGGCGTGTTTGGACCTATTGCCTTTGTTGGAGGCGTGCTAGGAGAGATATTCCGTCCTTTTGCCATTACATTGGTTGTTGCTCTTATGTCTTCCTTGATTGTTGCGTTAACGGTTATCCCTATGCTTGCGAAGCTGCTAGTTCTTAGAAGCAAACAGTTCAAACATCATGATGAAGAACGTGTTGGGAAATTTGCATCCGGATATAAAAAGACGCTTTTGTGGTCTCTCGCTAATCGCAAGAAAACCGTGTTCTTATCCATTCTATTGCTCATAGTAACCATTGGCGGTACGGTTCCGTTCTTGGCGGTTTCATTCATGCCAGAGAGCTCTACGGATAAGCTAATGCAGGTTACAATCAAAATGCCTCGGGAAACAACGATTGAAAGCATGGACATGAAAGTGAAGGAAATCGAAGCGATGATGAAGGCTTCCAAGGATCCGACGGGTCAGCCGACCTTCATTTATTTCGACGCATTGATCGGTTATGATCAAGGTGAAGACCGGATTGCTTATCGCAGCTCCATGTTTGCTGAAGCTTCACCTGCAACGGATGCCAAGCAGCTTGTAAAAGATTTGAAGGAAAAAATTCTCTATATGCTGCCAAAAGGCTCTGAAACAGAGGTTCAGCTTCTGTCTTCCGGAGGACCTCCTTCAGGGGGAGCGGATTTCTCGTATATGCTCAAAGGCGATGATTTGCTCATGCTCTCAAAAGGTTCGGAATTGGTTAAAGAGAAGATGAAAGAGTTCCCTGCACTTATCGATATTAAAGACTCTTTAAGTGAGTCGAAAACCGAAGTGGAAATTAATGTGGATCAAAATAAAGCGCGGATTTACGGACTATCTTCCGCTCAAATTAATGATTCGGTTCGTAGCTGGCTTGCAGAAGAAAAAATCGGCGATTTGAAATTTGATAATACCACTTTTAAAACAAAGATCATGCTGGATCCGAACTTCAAAAATTCAGTGGATAAAATTGGTAGATTCCAGATTAAAACACCTACAGGGTTAACGATCGATTTGAATGAAGTTGCCAAAGTTCGTCAGATTGACGCGCCTGTGGCCATTTCTCGTGAAATGCAGGAGCAGTACGTAAAAGTAACTGCCAAAATTGATAATGTCGATAAAGCAGGTATCAGTAAGCAAGTATCGGATGCATTAAAAACGGTGGAGCTGCCTTCCGGAGTAAGAACTGAAGTAAAAGGGGTTTCGGACGACATTCAATCGAGCTTCTCGCAAATGTTTGTTGCCATGGGAGCATCCATATTTATCGTTTACTTGGTTATGGTATTGGCATTTGGAAACGGTAGTGCTCCATTCGCTATTCTATTCTCCTTACCGCTTGCGGCAATCGGCGGTTTGCTAGGGCTACTGATTACTCATGAATCGGTAAATATTACTTCCTTGATCGGATTTCTTATGTTGATCGGTGTCGTTGTAACCAATGCGATCGTGTTGGTCGACAGGGTGCAGCAGCTTCGCGAGGATGGTCATGAAGTGAAGGAAGCTCTGATAGAAGCGGGGATGACGCGTTTGCGGCCGATTATTATGACTGCAGGAGCAACAATCATTGCTCTGCTGCCTCTCGGCTTAGGATTATCGAAAGGAACACTCATTTCAAAAGGTCTTGCTGTAGTCGTTATCGGCGGCTTAACCACGTCCACCTTGTTGACCTTGATCGTTGTACCGGTGGTGTACATCGTGATCGATAATATCAAGAAGCGGATTGGACGGATGTTCAATAAAAAGAAAACCTCGGTAGAAGCGAACGCTACTTCCGCGGCAAATTAATAGGGACTACGGAAAAGGAGAATGAGCCAATGAATCCGACATTTGCAAAAACTATAAAACAGAGCACCAAAGTTATGGGTGCCGTTGTAATCAGCTCGGCGCTAATAGCCGGGTGCACCTCCAAGCCAGCGGCTCAACCTGAGGCCAATGCTGCGGAAGCACAAATCAAGACGGTGAAAACGGCCAAAATCGAAAAGAAAAAAATCGGCGACCCTCTGGAACAAGTGGCCGATGTAGCTTCATCCATTCAAGTCGATGTCATTAACAAGGTGGGTGGAGATGTTCAGGAAATACTGAAAAAACGGGGTGATTCGGTAGAAAAAGGAGATGTCATATTCCGAATTGATCCTACCGATGTGCAGCTGCAAAAAGAGAGGGCTCAAATCTCCGTAACAGGAAGCAGACAGCAGCTGACTAAATCCAAAGAGGACTTGGTCAATTCAAGACAAGATCTCCAGAACGGCATTACGAAGCTGGAAACCTCTATCAAAGATACAGAGAAAAACTATAGCAAGATGCGCAATGATTACGATTTGGGACTCGTGACCAAGTTCCAGCTTGACCAAATGGAAAGCCAGCTGAGCAGCCTGAAGCTGGACTTGGAAAGCTCTAAAGCGAAGTTAAAAACGTTGGATACGACAAATTCTCTGTCTCAACTGGAGCAGGCGCTGCAATCCTCCGAATTGTCGATCCGGGAAGCGGATCGTACGATGTCTAATATGGAAGTGAAGGCTACGGTAAGCGGAGTGCTGACCGATCTTCCAATCGAGACAGGGATGACTTTACAAGCCGGCGTGAAGGCGGCACAAATCCAACAGCTGGATCCAATCAAGATTAAGGCAGAGCTGACCGAGGATGCTGCCAAGATGATTCGAGGTAAGCAGGAGCTTACGTTCTATGTACCGGGTGCAGTTGATAAACAAGCTGGCAAAGTAAACTATTTGGCCGATGTGATGAGCGCACAAACCAAATCGTATTCCCTTGAAATTGAAGTGCCTAATGCAGACCGCAAGCTTAAGCCGGGAATGAAAGCACAAATATTGCTTTCCGATGAGAAAGATCAAGTGGTTGTTACCGTACCGACCTTGAGCGTTGTTCGCGAAGGTGGAGATACCTTCGTATTCGTTTTAATAGGTGATTCGGTTGAGAAGCGTAAAATTCAACTAGGACGCCTGAACGAAGCGGAACAAGAGGTGCTTTCGGGAGTTAAAGAAGGGGAACAATTAGTTATCTCCGGACAGAATCAGTTAAAAGACAAAGAAAAAGTTCAACTGGCGAAATAATCACACGAACTGGAGGAGAAACCAAGTGAAAATGAACTGGAAAAAGACAGTAACATCCGTCGTCATTACTACATCACTCATGACAACAAGCTATGCCGCCTTTGCTGCGGAACCGACTGAAGCAAACACGCAAGCAGCAGCAGCTGCTTCCTACACTCTAACAGATTCGTTAAGCGTTGAAATTAAGAGCGTATTGAATGAACATGTTCTTGAGGGAACTCGAATTGGCGTCGTTGTTCGCATGAAAAACAGCAGTGGAGCGATAACACGGGTTCCAGAATATGAGCTGCGTGTTAAGACGAGCGATGGAACAGAGTACACACTTCAGCCTAGCGCATCCAATCCCAAGTCAATACAACCAAGAGCCAATACGGAATTGAGCTATATGGCTGTCATTGACCGTACGGATACCGTTACCTTATCGGAAGTGAACTGGACGGATGTAGATTACTATGTGTACCCGAAAACGGAATCGTTAGTCGTTGCGGTACCGATTAGCGGCCAATCGTGGAAAGGCAGCGACATGGCCATTACAGACCCTATGGCTGTCAAGAAATGGGGAGAGACATTTAAAATCTCTTCCGTCATTTCTCCATTGGAATACACTCCGATTAATATCGAGAAGGAAATGACGGATAAGGGCACGGTTCAAGTCGTGCAGCTGTTAGTTAGTAACCCTTCAGAAGGAAGAGAAACATTGCCTGACTTTACGTTGGACGGCAAATCCGAAACTCAAGTTTATGCCGGTAAAAAGATCGAACAAGGTGAGATAGTATTAGAAGCAAAAGAGAAAAAGTATATTCATTTTGCAATCTCAACGGACAATGATACCGTGCTTTCAAGCATTAACCTGCTGACTCCAGAGAAGTTTGCGCAACCTGGGAGCGGCGCTCAACCGACTTTAGTCAACTATAATGTAGGAAGATTGAACATTTTGCTACCGGCTTCAAGTACAGGCACTACCTACCCGGTTTATCAAATGGGTACAGCTATGAAATTTGATAATTTAAGCGATCTGATTCATCCGAACATGCAAGTATCCTTGGTGGAGTTCCACATGGATACTAATGAAGAGGAAGGCTCTAAGAACGTTACGGCTAAGTTTAAACTCAACAATAACAGCGATATGCCTATCGCTATTCCTGTGTTCCAGACGGATTTGGTAAGCGCGGACGGCTTTACTTACAGCGGCAATCGCCAAAACATTACGACCAAAAGCGTGCTGCCAAACTCCAGTTTAGTTGTTTCTTATTCCTATACGCTTCCGACTTCTGAGCAAGGTAAAGGTCTGGCTTTGAAGATGCTGGACACCCAGAAAGCGGCTCCGTATAAAACAACGATCGCTTCTTATAGCGTAGTGCTTCAACCGGATGAGCCGGAGAACCAATTCAAGGTATATCCGTTTGCGGCAAAAGTAACCTACTGGACTATATCGCCAATTTTCAATCGTCTGGGTAATTCGTTGACGTATTCGTATAAGGCCAGATTTGATCTGGAGCTGACTCGTGACGAGCAGGTGCAGGTTGACCCAAGTTTTTCCAAATTGCAGTTTGAGCTTTATGATTCCGTGGGCCGCTTGATTGGTACGACCACTGGGAAATTTGTCGGAACGGGACGTCTCGTAACCGGTGAGAATAACATTATCTTCGATTCCACTACAGAACAGCTCGAGCGTCCTCTGACTATTCGTGTCTACGAGCTGTTTACAACTCAGGCGGGAGATTCCAAGCGTTTGCTGGGTGTATTCAAGCAATAATAATGAACTTATCTACTTTTTATTTCAAAAGAAGCCACCCTCGGGTCGGCTTCTTTTTTACAATGTGTACTATGAATAGAGCTGAAATGATAATGAAATTGGAGCAATAACCAAATAAGGTTGCTGCTTTTTGGATATGCTACATGATAGCAGCTGGAATATCTTCATACCATTAGGATATGACATAATCGGAGTGAGTAAAGATGATGAACTGGGTATATTGGGCTAAATTATACGAAAGCAAATTTCAAGCAGGATGTCTTGCCAAACGGATGGAAGAGGATTGGTGGATTTACGGCTACGAATGTCCTCAAGAGGTAGAGGTATATCGCTCTAAAAAAGGGCGTTTTGGAGTCCGTTATATAGTGTAAAATTTTTTGTTATATTTTTCTTGACAACTCTTCTATCTATATTGTATTATTGAGTTCGTCGCTAAGACAACTGACCAACTAACGCGGGGTGGAGCAGCCCGGTAGCTCGTCGGGCTCATAACCCGAAGGCCGCAGGTTCAAATCCTGCCCCCGCAACCAAAACATTCGTGGGCCCTTAGCTCAGTTGGTTAGAGCGGTCGGCTCATAACCGATTGGTCGGGGGTTCGAGTCCCTCAGGGCCCACCACCATAGCATTTTGATCGTGGTTTACAATGTTTGCCGGAGTGGCGGAATGGCAGACGCACAGGACTTAAAATCCTGCGGGGGCGACCCCGTACCGGTTCGAGTCCGGTCTTCGGCACCACAATCACACATTAGCGTACATAGTAAATCCCGTATGTTTTCATGCAGCATCGTGAAGCATACGGGATTTTTAAATTTTTATGTAGGAGTACAGATCAGGATCAGATGGTAGGCTAGTTACCCAAGAAAAAAGGGACTTCAGTAGAAGTTCCCCCTTAATTGGATCAGCTAGCTGTATTTATACTTTCTCGTTATTGTATTCCATTCTTGAATCCAGTTGTATGGTCCAACGTCGAGTAGCCGCATTGTATTGAAGTTCTGGCTTATCTTTATCGTAAAACCAGTATTTTTGGATAGGCAGACCCGGTCTTTCAAAAAAATAAAAGAGGTTAAGATTCCAACTATTCGAATCAAGCAGAGCAGCTGTATCTGGCTCTACATCCTCGACAGTAAACTTCCATTTACCGTCATTTTCCTCCAAAGAAAATGCCTTTTGCCTACCGCTGACATCGAACAGCATACGGCTTCCTATAGCATGTTTTATATAAAAATGTGTTTTAGACACTTCGTTCATACGATTCCCTCCCACAGTTCCGATTTCTATTAAGGCAAATCAATAAGGAGTAAAGTAGCACCTTGTTCTGTATGAAGCTCTAGATCGGTTACATCGGTGATTCTAGCCGCGTCACGACGATTCAGCTGATAAGATCCGTTTAATACAAGAGAGCCTTCAATGACGAATACATACATTCTGCGCCCTGGTTCCTGTTGGAAAGAAACCGATTGTCCAGCATCCATCTCGGATAAGTACATCGTCAAGTTTTGGTGAATATGAGCGATGTTAGGTCCCGACGCATCGGAGACGATAGGAAGAAGACGATTTTTCATTTGAGCAGGGTAATAGCTCGTCGTTTCGTATGAAGGCTGCAGTTGGCGTTCATTGGGTGTAAACCAGATTTGCAGCAGCTCGACAGCCTCATCTCCTGGATTGACTTCCGAATGGATAATTCCGGTCCCTGCTGTCATTCGTTGAATGCCACCGAAGCCTGTAACTGCCTTGTGGCCGGTGCTGTCCTCATGCTGCAGTTGACCCCTCAGTACAATAGAGACAATCTCCATTTCACGATGGGGGTGGGCTCCGAAACCGCGGTGGCCTGCAACCACATCATCATTAAATACACAAAGAGGTCCGAACTCTGTATTCTCAGGATCATAGTAGTCTCCGAACGAAAAGCTGAAATTGCTTTGAAGCCAACCATGGTCTGATGAGTAACGGGAAGCGGCAGTATGAATTTGGATCAAGTAAATCACTCCTTTAGAAAATATAGTACCTTATCTTTAGTATATATAAAGGTAGTTCGATTTTCAATGATTGTATTTAGGGGCTTTTTTCGATAATATGTACCGTGATTGATTTAAATTTCAGGATATTACCCGCAGTATAGTCTACATGAAGGAGGAGAAAGAAATGGCAAGAACAAAGCTAGAACATGTCGGCATTATGGTATCCAATTTAGAGCGCTCTATTACTTTTTACCAAGAGATCATAGGATTGACGCTTAAAGACACGTTAATTCATTCCAACGGTGTTATGAGACTTGCATTTTTGGGCTTTGATCAAGCCGGTGAGACGGAGCTGGAGTTGATTGAAGGGTATAATGACAAGCTGCCGCTAGAAGGCAAAGTACACCATATTGCGTTTACCACAGATAATGTGGAGGAAGAGTTTGCGCGCATTCAAACGTTGGATGTGAAGCTGATTGATACGGAGATCACGACACTTCCTAACGGCTCCCGATATTTCTTCTTTCATGGACCCGATGGTGAATGGATCGAATTTTTCCAATCCACTCGTTAAAATATGAGAACTGAAATTATGATATACTAGAAAAGCTGGTTTTTCACAAACCGCAAGCAACCAATAGGAGTGAAAGACCTTGGCTAAGCAAGCAAGAATCGAAGAAATTCAATATTTACGAGGCTTTGCCTTTTTGGCGGTTGTGCTGCAGCATTCAATTGGACACTACGCTTATTTACCTGAGACTGGCTTGGAAAATGGCGCTGTGCTGGCATTGCTGCTAATTGCAGCTAAGTTCGCGGTGCCCATGTTTATTTTTATTACTGGACTAGTCTTGTTTTACAACTATAGAGAAAAAGTTTCTTTCGTGCCGTTCGTACGCAAAAGGTTTAAAGATATCGTATTGCCATATATCATCTGGTCGACGGTATATGCGATTTTTTTTGGGGAGACCGGAACTTCATTTTGGATGGAGTGTAAGCGAATCCTGCTCGATTGGTTTACGGGAAAAGCCTCCTATCACCTATGGTATGTCGTAATGAGTATTCAGCTGTACTTATTATTTCCTTTCATTCAAAGCGGCGTACTGTGGTTCTGGGGCCGAACGAAGCCTTGGATGCTTAGAGTTGGTTTTGTCCTCCTCTGTGTAGCTTATGTGGCCTTAACTACGGAAGTAGGCAGTATAGGCTCTGTAGCCGAAGGGATGCATGTGCCGGTCATCACTCCGCTTTTCACAGAATATGCGGATCGTAATGCACTTTATTTCTGTATCTATTTTATTATGGGAGCCGCGGCTGGATTAAATGTACAAGTATGGAAGCAATGGATGATGAAAACGAAATGGCTATGGATCAGTTTATATCTCCTTTGCTCTATGGTACTCTTCTACAAGATTGTACGGAGCTTTCAAACGAGTACAGGTTATGTGATTCAGTACAATGATACGCTGCTGGTGCAGCCTTTTATGGCTGTTTTCCTGATGTTGTCCGTTATTGCAATGAGTATAGCTGCAGTAGTGCTGCATGATGGGACAAGCGAGCGCCTTCGAAGTACGTTTAGCTATTTGGGTAAACATTCCTATGGAGCGTATCTGGCTCATGCGCTTATGCTCACTTTTGCAACTGGATTATCGGATCGTTTGGTTCTTGGAGGAAACATTTCCGTTCGAACGGTCGTAGCCTTCGTTATTTGCACTGTGCTGTCGTTACTGCTCACTGTAGTTCTTAGTAAGTTTAACATTGGACGGTTGATCGTAGGAGCGCCTGCGCCACGTAAACCGGGTGGTCAAGCAAGAACGCTTTAAATGCACTTACATTGGTCGTGATCTTCGTTTGAAGAACACGGCTTTTTTTCATTGTCTGGAGAACAAATCGACTGCACAACATTTACCATTGAATACATAAGGTGTAATCTGACTATAATTAGAACATATGTTCTATGTCCCTTTGACTGAAGCAACAGTTCAAGCTTGAAAATAATGATCCATTGATGCTTGTAACGGGTACAATACGACTGCCGCCTACATAGTATACATCAACCAAACGTGTTGAGGTGAACGCTATGAGTGGCAAAAAAGTCAAAAAGAAAAACACCCCCGTCTCAAGCATCGATAAAAATAAGTTCAACATGAAAATCGTGACTTCAGATGTGTGCAGCCGCTGCAGAAAATGCGAACGCGGACTGCGATATTTGGAGAAAATGTCCCAGCCGGGGGCGATCGGTAAAGGGGTTCCATGTATTTTAACGAAAGGAAGGGCTTATGTCTAAACGAGTCAGGTGAGAAGGTCCGTGAAGCTGCGGGCTTTTTTTTGCTGTGAGAAAGACAAGGGTATTCAGATAGGAATATATTAAAATGGAAGCATTCTTCTGAAGACTGTGATAATATGGTAATCAGTGCAAGTGCAGGTAATCCAAGACATCGGAGGATTTCAGAATGGATGAAAGAACTTTAAGACGCGTAGTGATGAACACTCCTTTTTCTTATCCATTAGTGGAGGGAAATGTGTTGAATACACGGGTAACCGATCCGCGGCTCAAAACAAAATGCTGTTATTTGACAGTTGTCACGCTTAGTGAGGATTGTGCCAAAGAAATTTATATTAAACCGGATGCAAGTTTTATTGTTACTCAAGCCAAGTATCAATATGAAACGTTCGACTTAAATGTTGCACGTGAGATTGAGGGCGATTCCGTTGATTACAAGGACCTGGAGAAGTATGTGGGCAAGGAACATATGGATTTGATAGATCATCGTTTGTATTATTATTTGCATAAATCGCTTACTAAATTTTAAGTACATAGTTATGCTATCGATCTATTATCCTTACGAAAAATCATAGATAGACTTGTTCCTGTTGAAGGAATGAGTCTATTTTTTTGGAACAAATTTGCTTGCAATATATTGACTACGAACAAATGTTTGCTATAATAGAGATATAGAACTAGTGTTCCTATTTTTGAGAGGGGTGTAAGCTATGAATTCGACAAAAGTAAGATTTATTGAGCGTGACTATTATAGAACGATGATGGTAAGCCATAGTAGTTATTTAAGTGATAGTCAAATCGAAAAAATCCTTGACGCAGCCGGTACGCACTGGGCTGATCTCACTTTCAAATTTTTCGATGACGGTTCGTTAACCATTATCGATAATGATACGGAGCTTCACATCCCTCTCAAAGAGCTGAAGGGAGCCGCTTATGATTTTTACGTGAGACAAAGAATTCATATGATACGAACAAACTTGGAGAACAAAATTCTCCAGAGTGCTTAATTATTGGACTTGATCGTACTATTTTATTTGTAATCCCAAATGAGATATATTTAGGGAACGACACAAATAAGGGAGTATGAACCATGATAGAAACAAAGTTCAGAGTCAGACTTAAGCAGCTGCGGATGCAGCAAGATATTACATTACGGAAGCTTGGCGAGAAAGCCGGTGTAAGCTATTCGATCTTAAACTCCATTGAGAACGGGAGATATCAGCCATCCCGAGAGACGGTGATAGCTTTAGCTAATGCTTTAAGATACGAACCTATTTCAGAGTTGTTAGTCCTTGCGGGCTACGATAATGAAAAATAATTAGGTAATTGTAACTACATAATTCGACAAAAACTTCCAAAGTATAGTATAATGGTAACAGACAGAGAGGGGAGTGTTCCTATGCTACTTATTTGGAATGTTATAGGATTGATTTTATTATGTACCGTTTTATACTTATCAATAACAACACTTCTGCAAAAGGTGGATTAACAGCACAGATGCACAGCGATAGAAAAATGCCCTTATTTAAGACAGAAGATCAAGAAACGCTTAGACTTAATAAATTAATGCGCAATATCAAACGAATGATGAGCAATAAACAAGAACAGAGTATTTTAAAACGGTATCTTCGTTACAAAAAGAAACCGAAGACGAAGCCGCAGGGATGGTCTTAGCAATTCTAAATTATACTACGAGTAAGTTATTCATATAGTTCATATCAAACATGAATGCGGTTGGTACGTTCACTTGCATTCTTTTTTTTGTATCCAGTTAAGAGAATAGGATTATAGAAAATATCTTTTGAAAATGGGAAAATAATGATAATATTGTAAGGATATAGATAAAGGGTGCATAAGCAGACCAGGGGATCTTCCTAAATGGTAGATGAAAGCATTCCAATTCCTGCATAGTAAAAGAGGTGTAGTAGATTGAGAATGGCGTTTACTGTCGATGTAGAGGATTGGTTTTGCAGCCCGGAGTTATCGCTTGATGATTGGGAACAGTACGAAATTAGGTTGGAGCGACCGATTTATGACATATTAGACCTGTTGGACGAAAGGAATTCTACAGGAACTTTTTTTATACTGGGATGGATAGCTGAGAGAAGACCGAATTTAATTAAAGAAATAGCTCGGAGAGGCCATGAAATAGCCTCACATGGATACTCTCACCGTTTGGTTTACCAACAGTCTGCGCAAGAGTTCAGAGCGGATATTCGAAAGTCCAAGCATATTTTAGAGCATCTTACAGGGACGCAGGTTTATGGCTATCGAGCTCCTTGTTTTTCTATTACGCTATCTGCATTGGACATTTTAGTTGAGGAAGGCTTTGTCTATGATGCGAGTATAATTCCAAATACGTTAAATTCGCTTTATTCCAAGTTTAATCTCGCTCCGACATGGCTTACCCCATTTAAATTAAAACAAAAGCTATGGGAGATTCCGATGCCCGTTTTATATCTGGGACCATTTAACATCCCGTGGGGTGGTGGTGGTTATTTTCGGCTCTATCCTTATTGGTTATTTGACAGCGGAGCTAACAGGATCGTTAAAAATCAAGGCTCGTTTATCTTCTATATTCATCCATATGATTTAGATGAAGGACAGCCGCAAATTTTTAATACATCATGGATCAATAGCATTAGGCGCTACTATGGATTGAAGCACACAACAAAGAAACTAAATCGCTTGCTGACTAACTTTACCTGTACGTCCATTCGAGAGTACCACTCGCATATTTTTGAGGGGAAGTAAGCTGTTGTGGATATAAGAGCTGAGATACTTTTAAATGAGCAACTCTTACGTAATGTAACCGCTATCTATTGCAAAGAGATTGGGATAAAAAAAGCTTCTTTAAGCGTTCCCGATGATAGAGATCTGAAGGATTTAGTTGAGATGGGCGTTCTATCGGCAGATTTCAAGCTCCCGGACGACCGATTTGGCTATACTTGTTATGAGTATTATCGTCAAACTGTAGAGCCTGATTATTTTGATAAGCTGCTTGTGATGCAGGCTTGGGATCGGAAGCGCATTTTGGATTTATGCTGTGGCGGGGGAGCTACTATTCATGCGCTGCGTCAGCACCAGCCTCACAATATATATGGAGTAGATTCTGACGAATACCAGGTGGAGCTGCTTCGCTCTGTATTCAATGAACTGAACGGTAGTGGTACTAAAGTTGTCACAAAGGTTGCCGATGCGCATACGATCCCGTTGGATGACGAATCCGTTGATATGGCGATCTGTCGGGTTGCGTTGCAATACTTGAACGAAGAGGTGGCTCTGCGAGAGATGTCTCGTGTGCTCCTGCCTCAGGGTAAGCTTTTTCTATTGGTTCATGGGACCGGTTACATTTATGATTATCTTTTTACTAGAAATGGGGTTTTTAGTAAGCAGCTTTTGAACTTTATACTGCAAAAACAGAATCGATACAGCAGCACTTCAAAAGTTCAACATTCTCGTTCGAGAGCACATGTTCTTACCATTCGGCGTGTCAAAAGCATATTGAATGCGCTCGGCTTTGTGAATATTCAATTTTATACGGAGAGGAACATGATGAGACTAGGATGGTTGCCCTTGTATTTTGCAGTGGTCGCTGAACGGTGAAATATACGGTATAGGAGACAATAGATGAGTGAATTTACATATGGAAATATAGCGAGTGTTCAACATAAAAACAGGCTTCAGCATGTTTTTCCTAAAGGGACTGCTGTATGTCAGTTGAATGAGGAATGGATAGCTTTTTTTACAGATCAAGACAGTGAAATGGGTTCTTCTTCCTATATGATAAATATATCCAACGAGTGCCCCGTCCTGTACTTTTACAATCTGGAGGATCATTGCTGGGGTTATGAGATATGGAACCGAGGGGATCGGAAGTCTTTTTTGCATATTCCGTACGAGATGGAAACGGAGCTGCTATTTAAAATTGCAGGAGAACGCTATCCAGAGATAGATCATATCGTGGCATTTTTATATGAAGAGCAGGAAGGGCAAAGGATTGCAGAGGAGATTCGAGAGCAACTGCGGGACCATGCTTTTTATGAAGCTGCAGTGAGTCAGCTTTTTGAATCCGTACATATTGAGGATTTCCACTTATTTGATGTTTCGGAGGAAGTCTTAGAGGGATTGGACCAATTATTAAATGCCAATACCTATCTACTATATGATAATAAACAAGTGATTGTTGAAGAATTTAAGCAGTTGCTCAATCTCGAGGAGATGAGTTGGTTAAGATTCGATAGAATCGATCCGAATGAGCATGGCTTTGAAATGATATAGTCGGAACTTATGAATGAAGCACAGGGGGAGATCACCACGGAGCATGTATATTTAGTGAAACCTTGCTTGGATTTACAAAATGAATATATGGATTTTTATCAAGAGTGGAAGCAAAGCGGAGAATCGATGGTTCCTTGGGTGATAAGTAAAGACCCTTCCGATTTTCAAGGCATGGTACAATTTTTGCTTAACAATGAAAAAGGTGAGCATTTACCTGAAGGTTGGGTTCCTGATTCAACGTTTTGGCTAGTCAGCGAAAATAATAAAGTCATTGGTGCTGTCAACATTAGGCATCGATTAACGGAACAACTGCTCCATTGCGGTGGTCACATTGGGTATGGAATTCGCCCCTCAGAACGTCGAAACGGCTATGCTACCAAATTATTATTCCTTGCCTTGGAAAAGACGAAAGAATTGGGCATTAATAAAGTCCTTGTCGTCTGTGATGAAGGAAATGTGGCCTCAGAGAAAACGATTTTGAACAATGGTGGCGTACAGGATACGAGTTATGTAGAGGAAAACGGAAATGTGATAAAACGGTATTGGATTAAATTGTGAGAAAATCATCCATATTTCTTATTTTATACTATGTATGTTTCATGATTTTCTACTTTCCAATGGCGCTAATATATAGTTCTATTGACCAAAAGGTTCTTGAATATCAGCTATCACAAGCGACGAGCAGGACTGAATATGAGAAATTTAGATGGCGTTTCTAACGAAAATATAAAAAGTATGAAGCTATGACTAAAGCTATAACAAAGTATAGAAGCATTGAAAATTTAGAGAACCTTATACTAAGTGTGTCTTCCCCTTTTCCGGAGAGGACATCAAAAATCATCCATTTTAAAAACATTTTAAACAATATCAGAACAAAGCAACCAAGAGTAGCGATAATAAATAAACCGATTGCATCCATTTTTTCACGCTCCATCAATGAAATCATATGCAGGTTAACTTAATTAGTTACGGATGATACTTGAAAATTTAAGATTATCAGAATCAAAAAAGAGCCCATATGAAGTAGGGCCCATCTGATCTCATTGGCGGGGGAAATCAAGTATAAAACTTTTTTAATCTCGATGTTCAACTGTTTACAGATAAATCGAATATCAATTTTTATTCTCAAAATATCACCTCTAGTAATATCATTTTAACATCAGAAATTTTTTAAAAAAATCCCCCGAATGGGGGAGGAGATAAGCAGGACATGGGAGGGGGTTTGTATGAAATTCAACCTCAAGAAGCCTTGTAAAGACTGTCCTTTTATACAAGGTAGTGGCAATGGTCGAGCTATCGGATACCTGGAAGAAGAAGTTGTAACCATGCGTAAACTCGAAAATGAAGGGGTCGATCGACTGCGGACTTAGTTACGATCCATTGAACCATATGACAAAAGTACCACCCGAACGGATCGAGCCAGTTAGCTGGTCGAGGGACGGAGTCGTATATGTTCGATGACGTATTCAGGAACTGGTTAGAGGGAACAAAGATCGATATTTTTCAAAAACAAGTAGAGATTATCTAACTGCTTGTTTTTTTGTTTTCAGTAGAAATCATATCATTCAATACCGGAAGTCGATTCGTATCAAATTCGTATCACTAAGTTTTATCTGGTGGGAGCATTGAGTTTTAAAAAATAAAAAAGCCTTGATTATCAAGGCTTCCTAGTATGACCTGTGCTGGGTTCGAACCAGCGACCCCTACCCTGTCAAGATAGTGCTCTCCCGCTGAGCTAACAAGTCTTATTATGTTGGCCGCTTCATTAGCGACAAGTAATAATATACCAAGTTGTTTTATCAATGTCAACTGTTTTTATTAAAAAAATATGAACAAGCTTCTTCATAGTATTGTGATGAAGTTTGCAGCACGCAGGACGGTACCATGTGCTATAATACTAGGATACCAACCTAGTGAAAGAAGGTACAGGATGAGGGAGTTTCAACGGTCGTTTCAACCTATTCAACTGCAAGTGCATCAGGAGCAAGCCCAAGATGATGCGGTCGATTGGGGAAGTAAGGAATGGGGGACTCATCGTTTTCATATTCGCCAGCTCATGAATCAAGCTCTTGAGCAGCTGCAGGTTAAGGATAAAGCAGTTGTGCTAGGAGCGGGAACACACGGAGATTTGGATCTGCCGGAGCTTGCCAACCATTTTATGCATGTTACAGTGCTTGATACAGAGCCAAATGCTTTGGAAGAAATTATAGATTCCAATGGTGGGTTGCTTGCTAGTAAAATAAAGTCCATCACTAACGTAGATTATACTTGCCTGGATCAAGTACAGTTTTATGAGACTTGGGAGGAAATGCTGCTAAATCAAGCTCCCGCAGCTGACATGGCGGCTTATATAAAAGATTGTGCGTTTCGTGTTCGTCATCGCGAAGCTTTTCCTCAGTGGAAAAGAAGCTTCGCTCTTGTTGTGTCATCTTCCGTACATACACAACTGTTTTACATCCATGCATTGACGCAATTTGCCGGTTACGCGGATCAATATGCTGAATCAGAAGTGAGGGTAGTGTTAGAAGCATTAGCTTACCTTCGCAACAGTCTCATCACGGACTATAATAAGCTGCTGATGTCCCTATTGAAGCCAGATGGAAAGCTTGTTATGTGGTCGGATATGATACGATTGGATGAGCAACACGAGAGCTTACTAGAGAGTTTGTATCAGTTGAAAACGGAGGAGCAGAGAGTTCACTTTTTGTTCCAAGCATTTGGTCAGTATGGGATGGAGCCAGCAGTACTTGGCTTGAAGGATATACATGATCATCTGGAGTCCGCTAACCAAACGTTCAAATGTTGGGTGTGGATGACAGATCAGGATAAGAAATATATTACAGCCGGCTTTTCCGGCAGTTTTCGCGAATAATCTCATTACATCAAGGTCAGGCATAATACGAGGAGCAGTTTCCAATGAAAAATGATTTAGAAGACATAATTACAGAAGTTCTAGAATGTTATTTTGAAGATGGGCAGTGGCGGGTTGAGGCTAAGGAAAGCGGCGTCAATAATACGACACGGTTTGTTTATACACCCATGGGCACATTCGTACTACGAATCTATGACAATCATGAAGACATGAACAAAATCATGTACGAAAGCACCGTGCTGCAGCAGCTACAGCGAGTGAAGCTATCCTATCGCGTCCCTAAACCTTTAAGTACTTTAAAGGGGAGCCCTTATGTAGTCACTGTGTCTGGAAAAATTGCGGTTGTCTTCGAGTATATTGAAGGTGAACGTGCTAATATGACGGATCTCCATCACGTAGCTGCGATTGGGCGGGCTATGGGAGAATTGACGGATGCATTGTCCAAAATACAGTTGGATATAGATGCAGCCTACGAACCTTATTACGAGCTGTATGAGGTTCATCCATTAGTGACTAAGGAAAGACTGGATACTTGGATGAAAGAAATGAGCGACGGACCGTTGCACAATGAAATTCATCTGCTAAGCAGTGGAATAGATCGGTTGCTGAACGACATTCCTGCTTTATGCCGCCTTCCTGTTCAATTGACGCACTCCGATATCGTGGCAGGTAATGTACTTGTTGATGGAGATGAGATTTCCGGAGTGCTTGATTTTGAATTCGTTACACCAGACTTGCGTGCAATGGATGCTGCAGTATTTCTATGCGAACTTGTTCGACATGAGGATGAGAACAGCTGGAGTCTGGTTGAATCTTTCATATTAGGTTACGGACAAGCAGCTCGTTTGAACGGAGATGAGATCGAAGCCTTACCGCAGTTAATATTGCTTCGCAGCATGGTGCTTTGCATTCATTTTCTCGGAAGACATTGGGATGGACTGGATGAAGAGCAGGACGTAAACCGGTATTTAGTTCAGTTGAGCCAAGTCTATACATGGTTGGAGCAGAATCAGGAAAGGCTTCTGGAGCTCTGCAAAAAACAATGGGGGTGAGTGGATGAAGAAGCTGTACAGCCAAATGTCTCCTGAAGAGCTTGAAGCGGAAATGTCAGAAATTCTTGAGGCGATGAAGAATGTCGAGTTTCCTAGTCAGAAAGATTTGCTGGAGCGCAAATATTATACTGCAAAAGCTTACACGCTAAATCCGGGCGAGTTCGTACCTGGACTTTACACTGTCGATGGATATGAGGAACCATTCGAGCTGGAATATATCAACGGAATGATGGGCTGGGGCAAAATGGGAAAAGACCCGGAGGCCAGCTTTCCTATCTCGATGCTGACTCGGGTCTAAATCCGACACATATCCTTGGGGCAATTTTCACATTGGCATACGTTTTTTAGGTAATCCATATTTTCAATGATAATGTAGCTGTTTTCCATTGAAATGATACCCAGCTTCTTAAGCTCGCTAAGCATACGATTGACACTTTCGCGGGTTGCGCCTATCATATCGGCGAGCTCGCTATTTGTCAATTTTTTTGTAATGAGAATTTGCTTTTCGCTTGCTTGACCATAAGAGTTACTTAACCGTATCAAAGTCGAGCATAGTGCACCAGGCTTACCGAACATCATCAAATCACGAAATTTCGTCTGCGTCATCCGATGCATGAGTCCCATCCACTTCATGAATTCAATAGCCAGATCTCCGTGCTGCCACAACAGCGTCTCCAGGTCCTTCTGTTGAATGACTCCAATAATGCTATCTTCCATTACCTCTGCATTAAAGCTATTGACCGATTGATGAAAAGGGTCCAGCTGACCGAATAAATCCCCTTCTCCGTACATGTATAAGATAAAGCTCTTTCCTTCATCGCTCGTTTTTGTAATTTTAACGCTTCCTTGGATCATGAAATACAGCTTATCAGCAGTATCCCCTTCCCAGAACAAGTATGCACCTGAAGTGACCTTTTGCTCATACATGATCTCCTTCAGCTTTGTTAAATTATCCTCCGAAAAACAATCTGTATTATGAACGCCATCCACTTTAAGTGCGCAGTGCAGCATGTGATTTTCCTCCTAGCCATATCGTGCCGTTTCCTTATGCTATAACCATAAAGGATTACTGTCACAGGCGATGTGATAAAAATCACGCTTTAAATTAAATACACGCCCAATTCTGTGATTTTTGTAACATGCATTTGCGTACTAAGTTGATATAGTAATAATTAGCAATAGGCAGGCTTTGCAAGAAAGGAAGTGTAAGACACATGCTGAGCGGAGTTATATTGGCCGGAGGGGAGAAGGGTATCGCACGGGCGCTGCGTCTCATCGGTGGAGAAGCTTTCATTGAATGCCAAATTCGCGAAATGCAAAAGGTATGCCAGGAAATCATCATAGTGACGAACGAACCTAAATTGTTGCTGCCGGTTGTTCCACGCTCCACAAGAATACTTACAGACTATTACCCGGGACATGGTGTGTTAAGCGGTATGCACGCAGCATTTACATTAAGCAAGTATTGTGAATTATTTGTCACAGGCAGCCATATTCCTTATGTGTATTCTTCGAGCGCTATTTTGAAGCTATGGGAAAAAAAGCAGCTCAGTGCAGCTCAAGCGGTCCTTCCGGTATTGGATGAAGAGCCTGACCCGCTCGTAGGAGTGTATAGCAAAAGCTGTCTGGAGGTTATAGCGGAGCTGATCAGGATAGAGGAGAGTAGGGTGGTGGAGCTGCTGCAGCGTATCACGTGGATTGGAGTTAGTCTTAGCGGCTTGCGTTCGTTGGACTTCAATATCTCTATAACGCAAAATTCTTGCGTCAATTAACGCTTCTGATTATAGGGGTTACATGCGGCAAATATCCGGCGGACAATCCGGACATTGTACGATAGACCTCAGATAGGCTAAGTCGCGAATAACAAGGTGCCCGTCTATATAGGCGATGGCGCCTTTCTCTTGATATGCGCTCAGCATCCGACTGACGCCTTCTCTTGTAGTTCCCATCAAGTTGGCTAATTCCGTCTTTGTCATTTTCAATTGAATACGAATACCTTGCTCGCAAGGCTCACCATAAGAATTGCTCATGCGAATAAGAGTAGAGGCTAACGCGCCATTTTTACCGTAAAGCATCAGATCGCGAAACTTGGACTGGGTAGTACGATGCAGCAGCCCCATCCATTTCATGAATTGTACGGCAAAGCTTCCGCTGCTCGCGACGAGCTCCTCAAGACCATTGATCGTAATAAATCCGATCACACTGTCCTCCATGACTGCAGCACTGCAATTATACCGTGTTTCACTTCCCCCCATTTCCATATAAAAGTCTCCTGCCTGGAGCAAATGAAGGATGAGCTCTTGTCCGTCCTCTGTCATCTTATATACTTTAACCAAACCGGATTTTACATACAGACACGAGTTTACAGGCTCACTATCCCAAAATAAATGGCTCCCGGCCATCTTGGCTTCGAACGTCAGATTTTCCTCTAACAGATTAAAATTAGCCGCGGATAAATAGGAGTCAATTTGTGTATGAGTGTTAGCATTTAGGGTCATTTTTATATCAAACCTTTCTTCATAGGTCGTAGCTCTATTGTAAAGGATATGGACCAAATAACATACAAAAACTTTATACACCATGAACCATTTTTGTGCTATGATGGTTCTCAAGTACTAATGAAAGCGTTGTCATTCAGTTGAGGCGGTGGTGCGTATTTATGACAAAAGTGGTAGCAGCAATAGGTTTATGGGTTAGTTTTTGCTTTATGTTTTCTTTCATCATCTATGCTCAGGATAAAGAACCAGCTGCTACTTATATAAGTCCTGAAGGGATTCGATTTCAAAGCTACAGTACCAAGTGGAGTCCTGATAAGCTCAGAGGCTTATATGAAATTTTAATACAATGTGAGCACGGTGAAGAATTGAATCAATTGACACAAGTGACCTTATATCCGGAGAAGAGTGTAGGAAAGAGCGGTTACCGTGTTGGTTACTATAGTATTAAGAACAAGAGCATCGAATTATACGAGGTCGATTCCGTTCCTTTAGAGCGGACGTTTATTCATGAATATGGTCATCATTTTACCTATTATTGGCTTCAGAAAAAGGAAGGGATTTATCCAGCGCAATTAACTCCAAATTCCCAATGGTCGCAAATACGACAGCTAGACGGATTTCCTATTCGTTGGTCAGGCAGCACATTGCCTTACAGTCACAAGTGGGACCCGGAAGAAATTATGGCCGAGGATTACGTTCTGCTATTTGGAATTGATTCCAGACCTATGCCGGAAAGACCAAGTGGCGTAGTCAATTGGCTTAGGCATGAGAATGATTACATCCCATCTGTACTTTCCATTCCATCTGTTCGCCGATATTGGCAATCCGCCGCGGGGCTACCTATCAAACAACCACTTAAAATGCCTGTTCTACAGCAGTGGGAGCTGGTCAAAGACGAGACGAGTCAGGAATTGGAGCAGCTTCGTATCGTTTTTTCTTCAGCGGCAGCATCAGAGCAGCAGCAGGTGATGTACGGCATTCATATCATAGGGTTCGGTGAACAAGGCGGGCTCCCGGCTAGCATTACGACAGGACTTGAATCAGAAGGCAGGAAGATGATTGAAACCAACCTGGATATAAGTCCATTAAGGAAAGAGCTCCAAACCTTCTATATCCATATACAGATTTGGGCTTTGGAGCCAATAAGCAAACAAATTATGTACACTCCCTACTATATCAATTGGTTTTCTTATGATCCTGACTCCAATACGATGAAGCCTATGACACTTCCCTTGGATAAACAAGGACTGCGCAGTATGCTGAAAAGCGAAGGGATGGATAACTGGCCTTTGGTTCTCATGTATTTGAATGGGAAGCCATTTAATGCGATTCGCAAATACAGCGAGAATGGCGTCGATTACATTCCTCTGAGATTGTTCTCCGAAGGAGACGATGTAAACAATTCGTTAAACAATGGGGATGATAAACCGCTGGATGTTCAATTTCAACAACACTCGGTGCAAGTTCAGATGAATCAAGACAATGTGTGGATTGATGGGAAAAGCGTGAAGCTTAATCGTTCAATAAAAAAAGATGGGAATGGAGCCGGTCGTACCAGTTAGTGAGCTGCCGCAGTTGTTTGGTGTAGCTATATTGTGGGACGGAGAGGATAGTGGAAGGATCGTTCAAACCGATACGCCTTGAGATGAATAGAACGAACCGTTATACAAAATGATATAGCTGAGGTGATACGATGAATCGTGCGTTAACAACAGCTCTGTTCACAGTCGGGTTAGCTCAGCTGGCTAAGGTTCCTTTGGCTTACCAACAAACTGGAAGGCTGGATTGGTCTAATCTGCTCCGAACCGGTGGGATGCCAAGCTCCCATTCTGCAGGCGTTGCTTCTTTGGCTTCCTATGTAGCTTTAAAAAGAGGTGTGACCTCTATTCATTTTGCGACAGCTAGTATGCTGGGTTTGATTGTTATGTTCGATGCGATGGGAATTCGAAGGCAGGCGGGGATTATTGCGACAGAAGTAAATGATCTTGGTGATACAGTAGCCTTATTAGCGGATAAGGACCCAACACTGAGTCATGAGAGAAGGGAGAAACAACTGGAAGAAAGGTTGGGGCATGTGCCTCAGGAGGTACTTGGAGGTGCACTGATTGGCATCTTCATTGGGGCAGGAAGCTACATCTTAGAAAAACGGACACGTAAGCGCAGATTCTTCTTGCCATGGTTTAGTTGATCATTTTCTAACTTAATAAACCCTGTGCTGCATAATGCAGCACAGGGTTATTTATGTATAGTTACATTGTTCCGCGATTTCCACTTAGACTCATTTGAGGTGAAGCATCCGGATGGCTAAGGGGAACCGTGATAGTGAACTTGGTTCCTTTGTCCATTTCACTTTCCACTTCCATCGTTCCTTCATGATCCTGTACAATTTTATGACAAATGGATAATCCTAAGCCAGTACCCGATTCTTTTGTTGTATAAAAAGGCAGGAAAATTTGATCAAGCTCATTTTCGGGAATTCCTTTCCCGGTATCTGAAATTTCAATTACCGCATGATCATTTTCACGGGTGAGCACGATCCGAACGAGTCCTTCATCAGGCATCGCCTCGATTGCGTTTTTGATCAAATTTAGAAGAAGTTGCAAAATCTTATCTTGATCCATTAGCATAGGGAGCGAATCCGAGCCCGGATCAAATTCAATATGATGACCTAGACGAGACGTCTCCGAATCCAAAAGCGAAATGACACGCTGAATGCAATCCTTGATGGAATGAACTTTGAATTGGGTTGCATGCGGTTTTGAGAACTGAAGAAATTCGGCAGTCAGCATACTCATCCTCGTAATTTCATCCATAATTAAATCATACCATGGTTTAATGTTAAAATTATCGGATTTGGAGATCTGCAGGAAACCTTTAATCGTAGTCAACGGATTACGTATTTCATGTGCCATGCCCGATGCCAGCTCACCTACGACACGAAGTTTCTCGGAGCGGAGCATGTGTTCTTCGCGCTTTAACCAAGATTCTCTCTTCATTGTATACAAATTGCGTTCTACTATAAAAAACAAATCATCTTTAGAAATTCCATCATCGGGATAAAAGGCCATACCATAGTTAATTTCGATTCCTGTTAGCTTAGGGAACTCCGAGGCCATCAGTTGAGAAATATAGTTCTGTGTATGCCTGGAATCGCTGGAATCCAGTACAATGGCAAATTCATCACCGCCGTAGCGGGAGATGACTAAGGCTTCGGGAAACATAATCCTTAACAGTTGGGCAACCTGCTTCAATATTCGGTTCACTCCGTGAAAACCGTTGATCGTATTTAATGATTTTAAATCCTTGCAATCGATCAATACGAGCGCAACCGATTGATGAATCTGTACTAGATGCTCTAACTGACGATGACATTCCTCATAGTTGTATAACCCTGTCAACGCATCGTGAGTGCTTAAATGCTTCTTTTCGTTATCCAAAAGCAGGGTCTGACTCTCTATCACATATAAGTATCGTCTAAATAAAAAGCCAACAGTCAAGCAACTGAATGCGCAAAATAATAAGATGAACAGTCGATAACTAGTAAAAGGTAAATAAGTGAAAGCAATACAAACATAGGCTGCTGTATATATAATACTTATGGAGGCTGTGGACTTCTGCTTCTTCATCGAGTACATCGACTTAATGATTTCAACAATGTACAGCGGCAAGCATAAATCCATTTGACTAACCCAATGGAATATCATAACCAGACCAAATTGAAGAAATGTAGCTCCTATCCATTTTTTTTCGACGAGATGAGCAGCGAGATAAGCGACAGCACAAAGAACGAGTAACCATGGATTGGAAGTTTTCTGGAACCAAATAGAAGAGGCGCAAATAATGGTTGTGTAAGTAATCAGAATCCAATTATAACTCATGCTTTCATACTCCTCATCATAATTTAGGAATGAAAGGATATTAATGGAATTCTCTATTGACTTGATAAATCCTTCTTAGTAAATCGGAATTGAACTTATCCTGAATAAAAACTTTTCATTCAGCTCACAATAACATTGCGTCATGGATTTCAATAGCAAAGATGGTTTCTAACACAATTAAGGGAGGATATGTCCATGCAACGTGAAACCTTTGTAGCTGTGCAAAAAAACGGTGATGGCGACATAACAGCCTTCAAAACTTCAAGCGGTCGTACACTCCAGTACGAGCAAGCCCTTCAAGAAGTTCACAACGGTACTATTGAGGAGTAAACGTTTTCAAAGGCAGAGACGGTGATTCCTATATTCGCGGCGATGCTGACGGTGATCCTACAAACAACTTGGACTCGCTACCGATGTTTTAATGAACAATAAACAAAACCTGACCTTCCAGGAGGTCAGGTTTTTTTACGATAGGTTCATGGAGTAGGGAGAAGGAGAGAGTACCTATCATATATAAACATCCTCTGTATCCGTAAGCAGGCAGTTTAATCAAATTCGTAACATGTATGCTGTTCGATGAAAGTCATCTGGCCTGTTTTTCCTTTATATAATTCCATTGTATCATCATAATGCATCAATAAAACTATTTTTTGAATATGTGGGGGTAGAGTCATCAACTCCTCAAGACTGGCATGTACAAAGCCTGGAGTGGAAAACTGGCAATCGTGTAAAATATATTTGCATCTTTGGTTTTCATATAAATTCGTCAGCAGCGATAGATTGAACTTGGTATCGGCGCTGTAAAACACGGTATTGTTCAAGAGTACCGAATAGCTAGGCTTGTCAGGAATATGTTCGGAGCGAATTGTCTCGATGATGAATCCCGGTGAAATTTCAGTAAGTGATCCTTCATCGATCGTTATCACTTCGAAGTAATCTTGCAAGCTTGTAAAGCCTTCAGCTTCATTCTCGAGACCACCTCTTAATGAATGATCCCACAATGATTCAAGAACCTTTGAAGGAACGAACAGCTTCATTTTTTTCTTGTATGTATATTTAAACCGAAAGGCAAACTCTTCAAGTCCACCTACATGATCCGCGTGAATATGGGTTATAAGTAGGCCGTCAATCTGATCTATTGAGATATCCAAAGCATGTAGTGCTCTAGGAGCAGTGGCTCCGCAATCTATTAATAATACAAAATCGTTACAGGTAACTAAAGCATTGTTATTGAAATATTTTTTTGAAAAAGCACTTCCCGTGCCGATCATCTGAATTTGCAGGCTCACAAACGATCCTCCACTCATGGTTCCATAGCACTTATGTCATTTTTAATCTACCATGTCTTTGAACCCATTTACAAGAAAAATTTAACAAGGTTACTTTGCCTTCATTTGCTGCAGGATGAAAGAGTCCAGTTTCTGGCTAATGGCCAGCACATCCGGATGTCCGAAATTGTACTGGTGCTTCACTACAACTTGCGCCAAGTGTTTCTTAAGAGCCTCAATTTCCTCTTCTAGCCGACTTGGGTCTGATGACATGCGACCATCTCCATATGACAGATTCTGTGTGATTGCGATAATTGAAATATACCACGTTTATTATAGAAAACAAAGCGGACGAGATTTCTTCCTCTTTGGATTTTTTTGATAGCTATGTGAATCAATGTATTTCCCGGGGAAGCGCGACAATCGCCATATATTTGCACATTGTGATACCTATTTCCATTGTGATAGCATCGAAATGGCGTATTTTGTATAAAATGCAAGGAAGAATGGTTGTTTTTACTATATCTAGTTCATAACGAAAACATTTTTTTGTTTAATAAGGAAATGAGCGCAACTCTTTCCACTAATCTGAGTATAAGCATATAGAACAAAGTACAAGACACGATGGAGGTTGCTGGAATGTTTAAAGTACCGCGGATGCTAACGCTGGTTCTCTCCTTATCGCTCTTTGGAGCAACAGGGGCTATGGCCAGTTCAATATGGGGCGATTACGAGGGCTTCAGTAAGGTTAAAATGGTTGTCAACGATGTGGAGAAGCAGTTCAAGGATAACGAGACTCCTGCTTTTCTAGTGAAAGGTAACGCGGTTCTACCTGTACGTGCCTTATCCGAGTCACTGCAATCTCTGGTTCGTTGGGATGATGGAACGAAGACGGTATCCGTCTTTAAGCCTAACGTTCATATGTTTGTAGCGGAAAAAGTTAACGATGATTACTCTGTTAAGTCTCCGTTCGGACGGGTACCAAAAGGAAAGAAGATTGATTTTGCAGTCTTCGCTCAAGTTGATAGCTTGAAGACACCGTTTTATTCTTTCAAAATATCGATAGAAACACCAAGCGGCCAGCAAGCGGTACCTGCTCATGAGAAAATTGTTAATGGGCAGAAAGAAAACTTCTGGTATCCATGGCCTTTCTCGGTTTCCTTCAATGAAGCAGGAGACTATAAAATTAAGTTCTCTATCAAGCTGGATGAAGATGGAGATTACACCGTAGTTTCCGAGAAAGTCATTGTTTCCGAATAATTAAAAGTAGGCTAGTATCGCTGTCTTACATTGACCTCCATGCACGAAACGTGTTACCATACGAGGGATGACTATTTTATTATGAAATGAGGTTTTCCCATGAGCGATCACATACACGACGAGAACTGTGATCATGACCATGATCACGAAGACGATATTTTTATCGTAACAGATAAAGACGGCGTTGAGCATGAAATGGTTATGGTATATACGTTTGAAGCAAGTGAACAGCCTTATGCTGTTTTGCTTGACCGTAATGATCCGGAAGCGGACGGAGTTATTTTCAGAATTGAAGAAGAAAATGACGAAGCTTACTTGGCTAGCATCGAAGATGAAGAAGAGTGGGAACGTGTTGTTCAAATCTACAATCAAATTGTAGAAGAACAAGAGAACGAATAGGCGCTATAAGTAAAAACCTTCTTGCTAAGGCAAGAAGGTTTTTTTGCGCGTAGTATGGATCAAGGTGCTATTTGCGAGGATTAAAATACATAATGCGACCGTTAAACAAATGCAGCTCCGCTTTCCAAAGCTTGGCCAAATATTTGCAAAACTCGTTGCCTTTGGATTTGTCCCCATGAGTGCAGTCGTCAGGAAGAACGACTTGAATAAAATTGCGCTCGTTATCCCCATCCTGGTCCTTGCCAGAACCCATGACGATATATTTGTACAGAGCATTTTTACCTTTAAGGTAAAACCATTTGCCATCGGCTTCAGGTTTGGATTCAATGGTGTAAGGGAAACCGGCGTCCTCGTAATCCCAACCCAGCTGCTTGCCGGTGAGGTTCAGCTGATCTTTGTAGTGCAGCAGTTGATCTTTCAGTTCATCCAAAGATAAGGAAGAAACGGTGGAGCCTTCTACAAACTTAATATAAGCGCTTTGAGCCATTACCGATACACCTGCCTGTAAAATGGACTGGAAAGGTTTTCATAAATCATAATAAGAACATCATAGCATTTCAAGGTTGGATTGACAATATGATGAACCATTGTATCATTATGGAGTATGCAGTGAACTGGTTGTGAACCAAAGAGAGGGGACATTAAGGGTGAAAAGATTCGAAGGCTATATGCTCGTTACCGATATGGATGGAACATTACTTGATAGCAGTAAAACAATCAGCGTTGAAAATAAACAGGCGATTGACCGGTTTGTAGCGGAGGGCGGACTTTTTACATTGGCCACTGGAAGAATTGCTGGATCGGTAAAACGGTTTGCTGATGTTCTTCCACTTGGAGCGCCTGCTATATTATATAATGGTTCTATGATCTATGATTTTGCAGCTAGCGAGATTGTATGGCAGTGTACGTTAGAGAGATCAGTGATCCCTGTACTGGAACAACTGATAGAGCGGTTTCCAGAGCTTGGAGTGGAGATCTACTGTGGAAGTGAACCGTATTTTATTCGGGAGAATCGGATGACCGATCATCATCGTCGCATGGAGAACTTTATGAGGCCTGTTACTGAGGATATGCACCAGTTAACTGATCCATGGCTCAAGGTATTGCTAGCTTGGGAACCGGAACTCTTGTACGAGGTAGAGGCATTTGCTGCACAATTTACAGAGTTTAGTTGGATAAGATCGGATGATAAATACTTGGAAATATTGCCAGCAGAAACGACTAAAGGACATGCCCTTGAGGAGTTAATGAGAATGACGCGAATCGAGCGATCCCGCTGCATTGCGATGGGGGATCATTTGAACGACCTTGAAATGCTCCGGAGAGCAGGAGTAGGTATAGCAGTAGCAAACGCTCATCCATCATTAATGGAAGTGTCCAACCGGTCATGCAAGCATCACAATGAGCATGCGGTGGCTGATGTGATTGAATGGCTGGAAAGCCAAGTGCAGAACTGAAACATGAAAGAAGGGAACACGTTCGCCTTGAGATGGCTGCGTGTTCCCTTTTTAATTTATAAATTGTGGGGCCCCCCGCAAAGTACCTGTATTCGCTTTGAAGCTAAATGCTCTACTATGTTGGGTTATGTTAGAAAATCGCTTGGGTTTCTACAATGACCTTAACGTTCTCGATACTTCTGTCTTCAGGTCCTTTAACTGGAAGACCAACTTCCACATGCTCGGTAATATAGTCGATCAGATCCTGGGATATAACCTCACCCGGCAAAAGAATAGGAATACCTGGAGGATATACATAGATGAATTCCGCTATGATTCGATCAGCAGATTCCTTGAAAGGTATAATCTCCGTATCGCCATAGAACGCATCGCGCGGTGTCAAGGTAAGCTGAGGAATTTTCGGAATTTTGATGACCAGCTCATTAACTTCCCGCAAATTGTAGTTTTGTTTGGAAAGCTCTCGTAGCGCTGTCAACAAAATATCTACGTTTTCTTGGGTGTCGCCAGGCGTGATAAGACACAAAATGTTATAGAGATCACTCAACTCTACTTCAATGTTGTAATGCTCGCGAAGCCAGTTTTCTGCATCGTATCCTGTAATTCCCAAGTGTCGAACATGAATATTCACTTTGGTTGGATCGTAGTCAAAGGTGGCTTCCTTGCCAAGAATCTCTTCTCCGAAGCAGCTAAGTCCGGGAATTTCATTAATCGATTTACGAGCAAATTCAGCCAGTTCAATTGCACGGTTAGCAAGCTCTTCTCCATTCAATGCCAAATGCCTACGAGCTGCATCGAGCGACGCCAGAAGAATATAGGAAGTGGACGTTGTAGTCAGCATGCTGATAATCGTTTTGGCCCGACGTACATTGATCCGGCCTTCTTTAATATTCAGAACGGAGCTCTGTGTCAAGGAGCCGCCAAGCTTGTGAACGCTCGTTGCAGCCATATCAGCGCCTGCGCTCATAGCGGACATAGGCAGCTTGTCGTTGAAGTGAATAAGAACACCATGAGCCTCATCTACCAATACAGGGATGTTATAGCTATGAACCAGATCGACGATTTCTTTGAGGTTGGCACAAACACCGTAATAAGTCGGATTGATGACGAGAACGGCTTTTGCATCAGGATGCTTCTCAAGCGCACGTTTGACAGAACGTGTAGTAATTCCATGATCGATCCCTAAATTTTCATCACGGACAGGCGAGATAAAGACAGGCTTGGCCCCGGCAAAAATAATGGCGGACATAATGGATTTATGTACGTTCCGCGGCACGATTATTTTATCCCCTTGAGAGCAAACCGTCAAAATCATCGTCATAATAGCGCCGCTGGTGCCTTGCACGGAAAAGAACGTATGATCTGCTCCGAAGGCGTCGGCTGCAAGCATTTGTGCTTCTTCGATGACACCTGTCGGCTGATGCAGGTCATCGAGCGGTGCTATATTGATAAGGTCGATGGACAGGGCGTTGTCTCCGATAAAATGCCGGAACTCCGGGTCCATCCCGACTCCTTTTTTATGGCCTGGAATATGGAATTGAACGGGATTGTGCTCTGCGTGCTGCTTCAAAGCAGTAAAAAGAGGAGTACGTTGATGATCCACTGTCATGCCTACCTTTCGTAGTAAAATAAAGACGGTTGAGATCCGATATGGACCCCAACTAAGTAATACTAAACCATAAAGGGATAGGGATGCAAGGGGATTTTTTGACGTTTAAGAAAACTTAAAAGAATAAAAAAGGGTTTCGGATCTAAGGAGGTAAGGAATCTGAAGCAAACGGCGGTTTTGTCGAATTTGTTAATCTTGTGTGAGATGATTTCCCTCTTGAAAAAAGTTATGATACCATAGCAATATACTTTAAATTGGGAGGCTTTGGATTACACTATGAAAAAACAGCTGGCCATTATTATGGTACTGCTGATGACGATATTTATCGGCTTCGGCATCATCATTCCGGTGCTTCCCGATGCGGTGACGGGTTCTGGAGCCAGCAGCTTCCATTTGGGCATGCTGCTGTCGATCTATTCACTGGCTTCATTCCTCATGTCGCCGATTTGGGGAAGTATTTCCGACCGGATCGGAAGAAGACCACTGATTATGATCGGAACGCTCGGTTTTAGCGTAAGCTTTTTCTTATTTGGATTGGCGGACGGCAATTTGCTGTTGATGTATGCATCCCGGATACTTGGTGGATTGTTCTCCGGAGCTGCGACGGCTTGTGCGGTTGCTTATGTAGCTGATATTACGACGGAAGAGAACCGTACCAAGGGCATGGGGCTTGTCGGAATGTCCATTGGTCTCGGATTTATATTCGGTCCTGCGGTTGGCGGGATTTTGAGCCAGTGGGGGTACCAGGTTCCGTTTTTCGCATCTGCCATATTGGCACTGCTGACCTTTATTTTTGCTTTGATCATGCTGCCTGAATCGCTAAGTGAGGAGAAACGCCGCAAGCCGCAAGCAGACGGTCCCAAACCTTCACGTTGGTCGGCCTTTGTAGGTTCACTTAAATATTTGTATGTACTATCGTTCTTCGTGTCGTTCACCTTGGCTGGACTAGAAGCAACACTCCTTCTGTTCGAAAAGGACAAAATCGGAGCTACTTCGCTGGATTTGGGCATTATGTTCGCTGTGAGCGGAGTTGTCGGAGCCTTGATTCAAGGGGGCGTTGTGCGGAGATTTATTAAAAGGGGCGACGAAGCACGTGTTGTAGGGATCGGATTAGTTGTGTCGGCGATTGGGTTTGTGCTCATTTTATTTTCCGATAGTTTAGTTACCGCTTCCATCTACTTATCTGTATTTGGTGCAGGTAATGCCTTGATTCGGCCTTGTGTAACATCGCTGATCACTCAGAAAACAAAGGTCGGGCAGGGTGTTGCGTCTGGCCTAAGCTCGTCCATGGACAGCTTGGGTAGGATTACAGGACCGCTGCTTGGAGCAGGAATATATCAGTACAGTATGAACCTTCCGTTTTATACTGGAGCCATTTTGTCTGTGGCAGCCTTATACTTGCTATATCGGTTCATGGCACTTGACAAAGAAGCTTCTTCACTTGGACAGCGCGCGTAGGATATATAAGAAATGCCGCCGGCTCGTCACTGAGCTTAGGCGGCTTTTGTTGTTTAAAGGGATGGATTGAGCAGCCGATAAATGACGGTAATCGCTTCGGCGCGAGTCATTTTTTGATCGGGACGGAATGTTCCGTCTTCGTAGCCATTGAATAGATGAGCTTCCTGCACAGCACTAATCGCATCGCCCGCCCAGTAACCGGAAGGGATATCTTTGAAATTCGCAGTGACGCTTGACTTCAGCATTTCACTTCGAGACAAGATAGCCGATATTTCAGCGCGCGTAATTGTATTTTTCGGACGGAAAGTATGATCAGGGTACCCATTAATTAGTCCATATTCTACAGCTGTAATTATATAAATACGGTCTTCCTTATTAGTTCCGATGTCTGTCATGTCCGATTCGGTACTGTTGGATAGGAACAATTCCTTGGCTTTAACAAAATAACGAATAAATTCGGCTCTAGTAATATATTGATCTGGCTTGAAGGAGAGCTTGTCCGTTTGTTTATCTAAGTATCCGTCAATATACTTTTTATCGTACAGGGCGGATATCTCCTTCTGAGCCCAGTGGTTTTGGATATCGATAAAATCAGTAGGGACATTATTCAACGATAGCACATATTTGGTTACGGCCTTATATTCCTCTTCCGATAAGGAGCCTGGGGAATTCTCTGGCATGTTACGACTTATAAAATCGAAGGCTTTGTCATAGGTTCCGAGTTTTTTCTTCACATGATCACTTGTTAAGGCCGGGTATTTACCGGATCCTTTGCCATCGGTTGCATGACAAGCCAGGCAGTGCTGCTGATAAACGGCTTCTCCGCTCACAGGTGTGGCAGTTACTTGTCCAACAGAGGGAGCAGCTTCAGCGGTAGCTGAGAAACGCAGTTGTTGGAGCGTGGCTCCACCGGCCGCTATGGCAGCGACAAGCATTAGAAGATAGAGTCTTCGTCTTAAAGGTCGTTTGCGATGCATAACAGGCACTCCTTATGTATGTCACTTTTCTCCATTATAAACGAAAAAGATGACAAAAGTGTGAAAAATTTCACGGTTATTTACTATATTTGATGAAAAAAAGCTGTCCCCTCATGCCTTGACCGGGAACAGCTCTTGCGGTAAGTATTTTTAGAACAAGGTTACTTAGCTTCTTAATTTTTGTCCTGCTGGGAGCCGCGTTTATGCTCGACCATTTTCTCAATCCAAGGCGTCATTTCATCCTTGATCTTAGTGACTAGCTGATCTTTTCCGATTCCTTTAGCAGCAGCAATTTCTACTAAGGATTTGCCTTCTTTCAGCTGAGTCTTCAACTGATCTTCAGAAATGCCGATGATGGAAGCAAGCTTGTCCGGCGCAGGCAGCATCTTATGTCTCATTCCGTGCTTGCCATGCCAGAACCCGCCTTTATGGTTGACCATAAATTTCAGATGTTTCTCCATATTGGCTTTCATCTTCTCGGCTTGCTCTGCAGTGAGTTTACCGGCTTTGACGGCCTCATCGATTTTTTTACTGCGCATCGTTTTCAGCTTGTCGATTAAATCGGCTTCACTGATCCCTTTTTCCTTCGCGAGTTCGACCAATGATTTTTCTTTTAATGAAGCGGAGAGGGTGGCCTTGTCCATGTTAAGAATGGCTGCAGCTTCCTCCAGAATAGGGAGGGAATGACGCTCACCTTTTTCTGGATTTTTGCTTTCTTTGTTTTTTTCACCACGTTCCTGCTTCTGTTCGGTTGGACCCTGCTGTTGGAGCACTGATTTCTCTGACGGTTCGGCAAGCGCTTGCTGTCTTGAAGTGGAGAGAGCGACTCCGCTCAGCAGTAAAGTGAAAGCTAAGCTTGTGACAATAACTCTGTTCGTGTGAACGCTTCTCATCTTGTGTCCGCCTTTCGCAAAAATTTGATTTGCCCCAATGGTTGGAGCAACCAATTATAGCGTGTGCAAATTAACTTAATGTTACTTTAAGAGAACCTTAGCGTTACATAAATTTTCTAAGACACTCGTATAACATTACGAATAATTGAGTTTGCAGTTTCAGCGGCTTCGAAAAGAAATTACATGGAAGCATTGCGCGCCATTTGATAAAGCGGCATTAAAGTGTGAATGGTGTCTTTAACAAGCTCAATAAACTGCGGACCATCTGCAAGTACTGAAGCGGAGGAAGGCAAGTTCTGCCCTATCAGAAGCTCGGCCTTTTTGACATCACGGAAACGTTCCAGTGCCTTCTGCAGCTCTGTATCGCTTAGCTCACTAAATGCGCTAGCATCCTTCTTCATATGATCGAATGAAAGCATATAGTTAGATGGAATCATTGCTCGAACCTCGTCAAAGTGATCCAAGTATGCCTTAGCGATGGTTTGCTTAGAAGGAAGTTCATATATTAAGGCGAGCCAAACAAATACGCGGTCATCGAAAAGTCCGACTTGGAAGTGAGGATACTGTTTATAACCCCGCTTATTGTGGCATACCGCCATCCAAGTATCTACAGGGGCGTTTACAGTACGCCGGGCATGCTTGGCAATATGCAGGAACATTTCATCCCCGGCCAGCATAGCCGTATCATCGCATACTGCGTCACCTATTGCTTTGAATTTAGGTTGAATTCGTTGTTGAATCCCTTCCATACGACCTTCCAATCCTGGAATCGTAAAAACGTCAAAATCAGCTTGCTTGAAACCTTCAAATATCATGTGAATATCCTCCTGTGCAACAAAAAATCCCTATGTATATGAAAATACTATATCATACAGGTTGTCTGAAGAGCGAATGAAATCAGAAAAAGCCAGCAGAGCGGATGAACAGCTCTACTGGCCTTGGTTTAATTAATCTTGGTTTGTTTTGACAAGGATTTTGCATTGCTTTCTATCCTTGGTCAATAGATCGAAGCCTTTTTCAACAATATCATCCAGAGGGATGATGCTGGTGATCACCGCATTACCGTCTATAACGCCATTGGCAAGAAGACGGATGACTTCAGGGAACAATCGTATATAGGCATACGAACCGCTAATTTTAGCTTCTGTTCTTACGATTGTATTTGGATCAAATGTGACTGGTTTCTCCCATACACTTACAATTTTGAATTCTCCATTAGGACGTACGACACGAACACCCGTATTGAATGTTGCCTGGACACCCGCAGCGTCATATGCGACATCCACACCGCCATTCGTTTCATCCAAGATGAGTTGAACCGCGTCAGTTTCCATTGGGTTTATTGTTGTCGTTGCGCCAAGCTCCATCGCTTTTTGTCTGCGTTCCTCAGACACCTCAACAACGTAGATCCGGCTTGCTCCGGCAGCTTTAACTGCTTGAAGCAGCAGCAATCCGATAGGACCGGCGCCAAAGATGGCAGCACTGTCTCCGAGGTTTAGCTGACTTTGACGAACCGCATGCACAGCAACAGCCGTAGGCTCAACGAGAGCCCCCAGTTCCAGACTCATATGGTCGGGAAGTAAAAAGACGTTTTCCTCTTTTGCTACTGTGTATTCTGCGAAGCCACCGGATTTAGTATAACCGTAGCCTTGTCTGCTGATGCACAAATTAACGAAGCCCCGTTTGCAATTGTCACATTTGCCGCATGGCATTAACGGTTCAACGGCTACTCTGTCGCCTATTTTAATGGTATGAACATCGGGTGCTACCTCGACAACCGTACCCGAGAATTCATGGCCCAGCACTGGCTGTGTACGTATGGGGTATGTGCCCGCCAAATATTCATGCATATCACTGCCGCAAATACCAGCGAATTCGACTTTAACCTTTACCGTTCCCGCTTCAAGCTGAGGAATCTCTACTTGTTCAACTCGAATATCTTTGGCTCCGTATATTTTAGCTGCTTTCATCGTGGAATAGCTCCTTTATTATTAGAGTAGGATGATGAATTCTTCGTTCGTTATCATTGTATATCCGCTTATACTTTAAGTAAAATTATATATAATTAACTATAGTTAAGTTTAGCTTAAGTATAGATCATAGCAGTTACATCTTTTTAAATGGATGGTCTGCTGTGAGGAAGAGCTATGAAAGATGTAGTGTGTGTCTTAAATTATTGATGAATATTTTAGCTGTATTGGACAGCTTCTTTTCCTTGGATGTAACTAAGCTTAAATGAATCGAATTGTGAACCGGGGTATTCAAATCAAGAATGACGAACTCCTCTTTTAAATATTCCGGTTGGTTCTTGAACGAATAATCAAGGCCGATTGTAACGGCTGTGCCATCCTCGGTAGCTCTGCGAATCGCATCTTTATTATTAGTAGAGAAAAGGATGGTCATATCGCCATAACGCTCTTGGAATTGCTCCATAAACCACTTTAAATAGTCGTCATTGTACAAAACGAGCGGCTGCTTTTTTAACTCCTCCGGAGAAATGGATGTATGTAGTGCCAAAGGGGATTTTCTGCTAATGCAAACGACGACCTTTCCTTCTAATAATGGCTCGAAAACTAATCCCGAATGCTTCTCAAGGTAAGGTTCGTATAAAATGATCAGGCCCATATCAATTTTATTATGCCGGACATCATCGATGATCTCGAGCGTCCCTTTCTCCATAATTTCCATTTGAATGTTAGGGTATTGCTTTTTTAAGCCTAGTATAGTGTCCAGATATAAAAATAAGGGCCCTGGAATTGTAGCCAAACGGAGCTCTCCGCTTTGCGTATTGGAATATCCGTTGGCTTCTTCGCGAAGCTCTTTTAACTTGTCCAATACTTCGACAGCTTTATGAATGATAACCTTCCCTTCAGCAGTGGGTGCGGCACCTGAGCGGGAACGGGTAAACAATGAAATTTTGAGCTCCGCTTCAAGATTCGAAATAGACTGGCTGACCGCTGATAAGGTTACATGAAGATTTTGTGCGGCTGCCGTCAGGGAGCCGGTTTTGGCAACCTCGACGATGAATTCAAGCTGTTCTAAATGCAAGAAGGACCCTCCTTTTATATCGATCTATTAGTTGTAGATTAACAAAAATAAATCGATGCGACAAATTGGCTTATCGGTTAATTTAGTCAAGGCGATTGTCATCCTGATGTCTGATTACTGGCATGTGCTTAAGAACGTTTGTTTTCATAATTTACCATACATGGTACAATCAAATAGATGGGTTATTTATCCTAATTGGTTAAAGTAAGCGATTTCTATGAAATAGCTAACGAATTATACCGGAGGTGTATTTGTGAACACAAGCTTACAAGGGAAGATTGCACTAGTCACAGGCTCGAATGCAGGAATTGGACGTGCTATTGCGATCATGTTGGCGGCAAATGGCGCAAGTGTCGGGGTCACTTACTTGAACAATAAAGAGCAGGGAGAAATAACCGTTGCTTCGATTCGGCAAGCCGGAGGGAATGCGGAGCTGTTTCATGCAGACGTAACGGATATTAAGCAGATTGATACGTTGGTCAGTGGTGTCGAGGCGGCCTTCGGAGGCAATGTGGACATCCTCGTGAACAATGCGGGACATTTGATCGAGCGCCGCCCGAATTCCGATATGAGTGAAGAATTGTACGATAAGATTATGGATGTCAATTTGAAAAGCACCGTTTTTATGTGCAAACGAGTGCTGCCAGGAATGAAAGCGAAGGGAACCGGACGAATAGTGAATATGTCCTCCATAGCCGCTCATAATGGCGGAGGAGTTGGAGCCAGTATTTATGCAGCCAGCAAGGCTGCCGTATTGAGCTATTCCAAGGGTTTAGCCAAAGAAGTTGCTGGTGATGGGATAACCGTGAACATCGTGTCACCCGGCTTCATCGGACAAACGGCCTTTCATGCAACTTTTACGACGGACGAAGCAAGAAAAGCTACAGTCAATGGGATCCCTCTGAAACGGGAGGGAACACCGGAGGATGTGGCCGGAGCGGTGCTGTACCTCGTTTCCGACCTTGGTTCCTATTTGACCGGAGAGTCCATTGAAATTAACGGCGGCATGTTCATGCGCTAGTACTATTGAAATCTAACTGAGCTCGGGCAGAGAAGGAGTAGCAAATGAGTCAATCATTGTATCAACCGTTAAGCGGAGCACTGACCGTGCAATATGAACCGGATAGCCACAAGGAGCTGATAGAGAATCCTCCACGTTTTACTTGGATTCCGGCGCAGCTTGATAATGACTGCTATATTTTACAATATTCTCGTTCTCCGCAATTCGAAGAGAACTATACTGTAACGGTGCAGCCAATTCCATATAATCTATATACTCCGGATAAAGCTTTGGAGGCTGGCGAGTATTATTGGCGTTATGCTCTTCTACTGGTTGAGAATTCAGATGAAGCGGCTGCTCAAACAGAGTGGAGTATAGTGAGACGTTTCACTGTTGCCGAGGATTTGCCGCAAACGCCTTTGCCGAATCGGGAAGTCCGATATCGGCATGCTGGATCCGAGC
Source organism: Paenibacillus sp. RC67 (assembly GCF_030020805.1). GTDB lineage: Bacteria > Bacillota > Bacilli > Paenibacillales > NBRC-103111 > Paenibacillus_S. The sequence continues at coordinate 2,696,426 of NZ_CP125098.1, forward strand.
ATCCACGTCTATGGCTGCAGGCCAAAGAGCTGTCGGATTTTAGACGTAACGTTAGGGAGGACTCAACCTACTGCGGATGGGACGTATTTGTTGAACGCTCCGTGAAACCGTGGATCGAGAAGGAGCTTATTCCTGAGCCGCAGCCCTATCCTAATAACAAGCGGGTTGCTAAGCTGTGGCGCCAGATGTATATGGATTGTCAGGAAGCGCTCTATGCGGTTCGTCATCTCAGTGTAGCGGGGATAGTACTAGAAAATGAGCTGTTCTTAAATCGAGCTAAGCAGTGGCTGCTTCATGTTGCCTCTTGGGACCCTGAAGGAGCTACGAGTAGGGATTATAATGATGAAGCGGCTTTTCGCGTAGCAGAAGCGCTTGCTTGGGGCTATGACTGGCTGTATGACCATTTGACTCCGACGGAGCGAGATGAGGTTCGCTACAAGCTGCTCCACAGGACAGAGCAGGTCGCATTCCATGTCATGGAACGCTCCAAGATTCATCATGTACCGTTTGACAGCCACGCGGTTCGCTCGCTATCCTCGGTGCTTATCCCATGCAGTATCGCAATGCTCGGAGAGGAGCAGAAGGCGCAGTTCTGGCTCGATTATACGCTAGAATATTACGCATGCTTGTATACTCCATGGGGAGGAATTGACGGGGGATGGGCGGAAGGGCCCATGTATTGGACAACCGGGATGGCATTCGTTACGCAAGCGATGAACTTATTGAAAAAGTATACGGCAATCGATTTTTACGAACGCCCTTTCTTCCGCAAAACCGGTGATTTTCCGCTCTACTGCTTTAGTCCCGACACACTTCGAACCAGCTTTGGAGACCAATCTACGCTTGGAGACCCGGTCAGCTTGAAAACCGGTTTTAATATTCGGCAATTCGCTGGAACAACAGGTAATGGACATTATCAATGGTATTATGAGCAGACGAAAGCGATCGATACCGATTCGGAGATGAAATTTTACAATTACGGCTGGTGGGATTTCCGATTTGACGAGATGATGTACCGATATGATTATCCTGAAGTACAAGCTCAAGCTCCAACCAACATTGAGCCTGTTAAATGGTTTCGTGACATCGGATGGGTTGCTTTCCATGCCAACATGGACAAGCCTGAGGATCACATTATGCTGCTGACCAAGAGCAGTCCATACGGCTCTATCAGTCATAGCCACGGGGATCAGAATGGATTTCTGCTTCATGCCTACGGAGAACCGTTGGCCATTGAAAGCGGATATTATGTCGCCTTCGGCAGTACGATGCATCTGAATTGGAGAAAGCAGACCCGATCGACGAATAGTCTGCTCATCGATGGTTTAGGGCAATATGCAGGCACGAACAAAGTGCTTAACATGGCTGCAACCGGTGTTGTGGAAGCCGTTGAGAACCACTCGACCTACACGTACTCCCGCTGCAATGCAACAGCTGCTTACAAAGAAAATGTGCCGTATCTTGAACGATACGTAAGAGAGCTTTATTTTGTGAATGAGTCCTACACTGTCATTGTCGATTATGTTGATTTATCACAATCAGGCCAAGTGGACTGGTTGTTTCATACTCTTAATGAACTGAAGCTTGAGGCTCAAACGTTCAAGGTCCAAGGAACAAAGGCGGATATGGACGGCCGTTTTGTTTACAGCTCGTCTGGCAATTTGCAGTTGTCGCAAAGCAATGTATTTACGGATGTGGATCCTTCAGAGATCGAAGGCTTGGATTGTCAATGGCATTTAACGGCTACAACTCGCCCGGCCCAAAGCCACCGAATCGTTACCCTGCTGGTGCCGATGCGAAAAGGGGAGTCGAAGTACGTTTCTTACTTTATGGATGATCAGGGCCATGGAGTCGACTTGTATTTTACGGAAAACGGCCAGACCCATCGGGTTGAGGTTCCGAAGGCTTACTAAGATGAATTTATAACTTTTATTGATGCAGCAAAACAAAATCCCCTTGTAAGGTCGGAATTTACGATTCCGTCAAACAAGGGGATTTTAATGTTGTAAGAACTTATTTCCCTGCTTTTACTTCTTCCAGTAAGCTCAAATCAACGAATTTACTAAGGTCGAGCTCTTCTTTCTTAACCTCTTTAATGTAGCCTGCATCAATCGATACTTTTGCCATTTCTTCGATGGCTTCCTTGCTTACGTCTGTCGTTAAGTTCAAACGGGAGAGGGCTGCTTTAATGAGAGCTATGTCCATTCCTTTGCCGCTAAGAGCCTTCAAGCGATTATTGATCAGCTCATAGGACTGGTCAGGATTTTTCTTAATAAAATCGATGGCATCCGCATTGGCTTTGATCGCTTGCTTCGCCATATCGCGGTGTTCCTTCAGGAATTTATCGCTTGCTACGAGAATGGTCAAAGGATAATTTCCGTTGTTCGGTGGAATTTTATCCCAATCTACAATGATTTTACCGATGCCTTCTTGTTCCATTTGGGTACCCCATGGCTCTGGGATCAAGGTGGCGTCAATTTCTTTTTGGCGCATAGCGATAAGCGTATCCGCTGGGGCGCGGGCAATAATTTGAACCCCGGTTTTGTCGGTCGTAACATTTAAGTTATTTTGCTTCAACAGCAAACGCAGAGAAATTTCGTTCGTGCTGCCTTTGGTTGGGATTGCTACGGTTTTGCCTACCAAATCTTTTACGCTGGTAACACCGGAATCTTTCCCGGCAACGAGAACGGCACCACCGTTGTTAGAGCCGGAAATGACTTTGAAGTTTTTACTTTTAATATATTGGTTCGTCGAAGGACCTGGACCTACGAAGCCGAGATCGATTTCGCCTGTAGCTAATGCAGTGGAGAAGTCGGACCCGTTATCGAAAGGAGTGACTTCAATTTTAACGTTCTCTCCCCAATATTTTTGAAACAATCCTTTTTCCAGAGCAATGTACCCAGGTGCATGAGTTACGTTCTTGAATATCCCAAGTTTAACGGTAGAAGCGGGTGCGGATTTGCCGCCAGCAGCAGCGTCTTTGGCAGTGTCCTCTTTCTTACCGCAAGCCGACAACACCAGAACCGCAACCATCAAGATGGCAAGTGTAAAAGAAATTCTTTTTTTCATCGTACAACTCCCCTTTAAAAGCTTATTTTTGTTTGGTTGAAAGGCCGTAGCGGACCAATATGGTATCCTCCAGCCGTTTGAAGCAGAAGTGATCGGATAAAGTGCCTAATACGGCAATGATAATAACTATACATAGCATTAATGCCGTGTCCGCAAGATTGCGGCCGTCCTGCAGCAGCTGTCCCAGGCCTACGCCCTTGGCGATCAATTCGCCGGCAACAAGAGCCCGCCATGCAAAAGCCCATGCAACTCGAACTCCTGTAATCATGTGAGGGAATGCAGCAGGTACCATGATTTGATAGAACATTTTGAACCCGTCTCCGGTTCCCATCGTTTGAGCAGCCTTTAAATAAATACGGGGAATGTTCATAATCCCTGTGCGGCTGGACATAGCCATGGTCCAAGTTGCCCCTAAAGTTGTAATGAAGATGACGGAGAAATCGTTCATACCGAACCAGATGATGGCGAAAGGTAGCCAGGCAATACTTGGAATCGTCTGCAGCGCAACAACGAGGAAGCCAAGTGTGTCGTCGAGAAACCTATATTTTGCAAACAGGAAGCCAAGCACCGTACCAATAACAATAGATAGAATAAAGGCGGTAAGCAGTCGGCGTATACTCTCAAGCGTAGCTTGTAGAAGCTGTCCGTGAACGAACCCATCATAAAACGCTTGAAACGTTTGAGTAACTGAAGGGAATTTCCAGCCCCAATCAAAAATTCTAAATCCCGCTTCCCATGCTATCAGAAGTAGAACCAGAAAGATTGTTCTTCTTAATGCTGTACTCATCGCCCATTTCCTCCTTTACCACTTTTTCCAGCTCGTCGGCCAGTGCATCCATAATGCTGCTCTCTACGTGGTGGAGGAGCGGGTCAGCCCAATCTCTTGGTCTTGCCGCTTGAACCGCAAATTCCTTCTTAATCGTTCCAGGGCGTGTCGACATGACCAATACTCGATCCGAAAGAATAACGGCTTCGCGGATATTGTGCGTAATAAACAAAATCGTTTTGCGAGTACGCATCCAAATATCTTCCAGCTCTCTGTGCAAAATGAGTCGTGTTTGTTCGTCGAGAGCAGCAAAGGGTTCATCCATTAATAAAATCTCCGGATCCATTGCGAGCGCTCTGGCAATCGCGGCTCTTTGCTTCATACCACCTGACAATTCGTGCGGATACCGGTCAGCAAACTTGCTCAGATGAACGGATTTGATCTGCTCCATCGCCATTGCTTCACGTTCTTTTTTACCGATACCCTTCTGCTTTAGGCCAAAGGCTACGTTATCAAGTACCGTCAGCCATGGAAACAACGCATGTTCCTGGAACACGACAACACGGTCGGGACCTGGTGTGCTGCATGGCTTTCCGTTGACGGTAATGGATCCCTGTTCGGCTTGCTCCAAGCCGGCAACCAGATTCAGAAGTGTAGACTTTCCGCATCCCGATGGCCCCAGCAGTGACACAAATTCTCCTTTTTGAATCGAAAGCGATACATTATCAATGGCGGTAAAAGATCCTCCCGTCCTCTGATGGAACGTCTTGCTGACTCCCGTAATTTCGATCAATGACGCTCACTCCCCCTGAAATCCGATAAATAGTTTTTCTTTTGTAAGATCAAACACGAATCGCAGTAAGCGGATATCGAAACGGCACTGGTCCAAATGTCCTATAACATTTGAAGCCTATTTGTACGATAAATAGGTAGGAGTATGCCGATTAACGATAGTGTCTTTATAAGCTATTTGCGATTCCACTTTCTTATACCAACCTATTCTATCGGAATTAATGTGTTTGTCAATATAAAGTTTTCAATTACAGGAAAAGGTTGGACTTTCGGCGAAAAGGAAGTTACTTGAGGTTTTTTCCTACTTGTCAAAATTTATATGGGGAAAGGTTTGAGCTGCAATGAAACAATGGAAACGCGTTTTAATTATGGGGGCAGTACTGGGTGGAACATTTACCGCGGGAGTGTATGCCGAAGATATTTTGCAAAGAGTCGAGGCCTACTTGCGTCCGGATTTTAACATAGTGTTAGACGGTAAGCCGATTAAGCTGGAGGGGCCAACCCTTGTGTATCAGGATAAAAGCTATTTACCGTTAAAAGAGCTCGGCAATATGCTTGGCGCGAACATTCTTTGGAAAAGCGATAACAAGACGATCTATATCAACAGCCGGATTAATTCAGAGCAGCCAGCTGAGGAAAAAGATACGACATATGAAGAGTTCACGCTTCGCTCACCAGCATCGCAATGGGTAACTTATTTAGGTGCGGAATACCCTCTGTTGACGGTGTATTCCGATAGCGGCTCCGGGGTTTATTACCGTTTGTCTGATTTGCGAAGGATGGGAATTGATACCGAGGGCTTGAAGAAGAACCGTGAGAAGCTGACCGGGGTATTGTACGTTAGCGATACGGAAGCTAGGAAGAGGTGGCGTCAAGCGCCGGCCGTGTCCCGGACCAACAAGGAGAATTACGTCATCGCGAATGAAGTGAACACAGAAAAGCTTGCCAAACTAAAGGATTATGTAAAAAGCACATCCAATTTTACAATTAAAGATTTTTATTATTCCACAAAACCGATCATGATTGAGAAAATTGACGGCGAGGACCGTTATGAATATTTGGTGTATCAAACGATGAGCGGCAGAGGCAATGGATTCAATATTAATCAAAATCATTATTTTAGAGCTATCCTTCGTTTGGATAAGCAGGGCTTAGGAGAAAATATGACGTATAGCGTGAATGTAGAAACCCGAACCGACTTGAATGATGAACTGGATCACAAGATTAACCAGACAAGTCAGCAAAGCGATGAACAAAAGTAGGTTTTGCAATGAAGAGGATCGTCTCCAGCGGAGGCGGTCCTTTTGCATTAAAAAAATGGATTGAAATTCAAGGAAAAAAGTCAATAATCCAAGTTGCTAAATCATATGATTCATAATAAGATAGAATTAAGTAACTGAATTGTCTGAAAATTCTATCAAAATCCGGGCGATCCTTAAATCAGTCTTATCACCTTAGATTGCCGGGGTTTATGTACCATTTGGGAGGGGATTGCCGTGAGTAAGAGTCATGAAGTGGAATATTGCAACCTTGAGTTACGATTTGACCGTCGGCTAATCCGTAACTTCATTAAAGCGCTGATTCAAGAGGGGTATTCGTTATACTGGAATGAGAGCGACCAACAATTCATTGTCTCGATCCGCACGGGACGGAAGCTGGTGAAGCTGAAATTTCAGCGCATAGGAGATCGCTACAAAATCGTCGGGAATTATTCGTTCAAGGATGAGAAGCTGGCGGAATTGATGGAGAAGATGATAGGAGATACCCGCGGTCATGCCGTAGTCAAACGGTTCAAGGACAGGCAAATTTTAATCGAAAATATTATGTTTGGTGAAATAATCCGGATGGTTGAGATTTCTGGTGTCGAGCACAAAGTATTGTTTCAAAAGGAGCCGGTGGTGACGGTGGAGGAAATGATGCAAGCTTTTCGATCCAAGAGACCTGACGACCGTATTCCTGTTCTGAGGCTGGAGCTTGATTACGAGCTGGCTACCCTTCAGGATGCATTGAAGTCAGGAGACGCTAAAGCCGTTAAATTGTGCAAAGAAAGGTTGATGGAACTCAGGCATGAAATGCTGCAGCTTGAAATGTAAACGGTACGATTGAAATGGTCTGTGTATATTATGCACAGGCCATTTTCTATGGGTACAATAAAATAAAATTCGAGAAGAACAGGGAGTTTCCAAGATGAATTTTTGGCTGTAGAGCAAAACAGATCAATGCTTCGCAAAAAATGTTCGTTGTTAACGTGTGCAGCTGTATGATATTATAAAACAGAGGTGGTAGGATTGAGTGTTACGATCAAAGACATTGCCAAGCTGGCTAATGTTTCGCATACTACGGTCTCAAGGGCTCTAAATGACAGTCCGCTTATCAATCAGGAGACGAAGGAACGAATCCAGCAGCTCGCGGCTAACTTGAATTACACCCCAAACTACAGCGCCAAGAGTCTGGTCCTTGATCGATCATACAACTTGGGATTGTTTTTTTCAACTCTCCATACTGGTACGTCAGCCGGGTTCTTGTACGAAGCGGTTAAAGGGGTCAATGACGTCATACAGGATCAATACAACTTGATTGTACGAGGCATTGACGACTATAAAAGCTTTCATAAAATTAACCGTAAGAGCTTTGACGGCATTATGGTTATGAGCCAAAGCTCGTCCGACCAGCCTTTTATCGAATATGTGACGGAACGGGATATTCCACTGGTCGTATTAAATCGTCAGATCGATGCCATCCCTGTGATGAATCTTATCCCCGACGACTTGCGAGGCGCCTTTCTCGTTGTTGAATATTTGATTAATCAAGGCCACCGAGATATTGCGATCATTGAAGGGAAAGAGAACTTCAAATCGACGCAAGCGCGGCGAGAAGGTTATATGGAAGCGATGAATCAATATAACGTAACCGTAAGGGAAGAGTATAGGGTACATGGAAACTACGACGTTGAGAGCGGATATGCCGCCATGGCGCGGCTGTTGACACTGGATCTTAGGCCTACGGCTGTTTTTTGCTGTAATGACGAGATGGCGTTAGGTGCTATTAAAGCGATAAATGAGAAGCAATTGTCCGTTCCTGGTGATATTTCCGTCGTAGGCTTCGACGATCAGCTTTTTTCCGCGTTCGTGACTCCGGCGCTAACAACCGTTCGGAGGCCGATTGAGGAAATTAGCCGGGAAGGCGCGGCAAAGCTGCTCACTTTTATAGAAAACAAACAGGTGGAGAAAGAGACCATCTTCATTCGAACGGAGCTCATTATCCGAGATTCCGTTAAAACAATTGCAGGAGGCGTTTAGAAGTATGAGTATTTTAAGACAGGTTCTTGAAGACATTCCCATTCCGCAAATGGTGCGTATTCGTCAAAAGTTTGATGACACAACAATCGATAACTTGTCGGAAGTGCTGGAGCAGGAGCTGAAAAAGCCAGGTACAGTAGATCAAATTAAACCAGGACAACAAGTTGCGGTAGCCGTAGGAAGCCGCGGCGTTGCTAACATTGCTTTATTTACGAAAATTACGATTGATGCCATCAAGCAAGCAGGCGGCGAGCCGTTTATCGTACCTTGCATGGGCAGCCATGGCGGTGCAACGGCGGATGGCCAGAAGGACGTTCTGCACCATCTTGGAGTTACCGAAGAAGCAATGGGAGCGCCTATCCGTTCTTCTATGGAAGTTGTCAAAATCGATGAGCTTCCTAACGGGTTGCCTGTCTACGTAGACAAGATCGCTTCCACTGCGGATGCTATCGTAGTCATTAACCGTGTTAAACCTCATACTGCATTCCGAGGCCGCATTGAAAGCGGGATTATGAAAATGATCTCCATCGGTCTGGGTAAACAAAAAGGGGCGGAAGCCTGCCACCAATTAGGATTTAAATATATGGCGGAAAACGTTCCAGCCATGGCTAACATCATGATTGAAAAGCTGCCTATTATTTTTGGTGTGGCATTGGTTGAGAACGCCTATGACCAAACTTGCCGCATCGAGGTGCTTCCTGCTGCACAAATCGAAGAACGTGAAATGCAGCTGTTGGAAGAAGCCAAGGCGCGCCTTCCAAAAATTTTGTTTGACCAAATTGACGTTCTCGTCATTGACTATATCGGTAAGAACATCAGCGGCGACGGCATGGATCCGAACGTAACGGGCCGTTACCCAACTCCATACGCTCATGGTGGACCAGACGTTTCCAAGATGATCGTTCTCGATCTGACTCCGGAGACCAAAGGGAATGCGAACGGCGTAGGTACAGCAGATTTTACAACTCAACGTTTGGTTGACCAAATGGACAGAGCAGCTACATTTGTCAATGGCTTGACTTCGACCGTGTGTGCTCCTACCAAAATTTCGACGACACTCGATAACGATTTTTATGCTATTAAAGCTGGCGTTAAGACCTGCAACATTTTGGATTACACGAAATGTAAGCTGGTGCGCATCCAGGATACTTTGCATTTGGGCGAGATTGAAATTTCGGTTAACTTGCTTGAAGAAGCCAAGCTGCATCCGGACATTGAAATTTTGACGGAGCCTTATGATTTGCAATTTGACAGCGAAGGGAATTTAGCGAAATGAGTTTGATTTCAAAGCCATACATCATCGCTGCCGATCTCGGGACGACCAGTGCCAAAACACTGGTTATTGACCGGGACGGCCGCGTTCTAGCTTCGAATTCTATCGAATACCCTCTGAATACGCCTAGACCGGATATGGCTGAACAGAACCCAGAGGAAATCTTTCATGCACTTGTAACCGGCATTCAAGCCGTTATTGCAAAAGCTAGAATCTTACCAAGTCAAGTCCTGTGCGTTTCTTTTAGCTCTGCGATGCACAGCTTAATAGCTGTCGACCGTGATCTTAATTTGTTGACGCAATCGATCACATTTGCGGATAACCGCAGTGTCGGCTATGTTAAGCCTTTGAAGGAAGAGCTGAACGGTCACCAAATTTATTTGAATACAGGCACACCGCTTCATCCGATGTCGCCGCTTCTGAAGCTTATGTGGCTGCGCGACAATCGTCCGGATGTGTTTGAGAATGCTCATAAATTTATCGGAATTAAGGAATATGTTTTTGCCAAGCTGTTCGGCCAATTTATCGTCGACTATTCTATCGCAAGCGCTACTGGACTATTCAACCTTCGCAATTTGAAGTGGGACGAGCTGGCTCTTAAAGCATGCGGTGTAAGAGAAGAACAGCTCTCTGAGCCTGTGTCGACAGTGCACCGTGTCTCTGGAATGAAGGAGCAGTATGCTCAAGCGATGGGCCTTCCTGCGGATACTCCTTTTGTAGTAGGCGCTTCCGACGGAGTATTGGCTAACCTTGGTGTAGGTGCATTTGAAGAAGGAATATACGCGGTTACAATCGGGACTTCCGGTGCAGTGCGTGGCGTTGTTCGCGAGCCGGTAACAGACCCCAAAGGAAGACTGTTCTGCTACGCTCTGAAAGAGGATTTCTGGGTTGTAGGAGGCGCAATCAACAACGGTGGTATAATGTTCCGCTGGGTAAGAGATCAGCTGGCTACTGCAGAGGCCGAAGAAGGGCGTCGCAGAGGAATGGATCCATATGATTATTTAACTACTCTGGCTGAGGAAGTAGCAGCAGGGTCTGATGGTCTTATTTTCCTTCCACTTCTGACAGGGGAACGTGCGCCTTATTGGAATGCTAATGCGCGAGGCGTATTCTTTGGTTTATCTCTGTACCATCAGAAAAAACATATGATTCGTTCCGTGCTAGAAGGGGTTGTCTATCGTATCAACTCCGTTCTGAGCGCTTTGGAAGAGCTTTCCGGGCCAACTAAGGAAATTCGCGCATCCGGCGGTTTTGCACGCTCCAGCTTCTGGCTGCAATGCATGGCTGACGTAACAGGCAGCTCTGTTGCTGTTCCGAACTCGATCGAAAGCTCAGGTTTAGGTGCAGCACAGCTCGGTATGTTGGCTATGGGGGAGATCAAAGACTTCTCTTCCGTGCATAACTGGATGCAGGTTCATCATCGTCATCAACCGGATTCCGGGAACCATCAGCTGTATCAACAGTTGACAAATATTTATAATCGTGTGTACCATCAGTTGAAGGATGAATTCGATGCTATAGCTGCATATCAGCAACAGCATACGAAGTAGTACCACTCCAACAGACGGTTCATATGCAACACCTATACATGAGGAGGATCATCATGAATTTGTTCGATTTGACAGGAAAAACAGCAGTAATTATCGGAGGTAACAGTACTCTTGGGGGAGCTATGTCCGTAGCATTAGGCGGACATGGCGCCGATGTGGCTGTCGTTGGCCGTAACGCGGAGAAATCCGAAGCGGTTGCGAAAAAAATTGAAGAAGCAGGCGGCAGAGCAAAATGCTTCACAGCCGATGCGACTAAAGTCGAAGATCTTCAACAAGTTCTTGCAGATGTACTGGCTTGGACAGGCCGCTGCGACGTATTGATGAACTGCCCTGGCATGAACAGCGCAACGCCATTCTTCGAACTGAAGATGGAAGAGTGGGACTCCATTATGGAAGTTAACCTCAAAAGCGTTGTGTTAGCTTGCCAAGTGTTTGGGAAACATATGGTGGACAACGGCGAAGGCGGCAGCATCATCAACATTTCGTCCGTATCTTCCGAGCCACCATTGTCCCGCGTATTCACTTATTCGGCATCCAAAGCGGCTGTGAACAACGTGACTAAGTTCTTGGCACGTGAATTTGCACCGGCTCGCGTTCGCGTTAATGCCATCATTCCGGGCTTTTTCCCGGCAGAACAAAATCGTAAAATCTTGTCTCCTGAGCGTACGGAATCGATTTTGCGTCACACTCCAATGAATCGTTTCGGTGAAGCGGAAGAGCTTCAAGGTGCTGCTGTTTACCTCGCTTCTGACAAGGCGTCCAGCTTTGTAACCGGCTCGCTGCTTCGCGTAGACGGCGGTTATGGATCTATGACGATTTAATAGACGGTTGAACTTCGTGTAGAACAGGTCTTCAAGTAAGCAGCATCAAAAGCTGCCGATGAAATAAGGTAGTGATGCTGCTCACGACCGGTTTTGCGATATGTTCAAAAAAATGTTAAATCACCAATACAATGACAAGGAAGGAAGAGAAACCATATGTCTAAACAACAAGTAGGCGTTATCGGATTAGCAGTCATGGGTAAAAACCTGGCATTAAATATTGAGAGCAGAGGCTTCACTGTATCGGTATTCAACCGTTCCCGTGAAAAAACAGATGCTTTGATCGAGGAAGCAAAAGGCAAGAACCTGGTAGGTACATACAGCATTGAGGAATTCGTAGCTTCTCTTGAAAAACCACGTAAAGTATTGATTATGGTTCAAGCTGGAGCAGGAACGGATGCTACTATCGACTCCTTGATCCCTCACCTGGAAGAAGGCGACATCATTATTGATGGCGGTAATGCTTACTTCCCTGACACTCAACGCAGAAACAGAGACTTGTCCGCTCACGGCTTGCGCTTTATCGGTACAGGCGTTTCTGGCGGTGAAGAGGGCGCATTGAAAGGTCCTTCCATTATGCCAGGCGGTCAAAAAGACGCTTACGAATTGGTTGAGCCAATTTTGACAGCTATCTCTGCAAAAGTAAACGGCGATCCTTGCTGCACATACATCGGACCAGACGGCGCAGGACATTACGTTAAAATGGTTCATAACGGTATCGAGTACGGCGACATGCAGCTAATTTGCGAAGCTTACCAGCTGTTGAAAGATGTATTGAATGTCAGCACAGAAGAGCTTCATGAGATTTTTGCTGAGTGGAATAAAGGAGAGCTTGATAGCTACCTGATCGAGATCACTACCGATATTTTCACGAAGAAAGATCCAGAAACCGGTAAAGCCATGGTAGACGTAATCCTTGATTCCGCAGGCCAAAAAGGTACAGGTAAATGGACAAGCCAAAGCTCCTGGATCTTGGAGTACCATTGTCGATCATTACGGAATCCGTATTTTCTCGCTTCCTTTCCGCTATGAAAGAAGAGCGCGTTGCTGCAAGCAAAGTATTGAGCGGCCCGCAAACGCCTGCTTTCGAAGGAGACCGCAAGCAGTTTATCGAAGCTGTTCGCAAAGCGCTTTACGCTAGCAAAATTTGCTCCTATGCTCAAGGTTTCGCTCAAATGAGAGCCGCTTCCGAAGAGTATAACTGGGGATTGGATTACGGCAGCATCGCAATGATTTTCCGTGGCGGTTGCATTATCCGCGCTCGTTTCCTGCAAAATATTAAAGATGCATACGATCGCAACCCGGAATTGAATAACTTGCTCCTCGACGAGTACTTCCAAGGCGTTGTAGGCAACTATCAAGATGCTTGGAGAACCGTTGTAGCAACTGCTGTAACTCGTGGTATTCCTGTTCCTGCCTTTGCATCCGCATTGGCTTACTATGACAGTTACCGCACAGAGCGTTTGCCAGCTAACCTGCTGCAGGCGCAAAGAGATTACTTTGGAGCTCACACATTCAAACGCTTGGATAAAGAAGGAAGTTTCCACTTCAACTGGATGGAAAACTAATCCTTTTTAACCCGCCCGTTTGGTTTGATAGGATGAAGACCGTAGGAGGCCTCATAGATCCAATGCTTCAGACGGTCCGCCTCCTGATCGAATCCGTTGCGGCGCTGGATAAGCATCAAAGCGATTTCCGCAAAATACCGAAAGTTTTGTAACAAGCGTGGTTGAGAAAGGTCCAGTAATTCCGGATCTTCTTCAGCCACCTTTTTTTTAATGTATTCCAAAATCCAGACGACGTCATCTCTGCATAAGGGGTGCGCAGGATTCAATATTTGCTCCAGCTTCCGCTGTGCAGCATTAGGAATAGGACTCTGCGACTGAGACATGGCTGAATGTATCAACAAATCATCTCTCCTTGATATAGGTTTCATAGTATCATCTTAGCAGAAAAGACTGGAATCTATTCACATTCCATCATATGAATTTATTGCTATTTCTATTCATCAAGTTGAACGTATGATATGATTGTAGGGTTAGGCAGAAGCTGTCAAGAGGTGTGAAACTTGGAAAAAACCAATATCGTATTAATAGGATTTATGGGTACCGGAAAATCCACGGTAGGACATGCACTGGCTGCTCGATTAGGGTGGCGTTTCGTCAATACGGATGATGTGATTGAGGAACAACAGGGGATGACTATAAGCAATATGTTTGCAGAGCTTGGGGAGCCGGCATTTAGACAAGTTGAAAGCAAGGTCATCCAAGCATCCTTGAAAGAGGGAAGATGTATCGTAGCCACCGGAGGTGGGGCGGTTTTGGCAGAGCAAAACCGCACGGTGATGAAGGAGAAGGGCTATGTAGTTGCATTAACCGCAGATGCGCAAACGATCATTGAACGTGTCAGTCAGGATCAAAACCGTCCTTTGGTGCAGGGGGATGTTGCCGAGAGAGTGCATACGTTGCTGGAAGTGCGCAAGCATGCATATGACTTTGCTGACCAGAAGATCGATACAAGCATATTGACAGTTCAGGAAATCGTAGAAGTCATCTTAGCGGAAATGAACCTTTAAAGCTGCTCCCACTCGAGCATGCCGCCGCTCATATTTTTCAATTTGGTAAAACCTTGAGCGCTAAGAAAATCATACGCTCTACCACTGCGATTGCCGCTGCGGCAAACGAGAATTGTTTCCCGGTCTTGAGGGATGTCGGCCAGTCGTTCAGGGATTTGCATTAGAGGGATATGAACGGCACCTGGGATCATGCCCAGAGCTACTTCTTCGGCCTCGCGAACGTCGATAATGTCGAGCTTTTCCCCCTTATCTAGACGGGATTTCAGTTCTTGGGGAGTAATAGTTTGCATAATAAATAAACCTCCAGTAGGTTATTGAAATTGGTGTATACTCATCTATCACATGATATAGAGAAAACCGTACAGGTGTCAAACTTCCGGTTTCCAACCCTCATAGGGTATGGTAAACTGGCAATAATCTGAAATTGCCTAATGATTTCGTAACTTTTTATGCGGAACAGGAGAGATACATATTCATGAAAGCCATCGTAAAACCGACAAATCATTTAGAGGGAACAATTAATGCGTTGTCCTCCAAAAACTACACGACCCGTTACCTGCTGATAGGAGCATTGGCAGATGGGACAAGCACGGTATATTATCCTGCTCACAGCGAAGACAGTGATGCTATGCGCCGCTGTATCCGCGATTTGGGAGCGGTTGTTGAAGAAGACGAAGAGAAAATGACGATCCGGGGTTTTGGAAAGAACCCTAAACATGTACAAGAACTGAACGTTGGCAACGCAGGAGCAGTACTCCGCTTCTTAATGTCTATTGCTGCATTTTGTCCGGAGCTGACTTTTATTAATAAGTACCCGGATTCCTTAGGGAAAAGGCCGCATAACGACTTGATCGATGCTCTTCAACAAATGGGAGTAGAGGTTGATCATCGTGAAGGCAAGCTTCCGATAACTATTCGTGGCGGTAAGCCGCACGGCGGAAAAATTAAAGTTTCAGGTAACGTGAGTTCTCAATTTTTAAGCTCACTGCTGTTCATGACTCCTTTGCTGGATGAAGACAGTGAGATCGAAGTACTCCATGATTTGAAATCTAAAGTTATTGTCGGTCAAACCTTAGAAGTTATTGCCCAAGCAGGCATCCATATCGAGGCTTCCGAAGATTTGATGCATTATAAAATTCCTGGACGTCAACAGTATCAGCCTCAAAAATATGTCGTCCAAGGCGACTACCCAGGCTCCGCAGCTATTTTGGCCGCAGCCGCTGTTACGAATTCTGATGTTAAAGTTCTACGTTTGGAAGAGCAAAGCAAGCAAGGAGAAAAGGCGGTTGTCGACGTTCTCCGTGCAATGGGTGTAAATTTAACCCATGAAAATGGAGTTGTACATGTTAAAGGGAATCAGCAGCTTCAAGCAGGAGAATTTGACGGAGATCACTTTACGGATGCCGTACTTGCCATGGTTGCTGCAGCTGTCTTTGCTGAAGGGACGTCCCGGTTCTACAATGTTGAAAACTTAAGGTATAAAGAATGCGACCGTATTACGGATTTCCTTAACGAGCTTCGTAAGGCGGGTGCGGAAGTAGAAGAAAAACAAAGTGAAATTATTATTCATGGTCGTCCACAAGGAGTAACCGGCGGGGTAGAAATCAATGCGCATTATGATCATCGCGTCATTATGGCTTTGACTGTTGTAGGTTTACGTTCAGAGAAAGGTCTTATTATTAACGATGCGCACCATGTTGCCAAATCGTATCCTCATTATTTTGAGCATTTACTTTCTCTAGGTGCCAATATCGAGCTGGTTCAAGAGTAGTTCCACTTTTTTTGAGTTAAAAAAGTAATAAACAATTGACGGACAGTGTTCCTATTATCTATTAAAAACAAGCGGGTTGAGTCATAATGAAGGTGCTTTGGAAGGGAATCCAGGTTTCACTCGGTTTTTTTACGATTATAGGGCTGATGTTTGTCAGTGGAGTATTATGTATACTTATTTACGCCAAACTAACGGGACAGGCCTGGTATGCAGACGAGTCTTCGGTGGCTTACGCTGAGACCGCTGCAGCAGTAAATCTAGCTCCTGCTCCTGTAGCGGAGGTACCGCGAGCGGCTTCAGTCATGCTGGATGCCCCTGCAATCAGGCAGTATCCTGAATTACCTTCGGGCTGTGAGCTGACAAGCCTGACCATGCTGATTCAATATTTCGGCGTTGATAAAAGTAAGATGGAGCTTGTACCTGAACTGAAGAAGGATCCTACCCCATTAAAACGCAATGGAGATGGCTCTATAGCTTATTGGGGGAATCCGAATACAGGTTTTGTCGGTGATATTACGGGAGCCTCCAAAGGCTTCGGGATTTATCATGGAGCTTTACTTGAGCTGCAGAAGAAGTATATTCCTACAGCGAAAGATTTTACACGGCTGCCTTTTGAACAACTGGAGGATCAGCTCCGTGATGGAATTCCTTCTGTCGTATGGACTACTATTAATTATCAAGTACCTGATAAATGGGTTGTCTGGGATACGCCGATCGGACCTATTCAAACGACGTTTATGGAGCACGCAGTCTTACTTGTCGGCTTCGATGAAGAGAACGTATATGTCAATGATCCCTATAATGGGAAGAGCAAAGTGAGAATAGATAAAACTCAGTTTCTGCAAACTTGGGAAGCTATGGGAAGTCAAGCCCTATCCTATACCAAATAATAGAGGAGATGAATGGTAATGGCTTTTGAGAATCCATCCCGTGATCATATCAAGGAAATTTTGGTCGCTGCACGCAATGTAGCTGTCGTTGGGTTATCTGATAAACCGGATCGCGTCTCGTATATGGTGGCGGAAGCAATGCAAAAGAAAGGCTACCGCATTATCCCTGTTAATCCGAATGCGACTGAAATATTGGGAGAGACCTGTTACGCTTCGCTATCTGACATTCCTGAGCCGGTAGATATCGTAAATGTGTTCCGCCGCAGTGAAACGGTAACTCCTGTCGCTGAAGAAGCTGTCAAAATTCATGCAAAGGTGTTCTGGCTTCAACAAGGAATTTTTAATGAAGAAGCCGCTGACATAGCCCGCGCTGGGGGACTAGAAGTCATCATGGACCGCTGTATTAAGGTGGAGGACTCCATTTTGCTGCCTGGAGGGAAATAAGTTGTATCGTGAAAGTATAGTGAACCATTTACCTGTCTATTTGGTAATGGGGCTGGATAATTACGGAAATCGAACTGCGCTGGATATTGCTAGAGAAGCTCTGGAAGGCGGCGTTACCATCTTTCAGCTGAGAGAAAAGAAGGCACCGTTGAAGCAGGTTCTGGAGCAAGGAGTTTTGCTGCGTGATTTGTGCCGTCAATATGGCGTTCCATTTCTTGTCAATGACCGGGTCGATGTAGCTATCTTGCTTGATGCAGACGGAGTGCATGTAGGGCAAGATGACATTCCTGGCCAAGAAGTAAGAAAATTGTTAGGCGACAATAAAATTATTGGGATATCTGCTGGCAGTATGGAAGAAGCAGAATGGGCAATGTCTCAAAGTCCAGATTATTTAGGCATTGGCCCAGTTTACGCTACCTCTACCAAGCAGGATGCAGGAGATGCCATTGGAACGACCTTAATTCGGGAGATTGCCAATCGATGGCCTGTACCTATGGTCGGCATTGGCGGTATACAAGACAATAATGCGGCTTCTGTTATACAGGCCGGAGCCCATGGTGTCGCAGTCGTATCTGCCATTACCAAGAATTCAAAGCCAGAGGATGCAACTGCAAGATTAAAGCAGATTGTGCTTCAATCTTAGAAAAAAATAGCTTTCAAAACCAATAGCTACCATAAATAAAATAAAACCTCCTTAGAGACAATAAGAAAGGCTTCTGGAAGAGCAACGGTTGAGTAACCGATCCCGGAAGACTTTTAAACTTCCTAAGGAGGATTTTTGTTATGAATCAAAACTTTCAACAAAATAGCTTTCAACCACAAATGAGTTCCGGGAACGTGACCTCCCAGTATCGCGGATTGGAAAATAGATACCAACCGGTAGGTATGGTTCAATCCCAATACAATCAATCCAATAACTCCAACATGGGCAACCAACAGAATCAAGGCTCGAACCAATACTCCAACTTCTCGCAATCCTATCACACAGCGAGCTACCGTGGTAATCAACAAGGGCACGATGCTTATCTGCGTTCTGACTCCAGCCAACCGGCGCAGCAATACACGACAAGTTATATCAGCCAAGCACCTGCATACAATAACCAATTTAATGCATCGTATTCAAATCAACAATATAATCAACAACAAAACCCTGAATCGTTCCACACGGCCAACTACCGTGGTAACGAACAAGGTCATGACGCATACTTGCGTTCCGATTCCAATCAGCCTGCTCAAAACCAGTATGCTATGGGATCTGGGAATTCCTATAATTCCGGAATGGGCAATTCGCAGCAATTTGGACAAGCCCAATCCCAACAATCTTATCACACGGCCAACTACCGTGGTAACCAACAAGGTCATGATGCTTACCTGAGATCCGACTCTAACCAGCCGGCTCAACAATATGGAATGTCTTCATTTGGAATGAACAGATCTCAGTTCTAACAGTTTAGCAGCGGAGCGGGCTTAGGGGCCCGCTCTCTTTATCCTAACCATTAATGAGTCAGGAGGATGAAAGAATGAACAATCAACAAAACATGACTGCGGACCGTTCCCAATTATCAGAAAAAGAGTTCAGCTATATTAAAGATTTTCTATCCTGGGAACTGCTTGCTATGAAAAAGTGTAAAGAAACGGCAGACATGTGCCAGGATCCGCAGATTAAACAAATGATTGAGCAGACGGGGCAAGCCCATCTCGATCAATACAACAGTATTCTTAATCATTTGAAATAAGAAGGAGGAGCATAACCATGCCGACGATGGAAATTGCAAAGCCTCAAACAGGAGAGCTTCCAAAGGTAAAAGGACCGCAAATGAATGACAGAGATCATATCAACGACATTCTGATGTTGGAAAAATATATGACAACAGGCTTCAATACCGGACTGAACGAAGTTCAAAACCCGGAGCTTCGTAAAACCATTTCCTCCATTCTAAATACACAGCATGAATCACAATGGCAGTTATTTAATCTTATGTTCGAAAAAGGCTGGTATAAGATGAAAGCGGCCGATAAACAAGAAATTACACAAGCGAAGCAGCAATTTAGCGGCTATTCCTCACAATTCCCGACTTTCTCATAAGATGACAAACAGCCCCGAACAAATTGGTTTGGGGTTGTTTGACAAATTGGCACATTGGCCTTACCATCGAGTAAGAAAGGAGGGAGCGGTTGGTTTGAACTGGATGGGTAATTTGCAGCAGTTAGGTCGGTCCTTAATGCTTTCGACGATTACGATCCCTGTTGCAGCTATTTTACTGCGTCTCGGGACGCTGCCATGGCAAGACGTACATATGTCCCGTGTTGGGGAAATTATGCTGTTTTTTGGCAATACCATATTTACGTACTTGCCTGTGATATTCGCGGTCGGCGTTGCCCTTGGTTTAACGGAAGGCGCAGGAATTGCCGGAATGTCGGCATTAATTGGTCAAATTATGTTTAACCAGGCTATCCGTCATTATTTAGGGGATGAGTTTCATTTAGGCATTCCTGGCGGTATATTAATCGGTCTCATCGCGGCTATCATATATCATCGTGTGAAACACATCCAGCTGCCGGAATACATCCAGTTTTTTGGCGGGCCTCGAATGGTTCCGCTTTTAATGGGCTTTTCCATTCTGGTGCTCACTCTGATTGTTATTCAGATCGGTCCCTATTTGGAATATTTTATGCAAACGTTATCTACGGCGATCTTAGGTCTAGGAGGCTTCGGTACATTCGTGTATGGAGTCATCCATCGACTTCTGGTGCCGTCAGGGTTGCATCATGTATTCAACAATTTGTTTTGGTTTCAACTGGGAGCGTATGAAAAGCCAAGTGGAGAAATGATATTCGGCGATTTGCCGCGTTTTTTTGCAGGAGACCCGAAGGCAGGTATCTACATGGCCGGATTGTATCCGATCATGATGTTTGCTCTGCCTGCTATTGCTATGGCGATTATTCATGAGGCAAGGGAAGATTTAAAACCGAAAATCCGCATCACCTTTCTAACGGCGGCACTTGCTTCTTTTTTAACAGGAGTAACCGAACCGATAGAGTTTGCATTCTTGTTTGTTGCTCCTTATTTGTTTATTGTTCACGCGATATTGTCAGGTCTTTCTATGTGGATTGCATATTATTTAGATATCCATCACGGATTCTCTTATTCGGCCGGAGCAATTGACTTTATAATCAATTATCATTTGTCTCATAATGGCTGGATGCTGATCCCTATCGGACTTGCTTACTTTTTCGTCTATTACTTTTTGTTCCGGTGGGCCATTCGCAAGTTCCGGATACCTACCCCGGGCAGGGAGGAAGGCTCGCAGTTGGAAGAGTGGGCAGGCGATATTCCTTACCGTTCTCCGTTAATATTGCAGGCGCTTGGCGGTAAGAACAATATTAAAAAAATTGAAGCTTGCATAACTAGACTTAGGCTCACATTAAACAATGATAAGCTGATGGATACGGCGGCACTCAAACATTTGGGGGCTGCGGGCGTTATTCGTTTAGGCGGAGGCAATGTCCAGGTCGTTTTCGGGACCTATTCGGAGCTAATCCGAGAAGAGATCAAGAAAGTTTTGATGAAAGATATCCAAAGAGTCTTGTTCAGTGCCCCGATGCAAGGACGGATGATGCCTTTGGAAGAGGTGCCGGATCAAATATTCGCGGGCAAGCTGGTAGGCAACGGAGTTGCTTTCATGCCGGATAAAGGAGAGCTTGTTGCACCGGTAGCCGGTAAAATTATTATTTTGTATCCATCTCTCCATGCGGTTGGTATCCAAACGGATGAGGGACTTGAGGTATTGCTCCATATTGGAATAGACACTTCACAGCTACAGGGCAAATGGTTTACGGCTCATATCAAAGAAGGCGACTATGTGGAAGCGGGACAGCTGTTAATCCGCTTTAATCTGCATAAAGTGAAGCAAAACTGCAAATCGCTGGCGACGCCGATGATCATTACGAATGTGGATAAAGTGAAATCTTGGAGCTTTGCGCCTTTTAAAACAGTCAAAAAAGGTCAGGCATCAGTGATGTCGGTTGTGTTGAAGGATGCTACAGGGGGAGGGAACACTTTTGGCTAAAGGGATCGGAGCTTCATCAGGAATAGCGATGGGGAAAGCTTTCGTCATTCCGACCTGGGAATGGGACTTCCCGGATAAGCTGATCGATGTCACCGATTTAGCTTTTGAATTCGAGCGGCTCTACGACGGAATTCGTTCTTCCAAGGACGAGATAGAAACCATTAAACAAGAATTCGTATCCGTTCTAGGGGAGGAACAAACCTCTATATTCGACGCGCATTTGGCAATTCTGGAGGATCCTATTTTTATGAACGAGGTTCAGGGGATTATGCAGAAGCAGTACAAGGCTGCGGAGGTTGCAGTTAAAGAAGCGATTGAGAAATTTGTCAATATGTTTGATTTGCTGGACGATCAATATATGAAGGAGAGAGCACTTGACATTAAGGATGTCGGTAATCGACTTCTAAAGCATCTGTTAGGTGCCTTAGAGGAGACACTCCCCCCGAAGGATCAACCGTATCTTGTCGTTGCCAAAGAGCTCTCTCCTTCGCAAATGGTCCATCTGGACACGAACCTGGCGTTAGGTCTGGTTACTATGCTGGGAGGAAAGACATCCCATGTAGCCATTATGGCACGGGCAATGGGTGTTCCTTATGTACTTGGGCTTGAAGGCAAGCTCAGTACCCCTATTCAAAATGGGGATTACCTTATTATTGATGGCGATGAAGGCTGTGTCTACATCAATCCTTCGGACGAGCTTGTTGAGGAATATAAGACCCGAAAAGCCATCTTGCAGGTAAGGAAGGATAAGCTGCAAACATTGGCTCATCTTCCTGCTCAAACCGCGGACGGAGTCTCGTTTCAATTGGCAGCTAACATCAGCTCCGTGAAGGAGCTTGATCAAGTATTGAATAATGGTGCCTCGGGAGTCGGATTGTTCCGAACCGAGTTTCTGTATATGGACAGAGACAGCCTTCCTTTAGAGGAAGAGCAGTTCGAGGTATACAAGCAGGTAGCTGAGAAGCTTGGCGGAAGGCGAGTTGTTATTCGGACGTTGGATATTGGCGGCGACAAAAGTCTCGACTACATCGAGCTGCCTGAAGAGGATAATCCGTCGCTAGGATATCGAGCGATCCGCATATCACTGGACCGAATTGATCTGTTCCAGACTCAACTACGCGCCATTCTAAGAGCCAGCCATTATGGTAATATCAAAATATTGTATCCAATGATTTCTTCCCTCGAAGAGCTTCTGAAAGCTAATGAAGTTCTAGAGGCTGCAAAGGAAGAGCTGCGTGAGGAAGGACTACCTTTTAATAAGAACATCGAGGTAGGCATTATGATTGAAGTGCCTGCTGCAGTGGTGATTGCTGACATCCTGGGAGATCACGTCGACTTTTTTAGTATTGGTACCAATGATTTGGTGCAGTATGTGCTTGCCGTAGACCGTATGAATGAAACAGTTGCTCATTTATATGATCCATTCCACCCTGCCGTACTACGGATGCTAAAAAGGACCGTAGAAGCCGCAAAAGACTCCGGCGTTCACGTGAGCGTATGCGGTGAAATGGCGGGTGACATTCGCGCCTTGCCTATATGGCTGGGACTGGGCATTCAAGAGCTTAGCATGTCCGTACAATCGATATTGCCTGTAAAAAACAGCTTGCTTCAAAGTCATCATAGTGAAGGGGCTGTAATCTGGGATCAATTATTGCGATGCAAAAACAGCAAATCCATTTTGGAAGTTTTAAATTCTAATCTTCGGCAGGATGTAGTCGCGAAATAGATAGAGTACCATATGGTGGGAAGGTGGAGACGTTCTATGGAATTAAAAGGGTATAAAGTATTGGCATTCGTTGATGAAGAATTCGAAGATCTGGAGATGTGGTACCCTGTTCTTCGTTTGAAGGAAGCAGGTGCTGAAGTTCATTTGGTCGGTCCAAAAGCCGGCACGGTGTATCACGGGAAGTATGGAGTGCCTTTAACTACGGAGTATGCTTTTGAGGATGTTGTGAGCGAAGATTATATTGGTCTTTATGTTCCAGGCGGTTGGGCTCCTGACAAGCTGCGCCGCTATGCTGACGTGCTTCGTCTGACCAAGGAATTCCATGAGACTGAGAAGCCCATTGCACATATATGCCATGCCGGTTGGGTATTAGCTTCTGCGAAAATATGCGCTGGTTACACGATGACATCTACGCCGGGAATTAAAGATGATCTGGAAAATGCAGGAGCTATTTGGGTGGATAAAGAAGTGGTTGTGGACCGGAACATCGTTTCAGGCAGAAGACCTCCAGATTTACCTGCATTTACTAAAGAATTCGTTAGAGTGTTAGCTGACTATACTCGTAAATAAGACATTCTAATCAAGTCATATTAGGGCTGGAATCAGAGGATAGTCGACTAAGGATTCCATTTGAAATGAATAGGTTTCATCGTAACAGGACCGTTATCTTATCTGAGATAGCGGTCTTTTTGTGGTTAATATTACTAGAGGGTCATCAGAAGGAGTTTAAATGCGGAAGTAGAATATTTGTATCATAGAAGAGTAGGTTTATTGATCCCAATAATCCAAAAGCTTAATTCACGTACTACCCCTGCATGAACCAATGTAAGGGGTGAATGACTTGCTTTGGGGACGAGGAACAGATCATGCATCGGTTGATTCAATGAGGGATTAATTAAACTGCCGCGCTCAATGATTTGGTTGTTGGAACAAAGGAGTGGTATGAGTTGCAGAAGCAGTGCAAGTGTGGCAGCGCGATGGGCATAAAACTGCGGACTGTCATTTATCAGAACAAAGTAGAGATAGAGAATGTTCCTGTTTATTCTTGTGAAACCTGTCAAAGAAGTGAAGTCGTTGCTCAAGTCAAGCCTGAGCTTACCGGAATTATTGGAAGCCTGGGAAATTTGCCTGAGAAGCAGCAACTGTATTTTAACGACATCAGCGAGATTGCGCACCTTATGAAGATGGTGACAGATAAACAATACGCGGCTGATCCAGTCGAGAAAATCGTAGAAGACCGGATCAATGAGTTACTTGATCTTTTGCTGCTGGCACAATCGTTAAAAGATGACCATTGGTTGGACGACATTCGTAAGCGTTTGGGTCAGATTGCGAACCATTCGATGTCCGTGAACGATATTGCTTAGCAGCATATAGTGGCTTAGAAACAAGGTATGTCGATATTTTGACGAAGGTTTTTGCATGAAAAAACTCGAACTACGCTCATTTTTAAATACAAAAAATGAGGTTTATTTGATTGCCAACTGCGCCGCAGTTGGCTTTTTTTGCATTATTTGATACTATACAAGTAAGAAGGTCCCGTATTTATTGCGTTAAACCTGATTTTGTCGTATGATAGGGCTTAATAGTATACGATCGCAGCATTATACATTTTACTATAATGGAGAGAATGACCGTGACTGTAACCATTTATGATGTAGCCAGAGAAGCAGGCGTTTCCATGGCAACCGTTTCGAGGGTTGTCAACAATAATCCCAACGTGAAGCCGCAAACTCGTAAGAAAGTCTTTGAGGCCATTGAGCGTTTGGGTTATAGACCAAATGCCGTTGCAAGAGGATTGGCAAGTAAGAAGACGACTACAGTCGGTGTAGTTATTCCAGATATATCGAACTCGATTTTCTCTGAAGTTGCCAGAGGGATTGAAGATATCGCGAATATGTACCACTACAATATTATTTTGTGTAATGCGGATAAGAAGAAAGAGAAAGAAATTCGCGTTATCAACACTTTGTTGGAAAAACAAGTGGACGGGCTGTTATTTATGGGCGGTGTCGTGACAGAAGAGCACATTCAAGCCTTCAAAACGTCTGCAGTACCTATCGTGCTGTGTGCCACTACCGATGAGAATAACACGATTGCTTCCGTCGATATTGACCATGAGAAGGCTGCTTATGATGCAGTGAAGGTTCTGATTGAGAACGGCCATCGTAATATTGCGATGATCTCGGGAACGCTTCAGGATCCGGCTAACGGATTTGCTCGTTATCAGGGTTATAAGAAAGCGTTGGAGGAAGCGGGCATTCCTGTTCGTGATGAATATGTTCGGATCGGAAATTACCGTTATGAATCTGGGCTTGAAGTAACCAAGCACTTCTTGGAGCTTAGTGAGCTTCCGACAGCGATTTTCGCAGCAACAGACGAAATGGCTATCGGCGCGATTCATACACTGCAGGATAATGGATATAAGGTACCTGAAGATATGTCTGTTATTAGCGTAGACAACATTCGAATGGCTTCTATGGTCCGTCCTCAGTTAACTACAGTGGCAATGCCAATGTATGATATCGGAGCTGTATCCATGAGACTGTTAACGAAGCTGATGAACAAAGAAACGAAAGACGCGTCGGAGCAAATGCAGGTTATTTTACCGCATGATGTCATTCATAGAAACTCGGTGGCTCATCGTTAATGTGAGCCTCTTTCTTTTGTGAGGGCGTAAATTACTTACGAAGATCGTTTGCTTTGCAAACTCTTAGGAGGAAATCAATTGTCTTACGGAAAAATCGGAGTCATCGGCGCGATGAAAGAAGAGATTGAACAGTTTTTACAGCATATGGAACAGGTGAACGTAACGGAAAAAGCCAAAGTGCAGTTTAGAGAAGGACTTTTCCACGGGAAACCGATCGTGCTTTGCAAATCTGGAGTTGGCAAGGTTAACGCTGCCGTTACAACTCAGGTGCTGATTGATACATATGGTGTTGACGCAATCATTTTTACTGGTGTGGCCGGAGCAGTCGATCCTGAATTGAACGTCGGAGATATCGTAGTTTCATCCGAATCTATGCAGCATGATATGGATGTTACAGCTCTTGGATTTCCTATCGGGACGATACCTTATGAGGAAACATCGGTGTTCGCAGCGGATGAAGCTTTACGCCAATTGGCGGTTAACGCTAGCGGGGAGCTGTTTCCTGGACGTGTGAAGGTTGGGAGAATTCTTTCTGGCGATCAATTCATCGCAAGCAGGGAAACCGTATCCAAGCTGTACAGTGAACTTCAAGGTACTTGCACGGAGATGGAAGGGGCTTCAGTTGCTCAAGTGTGCGTAATGAATGAGATTCCCCACGTTATTATCCGCTCCATGTCCGACAAAGCGGATGGATCCGCACATGTTAACTTTGCCGAGTTTACGGTACAGGCTTCGGAGAATTCTTACCGTATTGTAGAGCATATGCTGAAACAACTGCAGAAAGCAGAAGGAGAGAACAAATAATGACAGTAACTATGGATCAAGTTGTAGCGTTAGCGAAGCACCGTGGATTTATTTTTCCCGGCTCTGAAATATATGGCGGTTTGGCCAATACATGGGACTACGGTCCACTAGGAGTCGAGCTGAAAAATAATATCAAGCGTGCATGGTGGAAAAAGTTCATCCAGCAATCCCCTTATAATGTCGGTTTGGATGCAGCCATTCTGATGAATCCTCAAGCATGGGTAGCTTCGGGTCATGTTGGTAATTTCAATGATCCTATGATCGATTGTAAAAAATGTAAATCCCGTCACCGCGCGGATAAAATCATTGAAAACGCACTGGCGGAAAAAGACATTGAAATCGTTGTTGACGGTATGACATTCGATCAAATGATGGGCTTGATTCAAGAGCACCACATCGTATGTCCAGATTGCGGAGCTTTCGATTACACCGATATTCGTCAATTCAACTTGATGTTCAAAACGTTCCAAGGTGTAACGGAATCAAGTTCTAACGTTGTATACATGCGTCCGGAAACGGCTCAAGGTATTTTCGTTAACTTTAAAAACGTTCAGCGTACCATGAGAAAAAAACTGCCGTTCGGTATCGGCCAAATCGGTAAAAGCTTCCGTAACGAAATTACTCCAGGTAACTTCACCTTCCGCACCCGTGAATTCGAGCAAATGGAGCTTGAGTTTTTCTGCAAACCAGGTGAGGATATGCAGTGGTTTGAGTATTGGAGAAGCTTCTGCTACCAGTGGCTGTTAAGCCTAAACTTGAAAGAAGCCAATATCCGTCTTCGCGATCATTCCGATGATGAGTTGTCCCATTACAGTAACGCTACGACAGATATCGAATTCAAATTCCCGTTTGGCTGGGGCGAGCTGTGGGGTATTGCAGATCGTACCGACTATGACTTGAAACAGCATATGGAGCATTCGGGCGAAGATTTCAATTATATCGACCAAGAAGCGAACGAGCGCTACGTGCCTTACTGCATCGAGCCTTCGCTTGGAGCGGACCGCGTAACGTTAGCTTTCCTGATCGATGCTTATGAAGAGCAGCAGCTTGAAGGCGATGACAGCCGTACCGTACTTCGCTTCCATCCCGCATTGGCACCAATTAAAGCAGCGATCTTCCCATTGTCCAAAAAATTGGCTGAAGGCGCTCAGAAGATTTTTGCTGATTTGTCCGAACATTTCATGGTCGATTATGATGATGCAGGCTCCATCGGTAAAAGATATCGTCGTCACGATGAAATCGGTACGCCATTCTGTATCACTTATGATTTTGAATCGGAACAGGACGGTCAAGTTACAGTCCGCCATCGCGATACGATGGAACAAACTCGTATGCCAATCAGCGAGCTGAAGGCATTTATCGAAAAGAACATACAATTTTAATAAAAAAGCCCGCAGTGGGAAAAGTGGAACTTACTTAACTTTTCCTGAACTACGGGCTTTTTTAATTGTTTAATGGTTTAACTCGATAAAGTATGAAATAAAAGTAATCAAGTCAAATAAAGTATGGCGACTTCTGTGGTTTGACGATTTTTCGTTGTAATTTCCTGGCGCCGCGGCATGGGAGTCCAATCTGTGTTGTCAAGCCACGTTGTCGGCAGCTCCACAGGGCTTTGAGGCTGCCACTGCTCCAGCCAGGCTGTAGGCAGCTTTAGAGCTCGATTCTGCTCCAATTGAGCAATAAGAGGATTGTCACTCATCTCGAGCCACAGCAAGCTCCAGGCGCGTGGAACGACGCGCCAGAAGTCATATCCGCCTCCGCCAAGCGCCACCCAACGTCCACCGCTGTACTGATGCGCAATACGGTGGATAAGCTGTGGCATGGCTAAATAGATGTCCATACTGCAATGGACATGAGACAAAGGATCGTAAGCATGGGCATCGCACCCATGCTGAGACACAATTAGGTCGGGCTTGAAATGAGCTGCGACCTTGTTAAGTACTTCTTCGAAGCATTCCAGCCAAGAGGCGTCTTCTGTATAAGGCTCGACTGGAATATTAATACAGGTACCGAAGGCGGTTCCTTCTCCACGTTCATTGACGGCTCCCGTGCCGGGGAATAGATACTTCCCGGTTTCATGAATGGACAATGTACACACATCCGGTTCACTATAGAAGCTCCATTGCACTCCATCTCCATGATGGACGTCTGTATCAATATATAGAACACGGGCTCCATAATGTTTTCTGGCGTGCTCAATGGCCACCGAAGCGTCATTGTATATACAGAAGCCTGCAGCTTTGTTTCTTAGTGCATGATGAAGTCCACCACCCAGATGGGTAGCGTGCTCGGTCTGTCCGCTCATCACCTCATCTACAGCCCGGATGGAGCCACCGACTAACAGGGAGGTGACCTCATGCATGCCAGCGAAATAGGGCGTATCTTCCATGTCAAAGCCATACTTGTCCGCACGGCTTCTCCACAGTTCTTCCGGATTGTCTATACTAAGCGCTTTCACAGCCTCGATGTAATCGGCACTATGAATCGCTAGAAGCTTCTCCTCCGATGCCATTGCCGGAGCTCGGACGACCGACTCCGGAACAGCCCCCAGCTTCCGGAGAAGATCAATGGCCGGAAGAAGTCTTTCCTGATTAAATGGATGTCCTTGTTGCAGACGATAACCGGTTTCTTGTTCACTATAAATAAATAACGATGACTTCGTCATATATTGCGGCGCCCCCATGACTCGTTCCTCTCGGAGAAATGTTGAATTTGCAATGACCAGGTCAATACATGAACCGTTGTCGAAACCGAACACGGTCGAACTGTTCAACGGAAGAAAGTGGTACGTTTTTGCCGATTTTAACCATTAAACAGTTTGCGGGATGGGAACAGATCTCAGGGTCGTCCGTTGCGAACCATACCATATCTACGGACTTCATCAGCTTTTCCATCATTCCACGATAATCCCATACGTTTAATCCGCTTTTTTCCAAATCCCAATGCCAATAATATTCGGTAGTAAAAGTGATCATATTATCCAATTGTCCGCCTTCAAATGCGAGCACAATCATTTGTTTGCCTAGGCTCAGTCCCCGATAATCATCAGCAACCTCGATGGCTCCGAGTTCAACTAGGTCCTCCATATTGCCTTCGGACCAGCGTTCCATTTCATCAGGATAATGGAATGTGACGTAGCCGATAATTTCATCGTCCAAACGGGAAATGATAATCCGGCCTTCGGGTAATTCCGCTATTTCGATCAGTGCTTCAAATTGCTCCTTCGGACGACGGAAAGCGTCCAAATCCCGATGCATCCGATACGATTTTAATTGCTCAGGAGGCACGGGGCCTTCCACTATAATCTGCGAATCGCGATAGGGTACGCGACGGGAATGATATATTTTATAATGCTCCATTGCCAGTTGTCTCCCTTCATGCGGATCAAGCGGAGGTATTTTTTATCTAATGCTCTATGTAGTCATGTACCCATACTTGCTTGATACTATACCAAAAAATCGGATACAAGAAAAGAAATAGTGGAAATATCAAGGATGTGATATAATATCAGGTGTAAAAAAACTACAATCGCAAATTCGGATGTAAGCGTTTCAATTCAAAATGGAAATTGTTGATATCGGGAGGTAGTAGCATGGATCACACAAATATTGAAAGCATTGAACCCGTTTCCAAATCGTCTAACATGAAAAATTACGAGGATGAGCGCGCTCAGTTCAGTTGGGAAGCTGTTGAGAAGCAGTTCTCTTGGTCTACTACCGGGAAAGTAAACATGGGGTATGAGGCTATCGACCGGCATTCGGAGTCTGCTAAAGCCGATAAAGTTGCTTTATATTATAGCGATGACAAGCGGGATGAAAAATACACGTTTCAGGACATGAAGCTGCAATCAAACCGTTTCGGCAATGTGCTTCGCAAGCATGGGATTTCAAAAGGAGACCGCGTCTTCATTTTCATGCCGAGAACTCCAGAACTTTATTTTTCTTTAATCGGTGCGATTAAAATCGGTGCCATTGTGGGACCTTTGTTTGAAGCGTTTATGGAAACAGCAGTTAGGGATCGTTTGCAGGATAGCGGAGCTGTTGCTATCATCACTACGCCATCATTGGTGTCGCGAATTCCTGTAAATGAACTTCCGGAGTTGAAACACGTTATTGTAGTCGGTGAAGATTTGGAGCTGGCCGAAGGACAAGTCGATTTTCATAAAGAAATGGCGCAAGCATCTGATCAACTCGATATTGAATGGGTCGATCGTGAGGATGGCTTGCTGATTCACTATACTTCAGGTTCCACAGGGAAACCAAAAGGTGTTCTTCATGTTCATAATGCTATGCTTCAACATTATTATACGGGGCGTGTCGTTCTAGATTTGCAGGAACAGGATGTGTATTGGTGTACTGCCGATCCGGGCTGGGTTACAGGAACATCGTACGGGATCTTTGCTCCTTGGTTGAATGGTGCAACGAATGTAATCCGAGGTGGGCGATTCAGTCCTCAAGATTGGTACCGTACTTTGGAAAAATACGGCGTTACCGTTTGGTACAGCGCACCTACGGCATTCCGTATGCTAATGGGTGCTGGCGACGATGTGTCCAAGGAATTTAACTTGTCTGCATTGCGTCATGTTCTAAGCGTAGGCGAGCCTCTTAATCCTGAAGTAGTCCGCTGGGGCTTGAAGGTATACAATCAACGTATCCATGACACATGGTGGATGACGGAAACAGGCGGTCAATTAATTTGCAATTATCCTTGTATGGCTATTCGTCCGGGTTCCATGGGTAAACCGCTTCCAGGTATTGAAGCAGCGATTGTCGACGATGCTGGCAATATTTTACCTCCGTATCGCATGGGGAACTTGGCCATCAAAACTCCATGGCCATCCATGATGAGAAAGATTTGGAATAACCCTGCGAAATACGAAGAGTATTTCCGAATACAAGGCTGGTATATTTCCGGTGACTCGGCATATTGCGATGAAGACGGGTATTTCTGGTTCCAAGGACGTATCGATGATGTAATTAATACCGCAGGCGAGCGCGTAGGTCCGTTTGAGGTTGAAAGCAAGCTTGTCGAGCATCCAGCTGTTGCAGAAGCGGGTGTTATCGGTAAACCAGATCCGATGCGCGGAGAAATCATCAAGGCATTTATCGCATTGCGTGAAGGCTTTGAACCATCTGAGGAATTAAAAGCGGACATTTCCAAATTCGTCAAAATAGGGCTGTCTGCTCATGCAGCGCCTCGTGAAATCGAATTTAAAGATAAGCTTCCGAAAACCCGCAGCGGTAAAATAATGCGCCGTGTGTTGAAAGCTTGGGAGTTAAATCTTCCAACTGGCGATTTGTCCACGATAGAAGATTAATGGATTCAGGTTAGTTTTAGTAAAATACCCTATAAGAAATGGAGCTCACCTTTTGTGGCTCCATTTTCTTGTAGGGTATTTTTTTGGATCTAAATCCTTTTACTTTTTAAATAGAACTGGAGAGGTAGCCTTGGATTCTCCAAGCTCATTGACGGCAGATACTTTATAATAGCCCTCATAGCCTGAAGCATAGTAACGAAACTCCGTCCCATTAACTACATTGCCGAGCTTAGTATAGGTGCCGTTTTCCTTATCGCTGAAATAGATGACATACTGTTTCACTTTATCTTTATCTTCATTAGCTTTCCAAGTGATGACGATGCCTGCACCGCTTGCTTTGACCGATACTCCGGTTGGCGTCGCCGGTTTTTCCTTGGCTGGTGGTCCAGGGCTAGGAGTAGGACTAGGATTCGGCGTGGCCGCACCATTGTTCTCATTGGCTCCTGTACCGGTTGTTCCAGTACCTCCCGGAATAAGGCTGCCGTTACTGTCAGGAGTCAGAAACACTAAATCCATAACGGTTCCGTCCGTGTAGGCTCCTTTGCTAGGCATGGATTCTTTACCAGCAACGTCAACAGCAGTGACATAATAGCCTATAGCTCCGGAAGCGTTCGTTTGTTCCGTGAACTTCGTTTCGTCACCAGCAACGATAATTTTGTTGTTCACGCGCTGGAAGGTGCCATGATTCACCGATTTGTACAAACGATAACCAACAACATCGGCGCTATCACTCGCTTGGAATGTGATGACACTCGTGCCTCCCGAGTGGGTTGCAACCACGGTAGTCGGTGCATCAGGAGCTTTCCCATCATCGCTGCGCGGGTCCGTCTCGGACGGAGCGTCCTCATTATAGTCGATAGGTCGATACATTTCGAGCGATTGGCGCCTATCCTGTGGAAGCTTTGGAATAACATCCTGCAGCTCCTTCATCAAAGCTCCGAGTGATTTTTCTCTTTTAATGACCGTCTTTTCTTGAACGAATTCCGCAGGTGTTGAAGGCTGTGCGATATAATTAATGCCGTTGTACGAAATGATTGGCAGTCTCACCATCACATTATCTTCTTCTGTAGGAATGTCTTTTTTATTGAAAAGATCAGTGACGAGCTTCCCTGCTTTGGAGGTTGCTTCGCTCGGAAGCTTACCGGACAAGCTGGACACAGTCATTTCTACGATGTTATCAGGACGTGTAAATGTTTTGGTTTTGAAATAGTCCGGTTTTTTATCAATAGCGGCATCCATAGCTAGTGCCCATATATCTTTCGCTCGGTTGGTTCCGCCCGTTTTCTTGCTTAATTTGTATACTGGCGAATCATACCCGATCCAGACACCAAGTGTAATATCCGGCGTATAGCCCATGAACCAAGCATCTGCATCATCCTGCGTGGAACCGGTTTTACCCACGATCGGTACTTTGCCGTAATGTTTAAATTTGCTCATTAAATCAGTGGCAGTACCGGAAGTAATAACAGTCCGCATCATATCGGACATCAAGTAGGCTGTTTGTTCTGAGAACAGGGTAGTTGGCTGAAGCTCATGCTCGTAAACGGCTTTTCCATTGGAATCCGTAATTTTACGAATCATGAACCCATCATTGTGTATGCCTTTATTGCCAATAGTAGAGTAGGCGTTAGTTAATTCCTTGACGGATACGCCATATCTCAAGCCTCCGATAACCCCGGTTTGCGCAACGTAGTCTTCTTTTGTAATGCTGGAAATTCCCATTTTTTTAGCGAAATCCCATGCTTCTTTAATGCCTACAACATCCAAAAACAGCTTGATTGCAGGAATATTATAGGATTGATCTAATGCTCTGCGAGCAGTAATTAAACCATGATAGCGATCGTCCCAGTTTTCTGGAATATGGTAGCCGACCTTGGTACCGTCTTTCAGAATGATAGGAACATCATCAATAATCGATGCTGGTTGAATAGCACCTTTCTCAATTGCCGGGACATAAGCTGCAATCGGCTTCATCGTGGAGCCAGGCTGACGGAATGCTTGTGTGGCATGATTGAGCTGTTCCTTGAAGAAGTCCCGCCCTTCGATCATCCCGAGAATGGCACCGGTTTTGCTGTCCATCATAACGGCACCGACCTGCTCCGAACCTTTGGTCGGATCGTCGGGAGTGAAGTTTTTAGCATTGTCTGAAATCGCATGCATCGCATCGTAAATGTCTTTATCGATGGTTGTATAAATCTGGTAGCCACCGCGGTTCATTTGCGCTTGCACATTTTTTAGAGCTTCGTTGTATGTATCCGTATTTGGCTGCGCAGCCAGCTTAGGATCCTGGACCTTCAGCAGCGCTTTTGCTGCTTCCTTCTCGATCTCCAGCATGAGGTAAGGGTAGGTCGAGTAGGCTTTTTTGGCCGGTTCCGCAAGCGATTTGCGCAAATCGAAATTAAGGGCCTCTTGGTACTGATTGGAGTTGATTTTTCCTTCCTCCATCATCCTTCTCAGTACGAGCTGCTGCCGCGCAACGGCTCTTTTGAAAGCAGCCCCGTCAAACTGTCCTTTGCTTGTAAAGGTTGAATAATTGCTCGGTTGCTGAGGCAATCCAGCCAGATAGGCCGATTGCGCGATATTAAGCTCATTTAAATCATCAATGTTAAAAATGCCTTTGGCCGCAGCCTTGATTCCGTAAAGATTGTAGCCTGATGATCCGTTACCGTAAGGAATTTTGTTCATGTAGGCCAGAAGTATTTCATCCTTGGACATGAGACGCTCCATCCGCAGTGACAAAAAGATTTCTTTTGCTTTTCGGCTGTCTTCACGATCAAGGGATAAAAATACACGTCGTGCCAACTGCTGAGTAATAGTGCTTCCCCCGGTTTGCACATCTTCTCTTAGCAGCTTTTGGACCACGGCTCTTCCCAAGCCTTTGAAGTCGATCCCATGGTGCTCATAAAAATGATTATCCTCGATGGCAAATACGGCATCCAGCATCTGTTGAGGGATATCCTTGAGCTCAGCCATTCGTCGGTCTTCCTCGGAGCGCAGCTGTCCGATGACGCTATCGTCGTTAAAATACACGAAGCCGGTTAGGGCATTTTCCTGTACCTGTGCCATCATACTTTCCTTGCTTCGGACAGGGTCATCCTTGACCAGTGCGGACATATAACCAAAAGCGGCACCGCCTCCTAGAAAACCTGCGATGATAAAGACAATGAACATCCATTTAAACGTGATAAGTGTATATTTGCCGATGTTCCATAGCACATCTTTGGTCTTGCTCTCTTTTTTCTCCATCTCCATACTGATAGAAATCCTCCCGAAATTGGAAAACATACGTAGTTCATTATACCATAAAGATGGAAAGCGTGGACAATACGTCCCTGACGATTAGATGACATTTAGGTTTGACAAATGAAATGAACTTGTGATATAAATTGGTTTAATCACATATGACAAATGCTGAGATGGACAGGTGACGGTTGGGGCTAGATCTTCTACCGCACACAGTAGAATAAGGAAGCAAGCTTTCAGAGAGCCGGTGGTTGGTGCGAATCGGTAGTTGACCTTCATTCGAATTACCGTCCGGAGCAGGGGAAGAGAACATGGGCATCAGGTGGCTTATCGCCGGCGAGCCTTTTGCTAACGTAAGTAGCTTCCTACCGGGTCTGACCCGTTATCGTTTCAAAGTGAAAGCATGGGGAACCTTGTATGTATCTTAGGGTACAGCATTCGTTTTCTCGGTTTTAATTAGGGTGGTACCGCGAGCAGTAGCCTTCTCGTCCCTTTGTGGATGAGAAGGCTTTTTTGTATTTTTAAGAAGAGAGGGAGTCAGAAGATGGATATTTTAAAAGAATTACAGTACAGAGGATTAATCCAGCAATTAACGGATGAAGAGGGTTTAGCCAAAAAATTGAGCGAAGAGCCAGTTGTTCTTTACGCAGGGTTTGACCCGACAGCGGACAGCCTTCATATTGGACATCTGCTTCCGATCTTGTGCTTGAAACGATTTCAGATGGCAGGGCATCTGCCAATTGCACTAGTTGGTGGAGGAACCGGATTGATTGGTGACCCGAGTGGTAGATCGACCGAGCGTTCCTTGAACACATCGGATATTGTAGAAGAATGGACAGGGAAGCTTCGTAATCAGCTATCGCGTTTCCTGGATTTTGAAACGAATGTCAATCCTGCCCGTATGGCTAACAACTATGATTGGTTGGGTAGTTTGAACGTGATAACGTTCTTAAGAGATATCGGCAAAAATTTCTCTGTGAACTACATGCTGGCTAAAGACAGCGTTGATTCGCGCTTGAGCAACGGGATTTCGTTTACAGAATTTAGCTACATGATTTTGCAAGCATACGATTTCTACCGGATGAACACAGATATTAACTGCTCCTTGCAAGTAGGCGGAAGCGATCAATGGGGCAATATTACAGCAGGTCTGGAGTTAATCGGCAAATCAACAGGAAACAAAGCTTTCGGCTTGACGATGCCGCTTGTAACGAAAAGTGACGGCTCTAAATTTGGTAAAACGGCAGGCGGAGCGGTGTGGCTAGATCCAGATAAAACATCCCCATACCAGTTCTACCAGTTCTGGATTAACACTCATGATAATGATGTAGTGAAATTCTTGAAATACTTCACCTTCTTGTCGTATGAGGAAATTGCTCGTTTGGAGGAGCAAGTGAATACAAGCCCGGAGAAGCGGGAAGCGCAACGCGTTCTGGCAAGAGAAGTTACGGAATTGGTTCATGGAGAAGAAGCAGCGCTTAGCGCGATTAAAATCTCTGAAGTTCTTTTCAGCGGCAACGTTAGTATCTTGACAGGCCGTGAAATCGAAGATGCGTTCCAGGACGTCCCATCCTCTGAAATTAGCGGTGACACGGCTCTTATCGATCTATTGCTCTCTGTCAATGCAGCGCCATCGAAGCGTCAAGCGAGACAGGATATCGAAAGCGGAGCGGTATCGGTTAACGGAACTAAAGTAACTGATCTGGAGAAAGTGCTTCAGGCAAGTGACGGGTTGGAAGGCAAATACATCGTGATTCGTCGCGGTAAGAAAAACTACTACTTGGCGAAGTTCATTTAAGGTAAGTTTGAACATTTCATTATAATAAGTCTCAATGAGGCTCCTTTCGAGGCCGGCATTTAAGCTGGATAGAGGGGGGCCTTTTTTCAACACAATAGACAATAAAAAAACCGCCCTCCATAAATGAAGGGCAGCTCTCGTAAGCCATAAATTAACGGCTGTAGAACTCGACGATTTGTTTTTCGTCAATTTCTTGTGGCAATTCGGAACGCTCAGGAAGACGCGTGAATTTACCTTCAACAGCAGCATCGTTGTATTCCAAGTAAGCTGGCAAGTAGTTGCGGTTAGCCAAAGCTTCTTTAACGGAAGACAAGCTGCGGCTTCTTTCACGAAGACCGATTACATCGCCAGTGCTTACAGTGTAAGAAGCGATGTCGACTTTTTTACCGTTTACAGTAACATGACCGTGGGAAACCAATTGACGAGCGCCTGCACGGGAGTTAGCAAAGCCAAGACGGTAAACCAGGTTGTCCAAACGGCTTTCCAGCAAGATCATGAAGTTTTCACCGGCAATACCTTGGATCTTGTTAGCTTTGTCGAACAAGTTGCGGAATTGTTTTTCGTTCATTCCGTACATGTGACGAAGTTTTTGTTTCTCTTGCAATTGAATGCCGTAGCCACTCATTTTTTTACGTTGTCCTGGACCATGTTGTCCTGGAGGGAATGGGCGTTTCAATTCTTTTCCTGTGCCGCTAAGGGAAATTCCCAGACGACGGCTAAGTTTAAATTTAGGACCTGTGTAACGTGACATGTATTGTGAGCTCCTTTAATAAATAGAATGGTGGTTGTTGTATCCTCGTGTGAAACATATGCTCGACTTTGTTTAAAGCCATTGGGTAAATACCCGGCACCTGACAAGAATCTCAGCCGCTGTCCTGTCAGCAACAAAATCTGTGAGGGTGACACATGCTTCCACCATAAGTATGAATTCTGTTAGAAGGTAACATACTTATCTCGACTTCTAATTCTATAAGAAATTACCTATCTATGTCAAGTAGTCCAGCTATGTAACTTGTGCTGAAATAAGGTCTTTTTTCACTGTTCTGTTGTTATGAAAATGAATCTAAAAAGTGGTACAATGTTATAATGTAGAAGGGGGAATGTTCTTTGGCCGAATGGAATGTCCGGCACTTGTCCGACATTTTGCAATCCTGGGGACTATTGGGACATCTGGCAGGGGCGATATTGGCTTTCTTGCAAACGGTAGTGCCGTTTGTTCCTTTTGTTGTGGTTGCTGGTGCTAATGTGCTGTTGTTCGGATTGTGGGCAGGGTTTGCAGTTAATTATTCCATGTCCGTTTTAGGGGCCATAACTGCATTTTGGGTTGCTCGCAATTTTGCAAGAGAATGGGTAGAAAAAAAGCTGGAACACTATGAGTATATCGAGAAATTCAATCACAAGCTTGAACAAAACGGATTTCTTTACATAGCGATTTCACGTATCATTCCTATTCTGCCTTCGTTCGCGATCAATTTGGCGGCTGCGGTTATGAAGGTAAGGACTCGAGATTTTATACTGGGTACCATGGTGGGCAAACTGCCTATGATTTTTTTGGAATCGCTAATAGGCCATGATCTGTTGCACTTTAGTCACAATAAGGGCAGACTTACACTGTTGGTGCTTATATTTGTCGTCCTGCTCATCATCGGCAATATTTATAAGAAGAAATGGTTTGACAACGAAAAAAACAAATCAACTTA
Source organism: Paenibacillus sp. RC67 (assembly GCF_030020805.1). GTDB lineage: Bacteria > Bacillota > Bacilli > Paenibacillales > NBRC-103111 > Paenibacillus_S. Next base: position 2,734,984 of record NZ_CP125098.1, read on the forward strand.
GAATGACGAATAAAGAGGAGGCCTTTACTATGCGTGATCCTAGATTACAGCAGTTGGCAAAAAATATCGTAACGTACTCATTAGATGTACAATCTGGTGAAAAAGTATTGATTGAAATGATTGGCTCCGAGCGCGAGATTGTAAAATGTCTCATAGAAGAAGTGTACGCTCGTGGAGGACAGCCTTTTGTGGAGCTAGTTGAGCCTGCGGTGAGAAGCGCCTTATTACAATCAGCTACAAAGGAGCAAATCGAGCATTGGGCCGAGATGGATTTGAAACGCATGCAGGATATGAACTGCTATGTCGGTATCCGTGGCGGATCTAATGTAAGCGAAATGTCAGATGTTCCTGAAGCGCAGATGAAGCTGTACGAAATGTATTACAGTAAGCCTGTACATATGGAACAGCGCGTCAAAAAAACACGTTGGGTCGTTCTGCGCTATCCAAATGCTTCTATGGCCCAACTGGCTACAATGAGCACGGTGAAGTTCGAAGATTTCTATTTTAATGTCTGCAATCTCGATTACGCCAAAATGTCTGATGCGATGAATCCGCTCCAAGAGCTCATGAATCGTACGGATCGTGTCCGTATCGTGTCGCCAGGAACAGATATTCAATTCTCGATTAAAAACATCGGTTCCGTAAAATGTTGTGGAAAAAGGAACATTCCTGATGGCGAGGTATACACGGCTCCGGTCAGAGATTCGGTTAATGGAGTCATTTCCTACAATACACCTTCGGTTAAATCGGGTATTACGTTTGAGAACATTACGTTCCGCTTTGAGAATGGTAAAATCGTAGAAGCAACATGCAATGATACGGACAGACTTAATAAAATTCTGGATTCGGACGAAGGAGCACGCTACATCGGAGAATTCAGCCTTGGCTTTAATCCGTTTATCTCAACTCCAATGAAGGATACTTTATTTGATGAGAAAATCGATGGAAGCCTTCACTTCACGCCAGGCCAAGCCTATGAGAAGGCGGACAATGGAAACCGTTCATCGGTTCACTGGGATCTGGTGCTAATTCAACGTCCTGAGTATGGTGGCGGGGAAGTTTATTTTGACGATGTGTTGATTCGTAAGGACGGCCGGTTCGTCATTCCGGAGCTTGAAGGCTTAAATCCAGAGCATTTGAAATAGTAGTTGCGTGTTATTCCTTTCCAATGTATCATAAAAAGTAAGCGATTTATTCGTTTACCAATGTTATTGATCGCATGGAGGGATTCGATATGTCAAACGCAAACAACGCTGCAATTGTAGAAATTTCACAAACCGCTAACAAATTCAGATCATCTATTGTTTTACAGTATGATAATAAGTATATCGATGTTAAAAGCATCTTGGGCTTGTTCACAACATTGTTGACAAGCAGCAACTATGATCTCCATGTTCATGGTCCCGATGCTGAGGAAGCTAAAAAAGCTATGGCTGAAGTATTTGCAAAGCATAACCTGCAAATCAATAGCATCCAAGAATAGTTCTACATAACGGTATTTCCATCTTTGGATGGAAGTGCCGTTTTTAATAAGCTCCAAAGTGCAATCAAAGCGATAAGAGCAGGGAAAATAAGACAAGTATAAAAGTAGATACTCCGCTCTCTTGTGTATTGAGGCGTTTTCGACTAATATTAAGCTATGAACTCGTACGTACAGGGGGGGAAGCTTGATGTCATCATCCGAATTGTTACTTGGCTTATCACAGAAAGCCCTTTATCTTCTTCAAGAGGATGCAGATAAAATTGAGAAGCTCATCGAAGTGCAGATGGAGAACTTAACGACACGTAAATGTCCTCTGTATGAAGAGGTGTTAGATACACAAATGTATGGTTTATCCAGAGAGATTGACTTTGCAATTCGAGCGGATTTGATTACAGAGACAGTGGGCAAACAGATATTAGTCAAGCTCGAGCGTAACTTGGCTCAACTCTATGAGGCTTTAAACAAAAAAGAGTAACCTTCGAATTGAAGGCTACTCTTTTTTTAACATATAAGGCTCCCCGCAAATTGCCTGAATCCCCCTCGAAGCTAAAGGCTCCACTCTTAGTGGGGTTATTTTATCTGTCTCTTACACCAGATAGAAGGCAATTCCTAATATGCAATAGACCACTAGCAGTAAAACCCCTTCGTACCAGTTGGTCGTTCCATCCTGTGAGATGGATTTGGCAATAATAACCGCAACACCGATAGCGACAAGCTCAAAGGTACTGAACACGATGTTCATCGTTTTGCCGAAGAGCATGGAGACCAGTACAAGTACAGGGGCTACGAATAGTGAAATTTGAAGACTACTGCCTACAGCAATTTCGACGGCGGCACCAATTTTATTTTTGCGTGCCATCATGACGGCAGCGCTATGCTCTGCTGCATTACCGATGATAGCAATAAGGAACGCACCTACGAACAGCTCGGACAACCCGAATTTATGCGTAATACTCTCGAGCGTACCGACCAACCATTCACTCTCAAAAGCTACCATAACTGTAGCAAGGATGAGAAACAAGACCGAGATTCCTTTGGACCACGCTGGCTCGCCGTGCTCTACGGCTTCGTCTGATAGCTCATTTTTATGAGTTACCATCGAGAAGAGCAGCCATAGCAAGTAAGCAACAATCAGAATACAGGCGACAAGGACGCTCATATTGGCTGTCTCATGGGTTGTCAGGCTTTTGGCAAAAGCAGCTGGAACAAATAGAGCAATGACCGCTAGAGCCATAAGGGAGCCATTATGACTAGCCAGCTTGACATTAAAAAACTGCTCTTTATATTTCAAACCGCCTACGAACAAGCTGAGCCCAAGTACAAGAAGCAGATTGCCGATGATCGAGCCGGTAATGCTTGCTTTTACGATATCGAATAAACCGTCCTTGACCAAGAAGATAGCGATGATCAGCTCAGCCGCATTGCCGAAAGTAGCGTTTAGAAAACCGCCCAGCCGTTCTCCGGCATAGTGGGCGACGCTCTCAGTAGCTTTTCCTAGAAAGCCGGCCACAAACAAGATGGCTATACAGGAGACAATGAACTGAACTGTAGGGGAAGCCCAACCCGAATAGTGGGCGAGTGCGCTGATAACGAAGCTTCCGATCAACCCGATTTTAAACATATGACGTTTCAAAACGTTCACCTCGTATGGTAAAGTAACCTTATTGAATAAAACCTATTCTAATATACCCATAATTTAGGATAAAGTAAACATGATTCATAAGGAGTGATAAGCCAAAATGGATTTGAAATTGAGGGGAAAAACCGCTGTAGTTACCGCATCAAGCAAGGGATTGGGACGAGCTGTAGCCGAGCAGTTAGCCGCAGAAGGTGCTAATTTACTTCTTTGCAGCCGGAACGAGGAGGCCATTGCGAACACAGCGCAAGAAATCCGTAATCAGTATGATGTAAAGGTTGAATCATTAGCTGTAAATGTGAGTAGCATGGAAGATATCTCGATGATGATAGACCAAGCTTCGAATCACTTTGATTCAGTGGATGCGCTCGTATGCAATGCTGGAGGCCCTCCAAGCGGGAGCTTTTTATCATTCGACGATGCGGCATGGGAGAAGGCTTTTTTTGGAAACATGATGAGTGTGGTTAGATTGATAAGAGGCTTTCATCCGTTATTAGCGAAGCAAGGAGGACGAATTGTTACGATTGCTTCCACTTCGGTCAAAATGCCAATACCTGGACTTGTATTATCGAACACCTTCCGAACAGGTGTTGTCGGGCTGATGAAAACGTTGTCGATAGAATTTGCGAAAGATGACATATTATTGAATACGGTATGTCCAGGTCGAATTATGACAGATCGTATCATGGAACTTGATTCCTTAAAAGCAGAGCGTGACAACCAATCCATAGAAGTCGTTAGACAGGCACTTAGTCAGGACATACCGCTAGGACGCTATGGTGAACCGCACGAGCTGGCTACGATTGCTGCGTATTTGCTCTCTCCTCTAAACAGCTACATGACGGGGTCTGTATTTTATGTTGATGGCGGAGCTGTGAAATCGTTGTAAACGTTGGCGAAACGTCAGTTTGCACAAGTTGATTTCCCGCTTAGAAGTCATTACAATGGTACTATAACCCATTAAGGAGTGATCCGTATGTCCGAAGAAATTCAATCAGGTCTCATTCGCATTTCAGATGATGTCGTTTCGACAATCGCAGGCTTAGCTGCGTTGGAGACTCCTGGGATCGCCGCAATGTCGGGAGGCATATCCGAAGGATTAGCCAAAAGGCTGAGCGGCAAAAATGTTCAAAAAGGCGTTTCTGTCGAAGTAGGTCAGGTAGAAGCAGCTATTGATTTGCGAGTCATTGTCAATTACGGAAGCAAGATCCAAGAAGTTTGTCACCATTTGCAGCTTAATGTTCGTGAGGCTGTGGAGAATATGACAGGGTTAACCGTAGTTGAAGTGAATGTTAAAGTGGAAGGCGTTGCGTTCCGCGAAGAAGAGGCTGTTGTCGTGGAAGATCTACATAGAGTGAAATAAGGATTCCGCACCTCTTACCCTGCGCAAATAAGACATCTCTAACACTGCTTATTGTAAGAAAAGCGGAGACAGGAGAATAAAAAAGAGAGCCGGCTCAGGCAATGTCATTAAGTTAAGCTAAGAGACAAGATCGGGAAAACAAATGAAATCCGAGAAACGGCATGGGAAAAAGTCCTATGCCGTTTGTTTTTTGTGCAAGCAAGGAAAAAAGCGTACAGCAAACAAAGCGGATGGCATATCCGCTTAAAAAATGTTCATGTGAACCGAATTATGCTACTCTATAAACGAAGCTAACGACTGATTTCGAGCGGATTTTGCGCGTATTCTTCTGCCCTGGGCGAATGGGTCGAATCGGCAAAATGTTTTTGCGAATCAGCGCTTCAACATCGGGCAGGGGTTCATCGTCCCATGAGCGCAGGAAATGTCTACAAACATGAACGGCGACCGTGAAGTTGACTTGGTAGGAGTGCCGTTTATCCATTTTCGAAATGACGACGTGCGAGGTCATCATTTCAGCGAAATTGTACATGATCATTCTTGCGAAAATCTCTTGGACGATGGACTCTTGTCTCTTTGCGTGAAAATGCGTCAGACCGACGGTGTATTTTAATGCCCTAAAAGAAGTTTCAATGCCCCATCGCATGTTATAAATGGACTTGATTTCATCGGGTGGGAAATCAGCGGCAGAAAGATTCGTAATGACGGTTTCATAAGCGCCACTGGGCAAGACGAAACGAACAACCCGAAAGGAAATCGGGTAAAACAAGTTCTCCTGCAAATCCAAAAATCAAATGTAGACGTGGAAGGGACGAACTTGTACATCTCGGGACGAGCCTTAACCGCTTTGGTTTGTTTTTTGGTGAGGGTCAGATGAACGTCCCAATCAAACGCTCCGCTAGTAGGCAAACGCAAACCCGAAAGAATACCATTGGACTCCAAATCCTTTACCCGTATAACATAGTTCCAACCTTTGCGTTCAATATGCGCGAAATTGTTGTAACTTTCATAACCGCGATCGGCAATCACAATGGTTTTGCCCTTGATGGGGGAACGGTCAACCATAGTAGCCAGCGCCCTTCCCTCGTTCCACAACCTTCGTGGCTGAACAAGGGCATCCACGTAAAGTCTGTTGCACAAGTCATAGGCTGCGTTCAAGTGCAGAAGGTTAAAGCCTTTCGTGTTCGGTTGACTTTGAAAATAGGTGTCCGTGTCCTCAGAGTCCGTTGCGATATGCAAATCCGAGCCGTCAACGGCAAGTAATCGATACCCTCGGTAGCACTTGATATCCGCATACGATTGCGTAAATGCGTGAAACAAGAATTCCACAGCAGACGGCAGGATTTTATTTCTTTGTTGGACAAAAGCAGAAGTGGTTGCAGTGTTTACGTCATAGCCCTGCGATTCCAAGAGTTCCTTATAGATGCTGTTGCCTCCCATGGAGATCAGGAGCTGCATAACCGTTTCAAAGGGCAGCTTTTTCTTACGGGTAAAATCCTTTTCAGGATTTTTGACATAAGGTGCTGGTGCAGCTGACATTTCTCGTATGAGGGATGTCAGCGTTTTTTTAAGCGAATTCGCGTACGTATCCATTAGCGAAACCTCCTCGTTTTTTCAAGGGGCTTCGCCACATACTTTCAACTACTTGTCAAGTCTTATTTGAAAATTCGCACAAAAAAGAGCAGGCTATCTTTTCGATAGCCTGCTCTTTTTCTTGATTTGGCCCTGCGCCTTAACTTAATGACATTGCCGGCTCAGGCTCTCTTTTTCTTAGTTGCTTCTTTTTCAGGTTTATTATATTCTCTGGACAAGCTTAACAAAATGCCGACACTGACCAGTGTAACCAACATGGAGGATCCACCGTAGCTGATCAATGGCAGTGTAACTCCTGTAAGAGGGATGCTTCCCGTTACCCCACCCAAGTTGATCAATGCTTGAATTGCGATCATTCCGACAATGCCTACGCCAGCCAGTGTACCAAAAGAGTCTTGGCAGCGAACCGCAACAGTCAAACCTCTCCATAAGAAGGCGAGATATACGAAAATGAAGAGTGCAGCACCTACAAAGCCGAGTTCTTCTCCAATAATGGAGAATATGAAGTCATTATGCGCTTCAGGCAAATAGTGCAGCTTTTGTATCCCTTGTCCGAAGCCTGCTCCGGAGAAACCCCCATGCCCGAAGGCGTATAAAGACTGGATTAGATGATAACCGGAGTCCAGAGGATCGGCCCAAGGGTTCATATATGACGTGAACCTGTCGATCTTATAGCTCTTACCGCCTGATTGAATTAAATGAATCGCGACGGCAACGGCCAATACACCAGCGCCTGTTACCCCTAAGACGAACAAATGCTTCATATTGGCACCGCCAGCAATAATAACAATGGCAGAGCACATGACCAAAATCATCGTTGATCCGAAATCCGGCTGCAGCATGATAAGAGCGGATATGAATCCGACAATGACTAGTGCAGGCAGCAGTCCTTTTTGGAAGTCATTAAACTTGTCCTCTTTTTTGGTAATCAAATTAGCCAAGTATAATATGACGGCTAGCTTGGCGAATTCAGCGGGTTGTATCCCGAACCCTCCGATATAAAACCAACTCTTGGCTCCATTAACTTCCTTACCAATGACAGGGACCAGCAGCAGCATGATAACAACAAAAATGAAGGCGGGCCTGACCCAATTCTTTAGCTTGTTAAAATCGATGTTCATACAAAAAAACATGGCTATGGTACCCAAAGCAATGAAGATCGCCTGACGAATAACCAGATACGAAGGATCATTGACCGCAATCTTCGCATCAGCAACTTGTACAGTACGCACATATGCCATGCTTGCGCTGAATACCATAGCCAAACCGAAGCAAACCAGTAAAAAAGTTAAAAACAACAGCAAAAAATCCGGAGTTCCTCTGCGCGGGGAAGTCATGATGACCTCCGCTTACTCAGACAATTCGGTTTTTAGCTGCGACAGCTTTTGTTGTGCGATTTTCAATACAGAATCAGGAATCGGAGATTGATAATCCAAGCCATGCGGGAACGTAGCCACGCCAATATATACGTCTTCTATGTAAAGGATAGCATATGGCGATTCCAGTTTGCCGGATTCGACACGAGTATTTATGCGTAAAAAGTAATCTTTGCGCGACGCATTGTCGATGATTTTCAAATCGTAAGTAGCACGGTAATATTCCCATTGCCAACGAACAAAGCCCAGTTTTTCTGTGCTTTCATCTAAATGGGCAAGATCGCTTTTAAGCCCTTTTAAGCCGCTGTTTTCAATAATCACTTGTTAAAGCCCTCCTAAAAAGTCAAGTCCATTAATTCTCATTTCTTTTTTCATGATAGTATGTTTCCCAAAGTTGTGCAAGCCTATTGCTAAATGTACAAGCGAACTCGCAAGAAAAATTTGAAATTCTTGTGACACATAGATGAAAGAATGCGCGGCATTTGGTAAAATTAAAAAGAAATTAAAAACCGGAGGTAATAGCCATGGAATCCTTATTGAAAAAAGTGGACCTGTTATATCCGGAAATGGTGGGCTGGCGTAGACACCTACATCAGCATCCGGAATTGTCGTTTCAGGAAAAAGAGACAGCTTCCTTCGTAGCCTCACATTTGCGAGAGTGGGGGTTGGAAGTGGTAACCGGTGTTGGTGGTAATGGAGTCGTTGGACGATTGAAAGGCAGCGGCGGTGAGGGCCCAACTATTGCCCTTCGAGCCGATATGGACGCACTGCCGATACAGGACGAGAAAAACTGTGAGTTTGCCTCCAAAGTGAAGGGGGTAATGCATGCTTGCGGACATGATGCCCATACTTCCACATTGCTGGGAGTTGCAAAACTGATGGCAGAACATCGGGAGCAGCTTAAAGGAATGGTCGTATTTTTGTTTCAGCATGCGGAGGAGTTAACACCTGGCGGGGCTTACAGTATGATTGAAGACGGAGCGCTTGAGGGCGTCGATTATGTATATGGAATTCATTTATGGACTCCTTTTCCCGTAGGGAAGGCCTATAGTAAACCTGGTCCGATGATGGCCGCGGCCGATGAATTCGAAATAGTTGTGAAAGGAAAAGGCGGTCATGGTGGACTTCCTCACGAAACGATTGATAGTATCGCAATAGCTTCTCATTTGGTTGTCAATTTGCAAACCATTGTGAGCCGTACTGTTGATCCAACACAGCCGTGCGTAGTAAGCGTAGGTTCTTTCCACAGCGGGACGAGTTTTAATGTCATTGCTGAAAAAGCCTCATTAAGCGGAACGGTTAGAACATTCGATCCTGAGCTAAGGATGGAAGTCAAGCAAAGGCTGGAATCCATAGTAGAACAGACCTGTAGGATGTATGGAGCCGATTTCTCGATTGATTATAAATTAGGCTATCCACCCGTAGTTAATGATGCTGGGGAAGCGGACCGATTTTATAGGGCGGCAGCGAAGGTAGGAGAATACGAAACGTCACCACTTATTATGGCAGGAGAAGACTTTGCCTATTATCTTCACCAGCGAAAAGGCTGCTTTATGTTCGTCGGAGCCGGCAACCCAGAATTAGGCATCGTGTATCCTCATCACCATCCGAAGTTTGATATTGATGAGTCTGCGATGGCAACAGCGGCCAAATTATTTATCAGCATGGTTGTTGATTGCCAGAATGAATGGAATGCCGATAAGTGCTAAACGGCTGAGCGCATGTCATGCAGGGTTTAGGGAAAATCTATGTTTGCACAGGGACGCAGACGTTAGTGCGTTTGTTATCCTAGACAACTTCTTTGGGAGGGATTTTCCTTGAGTAGAACCTTGAAGGAAATTATGACAAAAGACTGCGCAACCGTTACTTTATTGGATAATGTTTATGAGGTTGCGGTTAAGATGAAGAAAGAGGATACCGGGTTCATTCCTGTTGTGGACGGTAAGAAGCTAATCGGCGTTATTACGGACCGAGATCTGGTTATCCGCGGCTTTGCCGAGAAGAAGGAAGGATCAACAGCGGTTAAAGAAGTGATGAGCAGTAATCAGATCACCTGCGCTTCTCCTGAAACGACCGTAGATGAAGCGGCCAAAATGATGGCGAAGCAGCAAATCCGTCGTCTTCCTGTATGTGAGAACGGGGAACTGGTAGGTATCGTATCTATCGGTGACTTGGCTGTAAGGGATAAGTTTGAAGATGAAGCAGGAGAAGCTTTAAGCAAAATTTCTTCCGATAAAGTGACTGTGTAGCCAGCTCTTCATAGCATATTGATTCGTAAAAGCAAATCGTTCTTCTCATTAGGAGAGCGATTTTTGCTTTTCATCCTGAAATTTGATAAATGTTTATTTTAATATTGTAATGTTAACGTGTGCAATATATAATAATGGGTGTAAAAAGATTGTTAATAATTCTTATGAAAATAAGAAATGGAAGGTGAGAAACACGAATGGATAAAGTGCGTATCGGTTTGATCGGTGTGGGCAATATGGGTAAAGGCCATACAGAATATTTGGTAAACAACCAAGTCAAGGGTGCAGAACTGACGGCCATTGTGGATACGGATGCTTCTCGTCTGGACTGGGTAAGAACCAATCACGGCAACCATAATATTCAATTGTTTGATGATCTGGATGCTTTCTTTGCATCGAAAGCGTTTGACGCGGTGCTTGTGGCAACGCCTCACTATGATCACCCAACTTCCGCTATTAAAGCGTTTTCTCATGGGTATCATGTGTTGGTTGAAAAGCCTGCTGGTGTTTACACCAAGCAAGTACGCGAAATGAACGAAGCTGCTGAGAAGTCCGGTAAAGCTTTCGGCATTATGTATAACCAACGTACGAATCCTCTCTACCAAAAGCTGAGAGATATTATTACATCTGGTGAGCTTGGTGAAGTTCGTCGTACGAACTGGATCATTACGAACTGGTACCGCTCCCAAAGCTACTATGATTCCGGCGGCTGGCGTGCAACTTGGGCTGGCGAAGGCGGCGGCGTTCTGATTAACCAAGACCCGCATCAGCTTGATTTGTGGCAGTGGACTATCGATATGATGCCTAAACGTGTAAGAGCGTTCTGCGGTTTCGGTAAATATCGTAATATCGAGGTTGAAGATGACGTAACGGCTTATGTAGAGTACGAAAATGGCGCTACAGGCTTGTTCGTTACAACAACTGGCGAAGCACCAGGAACGAACCGTTTTGAAGTAACGGGCGACCAAGGTAAAATCGTTATCGAAGATGAGAAGCTGACTTTCTGGCGTTTGCGCACACCTGAGCCGCAGTTTAACAAAGAATTTAAGGGCGGATTCGGTTCTCCTGAATGCTGGAAGTGCGAAGTGCCTATTAAAGGTGTGCCTGGGCCAGGACACAAAGGCATTACGCAAAACTTCGTGAATCATATCTTGAACGGAACTCCATTGCTTGCTCCGGGTGAAGAAGGAATCAAAGGCTTGACTCTTTCCAATGCGATGCACTTGTCTTCCTGGACGGATAACTGGGTTGATCTTCCGATCAACGAAGATTTGTACTACGAGAAGCTGCAGGAGCGCATTAAAAACTCCACCTTTACAAAAGAAACCAAAGAGCTTCAAATGGACGTTAAAGGAACTCATTAATATTGGTTTTATGTTAATATAAGAAGATGCTCATTTAAGGGCATCTTCTTTTTTTAGGCCCTTGAAACCACTTCTAAATTAAGGCTCCATTTTGTTTGTGGAGTGTACCTTGACATATAGGTTATTTTGATATATAAACATTAAATAAGCATATGAAATAAATTCGATGACGAGAAAGAGTAAACTATGATGTTGATCCCCAGAGAGCCGGAGATTTGCTGAAAGCCGGTGTTCATGTCCTAGTCGAAAATCATCTCGGAGAAGTAAAGCTGAAAGTTGGAACGAGTAAGCTTAACCGGGTGTCCGCCGTTACAAGGAACGCGTATGTTAGTACGTTGATGAGTGCCGCGCATGTAATTTTTCAATCTTGCGTGGAACAAGGGTGGTAACGCGAGCGATGACTCGTCCCTTCTGGGGACGGGTCTTTTTTGTTTTCACAAATACGGTTACGAGGTGTTGTAGATGAGGAATGTAGATCCTAAGGAAAAAGCGAGAAATCGGGAGCTCCGAGTTCTCGAACAGTGGCAGCAGCAGGGGACGTTCAGAAAATCGATTGAAAATAGGGAGGGCAAGCCGAATTTTGTATTCTATGAAGGACCACCAACAGCAAACGGTGCGCCTCATATAGGTCATGTGTTGGGCCGAGTTATTAAAGATTTTATTTGCCGATACAAAACAATGACTGGACATCAAGTGCTGCGTAAGGCAGGCTGGGATACTCACGGATTGCCCGTAGAATTAGGCGTGGAAAAGCAGTTGGGGATTTCGGGTAAGCAGGAAATCGAACGTTACGGTGTTGCCGAATTCGTGGAAAAGTGTAAAGCCAGCGTCTTCGAATACGAAAGGCAGTGGCGGGAGCTGACAGAGGCTATCGGATATTGGACCGACATGGAACATCCGTACGTTACTTTGGACAACAACTACATTGAGAGCGTGTGGTATCTGCTGTCCGAAATTCATAAAAAGGGACTCTTGTATAAAGGCCACCGAGTGAGTCCATACTGTCCATGCTGTCAAACGACGTTAAGTTCTCACGAAGTGGCTCAAGGCTACGAGGATGTGAAGGACTTATCGGCAACGGTCAAGTTCAAGCTCGAAGGTCGGGAAGAATTCGTCCTTGCATGGACGACAACCCCGTGGACATTGCCTTCGAACGTAGCTCTTGCCGTTAACAAGCAATTAACTTATGCCAAGGTTAAGCAGAATGGCGAAATGTTCATCGTGGCTGAAAACTTGGTCGAGAAAGTGATGAAGAGCGAGTATGAAATCGTAGGTACGCTGAAAGGTGAGGAGCTGGTAGGGCTTCATTACACTCCTCCATTGGCTTATGTAAAGGCTGCGAATGGCTATTTTATCATTGACGGCGATTTCGTAACGGATGCCAGCGGTACAGGGATTGTCCATATTGCTCCTGCGCATGGGGAAGATGATTATAAAGTATCAATGAAAAACGGAATTAGCATGCTAAGCGTAGTAAATGCGGCTGGCCGCTATGTGGATGAGGTAACGGATCTTGCAGGCCGATTCGTTAAGGATTGCGATGTCGATATCGTAAAGCTGCTGTCTGAAAAAGGACTGCTGTACTCCAAGGAAAAATACGAGCATAGCTACCCATTTTGCTGGCGCTGTAAGTCTCCTCTTCTGTACTACGCTACAGAGAGCTGGTTCATCCGTACTACAGCTGTCAAAGAGCAGCTGATCGCTAACAACCGTGAGGTCAAATGGTATCCTGATCACTTGCGAGATGGCCGCTTCGGCAACTTCTTGGAGGACCTCGTTGATTGGAACATTAGCCGGAACCGTTACTGGGGTACGCCGTTGAATGTTTGGGTATGTTCATGCTGCCAAGGGGAATATGTACCGTCTAGTGCAGCAGATTTAAAAGCAAAAGCTATTTCCGAGGTGCCAACTGATCTGGAGCTTCATAAACCTTTTGTGGATGATATCAAGCTGAAGTGCCCTCATTGTGAGGAGGGGACAATGGAGCGTACACCGGAGGTTATCGATGTATGGTTCGACAGCGGCTCAATGCCCTTTGCACAGCACCATGTTCCATTTGAAAATAAGGAAATGTTTGAGCGTCAATATCCTGCGGATATGATCTGTGAAGGGATTGATCAAACAAGAGGCTGGTTCTTTAGCTTATTGGCAGTATCCACACTGTTTAACGGCAAAGCACCCTATAAAGCGGTACTTTCGACAGGGCACATTCTGGATGAGAATGGACAAAAAATGTCCAAGAGCAAAGGCAATGTTATCGACCCGTGGGAAATTATTGACGAGTATGGAACGGATGCGTTTCGCTGGGCGCTTTTGTCGGATAGTGCACCATGGAATAGCAAGCGGTTTTCCAAGCAAATCGTGGCGGAAGCCAAGTCGAAAGTTATCGATACTATTGTGAATGCACATGCTTTTTACACTTTGTACGCAACCATTGACGGCTACAAGCCGCAGGAGCATGACAAGCTGCAAAGCGTCAATATTCTGGATCGTTGGATTCTCTCCCGGTTAAGTCAGTTGGTGGTCACAGTAGGAAAAGGGCTGGAAGCTAACGACTTTATGAATCCGGCTAAAGCGATTGAAGCGTTCGTGGATGAAATGAGCAATTGGTACATTCGCCGTTCCAGAGATCGTTTCTGGGGTAACGGTCTTACAGAGGATAAGCTCAGCGCCTACCAAACGCTGCGTTCGGTTCTGCTCACGCTGGCAAAACTGATGGCTCCCTATACGCCATTTTTATCAGATGATCTATATCTTAACCTGGGCGGAGAAATGGAAAGTGTCCATTTAGTTGACTATCCACAGGCGGAAGAAGCTCAGCTTGACGCACAATTAGAGCAAGAGATGGGGACCGTACGCAACGTGGTAGAGCTTGCGCGCAACGTTCGTAACGAGAGCGGAGTGAAGACTCGCCAGCCGTTATCTGAGCTCATAGTGGCTCTTGATCGAGCTATGGATTTATCCGGATATGAGCCCATCATCAAAGAAGAGATCAATGTGAAATCCATAAGAGTGGAGACCAATGCAGATGGTTTGGTTGATTTTGCGTTGAAGCTGAATTTGAAAACGGCTGGGCCTAAATATGGTAAGCATGTAGGGGAGTTGCAGCAGGCGCTGCGCTCAAAATCGGCTGCGGAGGCAGCAACTATCGTCCATGCCGGTCACTATCAACATGCTCTGAGCAGCGGAGAAGCACTCGACATTTCGCTTGAAGAACTGTTGGTAGAAAAAGTAGCTAAACCCGGCTTTGCTTCTGCTTCCGGTTATGGGTTGACGGTTGCGCTCAACACCGAGCTGACACCGGAGCTTGAACAGGAAGGCCTTGTTCGGGAATTGGTACGCGCGGTGCAGGATTACAGAAAACAGCTTGATCTTCCTGTAGATAAACGGATTGATCTTGTAATGGATCTGGACACGCAAATGACAGAAGCCGTGGAACGCTTCGAGCTTGTACTTAAGGAGAATGTACTGCTGAACAGCTTCCGATTCGACCGACTGGATGAGATGGAGTATGTAGCTGCAGGAGACCGCAAGGTAGGTTTATGGATTAAATAGTATAAAAAAGCGGAAGCGCGTTATGGCGTCTTCCGCTTTTTTTGTAACTATTACTTCTTTTATTCAAAGGCAGCGTCATAGTTTACCCAAAGACCTTTTTGCTGCTTGCGTGCCTTTTCTTGATCCTTTTTAAACAGATCCACATACTTCACATTAGGAGGGAACGTAGCCATTCGTGCGTAGCCTTCTTGAACCAAGGTTCGATTAAACAGTTCGTCGCCGATCCACACGTAAGCTAGATAACGTTTGTATTGATCGCGTTTTTCCACGTCCCATTCCAGCTCAATGGTTTTGTTCTCGAGCCGTTTCGTGGTGTAGTCCGATGCTTCCTTGCCGTAGAACATAACAGGGGTGTTCTCTTTTTTAGTCTCCGGAGTATCTACGCCTATAAGACGTACTTTTTCTTTTTTGCCGTCCTTTTTGATTTCGAACGTATCTCCGTCAACGACGCGCTCTACTTTAACAGACTCCCGGCCTGCTGTAGTCGAGGAGGCTTTTTCTTTACAGCCGCTCAGCACAGCTGACAAGCATAAAAGCAGCAGGACTGCTGCAAGGATTCCGTATTTTTTCATTTTGTCACCTCTTCTGACGATAATCTGTGCTAATTCCTAATTGTAGTGCCTACGGAATCTGCTTGTAAAGTGAACAATGTTTAAATATTCCTGTTTCCCCTCATACTAGAATGAATAAACTGTTCGAGTAAATACGACAAAACTCGGGAGGTACCAGGATGCAGATCGATTCGAAAAGGCCGCTTATTGTCCAAAGCGATTTTACGATTTTACTGGAAGTGCGCCACCCTCAATTTGATACCGTACGTGCTGGATTAGCCCGGTTTGCGGATTTGGTCAAGACGCCGGAGCATATTCATACTTACAGGATGTCGGCTCTATCGCTGTGGAACGCAGCAGCGGCAGGGATGACGACACAGGAAATAACAACGTTTCTGGAGGAGAATGCCAAGTTCGGAGTTCCCCATACAATTAAACTCGATATTAAACGGTTTGTGGAGCGTTACGGACTGATCCGGATCGAGAGCTTGGGTGAAGATCTGCTGCTCATTTCAGATGATGTAGAACCGATTAAAGAAATGGTTTCGTTTAAATCGCTTCGTTCTTACGGACTGTGCCAAGTGGATGCCAAGACGCTCCGCTTTTCAGCTACCTATCGCGGTGCTTTGAAGCAGGAATTGATTAAGCTTGGGTATCCTGTGGAGGATTTGGCCGGGTACAGTCGTGGTGAAGAGCTTCCCATACGACTAAAGCCTGAGGGGAAAGCTGGAAAGGCATTTCAACTGCGAGACTATCAAAGCTCTGCAGTTGATTCTTTTTACCGGGAAGGTAGTCTGCATGGAGGCAGCGGCGTTCTTGTATTGCCTTGCGGAGCGGGCAAAACAATTATAGGTATTGCGGCAATGGGCAAATTAAACTGCGCTACCTTGATATTGACTACGAATAGTACTTCTGTTCGGCAGTGGAAGCGTGAAATCCTGGAAAAAACGGATGCAACCGAGGACATGGTGGGAGAATATACGGGAAAAGTGAAGGACGTTCGCCCCATTACTATCGCTACTTATCAAATTTTAACCTATCGCAAATCGAAGGACGATTTGTTCAAGCATATGGATTTGTTTAATAAGAGGGACTGGGGACTCATTGTGTACGATGAAGTTCACCTGCTGCCAGCACCTGTATTTCGGGTAACGGCAGATATTCAGGCAACTAGGAGATTAGGGCTTACGGCTACCCTTGTTCGTGAGGATGGCAGGGAAGAAGATGTATTTTCTCTAGTCGGTCCTAAGCGTTATGATATGCCTTGGAAAGAGCTGGAGGGTCAAGGATGGATCGCATCTGTTACTTGTAAGGAAATCAGGGTGCCTCTTTCTGCAGAAGAGCGAGATAAATATATGATGGCAGAATCCAGATCTCAAGTGAGGATTGCAAGCGAAAATTCCGCCAAGCTTGCTATCGTTGAAGAACTGCTTGAACTTCATAACGGAGACCAGATTATCATTATTGGGCAGTATATTGATCAATTGAAGCAAATTTCGGATTTGCTTGGTGCGCCGCTAATATATGGTCAAATGCCTCATGAGGAGAGAGAAACGTGGTATCGCAAATTCCGTTCAGGTGAGCTTCAAACAATAGTTGTCTCTAAGGTCGCTAATTTTGCGGTTGACCTGCCGGATGCGTCCGTAGCCATACAGATATCCGGGAGCTTCGGTTCGCGACAAGAGGAAGCACAACGGTTGGGTCGCATTTTACGTCCAAAAGAGGGCGCCAATTTGGCGAGTTTTTATTCTATTGTAAGCTCTGATACGAAAGAGCAGGATTTTGCTCTGAACCGTCAGTTGTTTTTAATCGAGCAAGGCTATACATACAGCATCGAGGAACGGATCCCTGTTGATGCACCAGTGAATCCCATAAAAGCTGTTTACTCAACGGATGGACAGGAGGCTGCACTGTCATGAATCAATCCGATTATACTGCTAGAATGCCGCAGACACTGCGCAAACAGATTGAAGCGGAAGGGGTCTATGCCCCATGGTTAAAGCAGGGACATACTCTGGAGAGTATGTCTTTAAATCAGGTTATTATGGAAACCGTATACAATCAATTGACGTTGCATGAACGACAAGTGCTCCGAATTATTGTTACTACCATTGGCTGTGAGCCATTTGACAATATAAGACTTGAAAAGCTTGCTGGCCCGCATATGTCCGGTGCGGATACAAGAGTCGGGTTGCTGCTGCTGTTGAAGAAAGGAATTTGTTTTGCCTTCCGTAAGTCCTGGGGAGAGCAAGTGTACAGAATGGCGCTGGATGCGCTCGCTTTATGGCATCGTATTCTTTTAACGGAACCCATCGATGATAGGGTCGAAGATACTGAGTTTATTGAGGAGCTATTGGAAGCGGGAGGTAAAGGGCTAGCAGAAGATGTATTTCAGGCAATGATTTATTGTGGACAACAACAGATTAAACTGACCAAGGGCGGCACGCTACCTAAACGACAGCTCCAAAAACTAGGGGAGCTTCTTTCTCTTCGTAATGAATGGTTCGAGGGAACCGGCATAAAATATGTTTATGCAGACGTATACTCACATAAAATGGCTGTGATCATGGAGTGTTTAACTAGACTGCAGCTGTTAGAGTCGAATGACGAGCGGCTAATGCTTAATAAGGAGCACTCCAGACACTGGCTGTCCCTGAAAGAGACTGTTCAAACGAAAGCCTTATATGATTTATGGAAATCCGTGCTGTTCCCAGGTGCCGCGTGGATGCAGCATGCTGTATTTTGGTTGGAGAGTCACCCTCAAGGGGTATGGATTTCTTCTGAGAGATTAAAACACTGGCTGAACGTCCATGGGCTGATTTCATTAGAATATGATCGCGAGAACACCGAGACCTTCTTAGAAGCTTTGGAAAAACAATGGGTACTGCCGCTGATAGGATTCGGATGGATGGAGAAAGGCTGGAATGGCTCGGGGAATGTAGGTTATAAATGGAGAAACCATCCGCTGCATCCAGAGATAATGGAAGACGAGGATGTTCGTTTTTACGTACAGCCTGATTTCGAGGTGCTGGCTCCTCCAGGCGTATCGTTCTCCGTACGATGGGAACTGGCTCTTTTCTCCGATCAGCTTACATTCGATGCGTTATCCATGTATAAAATAAGTAAAGAAAGCGTACAAAGAGGTCTCGAAAATGGCCGTAGCATTGAAGAGATAATGAGCTTTCTAAAGCATCATGCGTTGTATGACATTCCGGAAAATGTGAAAATAACCATGGAACAGTGGGCTAGACCGTTCGGCCAACTTCAGCTCGCCCAAGTGATTTTGCTGCGCTGTGAGAACTTGGAGGCAGCAAATACGGTGAGGAAGGTTACAGCATCGGCCGACTGCTTCCTTGAAGCTGTGGGTGATCAGGCATGGATCGTGAAAGCAGATCGATTAAGTTCGCTAAGAGCGCTGTTGGATAAAGCCGGCTGGGTTGCTGGAAAGTTAGTTTTGCTTGACGGTTCAGGCTCCAACGACAACGGTTCAGGTGGAAATGAATACAGCTTAAACCTTGCAGAGTTTACAGGTCCGTCCGATTGGGCAACAGATATGGCAGCCAAAGGGTTTATTTATTCCCGGCATAACGTGGGCTATTATGAAATGGAACAAAGACTTCCTAATATTGCTGAGCTTTATCCGGATCTGAACGGTATTCCGACAGGATGGATGAAAGATTATAGAACCTATCATGCATCTACCCGAAGGGAAATTGTCGAGAAGGCAATGGAATGGAAGGCGGCAATTCAGGTTCGTCATAATGGCGAGGATCGATTAATTGCCCCGAGGAAGCTGCTGGAAACTCGTGGAACATGGAGCATGATTGGTCTTGAGCCATCGGAGATGCAAGAGGTATGCTGGCTTGCTGAGGACTGGCAGGAAATGAAAATTATTTTGCCTGGGATAAATGATAAATATTGATGCAACATATGAGCCCAATGTATGTTATGATAGATTTGTCCGACCCAAATGAATACTTGTGATAAGGCAGGTGCTACTATGGCAGTTATTGAAGCTCAAGCAATGGACATGTCTGCCATTTTGATGCAGGCGTATGACTTGGGAGATTTAATTAAAGATTCCGCAGAGACGGCGGATTATTTATATTGGAAGCAGAGAAAAGAAGAGGATCCGCAAGTGCATGACCTGTTGAAACAGTTCCAGAAAAAGAAGGATCTGTTTGAAGAATGTCAGCGTTTCGGACACTTCCATCCGGATTATCACAGCGCATTGGATCAGGCAAAATCGATTCAGGATCAGTTGGATAATATAGAAGCTGTCAGACGGTTTAAGGAGGCGGAGCAGCGACTGGACAATTTGCTGTTCACGGTATCCGAAACGATAGCGCGCAGTGTCTCCGACTCCATTAAAGTACCGAGTAATGACCCTCTTGCGTCTGGGGGGAGCTGTTCTTCTGGCGGCTGCTCTTCCGGAGGCTCCTGCTCCGGCAGCTGCGGATAATTCTCAGCTTATTTCTGTTGGAGGGCCGACAGGCCCCTCCAATCTTTTCAAGTTTTTGCGAACGTGTCTCACACCTTAATTACATAATTGCTGCTCAGGCACCGCATCGGTGCTTACAAATTATGGTTGGTGTATATGGACTCGTGCGACTATAAAGCATACCCACATATGCCAGCGCTTCCAAGCTAATAATTAGATTATCTATTTAGATGCGGATCGGATTTTCCGGTAATGCATTCTTATTATTTATCTTCCTGTATAGAAAGAAGGGTTGACCCATGTTCACGGATCGAAGCGGCCTCATAGTATGGTTTAGCGACATTAAAGCCGCGGGAAAACAACTAGAACGTTATGGCAGCGTTCATTTTATTTCCAAAAGAATGCATTATGCCGCCATGTACGTCCACAGCAGTAAATTGGATGATACGATGAAGCAGCTGCAGAAGCTGCCTTTCGTTAAGAAAGTTGAGCGCTCTTACCGCAATGAAATTAAAACCGAATATCCAAACAATGGGCCAGATAAGACCCGATTTTATACCTTATAAAAGAGTTCCAAAGCATCGAAAGCAAAAGCTTCTTCTGACAGAAGCTTTTTTTTGTTTTCTATTCTAAAGATTTTTTTATTTGGAATCATAAATTAAATAAGATAAAATGAGAGTGTGTTTATTTTTGTACATAGGCGAAAAGGACTATTTTATTGGGTGAGGGGTTGTGATTTATGAGAGATAAAGCAGCACACCGTTCAGACAACTGCGAACCGTACTATATTGCCCTCGGCGATAAAAAGATTACGGATATCGTAATCACAAATCATGCTCGGATCCGTTGGACTGATAGGGTAGAACACAAGAAAACCGGATTTGACGACATTTGCGATTTTTTATGGAGCAAGCTTAAGGAAGGTAAGATCAAATCTTACTACAAGAACGGTGAGGATGTCTACCTCGTTGATGATGATTTGGTCATGGTTGCTGAATTCACGACGTATGATCCGGACACGATTTATGGGCAAAACCGGTTGCACCGGATGGTTATTGTCACTTTCCTAGGCCGTATGTCCGAAACAATTGAGCTGAGAGATCTGAAGTCTTATTATTCATGGCTTCGCCATTCACGTAGAATGACACTTATTAAAAATAGTCGTAAAAAAAGGTAAGCGCATTCATTATAGGATTTCCCGAGCTTTTCGCCAATGGGGGCGGAAGGCTTTTTAATATGATTTGTTTACCCTATTTGACAATGCTTGGATGCCTTCTCTTTTGAGGGACTCCTTTCTTTGCTATAATAGGGCTACCATGCAAGTTGGAGGTAGTAGGAGAGATGGCACTTAATTTTCATCAGCTTCATATTTTTTATACGGTTGCGGAAAAAGGGAGCTTTTCTCACGCTGCTCAAGCGCTTCATATGACACAGCCCGCAGTAACGATGCAGGTTCAATCACTGGAAGACTATTTCGGAACCAAGCTGTTCAACCGTTCCACGAAAAAAATAGAATTGTCGGAAGCGGGAAGAACGCTTTTGCCTTTTGCAAGACGTAGTATCGACTTGATGAAAGAAACGGACATCAGCATGTCCAAGTTCACACATATGCTGGAGGATAGGCTCTATTTAGGAGCCAGCATGACTGTAGGTGAATACATACTGCCGCGGCTGCTAGGTCCATTTGGCAAGGAATACCCGAATATTTCAGTCAGTATGAAAGTGATTAATACTAGGCAAATATTAGAAGAAGTACTGAATCATCAACTGAACTTTGGTTTGGTAGAGGCAGAGGTGCACCATCCCGATGTCCATACGGAGGCCGTCATGAATGACGAACTCATGTTAATCGTTCCTCGCGACCATCCCTTATCCGGCAAGAGCTCGGTTACGATGGAGGAAGTATTGCAATATCCGTTTGTACTGCGTGAGCAAGGTTCTGGTACGAGAAGGGTTATGGAGGAAGAGCTGGCTAGAGCAGGCTTTGATCCGACACATATGAAGATCGTGATGGAGCTTGGGAGCACTGGTGCGGTCAAATCCGCAGTAGAAGCGGGGCTGGGCATTTCCATATTATCGCAGTCCTCCGTCAAGCATGAGCTGGCTCTAAACGTACTTGAGGTAAAACGAATCGAAGGAATCCACTTCAAACGCAGCTTTTATGCCATTTACCTGAACACGACGATTTTGCCGATTGCGGCCGTTACATTCGTATCGTTTTTACGCGAGCGCGATTTAAGTCAATGGTTATAAATTTACTCGTTTCACACATTCGTTTAACGCAGCGTTAATTATTGTTCGTTATTGTTAGAAGGGAGAAGAAATGAATGCTATTTGCTGATTTACATAGCCATACATTAGCCTCTGACGGGACACAACCGGCTTCCGAAAATGTAAGACTCGCTTATGAAGCGGGCTTGGGCGCAATCGCTGTGACCGATCATGACACAGTAGCAGGGATTGAAGAAGCTCTTGAAGCTGGCAGACGATTCGGTATTACGGTCGTTCCGGGTGTAGAGGTCAGCACTGTATCTAAAGGACAGGATATTCATGTATTGGGGTACTACATTGACCATCATGATCCCCTGTTCTTGGAACGGCTGAGCGAAATGCGTGAAGTGCGCGACCGTCGTAACGAGATGATGCTGGCGCGATTAAATGAGCTCGGTATGGACATTACAATGGATGACGTGAAGTCATCGCTTATTAAGTCCAAGAAAAATGACGAAACCATAGGAAGACCTCACATTGCCGATGCCATGGTTAGAAAAGGCTATGTAGCATCCATGTCCGAAGCGTTTGACCGTTTCCTGGGCAAAGATGGTGCGGCTTACGTCAATCCGCCGCGCATCGGACCTATTACAGCAATACAATGGATACTGGAGTCGGGCGGGGTCCCTGTACTTGCCCACCCAGGATTGTATGGCCAGGACGAGTTGATTGAAGAATTGGTACCCTATGGATTGTCAGGTCTGGAAGTGTATCACTCTGATCATACGCCAGAGCAGGAAATGCATTACAAACAAATTGCTGAACGCCATGCTTTGATTGTTACGGCTGGCTCCGATTTTCACGGTGAACGAAACGGGGTTGTATTTCATGCTCCAATCGGTTCTCGAAAGATTCCCGTGGACGTTATTGATCAGCTAAATCAAGCAAGGAGGAACGCACGTGAACGTTCGTAAAGCCATTATACCTGCAGCCGGGCTTGGTACCCGTTTTTTGCCTGCAACTAAAGCACAACCTAAAGAAATGCTGCCAATTGTCGACAAACCCGCTATCCAATATATTGTTGAGGAAGCGATTGAATCGGGAATCGAAGACATCATGATTGTAACTGGGCGTAATAAACGAGCGATAGAAGATCATTTCGATAAATCCGTTGAGTTAGAAATGATGCTTGAAGAAAAAAACAATCAAGAGCTGCTCGATATTGTACGTAAAGTCTCGAATTTGGCCGACGTTCATTATATCCGTCAAAAGCAGCCTCTCGGGTTAGGGCATGCGGTCTTATGTGCGCGCAAATTTATCGGGAACGAGCCTTTTGCCGTACTATTAGGCGATGATATCATCCAATCGGAGCCACCTTGTTTGAAGCAAATGATCGACCTGTTTGATCAGACCTCGACTACCGTTATAGCAACACAGGAAGTACCGTGGGAGGATGTCAATAAATATGGAATTGTATCTCCGTCACAGCGCCCAGGTCCTTTTTCTTATATCGACGATTTAGTAGAAAAACCGGATCGTGAGCACGCACCGTCCAATATGGCGGTTATTGGTCGATATATCATAACACCTGAAATTTTCGGCATTTTGGAGAAATGTGAGCCAGGAAGAGGCGGAGAAATCCAGCTGACCGATGCGCTGCGAATTTTAAACCAGGAGCGTCAGATGGTCGTTTACCCTATTCAAGGTAAACGCTACGACGTTGGAGACAAGTTGGGGTATATTGAGGCGACGATCGAATTTGCACTGCAAAGAAAAGAACTCCAGGGAGCGTTAAAGTCATACTTAAGGCAGTTAACAGAACCATGGCGAGACAATTGGTAATATAAGCCGATTCGAGCATGGAGGGGAAGCATGGGAGAGAGGATTGCTGTCGTAGGAACCGGATATGTCGGTTTGGTATCAGGAACCTGTTTTGCGGAAGTCGGGCATCATGTTGTATGCGTGGATAAGGACAGCGGCAAAATCGAAAGCTTGGCAAGAGCGGAAGTTCCGTTCTATGAGCCAGGCTTGCAGGAGAGAGTGGCAAACTACGTAGGTCAGGGCAGGCTCTCCTTTACTTCTCATGTTGCCGATGCCGTAGCGGCGTCGGATATTGTTTTTATTGCCGTAGGTACTCCTTCATTGCTAAATGGGGAAGCGGATATTAGTCAAGTAAGAAATGCCGTCATTCAAGTAGCACTAGCAGCCAAGAGAGATACGGTTATTGTTCTGAAAAGCACGGTACCGGTAGGAACCGCCCGATTGGCTTCATCTTGGGTAACAGAGCTCGGGAAGGGAAATTCGCTGGATATCGTATCCAACCCCGAATTTCTAAGGGAAGGCTCTGCGATTCACGATACATTCCATCCAGACCGTATTGTGATAGGGAGTTTCCGGAAGGAAGCGGGAGAGCGGATTGCACATATGCATGCTCCCTTCTCAGCACCTGTACTATTTACCGATCCGGAAAGCGCGGAGCTGATAAAGTATGGGTCAAATGCTTTTCTGGCCGCCAAGATTTCGTTTATTAACGAAATGGCTAACGTATGCGATAAGGTCGGCGCGAATGTTGGGCTTGTCGCTCAAGGGATGGGGATGGATAAACGGATAGGTCCTCATTTCTTGCAGGCAGGCATTGGATACGGCGGCTCTTGTTTTCCAAAGGATACCAGGGCTCAGCTGCGTATTGCGGAAGAAGTGGATTATGATTTTAAAATATTGAGGGCTGTCATTGAGGTGAACCGTCTTCAAAGAGAACGGTTTGTCGATACAATCGAACAAGTTCTTGGGGGAAATGTCTCGGAAAAAAAGATAGCCGTTATGGGTTTAGCGTTCAAGCCTAATACCGACGATCTAAGAGATGCTCCGTCATTAGAAATCATCAAGCTTCTGCTGAACAAAGGCGCGGAAGTATCCGCCTATGATCCTGTTGCTGCTTCGAATGCAGCAGCCCTTATTCCGGAAGCGAGCTGCTATGCTGACCCTTACCAAGCATTGGCCAGCGCAGATGCTATGGTTATCGTTACAGAGTGGGAAGCCATTAAGCTGTTGAATTATGAGAAGGTGAAGCGAGCCTTGAAAGCCCCCGTTATTGTCGATGGCCGAAATTGCCTAGTTCCTGAACAGATGGGACACTTAGGATTTCGGTATGTGTCTGTAGGAAGACCGTGAGGAAAGCTAGGAGAAAATCAAAAAAAGACCGGGAAGCCGGTCTTGAGTCTGTCGAAGAACCTGATTCCTCGAGAAATATGCTATATAGGGAAGAGGGGGATGCCTCGGAAGAGTTTACGTCCGCCTTTGAAATCCGTGAAAATACCGCTAATTCTAATCCAATTCACGGTTTCAACAGCGGCTGGAGGGGCATACCCCACTGGAGTATATTAGCAATATTTCAAGTTTTGCAGGTTTCTCCACATTCTGAAGACCAGGAAGCCGGTCTTTCTTTTTTGAGTAGAAATGAAGTTATGAAGTTATTTTACACTGACCGGCATCCGTTTAATTGCTTCGGAGTCGGGAGTTATGAACAGCGTTTTTTGATGATCATAAATGACGAAGCCGGGCTTCGCACCGTTTGGTTTCCTAACATGCTTAATGAATGTGAAGTCCACGGGCACTTGGCTGGACTCTTTGGCTTGGCTGAAATAAGCAGCCAGTTGTGCGGCTTCATGCAGTGTTTGCTCACCGAACTGAGGACTGCGGATGACGACGTGCGAGCCTGGAATGTCCTTTGTATGCAGCCAAGTGTCGGCGGATTGTGCCAGCCGGTTGGTCAAATATTCATTTTGTGTGTTGTTTTTGCCTACGTAAATAGGAATTCCCTCGCTGGATGTGAAGCAGGAGAGTGCTGGCTTTTGATTCGGCTTCTTTTTGCGCGATTTTTTGTTGCGGTCACGAATATATCCTTGCTCGACCAGCTCTTCACGGATTTCCTCAATATCGCTTAGTGAGGCTGTGCCAAGCTGCTGGAGCAGCCCTTCCAAATATCGGATTTCCTCATGCGTCTGCTGTAATTGTTCGTTGACGGCGATGAGGCTATTTTTGCTTTTCGTATATTTCTTGAAGTAGCGTTGGGCATTTTCGGAGGCTGTTAGAAGAGGGTCCAGCGCAATTTTAATCATACGCTGCTCTTCATCGTAATAGTTGATCACCTCGACTTCGGAATCCCCTTTTTGTATCTGATGAATTGAAGCGGTCAGCAGTTCCCCTAAAATACGGAATTTATCCGCATCCTGCCCTTCCTCCAACGTTTCTTGAAGCTTGTCGAGCTTCTTAATGTTTTTGTTACGCTCGTTTTGAAGGAAACGAAGTAAATCCGACACCCGCTGTTTAACGGTATCCCGCTCCGCCTTATCTCCATAGAACGCCTCAAGACACTCGCTAACAGTCTCATAATAGGTAACGGTTCCTTGAATATGAGACAGCTCTGTTATCGAGAAGTAAGCTTTGCCGTTAGTTTCCCGCTCACAAATGTTCGGTTTCGACTGCTCTTGGCGAAGCTGCTCGATCAACGTATGGAACGGCTCCCATAACAGGGCTGCATTATCCTCCGGCGTGTTGGCCACTGTAAGGGCTGGGCTGCATCGATGTACCATCTCCTTGGCTACAAGTGGGCTGAAGCCGCTGAACCGATTCACGATTCGCTGCTCCCAGGTATCATCCGTTGGCGGTGTTGGAGGCTTTTCAAATTCGTCATGCTCTTGAGCAGGCAGCGGATTGGTGATGCTGGTGACAAATTGTTCCTTATCCAAGTGGAAAGGAAGCGCCTTGTTCTGCTCAGGAGGAGCGACATATTTGCTTCCCGGCATGACGATTCTGTAGCTGCTGATAGAAGGAGTAACGTGATGAATTCCGTCGATAATGATACCCGTTGCAGGGTCCATTAAAATAATGTTGCTATGGCGCCCCATGATTTCGATGATCAGCGTTTTGCTGCTCAGATCTCCGAGTTCATCCCGCTGCCGTATTTGCATATGAATCACACGTTCCAGTCCAGGTTGTGTGATGCTCTCGATGATGCCGCTCTCGCAATGTTTGCGGAGCAGCATGCAGAACATGGGCGCTTCCATCGGGTTAAGAAAGCTTTGTTCGGTAAGATGAACCCGAGGGTAGGTCGGATTTGCCGACAGAAGGAGCTTCAAATTGCTTCCTTGGCCTCGTAATTGCAGCACAATATCATGCTCAGAGGGCATATGAATTTTATTAATTCTGCCGCCGACACAACGCTGCAGCTCATGCACCAGGCTGTGGACGACCAGTCCGTCTAACGACATGTTTGGAACAACTCCATTCAGTGAATCAAGAATAAGAATACCATTTTGAATGTACCATTCTCTATCATGCCATATTTTCGCAAAAAACTTAAGTCTGTTTTCCATTGTGCTATTTTGCTGCTTGTCTGAATACATTTACTAAAAGAAGCTGTCCTACTGGTGATACGCCATGCAGGGGAGGCATCGCAACAACCTTTTGGTACAACCTTTTGGGAGGGAATGAGCAGATGGGTCACAAGCAGTGGTATCAATTGACGGCTGAGGAAATTCTGCAAATGCAGCAGATCGAACCGTCACAGGGGCTCTCTTCAGAAGAGGTGGAGAGGCGATTGAAGGAGAACGGTCACAATGAATTATCCGAAGGGAAAAAAATATCGCCGATAGCCCT
This sequence comes from Paenibacillus sp. RC67, assembly GCF_030020805.1. Classification (GTDB taxonomy): domain Bacteria; phylum Bacillota; class Bacilli; order Paenibacillales; family NBRC-103111; genus Paenibacillus_S. Next base: position 2,762,461 of record NZ_CP125098.1, read on the forward strand.
TTTTCTAAACCAGTTTAAGGATTTCATGGTGCTGGTGCTTATGGGCGCGACGTTGATTTCCGGACTCCTGGGAGAATATTTGGATGCAATCACCATCGTCGCCATTATTATCATGAACGGAATTTTGGGCTTTATCCAGGAATTCCGCGCCGAACGTTCACTTAGAGCCTTAAAGGAGCTGTCTGCGCCGAATGCCAAGGTGCTGAGGGGCGGATTGATTGAGCAAGTTCCTGCAAAAGAGCTTGTTCCTGGCGATATGGTCGTAATGGAAAGTGGGGACCGAGTTCCTGCCGATCTACGGTTCATTGATGCTAATGGCTTGTACGTAGAAGAATCAGCACTGACCGGAGAATCAGTACCTGTAAGCAAACACACAGCGGCGCTCCATGGTGATGAAGTACCTCTTGGAGACCAGAGGAACTTAGGCTTTATGGGAACGATGATTACGCGCGGAACAGCGAAGGGGATCGTCGTACGAACCGGTATGAGCACAGAGATGGGCAAAATCGCTGATTTGATCCAAAGCACAGAGTCTATGGATACTCCCCTTCAGCACCGTTTGGAGCAGTTAGGTAAAATATTAATTATCGTAGCGCTAGCATTGACTGTACTCGTTGTAGTGGCAGGTATCGTTCATGGACAAGAGCCTTACGGCATGTTCTTAGCTGGCGTCAGCTTAGCGGTGGCTGCTATCCCGGAAGGACTTCCGGCTATTGTTACGATTGCTCTTGCCTTGGGCGTTCAGAGGATGATTCAACGAAAGGCGATCGTAAGAAAGCTGCCGTCCGTCGAAACGCTGGGTTGTGCTTCGGTTATTTGTTCGGATAAAACAGGTACACTCACACAAAACAAAATGACGGTTACCCATCTATGGCTGGGTGGAAATGTATTGGAAGTAACTGGAGATGGGTATGCCCCTCATGGAGATATTTTACATAAGGGAACCCATGTTGATCTGAAAAAAAACCAAATGCTGCGAAGACTCCTTCAAGTGTCCGTGCTGTGTAACAATGCCGTGCTTGTTGAGGAGAAGTCGGAAGCCAAACGCAAGAAGCAGGAGGAGGAGACGGCAGCTTCCTCTTGGAACATCAAGGGGGACCCGACGGAAGGTGCTCTTGTCGTTCTTGGAGCTAAGGCAGGAATGACTCATCAATCCATGGATGGATTATACAGACGAGTCGGGGAATATCCATTTGATTCCGAGCGGAAAAGGATGTCAGTGCTTGTAGAGCATCAAGGCGGGCGGATGGTATGCACCAAAGGGGCGCCAGACGTGCTCCTGCATCAATGCAGCTATGTGCTGTGGGATGATAAAGTGATTCCTTTTACACCAACACTCAAGCAAAAGGTACTGGCTGCGAATGAGGGAATGGCTAACAATGCTCTTCGTGTGCTTGGGGTTGCTTATCGCGAAGTCAAGCCGTCAGAACGATGCGATGTGGAGGAAGAGATCGAAAATGGCCTTATCTTCGTTGGTCTTACGGGGATGATTGATCCGCCTCGCAGAGAGGTGAGGGACGCCATCTCCAAATGCCGCAAAGCAGGAATCAAGACGGTCATGATTACTGGAGACCATCAATCGACAGCAGAAGCTATCGCTAAGCAGCTTGGCATTCTTCCTCCAAATGGCGGCATGGCATTGAATGGTCAACAGATCTCACAATTGTCGGATGACGAACTGGATGCACGGGTGGAAGATGCTTACGTATATGCTAGGGTTTCCCCAGAGCACAAACTGCGGATTGTAAAATCTCTGCAACGTAAAGGTCATGTTGTGGCTATGACGGGGGATGGAGTGAATGACGCTCCAGCCATAAAAGCGGCGGATATCGGGATTGCCATGGGCATCAGCGGCACGGATGTATCTAAGGAAGCATCAGCTCTTGTGCTAAGTGATGACAACTTCGCCACGATTGTTGCCGCTATTGAAGAAGGCCGCGGCATTTATGAAAACATTCGCAAGTTTATCCGTTATTTGCTCGCTTCCAATGTAGGCGAGATCATGACGATGTTCCTGGCGATGATGGCGGGTCTTCCGTTGCCGTTAATCCCGATTCAAATTTTATGGGTCAATTTGGTTACCGACGGTCTTCCTGCAATGGCTCTCGGGGTGGATCAGGCGGAAAAAGATCTTATGCAGCAAAAGCCGCGTTCGGCGCGGGAAAATATTTTTGCAAGGCGCCTTGGCTGGAAAATTATTAGCCGCGGCATATTGATTGGGGTATGTACCCTGGCAGCCTTTATGATTATGCTGCATCAAGGTGGTAAAGATGAAGCGGCTGTGCTCGTGAAGGCGCAGACGGTAGCGTTCGCGACATTGGTAATGGCTCAGCTGATTCATGTATTCGACTGCCGCAGCTCCCGATCGATTTTTCACCGTAATCCACTGCAGAACAGCTATCTAGTGCTGGCGGTTATCTCATCCCTCGTTCTTATGCTTGCTGTATTGTATGTGGAGCAGCTTCAGCCGATATTCAAAACGGTTCCGCTCGGCTGGAAAGATTGGATCATTGTACTTATTTTTGCCGGTATCCCGACCTTCTTCATGGGCTTTGGCAGTTTGATGAGCAAGCCTTCCAAACGCAAAACAATCCGTTATGGCAGTGCTAAACCAGCGGCAAGATAAGTAAGAAACAACAGACCGGTGAATGGGAAAAAAGCCCATAAGCCGGTTTTTTGCTTTTTAGCCCGAAATAGAGTAAAATTTTGCGGGAAAACTATGCATTACCTTGTTTTTGCGTTATGATAATGGCTAAACCAAGAGAATACGGGAGTAGGATAGAAAGCAGGGGAGAACCAAGATGAATTTTACTAAAATGCATGGGCTTGGGAATGATTTTATCGTTGTCGGAGGAGAAAAAGAGCTGCCGACAGACGCAAGCAATCTGGCAATCCGGCTGTGCAGCCGATTTTTCGGAATCGGTGCAGATGGTTTAGTATATATACTTCCTTCGGAGATAGCTGATTACAAGATGCGAATTATCAATTCGGACGGAACCGAATCGGAACAGTGCGGCAACGCCGTTCGCTGTGTCGCTAAATATATTTATGAGCATGGCTTAGTAGATGCCAATAGACGAGAGCTTATCATAGAAACGATCGGTGCAGGCGCTCAAAAAGTACAGTTGACTGTAGAGGAAGGTAAAGTAACGGCCGTTCGTGTCGATATGGGAGCACCGATTTTAAAAGGAACGGAAGTGCCAACGACGGTCGATCTTGATCTGGTGAAGAATCATCCCATAGAAGTGGACGGACGCCAATTTGCGTTTACGGCAGTTTCTATGGGCAATCCTCACTGCGTCATTTATGTGGATGATGCCGGTGGCTTTGATTTGGCGAAGTGGGGTCCACAGCTTGAGGTGCATCCGATGTTTCCACGCCGTGTTAACGTTGAGTTTGTAACGGTACAATCTCCTGTCGCCATGGATATGCGCGTTTGGGAACGAGGAGCAGGACCTACGCTTGCTTGCGGGACCGGAGCTTGTGCTACTTTGGTTGCTTCGGTGTTAAATGGTAAAGCGGAACGGGCGGCGACAGTCTCTTTAAAAGGTGGAGACCTGTTTATCGAATGGGATGAGTCAAATAATCACGTCTATATGACAGGACCTGCTGAACAGGTATTTGAAGGCAGTGTTACGCTGTAAGTCATATACATTTCATCACATCAACGTATTTACATGGGAAAGACGAGGCGGAAGAACATGAAGCTTGAGTTGAGAGAAGCGCTCCGTCAGCATATATTAGTCGGCGATGGAGCCATGGGGACATACTTGTATCAAATGGGGTTTCCGGTTGGAATCTCTTATGAAGAATTGAATTTGTTAAAGCCGGATGTCATTATGGACGTACATCGCCGCTATTATGAAGCGGGTGCGCGGATCATTGAAACGAATACCTTTTCTGCAAATCGCGAAAAGTTGTCCAAATACGGTCTTGAGCAGGATGTAGAAGCCATTAACCGGGCAGGTGTAGAGCTTGCTCGTAAAGCGGTAGGGGAAGACGCCTATGTCGTAGGAGCGATTGGGTCTATCCGTGCCGGTAAAAGAAAGAATGTCAGAACGACCAAAGTAAAGGAAGATTTGCGTCAGCAAATCGAGGTTTTACTGGATACTAAGGTAGACGGCTTGCTGCTGGAATCGTTCTACGATTTGGATGAAATGCTTCTTGCGTTAAAAATCATTCGTAAACTGAGCGATATTCCTGTCATTTGCCAGTTTGCTACAGAAGGCACAGGAACGACTCACGATGGGGCTACGCTTCAGGAAGCCTTCACTAAGCTGAAGCAAAATGGGGCGGACGTAGTAGGCTTTAACTGCCGCAGCGGTCCTAATGGTTTACTTCGTTCGCTTGAAAAAGTAGCCGGGATGAATGAGCCGCTGCCGTTCTCGGTATTCCCAAATGCCGGAACTCCTGATTATGTGGATGGGCGTTTCACTTATGCGGCTACCCCGCAATATTTTGCTGAGACAGCGCTGAAGTTTGCTGACCTGGGTGCTCGCATTATCGGTGGCTGCTGCGGTACGACACCGGAGCATGTTGCCGCAATGGCTCAATCTCTTCATGATTACACACCAGATTCCACTAAAGTGAGCTTGCTGCAGACGGCTTCCCACTCAACAGGCTTTCAGATAACGGCGGAACGAGAGCTATTCCAAACCACCGAAGCCAAGATTGCGCCTCCGTTCGGTCAAGGGCCGAACTCTCAGGAGCCCAATATTGTGGAGCTGGTTAAACAACGGCATACCGTCATTGTAGAACTGGATCCGCCACGGGACTTGGATATCACTAAATTTATGCAAGGAGCTCAAGCGCTCAAGGAAGCGAAAGTCGACGCGTTAACGATGGCGGACAATTCATTAGCTGTAACGCGGATGAGTAACTTGGCACTTGGCTATTTGGTCAAAGAGCAGACTGGACTTCGACCATTAATTCATATCGCATGCCGCGATCGCAATATGATCGGGACCCAGTCGCATATGATGGGATTGCATGCTTTGGGTATTGACCACGTGCTTGCAGTAACGGGAGATCCTGCGCGCTTCGGTGATTTACCGGGTTCGAGCTCCGTGTACGACTTGACTTCATTTGAAATCATCCGTATGATCAAGCAGTTGAATGAAGGGGTTGCATTCTCAGGCAAAGCGCTTAAGAAGACAGCTAATTTTATTGTCGGTGCCGCTTTTAACCCTAACGTAAAATATTTGGACAAAGCCGTTCAAAGGCTAGAACGCAAAATTGAAGCTGGTGCGGATTATATTATGACGCAACCGGTTTATAATGCGGAATTAATAGAAAAGATATATGAAGCAACGAAGCACTTATCCGTTCCTATTTTTATTGGAATTATGCCTCTTGCGAGCGGTGGCAATGCTACTTATTTGCATAATGAGGTTCCCGGAATCCAGTTGTCCGATGATGTACGTCAGCGTATGGGTGAGTTAAAAGGCGAAGAAGGCCGAGCCATGGGCGTACAAATCGCGAAGGAATTACTGGACACGGCGATGAAATATTTTAACGGTATTTATTTAATGACACCGTTCCTTTCATATGAAATGACGGTACAGCTGACGAACTATGTGTGGGAGAAATCCGGCCTGGCAGTTTCCACTTGTACCCATTGACAAAATGAATTAATATAGAATAATGGATGTGAATGCCATGGTTCGCAGTATGACCGGATTCGGACAAGCAAATCGTTCTTTTGCGGGGTATACCGTTCAATTGGACGTGAAGTCTGTCAATCACCGTTATTGCGAAGTGCAGGTTCGGATGCCCCGAGAATGGATGAAATATGAGGATCTCCTTAAACGTGTCGTTCAGCAGGAGATCAAGCGCGGGCGAGTGGATGTCTTTGTAACCGTAGAACGCAAGCCGGATGCAGTCGGATCCATGGAGATCAACTGGACAGCGGCAGAAGCTTATCGCTCTGCAGCCGAACAACTGAAGACTAAGTTCGGATTGGAAGGTACGGTTACTATACAAGACTATCTTCGTATTCCCGAGCTCATAACGTTCCGAGAAGCGGATGAAGCAGCGGAAGAGGAAATGGAACGAGAGTGGACACTAAGTGTCCAAGAAGCCATTCAACACCTCATCCAGATGCGTACATCTGAAGGAGCCCATCTAGGGGAAGACACGTCGCAGCGCGTTCAAACTCTGGAGTCTTATCTGGAGCAAGCGCGTCAATTATCTCCTCAAGCAGTGCAGGATTATGCAGGAAAGCTGCGTTCGCGTATTCAGGAGCTGATGCAGCAGCCTGTTATCGATGAAGTGCGGTTGGCAACGGAAATTGCGATTTTCGCTGACCGTGCGAATGTAGATGAGGAAATAACAAGACTGCTTAGTCATTTTCAGCAGTGCAAGCAGCTGCTAGGGTCGCCTGAGCCGATTGGTAGAAAACTGGATTTCCTCGTTCAGGAAATGAATAGAGAAGTGAATACCATCGGGTCTAAAGCCAATCATGCCGGTCTTACCGCTATTGTGGTTGAAATGAAGGCGGAGCTGGAGAAAATGAGAGAGCAGATTCAAAATATTGAGTAGCAGCCACGTTTTGCGACAGCAAGCTTGGGTTATGCTTTACGATGTAGGCTTTTACTTAGGGAAAGCTAAGTCGATGCTATTGAAAGCAGTCTTCCTTTCGGGAAGCTCTGCTGATGCTTACGATGTTAAGCTTTCACTACGCGAAGCTCTTAGGAGGAAACAAGATGGCAATCAAACTTATTAATATCGGATTCGGTAATATCGTATCCGCTAACCGAATCATTTCCATCGTGAGTCCGGAATCCGCGCCAATCAAAAGGATTATTCAAGAAGCGCGCGACCGTCACATGCTGATTGATGCAACCTACGGCCGCCGTACGCGTGCAGTGATAATTACGGACAGCGATCATGTCATCTTGTCTGCAGTGCAGCCTGAAACGGTGGCCCATCGACTTTCTAATAAGGACGATGATCATGACGAGTAAGGAAAAAGGAATATTAATTGTATTATCAGGTCCATCCGGAGTAGGCAAAGGAACGGTCTGCAAAGCGCTTAGGCAGTGTGCACCTGACCTGATCTACTCTGTTTCCGCCACAACCCGTGAGCCAAGGCAGGGTGAAGTGGACGGTGTGAATTATTTCTTTAAGTCCAGAGAACAATTCCAACAGCTTATTGCAGAGGATCAAATGCTGGAATGGGCGGAATATGTCGGTAATTTTTACGGAACACCACGAAAATTCGTAGAAGAAACGTTAAATGCCGGGCACGATATTATTCTTGAAATTGAAGTTCAAGGCGCTTTGAAAGTAAAACAAAAGTTTCCTCAAGGCGTATTTATATTCCTGCTTCCTCCTTCAATGGATGAGCTTGAGAATCGGATCGTTGGGCGCGGAACCGAGTCCGAGGAGTCTATCCGCAATCGGATGTCGGTTGCTATGGAGGAAATCCGTCTGATGGAGCATTATGATTATGCTATCGTGAATGATCATGTCGAGAATGCCTGTTCGCGTATTCAATCTATCATAGTAGCCGAGCATTGCCGTAAAGAAAAAGTGGTTAACAAAATCAAACAATGGATGGTAGAGGTGAACTAAACATGTTATATCCTTCAATCGATAAATTGCTGGACAAAGTAGACAGCAAGTACTCGTTGGTCGTAGCAGCAGCGAAACGGGCAAGAATGCTTCGTGATGGTTCGAAAACCGAGGTACGCAACAAAAGATCGCATAAATTTGTAGGTCTGGCGTTAGAAGAAATTTACGAAGATCATATTTCTTACGAGAAGCTGCAAAATAAAGAATTAGTGAAGTAACCTTTACAACAACCCTCGTGGTTGTTATTTTTTTCTCGAATATCGGGGGTGAAACGGATGCTGAAAGGTAAAACGATACTTTTAGGCGTTAGCGGAGGTATTGCCGCTTATAAAGCAGCCGCTATTTGCAGCAAGCTGAAGCAGGCAGGGGCAGAAGTTAGAGTCATTATGACGGAGTCGGCGACTCGATTTATTGCGCCTTTAACGTTTCAAACGCTATCCCGTCACGATGTGATTGTGGATACGTTCGATGAAAAAGATGCTTCGGTTGTCTCACATATCGATCTGGCAGATCATGCCGATTTGGTTGTTGTTGCGCCTGCAACTGCGAATATCATTGCCAAAATGGCCCAAGGCTTGGCTGACGATATGCTCAGCACAACGCTGCTTGCTACCACAGCACCTATCTTTGTTGCTCCGGCGATGAATGTACATATGTATGCCCATCCGGCAGTTCAGGCGAATATGCGAACCTTGGCTGAGCGCGGCGTATTGTTTATCGAGCCCGGCACAGGGCAGCTTGCTTGCGGCTATGTGGGTAAAGGAAGGCTCGAAGAGCCGGAACAAATCGTCGCGGCTATCGAGCGTTATTTTGATGAAAGACAAGTATTTAAAGGGAAAAAGCTGCTTGTTACGGCTGGTGGTACCGTTGAACGGATTGATCCGGTCCGTTATTTGACCAATGACTCTTCGGGAAAAATGGGCTTCGCTATTGCCGAAGCAGCCCGAAGAATGGGGGCAGACGTTACATTAGTTGTAGGTAAGGCTTCAGCTCCACTCCCGGAAGGAATCCGAACGATACGGATTGAATCGGCTCGGGAAATGTTGGATGCGGTTATCGCAAGAATGCCAGAAATGGACATTATCATCAAAGCTGCTGCGGTAGCTGATTATAGGCCTGCAGAGCAGGCGCATCAGAAGATTAAGAAAAAAGACGAGGAAATGACGCTAAAGCTCGTTAAAAATACAGATATTTTGCAGACGATCGGCAGTATGAAATCGCATCAATTTGTTGTCGGCTTTGCTGCAGAAACTGAGCGGTTAGATGAGCACGCTATAGATAAGCTGAAACGGAAAAATTGCGATCTGTTGGTTGCCAATGATGTGACTCAAGAAGGAGCCGGGTTCGGGACTGACACCAATGTCGTGCGCATTTACGATCAAAAGGGGCTTGTAGAAGCGCTTCCTGTAATGAGCAAGCTGGAGGTAGCCAGAAGCTTGCTTCTTTATGTGGCCGAACGGATAGAGAAGGGAGACAGAACGAACTAATGTATGCAAAAGTCATAGTGGACGTCCCAGCGAAGCAAACGAACCGTGCCTTCGATTATTTGATTCCGGAATCAATGAAGGAGTGGGTAACGGTCGGGAGCCGAGTAGGTGTCCCGTTTGGCCCGCGCAAGCTGCAAGGGTTCGTCGTCGAGCTTCATCAACGCTCGGATTTTGATCCAAGTAAGGTCAAACCGATCGCTGAAGTTATGGATTTGTATCCTCCTTTAACTCCGGATTTGGTCGCATTGGCACATTGGATAAGCCAAACTTATCTATGCAATGAGATCACAGCACTGCAAGCTATGATACCTGGTGCATTGAAGGCCAAATATGAGCGCCATGTAAGTGCTGCAGACACAACCGCTTCTCCCTCAAATGGACAATATACTTTGCTGCTTCCTGAGCAGCAGGAAATCATTCGTTATGTGAAGGAAAAAGGATCGGTCGAAATCGAGGCGTTACTGCAAAAATTCAGTTCAGACGGTGTTCTCATCAAGCAATTGATGTCGGAAGGGCTTCTGGTTGAAATGCAGATGATCAAAGACCGGATGGCTGCCAAAAAGGTGCTTACCGTGTTCCCTATGGATGAGCCTGAACAACTGCTGGAATGGGAAAAGGAATTGCCTAATAGGGCAGGAAAGCAAAAAGAAGTGCTGCTTTATATGGCCGAGCATCCGTTCCCTGTAAAGCTTACGGAGCTGTTAAATGAGCTAGGGATCAGTGCAGGTACGGTGAAAAGCTTGGCGGATAAAGGCTGGCTTGAGATTAAAGAAGTTGAGGTATTCCGGGACCCTTATGCACAGAGAAAGTTTAATAAAACGCTGCCGCTTGCGTTAATGCCCGAGCAGCAGCAGGTGTTTGGACGGATCGCTGATGCGGTGACTGGTCGTGAACATAGGGTGTTTCTACTTCATGGCGTTACAGGCAGTGGAAAGACGGAAGTGTATTTGCAGTCGATTCAAACCTGTCTGGATCAAGGAAGGGAAGCTATCGTACTTGTGCCTGAAATTTCGCTGACACCCCAAATGGTTGAGCGCTTCAAAGGGCGCTTTGGAGATCTTGTGGCCGTATTGCACAGTCGATTATCTCATGGTGAGCGGTATGATGAATGGCGCAAAATTATGCTAAAGCAGGTGCGCGTCGTTATTGGTGCGCGCTCAGCTATTTTTGCCCCTTTTACGAAATTAGGTCTGATCATTATAGATGAAGAGCATGAATCGTCTTATAAGCAGGAGGAGAGCCCCAAATATCATGCTCGCGATGTAGCTGTTGCACGTGCATCTCAGCACGATGCAGTAGTTGTTCTTGGGTCGGCTACGCCGTCCCTTGAAAGCATGTATGGCACTTTGCCTGCTTCGAAGTCGGCTTCATATCAACAAGAGACAAATGTAGAAGTTCAAACATTGACGCTCTTTGATGTCGAAGAGAAATCTTCGAATGAATCCACTGTGCGTCAAGTACAACGTGACAGGGTCCCTTTCGAACTATTGACGATGCATAATCGGGTGGAAGGGCGTCCGCTTCCCAAAGTGCAAATTATAGACATGAGGGAGGAGCTTAGAACAGGCAACCGCTCCATGTTTAGCAGAGGTTTGTATAAAGCGATAGAAGAACGGTTACACAAGAAAGAGCAGATCGTTTTACTTTTAAACCGTCGAGGATACTCGACCTTTGTTATGTGTCGTACTTGCGGTTATGTGGCTCAATGTCCTCATTGTGATATTTCATTGACTTATCACCAGAGCTCGCATGCGATCCGGTGCCATTACTGTGGATATGCCGAGCGAGAGCTAACGGTTTGCCCATCTTGCAGTAGCGAGCATATCCGCCATTTCGGGACGGGAACGCAAAGGGTAGAGGAAGAACTGAGCAAGCTGTTTCCAGGCATTCGTGTCATCCGGATGGATGTGGATACGACGACCGAAAAGGGTTCTCATGAAAAATGGCTAACGATGTTCCGTAACCGTCAAGCGGATGTGCTGTTAGGGACTCAAATGGTGGCAAAAGGTCTCGATTTTCCTCATGTAACCTTGGTAGGTGCCTTGGCTGCGGATACGGTGCTGAACTTGCCGGATTTCAGGGCGGCAGAGCGCACGTTTCAGCTTTTGACGCAAGTGGCTGGTAGAGCGGGGAGACATGAGCTTCCTGGTGAAGTGTTTGTTCAGACTTACGCACCTGAGCATTATAGTATTATTAGTGCGAGCAGACACGATTACTTGAGCTTTATGGATAAAGAAATGACGCTTCGCAAGCTTCACGAGTATCCGCCGTTTCATCGACTTATTCTTATTACAATGAGTCATGAGCAAATCCCTCTTCTGATGAGGACAGCAGAATCATTAGCGGCCCGATTGAAAGAGCTTGCCAAGGAGCTGCATCCGCTTCCCATTGAAATTTTGGGCCCGGTCGCATCTCCAATTGCTCGAATCAAAGATAGATATCGATTTCAATGCATGATAAAATATCGGGGAGAAGCTACGATATCCGGCCTTGTACGGCGCGCGGTCGCTGCTTTTGAGGATATGGAGAAACAGCACAAGCTTACGATTAGCGTGGATGTCGATCCACAAGTGTTGATGTAAAATACGTCCTTATTCCTTAACAATAGATTAGTATGTTGAAACGGATTGAAAAGATGGAAAGGTGTGTTTATTATGGCAATTAAAATCATCGTGAAAGACCCGGACCCAGTACTTCGGGAAATGTGCAAGCCGGTAACCAAAATCAACTCCAACATTCATAAACTGCTTAACGATATGGCAGATACAATGTACGATGCGGAAGGCGTAGGCTTGGCGGCTCCGCAAATTGGTATTTTGAAACGTGTTATTGTTATGGACGTTGGGGACGATCACGGACTTATCGAGCTTATCAATCCAGAAGTGATTGAGAAAGAAGGCGAGCAGTTCGGACCGGAAGGCTGCTTAAGCATTCCTGGCAAAACCGGTGATGTACGCCGCGCACAGCGTGTGAAAGTCAAAGGTCTTGACCGCGACGGGAACGAAATCGTTATCGAAGGTACGGATTTGCTTGCACGCTGTATTTTGCACGAAGTCGATCATTTGAACGGAGTGCTCTATACCGATCTCGCGGAGAAAATGTACCGCGGTGAACAGCATGGCGGTGAATCATGAGAGTAGTATTTATGGGCACGCCGGATTTCGCCGTGCCTTCTCTTCAAGCTTTGCTCGACAATGGAGTGCAAGTTGTAGGCGTTGTGACCCAACCGGATCGTCCGGTTGGGCGCAAGCGTATATTGACACCAACACCGGTCAAAGTAGAAGCACTGAAGCATGGCATCCCTGTACTGCAGCCAGAGAGACTGAGACGTCCGGAGTCTGTGCAGGAGCTAAAAGAATTGCAGCCGGATCTTATTGTTACGGCGGCATACGGTCAGATTTTGCCTAAATCGGTGTTAGAGCTTCCGAAACACGGCTGCATTAACATTCATGCTTCCTTGTTACCCAAATATCGTGGAGGCGCGCCGATTCATCATGCCGTTATGAATGGGGATGCAGTGACTGGCGTAACCATTATGTATATGGCTGAAGGCTTGGATACCGGGGATATGATCAGCAAAGTGGAAGTTAATATCGAGGATACGGATACACAGGGAACGATGTTCGAGAAGTTGAGTATTGCCGGTGCACAATTACTAACGGAGACGCTTCCTGAATTGGTTGCAGGTCAAATCCAAGCGGTGCCGCAAAATGACGCTGATGCGATATATTCACCTAATATTACAAGAGTTCAAGAGTTGATTGACTGGAATAAATCGGCTGTGGCCATTTGGAATCAAATTAGAGGATTGAACCCTCGCCCAGGTGCTTATACATTGTGGAATGGTGAAGTGCTAAAGCTATGGAGCTGCCGCAAACCTGACACAGAATCAACAAATCACTCGAACAGCAGCGAACCTGGCACCGTTGTAGGTATGGGGGAGTATGGAATTGAAGTTGCCACTGGCAGCGGAACGATTACCATAACTGAACTTCAGCCCGCGGGCAAAAAAGCAATGGATGCAGCGCAATGGATCCGAGGCGGTCAACTATCCGTTGGAACCCAACTAGGCAGTGCAGCGCAATAAATGCAGGAGGATTACTTATAGTGAACAAAAGCAACGGGACTACCGGTAAAATAACCGGCAAGAGCGGTCGTCATAGCGAGGGTAAAACAGCTTCTAAGTCCGGGACAGCAAGAGAAGCTGCGCTCGATGTGCTTGTCCGTACAGAGCAGGACCGTTCATACAGCAACCTGCTGCTTCATCAGACACTTCAAAAATACGGCTTGGATAAGGCCGATGCAGGATTGGCTACCGAGATCGTCTATGGGACGATTCAAAGGTTGAACACGATTGATTATTTCTTGGAACGTTTTGTTGCCAAAGGAATGGCCAAGCTGCAGCCTTGGGTGAGAAGCTTGCTTAGAATGAGCTTTTATCAAATGATGTACTTGGATCGAATTCCGGATCATGCGATCGTGAATGAAGCGGTCAATCTTGCGAAAAAGAAAGGCCATCAGGGCATTTCAGGCATGGTTAACGGTGTGCTTCGCAATGTAATCAGACAAAAAGACACGCTCAGCATTTCTGATAAGCTGCCAATCGTTGAACGAATAGCTCTTAAGCATTCTCATCCTGAATGGATGGTGAGGCGTTGGGTTCGTCAAATTGGTGAAGAACGGACGGAGCGGATCTGTGAAGCTAATAATGTACCGCCGCGGGTCAGTCTAAGAGCGAACACGGTAAAGATCAGCCGTGATCAATTAGTAAATTTGCTTAAGGAAGCGGGCCTGCAAGCAGAGCCGTCGGAACTTGCTCCAGCGGGAGTACTGGTTAAAGGCGGAGGGAACATGGCATTGACGCCATGGTTTGCGGAAGGGCTATTCTCCATTCAGGATGAAAGCTCGATGCTCGTTGCGGAAACTGTCGATCCTGTGCCCGGAGAGAAAATATTAGACTGCTGCGCAGCGCCAGGCGGAAAGACAATGCATATGGCAGAAAAGATGGATGATCGCGGAGAAGTTTGGGCCTGTGATATCCATGAACACAAGGAAAAATTGATTCGAGATCAAGCGGATCGACTTGGACTCCAATCGGTCCGCACCATAACCTCCGATGCACGCAAGCTTTCTGAGCGGTTTGGTGCAGGCAGCTTTGATCGGATCCTGCTGGATGCTCCATGCTCTGGCCTTGGTGTTATTCGTCGAAAACCGGATATGAAGTGGAACAAGCAAGAACGGGAATTGGATGAAATTTGTATGATTCAACAAGAGCTGCTGTCCCAAGTTCATCAACTTCTTCGTCCTGGTGGTGTGCTTGTTTACAGCACTTGTACTATTGAGCACAATGAAAATGAAGGAATGGTCCATCGGTTCTTACAGGAACATCCTGAATTTGAGCTCGAAGAAGATCCGCTGCAAATTTATCCTGACGAGTACCAATCCGACGGATTCTTCATCGCCAAGTTGCGAAAACGAGCGTAACGACGAGATATATGGTAAAATCAAACGTATGCATTGATTAATAGACAAACAGGTTGTGATAACTTTGGAAATGACAAATAAACAAGAACAACAATTGACCAGCAAACCCTACGTTTACGACCTGTCATTGGAAGAATGGCAGGAATGGGTGAAGGCAAACGGAGAATCGGGTTTTCGTGCAGGTCAAATATTTGATTGGCTCTATGTGAAAAGAGTATCAAGCTTCGAAGAGATGACGAACTTGTCCAAAGGACTACGAGACAAACTGACCCAACAGTTCGATTTTGTCACGTTAACCGAAGTGGCCAAGTACGAATCGAAGGACGGCACGGTTAAGTTCTTGTTTGAGCTAACGGACAAGAATGCCATTGAGACGGTCATTATGAAGCACAGCTACGGCAACAGCGTATGCGTAACGACGCAAGTCGGCTGCCGGGTAGGATGCACCTTCTGTGCGTCGACACTTACAGGACTCAAGCGGAATTTGGCACCAGGTGAAATTATCGCTCAGGTGGTTAAAGCGCAGCAACTGCTGGATGCAACAGAAGAGCGGGTAAGCAGCATCGTTATCATGGGGATTGGAGAGCCGTTTGAGAACTATGATGCGATGATGAAGTTTTTGAATGTCATGATTCATCCTAAAGGGTTGAACATTGGACAACGACATATCACCGTATCCACAAGCGGGATCGTACCGAACATTTACCGTTTTGCGGATGAGCAGACGCAAATCAATCTTGCGATATCCATTCATGCGCCGAATGACAAGCTTCGTTCCAAGCTGATGCCGGTGAACCGCAGATTTCCTTTCGCCGACCTCCTCGAGGCCTGTCAATACTATGTTGCCAAGACGGGCCGACGCATCACATTTGAATATGCTCTAATGGGTGGAGTTAATGATCGTCCGGAGCATGCGGAGGAACTTGGACAAGTATTGAAGCAGTTTCCGATGGCTCACGTCAATCTGATTCCTGTCAATTTTGTATCGGAACGAGATTATGTGCGAACGCCTAGGGACGATATCTTTACATTCCAGCGTATACTAGAACGTAACAAAGTTAATGCAACTATACGCCGGGAGCAAGGGAGCGATATTGCCGCTGCTTGTGGACAACTGCGTGCGAAGCATATGGAGTCAGGTGCGAGGTGAGGAGAACGATGGTGAAAACGGCCAATCAAACGGATGTAGGGCGCGTCCGAATGGTCAATGAAGACCGAGCGATTGTTCAGGAGAACTTAAATGGTTTCGTGTTGGCTATTGTAGCTGATGGCATGGGCGGTCACCAAGCCGGTGATGTCGCAAGTCAAATGGCCGTGGATATTATTCAGAATGAATTGCAAAGCATTGCTAGTGATACTTCCGTCGAGCAACGTCGTTTGCAAGTGAAGCAAGCAGTAGAGCTTGCGAATGAGAAGATCTTCGACTTTGCCTCACAGCGCGAAAATTATTA
Organism: Paenibacillus sp. RC67; assembly: GCF_030020805.1. GTDB lineage: Bacteria > Bacillota > Bacilli > Paenibacillales > NBRC-103111 > Paenibacillus_S. The sequence goes on from NZ_CP125098.1 coordinate 2,778,458, forward strand.
TGGAATGGGAACCACTGTAGTTACCGTACTAGCTGACGAGCAAACCGTTGTTATCGGACATATCGGCGATAGCCGTGCTTACAGATTCAGTGGCGGAGCTATAGAGCAGGTGACGGAAGATCATTCCTTGGTTAATGAACTGGTCAAGAGCGGACAGATTACTCGTGAAGAAGCTACACATCATCCTCGCCGCAATGTTTTGACTAGAGCACTGGGTACCGAAGCGACAATTGAAGTGGATATTCAGGATTTTATATGGAACAACGGAGACGTTTTGCTTATTTGCAGTGACGGACTTAGTTCTTTGGTGAGCAGGGAACAGCTGCTAACTTTAGTAAATGGCTTGGAGCCGTTGGAAGAAAAGGCCCAGCTGCTTGTTAACGAAGCGCTGGAAGCGGGTGGCGACGACAACATTACCGTGGTGTTGGTCAGTAATGCTGCTGATCCGTTAACGGGAGATGCAGAACATTTTGACGGTGAAACGGGGTGATGGTGAATGATAGGTAAGCAGCTGGGAGGCCGTTACGAAATTCTCGAGCGTGTCGGCGGCGGCGGTATGGCTATAGTGTATAAAGGACTTGATATGTTATTACATCGTCACGTCGCCGTAAAAGTGCTGCGTCAGCAGTACGTGCATGACGAGGAATTCATCCAGCGCTTCCGCAGGGAAGCGCAGGCAGCGGCATCACTATCTCACTCGAATGTGGTCAGTATCTACGATGTAGGTCAAGAGGAAGACATTCACTATATTGTGATGGAATACATCGAAGGTACGACATTAAATGAGCTGATCAAGGAAAAGGCGCCCTTGCAGGTGGAAGAAGCGGTTAACGTCGCCAGCCAAATATGTGACGCTCTCGATCACGCCCATCACAATCAAATCATCCATCGCGATATTAAGCCTCATAATATTTTGATAGGTAAAAACGGCAGGGTCAAAGTGACTGATTTCGGTATTGCCCGCGCTGTGACCTCTTCCACGATTACTCAGACCGGTTCTGTCGTCGGTTCTGTCCATTATTTCTCGCCTGAGCATGCCAAAGGTACCTTTACAGGGGAACAATCCGACTTATATTCGCTTGGTATCGTTATGTATCAGATGCTGACAGGTCGGCTCCCCTTTTTGGGAGAAAGCCCGATAAGCGTTGCATTGAAGCATTTGCAGGAGGAAGTAGAAGACCCTCGCAAAGTGAATCCGCTGATTCCGCAAAGTGTGGAAAATATTATATTAAAGGCCATGCGTAAAAATCCTGCGGAACGTTACCGCTCTGCGAAGCAGATGCTGGAAGATTTGGATAGCTGTCTGCTGCCTCACCGCCGCAATGAAGCCAAAATTAATTTCTTGGACGAGGACGAGCTGGATGAAGAGAAGACTCGGATTATTCCTGCCATTCGCCCTGGTCAATATATGACGGAGTCGGATGACGATGAGGATAACATAGATGAGAAATCAGTAGAACCCGTTGTGAACGGCAGCAAGAAGAAAAAAGGCTGGGTAAAACCGCTGATCTGGATTATCGTTCTCTTGTTCGTATTAGGCGCAATGTGGTATATGGTCGGCGTGGTGAAGTCCAAATTTACTGTTCAGGAAGTGGACGTGCCTTATGTCGTAAACCTTCCTATTACCGAAGCGAAAGCAAAACTGGCTGCAGCGCAATTAGAAGCTGAGGTGGTGCAGGAGAGCTCTCGAGATGTTGCCAAGGATACCGTAATCCGGCAAAGCATATCGAACCAAAAACTGAAGGTGCACAGCAAAGTCACGCTCACAGTAAGCAAGGGAATCGATAAGCTGAAAATGCCGAATGTCGTGGGGGCCAAGCTTGCCGATGCCAAGACGGCTATTATGGCGTTAGGAATTAAAGAAGATAAGATTACTATAGATCAAAAGTTTATTGATGCGGAGCCAGGAACGGTTCTGCAGCAGAACCCGGGTCAGGATGAAGAATTTGATCCTGTCACTGCTACGGTGAAGCTTACTGTTAGCAAGGGCAGAGAGAGCATTGCTATGCCTGATTTGGTTGGTTTGACCGAAGCGGAAGCCAAGTCCAAGATTACTGTCAATAATCTGAAGCTGGCTGCTGACGGCATCACCTACGAAACCAGCTATAAACAGCCTAAAGGGAAGGTTATTACTCAGTTCCCTTACAAGTATAAAGAAGAAGTACCTCCAGGCACTGAGATTAAGCTTATTATTAGTTCAGGCTATCCGGAGGAAGCAGGACCGATGACGGTAACGGTACCGATCAAGCCGGCGAAGGAAGGAAAAGCTTCGACAGTTAAAATTATTCTTAGCGACGCAGCGTACGATAACTTCGATTACAAGACACTCACGAACGTCACGAAAGCGACGACAACGGATGTGAACCTGGTCCTGTCACCGGACAAAGATGCAACGATCATTATCAAGCAGGACAATATAGTTGCTGATATGATCACTGTGACCTACCAAGATTTTCTGGCGTGGAAAAGCGGAAAACCGTTTAATCCGATCCCTACCGGTGGTCAGGGCAGCGGCACAACGCCGAGCAATACGCCGACCCCAACGCCTACGCCGAGCCCAGGAGCAACCCCAACGCCAACACCTCCTGCTAAAAACACGGGGACGGGTACGACAAGTAATAGCGGCACGACACCAGGGTCTAATAATGCTAACGCCAATGGGAATACAGGCTCGGCTACTCCAGCTGGCGCGCAGATTAGTAATCCAAACAACACAGGAGGCAGATAATGAATGCCAGCCGGTTTAATCGTAAAGGCGCTTAGCGGATATTATTATGTGCTTTCAGAAGAAGACGAGCAAATGACCTCTATTCAATGCAGAGCCCGCGGGATATTTAAAAAACGCGGTGTCTCTCCATTGGTTGGGGACAAGGTGCTTTTTGAGTTGACGGAAAATGGCGAAGGAACGGTTGACGAAATTTTACCGCGAACTTCGGAGCTTGTAAGACCTCCTGTGGCTAATGTGGAGCTTGTCGTTCTTGTGTTTGCTGTTACAGAGCCGACACTCAATTTGCAGCTGTTGGACAAGTTTCTCGTTCATACGGAAAGCGCCGGATTGGAAACGATTATTTGCTTAACGAAGCAAGATCTGGTTACTGAAGATAAGGAATCGGAAGCAACCGTTCCCTCCAAAGGCGACATGTTATCTTCAGGGGTTAGCCATATCGTACAATTGTACGAATCAATCGGTTATCGAACCGTCGTAACCAGCGCCAAATGTGGAGTCGGAATTGCTCCGGTACTGGATCAGCTGGCAGGGCGCATTAGTGTCTTTGCTGGACAATCCGGTGTCGGTAAGTCTTCCTTGTTGAATGCAATGGTACCTGGTCTCCAGCTGGAAACGAATCAAATCAGTATGAAGCTTGGGAGAGGTAAGCATACCACCCGGCATGTAGAGTTGATTCGTCTATCCAACGGAGGGCTAGTGGCAGATACTCCAGGATTCAGCCAACTTGATTTTTTGCAAATTGATGAAGCGGAGCAGTTGAGCTCTTGCTTTAGAGAATTCAAGCCGCACTCAGCCGAATGCAAATTCAGAGGCTGCTTGCATCTTCACGAGCCAGGCTGCAAAGTTATTGAGGCCAAGGAAAAAGGAGAAATCTCCTTATCTCGATACGAACACTATTTACAATTTTTAACGGACATTAAAGAGAGAAAAAGGAGGTACTGATTCAGATGCTGAATATTGCGCCATCGATTTTATCTGCTGATTTTTCCAAGTTAGGTGATGAAATTGCCGATGTGGAAAGAGGGGGAGCGGATTGGATTCATGTTGATGTAATGGATGGTCATTTCGTTCCCAATATTACCATCGGACCTCTTGTCGTTGAGTCGATTCGTCCGCGTACAAAGCTGCCCTTGGACGTTCATCTCATGATTGAGAACCCAGATGGTTATATTCCTGCTTTCGCCAAAGCGGGTGCTGATTTGATCTCTGTACATGTGGAAGCATGCCGACATCTTCATCGTACATTGCATTTCATTAAAGAACAGAATGTAAAAGCGGGAGTTGTGCTCAATCCGGCAACTCCACTATCAACTCTAGAGCATGTGATGGACGAAAATTTGGATTTAGTGCTCATTATGACGGTGAATCCAGGGTTTGGCGGACAAAAGTTCATTCCTGCCATGCTGCCGAAAATTGCCAAGCTGCGTGAGATGTTGAATGCAAGAGGTTTACATCATGTAGACATCGAAGTAGACGGAGGCATTAATGCGGAAACCGCCCAACAGGTTGTAGCCGCTGGAGCAAATGTGCTTGTTGCAGGCAGTGCAGTATTTAACCGCAATGATCGCGCCGAGGCGATTCGCCAGATTCGAAGCGGGGTGTGACGAGCGGGTGAGATTTTTAACAGTACTAGGTTATAGCATACTTTGCGCACTCTTGCTTTGTTTATTCTCTCAAATCAACGATCTGTTAAAATATATTTTCTCACTTGGTGCGTTAATTACAGGTGTTCAATTTTTCAAAAGACATGAGAGCCGAGGAATGAGAATTGCATTTGTCGCCTCGACTATCGTTCTATATTTTATATTTGCTGTTATCTATGCTTTATATGTCGCTGCAAAGACAGGACAACTGCCAGCGGCTCCTTAAACCTAAGGCTATACATAAAATGGATGTGTACCTCATCTGTCATATTCCGGCCTTTTGCCGCATAACATGGTTACAAAAGTTTAGGCTTTTGTAGCCTTTTTTGTTTTTGTGGATCGGCATGGGATAGGCACGTTTTGCAAAGCTGCGGAATAGAATGGAGTATAATGACTTGACTTTGTTCCGTTGACTGCCTTGTACCGAAGCGGTGAAGGTGAGAACGCAGGCGAAAAACGTTCGCGCAGGAGCTTTGCTAGTGAAAAACGGAGGAGGGGTAGAAATGAAGTTTTACACAATCAAGCTACCGAGAATCATAGGCGGATTTGTTAAAGCAGTACTTAATACATTCAGTAAGAACTGAGTGTATCATGAACGGATACTTAAGGCGGCCAAAGAGGGATGGAGTGTACTTGGGCCTGCGACAATCAAACTAAAAAAAGCACCTGCGGCCAGGTGCTTTTTGTCTATCTGATATTTAGAACTAGACACGAGTAACTTTTCCGGATTTCAAAGCTTTCGTGCTTACATAAACGCGCTTCGGCTTACCGTCCACCAGAATGCGAACTTTCTGAACGTTAACACCCCAAGTGCGCTTTGATTTGTTGTTAGCGTGGGACACGTGGTTACCAGTACCTGGTCCTTTGCCAGTAATGAAACATTTGCGGGACATTGTATTACACCTCCTTAACAGCCTCGATGACCTAACTACATGTCTTCAAAAGCATTCTCCGTAAGAAAAACCTGTTAAAAAACACACTCAAATATCATATCACAACGGGATAAATGCCGTCAACGCTGCTGCGATGTTTTTAAGGAAGTTTGTCCAAATTTTATTTATTTCTTTCGTTTGATATAGTAAAATGATTTGGAGTCCATTCTAATCTATATCAAAGGAGCTGTATAAATGGCTATCGAACTGGCAACGGAATATGGCAAAGTATATATTACCGAAGAAGTGATTGCAGTATTGGCGGGATCGGCTGCTTTGGATTGTTATGGACTGGTAGGAATGGCTTCGCGTAATCAGTTCAAGGATGGTATTGCGGAATTGCTTCGCCGCGATAATTTGAGTCGAGGTGTCGAGGTCCGTAAAGACGCGCAGGGAGCACTGACAATTGATCTATATATTGTAGTTAGCTACGGCACAAAAATATCGGTTGTGGCCCACAATGTGCAGACAAAGGTAAAATACGTTTTAAGTGAAGTTGTGGGTCTGGCAGTGGAGTCGGTGAACATTTATGTTCAAGGCGTTCGTGTGGCTCAGTAACGCAAAGGGAGCTGTGGCAGTTAACGCGGCTTAACTTCGCAGGGAGGGGAATGTTTTTTTGAGTAAGCGCTTAAATGTAATTAACGGGATGGACTTTATCCGCATGGTGGAGGAAGGAGCCCGACAGCTTAGAGAAAATGAGGACAACGTCAACGCGCTCAATGTTTTTCCTGTTCCGGATGGTGACACAGGAACCAATATGAACTTAACTCTAACCTCTGGTGTAGAGGAGCTTCGCAGACGTCCAACAAATCATATCGGGAAAGCTGCGGATGCGCTGGCTAAAGGACTCTTGATGGGAGCCCGCGGTAATTCCGGTGTCATTTTATCCCAACTGTTCAGAGGATTCTCCAAGTCGGTGTCCGATTTGGAGTCCATTGACGCAGATCGGTTTGCAGCGGCGCTGCAGAATGGCGTAGATATGGCTTATAAGGCGGTTGTAAAGCCGGTAGAGGGAACTATCCTAACCGTCTCCAAAGAGGCAGCCAAGCAGGCTGTAGGCTCTGCTAAACGAACCTCGGATGTTACTGAGCTTATGAAAGAAGTATGGAAAAAAGGTAATGAGGCACTTTCCCGTACACCTGAAATGCTTCCGGTGCTTAAACAGGTAGGCGTAGTAGATGCAGGTGGGCAAGGGCTGATGTTCATATATGAAGGTTTTGTACAAGCGCTACAGCAGCTGGCTTCCCAAGAAGGAGAGATTCCGGCGGCACAACCTCAAGTCAAGCCAACAGACGGAGGGGTAACGGATAGCTTGTATCATCCGGCCGTTTCAGCGGCGCATACGACTTCTAGCCGACCGCAATCCCAATTGGCCACTGAGGATATTGAATTTGGATACTGCACAGAGTTTATAGTTACGCTTAACGATGGTAAACTTTCGGTCAACGGGTTTGACGAAAAGCAGTTTCGGGAACAGCTTTCTACCTTTGGTGATTCTTTGCTTGTTGTGGCAGATGACGATTTAGTTAAGGTGCACATTCATGCGGAGTATCCTGGCAGTGTGATGAACTATGCAATGAAATTCGGTGATTTAAGTCGGATTAAGATTGAAAATATGCGTGATCAGCATTCCCATATCATCCACGCGGACACAGCACCAAGCGCTGCAGAGGAAGTGACCCTTGCAAGAAATGAAAGTAGCCGCACGCTCAAACGATACGGATTCGTTGCTGTTTCTGCGGGGCAAGGCATCTCCAATATTTTTTCGAGTCTTGGTGTAGATCAGGTGTTATTAGGTGGACAAACGATGAATCCGAGCACAGAGGACATCGTCAAAGCTGTATCTGAGGTCCATGCTCAGACTGTGTTCGTCCTCCCTAATAACTCGAACATTATTTTGGCAGCCCAGCAGGCGGTTGAACTTGTGGAAGGGAAGCAAATTGTCGTGATTCCGACTAAAACGATCCCCCAGGGTATTGCAGCGGTTATAGCTTATCGAGACACCATGGCGCCCGATGAAAATACAGATGTGATGCAGCAAGCAATCCAGCATGTTCAATCCGGTCTAGTCACCTATGCGGTTCGTGATACGCAAATCGATGATCTCAACATAAAGCAGGGGGATTATATCGGTATTCATAACAACAAAATTGTTGCCTCAGATTCGGATCTGCTTACCTCATGCCAAAAGCTGATGGATAGTCTTCTGGCGGACGGTGCCGAGATTGTGACTTTATACACCGGGGAAGAAGCGGAGCAAGAACAGACAGGACATTTAGTGGAATACGTAGAGCAGCATTATAACGATGTTGAAGTCGAAGTTCATGTCGGTGGTCAACCGATATATTATTATATTATTTCTGCAGAGTAACACGTTTGATAAATTGAATATTTGGGGTGAACTGATTGAGTCAGGTTCGAGTTGTCACGGACAGCACGGCTGATATTCCGGCAGATTTGCGCAAGGCTTTGAACATTGAAATGGTGCCGTTAAAGGTTCATTTTGGTACTGAAACGTATAGAGATTCAGTGGATATGGGGTCTGCTGCTTTTTTTGAAAAATTAGCAAGTGTTTCTTCGCTTCCTACGACCTCTCAGCCATCGCCTGTTGAGTTTATGGAAACTTATAAGCGATTGGCGGAAGAGGGAGATAACCCAATCCTTTCTATTCATTTATCTTCTCATATGAGTGGAACGTATCAGTCGGCGCTGCTTGCTCAATCCATGCTGGAGGATACAGTCAATCTCACCGTTTTCGATTCCTTAACAGCTTCCTATGGAATCGGTATGCTAGCCGTTACAGCAGCCGAAGCTGCTAAAGAAGGAAAAAGCAGGGACGAAATCGTGAGTATGCTGGAGACCATTCGCAGGGAACAAAAAATTTATTTTTTAGTGGATACACTTGAGTATTTACAGAAAGGCGGACGGATCGGTAAGGCGGCAGCTCTTTTGGGATCGCTTCTAAACATTAAACCGATTTTGTCCATTTCCGATGATGGAGAGGTCTTCTCGGTAGATAAAGTGAGAGGGCAGAAAAAGGCGATGGCCCGTATCATGGAGCTGCTAAAATCAGATTATGGCGATAGACCGCTTCACGTAACGGTCGCTCATGCCAATAACATTCCTTATGCTGAGGAGATGAGTGTGTTGTTAAAAGAGCACTTTACGATTCAAAGCTTAAATTATGCTGAAATCGGTCCTGTTGTAGGGACGCATGCCGGTCCCGGAGCCGTAGCAGCGTTTGTAAGACCGGCGTAGCATGTCGATTGATTTATATAAAGTTCCAGTCAAAGAAGTGTACGGCATCAAGGGCAAGAAGCCAGAAGAGCTGCTTGTCCTTGGCATTTCTACTGTTGGAGAGCTGCTCGATTATTATCCTTTTCGTTATGAAGACTACACGCTGCGCGATCTGACCGAAGCCAAGGACGGAGATAAAATTACCGTTCAAGGAACCATTGTTGGTCTGCCACAGGTCCAAATGTATGGTAGAATCAAATCCCGTCTAACATGCAAAATCATTGTGGACAAGCTGTTTATTACCGCAGTCTGGTTTAACCGCCATTTCTTAAAGGATCAGTTTCAAACAGGGTCGGACATTGTCTTGACTGGAAAATGGGATCAAAAGAGGCTGCACTTGACCGTATCGGAGTCCGAATTTCCGGGAAAAGGGACATCGCAGATTGGTACGCTGCAGCCTGTTTATTCAGTGACAGGCTCTATTACGCAAAAGTGGATGCGGCAAACGATGAAGCAGGCGTTGACGCAGTATGGAGGTTTAATCCCTGAAGTGCTGCCCCAAGAGCTGCTCGACAAGTACGATTTAATGGCACGTAAACAAGCGGTTGCTTTGCTGCATCTGCCTGAATCAATGGAGAACGGACAAAGAGCACGCAAACGGATGGTATTTGAAGAGCTATTCTTGTTTCAGCTAAAGATGCAGGCATACCGTGCTATCAATCATGATAGGGCGGACGGGGTAGCTCATCCGATAGATCTGCCAGGAGTACGTGCGTTTGTTAGGGCACTTCCTTTTACATTAACAGAATCACAGAAAAATGTTCTTGCTGAAATCCTGCATGATCTGCAGCAGCCCTTCTGCATGAATCGGCTGCTTCAAGGTGATGTAGGAGCAGGAAAAACGGTAGTAGCCGCAGCAGCATTGTTCGCCGTTGTAAAAGCAGGTTATCAAGGCGCATTGATGGTGCCGACGGAAATATTAGCGGAGCAGCATAAACGTTCCTTAGAACGGTTGTTTGAGTCTTATGGCATTCAAGTTGCGCTCCTAACAGGCAGCTCGACGGCGCGCCAACGCAGGGAGGTTTTGGGTGCTCTGCAGCTTGGAATGATTGATGTAGTGGTAGGAACCCATGCACTGATACAGGACGATGTATTTTTTCGAAAGCTTGGGTTGGTTGTAACAGACGAACAGCACCGATTTGGGGTCAACCAAAGAAGTGTTTTACGCCGCAAGGGGATGAATCCGGACGTGCTTACGATGACGGCGACGCCAATTCCAAGAACGCTTGCCATAACCGCATTTGGGGATATGGATGTTTCGACTTTGCGCGAGCTTCCTAAAGGTAGAAAGCCTATCAAAACGTATGCGGTAACTCACGATATGCTGGAACGGGTGCTCGGTTTTATTCGTCGTGAAGTCGATGCTGGCCGTCAGGCTTATGTGATTTGTCCGTTAATTGAAGAATCGGAGAAGCTGGACGTTCAAAACGCGATCGATGTACATGCGCAAATCCAATTTGCCTTTCCTGATTTGCGTGTCGGTTTGCTGCATGGGCGAATGGCTCCAGCTGAAAAAGATGAGGTTATGCGCGAATTCAGCGAAAATCATGTTCAAGTGCTGGTATCCACTACGGTTATTGAAGTAGGGGTTGACGTTCCGAACTCAACACTGATGATCGTTTATGATGCACATCGCTTCGGGCTATCTCAGCTGCATCAGCTCCGTGGCCGCGTTGGTAGAGGGGAGCATCAATCGTATTGTGTGCTCATAGCAGATCCAAAAAATGAAGTAGGTAAGCAGCGAATGAAGGCGATGACGGACACGAATGACGGTTTCGAGATTGCACGGCGGGATTTGGAATTAAGAGGTCCTGGTGACTTTTTCGGAACGAAGCAAAGCGGTATGCCGGATTTTCGAATCGCTGACATGGTTACGGATTTTGAAACGATGGAGCAAGCTCGAGACGATGCTGCGGCTATGGTGCGTCAACCGGATTTTTGGACAGCAGCGGGCTATTCCATGCTCCACGAATTTTTACGTCGGGAGAATATTTTTGACAGTGATTTGTTGGATTAACACCTAATCTTGCTTGTGAAGCCATAATATAAGACACATGTCCGAGCCTTCCGTCATAGACTTACAGAGAGGTTGGCACATAAGACTACCATTTCCTTGATGGGAGGAGTTCGTGACATGAGCTATCAAAAATATGGCTTCGATCCCGTTTTTGTGGAACGAGTAAAGTTGAAAATGAAAAATCCGGATACGAAAGAGCGTATCAAAATGATTTTGCAAGGTGTGACGAAGACGGACTTGCAGGATAGGACAAAGGTAAGAAGGTTTGTCGAAATGCTCTCGAAAGTACTCGGAGAGAGGTTAACCGATATGCAGAGGGAACAAATGATCAATTTTGTCATAGCACAACGCATCGATCCGAATAATACATTTCATTTGATCAAGCTGTGGGGCATGTTCCGTTAACACGATGGAATAAGAATGATAATAATTAGTGAGCAGACCTGAGGGTCTGTTTTTTGTTATTAAATGACTTATGCTCCCAAAAAAGGACCGGGGTTGCCATCCGAAACTATGAAAGCTATAATTTTCATAGAGATCCAAATAGGGGGAGGAGCTAGAATTGCCATCTAATGAACCAAAAGATAAGTCGATGACTCGGAGACAACTGCTTGCATCGATGGGGGCAGCAGGTGCGCTGATTGTTGCGGGCGCAGGTCTGCCATTAGAAGCCAGTGCTGCCACAACGAATGTGCCCGTAACTGATAATAAGTCTTGGCTCAACGTGAAGGACTTCGGAGCTGTGGGCAACGGATATGATGACGATGCTCCGTACATTCAATCCGCGATTGACGCTGCTGCTGCTAAAGGTGGAGCTGTCTTTATACCTTCTGGGAAATATTTTATTAGTCGTGGTTTGCTCATTAGAAACAAAGTTACCTTGATTGGTGCAGGAGCAGAGCATACAGTTATACGGGCCGGAAACGCGGATATGTTTATGCTGTATAGTGGCGCTGGTATCAATAATTATTCCATTGAAGGGATTAGTTTCGAAGGGGTCGGTCCTAGCGGTGCATCAGGGGACATTGTCGAAAGAGGTATTTACATAGTTGAAGGTGCTAATATCACTGTAAGAAACTGTGTCTTTACTGGTGTCGCTAATGGGATTCGTCTAGTACGATCACAGCATGTTATCATTTCAAATTGTACCTTTATAAAGGTATTTGGTTCACAAAGCCCTATGGAAGGATACGGTATTGTCGTAGAAGGCGGTGCGAACCATACGATTCAAGGGAATCACTTCAAAAACATTAGTAAACATTGTATACAGTTGATTGCAGGCAGCACTTATTCGCATATTACCGGAAACGTAATGGAGTTTACTACAGATGCGGCTATCATGGTATCCTCCAAGGTGAATGCGTGTTCGAATCATTTAATTGAAGCCAATATTGTTGCTCCTTATGCACTTACAGATCAGGAAAATAGCTCTACATATGGAATTCGTTTGAAGGACGCGTGTAGCAACAATACAATTGTAAATAATGTCATTTCACGTGCTTCATCCGCAGGGATTCAGCTTGATGCTAGTGAGAATGCAGGAGATGATAGACCTTACGGCAACTCCATTACAGGTAATTCCGTATACGGGTCGGTTCGTGGCATTTCCATCCTGAATGGAGATTCTAACGCGGTCAAAAGTAATGATGTGCGTCGTACGGAAGTAGGGATTTTGATAGATGTTGTTGGAGAAGACGCAAGTTCATCAGCTAAGCGTAATATCATTATAAACAATACAATCTACCAAAGTTCTGCTGCTGCCATACGTATTGGGTCTGCCCGGTGCGATGAGAATACGGTATTTGGAAATGCCGGGTTCAATAATGCGGAGAACTTAAAAGATAGCGGCACGAATACTGCGACTACCGGTTTCTAATTGAACGATTTTGTCCTCCTTTTTAAGGAGGGCGATTTTTTTATACAGCTTCACTCGACACAATACCGTTCATTTCTATGTGACTCCAATCACAAAGTGATCCGCTCTTCTCTACTATACTGAAAGCAGAAACAGAATGAATTGAAGAGAGGGCGATCCTATGCTGAGCGAACAAACCATACGAATAATTAAATCTACAGTCCCCGTTTTGGAAGTTCACGGTACCGCTATTACGAGACGTTTTTACGAGCTTTTGTTCACACGTCATCCCGAGCTGTTGAATATTTTTAATCATACGAATCAAAAGCAGGGCCGACAACAAACGGCTTTATCCAACGCGGTTTATGCCGCGGCGGTTCATATTGATCATCTCGCCGCTATTCTGCCAACAGTGAAACAGATAGCTCAAAAACATTGCAGTTTGGGCGTTAAAGCGGAGCATTACCCTATCGTCGGTCAAAATTTATTAGAAGCTATTAAAGATGTTCTTGGTGAGGCGGCAACGGATGAAATCATTTCCGCTTGGGCGGAAGCTTATGGAGTCATAGCGGATGTGTTCATTCAAACAGAGCAAGAAATGTATGATCATGCCGCAGGACAAGCTGGGGGCTGGCAAGGGTTCAGACGTTTTGTTGTGGAACGCAAAGTGGAGGAAAGTGACGTTATAACATCGTTTTATCTGGTGCCTGAGGATCAACAGGAGATAACTGGGTTTGAGCCAGGCCAATATGTTAGTGTCAAGCTTACTATACCAGGGCAAACCTATACTCACATACGTCAGTACAGCTTGTCTGATGCACCGGGAAGACCGTATTACCGAATCTCGGTGAAAAGAGAAGAAGCGATAGATGGGAAGCCAGCAGGTACAGTATCCAATTACTTGCATCGTGACGTTTCAGTTGGCGATATACTGGAGCTTTCTGTCCCGGCCGGTGATTTTACACTGAAGAAAGACGATAAACCGATAGTATTTATCAGTGGTGGTGTAGGTTTGACTCCTATGGTGAGCATGCTGAACTCAATCGCGGAACAAGAGCTGCTTCGATCAGTAACCTTTGTTCATGCTGCCCGGAACAGTCACGTTCATGCTATGAAAGCGCATGTTGCTGAACTAGCAAGTAAGAATGAACAGGTTCATTCCTATGTATGCTACTCAGATCCTTCCGAGACGGATAGGGAAGCGCGAAATTACGACAAAGAGGGGTATATCGATCTGCCATGGCTGAAGTCGGTACTATCAGACCAGGACGCTGACTTTTATTTTTGCGGGCCGATTCCTTTTATGAAGGCTGTAAATCGCATGTTAAGGGAGTGGGGAGTTAAGGATGAAAACCTACACTACGAGTTCTTTGGTCCAGCAGGTAGTTTGGTAGAACATCCAATAGAAACTGCAACATCGGCCCAGTAACATTAAACTATCTAACTTTGCTTGGTACGGTATAATCGATTGACGGTTTCACGTCTTAGTCCCAGTAATTGGCCGATTTCCTCTTGGGTCAAAATATCTTTAATGGACAAGGGAGAAATATATTCTGCAAACCATTGTTCGAGCTTTTCAAGCTTCTCGAAAGGAGTTACGAGGGTCAAATGATCGATTCTCTGCTGCATCATTCTTAGTTTGCTTTGTAACTGGAGCGCAATGTCGCGGCATTTTGATGGATTCATTTCCAGTTCATTGTACCATTGACCAGGCAAAATCATTTCCACCTCACTTGTGACAAGAGCAACTGCCGTACCATGGTAATCTTTTGGACTGATTAAAGAGTGATGAGGAATCGTTTCTCCTGGCACGACAATGTTGACAAGGAAGGGACTTCCGTCCTCATGCACACGCATAATTTTGAATAGGCCACTTGATATAGAGGTCCTGTCTCTCCTTGTCTAAACAGGATCTCACCTTTATGTAAATGCATTCTATTCACCTCAAAAGTATATTAGCATGGGTAGGCATGGACGTCTATCTATGGTATAAGGCAGATAAAAGGGCTTTTTCTTCTTTGGGAGAAAAGCTCTTTTTAGGATTAAAATCGTTTGTAGAAATGTTACATTCAATGTTATGATAAGAGAACGCACGTTCTTTAACGCTTCCGGTAATATTAAAAATGGGGAATATGTCCTACGAACCCTTTTTCTTTGCAGTGCGTATTACTTTAGAGTTTATTAGAATAAGGATCAATTGGAAGGGGAAGTTTATTGTGGCACGTTTGGAGTATCGTTTGTTCGAGGAAGGCGGAGAAGATTTTCCTCTGCTGTACTATTATGACCAAATTGAGAGAGATGAAACGGCATTACGTTTTGCATGCGATTATTTAGTTAAGGAAGGAAAAGTATACGAAAAAACATCCAGCGCGATTGAGGACTCATGTTATGTGATCTATGTTAAGCCGGCGGAAGATGAGAAGGTCATGTCGTGGAATAAACCGGATTCTGAGATGAGGCAAGGCTTTACTATGGAACTCCGGGAGTTCAAAGAGTTTACAACGGATTATAGATTGATACATACATATCATTTTGAGGATAGCTTGGATGTTATGCTCTATCTTACGGCTAATTATTTATACGTAGATGGTCAGGAATGGTATCGCACGTCTGCTGAGATTGATGAAGACAGGGCAACCTTTGTCTATTATGCAGTTCAATCAGAGCCAGAACAATAAGAAAAGAAGCAAAAATTCGTATATCGTCATATCACATAAACTCCAGTCTGTTTATCGGATTGTATTCAATAGCAGACTTACAAACCTGTTATTCATATAACAAGGTCTAACACTTTGTTATTGCAGATAACCGATTAGGAGGAGTTAGATTGGAACAAAAAAAGAATGGAAAAACAAATAAGCTCGTCACTCTATTCGTTGCAGCCTCTCTTATAGCGGCGACAGGGTGTTCGAACACGGCGGCAAATTCTAATTGTGTAGATCAAAACGGCGACGGTTATTGCGATAATGGAAGTGGAAGCAGCGGTTCATCCACCCGTGGCTATTATGGGGGGACATCCGGCAAATCAGGATCTTCGGAAGGCTCTTCTGGAATATCACAAGGTTCTTCCTCTCATGGTGGAATCGGGAGCACCAGCGGCTCCAGTTCAAGTTAAAGCAGGTGGCAGTCATGAATATGAATAATAAAATAGCTAGCTTGCCCTACCCTGAGCGTAGGGAAGCTCTCTATGGACCACTCAAGACTGAAGGAGTCTTTGTATGGGATTGCATGTACGAAGAAGAATATGCTTTGGCCAGTCTTTATAAGCTAGACCGAGAGGTCCTTAGACAAATGAGAGATGCAGCGGAAAGCTTAGGGCGTGTGTTTGCCAAAACCGTTAACATAGTCCGGCAAGCAGATGATGCGCTGCTGCTAGAGCTTGGAATCCCATTAGCGGCTTTTGCTGCTATCCGTTTGCAGGTCAACGATACTATGCCTTCTCCGACCGTGATTGGCCGCTTTGATTTTGCCGTAAATAACGGGCAGATCAAAATGCTTGAATTCAACAGTGATACCCCTACGGGTATAGTTGAAGCTTTTACGTCAATGGAGTCGTGTGTGACGCTTATGGAGCAGTGGATCCGAACGCTAACTGTACTATAATGCTGAAAGAAGCGTTTCAGGAGGCTGTGGATGCTTATGGTAAGGCTCAGTATCCGGTCGAGCATATATTCTTTAGTGCACTCGATTGGCACGAAGAAGATGCCGGAACAACACGGTATTTGCTTGCGCAGTCCGGTCTTCAAGCTTCATTTGTCCCGCTTTCCGATCTGCGTGTAGCTGATGAGCGCTTATGGGTTCTTCATGATTCAGGTTCCATGACGCCTGTCGATGTGCTGTATCGACTGCATGCATTGGAGAAGCTGGCGGAAGATAAGGATGAGGACGGCTATCCTACAGGGGAGCATGTCCTACGCCTCATTGCCGAAGGAAAGCTGGCAATAGTGAACCCACCGTCAGGCTTTACTGCGCAGACGAAAGCGCTGCAAGCGCTCATCTGGAATTTGCATGAGGCTGGGCAATTTTATTCTGCTGAGGAGCATGAGGTCATAGCGACATATATGCTGCCGACATATTTAGAAAACCGTTTTACCGATACGTCTATCCCTTACGTGATTAAGCCGATTTATGGTCGCGAAGGAAGCGGAGTCACCATTGTAGGTTCCGATGGCAATGTTTTCTCGGAAAGCGGAGAAGAAGAATACTTGGATCAACCCATGGTTTACCAACAATACATAGAACTGCCTTCGATTCATATTGAAACATTGAAAGGGCAGTCCAACGGACGCCTATTATGGGGATGTTTTCTCATAAGCGGCAAACCTTCAGCTGTCATAGCAAGGGTAGGCGGTCATATCACAAACAATATTTCATATTATTTGCCTGCAGGTATATTAGAGAAGGAGGAAATGGTGTGACGCAGTGGGATTCAATACTTAATTTTTTGATTTACTTAGGAGTAACTGTGCCTTTATTAGGTCTAGGTATTTTTCTATTTACTATAACAACGCCATATAGTGAGTTCAAGTTGATTCGTGAGGGGGGCGATCTCTCCGATCCTTCCAAAGCGGCGGCGGCACGGGCATCGGCTTACGACCTTGGAGGTAAAATCATAGGTCAAACCCTAGTTCTCGCTTCAGCTGTATATCACTCTCTCGGGCTCGTTGATTTGATTGTATGGGGACTTATCGGTATAGCCTTTCAAGTGATTGTGTTTTATTTGTTCGAGCTGCTGACGCCGTTTAAAGTCGTTGTGGAAATTCCTAAAGGTAATATTTCTGTTGGCCTCTTTTCATTTTGCCTTAGTTTGGCGACAGGATTGCTTCTCGCTTCGCTAATCAGTTACTAGTCTAGAGATACGTAAGTGGATAGGAGGCAGCCCGTTTGACTGAATTGGAACTTGCTTATACAGAACATCGGAAGCTTCTCCTGTCTATAGCTTACCGCATGTTAGGGTCGTATACAGATGCTGAGGATATCGTTCAAGATGCTTTCGTTGCTTTGCAGCGTGGGCATATGGAGGATATTCGCAGTATCAAGGCATATTTGCTCAAGACCGTGACCCACCGATGCCTGAACCATTTAAAATCCTTCAGGAAACAAAAAGAAGTCTACACAGGCCCATGGCTGCCTGAGCCGGACATAGAAGTGTATGACACAAGCTTAAGTCCTGAGGAACAGGTAATGAGAGAAGAGAGCGTGTCTTATGCTATTCTCGTGACGCTCCAACAGCTCTCCCCGATGGAACGGGCCATTTTTTTGCTTAGAGAAGTGCTGGACTACGATTATTCGCAAATGGCTGAAATTCTTGATAAATCGGAGACAAACTGCAGAAAAATGTTTAGCCGTGTAAAGCAAAAATTGAACCAAGGTGATAATCCAACAACTGTAACGGATGTTCAGAAGAGCAGCGGGCTATACGTGCAAGCCTTCATGAAAGGTGTCAGAACCGGCAATTTTGAAGGGTTTGTCCATCTGTTGACGGAGCAGGCTACGCTTGTCAGCGATGGTGGAGGGAAAGTACGCGCTGCCGTATTTCCGATCTTCGGAAAAGATCGCATACAGGCCTTTCTGGAAGGGATTCAGAGCAAAGGCTCCTTTGGGGGTGAACTTCTTGAGGTTCGAATCAATGGAGATCAAGGGCTGTTATTGATTCAAGAGGGTCGTCCTAAACTCGCTATCTGTTTTGGTGCTACTCCCCAGTCTGATTCCGTAAAGTCGATATTTTTCATATTGAATCCTGATAAATTAGGGCGTATTCGTCATAAATAAAGACCCGCATCGGCCAATGTCATTAAGTTAAGGCGCAGGGCCAAAATCAAGAAAAAGAGCAGGCTATCGAAAAGATAGCCTGCTCTTTTTTGTGCGAATTTTCAAATAAGACTTGACAAGTAGTTGAAAGTATGTGGCGAAGCCCCTTGAAAAAACGAGGAGGTTTCGCTAATGGATACGTACGCGAATTCGCTTAAAAAAACGCTGACATCCCTCATACGAGAAATGTCAGCTGCACCAGCACCTTATGTCAAAAATCCTGAAAAGGATTTTACCCGTAAGAAAAAGCTGCCCTTTGAAACGGTTATGCAGCTCCTGATCTCCATGGGAGGCAACAGCATCTATAAGGAACTCTTGGAATCGCAGGGCTATGACGTAAACACTGCAACCACTTCTGCTTTTGTCCAACAAAGAAATAAAATCCTGCCGTCTGCTGTGGAATTCTTGTTTCACGCATTTACGCAATCGTATGCGGATATCAAGTGCTACCGAGGGTATCGATTACTTGCCGTTGACGGCTCGGATTTGCATATCGCAACGGACTCTGAGGAAACGGACACCTATTTTCAAAGTCAACCGAACACGAAAGGCTTTAACCTTCTGCACTTGAACGCAGCCTATGACTTGTGCAACAGACTTTACGTGGATGCCCTTGTTCAGCCACGAAGGTTGTGGAACGAGGGAAGGGCGCTGGCTACTATGGTTGACCGTTCCCCCATCAAGGGCAAAACCATTGTGATTGCCGATCGCGGTTATGAAAGTTACAACAATTTCGCGCATATTGAACGCAAAGGTTGGAACTATGTTATACGGGTAAAGGATTTGGACTCCAATGGTATTCTTTCGGGTTTGCGTTTGCCTACTAGCGGAGCGTTTGATTGGGACGTTCATCTGACCCTCACCAAAAAACAAACCAAAGCGGTTAAGGCTCGTCCCGAGATGTACAAGTTCGTCCCTTCCACGTCTACATTTGATTTTTGGATTTGCAGGAGAACTTGTTTTACCCGATTTCCTTTCGGGTTGTTCGTTTCGTCTTGCCCAGTGGCGCTTATGAAACCGTCATTACGAATCTTTCTGCCGCTGATTTCCCACCCGATGAAATCAAGTCCATTTATAACATGCGATGGGGCATTGAAACTTCTTTTAGGGCATTAAAATACACCGTCGGTCTGACGCATTTTCACGCAAAGAGACAAGAGTCCATCGTCCAAGAGATTTTCGCAAGAATGATCATGTACAATTTCGCTGAAATGATGACCTCGCACGTCGTCATTTCGAAAATGGATAAACGGCACTCCTACCAAGTCAACTTCACGGTCGCCGTTCATGTTTGTAGACATTTCCTGCGCTCACGGGACGATGAACCCCTGCCCGATGTTGAAGCGCTGATTCGCAAAAACATTTTGCCGATTCGACCCATTCGCCCAGGGCAGAAGAATACGCGCAAAATCCGCTCGAAATCAGTCGTTAGCTTCGTTTATAGAGTAGCATAATTCGGTTCACATGAACATTTTTTAAGCGGATATGCCATCCGCTTTGTTTGCTGTACGCTTTTTTCCTTGCTTGCACAAAAAACAAACGGCATAGGACTTTTTCCCATGCCGTTTCTCGGATTTCATTTGTTTTCCCGATCTTGTCTCTTAGCTTAACTTAATGACATTGCCGCATCGGCGGGTCTTTTTCATTAGGGCTTCGCTTTTATACTATACTTGGACTGGCGATACCGTCTTCCTCTGGCTCCCAACTATCGGCCCGATCCCACCAAGATGCAGGAAGCTCACGTAGTGTGGGGCTCTCCAGTGATCTCATCCAACGATACAATGCGTTCTTATCGAATAAATCGGTGTCCAACCAAGTATCGCTTTGTTCTTCATTCAAAATAAGAGGCACAGTTTCGAACTCTCCTGTATCCTTGTTTCGAACTTTTCGAGTAAGAATGGAGCATGTTCTCAATTCTTCTCCAAAGGAACCGCACCATACATCAAAAACACCGGCCATAGCGAACGTTCGGCCTTCATGCACAATGTAACGGCTAACTTTTTCTTCCTTTCGGTTTAAGGGGGTGACTCTATCAAAGCTGCTCCCAGGAATGATACAACGCTGCCGCTTGAGAAGATGGTCAAATGCCCGTTTATCAAAAATTGACTGGTAGTCGGCAAGAATGGAATCCTGCGCCCAAAAAGGCATTAAGCCCCATCGAAATTCATCGAGCGTACGTTCATGATTTTTTACCGAGATGACGGCTATGGACTGCTGAGGCTTCATACTGCGTTGATTAGCATAGTAAAAAATGGTTTTGGAGACGCGGAATCGGTCGCTGAGTTCGGACAAATCTGCTGTGAGTGTGTAACGATCGCACATAATGAAGACTCCTTTTACGTTTCTTACCAGTATTTGCATTCTTCTTCAGAATCATGCGAAAAGGAGTGTAAATTAAAGAGAGAGCGTCCAATTGGAAAATGTTTCTGAGTATTTTCAGGTTTTTTTAAGGTTAAGTTCATTTTCCATTAACATATATGCCTTAGAATAAATTGTGTTGATCCCACATTCAACATATATCACGTTTATCCCTGTAGTCGACTGCCATCGACGATTTCAGGGATTTTTTTTGTGCTTGATACAAAAAATAAACTGAGCCCCGTCTCACGACGAGGCTCATTCATGGGAGAGGAGAAACCGGACGAAGAGCTTATGGGGAACGTAAGTCTTCTCCGCGGTTGTCTACGACATTTTCGGATGTCGATGATATAAGGATAGACACAATTAGAATAATCTATACGTAATTCAGAAAATTTTGTGCAAAAGTTTACGTTTGTGGTACGATAGCATTACTATCCAGTAGAAGGTGGAAACAAATGAGAGTCATATCAGGGAGTGCCAAGGGAAGGTCGCTTAAGGCTGTACCTGGCATGGGCACACGGCCTACCACCGATAAGGTGAAGGAGGCTATTTTCAGCATGATCGGTCCGTATTTCGATGGCGGACATGTACTGGACCTGTTCGCAGGGACAGGAGGATTAAGTATTGAAGCGCTCAGCAGAGGGATGGATCGAGCCGTTTTGACCGATATTGACAAAAAAAGTATCGACACCATACGGCAAAATCTGCAGGTGAGTGGTCTAACGGAGCAAGCGGAGATCTACCGCAATGATGCCACGCGAGCATTGAAGGCGCTTATGAAGCGGGAAGCCAGGTTCGATCTTGTCTTCTTGGATCCCCCGTATCGATTAAAAGTAGTTCAAGAATTGATCGAACAGCTTGATCAAGCCAATATGTTGAATCCACATGCAACTATTGTTGTGGAGCACGATGCCGAGGATGTGTACCAAGATCCGATCGGCCGTTTGCAGTGGGTTCGAAGAGCCGAATACGGCGACACGGCGGTTACAATTTATAAAAATAGTTCGCAAGAGTAATGGTGTTGCGTGCACTTGTTGGAGGAGTTGACTGAAATGATGAGTACAGAACGCTTTGAGATCAAAATCGCTGTATATCCCGGCAGCTTTGACCCGGTTACAAACGGGCACTTGGACATTATTCACCGCGCTGCAAAGGTATTTGATAAGCTGATTGTAGCCGTTTTGAACAATTCCAGTAAAAACCCGCTTTTCACTGTTGAGGAGCGCACAGAGCTGCTCAAAAAGGTAACGAAGGATTTACCTAACGTCGAGATCGACAATTTTCGGGATTTGCTTATCAACTATATGAAGCAAAAAAACGCGCATCTTATAGTGCGCGGTCTTCGAGCAGTCTCTGATTTTGAATACGAATTGCAAATGGCTTCAACGAACCGAAAGCTGGACGAGAGCTTTGAAACCTTTTTCATGACTTCAACGCCTCAATATTCCTATTTAAGCTCCAGCATCGTAAAAGAAATTGCTCGTTTTCACGGTCCTGTCGCTGATCTTGTCCCAGAGGATGTGGAGAAGGCGCTTCGCACCAAATATCCGCGCAGCTAGTTATTGGAATCGCGTCGGGCATGACGAAACACGAAAGCTGTGAATACGGAAAGAACCAGCATGAGTAACAAAATGCCGCTAAACCATAACATAGACTTACTTAATAAAGGCCACATGTTTACATAATGCATATTCCAATTTGTGGGGCTATCAGCTTGCGTTGAGAATGGGAGCCAAGTAAGCTGCGGCTCGCTGAACAATGCATTCAACGGCTTCCAAAATGCGCTTGTAGCTATGAAAGAAATGGCGGCGTGAATCAGTCGTGATTTCAAAAAGGAAGAGTAACGAATGTCCGTCCCGAGTGTGAAGCTTTTAACTTGGGCATGAGTCGATAGCCCTCCCCAGGCGAATAAAGCGCTTAGCAGAGCATATTGCCACGAATCCGGGATGATTTGACTTTGTCCGAGTGAATAAGCGCCTAAATGGGCCTCGAACAAACCGGGCAGCAGTGAGGTTAACAGAGCTACCGCTTGTTCCGAAGTTGTGATACCGCAAGCGGATAGTACAAATCCTATAGCAGGAATAATTTTACTTTGTGAAACTGCATGGACAATTACGGAGAACATCATTATTAAACCGCCGATTGCCAGAAGCTGTTGAACTGCATGGGGGACGGAATCTCCGAGCAGCTTGCCGAAAGTTCGTCCGTCATTAGCTTGTGCTGTCCGCCATGCCATAACGCTGCGGCTAAATATACCGCTACTTTCTTCCGTCGACGGCGAGACTGCACGTTTCTCTTCACCTGTCAAGTTTGTGTGCTGCTTGGTGAGTGTTAAACGCTGCCACAAAGCCAGCAGAAGAGCGGAGCCGTAATGGAGTAATGCAAGGATAAAACCGCTTTGGGCATTATGCAGAAAGCCGACACCAACAACCGATACAAGGAATACGGGACTGGATACATGACTTAGAGTAAGTAACCTCTCGGCTTCTTCTCTGCTGATGAGCTTGTCTTTTCTCATGCTACCTACAGCGACGGCTCCTGAAGGTGAGCCTGCTGTGAAGCCAATGGCAATAGCCCATCCGGCAATGCCTGGTAATCGGAACAGCAGGCGTAAGAGCGGCTCAAGCAAGGCACCTAAGGCATGTATAACACCCATACCGCGAGCAATTTCGGTTATGATGAGAAAAGGCAGCAGCGCAGGAAACACAAGCTCCCACCAAATCTTTAAGCCCTGCAGCGAAGATTTGAAAGCTTGATCGGGAAACAAAATAATACTGATCACCAAGAGCAGCGCCAAACAGCCTAAGATCATTGTAGTTAGGCGCGGAGAGGATAATGGTTTCGTACTAGCCATAGAGACCAACTCCGGATTTATAGGATGGTACATGTTTACGCTTTGTCCGTATGGTTTAGACCAAGCAGGTCAACCCTACAAAGAAAGCCTGTTAGCAAAAGGCCTTCAGTCATACGGACTTGAGGGGGAGAAAGATGGAAGATACCAGACATATGAAACGTGCTTCACGAGTCGTCGTTTCCGTTTTTATTGCAATTGCACTTGTATACGGTGTGTATTTTATGCCGCTTCCGTTATTTATTTTTTCTGCCGGTACGGCTGAAGTTATAAAACCAATGGTTCATGTAAAGCAGAATAACAACTATGAGGAGCAAGGCACCTTTATGTTAACGACGGTAAGAGTGAGCGATGCTACGGTATTCAGCTACTTGCTTTCGTTTATTCGTCCTTATGAGGAGCTGCATTTGAAAACGGAGCTGCTGCAAAAGAATGAGTCCGAGGAAGAGTATTCACAGCGACAGGAAGTGAACATGCTCTCTTCTCAATCAAGTGCTATTCAGGCGGCTTATCATAATCTGGGCATTCCTTATAAAATCACCACCGATGGTGTGCTTATCGTTCAGGTGTTTAAAGATTTTCCTGCTCATGAGGTGCTTCAATCAGGTGACTACATCGTAAAAGTGGACGACGCGCCGATTCATGCAAAAGAAGAGCTTCAATCGATTTTGAAAAGCAAAAAAGAAGGCGACTCGGTGTCCATCACCTACAAGAGGAAAAAAGTAACAAAAACCGAATCTATTCAGTTGGCTCTGCTCCCGCCTGACGAAGGTTCAAGTCAAGAAAACCGTCGAGTAGGTCTTGGTGTAGTGCCTGCAAATGTGCAGAGTGTAAAAGCGGATGACGAAACGAAGCAAGTAACAATTAGAGCGGGCGATATCGGAGGGCCATCAGCTGGACTGATGTTTACTATGGAAATTATCAATAAACTGACCCCTGAGGATATTACAAAAGGGTATAGAGTTGCTGGAACGGGGACAATTGACGAAAAAGGGACCGTAGGAGTTATCGGCGGGATTCAACACAAAATTATTGCGGCAGACAAAGCTGGAGCCGAAATATTTTTTGCCCCAAAAGATTATGTGACTCCGGATGGAAAGCAACGGGTTAATAATTACACGGATGCGGTCAAGAGGGCGGAAGACATTCATACTTCCATGAAAATCGTTCCTGTAGGAACTTTGGAAGATGCGCTGCAGTATATGAACACTCTTCCGCCCAAAGCCGCAAAATCAAGTTAAATCTGCACCGGAGGTTCGTAATAGTCCCGGAACAGGTCTCGCTCGGAGGCTGAAGGATAGGCAAGCGAGTAAACAGATGTGGCTTGAATATCTAAATCAAGCATCGGCGAAGGTTCGGACAACGAAGTTACTTTGGTAACGATCGGAACTCTCGCCGTTTTTTTCATTATTCTGAGCAGCTCGCGACCTTTATCGCTGAATCCAAGGACCCTTAAGTAAGGGACTCCATGTCCAAGAACATCAGCTGACAGCTTAGGCTTTGAATGGTTAAGTAAAATTCTCAGAAGCATCCTCTGCAGCTTTGTACGTGTGTAACGCTTTGTTTTAAGCAATCCTATCAAGTCCTCAACTGTATGCTGTGTGTTCGTCGTAAGAGAGGACAGAGACTGTTTAATGCGGTGCTCGAGTCCTTCGGTGACTTCATGATACTGAGCCAGCTCACCAGCACTATGGTTCATCAGCTGCAGCAGAAGAGGCTTGGCATAGTGCTCCCATCCAATAGGGGCATGACCTTTGCTCCACTCGCGCCGCAGCACTTCTAGGGTGCTTGTCGGCACAAAAGGTGCTATGTCTTCGAGCGACTGCTGCTCAAAGAGCATGTGCCTTAAAGCAGTCGCGCTAGCAATTTGCTGATCCGTAATGTCTGTCTGATTGTATTCTGCTTTTTGACGTGTTATGGTGAGGGGTACAATACGGCTATGCAAACGTTTAAGGGCTATGAGATAATGGAGGCCGAGCGTATTGTTAGGCTTGGCAAGATCGATTTCATCGGTTCCCGGAACATATCGGGCTACAGCTTTTCCGTAAGCGGCGGGATAAGGGATACCTGCCTTCAATTCACTCTGAAGAAGCTCATGGAACTGGATGGATTCTTCGAATTGAGCATTGGCGACACGGTGAAGCCAACGAATATCGCCGCTCTCACTTCCAAAGCACAGGCTGTCGACTACACCGGTTGAATCCAGAGCAGAGACAGCACCGAATGCAAACCATTCGGCAGGCTGTGTTGAATAGGCGACAGGAAGCTCAAGTACTAGATCTACTCCCATACGCAGAGCCATTTCAGCACGAGCCCATTTATTAACCATAGCAGGCTCACCACGCTGTAGGAAGTTGCCGCTCATAATAGCAATTACGGCGTCGGCTCCAGATTCTATTTTCGATTGTTGGAAATGATAATGATGTCCGTTATGCAGGGGGTTGTATTCAACGACTAGTCCGACCGTTTTCATAATGCGCTCCTTGTACACACTTTGGTAATGATTTCTTATGTTTTCACTATAGCATGATCTGAAAATGTTGACAAAATAGAAGGATTATCGCTATAATAATCTTTGTTTGTTTGGGGTGATACTCATGTTCATTCGTTTAAAAGAATTGGCGAAGAAAGCAGAAACGGTACATATTGATGAAGCCATCGATTTGACCGATGTTTTGAAGAATCGCACTGATTTGCTCAGCTTCGGTCCATTGCAGGTTAAACTGCAAGCTCGTCATAACGGCGAAGCGGCTGAGGTATCCGGAGATCTGGGGATTGATGTGGAACAACCATGTTCCCGCTGCTTGGAGCCGGTGAAGCAAAGGCTAGAAATTCCTTTTCATGAAACGTTTGCTCTCGCTGCAGATGAATCGGAACCGGTTAACGAGGAAGAGGATACCATCTTCGTTACGGATGAGAAGATAGAGTTGACGCCCTACTTGATTGAAAATGTACTGGTAGCTTTGCCGTACGTACCGCTTTGCGAGGAAGGGTGCTTAGGTTTATGCCCTGTTTGCGGTGAGAACCGGAATGAGCGGGCTTGCGGCTGCAAGCAGGACACGACGGATCCGAGGCTAGCCGGACTGGCGGATTTTTTTAAGCAATAACAAGCAATAAGGTTTGAATTAGTTGAAGGAGGTGGGAATATGGCAGTACCTCAAAGGAGAACATCCAAGACACGTCGCGACAAGCGCCGTACTCACTTTAAATTAGTAGTTCCAGGCATGGTAAAGTGTGACAATTGTGGTGAATTGAAATTGGCTCACCGCGTTTGTAAAGTGTGTGGTTCTTACAAAAAAAGAGAGATCATCAAGCAATAATCGATGATATCAGCAAAAGGGTAGCACTTCATCTTTTAGGGTGAAGTGCTATTTTTGTGCTTCCCTTTTGCCATACAATCCATTATACTATCTCTTATTACTTGGTCATAAGATATAGTGTTATCCAGCTCAGAGTACCAAGATCCGTTTGACGGTTATAACACACGTTTTATCGGAAATAGGGAAGTACAGGCTCACGCGAGAAGGAATGCAAGGACTGCATATCGCAACCGCTGGAGTCAGGAGCAAGATACTTATACAGGGATTATTTGAGAATTCCTGTTCAAGATATAAATGATCATGGGATGTATACTAAGGTAAAGGTGGTGTCGGACATCGAACGCCTTCCTAAACGACAACGCCAGCAGCAGTTGGCCGGAGCCATTGAGGAAAACCCTTTTATAACGGATGAAGAATTGATGCGAACCTTCCAAGTCAGTATTCAGACGATTCGGTTGGACCGCTTGGAGCTCGGTATTCCAGAGCTTCGTGAACGGATTAAGTTGATGGCCGAGCAATCGTACGATCAAGTGCGTTCTTTGCCGCTGCATGAGGTCATTGGTGATGTAATCGATCTGCAGCTGGACAAGAGCGGTATTTCCATGTTCGAAATCAAAGAAGAACACGTTTTTTCAAGGACGAAGATCGCTCGTGGACATCATATTTTCTCTCAAGCGAATTCACTTGCTGTGGCTCTAATCAATGATCAGATTGCTTTAACGGCAGCGGCTGATATTCGTTTTGTCCGCTCAGTTAAGCTGGGAGAAAAGTGTGTGGCCAAAGCATACGTTCGTTCCATCTCCAAAGGCAAGGCCAAGGTGGAAGTATTTACTTACATCGGGGAAGAAGTTGTTTTCCAAGGCAATTTTATAATATATCACTCAACAAGAGATCGATCGGAGGGAGGAGAGCCTGATGCGGATTGCGATTGATGCAATGGGCGGAGACCATGCCCCCGATGTCGTAGTAGCGGGAGCCATTGAAGCGGCTCGTGAATGGAGCGACACTACCGTTATTCTAGTTGGGGATTCAGCACGGATAGAAGCAATTCTGGGAAATGTCAAACTTGCTAATCTTGAAGTTCGTCATGCGAGTGAAAAGATTGAATCCGATGATGAGCCAGTAAAGGCGGTAAGACGTAAAAAAGACGCTTCGATGGTCGTAGCAGGCCGGATGGTTCGTGAAAAAGAAGCCGATGCGATGATTTCTGCAGGCAATACAGGCGCACTGATGACAATGGGAGTTCTCGTTGTTGGACGTATGAAGGGTATTAGCAGACCAGCACTGGCGCCAATGATTCCTACGTTGGACGGTAAAGGGATGCTTGCACTAGATTTAGGTGCCAATATGGACTCGAGCGCCGAAGAGTTGATGCAGTATGCCATTATGGGAAGTATCTACCGCAAACAGGTAGAAGGCATCGCCAAGCCACGAGTTGGACTGCTCAATGTAGGTACGGAAGCCATGAAAGGCAACGAGTTGACCAAAGCTGCCTATGCGCTACTGGAACAAGCTCCTATTCATTTTGTAGGGAATGTAGAATCCAGAGAAGTGCTCAACGGACCGTGTGATGTTTTGGTTTGTGATGGATTTGCCGGCAACATCATGCTGAAGTCCATAGAGGGAGCAGCATCCACTATCTTCTCCGCTTTAAAAACGGAGTTGAAAAAAAATGTTTTGACAAAATTGGCGGCGGTCATTCTTAAACCGGGCTTGATGAAATTCCGCAGTTCGTTTGATTATGCCGAGCATGGCGCTGCACCTTTGCTGGGAATAGACGGCCTTGTATTGAAAAGCCATGGTTCTTCCAATGCAATGGCTATCAAAAATGCGGTTCGCCAAGCGCGTATCGCTATCCAGAATGATCTGGTGCCAAGTATTTCTAAGGAAATTAGTAATGGAAGTGAGATGTGACCTATGAGCTCAATACCGGTGGGCATTATCGGAACAGGAAAATATGTACCTGATCGGGTACTAACGAATCAAGAATTGGAACAAATGGTTGAGACTAATGACGAATGGATCGTTACGCGTACAGGGATTCGTGAGCGCAGGTTGGTTAATGCCGACCAAGCGTCATCCGACTTGGCATACGAGGCTTCACTTAAAGCATTGAATGCTGCCGGTATAAGTGCTGAACAGCTCGACTTAATTATCGTAGCTACGATTACTCCGGACATGTCTTTTCCTTCTACGGCATGCATTTTACAAGAAAAGCTCGGTGCTAAGAAAGCAGCGGCGTTCGATTTGTCTGCGGCTTGTTCAGGATTTATTTACGGCTTGGCCAATGCATCCAATTTTATCGCATTAGGGACTTATAAATATGCTTTAGTTGTCGGTGCGGAATGCTTATCCAAAATTACGGATTATACCGATCGCAACACATGTATTCTGTTCGGCGATGGAGCGGGAGCGGTTGTATTGGGAGCTGTACCCGAAGGTCGCGGGTTCAAATCCTTTGAATTAGGCGCGGATGGTTCAGGCGGCGAGCTGCTTCGAATTAGCGGCGGCGGATCGCGCTGTCCTGTATCTCCTCAATCCATTGAAAATAAGCAGCATTTTATATATATGGCGGGCAGTGAGGTCTTCAAGTTTGCGGTGCGGATAATGGGTAACGCAGCTGAAGAAGCTCTGCGCAAAGCGGGTATGGAGAAAAAGGACATCGATTTATTGGTTCCTCACCAAGCGAATATCCGGATTATTCAATCGGCTTTAAACCGCTTGGATTTGAGCGAAGACAAGTGTATGATTAACTTGGACAAATATGGCAATGTTTCGGCAGCTTCCATTCCTATTGCGCTTGCGGAAGCCGTGGAGCTAGGAAGAGTTAACGTTGGCGATTGTATCGTATTGGTTGGCTTTGGCGGCGGACTGACTTGGGGAGCCTCCGTTATAGTCTGGTAAATAAAAGTGTCGTTGTGCCCGGTTGGGGCTGTTAACCACTCGGGCGGGGCGCAGTGAAAGGAGATTGTTACAGTTGGGAAAAGTGGCTTTTGTATTTCCAGGACAAGGCGCTCAAGCCGTAGGCATGGGTAAAGACATTTATGAATCAGATGCAGCGGCAAAAACCGTCTTTGATAGAGCGGACAGCGCTCTTGGTTATTCGTTATCCTCCCTTATTTTTGAAGGGCCGGATGCGGAATTGAAAATTACATATCATACCCAGCCTGCTTTGCTCACGACAAGCATTGCCTATCTGGAGCTGTTTAAAGCAAAAGGGCTGCAGCCGGACTTTTTGGCTGGACACAGCTTGGGAGAGTACAGTGCATTAGTCGCTGCTGGAGTGTTGAGCTTTGAAGACGCAGTGCGCACAGTGCGTGCTCGCGGCGAGTTTATGGAACAGGCTGTACCTAGCGGTCAAGGCGCTATGGCTGCTGTACTCGGTGGCGAAAGACAAGCCCTTCAACAGCTTTGTGAAGCGGTGACAGCCGAGGTTGGAGTGGTTGAGCTTGCTAACTTGAACTGCCCTGGTCAAATCGTTATATCGGGCAGCAAAGAGGGCGTACAGGGGATTGTGGAACGTGGCAAAGAGATAGGTGCCAAACGAGTTATTCCACTGGAAGTCAGCGGACCGTTCCACTCTTCTCTAATGAAACCCGCCTCCGAGCGGTTGTCGGATGTGCTGTCTGCCGTACCAATGCAGACGGCGTCGGTACCTGTGGTTGCTAATGTGACTGCACGTCCCGTGCAAGAGCCTGAATCCATCCGTGAGCTGCTCGTAGAGCAGGTGCATTCCTCCGTATTATGGGAGGACAGTGTTGCTTGGCTGATCGAACAAGGTGTGGATACGTTCGTGGAGATCGGATCTGGAACTGTATTAGCAGGCTTGATCAAAAAAATCGATAAGTCCCTCAAAATCTATTCGATCAACAGCAAAGAAGCATTGGATCAATTCCAGCTGTAAACATCCAACTAGGGTGTATGGAATTTTCATGTTATGAATCAATGTGGTAGTAAAGGAGGGGTACGATGTTAACAGGAAAAGTAGCATTAGTTACGGGTGCGTCAAGAGGAATTGGTCGAGCTATAGCACTTACGCTGGCTGAAGCAGGAGCCGATGTCGCAGTGAACTACGCCGGAAGTGAAGCTGCAGCAGCTGAGGTTGTCAGCTTGATCGAGGGGATGGGGCGTAAAGCTTTCAAGATAAAAGCTAATGTCGCATCTTCTCAAGAAGTTGAGGACATGTTCAAACAGGTCCTGGAAACCTTCGGCAAACTGGATATTTTAGTGAATAATGCGGGTATCACGAGAGATAATTTGATTATGCGTATGAAGGAAGAAGAGTTTGATGAGGTCATCGCTACGAATCTGAAGGGTGTATTCAACTGCGTTAAAGCAGCAACGCGTCCAATGATGAAGCAGCGTTACGGCCGTATTATTAATATTTCTTCCGTGGTCGGGGCGCTTGGTAATCCGGGACAAGCCAATTATGTCGCTGCGAAAGCGGGCGTTATTGGCATGACAAAGGCGACTGCCAAGGAGCTATCCTCCAGAGGTATTACCGTTAACGCGGTAGCGCCTGGATTCATCGAGACGGATATGACAGATAAATTATCTGAGGATACCCGTTCCCAACTGCTTCAACAGATTCCTTTGGCGCGTCTTGGACAGCCGGGGGATATCGCCAAAGCGGTACGTTTCCTAGCATCCGATGATGCTTCTTACATGACCGGCCAAACGATTCATGTGGATGGCGGCATGTATATGTAAGGGTGAAAATTGTTTTCGAGCCATTGTGTGAAAATTCGCAAAAATTGTTTTTTTCTGCGGAACTTGCGCTTGCTCTGGCAATTTGTCCATAAGTTAAGTATAATACCAAAGGAGGAGGTGAACCGGATGTCCGATGTTTTAGATCGCGTGAAACGTATCGTCATCGATCGTCTTGGTGTTGATGAGGCAGAAGTGTCCCTCGAAGCATCTTTTAAAGATGATTTAGGCGCTGATTCTCTAGATGTTGTAGAGCTTGTCATGGAACTGGAAGATGAGTTTGATATGGAAATCTCTGATGAAGATGCAGAGAGAATAACTACAGTAGGTCAAGTAGTTGAGTACATAAAATCTCATACTTAATTGGTATAAGTCCCGTTATGTTATTTAGACGGGACTTATCTCCATTCAGACTTAGTGGCAAATCAGACAATTAAAGCAACACTTAACGAATAAATTCATAACATTGTTATTTTAGATAGAGGTGGATTAAAGGATGCAAAGAGTTGTCATAACAGGTATGGGTGTCATGACCTCCTTAGGACATGATCTTGAAACATTCTGGGGAAACCTAATGGAAGGTAAATCCGGAGTAGGTATGATTGAATTGTTCGATGTGAGCGAATATCCAACGCGCATTGCTTCTGAGATCAAAGACTTTAATCCTGAGCAGTATTTCGATAAGAAGGAAGCTCGTCGTATGGATCGTTTCGTACAATTTGCCGTTGCGGCCAGTTTGTCCGCGCTGCAAGATGCTGGTCTTAACGTTAAGGAAGATACAGATCCTGAGCGTGTCGGTGTCTACGTAGGTTCCGGTATCGGCGGTTTGTCGACATGGGAAGAACAGCACAAAATATTGTTGGAAAAAGGACCGAAGCGAGTAAGTCCATTCTTTATTCCGATGATGATTGCGAATATGGCATCTGGCCAAATCTCAATGATCACCGGAGCTAAAGGACCAAACAGTACAGCGGTAACCGCTTGTGCGACAGGAACACATTCTATCGGCGACTCCTACAAAATGATTCAGCGCGGTGATGCCGACGTAATGATCTGCGGTGGTGCCGAAGCGACAATCACTCCTACAGGCGTAGCAGGCTTCTGTGCACTGCGCGCCATGTCAACCCGCAATGAAGAGCCTGCAAAAGCGAGCCGTCCATTCGATACGGATCGGGACGGATTCGTGATGGGTGAAGGATCCGGAATTCTGGTTCTCGAATCCTTGGAGCACGCACAAAAGCGCGGCGCCAAAATCTATGGAGAGGTTATTGGTTATGGTATGAGCGGCGACGCTTATCATATGACCGATCCTGATCCGGATGGAGCTGCCCGCTGCATGGCAAAAGCCATTAAAGATGCTGGTATTGCCCCAGAAGAAATTGATTACATTAATGCGCATGGTACATCCACACCAGTCGGTGACCGTTCTGAAACGACGGCTATCAAGAAGGCGCTGGGTGATCACGCATACAAAGTGGCTGTCAGCTCTACCAAATCGATGACAGGGCATTTATTGGGCGCAGCAGGCGGTGTTGAAGCACTGATCTGCGGATTAACCTTGAAAAACGGGTTTATTCCTCCGACAATTAATTTGGACAACCAAGATCCTGAATGTGATCTGGATTATGTACCGAATACACCGCGTCAAGCGAATGTGAAGGTTGCAATGTCGAACTCATTCGGTTTTGGCGGCCACAATGCCACCATTATTCTGAAAAAGTTCGAGCAATAATATCACCCCGCCGCGCGACGCGTGATGAAACTAATGAACGGGAATGTCCGATTAGGTGGTGAAGGCATGCATCGAAACCTGAAGCAGCTTCAGGCGGCGTTAAATATTACGTTTCGCAAACCCGAGCTATTAAGGCAGGCGTTTACCCACTCTTCCTATGTAAACGAACATCGAGTCGGTAATTACAAGGATAATGAGCGGTTGGAATTTTTGGGTGATGCAGTCCTGGAACTCACGGTATCCGAATATTTATTCGATACTTACCCGGAGCGTTCCGAAGGAGAATTGACTAAGTTAAGAGCTTCGATCGTATGCGAGCCATCTTTAGTCGGATTTGCCGAAGAACTGGAATTCGGTTCTTATGTGCTGCTGGGAAAAGGTGAGGAGCTGACTGGTGGCAGAACAAGGCCAGCACTTCTTGCTGATGTATTTGAGTCATTCATCGGTGCTTTGTACTTAGATCAAGGTCTTCAGGTAGTTACAGCCTTCCTCAGGAAGCATGTATTCCCGAATCTGCCGCATCAAGGTAAACTGCTTACGGTTGATTTCAAAACCCATTTGCAGGAATATACGCAGCAGCACAACATGGGGGTACTTGAGTACCGAATTGTTGATGAGCGCGGACCTGCACATGAACGGGAGTTTGTAGCACAGGTACATGTGAGCGATTCGCTTTTGGGGCAAGGCTCCGGCCGTTCGAAGAAAGAAGCCGAACAGCATGCAGCTGCCCAAGCGTTAGAAGCGTTGAAAGTCCATATTCAATAAACGCAACAGAGCAAGAGGGATGCAGCAGTGGCAGCTTAAGGGTTGCCGCTGCTGCATTTTCTGTTTGCTAGTTAAAGGACATTTCGAAAGACCACGAACCAGGTCGTTTTCCTCATGGATAAGTCCTGGCTTACTCTTGTTAAGTCCAAATGGAGCAAGGATTAGATTCACTAGGGAGTTTATTCTACGAACAGGGAATGTGTGGTACAATAGCGTTGAGGTGAGACGATGTTTTTAAAGCGTATTGAGCTTTCCGGTTTTAAATCGTTCGCCGATCGAACTGAGCTCGAATTCGTACAAGGAATTACAGCCGTAGTCGGTCCGAACGGCAGTGGTAAAAGCAACATTTCCGACGGCATTCGTTGGGTGCTGGGAGAGCAAAGCGCCCGCAGCTTACGTGGTGGAAAAATGGAGGATATTATTTTTGCCGGAAGTGACGCTCGTAAGGCGGTCAACTATGGTGAAGTATCGCTCACCCTGGATAATACGGATCAATCGCTATCGCTTGATTTTAATGAAGTGACTGTGACCCGGCGCGTACATCGCAGTGGGGACAGCGAATATCTTATTAATAAACAGGCATGTCGTTTAAAGGACATCACGGAGTTGTTTATGGATACCGGGATCGGAAAAGAAGCCTATTCGATCATTGGTCAAGGACGAATCGAAGAGATTTTAAGCACGAAATCGGAGGATCGCCGCGGCATATTTGAAGAGGCCTCTGGGATCGTAAAATATAAATCAAGAAAACGCGAGACGGAAAAGAAGCTTCAGGAAACGGAGCAAAACCTGCTTCGTATTCATGATTTGGTTGTTGAGCTTGAGGATCAAATTGAGCCACTGCGGATTCAGTCTGAAAAAGCGATCCGCTTCAAAGAACTGAGAGAGCAACTGAAGAAGAATGAAATAGCGATGTATGTCTATCAAATTGAGCAAATATACAATTCATGGACAGAGACAAATACAAAGCTGGACAAGCTGAAGCAAGAACAGCTGGAGTTCTCGACGATCGTTGGGCAGCACGATGCCCACTTAGAGAAACATCGGTGGGAGACCCGCAGGCTGGAGGAAGATATTGAACGGCTTCAGGCTCAGCTATTGCAACTTAGTGAAGATTTCGAGAAGTGCGAAGGTCAAGGAGAGGTTCTTAAGGAGCGTAAAAAAAACTACGCATCCAATCAAGCCCAGCTCAGTCAGAATGTGACGCAGCAAGAAGCCCGTTCGACCGAGAAGGAGGCGGAACTTTCTGCCTTAAGGGAGAAGCTTGCGGCCATATCTGCTGATTTGCTTCAATTTCAAACAAAGCTTAAGGCTGAGGAGGACCGGCTGCTTGGTGTCGCAGGTGGAATCAGCAGCGCTGAAGAAGACCGGTTGAAGGGCGAGCTATTGGAAACGTTGAATCAGATGGCTAATGCCCGCAACGAGGTCCGATATGCAGAGCAGCAGCTCGAGGGGTTGTCCAAGAGGCTTGACCGACTAGGTGACGAGCATCGTAAGTGGAAGGACCAGCAAGATAGCATAACTGAGCGTAAACGCGGTCTTGAAGAGCGTTTGTCCACAGTGCTAGGGAAAATTGAGGATGCTCGCAATCGGTATCTGGAGCTGAGTCAAGGTTTAAAGTCGAAGCAAATCTTGTCCGAGGAATCGCAGTCAACCGTTCGCAAGTGGGAACAAAAGCTGGATGCGATGATCTCACGTCGTGATACTATGCGTGAAATGGCAAATGATTATGACGGGTTTATGCATGGGGTAAAGGAAGTCCTCAAGGCAAAGGATCGTCAGGATCTGCGCGGAATACGCGGTGCTGTAGCCGAGCTGGTTAAAGTTCCCGCCGATGTAGAGATTGCCGTTGAAACGGCATTAGGAGGAGCGCTACAGCACGTAGTTGTCGATAGTGAAGCTAATGGGCGCGAGGCAATTGCATTCTTGAAACGTCGACAATTGGGACGAGCTACCTTCTTGCCATTGGATGTTATTCGCGGTCGCTCGATTCCAGATTCGGAAAGAAGAGCGATAGAAGGGATGGAAGGTTTCGTCGGCATTGGTGTCGATTTGGTTCAATTTGATGACACTTACCGCCAAATTGTCGGCAGCTTGCTTGGCAATGTGATCATTGCCAGCCAGTTAGAGATTGCCAACCGGATTGCAGCGAAGATCCAATACCGCTATCGGGTTGTAACGCTTGAAGGTGATGTCGTAAACCCTGGGGGTTCGATGACGGGCGGAAGTCAGCAGAAGAAAACATCTAGCCTTCTGAGTCGCCAGCGGCAAATTGAAGAAATGGATAAAGAAATTAATGTTTCTGAAGAACAGCTCAAACAGCTTCGAATGAAGGCCGAACAAGTTCGCAAGGAGATTGGTTCAGATTCTGTTTTATTGGAGGAACTGCGTCAAGAGGGAGAAACTCTTCGTATTGAAGAGCAGCAAATCCGTGCTGGACTTCAGCCCATGGAGCAGGAGGCGAAGCAGGTTGCTGAACAGTTGGCACTTTACAGCGAAGATGGTGATGCAATGGATACCGAACGCAAGGAGCTGACGGATCGTCAAGCTGTTGCTTTGAAAAATCTTGAGAGATTAACTCAGGAGGAATCCGTTATCCAGCAGGCTATTCGCGAAGCAGAGCTTGCGCGTAAAGCAGGTGAACTTGCCAAGGAGGAGCTTCAAACTCAATTGACTGATTTGAAAGTCAAGGTCGCCTCTCAATCCCAAGAAAAGCAATCTTTATTAGATCAGGAGCGGCGTAGTCTTTCGGAGTTGACGCAATTACATAATGAACTGGATCTGAATCGAAGATTGGTTGTGCAGTTGGATCAGGACATGGCCAATCATGAGCAAGAATCGGTTACCCAAATCGAGCTGTTGAACAGTATCAAACTGAAGAAGCAGGATTGTACCGAGCAGCTGGAGCTAAAGCGTGCTGAACGTGCGCAATGGCAGGCCAAGCTGGAGCAAGAGGAGAACAAGACAAGGGAAGAACGCAACCAGCTGCGCCAGACGGAAGAGCATCTGCACCAGGCGGAAGTTCGTGTGAATCGTCTTGATGTTGAGCTTGAAAATCTGCTGAAGAAGCTGGCTGATGATTACGAGCTTAGCTATGAATTAGCTAAAGAGCGCTATCCAGTTCCTGAGGACGTGCTTGGTGCCCAAAACCAGGTGCGAGAGCTTAAACGCGATATTGCCGTGCTCGGAGAGGTTAACCTGGGAGCCGTTGAAGAGTTTGCTAGAGTGAATGAGCGATTCCAGTTTTTAAGCGAGCAGAAGAATGATTTGGTGGAAGCCAAAACAACATTGTATCAAGTCATCCGAGAAATGGATGAGGAGATGTCGAAAAGGTTCCGGACTACCTTCGATGCCATCCGTTCGCATTTTGTTGTCGTGTTTGCCAAATTGTTTGGCGGAGGCCGTGCTGATCTGATTTTATCCGAGCCGGACAACCTGCTCGATACGGGCATTGAAATTGTCGCACAGCCACCAGGAAAGAAGCTGCAAAATCTGCAGCTGCTGTCAGGGGGGGAAAGAGCACTCACAGCTATTGCTCTTTTATTCTCGATCATCCGCGTGAAGCCGGTGCCGTTCTGTGTGCTTGATGAGGTTGAGGCAGCTTTGGACGAGGCGAACGTTTCGCGTTTTGCAGAATATTTGCGTGAGTTTTCTGAGCAAACCCAATTTATTGTTGTAACCCACCGTAAAGGTACAATGGAAGAAGCGGATGTGCTGTACGGTGTGACAATGGAGGAAGGCGGCGTGTCCAAGCTTGTCTCCGTCCGACTGGAAGAGGATGAAGCAATCATAGCCAGCTAAACCCGTCCTTGATTATGCATGTTCTGAAAAGGTTAAAGAGAAAAGTATAGGGAAAGGGGCTACCGCCCAATGAGTTTTTTTAAACGATTAAAAGAAAGTATTTCCACCAAAGCCGAAGCGGTTACGAATAAATTTAAAGAAGGCTTATCCA
This sequence comes from Paenibacillus sp. RC67, assembly GCF_030020805.1. Taxonomy (GTDB): domain Bacteria; phylum Bacillota; class Bacilli; order Paenibacillales; family NBRC-103111; genus Paenibacillus_S. The sequence continues at coordinate 2,816,429 of NZ_CP125098.1, forward strand.
AAACACGTGACGTATTGGTTGAGCGGGTAGAAGATTTGTTCAGCAGGCGCAAAAAGATCGACGAAGACTTCTATGAGGAGCTGGAAGAAATTCTGATCGGTGCTGACGTAGGGGTCAACACGGTGATGAAGCTGGTCGAGGATCTTCGTGCGGAAGTTCGCAAACGGAAAATCGAGGAGCCGAGCGAGCTGCAGCCTATTTTGACTGAAATGATTATTCAACTGCTGAAGGGTGAAGAGAACGCTTCTCTGAAAATGGCGGATTCGGGACTTACCGTCATCTTATTCGTAGGTGTGAACGGGGTGGGCAAGACGACAACCATCGGTAAGCTGGCTCATCATTTGAAGTCGCAGGGCAAAAAAGTTCTTCTTGCTGCAGGGGACACATTCCGTGCAGGGGCAATCGAGCAGTTGGAAGTATGGGGGCAGCGCGTTGGTGTTGATGTTATCAAGCAGCAAGCGGGATCAGATCCCGCAGCCGTCATGTTCGATGCGCTTCACGCAGCCAAAAACCGCGGTGTGGACGTTCTGCTGTGCGATACAGCCGGACGATTGCAAAACAAAGTGAACCTGATGGACGAGCTGAATAAAATATACCGCGTTATTCGACGTGAGGTTCCTGAAGCTCCGCATGAGGTGCTCCTTGTGCTCGACGCTACGACGGGTCAAAATGCATTGAGTCAGGCGAAGCTTTTTGATGAGAAGACAGGCCTTACTGGGTTGGTTTTGACTAAGCTCGATAGTACAGCAAAAGGCGGAATCGTCGTTGCGATTCGTCAGGAGCTGAATCTACCTGTGAAGTTCGTAGGACTTGGTGAAAAAATGGACGATTTGCAGCCGTTTGACTCCGATCAATTTGTTCATGCTTTGTTCAGCCGCTGGATTCCTGAAGGAGAAAAACAACAGGATGAGCCGGCAAAACCATAGTTTGTTTCACTTAAAATAGTGTGACAAGGAAAAGAGCTTGACATCATTCTCCGTTTTGGGTATTATAGGTCTTGTTGGTCCTGTAAAGTGTTTTACCTTAACGGAGGCGGGGCACTGTGACGGAAGAAAATGCATTGATGAAGACAAACCGGATTAATCTGCTGTTTGACTTTTATGAGAAGCTGTTGACTGAGAAACAGCAATTGTTTTGCAAGCTATATTTTCACGATGATTATTCGCTTGGCGAAATTGCTGCAGAATTCAAGATCAGCCGTCAAGCAGTATATGAGCATATAAAACGTTCGGAGTCCGTATTGGAGGATTATGAGATTAAGCTGCAACTGTTAGCTAAGCATGAAGAACGGCAGCAGTTGACTCAACAGTTTGATTCTCTTTTAACCGGATTAGCTGGTGAAGAGAGGAAGCAAGCGCAAGCGCTGTTGGGGCGATTAAGTAATCTTGATTGACCGGTTTGCAACAAACTTAAACGATGATATAAATGTATAAAGATAGATAAGTAACGCTCAAGAGGTGAATTCGCATGGCATTCGAAGGATTAGCGACCCGATTGCAGAATGTGTTCAGCAAGCTGAGAGGCAAAGGAAAGCTAACGGAAGACGATGTTAATGAGGCGCTGCGTGAAGTTCGTCTCGCGCTTCTTGAGGCGGATGTGAACTTTAAGGTAGTGAAGGAATTCATCGCTAAGGTGAAGGAACGCGCTATCGGACAGGAAGTCCTTGAGAGCTTTACACCGGCTATGGTCGTCGTCGATATCGTGAATAAAGAGCTCACGGACCTTATGGGCGGCTCGCAGAGTAAGCTGGCACGGTCGAATCGGCCACCGACAGTAGTGTTGATGGTCGGGCTGCAGGGTGCAGGTAAGACTACAGCAACCGGTAAGCTTGCCAAAATGCTTCTTCAGCAAAACCATCGTCCACTTCTGGCCGCAGGCGATATTTACCGTCCGGCAGCCATTAAGCAGCTGCAAGTACTCGGCGAGCAATTGAAGGTTCCCGTATTCACTATGGGAGATCAAGTGAGCCCTGTAGAAATTGCAAAGAACGCTTTGCAGCATGCCAAGGATAATGGTAACGATTATTTGATCGTCGATACGGCAGGACGACTGCATATTGACGAGGCTCTAATGGATGAGCTGAAGCAGATTGTTACAGCTATTAGTCCGGATGAGATTTTGTTAGTCGTAGATGCTATGACAGGGCAGGATGCAGTAAACGTTGCGGAGAGCTTCCATAAGCAGCTTGAACTAACCGGTGTGGTGCTGACCAAGCTCGATGGAGATACACGTGGCGGTGCGGCCATTTCGGTTAAAGCCGTAACAGGATGCCCGATTAAATTCGCCGGTATTGGTGAGAAGCTGGATGCGCTTGAACCTTTCCATCCAGACCGGATGGCTTCACGGATTCTCGGTATGGGCGACATGCTCACATTGATCGAGAAAGCTCAAGCTGGTATCGATGCTGAGAAGGCCAAGGAAATGGAACGCAAAATGCGTACCGCGGAGTTTACCTTCGATGACTTCCTTGACCAAATGGAGCAGGTGAAGAAGCTAGGCCCATTGGATCAAATCTTGGATATGCTGCCTGGAGCTAATAAGATGAAGGGCATGAAGGATCTCAAGGTGGATGACAAGCAAATGGCTCGGATCGCCGCCATCGTTAAATCTATGACGAAGGAAGAACGGCAAAATCCGGACATGCTGAGTCCAAGCAGACGTAAACGGCTTGCTGCGGGAAGCGGAAACTCCGTGCAGGATGTGAACCGATTCATTAAGCAGTTTGACGATATGCGTAAAATGATGAAGCAGTTTTCAAGCATGATGGGACCTAAAGGACCTAAAGCTTTGAAAAACCTGAAGGGCAAGCTTGGAAAAGGAATGAAGTTCCCGTTCGGTTGATCCGATCGTGGAATGATATATAATTATTGTTTATTCTATGTTGGAGGTGATTTTCTAATGGCAACTCGTATTCGTCTTAAACGTATGGGTGCTCACAAAGCTCCTTTTTACCGTGTGGTAGTTTCGGATTCCCGTTCCCCACGTGACGGTCGTTTCATCGAAGAGATTGGTACTTACAACCCGGTTGCACAACCAGCCGTTGTTAATATCGACGAGGAAAAAGCGCTGAAATGGCTTCAAACCGGTGCTCAAGCTTCTGATACTGTTCGCAACCTGTTCAGTCAAGCTGGCATCATGAAGAAGTTCCATGAGTCCAAACTGCAGAAGTAATCTGCCGATTCGGAGGGTGTTATGAAAGATCTAATAACCGTTATCGCTAAGGCGTTGGTTGATCATCCCGAAGAAGTAAAAGTGAATACGGTGGAGGATGACCGCAGCATCACGTTCGAACTTTCTGTTCATCCCGACGATGTCGGTAAAGTGATCGGTAAGCAAGGGCGCATTGCCAAAGCACTTCGTACCGTAGTCACCTCGGCTGCAGTAAAAGAAAGCAAGCGTGTTTCGGTTGAAATCGTGTCATAATGGACACCATGAGAGTTAGGAGAAATCCTAGCTCTTTCTTTTCTTCTGAAAAAAGAATATTCAATTAGATCCTATAACCTCTCTAATACCATGAAGCTCATTATCAATTTGAGAGGACGGCGTTAGAGAGTTTACTTTATACATAATGATTTGATGTACGGAGTTGGAGGGCAAAATGAGCGAGAAATTGTATACGGTCGGCAAAATAGTCAATACACACGGAATACGGGGGGAACTGAAAATCGTTCCTGAGACAGATTTTCCTGATGAGCGTTTCGCTAAAGGGAGTACTCTTGTATTTTTTGACCCGCAAAAAGAAACTACATTCCCTGTGACGGTAGAATCGGCGCGTGAGCATAAAAAAATGTTCATGATAAAGTTTAAAGGCTTCGAAAATATTAATGATGTAGAAAAGTACAAGGGCTGGCTTCTGAAAGTGGAAGAAAAGTATTTGAGCGAGCTTTCTGACGATGAATTTTATTATCATGAAATTATCGGATGCGTTGTGTTTACGGACGAAGGAGAGAAGCTTGGTATTATAAGTGAGATTTTGTCTCCTGGTGCTAATGATGTGTGGGTAGTAGATCGTGAATCCGGCAAACCGGTATTGATTCCATATATTGATGATGTGGTACTTGAAGTAGATGTAAAAGAAAAACGGGTGAAGGTATCCCTGATGGAAGGCCTGCTGGATTGATGAGAATCGATGTACTCACTTTATTTCCTGCTATGTTCGACGGCGTGTTTTCCTCCAGTATTTTAGGGAAAGCTCGTGAAAAAGGAATCGTCGAGCTCAACACAGTTAATTTTCGTGATTATTCCAATAATAAACATAATACGGTTGACGATTACCCGTACGGCGGCGGTGGAGGTATGGTGTTAAAGCCAGAGCCGATATTTATGGCCGTAGAAGCTTTGACAGAGCCGTTGTCGAGTCGACCTAGGATCGTCCTCATGTGTCCACAGGGAGAACCGTTTACACAGCGTAAAGCGGAGGAATTGGCCAAAGAAGAGCACTTGATCTTCGTTTGCGGTCATTACGAGGGCTATGATGAACGGATTCGCGAGCATTTAGTGACAGACGAGCTATCCATAGGCGATTATGTGCTGACGGGCGGTGAGCTGCCTGCCATGGTCGTTATTGATAGTGTAGCAAGACTGCTTCCAGGAGTGCTGGGCAACGAAACATCGGCGGTCACAGACTCATTCAGCACTGGTTTGTTGGAATATCCTCACTATACCCGACCTGTTCAGTTTCGAGAGTGGGAGGTTCCGGATATTTTACTGTCCGGTCACCACGCGAATATTGAGAAGTGGCGAAAGCGCCAGGCTATTTTACGTACATGGCAAAAACGGCCTGATTTATTGGAGTCGTATCCACTTACTAAGGAAGAACAGCAATGGTTGAAGGAGATTCAGCAAGAATTTGAGAGAAAAACAGAGTAAATAGGCTGCTTTTCTATTATCTTAATGATATTGATAAATTCAAGTTGTGTTTGCCTCTCAGTTATGATATTATATACAACGTTGTGGCAATTTGCCCGATTACGGTGGTCCTCTACGCATAACAACAAGAGAATCGACATCAGAGGCGGAATGAACACCTGTGTGGAAGGAGGGAGTCATACATGAGTCTAATCCAGGAGATTACTAAGGAACAATTACGCCAAGATTTGCCAAGCTTTCGCCCAGGCGATACAGTGAAAGTTCACGTTAAAGTTATCGAGGGTTCCCGCGAACGTATTCAGCTGTTCGAAGGTGTTGTAATTAAACGCCGCGGCGGCGGAATAAGCGAAACTTTTACCGTTAGAAAAATTTCTTACGGTGTTGGCGTTGAAAGAACGTTTCCGGTAAATTCACCGAAGATTGATAAGCTTGAGGTGGCTCGCCGTGGTAAAGTTCGTCGCGCGAAGCTATACTACTTGCGTGGTCTTCGCGGTAAAGCGGCAAGAATTCAAGAAATTCGTTAAGACGAAAACAAACGGGGGCTTGTTTACCAAGCTCCTTTTCGTTTTTTATCGAGGACTGAAATTTATGGAAGAAAGGGCAGGTCTTTATGGAGCAAGAACAAACCGTAGACAAACCGAATCCAGTCAAGAACGAAGTTTGGGAATGGGTTAAAGCGCTGCTCATTGCCGCAGCTCTCGTCTTTTTTATCCGCTGGTTGATTTTTGCCCCGTTTATTGTGGAAGGGCCGTCCATGGAGCCTAACTTTTATACCGGTGAACGCTTGATTGTAAACAAAATCATTTACGATATACGCAAGCCTGAGAGAGGCGAGGTGGTCGTATTTCATGCCACCAAAGAGAAAGATTACATAAAAAGAGTCATTGCATTGCCTGGAGAAACCGTAAAGGTGGAAGGCGATAAGGTGTATGTCAACAACAAAGCGCTGGATGAACCTTATTTGCAGAAGGCACTGGATGACGCTGCAAAAAAAGGGATACCCTATAATTCAAGAAATTTCCCAGAAAAATTGATTCCGGAAGGAACGGTTTTTGTTATGGGGGATAATCGATCGAATAGCTCAGACAGCCGCGATATCGGTCCAGTCAAGTTTGAGCAGATTGTTGGACGCGCCGATTTAATTTTTTGGCCGTATAACAAAATAAGCTTGGTTCATTTTTAGAAAATAGCTATGGAAAAGAAGTTGAGGTGACCGTATGACGATTCAATGGTTTCCAGGTCACATGACAAGAGCCCGTCGTCAAATTCAGGATAAGCTGAAGTTGATTGACGTTGTGATTGAGCTGTTGGATGCACGAATTCCATTATCCAGCAGAAACCCGATGATTGATGAAATTTTGCAGAACAAGCCACGATTGGTGCTGCTGAACAAAAACGATTTGGCCGACCCAGCTGCGACTGAGAAATGGGTTGCTTATTTTGCAGAGCAGGAGCTCCAGGCTCTACCTGTCGATGCAGCTAACGGGAACCAGATGAAGGAAATCATGGCTCGCTGCAAGCAGCTCATGTCCACTAAAATCGAGGCGCAGCTTCGTAAAGGAATTAAACCTAGAGCGATCCGTGCTTTGATCGTAGGGATTCCCAATGTTGGGAAATCGACACTGATTAACCGCCTCGCAGGTCGTAAAATTGCAGCCACAGGAGATAAGCCTGGTGTAACCAAAGGACAGCAATGGATCAAGGTTGGTTCCGAGATGGAACTCCTCGACACTCCTGGTATTTTGTGGCCGAAATTCGAGGATCAGCAGGTTGGTTTGCGGCTTGCTGCTACCGGTGCGATCAAGGAAGAATTATTGAACACAGTAGATATTGCATTCAATACAATGAAATATCTCACCGTTCAGTATGGAACCTCTCTTAAGGAGCGATTCGGCATTGATAAGCTTCCCGAGGATCCAAATGATACTGACGCCATAGTAGAAGTTATGGAAGCGATAGGACGCAAAAGAGGCGCTCTAATGAGCGGCGGTCGTGTTGACCTGGAAAAGGCATCCTTAACGATCTTGAGGGAGCTTCGTGCAGGGAAGATGGGCAGAATCAGCTTGGAAACACCGGATGACTATAAGGATCAGCAGCCACTCTAATGGATAGGGTGGCTTTTTCTTTTTCAGAGCGGATCTTGTCGAATATTTTGTTCGTTTCGTATCCGCTAGAGATCGTTTCTAGTATAATAATGTAATACGAGTGCTAGATTAGAAAGGAATTCATACATATGTTAGAAAATGAGCGTACGCTCTGGAACGAGGGCGTCCAATATATAGCTGGCGTAGACGAGGTAGGCAGAGGCTGTCTGTTCGGTGACGTTGTGGCAGCGGCTGTTATTTTGCCGCCGGGTCTTGTGCTGGAGGAAGTGAATGATTCGAAGAAATTAAGTCATAAAAAGCGCGAGGAATTGTTCGAGGTCATTCAAAAAGAAGCGATCTCTATTGGAGTAGGAATTGTAGATGTCCACATGATAGAATCGATCAATATTAAGCAAGCGGCAAGGCTTGCGATGAAACAGGCGGTAGAACAATTGAACCCTGGAGCAGAGTATTTATTGGTTGATGCTGAAAAGGTTGATTCCCCGTTGCCCCAGATGGCACTTATTCATGGAGATGCACTTAGCCAATCGATTGCAGCCGCCTCCATTATTGCTAAGGTTACGCGTGACCGTATGTGCCTTCATTGGGATATAGAGTACCCGGAGTATGGCATTGCGCTTCATAAAGGTTATGCAACAAAGCTCCATAGGGAACGAATTGTAGAGTATGGGGCGAGTCCGCTGCATAGAAAAACTTTTTTGAAAAATATTTTGGTGCAGCAGCAGGAGTTATTTTAAAACAGCCAATATTCAAATGGCGAGATTTTCGTACTGAAATGGTGCAGTGAAGCTGCCGATATATATAATAACAAGTTATGAGATGTTAAATGATGCAGCCCCGGGAGGAGGAGATCTGTGAACATAAGCGGATTAATTAAAAGTTTTCTCGGAGATGCGCAACCATCCGAGCCTAAGACGCTGGAGCTCAAATCGGGAGAAGTTGTGAAGGGCATGGTCATGCAGGTGTTGTCGGAGCAGGATGCCATCCTCAATATTGGTGGGGTTCAGGTTAGAGCTAAACTGGAGACTCCGTTAAAACAAGGTGAAGTGACTATGCTGCAAGTACAGCCAGAATCAGCGTCAGGACAAATCGTTCTCAAACCTCTGGATGCTTCTGTAGTGAAAATCGCCGACGGATCTCTTGTTGAAATATTAAAAAACGTAGGTTTGGCGGATACAGCAAGCAATAGACAATTGATTCAAGCGCTTCATCAGGCTGGTATTACATTAAATAAGGAAACCATAAAAGCCTTAGCACAGCTGCAAAGCCAGCTTCCTGCATCCATCGCTCAGGAGGAATGGCTGCCATCTGCAATAATAGCCCAGCAAAAAGGGATTCCTCTAACTCCAGAAAGCGTGAATGCCGTCCGTGCCGCCGTAGCGGGTCCTGCATTTCATGAAACGCTGCAGCAGTTGGATTCTCAAGTGTCCAAGCTATTGAGCGACAACCCAGGCATATCTGCTTCAACCAAGGTGGCTATTGATACATTTAAACTACTGATGGCATCGGTGAGAGAAATGTCTACACAGCTGCTTCCTCAGTCCACGACTGCTGAAGATACATTAAACAATCTTAAAAGCCAGGTTCCTCAAGAAAGCAGACAGGCTTCGGCACCAACCATAAACAACAATAATCAAGCTAGTTCATTCACGACTGCGTCTGCTGCAGGCCAACAAGCCGGTTCTGTGGAAAATGAAATGGCACAAACGGCTGGGACCGCAAGAAGCATGGAACAAGCAGCTCAGACGTCTATAAGAACGGCAACCACTGGGACACCTGTAGCAGCAAATTCGTCAAATCCTGTGCCGGAACAGCAGCTTATGTCAGATCCAAAGGGAACGGCTATGGCTACTGCGCCAGCCAATGGTTCAGAACCTGTGCAAAAGATGAATCCTGGAGGTCAAGAGGCTCGTAGCGTAAGTAGTCAGACAACTGCTGCACAATCGATTAACGAACAAACGTTCTCTGGTGCGCAAAATGATAAAAAGTCACCATTTGTAAATGAGCAAGCCAAGAATGAGATAGTTCGATCTAATAATACTCCCCCTCATCCAACAGGAGGTAGTGCAGCGTCTGCATCAGTGGAATTGAAAGAGGAACAATCATCGACAGCTGTATCTCGATCAACAACTGATGCAAATGAGGGAGTTCTTACTTCTCCTAAAGGAGGCCAAGCCTCCGAGCATTGGATTCCGAAGCTGATGAAGGCTCTTGGAGTAGATCATGAGAGTCAGCTCTTCAAGCTGCCGGAAATGAAGGCCAATGAAAACCCGGTTCGAATGGACGGAGCATCACTGCAGCCTCAATCGGGTGTGCAGTCAGCTGGCTTGAACCATGAGCAATTAAAAATGGCGGATTCGCTTAAAAGCGTGCTAATGCAGTTAAGTCAGTCCCAGGACATTCCGCCTGCTATGAAAGAAACGGTTCAGCAAGCTGTACAGCAAATTACAGGACAGCAGCTGATGCTAAATTCGGATCGCAGCTCCATGTTCACACATATTACGATGTTCGTCCCGCTGTTGAATGCCAATGGGGAACAGACAGCTGCGATCCATATTCAATCCCGTAAAGGGAAGCGGGGAGAAATCGACGCTCAAAATTGCCGCCTAGTGTTCGATCTGCGCATGAAAGCTCTGGGTGATACGATGGTAGATGTGAAGGTTGTTGACCGAATTGTAAGTTTGCAGGTCATGAATGATCAGCCCTTTTTACATAATTTGCTGGATTCTTATCGAGAGGAGATAGCTTCAAGTCTCTCAGGAATCGGATACCAGTTTATTTCTTTGAAATGCAGCCCATATCCAGAAAAAGGGTTAGCTGCAGAGGAGTCTTCAACGCCTTCCAACCTTCAAGAGGCTTCATTACCAGCAAGACTACTTGACTTATACGGAAGTAAACAGTACAAGGGAATGGACGTTAAGGTATGAGTCAAGAAAGTAAAAGACAGACAGACACTGCAACGGTTCAAACGTCCATTAAAAAAGCGGTAGCACTTAAATATGCCCCGGATCAATCAAAGGCTCCCGTATTGATAGCCAAAGGGAAAGGGCATATTGCGGAAGCTATTTTGAAGAAGGCTATCGATAACGGGGTACCTATTCAGGAAGATTCATCATTGGTTGAGGTGCTCTCCAAGCTGGATCTGGATCAAGAAATTCCACCAGAGTTGTACAAGCTTGTGGCGGAGATCTTGAGCTTTATTTACCGTTCGGATCAACGTGCGAAGCAGATTAAGGAGAATTCGTATGAATGACCAAGTCATGAACCGCAAACAGTTGGGGGCACTTGGGGAGCGATATGCACTTGAGCATTTAGAGCAGAAAGGGTATCGTATTGCTGGACAAAACTGGCGCTGCCGGACAGGCGAGCTAGATTTGATAGCATGGGACGGAGATTTGCTAGTATTTGTAGAAGTCCGTACACGCAGCAGCACGCTTCGCTTCGGGACGCCTGCGGAGTCCGTCGACTATAAAAAGTGCGCACAGGTAATGGAAACGGCGCAGGTTTATGTTCATACGCAACGATTGCAAAACTATCAAATTCGTTTTGATGTCATTTCTATAGTAACAAATAAAGCTGGCAATCTAATTTCTTTAGATCAAATCACGAACGCATTTTGACGGGCAATACCCGCAGGTGCGTTTTTTGTTTGAAAAGAAAAAGCCCCTGATCTTTTATTGATCCATAGAGGCAGTTTAGATAGTAGAGGCGGTTTAACCCGAGATGAGAGTCTTTTTATCCAAGCTCCGATACTGAAGTGCTTCGGCGAGATGCGGAGTTTCAATTCGTGTGCTTCCTTCCAGATCAGCAATTGTTCGCGAGATTTTAAGAATTCGATCATAGGCTCTGACGCTGAGTCCCAGAATTTCAAATGATTTTCGCAGCATCGACTCGGCATCGCTCTGAAGCTTGCAGTGGGATCGGAGCAGCTTCCCATGTAGCTCGCTATTAAACATAATGCCGGATTCGGAGTATCGTTCCAATTGAATCTGTCTTGCACGATCAACCTGGTCTTTCATATCTTCAGAAGATAGCTGCGGCAGCGAGTCCATAATCTGGCTGTAATCGATGCGGGGGACCTCTATTTGAAGATCGATTCGATCAAGAAGCGGACCGGATATTTTCGATCGGTAATGCTCGATTTTCAAGGGACTGCATGTGCATGGATGAGATGAAGACTCTGCTCCGTAATATCCACACGGGCAGGGGTTCATCGAGGTGGCCAGAATGAAGTGAGAGGGGAATCGATAGACGGCTCTTGCACGGCCAATCGTAACAAAACGATCCTCTAAGGGCTGTCTAAGAACCTCCAATACGGCTCTGGAAAACTCCGGCAGCTCGTCAAGGAATAGAACGCCTCGATGAGCCAAACTAATTTCCCCAGGCTTCGGAATGGTGCCTCCACCTACAAGACCTGCGGCGGATATAGAATGATGGGGCATGCGAAACGGTCTCTCGCTAATAAGGCTGCTGCGATCTGCGAATTTACCCGAAGCGCTATATATTTTGGTAACGTCAAGGGCTTCCTTTTCGGACATATCGGGAAGGATGCTAGGCAACCTTTTAGCAAGCATAGTTTTACCTGTCCCCGGTGGGCCGAGCAGAAGAATATTATGCATCCCAGCGGCACAAATCATTAGAGCCCGTTTGGCGTGAAGCTGCCCGTGAACATCGCTGAAGTTTTGAGTGTGGATAGGGGTGTTTATTGAATTGCTCCCGAGTTTTATATTTCGATCGGAATGCTTTAGCATAGTATGAAACAAAGTATCGGGGTTAGTTTGAAGATTGCTAATATGAGCTAACGAACCTATCTCCATCTCTCCAATCAAGCTTGCTTCGCGATCATTATGAATCGGCACGATGGCTCGGGAAATATCATTTTCTTTAGCGGTAGCCAGCATGGAGAGTACCCCGGGAACAGGACGAATCGAGCCGTCAAGTGCTAATTCTCCAAGAATTAATGTGGACTCAGGCTGGTTAATCTTTAGCTGGCCGCTAGTTACAAGAATGCCAATAGCTATGGCCAAATCGAAAGCGGCCCCTTCCTTGCGTATATCGGCTGGAGCCAAATTTACCGTGATACGCTGCAATGGGAATGTGAAGCCGCAGTTTTTGATGGCAGCCCGGACTCTTTCCATGGACTCTTTTACTGCGCTATCGGGGAGACCAACGATACTCATCTGAGGCAAGCCGTTGCTCAAGTCAACCTCCACCTCGACAAGCTTTCCTTCAACTCCATGTAAACAAGCGCTCATTACTTTTCCATACATATCAAAATACACCCTCCCCTTAGGATCATCAGTCCATTGGGTAAAGGTGCTTCCTTATCAACCCTATTTTTATATATTGTACAAGTATTGAGCGGTATTGGCAAACGTAAAGCGAAATGGATAAACCTAACGCAAAATGGATATACAAGGTAAGGGGGTGAAAGCGATGCAGGAAAAACCTTACTTTTGTCCAAATTGCCGTTCCAACCGAATCAAATTCAGCGTGATTTCGAGCTTTTCACAACGATTTCTGAAGGATGCCATCTCCGGTACAGTTCAAGAGGTGAATGACCCGCAGCAAATACAAGACTCAGAGCCAATGATTCAATGTCTAGTCTGTAATTTCACGGGAAATGAATTAAGATTTATCAAACAGGCGGAGCGTGAACCGCGTACTATGACGCCGACCAATCCAACCTATATGTAATGTATGGTACATGATTCCAAATAGACGCACTATTTCTTGAAATACTGGGAAAAGGTGCGTCTTTTTGTTTGCTTTCCATGTCCTTGGGAATGCTATAATACGGGAAATTTTTCAGAGGCATAAAAAAGTTTGATTGAAAAAAGGAGGCATTAACCGAAAATTTAAGGAAAGTGTCGAAAAAAAGTGGTACAATAGTGAATGTTTGCTGCGATTAGCGTGGCAAGCAGGAAAAATAATGCATCATATCGAACTCTTTTTCGTTTGATGCGGGGCTTGACGTGTGAAAACGTCCAGTTCTGGTTCATATAGAAAGCTATCACTGATAGGAGGATTTTGCTAAATGAATATTCATGAGTACCAAGGCAAAGAAGTGCTGAAACAGTATGGTGTTGCCGTACCTGAAGGAAAAGTTGCTTTCACAGTTGATGAAGCTGTAGAAGCTGCAAAACAGCTTGGAACTTCTGTCGTTGTAGTTAAAGCGCAAATTCATGCCGGCGGTCGCGGTAAAGCGGGCGGCGTAAAAGTTGCGAAAAACTTGGATGAAGTGCGTACTTACGCTGAACAAATTTTGGGTAAAGTACTAGTTACTCACCAAACAGGCCCTGAAGGTAAAGAAGTAAAGCGTCTTCTCATCGAGCAAGGCTGCGATATTAAAAAAGAATACTATGTGGGCGTAGTCGTTGACCGTGCTACTGGCCGTGTAGTTATGATGGCATCCGAAGAAGGCGGAACTGAAATTGAAGAAGTGGCTGCTCACTCGCCTGAAAAAATCTTCAAAGAAGTTATCGATCCTGCTGTAGGTCTGCAAGCATTCCAAGCACGCAAATTGGCTTATGCTATCAACATTCCTACTGAATTGGTTAATAAAGCAGTTAAATTCATGATTGCTCTTTATACTGCGTTCGTAGACAAAGATTGCTCCATCGCGGAAATCAATCCTTTGGTTGTTACAGGCGGCGGAGATGTAATGGCATTGGATGCGAAGCTGAACTTTGATTCCAACGCTTTGTACCGTCACAAAGACATTCAAGCTCTTCGTGACCTTGAAGAAGAAGATGAAAAAGAGATCCAAGCGTCCAAATTCGATTTGAGCTACATAGCGCTTGATGGCAACATCGGCTGCATGGTTAACGGCGCAGGCCTTGCTATGGCGACCATGGATATTATTAAATACTACGGCGGAGACCCTGCAAACTTCCTAGATGTAGGGGGCGGTGCTACAAAAGAGAAAGTTACTGAAGCTTTCAAAATCATCCTTTCCGATGAAGCGGTTAAAGGTATTTTCGTAAATATCTTTGGCGGAATCATGAAATGTGATGTTATCGCTGATGGCGTTGTGGCAGCAGCAAAAGAATTGGGTCTGACTCGTCCGCTGGTTGTACGTTTGGAAGGTACGAACGTAGAGCTTGGTAAGAAAATCTTGAACGAATCCGGCTTGAACATTGTGGCTGCAGACTCCATGGCAGACGGAGCACAAAAAATCGTTGCTCTTGTTAAGTAATGTCCGTTCGGAGCCAACGCGTATTCATCTTCAAATAATTCAAGGGATGTGAACTATACAAATGAGTATTTTAGTGAATAAAGATACGAAAGTAATCACACAAGGTATTACAGGTTCCGTAGGTATGTTCCACACAAAAGGTGGCCTTGACTACGGTACGCAAATGGTAGGTGGCGTAACTCCTGGTAAAGGTGGCACGAACATCGACATCACTTTGGAAGACGGATCGGTTAAATCTCTTCCTGTATTCAACACAGTAGCAGAAGCTAAAGCTGCAACTGGCGCTACGGTTTCCGTAATCTATGTTCCACCTGCTTTCGCAGCGGATGCTATCATGGAAGCTGTTGATGCAGAATTGGATCTTACGATTTGTATTACTGAAGGTATCCCTGTATTGGACATGGTTAAAGTGGCCCGTTACATGGAAGGCAAAAAAACTCGCTTGATCGGACCAAACTGCCCAGGCGTTATCACTCCGGGCGAATGCAAAATCGGTATCATGCCTGGATACATCCATACTCCAGGTCACGTAGGCGTAGTTTCCCGTAGCGGAACCTTGACTTATGAAGCCGTTCATCAATTGACTACTCGTAACATTGGACAATCTTCTGCTGTAGGTATCGGCGGAGACCCTGTTAAAGGCTCCGAGTTCATCGATATTTTGAAATTGTTCAACGAAGATCCAGAAACTTACGCTGTTATCATGATCGGTGAAATCGGCGGTACTGCGGAAGAAGAAGCAGCTGAATGGATCGCAGCTAACATGACCAAACCGGTTGTTGGCTTCATCGGCGGACAAACTGCTCCTCCAGGAAAACGTATGGGTCATGCAGGCGCCATCATTTCCGGCGGTAAAGGTACTGCAGCAGAGAAAGTAGCTACCATGGAACGTTGCGGTATTAAAGTAGCTCCTACACCTTCCGAAATGGGATCCACATTGGTGAGCGTTTTGGAAGAAAAAGGATTGCTTGATAAATGTATCACTAAGTAAAGAATCGGACAGGCAAGCAGCCTTCCATTCCCTTTAAGGGAGTGGGAGGCTTTTTCATTTTTTTAGGTGCAGATTTAGCAAAAGTTGTTCTTGACGAAGGAGTGATATATACTAAATGAACAATAGAACCATTTTAATTGCGCTTCACCAGTTGGAAGGGATAGGCTGGAAAACGATTCAGCGCATCACGAGATGCTTTCCTCAGTTGTCCGAAGCGGCTCAACTAGACATCAACGATTGGCAAGAACTTGGCATTTCGAGCACCCGCGCGAATGTACTTGCAAAGGGATTGAAAGATCTTGATGCCGAACGAACAAAACAGATCTTGGCTGCATACACCACCAAAGACATCGGTATCATGACGATTTGGGATGATGAGTATCCTTCAATATTAAAGCAAACCGCTCAGCCTCCTTGGGTGCTGTATTACAAGGGAGCAGCCGATATATTGAATAGATTATGCATTGGAGTTGTTGGTACACGAACGCCTACGACTTACGGCAGAAGAGCGGCAGAGCAACTGTCTGTGTCTTTGTCTTCCGCAGAAGTGTGCGTAGTCAGCGGACTGGCAAGAGGTATCGATAGTGCGGCTCATGAAGGTGCCTTGAAGGGAACGGGAAGTACGGTAGCGGTGCTTGGCTGCAGTATTGATCAAGTATATCCCCCGGAAAATAAGGGATTGTACCAACGAATTGCCGAGCAAGGCTTGATTCTAAGTGAATACCCGCTGCACATGAAGTCTCATCCCGGATTGTTTCCTCAGAGGAATAGGATCATTGCCGGATTAAGTGCAGGAGTTCTTGTAATAGAGGCTGCATTGAAGAGCGGGTCTCTTATTACGGCGGATCAGGCGTTAGAGGAATCCAGAGATGTATTTGCTCTACCAGGTCCTATTACATCCCCGAAAAGTCAGGGAGCATTAGCCTTGATTAAGCAAGGAGCTAAGCTGGTCACTTGTGTGGAAGATATATTAGAAGAATACCCTCATTGGATATCCTTGGACACATTGACACACATTAATGCTAATCCTTCCACTCAACCAGCTCTTTCTAAGGATGAGAAGACGATCATCGATCTTTTGCATAAACAAGCCATGACCATTGATGAGCTGCTTACACATAGTCAATTTAACTTTGGACATTTGCACTCAGTTCTGTTAAATTTACTAATGACTAAACGAGTGGAACAATTACCAGGTTCTGTATACGCTATATGTTAACGATAATGGAGTCTATTTTATAAATGAAGGGGGAAGGCGCCTATGGCAGATTCATTAGTCATTGTGGAGTCACCCGCAAAAGCAAAAACCATCGGCAAATATCTAGGCAGCAAGTTTATTGTCAAAGCATCTATGGGCCATATTCGCGATCTTCCAAAGAGCCAAATTGGTGTTGAGATACAGAAAAATTTTGAGCCTAAATATATTACGATCCGCGGCAAAGGTTCCGTATTGAAGGAATTGAAGGACGCCCGGAAAAAAGTAAAAAAAGTATATCTGGCGGCTGACCCGGATCGCGAAGGGGAAGCTATTGCTTGGCACTTGGCTCATTATTTGGAGCTTGGGGAGACAGAAGCGTGCCGTGTTGTATTTAATGAAATAACGAAACAGGCCGTAAAGGATGCTTTCAAAACACCGCGGAAAATCAATATAGATCTAGTGAATGCCCAACAGGCAAGAAGAATTCTCGATCGATTGGTTGGTTACAAGATCAGTCCGCTGCTTTGGAAAAAAGTGAAAAAAGGACTTTCAGCAGGGCGTGTGCAATCCGTAGCCGTCAAGCTGATTTACGATCGGGAGAACGAAATCAAAGCGTTCGTACCGGAAGAGTACTGGTCTATCACAGCCAAGCTCTTGGCTGGCTCGTCTGAATTCGAGGCTAAATTCCATAGTGTCAATGGTGAGAAAAAAGAGCTGAAAAACGAGCAGGAAGTTAATGAAATATTGGCTTCTGTCAATAAAGCGAATTTTACTATTAATGAAGTAAAAGAAAAGGAACGCTTGCGTAATCCTTCTCCTCCATTCATTACGAGTTCATTGCAGCAGGAAGCTGCTAGGAAGCTTAATTTCCGCGCCTCCAAAACCATGTCCGTAGCACAGCAGTTATATGAAGGTATCGACTTGGGAAGCGAAGGAACGGTAGGTTTAATTACCTATATGCGTACGGATTCCACGCGGATATCTCCGGTAGCCCAAGAAGAGGCCAAAGAGTTTATCGTAGGCAAATTCGGTGAAAGCTACTACCCGGAAACACCTCGTGTTTATCTTAAAAAAGCAGCTAACGCTCAAGATGCGCATGAAGCCATTCGTCCAAGCTCTGTGCTGCGTGAACCGGATCAAATTAAAGACCATTTGAGCCGTGACCAGTTCCGTTTGTACAAACTTGTATGGGAACGATTTGTTGCAAGTCAAATGGCATCTGCTGTACTGGATACGATGACTGTCGATATTGCCGCCGGAGATAACGTATTTAGAGCTGTCGGCTCTAAAATGAAGTTCCCTGGGTTTATGAAGGTATATGTTGAAGGCAACGACGATGGTACGACGGAAGAGGATAAGCTTCTGCCTCCTTTAAAACAAGGAGATAAGGTGAAGAAAAAACAGATAGATCCGAAGCAGCATTTCACCCAACCTCCGCCACGCTATACGGAAGCAAGGCTAGTTCGTGCACTTGAAGAAATGGGAATCGGACGGCCAAGTACGTATGCTCCAACACTGGAAACGATCCAAAGACGTGGCTATGTAGCCATCGAGGAAAAAAAGTTCGTCCCTACAGAGCTGGGGGAACTGGTCATTCAACAAATGATCGAATTTTTCCCTGAGATATTGGACGTTGAGTTTACGGCTCATATGGAAGAGGAACTTGACAATGTGGAAGAGGGCAAAGAGGACTGGGTCAAAGTGTTGAGCTCATTCTATCAATCATTTGAGAAGCGTCTTGAAGTAGCCGAAGAGGAAATGGAAAAAATCGAAATTCAAGACGAGGTTTCGGATGAAATTTGCGAGAAATGCGGCCGCCATCTGGTGTATAAAATGGGTCGCTTCGGTAAATTTCTGGCCTGTTCGGGATTCCCTGACTGCCGTAATACGAAACCGATCGTGAAGGATATCGGAGTCACTTGTCCAAGCTGCAAGGAAGGTCATATTATCGAGCGGCGCAGTAAAAAAGGACGCGTGTTCTATGGCTGTGACCGTTACCCGGAATGTGAGTTTGTATCATGGGATAAGCCGGTGGAGCAGCCTTGCCCTAAATGCGGTTCTTTAGTGATAGAGAAGCGAAATAAGAACGGTGTGTTTCATCAATGCATTCAATGTGATTTTAAGGAAGAAGTACAAGAGAAAGAGTAACTAAGTTTGTGATTTTCAGGAGGTAAGCATCTTGTCAGAAATACAGAAAGTAACTGTAATCGGAGCCGGTCTGGCTGGCAGCGAAGCCGCATGGCAAATTGCCAGTCAGGGAGTGCCCGTTATTCTATATGAAATGCGTCCGGTAAAAAAGACACCGGCCCATATTTCCGATCAATTCGCCGAGCTGGTGTGCAGCAATTCGCTCCGCGCTAACGGGTTGACTAATGCCGTGGGTGTGCTTAAGGAAGAAATGCGCATTTTGAATTCACTCATTTTGCGCAGTGCGGACAAGCATGCGGTACCTGCCGGTGGGGCTCTTGCTGTAGACAGGGATGGGTTCTCAGCTGAAGTCACTTCGATGCTTCGTAACCATCCACTTATTGAAGTGCGTAATGAAGAGCTTCAGGAACTACCAGAAGGCATTACTGTTGTGGCTACAGGCCCATTGACTTCTCCATCGCTTTCAGCCCATTTGCAGTCCTTGATGGGAGAAGAATATTTATACTTTTATGATGCGGCTGCTCCAATTGTGGAGAAAGATTCGATCGACATGAGCAAAGTGTACTTGGCTTCCCGTTATGATAAAGGTGAGGCAGCTTACCTTAACTGTCCAATGTCGGAAGAGGAGTTTAACATCTTCTACGAAGCTTTGATTTCTGCCGAGGTCGCACCCATTAAAGAATTTGAGAAGGAAATTTACTTTGAAGGCTGCATGCCTATTGAAGTCATGGCCAAAAGAGGTAAGCAAACCGCTCTGTACGGGCCTATGAAGCCGGTAGGTTTGATGAACCCGCATACGAATGAGCTTCCCTATGCCGTTGTTCAGCTTCGCCAGGATAACGCAGCAGGCACGTTATACAATCTGGTAGGTTTCCAGACTCACTTGAAGTGGGGAGAGCAGAAGCGGGTATTCTCGTTAATTCCAGGGCTTGAGAATGCAGAGTTTGTTCGTTACGGCGTCATGCATAGGAATACATTTATTAATTCTCCCAAGCTGCTTAAGCCTACTTATCAATTTGTGAAGCGTGAGAACTTATTTTTTGCAGGCCAAATGACCGGTGTAGAAGGCTACGTAGAATCAGCTGCATCCGGATTAATTGCAGGTATGAACGCAGCTCGCTATGCTAAAGGATTGGATTGCCTAGTGCTTCCTCCAGATACGACTCTGGGCAGCATGGCACATTATATTACTACAGCTGATTTCAAGCATTTTCAACCAATGAACGCGAATTTCGGCTTGCTTCCACCTCTTGATGAGAGGATCAAAGTGAAGAAAACGCGTTATGAAAAAATTGCTTTACGTGCAATTGAGAAAATTCAGAATTTTTCCCAAAACGAATACAATTCCACTTGTAAGTAAAAGCTTTACTATGATACTATAAAATTGTTTTTGAACGTTTGTATCATGTTGCTTTAAATTGGATACTTGATTTAACGAACCTCTGCATCGCGGCTGCTCTGTTTGTGCGTCCTCGAACGAGGTTTTTCTATTGAATACCTGAATAAAAGGAAGCATGAAACAAGTTTATCATTGCAAATTTGCCGGAAAACTGTTTTCTTATGGAGGTATATCTTACATGGAACAAACCTTTCACGCTACTACAATATTTGCCATACGTCATAATGGAAAGTCTGCTATTGCCGGAGATGGTCAGGTAACGTTCGGAAACAGTATGATAATGAAAAATTCAGCTAAAAAGGTTCGCAGACTATACCGTGGTAAAGTAATTGCCGGATTTGCCGGCTCGGTTGCGGACGCTATTACATTGTTTGAGAAATTTGAAGCTAAGCTTGAGGAGCATCATGGCAATTTGCAGCGTTCTGCGGTTGAGCTCGCCAAAGAATGGCGTTCAGACCGTGTATTGAGAAGACTTGAAGCGATGATGATCGTGATGGATGCGAACGGTGTGCTTTTAATATCCGGCAATGGTGAGATTATCGAACCGGATGACGGCATTCTAGCGATAGGCTCAGGAGGCAGCTTTGCCTTGGCAGCGGGAAGAGCACTTCATAGATATGCACCGCAAATGAGTGCTAAAGAAATTGCTCATGCCGCATTAACTATGGCAGCAGAAATATGTGTATTTACCAATCACAATATTATTGTTGAAGAAATCGAGTAGACGACAATTAGGAGGGAATCCCTTGAAGCATACCGCATTGACACCAAAAGAGATTGTCGCCCAACTGGACAAATATATTATCGGACAAAAAAAAGCCAAAAAATCAGTGGCTGTTGCCTTGCGTAACCGGTATCGTCGAAGTCTACTGGATGAAACGATTCGCAATGAGATTGTGCCTAAAAATATACTCATGATTGGACCAACCGGTGTAGGGAAAACGGAAATTGCTCGTAGACTCGCAAAGTTGGTCAATGCCCCATTCATCAAAGTGGAAGCAACAAAATTTACAGAAGTGGGATATGTCGGCCGCGATGTGGAAGCAATGGTCAGAGATTTGGTTGAAACCTCCATTCGTATGGTCAAGGCTGAACGGACGGATAAGCTGAAGGACAAGGCGGAGCAGATGGCCAATGAGAGAATCGTAGCCATCCTCGTACCGGGATCATCCAAATCGAAGACGCAGCGTAACCCACTTGAAATGCTGTTCGGTAACCAATCTTCCAACGAGACTCACGAGCCTGAGGCGGATCAGAACGTTCAAGCGCGTAGACATGAGGTTAAAGAACGTTTAGCTAAGGGAGAACTCGAGCAGCAAATCATTGAGATTGAGATCGAGGACAATTCTCCGTCTATGTTGGATATGCTATCCGGTCAAGGCAACGAGCAAGCTGGTATGAATATGCAAGAGCTGTTCGGTAATTTTATGCCCAAAAAAACGAAAAAGCGTAAGTTGCCGATAAAAGAGGCTCGCAAGCTTTTAATCCAAGAGGAAGCTCAAAAGCTATTGGATATGGACGAAGTGATTCAAGATGCAGTTGCGCTTGCGGAACAGCACGGCATTATTTTTATTGATGAGATTGATAAAATTTGCAGTAGTGGTCGCAGCGGCGGGCCTGACGTCTCAAGAGAGGGCGTACAGCGAGATATTCTTCCTATCGTCGAAGGTTCTACGATCATGACCAAATACGGTCCAATCCAAACGGATTATATTTTATTCATAGCAGCAGGGGCGTTCCATGTATCTAAGCCTTCAGACCTAATTCCGGAGCTTCAAGGGCGTTTTCCTATTCGAGTAGAACTAAGCAGCTTAACGCAACAGGACTTTGTACTCATTTTGAAAGAACCAAAACATGCCTTAACTAAACAGTATACGGCATTGCTGGAAACCGAAGGAATTCAGGTTCAATTCTCGGATGAGGCTATTGAAGAAATAGCTAAAATTGCAGCGGATGTGAATCAGAATACGGATAATATCGGTGCTAGAAGACTGCATACGATATTGGAGAAGCTGCTTGAGGATTTATCGTTCGAGGCACCAGAAATTACATTAGAACAAATTGTAATTACACCGGAATATGTTCGTGAAAAGCTGACGGACATCGTGCAGAACCGCGACTTAAGCCAGTATATATTATAAAGATTAAAAGGTGCGCGGCACTTTAAGCTAGTCGCTTTGGGAGGCAGTATCATGACATTGTTGACGAAGACAAGAAGATTAAATAAATTGCTTCAGAAGGAAGCAGGGAATCCGGTTAGCTTTATGAATATGGCTGAAGTGCTTGGGGATATATTGCAGGCGGATATTTTTGTTGTAAGCAGGAAAGGGAAAGTACTAGGAAAAGCCCTAACCGATTCAGAATCCGGCGAAAGCTTGAATGAAACCGTATTGTTTGAGAATCGTTTTCCTCATGAATATAATCAGCTGTTGTTAAAGGTAGAGGAAACCTCTTCCAATATGACTGCCTTGAGTGATTATAATGTATTTAGCGATAGAGTACCGGAAGATGGCATTTACATAACCATTGTACCGGTAATCGGCGGCGGAGACCGTTTGGGAACCTTGATTTTAACCAGGCGTGCGGGTGGATTTATCGACGACGATCTGATTGTAGCAGAATATGGTTCGACGGTTGTAGCCATGGAAATATTGAGAGAAAAGGCCGAGCAGGTTGAGATTGAAGCAAGAAGCAAAGCCGTGGTTCAAGTAGCTGTTGGCTCGCTTTCATTCAGCGAACTGGAAGCGGTTGAACATATTTTTGAACAATTGGAAGGCTCGGAAGGCTTGCTGGTAGCGAGTAAAATAGCGGATCGTGTCGGAATAACGAGGTCGGTTATTGTTAATGCACTAAGGAAATTGGAAAGTGCCGGTGTCATCGAAACACGCTCCCTAGGAATGAAGGGGACCTATATACGCGTATTAAACGACCAGCTCATACAAGGCATTCAAAGTTTAAAAATATAGTAAATATGCAGGTTTTAAGCCCTATAGCTCAAATATAGGGCTTTTTTCATATTGTAATAAAATGCTAATATCTTCATTATAGAAATAGTTCTGGGCGACTACATTTTATTCCAATTATCCACATTATTTTTCGATGAATATGTCGAAGAAAGGAGGATATTGGAGATAATCTGTTGAATAGTACAAACTAAACATCACCATGAAGGTAGGATCGTGTATGAATATTCTTAATAAGCCGTCATTTAATCAGCTAGAACGTTCACTGGATGCAGCTTCAATGCGTCAACGTGTTATTGCGGACAATGTCGCCAATGTGGATACACCGCTCTTCAAACGGTCAGATGTGCGTTTTGAGGAATTATTACAAAATGAGCTAAATGGAAGTTCCTCTCTACAGGGTTACAGAACGGATCCACGTCATTTCTACATCGGACGTTCTGCAGCACCGGATCCTCAGATTGTACGGGATAATTCGTCGGCAATTAACAACAACTTAAACAACGTCGATGTGGATTACGAAATGTCTCTGTTAGCAAAAAATCAACTTAGATATAACGTTATGATTCAAGAAGTCAGCGGTGAAATCAAAAAAGCGAGAACGGCTATTGGAGGGCGAGTTTAATAGATGAAACTAACGAATGGCTTTGACATAAGTTCTTCTGCATTAACAGCACAGCGCTTCCGAATGGATGTGATATCATCCAACATAGCCAATGCCGATTCCACTAGAGCCAAGATGGTTAACGGCAAATGGGTTCCTTATCAAAGAAAGCTAGTTACTATTGAGCCTAAGCAGCCTTCATTTGATCAAGCGCTTAAAAACGCCCAATCGGATTCAGTTGGAGAAGGGGTCAAAGTTACTAAAATCATTGATGATACTTCTCCTTTAAGCAGGTTTACAATCCGACTCACCCCGATGCTGACGAGAATGGATTTGTCATGATGCCGAATGTTGACGTGCTTAAAGAAATGGTAGATATGATATCTGCAACTCGATCCTATGAAGCGAATGTAACTGCACTGAATGCTTCAAAATCCTTCATTTCAAAAGCTTTGGAGATTGGTAAATAACGAACAACTCATTTAGTTAAAGGAGAATAGTTATCATGATTGAAAAACTGGGTCTACAGCCGTTGCAAGCTTCAGCACCATCGACTCCTAAAAGCAAAAGTGCTGCAGAAGTATCCGAACAGTTCGGCCAATTCTTAACCGATGCTATGAACAAATTGAAGGAACAGCAGGTGGAAGTCGACAAGTTGAATAATCAGTTTGCAAAAGGTGAAACATCAGACGTACACCAGATTATGATCGCGTCGGAAAAGGCGTCTTTGGGGCTAGAGCTTACAGTTCAAGTGCGCAATAAAGTCGTCGAGGCGTACCAAGAGATCATGAGAACGCAAGTCTAAAACGTACTATGAGGATCACTAGCGACGGTCATTCAGATGGGGTGAAATAGTGAACGAGAATATTACCCAGTATTGGAATCGAGTCAAGCAATACTGGAATCAATTCAGTAAAGCACAAAAGATAACTTTTTCAGCGACAGTGATCCTTGTCATATTAACACTCGGGATCATCAGCTATAATTTTTCGAAGACTGAATACGCACTAGCGTATACGAATCTCCAGCCGAGTGATGCGGCAGCCATTAAAGGATATCTAGATAGTGCCAAAATTCCTTATCAACTAAGCGAAGACGGCAAAAACATCGGAGTTCCTCGCAGCGAAGTAGCTAATGTGAAATTGGGTGTTGAATCCCAAGGGCTAAACAAAAATGGCAGCATTGGTTACGGAGAGTTCGGGAAAAGCAGTACCTTCGGAACGACGGACAAGGAATTTAACGTCAAATATATTAATGCAGTCCAAGGTGAGCTGCAGCAGTTGATCAATTCCAATAATGCGGTTAGCAGTTCCAAAGTCCTGATCAATATCCCGGAAGAAAGCGTGTTTTTACCTAAAGGCGCTGATAAAGAGAAGGCTTCCGCTTCCGTAGTTCTAAATGTTAAGCCAGGCTATCAATTAGATCAGGCCAAAATCGACACGATGTACAATTTGGTCTCACATAGTGTAAAAGGATTACCGGTAGAGAACATAACGATTTCGGATCAAAACGGTGAACCGCTGGAATATTCGAAGGGTAACGGTAAAATCACAAACGCTAACGCAGCTCTGCAGAATTTTGAAATTAATAACCAATTCAAAAACGATATTCAGAAAAATGTGCAGTCGATGTTGGCGGCTATTCTCGGTAAGGATAAAGTTATTGTTCAAGTATTCTCGACTATGAACTTTGACCAAATGAACAGTCACCAGCAGTTGGTTACCGCACCGAATACAGTAGATCAAAAAGGCTTGGAAATTTCCGTTCAGGAAATTCAGAAGAATTATACCAGTGATGGAACGGCTTCAACCGGTGGCGTACCGGGTACAGGGCAAACAGATGTTCCAGGTTATCCTGGCAGCAACAATAACGGCAAGTCCAAATCCGAGGAACTTCAAAAGACTGTGAACTCCGAAGTGAACCGGATTACGAACGATATTATTTCAACACCCTACGTTGTTAAAGATTTAACCATTAACGTAGGAATTGAACCACCAAATCCGGCAGATCCGAATTCTTTGACTCAAGAAACTAGAGATGCAGTTCAACGAATCTTGGTCAACGTGGTTAGAGCGTCACTAGCTGATAATAAGCAAACGCTGACAGAAGCGGATTTGTTGCAAAAAGTTTCGGTATTCCCGCATTCATTCGCGCGGACTACACAAAATCAATTAGATAATAACAATTCATTACTGTTGTATGGTGGTTTAGGCGGACTTGCACTAGCGCTTCTTGCGGCAGGGGCATTCATTTGGATGAGACGTCGTAAAGCTAAGGAAGAAGCTCTCGAGGATCTCGAAGCGGAACCAACAAAGCTGGAATTCCCGACCATTGATATTGATAATGTGACTAATGATAATCAAGTTCGCAAGCAGTTGGAAACCTTGGCGAAAAGAAAACCGGAGGAATTTGTCAACCTGCTTCGTACATGGTTAGTAGATGAATAGAGGTGTGATCGTTGGCTAAAGTGCAGCAGCAAGTATTAACGGGTCGTCAAAAAGCTGCTATTCTGTTGATCAGTCTCGGTCCGGAAGTTTCAGCTCAAATCTTTAAACATCTACGCGATGAAGAGATTGAACAGCTGACTTTAGAGATCGCGAACGTTAGAAAGGTCGACAGTATTGAGAAAGAATCGATTTTAGCCGAGTTTCACCAAATATGCTTGGCGCAGGAATTCATCTCACAGGGCGGCATCGCTTATGCAAAAGACATTTTGGAAAAGGCCCTTGGATCTCAAAAGGCGTTGGATATTATTAATCGGTTAACTGCGACGCTGCAAGTCAGACCTTTTGATTTTGCAAGAAAAGCAGACCCGGCTCAAATATTGAATTTTATCCAAAATGAGAATTCTCAAACTATTGCTTTAGTTCTTGCTTACTTGCAGCCGGAGCAATCATCCATTATTTTGTCTTCGTTACCGCAGGATAAACAAGCGGATGTTGCGAAACGTATCGCATTAATGGATAGCACATCTCCAGAAGTTATTAGTCAAGTTGAACGAGTGTTGGAGCAGAAGCTTTCCGCAACCGTAACACAAGACTATACCAATGCAGGCGGTATTGCTGCAATCGTTCAAATATTGAATGGCGTTGATCGCGGTACGGAAAGAACGATTCTGGATTCCTTGGAAATCCAAGATCCTGAATTGGCAGAAGAGATCAAGAAAAGAATGTTCGTCTTCGAAGATATCGTCAATATCGACAACCGCTCTATTCAAAGAATTATCCGTGATATTGAAAATGCAGACTTACAGTTGGCGCTCAAAGTGGCCAGCGAAGAAGTGCGAGATGCCATATTCAAAAATATGTCCAAACGAATGGCCGAAACGTTCAAAGAAGAAATGGAATTTATGGGACCTGTTCGTTTACGTGATGTGGAAGAGGCACAAACGCGTATCGTTGCAACTATTCGCCGTCTAGAAGAAGCTGGTGAGATCATCATAGCCCGCGGTGGAGGAGATGATATTATTGTCTAATGTCATCAAGTATGCACAGTACATATCGTTAGACGATAAAAAGATCGTCGAAGTTGCGCAAAAACAACATTTGACTGAAGATTACGTTTCATCGGACGGTTTGAACGAAGAGCAGCAGCGTGAATGGAACGAGCTTCAGGAATTGAAGGAGCAATTACTGCAAGATGCTCAGACGTTTGCCGAAGAACAGGTTCGTGCAGCTATGGATGAAGCGGCAGCAGTTCGTGAGCAAGCTCAAACAGAAATCCAGCAATGGTGGAATGAACAGCGTGAGAATGATGAGCAACTGCAAGTACAATTAAAAGATGATGGTTTCCGACAAGGCTATGAAAATGGTTTGAAAGAGTCGGAAGAGCATCTTCGAGAGCAGTATAACGAAATGCTCCAGGAAGCATCGCAAATATTGGATCAAGCGTATCGCTTAAAACAGCAAATCATACAAGAAGCAGAGCCTTTTCTTATTCAGTTAAGCTGTGCGATTGCTGAGAAAATCATTTCTCGACAGCTGACCGTGGAGCCTGAATGGATTATTGAGTTGATTCAATCCATTTTATCCCGCAGGAGAGAAAAAGGAATCATAACGCTTTGCGTAGCACCGGCACACTTCTCCTATATTCAGGATGCCCGTGAAGAATTGCTGCTGCATATTGATTCTCAAGCGGAATTACAGATCATCCCAGATCCTTCCGTACATGATCATGGCTGCGTTGTCCGTTCTAATTTTGGCAGTATCGATGCGAAGATAGATACGCAATTAAATGAAATTAAGAATGTACTTCAGCATCTTGCGGTTAGAAACGAGGGAGCATAGATGAATCAGGTGCCAGACGTATTCAAATATATCGAACATCTGAGACAAATTGATCCTGTTCGAGTGAACGGAAAGGTAACGCAGGTTATCGGACTTACGGTTGAATCGGAAGGACCCGATGCCAGTATTGGCGATGTATGCTATATTTACCCATTAAAGTCGAGCGAGCCTTTGAAAGCGGAAGTCGTTGGATTTAAAAATAACAAGGTTTTGCTAATGCCTCTAGGCGAGCTGCATTCCATCGGACCTGGTTGCGATGTAGTAGGGACTGGAAAGCCGCTGACCGTACAGGTTGGTCATGAATTATTAGGCAAAGTGCTCGATGGCCTTGGGCAACCGCTGGACGGTACTTTCTTGTCATCGAGAATGACACAGTATTCAACACACAATGCGCCAAGCAATCCGCTAAAACGCCCTCGTGTGCTCGATCCGATCAGTGTTGGAGTACGCTGTATCGATGGACTGCTTACTATCGGTAAAGGTCAGCGTGTAGGTATATTTGCCGGATCGGGTGTTGGTAAGAGTACTCTCATGGGCATGATTGCGAGAAATACTTCAGCCGACGTTAACGTAATCGCCCTTATCGGGGAGCGTGGCCGGGAAGTATTGGATTTCATCGAACGAGATCTTGGCCCGGAAGGGCTTGCTCGATCCGTCGTCATCGTTGCTACATCTGATCAACCTGCATTAATCCGAATCAAAGGTGCATTGATTGCCACGAGTATTGCTGAATATTTTAGAGATCGCGGATTGAATGTCATGCTGATGATGGATTCGGTTACACGTTACGCTATGGCTCAGCGTGAGGTTGGATTGGCTGTCGGTGAACCGCCTGCAACTCGCGGTTATACACCTTCCGTATTTGCTACATTACCTAAGCTACTTGAGCGGTCAGGTACGGGGCCAAAAGGTTCCATTACGGCATTTTATACTGTGCTGGTGGATGGAGACGACATGAATGAGCCTATTGCTGATGCGGTTCGCGGTATTTTAGATGGGCACATTGTGCTTGATCGTAACATTGCCAACCGAGGCCATTATCCAGCCATTGATGTATTATCCAGTGTCAGTCGTGTCATGAAGGAAATTGTTTCCAAGGAGCATCAACTGGCAGCGGAAAATCTAAAACGTCTCTTATCTATTTACAAGGATTCGGAGGATTTGATTAATATAGGGGCGTACCAAAAAGGTTCAAATCCGGAAATTGATACTTCGCTGCAATATATACAATCCATATGGGATTATACCAAGCAGACAGTCGATGAAAAGCTCACATTTAGCGAAGCTCAGGAAAGACTTATTGTAGAATTTAGCAAAGGGTGAACATAATCTATGCGTTTCCGTTATGCATTTCAAAAAATTGTCGATCTGAAAACCAATGAAAAGACGCA
This sequence comes from Paenibacillus sp. RC67, assembly GCF_030020805.1. Lineage (GTDB taxonomy): Bacteria > Bacillota > Bacilli > Paenibacillales > NBRC-103111 > Paenibacillus_S. Next base: position 2,845,581 of record NZ_CP125098.1, read on the forward strand.
AGCGGAATGGTTATTGTCACAAGCCATTGGCAAAATGCGCGAGGAGGAATCGAGCTTATCCGAGCTGCATACAGCTAAAGACGGAGTGTATGAGCAGATTCATGAAGTTTCCGCCAATAAGGCTACGATTTCACAGATGTTGCTGCTTCAGCAGTATGTTGAGCATATCGACCAACAAATTGTTTTGAAGAATGAAGATCTTATACAAGCCAAGCAAGTTGTCAATGTAAAGCAAGATGTATTGGCTGGAAGAGTATTGGAAGAAAAGGTTTGGAGCAAAGCGAAGGAAAAGGCCTATCAGCGATTTACAATGAATGTTCTGAAAAAAGAGCAGGATCAACTGGACGAAATGGCAACGAACCGGTTCCGGAGATTGTCATAACCCAAGGACATGGAGGTGAGGATAATGTCAGATATGGATGTGGAAAATACCTCTTCGTATGGGGCAATGGAACGGTTTCTCATCTGGTTTTTAATCCCGTTTGTTTTTACAGCTGTACTTCTTGGCGTATTGTTGACTATTTTTGATTACGATGTCATGAATAATGTGCTGCGAACAGCGAACAAAATTCCGGTAATCAGCAGTATTGTTCCCGAACCAAAAACTAAAGGGACGGATAATAAAGCAGCAACAGGATCAGCAGGACAGGATGCGGCGCCTGCTCAGTCTCAGGAAGACACGATCCAGGCATTAAATGCAAAACTGAACGAAAAAGATCAAGAAATTAGCAAAACGAACAGCTTGCTCAATCAACGGGATCAAGCGATTAAAGAGCTGCAGTTGAAAAACAGTACCCTTGAGGAACAAGTAAAAAGTAAGACACTCTCGGATGACGAGTATGCAACACAAATTCAACAATTAGCATCGATGTACGCTAAGATGACTCCTTCAAAATCGGCACCTATAATGGAGGAATTGTTAACCTCTGAGCTCGTGCTGGTTCTGAGCATGATGAAAACGGATGACCGGGTGAAAGTATTGGAAAAAATGGATCCGAAAAAAGCAGCGGATGCATCGATTTTGTTAAAGGATCAGACACCGGTAAAGGATCGTGAAATAGCTGCATTGCAGGAAAGATTGAAACAAGTAGCGGTGCCAGATCCGAAAGCCACGCAAAAAATTAGCAAAGATGATCTGGGAGCGACCTTTTCCAATATGACACCTAAGAGTGCAGCAACCGTATTGTTGGAAATGCAAACTTCGAATTCTGACAAAGTGATCTCGATTTTGAGCTCAATGGATAGCGCTGGACGTTCCAAAGTGTTAACGGCAATATCCGAACAATCTAAAGAAACAGCAGCGCTCATTTCGGCTCGACTCGTACAATAAATAAGGGGAAGGAGGTGAATACACATAATGGAAATTCAAGCTCAGATGCCAGCCAATGTTACGACATCTGGTTCTTCTAGTGCAAGTGCAGGTACCAATGCGGCTGGTGCAGGATTATCGAATTCAACATCTGGTCAAGCCTCAGGAGGCTTCTCGGCTGCCTTAGTTGGAATGATTTCGGGAGCAGCTGCTGCGGAAGGTACTGCGGCTCAAGCGTTAATTCCTGGTTTGAATGCTTTGATTCAACAGTTGGGGAGCACAACGGCCAATGCTGCACCACAGCAATCGCCAGTTTCCGAAGATTCATTGAAGCAGCTTGATGCTTTAATAGATCTTTTGAATTCAAATTCGGAGGATGCTGCGGCTTTACTGCAAAATCCCGATGTACAAGCTTGGCTCTCGCAAATCCAAGCATTATTGCTACAACAGCAACCTCAAGCAGTTACATCTCAGCTATCTAATGACGATTCAAGTTCTGATCTTCTTCTTGATCCTTCAACAGAAGTTGCTGAAGCGGGTAAAAATGCTGGTACAGCGCAAGCATTATTCATTCCGCTAGACACTGAAACTGTGCTTGAGCAGCAGCCTGCTGTTGCGGTAGAGCAAATGCTTAAGCCTATTTCCAAACAAGAAGCGAAGGACATTCTAAAGGATCTTAAGCAGCTTCTTGAACCCGGGAAAGATCAAGCAACGATTCAAACTAAAACAAACTCTCCATCGTTGCAGAATATCGTTACAGGTTTGAAAAATATCGTAAACAGCCATAATGTTCTCGTACAGCCTGTTCAGGATAACACCCTGCAGCAAGCAGTAGCTGCACCGGCGGTTAACGCCAATCTTGAATATTTGGCCGCAAAGACGGCTCCTTTGAAGGTCGAAGTACCACAAGACATGAATGATGGACCGCTTTTTGAACCGTTGGTGGATCTTGCTGAAGCAGCTTCGGATAGCCCTGCTGTTCCGATGCATGAATATCTTAAGCAAGTCTCTAGTGGCACTCATGCTGCTAAAACTCCGGTTTTGTTGATGCAGGCTCCTACATTTACCGAAGATATGAGTCAATTCGTTATGAAGTCGTTTACAGTTAATGCGATTGCTGAAGGGATTACGGAAGCGAAGTTGTCGCTTTATCCACAGCATTTGGGTCAAGTTGATGTCAAGCTTACTATGCATAACGGACAATTAATTGCTCAGTTCGTTGCAGAAAGCATGAGTGGTAAAGAAATGCTTGAAAGTCAAATGTCACAGCTTAGAGCAACGCTGCAAAATCAAGGCATTCAAGTAGATAAGCTGGAAGTAACACAAAGTCCATCTTTACAATCAAGCTTATTCCAGGAACAGAGACAACAGCAGCAGCAATTTGCTAAACAACAAAAAAATAATAATACGAACAAAGCCGTTTCTCTTGAAGAAGAGCTAGAGCAAGAAACGAAGGCTGCCCAAATCCTATCTGGGATGGGACGAACTTCAATCGATGTAACGGCATAAAGAAAGCTATGTGAACGCCTGGGAGGTGAAACCGTGTCGGATTCATCCGTAAGCACCAAAAATGTTTGGCCCTATTATGCAAAAACAAATGTAAGCAACGTGGCAAAAGAAACGAAAAGCAATGATCTAGGGAAAGACCAGTTCTTGAAGATTCTGATCGCTCAGTTGAAAAACCAGGATCCATCGCAACCACTGCAGGATAAGGAATTCATTGCTCAGATGGCTCAGTTCACTTCTGTTGAACAGCTGACCAATATGAGTAATGAAATGAAATTGCTGCGGCAATCGTTAGGTTTTGCTTCAGGTCTCATTGGCAAATCGATTACTTGGAATACGACAAATGAGAAAGGCGAGACTGTTCCGAAAACCGGTGTCGTAGATTCTATTGTCGTTAAAGACGGAGCACAGTTTGCAGTCGTAGATAAAGAAAAAATTGCTCTGGATCAAGTGACTCAAATTGCTAATCCGGAGGAGAAACAATGACCGATCGAATATCTGTCGGACAATTATATCCCGGTAGCATAAGAACCTCTAGACTCCAGAGAACGGAATTGCAGTCGCCCGCAAAGGCGAATTCATTCCAGACTGTATTGCAAAACCAGATGGTTCGATTCAGTCATCATGCAGAGGAGAGACTTCAACAACGAGGGATCGAATTTAAGCCAGAGCAGTTGGCCAAGATTCAATCCGCGATTGACAAGGCAGCTGCCAAAGGCGCCAAGGATTCTCTGATGCTGATTAATGACACGGCTCTAATCGTTAACATTAAAAATAGAACGGTAGTCACTGCCGTCGATGGCGCTTCGATGAAAGATAATTTATTTACCCAAATCGATAGTGCAGTCATTATTTCTTAAATAACGGGCTGGACCGAGAGGGGGCCCTCGGTTGTGGAACGATCGAAGCAACCGAAATAATCAAACCAACAAATTGGGAGGCAACGTTGCATGTTAAGATCTCTTTACTCAGGCGTTTCCGGTATGAGAGGGTTTCAAACGAAGCTGGATGTAATTGGTAACAACATCGCTAATGTTAACACTATCGGTTTTAAAGCGGGAAGAGTTATGTTCAAAGATATTCTTAGCCAATCCGTTGCAGGTGTTACGGCTCCAGAGGCTGGAGCAAAAGGCGGCGTGAATGCGAAGCAAATCGGCTTAGGTGTTGCGATCAGCTCCATCGATACCGTACATACACCTGGTAGCGCAATGACGACTAACGTACCTACCGATTTACGTATTGACGGTGATGGATTCTTCGCCGTATCACCCGACGGAACAACGGATAATATGTTCTTAACCCGTGCCGGTAATTTTACTATTGATGCAAACCGTCAATTGGTTACTTCGGATGGTATGTTTGTATTGAATACTCAAGGCGGCATTATTGCTCTGGAAGATGACGATACAGCATTCTCCATTTCACAAAATGGTGAAGTGATCACAACCAAAGCGGATGGTACAACAAGTGCTGCTAACGTGATTGCGGTAACCAAGGTTCCAAACCCTGCCGGTTTGGAAAAGGTTGGGGGTAACTTATATCGTAAAACCGCGAACTCTCATATCGATGATATTGATTTGGGTACATCCATTCCAAATGATCCCGCTACCGGCACTGGTGCCATTGTTGCTGGACAATTGGAAATGTCTAACGTTGACCTAACATCTGAGTTTACTGAGATGATCGTCGCACAACGCGGATTCCAATCGAACTCAAGAATCATTACTACATCCGATGAGATCCTTCAAGAGGTTGTTAATCTCAAACGATAACTAATTCAAGGGGGAGCGTACTTAGCTTCACTCCCCCTAACTCTTCTATCGGAGGCTGTTTATGATTCAACTTACTCGACTCAATGGCAAGCACATTATCGTTAATGCCATATTGATTGAAAGTATAGAAGATACGCCGGATACGATGATCACTTTAACGACCGGCAAAAAAATAACCGTATTGGAACCTGTTACCGATGTCGTACAACTTGTGACGCAGTATATGCAGTCCATAGGGTCGATCGTTGGAACCATCAAGAGTTTGGATTCGGAGGGGTTGTAGTTGTTAAAAAGTCGAATTTTCCTGTTGGTCGTTGCCATACTTATAGCTATAACCTTAATTTTAACGGCTGCCTTCATTTTGTGGAATTATATGGATAAGGGAAATCAAAACTCGCAAGACCAAGCGATTAGCTCTGCTAATCAAGTGAAACCAAGCAAAAAAGTGTCACCAGATGAAACCAAAGAAAACACTGTGATCATGAAAGATATTTTGACAAACCTCGCAGCGAACAATCGATTTATTAAAGCGAGCTTTGCCTTTGAGATGGAAAATAAGAAGGCCAAGGAAGAGTTCGAGAAGCTGGATTTCAAAATGAAAGCCATCATCGTACAAACGCTAGCCGATATGTCACCTGATCAGGTTCAGGGAAGTAAAGGCTTCGACAATCTGACTTCGGTCCTTATGAATAAAATGAATCCACTACTATCCTCCGGAAAAATCAAACAAATTTGGATCACGGACAATGTGCTCCAGTAAGTAGGAGGCAATAGACACTCGTACAGGAGGTGACGCTTATGGTTGATGTACTTTCACAAAACGAAATTGACGCCTTATTGGCTGCGTTATCCTCGGGTGAAATGGATGCGGAAGAACTAAAGAAGGAAGAGACTCAGAAAAAGGTTCGTGCTTATGATTTTAAAAGAGCCGTACGATTTTCTAAGGATCACATTCGCAGCTTAACAAGAATTCATGAGAACTTTGCCCGTTATTTAACAACCTATTTTTCAGCGCAGCTAAGGACTTTTGTACAAATCAATGTCGTGCAGGTGGAGCAGCTGCCCTACGATGAGTTCATTCGGTCCATTCCCAAAATGACCATCCTCAATATTTTTGAGGCCGAGCCATTGGAAGGAAGAATGGTTCTCGAAGTTCATCCTAACGTTGCATTTGCGATGCTGGATCGTCTCTTAGGCGGGACAGGAACGACACCATCGAAAATTAACGCCCTTACGGAAATAGAAACGATTGTCATGGAGCGCATTTTCAGCAGAGCGTTCGAGAGCTTGCAGGAAGCGTGGAAAACGGTCATTGATCTTTCACCTCGTATGGAAGCATTGGAGACCAATCCACAGTTTATGCAAATAGTTTCACCGAACGAAACGATTGCTTTGATATCGTTAAGCACCAAAATAGGTGACACAACAGGGATGATCAATCTTTGTATCCCTCACGTCGTTATCGAGCCAATTATGCCAAGGCTTTCGGTTCATCACTGGTTCGTGTCTCAGAAGAAAACAAGTGCGCCAGAGGAAGTCCAAGCGCTGCAATCCAGACTTCACAAAGCTAAGCTTCCTATTATCGCGGAACTTGGCGAGTCACAAATTTCCGTTGGAGAATTCCTGAATTTAAATGTCGGTGATGTGATTTCATTGCAAAAACCGGTGGATGAATTACTGAAGATTCGTATTGGCGAGAAGCTGAAATTTTACGGAACGCCGGGAACGACTCGTGGGAAATTAGCATTGCAAATTACCGATATTGTTGATGAAGGAGCTGAGGAAAATGACGAATAGTAAAGATTATTTGTCTCAAGAGGAAATTGACGCATTGTTAAGACAATCCTCCGGTGATAGTTCAGCAAGCCCGAGCACCGAGGTCGTTGTTGAAGATTATTTATCTTCACTGGAGCAGGACGCGCTTGGCGAGATAGGAAATATTACTTTCGGCAGCGCAGCGACAGCTTTGTCGACTCTGTTGGGGAAAAAAGTCGATATTACAACACCTCAAGTGTCGATTGTTGCGAAAGAGGCGTTGATTGATGAATTTCCAAAACCACACGTTGCCGTCCATGTAAACTATGTAGATGGATTTCATGGAATTAACCTTTTAGTTATTAAAACTCGTGACGCTCAAGTTATTGCCGACCTTATGATGGGCGGAGAAGGCACTGCGCCTGAGGGAGAGCTTACAGAAATTCATATTAGCGCCGTTCAAGAAGCGATGAATCAGATGATGGGATCTTCCGCGACATCAATGTCAACAATATTTAACCGTTTCGTGAACATTTCACCTCCAGGTATTGATATACTAAATTTAGCGGAAGAAGGAGGAACTTCGTCGCTTCCTCCCGAAGATGTATTTATCAAAATCTCCTTCCGTTTGACAATCGGCGACTTAATCGACTCCACGATTATGCAGTTACTTCCGGTAAATTTCGCGAGGGACATGGTTTCAACATTGATGGGAGGGGGAGACAGCCAAGAAGAATCAGCAGCTGCAGCAGCACCTGCGCCTATTCCTGCTCCACCGGTAGTGGAACCTGCTCCTGCTCCTCAGCAGCAAGTGGCCCCACCGGCACAGGATCCCTATGCGCAGCCTATGTATCAACAACCGACAATGCAACCGCAGCAGCCCATGTATCAACAGCCCATGGTACCGCCACAGCAGCCTATGTATCAACAACAGCCAGCTGCATACGGAACGGGACCTAATCGCAATGTGAATGTACAACCTGCGCAATTTTCTAACTTTACACCGATGAGTCTATCGCCTGCTGAGGATACAAATCTGAATCTGTTATTGGATATTCCTCTCAAGGTTACTGTTGAGCTTGGAAGAACCCATAAGGTGATTAAGGACATACTTGAGCTCTCTCAAGGCTCCATTATTGAGTTGGATAAACTAGCTGGTGAGCCTGTCGATATTTTAGTAAACAATAAGCTTATTGCTAAAGGTGAAGTTGTCGTCATAGATGAAAACTTCGGGGTTCGTGTTACAGACATTGTGAATCAATGGGATCGCATTCAGAAATTACAATAACAAACATACACTAGGAGGACTGTTCACCCATGGCAAACCGAATTTTGATTGTAGACGATGCAGCTTTTATGAGAATGATGATCCGAGACATTTTATCCAAGAATGGATACGAGGTTGTAGGAGAAGCTAACGATGGTGCACAAGCCATTGAGAAGTTTAAAGAATTGCGTCCTGACTTAATTACAATGGATATCACAATGCCTGAAATGGACGGTATTGCAGCATTGAAGGAAATTAAAAAAATTGATGCTAATGCAAAAGTCATCATGTGTTCCGCTATGGGCCAGCAGGCGATGGTTATTGATGCCATTCAAGCAGGAGCAAAAGATTTTATCGTAAAACCTTTCCAAGCGGACCGCGTTATAGAAGCAATTAAAAAGACGCTGGGATAATGATACATAGGGGAGAGTCTTACATAAGCCGAAAGGAATGTGAAACTTGAACAGACTCTTAACCAGATTCACATCGTTCTTTATTATGGGGATGATTCAATTAGCCGGTTTCTCGATCGTTTGTTACGGGGAACCCGGCACTCCATCAGATCATTCGTCTAAAGACGCGCCTGATTTTGCATATCCCGGAGCGGATACAGCTGGCACGCTGTGGATGGTCGTTAAAGTTGTTTTCTTCCTTATTGTTATTATCGGAATCTTTTTAGTAATTGTTAAGTTTCTTTCTCAAAAAAATAAATCTTTGTTCGGGCGGTCCCTCCGTACGCTTGGAGGAGTACCGCTAGGACAAAACAAATCGATTCAAGTCGTAGAAATCGGACGTTCACTCTATATTGTCGGTGTCGGGGATAATGTCCAGCTCATCGAAAAGATTGATGACGAGGAAGAAGCTACCTACATAACGAACATGCTGACGAATAACTCCATTGGAACTCCTAATTTTGAATCCTTGAGCGGTTGGTGGAATAAGCTGAGGAACAAGCAGGAGCAGCCTGAGGATGAAGATATTACGGCTTCTTTCCAGCAAGTGTTCCACGATAAGATGCAGCATCTGTCCGATCGCAAAAAGAGGGTCGATGAACTGCTGATGGATGATAATAACAAAGATCGGTTGAATGATAAACCATGAAATTAAAGGCATTGGCATTTACTATCATGTCCTTGTTAGCAATTAGCATTTTGTGCACCACCCAAGCTTATGCGGCTGATCCGATTCCAGGAATCAACATTGATATTGGCGGCTCCAACAGCACCACGGGAGCTTCCAATACCATCAATATCATTTTGTTGCTGACCGTACTGAGTATAGCACCAGCTATTCTCATTCTCATGACAAGTTTCACAAGAATTATTATTGTTCTTGGATTCGTTCGTACATCATTGGGAACGCAGCAAATGCCTCCTAACCAGGTATTGGTAGGCTTGGCTTTATTCTTAACTTTTTTCATCATGGCACCAACTTTGGGTGACGTGAATCAAAATGCTTTACAGCCATACATAAAGGGAGAAATTTCGCAAACCGCTGCATTGGACAAAGCTTCGGTCTCGATGAAAAAGTTTATGTTTCAATATACGAGACAAAAGGATCTGAAGCTATTTCTGGATTATTCCAAAGCGGCACCGCCTAGCGGGGTAGAGGATACTCCATTGACAGCATTGGTTCCTGCTTATGCCATCAGCGAGCTGAAGACGGCGTTCCAGATGGGCTTTATGATCTTCATTCCATTCCTGGTTATCGATATGGTCGTTGCCAGTACATTAATGGCCATGGGGATGATGATGCTGCCACCGGTCATGATCTCGCTGCCCTTTAAAATTTTACTCTTCATATTGGTTGATGGCTGGTATCTTGTTGTGAGATCCTTGCTGCTTAGCTACAATACATGATCACTACATTTGGCCGTGCAGGAGGAGAATAATCGTGAGTTCCGAGTTTGTCATTCGATTGGCCGGTGAGGCTGTCTATACGGTCTTGAAAGCCAGCGCCCCCATGCTATTAATCGGTTTAGTTGTAGGTTTGATCATTAGTATTTTTCAAGCAACCACTCAAATTCAAGAGCAGACGCTGGCTTTCGTTCCTAAGATCGTTGCTGTGTTGGTATCGTTCTTGATTTTTGGGCCTTGGATTCTTACAACGCTGGTTGATTTTACTTATAACCTGTTGAGTAACTTATATAAATTTATCGGCTAGGCTGTGAGTAAATGGAATGGGTGACACTATATTTACCAGGTTTTATGCTGTTTTTTTGTCGTATTGCCTCGTTTTTTGTCGTGGTTCCTATATTTTCGGCCAGGAACGTACCACAGCATTTTAAAATCGGGATTGCATTTTTTGTAACTTTGATGGCTTTTACTTTGTTTGGGATGAACAATCCGGCAACTTTCGATTCGTTGTACATGCTATCGGTCATAAGAGAAATATTAGTCGGTCTTTTGCTAGGGTTTATCGCCTATATGTTCTTTCAGATCGTACTTATTGCAGGAGCATTTATCGATATCCAGATGGGGTTCGGTATTGCTAACGTCATTGATCCGATGACTGGGGCTCAGAGCCCGGTTATGGGAAACTTGAAGTACATGATAGCAATTCTGTTGTTTTTGTCCTTTAATGGTCATCATTTGTTACTAAAAGCCATTATGGAAAGCTATGATTGGATTCCGTTATCCAATTCGCTGTTCACCAAAATGTACAGTGGAGACATCGCTGAGTTCATGATCAGAACGTTTACAAGCGTGTTCAGAATCAGCTTTCAAATGGCAGCACCGTTAGTCGTAGCTTTTTTCCTTACGGATGTGGGGCTTGGCTTTCTTGCTAGAGTAGCACCTCAGTTCAATATTTTTGTAGTGGGTATGCCACTGAAAATCATCATTGGTTTTATCTTGTTCACCTTGCTGTTCTCTGGCTACCGTTACGTTTATACGGACATGTTTACGTCGATGCTGGACTCCATGCAAAAATTTATTGGCTTGCTAACAGGATAATCGGGAGGACTGGAACGACTTGGAAACCTTTCGTTTGAAGCTGGATTTACAATTGTTTTCCCAAGAAAAAACGGAACCGGCCACCCCGAAAAAGCGGCAGGAATCCAAGCAAAAAGGGCAAGTTGCCAAAAGCATGGAATTGCCTGCTGCATTTATCTTGTTCTTTGCCTTTCTTTCGTTCTACATCTTTGGCGGTTATATGAAAGATCAGCTCGTTCATGTATTTCGTTCCATCTTCTATGATTACTTGACATGGGATATTACGATGGAGAACATTTGGGTGCTTTTCAGGCAATTGTTCATGCAGAGTATGTTGATTATAACCCCCATATTGTTGGTCACAGTAGTGACTGCGATTTTCAGTAACTACTTGCAGATCGGTTTTATTTTGACAGGCGATCCTTTAATGATGAAATTTAACAAAATCAATCCTATAGAGGGTGCTAAAAAATTATTTGCACTTCGAGCTTTGGTTGACTTCATTAAATCGATTTTGAAGATGTCGATTATCGGTTACATCGTATATTCAACGCTTTGGGCGGAGAAGAGCCAACTGATGGATCTGGCAAGATTGCCATTAGAAAATGTTGTCCTATTTACTTCTTCCGTCACTTTGAAATTAGGAATTAAGATCGGGCTTGTACTCGTCGTTCTGGCACTCCTCGATTACATGTACCAGAAGTATGAATTTGAAAAAAGCATTCGCATGTCCAAGCAAGACATCAAGGATGAATACAAAAAAACGGAGGGTGACCCTCTAATTAAAGGGAAGATTCGTGAAAAGCAAAGAAGAATGGCTTTGCAGCGCATGATGCAAGACGTGCCCAAGGCGGACGTAATTATTACTAACCCGACTCACTTTGCAGTTGCACTGCGCTATGATGCCAAAAACATGCAAGCACCTACTGTCATAGCGAAAGGAACGGATTACATCGCTTTGAAAATAAGGCAAGTTGCAAAGGAACACCAGATTATTACGATGGAAAATAAGCCTTTGGCCCGGGCGCTGTATGCTCAGGTAGAAATCGGAGAAAGCATTCCAGCGGATCTATTCCAGGCTGTGGCCGAAGTTTTAGCATATGTGTATAAGGTTAAAGGCAAGGCAAACTAATGGAGGAAAGGAGGACATCTGCAATGAAAATGAAAGACCTAGTTGTGTTGATTGGCATCATCGGTATCATACTTATGATGGTTGTACCTGTACCCATATGGTTGTTAGATGTCCTGCTGATCATTAACATTTCGATAGCGCTGATGATTATCCTGGTAGGAATGAATACTCAGGATGCGCTGCAGTTTTCCATATTTCCCTCTTTATTGCTCATTACCACACTATTCCGATTGGCGCTTAACGTCTCGACAACCCGCAATATTCTTGCGAACGCTGAGGCCGGTAATGTGGTCAAAACCTTTGGTTCTTTCGTTGCCCAAGGGAACATAGTTGTAGGCTTCGTCGTATTTATTATCCTTGTGCTCGTCCAGTTTATTGTCATTACCAAAGGTTCTGAGCGCGTTGCCGAGGTAGCTGCTCGATTTACATTGGACGCTATGCCCGGTAAGCAAATGAGTATCGATGCTGATTTGAATGCAGGACTGATTAACGAACAACAAGCAAAAGAACGTCGTGAGAAAATATCACGAGAAGCGGATTTTTACGGGGCGATGGACGGTGCCAGTAAATTTGTGAAAGGTGATGCCATCGCAGGGATCATCATTCTAATCATTAACATTTTGGGTGGTCTCATTATTGGGATGACTATGAAAGGGATGGACATTAAAGAAGCTGGGTCCATTTACTCGATCTTAACAATCGGTGATGGATTGGTCAGCCAAATTCCCGCATTGTTAATTTCTACCGCGGCAGGCTTGATTGTAACTCGCGCATCCTCCGAGGGGAACCTTGCTCACGATTTGACCTCTCAAATTTTATCGTATCCTAAGCTGCTGTATATTGTTGCAGGAACCATTACTTTATTAGGTATTTTTACACCGATTCACTTGTGGACAACCTTGCCAATTGCAGCTCTTCTAGCCTATGCAGCAATGAAAATGCAGCGCAATCTGGTGCTTAAACAAGCACAAGAGGACCAGATGGAGGAGGAGCAGCAGATCGAAGAAGTACGCAGTCCCGAAAGTGTTATTAGCTTACTCCAGGTTGATCCTATTGAATTTGAATTCGGTTATGGCTTAATTCCATTAGCAGATACACAACAAGGTGGGGACCTTCTTGACCGCATCATCCTGATCCGTCGGCAGTGTGCTCTTGAATTGGGGCTAGTCGTTCCGGTCATTCGTATTCGCGATAACATTCAATTAAAACCAAACGAATATGTAATTAAAATTAAAGGGAATACGGTTGCTCGAGGCGAGCTGCTATTGAATCATTATTTAGCAATGAGTCCAGGCTTTGATGATGATTCCATAACAGGTATCGATACGTTGGAGCCTGCCTTTGGATTGCCGGCATTGTGGATTGATGAAGCCATGAAGGAACGTGCAGAACTATCTGGCTATACGGTGGTTGATCCGCCTTCTGTCGTCGCAACTCATTTGACGGAAGTGATTAAGAAACATGCTCACGAGCTGTTAGGGCGCCAAGAGACGAAGTCGCTTATCGAAAATGTCAGAGAGAGTTATTCAGCTCTTGTGGATGACTTGATTCCAAACGTATTATCAATAGGCGATGTTCAAAAGGTGCTGGTCAAGCTGCTTCGTGAAAAAATTTCAATTCGTGATCTGGTCACTATATTGGAAACGTTGGCCGATTACGGTACATACACTAAAGATCCGGAAATATTAACGGAATACGTTAGACAATCCTTGTCAAGACAAATCACGCAGCAATTTGCAACAGGCAGCGATTCGTTGAAGGTAATTACCGTAGGCCCTTCGTTGGAGAAGAAAATTGCCGAGTCGGTACAGCAATCAGACCAAGGAAGCTACTTAGCGCTAGATCCTTCATCTACTCAAATGATTTACCAACGGATAACGGATCAAGTTACAAGACTTATTCAATCAGGTCAGCAGCCTATCGTCCTCACATCACCAACCATTCGGATGTATTTGAGACAGCTGCTTGAAAGAACGATGCAAGACATTCCGGTCCTGTCATACAGTGAACTCGAGCCCAACGTCGAAATTCAAAGCATGGGGGTCGTTAATCTATGAGAGTGAAGCGTTATGTCGTTGATTCCATGCCGGATGCGCTGCAAAAAATACGGACTGACCTCGGTAAAGATGCTGTCATATTGAACACCAAAGAAATTCGCTCCGGCGGATTTCTAGGCATGTTCTCTAAGAAAAAGATTGAAGTTATTGCAGCGACAGATTCCGCTGCAGCAGCAGCTGCTCCTACGATAACTAAGGGGTTTAGCGAACCTGTCGTACCGCTTTCAAAACAAGCTGCTCCTAATGCTTCAGAAGTTATAACCTATGCCAGACCGACGCCGAAGAAAGTGAGTCCCATTTCTGAGGATAAAACAAACTTAGCTTTTCCTGAGGTACCTGATGTGCTTGTGCCAGAAGCAGCTCCTGAACCGAAGCTCATTTCCCAAACTTCAGCTCAGAACCCGATTCAGACACACGCTTCGCAAACCAGAGATGATATGCTGCTACAGGAAATAAAACAAATGAAGCAGTATATGCATCAGCTATCTGTTCAAGGAAACCAAGCTTTATCGGTGGATCCTATACTAGAACGAATGCAGCAGCGTCTGTTGGATCAGGAAATCGAGCCTGAGATCGTAGAGCGCTTGATGGCAAGAGCCGCAGAAGAAGCTGGAGTCGACGGTACTCCCTTTACGGAACGTGAGGTTCGACGTTCATTAGAAACACAATTACAGGAACTGTTTGTACCAGGAACGAACAAACGGCTCGATCACGATACAAAAGTAGCTCATTTTGTTGGTCCTACTGGTGTTGGTAAGACAACCACCATTGCCAAGCTAGCTGCAGAGCAAGTGCTTAAATATCACCGTAAGGTCGGATTTATCACTTCCGATACGTATCGAATTGCCGCAGTAGAGCAATTGAAGACATACGGTACCATTCTCAACGTTCCATTGGAGGTTGTTTTTTCTCCACAGGATCTGCCGAGAGCCTTTGAGCAAATGAAAGATCGTGACATCATTTTCATGGATACGGCTGGACGTAATTTTCGAAACGAAATGTATGTTTCCGAACTAAATGCCTTGCTACAGTCAGAAGGAAAGAATGAAACGTTTCTTGTACTGAGCTTGACGACCAAGTATAAGGATATGAAAGCTATCGCCGAGAACTTTACGAAGTTTAAGCTAGATAAAGTGTTGTTTACAAAAATGGATGAGACGGATACCTATGGCTCCATCATCAATTTGGTCAATGATTTTCAGCTTCAAATGTCTTACGTGACTCATGGGCAGAGCGTTCCAGAAGATATTACAGAGCTGAATGAGCAGCAGATCATTGACCAGATATTGGGGGTCATCCAGGATGAATGATCAGGCGCAGGGGCTCAGGAATCTAATTCTCCATCAGCATCAGCAGAAGCAGCGTGATTCAACTTCGACTCGTATCCTCACAGTTACCAGTGGTAAAGGGGGAGTGGGTAAATCGAATTTTACGTTGAATTTCGCATTAACCTTACAAAAAAAAGGATTTAAGGTTCTTGTTTTCGATGCTGACATTGGTTTAGCCAATATAGATGTGTTGATGGGCGTCACAGCCAAGTACAGCCTGTATCATCTGCTGAAAAAAGAAAAAACGATTTGGGAAATCATTGAGCGTGGCCCGGGTGGATTGCAGTTTATTGCAGGAGGCTCCGGCTTTCAGGATTTAATTCGATTAACGGAAGAGCAGCTTGACTATTTTGCCGAGCAGGTAATGCAGTTAAATGGAACGGTTGACTTTATTATCTTCGATACAGGTGCGGGCTTGTCCAAAGAAACGTTGAAGTTTATTCTATCAGCGGAAGAGACGATTGTTGTAACGACTCCCGAGCCAACATCCATTACGGATGCTTATGCCATCATTAAAATGGTAAGTTCGATGGAGCACTCCATTCGATTTAAATTGCTAGTGAACCGCGTGTCTGATTGGAAGGAAGGAAGACAAACAGCGGATAAGATTAGCATGGTCGCAAAACAATTTCTGAAATTGGATATTCCAACTTTAGGCTTTGTTTATGATGACAGCAATGTATCCAAAGCCGTCAAGAAGCAAGTACCTTTTACAGTCCAATTTCCTACCTGCGCTGCCTCGCAATCGATAAGCAGATTGGCGGATGATTATATATCCAGACAGTCGCAATCAGAGCAGCAAGAGGGTGCTGTGAAGAGCTTCATGTCAAAAATGATGAAATATTTGAGACAATAGCATCCTCTTACTAACAAATCAGACAACCTGTGGGGGGAATGACTTCATATGAGAACCTATAACATACTAGTTGTCGATGATTCGATTTTTATGAGGAAAATCATCACAGATCTGATCTCTGAGGACCCTCAATTCCGAGTCGTGGCAACTGCCAAGAATGGCATCGAAGCGGTAGAGATGGTAAAGACGCTCAAGCCGGATGCCGTAACCATGGATATTGAAATGCCATTGATGAATGGGCTCGATGCACTGAAGAAAATCATGTCAGAGCAGCCTACTCCTGTAATTATGTTAAGCAGTTTAACGCAAGAGGGAGCCAGAGAAACGATTATTGCTTTAGAACGAGGCGCTGTCGATTTTGTTGGTAAGCCTTCAGGTTCCATCTCGTTAGATCTACACAAGGTTAAAGTCTTGTTATTAGAAAAGCTTCACATTGCAGTGAAGACTAACGCTGCCAAGTTTTCAGCTAATCCGATAAGATCAACGATATTTGAAAAACTCAGGGCAGCTAAAGAAATTATTGCGAAGCAGGAAACAGCTGCGTTAGCAGAGCTTCCGAATCCAGCAAAACCCGTAACCGCAGCTCCTAGCCAAGTTCAGCAATTGGTTGCGATTGGGACTTCGACTGGGGGACCACGTGCTCTGCATCAGGTCATCTCGAATATCCCGGCTGATTTTCCCGCTCCTGTCGTTATTGTTCAGCACATGCCTCCTAATTTCACCAAATCATTAGCTCAAAGACTTGATTCGGTCTCGGCGCTGCATGTAGTGGAAGCAGAGAATGGCATGGTTTTAAATAATGGATGTGCTTATATCGCACCAGGTGGATATCATATGATGGTTGCTCGCAATGGCCCTGGAATGTATAAAATTTATTTGAGCAAGGAAGACCCAAGGAATGGGCATCGACCATCGGTTGATGTATTGTTCGAGTCTCTTCTACCTTTGAAGGAACTGAAGCGTCATGTCGTTTTGATGACTGGAATGGGATCGGACGGTGCTAAAGGAATGCTTTCCTTGAAACAGGCGGGAGCCATAACCACGATTGCTGAGTCAGAAGAAACTTGCATTGTCTATGGTATGCCGAGGGCTGCGATAGAGCTTCAATGCGTTACACATATATTGCCTCAACAGGAAATAGCCCAACAGTTAACACAGGCTGTAATTCATTAGCCGATGTACTGTGGGTGTACATATAGGATTGGATTATATTGACGGAGGTGTGTGGTTATGGAATTAAATCAATACTTATCGATGTTTATTGATGAATCCAGAGAACATCTGCAGGCGATGAACGACAATTTGCTTAGCTTGGAAAATAGTCCAGAGGATGTAAGCATCGTACATCATATTTTTCGTTCGGCGCATACGCTAAAAGGAATGTCAGCTACGATGGGCTTTGAGGACCTAGCGTCTTTGACCCATGAAATGGAAAATGTGCTGGATTTGGTTCGTAATCATAAGTTGAAGATGGACTCCTTTATTTTTGATTGTACCTTTAAGAGTTTGGATGCTCTGGAGGCTATGGTTGAGGATATTATTCAAGGCGGAACCGGCAAGCTGGATGTTCAAGAGATTGTGGCTTCGCTTAAGTCTATCGTCAGCGGTGACTATCTGAAAGCTGGAGCAGCAGCCTCAACGTCTTCTACTGCCAAGCAAGAAGCATCGCAAGAGGCCGCATTGGATGAGTTTCAATTATCCATTATTCAACAATCGATTGAAGCTGGCTTATCGGTTTGTCTTGTTGAGGTAGGAGTTCGCGAGGATTGCGTTCTTAAAGCAGCCAGAGCTTATATGGTGTTCAATATTTTGGAGCAGAACGGGGAAGTCATTAAATGTTCTCCTTCTGTTGAAGACATCGAGCAGGAACGATTTGATAACCAATTCTCCGTATTTTATATTTCCCATATTGATAAGGATAGCCTGGAAAAGCAAGTGGCCAGCGTATCGGAGATTGATAAGGCGACCGTCACTTTGTTAGATCAAGCGAAGCTGGATGATTTAATGAAACTTCCTGTGCAGCAAGTTCAAATGGAGGTTGCGGCTGCGGCTGCTCCAGCAGAACCAGCAGCTAATCCATCAGTACCCGCTAATACGGAAGTCAAAAAGCCGGCGGCACCTGCCAATGCCCCTGTTGCGAACCGGACAATCCGGGTCGATATTGAGCGTCTGGATACTTTAATGAATTTGTTCAGTGAATTGCTGATCGATCGCGTTCGCTTGGAGCAGCTAGCAAGTGAAGTGAAAAGAAGCGATTTAACTGAAACCGTAGAGCATATGAGTAGGGTTAGCAGCGACTTACAAAATATTGTATTGAAGCTTCGAATGGTTCCTATCGATACGGTATTTAACCGGTTCCCGCGCATGATTCGTGATGTGGCAAAAACTTTGAATAAAAAAGTGGATCTGATCATTACCGGGGCTGATACCGAACTGGATCGTACCGTAATTGATGAAATCGGTGATCCGTTGGTGCACTTGCTGAGAAACTCTGTTGACCATGGCGTCGAGCCTGTGAGCGATCGAATCAGTGCCGGCAAGTCAGAGACTGGAGCGATTCAATTGCGAGCTTTTCATAGCGGTAATCACGTCTTTATTGAAATTGAGGATGACGGCCGAGGCATCAATCGTGAAAAAGTGCTCAGCATTGCTGTGAAAAACGGTGTCATTCCACAAGACCAGGCATCCAAAATGACGGATGAAGAAGTGTACATGCTTTTATTTGCATCCGGGTTCAGCACAGCAGATAAAATATCAGATATATCCGGTCGTGGTGTAGGTCTGGACGTTGTAAAGACGAAGATCGAAAGCTTAGGGGGAACCGTACAAGTTGAATCGAAATGGGGCAAAGGCTCTAAGTTCTCTGTACAGCTTCCGCTCACGCTGTCTATCATTTCCGCAATGCTAATCCGATTGAGCAATGAGAAGTACGCAATACCTTTATCCTCCATTGTAGAAACAGCTGCGATCAAGCAGGATCAAATTCGAGTTGTACACGGAAATAGAATGGTTAACTACCGTAATAGTGTTATTCCATTGGTTTCACTAGGCAAGCTGTTCGATGTACCCAATACGGTAGAAAATGCTGAAGGCGAGACGCAAATCGTCGTGATCCGCAAAGGTGAGAAACTTGCTGCTCTTGTTGTTGACGAGTTTATCGGACAGCAGGAGATTGTGTTGAAATCTCTCGGCAAATATTTAACGAACTTGTTCGCCATTTCCGGTGCTACGATTTTAGGAGACGGCCAAGTGGCGCTAATCATCGATACCAATGCATTAATAAAGTAATTTATAAGTCACAGCGTTTCCTATTCTGTACACATTTTAAGGGAGGCAAGGAATATGGGAGAAGAAATCAAAGTCATTGTTTTTGCTCTGGCACATGAGGAATATGGTGTAGAGGTAGAAAAGGTACGTACCATCGAACGGATGCAGCCGATGACAAGAGTACCTAAGACACCTGAATTTGTAAGAGGGGTTATTAACTTGCGCGGTGTCGTAACGCCAGTTATTGATCTTAGGGGCAGATTCGGGTTCCCAGAAAGCGAATTTACAGACAGTTCAAGAATCATCATTGTTGCCGTAAACGATATCGAAGTTGGTTTGATCGTAGATTCCGCTAATGATGTTATTGATGTGGATACGGACAACATTGAGGATCCGCCGGAAATTGTTGGAGGCATTAAAGCTAAGTATTTGCAGGGGATTGCTAAGGTTGGCGAGAGCAGATTGTTGATTCTGTTGAACCTGCATGAAGTATTGAATAAGAGTGAAATAATCCAACTAGAAAGCCTAGAGGAGTAATCACGTGGAATTATTCAACCGACTGGCAGATTTTCAAATGGATGTGCTGAAGGAAGTCGGCAACATAGGTGCGGGGCATGCGGCAACGGCTTTATCCAAGCTTTTGGATAAGCCCGTTGATATGCTTGTCCCGAAAGTCCGGGTAGTTGCTTTTGAAGAAATCGCCGATAGCGTTGGCGGTGCGGAAGAAGTGGTTATTGCCATTTTCCTTCGAGTTGAAGGAGAAACACCGGGGAATCTCTTTTTTATCATGACGATGGAGTCCGCCAAAAAATTATTGCGCAGTTTAGTAGGAATTATGGCGACTCATGACGAAAATTATACAGAGATGGAACTTTCTGCTTTATGTGAGATTGGCAATATTTTGGCGGGGTCCTATTTATCCTCGCTTGCTGATTTCACGCAATTGGCGATGTCGCCAACCGTTCCATCCATTGCCATTGATATGGCAGGAGCTATTCTGAGCTTTGGTCTCCTTCAATTCGGTCAAATGGGCGACCATGCATTATTAATTGATACGAAGTTTTTGGATGGTAATGAAGAAGTAAAGGGTCACTTCTTTTTAATTCCTGATCCGGAATCGTTCGGTAAAATTTTTAAAGCCCTGGGAGTAGATTCTCTATGATCCAGGATAATTTTATCAAGGTAGGCATGGCAGATCTGAATGTTACTCACTTGACCGGAGTGTTGAAGACGACGGGTTTGGGGTCCTGCGTGGGACTTACTCTTTATGATTCTAAAGCGAAAGTAGCGGGCATGGCTCATGTTATGCTGCCAACCTCAGAAATTGCAAGAGAGGGAAAGCTCAACATTGCCAAGTATGCGGATACGGCCGTTCCTGAAATGATTCAGAGGATGGAAAGCCTAGGCGCTTCTATAAAAAGAATGGAAGCCAAAATGGCCGGTGGTTCACAAATGTTCGCATTTGGCGGGAGTTCCGACACCATGAGGATCGGACCGAGAAATGTAGAGTCCTGCAAAGAAATGTTAAAGCATTATTTAATTCCTTTGAAGGCCGAAGATACAGGCGGCAACTACGGTAGGACGATTGAGTTTAATTGTGAAACAGGCACCTTGGTCATTCGAAGTGTTCAACAGGGAGTGAAGGAGCTTTAGCTTATGATTGGAACAATTCGTTGGAACTTTATTATCGGCCTTATTTCATTAGTAATTACGTTTATAAGCTCAATCTCAACAAATATTTGGATGACGAGCTTACTTAGGAGTATATACAGCTTTTTTATAGTGTTTATCCTCGTCTTTTTGTTCCGGTGGGTTCTTGGGACGATCGGGGGTCTTAATCAGTTGAATACGGACTCGAAGAAAACGTCTGTAGACGATGAGAGCAAAGGTACAGCTTTTGACGCTCAGACACCGGACGACGATGCATCGATTCATCAAATGTTAAAGGATACGCTTGATCCGAAAGCACCCGCGATGGATTCAGGATTTGCACCGTTGAATCCACCGAAGCTGTCCAGCAAGACTAACAGCATGGAACCAGGAGAGATGGCACAAGCGGTACGTCGTATGACGGAAGAATAAGGGTGGTGACAACCGGCTATGATTCAGCAAAAATCTCATTTACCGAATATCGATGTATGGAAACAGTGGAAGGAACTCGGTGTAATTGAAGCAAAACAGTCACTGATTGAGAATTATTTGCCACTGGTCGAATATGTATCGAACCGTCTGTCTATTGGTCTACCCAAAAATGTATCAAAAGACGATTTGGCCAGCTACGGTGTAATGGGTCTAATCGATGCAATCGAAAAGTTTGATTATGAACGTGGGCTGCAGTTTGAGACCTATGCATCTTGGAGGATTCGCGGCGCTATTATAGACGGATTGCGTCAAGGCGATTGGGTACCGCGTTCCATTAGAGAAAAGTCCAAAAAAATAGAAGAAGCGTACCAGATGCTAGAGCAGCAGTATTTGCGTTCAGTTACGGACGCGGAAATAAGCTCCTATTTGCAGGTAAGCGAAAATGAATTTCATCAGATGGTTCAGGAGATTGCGATTACAACCGTTTGCTCGATTGATGATCCTATACGTGAAGAGGATTCTGAGACCCGGCTTTCACTGTTGATTGATGAGAAGGCCAAAAATCCAGAATATAAGGTCAATGAATTTTACTTAAAAGAGACTTTATCAAAGGCGATAGAACGTCTAACGGAAAAGGAACGAACGGTGGTCTCCTTGTTTTATTATGAGGAGCTCTCATTAAGCGAAATAGCGGAAGTCATGAGTTTATCACCATCACGAATCTCACAACTTCATTCCAAAGCGATTCTACGTCTTCGGGGCTCATTAGGCCGTTTTAAGACACAATTGTTTCAAGAAACTTGATCGGAAAGAAAGTGGGGGAGAATAATGAGTGAACCTTCAATTCCGCTAAGTTATTATGCAGAAATTTCATTGTCGGATGATAAGGCGCAAGCTTTTTTACACTTTAAGCAAATTGAAGAAGGGTTGGCTGTTTCATTAACCCAGTTGGAAGAATTGCTAAATTCATATAAAGTTGTTCATGGCATTGATTTGGACATGCTTGCCTCAATTGCCCGCAATCCAAAAGCTTACTTTCAAGCTAAAACTATCGTTGCGAGAGGAAGTTCGCCTGTAGCAGGAACAGACGGATATATTAAGCTTTCATATGAGGTTACTAATGATTCGAAAAAACCTGCCGAACTTGAAAGTGGTAAAGTCGATTTTAGAGAGATAACGACTATCAGCAATGTTCGCAAAGGCCAGCTGTTAGCCCAGAAGATGCCTGCGACCGTTGGGATTCCCGGAAAAGCAGTTACCGGTGAGGTGCTGACTGCCAAGGAAGGTAAAGAAGCTCGCCTGAAAATCGGTAAAAATGTGGTTGCAGACCCGGAACAAAAGGCGCTATACGCAGCTATTGATGGCATGATAGTTAAAACGGAGCGCGATAAAATTAACGTGTTTCCTATTTTTGAAGTCAATGGCGATGTGGATTACAACGTAGGTAACATTGACTTTGTGGGCTCTGTCGTTATTCGCGGTAACGTATTAAGCGGTTTTAAAATTAAGGCGTCCGGAGATATACGGATTACTGGAAGCGTGGAAGGCGCCGACCTGGAAGCGGAAGGCTCAATTGAAATCAATGCCGGCATACTGGGTCATAATAAGGCTATGATTCGTGCTGGAATAAGAGTTAAAAGCTCTTTCATTCAAGATGCAACAGTCATTGCGGAAGAAGTTTTAGTGACTCAAAGCATAATGCATTCCAATATTCGCGCATCCAAAAATGTTGTTTGCAAAGGGACAAAAGGGTTGATCGTCGGTGGGGTCATTCAGTCAGGCGAGAATGTCATAGCACGAACGATTGGAAATTCCATGTCCACTGCAACCGTTATTGAAGTTGGAGTACTGCCTGAATTGCGGAATGAACTGGTACAACTTCGTGCGCAATTAAGGTCGGTAAATGAGAACTTTGACAAAACAGAGAAAGCGTTAGCATTACTCGATCAATTAGCGGCAGTAGGACAGCTTAGTCCGGATAAAGTGGCTATGCGTATCAAACTGAATAATACTAAAAAACAAATTGGTGAAGAACAGACCAACTGCAGAGAACGTATATTCGAGATCGAACGCTCGCTCGAAGACTCGGATAAAGCCAAGGTAGAAGTTGTTTCTACTATATATAGTGGAGTTAAAATTGTTATAGGAAGATACACCAAATTTATAAAAGATCATGTGTCCCACGTAAAGTTTCAATTGTCGAACGGGGACATTGCCATGTTACCTATTACATAAATACATAAAGAGCTTAGGGAGGGATTGCGATGAGCTTGAGGCCCGTAGAGCTGCAATTTGTTTTACATAAAAACGATGAGGCCGGTTTGAAACAAAACCAATTGAATCACAAACCGGTTCAAGATCAAGCTTTACTTGCCGATGATGCGTTGAAGCATACGGAGAAAGATAGGCATGTGACTGGGAAAAGCGAGAATACCCACAAAGCAACACTTTTTGAAAAAGATAAAGAAAAATCAGAGCAGCAAAACAAAAAGTCTCCAAGAAAAAAAGAGAGCGCTGCCGAGATACCTGCTCATTCAGAAATGAACGAGCATCCTTTTAAAGGAAAGCACATCGATTATTCTCTTTAAACAGCTCAGATGAATCCTGACTAGCAGAAAAAGGTGGTTGTTATGTATCAACCTTGGGTATACATTGTGCTCGTTGGTTTGGTGTTCATTGTTTATGCCACACTTGTGCCAAAAGTGAGCACATCCAGCAGTAAGGCAGCACCCAGCATCAATGAAATAGAACAAACCATGGAGCATTTTGCAGGAGAATTGGAAGAACAAAACGAGGCATTAATTCGCCAATTAGCCGACATAAAAAAAGATAACGAAGTTCACCATGCCAGGCTGTCTTCTAGAATTGAAGCTTTGGAATATCAGTTTGCACATTCCAATCAAGAATTTCTGAAGCTTGGGCTGGCATACGAGGAGCTCCAAAAAAAGCTTGATCAACGAATGGATACGGGGATAAGTGGCTTTCGTGAATCTGCAGCTGCTCAGCAAGAGGATATGCAGGATCAGACTACTGAGGATGCAGAGATACAGCATGAAGAATCAGGAATGAATATTCGAAGCAGATATGCAGAACTGTTTGAGCTGTACGAGCAAGGCAAATCGATTGATAGTATAGCGAAAAAAATGAACATGAACAAAGGTGAGGTCAATCTGATCCTTCAACTAGCCAGGCAGGAGGAACAGTTGAATGCTCAAAAATAGATCATTGCTTCTGGGATTGGGTACTGGACTCATAGCTGGTGCCTTGCTGCTGCAGGTCATGAATGTTGCCGTATCATCTGAGTCGCAGGCTAAAGGGATAGAACTACAGGAGATGGACAAGCAGAAGCTGAAGGAAGCTGCGTCTAAATACTATCAAGTGAATGAGCTGGATCAAAAACTATATAACCAGGCACAGACGGACGCTCTTATTCAGCAAAAGCTGAAGGAGGAGAAATATAAACAAGCTGCAGCGGCTCCAGCACAGACAGCCAAAGATTCGGTGAAGGAAACCTACATCTTTATATCCAAAGGCCTCACAGCAGGCAATGTAGCCGATTTGCTGCAGCAGAGTGGGGTTATAGCAGATCGTAAAGCATTTGAGGATGCTATGTATAAGCAGCAGCTTAATGATAAGATCGTAGCGGGAGTTCATGTTTTCAAAGTCCCTCAGGATCTGACACAAGTGCTTACGAATTTAACTTCACAATAAGAGTCTAACCTTGTATGAGGTTAGGCTTTTGTTCTAATAATAGAAGATGTTGCATACGATAATCAGTTGTGGTATATTTATTGACGGTGTTAAAACGCACGCAGGTCAATTCGCGTAATGGTGCTGCCGATTCCGGTAGTTTTATGTCGAAAATGCGACCTTGCGGAGGAGACCCAAAAAACCAATTTAGAGGAGGTGTGTGAAGATGGCAGTAATCTCCATGAAGCAGCTTTTGGAAGCTGGGGTACACTTCGGTCATCAAACCCGTCGTTGGAATCCAAAAATGGATCGTTACATCTTCACTGAAAGAAACGGAATTTATATTATCGACCTACAAAAAACGGTCAAGAAAGTGGAAGAAGCTTACAACTTCGTAAAATCCGTTGCTGACGAAAACGGCACGATTTTGTTCGTAGGTACCAAAAAGCAAGCTCAAGATTCCGTTGCGGAAGAAGCTGAGCGTTGCGGTATGTACTACATCAACCAACGTTGGTTGGGTGGTACACTGACTAACTTCCAAACTATCCAAAAGCGTATCGATCGCTTGAAACAGCTTGAGAAGTGGGAAGAAGATGGCACATTCGAAGTGCTGCCTAAGAAAGAAGTTATTATTCTTCGCAAGGAAAAAGACCGTTTGGAAAAATTCCTTGGCGGAATTAAGAATATGAAAGGTCTTCCGAGCGCATTGTTCGTAATTGACCCTCGTAAAGAGCGCATTGCAGTTGCAGAAGCTCGCAAATTGGGAATCCCAATCGTTGGTATCGTTGATACTAACTGTGATCCGGACGAAATCGATTATGTTATCCCTGGTAACGACGATGCAATCCGTGCGGTGAAATTGTTGACAGCTAAAATTGCTGACGCAGTTATCGAAGCACATCAAGGTGAACAAACAACAGCTTAATTGCTGAATAGGAAAGGGTGGTTCAAAGGTGCAAAATCCTTTCACCGCCCTTTTTTTAGGGTCATAGACAAAATATAAGGAGGCCAAATCATGGCGGTTAATGCAGCATCGGTAAAAGAATTGCGCGAGAGAACAGGAGCAGGAATGCTCGATTGTAAAAAAGCGTTGGAAGAGGCTAATGGTGATTTGTCCAAAGCAGCTGATATCCTTCGTGAGAAAGGCTTGTCCGCAGCGGCTAACAAAGCAGGTCGTATCGCTACTGAAGGCACTGTAGAATCCTACATACACGCTGGCGGCCGTATCGGCGTATTGGTAGAAGTTAACTGTGAAACAGACTTCGTTGGTAAAACGGATCAATTCCGTGAATTTGTTAGAGACGTTGCTATGCATATCGCAGCTTCGAGCCCGCTGTTTGTTCGTCGTGAAGAAGTTCCTCAAGATGCTTTGGATAAAGAACGTGAAATTTTGACTGCACAAGCTTTGAACGAAGGCAAACCAGCTAACATCGTTCAAAAAATGGTAGAAGGCCGTCTTGGCAAATACTACGAAGAGTACTGCTTGATGGAGCAGCCTTTCGTTAAAGATCCAGACAAAACTATCAGTCAATTGGTTAATGAAAAAGTAGCAACAATCGGTGAGAACATCACGATCCGTCGTTTCGCTCGTTTCGAACTAGGCGAAGGCTTGGAGAAAAAACAAGAGAACTTTGCTGAAGAAGTAATGGCTCAAGTGAAAAAATAATCAAGATGCTTCGTTAAGAACGTATCTTTGCTTATTTGGATATACTTACGGTAAATGATAAGTTGCCGCCGAAACGGAAAGTTATCATTTACCGTACATAAATACGGAAAAGTAAAACGTGGGAACACTTAGTGTTCCTTCTTTTTTTAAACATAAACAGGCAAGACAGCTGATTTACGAACGGGGGTAGTAAAGCTTGGTACAGCCAATCTTTAAAAGAGTCATATTGAAACTGAGCGGTGAAGCACTGGCAGGTCAACAAGGGTACGGAATTGATTCCGATATGATTTCCTCCATCGCAGCGCAAGTAAAAGAGGTTGTTGAATTGAATGTAGAGGTCGCTATTGTTGTTGGCGGCGGAAACATTTGGAGAGGAATCGCCGGTAGCGCAAAAGGGATTGACCGGGCTACAGCAGACTATATGGGCATGCTGGCAACCGTAATGAATTCCTTGGCGCTTCAGGATGCATTGGAGACCATCGATGTACCAACTCGAGTACAAACATCCATTACAATGCAGCAGGTAGCAGAGCCCTATATCCGCAGAAGAGCAATTCGCCATCTGGAAAAAGGTCGGGTTGTTATATTTGCAGCTGGTACGGGAAATCCATATTTCTCGACTGATACAACTGCTGCTTTAAGAGCGGCTGAGATTGAAGCGGAAGTTATTCTAATGGCTAAAAATAAAGTGGATGGAGTTTACTCCGCGGATCCTTTCAAGGATGCTACAGCACAAAAGTTCGAAACGTTGACTTATATGGAAGTTTTGAGCAACAATCTAGGTGTAATGGATTCCACGGCTTCTTCTCTTTGTATGGACAATAATATTCCGTTAATCGTGTTTTCCATTACCGAGAGCGGCAACATTAAAAAAGTTGTTCTCGGAGAAAAAATAGGTACGATTGTAAAAGGGAGTGTTTAACGATTATGCCACAATCCATTAAAAAGAATGCGGAAGACCGCATGGAAAAAGCTATCGGCTCGTTAAGAAAAGAATTGTCCAGCCTTAGAGCTGGCAGGGCAACTCCGGCCTTGTTGGACCGTGTGCAAGTGGAATACTATGGATCGATGACGCCTGTTAACCAATTGGCTAATATCAATACACCGGACTCCCGTACTCTTATGATACAGCCTTGGGATAAAAGTTCCGTTAGCGCAATTGAGAAGGCCATCATGAAATCCGATCTGGGTCTCACGCCTTCTAACGACGGTTCAATGATCCGAATTGTTATTCCAGCTTTGACTGAAGAGCGTCGTTCCGAATTGGTCAAAATGACTCGTAAATTCGGTGAAGAAGCTAAAGTCGCTATTCGTAACGTTCGCCGTGATGCGAATGACGATATTAAAAAGCTTGAAAAAGCCGGCATTTCTGAGGATGAATCCCGTAAGCATCAGGAAGATATTCAGAAGTTTACGGATAAATTTATTGGTGAAGTTGAAAAAGTACTGGCAGCTAAAGAAAAAGAAATCATGGAAGTATAATGATAGAAGACCCCCTTTCGAGGGGGCTTTTACACTTTCCTTATTGGAGGAAAAAGAAATGATGCCTTTCAAAAAATGGTTTGGAAGCAAGGCTCAGAATGACGAATGGATAGAACGTATAGACGCCGATAATATTCCGAACCATGTTGCGGTTATCATGGATGGCAATGGACGATGGGCTCAGAAGCGTGGTTTGCCGCGCATTGCAGGGCATCATTCGGGAATGAAAAATGTGAAGAAAATTACAATGGCAGCGAATTCAATCGGCGTAAAAGTGTTAACTTTATATGCATTTTCAACGGAAAATTGGAAAAGACCGAAGGAAGAAGTCGAATATTTGATGAAGCTTCCGCTTGAGTTTTTTCCTAAAGAGATTGATGAGCTTATCGCAAATAATGTGCAAATCCGAATGACGGGATGGCAAGAGGGGCTGCCGAACTATACGTTAGATGCGATTCAGAAAGCTATCGAGCAAACGAAGGACAATACGGGCCTTATATTAAATTTTGCATTGAACTATGGTAGCCGCAAAGAAATGTTATCGGGCGTCAAGAAGCTTACGGAAGATGTTGTCTCCGGAAGAATCTCATTAGATGAGGTAGACGAATCAAAATTTGGTCAATACTTGTTAACCCATCCACTGCCAGATCCTGACTTATTGATTCGTACGAGCGGCGAGCTTCGCATTAGCAATTTTATGATGTGGCAGTTGGCTTATTCGGAATTATGGTTTACGGATTTGTGTTGGCCTGAGTTTTCGGAGTCGCATTTTTATGAGGCGATTCAGGAGTACCAACGACGCGCTCGTCGATATGGTGGATTGTAGCAGCTATTGGAGGAATGAATTTGAAACAGCGAATCATTACTGGAGTCGTGGCCGGGTTAGGCTTTATGATTCTATTGTATCTGGGCACTTATTGGTTTGCCGGATTGATTGTCATTCTGTCTCTGATCGGTTTCAACGAATTTTTGCGAATGAACGGGCTGACGAATAACAAGATAACGGCCCTTTTTGGATACATAGGTACAGCGTGCTTAACGATACCCTGGGCTTCATTTGAACTGGCATCAGTTGGCTCCATGGACCGTTTGATATGGTTATTTATGTTCATTTTATTATGTGCTACCGTGGTTTCCAAGAATAAAGTAACTATTGATCATGTAGTTATGATGTTCTTAGGGATGGTATACGTAGGTATTGGTTTTCATTACATGATTGAGACTCGAGTTATGGAAAACGGTATGTTCTGGACGCTTCTTGTCTTTTTTTGTATCTGGGCAACGGATTCAGGGGCTTACTTCACAGGATCTGCAATCGGGAAGCATCCGCTTTGGCCAACGATTAGTCCTAAGAAATCGATTGAGGGCGCAATTGGCGGTGCCATTCTCTCCATTGTAGTAGCTATTTGTTTCTCACTTGTTTCACCAGAGCTGCTCTCATGGAAGCAAGCGCTGCTGCTTGGTGTCATTATCGCTATTGTCGGACAAATGGGGGATCTAATCCAATCCGCTTATAAACGCGTGAAAGGCATTAAAGATACGGGGGCTATTTTGCCAGGCCATGGCGGTGTGCTCGACCGGTGCGATAGCTGGTTGATCGTGTTTCCGATAGTTCATCTGCTGTCGTTAATTCCCCACGTATAAATCGATTGTTTGAGGTGAAACATGAAGCATATTTCCATTCTTGGTTCTACGGGTTCAATTGGAACGCAAACGCTGGACGTGATCTCACATTATCCGGATCAATTTAAAGTTGTTGGTCTGGCAGGGGGGCATAATGTTAAGCTGTTTGTGGAACAGGTTAACCAATTTCGTCCTTCTAAGGTTTCAGTAGCAACCAAAGAGCTTGCCGAAGAAATTAAACTTCACGTACCGGCAGGTACACAGGTGTTTTACGGAGAGCAAGGTCTATTGGAAATCGCTGCGGGTACTGAAGCTACAGATGTCGTGACGGCAGTTGTTGGGAGCCAGGGGCTTCAACCTACTCTTGCAGCGATACAAGCGGGTAAAAATATCGGGCTGGCTAATAAAGAAACTTTGGTCAGTGCAGGACACTTGGTTACTGCTGAAGCAGAACGTTATGGCGTTAAGCTGATTCCTATTGATAGTGAGCATTCGGCTATCTTTCAGTGCTTGAACGGTGAATCGAAGAAAGACATTAAAAAAATTATGATTACCGCTTCGGGAGGATCTTTTCGGGATCTCACGCGAGATCAGCTGAAGGATGTTACGGTAGAGCAGGCTTTAAAGCATCCTAACTGGTCTATGGGCGCCAAAATTACAATAGACTCCGCCACTATGGTCAATAAGGGGCTGGAAGTCATTGAGGCTCACTGGTTGTTTAATCTTCCTTACGAGCAAATTGAGGTGCTAATCCATCCGGAAAGTATTATTCATTCCTACGTTGAATTTGCTGATTGCAGCATTATTGCCCAGCTGGGCAATCCTGACATGCGTGTCCCTATCCAATATGCATTGACTTATCCGAACCGGATGCAAACACCATCTCAACCTTTGAATTTGGCTGCTATTGGGAAATTAACGTTCCGGGAAATGGATTACGAACGGTTTCCTTGCTTGAAAATGGCGTTTGATAGCGGCAAAGCGGGCGGTACAGCACCGACTGTATTCAATGCGGCTAATGAAGTCGCAGTCGATCGCTTTTTGAAGGGTGAAATCGGGTTTTTGCAAATCGAGGACATTATAGCAACGGCATTGGATAAACATGAGACGGTTTCTAATCCAAATTTGGAACAAATAACAGCCGCGGATACTTGGGCTAGACAAATAGCACGAATGGGAAGTTAATATGGATAAATGTGAATTCCCTAGCATCATTTCATTGACAAGATAATATGTTCATAACATGGCTCGGCTTGTATTCATATCGCAAATAATGTTAATCTTAATGAAAAGTATGAGCCCAACCATGGAACTGGTCTTTGACTAATCGCGATGCTTAAAGGGAGGACGTTCGATTTGGCTACATTGCAAATTGCGTTTCAAATTGTTCTGTTATTTTTTGTACTGGTGACGATACATGAGTGGGGACATTTTTATTTTGCCAAAAGAGCTGGCATCCTGGTAAGGGAATTTGCCATCGGTTTTGGACCCAAGCTGCTTTCCTTTAAAAAAGGGGAGACTCGCTATACGCTACGTTTGCTGCCTATCGGCGGATTCGTCCGTATGGCGGGAGAAGATCCTGAAATTGTACAAATCAATCCGGGACAGCGTCTTGCCTTGGCACTGAATGGTAATGAAGTGACCCATATTTATTTGAATGATTTTGATGATCGCTCCGATTCCGTTGTTGGTATTGTTGAGGATATCGACCTGGAACGTCGTCTCTTCATTAAGCTGGATATGGATGGAGAAATTAAACAGTTTTCCGTGCACCCTCAAGCGATGATGGTGAGTAAAGACAAAGAAACTCAAATCGCACCTTGGGACCGCCAATTCGGCAGTAAGACAGTTGGACAGCGTGCAATGTCTATTTTTGCTGGTCCGTTGATGAATTTTATTTTGGCGTTAGTTTTGTTCATTACTGTTGCATTCATGGCAGGCGTGCCGGATAAAGTGAAAATTCAAAGTACCGTTGCAGGCTCACCTGCGGAAAAAGCGGGACTTGTGGCAAATGACATTATTATTTCGGTCAATAATGAGCCGATTGGATCTGACCGCAACAAATTGACTTCCTTAATCAAGCAGTCGGTCAATAAGCAAATGATTTGGATTATTGAACGTAATAAGGAGCAGATCCGCAAAGAAGTGACTCCGGAAGATAAGGGTGGCGGGCTAGTAGGAGTAAGCCTTATCTCGGAGAACCGAAAAGCTTCGTTTACAGATGCAGTGAGTAACGGATGGAGCAGTTTATCAGCGGCCACAGTCTCTATACTGGACAGCTTCGGGAAACTTGTCACTCTGCAGGTGAAAATGGACGATCTGGGCGGACCTGTCCGTATAGTGGAATTCACTAGTGAGCAAGCCAGCGCAGGTTTGCCTCAATATACGTTCTGGGCGGCTATAATGAGCTTATACCTCGGCATGTTTAACTTGCTGCCGTTCCCTGCACTCGATGGCAGCCGATTAGTGTTCTTAGGCTTTGAAGCGCTCCGCGGTAAACCGGTAGACCCGGGAAGAGAAAGTATAGTGCACTTTGTCGGGTTCGCGATGCTGATGCTGCTCATGATTGCCGTGACCTATAACGATATTTTACGACTGATTAAAGGCTAGTTTACGCTAAAGTCATAGCCTTGCTGATGCAGGGCTATGTTTCTGTTTTAAATTATGCTTACGAAGTAGCTTTGCAGAAGCAAAGCTTGTAGAAGGAGAGACACATCCAAATGTCCAAAGACAAGCAGTTTGTAAAGGAGATCACCCCTCAAAGCGAGGATTTCTCCAGATGGTATATTGATGTCATTAAAAAAGCGGATCTGATGAGCTACTCTCCCGTCCGTGGATGTATTGTATTTAAACCTGACAGCTACGAAATCTGGGAAAATATCCAACGGGAATTAGATGCCAGATTCAAAGAAACAGGTCACCGCAATGCATATTTTCCTATTTTCATCCCAGAAAGCTTTTTTCAAAAGAGAAAGAGCATGTCGAGGGCTTTAACCCTGAACTGCCTTGGGTAACGGAAGCAGGCGGCGAAAAGCTGGAGGAACGTCTTGCTATTCGTCCGACTTCGGAGACCATGATCGGTCACATGTACTCGGAATGGATTAACTCTTATCGTGATCTTCCGCTGTTGATTAATCAATGGGCTAACGTCGTTCGTTGGGAAAAACGGACTCAGCCGTTCCTGCGGACAAGCGAGTTTTTGTGGCAGGAAGGCCACACGGCACATGAAGACGAAGCGGATGCGCGTCGCGAAACAATGCAAATGCTAGAAACGTATCGTGATTTTGCCGAAAACTTCCTTGCTATTCCAGTTATCGTGGGACAAAAGACTCCATCGGAGAAGTTTGCCGGTGCAGTGGACACTTATTCTATCGAAGCGATGATGAAGGACGGCAAAGCAGTACAAGCGGGAACTTCTCACTACTTGGGTACCAACTTTGCGGTAGCGTTCGATATTAAATACTTGGATCGCGAGAACCAGCATACATTTTGCCATACGACGTCTTGGGGCGTAAGTACCCGTCTTATCGGTGCCTTGATTATGGTGCACGGAGACGACAGAGGTTTGGCTTTACCTCCTAAGGTTGCTCCAACGCAGGTTATCATGATTCCAATCGGCCCTCCTAAAACGAGAGAGCAAGTCGTTGGACGTGTGGACGAATTATATGCTCAGTTGAAACAAGCTGGCGTTCGCGTTAAAGTAGACGATCGTCCAGATCAAAGTCCAGGTTGGAAGTTCAATGAGTATGAGATGCGCGGCGTTCCGATTCGTGTTGAACTCGGCCCTCGTGATATGGAAAACGGCCAAGTTGTACTTGTTTCGAGAATTTCCGGGGAAAAACGAGTGGTGCAGCAGGATCATTTTGTCGAAGAAGTGCAAAATATGCTGGCAGAAATCCATCAACAAATGTATGATAGAGCTAAGCAGTTCCGTGACGAGAATTTCACCTCGGTGGATAGTCTAGATGAATTCAAATCGTTCCTGGAGCAAAAGCGCGGTTTTGCCCTTGCAGGATGGTGTGGGTCAGATGCTTGTGAAGCACAGGTTAAGGAAGAAACAGGCGCAACAAGCCGCAATATCCCGTTTGAACCGGGTGAGCATAAGACTACGTGTATAGCTTGCGGAGAAGCAGCCAAACATACCGTCGTATTTGGTAGAGCGTATTAATTGCAAGGATATTAAGGGCAAATCGGAAAGCAACATCTCCTGTTTGCCCTTTGTATGTTTTACGGGGGAGGAAGTTCATGAGCAGTACGGCAGTGAAAAGAGAACGATTTGAAATGCTGATGCAGCAGGCCCATGTGCCTGCGGATGTAGTGAACTCTTTTTTTCAGGATGGATATATCGATAGAGTCGAAACAACCCGCAAGAATAGGGAATGGACGTTTTATATCGTGAAAAGCACGATCGTTCCCCATGATGTTTATCGAGCTTTTTGCAAAATGATCCGGGACAAGTTCGCTCATATTGCTGCGACTAAGTTTATGTTGAAATATACGGACGAGGTTGAACCGGCCCTAGTAGCTCGAGAATATTGGGGAATGTTTATCGAATGGGTGCAGCGGGAAGCAACATCGGTGAATGGCTGGATGAGCAGAGCTAAGATTGATGTGCAGGGGCACCAACTAACCCTTATGCTGCTGGATTCCATAGGTCTGGAGCTTGCTAAGAAGAAAAATATCGGTCAGTGGGTCCAAACGTATTTCTCCGATTTTTTTGGAGTAGAGTTCCAGGTTCGTTATGCGGTGGATGAGAATCGGGAAGCTGAATTCGAGAAATTCGCCAAGAAGATTGAAGAAGAAGAGAAGGTTGTTACACAAGAGATTATGACTTCAATCGAAGTAGAGGAATCGGAATCTCTTCCTGAAGCTGATCTTAAACTTATGGTGGGTTATGAGATTAAAGACCCTCCGGTACCGATTCAGATGATTCAAGATGAAGAAAAGAAAGTTACGCTGCAGGGCGCCGTATTTGGATTGGATATGAAGGAGCTAAGAAACGGCAGCACCTTGTTTACGTTTAATATAACAGACTTTACCGATTCGATGATGATCAAAGCGTTCGCGAAAACAAAAGAGGACGTTAAAATTTTTAGTTTGATTCAAAATGGGACATGGGTTAAAGTCCGCGGAAAAGTGGAATATGACCGATTTATGCAAATTCCTGAGCTGGTCTTGATCCCGAATGATGTCAATGAAGTGATGGCACCTCCGGATCGTAAAGACGATGCAGCGGAAAAGCGGGTTGAGTTTCATCTGCATACGACGATGAGTACCATGGACGCTATTACGCCGATTGATCAATATGTCAAAATGGCGGCCAAATGGGGACATAAGGCCATTGCGGTTACCGATCATAGTGGTATTCAATGCTATCCCGATGCAAACAAGGCAGCGAAGAAGCATGGGATTAAAATGATTTATGGTCTTGAAGCCAATGTAGTTAACGATGGAGTGCCTGTAGTTGAGAACGCACGATCGATGGAATTGAAAGATATCGAATACGTTATTTTCGACATCGAGACGACGGGATTGTCAATTGTCAACAACCGAATTATTGAAATTGCCGGTGTGAAAATGAAGGATGGCAAAGAGGTTGATCGTTTTGCTACATTCATCAATCCTCACGAGCGCATACCCTACAACATTCAACAGTTGACTAATATTACGGACGATATGGTGAAGGATGCGCCTGAACTTACAGAGATGCTTCCCAAATTCATCGATTTTGTCGGTGACTGCGTACTTGTAGCGCACAACGCGAGATTCGATATGGGCTTTATTCAGGCCAATTGCAAGCAGCTAGGGCTACCGGTTGTTACAAACCCTTCTCTTGATACATTAGAGCTGGCAAGACTTTTATTCCCTACAATGAAAAATCACCGACTGAATACTCTTGCTGATAAATTCAAAGTCGGTCTTGATAATCATCACCGTGCGATTGACGACTCTATTGCACTGGGCTATATATTATTTCATCTTATCAAAGAGGCAAATGAACGCGGTATTACCGATTTGGAACGTTTGAATGATAATGTCGGCAAAAATTTGAAAAATACCCGGCCGTTCCATTGCTGCATTTATGCTACGAACATGATTGGTAAGAAAAATTTATATACCTTGGTTTCCTTATCTCATACCGAATATTTTCATAGAGTGGCATGTATTCCCAAGAGTTTGCTTGCTAGCATGAGGGAAGGATTAATTATCACTTCAGGCTGTGAGAAAGGCGAGTTCTTTGAAGCCGTATTGAACAAGTCCGTGGAAGAGGCAGAGGAAGTTGCGCAATTTTACGACATACTGGAAATTCAACCTACAGGGGTTAATATGCATTTGGTGGATAAAGGCCTTGTAGGGAGTAAGGAACAGTTGGAAGGTGCCACCCGAAGAGTGCTGGATATCGGACGCAAGCTGAATAAACCGGTTATTGCAACCGGAAATGTTCACTATTTGCAGCCTCGTGATAAAATTTGCCGCGATATTACAATTAATGGTATTACCGGTTTTAGCCCATTGAAGGATATGAAAAAGCCGGATGTACACTTCAGAACAACGAAAGAAATGCTGGCAGAATTTCAGTTTCTAGGTGAAGAAACCGCGTTCGATGTCGTAGTGAAAAATACGAGCGACCTGGCTGATCAGTTCGAGGAATTGGAGTTGTTCCCGGATAAATTATTTGCTCCGATCATTGATGGAGCGGATGAAGAAATCCGAACCAAATGCTATGACACGGCCAAACGTATTTACGGTGAACCGATTCCGGAAGTAGTCACGGCACGATTGGAAAAGGAACTAGTACCTATTATCAAATACGAGTTCTCGGCGAACTATTTAGTTTCAGAGCGTCTTGTTAAGAAATCCAACCAAGACGGTTATTTGGTAGGTTCCCGTGGTTCAGTAGGTTCGTCTGTCGTTGCAACTTTCCTTGGCATTTCCGAAGTTAATCCGCTGCCTCCGCATTATGTTTGTCGGTCCTGCCAGTATAATGAATGGATCCTCGACGGAAGCATTCCAAGCGGATTTGATCTTCCAGACAAGGATTGTCCGAATTGCGGCAGTAAACTCAAGGGAGAAGGCCAGGATATTCCTTTTGAAACGTTCCTTGGCTTTAAAGGGGACAAGGTTCCCGATATAGACTTGAATTTCTCCGGTGAATATCAGCCTGTTGCTCATAACTATACGAAGGAACTGTTTGGGCCTAAAAATGTATTCCGGGCAGGAACCATCGGTACGATTGCCGAAAAAACTGCTTTTGGTTATGTGAAGAAGTTTGAAGAGGAACAGGGAAAAAAATGGCGCGGGGCAGAAGTAAGCAGACTTGCTTCCGGTTGTACCGGGGTAAAAAGAAGTACAGGACAGCATCCCGGCGGTATCGTCGTTGTGCCGGACTATATTGACGTAGATGACATAACTCCAGTTCAATTCCCTGCGGATGATGTGAATGCTGAGTGGAAGACAACACACTTTGACTACCATGCTTTTGATGCGAACTTGTTGAAGCTCGATATACTCGGTCATGATGATCCGACCATGATGCGGATGCTTCAGGATTTGACGGGTGTCGATCCTACGACAATTCCTATGAATGATCCGAAGGTTATGAGCATGTTTAACTCAACTAAATCGCTGGGTGTCTCCCCACAGCAAATACGCAGCACAGTTGCGACTTATGGCGTACCCGAAATGGGGACAAAATTTGTTCGTCAAATGCTTGATGAGACGCAACCTTCGTCTTTTGCCGACTTACTCCAAATATCCGGATTGTCACACGGAACAGGTGTTTGGCTAGGCAATGCGCAGGAACTAATTAAGAAAGGCACATGCACGATCAAGACCGTTATTGGTTGTCGTGATGAGATCATGCTCTACTTGATCTATAAGGCGGGTATGGATGCAGGACTCGCTTTTAAAATTACGGAGAGCGTTCGTAAAGGTAAAGGTTTGACCCCGGAGTGGAAAGAAGATATGAAGAAGCATAAAGTACCTGCATGGTACATCGAGTCTTGCGAGAGGATCGAGTACATGTTTCCGAAGGCGCATGCTGCTGCATATGTTATATCTGCGGTTCGCACCGCTTACTTTAAACTGTACCATCCGATTGCTTACTATGCGACCTATTACACGGTTCGTGCGGAGGACTTCGAGCTTGATTTGCTCTGCCAAGGCTATGATGCGATACTCCGCAGGTTGATCGAAATTGAGGAGAAAGCATTCCAGGCGACTCCTAAAGAAAAGGCAATGATCTCAATCCTTGAAATGGCTCTTGAAATGACGGCAAGAGGGTTCTCTTTCAAAAGTATCGATCTGTATAAATCAGATGCAACTAAATTTTTGGTTGATGGCGATTCATTGATTCCTCCATTCTCCGCTATTGGGGGGATAGGGGTGAATGCCGCTAAAAATATTGCCGCTGCTAAAGATGGCGGACCATTTCTCTCAATAGAAGACTTCCAAACACGTAGTAAAGCATCAAAAACGATTGTTGAGCTGTTAGGCTCCATGGGCTGCTTCCGCGGTTTGCCGGAATCCAACCAACTTTCGCTTTTCTAGGCATTGTATCTTTCAATGAAGCAAGCCGTCCTCATATTGCATACCTATAAGGCTTATGGTATAATCTTCTTTGGTAACAACCGTTATAAGTTCGGATCTTAGAGAGTGGGGAAACCCACTCTTTACATTTTGTTACAGAGATGAAAGCATTAGGCTTTCCATTTGATGATAGGAGGTTGCAGGTTGATTTCGCAAATTAAACCTATAGTTGAATCACTTCTTCAGCCTTTTTTGGACGAAAACAGCTTTGAATTAGTGGATGTTGAGTATGTAAAAGAAGGCAGCAATTGGTTTCTGCGAGTTTATGTAGACAAAGAAGGCGGCATCGATATCGACGATTGCGGCCGAATTAGTGAATTCCTTAGTGAAAAATTGGATGAAAATGATCCGATTCCTACAGCTTACTTCTTGGAAGTATCCTCTCCAGGGGCCGAGCGTCCGTTGAAAAAGGTGCAGGATTATTATAAAGCAGTAGGACAACATGTGTTTGTTACTACCTATGAGCCACTAGACGGGCTAAAAGAGTTCGAAGGTACGCTGCTGTCATTTGACGAGCAAACCGTGGTCGTAGAGATCGGAAAGAAAAAACACGAGATTCCGTACAATAAAGTAGCTAGCGCTAGACTGGCTATCGTGTTCTAAAACAGTGGTGGATTTTATGAGAGGGGGAGCTCCGTTCAAATGAATATGGATTTTATTGAAGCATTGTTGGAAATCGAAAGGGAAAAAGGAATCGCCAAAGAAGTGCTGATTGATGCTATTGAAGCGGCACTGATCTCCAGCTATAAACGTAATTTTAATACTGCACAAAACGTTCGCGTGGACATTAACCGTCACACCGGATTGATTAAAGTGTATGCTCGTAAAACGGTGGTAGAGGATGTTTTGGACCCTCGTTTGGAAATTTCGCTGTTTGCGGCTCGTGAAATAAACCAAAATTATCAACTGAACGATATTGTTGAAATTGAGGTTACACCTAGAGATTTTGGTCGTATCGCAGCACAGACAGCTAAGCAGGTCGTTACTCAGCGCATTCGCGAAGCGGAGCGCGGATTGATTTATAACGCCTTTGTCGATAAAGAAGAGGATATTGTGACCGGTATTGTGCAAAGACAGGATTTGCGCAATATTTATATCGATTTGGGCAAAATCGAAGCGGCGCTGCCTTTAACCGAGCTTATGCCGACAGATAAGTTTAAACAAAGCGACCGCGTCAAAGCTTATATTACTAAAGTTGAAAATACGACTAAAGGCCCACAAATTATTTTGTCGCGTACGCACCCGGGTCTTTTAAAACGTTTATTCGAGCTTGAAGTACCGGAAATTTTCGACGGTGTCGTTGAGATTCGTTCCGTTGCGCGCGAAGCCGGGTTTCGTTCCAAAATTGCTGTTTTTTCACGCAATGCGGAAGTGGATCCAGTCGGCTCTTGTGTGGGACCTAAAGGAATGCGCGTTCAAACGATCGTTAACGAGCTAAAAGGCGAGAAGATCGATATCGTGCGTTGGGTCGAAAATGTGGATGAATACGTAGCTAACGCACTCAGTCCTTCCAAGGTGCTTGAAGTGAATGTATTTGAGAACGAGAAAATGGCTCGTGTTATCGTACCTGATTATCAGCTCTCTCTTGCTATCGGGATAAAAGGGCAAAACGCTAGATTAGCTGCGAAGCTGACTGGCTGGAAAATTGATATCAAAAGCGAGACTCAAGCAGAACAAGAATACGGCCGTCCTAAAACGTACACCGAGGAAATGCACCAGGATTCGGTCAGTATTGATTAGTGTAAGCAGCTGACAAAGTAGAAGGTGATCTAAGATGAAGCAAAAGAAAATCCCTCTTCGCAAATGTGTAGCATGCCAGCAAATGATGCCCAAAAAAGAACTGATTCGTGTCGTGAAAACACCGAATGACGAAATCATCATCGACTTAACGGGTAAAAAAGCGGGACGTGGAGCTTATTTGTGTGGAAAGCTGTCTTGCTTCAGATTGGCCAAAAAGAGCCGAGCATTGGACCGTGCGTTGAAGCATTCGGTCAGCGCAGAGATTTACGATGCCTTGGAACAGGATTTCATTAAAGTAGAAGATGAGTTCATTGCTGGCAAAGAAGCGGCGGTGGATGATGAATAATAAATGGTTTAACCACCTGGGATTGGCCATGAGAGCAGGCAAGGTGATTACGGGGGAAGACTCCGTCATTGATTCTGTTCGTAAGGGCGAAGCCAAGTTAGTTATTGTAGCGGAAGATGCCTCCCCCAACACTTTGAAAAAAGTGAGCGATAAATGCAGTACGTATCGGGTTCCCCTACATCAGTACGGCAGCCGTGAGCAATTAGGAGCAAGTATCGGAAAAGAAACGCGGGTTGTTATAGCCGTAATCGATGCTGGATTTGCGAAAATGCTGAAGAAGAGTCTGGAAAATCGTACGGAGGTGGACAGTATTGAGTAAACAAGAGAATAATAAGGATAATAAACTCAGAGTATATGAATATGCCAAGTCTTTAAATATGAGCAGTAAAGAGATCATTACCATCCTTAAAAGATTAAGTATTCCGGTTAACAATCATATGAGCGTAATGGAGAACGATACAGTGGAGAGTGTGGAAAAATTTTTTAAAGATGTAAAAGCAAATGCAGCAGCCAAACGAGGAACTAATGAAACGGGGAATGCTTCTATCAGTACGAATACGAGTACAAATACAGTGAACAAAGACGCAAACGCACAAGCACAAACGCAAGCTGGACAACAGCCTAAAACAGAAACTAAGCCTCAAGCTCCACAAGGCCAGTCGAGTAATCCACAAGGCCAATCGAGCAATCAACAAAGACCTAGTGGCAGTCAGCACGGTCAAAGCTCTGGCCAATCCAACAGCGGACCACGCACAGGCGACCGTAGACCTGACCAACAAGGTCAAGGTGGCGGTAATCGTGGGCAATATGGTGATCGCAGACCGCAAGGACAAGGCTCCCAGGGCGGCGGGTATAACAACCAGCAGCGCAGCGGCAACCAACAAGGCGGAAGCTATAATCAAAACCGTGGTGGAAGTCAACAAGGCGGAGGCTACAACCAGAACCGTGGCGGTCAACAAGGCGGAGGCCAGGGTGGTCAAGGCCAAAGCCGTCCAAGCGGTGGCTACAGCCAAGGACAAGGCAATCGCACTGGTGCACCGAGCAGTAACAACAACGGTAACCGTTCCGGAGACCAACGTCCAGCTCGTCCGCAAGGCGGGTTCGAGCAACGCAAGCCGTTCGAGCAACGGGGTGCTGGTCAAGGAGCTTCCAACTCGTTTAACAAGTCCGTTGGTGCTGGGCCTGCGAGGTCTAATACACCTGTAGATGTGGACCAAGATGATGCAGCGAGCAAAGGTAAGACGACTAAGAAGACCAAACCGAATCAAAAACGTTTTGATGATAATAAAGTAAGTTCTTCCAGAGGACCGCAAAACAACAGAGGAAATAACCGCAATCAACGAGGCAGATACCAACAAGAACCAGTTAAGAAAGAAAAAGTGGATAACACCCCTAAGAAAATTATCGTACGCGGTACGATGACGGTTGGCGAACTGGCTAAAGCTCTGCATAAGGATGCTTCGGAAGTTATTAAAAAGCTGTTGTTCTTGGGCACTATGGCAACGATCAACCAAGAGCTTGATCTGGACGCAATTCAACTGCTCGCAGGTGATTATAACGTTGAGGTTGAACTGAAAATTCCGGTTGAGGAAGACAAGTTCGAGCAATTCGAAGAGAAAGACGATGAAGCAGATCTGCTTGAACGTCCTCCGGTTGTTACGATTATGGGTCACGTTGACCATGGTAAAACGACATTGCTTGATGCGATTCGCAAAACGAGTGTAACCGAAGGTGAAGCAGGGGGAATTACCCAGCATATCGGTGCGTACCAAGTAGAAATTCACAACAAGAAAATTACGTTCCTGGATACTCCTGGTCACGAGGCGTTCACATCGATGCGTGCCCGCGGCGCGCAAGTAACTGACATCACGATCATCGTAGTTGCAGCAGACGACGGCGTTATGCCACAAACCGTTGAAGCGATTAACCATGCTAAAGCGGCAAAAGTACCTATTATCGTAGCGGTTAACAAGGTAGATAAACCGGACTCTAATCCGGATAAAATCAAGCAAGAGCTTACCGAGTATGAACTGGTACCTGAAGAATGGGGCGGAGATACTATCTTCTGCAACATTTCCGCAAAACAGCGCATCGGGCTTGAAAACCTGCTTGATATGATTCTGCTTGTAGCCGAGGTTCAAGAGCTTAAAGCGAACCCGAATAAACGTGCTAGAGGTACCGTTATTGAAGCGGAGCTGGACAAAGGTAAAGGTCCGGTTGCACGCGTTCTTATTCAGCATGGTACGCTTAAAGTTGGAGACAGCTTCGTAGCCGGCGTATGCTTTGGCCGCGTTCGCGCTATGGTCAATGACAAAGGTAAAAAGCTGAAGGAAGCGGGTCCATCTACTCCTGTAGAAATTACGGGCTTGACCGAAGTTCCTCAAGCAGGCGATCCGTTCATTTGTTTCGAGGACGAACGTAAAGCAAGAGCTATTGCCGAAAAACGTGCTATTACCTTGAGACAATCGGAAATGGGAGCGAATGTTCGCGTAACCTTGGACGATCTGTATAAACATATTAAAGACGGCGAAATCAAAGATTTGAACGTGATCATTAAAGGGGACGTTCAAGGATCGGTTGAAGCGCTGCGCGGTTCTCTTGAGAAAATCGATATCGAAGGCGTTCGCGTTAAAATCTTGCATAACGGCGTAGGCGCGATTACTGAATCCGACGTAATTTTGGCTTCAGCATCTAATGCTATCGTTATCGGCTTTAATGTTCGCCCTGAGCCGCAAGCTAAAAACACTGCGGATCAAGAGAAAGTGGACATTCGTCTGCATAGTATCATTTACAAAGTTATCGAAGAAATCGAGCAAGCCATGAAAGGGATGCTTGATCCTGTCTTTAAAGAAGTGGTTATCGGGCAAGCTGAAGTCCGTAACATCTTCAAAGTCTCCAAAATCGGCGTTATTGCTGGTTGCATGGTCATTTCCGGTAAAATTGCCCGCAATGCCAAAATGCGTCTGATCCGCAGCGGAATCGTAGTGTTCGAAGGCAATATCGATTCCCTCAAACGTTTCAAGGACGATGCCAAGGAAGTGGCTCAAGGTTACGAATGTGGTATATCTCTAGAAAAATACAACGATATTAAAGAAGGGGATATTATCGAAGCCTTCGTAATGGAGACTGTTGAGAGGTGATTTGAATGGCGCGCATTCGCGTAGGTAGAGTCGGAGAACAAATTAAAAAAGAACTAAGTCAAATCATTCAGTCAGAGCTGAAAGACCCTCGTATCGGATTTATTACGGTTACAGGTGTTGAGGTAACGAATGATTTGTCTCAAGCCAAGATTTACCTGAGTGTTTTGGGTACGGACGAGCAAAAGGAAGAAACGCTTAAAGCGCTGGGTCGCGGAAGCGGGTTTATTCGTTCGGAGCTTGGCAAAAGAATTCGCTTGCGCAAAATTCCAGATCTGATCTTCCGTTTCGATGCATCTATCGATTATGGTAGTCATATCGAGAAATTGTTGAGCCAAATCAATGGGGAGAATGCGCAACCATGACGGCATTTTCCAAGCAGGATGATTATGCTGTTCAATTGAATGCAGCAGCACACTTCATTCATGCTAATGATGATTTTCTGGTGGTATCCCATATTCATCCGGATGGGGATGCCGCCGGCTCTACATTTGCCGTAGGATGGTTGCTGACCTCTTTAGGCAAAAAGTTCACTCTTATCAACGAAGGCAGCATGCCTGAGAAATACAGGTATATGGCTGCCGGGAAGCTGCCGATTATCGATTACGAAGCTTCTGCAAGTACGATGAAAGATCAATTTACACATGTTATTAGTGTGGATTGTGCTGACTTTTCCCGAATGGGCAGCGTCAGCAAGCTGTTTGCTGAGGGTGTACAATTGCTGAATATTGATCATCACGCAACGAACGATCGCTTTGGCAGCTGCAATCTTGTAGTAGATGATGCCGCGGCAACGGTTGAAGTATTATACGATCTGTGTTCTGCAATGGATATTCCTTTTACACATGAGCTTAATGTCTGCATTTATTCGGGATTGTTGACAGATACGGGCGGATTCCGCTACTCCAATGCCTCACCTAAGGTGATGCGCATTGCAGCGGATATGCTGCAGCGTGGAGTTAAAGGCCATGAACTGGCTGAGCATTTGTTGGAGAAGCTGTCGCATCCACAAATCTCACTCATTAAAAGCAGCTTGTCTACGTTATCCTTTGCTCATCAAAACCAAG
Source organism: Paenibacillus sp. RC67 (assembly GCF_030020805.1). GTDB lineage: Bacteria > Bacillota > Bacilli > Paenibacillales > NBRC-103111 > Paenibacillus_S. Next base: position 2,890,185 of record NZ_CP125098.1, read on the forward strand.
TGGCTTGGGTTTCCGTTACTTTATCGGAGCTTGAGCAGAGCGGTGCGAGCAATGAGGATTTGGACGGATTGGTCAACTACCCTAGAAATGTAGAGGGTGTAGAGGTTGGCATTTTGTTCAAGGAACGGGAAGATATCGTGAAGGTGAGCTTGCGCTCCAATGGAAAAGTGGATGTCGCTCAAGTTGCCAAATCGTTTGGCGGCGGAGGTCATATGCGAGCAGCAGGATGTGCCGTTAAAGGAACATTGAACGAAGCTATTGAACGTGTCGTTAAGGAAGTAGGTTTGGCGCTTGCATGACAAATGAAATGTTGGAAGGAATACTCCCTATTTGGAAGCCTGTTGGATTTACATCCCATGATGTGGTGGCCAAAGCCAGGCGTATTCTTCGAATTAAAAGAATCGGTCACACGGGTACCTTGGATCCTCAGGTAACCGGCGTACTACCGCTTTGCATAGGGCGGGCAACGAGGCTTGTAGAGTATATCCAGGAGCTTCCTAAGGAGTACGAGGCTACCTTGAAAATCGGACTTGCTACCGACACGGAAGATGCTGGCGGTCAAGTGATTGAACAAGTGGATCAAGTTCATTTGACAGAAGCTCAAGTGCGAGAAACACTGGAATCCTTTGTTGGTGACATCGAGCAAGTCCCACCCATGTACTCGGCAGTTAAAGTGGATGGTAAGCGCCTATATGAGTTAGCCCGTCAAGGGATTGAAGTAGAGCGCAAATCACGTAAGGTGACAATATACAATATTGAGATCCTGGATATGGATCTTACTATGGACCACCCGGAAATTCGCTTCCGTGTGCAATGCTCCAAAGGAACCTATATCCGCACTTTATGTGTGGACGTAGGAAAAGCACTCGGATATCCGGCAGTGATGTCGGAGCTAGTGCGTACTTCCACAGGCAGCATGGGACGGGAGCAATGCCTTACCTTGGAGCAGCTGGAGCTGCTTCAACAGCAGGGTGGGGTATCGGACAAGCTGATTCCTGCCGAGATTGCATTAGCTCACATGCCTACGGTGCGTTTGAGTGAAGAGCAGACTCGCAAGGCTTTGCTTGGGCAAAAACTGACCTTGACTCCTTCGGAGCAGACGGCTTTGATGGACGCTGCCGAGCTTAATTATGCGGTGTATAGTGAAACCTCTCAATTTATTGGGATATTTCAATGGGATCGCGATAAACGGGAACTGCAGCCTGTTAAAGTATTTTCGTAGCAAGCTTCGTCTGAAAAGAATGCAGGTGACATATTCGATGCAATCTATACATTTGAACTACCCCATAGTTGAAGGTAAAGATACGAAAGCGATGGGGCCGCAAGTGCTGGCGATCGGGGAATTTGACGGGATTCATCTCGGTCATCAGGAAGTGATCAGACGGGCGCTGCAGACGGCACAACGAATGCACATTCCCGCTTCGATCATGACATTTCATCCGCATCCCAAAGAAGTGCTGGGACAACAAAAATATACTCAACTGCTTACTCCTTCCAAGCAAAAGGAGCAGGTGCTTTCCGAAATGGGATTGGATAAAAGCTATCTTATAGCTTTTGACTCCGATTTTATGAAGGTGACACCCGAAGAATTTGTTGAGAATATGTTGATTCCTATGAATGTGAACACCGTGATCGTAGGTTTTGATTTCACCTTTGGCTTTCGAGGTGCTGGAACACCAGATACATTATGCGAGCTTGCAGCTGGACGGTTTGCAGTAGAAGTGATAAGACCGTTTCAGCTAAATGGCTGCAAGGTAAGCAGCACGCTTGTCCGAGAGTGTCTGCAAAATGCAAAATTAGAAGAAGCTAACCGCCTGCTGGGACGTCCTTACACCATCACAGGAACTGTTGTCACAGGTGATGGTCGAGGCCGTACGATTGGTTTTCCAACGGCTAATATTGAAATGTCGGAATCCTTTGTCATTCCGGCGCTAGGCGTATATGCCGTTAAGGTTACTGTGGATGGCGAAGTTTATAACGCAGTAATGAATGTAGGAAAGAAGCCTACGTTTGTTGAGGATTTGGAAAAGCCTACGTTGGAAGCCCATCTGTTTGATTTCTCCCGTTCGATTTACGGAAGCGCAGTTTCTGTAGAGTTTATTACCTTTCTTCGTCCCGAACGAAAATTCGGGTCAGTGGATGAATTGGTTACCCAAATTCGTACGGATGCAGACAAGGCCCGAACCATTTTAACGCAAAACGAACAATAATTCTTTTCTCTATTTTACTTTTATAGTACACCTGTGCTATACTATAAAACGTTGTCGAACCACTAGGGGTTCGGCATGAACCATGGCATGGAGAATCGAGTACTCCGGCGCTCTCTGGGCCATAGGGGATATCCAATGATGGAGGTGAATGAACAATGGCATTGACACAAGAGCGTAAGCAAGAGTTGATCCAAACGCACAAAACTCATGAGTCCGATACAGGATCTCCTGAAGTGCAAATCGCAATTCTTACTGAAAATATTGTGAACTTGACTGGCCATTTGAAAACGCACAAGAAGGATCACCATTCTCGTCGCGGTCTTTTGAAAATGGTAGGTCAACGCCGTAAACTTTTAACTTATTTGAAAAACAAAGACGTTAAACGTTACAGCGCCCTTATCGAGAAGCTTGGTCTTCGTAGATAATAGGAATGACTTCAAGGAGCAACCACGGTTGTCTGCTGTTCGAGTCCAGTTTGGGCTTGGACAGAGGCAGCGCGGTTGCTTTTTCGTATGTTTCTTTTAGCAGCAGCGAGATTTATTTCGAAAAAGAAGGAAATACTAGGCATTATGAAGAAGTGTTAGTAGAACCATTCAGCAGCGTGTAGGAAGAAAGTTTCTTAGTTGAACGGAAGCTATCGCTTACGTAGAAAGTTTCTTAGCAGAAACTCTTAGGAGGATTTTATGGAAAAAAGAGTACAAATGGATTTGGGCGGACGTCCGTTCATTCTTGAAACCGGTCGTTTAGCTAAACAGGCGAATGCTGCTGTAACCGTACGTTACGGGGATACGGTAGTGCTTTGTACCGTTACGGCTTCGGCGGAGCCAAAGGATCTTGATTTCTTTCCTTTGACTGTGAACTATGAAGAGCGTCTGTATTCAGTAGGGAAAATCCCTGGGGGATTTATTAAACGCGAAGGGCGTCCAAGTGAAAAGGCGATTCTTGCAAGCCGTTTGACAGACCGTCCGATTCGTCCGTTATTCCCTGAAGGATTCCGTAACGATGTACAAGTCGTTGCTATCGTCATGAGCGTAGACCAAGAATGCTCGCCTGAGATTGCTGCGATGATAGGGGTTTCCGCAGCGCTTAGCATCTCCGACGTTCCGTTCAACGGACCCGTTGGCGGTGTTATTGTGGGTCGTGTTGATGGACAATTCGTCATCAATCCTACTTTGGAGCAAGCAGAGAAAAGCGATATTCATCTCGTAGTAGCAGGAACCAAGGACGCTATTATGATGGTTGAAGCAGGTGCCGATGAAGTACCGGAAGAAGTTATGCTTGAAGCTATCATGTTTGGTCATGACGAAATCCGCAAGATTGTCGCTACTCAAGAAGAATTGGTCCAGCTTGCTGGTAAGCCGAAGATGGAAGTTAAGCTACATAGCGTAGAAGAGAATGTTAATCGCGATGTTCGTGCGTACGCACAAGATCGCTTGGTTGAAGCTGTTAAAATTGCGGAAAAGCACGCAAGACAAGAAGCTATTGACGCTATCAATGCTGAAACGGTAGAGCATTTTAGTGTGCAATATGAGGAAACTCCTGAGAAGCTGAAGGATGTTAAAGAGACTCTGTATGACATCGTTAAAGAAGAAGTTCGTCGTTTGATTACTCACGATAAAGTAAGACCAGACGGTCGTGGACTTGACGAAATTCGTCCGATAGAATGCGACATCAATCTGCTTCCTCGTACTCACGGGTCTGGATTGTTCACTCGTGGTCAGACACAAGCATTAAGCATTTGTACTCTTGGCGCTTTGGGCGATGTACAAATTCTTGATGGCTTGGATCTGGAAGAAACCAAACGCTTCATGCATCATTACAATTTCCCGCCGTTCAGCGTAGGGGAAGCAAGACCGCTTCGTCCTCCAGGCCGCCGCGAAATTGGTCACGGAGCATTGGGAGAGCGTGCACTTGAGCCAATTATACCTTCGGAAACCGATTTCCCATACACCATTCGTCTTGTATCCGAGGTATTGGAATCCAATGGGTCTACTTCGCAGGCAAGTATTTGCGCAAGTACATTGGCCATGATGGATGCGGGTGTTCCTATTAAAGCTCCTGTAGCCGGTGTTGCCATGGGTCTGATTAAGGATGGAGAGCATTTCTCAATTTTGACGGACATTCAAGGTATGGAAGACCACCTCGGTGATATGGACTTTAAAGTAGCAGGTACTGCAAGTGGAGTAACAGCACTTCAAATGGATATCAAAATTGACGGTATTGATCGTGCCATTCTGACACAAGCGTTAGAACAAGCGAAAACAGGCCGTATGCACATCTTGGGTAAAATGCTCGAACGAATTCAACAGCCTAAGTCGCAGTTATCTCCTTACGCACCGAAAATTCTTACCATGCATATCAATCCGGATAAAATCCGCGACGTTATCGGCGCAGGTGGCAAAATCATTAACAAGATTATTGAAGAAACCGGCGTGAAAATCGATATTGAACAAGATGGCCGAGTATTTATCGCATCTTCCAATGAGCAGATGAATGATAGAGCTCGTCAAATTATTGAAGGTATCGTGAAAGAAGTCGTTGTTGGAGAAACGTATCTAGGTACAGTGAAGCGCGTTGAGAAATTCGGAGCCTTCGTAGAAATTTTACCTGGCAAAGAAGGTCTGGTTCACATTTCACAGCTTTCTACAGAGCGAGTGGCTAAGGTTGAGGACGTTGTAGCAGTAGGGGATACCATTACTGTAAAAGTGACCGAAATCGATCAGCAAGGCCGTGTCAACCTGTCTCGTAAAGCTGTACTGGCAGCGCAAGTGCCTGCCCAATCCTAATGTACTTTACCCATAGCAAGAACGATAAAGAGTCAGAGTCGTCTGTCTCTTTTTGTTTTGCCTAAATAAAGTAACTCAATCTGTCATAATCTTGTCCGAAAAGGCATATGAATGGGACAAACGATCTAACGACAGGAGCAAGGTTATGAAACGAGTTCAGGTGTTAGTATTGTCCGGACTTTTTGCAGCCGTATTTTTGGGTATACAGCAGTCTGAGAATCTCCAGCTCTTTGTTCAAAATGCAAAGCTTCAAAACGCATTGTCCGCTGCGTCTATTCCTCATCAATGGGATATTTCATCAGCGGCAGCATCCGTTTGGGGCGGGACGAAGAAACAGCAGCAGGAGCGGCGCGAGGTCCTTGAAGAGAGGATACGCTTGGAAGCACAGAAGCGCTATGTGGCTCCGATCAATGCCAAGATAGACCGCGTGTGGAAAGCGATTCCCGGTTATAACGGGCTTGAGGTCGATATGGAGCAATCGCTTGCATTGACCGAACAGCAGCCGAATACGGACAACCTGAAAATTGTAACCAAAGAGATCAAGCCTGCTATTGGATTGGAGCAGCTCGGGGCACAACCGATTTATAAAGGAAATCCGAATAAGCCCATGGTCTCCTTGATGATTAATGTTGCTTGGGGTAATGAGTATGTAGATAAAATGCTCGATGTGCTGGAAAAGGAGAGGGTGCATGCAACGTTCTTTTTTGATGGAAGCTGGTTAAAAAATAACGTTCCGACGGCACTCCGAATAAAAGAAAAAGGCCATGAACTGTCCAATCATGCTTATTCTCATAAAAACATGAGCGAGCTGTCGAGTACTAAAGCTTCTGAAGAGATAACAAAGACGCAGCTTTTGCTTGAGAAAGAGTTAGGAGTTCAAAACAAGCTGTTTGCTCCACCATCTGGTGATTTTGATCAAGAAACGGTGAACATTGCTCATGGGCTCAACCTGCACACGATTCTCTGGACATTGGATACTGTAGATTGGCAAAAACCTGAGCCTATGACTATCGTCCGCAAAATATCTACTCGAGTGGAACCAGGCTCCTTAATTTTGATGCATCCTACGGCATCCTCAAGCAATGCGCTTCAGCAAATGATTGAAGTTATCAAAAGCAAGGGGCTTGTTTTGGGCACAGTTAGCGAGTTAATTTCTTCGAATCGTGTTCCTGAAGTTGAGTCTGCTCCACAATAATGGTAATATCATTAAGATACATTCAGAGAATTTCCGAGGAGGCTCCTTTCATTGAATAAATACGTATTGAACAATGGGCTGCGGGTCATCGTGGAACCGATTCCTACGTGCCGCTCCGTATCTTTTGGGATTTGGGTGAAGACGGGTTCGCGTAATGAAGATGCGCAGAACAACGGAATCTCCCATTTTATCGAACATATGCTGTTCAAGGGGACAGACCAATATTCCGCCAAAGATATTGCTGAAATATTTGATGGCATTGGCGGGAACGTGAACGCGTTCACTTCCAAAGAATATACATGCTATTATGCCAAAGTGCTCGATGAGCATTTACCTATCGCGGTAGAGGTTCTTGCCGATATGTTTTTCCGTTCTTCCTTTGATCCGACAGAGCTTGAAAAAGAGAAAAATGTTATCTTCGAAGAGATTTCCATGTACGAGGATACTCCGGATGACATGGTTCATGATTTGATTGCAAAAGCGACTTTCGATGATCATTCCTTGGGTCACACCATCATAGGTACGGAAGACAACCTAAGTGCGATGAATTCGGATACCCTCCGCCAATATATGAAGGAACAATACTCCATTGATCGTACAGTTATTGCTATCGCTGGCAATGTGGATGATAGCTTGATGACTTTGATAGAAAAGCATTTCGGGGCATTCCACAACAGTGGAGTGGAGCAGACGCTAGTCACCCCATCATTCGCAGGAAACCTTATGTATCATGAGAAAAAGTCCGAGCAAAACCATATTTGCCTCTCTTTACCAGGCTTGTCTGCCAAAGATGACCGTTTATACGCCATGGTATTATTGAATAATGCGATCGGTGGGGGCATGAGCTCCAGGCTGTTCCAGGAAATTCGTGAAAAAAGAGGCATGGCGTACTCCGTTTATTCTTACCATACTTCATATCAAGATGGCGGTATGTTTACGGTCTATACGGGTACGGCACCGAAGCAGACAGCGGATGTTCTGAAAGTAACAATGGAAATATTAAGCGAGATCAAAGAAAAGGGTCTGACGGCTGCTGAGTTGAAAAAAGGGAAAGAGCAAATGAAAGGCAGCTTAATCCTGAGCCTCGAGAGCACGAGCAGCAGGATGAACCGATTAGGGAAAAACGAGCTGATGCTCGGTAAGCATAATACGATGGATGAAATTATTGAACGAATCGAAAATGTACAGCTTACGGATATTCAAGATATGGCTCGTCATATGATGTCGGTACCGTTCGCGCTTGCGATGGTCGGACAAAAAAACGATGTCATCGATGGCTTCAGGAGGGATCAACTTGTTTAATGTTCAAATCAAGCGTCTGCCAGGCAGCGAGGATATTCAGCTTCCGCAGAAGATGTCGTCCTTGGCAAGCGGATTCGATCTGCATGCGGCTGTAAATGAACCGGTGACATTACAGCCGGGAGACCGGATGCTAATACCAACTGGATTTGCGCTTGCGATGCCGGATGAACTGGAAGCACAAATTCGCCCGAGAAGCGGGCTTGCATACAAGAATGGCATTACTACATTGAATTCACCAGGTACCATTGATGCCGATTATCGCGGAGAAGTGAAAGTACTTCTTATTAATCACGGCAGAGAGCCTTTTACGATAGAGAGAAACGAAAGGATTGCCCAAATGGTTTTTCAAGTCGTGCCTGCTGTCCAATTGTCGGAGGTAGACGAACTGTCTGAGACCGTGCGGGGCGCCGGAGGCTTTGGGCATACTGGAACCAAATAATGCGAACACCTTCCTGTTAAGGGAGGTGTTTTTTTATACATATAGAATTTATAAGTTTCGGGGGCACCCCACAAAGTACCTGAGTAGCTTCGAAGCTAAAGGCTCCACTTTGTGGGGTTATTTTATTCCTAGGCATAAACCTCATGTCTGTAACCCATCTATAGGCGGCCGCATAAGATGAGTTATCGAAAGCGACTTAGAAAGAGGTGAGATTGAATGCTTACAGGAATTCAAGTGGCTCTCATCGGTGGCGATGCACGCCAGCTTGAAGTTATTCATAAATGTTCTGAGCTTGATGCTTCCATTATGTTGATCGGCTTTGATAATCTGCAAAATCAATTTAGCGGCATCACCAAGACGGAGCTTAGCCCTGAAGCTCTGGAGTCATTGGATGCAATCATACTACCCGCTGTAGGTACCGATGATCACGGGAATGTAGAAAGTATTTTTTCTACGTCAGAATTACGTCTTACAGAAGAACATTTCAAAGCTTTGCCTAAGCATGCCAGAGTATTTACGGGAATGGCAAAGCCTTATTTGCGAAAGCTGTGCTCGCAGTTCTCCATCCGACTGGTCGAACTGTTCGATAGGGATGATGTAGCTATCTACAACTCCATTCCAACGGCTGAGGGGGCCATCATGATGGCCATTCAAAACACGGATTTTACTATCCACGGCTCTAATTCCATGGTACTCGGATTTGGCAGAACCGGTATCACGGTTGCAAGAACTTTACAAGGTTTAGGGGCAAAAGTAAGGGTAGGAGTTAACAAACCGGAATACTACGCAAGGGCTTGGGAAATGGGCTTCATCCCTTTTTACACGCAGGATTTGAATGCTCAGGTGGCGAATATTGACTTGCTTTTTAATACAATTCCGTCTATGATAATCACAGCACAGATTATTGCCAATATTCCACATCGTGCAGTGATCATTGACTTGGCCTCAAAGCCTGGCGGAACGGATTTTCGTTTTGCTGAGAAGCGGGGGATCAAGGCTTTGCTTGCGCCAGGACTCCCTGGAATTGTTGCGCCGAAAACAGCCGGTCGCATCATAGCCGACACCTTGAGCCGAATTATTCTTGAGGATGCAGGACAGAGGAGGAATGTGGAATGAATTGGCAGGGAAAGACTGTGGGTTTTGCCTTAACTGGATCGCATTGTACGTTTGCTGAAGTAATGCCGCAAATCCAACGATTTGTAGACGCCGGAGCCAAAGTGGTTCCGATCGTTTCGTTTACGATACTTACAACAGATACACGTTTTGGTACTTCTGAGAATTGGCAGAATCAATTGAAAGAGATAACAGGGAATGATATCATTGCGTCAATTGTAGATGCGGAACCACTGGGGCCGTCCAAATTGCTGGATGTACTTGTCATTGCGCCTTGCACAGGGAATACGACGAGCAAACTCGCTAATGCAATGACAGAGAGTCCTGTCTTAATGGCCGCGAAAGCGCAGATGCGCAATCAACGGCCTGTTGTTTTGGCTATATCGACTAATGACGGTCTAGGTCTTAATGCTATGAACATCAGCAAGCTGCTAATAACCAAAAACATATATTTTGTCCCGTTCGGTCAAGATGCTCCGGTAGCTAAACCTAATTCTCTTGTTGCACGTATGGATCTGATTATGGAAACCTGTGAAGAGGCATTAGAAGGAAAACAGCTTCAACCGATGGTAATCGAACGGTTCAATTACTGATATTGATTATTTGCATAGGGAGAGACGAACAAGATGTCGAGTCAAAAATTATTCAACGTTGCGGTGGTTGGAGCAACAGGAGCAGTAGGAGAGCAGATCCTTCGTTTGTTGGAAGAACGCAACTTCCCTATTCATGAACTAAAGTTATTGTCTTCGGCTCGTTCTGCTGGAACAAAGCTAATATTTAAGGGTCAAGAAATCACTGTTCAAGAGGCCACAGCGGATAGCTTTAAAGGCGTGGATATCGCCTTGTTTAGTGCTGGCGGCAGTGTCAGCCTTGAATTGATTCCGCAAGCCATTGAACATGGAACGGTTTGTATCGACAATACTAGCGCATACCGTATGGATCCTGATACTCCGCTTGTTGTCCCAGAAGTAAATATCGATAAAATCAATGAGCACAAAGGGGTCATTGCAAATCCTAACTGCTCAACGATTCAAATGGTTGCTGCTTTGAAACCATTATATGACCGCTATGGTATTACTCGTATTATTGTTTCTACCTATCAGGCAGTATCTGGTGCCGGAGCGCGTGCTATTGATGAAATGCTGCGTCAGTCCAAAGAGGCTTTGGCTGGAAATCCAGTTGATCCGCAAATATTGCCAGTAGGTGCATTGCCGGTTAAACACCAAATCGCATTTAATGCGATTCCGCAGATCGACAAATTTACAGAAAATGGATTTACTTACGAAGAAATGAAAATGATCAACGAAACGAAAAAAATTATGGGTGACGATACACTAGAAGTTACGGCTACTTGTGTGCGCATCCCTGTCGTTTACGGGCATTCGGAGTCGGTTTATGTCGAATTGAAAGAACATTTTGACATTGAGGAAGTTAAACAATTAATTTCTGAAGCTCCGGGTATTGTACTTCAGGATAACCCTGCCGAGCAACAGTATCCGCTTGCAACGGATGCTGCTGGCAAGCTCGACACATTCGTTGGTCGTGTACGCCGCGATTTGAGCAATCCACGTGCTTTGAATATGTGGATCGTTTCTGACAACCTTTTAAAAGGTGCAGCTTGGAATGCCGTGCAAATTGCAGAATATATAGCTATCGAGCAGAATTAATCGAGGCAGGCTTCCTAACGGAAGCCTAGCTTCTATTTCATCATAGGTATGATTAACTTCGTTAAAGCGTTAGCGTTGTGATGAACGTTAGCTATTGGCGATAAAACTCTACTTATGAACGTCTTCATACATCTCTTAAAAATTCGTCGATAGACGTTATTCACATCCTTTTCTGCTATCAGGGAAGAAGGCAGCTTCCTTATGAGAGCGGTATAAATGCTTACGAAGACAGCTTTCTTTCGAAAGCCCTTAGGAGGGACCTCATGAAAATTCTGGTTCAGAAATTCGGAGGCACGTCCCTTTCCAATGTCGAAGCAAGAGCACAAGTCCTAGAACATATCGAAGATGCCTTAGCACAAGCATACAAGCTAGTAGTCGTCGTATCGGCAATGGGGAGAAAAGGCGAGCCCTATGCAACAGATACTTTGATTGATTTTATAAATCAGAACGGCAACCATTTGCCACCGCGTGAGAAAGACATGCTGCTTTGCTGTGGAGAAATCATCTCGGCAGCAACTTTGTGCAGCTTGCTTTGCGCAAAAGGTATTCCTGCAAGTGCTTTAACCGGAGCACAAGCAGGTATTACAACCAATAATGATTTTGGCAATGCCCAAATCATTTCCATTCAACCAGGGAGAATTTTGGAACTGTTAGAAGCCGGCCAAGTCGTTATAGTGACTGGTTTCCAGGGTCAGACCAAAACGCATGATTACACGACTTTAGGCAGAGGCGGCAGCGATACGACTGCAACTGCATTAGGCGCCGCATTAAAAGCGGAAGTTGTCGATATATTTACGGATGTGGACGGAATATTAACGGCAGATCCACGAATCGTCGAGGATGCCAGACGTCTTTCCATCGTGTCCTATTCAGAAATATGCAATATGGCTCATCATGGAGCCAAGGTGATACATCCGCGTGCGGTAGAAGTGGCTATGAACGCCAGTATTCCTATCCGGGTACGATCTACCTTCAGTAAGGACCAAGGAACCCTAGTAACGCATCCTGATGCCATTACTCAAGACAGGAATGCGATTCAAGACCGCTTCGTTACGGGGATCGCGAGCTTTTCGAATACTTCACAAATACAAGTGGCTGCAGGTGAAGGCGTCTATGATTTACAGCTGCAGGTTTTCAAAGCGATGGCGCAACACCATATCAGTGTAGATTTCATAAACGTAAATCCGTCTGGCGTCGTCTATACGGTTTATGATCATGAATTGGATAGGGCCGTCCATATTTTAAATGAACTTGGATATAAACCGCAATGTACTTCCAATTGTGCCAAGGTTTCGATTATCGGCGGAGGCATGAATGGAGTGCCAGGGATAATGGCACAAATTGTCGAAGCGTTGACGGAAGAAGATATAAGCATTTTGCAGTCGGCGGACTCCAACACGACCATATGGGTACTCGTACAAGGTATTGATATGGTGAGAGCCGTTCGCGCATTACACAGGAAGTTTGAATTACATCGATAAAAGACAGTAGGAGGAGTTAGTCGTGGATTTCGGAAGACTCATTACGGCAATGGTTACGCCATTTGATGCCAACCTAGAAATTGATTGGGGTCAAGTTGGAAAACTGATGGACTATCTGATTGAAGAACAAGCAAGCGACAGCTTGGTGATTAACGGTACTACCGGGGAGTCGCCAACATTGACTGAAGAAGAGAAGCTGAAATTGTTTCAATTTGCTGTAAAACATGCTAACGGACGCTGCAAAATTATTGCCGGTACAGGAAGCAACGATACGGCTCATTCCATCCATTTGTCCAAGGAAGCTGAGAAGTTAGGCGTAGATGCCTTGTTGTTGGTAGCTCCTTACTACAATCGTCCTTCACAAGAAGGCATTTTCCAGCATTACAAAGCGATTGCCGAGGCAGTTTCACTGCCTTGCATAATATATAATGTGCAAGGTCGAACCGGAGTTAACGTTAATGTTGACACGACGATTCGTTTATCGCACATTCCGAATATCGTAGCTACAAAAGATTGCGCCGATCTTGATCAGCTTACACAAATTGCTCATGGCGCTGCTCCAGGTTTTCTCGTGTACAGTGGGGAAGATAACATGACACTGCCTGCTCTTTCTATTGGAGCCTATGGAATCATCAGTGTTGCAAGTCATGTGATTGGAAAAGATATGAAGAATATGATAAACTGTTATTTGCAAGGAGATGTTCGTGAAGCAGTACAAATCCATTCCAGACTTCACCCTATATTCAAAGGACTGTTCGAATGTCCTCACCGTGTTCCAAACCCAGCCCCTGTGAAGTTTGCTTTGAACCATAAGGGGATTGAAGTCGGAGGAGTTCGTTTACCGTTAATAAATGTAACCGAAGAAGAAGGACGATTCATTACTTCGTTATTTGAGTGAGATGTCTAAGAAAATCGGTGCGTTTTTTGGCATCGGTTTTATTTTTTTAGGTAACAATAGGGTGAAAAAAAGGGTGAACTTGTAATTGCAGTTTTTCTTCATGTATAATGGTGGCAAGTGACTGGTGCGGTTTTTGGTTTTTAGTTCATACAAAAATTCGTCGTCAATTTGAATTAGGAGGTATTTCTTTGTCAAAGAAAAATATTGATAAGCTTTCGATCTTTGCTCTGGGCGGCGTGGGCGAAATCGGAAAAAATATGTATGTTATTCAGTATGCCAATGATATTGTGGTTGTCGATTGTGGTTTGAAGTTCCCTGAGGAGGACATGCTCGGTATTGATATCGTCATTCCTGATATCACGTACTTATCGGAAAACCGGGACAAGGTCAGAGGAATTATCATAACGCACGGACACGAGGACCACATTGGTGGATTGCCTTATGTTCTCAAGCATTTGAATGTTCCTGTATACGGTACCAAGCTAACGCTCGGATTAATTGAAACGAAGCTTAAGGAAGCGAATTTGTTAGGCGAAACAAAACGAATTCTCATTAATTCTGAAAGCGAATTAAAGCTTGGAACCATTACAGCTACCTTCTTCAAAACAAATCATAGTATTCCTGATTCCGTAGGTGTATGCCTTGAAACTCCGGAAGGTAATGTTGTTCATACGGGAGACTTCAAATTCGATCAAACTCCTGTTAATGAACAATATGCGGATTTGCATAGTATGGCGGCTATCGGGAAAAGAGGCGTATTGGCGCTTCTCTCGGACAGCACGAATGCAGAGCGCCCTGGCTATACAGGTTCAGAAAGAAGTGTAGGCATTCAAATCGAGGAAATATTCCGTAAAGCAAAGCAGCGTGTTATCATTGCCACTTTTGCTTCGAATATTCATCGGATTCAACAAGTCATTGATGCTTGTGAAGCTACTCGGAGAAAGATGACCGTCATTGGCCGCAGTATGGTCAATGTCGTAGGAATTGCTCACGAGCTCGGATATTTACGTATCCCTGATGGCATGATGATCGAGCCGGAGGAAGTAAACAAGCTTGCCGCGGATCGTGTTGTTATCCTTTCAACAGGTAGTCAGGGTGAGCCTATGTCTGCGCTTACGCGGATGGCAAGATCCACACATCGTAAAGTGGATATTTTACCGGGAGATACCGTTATCATTGCGGCAACACCGATTCCAGGAAATGAACGTTATGTGGGCAGAACCGTCGATGAATTAATGCGTATTGGCGCTCACGTTATTTATGGTCCTGGTTCAGTTACGGGAGTTCACGTTTCCGGACACGGAAGCCAAGAAGAATTAAAGCTTATGTTAAATATCATGAAGCCTAAATACTTTATTCCGATCCACGGTGAATACCGTATGCTGCGTCAACACGGCACCCTTGCCGAGTCTGTAGGTATCGCCAAAGAAGACATTTTTATCGTGGACAATGGTGAAACGGTTGAGATTCAAGACGGCGTTGCCCGTAAAGGTTCCAAAGTTACAGCGGGTAATATTCTAATTGATGGTCTTGGAGTCGGTGATGTAGGGAATATTGTTCTTCGCGACCGGAAGCTGCTCTCGCAAGATGGTATTCTAGTCGTAGTTGTGACGCTTAGCAAACAAGACGGTGCCATTTTATCCGGGCCTGATATTATATCCCGAGGTTTCGTGTATGTTAGAGAATCGGAAGGCTTGCTGGATGAAGCAAACCGGATCGTGACAAGCACACTGAATCGTTTAATGAATGAAAATGTAAATGAATGGGCTTCATTGAAAACCCATGTAAAAGATGCTCTTGGACGATTTTTGTACGAACAAACCAGAAGAAGACCTATGATCCTTCCAATTATTATGGAAGTATGATCAAAAACCACCAGTCAATAGCTTGAAACCTTCATTTAATACAGGTGTTTGCATTCGATCACTATAAAGAGATCACGTAGAGAATTTGTCTATGTGGTCTTTTTTTTTGTTGGAATTAAGGGATGTGCGATATATGCATACCTGCATATTTTTCACCTTTCGATCCATACTATGGGAGATGATGTAACCATAGAATAGGGAGGATTTTCCTTATATGAACAATTTCACTCAAGATACTCAGCCCCAACAGCCAAATCCGGACGAAGCCAAAAGAAATCCGACGGTCGAAAACATCCAGCAACTAGGTCAAACCGTTACACCTGCAGCAGAATCCAATATTTTTTGCATGACGATCATAGGACAAGTTGAGGGACACCTGGTACTCCCACCGCAAAACAAAACGACAAAATACGAACACTTGATCCCACAGTTAGTAGCAGCAGAGCAAAACTCTAAAATTGAAGGTGTTCTGATTATTTTGAATACGGTTGGCGGTGACGTTGAAGCAGGACTGGCTATTGCCGAAATGATTGCAACCCTCTCCAAGCCTACTGTAACGTTGGTTTTAGGTGGAGGTCACTCCATAGGTGTCCCAATAGCGGTCTCCTCGAATTATTCCATCATTGCCGAAACAGCGACTATGACGATTCACCCCATTCGTTTGAATGGATTGGTTATTGGTGTACCTCAAACCTTTGAATATTTGGATAAAATGCAGGAACGGGTTAATCGATTTATTACGAGGCACTCTAGAGTAACTGAAGAGAAGCTGAAGGAATTGATGTTTAAAACCGGAGAGCTAACGAGAGATATTGGGACTACCGTTATCGGGCCTGATGCCGTTAAATATGGTTTAATAAACGCCATAGGCGGAATTGGCGATGCCATCCGTGAATTAAACCTTCGGATAGAGGAGAAACGTAACTCTCTGAGCGGGGGAATGGTGCAATGATTCATTATACCGTAATGCCTTTGGAGGTAGTGATGGAAGGCATCGAGGAAATGGAAGCCAATCAGGTGGAGATTGTTGTGAATGGAGTTACGATGCAGGTGCAGCCGTTGAATTCGAATCAAGCAACGATTGTCCGGTTAATTAGCGGAAACCCGCAGGATTATTTAAATCCGCAGTACACACCAGGTCGAATTATTGAATTTCAACCTGTTTTCTAGTTCTTAGGTCTGATGTTTTGCCATCATATTAAGGTTCTATCCAAAGTATGGTATAATTTGTACTTGGGGGTGAGCCGCGTTGGCAAGGCCAAAGAAACGAAGCAAGGCTGTCAAAACAAATTTGAAATATGAGCTATACGGCATTGTCATATTGACGCTGTCTGTCATTGCTATATCCCAAGAAGGACCTGTTTCCAGAGCGTTTAAATACTTGTTCCGATTTTTGATCGGATCAATGGAGTTTATTATTCCTCTTGTTTTCATCTACCTGGGGCTTTATGTGTTGGTAAAAAGAACATGGCCTGAGTGGAGAACGACTCGCAAGGCAGGGATTTTGCTTATTGTTCTGGCATTCATCCTGATGAGTCACATCACGCTGTTTGATCAGATGTACCCAAAAGGGAAGATCAGCGGTGGGATGATTATGTCACAATCCTGGTCAAGCTTGATGACAGCTATGGAGGCTTCAGAAAAAGGACGAGCCGCACTTGAGCGTGAAGTTGGCGGAGGGATTATCGGAGCGTCGCTGTACAGTCTGCTATATTTTTTGTTTGCTAATCTAGGAGCAAAGCTTATACAGTACATGCTAATACTTATTGGGCTCCTGCTTGTCACGAGATTATCCATTGGCGATATCATTCAGAAAGTAAAAGGACGCAAAAGTTTCGCCGATACGCTGCTCGGACAGTACATACTGCAGAAAATGTCAGCACGTAAACATAAGCCGGTACCTGTAGCCGTGAAAAAGAAGCCTTCCACAATTCCTTATATTCCAGAAGATAATGAATTTGATGAGGAGACTTTAAGGCCAGAGCGCAAGGAGAAGAAAAGCGGGAAGAAGCGCTCCTTATTCTTCGATCTTATACAGCCTAAAGCAAAGCCTGATCCGTCGGAGCAACAAGCTTCCGTTCAGGAGATGGAGGCTGCAGATAGAGAGGCTAATGCTGACCAGGTAAACCCGCGGAAAGAACAAACGGTTTATCCTTCTGCGGATGATTCGGATGAAGTCGAACAGGAACCCTTTATTCCAGTCATTCGTGATTTTCAGGAACATGTTAAACAGGAGGCAATTCAGCCTGAGGAAGAACAAACGGAAGCTGCACCTATTCCTGCCAAGACGAAATCGACAGGAGCCGCTGCTACAACAGAAGAAAATGATGGTGAGACATCTGGAGATTTCGATATTAATAACAAGCCTTTGGCAGCACCTTATGAGCTACCCTCATTTCAATTGTTGTCCAAGCCTAACCTTGCCAAAGGGGCGGATTCACTGGATTACAAAGCGGTAGCCCGGAAGCTGGAAGCAACACTTGAAAGCTTCGGTGTAAGGGCTAAAGTTCTGGAGGTTGTTAGGGGCCCTTCTGTAACCCGGTATGAAATTCAGCCGGACGTCGGAGTGAAGGTAAGCCGAATCGTCGGCTTAACCGATGACATAGCATTGGCCTTAGCGGCTAAGGACATAAGGATGGAAGCGCCAATTCCTGGTAAATCCGCTATCGGGATAGAGGTTCCCAATACAGAGGTTTCCATCGTGACTATGCGTGAGGTTATGGAGACTACAGCTTTTCAGGAGTCCAGTTCCAAGCTATCTATTACTTTCGGGCGTGACATTTCCGGCCAACCGATCGTCGGCAATTTGGCGCGCATGCCTCACATGCTTGTAGCAGGAGCAACCGGGTCAGGGAAATCCGTTTGTATTAATGGGATCATCACGAGCATTTTGTATAAGGCGAAGCCGGATGAAGTGAAATTTTTGATGATTGACCCGAAAATGGTAGAGTTAAACGTATATAATGGTATACCTCATTTGCTTGCACCTGTCGTTACG
Organism: Paenibacillus sp. RC67; assembly: GCF_030020805.1. Lineage (GTDB taxonomy): Bacteria > Bacillota > Bacilli > Paenibacillales > NBRC-103111 > Paenibacillus_S. The sequence goes on from NZ_CP125098.1 coordinate 2,908,139, forward strand.
GATCCGCGCCGCGCATCATTGGCACTAAAGAAAGTTGTAGTGGAGATGGAAAAGCGCTATGAGCTGTTCTCAAAGAGCGGCACTAGGAACATTGAAGGCTACAACAATATGCTGGTGGAAACCCAAACGGGAGCACCGCTTCCTTATATCGTGGTCATAGTCGATGAGTTGGCGGATCTTATGATGGTTGCTGCCAATGATGTAGAAGATGCCATATGCCGACTGGCACAAATGGCAAGGGCTGCAGGGATTCACTTGATCATTGCGACCCAAAGACCGTCTGTTGACGTTATTACCGGCGTTATCAAGGCCAACATTCCATCCCGGATCGCATTTGGAGTATCTTCACAGGTCGACTCCAGAACGATTCTGGACATGGCGGGAGCGGAAAAGCTGCTTGGCCGGGGCGATATGCTCTATCTCCCTATGGGTGCATCTAAGCCTGTTCGGGTACAAGGTGCGTTTTTATCGGATAATGAAGTAGAGTCTGTTGTCAATTTTGTAAGAACACAGGGACAGGCCAACTATGTCGAAGACATGGTTCCACAGATCGAAGAGCAAGCCGAAGTACCAGATCAAATGGAAGATGAGCTTTACGATCAAGCCGTTCAAATTATATTGGAAGCAAAGCAAGCCTCTGTATCTTTATTGCAGCGACGCATGCGTGTCGGATATACCCGCGCCGCCAGGTTAATTGATTCTATGGAGGCAAAAGGCATCGTTGGACCATATGAGGGCAGTAAACCAAGGGAAGTGCTTGTATCTCTTGAACAGTATCAAGGAAGGCTATCATCGTAAACGAGAAAGAAGAGCATACCGTTCAGGTGTGCTCTTTCTTCATATTGCACGCCCATTACTTTCCAGATTTAGCTGAATAGAAGCTGACTTCCTTTCTCATAATAACCTTAAAAAGGTTACCAATATGAATGTGGGAAAGGTGAGTACAGCTGATGAACAAACGTCTTGTTTTTATTACGTTCTGTTTGGTTTTTGTTTTATTTGCAGGCTATCAAGTCAAACACCGTCTGGAAGTTCAACAAACATTCAGTAAAACGGATGTTCACTATGGAGCCTCTGGTAAAGATGTTTATGAGCTTCAAGGCAGACTTAAGCTGCTAGGGTTCTATAACGGTTCCGTAGATGGCGACTTCGGGTATAATACCCTGCGTTCACTGAAATGGTTCCAATCGGAATTCGGCTTGAAAGTCGATGGGATTGCAGGCCCCAAATCCAAATTAAAGCTGTGGGAAGCAACCAAGCACTATCGTCCGACGGCAGAAGAGTTACCTCAATCTGGTCAAACAGGCAATACAGGAGCTGGAGCAGGAGCAGGAGCAGGAGCAGGAGCAGGACAAGGCACTAGCGGAGGCGGTGGGCAAACAGCAAATTTGCCGGCTTCGAATCATCTTGGCTTATCGGAGCAGGATTTAAACCTGATGGCCAACGCAGTGTATGGCGAATCAAGGGGGGAGCCTTACATAGGACAAATAGCTGTAGCGGCTGTTATTCTGAATCGTGTTAAATCAGCAAGCTTTCCGAATACCGTTTCCGGCGTTATTTTTCAACCTGGGGCTTTCACCGCTGTAGCTGACGGTCAAATATGGTTGACACCTAACGAAAATGCTAAAAATGCCGTAAGAGACGCTTTAAACGGAAATGATCCGAGCGGTGGATGCATATATTACTTTAACCCGGAAACTGCAACCTCCAAATGGATTTGGACACGTCCTCAGGTCAAGCAGATCGGAAAGCATATTTTTTGCAAGTGATGTTATGCGAGAAGTAACCCTTGTGGTTGCTTCTTCTGTTTATGAAGGAATATAATGGAATAAAGCCAATGAAAGGAGCAATGTCCCGTTGAAAAACATTCAATTTGAGCGCGGCACCATAAGAAACATTCGTGTACATGTGCTGCCTACAGAACAATTCAAGACTTATGCTTTATCGGTGTACATCGGAACTCCCTTGGAGGAACAGTCGGTTACTCCTACGGCTTTTACCCCTTTCGTGCTGCGCCGCGGCACGCAGAAATATCCGGAAACCAAGCAATTTAGAGAACGTCTGGACGATCTCTACGGCGCCGGCTTCGGTTTTGATATTTACAAGCGCGGCGATTATCAAATGGTGCAGTTTCGCATGGATTTAATCCAGGATCATTATGTGAATAGTCGGGAATCGCTTTTGCAAAAAGGAATCGAATTTCTAGGTGAAGCCATAACGAAGCCCGCGCTCGAAAACGGTCGATTTACAGACAAGTATGTCGAATCAGAGAAGGTAACGCTGCAAAAAAGGATTGAATCTATCGTTAATGATAAGATTAAATATGCGGCTGAACGTTGTATTGCTGAAATGTGTAGCCAAGAGCCATACAGATTGCATCCGTTAGGAAGCATCGACGAGCTGCAGAAGCTGAACTCCGACACGCTGTACTCTTATTATCAGAAATGGCTCCAAACCGCGGTAATCGATATTTATGTCGTTGGTAAAACTAATTTGCAAGAAGTTATGCCGCTGATAGAGCAAAGCTTCACCGTAGATAGATCGCAGGCAGGCAAATATTCGAATAAACCGGGTCATCGTCAAGTTGAGCAGGTAAAGGAAGTAGTCGAGAGGCTGGATGTTAATCAAGGCAAGCTCAATATGGGTCTAAGGGCGTATTCCACCTACGCGGAGCCTACATACCCTACAATGCTGATGTACAACGGAATACTCGGGGGCTACCCACACTCCAAGCTGTTTACGAACGTGAGGGAAAAGGCTAGTTTGGCTTACTACGCGTCTTCCCGATTGGATGGCCACAAGGGTATTCTTACGATTCAATCCGGCATTGAGATTCAAAATTATGAGAAAGCCGTTACTATCATTCGTCAGCAGCTGGAAGCGATGACTAAAGGCGAGATCAGTGAGACCGAGCTTCAGCAGACACGAGCTATGATAACAGGACATTTGCGTGAAATGCAGGATTCTGCCTTCGAGCTCATCTCCTTCGATTTTAACAATATATTATCTGGCGTGGAGCGTACCGTTCCAACACTTATTCAAGACGTTCTCAACGTAGACAAAAAAGACATCCAAGAGGTTGCCGAGCAGGTCAAGCTCGATACGATTTACTTCTTGCGCGACCGGAAGGGAGGAGAATAAGCATGAAGGCAATTCCATATCCTCATGTGAATGAGACCTTATATGTTGAGCAGCTTCCGAATGGTTTATCGGTATTTATTTTACCGAAGGAAGGCTTCCAAAAAACGTACGCCACCTTCTCGACCAAATACGGCTCCATTGACAATCACTTTAAAGTGTTAGGCGGTCAAGAGAAGCGGGTTCCGGACGGAATCGCTCATTTCTTGGAACATAAAATGTTCGAGGAGCCTACGGGTGACATTTTTGCAGTATTTGCTTCTAACGGAGCTTCAGCCAATGCATTTACAAGCTTCGATAAAACGACCTACTTGTTCTCGGCCACAGACCAGATTCACGAAAACTTGAAAACACTGATCAACTTTGTACAAAATCCTTATTTTACGGATGAAAACGTAGAGAAGGAAAAAGGAATTATCGGCCAAGAAATTAAGATGTATGAGGATAATGCCGACTGGCGTTCGTACTTTGGCTTGATCGAAACCATGTATCATAAGCACCCAGTCCACATCGACATAGCGGGTACGGTTGAATCCATCTCCCACATAACCAAAGAGCTTCTGTACGACTGCTACTATACGTTTTATCATCCGAGCAATATGAGTTTATTTATCGTCGGAGGTATTAAACCAGAGGAAATCATGGAGCTTGTTCGAAACAACCAGGCGGAGAAAGACTATAAGCCTCAAGGTAAAATCGAACGTTTCTTCGATGATGAGCCTTCAACAGTCAAACAAAAGGAAAAGGTTACAGTGCTACCGGTCTCCCTTCCCAAATGCTTGTTCGGCTGTAAGGAGCCTGATCAGAAGGCGTCTGGAAAAGAACTGCTTGAACGTGAATTGACGATGAAGGTGTTATTGGATGTATTGCTTAGCCCGAGCTCGGATATATATCAAAAGCTTTATGATGAGCAGTTGATTTCCGATAACTTCGGAAGTGAATATAATATTGGCGAGAACTACGCTTTTACCGTAGTCGGTGGCGATACTAAGGATCCCGATCGGCTTGTTGCCAGAATCCGTGAAGAAATCGACAAAGTGAAGGAGCAAGGAGTACCTGCCACAAGCTTCCAAAGAAGCCGCAAGAAAAAAATTGGTGGATTCATGAGACTCCTTAATTCTCCTGAGGCGATTGCCAATGAATTTACAAAATACCGGTTTAAAGGGATTGATCTCTTTGATATTTTACCGGCTTATGAGCAAATGACTTTAGAACAAGTGAACGATAGGCTTCGGCAGCATTTTGACTGGAATCAATTGGCGGTTTCCATTGTAAGAAGCGAAAAGCAGTGAGTGGAGTGCAGCGTCCCTTTACGGAACAAACCGTACTCATAACGGGGGCCAGTAGAGGGATTGGAGCGGCTATCGCAGAACGGTTTTCCTCTGTGGGTATGAATGTGGTTATTCATTATTTACAGTCCCATGAGGCTGCTAACGAAACGGCTCGTAGTTGTATGAAGCACGGCGCCAAGGTGCTGACGGCTACTGCCGATTTACGGAGCAGAGAGCAAATTTTGCGATTACAAGAAAAATTGGATCATCATAATATGATGCCGGATATTTTAGTCAATAACGCTGGCATCTCCCATTATGGGCTGCTGTCCGATGTGACAGAGGAGATGTGGGATGAAGTGATGGAGATCAATCTTAAGGGTACTTTTTTAACCACACAGCAGTTTATGAAACCGATGATTAGCCAAAAATACGGAAGAATCATCAATGTTTCCTCGATATGGGGCATTTCGGGCGCATCATGCGAAGTGGTCTATTCTACGGCCAAAGGCGGTATGAATGCTTTCACAAAAGCGTTAGCCAAAGAGCTTGCTCCATCGGGGGTGACTGTAAATGCGGTTGCTCCAGGTGCCGTCGACACGCTTATGATGGCCAATTTCGATACGGAAGAAAAAGCGGCTATTGAGAGTGAAATTCCTGTAGGGCGATTTGCACAGCCGGATGAAATAGCATCGCTGGTATATTTCCTAGCGCTTCCGGAATCCGGTTACATTACCGGTCAAATCATTAGCCCTAATGGCGGCTGGCTCACGTGATTTTCCAGAATATTTAGCCCTCCTGTTGCGAACATTAGTAGTTGTAGTGATACTTTTACTAAAGGGAGGCTAACTCAAATGGCAACAGCGTTGAAGGTATTCGAACGTTGGAAGGAATTTTTGGGCGAGCGCGTAGAACAAGCGCATAAATCCGGGATGAGCGAAGAAACAATTAGTAAGCTTGCGTTTCAAATCGGTGAATTTTTGTCTGACAAGGTAGACCCGGAAAACAATGAAGAGCGTATCCTGAAGGATCTTTGGGATGTAGCCGATGAGTCGGAACGTAAGACGATGGCGCGCTTGATGGTAAAGCTTGTAAACAAATAAACGAATTCCTTAACGGCCTCCTTCATGGGAGGCTTTTCCTTGCTATTCATGATATACTTAGATAAAGTATGTACTAGAAAGGCGGCAAGGTGAAGTTTGAGTACTCTAAGATGGGCAAGATATTTAATTGTTATGGTTTGTACATTGCTAATCGTAAGTGGCTGCGGCAAAAATATCCCCGCAATTGATCCGGTTGTTCTTCAAAATAAATTGTCGGTATTAGTAATTATGAAGCCGAATATAAAGGAATCGACCAAATCCACGTTTGCCAAAACATTATTATCCTGGCGTGATACCCAAAGCATTGCCTTTGAATGGATGCCTGATGTTACAGCGATTTCGGAAGAGCAGGCCAATAAAATTCAGTCTGTGGCTTATGATTACATAATAGTAGTGGGGAACGAGCTTAATCAGCAAATATTGCCTTATGCGCAGACAGTTCCTGATAAAAAATGGATTCTTATCGACGATGCGCTGAGTCAAAATACTGTGGAGTTGTCTGCGGCAAATATAGAGTGGAAGCAGACAGGCCCGGGTTTTATGGAAAATCAATGGGGTGATTGGGTCAAGCAGCAGCAGGCTATGGGGAAAACCTTAGAGTGGGTTACGGTTTCGACTAATCCGATCCCTTCGATATGGGCTCCATCAGAAGAAGCGGAACGTATCTCGCTCTCCAATGCAGAAGGTTGGTATCCTCAGTTTCAGCAGCAGGTGAAGCAGCATGCTCCAGATTGGCTTGTAGTCTATTCACCATTAGAGTCGAGTGTGCTTCAACGTATGAAAAATTTGCCGGCTCCGATCATGAATATGGCTGCCACAACGATCGACGTGAAGTGGGATATTGTGCTTCCAGCATTATTAGCTCAAATGCAAAACAAGCAATGGAAAGCAGGAATTCAGGCTTATACACCGCAAGAAGTACAAGTGACGAAACCTCAATAAACTTTTTGTAAGACTCAGAAGGAATTATGCGAAATTTGTAGAATATTTTCGTAAGATGTTACAAAATATGAATAGATGGTCACTTGACATCGGTTAGAGGTGTATATAAATGGAAATGAAACAGTGGTATATGGAATATCGCATTTTTAAAAATCGCCCCGGCTTGTTGGGAGACGTAGCCTCCTTAATGGGGATGCTGGATATAAATATTGTAACGATTAATGGTGTGGAAGATCGCACGCGTGGAATGCTTTTGCAAACAAATGATGATGAAAAAATAGACTTAATGGGTAAAATGTTGAAAAAAGTGGATAATATAACTATAACGGCTTTAAGAGAACCCAAGCTTGTTGATATTTTGGCTGTCAGACACGGGCGTTACATTGAAAGGGATTCCGATGATCGGAAAACATTCCGTTTTACCCGTGACGAGTTGGGACTCTTGGTTGATTTCCTTGGGGAAATCTTCAAGCAGGAAGGCAATCAAGTCGTAGGTCTAAGAGGCATGCCACGCGTAGGCAAGACGGAATCCATCATCGCAGGCAGCGTATGCTCTAACAAACGTTGGACTTTCGTATCGTCCACATTATTGCGGCAAACCGTTCGAAGTCAATTGTCTGAGGATGAATTGAATCCTAATAATGTATTTATTATCGACGGGATTGTATCGACTTTACGTTCCAATGAGAAGCATCATATGCTTTTACAGGATATTATGAGTATGCCGTCGACTAAGGTTATCGAGCATCCGGACATTTTTATTCGGGAATCCGAGTACACCTACGATGATTTTAATTATATTGTCGAGCTGCGCAATACCCCCGATGAAGAAATATCGTATGAGAGCTTTACAACAGGTTTTGACGAATATTAATTTAAGTTGACTCCATGACATAACTGAAAAGGGGTGAGAATATGACCGATCTTGGTCAATTGCTTCGTAAAGCTAGAATGGAAAAGAAAATATCTCTTGAGCAGCTTGAGGAAACGACTAAAATTCGCAAGCGGTATTTAGAAGCGATTGAAGATGGTAACTATAAAGTGCTGCCGGGAAATTTCTATGTCCGAGCTTTTATAAAAAGCTATGCCGAAGCCGTAGGTATGGATCCTAATGAAGTGCTTCGGATGTATCAGAATGTAATTCCTACTACTGAACCAGAACGTGTTGAGCCAATCCGATCAAAGAGAACGACAAGAAACACAGAGAAAATCGGGAAATATGCTTCAACTATCATGATGGTTTCATTTGTAGTGCTGATCCTCGGGATCATCTATTATTATCTCAACATGAATTATATTAGCAAGCAAAATGAAGCCACTCCCAATAGTGAGCCGAAGCGGGTGACCGATAAAGCTGAGCCTGCCCCAACCGTCAGCAGTGATACTTATGGGATTACGTTGAACGATAAGAATGCGACGACTACAATAACACCTACGCCAACTCCGCCACCAGCACCAATCGTTGAAGTGAAGCTGGTAAAAAGCCAAGGTGGTATCGATTATTATTCGGTTTCTAACACAGAAAAATTGAATATTGATATGAAAGTAACCGGTGATGCATGCTGGGTACAGGTTGATTCAATAGGAAAGCGCTCTGAGACTATCGATGAGGGTACCTACAAAAACGGAAACAATCCAAAGTGGGAGCTCACCAATTCGGCATTTTTGGTTTTTGGAAGAGCTAATGCCGTGGAATTAACGGTGAATGGAACCTCGGTCGCTTTAGGAGATGCACCCAATGCCAAACGAATCCAGCTTGATTTGGTCAAAACGTAATTGAAGTTTACCTTCCCGCTTATTGGGGCATGATGGTACCAATGAGACTAAGGGAAGGTATGCGACATGACCGCCAGTTGGATTGTAGTGCTGTTGGGGATCATTGTAAGTTCAATAGGCTGGTTCTTTACACCTCATGCGTGGGGGTATGGACTGCTGGGATTCGGTCTTGCGCATATCGTGCTGGGTATTGTGGATATGTTTCGTTTTTCACCGGATCATGATGAACAAAGCTAAGCACGTCTAATGAAGACACCCTGGAAGCGATAGCGGAAGGTGTCTTTTTATGTTATTCTTCGATATAGGGAAAAATAAGGATAAAAGAAGGGTGTGTCGCACATGAGTAGTGAAAGCTCATTTGATATTGTGTCCAAGATGGACATGCAAGAGCTAAATAATGCTATTAACCAAGCGGAGAAAGAAATTGCTAACCGTTTTGACTTTAAAAACAGCAAGAGCAAAATTTCTTTGGAAAAAGAAGAATTGGTCGTATTATCCGACGATGAATTCAAGCTGCAAAACGTGATGGATATTCTGCACTCCAAAATGGCCAAACGTGGCATTTCCTTAAAAAACCTTGAATACGGTAAAATTGAAGGGGCTTCGTCCCAAACCGTACGTCAAAAAGTTAAGCTTAAGCAAGGTATTGATCAAGATAATGCTAAGAAGATCAATATTTTGATTCGCGACTCCAAGCTTAAGGTAAAAAGCCAAATACAAGGAGATCAAATCCGTGTTACCGGCAAAAGCAAGGATGACCTTCAACAAATTATACAATTACTTCGTAAAGAGGATTTGCCATTGGAGCTTCAATTTTTAAATTTCCGCTAAAAGCACGAGGATTAGTGATACTTGCATGGTGGAGAGCCTTTAGTGGCAAGGCTTCTCTTTTGACACGCTTCATTGCCGTGTATTATACTTGATACTAAAATAGTAAGGCTTGAACATTGGAGGATATTACATGACAGAGAAAGTGAAGGTAGTTACGCTCGGTTGCGAAAAGAATCTCGTCGATTCCGAGATCATGTCAGGTTTAATTCATGGTCGTGGCTACGAGCTCGTTACCGATAAAGAAGAAGCAACAGTAATTATTGTAAATACATGCGGGTTTATCGATGCAGCTAAGGAAGAATCGGTAAATACGATTTTAGATATGGCTGACCTGAAACAAACAGCAAATCTGAAAGCTCTTATCGTATCGGGCTGCTTGACGCAGCGCTATAAGGAAGAGTTGATGAAGGAAATGCCGGAAATCGACGGTATTGTCGGTACAGGAGACTTCCATAAAATCAACGAAATCGTTGATGAAGCTCTAGCAGGTAAAAAGCCAATCCTTGTAGGGAACCCTATTTTTAACTATGAGGCAGCTCTACCAAGAAGAGTAACCACACCTCGCTACACAGCATATGTTAAAATAGCTGAGGGTTGTGACAATGCCTGTACTTTCTGTAGTATACCTATCATGCGGGGCAAATTCCGCAGCCGCAGTATAGAGTCGATTATATCTGAAGTGGAGCAACTTGCTTCTCAGGGTGTAAGAGAGATCAGCTTGATCGCACAGGATTCCACGAATTATGGTACGGACCTGTATGATGGCTTTATGTTGCCTACACTTTTAAACAAGGTCAGTGAGGTAGCCGGTATTGAGTGGGTTCGCCTGCATTATGCATACCCAGGCTTTTTCACGGATGAATTGATTGATACGATTGCTACCAATCCTAAGGTTTGCAAGTACGTTGATATGCCGCTGCAGCATAGTGAAGACAGCATTTTGAAACGTATGAGAAGACCGGGCAGACAGCAGGATGCAAGAGCTTTGATAGCCAAGATCCGTGAGCGTATTCCGCATGTTTCCTTGAGAACCTCGTTGATCGTTGGCTTCCCAGGTGAGACCGAGCAGGACTTTGAGAATCTCAAAGAATTTATTAAAGATGTTGAGTTTGACCGTCTAGGCGTGTTCGCTTATTCACAAGAACAAGATACACCTGCTTCTCGTCTGCCAGATCAAGTGTCTGAAGAAGTGAAAGAGTTCCGTGCCAATACATTGATGGAAATTCAGCGTGAAATTTCTAATCTTCGTAACGGCAACCGGATTGGCCAAGTTGTTGATGTATTGATTGAAAAATATGATGGTAGAGGAGACGTCTACGTTGGCCGTTCCCAATACGACGCTCCTGAAATCGATGGCGAGGTTTTCGTCACGGGTTCACAATTGAAGATTGGTGAAGTAGCCAAAGTTCGCATCACCCACTCGTTCGAGTTCGATTTATCCGGGGAGGTTGTGGCATGAACCTGGCCAATAAAATCACTTTGGCGAGGATCTTTTTAGTTCCTATCATCATGTTTTTTTTATTGGTGAATGTGAAGTTTCCTCATATCCGAATTGAACAATTCGTCATCACTTACAACCAGATTATTGCTGCGCTAATATTTATTATTGCGGCTAGTACCGATAGTTTGGACGGTTATATTGCGCGCAAACGTAAATTGGTGACTAATCTGGGGAAACTGCTTGATCCGCTTGCGGATAAATTATTGGTTTCTGCTGTGCTCATCTCTCTTGTAGAGATGGGTAAAGTAGGGGCTTGGATTGCCATTGTCATTATTAGCCGTGAGTTTGCGGTTACCGGACTGCGGCAGATTGCGCTGCTCGAAGGCCACGTTATCGCGGCAAGCAAATGGGGCAAATGGAAAACAGCGACGCAAATTACTGCGATTATCGCCTTATTAATTAACAACTTCCCGTTTGCTTTTATCAATTTCCGTTTTGACATCATTGCCAGCTGGATTGCTGCCATTATCACCCTGTACTCCGGTTTTGATTATTTCATTAAAAATAAACACGTTATTAACTTTAGCGAATAAAAGACAGTAGGGTCTTCCTATTGTTTTTTGTTTTATTACGAGGAGATGAAGATATGAAAGCAGAGATCATTGCCGTAGGAACCGAGCTGCTGCTAGGGCAAATCGTCAATACGAACGCCCAGTTCTTGTCTCGCGCTTGCGCGGATCTAGGGGTCAGTGTGTATTTTCAAACCGTGGTAGGAGACAATGAAAGCCGACTTATAGAAGCTATAAGGATCGCTGCAAGCCGAGCCGATCTGATTATTTTCACTGGAGGCCTTGGCCCGACCCAGGATGATTTGACGAAAGATGCTCTAGCCGCTTTTTTGGGACGTAAACTACATATTCATCAACCATCGATGGACAAAATCGAGGCTTTTTTCCGCAATCGTGGGGCGCATATGGTTGAGAGTAACAGACGGCAAGCCTTGATGCTTGAAAACAGTGACCCTCTGCCTAATGACACTGGAATGGCAGTTGGAGTTGCATTAACCAGTGAACAGACACATTACGTACTTTTACCGGGTCCGCCTAAAGAAATGAAGCCGATGTTCGAACGGTATGCTGCAGCTTGGATTTCCAGTAAAATGGAAGGTGTACAGCCGCTATATTCACGCATGTTGAAATTTGCTGGGATAGGGGAGTCGCTGCTTGAACATGAGCTGCTCGATTTGGTTCAGGTTCAATCTGATCCGACAATGGCTACTTATGCCAAGGAAGGCGAAGTGGCCGTTCGATTAACGACGCGTTCTGCTACCTGGGAAGAAGCTGAACTGAAATTAGCTCCAATGGAGACTGAAATACGCAGCAGACTGGGGCAGCACATTTATGCGAATGAAGACGTGACCTTGGAAGAGGAGATCATTCGTTTAATGAAAGAGAAGCAGCAGCGGCTGGCTGTAGCGGAAAGTTGTACAGGAGGGCTAGTCAGTGACCTGCTGACCGCTGTAACGGGCAGCTCCTCCGTGTTTCAAGGCGGCATAGTCGTATACACTAACGAATGGAAGCACAGGCTCTTAGGCGTCCCTATGGACGTTCTGGAAGGGAAGGATGCGCCTGGCGCGATTAGCGATGTAACAGCACGTAGGCTTGCGGAGAACCTGTTGGCGCAGTCAGGGACGGATTATGCTGTTGCTATTACCGGTGTAGCAGGTCCTGGCGAATCGGAAGGGAAGCCGGTAGGTCTCGTGTATATTGCCGTTGCACATAAGCAAGGAGAGACTGCTCTGAAGCAGCTTCAGCTTACTGGAAACCGGGAAATGATTAAGCTTCGTGCGGCAAAAAGCGCATTATATCAGCTCTGGCAGCTTCTATAAACTTTACGAATAACTAATAAAATAGTGCTTGTAATTTATTTGTTGGATGTAATATAATAGGTTTAACGGAAGAACCGTAACAATGCATATACCTTGTTGCGGTTTTTATTTTGACTAACAATCGAATGTATGTTCGTAAAAAATGCTTGGCAATAGAGCAAAAACAAGTTATCATGGAATTAATTATACAAGAGAAAAGGAAGTGACCGTTGTGTCAGATCGTCGCGCAGCATTGGAGAATGCACTCCGTCAAATCGAGAAGCAATTCGGTAAAGGCTCCATTATGAAATTGGGTGAATCCACTCATATGCAAGTAGAAACCATCCCAAGCGGATCGTTGGCTCTTGATATTGCACTAGGTATCGGCGGCTTCCCGCGTGGTAGAATTATAGAAGTATACGGACCAGAGTCCTCAGGTAAAACAACGGTAGCTCTTCATGCGATTGCTGAAGTGCAAAAGGCTGGCGGACAAGCTGCTTTTATCGACGCTGAGCATGCGCTTGATCCGTCATATGCGAGCAAACTTGGTATTAACATTGACGATTTGCTTCTATCTCAACCGGATACGGGAGAGCAAGCCTTGGAAATCGCTGAGGCACTCGTTCGAAGCGGCGCTGTTGACATTATTGTTATTGACTCCGTTGCGGCACTGGTACCAAAAGCTGAAATTGAAGGCGAGATGGGGGATTCCCACGTCGGTTTGCAAGCTCGTCTGATGTCTCAAGCTTTGCGTAAATTGTCTGGTGCTATCAACAAGTCCAAAGTTATTGCTATTTTCATCAACCAGCTTCGTGAGAAAGTTGGCGTCATGTTCGGGAATCCGGAAACTACGCCAGGCGGACGCGCACTGAAGTTCTACTCGACGGTTCGACTGGATGTTCGCCGCGTAGAGACTATCAAGCAAGGAAATGACATGGTTGGTAACCGTACAAGAATTAAGGTTGTTAAGAATAAAGTGGCACCTCCATTTAAGCAAGCAGATATTGACATCATGTACGGGGAGGGCATTTCCAGAGAAGGCAGTATCATCGACATCGGAAGCGAGATGGACATCGTACAGAAGAGCGGTGCATGGTATTCCTTTAATAATGACCGACTTGGTCAAGGCCGCGAGAATGCGAAGCAATTCCTGAAGGAAAACCCGCATGTGGCAGATGTTATCGAGAAGAAGATTCGTGAGAACAGCAATTTGACCGTTGCTAACGGCTCCGACCTCAGTAATAACGACGAGGACGAAGACGATTTGCTGGCATTTGAAGAATAAATAAAATTGAATCATATGGAATTCAGGCACCTGTACTTAGGTATAAGGTGCCTTTTCCTACATGTTTGGGGTGTTTTAGTTGGATGATGAGACAGAGACGATACACAGCGGAACGATTACCAAGATAGAGCGGCAAAAGCGTATCAAGGACAGATACAACCTCTTCATCGACGAGCAGTTCGCTTTCTCGGTACATGAAGATATATTGATTAAACAGAGGCTTGTCAAAGGCACGGTTATTAGCATCGAACATTTTAAAGTGATCCTACATGCTCAAGAAAAGCAGCAAGCGTACCTGGATGCCATACGTCTATTATCCGTACGTCTTCGTTCGGAGCATGAGCTAAAGGCACGGCTTAAGCAAAAGGGATATGAACCTGAGATCAGAGCTATCACATTGGATCGGTTACGGCAAGAAAAGTATGTAGATGACGGATTATTTGCCGAACAGCTTACTATGCAGAGAATTCGGTCACAAAAAAAAGGGCGCAATTGGGTAAAGCAAGAGCTCAAACATAAGGGGCTGCAGCCAGAGCAAATTGTACAAGCCCTTGAACAGGTTGATGAAGCGACCGAGTATCGACATGCATTCGATCTTGTTTACAAAAAGTATCGTGCAGAATTTGCAGAAGATTCAGTGAAAGCAAGGAGAAAAGCTATGGGGTTCCTTATGCGAAGAGGGTATTCCTCAAGCTTGGTTTTGCGTGTTATGAGGGATCTGGTTAAGGCTTATGGAGCTGCAAATGAAGAGGATATGGACTTTTCTGAAGGTAGTTTTGAAGAATTTTAAAGATGGACTAAACCCATACAATCCCTATATTACAAGTATTATTAAGGATATGGATGGATTGGATAAATCATTTATGCTGTGGACACCTTGACAAGCTTCTTCGACAAAAGATAAAATAATCATGTATAATTTTATACACAGAATCTTCCTGCTGTAATTAAATGGGGAGATTCCCAAAGTAAAATCGCCAATTTTTACTTTATCTTACGTTTGTTAAACGGATTAAAAACCATACTGTCCCAAGCTTACCCCTTGGAGAAACAACGAGGAGGTGAACTGGATGCTGAATCCGGCCATCTGGATCTTAATCATCCTCTTTGTTGGTGTGATTTGCTTAGGGATTGGTTATATTATCCGCAAGTCCATTGCAGAAGCGAAGATTTCTAGTGCCGAGCAAGCCGCTGAGCAGATTAAAGAAAATGCTAAGAAAGAAGCGGAGGCACTTAAGAAAGAGACGGTTCTGGAAGCTAAGGATGAGATTCACAAGCTCAGAACCGAAGCTGAAAAGGACATTCGTGATCGTCGAAATGAAACACAACGATTAGAGAGACGATTGTTGCAAAAAGAGGAGTCGCTGGATAAAAAATTAGAATCTCTGGAAAAGAAAGAAGAGCAGGTCGCCAACAAAGAGAAAAGAATCGAAGAAACCCAATCGCAAATTGATGACATTTACAAGAATCAAGTTGCGGAGCTGGAACGGATATCCGCTCTCACGATGGATGATGCCAAGAACATTATCCTTACGAATGTCGAGCAGGAAGTTCGCCATGAGACAGCTCAATTAATTAAAGAAATCGAACAACAGGCTAAAGAAGAAGGCGACAAGAAGGCACGCGAAATTATTACGCTAGCTATCCAGAGATGTGCTGCTGATCATGTGGCAGAAACAACCGTTTCGGTCGTTTCCCTGCCGAATGAAGAAATGAAAGGGCGCATTATCGGTCGCGAAGGAAGAAATATCCGTGCACTGGAGACATTGACGGGAATCGATCTTATTATTGACGATACCCCTGAAGCAGTCATCCTGTCCGGTTTTGATCCAATTCGACGGGAAATTGCCCGTACTTCTCTTGAGAAACTGGTTGCAGACGGACGCATTCATCCCGCTCGCATTGAAGAAATGGTCGAGAAGTCACGTAAAGAAGTGGATGAGCGTATTCGTGAATACGGTGAACAAGCAACATTCGAAACCGGAGTTCACGGACTGCATCCTGATTTGATCAAAATTTTGGGCCGATTGAAATTTAGAACAAGTTATGGACAAAATGTGTTGAAGCATTCAATGGAAGTGGCCTACTTGACAGGTTTAATGGCTGGAGAACTCGGGGAAGACGTGACATTGGCGAAACGTGCCGGTCTCCTGCATGACATTGGTAAAGCTCTGGACCACGAAGTTGAAGGTTCGCACGTTGAAATTGGCGTAGAAATTGCCAAGAAGTACAAGGAGCATCCTGTCGTCATTAACAGTATTGCTTCTCACCACGGAGATTGTGAAGCCACATCGGTTATAGCGATGCTGGTTGGCGCGGCAGATGCTTTATCAGCTGCACGCCCTGGCGCTCGTCGTGAAACGCTGGAAACCTATATCAAGCGTCTTGAGAAGCTTGAAGAAATTTCCGAATCGTTCGAAGGAGTCGAGAAATCGTACGCCATTCAAGCGGGCCGTGAAGTAAGGGTAATGGTACAGCCGGAGAAGGTTGATGATACAGAAGCGTTCCGCTTGGCACGCGATATAACGAAGAAAATCGAGGGTGAGCTGGATTATCCGGGACATATTAAGGTAACGGTTATCCGCGAGACTCGTGCAGTAGAATACGCTAAATAACTAATTGCATACACTAAGAGGAAAAGTGGCTGAATAAGCCACTTTTCTTTTCCACTTAGAAGGGTCATCGAAAGAAAGGGAGCACAAGAATGAGAATTTTATTTATTGGTGATATTGTTGGATCAGTTGGTAGGAAGGCGGTTAAAGCTTGCTTACCGGGACTAAAATCCAAATTGAATCCGACATTTATTATAGCGAATGGGGAAAACGCAGCTGCCGGGAGAGGAATTACTTCTGCAATAGTGAAAGAATTGTTCGAGATGGGCGTTCATGGGATTACAATGGGCAATCATACTTGGGATCAAAAGGAGATATTTGATTTCATTGATGATGAAGAGCGTATGGTTCGTCCGGCGAATTTTCCAAAAGGAACCCCAGGCAGAGGCTTTACGACAATTAAAGTAAAAGACCAGGAGCTGGTCATTATCAATGTCCAAGGGCGCACATTCCTGCCGCCGCTCGACTGTCCTTTTGAAAAAGTCGATACCATTCTAGATAGCGTTAAGAAAAAGAACAAATATGTATTGGTTGACTTTCACGCTGAAGCGACCTCTGAGAAGCTGGCTATGGGCTGGCATTTGGATGGAAGAGTATCGGCTGTAGTTGGCACTCATACTCATGTTCAGACGCATGACGAGCGTATTCTGCCTCAAGGAACTGCCTATGTAACCGATGTGGGAATGGTGGGACCAAGAGACGGTATTTTGGGAATGGAGAGAGGCGCAGTGCTTCAAAAGTTTAAAACACAGCTCCCTGTCCGATTCGTTGTGGATGAAGGCAAATGGCACTTCCATGCAGTTTGTATAGATCTGGATCCGGCTACAGGCCTCGGGAAAAAAATACAATTAATCCGTATGGAAGAGGATCAATTCATCATAGATTAATTATCTGACAATTCGGAATTATTAGTTTAATACTATCTTCGGGAAGAAGGAATTATTGACAAATTCCTAGAATATGATTAGTACTGGAAGCAATCCATCATTCCCGAGGAGGTACTTTTCATGGAAGTATTAAAAGTTTCAGCAAAGTCCAATCCTAACTCCGTAGCCGGCGCGTTAGCAGGGGTATTGCGCGAACGTGGTGCAGCTGAGCTGCAGGCAATCGGGGCTGGAGCTCTCAACCAAGCGATAAAAGCAGTAGCGATTGCACGAGGATTTGTGGCTCCCAGCGGGGTTGATTTGATTTGCATACCAGCGTTTACGGATATTGTGATTGACGGAGAAGATCGTACGGCCATAAAGCTTATTGTTGAACCGAGATAGGAAGATAAATTAGAATTGCAGTACTTCATTATTTTGAATTCAAACACACCTGTTTACTTTGTAGACAGGTTTTTTTATTGCCTTTACACACGTTACCCTAAGAACGGAAATGAATAGAATTACTGAGATTTCCTTCGGATAGAGGAATTTATATGTAATTATTCATGTCGAGGAGCGTGAAGAAGTATGACAATTATTGATGGACACTGCGATGTATTGTACAAAATGTATCAAAAACGAGATTTGGACTTTTATAATTCACAATCAACGGGACTTGATGTCACCTTTTCCAGAATGGTGCAGTCAGGAGTGAAGATCCAGTTTTTTGCTATATTTTTATCTGAAGCTATCCGACAACCTTATTTTGATCATTATTTAGAGTACATAAATATTTTTTATCAGAAAATCATTTCCGATCCGCGCATCAAACTAATTAAAAACCAAACAGATTTACTTGAAGTCATGAGTGGAACCAAGAAGGGGGCCATTCTAACGCTAGAAGGAGCAGATGCAATTCAAGATAATCCCCTGTACACTCAAACATTGTTCTATCTCGGAATTCGATTAATTGGGGTGACTTGGAATTATGGCAATTGGGCAGCAGACGGCGTCTTGGAGCCGAGGCAAGGAGGATTTTCAAAAAAAGGAATAAGATTTATTAAAGAATGCAACGATTTGGGTATAATGATGGATGTGTCCCATCTATCCGAAAAATCGTTTTGGGATGTGGCTGCCATGTCGGCAAAGCCGTTTGTGGCCACTCATTCCAACGCTAAGGCAGTATGCGGGCATCCCCGTAACTTGGATGATGATCAGATCAAAGCAATAATTCAAAAGCAAGGCAGGATCGGCATCACGTTTGTTCCATGGTTCGTAAATGATCAAGGATCGGCATCCATCAGCGATTTAGCAAAGCATATTGATCATATATGCGCATTAGGCGGCGAGAAGCAGCTAGTAATCGGTTCAGATTTCGACGGGATTAGTCAATGGATCCCTAATCTTGAGCATACTGGTCAGTACGATGAGCTTGCTCAATATTTAAGCAAGCACTATAAGGATGAGTGGATTAAAGACTTCTTTTATCGCAATTGGTACCGATTCTTAGAAAAGAATTTACCTGTTAATTAATGTCATATCTTTATTGTAGATATATGCTATATGGACTGATCTATTTTCGGTATGGATATCATCTAAAAATACTATCTTTCAATTTGGACCAAACTACTTGCTTTTTATCTGGTAAAGTCATATTATTTGGATGACAACTGAAAGAAATTTTTTATCCATTTGTGAAATTTCTTTTAAGCTTAAGTTGATCTATTGCAGTGTCAGTGACATTAAAAGGAGTGGACAACGGTGATTAGCCAATTATCTTGGAAGATCGGAGGACAACAAGGGGAAGGTGTAGAAAGTACCGACAAAATCTTCTCGACGGCATTGAATCGTCTTGGATATTATTTGTACGGGTACCGTCATTTCTCCTCTCGTATTAAGGGGGGACACACCAACAACAAGATCAGAATCAGTACGAAACCAATTCGTGCGATTTCCGACGACTTGGATATCCTTGTTGCATTTGACCAAGAAACCATCGATTTGAATGCGCATGAGCTTCGTGAGAATGGCGTAGTTGTAGCAGACGCCAAATTTAATCCTGTTGTGCCTGAAGGCGTTAAAGCTCGTTTGTTCCCTGTACCTATCACAGCGATTGCTGAAGAGCTCGGAACATCCCTATTTAAGAACATGGCTGCTTCCGGCGCATCTTGGGCATTGCTTGGTTTGCCTCTGGAAGTATTTAATAAAGCGGTAGAGGAAGAGTTCGGACGTAAAGGTCCGGCTGTTGTTGAGAAAAACATTGAAGCGGTTCGCAAAGCGGCTGAGTTCATTCTGGAAATGAACGGCGGTCCATTGCCTGAGTTCCAACTTGAGCCTGCTGACGGCAAACAAAAGCTGTTCATCATCGGTAACGATGCTATCGGCTTGGGTGCTGTAGCTGCCGGCTGTCGTTTCATGCCTGCATATCCGATCACACCTGCTTCGGAGATCATGGAATACTTAATCAAAGCATTGCCTAAATTCGGCGGTACGGTAATCCAAACTGAGGATGAGATCGCAGCTGTAACTATGGCTATCGGCGGTAACTACGGTGGCGTACGTACAATGACTGCATCTGCAGGTCCTGGTCTTGCCCTGATGATGGAAGCTATCGGCCTTGCCGGTATGACAGAAACTCCAATTGTTATCGTTGATACACAACGTGGAGGTCCAAGTACAGGTCTTCCAACAAAACAAGAGCAATCCGACTTGTATGCAATGATCTACGGAACACATGGTGAAATTCCAAAAATCGTTCTGTCCCCATCCACAATTGAAGAGTGCTTCTATGATACAGTTGAAGCATTCAACCTGGCTGAAAAATATCAAGTGCCAGTTATCTTGTTGACAGATCTTCAGCTTTCCCTGGGTAAACAATCCAGTGAATTGTTGGATTACAATAAAATCGTTATCGACCGCGGCCAATTGGTTCAAGGTGAATTGCCTCCGACGGAAGAAAACAAATTGTTCAAACGTTATGAGTTTACTCAAGACGGCGTTTCTCCAAGATCGATTCCTGGTCAAAAATACGGTTTGCACCACGTTACAGGCGTAGAGCATGACCAAGAAGGACGTCCATCAGAAAGCACGGAAAACCGTAAAAAAATGATGGATAAACGTATGGAGAAATTGAAACACGTGAAAGTAACGAACCCGATCCTTGTAGATGCTCCTCACGAAGAAGCGGATCTGCTGCTTATCGGTATGGGCTCCACTGGTGGAACCATCGACGAGGGAAGAGCGCGTTTGGAGAAACAAGGTATCAAAACAAATCACGTGACTGTTCGTTTGATGCATCCTTTCCCTGCTGAAGAGCTTAAAGCTCAAATGGCAAAAGCAAAAACGGTTGTTGTTATCGAAAACAACGCAACGGCTCAATTGGCTTCCTTGATCAAATTGAACGTTGGTTCTGCAGATAAAATCAAGAGCTTGTTGAAATATAACGGTAACCCATTCTTGCCAGCAGAAATCACTACATTTTGTCAGGAGTTGAGTCCAGTATGGCAACGTTAAAAGATTTTCGTAACAATATTAAACCTAACTGGTGTCCAGGGTGTGGAGACTTCTCAATCCAAGCGGCTATTCAAAGAGCTGCTGCTAATGTAGGATTGGAGCCTGAGCAATTAGGCGTTGTCTCTGGTATCGGTTGTTCCGGACGTATTTCCGGTTATATTAATGCATATGGCTTTCATGGTGTTCATGGTCGTTCCCTTCCTATCGCTCAAGGCTTGAAAATGGCTAACCGTGAATTAACGGTTCTTGCAGCGGGTGGAGATGGTGACGGTTTTGCGATCGGTATGGGTCATACAGTTCATGCGATTCGTCGTAACATCGACATCACTTACATCGTAATGGATAACCAAATCTACGGCTTGACTAAAGGTCAAACTTCGCCGCGAAGCGCTGAAGGCTTCAAAACGAAAAGTACACCTTCAGGTTCCATTGAATCTGCATTGTCTCCTTTGGAAGTAGCTTTGGCTGCTGGCGCAACATTCGTTGCTCAATCTTTCTCCAGTAACTTGAAACAGCTGACAGCTTTGATTGAAGCGGGTATGAAGCATAAAGGCTTCTCCTTTATCAACGTATTCAGCCCATGTGTTACTTTTAACAAAGTAAATACGTATGACTGGTTTAAAGAAAACATCGTTGATCTGGAAGAAACACCTGATTATGATCCAAGCAACCGTGTTATGGCTATGACCAAAATCATGGAAACAAATGGTTTGCTTACTGGCTTGATCTATCAAAATACTAACAAAGACAGCTATGAAAGCCATGTTCCTGGATTTAAAGAAGAGGCTTTGGCTAAACAAAACATTAAAATCACGGAGCAAGAATTCGAGAAATTAATGGCAGAATTTAAATAATTTTATGAACTTTACAAAAGCATGCGGCGCTGCCGTATGCTTTTTTTACTGCCGTAAGTTATAATCATGTTGAGTAAGCAAATAATGAAATACGTACATAAGTCTAAACAATGGGGGTAAACGCTATGAAACAAGTACCTATTGGCGTTTCGGCAAGACATATTCACTTGTCGGTTGAACATATCGAACAATTGTTCGGAACAGGTTATGAATTGAACGTAATGAAAGATTTGTCCCAACCAGGACAATATGCCGCGGTTGAAACGGTAGCTGTTATCGGTCCCAAAGGTAAGTTTGACAAGGTAAGAATATTAGGCCCCGTGAGAGGGAAAACACAGCTGGAGGTTTCGCGTTCAGATGCTTTCGTGCTCGGGATGAATCCTCCTGTACGTGAGTCGGGGAATATTGCCGGAACTCCCGGAATAACCATCGTAGGACCAGCAGGGCAGATTGATATAGCCGAAGGGGTCATTGTAGCTGGGCGTCACATTCACTTTCATACGGATGATGCTTCACGTTGGGGCATAGTGGACAAGCAGCTGTTAACGGTGAGAGTGGAGGGGGAACGATCTCTTATATTCGAACGGGTACTGGCTCGTGTCTCCGATCAATATGCACTCGACATGCACATCGATACGGATGAAGCGAACGCGTCGGGCGTGAAAACAGGAGACATGGCTACAATATTATCCTAGTGGATCGCGATTTTTCTTTGAAATTGCTGCTAAAATAATGATATAATATAAGGTATGATATTTGCAGCATATCTCAGGAGGAACGCGTAATGACAACGAAGAACAAATCTGAAAAAGATTATTCTATATATTTTCAACCTCCTTCTTTAAACGATGCGAAAAAAAGAGGGAAGGAAGATATCAAGGTTCACTATAACTTTGAGATCCCTGAAGACATGCAGCAGTTTGGTCAAGATAAGTATTATTTGATCCAAACCTATGGATGTCAAATGAATGAGCACGATACGGAAACGATAATGGGTTTGCTCGAACAGATGGGTTATAAAGCGACGGAAGACCGAAAATTAGCTGATGTCATTTTATTAAACACCTGTGCTGTGCGTGAAAACGCAGAAGACAAAGTATTCGGTGAATTGGGCCATCTTAAGCATCTTAAGGCAGAAAAACCATCGCTCGTACTCGGCGTTTGCGGTTGCATGTCTCAAGAAGAGGCTGTTGTTAACCGGATTTTGCAAAAGCATGGATTTGTTGATTTAATCTTTGGAACTCACAACATTCATCGCTTACCGCATCTGCTGAAGGAAGCTTTCTTCAGTAAAGAAATGGTTATCGAGGTTTGGTCCAAGGAAGGCGATATCGTCGAGAATCTTCCCAAAAAACGCGAGGGCATCAAAGCCTGGGTTAATATCATGTATGGATGTGACAAGTTCTGTACATACTGCATAGTTCCATATACCCGCGGGAAGGAACGGAGCCGCAGGCCAGAGGATGTGCTGGCAGAGGTTCGCGATCTAGCTAGACAGGGCTTTCAAGAGATTATGCTGCTAGGGCAGAACGTCAATGCATATGGTAAGGATTTTGAGGATATTGAATATCGCTTTGGTGATTTAATGAACGATATATCCAAGATTGATATCCCACGCGTGCGCTTTACGACATCTCATCCACGGGACTTTGATGATCATTTGATTGAAGTGCTTGCCAAGAAAGGAAATCTGGTAGAGCAAATTCACTTACCGGTGCAATCGGGCAGCAATGAAATACTGAAGCGCATGAGCCGAAAATATACACGTGAGCACTACTTGAATCTGGTGGACAAAATCAAAACAGCGATACCGGATGCGAGCTTGACGACGGATATTATCGTTGGGTTTCCAGGCGAGACGGATGAACAGTTTGAGGAAACAATGGAGCTTGTTAAGCAAGTGAAGTATGACAGCGCCTATACGTTTATCTATTCACCGCGTGAGGGCACTCCTGCTGCTGACATGATTGATGACGTACCTATGCAAGTGAAGAAGGAACGTTTATATCGCTTAAACGCTGTTTTGGCTGAATTCAGTAAAGAGAGCAATATAAGCATGAAGGGGCAGCTTCTGGATGTTCTAGTTGAAGGTGAAAGTAAAAATAATGCTGAAGTGCTCGCCGGGCGTACGCGTACGAACAAGCTGGTTCACTTGGTAGGACCAAAGGAATTAATCGGCAAAATCGTAACTGTACAAATTACGGATGCTCAAACCTGGTATATTAAAGGGGAATGGGTACCGACTGCTGTAGCACAATAATAAGCAAATTTACATGTTGAGGGGCGTGACCAGCTATGTCGGGACAACATAATCATAACCACGATCATGATCATGATCATATGCAATGCAGTCAAATGGAATGTTATACGAATACGGAAATGATCGTTCGCGAGGATATTCTTGAGAAAGCCAAGGAGTTAGCAGGGTTGATATCCACCTCGAATGAAGTACAATTTTTTCAAAAAGCAGAACAACAAATTTCTTCCAACGATCAAATTCAAGTATTAATAAGTGCGATTAAGAAAAAGCAAAAAGAAATTGTAGCCTTCGAATCGTTCGATAATAAAAAAATGGTTGAGAAAATCGAAAAAGAGATTGAAGAACTGCAGGATCAATTGGATAATATTCCAATTGTTAATGAATTCCGCCAGTCTCAGGAAGATATTAATTACTTGCTGCAGCTGGTTATGTCAGTTATTCGAGATACCGTTTCTGACAAAATCACGGTTGAATCCGGCAAATAAAACAAGATAAAACCACTTTGCAATTTGGTGCAAGGTGGTTTTTTTTGCCGACCGGTATGTATCGGCAAGCCATTGATGATTTAAGCCCATAAGTGCTCAGGGAGGAAGCCCGTATGACTTCTCAGTACGATTGGAAAATATTATCTTCGAATGATAACTCGGGTACCAATAGGAACAATGGCCGCAAGAGCTAGAACATCTTGGTTGTACATACGGACACAGCCGTGAGATACTTCATGACCAATAGATGAAGGATCATTAGTTCCGTGAATGCCATAATGAGGGCGGGATAAGCCCATCCAAAACGCACCGAACGGTCCACCCGGATTAGGAGCTTTATTAACGATAGTGTAGATGCCTTCCGGTGTTTGGGTCAATACTTTTCCTATTCCAATGGGATAGGAGTGGATAACGCGGTTATTTTGTAGTAAATGAAGCTTGCGCTCCGATAAAACAATGATTATCTGAGACATTGAGCATACTCCCTCCGCTAGCCGAACGCGACGAGCTACAGGTATCTTACAGGAACTTCATGATATGATTTGTTGAATTTTTTCTTTTTCATTTTTATTTGCAATACTCCGTCTTTATAAGAGGCTCTGCTTTGCCGTGGATCGATATGGCAGGGGAGACGCACAACTTGGGAATTAGTACCCGAAAGGCCTTCGATCTTAACTTGATCAGTTCTAATCTTGACGATTGGATTTGCGTTATCTGGCATATTCATTTTCATTATGACAAAATGGTGAGTTTCAAAAATTTCAGAGGGTTCTTTGCTAAGACTTTTTATCTGACCTCGTTTGGGCAGGCTTTTTTCCAAAATATTTTTTACATATTCTTCAACCCATGAAGTATCTTTCCACAATTCCAAATGCTGATCGGACTGCAAATTGGGCAGCTTCGTCCCAAGAATGGATTCAATAGCTTCCCAACGGGATTGGTTGTTGTTGCTGCGGCTCATCTGGAATGTCCTCCTTCCGCCTATAAGTTCAACATATTATATGACATCATTGGTCATAGTGATACACAACAAGATTCCCTTCACTTCCAATGTAGCACTAGGCGAATAACAACATACTATGT
Organism: Paenibacillus sp. RC67; assembly: GCF_030020805.1. Lineage (GTDB taxonomy): Bacteria > Bacillota > Bacilli > Paenibacillales > NBRC-103111 > Paenibacillus_S. The sequence goes on from NZ_CP125098.1 coordinate 2,933,466, forward strand.
AGCATGAAGAACAAAGGAGTACGCCTATGCCATCCATTGTTGGTAATATTAAAATTTTATCCATTGACCACGGCTCCATTGTACAGATTGGGGATGCCGTTCAGCTAGCACCTGAGAGCACATCCAAAACGTTTGCTGGAGGAGGGTCATTCAACACGGGTGATTTCCCCGTTACCAATAATGCCATTAGCAATACGAATACAAACGACAATGATGTTGCCGATTCCAATCAAATCACGGCTGGAAATAAGGGGGTCGTTTAATGAATCTTATCGTCAATCAAAATATTGTCATCCATCAATTGCGAGTTGATAATGTGACAAACTCATCCATACTTCAGATTGGCAGTGCAGGGATGATCAAGCCGTTATCCAACCAGTATAATACTGGAGGGTTTAACAAGGAGGCGGTACCACAACAGGTAGAAGCTGGAGCGACCCCATCGCTTATTCCGTTACCTAGTCCCAGATAAATGGGCTAACACCCATCTCCATCTTGTGCATACACTGAGGGTGGGGGTGTTGACAATGATATATGATTGGCAGGAGTGGAACCAATACTTTCAAAACTTGCATCATTATATCCGGGCTCAATCCGAGAAAGTGGCTGAATTGGAAAAAACACTTTTTTCGGTTAAGCAGGAATTAAACACCTTGAAGGAGCAAAGACGAATTCATATCGACAAGATTGAGTATAAATTTGATCAACTAAAAGTAGAAAAGCTGGATGGCACGTTAAATATCGGTATTACTCCTCAATCGGTAGAAGATATGGCAGTGGGTGCTGATCCAGATAAGAAGGATTCCATTATGCCGGTTTCTGAATTGCAGGAGTCCGTCCAAAAAGATCTCCACCAGTATCTCCATAAAGAAGTTCCTCAACAAATGGATCAGATTCAACAAAAAGCAGGATTCACACTAGATCCCTGGCATCGCAAAATGATAATGGATGATTTGAACAAACAGATGAAAGAAAGAATGATGTACTATCTTCAAGAGATGGAGAATGGGGCTACCTTGGATCAGATGGATTCCATAAAGGATTCGGTTCTTTTTAGAACGAAAGCGGATATCCAACAGGCAGTCGATCTTTATTTCGTAAAAATGACGCAAAAGGATGTGAGTGAATCATGAATTTTCAGGTAGTTAACAAAGGGATATGTGTTGGTGAGATAAGAGTAATAGGGGTATCCATTTCGTCGGTGCTATTGATCGGGGATACGGAGCAGATCGTTCTTTCCTCCATTACCGATACTCCGCCTGAGTCGGTTACAACCGATCAGCTTATCCCCCTTGCATCTGAAGGGTAAATCCATGAAGCGATGGTCAGTTGTTGAGTTTGTAAAAGTGTTCAATTTGTCCGAAGCATCTATAATACAAGTTGGTGACAACAATAATAATCATCCTATTTCAAAAGTTATCGCAGTACAACGACAAGTCGCTGATTTTAATGGGGATGAGGGTAATTTTGAGCAATTTCCTCTATTTAAAAGGGAAATTCCATTGCCTGCTATTCATGAAACAGTCCAAACCAAA